>NZ_FUZZ01000002.1 GCF_900168065.1 Chitinophaga ginsengisegetis | reverse complement strand
CAGTGCAGAGTAGCTATGTATGGATAGGATAAACGCTGAAAGCATCTAAGCGTGAAACCTGCTTCAAGATGAGTTTACTTTTAAGGGCCGTCGGAGACTACGACGTTGATAGGTTACAGGTGTAAGGGTGGTAACATCGCAGCCGAGTAATACTAATTGCCCGTAAGCTTTAATTTTTTAAATATTACGCTAAAGAGTCTTAGAATACAACTTTCCCGATATGTTATCTTATTAGTTTGCTGTAATAGCAAAGAAGATCTTATGGTGGTTATGCCGAGGGTGTTCACCTCTTCCCATTCCGAACAGAGAAGTTAAGCCCCTCATGGCCGATGGTACTGCAACATCATGCGGGAGAGTAGGTAGCTGCCATACTTATTAAGAGAAGCCTTGGTGTACAAACACTGAGGCTTCTTTATTTATATTTATTTCTATCCAAACAGAAAAGCTGTTACAGGATCATCTCTTTAAGAGACTCAAATACGATTTATAGTTCGCTCAGAACTTCATCATATAATTGCCTGCTCACACAGGCTAAAGATCTTATGGTGGTTATGCCGAGGGTGTTCACCTCTTCCCATTCCGAACAGAGAAGTTAAGCCCCTCATGGCCGATGGTACTGCAACATCATGCGGGAGAGTAGGTAGCTGCCATACTTATTAAAAGAACGCCTTAGTGTTTCAAACACTAAGGCGTTCTTTTTTATATCATCTCCGGAAATTATCTTCCTAAAAATTATCTATCATTTACGATTATACCACTTCGCCAGATTTATCGCAACACCCATATTAAAATTCACCGGCTGGAAATACTCGTTAAAGTTCTTATCATTGGTATTATCGTCGTAAAAACTATTGTCGTTTAATGGCGTTGAAAACTGCAGCTGCGCCTGAAATTTTACGTATTTATAACCCACCCGCACCGTAAACGCCGGCTCGTAGAACACCACAGTTTTGTCGTAGATACGCATATATTTACTCTGTTCTGCCGCATTATTTTCAAATGCCTTTACGCCAATATTGCTGTCGTAAAAATTGATCAGGGAAAAACGGCTGCTGAACGCAGCTTCCACCACACGATGGGCAAGCCCGAAACTGGGTTGTATGAATACCTTACTGAAACGGTTTTTTATCACGTAGTCATTCAGGTTAATGTTACCTGTACCGTCGTTATCCGACTTGTAATTACCGGTCAGCGTTTTGAAATTTCCGCTGCCATAACCTGCATATACATCAAAAACTGCTTTCTTATTTGGGCCGATAGGCTTGAAAAAACCAACTGCTCCCTCTACCAATCCTCCGCGGGTGTTATTATCCCGGAATAAATCATTGTCATCATCATAATTATTGGCCGGATCTGCATAATTAAATCCCCACAGATACTGGCCATTTGCCATGATGGCGATATTATCAGTCACCGCAAAAGCCCCCTGCAGATTAGTAGGAGTAATACTGCCTTTGAATTCATATTTCTCTTTCAACAACGGAACATTTACCTGGTTAGGCACGTAAATACGCTTGTTACAAGAGGATACGGCAACTGCAGCAGTACAGAATAATGCTACATAAATGGAAGATTTCATAAAGTTGTAGGTTATCAGTTTTTAGTATTGAATTATATTCCGGTAGATTCCCGCTTGATTAACTCCACCGGGAATACGTAATTTTTTGTCACCTTCACCGTTTCATCATGATTGATCAGTTGGACAATTGTTTCCACCGCCTTCTGCCCCATATTATAACCCGATTGTTCAATGGTAGTTAAAGAAGGGGAAATAATACGGGAAGAAAGATCATTGGAATAGCCCACTACTTTGATCTGCCCGGGAACAGCAATATTCCTGTTCTTCGCTTCGCGGATAAAAGCAACCGCCGAACTATCGTTAGCGGCAAACATACCATCCGGCATTTTTTGCGTATCAAATAATTGTTGCGCAGCAACAGTCGCAGAGTCCATCGTCAGGTCGTGGATATAAACCAGCTCTTCGTCGAAAGGAATATTGTATTGTGCCAATGCTTCTTTATAACCTGAAAGCCTTTGCTGATAAAGGTTACAGGTAAGTACCCCGGAGAAATGGGCAATACGTTTGCATCCCTGTTTGATCAGGTGTTCGGTGGCCAGGAAGCCGCCTCTGAAATCATCTCCGGTAATAGTATAACCCTGGAAATCGGTAGGTACACGATCATAAAATACCAGTGGAATATTGTTCTTGATAAACGGGCTGAAATGATCAAAGTTGGTGGTAAACATGGAGGCCACCGCCAGTAATCCATCTACACGAAGGGAGTAAAAAGTATGTACTAATTCCTTCTCCATCGCCACAGTTTCATCCGACTGACCAATCACAATGCTGAACCCATATTTATGCGCCTCATGCTGAATACCGCTGATAGCCGTACTCTGAAAGTACATGGAAGTACGTGGTACGATAAGGCCGAGAATGTTCGACCGTTTCTTGCGCAAACTGGAAGCAATCCAGTTGGGTACATAGCCCATTTCTGTAGCTGCGGTTTGTACTTTTTCACGTGTTTCCAGGTTAATGAGCGGATTGTTTTGCAGTGCACGTGAAACAGTAGATGCCGACAGATTCAGTTTATGCGCGATATCGTATATCGTAATTTTGTTAGTCCGATCTTTCACTTTTGAGGCGTCTAGGTTAATAATGCAGCGATATTAAGCATTTTCCACAATAATTTATAAGCTTTTGAACATCCATAAAACGAAGACACCCTTCCCGGAGTTACCGGGAAGGGTGCAGATATTTCGTGTATGCGGATTCGTTATTTAGGATCCAGTGCCTTATTGATACGGGCAATCAGATCCTGGAGGTGGTTGCGTGTCATGCTGTCGCCACTGCCTGCAGCTGCGCGCAGCTCAGTTCTCAGGGCTACCAGCTGGGCACGGCCAATGCCTGCAGCATCTGATTTGGATGCACTCGGAGGTGCATAGCCACCCATCATTGGATTGGCGGGGGGAGCCGGAGCTACCAGTTCAGCAAGGTTATCCACATAGTCGCGTTGCAGGTTTCTGCGGTATACGTCTACCGGCTGATGTGTATAAAGTTCTGAGAAGATGGATTTTTTCAGATCATTCAGCATATCAACAGGGGCATAAGCCTGTGTTCCCAGGGCAGCTTCACCGGCAATCAGTTTATTGATGGTATTGGTGCCCATCAGCCTGTCCAGCACCGGTGTTTGACGGGAACTGATCAGGGAAACGCCATCACTGCCTATACGGCTTAATAAATCCTGGTTAATCAGCCATTTCGGAGTGGTGAACAGTTGCTTGTTCAGGAACTGTATAGCCTCTTTCTGGGTCGCTTTGGGTACGTATTCGTACACGCCACCGGCTTGCTCTACGGTTTTAGGTGTTTCGTAGATACCGCCTACGTTTTTGGCTACGTGGCCCATGTAACGGCTAAACTGACCGGCTACTTCCCTGTAAAGTTCAGTCAGGTTTGCATAACCTTCGTTATCTACCTTTGTCCAGCTAAGGAGATTAGGCATAATATACTGGAGGTTTTTTATGCCATATGTACTGGCAATCATGGCATTGTCGCCCAGGTCTTCATTCTGTGATCTTGGATCATCCGGGTTTGATTCGGTACCGAACCAGAACTTCTTATCCTTCAGTTTTTCAACTGTTATTTTATTGAGAATTGGTGTTTCAGCTTCCGGTGACTTGGCCTGTGGGAGCAGTTTATAGCCCCATTCGATTGCCCATTTATCGTAGTAGTTAATACGGGGATAGAGATCAGCTCCGGTGATGCCATCGCCAGGTTGTGCTACGTAGTTAAAACGTGCGTAGTCCATGATAGAAGCAGCATGACCATTCTTTTTCACCCATTCCTTATCGCGCAGTTTTTCAACCGGGTAGGTAGAGCTGGAGCCGAAGTTATGACGCAAACCGAGGGTATGACCAACTTCATGGGAGGATACAAAGCGGATCAGTTCTCCCATCAGTTCATCGCTGAACTGCATGTTACGTGCGCGGGGATCGTTGGGAGATGCCTGCACAAAATACCAGTTACGCAGCAAATGCATCACGTTGTGGTACCAGTTGATATGACTTTCGATGATTTCACCGGAGCGGGGATCATGTACGTGAGGACCGCTCGCATTGGGCACATCAGAAGGTTTGTATACGATAGCAGAGAATCTGGCGTCTTCAATAGACCAGGTAGAATCTTCCTGGGGAGTAGGCGCCATTTTAGCGATGATAGCGTTTTTGAAGCCCGCCTGTTCGAAGGCCGACTGCCAGTCGTTCACACCCATGATCAGGTATTTACGCCATTTTACCGGCGTTGCAGGGTCAATGTAAAACACGATGGGTTTCACTGGTTCCACCAGTTCACCGCGTTTATATTTCTCCATATCTTCCGGTTTGGGTTCCAGGCGCCAGCGGGTGATCATCTGGAGTCTTTTTACACCTTGCGGATCCGCATCGAAGTCGGTTACGCTGGTGGTGAAGTAACCTACGCGGGGATCAAAGTAGCGTGGCTGCATTGGCACAGCAGGAAGCAATACCATGGAGCTGTTCAGTTCCACGGTAGCATTACCGCCCGGAGAAGGGGGCATACCCGGGCCGGCAGGACCGCCGGATTTGCTGTATGTTTTTACGGTTTTGATTTCGGTATTCATCGGATAGGATTTTACATCAGAGATGTAAGATTTATCTGGCTGAGCACCACCGATTTTGAGCATGTTCTTAACCTGGCCGTCGAAGAACAGGATATCGTTATCCCCGCTGATGTATTCTGTGAGGTCAATAATGGTACCTTTCCCGTCTTTAGATGCTGCTTTTACATCAAATGCTGCAACGATAGGCTGCAGATTGGAGTTGCTCACAGACGTGAACATAGGTTGGGTAGAATCTTTTGAAACATCGGCATAGGAGATATTTTTCAGGAAGATGCGATTGTTGGGGCCTTTTTCAAAGCGGATCACATTTTCGCCGATGATATCGCCGCTGAAGCCCATCATCATGGCGCGGAGGCCTGCGGCCGATTTGGAGATCCTGTTTACTACCAGTACGTCTCTTCCGAGCAGGGTATCAGGGATTTCGAAAAAGAAGCGGTCATCCAGTTTGTAGATGTTGAACAGGCCGGAATCAGCTTTGGCTTTATCGGTAATTACTTCGGCGAAGGGTTTAGGTCCTGGCTTGGGTCCTGGCTTGATCATGGGAGGTTTCCCGGTAGAGTCTTTGGCAGGAGCAGGAGTAGTTGGCGCGGCGTTGCGTTGGTGTTTTTTCCGCTGTGCGCTGGCAGGTTGATAAACGGTAATACCCAGGCAAAGTGCGCCTGCCACGGCTATTATCAGTTTGTGATGAAATGGTTTGGTCATTACGATTTAATAATTGGTTCTTGATTAGTTGTTATGTTTTTTTAAAAACCTTTGCAAGTAAGTATTTTAAGTACTAACTTATCAGGAAAATCCATAAACGCGGTAATGGCTGTAGGAATGGAAAAAAAGAAGCTAAATTGAATGGTAGGCGTTGGAACAATAGTTGCGGTGGCAACTTTTTTTATGTAAGTATTTATTATTATAGCAAATAATAATTTCATATGGCAGGGATAGAGGGGGAAGAGTTGATTGCCGCTGCCGTATTGATTTTCAAGTTATGAAGCGGGGAATATTCGACGTTGTGTTGCTAAATGCTATTAGCGTCGCCTGAAAGTGTTTACTGGCGCGGGAATAAATAAGTTAGCAGAATTGTGAGATTTCTGTTGGAACATTTGAATTTTTTCTTAAATTGTGCGTCCAACTTTGAAAAAAATCAAACTATTTCAAGAATTGGGACAGTAACAATCAGTTGTGAGAACTGCAATATTGGTTTATTCGCTTATGTAAGTGTTTGCTCTAAAAAAATGAGTGGTCTAAAAGCCCTGTGATGGGGCTTTTACGTGTGAAGGTTAATTTTTGTGGGTTTTTTTGGGCTGCACTTGTTTTTTTGGACCAACCGTATAACTTTGCGAATCACTGATTAAAACAGTAAATTGGGTGCTGAGGGGCATTCTAAAGTGAATAGAAACTTCTAACAAACAATAGTTTAATTTTTAACACTAAAATTTCAATCAACATGGCTGAGACTAAAACAACTGTGACTGCAGCTACAGCTAAGGCTTCTTCTCATCAACCTAAAAAGTCATCCAACCTGTTCGCTACGTTGGCTGTGCCTATCTGCTTAGTGATAGGATTCCTGTTTTTCTTTTTTGTATTAGGTAATCCAGCCAACTTTCAGGGTAATAACCCCGATGGACATCCTATAGATTCAGGTATCGGTAAATGGTTTGGTACTGTTTACAAGGGTGGTTATGTAGTACCTGTATTGATTTCAGTATTACTGGTGTGTTTGACTTTCGTAATCGAGCGCTTCCTGTACCTGTCAAAAGCAAAAGGTAAATTCAGCGGTTCTGAGTTGGTACGTAAAGTACAGTATCACCTGGCTAACAAAAATGTAGACGCAGCACTGGCTGAATGTGACAAACAGAAAGGCTCTGTAGGAAACGTACTGAAAGCAGGTCTGAAAAAGTACAAAGAAATGGTTACCAATGCTGATCTGGACACAGAACAGAAGATCCTGACCATCAAGAATGAAATTGAAGAAACTACCGCACTGGAACTGCCAATGATGGAAAAGAACCTGGTGTTCCTGTCTACCATTGCATCAGTAGCAACCCTGTTGGGTCTGTTCGGTACAGTATTGGGTATGATCAAGGCGTTCTCTGCAATGTCTTCTGGTGGTGCTCCGGATTCTGCACAGCTGGCGTTAGGTATCTCTGAGGCGTTGATCAACACCGCACTGGGTATCGGTACATCTGCTATTGCGATCGTAATGTACAACTACTTTACTACCAATATTGATAGCATCACTTACGCTATTGACGAATCTGGCTTTACTTTAACTCAGAGCTTCGCTGCAAACCACAAATAATCTGAGATTATTTTGTGGAATTTGAGCGGTTTTGAATCTATTTAAAGTAAACCATAAAACAGAGTAAAGATGCCTAAAGTTAAAATGCCAAGGAAAAGCACGGCCATTGACATGACAGCAATGTGTGATGTGGCTTTCCTGCTGTTAACTTTCTTTATGCTGGCGACTAAGTTTAAACCGGATGAACCGGTAACAGTAGTTACCCCATCCTCTATTAACACCACCCTTTTACCTGATTCTGATGTGTTGTTATTCACAGTAGATAAGGATGGCAGAGTGTTTTTCAGTATGGATGGTCAGCCCAAAAGAAAGAAGCTGATAGAAGATCTGAACACGCAGTATAAACTGGGCCTGGACGATAAAGAAATTAAAAGCTTTGTAACCGGCGCCAGTGTTGGAGCACCAATTAAAGACCTGAAACAATACCTCTCCCTCTCTGAGGACGAACGTAAGAAATCAGGACTGGACAAAGGAATTCCTACAGATTCTGCTAATAATGAGTTAGGTGCCTGGATCGAATATGGTGTTGCAGCACAAGGCGGAAGCATTGCGAAGCTGAAGTACTGTATCAAAGCAGACAACCAGACTCCTTATCCAAAGATCAAAGAAATCCTGGATACCTTCAAAAAGAAGCATATTCAGAAGCTGAACCTGGTTACAAACCTGGAAGAAGCACCTAAAGGTACTGCTGCCTGGGAAGAGGCAAATGCACCTAAGAAGTAAACGACAGTAATTGCTTCCTGACCTGGAAGACTGTTGATTTAAGAACTAAAAAAAATTGGCTACTATGGCAGAAATGGATACCAGTAGTAGTGGCGGTGGCAAGAAACACGGTGGGACGAAATCCAAGAAACAATCTACCCGTGTAGATATGACACCGATGGTAGACTTAGGTTTTCTCCTGATTACCTTCTTCATGCTTACCACTACCATGTCCAAGCCCAAAACAATGGACTTGATCATGCCAAAGGATACCGAAAATGAAAAGGACCAGAACAAAGTAAAAGAAAGTACGGCCCTGACCATTTTACTCGGAAAAGATAATCGTGTTTACTATTACGAAGGTTTGGCACAAGACCCGAATGCCTCTGCTAATCCTGACTTCTTCAAGGCAACATCTTTTGCCAATACCGGAGGAATCAGAGATGAGATCATCAGAAAGAGGGATGAGGTTGCCAAACTGAGAAATGCAAAAGGTGAACCAGAAGATGTTGTGGTGATTATTAAAGCTGATGATCAGGCTAATTACAAGAATTTCGTAGATATTCTTGATGAAATGGCCATCAACAGGATTCAACGTTATGCAACTGTAGATATCAGTGACCAGGATAAAAAATGGATACAATCTACAGAAGCAGCTAACGGTGTTCAAAGTACTCCCGCAGCTCCGCCGGCTAAATAACTAATTATTTTTTTGCATCCATCATAAAACAACAACAATGGATTCTGCTAAAGTCTTAAAGTCCGATTTTCTTGATATCCTGTTTGACGGCAGGAACAAGGATTATGGGGCGTACGATTTGCGGAGACAGTATAATAAGCGTGTGCGGAATGCCATTTTGGGAACCGCGTCATTGTTTGTAATATTCTTTGCAACGTACATGATATCACAGTGGGTTAAAGCTTCTGAGGGTGAAAACACAAAGAAGCCGGTGATACAGGAAATTAAGATGGAGGATGTGAAGTTACCGGATGATCCGAAAACGCCACCTCCGCCACCTCCACCGCCTGCGCCACCGCCACCGGTAAAACCGTCAGTACAGTTCACTCCTCCTGTAATTAAGAAGGATAATGAAGTACCACCGGATGAGGAACCTCCGAAACATGAGGATATTAAGGATAAAGCCATCAGTACCAAAACTGTGGACGGTGATCCAAACGGAGTTGATCCGGGATTACTGGAAGATAGTAAAGGTACCGGTGTAGTAGGCCCGCCTCCTGCTCCTGCAAAAGAAGAAATCTTCACTTTCGTAGAGCAGCCTCCTACCTTCCCTGGTGGAGAAGAAGCACTGGCCAAGTACCTGAGCAAAAATATCCGTTACCCACGCGTTGCGCAGGAAAACGGTATCTCCGGTACAGTATTCGTTCAGTTCGTAGTAGATTCTGAAGGAAATATTAAAGATGTAAAAACAGTAGGTGCCGCAAAAGGTGGTGGCCTGGAAGAAGAAGCTGTGCGTGTGGTGAAAACCATGCCTAAGTGGAAAGCTGGTAAGCAAAATGGCCGCCAGGTTTCTGTACAGTTCAACCTCCCTATCCGCTTTACTTTGCAGGAGTAGTACTGTATCAAACATATTTTTCAAAGGTCCCGTTTCAACATCGTTGGAACGGGACTTTTGATTTTCAGGAATTGGTGATAGTCCCGATTGTCCGTAAATTTGTGCCCTTTGGGAATATTCATAAACTAATCACGGTATGCTGGGTAAATTAACAGGATTTGATGATACAATTGTGGCGGTAGCAACAGCACCCGGCCTCGGCGCCATTGCAGTAATACGGCTGAGTGGCCCCGACACCTATGCTATCTGTAACGGACTATTCCCGGCAAAGGATCTCCTGCAGCAAGCCAGTCATACCCTGCATTTTGGCAACATCGTTTCCAATGGTCATATCATCGATGAAGTAGTGGTAAGCCTCTATAAAGGTCCCCGTTCCTATACCGGCGAAGATGTGATCGAGATATCCTGTCATGGTTCTCCCTATATCCAGCAACAAATCATTGATGCTACCATCAAAGCCGGCGCACGCCTGGCGAAGCCAGGCGAATTTACCCAACGCGCATTCCTGAACGGTAAATTGGATCTCACGCAGGCCGAATCCGTGGCCGACCTGATAGCCAGCAATTCCGCCGCCTCCCATCAAACTGCTATGCAGCAAATGCGTGGTGGCTTCTCTAAAGAATTACATGCCCTGCGCGAGCAATTAATCACCTTTTCCGCCCTGATTGAACTTGAACTGGACTTCAGCCAGGAAGACGTGGAATTCGCCGATCGTACGGGCTTATATACCCTCGTTACCAATGCCACCGGAGTAGTGAAGCACCTCATTGATTCCTTCCGGATGGGAAACGTTATCAAAAACGGCGTGAACACCGCGATAGTGGGTAAACCCAATGCCGGTAAATCTACACTCCTGAATACCCTTCTCAATGAAAATCGCGCCATCGTCAGCGATATTGCAGGCACCACCCGTGACACCATCGAAGAAATACTTAACATCGATGGCATCCTTTTCCGGCTCATAGATACCGCCGGTATCCGCGAAAGCCTGGATACCATCGAAAGTATCGGTGTACAGAAAACGATGGAGAAAATACGCGAGGCCGGAGTAGTCGTTTACCTCTTTGATGTGAATGAACTCACTGAAACGGATATACGTAATCAGATTAACGCTTTTGAATCACAAAGCGTAAACTATCTCCTGGTAGGAAATAAAACAGATATCACCGGAGAAACAGCGATTCGCAATAAATTTGCAGGTATACCTGAAATACTTTTTATCTCTGCAAAGAATCATGCACACATCCAGGACCTGAAAGACGCACTGGTACATAAAGTACTGGCCGGTGATGTTAATACAGAAGACACCATCATCACCAACGCCCGCCATCATGCCGCACTGCAGGAAGTGCTGAAATCATTGCAGGATGTAAAACAGGGAATGGATAACGGTTTGCCGGGAGACTTGCTGGCACTGGATATCCGGCTTTGTTTGCATTATTTAGGGGAGATAACAGGGGAAGTGACTAATGAGGACAGGCTGGATTATATTTTTAGTAAGTTTTGTATCGGGAAATAGGAGCTTTCTTATACTTTTCTCTATTTTCATATTCTTTCCAAACTCAATGTAGTAAATGATTTTAGCCGAACAATTTTTTTATATTTTCTACTGATTTTTTTGGTTTTGGACCCCCAAAAGTGTACCTTTCGAATAGTATAGAAAGAGGTACAGGATTCTCTATTTTGGAGAAATGATGGCATTAATTGACAGTAATAGACAGTTTGTAAATAATAGACGACCCGGATAAACATACCTCTTATAACCCGTATTTCTGTTTTTAATAATTCCACATGAGCAGTAATATCAGAATAAGAAAGATCTGCGAACATTGTAATGAAATATTCGTTGCCCAAAAGACGGTTACCAAGTTTTGCTCACTTGAATGCGCAAGACGCAATTATAAACTCCGTCAAAAGAATAAAAAGGTAGAAGACTCCAATGTTGAAACAAAAGACAAAATGCTTCAATCAGCATTAGGCTCCCAGGTTGTTTATGTTCCTATACAATTACCACCACAGGAACCCAGTGAGCTGGTAGACATTAAAGCCTTATCCGCAATTACCCGGATAAGTCAGCGTACCTTATTCCGGCTTATAAAAAACGATAGCGAGTTTCCACGGCTCCGCATTGGCCGTAGTCTTTTCTTTCACCGGCAAACAGTTATGAATTATATCATCACCAAATTCGGGAACAAATGAGAGGGAAATTGCGCAAGAAGAAATTGAAAGGCGGGAAGCTGAGCTTATACCTCGATTATTATCCGCCGGTATGGAATCCGCATAACAAGCGCTTCACCAGACGGGAGTTCCTGAACCTGTACGTACATGCTAATCCTGTTACCCCGCTGGAGGTTAAGGAGAACAAGTTATATAGTGAAATTGCCGAGAAAATCTACATCAAGCGTATGAAAGCATTAATGCTGGAGGAAAATGGTTTATTTAATAAAGATTCATTAGATGCGGATTTCTTTCTTTATGCAAAGAGTTTCATCCGGGAAAAGCAGCGTGAGAACGTTGATACCACTCATTACGAAACAGCCGTTAAATACTTGCATAAATGGATGGGTGACCATTGTAAATTCAGGCATATAGATGAAATCTTTCTCCAGAAGTTCAAGCAATTCCTGTTAAATACGCATTCCCTGAAATCCAAACATACAAAGCTATCGCAGAATACAGCCGCTTCTTACTATGATAAATTTACAATCATTGTGAAAGAAGCTTACCTGGACAGGTTTCTCCCGGAAGACTATACCAGCCGCGTTAAACGGATAGGCAATATAGATACACATCGCCAGATACTGGACGACGCAGAATTAAAGTTATTAATTCAGAACCCAGTGGATGATGATACTGTTTTCAGGTCTTCTATTTTTGCTTTGCTCACTGGATTCCGCTTCAGCGCTATTAAAATATTAAAGTGGAGCGATCTGCATTACTCCACTCCGCTCGATTCATGGTACGCATACATTGTCGATCCTAAACCGGGCCGCTCTTTTAAGCATTACATCAGTAAACAGGCTTATGGTATTCTAGGAGAGAAACCGGAGGACGATGGCCTGGTATTCCCTGATCTTAATTATTCCCGGACACGTACAAAGTTGCAGGACTGGTTTAGTAGCGTTGGATTAAAAGATAAAGCCAAGTTCCATAACTGGCGGCACAAATACGCTACAGACCTTATTGAGAAAGGAGAAGATATATATGTAGTCAGCAAAATGCTGAACCACAAACATGTGAAAACAACCCAGATCTATGCGCAGGTGCCTGATGTAACAAGGGCGAAAGCCGCCAACAAGGCTATTTATGACCACTTAAACTGATGAATATGGCTTCAATAGAACAACGATTAATGTGTATGGAATCTGATATCCGGGAGATCAAATCGTTAATGATTGAATTGCTGGAAACTGTTTCGAAAAAGTCCCGGCCAGCCGGTGGAGGTGAGATTATGTCTGTAAAGGAACTGGCGGATTTTCTCCGGCTGGATGCGAATACTATTTATAACAAGTGTGCGAGGGGGGAGATGCCGCATTTTAGAATGGGGAAGCTGTTGAAGTTTAAAAAGTCGGAGATATTGGATTGGGTGAAGGGATTGGAGAATGGTTCGGATTGTTCAGTGGATGAATATGTTAATCGTTATATGCAGCAAAGAGTATTTAAAAGTTAAAATCATTTTATAGGCAAATTGCTAGCCAAACTTAATAGTTACATTTTATGGAAAGTAATCAGATTCTTATTTATCAGACAGTGGACGGCGAAACGACTATCGATGTAAAACTAGAAGACGAAACAGTTTGGCTAAGCCTGAACCATATTGCGGAGCTTTTTTCGCGTGATAAGTCTGTAATATCCAGGCATATATCTAATATATTCAAAGAGAAGGAGTTAGAGAGAAATTCAGTTGTTGCAAAAAATGCAACAACTGGAGCAGATGGGAAAATTTATCAAGTTGAGTACTTTAATTTAGATGTGATCATCTCAATTGGCTATCGTATCAAATCTCAAAGAGGTACTCAGTTCCGTATCTGGGCCAATAAGACGTTAAAGGAGTATTTAACCAAAGGATATGTGGTCAATAAGAAACAACTGCAAGAGAAATCAAGTCAGTTGGAGGAATTGAAGCAGACAGTGAAGTTATTGGGAAATGTGATGGAAAGTAAGCACCTTAATTCAGATGAGGCCATTGGCTTATTGAAGGTAATTACTGATTATACTTATGCGCTTGATGTATTAGATAAGTATGACCATCAAGTTTTGCAAATTGAATCAACAACACCGGAGAATCTTTTTGAAATTACCTACCATTCAGCGATGGATGCTATCAAGGGACTCCGCGATAAATTTGGCGGCAGTTCGCTTTTCGGAAATGAAAAGGACGAATCTTTCCAGGGATCGCTGGCTGCAATATACCAGACATTTGGCGGTCAGTATCTTTATCCAAGTGTTGAGGAGAAAGCAGCGAACTTATTATATTTTGTAACTAAGAATCATTCTTTCTCGGACGGGAACAAGCGTATTGCTGCATTTTTATTTGTATGGTTTTTAGAGAAAAACGGAATTTTATATCATTTTGACGGTTCAAAGAAGATCGCGGACAATGCCTTAGTTGCGCTTACGCTTATGATAGCAGAGTCGAAACCGGATGAAAAAGAGATGATGATAAAAGTTGTAGTAAATCTTATAAATCTTAGGAATTAGTTTTTGTTTCCTGTTCGCGAATTACAAATTCAATTTGTGTTTATATTTAATAACCATGAGTATGATAGGGATGTCTTATGACCTAGAAAAGAGTATTTGGACGGAAAAGGACTTTGAAATTATGGGCTGGCATGATTCGCAGATTTATAAGATGGCCCTAAAAGAAGACCTTGAATTTGATATTGACTATATATTCAAATGGAATCAGCCGGACCTTGAGGGGTTACCTTTTACATTCTGGGTTGCACCTGCAACATTGGTTTTTAAAAAAGCGAAAATCCTTTCTTTCGACTTTGAAATAGCAATGGAAGATGTTTTTGAGATTGACTATATAGAAAGACAAGTGGAAGAGGATAAAGCTATATGGCTAATTGTTACTCAACGGGGTGAAATTGAATTTACCTGTGAGGGATTTGATCAGTACATTCGTCAGAAGCCACTATTTCAATTTGGCCAAACTGTTCCATACAGAGAAAGAAGAGGAACTTCCCTGGAAAGAGTGGAGCTTCAGAATAATAGCTATTTATCAAGTAAAGAGTATCTCGAGGCCCAGGCGAAAACCTTTGAGCATTATGAGAACGTCAAGAAAAGACACTTGAAGAGGCAGGA
Source organism: Chitinophaga ginsengisegetis (assembly GCF_900168065.1). Lineage (GTDB taxonomy): Bacteria > Bacteroidota > Bacteroidia > Chitinophagales > Chitinophagaceae > Chitinophaga > Chitinophaga ginsengisegetis. Next base: position 1,151,611 of record NZ_FUZZ01000002.1, on the reverse strand, counting down.
AATGAAGGAGTTGAATTTGCGTAGGGAAAATCATCAGGTAGAAACGAAGGACTATCTTCTTAAGAAAAAGGAAATAAATGAAATGATAGATTTTTATGACTATTGGTTAAAGGGAACAAACTTTGAAAAATGGTAGTAGATGCCAATCTGCCTGAATTTCAATTATAGGGCCTTTTGAATAACTTTGGAAATACCGCAAGAATTTTGAAATAACTCCTTTATTCCCAATCCCACGGATCATTGATAGACTCTCGCCGGGCGCTTTTTCCCAAAGGCAGGTGGTAAAGTTCATTCACACTGGGGTCGATTTTGGTTATTTTTTCAAGACTAATCAGTTTCGAATCTTTAAGATCTGGCTCCTTCTCACTATGAAACTGCCATGCCCCATCGTTATTGTGGTAAACATACAAAATCGGCTTTCCCTCTAAAACCTGGCTAGTTGTAAATATCGCTACGTTTCTCTCTTCATAGAATCTAAAATCCGTGTTTCTATCAAGGAGTGGCTGTTTAAATTTCCAATCGGGATTGAACCCAGATTCCCAGGGAAATAATGATTGCTTGTCCGGCCATACGATTTGCAGTGCAGGGTAATCATCTGTACGATAGAAAATATTGCATATTGCCATGTAGTCTGAATAATATGATTTATTTACATTCAGGAATTGTATGGGGTAGTTTTTTATGAACTCGTCATATAATACGCCTGCATTTAGCTTATTATCACTTGTTATTGACGCACAAGCATTATTTAATAAATCCCCTAAGAGGGCTGTTGATAACCCAAAGCATATGATCTCCGGATGTTTGAATTTTTGGTGTAACCCGATAGTATATGCGTAACCTGGCAAATAATCATTTGGCTCAACCAATACGATATAGCAGCCATATTGATCAATTTTATTTTGTATTTCTTTACGGGTAACAGGACCGTGATTGAGTGGATCTTGAGTCAAAGGCTGTGGTTTAAACGTTTTTATATAAATTATGTGGGCAGTGCTAAGGTATTTGCTCATCCCGGATCTTCCAAATATTCTCATTATTTAGTATATCGGGAAATAAGGGCTTTCTTATAGGGGCAAAAGTGTAAGGGCCATACTTCTTTAGGCACTACATGAGAAATAGCTATATCAACACCTTGAGCATATGCTAATTAGTAATGATTCATCAAATCTAATCCTGTACCAGCTTAGAATAAAGTAGACTTAATACTTTGTTAATACACCCTCTGTCGTTACCTACATGAACTGTGATTAGTTTTGAAAAATGTAAAAGGGCAGTAACCACATCAGGACTGATGTCATAAAATATTGAACCAAAAAAAATAAAATTTATTTACGCCCAGGCACTGATTCAACGTACTATTTATTAAAACGGAGAAGTTTTTAAAAGAGATCCTTATCTTAAGGTGCATCTGTAATTCGTAAAGTGGCTAATGGGCGACCAATAATCTTATTTGTGAAAGCTGTTGATTATCAAACATATTGCGATAAAGACCTGGTTGGACTCCTGCTGGAAGACGACCATTTGGCGTACCTGGAAATATACAACAGACATGCAAAAGGTTTGTATATAAAAGGGAGTAAGAAATTGGATAATAATGACGAAGCCAAAGATTTATTACAAGATGTGTTTGTTGCATTATGGCAAAATCGTTATTCACTAACAGTAGACACGCCATTAGCGGGATATTTACATGCCACCCTGCGATATATGGTCATAAAGCGTATTGTTCACAAGAAGGTACAAATCACCTATTTAGATTCGCTCAAATTTTCGACACCTATAAAAAGTAGTTCTGCAGATTATTTAGCCCGCGAAAATGAACTTAAGCGGATAATTGAAAGTGAAATTTCTTCATTACCCGAAAAGATGCAGGAAGTTTTTCGCATGAGCAGGGAGCATCACCTTTCTCACAAGGAGATAGCCATGCAGTTAGGCCTTTCGGAAGCTACGGTTAAGAAGCATGTCAATAACGCTTTAAAGTCGTTGCGTGTTAAGTTAGGCCCCTTATTAATACTATCGAGCATTTGCCTGACTGAACATTTTTTTTAATTTTCTTTACGCCCATCGATGTACTAATTGTACTATACTTATGCAAACAGCAATATTGTGATAAGTATGGAACAAAATAATATGCAGGATCTGTTGAAACGCTATCTGGCAGGAAACTGTACTCCAGAGGAGTGTGCGCAGGTGGAACTATGGTACGAGCTGTTGGAGTCAAAGAAAGCCGCGGTTAATGAGGAGGATTTGGAAGAGGATCTCATAGAAGTCCGAACCCGGTTAGTAAAGTCTCTCAGAAAGGAGAGAAGGCCATTTAGATATCCGGCAGTAGCCGCTGCTGCGGCTGTTTTGATTACTATCTCCATTGGAACTTATTTCTATGTTAATTACAGGTCTTCCGGCAACCCCCCGGAAACAAATAAGCTGCTTTCCAATGCTGCAGATATCGCGCCCGGCAGAAATATAGCCACGCTGCAGCTTGGGGACGGGACCGAAATAGCATTGGATGATCAATCTAACGGAGCTATTGCCAAAGCAGGAAGTAATACCATCTATAAAAATGCGAATGGTCAGTTGACCTATGTGGCTACTGAATCAAAGGGAGAGGAGACGGAAAACCCGGTGTCCAATAGCCTAAAAACCCCACGCGGTGGACAATTCCAACTTACCTTACCAGACGGATCAAAAGTTTGGCTGAACGCAGCTTCACAGCTTACCTATAAAATTAGCAAAACATCTCACGAACGCTTAGTCGAGTTAAAGGGAGAAGCATATTTTGAAGTAGCCAAAGATGCCAGCAGACCATTTAAAGTGCTCTCCAAAGGTCAGGTTGTAGAAGTACTGGGCACACATTTTAATGTTAGCAGTTATGATGATGATCCCAGTGTAAAAACGACTTTGGCAGAAGGAACCGTCAAAATAGTTGAGACAGACAGATACCGGAATGTTGTCCTGGAACCAGGGCAGCAGGCCACGCTCGATAGCGGCAGTCGGCTATCTGTGGCTCAGGTAGATGTATCGGATGCTATTGCCTGGAAAAATGGAAAACTCAACTTCAATCAATCTGATATATATGCCGTTGCACGGCAACTTTCCCGCTGGTATAATATAGACGTGGTATTTAAAGGTAAAGCTGCTAACGTACGCTTATCCGGAGAAGTGTATCGTAATACCAATGCTTCCAAAGTTCTTGAGATCTTATCGTTCTATAATCTGAACTGTAGGATTGAGACAGATAACGGTGTTAAACGTATTGTCATTGAATAAAGTAATTGCATCTATCACCTGAAAAATCAACTAGCTTATGGAACGAGAAACTTAAAAACCGCCCTAAGCTCAATGAAAAACGTCTTCTGACTGCAATCAGAAGACGCAAGCGTATGAGCGATCATTCAAAAGATTAGTGTACTAATTAAATATCAACTCAAACAATACAAAGTTAATGAAATTCAGATTTCATACAACCACCGTCTGGTCGGGATGGTTGTTTTTTGGCAAACACCTTCATCGGAAATTTATTATGAGATTTCAGGTAATAGTTGGCCTTACTTTAGTCATGTTGATTCAGGTCAGTGCTAAAAGTCTGGCGCAGAGCGTGTCCATCAAGGTAAGTAACACGCCTTTGGAAAAGGTATTCAAGGTTATTGAGCAGCAAACGGGTTACTTGTTTCTCTACGACGATGTGGAATTAAAGAAACAAAAAGTCAGTTTATCATTTCAGAATGCGCCTATCGAAAAAGTATTGGAAGGTTGTTTAGAAGGCCTCCCGATCACCTATAAAATCGTAGACAAGAACATACTTATTAAAAAGAGGGTTGAACCAGGTTTGCAAAAGGTTACATTGGACCCCAACCAACAGCATTTAATCTCGGGGGTGATTAAAGATAGTACAGGCGGCTATCTTCCAGGTGTACAAATTGTAGTTAAAGGAACCAATCGCGTTGCTGTAAGTGATGCTTCTGGCAGATACCAGATTGATGCCTCTCCCGGAGAAGTTTTGATATTCAATTTATTGGGGTATAAAAGACAAGAGATTGCTGTAACCAATAATGTTCGGGTTGATATTGTACTAAAGGTAATCTTAACGGACCTGGAAGGAGTTGTTGTAGTTGGTTACGGCACTCAGAAAAAAATTAACCTGACAGGTGCTGTATCCCAGATATCCGGTAAAAGACTGGAGAACAGGTCTGTACTAACACTCGGTCATGCCTTACAGGGAGCTGTTTCCAATCTTAATATCAGCTCCGCCGGCGGTGGTGCTCCCGGACAGGCTCCGTCATTTAACATACGGGGATATACAGGTTTCTCTTCCAATGGATCTACTTCCTCTCAGGCTCCCTTGTTTGTTGTAGATGGTGTGCCCGGAGTGGATATTAATACGATCAACATGAACGATGTGGAGAGTGTGAGCGTGCTGAAAGATGCTGCCTCTGCTTCCATATACGGTTCCAGTGCCCCCTACGGGGTGGTCATTATCACAACAAAGCAAGGAAAAGCAGGACAAAAACCTACCATCACGTATAACAATAACCTGATGTTAATGGAACCCATCAACCTGCCAAAGTATATGAAGTCAATTGATTTTGCCAATTTATACAATGAAGCAGCGGCCAACGCAGGAGTGACCAAACCATTTAATGATGATGCCCTCAGACGTATCCAGGAATACCTGGATGGTAAAATCACGGATGAAACCATTGCCAATCCGACTCCGGGCACCGATGCCTGGTTCGAGTGGGGTAACGCCAACGCAAATAATGATTGGTTTGATATCCTGTACAAAAAAGTACAGTTCAGTCAGCAGCATAATCTCGGTGTATCCGGAGGGACAGACAAGACACGCTACTATGTAGGCCTGGGGTATATTCAACAAAATGGGATGTACAATTATGCAACTGACACATATGCCCAGTATAATGTCCGCGCCAACCTCTCTTCTGTTATCACAAGCTGGATGAACTTCAATTTCAGAGGCTCCTTCTCCAGAGGTGCCACGGAAACCCCCACCGCAGAAAGTAACTGGATGCAGACCTTGGCTGCACGCAACTGGCCTACTGAACCGTTATATACTCCTGGCGGCAGTTTTGCTTCTGAAAACCGGATGGAGGGGCTTGTAAATGGCGCCCGTACTAAGTCGAATAATGATAAGGCACTTATTACGGGTGAATTAGTAATAAATCCTCTGCGGGGTTGGAACATTACTGCCAATTACACATTTGATGGCTCGTACTTTGATCTGAGCCGGCATAACAAAACAGTGTATGTGACCCGTCCAAGCGGTTCACAGCAAGCTCTCTACGCTCCCAACAGTTTTGAAAGACAGTATAACAGGAACCACCATTATACGATCAATACATTTACATCTTATGAAAATGAGTGGAGCGGACATGCCGTGAAAGGTTTGATCGGTTTCACACAGGAGCTTTATGATAACCTGTCTATGGGAGGTCGTAATCAGTTTTTATTTTCCAATGATATTCCATCTTTATCCCTCACCTATGGAACAACTCCTTCCTTGACAGACAATGCCTCACAGCTTGCTATCCGTGGCGGGTTTGGACGCATCAATTACAATTATAAAGAGAAATATCTTGTTGAGTTTAACGGACGATATGATGGTACATCCCGTTTTCTGAAAGACCGGCGTTTTAAATTCTATCCGGGTATATCGGCAGGATGGGTACTATCGAATGAATCGTTCTGGAAACCTATAGCACGGGTAGCCAATTCGTTCAAATTACGTGCATCATATGGACAGCTGGGCGATCAGAGTTTTGCCAGCAATTATTATCCTTTTTATCCGGCACTCAATAGTGTAGTGCCTACCGGTAGCCAGTATTTATTTTCCGGTGGTAAAGAAGCATTCATCAGTCAGCCTCCATTGATCGATGGATCGCTTACATGGGTAACGGTGAAGACGTTGGATTTTGGAACGGATATCACCGCATTATCCAACCGGTTGACCGCATCTTTCGACTGGTACCAGCGTACGGCAGATGACTTTGTAGGCCCTGCAGATGCCTTGCCTGCGCTGTTGGGTACGGCTGCCCCACAGGTCAATAACGCAGCGATGCAGACCAGGGGTATCGACCTTACCATCGGCTGGAAAGACCGGATTGGAAATGTACAATACGGAGTGGATGTTGTGTTCAGCGACTATCAGAGTAAAGTACTTCGCTATCCCAATCCGGCTGGCCTGAACACCACCTGGTACAAAGGGCGTAAGTTTGGGGATGTTTGGGGATATCAGACGGAAGGATTTTTCCAGTCCCAGGATGAAATAACCACTGCGCCGAATCAGAACAAGATCTATAGCCGCTGGAGCCCGGGCGACATCCGTTATGCAGACCTTAACGATGATGGCATCATCAATTGGGGCAACAATACATTGGAAAACCCCGGAGACCGTCGTGTTATAGCCAATACCACTCCCCGTTATTCTTTTGGTCTGAATCTGAACGCTCAATACAAATCATTTGATATCACTGTTTTCCTGCAGGGTGTTGGTAAACGGGACGCCATCTTTTCCAATGCCAACGTTTGGGATGGAGCTTATTTCTGGGGTATCACAGGCGATTTATATACGGGAATGCTGACTACCGCACAATACGACCGCTGGACACCCGAAACACCCAATGGCTACTATCCAAAATTCTACATGGGAGGTGAGATGCAGAAAAATTCGCAGCCACAGACACGATATGTGCAAAGCGCGGCTTATCTAAGGCTCAAAAACCTTCAATTGGGCTATTCTATGCCGCAGCATATACTTCGCGCTATAGACAGCCAGAAAGTGCGCTTTTTCCTGAACATTGAAAACCTGGTCACCTTCACCAAGCTGTTGCACACGATGGATCCGGAATTTTCGTCCACAGATGGCCGGGTTTATCCGTTGCAGAGAGTTTGGGCTATGGGACTCAATGTGACATTCTAGCCATTTCTTAATTATCCAACGATATAAGTATGAAACGATTTATATACGCATGGGCAAGCTTAATACTACTATTGGTTGCCTGTAACGACAAGTTTTTAGAACGCTTACCATTGGCCAATATCAGCGACGCAGACTATTGGAAATCCCCCAATGATCTAAAGCTATATGTGAACAATTTTTATAATCAGGATGCCCTGTTGCCCTCACGCAGAGCCTGGGGAGCCGGCCCTTATACTATTGATGCCGGCGATGGTAGCGAAACCAATATCGGGATCAATTACAATAGACGCATGAATGGTGAGGCTACTGTTCCTTCTTCCGGTGGCGGCTGGTCTGCGGATGATTGGGCTGTACTGCGTAATATCAATTACTTTATGGATCATTATAAGAAGGTGAATGCTCCCTGGGATAAAGTGAAGGAGTACGTAGGCGAAGCATTATTCTTCCGTGCGCTCTTCTACTTTGACAAGCTGAAGAAATTTGGAGATCTGCCCCGGTCGTCCACCACATTGTCTCCGGCATCAGATCAGCTTTATGCGGGACGACTACCCCGCAACCAGGTGGTGGACTCTATCTTATTAGATCTGGACAATGCCATCAATTATCTTCCTGTCAGAGGAGGTGGTTCCTGGACGGGGCATGTCACCAAAGAAGTGGCATTAGCTTTACAAGCCAGAATCGCACTGTATGAAGGTACCTGGGAAAAATATCATGGTCAGAAAGGAACGCCCTTCAAAGTAGCTGGTTCCAATGGCACCAAATTTATTCAGAAAGCAGCGGCTGCTGCCGGAGAACTGATCCGTATGTCTGAAACTAATGGCTTCCCGGCGCTGGACAATATCGGGGTACAAGATGGTTATTGGATGTTATTTAACAGGAAAGATTACGCTGCCAGCAAGGAAGTACTCTTGTGGCACAAATATTCGGTAGCTGACCAGGTGACTCACACCTGGACACGTTATTCTGTAAACGGCGCAGGCATGGGGCTTTCTAAAAGCATGGTGGACTCTTACCTTTGCCTGGATGGTCTTCCTATTGCAAGCAGCCCGTTATATGCCGGGGACCGCACTTTAAAAGATGTTGTAACCAATCGTGATCCCCGGTTGAACCAAACGATTTGGGTGGATGATGGTAAACATGTGAAATGGTATGAAACCAAACTCTTTTTTACAACGCCCACCTTCGAGATCAATGGTGCTAATAATACTTCCACCGGCTATCAGGTGTATAAAGGGCATACCGGAGACTATACAGAATTCAATGCATCTCAAAGTACACAGGGATATATATACATACGCTATGCGGAAATTTTGTTAGCATATGCAGAAGCCCAGGCTGAACTGGGAACCATCTCCCAATCCGATATAGACAAAACGGTTAATGCTTTACGCAAACGGGTAGGTATGTCTAACGGCTTGTTACAATTAGCTAATATTCCATCAGATCCCAACCGGGAGTTTCCTACGCTATCGCCTATCCTGAATGAAATTCGCAGGGAGCGCAAAATTGAACTGGCGGCAGAGTGGTTCAGGATAGATGACATTTTCCGTTGGGCGGCAGCAGATGAGCTGCTTGTTGGCAAGCGCCCTTTAGGAGCATACCGGAAACAATGGGAAAACTATCCCGGTGCCACAGCCGATTTTCTCAGGGCGCTGGCTACTGTCCCCGTTAATGCACAAGGATATATTGACCCTTACAAGACCTATGGGGCCATGGATCAGGGGTATAGATTCAATCTGAAACGGGATTATCTGTTGCCTATCCCGACAAATGAAACCACGTTAAACCCAAAATTGGGTCAAAATCCAGGATGGTAAGTGTCCTGAATGAATGTTGACATCAGGTTAGTACTTTGATTATAAACATTCCAAGCCCGGATGACAGGCCGAGCGGGGGCGGCTTTCAGGAGCCGCCCTCAAATCACCTTCAGCTGCTGCAATAAAGAGTTGTGGTAGTGAGCGTAAAGGGAAAAGGCATGTTAAATATGCCAGGAGGTAGTTACCTACCGCCACCGGTTCGACAGTAACACACACTGAAGACCACCTGACATGGACTGGCGATGCCGTCAGGGCTGTCTATTTTAAGAAGGGACTACTTTGTAAAAAATAGTCCCTTCTTCCTATCTATCATAAATTTATCCTGTAATTTTATTATCTCGCTTCATAACGGGCACCGGAAGAATCCAGTATATTTATTGCTTAAAATTTCCCCAATAAATATTAATCTATGTTCCGTTGGCTTGCTTTTCTTTTTTGTTGTGTGCCTGTTTGTCTCTTTGCACAATCCAATCTCACAGTAGATGTGGGAGATACAGAAGTAACCTTTCACAGTACGAGCGCATTCGGGCTCCGCGGAAGCCGGAGCCAAACCCTAAAGCCTAAAGATATTGCTTCCTTCAGGTACCTGGGCGGGGCTTTTTCAAAAGATAAATTCCAGGTTTATTTTTACAAAAGCATCGTACAGGAAGCCAATCCTGCTTCTTTTTTCTGCCTCGGCAGCCGCGATAGCCTGTATCCCGAATTCAATCTTTTCCCAAAACTAAAATCAGTGATAGGAGCCGATGAAAAGAACATTTACTTTATGCCCGATTTCGGCCCTGTAGGCGACTATGTTGATCATGTAACCGTAATGGATCGGAAGACGTTTGGAATAGTAACCGTATTGGATTCTATGAGCGGAAGCTACCTGGTGAGAGATGGGAAAAATTTATCTGTTGTAATGAGAGATATGTACGACAGAACCAATATCGTTCCTACCGACCTGGAGGAAAAGAATATTACGTTGATCGGTGGAGGATATTTCCTGAACGGGCAGATACTCTATTATCAGATCTTTCCGATCTATAAAGTAAAGCCCGGGAGTATGAAGGTATACGCAGGCTCAAAGTATATCACCGACGGGAAAAAGGTTTACTACTATCAATACAACCTCGATCCACTGGTGGCAGACCATCCTTCTTTTAAAGTACATCCCGTATATAAAGCATTTGCCAAGGATAAGAAGGATTACTATTTTAAAGGAGAAAAAATATCCTCCTCCTTTTATGCGTTTGAAGTAGCAAAGAAAGTATTCAGCACGGCTGATATTGAGCCGGCGGATCACCGGCGTTACCTGGATATGTGTGCAGAAACTAATTAACGGCTTATAACATATTTATGAACAGGATCATCGTAACCATACTGCTAACCTTCCTGGGGGCAACCGCCTTTGCCCAGGATAGCACTACTGCTGTATTACAGAAGTTAACAGACAGTAAGCAATTTGACGCAGTTATCGGGCAATACGCTCCGGCGCCGGAACGGCTGTCTGCGGCAGCATTGTACTACGTGGGTTATGCGTATTTTATGAAACAGGAAGATGATAGCTGCCTGAAGTTTATGGATCTTTCTATTGCTAAGGATGCCAATGATCACAGGCCGCATTTTATAAAAGGATCTACGCTGAACTACATGCAGCAGTTTGACCAGGCAATTAAATGCTTTAAGGCTGCTATTGCCCTGAAACCTGATACAGCGGAGTATTACAGCGGCCTGGGTGATGCTTATTATAACCTTCATCTTTATGAATCGGCGCTTGAAAACTATAAAACGGCAAGAGAAAAGAACAGTCCCGGTGAGCGACCGTTCCTGATGGTTCCCCAGGTATACTTTAGTCTGCGCCAGGAAGCAAAAGCGCTGGAGGCGCTCCATTACAATACAACAAAGCTTCCCCGCGGCAGTGAAGGATATACTAAGTCGTGGTTTAACATCGGCCAGATTGAATCTTTAAGCGGCAACTATGATAAAGCAGAAACAGCTTTTCTCGCGGTGATCCAGTCCGATTCATCAGATTATCACGCCTATGCAAAGCTGATCCAGGTGTATTATCATAATAAAACCTATGAAAAGGCAAAGGTGTACAGGGCCGGTTTATATGATGCGCACAAACAAGGACGGCTAAAAGAAAACATGGAAGATATGTTCTGCTTTGACCAGTTTAAGTGGAAAGACAAATCCATCCAGGCTTTTGAACGATATGAAGAAGGTTCCAAAAGGATTTATAACAAACAGATATTTTATGTTCTTGATTCCATAGGAAATGTGGATTTCACTATACAAACGGAATATTCGCCCATTTCCGTGGAAATGGGCGGCCCGAAGTATATTCTTTGCGGGTCGAAGGGTGGAACACATTTTAATTATGGTATCGGGTTTAATGATGACGTAAAGTATGATGATCTGAAAAATACGGTTATTAATATCCTGGAGAAGAGATACAAAACAGCTGCGGATAATAAATAGACATTTTTATATACCGGCCCTGTTTTCTTCTTCATTTTTTGCGCGCTGCTTGCTGCTGTGGGTAGATTTTCCAAAGCTGTAGTTTAGCGTTAAAGCGGCTCTCCGGGCGCCAACCCAGTGTGTGAAAGCATTATCAATAATTTTTTTCTCCCGGAAAATATATCTTACGCGATAGGTATCAAACATATCATAAAAATTGATCCCGGTGTTTAATTTTCCCTTCAACCAGCTTTTCCGGATGCCTGCATCCACGCTGGCTAAAGACCTGGACACATACAACCCCGTACCACTCAGCGAGCGGTAGTAATACGAGATATCGACGGTGATCTGCTGGGGCAAAGTAAATACCTGGCTGCCGGTTAAATTGTAGTCGAATATAGGTATCGCATAGGTGACGCCATGATAGGGTGTTTGTTCTTTTTTATACCCGCCCCTGATATTATGACTCATCCGCCACCACTTGTTAACCGTCAGCGGAAAACTTATTTCAATGCCGGCAAAGTCGTTATAGGGAAGGTTTTTGCCCAGGTATTGCAGCACGTTGGTAACACTGTCGTATTCCGGGTAACGGGTCATCGGGTCCGACTCTCTTCCAACCTGCAGGGATACCTGCAGCGCTTTCCTGGTATAGGCGATGTTTAACATTTGTGTAGTGGATGGCTGCAGGTACGGGTTGCCTACAAAATAATTAAGCGGACTGTTATAAAACCGGAATGGATTTAGCTGTGCAAAGTTAGGCCTTGTCACGCGCCGGCTGTAGGAAATATGAAGCTGCTGCGAAGCCTTCATGGGAATGGTGACGCTCAATCCCGGCAGCCATGTGAGGTAGTCTCTCGTGGTAACTGTATGTTCAGTGATGGCATTGGCGGTGCTGTGCGTATGTTCCGCACGCAGGCTTACCGCATAACTCAACTGACGGTAGGTATTTTCATAAGAGGCATACGCTGCTGAAATATATTCATCGTATTTAAAGTTGTTGGAGCGACTGGCATCTGGTGCAAATATGCCGGAGGTATGGAGCGTATCATAGTATAGGTTGTTTTTTGTAGTGGTAAACGCAAACTTGCCACCGGCGGCCCATTTGCCCTTGCCTGTATTCCCCGAAAGGTCTGCCTGTACCGATCGTATCAGGATGTTGTTATACAGGTTGGTTTTCCAGTAATCGAGCAGATGATCTGTGATCGTGTTTTTGGTTTGAATGTCTTCCTTTTGCTGGTTGCAGATCATAAGGAATGTGCTGAGAACCTCCAGCGTAGTTTTCCTGAATTGGCCGCTGTAGTTCAGGCTGGCGGCATAGTTATCCTGTAGCGGAGTGGAATAGGTAAAAGTATTTGTATGGGAAACCAGGTGTTGCGCTGTGGAGTCGGTGGTGTGAAGGGTATTAAAGGCATCGATTTGCCGGTTTTGCTGGTAAGCTCTTCCCACAATATTTACCTGGTGATCTTTTGAGAGATAATAATCTATGCCCAGTTGATAACTAAGGTTGTTGTTCCGGGTAATTGTTTGGGTATTAGTGGCCATTATATTGGTATTGGCCAGATGCTGCAGTCCTTTATACCGGTAAATTCTTTCACCGGTCACATAACCCAGGCGGGCACTGTATACCAGCTTTCCCGTTTTATAAGTCAGCGAGAAATTATTATCGGCCAGGGTGTAGGCATTTTGTTGCAGTACTATATTGGCATTGCCTTTCCAGCCGAGTGTAAGGTCCTGTTTCAGTTTTATGTCGATGATCCCTTTGTATTCACCATCGTACCGGGACGAGGGATTATTGATCACCTCAATGGATGCAATCATACCGGGCGAAAGACTTCCCAGGTATTGTTGCAGTTCTTCCGGGCTCATCTGGACAGGCTTGCCGTTGATGAATATAACCGGGGTTATCCTGCCGGACATCTGGATAGTGCCATCGCTGTTCACTTCCAGCCCGGGTACTTTTTTCAGGATATCAAAAGTATTGGCGGCGGTATGGAAAAGCGGGTTCCCGGAAACAGACACCGCGAGTTTATCGCCTATACGCTGAAAGGTAGGTTTTTGTCCGGCCACTACTACTTCGCTCAACAACGTGAGATCCGCGGACATGGGGATATTTCCCAGGCTAATAATATCTTCTGCCGGTATCACATCTTTATAAATTTTTTTATAACCGTAAGAAGATAACAGCAGGATATATTTCCCCGTCGGGATATTCTGAAACATAAAGACACCTGCCGAATCGGTGACCTGTCCTTTAACCAGCCCGGAATCTTTTGCAGATAAAATACTAACGGAAGCGAACCCTATGCCTTGCCCGGTTTTTTCATCTGTTACCTTTCCGCTGATGATCATCTGGCCGTGAATAGAGGAATATAGGATTAGCAGGATGCAGAGTATCCCTGAAAACTTTATCATCAATAATGGTTTTCCGCAAACCTAGAATTCGTTTAGCCAGCAGGAGTTTCATTTGCTGAATTCAGGCGTACGGATTTATAAAACCGTACTGTACGGAATTTTAACTGGTTGGGTATCAGGATTTTGATCAGGAGATATTTTCTTTGTACAGGGCAGGAGTGGTGTCTTTTATTTTCCGGAAAGCGGCATAAAAAGTAGATTTCGAGTTATAGCCAACCTCATATCCGATGGCTTCAAACGTAAGGTGGTCGTTAGTTGTGATCAGCCGGCAGGCTTCATTGATCCGGTATTCATTAATGTAAGTGGAAAACCCTTTTCCGAGGTTATCATTCAGTAACTGGGATAACTGGTGTACAGAGATGTTAATAATCTTAGCCAGGTCGTTGAGTTTAAGGTTGGGATCTTTATAAAGTTCTTTTTCGCGGATGGCTGTTTCCAGTTTTTCTATCCACACCTGCGCATCGGGTGCTGCTATTTTTTTCTTTTCAGATTTTACTGGCAGTCCGTTTTCATACCGTGCTCCCTGTAAATTATAAAAAATGCTGAGGTATAGCAGGAACGAAAAGAGTACCGGGCCAATAATATATATCCCGCAAATAATATTCGCTAACGACAACAGGTAGGCCAGGAAAACAAGACAGTTGCCGGTGTACAGCAACAGGCGGAATTTATCTGTACTATTTAACGCAGAACGGTTCACAAGAAAAGTTTTCAACACCGTTTTCAATACAAACCCGGTAGCAATAAGGTAAATCATCCACTCCAGGTAAATGATATAAACGATTACATTATTCCAGATAGCCGGATAAGCGGGATAAGGAAGAATACTGCCTGTTAGTATAATAATCCCCAGCAATATTCCCCATACCCACTTCCAGGAGGTGGGTATCTTAGTGACATTTTCCTGCACCGATCTGAAAAAATAATAGAGGGCCGGGCCTATGAGAAAGCAGGCAGACAAGCCTATCTGCAGGTATATCCTGGGTATGGAAGGATTGAAATAGAGGAAAACGGATTTGGATACCCGGATGCTGAGGGCCAACAGCAGCGTAATCAGGAAGATAGTGGGAACAGATCTTTTCTTCTTCCCTAATAATAAATAAACACTAAGAACAATACCGTTAAACGCACCTAAAGCGCTCACAAAAAATAATATTTGCTGGCCAATATTCATGGATGAAGCAGGATGAGTTTTACTAATGAAATATAGGTGAAATTTTAGTAAAAGTCATCAGTACTATTGGCCGGCATCTATTAACATGCTGCTGCAAAGCGGTAAACTTTGCAACAGCATGCCGATAAAATTATTTATAAAGAATACCGTATTGTTACGCCATAGGTGCGCGGATCACCCAGTACACCGGCATAGTGACCTGCATTCCCGGCTCCGGGTAACAGTTGTTCAAAATAATCTTTATCGAGCAGGTTGCGGCCCCAAACAAAGAGCGACAAGCCGTTTGGCGCCCGGAATCCCACCCTGCCATTGAGCAGTACATATGAATCCACTACCAGGTATTTGGAAGGAGTAGGATTAGAAGAGAAGGAAGAACGGTAGTAACTATCCAGCGCCAGGAAGAAGTTGCCATCGTGGCCCAGCAGCTTTCCGGCAGCGGTTACCTCTCCGCCTAAAGATGCGGCCCATTTAGAGATACCGGGTAATTCGCCACCGGAAATATCCTTGAACGTAGGGCCACCGGTTTCTTCAAGTGGCGGTGGTGCGTTTTTGAATGTCACGTATTTACCATCAGTGTAAGCCAACGCTCCATAGAAAGAGAGGAAGTCTTTGATTTTTATATTGGCATCCAGCTCAGCGCCACGTACGCGAACTTTTTCTGCATTGGCGAGGTAGCCACGGTTTACAGAAAGATCTGCCGCCTGTACCTGGGTCTGGTAGTCGGAAATATCGGTATTATAAACCGTGAGGTTTACGGTTGAATTGGGGCTGGGCGAGGTTTTGATACCCACTTCATAATGACGTACTTCTTCCGGTTTGATCACGGCCAGTTCCAGCATTGTTTTGCCGGAAGCGGTGGGCAATCCGCCGAGGTTAAGGCCAATAGGTTTGAAGCCCGTAGAGAAGGTAGCAAAAGTATTGATCCGGCTGTTCACTTTAAATGCCAGTGTTAACTGACCGGATAAGTTGGTATCGTCGATATCTGTTTTAAATGCCTGCGAGGTGTAAACCAGATTTTTAAGCGCAATCAGTTGCGGGTCTTCTGTTTGTAAACCGCCATAGGTATCGCGGCGGAAGTCCACTTTTTTATCATCATAGTTGAAACGTAGACCGGGCAACAGGTTCAGACGATTGGAAATTTTCCAGTCGAGCTGACCAAAGAAAGCGCCGCTAAAAGTTTTAAGCCGGGGATAGGATTTGATACCATATCCGTCAAAAAGTCCCGGGGTTTTCCACAGGTCGCTGGTAGTGCTTTGAGAGAAGCGCCACTGATCGCGGCCGGATTCTTCAGTGTGGGCGCCATCCGGATCCAGCTGCTGGCCGAAGGCAAACACGCCAAACACTGCGCTGAGGCGGGGATGCAGTGATCCTGCCCAACGTACTTCCTGCGACCATTGTTTATGTTTCGATGGCGCCTGCGACAGTGCCAAAGCCTGTAGTCCTGTAAAGTCCCGGTCGTTGGAAGGATCCCAGTTCCAGTACCGGTAAGCGGTAGTGGACGTCAGTTTTCCGGGTCCCAGCTGGATATCAACATTGAGCGACACGCCGCCGAAGTCCTGGTAGGATTGCCATGGGGTATCGTGGTCAATTACCCGGTCGAATGGGTTAAGCGTTGGCAGTTTATAATTGAGGTCTGTGATGATGCTGTTGAATTGCCGGTAGCCTGCACGCAGGGTAGGAGCGGTGCCTGCATATACCTGTGCATATCCGTCGGGGCGCTGCCGGGTGGCATCTGCCGCCAGGATGATGTCTACTTTCTCTGAAGGCTTGAATAATATTTGTGCGCGGGCGCCGAGATTATTAAGGTCATTCGTTGGTTTGTTTTTGGCAACATTGTAAAGCAATCCGTCGCGTTGCGTACCTGAAAACGACAAGCGTGCGGCTACTTTTTTTCCTAAAGGCCCGGTGAGAGAACTCTTCGCCTGGATGTATCCGTAGTTGCCATAACTAAGCTCAAAGCTGGCGCCCGGCGTGAAGCTCGGTTTACGTGTGGTTACGTTAAATGCGCCGGCGGTGGTATTTTTTCCAAACAGTGTTCCTTGTGGGCCGCGCAATACTTCAATTTGTTCTACATCGAGGAAGTCGATGGTAGTAGCGGCAGTGCGGGCATAATACACGCCATCTACATAAAATCCTACACCCGGATCAATGCCGTCGTTGGTAAGACCGAAGGTAGTGCCAAGTCCGCGGATGCTCAGCCCCGTGTTACGCGGGTTAGAGGAATATAGTTGTACGGAGGGAACCAGTTCTTTTAAGCGGTTTACATTGAATGCGCCGGCATCTTCCGCCAGGGCGCCACTGATCACAGATATGGGAATGGGCACATTTTGCAGTGTTTCCTTCCGTCGTCTGGCTGTGATCACCACTTCCGACAGCAAATCATTTTTCGTAAGCGCTACCTGCAGGGAACCGGATGGTTGTTTGGGAACATGTAGTTCCTTTGGTTTATGACCAATGAAGCTAACCAATAGGGTGAACGGGGGATCTTTTTGTGTTTCAAGAGAGAAGCGGCCAACAGAATCCGCAAGTGCATGCACGTTGGTGCCTTTTACTAATATGGTGGCTCCCGGTAAAGGTGTGCCCTCTCCGTTTTTTATCACGCCCTGTAGGGTGGTTTGTGCGGCTGCTATGTTAGCTGCTAATAAGATAGGCAGGAATAATGGTAGTAGTTTTATCATTGTGGTTGAATTAATTGTTTTCTAATATGCGCGAGCTTTTGACAGCAGAAGAAATAGGGATGCACTGTTATCAGCTCATAGAAATAGCCCGGTAAAAAGCCTATAGGTCTTATGCCATGTACGTACAGAATGAAATTGGTTGAGGGGCGTTATTCCCGGATTAAAAATACAAAATATAATTACATATCCTATAGAATTAGTAGAGTAATTAATATTTAGTATTTGTATATAGATGATATATAGTTTATTAATAAGATTTTTGGCTTAAAATAAATGTTAGCTTGATAAAAAAGATTGATTGGTTGAGAAAATAATGTGCGAGGGGATTTCATTTAGAGGGGGGCAGGGGAGTTTTATTGGGCTATGACACGCACAACATTGCCCTCAAAAAATATAACGGTATCCGCAAGGTTACAAATTAGAATACGCCGGTAGAAACTGCAGTGTACCTTTTCTTTCGCCAATGTGTATATGTACTGGGTTTAAAAACTAATACACAGCATATGACCAAAGTGAGAACAACTGCGATAACAAGTAATATATTGATCAAACAAGCTGTTGATCTGTTGGAAGCTGCCAGACATCAGGCGGTGAGGAACACCAATAGTCTGATGGTATTCACCTACTTTCATCTAGGTAGGCTGATCGTTGAACATGAACAGGGCGGAAATACTAAAGCAGTATATGGTCAGGAAACAATCAAGCAGCTTAGTAAAGAGCTTTGCAAAAAATTCGGTAATGGCTTCTCTCAAAGGAATCTGGAGCAAATAAGAACTTTCTTCCTGATCTATAGAAACCGGCAAAAGAAGTTACCAATTCCGCAGACACCGTCTGCGAAATCTTCGCTGAAATCAGAAACGGCGTTTCTGGCTTCTTTCGCAGAAGTATTCCCCTTGTCCTGGTCCCATTATGTAGCGCTTTGCAGAATAAAAGATACAGCTGAGCGTTCTTTCTACGAAATCGAAGTCACACAGGGTAACTGGAGTGTCCGCGAGTTGCAACGGCAAATCAATAGCGGGCTTTTTGAACGGCTGACATTGAGCAAGGACAAAAAAAGTGTAAAGGAGTTCGCCAGGAAAGGGCAGCTTGTTGAAAAACCTGAGGATGTACTGAAAACTCCTTACATATTGGAATTTTTAGGGCTGGAAGAGAAGAACAGTTATACAGAATCGGATCTGGAAAAAGCCATCATAAATAAAATTGAGCATTTTTTGCTGGAGATGGGAAAAGGTTTTCTTTTCCAGGGGCGGCAGGTTCGGTTTTCATTGGATGGAGAAGATTTTTTTGTAGACCTGGTTTTGTACAATCGCCTGTTACAATGCTTTGTATTAGTAGATCTGAAAATAGGAAAACTAAAACATCAGGATATAGGTCAGATGCAGATGTATGTCAATTACTACGATCGATATATAAGAACTAAATCCGAGAAGGCGACAGTAGGTATCATCATTTGTAAAGACAAGAGTGATGCAGTAATAGAAATCACCTTACCGGAAAACAATAGGACCATTTTTGCCAAAGAATATAGACTATATCTACCCACCAAGGCTGAACTGAAAAGAATTGTTGAATAAAAAACTCTTTCAAACAAAGTCGTAGTAAGTTATACTGGGAGATAACTAATTCGGATACACTATCCGGAAACTGCAGTTTATAAGGTAATTAAAATAACCCGGCCCCGGAAGACCGGGTTATTTTAATCACTTAATCAACCCAGCTGCCACATGCTGAGGATCTGCCAGGTTGTGATTAAACCAGTGCGGATATAACGGCCCCGGAGCCGTGAGGCTGTCCAGCAATTCCACTTCCGCACTGGAAAGCTCAATGGCGGCTGCTTTCAGGTTGTCTTCCAGCTGCGGCACTTTGGATGCGCCAATTATTACGCTGGATACCACTGGTTTGGTCAGCAACCATGCCAGTGATATTTGTGCCGCCGTGGCGTTATGTGCGGCAGCTATTTCTTTCATCCGGTCTACCAGTACAAAGCCCTTTTCTTTGTCGAACGGAATAATATCAAAACCGGAAAGACGGTTCCCTTCTTCTTTCAGATTTTCACGGGTGTATTTGCCGCTCAGGAATCCACCCGCCAATGGACCCCAAACCGTCATACCTATTCCGGCCTGTTGCATAAACGGCACCACATCGTATTCTACGTCACGGCCAACAAGGGTGTAGTTCATCTGGCCATTGCAGAAGGTAGTCCAGCCATTATCGCGCTGCATCTGCCAGGCAAGCGCCGATTTCCATACAGACCAGTTGGAGAAACCGATGTACCGCACTTTACCGCTTTTAACCAACCCGTCCAGTGTGGCAAGGGTTTCTTCCAGCGGGGTTACGGGGTCTTCCCGGTGAACAATATACAAATCGATGTAGTCGGTGCCCAGGCGCTTCAGGCTCTGATCGCAAGAGTAAAGGATATGCCTGCGGGAAAGCCCCGACTGCGTTATTGGCGCACCATTGCGGAACCCCACCTTCGTGGCAATCACTACTTCATGCCGGCGGTTGGCCAGCAACCGGCCAAGCATTACTTCCGACTGACCACCGGCATATCCATCGGCAGTATCAAAAAAGTTAATGCCTGCCGCCAGCGATGTGTCAATCATTTTACGGGCTTCCTCATCAGATACCTTATATATAGTAGGCATAGATGGATCACTGCCAAAGGTCATGGCGCCAAAGGATAATCTGGAAACAATCAATCCGGTATTTCCCAGGGTGGTGTATTTCATAAGAAACTAAATTGTTGGGTTCAAAATATGGTTAAGCCATCAAAAAGAATCACAAATATCGCCGGAAATTTTATTCTCAGATACTACTATTGTTAATACTTATTTATCAATAGTAGTATTTTTCTGACCCTGTAAACTACCATTTTTTTAAATATTTTTTACGTAAATAATTGATTTTAAGTTTGTTATCGCCGGTTAACATTTGTGTTATAATCGTTATCAAAGCTGATATGGATTCTTATGAAAGAACAATAGCTTCATCATGAATTCCAGACGTTATGATTTGTAAAATTGGCCTATACCACTTTTATGATGCATTGTATGAATGCCATAAAACGAACGATTTCCATCTTACAAATTCCACTTTTTATATCAACCAGATACCGTCAGTATGTTTAAAACAAACGTTATGAAACACTTATTACCTCACCTCCAAATCATTCATCAATGAAAAAAACTCTAACAAGGTTAAAACCCGTATGCTGTTTTTTCCTCTGCTATTCATTGTTAATGATCAGCTGCTCCCTGACTGCATACAGTCAATCCCGTGCTGTAAAGGGAGTGATTACAGGTGAATCGCAGCCCTTGCCCGGTGCAACCGTGCTTGTAAAAGGAACCAAAACAATGGCGCTCAGCAATCTTAATGGAGAATTCACCATTACCGCCGCGAAAGGAGATGTGCTGGTCGTTACCTACCTCAGTTATCAAACCCGGGAAGTCCGTGTAGGAGAGGAAGATGTTATCCGCATATCCCTTACTTCTGCTACCAGTAAGCTCGATGAACTGGTGGTAGTGGCCTATGGTAAGGCCAAAAGAGCTAATCTCACCAGCGCGCAAACTACGGTTACCTCCAAAGAAATGGACCGTACCGTGAATACCACGTTGGAACAGGCCATACAAGGACGTTCTGCAGGTGTATATGTTACACAAAATTCCGGTCAGCCCGGCGGTGGCATCTCCGTTAATATCCGTGGCGTGAACTCTATTAATGGTACCAATGAACCGTTGTACGTAATAGATGGTGTGCAGATGCCCGGCGCTGCCATTTCCTTTGGGTCAACCAGTTCGTCCAATCCACTGGCCGGCCTTAACCCTGCAGATATTGAAAATATTGAAGTGTTGCAGGGGCCTTCTGCCACCGCGTTGTATGGCTCCAGGGCCACCAATGGGGTGCTGATTGTTACCACCAAAAGAGGTAAAGCCGGCGATACTAAAATGGATTATGCCTTCCAATATAATATACAAACGCCGCCACCACATGTAGCCGTAATGGACCTGCGCCAGTATGCACAAATGGTAAATGAATACCACGCGCTGGCAGGTGGCAATACCCAGGAAGAGTTTAAAGATCCCTCCCTGCTGGGCAAGGGTACCGACTGGCAAAAGGAACTTTTCAGAAACGCCCCCATGAGCAAGCACCAGCTGAGTTTGAGCGGAGGTACCGAAAAAACAACCTACTACCTTTCCGGCGAATACATGAAACAGGATGGTGTTGCCCTGGGCTCCGGCTTTAACAGGTATGGGTTCCGGTTAAACCTCGACAATAAACCCCGCAACTGGATCGCACTGAACGCTAATCTCAGCTTCAACCAAACAAAGGAAAATCTCACCACCAGCCAGGAGAATATCATTTCCACCGCGTTGATGCTCACACCACAAATTCCCGTGAAAAATATGGATGGTTCCTGGGGCGGCGGCGATGTTACTAATGGCGCCAATATCTATACCCCGGTAAATCCTATTGCCATTGCCAACCTGAATATCAACAGGGCAATAAGACGGCAGCTGATCGGTGGCATCGGCGCCAGTATAAATCCAATCAAAGATCTCTATATCAGAACTACGTTCAACACCAATTTTGGCTTTGCCAACACGGAAAATTATCTGCCCACCTATTCTATTGGCTGGGCGGTAAACGACCGGGCTAGTCTTACCAACGGAAGCAATGTAAGCACCTACTGGAACTGGAACCAGCTGATTGAATACTCCAAACAATTTGGAAAGCACAATGTCAATCTCATGGTGAGCCACGAGGCACAGGAATCCAACTGGAAAAATTTAACCGGCGGCAGGAAAGGGTTTCTTACCAATGATATCCTGGATCTGAATGCCGGTGATGCAGCTGATGCTACCAACTCCGGCGGTCAGGGCGACTGGGCAATGGAATCTTATCTCGGAAGAATAAATTATAATTACGACGACCGGTATATCCTGTCGGGATCCGTGAGGAGAGATGGTTCAGCAAATTTCGGAGATGAAAATATATGGGGCACCTTCTCTGCACTTTCGGCAGCATGGCGTGTTTCCAGGGAACGCTTCTTCCAGGTACCTTTTATCAGCGATCTTAAACTGAGATTTGAAACCGGTATCACCGGTAACTCTGGCTGGAGCGCCGGTATCTATGCGCCTATGCAGGCCGCTGCCACACCAACCGGTACGGGATTTTTAACATCCCGGTATGCTAATCCGGGGTTACAGTGGGAGTCTACCCAAACCAATAATATTGGTATTAACCTGGGCTTCCTGAATAATAAAATCAGCATCGAGGCCGATTACTACATAAAAAATACCGACAACCTCCTGATGGATATTCCATTGCCCTGGTACATGGGTACCAACGGAATTGGAGCCGTAGGAGCGCCTACAGTAAACATCGGCTCCCTGGAAAATAAGGGCTGGGCCGTAACTATCAACACTACCAATATCCGCACAAAAGATTTTAAATGGGAATCCAGTCTCAACCTCTCTGGATTCAAAACGAAGATCAAAAAGTTCAATACGGAAGCAGGAGTGCTGAACCGCACTTCGTGGTGGCTGGACAACTGGACCCAGCAATCTGTGGTAGGCCAGGCGCCCTGGCTGTTCCTGGGCTACATCCAGGAAGGTATTTTCCAATCGGTAGATGAAATCAATAAAAGCGCGGTACCGGTAGATAACACCGGGCAGCGTCTTCCTACCAATGTGGACAATATTTGGGTGGGAGATGTAAAGTTCAAAGATGTGAGCGGTCCGCAGGGAAAGCCTGACGGTATTATTGATGTAAATGATCAAACTTATATAGGTAATCCTTATCCGAAAGTATTCGGTGGTTTTACCAATACGTTCTCTTACAAAGGATTTGACCTGAGCATTTTAATCACCGGTACTTACGGCAATGATGTATATAATTACCTGGCGCGGGTGAACTCCAATCCCAACCAGGTCAATCTTAGCCGCAACATGATGGTGGAGGCGATGGACTACGCTAAACCGGTAACGGATAAAGACGGCAATGTTACCTTATCCAATCCGGGAACAAATATCCCAAGGATATCCAATGGCCCGAATGGTAACTACGGCCGGATCACCGACCGGTACGTGGAAGATGGTTCTTTCCTGCGGCTGAAAAATGTTTCCCTCTCTTATAGTTTGCCTGCTTCCCTGCTGGCAAAACAAAAAATAGTCAGGGGTGCCAGGTTTACTTTTGGTGCGCAAAACCTGGCCACACTCACGGGCTACACCGGATACGATCCTGAAGTAGGTGGTTATGTAGGAAGGGATGCCAGCTCCGCAAATCAGGCTATAGGACTTGATTTTGGACGGTACCCGCTCACCCGCATCTACACTTTTGCCCTAAGCGTTAATTTCTAAAATTGCAGGTTATGAAAAAAAGTACACTCAATATATATCACGGAGCGCTGCTGTTATCTGTTTTTTTACTGGCAGCCTGCTCAAAAGAATTTTTAAGACGTCCTCCCAAAGATGCCATTGTGGATGCGGGATTTTATAAAACGGATGATCAGCTGATGGCAGCTACCGCTTTGCTATACAGTAAAGTATGGTCTGATTACAACGGCCGTTCCGCCATCAGCATCGGTGATTTCAGGGCAGGTACTGCTTATTCGGGATGGAATGATAAAGAGAATGTGGAATTTAATACCACCGCTAATACTACGGCCAACGGCGCATCCTGGCGATCTTTCTTTATTGTGATCGGCCAGTCGAATCTCACCATTTCCAATATCAACAAATATGCAGGTCCGGAAGTTTCTGCTGCTGCAAAAAGAATGGCTATTGCAGAAGCACGGTTTATGAGGGCGCTGGCTTACCGTTACCTGGTAATGAATTGGGGAGAAGTGCCTGTTATAGAAGATAACCTGAAGTTAATCTCTGATACTTCTCTCCGGAAAAACACGGTAGAAAGTGTGTGGAAATTTGTGATCAGCGAAATGCGCGCCCTCTCGGAAGATCTGCCGGAAGTGCCTGCCCGCGAAGGCCGCATCACCAAATGGACGGCGGAAGGCATGCTTGCACGGTTTTATCTCACCCGCGCAGGACTGGGTGCAAACGGCTCCGGCGCCCGCAACCAATCGGACCTGGACAGCGCCAAATACTTCTCCCAACGGGTAATCACCAAAAGCAAATATTCATTACTCAGAAGTTATTACGATCTCTTCCTCTTTCCTTATGATAACAATGCAGAGTCGATGTTCTCACTGCAATGGGTATACGCACCGGGCGACTGGGGCGCCTCTAATGCTGCGCCGTCTGACCTGAACTACGACAGCAAAATGTGTAACGGCGATGGCTGGGGAGGCGATAAAAGCGCCACCTGGTGGATGATCAGCAAGTACGAAGGGTTCGTGAATTCCGGTGATACGCTGATCAGCGGCAGAACACTGGACCAGCGACTGAAAGCCACCTTTTTTATGCCAGGCGCCTACTACCCGGAAATTACCCAGAAGCTGGCAGATGGTACCACTCCTAAATTAATTTACCCTTATAATACCGGCGATAATAATTTCCTCTGCATCAAGAAATATGTAACCGGCAGGGCCGCGGATGTTGGCGGACAGTCAGCGCAGCAAAATTATGGCAACGATACTTACATGATGCGCCTGTCTGAAATGTACCTGATCTACGCAGAAGCCGTACTGGGCAACAGCGCCAGCACTACAGACGCTACAGCCCTGGAATATTTTAATGCCGTGCATACCCGCGCCGGATTGCCCCGTTTTGAAGATCCGCTCACCGCTGATGTGATCTTTAATGAGCGCATTGTAGAATTTGCAATGGAAGGAATGGCGTGGTACGACCTCGTGTCTCTTCACTATTATAATAAAGCAAAAGCATACGCCATCTTAAACTCGCAGGACAGGGGCCTGTTTGCCACGGCACCTGATAAAATGCCAGATCCTACATCGTGGAAATGTGTGAAAACATCATGGGCCTCTTTCCGGAAAATTATCGCCAACGACGGTAACTTCCTGATTCCAATACCTGCAGCAGAATTAAGCCAGGCACCGAATCTGAAGAAGCCGGCGGTAGATTATTATAACAAGTAGGCCTATACGTTTTTTACAAAAAATAATATACTCATGCAAAAGATATATAGCTCCATCGTAGTTCTTATTATGTGTATAGGAATCTTTTCCTGTACCAAAGATAACCTTCCCAACAACGGCGAACCGCGTATCAGTTATGTGCGGCTAACAGATCCCGCTACCGCAGATTCCCTGCTGGTAGAAGCCGGGCAGGGCGTGCTAATTGCCATTGTGGGTGAGAACCTGGGAGATGCCAGGGAAATCTGGTTCAA
The DNA here is from genome assembly GCF_900168065.1 of Chitinophaga ginsengisegetis. GTDB lineage: Bacteria > Bacteroidota > Bacteroidia > Chitinophagales > Chitinophagaceae > Chitinophaga > Chitinophaga ginsengisegetis. The sequence continues at coordinate 1,125,847 of NZ_FUZZ01000002.1, read as the reverse complement.
TGATCAGAAAGCAAGTCTTACACAACCCTACATTACTGCCACCGTTATACTCGTAAGTATACCTTCCCAGATCCCGGTAGAAGTAGATAATAAACTAAAGATCATCTTCGCCAGCGGAAAAAAACTCGAGTATAATTTCCCGGTAAAGATCAGCAAACCACTGGTTACCCGGATGGATTGTGAATATGTGGCCGCCGGAGATGTAGCAGTGATCACCGGTGATTTTTTCTATCCACCTGTAACGGTAGCATTCACTGGTGGCGCTACCGGCGAAATAGTAGAAACAACAGACAAGCAACTGAGAGTAAGAGTACCGGCCGGCGCACAACCGGGGCAAATCACTATTAAAACCAATTTCGGCGAAGCTATTTCCGATTTCTGGTTCCGCGACAACAGGAACATATTTATCAGCAGCGACCCCTTCACCGGTTGGTGGAATTACTCCTTTGTAGTTACCAATCCGGGCGCAGATGATCCCGCCGCTATCAATGGTAACTACATCCGCGTAAAACAACCCATCAGCAACTGGGGTTGGGTGGAACTGGCCGGCGGACCGGCAGATGCAATGGGTCCCATCAGTAAAAATATCCCGGATGAAGCCATCCTGAAACCGGAGAATTATAACCTGAAGTTTGAACTGAACACGAAGAAACCCTACAACAATAACGGGCTTAAATTCTGTATAGGCGTGAAGAATGATGGCCAGGGCGATTTCTCCTGGAAGCCTCCCTACGACACGAAAGGCGTTTGGCAAACGGTGGTTATCCCCTACGAAGAAGTGACCGCCGCCTACGCCAAACAAACGGTGCAACCCAACGGATACTACACCAGGATTGTATTCAACGGCGCGGGTGAACTCGATTGCGATATGTCGTTCGACAATTTCCGCGTAGTGCCAAAAGTGATTAAGAAATAAGTGTTCACAAGTATTCAACTCATTACAATGAAAACTATTTTGCATACGCCACTGCTTTGGCTGCTCCTGCTCACCGTGGGTTTGATGTCCTGCAGTAAAGACGACGATGACGCCGTTAAAACGGATAAGGTAACTTTGCTGAGCTTTGGCCCTTCGGGGTCAAAGCCCGGCGACAAGATCAGCTTTATCGGCACCAATCTTAATAAAGTAACCGCCATCGCGCTGAAAGGCGCTACCGTAGAAGCCGCGGCTTTCTCAGAACAAACAAGCGATCATATCGTGATCACGGTTCCGCAGGAAACGGAGAAAGGAGTGGTTACCCTGAAAGCACCCGAAGGCGATGTAGTATCCAAAACGGTATTAAACCTCAACGTGACGGTAACCATTACCACCGTTCCGGCTTCCGCCGCCAAAGGCGCAACCATCACCATTAAAGGCAATTTTGTAAACTGGGTAACCCGGGTCACCTTTGGTAACGACGATGCTGCCGTAACGGAATTTGTCAGTAAGTCGCTGACAGACCTGGTGCTGAAAGTACCGGCCACGGCCACTACCGGCACCCTGGTGTTCAGCACCGATGGTACTGCGCCAACCGATATTGAGTCGGAAAATCCGCTGGTAATTGAATAACCCGAAAATAGCATACATTTTAAACAGAGGAATCGTATTTTCATATCGCCCGCTGTCGCTACCGGCAGCGGGGATATACCATCATTTTTTCAATTACGTCCGCGTTATAAGATGAAACTTGCCAATATAAAATACCTGCTGTTGTTATGGATGTACTGCACATCTGTTGCTGCGCAGGATATGCCGTATGCTTTCTCTCACCTGGATGTAAATAACGGGCTGTCGCATAATGGAGTTACCAGTATCTTAAAAGATGCAAAAGGATTCCTGTGGATGGGTACCCTGAATGGGCTCAACCGGTTTGATGGTTCTAAATTTAAAGTATATAAACACCGGCTGAATGATGCCACTTCTCTCAGCGATAATTTTGTCACCCATATTTATGATGCCCCCGGAAACCGCCTCTGGATTACAACACAGCTGGGATTTTCTATCTATGATCCGGAAACAGACAGCTTCAATGATGATGTAGCCAAATTGCTGCACCCGCTGCAGGTGTATGGCTACCAGGTAGAAAAAGTACTGAAAGGCGCCAACGGCGAATTTTATTTTTTACATGCGGATCATGGCATTATCATTCTTAATGAACACACCAAACAAATAAAAGCTTATGGCGTTGTGGCGAACGACAGCACCACGCTTCATTCCACCGCTGTATGCGATATGGCACTGGACGAACGTGGCGATTTGTGGATTGCTTACCTCGATGGATGGGTGGAACAATTTGATACCCGCACCCGTAAAGTAGTGTACAGGGCCACGCCTTTGTATACAACCCTGGCTAAAAAGAAAGCCACCAGGTACCGGCTGTACGTCGACCGCCAGCAGGATATCTGGGTTTTTACCGGCAGCAGCGACGGACTTTACTATTACAGTCCCGCCGGCAACCTGCTGAAACACTTTTATAAAGATGCGCCGGAAAACAGGATCAGTGCAAATGTAGTAACTGCGGTGATGCAGGATAAACAAGGCAAAGTATGGATTGCCACCGATCCCGGCGGCATCAACCTGCTCGATAAATCCGGGTTTCATATGCAGAACCTGGTGATGGACGAACGTAATCAGAACAGTCTTTCCCAAAATAGTCTTACCACGTTGTACAGCGATGCAGCCGGTATGATCTGGGCGGGGACGTATAAAAAAGGCGTTAATTATTACTATCCGGATCTCTTCAAATTCCCCTTGTACAGCCATAATCCACTGAAACCAGAAGGACTCAACTACAGCGATATAAACGAATTCGCGGAAGATGCAAAAGGCAACCTGTGGCTGGCCAGTAACGGCGGCGGCCTTACCTATTTTAACCGGCAAACCGGCACCTATAAGGCGTATGTAAACGATAGATTCAACCCGCAAAGCATAAGCACCAACGTGCTGGTAAGTCTTTGTGTCGATCACAAACAGCATTTATGGATTGGAACCTACCTCGGTGGATTGGACTATTTCGACGGAAAAACGTTTACCCATTATCGTCATGATGAACAGGACCCCAATAGTTTGTCTAATAACAGTATCTATGAAATTATGGAAGACAGCGAACACCGCATCTGGGTGGGAACCCTGTCTGGTGGCTTGGATATTTTTGATCCGGGAACAAAAACATTTAAGCATTTAAGAAGAGAGGATTCCGTCAGCATCCGTTCAAACTACGTTTTCACCCTGCTGGAAGACCGGCGCAAAAATATCTGGATCGGCACATCGAACGGTATCGATGTGTTGGAGAAAAAGACCGGCAAGTTTGTGCATTATCAGCATGAAAATAATAATCCCAACAGCCTGGCGAATGATAATATCCTTTCAATGATTGAAGACAGCAGGGGATATATCTGTATTGGTACACGTGAAGGGCTGAATATTTTTAACCCCGATACCAAACGTTTTTTACAGTTCCGGGAAGAAGATGGATTGCCCGACAATAACATTCTTGGTATCCGGGAAGATAAAAATCATCACCTCTGGCTCAGTACGGCCAATGGCCTTTCTAATGCGGTAGTGTCAGTGAAGAATGATGTGTACAAGCTGAACTTTATTAATTATGATGTAAAAGACGGCTTACAGGGAAAGCAGTTTAATGAAGATGCTTCCCTGGTAACTGTCAGGGGAGAAATGGTGTTCGGTGGAGGCAGCGGCTTTAATCTTTTCGATCCGGCAAGTATCAAGATCAACAACATCTTACCGGAACTGGTATTTACAGATTTCCAGTTATTTAATCATACTGTAAAAGCCGGTGAAAAAATAAACGGCAGAGTGATTCTTCCTGCTTCTATTACTATCACCAAAGATATTGTACTGAATTATAATCAGAATTTTTTTTCGATAGAATTTGCCGCGCTGGATTACCTGAATCCGGATAAGGTAAAGTACCAGTACAGGATGGAGGGTCTCGATGAAAACTGGGTGGCCTCTGATAACAAGATCCGCAAAGCCACTTACACCAATGTGGATCCGGGCAACTATGTGTTTAAAGTGAGAACATCCATGGCACATGATACCTGGAATGAAAAGGTGCTGTCAATAAACATCCGTATTCTTCCGCCGTTCTGGAAAACACAGGTTGCCTACATCTCCTATGTGTTGCTGGCTTTAGCACTTTTATTTTACCTGAGATACCGGGGCATCAAAAAAATACGCACACAGTTTTTACAGGAGCAGGAAAAACAGGAAGCACAACGGAGCCGCGAACAGGAGCGGGAAGAAGCCCGGCGGCTGCATGAGCTGGACCGGCTGAAGATTAAATTCCTGACCAATGTAAGTCATGAGTTCAGAACACCGTTGTCGCTGATCATCGCGCCGCTCGATAAAATGCTGAAAGACCCGCAGCTGGCGGAACAGAACGCACAGGTAAATATGATCAAACGTAATGTAAGACGTTTGCTGAACCTGGTAAATCAACTGCTGGATTTCAGGAAGATGGAAGTGTATGAGCTGAAACTGGATGCCAGGCCGGGCGACATCATTCGTTTCATTAAAGAAGTATCCTTTTCTTTCATGGATATTGCAGAGCAGAAGAATATTAAGTTTGCATTTGATACCGATATTTCTTCCCTCGAAACCAGTTTTGATTTTGATAAGATAGAAAGGATTTTATTCAACCTGCTTTCCAACGCTTTTAAATTTACACCGGCAGGCGGCCATGTGGGCGTGTTCCTGAATTGTCTTCCGGGCGATGATAACAGTAATACCGTAACCCTTCGCATCAATGTAATGGATTCCGGCATTGGTATTCCCGCAGAAAAAGTAGATAGGATCTTTGACCGTTTTTATCAGCATGACATTCCTGCTTCTCTCATCAACCAGGGCAGCGGTATTGGTTTATCTATTACGCGGGAGTTTGTGAAATTGCATCAGGGCAGCATCCGCGTGGAATCTATTACCAATGGCGGCAGTTGCTTTATAGTAGAGTTGCCACTAAAAACAGAACTGACGGAACAAGAACCGGTGATCACCGAACATCAGCCATCTGCTGTTACGCAACGGGAAAAGAATAAGAAGCCCACCGTTTTGCTGGTAGAAGATAACGATGATTTCAGATTTTACCTGAAAGATAATCTGCAGGAGCATTTCTGTTTGCTGGAAGCCGCCAATGGCAAGGAAGGATGGCAGAAGGCGCTGGCGCTGCATCCCGACCTGATTGTGAGCGATGTGAGTATGCCTGAAATGAACGGGCTGGAGTTGTGCACAAAAATCAAACAGGATAAAAGAACCTCGCATATCCCGATTATCCTGCTCACCGCATTGGTAGGGGAAGAGTACCAGATGAAAGGACTGGAAACAGGCGCCAACGATTATCTTTGTAAGCCATTCAATTTTGAAATGCTGGTATCAAAGATCCGGAATCTCCTCACTTTACAAACCACCATCAAAAAGGTTTATACCAAACAGGTAGACGTGCAGGTGGCAGATATTTCCATCCAATCCGTAGATGAAAAATTTATTGCCGCTGCGCTGGCCTATGTGGAAGAAAATCTGCAGAATGCTAATTTGAGTGTAGCTGAATTAAGCAAGCATCTTTGTATCAGCAGGGTATCCCTTTATAAAAAGATGTTGTTGCTCACCGGTAAAACACCGGTTGATTTTATACGGTCTATCCGCCTCAGGAAAGCCGCACAGATGCTGGAGAAAAGCCAGCTTAGTATTGCGGAAATATCATACGAAGTGGGATTCAACACCCCGCATTATTTCACTAAATCTTTCAAAGCAGAATTTGGCGTATTGCCCTCTGCGTATATCAAGCAGTCGGGCAAGGACTCACCGAAGAAAGCAGTATAAATTTATCCGGAGCATGAAAAAGTATTCATTATATCTCCACTTTTTTACATTTTTTTTGTGCGCCTTTGCCTGCGCAAGGCCTGTCCGTTCTGATGCTGCGGATACACTCCATCTTCCGGCGGAGTCATCGGTACAGCGGTATGGCGCGTTGCATGTATCCGGCCGCTACCTGAAGGATCAGCATAACAATACCATATCCCTGCGGGGGCAGAGCCTCGGCTGGAGCACCTGGTGGCCGCAGTACTGGAACGCAGGCGTGGTGAACTGGCTGACGGATGATTTTAAAACAGATATTGTCCGCGCGGCAATGGGTATTGATGCAACGCCTGCTTACCTGAATGATCGTGCCCGTCAGCTTTCGTTGCTGAAAAAAGTAATTGACGCTGCACTGGCAAAAGGCAGTTATGTAATTATTGATTGGCATTGTGAAGCATTCCACCAGGAAGAAGCGGTCGCCTTCTTTAAATCAATGGCGCAAACTTATGGTCATCATCCGCACATCTTGTATGAAATCATTAACGAACCCAATAAAACGCAAACATGGGAACAGGTGAAATCCTATGCCACTGCGGTGATTGCCGGTATCCGCGCATATGATCCGGATAATATTATTATTGTTGGTTGCCCGTACTGGGATCAGAAGATCCGTGAAGTGGCAGATGCGCCTTTAACCGGTTACAGTAATATTATGTATACAGTACATTTTTATGCAGCCTCTCATGGTCAGTGGCTGAGAAATGATTGTGCTTATGCCCTCAGCAAAAATATCCCGGTGTTTGTAACAGAGTGTAATGGCTCGGAAGCTTCTGGCAGCGGGCATATCGACTATCCGCAATGGGAGGCCTGGTTTACTTTCCTGGAAAGCAACCAGGTGAGCTGGATTAACTGGTCGGTATCTGACAAGCGAAATGAACTATGTTCTATCCTGTTGCCGGGAGCGCCCGCAAACGGAGGCTGGACCGCCGCTCAACTGACGGAATCAGGTAAATATATCCGTGCAAAATTAAGAGGGTATAGCACCCGTCCCTGACAACAACTACTTCCGGCGCGACCACAATTTACCGATGCCGATAAAAGCCAGCGACATCACCATAAATAAAATGGCGATGCCTCCCGCATTTATCAATGTTTGCTGCATGCCTATTTCACCTGCATGAATAAACGGATACGGATAAAATCCGGAGAAAGCCCCACGGATCAGGATAAACACGAGATAAATAAAAGGATACCATAGCCACGGCAGGAAGTTGTTCCATTGCAGCGTATGTTTCTTAACAAATACGCACCAGTATAAAATGAAAAGTACAGGTATAATGGTATGTAGCAATTGATCCAGCACTTTCTGTAAACCCTGGGGCTGCCAGAGGGAACGAAGCACAATATTATAGATCAACGCTACAATAGTAATGTAAACGGTAATGGCCGTAGCCGTTTGTGTCCGGGAAAAGAACGCGCCCATACGACTGCCGGGCGCCAGCCACAAAACAGTGCAGTAAGCAGCTACCATTAAATTAGTGAGCAGTGTAAAATAACTAAAGTACCGGGTAACACTTTCGGGAACAGATACCTGGTGACTGCTGACATTAAGGTACAATTGTGTAATCAGGGCAAACCAGCCAAGACAGGACAAGATGGCAAGAAGAATTTTTTTGGGAATGGATTTTTGCATACTCATCTTCCATTAGTATTTATACGAATGTAATAATATAATCCCCACTTCATGCATACATCGCGTGGATCACCTTTTTTTAGCTAAATTTATCAGCAGAAAAGAAGGAAATGGAAGTATTCGGTACCCACAGTCATACAATAATACATGGAGATGCGTTGCAGGCGCTGCAAACGCTGGTGCCGGATCATTCAGTGGATCTCATCTTTGCTGATCCTCCCTATAATATCGGCAAGAACTTTAACGGGCATATAGAGAAATGGGATACGGAAGAAGAATACCTTAACTGGTGCTACCAATGGCTGGATCTTTGTATCCGGAAACTCAAGCCTGCCGGTAGTTTCTATGTAATGACCGCCACCCAGTTCATGCCTTATTTTGATATTTATCTGCGTCAGAAAATAAATATCCTTTCCCGCATTGTATGGAGCTACGACAGCTCCGGGGTGCAGGCCAGGAAATATTTTGGGTCTATGTATGAACCCATCCTGTTTTGCGTAAATGACAAAAATAACTACACCTTCAATGCTGCCGACATCCTCATTGAAGCCAAAACCGGCGCAAAAAGAAAACTGATCGACTACCGGAAAAGTACGCCAGCTGCCTATAATACACAAAAAGTTCCGGGCAATGTATGGGACTTCGCACGGGTGCGCTACCGCATGGATGAATATGAAAATCATCCCACCCAGAAACCCATCGCCCTGCTGGAACGTATCATTAAAGCCAGTTCTAATCCGGGAGACATAATACTGGACCCCTTCTCCGGTACCTTTACTACCTGTGCGGTGGCTAAAGAACTGGGCAGGAATTGCATTGGTATAGAAATGCAGGAAGAATATGTGAAGATCGGGCTGCGAAGATTGCAGCTCGCGGAAGAATATAAAGGAGAAAAATTACAACGTGAAATCCGCTCTTTTGAAAGCGGTATCATCTGAACGAACATATATGGAATTACACGATCAAAAAATTGTGGCAGCTATTGAAGCCATCTGGGAGGAAGCAGAGGTGTTGTTTGAAAACAATGATCCGGCCCGGTACGCATTGAAGCTGGAAGAAGCATGGGACCTGTTGCCAGCGCCCAAAGAAGTGTATGATGAGAGCTATCATATAGCCCTTGCCATTGCAGAAACCTATCTCATATTAAAAGATTACCCGGCGCTGCTTCGCTGGGCAAATATCTTACAACAATGTGATACGGGGCGTGCAGATGATGGCGAACGTGAATTTGTACTGGGTAAAGCCTTTTTTGAAAATGGGAATATGAAAGAGGCTGAAACATATTTTACTACGGCCATGCATAAATCCGCCGGACGTGTGTTTGAAGGCGTGGATGAAAAATACCTGCACGTGTTTCCCGGCCTGGCTTCTGTAGTGGAAGAAGAGCTGCCGCCACATATCTACGAACGGGTAGAGGCTTTGTCTGAAGCCGGTAACGAACTGGCAGATGCAGACGATTTTGATGGCGCCATTGCCCGGTTTACTGAAGCATTGCAACTCCTGCCGGAACCGGCGCGGAACTGGGAAGCCAGTACCTGGTTGTTTGCCAGCATCGGTGATATGTATTACTTTAAGAGCGACTACCAGGCCGCCGCCAATAATTTTTTTGAAGCATTAAATGGCCCGGATGCACAGGCCAACGGCTTCGTTAATTTACGTTTGGGAGAAAGCCTGTATGAGCTGAACCAGCATGATCAGGCGCTGGAGTACCTGTTAAGGGCTTATATGCTGGAAGGGACGGAGATTTTTGCAGAAGAAGATCCCCGCTATTTTGTTTTCCTGAAAACACGGGTGAAATTATAGATCCGCCCTTTCTGCAAATTCATTGATGAGTCGCGCATGATCTCCTAAAGAATAAACCGCATCAATCAATGGCGCATATTTCAGGGTGTGGTTCCTGATCGTCAGCCGGGCAGCTTCCTCTCTTTCTGTAGGATTAAACACGCTGCCTGCTTCGTCAAACAGGAACCAGTCGCCTTGGATGCTGTCGCAGGATTCGCAGTGGTTAGACCAGTAATAGTTCCCCAGCGTATTAGACCACGCCCGCTTATAACGTGGATAGTAATCATTCAGGAAAGTTTGCAGGTTATCTGAAATGGCAGATACCTGCTGGAATACAGTAAAGAAATCCTGCGCCCGCCATACCGACTCGTCCCGCTCATTTATATCTTTCTCATAAAAATAATTACCTGCAAGCGCTATCACACGGTTGTTGTGCTGGCATTTCCAGCACGGCCTGCCGGCTTGCACAACACTTATTTCAGTAGGCAGAATGATAGCAGGGTGCTTTTCCGGAATCCACCGGGCCACCTCTATCAGCCGGTCGTACTGGTCTTCCGGTAAATACCAGGTGTGCGACACCTGGTCCCATTGGGCGCCCATAGATGCAGCATGCTCTTTTTCCGCGTTGGGAACATTCAGTAGTAATGACATAAAAGCAGGGTATGACTAAAGACTCTCTTCAATGAATTTAAGGAAAAAAAGGCGAATTCGGTGGCGTGTTCATGATTCCTTAACGAATCCACTTGCGTATCAGCAGAAAGGCGGGTATTGCCAGCAGTAAAAGCAGCCAATACCAGGAGAAACGGGAGGAAGACAGGATCACGGCCCCGGTATTTCCCTGGAAGCTCAATGCAGCCCAGTAGTAGGGGAGTTTATGCATCTCCGTTACCTCCGGATCTTTGAGCCAGTTGAGTTTGGCCTGTTGCAATGCGGTGGCTGTATTGTGTTGTATGGTAAGCTGTTGATAGAATTGTTGCATCAGCAGGGGAGCGGTAGCATCGTTTACATTCCAGGAAGCAGCTACCACTGCAGGGGTGCCGCCGGCCATAAAAGCATGCGCCATACTCTGGATGCCTTCCCCGGTTACGGGGCGGCCGTCGCCGGTTTTACAGGCACTCAGCACTACCAGGGCCGGGTGGCGGATAACACCGTTCAACTCAAATAAATAAAACGGCGCATCATACAGCATGATATGCGGTGCGGCGGTACTGTCTTTTTGGGTGAACCCATGCGTGCTGATATGTACAATGCCGGATTGCTCCAATGCGTCCCTGAATTGTTTGCTGTTTGCCTGTTCATTCACAAACCACTGACCGTTATTGATCACCGGCGCCAGCAACTCTTTTTCTTTCATAACTCCCTGCAGTTCCGGTAATCCTGCCCGTTGCCGCGAAATAAAAAAGCCGCTGAATCCTTCCTGGTTGCTGTGCGCCTGCATCTGCAGGCGCCAGGTACGCAATGAATAGGCATAAGATACCGTTGCCTGTTTCAACAGGAAAGGCCACTGTCCGATAGTTGGTTTATACACGCTGTCGGTTATCAGCGCCTCCACCGGGAGGGTGTTGAGCGGTCCGTCGGGCATCAGCAGGTAGGTATAGCCGGGCTGCAACGGATGCCCCGCAAATATTTGCGTATACAAGTGATGTGCTGCCTGGTAATAAGCTTTCGGATGGTTTACCATAGCTGCGGGCCCTTCTTCAAAAAAATGCTGTTTAAAATAGCGGATAGCATCCGGGTCCAGCGGGGTGCTATCCGCATATCGTATGCCCTTGTGGTCCGATTCTATGGTGTATAAGGTACGCTCCCCGGCAAAGTAAGTGCGGATCCGCTGGCGGGGCGCCAGGCGGCGCAGCAGGCTGTCCGGCGAAAATATTTCGTTGCCGGTATGTTCTGTTTGCCGTACTTTTTTTCTCAAAGTAGCCAGGTCCCAGGCCAGCCGTTGCTCGCGGAGCTGTAATAGGCTGTCGCTTTTGCCGCCCTGCAACGCTTCTTTGCGGTAGTAGAGTTGCGCCTGCTCCAGCAGCCGGATCCGTTTATGAATAGTATCGTTGCCGGCGTGAATGGACTGCTGCTGCATTTCTTCCCATAATAACTGCGACTTACTGTCTTCCATAAATTGCAGGATAGCCAGCTGGTATGCTGCCTGGTGCGTGGTTTGCCAGCACTGCCAGGCTAGTGCAATGGCCGCTTCATAACGATAACGGCTATCCGATATAGCCGCTTCTTTGGCAGAAGGGGATATATACTGATGACGCAGCTCTCTTTCCGCGGCAAAGCTCAACCGGTATAATGCCAGCGCTGTAGCGGGTTGCCCGATCGACTGGTACACCGATGCCGCCGTGAAAAGAAGATCCAGCAGCGTGTATTCTCCATAAATATCACTTGGTGTAATTTTACGTATATCCTTTCCCGGTAGTAATATCTTTGCGCAGCTATCCAGCCAGGGACGCGCTTTTTCCGGCTGTTTTGCGGCTACCTGCAATTTCCCGATGCGCAGAAACAGGCGGGCCTGCTCCCTCTTTCGCAGGGTACGCTGGCTTTCCGGCATGGCCAGCGCCCGGAAGTAATACTGTGCTGCGGTTTTGGGATCAGTAAGATAAATGTCGCCTGCCTGCTGATAAGCCATAAACAGCCAGTGCGCCGCCTCCGGGTTGCCGGCAGGTTGCTGTTGCAGGATCCGGATACTTTGCGCAATACTTTGCCGTGCAGCGGAAAATTGGTGTAGTTGCTGGCAGGCATCCGCCTGCTCAGATAAGAGCAAGCCGTAGGTAGCACTGTGTTTATCCGCCAGCAGCAAGCCTTCCCGGCAGTAACGAAGGGATTGTTCCAGCTGCCCCATATTAGCGGCTGTGTTAGCGAGATTGCTGTAAGTAGCTGCAGTAGCCTGACGGTCGTTTAACTCACGCGCAAATTCCAACGCTATCCGGTGAATAAACAACGCCTGCTCATAGTCGCCAAGCCGGGTGTAATTGTTGCCCAGCGGCTTCAGGATGTATTCCAGTACCAGCCCCGGATCAGTAACAGCAGTGTGTTGCCGGCCCCATTCAAAGGCTTGCTGGTAGGCATCTGTTGATGAAATAATATCCCCGCTTTGCAACAGGGAATATCCCTGGTTGATGAGCAGGTCCATCCAGGCCTGTATTTCATCAGTAGTGCGGGGCGCCCGCCAGGCATTGACGACAGCCCTTTTCAGCTGTGCGGCCTTTTCCGCAGGCGTAGCGGCGGGGCATTGAATATAGGTGTAGATCCACTCATCCAGCCGGTTGGCAGCCTGGTGTTTTTTCAATACAGCCGGCTCAGGGTCCTGCCAGGAAATCAACAAACCGGATACCGCCAGTAACAGCAGTACTTTTTTCAGGTAAGTGATATATGATCGGGCTCCAGCCATTGTATAATGACTGAAGTTATGATTTATTACAGTTTGTAGATAGCGTATACAAAGAAACGGTCGGGTGTATTACCGGTAACCTGCCGCAGGTAGCGCAATCCAATAGCTGGTCCGCTTTTTATCTTTCCTATCTGTATATCGGCAAAGGGCGCGGCATTGATGCTGGCAAGCCATTGTGAATCATCTTTGAGCGTTTTACTGAGGGTGTTGGTTACCACGTTCGGTTGCTGTATGTCGGTCAGGTACACTTTTGATTCAGTAGTAGTTTTGGTGGCAATGTTTATCTGGGCCATCGCGCCAATGCCCACACCAATCCAGTTGTTGAGGTTATACCGGAAATGCAGTGGTACCAGTTGCAGCGATTGCCGGGTGGTAGTGGTCACCTCATTCCTGCCCCGGATCAGGTATACCTGGCCGTTTACAGAGGTGTCCCTTTTTTCGCGTATGATGGCTGTTGCCGAAGATTCCTTTTCCAGTAAACCGGCAAAGGCTTCCACCTGGAAGTAGGGCCGGTCAGGCGCAAAGGGCGCCAGTACTGCGCCCAGCTGCAACGGGCCTTTCAGCGTATTGTCGCCGCTGTTAGGAGAAAACGTATAGCCGGCAATGATACCGGGTGAAAATCCTTTGATGAACCTGGCGGTGGCGCGATTGGTATAAATAGGTTCGTTTTTATCGAAGATGATCGCTGCACTGCTGCTGAAAGGAATCTTTTTGGGTTTCTTTTTAAAGAGGATGGAGTACCGCACAAACCCTTTGGTGGAGTCGGGATCGGCAACACCTTCCTGCTGGAGACCGGGCAGGTAAATATTTCTGAAAACAAAATAGATGCTGTCTTTCGTACGCACGGTATCTATACAGCTTTGCGTCTGGTACGCGGAGTCGCAGGCGATGCAGGCCGGGCTTACTTCTTTCAGTTGTATGGTTTCGGTGTTCAGCTGCCGTGGCACGGCGATGCCGATGGCTACTCTTTTTGCGGGTCCTTTACCGGTATTCTGGAATTGAATTTTATAGGTTAGTTCTTTTTTCTTTCCCATAAAACGATAGTTGATCCGGTGTTTCCGCAGCTGCAGCCGGTTAGGGTCGTGAGAGTTTACCACGGCCATTTCCAGCTCATATACTTCAGGTTGCATCAACGCATTGTCGGGTACCAGCATGGCGGTCATGGTAACGGTGGCGTTGGTGTCCTGTACCATTTCCGGCAGCGTATGCATATTGAGGAAAAGGAATTGTTCTGATGTTTTGCCGGCATTGCTGAAGTGCAATACGGTATGACTATTATACGCGCCCTGCATGGCCTGTAGCATGGCTTTGGCGGCAGCATTATTTACAGCGGGTGCGTTAGCGTGAGGGCCACGGGCCAGTGCTGCGTCAGGTTCTGTATCGGGCGTTTCCAGTTTAACGAGTAAGGATTGAAGGGAGCTGCTGTCTTCCCCGTGATAGCTTCTTTTTTCTGTAAGATCAAATGCTGCATGACCAAACTGCTTCTCGTTATAAAACAACAGGATGGTGCCGCTGCCTGCATCGCCGGCCATATTCCGGTAGCCGATGAGTGCCATGAAGTCTTCACCTGGTTTGGGATTACGGTTGATCTTCATCTCTATATTCCCATTTCCATGAAAGAAACGGGAAGCCCAGGTGCTGTTTTTTATTGGCTTCTTTACTTTAATGGGCCTGGGTTTGGTAGGCGGCGCCTTGCCATCGTCGTAGTTATTGGTAGCGTACAGGCGTACCTGGTAGGTGCCGGTATCTTTGTAGTGCAGTTCCGGCGTTGGACTAAAGCTAAAGGTGCCATCTCCGAGTTCCCAGAAATAGGTGTAGAAAGAAGCGGGGGCGCCGGCTATCTGGCGCAATGGACGCAGCTTTGCAACGAGGTGCATACTATCGTCAGTACCCTGCACTTCAATTTCCGGCGGAAGGGTATCCTGCGGAAATGATGGAGGTACAGGAGATTGCGCCATCACAACGCTTTGAAAGAAAAGGAATAGTGCTACTAGGGAAGCTGTAGGTTGCATATAACATAAATATAAATAAATATTATATAGAAAGCAGCAATAAGCCAACCGGGGGATTGACTTATTGCCTTCAACTTTGGAGTACTTGTAAACGGATAACAGGCCGGTTATTTGGAATTCATACTGTTTATGAGTGACAACAAAGTAGCCGCATCCACAGCCTGCAGGTCAAAGCTCACGGTGGAGTAGTTATCGCTGCCTGCCGGTGTGCTGATGGTAACCGTTTTCTGTTCTGCATAGAACTGGCCATTTACAGCGCTGATAGCGAGGAAGGTGCCTTCCAGTCCTACCGGGATGGAAGTCTGATAACTATGAAAGCCTTCTTTACCAGCGGGAGGCGTCATAATAACGTTGTAGAATTTTACGAGTGTATTGTAGTTTTTGGGTTTGAAGAACAGCATGCTGGGTTGTTCGCCGCCATAGCTGCTGGCTGTTTCGTTATTAAAGTGATTGGTAAAATAAGCCATCACTGTGGTTTTGGGATTGGGCATGGCTGCCAGGCCATCACAATTCACCCACCGGATAAGGCTGTCCAAACGAAAGTTCATGGTACCGCTGGACGTATTGAACAGCGCATAACTGCTCTGGATCTGGTTCCACAACACGCCCCTGGTAATGGTTTGCTGGGTGGTAATGGTTACTGGCTGGTTAATGTAGTTAAAACCATGCTGCGTAACAGACACGGTGGTGTCGCCGGTCCACATGGGCACTTCTTTTACGCCATTCATCACGTTATCTGCCGGCCTTGCGGGTACCTGTACCATGATGCCTTTGCCGGTGTCATTCTTCGGTCGCAGGCCAAGGTCCTGGTTGTTCTGAACCGCTCTCACAAAAAACTCTCCGAATGATACCAGCATCTTCCCATCGGCAGTAACAGTTGCTTTGTCCGACAGGATCATACTGCTCACATCCCTGATCTCTTTGATACTGATATCCACTGCGCCCGTAACAGGTGCCCCGCCGGCAGTAATAAAAACATTGGGAGGAATATTGAATTTTGTTCCCTGGCTGGTGGTGATAACGCCACCTGCCGCTGCATTTATACTAAAGTGTTCAAATGGTTTGGCATGACTGTCGAGAAATTCCGCCAGCATTTTAGCGTCCTGTCCTTTTTCCGGACCGGGTACTTCCTGGCTGTTATTTTTTTTACACGAAGAAATAGCTAATGCGGCAGCTACCAGGCAGGTGATCGATGTTAAGGTAATCGCTTTCATAAAAGATATTTTTGTTTAGAAATGTTTTTGCTTGTTTGATAGTAGATCAACAGCCCTTTTATTTTGTTACCCCCTTTTCGGAATATTTTTTTAGAAAGATGTACTTTTAGTCACAGCATGTTCCTATCAACCCATGCGAAGCACTTCCAGATGAGTATTCACCCCGACCAGCGATACCTTGAGGGCCTGTTACAGAACGATACGTTGCTGGTGCAGGAGATCTATCAGCGTTTTGCGGGAAAGATCAAACACCATATCCTGCAACACCAGGGTACGGAAGATGATGCCGCCGATATTTTCCAGGAGTCTATTATAGATGTATATCACCAGGCAAAGCACAAACAGCTACAGCTTACCTGCCCTTTTGAACCGTTCTTTTTATTGATCTGTAAAAGGAAATGGCTGAATGAATTAAAAAAAAGAGGCCGCCAGCCGGTAACAAAAAGGCTGGATGATTTATATGATGTGGGAGAAGATGTATTTGCCGCGGCCGAACAGGTGGTAAAAGAGGAAGCCCAGGCTGGTATGTACCTGGCGCAGTTTGAGCGGTTGGGGGAAAAGTGCCGGGAAATTCTCCGGTTATCACTGACCGGGGAAGCCCAGGAAAAAATTGCGGCGGCGATGGGTGTTACCTATGGCTATCTGCGGAAGAAAAAATCGGAGTGCATGGCTACATTGTTATCCTATATTCAGGCTCAGAAAACTTAGTGTATGGCTGCTTATAACCAGGAAGATATTATCCGTTACGTGGAAGGCGACATGCAGCCGGAAGAACTGCTGCAATTTGAAGCGGCCCTCCGGGAAGATGCCGCTTTGTCGGCATCGGTACAGCAATACCGGGAGGTAGCTGCTACCTTATCGGAGCGCTTAAAGCCAGATCCGGGCCTTCACCAGCTGAAGGCCACCCTGCAGGAGCAGCGCGCTGAACATTTTCAACGCACAGGAAAAGTGGTGGGCTTTAAAAAGTACCTGGTCACAATCGGTATGGCTGCAGCAGTGCTGGGAGGAATTTTCCTGTTCCGCTTTTATTCCCGCGATACCAGCTATATGGACACCTATGGCAATATTGAAATGCAGGTAGCCGCTGAGCGCGGAAATAGTGAGGATACGTTGTTACAGTCTGCCGCATTATATTTTAACGAGAAGGCCTACACGAAGGTCATTCCTTTGCTGGACACTTATCTCAAAACAGATAGTAGCAGTCAAACTGCCCTTTATTACCGGGGCATTGCCTTTACCCAAACGGGCGCCGTGCAGGCAGGTATGAAAGATCTGGTGAAAGTATACGAAGGCGAATCCGTATTTAAATACGATGCCGCGTTTTATATTGCCCTGTATTATGCACAGGCACAGCATAAAAAAGAGGCATTGACCTGGTTAAAGAAAATCCCTGCCGATGCGGCTGCTGCAGCGAAAGCCGCCGCACTGGAAAAAGAATTGAAATAAGTGGGTATGATCAGTATTTATCGTCATTGATCTCCAGCCAGTAACCATCCGGGTCACGGAGGTAGATCTGCTGCACGCCGTCTACTCTTTTATTAATAGCGCCGGCTTTGCCTGGCCAGTCTTCAAAGGCAATCTGGTGCTTTTTCAATACTTCCACGAAAGCCTGCATATCAGGCACGCTGAAGCAAAGGTGCGTGTTTTTGTCGTGCGTGGTGGCTTTGGCTGCACCGGAAATTACGTGTACATGGCTGTTCTGCCCTACTCTGAACCAGCTGTGTCTCCCATCTTTAAAAGGTTCTTCCATTGGTTCCAGTCCAATAATATCCCGGTAAAAATCCGTGCTTGTTTTCAGATCAACTACATACAACGCCATATGGTTCAGCGATGGATACTTCTTTGCTTGTCCGCTCATGTGAATAGAAATACCGGTAAGCGCCAAAAAGAGGAGGCCGCCGGATAATAGAAATTGTTTCATACAAACAAGATAATCAGCACAAATGAAAAGTGCAAGCGCGGATGTTGTCTTTCTCCCTCTGATCCCGGGAAAGACAACATCCGCGGCGGTTTTTAATTCGCTGCTTTAAACGCCACTGATTCGATGATTACATCCAGCTTTTTCAGTGCCGGCATATCGGAGCGGAGAATTTTGTCGCCGGTGGCCTGGTCATATTGTTTAGGATCGCCGGTGTTATTGGCTTTCAGCACAATGATCACGCCTTTGCCTTCCAGGGCGCCGCCATTCCAGCTGGATACCATTCCGCCGTTGGTCCACTCAAAGGCGTTCAGTTTAAAGGGGCGGCCATTTACCTTGATGAGTTTGTCCAGCGGGTCGCCGGCTTTGATGCCATAGGGCGATTTCCATTTGGAAGGGTAGTGGGAGAAGGTGAGGATATTCCCGTTTTCTCCGTCAAACTGTACTTCCAGTTCGTTGTCGGTGTCAGGATAGATCAGGTAAGCCTCGCCTTCTTTTTCGCCGGAGAGGTTTACGGCATCGTGCTGGGTAACGTTATTGGCGCCGTACATTTCCACCAGTTGTTCCGGGGTGCGAACCTGGAACAGGGGGCGCACTTCCCAGTTGCGTGTATCCGCTGCCGGGGCAGTGGAGGTGGTCGCGTCGGTGTTGCCTGTTTCTGTAGTAGTGGCGGTTTCATTTCCGGTGGTGGTGCTGGCCGGCGCGTTGGCTGCTGCCTGGTTGGCGGCGGCAACTTCTGCAATGGTAGCAGGCGGCTTCTTACCGGTTACCGGTCCTGTATAGGTAGCCAGGAAATCAGTTTTATCTTCCAGGAGGGCTTTCACTTCGCCCTTGTACTTATTGGCTGTGTAGGTGGCAATGGGGAATACGCTGTTGGTTTGAAGTCCCATGCTGCGCAGGTTGGCAATAAACCGTTGCCGGTTACAATCACTGTACTGGTAAAGGTATTTCAGCGCGGCGTCGAAAGCTACCGGATCTTTTTTCAGATCAAAAACAGTAGAGTCGATATCCAGGCCGGCGTTACCGCTGCGGGTGAGCTGTTCGGCAATGTACCCGGTGATGGAGTCATGCGGCAGCTGGTAGTGAGCGGCTACCCGGGCGGAGAAATCGTCTACGATATTTTGACTGAGTTTCGTTTGCGCGGTGAGTACCACCGGAACGAGAAGGGCAACCAATATGAAAAACCTTTTCATGTGAGCTGTATTGAGAATCTTTAAAACTAACAACGTTAACTGGTTTGAGATCACTAATTTATGTAATCTTTGCCACAGCAGTTACCATTACCGCAATAATAGCGGGAATTAGTAAAACGTATGGATACTGAAATATAGTATTTTTAGGGGCAGGGTACGCCAAAGAAATGCAGGTACGCCATGTTTTATGGTTGAGACGGCACACTGTCGCGGGTTTTAATAAACGCTCCGTAGTACTTTTTTATTTCCGCATAGATGTCGTAGTCGGAGGCATTTTTAATAAATGAATATTCCGGCCGGTAGTACTGCATAAAAAGCCGGAGGCTGTCGCCATCAAGCCGGGTCACTTTATTCACCAGCGAGGGGGTATATACACTGTTTACATACATCTCCTGTTCTTTATCCAGCAACATATGTTTGAAGGCGATCTTCTTTTTATTCTTCTTAAACTGCGTAACCCGGTATAGTTTGTTGATATCCACGGCAGTGATCTTGTAAACTTCAAACCATTTCGGACGGCGGAAGGTCATCTCTTTACTATATTCCTCCCGGAAGGCAGCAGAATCTTTAAAAAAATTATACCGGACAATATTCACTGTTTTCAGTTGTACCGGAGGTTTTACGGTGGTGTCGGCAGTTTTGGCCTGTGCAAAACTGCGGGTCGCTGCAAAGCATAATATGATTATCAAGGTCGGTACAACGGGCTTCATCGGCGGTTAAAATACTTTCTTCTGTTGAAAGAAAAAATTAAATAAACATATCTTCGGCATAGAAAATATTCTGATGAAGTATCAACCGTTTTTATTGAGATGCTTGTTGCTGGCATTGCTGATTGGTTTCCTGGCGTCGTGTAATCAAAGCAAAAAACAAAAATTCAGTGTGGAAGATGTACCGGATCCGAAAAAATCCGGCGGTGGCTATGTGAGTAATCCCGACCACCTGATTTCCGACGCAACGGTAACGGAACTGAATGAAAAGTTATCTACCCTGGATAATGCCGGCAAGGCGCAGGTAGCGGTAGTAATATTACGCAGCATCGGCGACAATGAAACGCGCGATTTTGCCCATAAGCTGTTTAACTACTGGAAGATAGGAGATAAGGAGAAGAATAACGGGTTGCTGATCCTGATGGTGGAAGATGCCCGCAAACTGGAATTTGAAACGGGATATGGCCTGGAGGCAGACATGCCGGACATTATCTGTTTCCGTATCCAGCAGGAATACATGATCCCGCGCATTAAAGAGCACAACTACGATGCAGCGTTTACAGACGGCGTTAAGTCTGTCGCCTCCCTGTTCGACAACGGCAACTATGCGTATGATATGCTGCCGGATCTGCCAGGGGCGGATGCTTCCCTGATGGCTACCGATAGCGAAACTGTTGCAACAGATGAAATCCCGCCACCGGTGACCGCTGGAGACGCTATAGACGTAGCTCCCCAGTCATTTGCCAGTACAGAGGAAGCCACCAGTTCCGCTTCCAATGATTATACCGGCGATTTTTCCTTTATGGCCATTATTTTCTGGTTATTCATATCGGCGGCAATGATGCATGTTTTCTTCGGGAAAAAAGCAAAGCGGCGGAAAGAGAATGCTGATGAAGAACCATTGGCCGTAACGGCTGTTCCGAACGAATTCCTGCGTCCCCGCTGGATTGGACTGATCATTATCCACGCCATCGCTTTTTATACCATTTTCTATCTCATTACAAAACGGCATATGGATGTGGGATTCCTTAAAGTATGCCTGATCTATTACCTGGTGTGGCTGGTATTTATGCACGTGGCCGTACTGCTGATCATGCTCCGTACTGCGGTGATGCTGAAAAACGACGACCGCCACCTGAAATGGCTGCGGCTGGAGGTGTTGAGGAGGGATCTGCGGATTGCAGGATACATATTCCCGTTGCCGTATTTATGGCTGTATATCATGTGGCTGAAGAACAGGCTCAATCATCTGCGCAACGACGTATATGACTGCCCGCAGTGCGCCCAGGCCATGCACAAACTGGATGAAGCAGAAGATGATACTTACCTGGAAAAAGGCCAGGTAGTGGAAGAAAAGCTCGATTCGGTGGATTACGACGTATGGCGCTGCGATACCTGTAATACGCAAACGGTATTGAATTATACCAATATGCGGTCAGCGCTGGCAGACTGTCCTTCGTGCAAACATAAAACCTATAAGTGCAAGAAAACGGTGACTAAACAGCGCGCTACTACATCATCTGAAGGATGGGGCATAAAAGAATATGTTTGCGCCTTCTGTGCCTATGCGCATGATTACCAGTTTGTAATTCCGAAGATATCTGAATCATCATCTTCTTCCTCTTCCGGAAGTTCTTCGTCGTCGTCCTCTTCTTCCAGCTGGGGTGGCGGATCTTCGGGCGGCGGTGGCGCCAGCAGCAGCTGGTAAAAAAAAGAGCCGGTATAATACCGGCTCCCTGTTAATCTGAATAACTATATCGTTTTAATTATCGGCATTCATTTTACCAACCACTTTATATCCTGCGATAGAATTATCGCTGTTCAGAACAGGCTGATAGTACATGCCGTCTGGTGATAAATAGTACTGCTGACCGTTGATATTTACGGAACGGCTGTTATCCGGTAATTGTGAAATCATATCTGTATTACCTGTGCCGTTGTCGGGGTTGTTATTTCCCTGGTCATCAGTAATGGTCACTGTTTTATCGCCGATCTTACCATTTTTGCCCACTACTATATAACGTCTGCCGTTATCTGTCATGGACTCCTGGTAATAGGTACCATTCAGTTCGTAATAGGTGTTTCCGTCTACCTGTATTTCCTCTGCACCTTCCGGCAAATCCGGTACTGCTGCGCCGAGGGGAGCTTCTACCACTTTATAGCCTTTGGTATCGCCGGTCGACTGGTAATAAGTTCCTCCGTAATAGTACATCGGACCAAAGGAGGCGCCCAGGGAGAAGTAACCAAAAGGCAGTGAAGAAACATATAATCCTAATGGCGGGAAGAACGGGTTGTAGTAAGGCCTGTACCAGGGACGTCCGTAATATACGCGTCCGCCGTAAATGGGACCACGATAACCGTGATAATACCCCCTGTTTACGGGAGCCACTATGCGGGGAGAATACATACGTTGGGAAGTGTATACCCTGCCACTACCGCCGCCGGAACGGAATCCTCCGCCTCCGCCATAATGGTAGCCACCACCACGGCCTCCGCCCTGGCCTGAGCTAACACGTTGCGCGTAGGCGTTGCTTACTGTAAATGTGCCCAACAGGCCAACCAGCACAAACAGTATATAAATTCTGTTTTTCATTTTTTTAACATTTGGTAATCGTCTCTTCAGTTTCTCTTTCTCTGTCGTTTATTAGACGGTAAAAGGGGCTTGAAGTTTAACTGCATACCACTTATTGCAAAAATGCGGCCGGTTTACTGAAATATGCCTGCTTATTGAGGGCTGGTAGTATTAATGGCTGCCATAAAGCGTTTGGCGAGATTCCCTATTTCGGCCGACTTTACCACCTGGCTTATCCATTGGGCTGGCAGCTGGTCATAGCCGTAGTGGAGGCCCGCTGCGGCCCCCGCCACCGCGCCGGTGGTATCGGTATCTCCTCCCAGGTTTACAGCGGTAAGCACGCAGGTAGGGTAATCCGGTGTATTGAGCAGGCACCAGAGGGCGCTTTCCAGGGTGTATACCACGTATCCTGAGCTGATGATCTGTTGTTCGGGTACAGCGGCTATATTTTGCTGTAATACGCGCTCATAGAGCTTTATTTCCGTGGGGTTGAAGGGTTGTGTGCCCAGGTAGGCATTTACGCCCCGCTGCATCTGCAAATAGGCTTCCCGGAGATCTTTCAGGGACAGCAGGGCACGGAGGAATTCCACGTAAATGAAACAACCCAGTACTGAACGGAAATGCTGGTGCGTTATGCAGGACACTTCCCGGACGATCTGGTAGCGGATATGGATATCATTTTCGCTGGTGAGGAACAGGGCCAGCGGCATCATGCGCATTAAAGATCCATTGCCGTTTTCAAATTCCTCAAATCCGCCGCTCACCAGCGGGGAAGTGCCGCTACCCACCCTCAGCAACGCCCGGCGGGTGGTATGGCCAATATCAAATACCTCATTATGCGCGCCCCAGTAACCTTCTGATGACCAGCGTACAAACGACTGCGCCATGTTTTGAAGGTTGTAACCTGCTATGAGGCTTTCCGCTGTGCAGAAAGTGAGGGAGGAATCATCTGAAAAGGTGCCGGGAGGCTGATTCCAGCATCCGTACCCGGTGAGGGTGGTAATAGGATTTTCTGAGAGATAACTACGCGTTTTGAATTCTACCGGTACGCCCAGTGCATCGCCGATAGCGATACCGTAAAAAGCGCCTGTAATTTGTTGTTGCATGGGATAGAATATCTAACGTTAAAGTATGTATGAAATACGGTAATGAATATACGGTTGATTTGTTAATTCTGACAATCACGCTGCGATATTTATACAATAATTTTTTTAATCGCCGTTGTTCATTTTATTCAGCATTTTTGAGTTCCGTTCAGAATTGTTCATTGTTATAATGGCCATAGAACATGCTTTACGGTAATGATAACTTTCTACCTTTGCATTATCACGATGAACATATCGTTGAAAAGAATTACCGGAAATCTGTTTTTTAGTTTGTCAGGAGCATTATTATAACCTTGTTGTCACAGTTAACCCAGTCACAATAAAAAGGTTATTCAACCATTATTAGCAGCGCGAAACAGCTGGCTATTCCTTGCATTTATTTATTGAAAACGAAAATTAACCCACATGCAATCTTTTTTGTTCAACAGGCATTTTCAAACATGCACATTTCTTGGACATTACCACTACCAGTTATTTCTTTTTGTATTGAATTAGCGGAACAGCTGTTGCTTTCGGTAGGCCAGGTCCTGATCAGGGCTAAGGAAGATCAGGCATAGGAAGAGCGTGACAGATCACCGGCATTGATACGCCGGTAACTGGTCAGACCTGGTATTACCAACGGCCGGCAGGGAACAACATGCACACTTGCAGCTTAAGGTATTCATTGTTTGTTCCCGGCTACAGTTAACCAATCAAATCCTATTCACATGGGGTGATAGTACATACAAGAACGGACCGTTTTTCCAGGCAGTCCGGTTTTTTAAACATTGAGATGAACATTTAGTTGAAGTCTTTGCGACGCATGCTAAACGGGGCCACTTATTCAGGTAGTCCCCTGATTTTTAATCCCATAAAACTTTTATATGAAAACATTATTGGAGTGCAACATACACGATGGAAGCTTTATGCCCCGGACCGTTTTTCTAAGCGGTCCCCATTACCGGAATCACCAATATGAAGGCGCATACCCTGCATATTGTTTAAATATAAAGCCATACGTTAAAACGGTCAGTGTAGAAACGTGATCATTTATGCTGCGATTGATTCGGAAAACCGGGGGACTGTTTTTCCAGACGGTCCCCATCTTTAAAAATCAGGCTGGTAACAGTCTTACTCATAGAACGCTTTTCATAGGTTCAATTTGATTTGGGAAAGGAAGGGACCATCTTTCCAGATGGTCCTGATTTCTTCCTCCGGATCATAAAACAAATAACATTCAACAATGGATCGGACATACTAAAAAACAGGGGCTGTTTTTCCAGGCGGCCCCATCTCCTGACTAACACATGGTAATGCAGCGGTAATACCGTGCTTACTGCAACATAGCTCATTTTTGAGGTGGACGTAAATAGATACCGGGGCTGTTTATCAAAACAGCCCACTATTTTAAACCGGATTTATAGGAAAAATGAAAGTTTTGGTGATAACTTCGTTACCTGCACTTTCAAAGAAAGTGCCTGTTGATAACATCGTAAATCCGGAAACTCATGCAATATCATCTCCTCGGAAAATCAGACCTCTCTGTCAGTGAAATCGGATTCGGCTGTATGTCGCTCGGAAATGATGATGCCGCTAGTGCAAGCCTCATTCATCACGCCTGCGACCAGGGAATCAATTTCTTTGATACCGCCGACCTGTATGAGCACGGACAAAATGAAACCACCGTGGGCAAAGCCCTGAAGGACAGAAGATCATCCGTGATCATAGCCACCAAAGTAGGGAATCAGTGGAAAGAAGATGGCAGCGGATGGGACTGGAATCCCCGCAAAGCATATATCATAGCCGCTGTGGAGGCGAGTTTACAACGACTGCAAACAGATTATATTGATCTGTATCAGCTGCACGGCGGCACCATTGACGACCCGATAGATGAAACCATTGCTGCCTTTGAAACCCTGCAGCAGCAAGGAAAAATAAGGTACTATGGGATCTCTTCCATCCGGCCCAATGTGATCCGCGAATACGTACAGCGGTCAAACATCGTGAGCGTAATGATGCAGTACAGCCTGCTGGACCGGCGCCCGGAAGAAACAGCTTTCCCTTTACTACAGGAAAACAACATCGGCGTGCTGGCGAGAGGAAGTGTGGCGAAAGGCCTGCTGGTAAACAAACCCGCCGCGCCTTACTTGAACTATACCGCGGAAGATGTGGCTGTTGCCGCTGCTGCTGTAAAATCGGTAAGCAGCGCTTCACGGGATGCTGCGCAAACAGCCCTGCGGTTTGTATTGCAGCAACCGGCTGTAACCAGCGCTGTTGTGGGCATCCGCACACCGGCGCAGCTGGAGGATGCGCTGCGCGCTGTGCAAGCCATCGCATTATTGCCGGATGAAATAGAAAAACTGCAACAGGCAGTAGCCATCAACAGGTATGATCAGCACCGGTAGCAATATACGCTGCTCCCTGTCTTCATGCTGCCTGCATTATATTGTACCCCATTTAAAGCTGCTGTTATGCAAAAACTGAAAGTAGGAATGTTATTGTTCCCCGAGTTAACGGTCCTCGATTTTACAGGCCCTTACGATGTATTTGTAAAAGCGTCCTGTTTTGAGGTGGTTATTATCGGGGAAACAACGGATATCATCCGGGCGGAGGGCGGTTTACTGCTGCAGCCACAGGTGGCGTTGGCAAACTGTCCGCAGCTGGATATTATTTTCGTTCCCGGCGGAAGAGGTGTCAATGCATTGCTCACCAACCCGGTAGTATTACAGTTCCTGCGGGATCAGGCGGTAAAAGCAAAGTATGTTACATCGGTTTGTACGGGAGCATTGGTACTGGCGGCAGCAGGATTGCTGGACGGCTTCAAAGCCACTACACACTGGCGTTCGCTGGAACTGTTACGGATGTTTGGCGTGGAAACGGTAGAAGAAAGAGTAGTGCGGGACCGGAGCCGCATCACCGGTGGCGGCGTAACCGCCGGCATCGATTTCGGATTGGTGCTCACAGCCCTCGTAGGTGGAGATGAAGCGGCTAAAATTATTCAGCTGCAACTGGAGTATAACCCGGCGCCTCCGTTCAGGGCAGGATCGCCGCACACAGCCGGTTTGCCGGTATTACAGAAAACAAAAGAACTCACCGGGCTGATGCTGGAAACCAGGAAGAAAATTATCCGGCAACTATTGCAGGATCGCGCTCCCTCCGCAGCTGGGCCCTCCTGATAGTACGTACTTCACGCAGGCTGATCATCCGGTTCTGTTCCGGGTCCCATACCTTCAGCCGGAAACAGGCGCATACATCCCGGAAGCCCAGGCTGGTAGTTTTAACACGCTGCATGGCCGGGATCTTTTGCATTACTTCCGGCAAACGGTAAAAAGGAATACGTGCATTCAGGTGATGAATATGATGATAGCCAATATTACCGGTAAACCATTTCATTACCGGATTCATCACCATATAGCTGGAAGATAACAGTGCCGCTTTATCATAGCACCATTCCTTATTTACATTAAACGTAACGCCCGGAAAGTTATGCTGCGCATAGAAAAGATAAGCGCCCAGTCCGCACGCAATGGTAAACGGAATCAGGATAAACAGCAGCCAGCTTTCCCATCCGAGGAAATAAGCTACCGCTACGCTGCCACCGATATGGATGATCAGCGCCAGTAAAGAATCCAGGTGTTTACGCGGACTGCTTACAAAAGACTGCACACACATACCAATCATAAACATCGACAGGTAGCCGGCTGCAATGGTTAGCGGGTGACGGCTGAACAAATAAGTTCTCCTCTCCGCCGGTGTGATGGATTCAAATTTCTTACGGGTAATGATAGGGTAGGAGCCGATGCTGGCGCTGAACAACTTTGAATTATGTTTATGATGGTAATCGTGCGAACGCTTCCAGATACTGGAAGGCGCCAGTACATATATACCGAAGGTAACCATGATCGCTTCCGCTAACCATGATTTATGCAGAATAGCATGATGCTGATGATCATGATAAATAACAAACATTCTTACAATCAGCAATCCAGAAAGGATACTGGACATTATTTTCAATACCAGGTAAGGTAATACCAGGGTACCTGTTAAGGCCAGCATCAACAGTAATAATGTTGATATTGTATAGAGCCAGCTTTTGGCTCTCTCTTCGCGCGCATATGGCTTGGTAGCCAGTATCAGTTCTTTACCTTCCAGCATATTGTTGTAGGATAATCTATCTAAAGTTGTTGTTGCGTAAAATGATTAAATAACGGCAGTGCGTTTGTGTTTCCATCTTTTGTGCGACCAAAGCCACGTTGCCGGCTGGGAAACAATGTCCTCTTCCAGTTTGCGGGTATGTGCGGAGGTAATGGCGCCGTCTTTTTCTTCAGCGGGTGTGGCGGTCAGTAATTCTGCCGATACGGTGTAGTAGCCTCTCTTTTCGCGTTGCACGGTTACATACACCACCGGGTAATTCATTTTCTGTGCTATTTTTTCAGTACCCTTGAAAACAGGGGTATCCTGGTGCAGGAAGTTGAGCCATTGCGCTGTTTTAGGCTGTGGCGCCTGATCAGCGATAAAAGCAGTGGCATTTACTTCGCCACGGTTTTGCACCATGTCGCGGAAGGTATCCTGCATGGCAATCAGCTTGGTGCCAAAGCGGGTGCGCATGCGGTACATAAGACCGTTAAAGTGTTTGTTAGCCAGCGGGTGATAGATCACATACAACTGCTGACGGCACAGGATACTGAATGTATTTCCGGCCCATTCCCAGTTGCCTTTATGTCCCATCACCAGTACTGCGCTCTTTTTCTCTGCTTCAAGCCGGTTAAAAAGCTCCAGTGTAGCCGGTGTAAAGCTACAATGCTGCACCATTGCTGTTTTGCTGATGGTGAGGGTTTTAAACGTTTCCAGGAAAAGATCACACAGGTAATGATAGAAATCTTTACAGATGCGTTGGATCTCTGCGTCACTCTTTTCAGGAAAAGAATTCCGCAGATTCTGAAGAACCACCTTTTTGCGGTAGCCCATCACGTAATACAACAACACATATACTGCGTCAGAAACCAGGTAAAGCACACGAAATGGCAGCAGCGATAGCGCGTAAATCAGTGGTAACAGTAAGTAGTAGGCAATTGCAGACAATGTGGCACAGGTTTTTGATACTTCGAAAAGTATTATTGAAAATGTAAATGTATATCTTAAAGAACACTTTTCATAGCAGTATCCGTGAAAAAAACGATGCATCAGTTCATTTAGTATCTTTATCGGGTAGTGTTGTCTAAACTTTAACAGTTCCAGATGAAGACCATAGCCCGATTTGCGAGATACGGCTGCCTGCTGGCAGCGATTGGCGGCCTTTCTTATTGCGCCCGTAATCCATACGCCGGTACCAATAAGGTATACCGGCAGGAAGCTAAATCCTACGCGAAGGTGTTGCGTCAGCAACCGGGAGCGCTGAATGGCGCTGGTGGCGCAGAAGCTCCCTCCTGGGTAGGTACGGTGAACTTCAATATGCGGAAACCCAGTATTGTTATCATACATCATACCGCTCAGAATTCATGTGAACAAACATTGAAAACGTTTACCCTGCAAAGAACACAGGTAAGCGCTCATTATGTGATATGCCGCAACGGAGCCATTCATCATATGCTGAACGATTATCTCCGCGCCTGGCATGGAGGCGTTGCCAAATGGGGCAACCTCACGGATATCAATTCTTCTTCCATCGGTATAGAGCTGGACAATAACGGCAAGGAACCCTTCGATTCCGCCCAGATCCGTAGCCTGCTGGTGTTGCTGGATACCTTGCAGCACCGCTACAATATCCCTGCGGCCAACTTCATCGGTCATGGCGATATCGCGCCCGGCAGAAAGGTAGACCCCAGTGCCTGGTTCCCCTGGCAGCAACTGGCGGATAAAGGCTTTGGCCTCTGGTATAAAGACACCAGCACCACTGTTGTACCTGCAACATTCGATCCGATACTATCGCTCCGGATTATCGGATACGATGTGAAAGACTCGTCTGCCGCTATCATGGCCTTTAAACGCCATTTTATGCCAGACGACAGCCTCCCCGGTCTTAATGATGCCGGCAGGAAAATAATGTTCAATCTGCAGCAGCAATACCAATGATCTGTTAAGAAGACACCCAACTTTACTTTTACCCCTACGTCTCCACAAGATTATTTTGTGATGTGAGATAAATGTCATATTTTAATAATGAGTTAAAAAGAGATATAAACCAAAATCAGCAATCAAAGAGATCATTTTCCCGGACTTGTTATTATACCTATTCTCCATGTTATACTAATCTTTCTTGTTATGAAACGTTCATTTAAATTCCCGTTACTGCTGGTAGCAGCCAGTGCCGCATTGCTATGCTGGCCACGTGAACAGGCTGCCGCCCAAACAGATCATCCCGTAAAAGATTCTTCCTGCCTGGTAAAAACAGATGTCAGCTACGATTTTGCAGATAATATGCATAAAAAAGTAAACGACATCATAGAAGATAAACTCGCTGGTGGTATCGAAGAAAATGGTAAGGTTACCTGGGAAAATTCTCCCGACGCCCCGGAATACTACCAGGTAGTGTTACGCAAAACAAAGGTGACCATCAAATACAAAGGCACCATCTGCGAAGACAGAATGATCTGGCAGAATATTGAAGACTGTAAAGCAGCCCTCAAAAAACTGCTGGAAGCGAAATAGAATGATCTTTTAATTTTAATAAGATGGAATTTACCGGGAAAGCCCGGTAAATTTCCTGAAGTCGTTGTACCCCTCGTCTCACCTGCTGCCCTCACTCAAGGCCGCATAAGATTGCTGTCGCCTGCCGCCGCAACATGATCGCATAGAGTTGTGCATTGATATGTAAAATCTGTTATTTGAACCGGTAACAGGATTAAAATGCTACCCGGCAACGGGGCTTATCCCTCTTATGCGTTACCCCTGTCATACCCATAAACCTGGATTATTCACATTGCACCTATAGAAAAGACAGTGATAAGCCGTATCTCTATAGGTACGGGTTATCTACGGCTTAGATACGGGTTATATACGGCTTATCTACGGCTTATCCTATAATGGCGTACACCCAGGCACCAGGCAAGGCAGGTACTAATGATGCCGTTTTAGCTTTACATACACGTACTCATAATACCGTTTAAACTTTACATCATTGCCTGCAAATCACCTCCGGACGGCCCTTTTCAGCTAAATATTTAGCAACAATACAAAGCTGTTTTTACAATCTATATAGTCTATAAATTTTGTAGATTAATAATTGTGCCTTACTTTTGCCGCGATATCACCACTGATTATACACCAAAAAATAAATGCCAAAATCTGAACGGTGTAACCATCTCCGCAAAGATCTGAGTCAACTTATAAATCAAGTACAAAGCATGAATTACGTAAAAAGGCTGTTATGCCTGCTGCCCGGCTTACTGTGGCTGCAGCAGAGCATTGCCCAGGAAATCAGGGTAAACGGGGTAGTAACATCCCGCTCAGACGCACAACGCATACCCGGCGCAATTATTCAGGTAAAAGGAACCGGACGCGGTACACAATCCGATCCGGATGGAAAATATTCGATCAGCGCCCAGGTAAATGATACGCTGCAATTTTCTTCACTAGGCTTTGAAACAACGTTTGCCGTAGTTGGAAACAATAAAGTGATCAACATCTCCCTGGAAAACAGTAACCGGAAACTGGAAGAAGTAGTGGTTACTGCACTGGGCATTTCCCGCGAAAAAAAATCACTCGGATATGCGGTACAGGAATTAAAATCAAAAGATATTGCTGAAGCAAAGGAAACCAACCTGGTAAACGCATTGTCCGGAAAGATAGCAGGGGTGCAGGTTACAAACAGCCAGGGCAATCTCGGTTCTTCCCGTATTGTGATCCGTGGTGAAACCTCCATCGCCGGTTATAACCAACCACTGTTTGTACTGGATGGGGTACCGATAGACAACAGCCAGCTTGGTATTGGTACCGGCCGCGATTTTGCCAACGCCATTTCCGATATCAACCCGGACGACATCGCCTCCATCAGCGTGCTGAAAGGCCCGAATGCCGCGGCTTTGTACGGATCACGCGCTTCCTCCGGTGTAATTGTGATTAAAACAAAAACAGGAAAAGATACCAAAGGCGGCATGGGCGTTACCGTAAATTCTGGTGCCACCTTTGAAAAACTCCTGATCCTGCCCGACTTTCAGAACTCCTACGGTCAGGGTACCGGCGGACAATTCTCCTATAAAGACGGTAAAGGCGGCGGTATCAACGACGGTGTAGATGAAAGCTGGGGTCCGAAAATGGATGGCCGCCTCATCCCGCAGTTCTTCTCCAACGGTGAAGCAGTACCGTTTGTAGCGCATCCTGATAACGTAAGGGATTTCTACGTAACCGGCTATACACTCAATAACGGCTTATCGGTAGGCGGTACCAACGAAAAACTGGATTACCGTTTCTCTTATAACAACACCAAACAAGGCGGTATTTTACCAAACACTGGTATCACCCGCAACACTTTCACCGCCAGTAATACTTTCCGTATTACACCAAAACTTACTCTCAGCACCTACGCCAATTATGTGCGCAGCGCTGCAGATAATCTGCCCGGTGTGGACGGCCGCCGTGGTAACAGCGTTACCCTCCAGTTCATCTGGTTTGGCCGCCAGGTAGATGTGAGCAAACTGAAAAACTATAAGAATGCAGATGGTACCGATTACAACTGGAACCATAGTTACTATAGCAACCCTTACTGGATCCAGAATGAGAACACAGTAGGTATGCTGCGCAACAGGTTCCTCGGTAATGCCCGGTTGTCGTACCAGATCCAGGACTGGCTCACCGCCAGCTTCCGCATCGGTACCGATTACTACCAGGACAGACGCAAGTATAAAATTGCTTACTACACCAATGGTACGCCATTCGGTTCTTACACGGAAGATGCCTACGCGGTTAGCGAAACCAATGGTGAATTTACATTGAACGCAAAGAAAAAGCTGAACAGCGATTTTGATATCGATGTACTGGCCGGCGCCAACCTCCGCTCCAATCAGCTGGAACAAAACTACCAGCAGGCGCCACGCCTGGCTGTGAAAGGAGTATACACGCTGAACAACTCCCGCGATCCGCTCATCTCTACCAGTTTACTCACCAGGCAAAAAGTATACAGCGGCTTTGCGGCAGCACAGGTAGGTTTCCGCAATTACGCGTTTGTGAATTTAACCGCGCGTAACGACTGGTCCTCCACACTCCCACGGGGCAGCAACTCCTATTTTTATCCTTCGGTAAATGCCAGCCTGGTATTGTCTGAAGCGCTGCATATCCAGGGCGATGTACTCTCCCTGCTGAAGTTGCGCGGCGGATGGGCACAGGTGGGAAAGGATACAGATCCTTACCAGGAAATCAATACCTATCCTTTCAACCAGCCGTTTGGCTCGCTGCCGTTACTCACTGTATCGGATAAGTACCTGAACAAAGACCTGAAACCGGAAATTACCACTTCCACAGAAGTAGGTGTGGAAGCCGGGTTTATTGATAACCGCGTGCGACTGGATGTTACTTACTACAACTCCCGCAGCCGCAACCAGATCCTGCTGGCGGATGTAAGCTCCACTACCGGTTATCTGAAGAAATTACTCAACACAGGTGAACTCAGTAATCATGGTGTGGAAGTAATGCTGGGACTAACGCCTATCACTACACGCTCCGGGTTCCGCTGGGATGCGAACATCAATTATGCACGTAATGTGAGTAAAGTAATAGAACTGGATGCAGATGGATATCTCACAAACTATGTACTCGGCAGCTCCGGTAATATGCAGGTACTTGCCAGCAAAGGCCAGCGCTATGGCGCTCTTTATGGCACTGCTTATAAAAGAGACAGCGAGAACAGGATACTGGTAAATGCAGATGGTACGCCATCAGTAGATCCAAGTAAAAAAATATTAGGCTACTACACACCAAAATGGACTGGTAGCATCAACAATAATTTTTCCTTTAAAGGTTTTAACCTGAGCTTCCTGATAGATACCAAACAGGGTGGGTCCATCTGGTCGGGTACCAATGCCACCGGTATGAGTACCGGCGTGCTGGCGGCTACTATGCCGGGTCGTGACCAGGAAAATGGCGGGTTGCCTTACTATAACGATGGCACAAAAAATGTGCAGCTGCCGGATCATAACGCCACCGCACCAGGCGGCGCCACGGTAAAGCACGACGGGATCATCTTTGACGGCTACACGGCAGATGGCAAGAAGAACACCGCTATTCTTTCTGCACAAAACTATTATAAAGCCGTATACACCAGCAACCTGAACGAAAGTGCGGTGTATGACGCCTCCTTTGTTAAACTGCGTGAAATAAAAGTAGGTTATACTTTACCGGTTTCCCTGGTGAAGAAATGGGGATTACAGGCGGTGAATGTAGCGCTGGTAGGAAGAAACCTCGGATACCTGCACAAGAATACACCAAACATAGATCCTGAAACAGCCTTTAATACCGGTAATGGACAGGGACTGGAAACGCTGCAGATACCCACCACCCGCAGCTTTGGCTTTAACCTGAATGTTTCATTTTAATGATTGATTGATTATGAAAAAGTTGTTGATACCTTTCTCTTTAATATTCGCTACAGTATGGCTGGCCGGTTGCCAGAAAGACCTGGAGCGCACCAATATAAATCCGAACGAACCCACTGCCGTACAGCCGGATTACCTGCTGAGCAATGGTATTAAAGCCAACGTGGATACTTACTGGGGCAGCGATGCCACGATGGAAACATCCCTGTTGTATATCCAGTATTGGGCTAAAATCCAGTATCCGGATCCGGACCGTTATATTCCGGCCACTACCAACATCCAAACGGTGTGGAATAATTTCTATGCGCAGGGGATTGCTGATTTCACCAAGCTCGCGGAGCTGGGCGATACACTGCATAACCCCAATTATAAAGCTGTAGGCATTATCATGCGTTCGTGGATTTTCCAGGTGCTCACCGATTTGTACGGAGATATTCCTTACACACAGGCGGGCAATATTGATAAGTATCTTACACCGGTGTACGACAGTCAGCGGGTGGTATACAGAGGATTGCTGGCTGAACTGAAGAATGCCGCGAACACTATTTCGCCGTCAGACAATCCTATTCTCGGCGACTCTTTACTGGCCGGAAATATGAATGGCTGGAAGAAATTCGCTAACGGCCTGCGCTCACGCATTGCATTACGGCTGGCCGATCGTGACCCGGCTACCGCTAAAGCAGTGTTCGCAGAACTGGCTGCAGAAGGCAACTTTTTCCTCACTGCCAGCGATCGGGAAGTGAAACTGAACTATCTCACTTCTCCCAATCAGAACCCGGTTGGCAGAAACAGGGAAACACGGAACGACTACCGCATCAGTAAAACGGTAGTGGATAAACTGAAAGCGCTGAACGACCCACGGTTAAGCATATACGCAGCACTGCCGGCCGATACCAATGCATATATCGGCGTTACCAATGGATTGTCTGCCGACTCCGCCTCACGGTTGGGCTTCAGCAAAACTTCCGATGTGGGGGCTGCCTTCACCGCTACCCAGGCGCCTGCTTTTGTATTTACGTACGCAGAACAATTGTTTATCCTGGCGGAAGCGGCGCAGCGTAACCTGATCAGCGGCAATGCAGCCGATTTGTATGCACAGGCTATCCGTGCATCTTTCAAGCAATATGGCATTACCGGTACGCAGGTAGACACTTACCTCGCGCAACCTGCAGTAGCATACGACGCCAATAATTATAAGAAATCAATAGGAGAGCAGAAGTGGCTGGCGTTATTCAGTGAAGGTCTGGAGGCTTTTGCAGAATGGAGGAGACTGGATTATCCGCAGTTGAAGCCAGCTTACACCGGTGCGCTGCAGGGTAAAATGCCGCTGCGTTTAACGTATCCTTCCAGCGAGCAGGCGTTGAACGGCGCCAACTACAAAGCAGCGGTGGCCCGCCAGGGTGCGGATCTGCTGACGACAAAGGTTTGGTTTGATATGTACTAACAACCGTTATTATAAAAGAGGGATTTGCAGAAAATGATTTGCTGCAAATCCCTCTTTTTTTATTTTTTATTATTCGCGTGGTAGCGCATAATCTCAATGCCTGCTTCTATCACCGGTCCGATACCGTGAAAATCGTTCAGTTCTGTAGGACGGTTATAGTAAAAAGACAGATCCGCTGAAGTGTTTGTGCCGATGCAAACATCTTTCAGTTGTCCATCTTCCTGAATTTTCTCCTTTACCAATCCTTCCCAACCCCTTTCTGCTATGGAGATATAGCGTTTATCGAGCCATCCCTCATTTACGCCGCGTGCAATGGAATAAACAAACATTGCGGTGCAGGAAGTTTCCGTATAGGAATCGGTACGGTCCAGTACCTGGTGAAACAGGCCGCTGGCCGACTGGCATTTTGCGATGCCCAGGATTTGCCGGGTAACATCTGCAATCACCTCATTCCTGCCGGGATGATTGGCGGGCAGGTCGTTGAGCAGCTGTACTTTTGCCAGCATGATCCAGCCGTTGGCGCGGCCCCAGTGGGCAACGCCCTGTCTTTTCAGGTCTTCGTAATAATAGTGCACATACAATTCATTCCGTTCATCCCAGAGGTAGTGCGAAAAATGTTTTACCTGGGCTACGGCATCATCAAAATAAGCGTTGTTGCCGGTGAGCTTACCCATACGCGCGAGGAAGGGAACACTCATGTACAGATCATCTCCCCAAAGGGTCCATTTATAAGGCGTTGGACGGCATAAGGTGCCATCTGCCAGTCTTTCCTGTACCTTGCTGATATGATTGGCTGCTTTATCGATATAGGCCCTGTAATCGCTTCTTTTTACTTTTTGGTAGACGTCTAACAGGCTGGCCCCCATAGCGCCGCAATCGTCCAGTACGCGGGTATTGATTAGCTGATTGAACGGAAAGCCTTTGTACTTCACTCCTTTCTTGCTGAGGGCTTCAAAGTAGGCGTAGTTGTCGAAGGCAAAGGCAACATGTTGCTGCGCAAAGGCAGTGTATTTTTCGTCTTTCAGGTAATTGCCGAGGTCCGTCATGGCGATGTTCAATACCCCATTTGGATAATGCCATTCGCTCAGGTGGTCGGATATCCTGGCTGTTACGCCGGCTGGTATTTCCTTGCTGGTGTTCCAGGTTTGGTTGTTATCTCCTGTAAACCGGAAGGCGGCATGGGCAACAGCATAGTCTGCTACTTTTTTTACCACCGCTGCGTCAGCGGAATTATCCTGCGCCAGCCCGGCCAATGGCAGGCTGATGCCCAGGAATAAGAGAAGGGTTTGCTTTTTCATATGTGGAACTTTGTGTGTACAATATAGTCTGCATTCGTCATTTATGCAAACGATTGCAATAAAAATAACTTGCTTCTTAATATAATTTATTTTAATTATGTGTTCTGGAATTAAGTTTAAATTTTATCGGGATCATGCGGAATATACGGTATCGGCTGAACGAAAACAGAAAGCGCGTGTTCAGTATCGTCATGTTGCTGTCGTTAACAGCTTGTCAGCAAAGCAGAACAGAAGAAACGGATAACATCGCAGTAGCGGCGCCCTCGGAAACTATCCGGCCGCTTACGGAAGACGACGACTCCCTGCAGGAAATACAGCGGAATATTGCCTGGGAGCAGATAGAAGTTTTTCCCTTTGGCAAAGCGCTTATCAACAACAAAGTGCCGTTATTTACCAGCAGGCAGCGGCTGGAAGCTGCCATAGGAGTGGCCGACAGCATTATATCTGCCAATGGCGAGGATATTTGCGGATCGCAGTTTGACGAGGATTTTGATTTTTTCTATAAAGATGGATCTACTTTCGAACACTGTAAAGATTCACTGGCCTGTGAAGAATTTATTTTTACAGACAGTAATTCGCTGACCTCCGGTAAAATCACCCTTAGCCGCCGTACCACCTGGGAAGACGTAAAACGGTTGTATCCCAATGCCGTATTGCAGGCAGAAAATGAGGGTAAGAAAGATATGATCATCCTCCGTGATTCTTATAATAAAGACAGCGAAAGCAGCGTACAGTTATATTTTGAAAACGGCAGCCTGGTGCGCGTTGTGAATTTTATTCCCTGCTGATTAGTTACATCACCGGTGTTTTACCGCCGTCTACCGCGGTGCTGGTGCCTGTAATATAAGCCGCAGCGGGCGATGCCAGGAAGGCTGCCAGCGCAGCTATTTCACGGGCTTCTCCAAAACGCTGCATCGGAATTTCTTTCAGCCATTCTGCTTCTATTACTTCCGGAGATACGTTACGGGCGGCAGCGCTGCTCTTAAATAATCCTTCCAGTCGTGCGGTAGAAGTAGAACCGGGCAATACATTGTTCACCGTAATGCCATGCGGCGCCAGTTCTGTGGCAAGCGTTTTAGACCAGGCAGCCACTGCCCAGCGGGTAGTATTGGATACGCCGAGATTTTTTATCGGTGCTTTTACAGAAGTGGAAATGATATTGATGATACGGCCAAAACCGGCACTGATCATACCCGGCACAAATATCTGCGCCAATGCCTGGTTACACAGCAGGTGTTGTGAAAAGGCCGCGGTAAATGCTGTTGCGGTGGCTTCTAAAATGGGTCCGCCTGCCGGTCCGCCGGTGTTGTTAATGAGTATATGCACGGGGCCGCGAGCAGCTATCTTTTCCGCTGCTGCTGTAACCTGCGCTACATCTGAAAAATCGGCGATGGCATAACTGTGTTGTTGCCCGTTGGAAGTACTGAGTGTGGGCAGCACCGATTTTAAGCTGTCTTCATTTCTTGCAAATAGAATACACGTAGCGCCTAACAATGCCAGTTCCGTTGCAGTGGCCAGTCCTATTCCCTGTGAGCTGCCGCACACCAGCGCTGTTCTTCCTTTGAGTGAGAGATCCATCCGTGATAGTTTTATGTACAATTTAGCGAAAAATGTTTGATGCATATAAAAGCAAAGGGAAGGCCATTGAGCCTCCCCTTTGCTTTTATATTTAGTAAGATAACGTTATACGCGGACGTAGATCTTTTTCCTGTCGAGAATAAATCCTACCACCCAGCAGGTGAGCATGAAGGCCAGTGAAAACAGCAGCGATCCAAACTTGCCCGGCGACAGTGGCTGGAAGATGGTGTCGTTGATCCATTTATAGAGCGACACGCCATTGACCATAAAGAAATAGAACAGGATGGCCAGTACTTCCGACAGCAGGTAGAGGAACAACGGGTTTTTACCGAACACCGTAAAGAAGCCGGTGCCTTTGGTAACGCCGAGGATATCTATCACAAAAATCAGGAGTGATAACAGCAGCAGGTCTATCCCGATGGTGAGCAATACATAGGAGCTGGTCCACAATTTTTTATTGATAGGGAATACCGTGTTCCATGCATATGCCAGCAGCAGGAATAATACCCCGGCGCCAACCATACGGAGTAAGCCGGGTTTTGTTCTGCCCTGTTGCTGAACAAACAGGCCGGTGTAATACCCTGCCACCACGTTTACTACAGCAGGAATGGTGCTGAGAATACCTTCCGGATCAAAGGCAATGCCTTCGCCATGGTACATGTGGTTATCTCCCAAAATAAGTTTATCGAGCAGGATGCCGGCATTGCCGCCCATGCTGTACTGTTCGCCGGGAGTACCAAAATACCACATAACGCCCCAGTAACCCAGGAGGAATACGGCACTGACAATCCATACCACTTTCTTAGAGCAGTAGTGAATCAGGAGAGAAGCAATACAGTAGCACAATGCAATACGTTGCAGCACACCCAGTATGCGGGTATGACTAAATGGTTTGAATTGAAGTCCGGTATCGGTATGTTCTACAAACGGGAACCAGTACATCAGGTACCCCAGCAGGAAAATGATCAGGGTGCGTTTGAAAATCTTTCCCAGCACCGCTGAATTTCCCAGTTGTTCGTATTTCCTCATGCTGAAGCTCATGGCGTTGCCCACAGCAAAAAGAAAAGAGGGAAATACCATATCGGTGGGTGTCCAGCCATGCCAGGCAGCATGGTCAAGTGGCCAGTAAGTTCCACCAGTGCCGCCTGTGTTCACTATAATCATGAAACAAACAGTCAGTCCGCGGAATACGTCCAGCGGTAAAAAGCGTTGAGAGCTTTGTGTCATTTCCCTTTAATTGTATTGGTTGATAAGATGGTAAGGATAGAAAAGAGCGTTGAGCTGCCTACAATATATACATCTAAATGTCAAAATCCAAATATGAATTCTTTCCGGAAAAACAAATTGAGACATATCGGCTAACGTGAGACACGTATAATCACTATTTTGGAGACTCCACTAAAAAAGTTACGTTATGAATTACAGATTTATTGCGTTGTGCGTGGCCGTGCTGGTTCAGATGAGCTGTAAGCAACCCGAAAAGGGGCTGTGGTCAAAGGAAAGGGCCAATGCCTGGTATGCGGGTAAAGACTGGATCAGGGGAAGCGATTTCATTCCCAGCACCGCTATCAACCAGCTGGAAATGTGGCAGGCCGCTACTTTTGATACCGCTACAATTAACCGGGAACTGGGTTATGCAGAAGGGATCGGGCTGAACACCATGCGGGTGTATTTGCATCATGTGCCCTGGGTGGTTGACTCCGCGGGGTTTAAGCAGCGGATCAGTACCTACCTGGATATTGCAGACAGGCACCACATCTCCACTTTATTTGTGTTTTTTGATGATTGCTGGGACAGTACTTACCAGGCCGGCCCGCAGCGGGCGCCAAGACCGGGCATCCACAATTCCGGCTGGGTGCAGGACCCGGGATTGGCTATCCACCAGCGTCCTGCGCTTGTGGATACATTGGAGAGATATGTGAAAGATGTTATGACTTCCTTTGCCGACGACAAGCGAATCCTGTTATGGGACTTGTATAATGAACCCGGTAATTCCGGTCATGGTAACAAAAGTTTGCCCCTGCTGGAAAAAGTATTTGCCTGGGGCCGGGAGGTAAATCCTTCACAGCCATTATCCGCCGGGATATGGGACTGGAAGCTGAAGGAGCTCTCCAAATTCCAGGAAACACATTCCGATGTAATTACCTATCACAACTATTCCCCGCCGGAAGAGCATCAGCGGGATATTGATACCCTGCGTCCGTTGGGAAGGCCGCTTATTTGTACGGAATATATGGCCCGTACGCGCAGCAGCCGTTTTGATAATATAATGCCGTTGCTGAAAAAGGAAAATATCGGCGCCATTAACTGGGGGCTGGTAGCGGGTAAAACCAATACCAAATATGCCTGGAGCACGCCTATGCCGGATGGCAGCGAGCCTCCTACCTGGTTTCATGATATTTTCCGGCCGGATGGAACGCCTTATAGTGAAGAAGAAGTGAAGGTGATCCGCGGGTTAACCGGTAAGTAATGATGGTTGCCGGCTTTCCTGGTACAGGAAGCCGGCAGCTAATACTATTTTGAAAATCCTCTTCCCAGTACTTCATGTACTTCGTGTATTACCACAAAGGCCTCCGGGTCGGTTTCCTGCACCAGTGATTTAAGTCGCATCAGCTCCTGTTTGCCGATCACTACATACAACACTTCTTTGGGCGCGCCGGTATAGGCGCCATGCCCGTGCAATACGGTGGCGCCGCGTTTCATTTCGCCGGTGATTTTTGCCGCAATGGCTTCCGTGCGTGCGGAAATAATGGTGATGGCGCGTTTGGTGTTAAGACCATCCACGATATAATCCACCGTTCTGGCGCCAATGTATACGGCAATAAAAGTGTACATGGTTTTTTCTATGCCTATAATAAAGGAAGAAGCCATGATCACAACAATGTCGAAAATGAGCATGGCGTTGCCCAGTGTCCATCCGAAATACTTGTTAAATAGCCGGGCTACAATAGCCGACCCGCCGGTGGTGCCGCCGGACAGGAATACCAGGCCAATACCAATACCTACCAGCAGCCCCGCAAAAATAGCGGCCAGCAAAGGATTGGTGGTAACCGGGGCGAGTTTGTTTTCTGTGAGATACAGGAACAGGGAACAGAACAGGATGCCGAGGATGGTATATACCATACTTCTTTTATCCAGGAGCCGGTATCCCGTTACAATGAGGATAGCATTGATGATGAAGTTGGTTACACCCGGTGACCATCCCCAATAGTAGTAGGTTACAATGGTGATACCGATTACGCCTCCCTCAGATAATTTGTTGGGGATGGCCAGGTAGTTGATGCCTGCTGCAAAGATGAAGGCACCTGCTATAATGAGTAAAATGTTTTTCACATGCTCTTTCATGCCGCAAAAATACGCTTTTGTCGTACGCGGGCGCTGACTCCCCCTCCGGGATAAAACAAAAAATCACAAAAAAAATTGTGCAATTATTTGGAATTAATAAAACTCGATGTATATTTGTCTACCAAATCAGTAGACTAATAAGATCTACCACCACAGGGAAGCATCAGGCAAACGCTTCCGGCATCCTTTGACCACCAGCAAGGTGTTGCTGCCATCATTATTGAAAATGTGTAAATAAAAAATACACTATGAAAAGGCACACGCTAACTAGTGGAATGCGTTACCACACGCAAAATATCGTGGTAAATATCACCTGTCCCCGTTACATTCAAATGGCGGGCTGTTATTGCAGCCGCTGTTGAAAAGAAAATCTTGCGTTCTGTAAGCTGTAAATAGAATGCCTGGTCAGGCTTGCGGGAAAGGTGTGCTGCAAATTTATTGGTGGTAAATTTATCAGCAACGTACCTCCCCGCATCCTCCTGGCATTTATCAACTGAAATCTTAAACCGGTCTCTCTCATTTTATTTAACATGAAAGCAATCATCAACTGTTCAGCCTTGATGCCTTTACCCGGCAGACCGGTAATAACAGCTGTGTAAGATAATATAACGTATACGGATACACGTATTACGAGTGTATTGGTAACGGAATAGAATTGGGTTACTATCCATTGAAATTAAACGATCAACTTCAGTTCAAAAGGGGCGTTGTCTCAAACAATACTGGTGGGTTTTGTCGGCAATTGCCCCACGGACTGAAGCCATCATCGGATCATTAAAGACTGCTTCCAAACCAACTGTTATTAAGATATTATCCGGAAGCGGTCGGGCAACATACGAAGTAACGTATACGCCTATACTTTTTTCGGAAAGCCTAATTAAAATGAAGGAACCACTTGTTTTCAGGTAAGGTCCCCAGTGCCAGCAAGTCCCGACACGTGTCGGGACTTCTATTTTTAATACTATCTCCATTATATATATTATAGCCTGTTCCATTACCCCGGTTTCATATACCCCGCCCCGTTATCCATCTCCCTGAAAATATATTTTCAAAAACCTTATGGAAAATATTTTACTATCTCATCTAATTAAAAAACATATTACCATGGACTCAGCTAAAATCCCGGGGAATGATTTCCTCGACATTCTCTTCTATGGAAGGAACAAAGATTATGGGGCCTATGAATTACGCAGTCGCTACGACCGGCGTGTTCGCAACGCAGTAATGGGCACCGCTTCTATTATGCTGGTAATGATCGGCGGCTACGTGTTGAACAACACATTGATGGCCGCAGAAAATGTACACCGGCCTGTATTGGCAGAGAAAAAAATTGAATTACAGGCATTGGAGATCCCACCGGAACCTCCTGTTACCATTCCTCCTCCGCCAGTAACTTCAGCGCCGCCGCCAATGGCTGCTTCTGTCAGGGTAACTACACCGGTGATTGTTGATTCGGATGTTCCACCGGATGAAATGCCTCCGAAGAATGCCGATATTGGAACCAAAGTAGTAGGCTTTACTACCTCAGAAGGAGTGGAAGGAGGTATGGACATTGATCTGAACGCCAGTGGTAACGGCAATTCCGGCGTAATAACAGTAGCAAACAAAGCTGCCGATGCCGACGGCCCGCTTATTACCGTGGAAATCATGCCCGAATTCCCAGGTGGTGAACGTGCATTAGCAAAATATCTCGGTAATAATATCCGGTATCCACACCTCGCCCAGGAAAATGAAATACAGGGAATCGTATATATCCAGTTTGTGGTAAACCGTGATGGCACTATTTCACAGGTAAAAACAACAGGCGCAGCTAAAGGCGGTGGGCTTGAAGAAGAAGCGATCCGCGTAATCAGCAAAATGCCGAAGTGGAAGCCTGGTAGACAGAACGGACAATATGTGGCGGTATATTTTAACCTGCCGGTCAACTTCAAATTAAGCGGCAACTAAGTATCCAGGTAGTTTCACGTTTCTTTCATTTCAATAAACACTTTTATTAATAACCCGGAAAAGTTCTGTCATCGTTTGACGGAGTGACTTCCTATATTATTATCTCTTTAATTCTTAATTCCTGTTTATCCGGCTTACATCCATTTAACCTGCGCATTCTGATTCCTGATACCAGTCCCGGCCCGCATATAGCGGCCGGGAT
This sequence comes from Chitinophaga ginsengisegetis, assembly GCF_900168065.1. Lineage (GTDB taxonomy): Bacteria > Bacteroidota > Bacteroidia > Chitinophagales > Chitinophagaceae > Chitinophaga > Chitinophaga ginsengisegetis. The sequence goes on along the minus strand of NZ_FUZZ01000002.1, from coordinate 1,082,152 downwards.
TGCTTTTTAATCCCTCTGCTTCTTATTAGATAATATTCAAACATTATCACTTTCTGTAAAACAAAAATCAAAAATCTAAGAAATTAACATAATAATTATTAATTTAACAGCCGCTTAGTCTTCTTCTTTAGCACTATAAACGGATAATTAGTATGGAAGCGCCGGTAAATAATTCGCTGCAACAGTTCAAAAACCTTGTTGGGACCAAGTTTCAGCTGTATAATAGCCTCTTCACCTCTTTGCCTTTCCACCGGGTGGAAAAGACAGGGATCTTCCTGTCCCTGTTCCTGCTTCACTGTGAAGAAGGATATGCCAAAGGCAACAGCCCCCAGGAAATTATGGACTCCTTTTTTTCCCAGTATACCACCTATACGGATGAAAAGCAACGAACAGACCTGTTGTTCCGCTTTGTGCAATACGCTGAAAGACAGGTAGTACTGTTTGATGCACTGGAAGATGCAGCGTTCCGGAATATCCGCGACCTGCAGGGCGCCGGTACTTTGCGCCACCTGCAGTCTGAAGTGATCCAGGAACAAGCCCAGGATAAACTAAAGGATAAACTGAAGGATTTTTCCGTGAGACTGGTGCTGACCGCGCATCCTACACAATTTTACCCCAGCGAGGTACTGGGTATTATCAACGATCTGTCTAAAGCCCTCATCGACGAAAATACCAGCCAGGTAAATATGTACCTGCAACAGCTGGGGAAAACACCGTTCTTCAAAAAAGAAAAACCCACCCCGTATGATGAAGCCATCAGCCTGGTGTGGTTTCTTGAAAATATATTTTACCAGTCGGCCGGCCGCATCCTGTCGTCCATCCGGGCGCAGTTTCCAGGCGCCATCAGCAGCGAGAACTCCGTGATCCGTATGGGCTTCTGGCCCGGTGGTGACCGTGACGGGAACCCGTTTGTGAAAGCGCCCACCACTGTGGAAGTAGCTGCCGCCCTGCGGGCATCTATTATGAAATGCTACTTCCGGGAAGTACGCAACCTGCGCCGCCGCCTTACTTTTAAAGGCGTGGAAAACGTAGTAGCTGCACTGGAATCAAAGTTATCCCGCAACCTCTTTATTCCCGGGCACAAAGCGGATATCAGCCGCCAGGAAATACTGGACACGTTGTCGGATATACGAAATACTATTATCGCCGATCTGAACGGGTTATTTGTTCATCTCGTAGATAACCTGATCAGCAAAGTGGAAATATTCGGATTGTTCTTTGCTTCCCTGGATATCCGCCAGGACAGCTCAGTTCATGAAGCCGTACTGGAAGCGGTAGCCGCTAAAACAACCGCGCTGCCGGATAATTATACTTCCCTGGGAGATAAAGAAAAGATCAGTGCATTACTGAATATAAAAGAAGCCGCAGATCCAATGGCATTGGAAAACCCGCTGCACCAGGATACCCTTCAAACCATTGCTTCCATTAAGGAAATACAGGCTGCCAATGGGGAAGAAGGCTGCAACCGTTATATTATCAGTCATAGTACCAGTGTACTCAATGTAATGGAAGTATACGGTTTGTTCCTCCTGAGCGGCTGGAAAAAAGAAGAGATGACGGTAGATATTGTACCGCTGTTTGAAACCATTGATGACCTGCGTCATGCAGGACAGGTGATGAAAGAGCTGTACGAAAACGCTGACTACCGCGAGCACCTGCGTCGCCGCCAGTGCAAACAAACCATTATGCTCGGCTTCTCGGATGGCACCAAAGACGGTGGCTATCTCATGGCCAACTGGAGCATCTATAAAGCAAAAGAAGAACTCACTACTATCTCCAAAGAATATGGAATCAACGTGGTGTTCTTTGACGGCAGGGGAGGTCCCCCGGCCCGTGGCGGCGGAAAAACGCACCAGTTCTATGCTTCTATGGGCAGGAATATTGCCAATAAAGAAATACAGCAAACCATACAGGGGCAAACCATCAGCTCCAACTTTGGTACCGTGGATGCCGCACAGTTCAATATGGAACAACTGATACACGCGGGGATCAGCAATGAACTGTTCTCTTCCCGTGAAGTAACACTGAGCAAATCGGAAGAAGATTTGCTGCAATCACTTGCGGATGAAGGGTATAAATCTTACAATAAATTAAAAACACATCCTCATTTCCTGGCTTACCTCGATCATGCCAGCCCGCTGCGTTACTATGCGGAGGCTAATATCGGCAGCCGTCCCAGCAAACGTAATGCTTCCGCCAAACTCAATCTCAACGATCTGAGAGCAGTGCCTTATGTAGGTGCGTGGAGCCAGCTGAAACAGAATGTACCGGGCTATTATGGCGTGGGCAGTGCGCTGGAACAGCTGGAAAAACAAGGTAAATGGGAAGAAGTACAGGCGTTATACGTGCACTCTCTGTTTTTCAGGACATTGCTCGATAACTGTGTAATGGCGATGAAGAAGAGCTATTTCCCGCTCACGGCTTATCTGGCTAAACATCCGCAATACGGCGAAGTATGGCAGATGATCTATAATGAATTTGAGCTGACAAAGAAATACCTGCTGTTGCTGACCAATGAGCCGGAACTGATGGCCGGCAGCCCGATTGACCTGCTGTCTATCCAGATGAGGGAAAGAATTGTGCTGCCTTTGCTTACCACCCAGCAATATGCGCTTACGCGTATCCGGGAGCTGGATTCACATCCCGACAACGGGCATGGCAGGGAAACCTACGAAAAGCTCATCATGCGTTGCTCTTTTGGTATTATCAATGCCGGCAGAAACTCGGCATAAAAATTATTCATAAATACAACTACGGAGTTATGTGGAAATAGTGACGGTGAACAACATCAGCTGCTATCTCCATATAACTCCGTAATTCGTAATTTGTATTTCGTAATTCTTCCCTACTTTTACACCTCCTTAAGTAACTTCTCTATATATGGCAAACAGCTTATATGACTTTGGAATGATCGGCCTCGGCGTAATGGGCAGAAACCTGTTACTGAATATGGCGGATCATGGCTTTTCCGTTATCGGCTTTGATAAAGACGCTGCCAAGAACAGCGCACTGGAAGCAGCCGCTACCCCCGGTACTACCGTTAAAGGTGTTGCAGAGCTGGCCACTATGGTACAGTTGCTGGAACGTCCCCGCAAATTAATGATGCTGGTACCCGCCGGTCAGCCGGTAGATGACGTGATAGCTTCCCTGTTGCCGCTGCTGGAGCAGGGCGACGTAGTAATAGATGGTGGTAACTCCCACTATACGGACACTTTACGCCGTGTGAAACAACTCCGTGAAAAAGGTATCCATTTTATGGGTATCGGCGTTTCCGGTGGTGAGCAGGGCGCGCGTACCGGTCCGAGCATTATGCCCGGTGGCGACCTCGATGCCTATGCAAAGGTACAACCCATGCTGGAAGCGATTTCCGCCAAAGTAAAAGGTACGCCTTGTGTAGCTTACCTGGGTAAAGAAGGCGCCGGCCATTATGTGAAAATGGTGCATAACGGCATTGAGTATGCCATTATGCAACTGATCAGTGAAAGCTATACCCTGTTGCAAAAGGGGGCTGGCCTCAACAATGATCAACTGCACGAAGTATTCAAAAGCTGGAACCAGGGCGCATTACAATCGTTCCTGGTGGAAATTACCGCAGATATCTTCCTCCAGAACGACGATAAATCAGACAAACGCCTGGTAGACGTGATCTCCGATAAAGCAGGTTCCAAAGGAACCGGTAAATGGACTTCACAGGATGCGATGGAATTGCCGGTAGCCGTTCCCGTGATTGATACCGCGGTAGCTATGCGCACCCTTTCCGGTTACAAAGAGCAGCGCCTGGAAGCAGAAGCGATCTATAAAGCACCGGAAAATACTATTCATGCCGACACGGAAATGTGGATTAAACAGGTACACGATGCCCTCTACTTTGCCACCATCCTGAGCTATGCACAGGGACTGGCTATGCTGAGAGAAGCCTCCTCTGACCTGAAAATGGAAATCCCGTTACCGGAAGTGGTGAAAGTATGGAGAGGTGGTTGCATCATCCGTTCTTCCCTGCTGGAAATATTTACACAGGCTTACCAGAAAAATGCTGATCTGGCCAACATCCTGCTGGATGAAGGCGTAGCTTATCTCGTACAATCAGTTGAAAGCAACACCCGCAGCGTAATTGCGCAGGCCGCCTCCGCAGGTATCCCTGTAGGCGGATTCATGTCTGCTTTATCTTATTTCGATGCGTTCCGTACCGGCCGCATGGCTACCAACCTGATTCAGGCACAGCGAGATTACTTCGGCGCACACACCTATCAGCGTATTGATATGCCAGGCACTTTCCATACGGAATGGCAGCAGCACTAAAAATGTTCATCTTTAATTAAACATATGCAGATCCATAAACGCCCGCCTGCATCCATCCTGTTCATATTCGGAGGCAGTGGCGATTTAAACTACCGGAAACTAACGCCTGCGTTATATAATCTCTTTTTAGATGACTGGATGCCGGAACAATTTGCTATTGCAGGTTTAGGCCGTAGTCCATACAGCAACGAAGACTATAATAAACACCTGCTGGAAGGAATCAGCAAGTTTTCCCGCCGGAAGGGTGAGCAGAATGGTCACTGGCAAGATTTCAGTAATCATGTTACTTACCTGCAGATGGATGCGGAAGATCCTGCATCTTACAGCAAGATCACCGATTTTGTAACGCAGAAGGAACAAGAGTGGGGCGTACATCCAACCGTTATCTTTTACCTGGCCGTAGCGCCGCAACTGGTACCGAATATAGCCACCCGTTTGGGTGAACTGAACCTTTGCTCCGATAAGCATTGCACCCGCATTGTAGTGGAAAAACCATTTGGTCATGACCTGCAAAGCGCGCATGAACTGAATGAACTGCTGGCGAAGAAATTTACAGAAGAGCAGATTTACCGTATTGATCACTACCTCGGTAAAGAAACCATTCAGAATATCCTGGCTTTCCGCTTCGCAAACGCATTGTTTGAACCGGTATGGAACCGCAACTATATCGATAACATCCAGATCACTGCTGCTGAAAGCGTGGGACTGGAAGGTCGTGGCGGTTACTACGAAAGGGCAGGAGCGCTGCGCGATATGGTGCAGAACCATATCCTGCAGATCATGTGCATCCTGGCAATGGAAGCGCCGGTATCTTTTGATGCCAATGAAGTGCGCAATAAGAAAGTGGATGTGCTCAACGCTATCCGCCGTATTACACCGGATAAGGTGCATGAGCATGCCGTACGCGGACAATATTCTGCTGGCTGGATGAAAGGAAATAAAGTGGCCGGCTACCGCGAGGAAAAAGGTGTGGATCCCAAATCCAATATCGATACTTACGCTGCCGTTAAATTTTATATCGACAACTGGCGCTGGCAGGGCGTTCCGATCTATGTGCGCACCGGTAAATACCTTCACCAGAAAGCTACCAATATCATTATCACCTTTAAGGAAGCACCTCCTTATTCCTTCCCGATAGAAGCTGCACAAACATGGCGCCCTAACAGGCTCACCATCAGCATTCAACCGGAAATGGATATACGGATCCGCTTCCAGGCGAAACGTCCCGGACAAACCATGACGCTGGACCCTGTAGACATGACCTTTAACTACGATGCCGCCAATGGCGAGCATGCACCGGAAGCATACGAAACTTTGCTGCTGGATGTAATGGAAGGCGATGCTACCCTGTTTATGCGCGGCGACCAGGTAGATGCTGCCTGGAAAGTGATCATGCCTATCCTGGAAACATGGGAAAACCGCACTCCGCAGGACTTCCCGAACTATGCACCCGATTCATGGGGCCCCGACGATGCAGACGCACTCGTTGCCCGCGACGGTCATACCTGGATTAATTTACCTACTAAATAATAATTACGGACCATTTGTGAAAATGGTCCGTAACTTTTTTATCTTATGGAACTACATATCGCAAAAGATCCTGCCCAGCTGAGTGAAAATGTAGCCGCGTGGATCAGCAACTACATACTGGAAGTATTACAAACACAGGAACGGTTTACGTTTGTGCTGTCTGGTGGTAATACGCCAAAGCAGCTATACAGCCTGCTGGCGAAAGCTCCCTACAACATGGTGATACCCTGGGAGAAAATACATTTTTTCTGGGGAGATGAAAGAGATGTGGCCTTTGAAGATGAGCGCAACAACGCCCGCATGGCATTTGAATCATTACTGGATAAAGTAAGTGTAAATCCTGAAAATATCCATGTAATGCGTACCGATATCGGCCCGGAAGAATCGGCTGCCGAATATGAAAAGATCCTGAAATCGTATTTCGGAAAAGATGATACCACGTTTGACCTGGTGTTACTGGGTATGGGAGACGACGGGCACACCCTGTCACTGTTCCCCGGATTACCCATTGTACACGAAAAGAAAGCCTGGGTGAAATCATTTTTCCTGGAAGCACAGAATATGTACCGCATTACCTTAACGGCACCGGTAGTCAATAAAGCTGCCTGTGTGCTGTTCCTCACCACCGGCGCCAACAAGGCCATTACGCTGAAAAGCGTGATCGAAGGCACTTTCGATGCTGAGAAATACCCTTCCCAGTTGATCAGACCGGAAGAAGGTGAGCTGCATTGGTTTGTAGACGAAGCTGCTGCCGGCGCAATGGAAATTTAACAAAACATAAAGCAATTGCTGTAAAGGGCTGAGCGGATTAAGAGATCCACTCAGCCCTTCTGCTTTCTGCTTTCAGCTATTTTCTGTAGCTTGTGATTGTAACAACGATGAGATTATGTTTGATAAGCCCATATTCGACGCACACCTGCATATCATTGATCACCGGTTTCCTTTGCAGCCAAACGAAGGCTTTTTGCCATCGGAATTTTCAGTAGCCGACTACCAGCAACAGGTAGCGCCGCTGAATATCGCCGGCGGGGCAGTGGTTTCCGGCTCTTTCCAGGGATTTGATCAGGGATACCTGCTGGAAGCGCTGAAGCAGCTGGGGGCCGGTTATGTTGGCGTAACGCAGATACCAGCCGGTACCAGCGACGAAGAAATTATAGCCCTGCATGAAGCAGGTGTACGCGCCGTAAGATTTAATGTACAGCGCGGCGGTTCCGAAAGTGTAAAACACCTCGAACGGCTGGCGTTACGTGTATATGAACTGGTGAAATGGCATGTGGAGTTGTATGTGGATTCCCGGCAACTTCCCGGGCTGTCTACCACCCTGCATAAATTGCCTGCCGTGGTAATTGATCACCTGGGTTTGTCAAAAGCCGGGTTCAAATATTTATTGCCATTGGTGGAGAAAGGAGCGAGGGTAAAGGCGACGGGGTTCAGTCGTTGTGATTTTGATGTATTAACCGCCATGCGCCAGATTACGGCTATTAATGCAGGCGCTTTATTATTCGGTACAGATTTGCCCTCTACCCGGGCGCCGCGGCCATTTGCTGCTTCGGATCTGCAACTGATCCTCCAGAATTTCCCGGCAGATATTGCCGCTAAAATATGCAGGGAAAACGCATTGGCGTTGTACCAGCCACGTGGTTAAGCATTCCGGCTTTTATCCCGCAAGGGATAAAAGCCGGAATCTTTTGTATTAAATCCAGGTATCAATTCCCACCGTTTCCATTTCTCTTTTCAGATGTTCCGGCATTAGTCCGTTTAACAAGGTACCCGGCGCAGTACTCGGGTATATGTCTTCAAAAGTTTTCACCTGGTTCATAAATACCCGGCGGAAAATATGCCGCCTGGTAATATCATGCGGATCCTTCAAACCTGCTGCACCAGCAAGTTCTATAGCGCTTTCAATAGTATCACGGTGATAGTTGGCTACGCGGTGTTTTTTGTCGTCCACCACCAGGCCGGCAGATAACCATTTATCCTGTGTTGCCACGCCGGTAGGACATTTATTGGTGTTACATACCAATGCCTGTATGCATCCCAGTGCCATCATCATTGCACGTGCGCTGTTGCAGGTATCGGCGCCCAGGGCCATTGCCCGCAGCATGTGATAGCCCGTGAGTATTTTACCCGATGCAATGATCTTCATATGATGACGGATATTGAACCCGGTAAGCGTGTCGTGTACGAAAGAAAGTCCATCCATGAGCGGCATACCCACAGAGTTGGAAAATTCCGGCGGAGCTGCGCCGGTGCCGCCTTCTCCACCATCTACCGTAATAAAATCAGGGTAGATATCTGTTTCTATCATCGCCTTGCAGATAGCGTAGAATTCGCGCTGCTGGCCAATGCATAATTTGAATCCAACCGGTTTGCCTTTGCTGAGATCGCGCAGGCGCTGAATAAACAGCATCATTTCCCGCGGACTGTTAAATGCTTTATGATAAGGAGGAGAGAATACAGTGGTATGTGGTTTTACATGACGGATGGCTGCAATTTCGGGCGTGTTTTTAGCCGCCGGCAATATGCCGCCATGACCGGGTTTGGCGCCCTGCGAAATTTTCAGTTCTATCATTCTGACTTGTGGCAGCGCGCTTTTTTCTGCAAACAAACTATCGGAGAAATTGCCATCATCATCGCGGCAACCGAAATAGCCGGTACCTATTTGCCAGATGATGTCGCCACCCTGTTTGAGGTGAGCTTCACTGATACCGCCTTCGCCGGTGTTATGCGCGAAGTTGCCTATTTTGGCGCCCCCGTTTAAAGCCTGCACCGCGTTGTTACTGAGCGATCCATAACTCATGGCGCTCACATTCAGGATGCTGCCGGAATAAGGTTGTTTACAGTCTTTCCCGCCAAAGGTTACACGCGGGTCCTTTTCCAGGTGATCAAAATTCTGTGGCTGAATGGAATGCGCCATCCATTCATATCCTTCCGCGTATACATTAAACTGGGTGCCAAATGGCTGGGAATCCAGTTCCCGCTTGGCCCGCTGGTAAATGGTGGAACGGTCTACCCGGTTGATCGGGCTGCCATCAATATCGCTTTCCACAAAGTACTGGTAGATTTTGGGCCGCAATGCTTCCATCCAGTAGCGCATCCGCCCCACTACAGGGTAGTTGCGGATAATAGCGTGTTTGGTTTGCAGGAGGTCAAGCACGCCCATCACAACAATGGGCAATACCAACACCAGTAACCAGAATACCCAGGGGAAAAATAATCCTAAAACGATGATAACACCTAAACTCACACATGAAAATCCGATAAATGCTTTAACCATAGACTTTAATTTTTTGATTTTTTGATGCTCCTGGTTACAGGAGATTGCCGAATACTTCCTTAGCTATTGTTCTTATAAATCTACTTAACGTATGGCAGATAAATTTGTTAAATCTTGCGGAGGTTGTCTTTCTCAGGATTAAACTTATTACATTGATTTAGGGATTTGATCACTTTTGATTTTAAAAGATTTGGGGAGATATAAGCGGATATTCGCTTATATCTCCCCAAATCTTTTAAAAATCCCAAAAAATAAAATCAAGCTAATCAGTGTAATAAGTTTAATCCTGAGAAAGACAACATCCGCAAAAATCTCTGCCTCAGTTTTTAAATTATTTTATTATCTTTCAAAATAAGCCAATCTTCAATCAATCCACCACATGAAAAGATACATTCATCCTGGTAAGCTGGTAGCAACTTGCCTGTTCTTATTTAGTACTGTAGCAGGTGTCCGGGCACAACAATCCACGCCTTATGATGCCGCCCGGCTGAAAACCAGTTGGGAAGTGATAGAAAACCACTACCAGGGCAGCGACAATTTCCAGTCGGCCTTCACCTTTGTAAATACAGCCGGTAAACCGTTTCCCTCCAAAGGATGGCAGTTGTATTTTAATTTTATCAGGATGGTGACACCGGGCGAATTGCCGGGTCATGTGAAAGTGGAACATATCAACGGTGACCTGTACCGTTTTACACCGGCAGATGGTTTTAACGGTATCGCCGCCGGCGACTCCCTGAAACTTGCCATTACCGGCGATGCCTGGGCGGTGAACTTCACAGACGCGCCTACCGGGTTGTACCTGGTATGGGAGGAACAACCGGAAAAAGGTTTCTCTATTAAAGACTATAGTATCCGTCCTTCTACCACCGCAAAACAACTGATGCGTTACCCCGGTGATAAAACCGCGGTAGTAACGCCAACGGATATATTTAAACAGAATGCTGCAGTGAAAGATATCCCGGCATCGCAGCTGCCGCTGGTTTTCCCTACACCAAAATCATATACAGCTACCGGTAAAGGCCTGGTGCTGGATGCTTTCCCGGAAGTGAAAGCCGATCCGCAGCTGTCTGCCAGCGCAGCAGCACTGGATGCTGAGTTGCTAACGTTACTGGGTAAACGAAAAAAGGGAACAACCGTTATTAACCTGGTGTATGACGCCGCTATTACTGCGCCGGAAGGTTACCGTTTGAAAGTAGCGCCCGAAGGAATTACCATTACTGCGGGTACTGAAACCGGCGCTTTCTACGGCATTCAGTCTTTAAAAACACTGATTCCTCCGGCCGCATTCGCAGGCAACCAGAAAGCCATCACCATACCGGGAGTAGAGGTTACAGATGAACCCCGCTTTGGCTACCGTGCCTTCATGATAGATGTGGCCCGTAACTTTCATAACAAGCGTGATATGTTACGCATCATCGACCTGATGGCCCTGTATAAATTAAACATATTACATTTTCATTTCAGCGATGATGAAGGCTGGCGCCTGGAAATCCCTTCCCTGCCGGAACTCACTACTGTGGGGGCTAAACGTGGTCATAGCAGCGACTGGAAAAATATGCTGCCGCCATCTTATGGCTCCGGTCCGGATACTACCAACACCGCCGGCAGTGGCTATTTTTCACGCAACGATTTTATAGAGATCCTCCGTTATGCAACGGCAAGGCATATACGTGTTTTACCGGAAATAGAAAGTCCGGGGCATGCCCGCGCTGCGGTAAAAGCAATGGAATCCCGCTACTACCGCCTCAAAGCGGCTGGCCGTGATCAGGAAGCCAATGAATACCTGCTCACCGATTTGCAGGATAAATCTGAATATCATTCTGTTCAATATTGGAACGATAACGTGATGAACGTAGCGCTGCCTTCTACTTATCACTTCCTCGATAAAGTGGTGGAAGAATTGCAGTCGATGTATAAAGAAGCCGGCGCTCCACTTGAATCCGTGCATATGGGTGGTGATGAAGTGCCGGGCGGCGTGTTTGAAAAATCGCCTGCCTGTATCGCATTGATGCAGCAGGATAAATCACTGAAAGATGTAAATGATCTCTGGTATTATTACTACCGGAAAGTGAATGATCTGCTGAAAGCCCGCGATTTATCAGTAGCCGGATGGGAAGAAGCAGGTATGCGTAAAACAACCGTCAGTGGCGCATCGCAGAGTATCCCTAACCCTGATTTTGTAAACGACCACTTCCAGCTGAATGTATGGAATAACGTGATTGGCGGGGGACAGGAAGACTTATCCTATCGCCTGGCAAATGCAGGATACAAAGTAATTCTGTCTGGTGTAAGCAACTTTTATTTTGATATGGCTTATATGAAATCTTTTGACGAACCCGGATTTTACTGGGGCGGTTTTGTAGATGTGGATAAGCCATTTTATTTTATTCCGTTCGACTATTACAAAAATTCAAAAGTAGATGGCAGGGGCAATCCTGTTACGCCGGAGTTGTTTGTGGGCAAAGACCGGTTAACAGGTTTTGGCGCTTCCAATATTCCGGGTATCCAGGGGTTGTTGTGGAGCGAAACAGTAACCAGTTCCGACCGCATGGAATATATGATGTTGCCTAAGTTGCTGGGCCTCGCAGAACGGGCATGGGCACAGGATCCGGAGTGGGCTACCGAAAAAGATTCCGCAAAGGCCGATGCACTGTATGCGCAGGCGTGGAGTGTATTCAGCAATGTAATGGGCAAGCGCGAAATGCCGCGCCTGGATTATTACGAGGGCGGTTTCAACTGGCGCATTCCTACTGCAGGCGCGAAAGTGGAAAATGGTGTATTGAGCGCCAACATCCAGATGCCGGGTTTGGTGATAAGGTACACTACTAACGGTGACGAACCTACGTTGAAGAGCCCGGTATATACTGCACCTGTTGCGGCGGGTGGTAAAACTGTGAAGCTGAAAGTATTCAGTACCAAAGGCCGCAGCAGCAGAACCACCACTATAAAAGTGCCGGTAGCTGATACACAGATGAAGAATAATAAATTATAATTTTCCGGGAGAAAGGAAGACGGTGAGCAACGTGGATCTCCTGTTGCTCACCGTTTTCATTTACCTTCTTATCCCGGCAGGATCATGTAAATCCGCTGCATTTACCCTTCATCCATTTTCTTCTTCCTCCTTTTGCAATTTTTGTATTTTGTTCGTTAAACCCATATCAACCTGATGTTTCGCATAATTCCACTTATTATTAGCTGTTGCGTTGTTGGTTTCTCCGTGTGTGCACAAAAGAAAAATGATGCTTATCAATTGCAGATCCGCAAGGCGGTTTTCCCTGTTAAGATAGACGGCGTAATAGATGAAGCCGCGTGGCTGCAGGCCGATGTTGCTACCGGTTTTCATATGGTGCTGCCAATGGATACCAGCGCCGCCCGGTTGCGTACAGATGTGCGTATGACCTACGACGATAAGAACCTGTACCTGGTAGTGGAAAACTATACCATTGGCGACGGGCCGTATATGGTGGAATCATTGCGCCGCGATTTTGCTTTTCTGAAGAACGATAACTTCCTTTTGTTCATGGACCCGTTTGATGATCAGACCAATGGCTTTTCGTTTGGCGCCAACGCTGCCGGAGCGCAATGGGACGGTTTAATGTACGATGGCGGAAAGGTGGACCTGAGCTGGGATAACAAGTGGACATCAGTAGTAAAAAACTATCCGGATAAATGGGTTTTTGAAGCAGTGATACCTTTTAAAACCATCCGTTATAAAAAAGGAATCACCAAATGGGGAATTAACTTCAGCCGGAACGATCTGAAAACAACCGAGAAGTCGGCCTGGGCGCCGGTGCCGCGGCAGTTTCCCACGGCTTCGCTGGCCTATACGGGCAACCTGGTATGGGATGCCGCTCCTCCGGCTGCAGGGGCAAATGTATCGCTGATCCCGTACCTGTTGGGAGGCATGTTAAAGGACTATGATAAGGCTACTCCCACCAAATACCGGCGGGATGCCGGTTTGGACGCAAAAGTGGCGGTTACTTCTTCACTGAACCTCGACCTTACAGTGAACCCCGATTTCTCGCAGGTAGATGTGGATAAACAGGTGACCAATCTTGATCGTTTTGAATTGTTTTACCCGGAGAAGCGGCAGTTTTTCCTTGAAAACGGCGACCAGTTTTCCAACTTCGGCTATTCTACGATCCGTCCTTTTTTCTCAAGGCGTATTGGTCTTGGCGGCGTGCCGATCCGCTTTGGCGCGAGGCTGAGTGGTAAGCTTAATAAAGACTGGCGTTTGGGCGTAATGAATATGCAAACCGGGAAACAGGAGGAAACCGGGCTGCCGGCGCAAAACTTTACCGTGGCAGCTTTACAGCGCCGGGTATTTTCCCGCTCCAACCTGGGTTTTATCTTTATTAATAAGGAGTCGGTAAATTATGATCCGGCGAAAGTAACAGATAAGCCTGTTTACAACAGGTATAACCGGAACATGGGATTGGAGTATAACCTGGCATCATCCAATAATTTCTGGACTGGAAAGGCCATGCTGCTGAAGTCGTATACGCCGAATAAAACCGGCCATGATGTTGCGCATGCGGCCAATCTGCAATACACCAGCAAACAGTGGAATATTGGCTGGCAGCATGAGTACGTGGGGCGCAATTATAATGCGGAAGTGGGATATGTGCCACGCCAGGGATATATCAAGATAGCACCGCAGGTGACCCGTCTTTTCTTCCCGTTATCCGGTTCTGTATTGAGCCACGGGCCGCAGGTAACCAGCACCTGGTTTTTTGATGAGGCGAATATGCATCGTACGGATAATGAAACCATGCTTAACTACGGCATTGTGTTCCGGAAGCGGAACACGCTCAATGTATGGGCGTCCAATACCTATATCAAACTGTTGCAACCTTTTGATCCGACCAACACCGGTAAGGATAGCCTTGTAAACGGGAGTCAGCATAACTGGAACACGGTGGGTGCTGATTACGTGTCCAAGCCACAAAGCTTGTTTACCTATTCATTGTCGGCCCGCTATGGAGGCTATTATGCAGATGGCAGCCGGCTGATGACCAATACCGAACTGGGATATCGTTTCCAGCCGTATGTGAGCATTGCATTGAGTGCTAACTATAACAATATCAATTTACCAAAGCCCTGGGGTAATAATTCTTTCTGGCTGGTTGGCCCCCGGTTGGATGTAACCATGACCAACACTTTGTTCTTTACCGGGTTTATGCAGTACAATGGTCAGCAGAAGAACATGAACCTGAATACCCGCTTCCAGTGGCGCTACCGGCCGGCGTCCGACCTTTTTATTGTTTATACCGATAATTACCTTCCTGAGCCGTTTTATGTAAGGAACCGGGCTTTAGTGCTGAAGCTGGTGTATTGGTTTAATCTCTAATAAATTCCGTTTCGTATTAACAGTTAAGATTCGATTAACACTTTCCAGTTTTATACCACTTAACATTGCACCACAAGTTTGGCGTAAGGAACGGGTATGTCCGTTAAGATATATATAAAGTTTTCATTTACTATCGTTGTGAATATTATCTCCCTGTGGTTTTTACTACGGGGATTTTCACCATTTTAAAATCTAATTATGAACCGTCCTCCTATGATGAAGCAGCTGCTGCGTATCAGCTGTATTTTTCTGATGCTGGCAGGAACAGCTGCAGCACAATCCGCCACGGTGATTACGGGCAGGGTAGTGGACCGTCCTGTAAGGAAGATATCATTGTCTTACTGGTATGACCCGGGAATATCTCCGGCAGTTACGCAGGATACCTTATTAAAAACGGATTCTTTTTATTTCCGTATATCCGTTCCGGTTGAACGGATGATATTTTTTTATGCAGATGCCGGTAATGGATATAATTTTTATGGGATGATCCGTGGGGGAGATAGTTTGCGGATGATGATGCAGGGCGACAGTATCCTGTTTGGCGGCAGTGCCGCAGTGCTGAACAGGGCGGTTTATACGGCTAAGCGGGAGCAGGCGGCAGTGGCGATGCCTGAATTGCCTGATGCGGCACGGCTGGCAACGGCTTACGGGAAGCGGTTACAGGTGGCGGGCAGGGTATTGGCTGTTTACCGCGATAGTATAAATACTGCCACATGGGCGTTGGCGAGAACACATGTGCTGGCGGAAGCTGCATCCGGGCTGGTGAGTACTTTATGGAAAGTGGCTGCTGCGCCGGATAGTACGCTGGAAGAGAGACAGGTGCTTTTTTATAAGGATAACATACTACCTGCATTACCGCAACTCATTTCTTCAGATACAACGGTAACGTCTATACGTTATTTGAGTTACCTGCTGCATAAAGCAGAGGCAGATTATTTTATTCAGCATCGTTATGAATGTAATAACAGGGCGATTTATGAATGGCTTAAAACGCATTACAGTGGCCGGTTACGCGACAGATTACTGGCGCATTCACTGATGCTGGGTTTTGCAGCAGGCAATTCGCCGGAGGAACAGGAGTGGTGTGTACGCGATTACCTGGAAGTGGTGCAGGATGAAGCATGTAAACAGGCCATCGCAAAGCTTTACGGACGATCCAGGAAAGGGATCAGCAAAGGTGTAATGGCGCCGGCTTTTAGTTTCCAGGATGTGCAGGGCAACCTGGTGAGCCTGCGGCAATTCAGCGGAAAGGTAGTACTGCTGCATTTTTACAGTGCAACAGATCCGCTGCAGCCTGTGCTTACAGAAATAAAAAATTGCTTTGATGATAACGTTACGTTTGTGAATATATGCTGCAATGGCAATGCTGTAAAGGATTTGCCGGGATGGTTATGGCAGCTGGATGAACAACATCGTGATGTGCTTACGCAATACAATATTAGTAAGTATCCCTCATTTATTATCGTTGGAAAGAATGGTAAAGTGTATGCTACGAGGCCTCCGGATCCCGCAGTGGATCACGGTACAGCCCTCACCAACATTATCTATGAAGCATTATTGCAGTGAGCTTTTTTTCAGCGTATTTAGCCAATAAAACCGATGTAAGAACGTTTAGTAAAAGTACGCAGCTAATCCGCATCAGCGCCATTGTTCCGCAGCTAAATTTTCGAAAACCCGTTTAAACCAGATTGTTAATATTTACGTTTAAATATATATATGATAATGCTGGTTTAATAAAGACACAAATCGTATATTCAGTAAATAACCGTTAAGACCCCTCTATGCCACATGCCAAAGCGTTATTTTGACAGACTACAGACCATTGATTACCTCATTAGGATCAAAGGGACCGGTAAGCCCGCTCAGTTAGCCAAGCGGCTTCGTATTTCCGAAAGAACACTCTATGAATTCCTCAAAATGATGAAGGAGTTAGGTGCTCCCATTGAGTACGACCGGTACAAAGAAAGTTACTTCTACTCAGAAAAAGGCGGCTTCAACGTCAGGTTCTCAAAAAATCTGATCGCCGCGAGTACGATGTTTCTTTTATGCTTCCTTATTTGGTAAACATGGTCCGCGCACTGACCAGTTAACCGGCCTCCCTGTTAGCTCTCCCTGCGCCCACGCTGCCCTTTCAGGGCCTTAGATCTGTTGCACAGCTGTGACGCAGCTGTTCCAGGATCTTTTATGTAATCTTCCTTAATGGGTGGACAGGGAAAGTATTGTCTTTCGGGACAGTGGCTTTATCTGTCCACTTTTCTTTTTCCAAAATACTTAACATTCGATTAACTGTTGTCCCCAGGAATAGATCCAATTTTACGACTGAAATTATTGTCAGCTTTGATGAAGATCTTATGTGAACAATAACTTTTTTTTCATAACGCGGTTTAGATTAGATTTTAGATTATACGCGGGTTTCTGTTCAGTCACCTGCCCTACTTGAATCGTCTGCTTCCGTGGCAACTGACTGGAGTAAATTTACGTACCCATATTTGACTTAAATCAGCTCTATGGTACTAAACTGTATTATTTTGGGTAATAACCCGGAGGGATTTGAAGAGCTGGAGGATTTTTTGTCTGCTATCCCCTATGTTTACCTGGTTTGCAGAAGCCGGACGATGGCCGAAGCACGTTTTTGGCTGGAAACGCAAACCATTCATGTACTGATAGCAGGAGATTATGACGATCCGCTTTCCCTTCCAATGACCATTACGGGCGTGTTGCCCGTTCTAATAATGGCGTACAATGATACACCACCCGGTGGATTTGATTTCCTCCCGGCGGCACTCATGCACCTGCCATTTACCGCCGAAGCCTTAAACAATGTGTTCTCTAAAATTTATAAGACTATAGAAATGAACGCAATCACTTACCCCACCAAATATTCAGCGGATTACTTCACGCTGAAAACACAGCACAGCTTTGAAAAAGTATTTTATGAGGATCTGCAATACGTAGAAGTAATGGATGATCATATCATGCTTCACCTCCGCGATCAGAAACTGGTTACTACCGAGAAACTGGACTGGATCATTTCACAGCTGCCAGCCAGCGCTTTTATGCGGGTGCATCACTGGTTTGTAATAGGATTCCGCCATATTACATCACTGGCCGATGATCATGTAATGATTGGAGCAGCCAGGATTGCCCTGACTAAAGAAATGAGAAAGGAACTGGCTAAAAGATATCAGCTGCCTATGGAGTAACACCTGCGTGTAGTGCCGCCAGTATCTTACCCGCCACGCCACCGGCATCTTCGTCGTAAGCATGCCCGCCGGGCAGGATCATTTTTTCATACCGGACATTCAACGCTGAAAAGTTGAAGTCTTTTTCTTCTGCCCCAAATACCAGCAGTAATGGCTTATTGATAATTTTATTGATCTCGGCCGGAACACTCATCCCTTTATTACCGGATCTGCCCAGCATATCAGAAAGATGTACTTCGAGATCTGTATAAAGAGACGGCGACAGGAATACCAGGTGCTTTACTTCCCCGGCTATTTCCGGTGGCAGGCTGGTGTAAATAAACGGCAGCACATCAGCGCCCAGCGAATACCCCACCAAAACCACTCCGCGGTGACTGCCCCACTGCGCCTGGTAATACGTAATCAGCGAGGTTATATCCTTTGCCGCCTGCTGCGGCGATTTTTTACTCCAGAAATATTTCAGTGCATTCAATGCCACTACGGGGTAATTCTGCTGACGGAACGATTCAATCACGTTCGCAGAAAACTTCTTCATGCCTCCGTCCCCGGTTATATACACGATCAATGGTGCGGTACTGCCTGCGGGAGGCGCTTTGATCACCACCGGCAGGTTATTAACCCCGCTTTGTGCCTTTAACTGAAACGCTGTAAAGAAGAGAAAAAAACTGAGCAGCTTTGCTGCATGAAATAATTTACCTGGTATCATATACTCAACTCAATTAACGCCTCTCTGTAAAACAAAATCCGTTCCGCTATTGTTCGTCGGCCTCAGGGCTGCATTACCTTACTGAGTGCAGAAGGTAATTGTATCAGGTCGAAATCATGTTCGTATACGAGGTATTTATTAGTCCACTCGGTGGCATATTTCTCTTTAAACTCCCGTAAACCCTGGTAATGCCGGAAGAAGCGCAACTTCTCATATGCATACTTCACCATTTTTTCCGCGGTATTTTCCGGCTGGATAATGCCGGACATCGGTACCATGCCCAGGTTCAGGTAATGCAGTTCTTTTTGCTGCGCATCCTGGATCAGTGCAATGATCAGCGCATCCATTACGCCACCCGGCGCATCGGCACGTTTGCGGATCAGGTCATAGGTGCATTCCCCCGGGGCATAGTCAGGGATAATATTGAGGAACGCCGCTACTTTTCCTTCTGCATCAGTTACGGTAATGATGTCCTGGTTACGGATCACATCTTCATCAAATAATCCCTGTGAAAAAGTGAGTTCCTTTACTTCATACTGATGCAGCCATTCATCGCTCACTGATTTTAAAGCATGCAGCATAGCGGGCGATTGCGGCGCCGCGTGAAAAGCAGTAACATAGCCCTTGTTAGCAAGACTGTTCAAGCCGTTACGCAGTGATTTCTTGTCTTTGCCACTCAGCGTGAAGTCCCGTATATCCATAATCGCTTCCTGTCCGATCAGCATCTTTTTCTTTTTAAGATGACTGAAATAATAGGTACTGTCTTCATCCACCCGGTAGAAAGCAGGTCGCAGGCCCATCTTCCGGCATTGGTGTTCAAATTCTTCCAATACCAGCAGCTTATTATCTTCGCTGCATACCGGTTCTTCCAGTACAATAGCAAAACTGCCTGCCACGCGGTAAGCGATGAAACCTTCGTATTGTTCAGACATAAACAACAGTTTGTCCTGTCCTATTTTGAAGTAATCCATTGGTGAATCGCCATACTGGCTCAGGTAAAACCGCGCTTTCTCCAAACTGGTATTAGTTTGCTGCGTAACATGCAGGTAAGGGCGTATAATAGTATAAAAGAGGAAAGCCCATGCACTCACGCCTAACACCCGGATCGCCGACATAAATTCCTTTCCGAACCTGGTAACGGGTTGCAGGCCGTCGTCTTCCAGCAACATAAAACAATGGAAAGCATGACGGATAGATTGCTGCCAGGTGAAATCGATCCCAAAATGTCTCACATCTAAAAAATAAAAACCGATGGTGCCAAAAATAAGGACGACGAACAGTGTCGCCAAAGCCGTAACCACGCCGATATTGACCAGCTGCGGATTACTCTTTACCCGGTATTGCCGCGAAGTGATGAGCAATATTATGCTGGTAACCAGTGCCAGCGAGGCTTCTTCATAATCCAGCGCCTTCCCGATATGACCAAATACCGATAACAGGGAAACCGCCAGCGCCACAATCCAGGCGCTGCGTAAGCCCCGGAATAAAAAGGTGGCGGTAACCAGCAGCACCAGTCCCAGGAATACCACCAGTAAGTTGGTAGCATGGATGGAAGTACCGGGAATATAAGCGCGCAACAGATGCATACGGTTGGCAAGGGGAGGGGTGAGTACAGAAAAAATATTCACCATGCCCAGCAGGAAGATCAGGATAGGAGGCAATAACCGTAATACCAGCTCTCTGCCTTTCAGGGCAAAGGCTATCATCCCTGCAATCAGCGGCAGCCAGAATTCAAACAACCGGAATAATAAAGTGATTTCCAGCGCTTCCAGCGTACTGAATCCATAGTTGCTGAGGATATAGGCCAGCGATAATTCGATGGCGCCCAGTCCGCGGAGAAAAGGGGAAATAATTAAAAAGATGGTAGCTACTATATATCCTACACAGGCCGCTTCCAGCGACGGTGTAACGCCCACTGCCAGCATACTCAGGTAAAGATGCCCTACGCCGGCTACTTCTATCAGTACGGATGCGAGTACGGTATTCATAAAAGAGGGCACCGACAATTGAAATGTAAATATTTCATCTGCCTGCCGTGCTGCTCCCGGAAAATATTTTACCAGCCACTGGTAGGCTTTGCCTTTCAATTGCATGGAACGTACCAGCCATACCACGCCGAGCAGCAGTGCACAGATGGCAATGAGTCCCCACAAAGCATCTTTCATAGTGGCTGCATGCAACATGGCATACGCTACTACCGGAATGCCCACCAGGAAAACAGACAGGATGCCTACAAAGCCATAGATGCCGGAAGCCTGGTGGATCTGTTGTTTATGTAAACCGGTGCGGCGTAAGCTTTGTGGCAGATAAGCCAGTGAGCTGATACCACCTGCCGGGAGGAATACAGATAAAAGATTGCGCTTCAGGAATAATTCGGTGCTTCTGCCGGTATCCAGTTTTGCGCCCACTGCACGGAAACTGAATACATACATGGCTGCCTGTAATAAAATATAGGCCATCGTTACCACCACTCCCAATACTACCCAGCTTCTGTGTGCTTTTTCAATAGCGGGGATCAGGGAATATAATTCATGACGCTGTGAGCGGAAAAAATAGATGGCCAGTAATATGAATAACACCGCCAACAGCTCTTTCAGGTGGAGCTTACGCAAAAATGCTGCAGTAAAAAATTTCTTTTTCAAAGGTTCGTGGGTTTCGTTAGATCTGTTGTTCGCATTGATTACAAAGTTATGCCAACTTTTAAACGAATCCCTGTAGCTGTGGGGAGTTTAAGGGTATTTTAATCTCCTGGCACCAGGTATAATTTTGCGGGAGTGATGTTTTTCATAGTAATGGTTTAAAAGTGAGGAGAAGCGTTTTGTGCGTAAAAAAACTCCCGGTAGCACCGGGAGTTTTCCACTGTTGAGTATCAATTGTTGCGTGTTGTGCTTAGTGTTCTTCCTGGTTATAGGGAACAACCAATACGGGTATACGGGAGTGGCGGATGATATATTCCGCATTGCTGCCCAGCAGCATATGATCCAGGCCGGTTCGCCCGTGGGTACCTACCACCAGCATAGTGGCGTTGCTTTCATGTGCCTGTACCAGTGTTTCATTTTTAGGATTCCCGGTGCCTACCACAATGCTGATGTTCTTGTTATCCGGGTAATTTTGTTTGTAGGCTTCCAGTCTTTCCTCCACTTCCCGGATACGTGCCGGAATATCGTCGGTAAATACCGGTCCGCCTTCCGGCAGGCCTATGCCGATGCCTATTTCTACTACGGAGAAAAGGGTAACGGAAGCATTCATTTTATCGGCCAGTTCCAGGCCGGTCCTGATCAGGTTTTCTGAAAAGCTGCTCAGGTCTACTGCGATCATGATGTCTGACATATGCAGAGGTATTAATTTGTGAACATTTATTCATTTATCATTATGCTTTCAGGGCATCCCAGCAAAGGTCGAAAGTACTGTTGATCCGGCTTCTGTTAAGAGTGATGCCACTGTAGTGCGTTTGTTTTACCAGTTCATTCATGGCGCCCAGCATAAAGATGAGCAATAGCCCCGTATCTGTTTGCTTGATAAGTTGTTCTTTCTGCCCTCTTTCCATCAATGCGTAGAAGGGGGCGGACAGTTGCTGGGCCTTTTCCCTTGTACCGGCAGTGATAAAGGGAGAATGATAACATTGCTCCATAAAAATCACTTCTTCAAAGTGTTGCAGCTTATAGCGCAGGATATTCAGCCAGATATTTTTAAACCCGGGTTTGAAGGGTAATTGCGGGTTGTAACCTTTAAAAGATACCTGTACCGAGTTTTCCCTGCAGGCGGCGAATAAGGCATTGATCAGCTCATCTTTCCCTTTGAAGTAAACATAGAGCGTGCCTGTGGCAATGCCGGCTTCCCGGGAGATGTCGCCCATTGTAACGCCGGACAAACCTTTTTTGGCCACCAGCTTGAGGGCTGCCTGGAAAATCTGGACTATTTTTTTATCGTCTTTCAGTTTCACCCTACAAAGATAAGCGAATAAATATTCATTTTCAATATCAAAAAAAGCCTCCGCAGTGGAAACCGCAGAGGCGCTGTAGCTAGATGATGATTAAATCAAAAACCCATTGATCGTGAAACCGGTGGGTGATTGTTTAAACGCAACCGGTGTTTACAAAGTGCACCGTCGGCCTGAAAAGGCCAACAGGTAAGATATTTATTAGTTGTATGCATTTCAGATACTACTGAACATAAAACGGTAAAACAATATTAGCCGGATAGCTGGTGCAGAGCGTTAACTAAACCTAAACAAGAATTGAAATAACGGGGGATGGGTTAAAAAAAGAAACCCCTGCTGATGACATACAGCAGAGGTCTTTAAAACATTCACATGGCACCTGCGGCATTGCGTCAGATGCTGATAACACATTATAGCCTGTTATTAAGCTAAATAAGATGATTGCTGAATTTGGAAAGTTACCATAATGCTTAGTTATTGTAACTTGTCTGGTATCGAAATTAAATATTACTACCCGGAATAATCGTTAATCATTGGTTAATGACGCGATGAGCCCGCCCATTACCTTTGATTGTAGCATTTTCCCTTTCCCTGATACCATTTTCCATGCATTTGCATATGCCGCGGGATATGTATATTTTTTACGGGTTGTACTACTAAACTTAGCTATATGTTTCACCGGATTCCAACGTTATTGCTATTCCTATGCCTGCTCACCCCGCTAAAAGGGAATGCCCAGGACATGCCGGATATGTGGAATAAAGGTGCCATAGCCAATAAGCTCCACCCGGGGCTGAAATGGTTCGGGGAAGCAAAATTCGGGTTGTTCATTCACTGGGGACTTTACTCTAAACTCGGTGGCCGCTGGAAAGACAGCAGTTACTACGGCAGCGGCGAATGGATTATGAACCGCGCAAAAGCACCGGCGGCAGAATATGCCAAAGTAGCGCAATCATTCAATCCTACCGGGTTTAATGCAGAAGAATGGGCGGAAACAGCCCGGCAATCCGGGATTAAATATATGGTGATCACCGCCAAACACCACGAAGGCTTCAGTATGTACGATTCCAAAGTAACAGACTTTGATATTGTGGACGCCTCTCCCTATAAAAAAGACCCCATGAAGGCGCTATCCGACGCCTGCCGTGCAAAAGGCATACAATTCGGATTCTATTACTCCCAGTTCCTCGACTGGCACGAACCTGACGGCGGAGGCAATAACTGGGATTTTAAAAATAAAGAGAAAGATTACCAGCAATACTATCGCACCAAATCGATCCCGCAGCTGAAAGAACTATTAACCAATTACGGCCCGCTTGGCCTCGTTTGGTTTGATATGCCCGGCGGGTTAACAGCAGCACAAACGAAACAAATGATCGATAGTCTCCGGTTACTGCAGCCAGGCTGCTTATTCAGCAGCCGTGTAGGTCATGATCTTGGCGACTACCGCGACTTTGGCGATTCTGAAGTGCCCCCGGTTCCCATCCCCGGCGCCTGGGAATCCATTTATACACATAACGACTCCTGGGGCTATATCCGGCACGACCTGAACTTTAAATCACCTGAGCAAATCATCCGGCTCCTCGGTAATGTGGCCTCCAAAGGAGGAAACCTCATGCTGAATGTTGGTCCCGATGGCAATGGCCAATGGCCCGCCTATTCCATAGCATACCTGAAAGCCACCGGTAAATGGCTGCAAACCTACGGCGAAAGCATTTACGGCACCACCTGGGGACTGATCCCGGCACAGCCCTGGGGCGTAACCACCAGTAAGCCCGGAAAGTTATTCCTGCATATCTGGCAAATGCCCGCCAACAGGAAGCTACGGGTACCCGGACTCACCGCAAAAATTAAATCGGTGAAAATTATGGGCACTAAAAACCTGCTTGTATGGAAACAGCTGCCGGAAGAAACCATTATCCACCTGCCGGTAACGTTGCCGGATACACGAAGCACCGTGTTGGAAGTGGAATATACGGGGCCGCAAACCGACTTATCACAGCTCCGCACGCAAACCGTGAGCAGCGAATATCCGCAGGCGGAAATCCCCGCCGTATGGGCCGTCTTCAATGGCGCCGCCAAAAGCAAACTCTTTACTTATTCTCATTACTTTGGCGACTGGAAACATGATAACTGCATCACCGGTATGGTAACCCCGGACGATGCCATCGTATTTCCGCTGGAAGTGCAGGACGCAGGCGACTATAAAATCATACTGGATTACGCGTGCGAACCGGGCAGCGCCTCGCAACAGGGACTGGTAACCCTCGGCGGACAACAACTGCCTTTCCTCACGCTGGTAACCGGTAGCTACGACAGCCACAAACCCATGAACTTTATTCAACACGCAATAGGCATTATACATATCGATAAGGAAGGAAAACAAAACCTGACAGTGAAACCGGTTTCCGGTAACAAAAATGAACTATGCTGGTTACGGAAAGTAATCCTGCAACCAGTGAAATAATAATTTATCAGAAGAACAAGAACATGAAAAAAACACAACTCCTGTTTGGACTGGTTACCAGTCTTTATTCCGGTATAGCGATCGCACAGGTGAAAGCCCCTGCGACCGACTGGCTCATCAGCCACCAGTCGTATACCGCCACGGTAACTGAAAAAGATAAGGAAATTACGCTCAGCAACGGGTTGCTGAGCCGGAGTTTTCGTATAACCCCCAACGTGATATGCACCGATTACCGTAACCTGGTCAGCGGTGAACAGTTGCTGCGCGCCATTAAACCGGAAGCCCGGCTTACTATTAACGGGCACGACTATATGATTGGCGGCGCACAAGGGCAGAAACAACAGGCGTACCTGCTCCCCGCGTGGCTGGACAACCTGAAAGCCGGTTCAACAGATTTTATATACAGCGGCCACCAGGTAACCTCCATCTCTCCCTATTTAAAATGGCAGGCAAACGGCTGGTGCAGCAATCCAAAGCAGCCCACCGGCAAGGAGCTTACCTTTTCCTATGAAGCGCAGGCGCCTGAGCTGAAAGGGATCCATGTTAAAGTACATTACGATATATTTGATGGTATTCCACTCATCTCGAAATGGCTGGAGATCACCAACCAGGGCGGGCTACCCGTAAAGCTGCAACAGGTAGTAAATGAAATACTGGCAACACCGGAAGAAGAATCTGCAGTAGTAGGTGGTGTGAATAAAATGCAGGTGCCGCACGGAATTTATATTGAAAGTAATTATGCTTTCAATAATGCCATGAAGGCAAATCTCAGTGATCAAACCACTCACTGGAAAGCAGACAGCACCTACACCTCCCAGGTAAACTACGATCTGCAAACGCCCTGCCTGCTGGAAGTATACCCGATTGTACCGGTAGGCATTACCTTAGCTGCCGGTGAACATTTTGAATCTATCCGCACCTACGAGCTGTTGTTTGATAGTTATGACCGCGAAAGAAATGGATTGGCTAAAAGAAGATTTTACCGCACCATCGCACCCTGGACCACAGAGAATCCCATTTTTATGCACCTGGTAAGTACCGAGCCCGTGAAGGTCAAGGCGATCATTGACCAATGCGCTGCAACCGGCTATGAAGGCGTGATCCTTAGCTTTGGCAGTGGTTTGAATATGGAAGATACCGGTGCTGCCAACATCGCTAAGTTCAAAGCACTGGCGGATTATGCACATAGTAAAAAGATACTGCTGGGCGGTTACTCCCTGTTTTCGAGCAGGCGTATCAGTGAGGAAGATGACGTAATTAACCCGGCTACCGGCAAAACAGGCGGCGCATTTTTCGGCAATGCTCCCTGTATGGGAAGTAAATGGGGCCTGGGTTATCTGCAGAAAATTAAAAGTTTTATCAGCGCTACCGGCTTCGATATTTTTGAAAACGATGGTCCTTATCCGGGAGATGTTTGTGCATCCACTACACACCCGGGTCATACAGGCCTGGAAGATTCCCAGTGGAAGCAAATGCAGTTGCAGAAAGGACTTTATCACTGGCTCAATGAAAAAGGCGTGTATGTAAATGCGCCCGACTGGTACTTCATGGATGGTACCAACAAAATAGCATTGGGTTACCGGGAAGTAAATTTTTCCCTGCCGCGCACAGAACAACTGATCCTGAACAGGCAGAATATTTTTGACGGCACCTGGGAGAAAACCCCTTCCATGGGCTGGGGCTTTGTACCGCTCAGCGAATACCAGGGTGGTGGTGCAGCTGCTACCCTTGAACCGCTGAAAGATCACCTGGATGCGTACGACCAGCTGATGGCACAGTACTACGGCGCCGGCGTTCAGGCATGCTACCGCGGTCCGCGTTTATACGACACCGATAGTACCAAAAACCTGGTGAAGAATATGATCACCTGGTATAAAAAGTATCGTAACATTCTTAATACTGATATCATTCACCTGCGCAGGGCCGATGGCCGCGACTGGGACGGGATTATGCACGTAAGCGCACAATTGCCGCAAAAGGCCTTTGTGATGCTGTATAATCCAACTCAACAGGCCATTGCCCGTGAAGTGGCTTTGCCCTTGTATTACAGCGGGCTCACACAAAGCGTACGTATCCGGGAAAAAGAAGGGGCGCTAAAAACGTATACCCTTGACCGTAGTTACAACGCGCATGTTAAAGTAACCATCCCGGCAAATGGTTACACCTGGCTGGTAGCCGAATAACCTTGTATCAAACCAAATTTGTATAATTTATTTAGTTATGAAGAAACTATCGCTTTGTATCCTCACTTTCCTGGTTTTCCTGTCGGCAGTAAATGCACAGGAGAAGAGAATATTCAATGAAACGGATGCACAAAAAGAACAGCGGCTGGCCTGGTGGGTGAACGACCGCTTTGGCATGTTTATTCACTGGGGACTGTATTCCATGCCTTCCCGCCATGAATGGGTAAAGAGTAATGAGCACATCACCGACAGCGCCTATCAGAAATATTTCGACCTCTACAACCCGGACCTGTACAATCCACGTGAATGGGCCCGGCAGGCGAAAGCCGCAGGTATGAAGTATGCGGTGATCACCACCAAACATCATGAAGGCTTCTGCCTGTTTGATTCCAGATACACCGATTATAAAGCGCCTAACACCGCAGCTAAAAGAGATCTGATCAAAGAATGGGTGGAGGCTTTCCGGGCAGAAGGATTGAAAGTAGGGTTTTACTATTCGCTGATCGACTGGCATCATCCGGATTATACCATTGATCGGGTGCATCCGCAGCGCCCTTCCGATCCAAAGGATTATGACAAGCTGAATAAAGGCCGTGATATGGAAAAATACCGTACTTACCTGAAGAACCAGGTGAAGGAACTGATGACCAATTATGGAAAGATAGACATCCTCTGGACTGACTTCTCTTTTCCCGGTGAACATGGGAAAGATCATAACGACTGGAATTCGCTGGATCTTATTAAAATGATCCGCAAACTGCAACCGGGTATTATCATCAACGACCGCCTGGACCTGGGCGAGTACGAAGATGGTGGTGATTTTGCCACACCGGAGCAATATAAAGTATCTGAATGGCCTACCCGCAACGGTAAACGTATCCATTGGGAAACCTGTCAGACTTTCTCCGGTTCGTGGGGGTATTACCGTGATGAAACATCCTGGAAAGATAACAAGCAGTTACTGGTGCTGCTGATTGAATCCGTGAGCAAAGGCGGTAACCTGCTGCTGAATGTAGGGCCAACCTCCCGTGGTACTTTTGATGCCCGCGCACAGGACAGGCTGAAAGGAATGGGCGAGTGGATGCAGGTGAATGGCCGTTCCATTTACGGTTGTACCGAAGCTCCCGCAGAGTTCAAACGTCCGGATAACAGTTTGCTTACTTACAATCCAACTACCAAACGTTTATACGTGCATCTGCTGGATTATCCGTTACAGCGTTTCGAGCTGCCGGGCATGAAAGGCAAAGTGAAATACGCGCAGTTACTGAATGATGGTTCGGAAGTGAAGATGCGTGGCACTGATAAAGGCGACCTGGCGCTGGAACTGCCGGTGCGCAAGCCTGATGTGGAAATTCCGGTAATAGAATTGATTTTGCAGTAAGCGAAGGTTGTCCTGGTTCAGGAAAATCAGCCTAATCCTGAACCAGGACAATTTACCATCGCCGAAGGCGATCTCATAAATTTTTCTAGAAAATCTCAGGAAGATGTATATTTTTATACTCACCATCTTTTATTGTTAAACGTCCTGGATGAAAAAAGCTTTTTTTTGCCTGAGTACATTAATACTGGCGGCTGTATTATTCAGCTTTGCATCACTGCCGCCGGTAGCAAAAAAGCCGAATATTGTAATCATCTTCATGGATGACATGGGTTATGGTGACCTTGAATGTTATGCCGGCACTCCCTGGCACACACCTAATATCAACCGTATGGCCGCACAGGGCATGCGTTTCACTTATTTTTATGCGGCGCAGGCAGTTTGTTCTGCATCAAGGGCGGGGTTACTCACCGGCTGTTATCCGAACAGGGTAGGCATTAATGGCGCCTTGTTTCCAATGTCTCCTATTGCGCTGGACACCGCCGAACAAACCATTGCATCTGTTTTAAAAGCACAGGGTTATCACACCGGCATGGTAGGCAAGTGGCATTTGGGTAGCAAGGAACCGTGGCTGCCTTTGCAGCATGGATTTGATGAGTACCTGGGGCTGCCTTATTCCAATGATATGTGGCCGGTGCATTATGATGGGAAGCCTTATTCGGATACCTCTACACATCCGCGGAGCAAGTTTCCGCCGCTTCCGCTGATAGAAGGTAACAAGCCACTGAGATATATTAAAACACTGGAAGATCAGTCGCAGCTCACCACGCTTTATACGGAAAGGGCCTGCCGTTTTATAAAGAATAACCGGCAGCAACCGTTTTTCCTGTACCTGGCGCACAGCATGCCGCATGTGCCTATTGCGGTTTCAGAGAAACATAAAGGAAAGAGTAAGGATGGACTTTTTGGAGATGTGATAACAGAAATAGACTGGTCTGTTGGCCAGGTATTAAAAACGCTGGAAGAGAATGGTTTATCTGATAACACCCTGGTGATTTTTACCAGTGATAATGGTCCGTGGTTGTCTTATGGTAATCATGCCGGAAACACTGGTGGCTTGCGGGAAGGCAAAGGTACTTCCTGGGAAGGAGGTACGCGGGTGCCGTGCATTATGCGGTGGCCCGGGAAAATTCCTGCTGGTACTGTTTGCAATAAGATGGCTGCTACTATTGACCTGCTCCCCACTGTGGCCAATTTATGCGGGGCTGCATTGCCGGTCCGCAAAATTGATGGAGTGGATATGAAGTCATTATTATTTAATGAACCGGAAGCAAACCCACGGGATGAACTGGCCGTATATTACCAGGTGAATAGTTTGGAGGCCATCCGGAAGGGGCCGTGGAAACTGGTACTCCCGCACAAAGGCAGAACGTATAAATTAAATCTGCCGGGATATGATGGTTTCCCCGGGGCACAACCGGAAGTAGATGTGCCCATGGCACTGTATGATATGCGACGCGATCCGGGTGAGACATTAGACGTGCAGAAGCAGTTTCCGGAGGTGGTGAAATCCTTGCAGGAAATAGCAGAAAAGTACCGGTTAGCGCTCGGAGACGACCTCACCGGGGCAAAGGGAACTGAGCGAAGAGCAGCCGGAAAGGTACAAATGTAATATATATGCTAAAGTATAATTTGTTTTAAATGAGAGAAGTGCCGACTTTTAAATAGTTGATTAGTAATTGATTGTATTCCCGTTAATCCTTTAAAAGACTACCAGATACCACGTTATATTTTCGTTTTATTGTTAATATAAAAGGAATTGTATATTAATATTTATTGAAAAACCATATATGTATCCGATTGACTGCTGCATCTAATTGTTTCAAATTTGTTACGGGTATGGGAACCGTGTAATCTTTCCATTTATAATTTATCAACCATACCAGCTTCCGGGAACTTGCAGTTATCAATGGGAGATTTCATATGAATTATATATAACCCAAAAGGAATATTATGAAAAAAGTGCGGCCTATAAGTCCTGGTAGTCTAGGAGGAGCGCGTGTTTTGGAAGTTTCAGGATTGCACAGCGAATCATCAGAAACGTTACAACAATTAGCAAAAGATATCTGCAACCTGGTTTTTATGGATATAGAGATACCCGGATTGACCGCGATAGAAGCCGCCAGCATAGTAAAAGCAGCTTACCCTGATATAAATGTGCTATTGCTTACCCTGAACGAAACGGAACAGGGATTAACGCAGGTGCCGGCAGCAACCGAAGCGTTTAAAATGGATCATGTACCGCCGGTCTCCCTGACTGAGTTTATTTCTCAGATTTATGAGACGGCCCTGCAGTCGAATTTAGTGGCGGTTAACAAAGTACTGGCCTTTTTTCGTAAAGAGAAACAGGTTTATCAGGATCCCTATGGATTATCGCCGCGGGAGAAGGAAATTTTACGTTGCCTGGTAGATGGCGACACTTACAAGCAGATAGCCGAAGGGTGTCATATCAGTGTGGGAACAGTTCGTTCCCATATCATGAATATTTATCGCAAGCTCGATGTAAATTCCCGCTCCAACGCTATTGTAAAGGCAATGAAAGAACACCTGGTCTGATGCCATATGCTTTAGCCCCAGAAACCCTGCGCCTTTACTTGCTTGCCTTGCTGACGTAACGATTTACGCACCTGTACCACCATCTGCTGATTACCTGCCACATAATAAGTTGTATCTGCCACCGGGAAATCATAATGGTACAACCATTCATGCAGATCGGTGAAATAATGTCCGTTATTGGAAAGCGGTTGCACCTGCATTTGTAATAACTGCTTCGTAGCTGGATCTTCCAATTGCAGGAAACAATGAAATTGCTGTTGGGCGGTTTTACGCAGATACAAAGAATGGAAGTGCCCTGCGGCGCTGGCATCGCCTATGCATACCAGGTGTTGTGCGCCGGAGGGCTGATGCAGGCCACCACCGGGTCCTGCATAATACACTTCATCACCCGGCTGAAGCCCCAACGCCCAGGAGCTGCCCGCCCCTTCATGTCCGCAATCCACTATCAATGTGGCGGTTTGTGCAATGGTATTCCAGGATGCAACGGTATAGTCGCGGTAAGTATATGGAGCCACCTCACATTTGAGGTGCTGGGTGCTGCGTTCGGGCAATGCCTGCGGCAGTTGCAGATCTATCTCTAATAAAAAATTTCCTATGCGCGCTACGCTTAGTACGTGCGCAGTTTTCCCTATGCGCGACATCAGTAAACTGGTCGCCCTGTCTTTAATTGAAGGCATTTATTAAATGTATTTGATGGTGATAATGCGCCGGCTTGCGGCGGGGTAAGCTTGCAGAACAAAGAGGCTGATATTTCCCGGGGCCAGTGGAAAACCGTTACAACGCTTCTTCCGGGGTTTGCCCGTTTATTTCCGCAGGGTTAGCATTGGCTATAAAAAGTACTGATGGTTTCATAAGTCAAAAATTATTTCTGCAAAGCTACCGGACCCGCGCTTCTCCGTTATTACACTATTCCGGGTTATAGTTATACTTTTCCCGGCTCGAGATCCGGAAGGCTACCGGCGTTTGACCAGTGTGCTGTTTAAAGAAACGGTTGAAGTACGTGACTTCGTTGAACTGCAGATACCAGGCTATTTCCTTGATGCCGTGCGTGGAATGCAGTAACATCCGCTTCGCCTCCAGTATCCGTCTTGCAGCCAGTAAAGCAGAAACCGTTTGTCCCGTTTCCTGTTTTACTACTTCATTCAAATGGTCTGTGGTTACATGCAACGCCCGCGCATAGTCTCCCGGGCTGCTCCAGCTCAATAAGTGCTGCTCCATCAGTTCACGGTAACGGGTTAATAACTCCGGTTGTAAGGAGGATCTCCGGGTACTTTCCGGAAGATAACGCATAAACTGGGTCAGCAATACCGCCAGGTAATGCTGTAGCACCTGCTCCTGCAGCGCCTTGCGCGTATTGAATTCCCGCAGCAGCTGGGCGCACAAATGCCATATTTCCTGGTAAGCAACACTGTCGGGCGTTACCGGGTGCTCCATACATAGAGGCAATGCAGGGAAGCCGGCAGGTAAAAAATCAGTAGTGAAAGAAATCAGGTACACATCCAGCACCTGGTCTTCATCCGTTGACAGGTGCACCTGCCACGGCGCCAATAAAAACATGCTCTCCGGTGGCATGTCTATCAGTCTGAAATCTACCATATGCCGGCTCCGCTGTTTGCCTGTTACCGCCAATGTGTAAAACTCGTGCCGGTGGGCCATTGTGAAATCAGCATTGGGGTGGTGGACCGGTTCCCCGGCCCGTTTATAATGAACATCTATCATCAACCCCGGAACAACCAAAAGCTCTTCCAGCCGGTATGATGCAATGATGGATTGTTTTCCTTTTTTCATAATAACATCCTCACCCTATTATCTGACGATTGAACAAAACAATTATTGTATAATTTTATTTTTTTGCTTTTGCAGAACAGAAAGATTACCTGATCTTTTCTTTTTGCGCTGTCTTAAAAAGATACCTGAAATGGGTAAAATTGCATACATTTATTTGCAACCGATTGCATAGTTTCGGACTATATTAGCACAACAAAGTTTTGGAATACCTGTAGAAGTGGTAGTAATGTTGATTTAAGATGCTCAACGATGTTGCAAACGTTTGCTGAAAACCGATGAATTCCATGATGAAAGAACGAATGTCAGGTAACTGATACACATTCCCCCTTTCTCCAACATGCCACGAAAAGAATTAATAAAGAATACCCACCTGCCTGATCACCATAGTTGGACGGTACAAAATCCGGCTGGTGCAAGGGAATGGAAACAGGCAGGACGCAACCTGAAAAATAATATATTGATGATAAAGTATCTGTTAGCAGTTTCACTGATGTTCCTGGCCGGAAACACCGGCGCCGCCACTCCGGCAGATTCCCTGCTAAAGCTCTGGTACCGGCAACCAGCCAAACAGTGGATAGAAGCGCTGCCCGTAGGAAATGGCCGTATTGGCGCCATGATCTTTGGAGGCGTACAGGAGGAAGAACTGCAGCTTAATGAAGGCTATCTCTGGTCAGGTGTTCCCCGCGATGGTAATAATCCGTCCGCTAAAGAACTGCTGCCTGTTATCCGCCGGCTGCTGACTGAAGAAAAATACATGGAAGCAGACCAGGTGGCCCGTAAAATGATGGGTACCTACAGCGCCCGGTATCTCACACTGGGAAGTCTTTTTATAAGTAATGATATACCGCAGGAAGCCACACAATATAAACGTGAACTGGACCTGAACAATGGAATAGCCCGCGTTAGTTACCTTGCTAACGGTATTGCCTATACGAGAGAAGTGTTTTGCAGTTACCCGGCGCAATTGCTGGTAATACGCTATACCGCCGGCAAAGCCGGGCAGCTTAGTTTCAGCACCCGCTTTGCTAACCCGATGCCACATACCAGCAGTGTAGTGAACCCGCATTACCTGGTAATGAAAGGCAGATGCCCGGAATACGTGGCTGCAAGGGCCTATGAGCCAAAGCAGATTGTTTATGGCGATAAAGGGATCAATTACGAAGTACATCTCGATGCCCGCGTAAGTGGGGGACAGGTGAAAACAGATACCGCCGGCATACACATTTCCGGCGCAACGGAAGCGGTGCTCCTGTTATCCATAGGAACCAGTTTTAAAGTTGGATTGCCTAACGGGAAAGATCCACATATGGCTGCTGTGGCGCCTTTGCAGAAAGCAGGCAATTACCTGCAACTAATGGGCGGACACGTAAACGATTATACGTCGTTGTTTAACCGGGTGTCGCTCAACCTCGGAAGCGACACCTCCGCATCGTTGCCAACAGATGAAAGGCTGAAAGTATATACCCTCCACGGTGGCAACCGCGATCCGCAACTCACCACCCTGTTATACCAATACGGCCGCTACCTGATGATATCCGGTTCCCGCAAAGGCGGACCAGCCATGAACTTACAGGGATTGTGGAATAAAGAAATGCAGCCGCCCTGGGGCTCCAACTATACCATCAATATCAATACGGAGATGAATTACTGGCCGTCCGAAACAGCAAACTTATCGGATTGCGGTAGTCCTTTGTTTGATTTTATTGGCCAGCTGGCGCAACACGGACGTGTAACCGCTGCCGTTAATTATGGCGCAAATGGCTGGACGGCGCATCATAATTCAGACATATGGGGTATGACTAACCCGGCCGGTGGCATTGATTTTTCAGACCCAAGCGGTAACCCCAAATGGGCAATATGGCCAATGGGTGGAGCCTGGCTAAGCCGCCATCTGTGGGAGCACTACCAGTTTACCGGCGATAAGAAAATGCTGCAACAGGTATATCCCGATCTGAAAGGCGCTGCGCTGTTTATGCTCGATTGGCTGGTGAAAAACAAAGACGGACAATGGATAACCAGTCCTTCTACCACACCGGAAAACAATTTTATGGTGAACGGCAAACGCGAAGGCTCTGTGAGTATTGCCACCACAATGGACCTTTCTATCATTCACGACCTGTTTAACAATACGATTCAGGCAGCCGAGGTGTTGCATCAGGACGCGGCGCTGGTGGCCCGCATCAGGCAAACCATGAAGGAAATGTATCCTTTCCATACCGGTCAGTATGGACAGTTGCAGGAGTGGTACAAAGACTGGGACGATCCAAAAGATTCCCACCGCCACGTATCTCACCTGTATGGCCTGTTTCCCGGAAATTTCATTTCGCCACGAAGAGATACGGTACTATCGGCGGCGGCTACACGTAGTTTGCTGCTGCGGGGCGATGGTGGAACCGGCTGGTCTAAATCATGGAAAATAAACTGGTGGGCGCGCCTGGAAGATGGCAATCATGCGTATACCATGTTGAATAAACAGTTGTTTCTGGCTGGCGGTCAAACCATGAGCGTAGCCGATAACAGCGGCGGATCTTATCCCAACCTGTTTGACGCGCATCCCCCGTTCCAGATAGATGGCAACTTTGGAGTAACTTCAGGCATTACAGAAATGTTGCTGCAAAGTCATGATGGTGTATTACACCTGCTGCCCGCATTGCCGGATGCCTGGCCTTCCGGCAGTGTGAAGGGATTAAAAGCAAGAGGTGGTTTTGAAGTAGATATGGAATGGAAGAACGGGCAGCTCACGCATGCCGTGATCCGTTCTGCACTTGGAGGCAACTGCCGTATTCGTACGCGCGTGGCCGTTAAGATAAACGGGAAGGCCGCAAAAGCGGCCGTTGGTAATAATGCAAATCCGTTTTACCAGTTACAGATCCCCGGAAACACCATTGTAAAAGATCCAACGAAATTACCGGTGTTGCAGTTGGAAAAAGTTTTTGAGTATGATTTTTCAACTGCACCTGGTAAAACTTATGATATCTTATGAAAAGGCAAATGATATAACAGGTAGGGAGTTGATGAAATTATTTAAACTCACCATGTATTGAACCCGCAACCAAAATAATATCCACGATGAAAAAAATGAGTTGGCTTTTAACTACCGGTTTATTATGGCATGCCTTCACCACGTTGGCCGGAACACCTGCACAGTTTGTACAGGCGCTGAAAAGCAGTGCCGCTGTGGTGTATACCTCCAATGGCAGCATAGCGCCGGATGATATTAAAGTGATCCGCAACTGGAAAAATGACCGCTGCGAAATACGTATAGTCAACACCGGTAGTACGGCGGTACGATTGAAAGAAGTAGTAACTGGTGTAGCAGGTAAGATTTTGTTGCCCTCCACACCCTTTTATGCAGAAGGTTTCCAGATGCTGACGCAAACAGCCGGTACCCTTGCTCATCCTGAAACATTGGGTAATTATACGGATGCCGGCCACTATAAAATTCCGCAGCCGGATGGATACCTGGCAGTATACAACCTGCTGCGTTTATATCCTTCAAAGGAAGAACAGGTATTATTAGGCTACACCTCCAGCAGGCGTTTTGTGGGTAAGTTTTATATTTCTGCAGATACCATCAAAACAGTAACTGATCTGGAGAACCTGGAACTCGTTCCCGGAGCCGATTTTAAGCTGGAAGAATTAATGGTGATCACTGGTAAGGATGGCAACGCATTGCTGGATCGCTTCGCCGCCAGGATCCAGGAACAACATCCGCGACTTGAATTTAAGCAGCCACCTACCGGCTGGTGCTCCTGGTATTGTTTTGGTCCGAAGGTAACGGCACAGAATATTTATGATAATCTTGATTATATAAAAAGTAATATTCCGGCGTTAAAGTATATACAGGTAGATGACGGCTATCAACCGCATATGGGCGATTGGCTGGAGTCGGGCAATTCTTTTGGCGGCAATGTACAGCAGGTGCTGAAAACCATCCGGGAAAAGGGTTTTGAGCCAGCCATTTGGGTGGCGCCGTTTATTTGCGACAGCAATTCCACTATTTATAAGAATCATAAGGACTGGCTGGTGAAAGACGCTTCCGGCGCACCTTTGCGCAGCGACCTGGTTACATTTGGCGGGTGGCGGCTAAAGCCCTGGTATGTGCTGGATGGTACGCATCCCGCCGTGCAGCAACACCTGGAGCAACTATTCCGTACTATGCGCAACGACTGGGGCGTTACTTATTTTAAACTCGATGCTAATTTCTGGGGCGCTATTCACGGCGGCAATTTTTATGACGCCAGAGCTACGAGGGTAGAAGCATACCGGCGGGGTATGGAAGCCATTCTCAAAGGCAGCAGGGATGCTTTTATACTTGGTTGTAACCACCCGCTGTGGCCATCATTAGGGCTGGTGCACGGGAGTCGCAGCTCTATGGACATCAAGCGCAGCTGGCCGGTATTTGAGCGTTCGGGCCGTGAAAACCTTTACCGCGCCTGGCAAAACGGCCGCTTATGGTGGAATGATCCGGATTGTTTGGTGCTTACCGGCAACATGCCCGGTAACGAATTTAATTTTCATGCAGCCCTGTTATATGCTACCGGCGGCATGTTATTAAGTGGAGATGACCTTACTAAGATATCACTGGAACGGCTCAACGTTTTGAAGAAGGCTTTGCCTCCCACCGCAAAGGCAGCTGCTTTTGAAGGTGCTGATTTTGAAATAGGAAGAGTTACTACGGACGCGGGTAAACAGGTAATTCTTCTCAACTGGCAATCATCTTCCAAAAAAATAACCGTAAAACTTGATCGGTCATACAAGGTATCAGACTATTGGACAGGCGCAGATCTTGGCACACACAACGGTTCCTTTGTGATGGAGTTGGCAGGACATGATGGCCGGGTATTATTGTTAACACCAAAAAAATAATTCCATGCGTACGTTCCTGGCAGCCTTATTCATTGGTATCTCCTGTATTCTACAGGCGCAATCGCCCTATCAGCAAACGGTGCTCAAAGATACACGGCCGGCAGTGATGAGACGGGCCGCATGGGCAATGCAACAGGCGCCTCAAACGATTACTGCCTTCCAATGTGATCGCAGCGCTGGCGGCATACACGATTTCTATTCGGAAGGGGATTACTGGTGGCCCGATCCGGCGAACCCCAACGGGCCTTACATTCAGCGCGATGGCCAAACCAATCCTGAAAATTTTGTGGCGCACCGGCAAGCCATGATCCGCTTCAGCCGGGTGATGGGCGCACTGGCGGCAGGATATATTGCTACCAGAGATAACACCTACCTGCAGCGGGCGTTGCAGCATGCAAAGGCATGGTTTGAAACACCTGCTACGCGCATGAATCCTTCGTTGCTGTATGCACAGGCTATCAAAGGAAAAGTAACCGGCCGGGGTATCGGTATTATTGATACCATCCACCTGATGGAGGTGGTACAGGCATTGAGTATTATGGAGAAAGCCGGCGCCATTCCGCCGGAAGATCTTGCAGCTTTTAAAAGCTGGTTCAGTGAGTACCTGCAATGGCTGACCACACATCCTTACGGGAAAGATGAAATGAATGCCGCCAATAATCATGGTACCTGTTGGGTGATGCAGGTAGCGGCTTTTGCACGTTTTGTGAATGATAAGGAACTACTGGCGTTTTGCAGCAACCGTTATAAAACTGTACTGCTGCCCCGGCAGATGGCCGCTGACGGCAGCTTTCCGCTGGAACTGAAACGGACTAAACCTTACGGCTACTCGTTGTTTAACCTCGATGCCATGAGTACCATCTGCCAGTTGCTGAGCACGCCGGATAATGATTTGTGGCGGTTTACAGCAGACAGTAGTAAAAGTATCGCCAAAGGGATTGCCTATCTCTATCCATATGTAAACAATAAAAACAGCTGGCCTTTTGCGCATGATGTGATGTATTGGAACAGCTGGCCGGTGGCGCAACCCTTCCTTATTTTCGGTGCGGCCGCTTTTCAGCACCCGGAATATTACCGCTTATGGCTGTCGCTCAATAAGGATCCGGAGGAAGAAGAGGTGCTGAGAAACCTCCCGGTGAGGAATCCTCTGATCTGGTTATGAATGCTTTAAAATTTACAATTATTTAAGATTCAGATGTTTTATTTTCTTAATATAAATCCTTAACTTTAGGAGACTATACACTATGTTTAAACTTTAGAGAAATGAGTTGGATGGACGACTTGTATGTTATTTACCAGAAGCTGGATGCCACCGGTTGTGAAGAGGTAAAACATGACATTTTAAAAGCCCAGATTGATGGCTGTAACCGCGGAGAAATCTATTTCCTGGTATTACAACAACTGGTACAGATCAAAACAGGGAAGGCGCCTGTTTATGAGTTAATTAAGGGAGAAGTAGAAAATATTATCCACTACAGTAAAGGACAATACCTGAGTTAATTATTTTAATTCTTCTATCAGTTTCTGCACTTTGAGATAATTAGGCGCGCCGGACGGGATTTTTAATAACCATTCGAGGCATTCCTGCTTACGTCCTTCTCTCAGGTAGCTCAACGCCATATAAAACGCTGCTTCATACCGGAGTTCGCTGCTGTTGTTAAAAACAGTCAGCAGATCCTGTCGTGCGCTCTCCATCTGGTTTTGGTCGATCAGCGCCACGCCGCGGTAGTAACGGGCGTATAAGTTGCCGGGGTTGGCCGTCAGCGCTTTATTCAGCAATAAAACTGCTTCGTTGAAGTGTCCGTGATTGAACTGTACAATGGCTTCTTCCGGAAGCCGCAGGCTGTCTATATCCGGGATCTGCATTTCTGTGGAGGCGAACTGCCGGTAGATATTCTTTCTCCAGGGACTTACATACAGCAATATGGCCATTCCTGCCGCTATCAGCGCAGTAAGGATCACATAGTTGCGGATGGGAATGGGCGAATTATCTTTTAGCGTGTACCAGGCATTGCGATGGGTAAACAGCAAATGTTGCAACTCATCCCGGTTGGTATCGTTACAGATCTTCTGAGCCAGTAGTTGCCGGACTGCATCAAAGCGTTTTACCTGTTGCGTAAGGAGAGCGTCGCCCTGTAGTCTTTCAGAGAATGCCTTGCGTTCAGTTTCGCTCATTTGTCCGCTGAGGAAACGGTCTGTTTCCAGCAGGTCTTTTTCAGAAAGGCTATTGGCTTTTAGTTTTATATCGATGTCCCTGAACAGGCTGCGGAAACAATCGGCTCTTCTGCCGGGTAGCTCGTTAACAGGGATATTGGTTTCTGCGGCAATGTCTTCCTGCAGGCAGCCATCTGTGAGCGACCAGCGGAGCAGCTCTTTACATTCGTCGGAGAGGGTCAGGTAGTAGTGATAGGCGAGTCTCCTTTTTTCCCCTTCTTTCAGCACATCTTCCACATCCTGGATATCGTCTCTGCTCATAGTGGAGAGTTCTTCTGCCTCCAGGCCGGGAATACGCTGTCCTCTTCTTTCCAGTTGCTGTTCCCA
This sequence comes from Chitinophaga ginsengisegetis, assembly GCF_900168065.1. Classification (GTDB taxonomy): domain Bacteria; phylum Bacteroidota; class Bacteroidia; order Chitinophagales; family Chitinophagaceae; genus Chitinophaga; species Chitinophaga ginsengisegetis. Next base: position 1,042,065 of record NZ_FUZZ01000002.1, on the reverse strand, counting down.
GATACGCTTGCATAACAGTTGCAGAAAGGGCTCAAAGTCGGTGACTTTCAGCGGGTGACGGCGGGCGAAGTAATAAATGTCCATCAGGGCTTCTTCGAAAATATGGGCCGCATCTTTTACGTGACCGCTTTTTTGCAGAATGAACCGCTTTTCTTTGGAAGCAAACCGCTGATAAATATTTTCAATTACTGCTGGTGTATGGTGAAGCAATCCCTCAATATATTCCTGGTCGTTATTTATTAATTGTTCAGGTGACATACATATCGTTTTTGCCGGTTCCTCTGTACTAAAAATATTAAACCTTGCCGAAGTGACCTAATTATTTATTCCGGTCTGTACAAATGCGATGCCTGTGCGGTGGAACGCATTCCCCCCGGTATCCTGTTGCTGCACCCGGGCTGTACCGTGGCGTTTCGTTCACGCTATGCTGCCTTTGGAAGAAATCATGGTGGTGAACAGCCGGGCGCCACCTTCTGCAGCCAGCCTGTATAAATGCAGCCTGATTGTTGACTTTGAAAATAAGTTTGCAGAAGAAACGCCGGAATTACTGCAAAAGATGCTAAAGGTACCTTTGGTGAAAGAGGTATTACATAACGTTGAACTAAAGAATGGTCAGCTCAGGTTTAAGCCTGCTGTTAATTGTTTAAGGATCGTTTTCAGCTGTGTAAATGCTTCTTCTCCTATGATGCCGGCGTACAGGTCCTGTACTTCATCTACCGCTTCATAGGCGTTGATCATAAACTCTTTTCCTTTCTCTGTCAGGAAGATAATGCTGGCGCGGTTGTCGGTATCATGTTTGCGGGTGCCGATATAGTTGTCTGCTTCCAGGTTCTTTACCACCTTGCTCATGGCTTGTTTGCTGATACGCGCTTTCCTGGCGAGGTCGTTGTTAATGGTACCCTGCGCATCGATGTGTACCAGGAGTACCATATCTCCCAGTTTAAAATTTTTGTATCCGCGCTCCAGTAGTTTTTGTGTAATACGCAGGTCTATATCTTTTTTGAACAAATTTATCAGGCGGGCGAGGCTATCCGGTCTTTTGGCCAGGCATGCCTCATATCTCGCATCTATAGTTGCGCTCATCATATTGTAGGTTTGGTAAAAGTGTACAGTTGATAAAATCTTGTCCTGATGCAATGCTACAAAAAAGCAGTGATTTTTTGCGCGCTGCTTTTTAAAATTTGTGCCTGCACGGTACTAAAAACAGGAAGACCCGCCGGTAAGGCGGGTCTTTAATATATTTTCAGGGTAGTGTTATTTGTACACGTAATCAGCCATTACGGTATATGTTCAAATACGCTTTCTGCCCTGGTGTAGCATCTCAGTCCGACGATGGTATTGCTTATCCCCACCTTTACTCTTTGTGCAGACCTGATACTGGTAGACGTCAGTCAATCAGAGCCTAAAGCCCCCGCGATACCCATTTCCAGTCCACGCAGTTCTGCCAGTCCGCGTAAACGGCCGATAGCGCTGTATCCCGGGTTGGTTTTCTTATGCAGGTCATCCAGCATCTGGTGGCCATGATCCGGGCGCATAGGAATGGAAACATTGCGGCGTTTCATGGTGAGCAGGATGTTTTTCACCACGGCAAACATATCTACGTCGCCTTCCAGGTGGTTGGCTTCGTGGAAGTTGCCCAGCGCATCCCGTTGTGTGCTGCGCAGGTGGATGAAGTAGATATGATCGCCCAGGCGCTCTATCATGCCGGGAAGGTCATTGTCGGCCCGTACGCCATAAGAGCCGGTGCAAAAGCACAAGCCATTGGAGGTATATGGTGCAGCAATGAGGAGTTCGCGGGCATCCTGTTCGGTGCTTACCACACGTGGCAGCCCGAAAATAGGGAATGGAGGATCATCCGGATGGATGGCCAGTTTAACGCCGGCTTCTTCTGCAACGGGCGCTATTTGCTGAAGGAAATAGAACAGGTGCAGTTTCAGCTGGGTGGCATCAATGCCTTTATATTTATCTAATGCGGTCTGGAACTGTTGCAGCGTAAAGCTTTCTTCAGATCCGGGTAATCCGGCAATGATATTTTTTTGTAAGAGTTCTTTGTCGGCCGCAGTCATGCTGTCGAAATGTTCCTTCGCGCGGGCCATTTCTTCTTCACTGTAATCTTTCTCTGCATCTGGTCTTTGCAACATAAACAGGTCGAATGCCATGAACGCTGCTTTTTCAAAGCGCAGCGCTTTGGAGCCATCTTCCACGGTATAGGACAGGTCGGTGCGGGTCCAGTCGAGTACCGGCATAAAGTTGTACGTAACGGTACGTATACCGCATGCTGCCAGGTTCCGCAAGGTTTGCTGGTAGTTGTGGATATAATCCCTGAAACGGCCGCTTTGCGTTTTAATATCTTCATGTACCGGCACGCTCTCCACAACAGACCAGGTAAGTCCTGCTGCTTCTATGATGGCTTTCCGCTTTTGTATCTCCTCCTTCGTCCATACCACTCCATTAGGCACATGGTGCAATGCGGTTACAATTCCGGTAGCTCCTGCCTGTTTAATATCAGACAAGCTAACCGGATCATTGGGCCCGTACCACCGCCATGTCTGTTCCATTCTCAGCATAATGCAAATACGTTTAGTAAATCCAGAATTTCTAGTTCCAAACCCCAAAAATATAATCTATCCACACATATACAAACTTTGATTTCAAATTTTAAGGCCGTCTGCGGTGATCAGGGTGATCATGAGGTCCATCACATTTGTTTGGGTTGGCCCCGTAATCATTAACCCGCCTGCTTTTGAGAAGAAATGCCATGCATCGTTCTGTTGTAAAAAACTATTTGGATCGAGCTGCATTTTTGCAGCATTTTTCATCGTTGATGCATCTACGATAGCTCCTGCAGCATTGGTAGGACCATCGCTGCCATCGGTACCACCGCTCAGGAAAGTAAGCGCAGGATGATGGGCAAGGGCGATGCCTGCTGCCAGCGCCAATTGCTGATTCCGGCCACCACGGCCATTCCCGGTTACTTCCACCGTAGTTTCTCCACCTGCCAGCAAACAGGCCGGCAAAGGACCGTTATACCGGAGCGCTGTTTGTACCAGGTCATCAGCTACGGCATGTACTTCTCCCGTAATAGTATCAGACAACAATACCGGGTGATAGCCCAGCTGCCGGGCTTTTGCAGCCGCAGCTTCCAATGCCACGCGGTTGGTACCGGTAAGATAGTTGTGGGTATGCTGCAGGGAAGGATCACCAGGTTTAGGCGTTTCAGGTACCCTGCCTGCAACACCGTTTTCAATATGTTGGAGGAGGGAAGCGGGTATTTTTTCCGGGAGATGATATTTGCGGAGTACATTCATAGTATCCGCAAAGGTAGACGGGTCGGCCACTGTGGGCCCTGATCCTATCACGCTGAGGTCATCGCCCACTACATCGCTGAGTACAAGGGTACATAACGTAGCCGGATATATGCTTTTTGCCAGCTGCCCGCCTTTGATACCGGAAAGATGTTTTCGTACCGTATTCATTTCCCGGATATCGGCGCCGCTTTTCAGTAAGGCATCAAACAGTTGTTGTACTTCGGGTAAACTGCTGTGTGCCGGTACATCCGCCAGCAGTGCGGAGGCGCCGCCGGAAAGTAAAAAGATCACGAGGTCGTGCGGCTGCACTTTAGAGGCCATGTCCAGCAGTTTAACGGAAGCGGCTACACTCTGTTCGTCGGGTACGGGGTGACCGGCTTCCACCAGTGCTACCTGCTGTAACGGTAACGCATGTCCGTACTTTGTAACTACCATTCCCTGTACCGGGAAATGCGCTATCAGTATGTTTTCCAGCTCCTGTGCCATTGCGGCGGCAGCTTTGCCCGCCCCCAGTATCCAAACAGCCGCCTGCTCCGGGATGGCGTAGCTATCTCCCGAAATATTAATAACACGGGTAGCAGGTATTACCTGCACATTTTTCCTGATCAGCTGCTGTGGATGCACTGCTGCTACGCCCTGCAGGAAAATATCTTTTATGTCGGCGGTGGTGTTGCTCATTTTTCCAGGCATAAAAAAAGCAGTGAGACAACTCACTGCTAATATCTTCAAGTTAAGAAATTTATTGCGGTTGGGTGGAGTCTTTGGCTTCCTTCTTTTGCCGCTTTTTTTCCATTTTTTGTTCGAGGTGTTCCTTTTTTGTCATTTCCCAGTCGTTCCACTTCTTATACTGTGCAGGCGTAAACACGGTTTTAAAGCGCTGGCTGCGTTCTGTATCCAGGGCTTTAAACTGTGTCATGCGCTCCTTTTTGGAGAGGGAAGGATTGTTTTTCACGGCATCCATCCTGCGCACAATATCCTGGTTGATCACCAGGATCTTTTTTTCCTGGTCTTTGCTCAGATTTACCTTGTGGGAAATCTTATCCGTTATTTTATCAGCTCTTCCTTCCGCAGTCCAGCGGCCTTTTGTATTGGTAGTATCTTTTACCTGGGCACTGGTAGTAAAGGTAGTTGCTGCAAAGAAAACGGTCAGCAGCATCCATGTATAAACAGAAATAAACTTCATAGTCAGCAAGTATTATACGAATTTAAACAAACTTAAGCTGTAAACCCTTTTCAAATTATCCCTTTTTCGTGTGAATCCAAAATACACTTACCACTCATAAAAAATATGCCGTTTTATTTAGTCCCGCCTTAATGATTTATTACATTTAGCCGATCAACTGAATCTGAACCGAAAAAATAAAAGATTTACATGAAAAGAGCTTTTGAGAAACCCGGGACAGCCCTGCTGTTGCGGTGTATTACCTATGCTATGAAGCGGCACCGCGGTAAACTGCTGTTACTGACCCTGCTGGCAACCGGCCAGGCAGCCAGCGCACAGGAAACCTATCCGCTCAACGGGATTGCCGATCCCCGCGAAGGGTGCTTTGCTTTTACACATGCAACCATTGTAAAAGACCCGCAAACCACCCTGAACAATGCCACACTGGTGATCCGCGACGGGAAAATAGTGTCTGCCGGTACATCGGCCGCTATTCCGAAAGATGCCGTGATAGTGGATTGTAAAGGCAAATACATCTATCCTTCTTTTGTGGATATCTTCAGCAACTATGGCTTGTCGGAGCCCAAACGGGGAGCTTCCGCATGGAATGCACCACCCCAGTTCCTGTCTAACACTAAAGGCGCCTATGGCTGGAACCAGGCCATCAGAAGCGAAGTGAATGCCGTGGATCTTTTTTCGGCAGATGATGGAAAGGCCGCGCCCCTGCGTGAAGCGGGATTTGGCACCGTGCTTACCCAACAGCCCGATGGCATCGCCCGCGGTACCGCTGCACTGGTAACCCTGGCCACCGCAAAAGAAAATAAAGTCATTATCCGGGAGAAAGCCGCTGCGGCCTATTCTTTTGATAAAGGCACCTCCACGCAAAACTACCCTAACTCGCTGATGGGCTGTATCGCCCTGCTGCGACAAACTTTCCTGGATGCGCAGTGGTATAAAACCCAGCCCGCAAAGGAAGGCGTGAACCTCAGCCTGGAAGCATGGAATGCCAGCCAGCAGCTACCTCAGCTGTTTGAAGTTACCGATAAATGGGATGCGCTCCGCGCAGATAAAATAGGAGACGAATTTGGTGTGCAATATATCATCCGGGCCAGTGGCAATGAATACCAGCGTATCAGCGAAATGGCTGCCACAAAAGCCACTTTCGCGTTGCCGCTTAACTTCCCCGGCGCTATTGATATGGAAGATCCCGCAGACGCCCGCTACGTTTCACTGGCAGAGATGAAACACTGGGAAATGGCGCCTACGGAGCCCGCCGCATTTGAAAAAGCAGGTATTCCCTTCTGTTTAACCGCTGCTGATCTGAAAGATGTAAAACAATTCCTGGCCAATGTGCGGAAAGCCATCAGCTATGGCCTCAGCGAACAGAAAGCACTGGAAGCATTAACAAAAACTCCGGCCACACTCATCAAGGCTTATGATAAAGTAGGTAGCCTGGAACCGGGTAAACTGGCGAACTTCCTCATTACTTCCGGTCCCGTTTTCAGCGAAAAAACTATCCTGTACCAGAACTGGGTACAAGGAAACCGCTACACCATTAAGGCCGACGGCTGGAATGATATCCGCGGTATCTATACCGTAAATCTCACTCCCGGCGGCAGCTACTCCGTAGAAGTGAGAGGCACCGCCGCGGCTCCTTTGCTGTCTGTTTTACAGAAAGATACCCTTCCGGGCCGCATCGATGTAAACGGAAAACTGGTATCGCTGTCGCTCGCGCTGGCAAAGAACAGCAAAAGCAATGTTCGTCTCAGCGGTATCATCGGCGATAACAGCTGGAACGGTACCGGCGCCGACACCAGCGGCAACCTCGTAAAATGGACCGCCGTATTTGTAAAGGCAGTCCCCGAGAAAGCTGATTCTGTAAAGAAAGAAACACCATTGGCCATAGGCCCGCTGTATTATCCGTTTAATGGCTACGGCTGGGAAAAACTACCCTCACAGCAGGATCTGCTGATCAAAAATACCACCGTGTGGACCGGCGAAAAAGAAGGGAAACTGGAAAATACAGACGTTTTAATCCGCAATGGTAAAATTGCACAGGTAGGTAAGAGCCTCGCTGCCGGCAACGCCCGGGTGATCGACGGTACCGGCAAACACCTGAGTGCCGGCATCATCGACGAACACTCGCACATTGCACTCAGCAGGGGAGTGAACGAATCATCGCAGTCGGTTACTTCCGAAGTAAGGATCGCAGATGTACTCAATCCCGATGATGTTAACATTTACCGCCAGCTGAGCGGTGGCGTAACAGCGTCCCATTTATTGCATGGCAGCGCCAACGCCATCGGGGGGCAGTCGCAGCTGATCAAACTCCGCTGGGGACAAAATGCAGAAGACCTGAAAGTGACCAACTGGGACCCTTTCATCAAATTTGCATTGGGTGAAAACGTAAAACAATCCAACTGGGGTGATCGTAATACCGTGCGTTTCCCGCAAACAAGAATGGGCGTGGAACAAATCTATACAGATGCGTTTACCCGTGCGCTTGACTATGAAAAGCAGGGCCCCGGCAAGCGCCGCGACCTGGAACTGGACGCACTCGTGGAAATATTACACCAGAAACGTTTTATTACCTGCCACTCTTATGTGCAGAGTGAAATCAATATGCTCATGCATGTAGCAGACAGCTTTCACTTCAAAGTAAATACGTTCACACACATCCTTGAAGGATATAAAGTAGCCGATAAAATGAAAGCGCATGGCGCAGGCGCCGGCACCTTCGCCGACTGGTGGGCCTATAAAATGGAAGTACAGGACGCTATTCCTTACAACGCCGCCATCATGCAGGGAGCAGGTGTGCTCACCGCCATCAACTCCGATGATGCAGAAATGGCCCGCCGCCTGAACCAGGAAGCCGCCAAGAGCATCAAATACGGCGGCATGACCGAAGAGGAAGCGATTAAGCTGGTGACCATCAACCCCGCTAAGCTGCTGCATGTAGACAACCGCATGGGAAGCATCAAAGTGGGTAAAGATGCGGATGTGGTACTGTGGAGCGATAACCCGCTGAGTATTTACGCCAAAGCAGAAAAGACTATCGTGGATGGTATCGTGGAATTTGACCGCGACAACGATCTGCAATTGCGCAAGCGTATTGCAATGGAGCGTAATCGTCTTACCCAGCTATTGCTGGCAGAAAAGAAAAAAGGCACGCCTACCCGCAAAGCATCGCTGACGCCGGAAGAAATTTATCATTGTGAAGATCTGCAGGGCGGACATCAGCAAGCTATTGGTTATTGATCTGTTAGAAATTTTTTAAGCACCGCTAAATGCTACAAGCGATGAAAAGACAATTAATTTTATTAAGCCTTACCCTGGGAATGTATACCGCCCGGGCACAGGAAACGATATCTCCGGCAGCCCCGCAAAACAAACCCGTATACCTTACCAATGCCACTATTCATGTAGGCAACGGGCAGGTAATTGAAAACGGCACCATTGCATTCAGCAATGGGAAAATTACTGCAGTAGGCAGTAACATCGCCGCTGCCGGTGGCGATGCCACGGTACTGGATATGAAAGGCCAGCATGTATATCCCGGTATCATTGCGCCCGAATCCAACCTGGGCCTGGTGGAGTTTGAGAGCGTACGTGCCACCATCGATGCGCGCGAGGTGGGAGAAATAAATCCTTCCGTACGTTCCATCATTGCGTATAATGCCGATTCCAAAGTAATCAACACCCTGCGTTCCAACGGAATCCTGCTGGCACAGGTAACACCGGAAGGTGGTATTATCAGCGGCGCTTCTTCTGTAGTACAGCTGGATGCCTGGAACTGGGAAGATGCCGCCTATAAAACAGATAATGCGCTGCACTTTTTTATGCCGCCACTGGCCCCGCTGGGTGGTGGTCGTGGCGCCGTTCCCAACGACCGGCTGAAAGCAGCACTGGAACAAATAGAAACGGTGAGAACATTTTTCCGCGAGGCGAAGGCTTATCAGCAGGAAGGCAAACATACTGCTACCAACCTGAAGTTTGAATCGATGCGGAAGCTGTTTAACAGGGAGCAGAAACTGTTTATCCACTGCGACCTGGTAAAAGAAATGCTCGTAGCGATAGACTTTGCCAAAGAGTTTCAGCTTGATGTAGTGATTGTTGGCGGAGCTGATTCCTGGCTCATTGCAGACATCCTGAAGCAAAATAATATCCCGGTAGTACTGGCGCAGCCACATGCTTTGCCGGTAATGCAGGACGATGATGTGGATCAGCCTTATAAAACTGCCGCGCAGCTGCAAAAAGCCGGTGTGCTGTTTTGCCTGAGCAACGAAGGCTTCTGGCAACAGCGTAACCTGGGCTTTGAAGCAGGTACTGCCAGCGCTTATGGTTTAACAAAAGAAGAGGCCCTGTCGGCAGTTACACTCAACGCTGCTAAAATCCTGGGGATCGATAAAACTACCGGCTCACTGGAAACCGGCAAGGACGCGAATATTGCCGTGAGTACCGGTGATATCCTGGATATGAAGTCGAGCGTAATTACACGGGCGTTTATCCAGGGCAGGGAAATAAACCTGGATAATAAGCAGAAGCAGTTGTATGAGAAGTATGAGAAGAAGTATGGATTGAAATAGCAGGAATGGCTTATAGAAAAGAAGGGCTGGTATCAATACCAGCCCTTCTTTTCTATAAGCCTAATTTTATACTGCTTTTACGAGATAATAGTTCTTCTTTCCTTTCTGAAAGAGAATATACTTATCACGCAGCAAAGCATTGGTATTGATAACGGTTTCTATACCTTCTATTTTATTTTTATTCATACTCACGCCGCCGCCCTGCACTGTTTTGCGGGCTTCTCCCTTACTGGGGAAAATACCGGTTTCCGCCAGCAGGCTTACTACATCTTTCCCGGTTTCGAGGTCGGCTTTAGCTACCTCAAATTGTGGTACACCGTCCATTACATCGAGGAGTTGCTCTTCTGTGAGAGATACCAGCAGTTCAGCAGTATCGTTGCTGAAAAGCAGGGAAGAAGCTTTTACTGCAAATTCATAGCTTTCTTCTCCGTGTATAAAAATAGTGACTTCTTTTGCAAGCCTTTGTTGTAACTGGCGTAAGTGTGGTGCCTCGCGGTGTTTGGCAATCAGTTCATCTACTTCCGGTTGTTCCATGAAAGTAAATATCTTAATATAGCTTTCTGCATCTACGTCTGTAGTATTCAGCCAGAACTGGTAGAACATATAAGGAGAAGTCCGCCTGGAATCCAGCCATACCGTTCCCTGTTCTGTTTTACCGAATTTAGTGCCATCTGCTTTTTTTATGAGCGGGCAGGTAAATGCGAATGCCTCACCACCAGCTTTACGGCGGATCAGTTCTGTACCGGTAACAATATTACCCCACTGATCTGAGCCACCCATCTGCAGTTTACAGTTTTTAACAGTATACAAATGATAGAAATCGTAACCCTGTATCAGTTGGTAGGTAAATTCAGTGAATGACATCCCGTTGTCGCCTTCGATCCTTTTCTTAACGGAATCTTTGGCCATCATATAGTTAACGGTGATGTGTTTACCGGTATCACGAATAAAATCGAGGAAGGAAATATGTTGGAACCAGTCGAAGTTATTCACCATCTCAGCTGCGTTTGGCTTGGCAGGATCAAAGTCGAGGAAGCGTTCCAGCTGGGCTCTGATACCGGCTACATTCTTCTGCAGGGTATCCAGGTCCAGCATTTTCCTTTCTTCCGCTTTAAAGGAGGGGTCGCCTACCATGCCGGTAGCGCCGCCCACCAGCGCCAGGGGTTTATGTCCTGCCTTTTGCAGGTGCACCAGTAACAGGATGGGTACCAGGCTACCGATGTGTAACGACTCTGCGGTGGGATCAAAACCAATATAAGCAGTGGTCATTTCCTTTTTCAGTTGCTCTTCTGTGCCAGGCATCATATCCTGTAGCATACCCCGCCAGCGCAGTTCTTCTATCAGATTCATGATTTTAATAACAATTTTTGCAAACCTACATAAAATTCGCAGGATTCGCCCATTTTAAGGATTCCGGCTGGTATTACAAATATCTATGTAAATTTATAAAGAAGACCGGCCGTTTGCACCTGCTGCCGGTTAGAGATACAGATGTGATCATATTCTTTCTTACCCCAAACAAAATATTATGAAAAAAGCACTCGTTTTTTTAGTGGCACTATGTTTTGCGATACCGGTACTGGCGCAGGATTGCAAAGGGTACTATTACCTGCTTAACAACGCGGAAATTGAAATGACCATCCTGGATGCGAAAGGCGTGGCCAGCGGGAAAACCATTTACAAGGTCACAAATGTGCGCAAAGATGGGGCTGGCACCGTGTCTGACTTTACCAATACTTTTTACGATAAAAGCAATAAGCAGGTAACCTCCGGCACCGGGCAATTTAAATGCAGTGGAAACGGCGTAGCCATAGACATGAAGATGAGCGTTCCCTCGATGCCTCAGATGAAAGACATGAAAATGGAAGGCAAAACCAACGCCTCTTTTCTTGATTATCCCTCCGGAATGCACGCCGGACAAGAACTACCAGGTGGTACCTTTGAAATGAACGGTAATGTGAAAGGAATGGAGATGGGTATCAGTTATGTGATCAGCAATAGAAAAGTGCTCGGAAAGGAAAAGGTAACCACACCCGCAGGCAGCTGGGATTGCTTCAAAATTGCTTATGATATTAATTTTGAGATGAAAATGATGGGGCAGGGGATTCCGATGAAGTTCAGTGCCATAGAATGGTTTGCCCCTGATTTCGGACCGGTGAAAACCTCCTCCAGTAAAGATGGAAAAGACATGGGAGGAACAATGATCACAGCGCTGAAGAAATAAAAAGAGCCCCTGATTACTTTTTGTGATTTTCGCGGAGGTTGTCTTTCTCAGGATTACCCTGATTTTACTGATTAACTTTTGTGATTATGGAGGGATTTGAGAAGATTAGTGCATTGGTGAGATTTTAATCCGGGTATTGATATTTTCTCTGGAGAATTGGTTTATTTTCGTTTTTTGTATGATTTCCGGAAAATTCAGTGAAGTTAAAAGGCTTTTATCATCGCCATCCCTAAAATAATTAAAAAGGGTGAGCGGCATTTAACGGCAATGATTTATTGAATACCGCTCACTTATTTTTGCCAGGATGTCAGTTTTATATGGCAGTGCCCGCATAAACACCCTGTGTGTTTTCGCCTGTAATGCTCTGTAGTAAAGGGTTTCATGATCAAGTCCACGTCCCCTCCACGTCCCCTCCGGGGAATCTCCATGTATTAAGCATCTGCTAAGCATCTGCTAAGTATCTGCAAAGCATCTGCTAAGTATAAATGAAGCATCCCCCAGTCAATCTTTAAGCATCCACTCCAATCTCCCAAGTCACAAAAAGCTAATCTGTAAAATCAGGGTAATCCTGAGAAAGATAACCTCCGCTTAGATGTTCTTGAGGCATTTGGCCAGACTGTCTCTCCAATAGGGGATAGTAATGCCAAAAGTGCTTTTGATTTTTTCCTTGTTTAATACGCTGTATGCCGGGCGTTTAGCGGCCGTTTTATATTTATCGGAAGTAACGGGGTATATGGCAGTAGTGGCGTTGGTCATTTCTTTAATGGTCACTGCAAAGTCGAACCAGCTGGTCACACCCTCGTTGCTGTAATGATATACGCCGCCGATGGCTGCATCCGGATTGGCAGATTTATACTGCAATACATCCAGGATCGTTTTTGCCAGGTCGCCTGCATAAGTAGGAGTGCCGGTTTGATCAAAAACAACATTCAGTTCCTGTTTTTCCTGCATCAGCTGCTGCATTCTTTTAACAAAGTTAACTGCGAATTCGGAGTAGAGCCAGGAGGTGCGGAGTATAATAGTGTCCGGGTTATAACCGGCAGCAGCGGCTTCACCACGCACTTTGGAAGCGCCGTAGATGCTTTCCGGATCAGTTTCGTCGGTTTCTTTATAAGGTACATTTTGTTTTCCGCTGAATACGTAATCCGTGGAAATATGCAGCAGCTGGGCATTATGCTGGGCGCATATTTCCGCCAGGCTTAATACTGCCTGGAAATTCAGCAGAAACGCTTTGTCTTCATCTTCTTCTGCTTTATCTACGGCTGTATAGGCGGCACAGTTGATACAGGCGTCGATCTGCTGAGCGGAAAAATAAGCTGCCAGGGCATCCGCGTCAGTGATATCCAGGTCCTGGTAATCGGTATATAACAGGTTGAATTGCGGATAATCGCCTGCCACTTTTTGCAGGGCTTGTCCTAATTGGCCGTTTCCGCCGGTAACAAGAATATTCTTCATAGCAAATGATCAGCTGTTAAAAATAAAATTATGTTGAATCTCTGCAAGTGTGGGCAGGATCAGGTCTTTGTCTGAAACTACCGCATCATCCAGGTTGATGCCCCAGTCGATGCCCAGGGCGGGATCGTTATAGATGATACCCCCTTCGCTGCCTTTATGGTAGAAGTTATCACATTTGTACATTACTTCTGCTGTTTCACTGATCACTGCATAGCCATGCGCAAATCCTTTAGGCACCAGTAGCTGCAATTTATTGCTGGCGCTTAATTCAATTGCAAAAGATTTCCCGTAAGTAGGAGAGCCTTTGCGGATGTCTACTACGGCATCAATAATGCTTCCTTCCAGTACCCGTACCAGTTTCGTTTGGGCATAAGGTTCCAGTTGATAATGCAGTCCGCGTAGCACACCATAGGTAGAACGTGCCTGGTTGTCCTGTACAAATTTGTACTCAATACCTTCCGCGCTGAAGGTGCTGGCGTTATAGCTTTCGAAAAAATAACCACGATGATCGCCAAAAACTTTTGGCTCGTAAATTAACAGATCGGGTATTCCGGTTTGTTGAAAAGGCATGTGTAATAAACTATAAGCTGTGAGCGGTCGGCTTAAAAGCCAACCGTTCATCGCTATCTTTTTTGATATTGTTCGTTATAATATTGTTGATAGTTTCCGCTGGTAACGTTGTTGAGCCAGGTTTCATTTGCCAGGTACCAGTCAACCGTTTTTTCCAGCCCTTCTTCAAACTGGAGAGAGGGTTCCCAACCCAGTTCTTTATTGAGCTTGGTAGCATCAATAGCGTAGCGGAGATCATGTCCGGCCCTGTCTTTTACAAAAGTGATCAGCTGGGCAGAAGTACCTTCGGGACGGCCCAGTTTCTTATCCATGATTTTACACAGTAACTGAATCAGGTCAATATTTTTCCACTCATTGAATCCGCCTACATTGTAGGTTTCACCTACTTTTCCATGATGGAAAATGGTGTCAATTGCGCGTGCGTGGTCGTTTACATATAACCAGTCGCGTATATTTTCACCCTTTCCGTAAACAGGTACCGGCTTACTATTTTTGATATTGTGAATAGCCAGTGGTATCAGCTTTTCAGGGAAATGATGAGAACCGTAGTTATTGGAACAATTGGATATAACAGCAGGTAAGTGATAGGTATGATAATAAGCCATTACAAAATGATCCGAACTGGCCTTTGAAGCGGAGTAGGGCGAACGAGGATCATAGGCGGTGGTTTCAAGGAAAAATCCTTCATCTCCCAGTGATCCGTATACTTCATCAGTAGATACATGATAGAAAAGCTTCCCGTTCATATCATCTTTCCAGTGTTTCCGCGCATTGTTCAGCAATACTGCAGTACCCAATACATTTGTTTTGATAAATGCCAGCGGGTCCATAATGGAGCGGTCTACATGGCTTTCTGCAGCCAGGTGAATAACGCCGTCGAACTGATATTTCGCAAAAAGTGCATCAACAAAGGATTCTTCCGTGATATCACCTTTCTCAAAAATGTAATTCGGTTTATCTTTTACATCTGTCAGATTTTCCAGGTTACCGGCATACGTCAGGGCATCGAGGTTTACGATCTGGTAATCGGGATACTTATTGACAAATAGCCGTACCACATGTGAACCAATAAACCCGGCGCCGCCTGTAATTAATAGTTTTCGCTTCATTCCTGAGAAAAGTTTTATTTTAATAAGGCTTCTTTAAAATATTCATAAGTGATCTTTAACCCTTCCTGTCTGCCTACTTTCGGCTCCCAACCCAACAGGGTCCGGGCTTTGGTAATATCAGGCTGACGTTGTTTCGGATCATCTTTTGGTAACGGATGATAAACAATTTTTTGCTTTGAACCCGTTAACGCGATAATTTCTTCTGCAAACTGGTTCAGTGTGATTTCCTGCGGATTACCGATGTTAACAGGCAGGTGGTAATCGCTTAACAATAAACGATAAATGCCTTCTACCAGGTCATCGACATAACAAAATGAACGGGTCTGGCTGCCATCACCAAATACCGTGAGGTCCTGGCCATTCAGCGCCTGGCTCATGAATGCGGGCAGTGCACGGCCGTCATTGAGTCGCATACGTGGACCGTAAGTATTGAAGATACGGATGATACGTGTTTCTACGCCGTGGAAATTATGATAAGCCATCGTAATAGATTCGAGGAACCTTTTGGCTTCGTCATATACTCCCCTGGGGCCAACTGGATTTACATTTCCCCAGTATTCTTCCGGTTGCGGATGCACGTTTGGATCGCCATACACTTCAGATGTGGAAGCTACGAGGATACGCGCCTTTTTTTCCTTTGCCAGTCCCAGCAGGTTATGCGTTCCCAGTGATCCTACTTTCAGTGTCTGGATAGGCATCTTCAGGTAATCGATCGGACTGGCCGGAGAGGCAAAGTTCAATATGTAGTCCAGCTTTCCCGGAATATGTACAAACTTGGTAACATCGTGGTGATAGTATTCAAATTCCGGCAAAGGAAAAAGATGTTCGATATTTTTGATATTGCCGGTAAGGAGGTTGTCCATGCCAATTACATGAAAGCCTTCTTTTATAAAGCGATCGCAAAGGTGGGAGCCAAGAAATCCGGCAGCACCGGCAATAAGTATTTTTTTCTTTTCCATGTTGTTGTTATAAATAGTTACAATATTGCTGGTATACGCCCTACACTTTCATAATGATAGCCAAGTTCTTTCATGCGGGACACTTCAAAGAGATTTCTGCCGTCAAAAATAGCCTGATTTTTAAGACTGGCTGAAATTTTATGAAAGTCAGGAGTCCTGAATACGCTCCATTCAGTAGCAATGATCAGGGCATCTGCGTTTTCCAGGCAGGTATATTGATGCTCGGCGTAAATAATTTTATCTCCCACTACCTGCTTTACATTTGCCATAGCTTCCGGATCAAAAACGCTTACAGTAGCGCCTTCGGCCAGCAGTGCTTCAATGATGTACAATGCCGGCGCTTCCCGGATATCATCTGTATTAGGTTTGAAGGCAAGGCCCCACAGTGCAAAGTGTTTGCCCTTCAGATCGTTTTTAAAGAAACTTTTTATTTTCGGGAGAAGGAACAGTTTCTGATTCTCATTTACATCCATTACGGCATTCAGTATCTTAAATTCATACTGTGCATCCTGGGATGATTTTACCAATGCCTGTACGTCTTTCGGGAAACAGCTGCCGCCGTAGCCGATGCCGGGGAAAAGAAAACGCTTGCCAATACGGTCATCACTACCAATACCCTTGCGTACCATATCCACATCTGCACCGAGTTTTTCACATAGCACTGCAATTTCATTCATGAAGGAAATTTTTGTAGCCAGGAAGGAATTGGCGGCGTACTTGGTAAGCTCCGCTGATTTTTCATCCATGAACAGGATAGGATTTCCTTGTCTTACAAAAGGAGCGTACAGTTCTCCCATTACTTTGCGCGCTCTTTCAGACATGGTACCAATTACAACTCTGTCTGGTTTCATGAAGTCATCTACAGCCACGCCTTCACGCAAAAATTCAGGGTTGGAAACCACATCAAACGGGGTTTTGCAATTTTGCGCGATGGCGGCGGTTACTTTTTCCGCAGTACCCACCGGTACGGTGCTTTTGTCTACAATTACCTTGTAGTCTGTCATAATTTTACCCAGGTGGGCTGCTACGTTCAGCACAAAGGAAAGGTCTGCAGCTCCGTCTGCTCCCGGCGGGGTAGGCAATGCCAGGAAGATTACTTCGGCATCTTTAATACCTTCTTCCAGGCTGGTTGTAAAGAACAAACGTTCCTCCTTGAGATTGCGTTCAAATAGTTTTTCCAGCCCAGGCTCATAAATAGTAATCTGACCTGAAGAAAGCTTTTTTACTTTGTTGGCGTCAATGTCTACACAAGTGACGTCATTTCCTGTTTCGGCAAAACATGTCCCGGTTACAAGACCTACATAACCAGTTCCTACTACTGTAATTTTCATGCGGGGTAATTATTTTAAAAATGATTTAACTGACTGGATAATATGCTCCAGCTGATCGGGATCCATTTCAGTGTGTATTGGCAAGGAAATCACCTTTGTGGTGAGACTATCGGTTACGGGGAGATTAAAGGCTGCGCCACCGAAATGCTCGAACATTTTCTGGCGGTGGGCAGGAACAGGATAATAGATCATGGCAGGTACTTCTTTTTCTGCCAGGTATTTCTGCAGCTCGTTTCTATCAGCGCCGTCTAACTGCAGCGTATACTGATGAAATACATGATAACTGTAAGGAGCGCGATAAGGTGTTGTTATCTGTGGCATATCTGCAAATGCAGCATCATAAGCATCTGCCACCGCACGGCGTGCCGTAATATATTCATCCAGTAATGGAAGTTTAATGCGTAATACAGCTGCCTGTACGGAATCAAGACGGGAGTTGCAACCTACCACATCATGATAATAACGTGCCGACTGCCCATGATTGGCTACCATGCGGATTTTTGCCGCCAGCTCGTCGTCGTTGGTGAAAATTGCGCCGCCATCTCCATAGCAACCCAGGTTTTTGGATGGGAAGAAAGAGGTACAGCCAATATGACCAATAGCGCCGGCCTTTTTCTTTGTGCCGTCACTAAAAGTATAATCAGCGCCAATAGCCTGGGCATTGTCCTCAATTACATACAGCTTATGTTTTGCGGCTAATGCCATCAATGGTTCCATATCCGTTACATGACCGTACAAATGCACCGGCACTATGGCTTTGGTTTTAGGAGTAATTGCTTTTTCTATGGCAGCTACATCCACGCAGTATGTCTGGGGATCTACATCCACAAAAACGGGCTTCAGTTGCAGCAAGGCGATTACTTCTGCGGTAGCTATAAAGGTAAATGAGGGGGTTATTACTTCATCGCCTGGTTCCAGTCCGAGCGCCATCATGGCAATTTGAAGCGCATCCGTACCATTTGCACAGGGAATCACATGCTTTACGTTCAGGTACGACTGCAATTCACTGCTAAACTTCTGAACCGCGTCACCATTAATAAAAGCGGAACTATCCAGCACTTCGCCGATGGCTGCATCTACCTGTGATTTAATCTTCGTATACTGGCGTTTCAAGTCTACCATCTGAATAGGAACCATATGATCGTATATTTTTATTTTGTTTAAAGTGTGCAAATTTACAAATTTTGGGATTGGCTGGGGATTATCTTTGCATTCAACTGAAAATTAAGTAAAAGTACGCAGGCGAATGATAGCAACAGGAATTTATAATGCAGGGCTTCAGTTATATAAAGCGGGAGTGTACCTGGCCGCACTGGCAGGTAAAACCAAAGCCAGGCGCTGGCTGGAAGGCCGGCAGCACTGGCAGTCGCGTATGCGGAAGAACGGAATCGGCTCGCAGCCGGTAGTATGGATCCATGCTGCCTCCCTGGGCGAATTTGAGCAGGGAAGGCCGGTCCTGGAAGCTATCCGTGCTGCCTGGCCCTCGTATAAAATTTTGTTAACTTTTTTTTCGCCTTCAGGGTATGAGGTCCGGAAAGACTATAAAGGCGCCGATTATGTTTGTTACCTGCCCTTGGATACCCGCGGCAACGCCCTGGATTTCCTGGATATTGTACAGCCCGCCCTGGCCATCTTCATAAAATACGAATTCTGGTATCACTACCTGACTACCCTGCACCAACGGAATATTCCTACACTGCTGGTATCAGGCATCTTCCGCCCCGACCAGGTGTTCTTTAAAGGTTATGGTGGTATGTTCCGTGGCCTCCTGCAGCAGCTGACACATATATTTGTACAAAATGAAGCGTCGCTCCAATTACTCCGCGGCATCGGGCTGCAAAATAGCAGTATCAGCGGTGATACGCGGTTCGACCGGGTAGCCGCATTGCTCAATGAACACCGGGAATTGCCTGAAATTTCCATTTTTGCCGGCGAAAATCGATTGGTCGTTGCCGGTAGTACCTGGCCAGCCGATGAAAAGATATTGAGCGACTGGTGGAAAGAAAAGGAAGAAACAGACATAAAGCTGATCCTTGCACCACATGAAATTGATGACAACCATATCCAATCGGTGCTGGCATTGTTTCCCGGCGCGCAGCGCTTTTCAGAATTGAAGAACGGGAATAGCAGGCCGGGCGACGTACTGATCATAGATAATATTGGCATGCTCACCACCCTCTACCGCTATGCGGTTATCACCTATGTGGGAGGCGGCTTTGGGAAAGATGGCATACATAACATACTGGAGCCGGCGGCTTACAGCAAGCCGGTGATCATAGGACCGGAGTTTGGAAAATACTTCGAAGCGGTAGAACTGGTGGCAGCGGGAGGGGCGTTGGTGGTTCATAATTACAGAAATCTCCACACCCAGATGGAACGACTCCTGGCCGACAGGAAGGCTTACGCCGAAACTGCCGCCATCGCCGGAAATTATGTAGCCGCCAATACGGGCGCTACTCAAAAGGTATTAAATTATATTCAGGAGAAACGCTTTCTGAGCAACGAATAGAAGTGCTGCACCAGGTGATGGTCATCTTCCCATCCCTGTATAATTTTTATTTCACGCTGGATCCAGTAATCTGCTTCCTGGAGGTTACCACACTCATTGATGGTTTTAATGGAACGTTCGTACAGGTCCCGGTCGCCCCGGAACAGCTCCTGTATAAACTGGTATTTTTCGTTGATGCCAATGGCCTGCCGCAGGTCATTAATGGGCATCTCCCCGAGTTTCTGCGCTACTTCTACCTGTTGTTGCCGCAAACGGTCGTTCAGTGAAGTGCCGTTGCTGCCAACAAGTTCATTGAGATCTTTTCTAAGCTCGCCGTTGTTGGTAACGGGCGCTGTATTTTTTACCGGTGGTATATCATCAAACAGGGTGGCTGCCTGTGCGGGTTTGGGTTTTTCCACAGGAGGTTGATTAACCGCCAGTGTAGGGATAGGTTGCGCTGTAACAACTGGTTCCGGTTTGGGAGGTACCAGGTCGGCCGCCGGAGGTACTGCTGCCATAGGCGTTTCCAACGGTGTTGTTGGTGTTTCTACAGGTTTGGGCGCTTCAGCCGGTTTAGCAGCCGGAAGTTCCTCCGTTCTGGACGCCCGGCCATTAATATCTTCCGTAAGGATTACCGTGTTACGGGTAGGCGTATCGTTTAGCCTGGCTGCGCGGGTATTGATATCTTCAGGTTCCGCGGCGGCAACTGGTGCTTCCGCCGGTTTATTTGAAGGTAATGTTGTAGTTTGCGGCGCAGTTGCTGCCGGTGCAGGTACGGTTACCGGTTGTTGTGCCGGCATGATCACCGCAATATTTCCCTGCGTGGATTGCACCTGTTGCTGATGTAGCTTGTTACGTGCATGCAGCACCTCTGCCTGGAGCAATTGCGCGTAATACGAAATTGCAGAAAGCTCAGCCCCGGAATTTTTTAATTCCTGTAGTTTTTCAATTAATGCATTAATTTTTTCCATGCCTTAATTGTTAACGGGTTAGTGATAGAAATTATTTTATTTTCATAAAATTAGAATATTTTAATTAATTAGTAATCAAATTAGTATAATATGTTTATTGAACCTTCTCTTGCAGGAGGGCGGAGGGGCTGGATTGAAGTAATTTGCGGCTCTATGTTTTCGGGAAAAACCGAGGAACTGATCCGCCGGCTCAAACGGGTACGTATCGCCAATTTAAAAGTGGAAATATTCAAGCCTGCGGTAGATACCCGGTATGATGAAGGCAATATTACTTCCCACGATGAAAATAAAATCATTTCCACGCCGATAGAAAATTCCCAGCAAATACTGCTGCTGGCCCAGGAAGTAGATGTGGTGGGTATTGATGAGGCCCAGTTTTTTGATGATGAGTTGCCAAATGTATGTGATCAGCTGGCGCTTCGCGGGGTACGTGTTATCATTGCCGGGCTGGATATGGATTTTACAGGGAAACCGTTTGGGCAAATGCCCTTCCTGCTGGCAAAGGCAGATTATATTACGAAGTTACACGCCATCTGCGTAAAGTGCGGTCATATTGCCAATTACTCTTACCGTAAATCGGCGTCGAAAGAAACGTTGCTGTTGGGGGAGAAAGATCTGTATGAGCCGAGATGCAGGCACTGTTATTATGAGAACGTATGATAAAGAAAAAGGAAGGTCAGCGACCTTCCTTTTTCTTTATGCCTGTTGTTTTACTTTAAACGTAAATTTCTTCTGGGTAAGATAGCTGAAAGTTACCACCAGCGCGGTAGTACATATCTTACCTACGGTGGCATAAAAGTGTAGCTGATCTACAAATATCTTCATTAATAAATAGTTCAGTACAATACAGATCCCTACCAGCATGAAGTAACGGAACAATTGCACGCGTCCGCGTAAATTGGATTCAGAGAACACTACATATTTGCTGAGCAGGAAACCGGTGGGAAAGGTAACGGCCATTGACATGAAGAGGGCGGCGATATGCGCGCTCATACTAACCGGTCCGAGATGCACCATCTGCTGGTGCAGTACAAAATTATAACACACATAATACAGGCATATATCCAATACAGTATTGCCCCCGCCACATGCGAGGTAGCGAAAGGTTTGCCAGGGCATCACCTTCGAAAAGGGCTGGTAAAAGAACTGAAGGATCTGTAATATGATGTTACGTAACATAATTAAAATTGGCGCAAAGTTATGCGTTTTCGGGTTTTTTCGGAAACACTTTAACGAAAGTTAACAACTGTTTTGGCTTATCTTAACATATTCCTTTTTTTCCAGGCAGATTCACGTGGATTGCTGCTGACAGCCGCTTCCTGTAAATTTATGTTGTTTTGCTGCCATACGTACGCAGCCAGGATGGCCGCCAGTTTATTGATATCTGTTTCGTTTGTAAGCAGCGACTGTGGCGTAAAGTATTTATTGATAAAATTGGTATCGAAATTACCTTCAATGAACGCCGGCTGCTGCAATGCCCATTTACCAAAGGGCAGTGTGGTTTTGATCCCTTTTACCTGGTATTCTTCAATAGCGCGGATCAGGCGAAGCCGGGCTTCTTCCCGGTTGCTGCCCCAGGCGATGAGCTTGGCAATCATAGGATCGTAGTAAATGGGAATATCCATTCCCTGCTCGTACCCGTCATCCACTCTTACGCCGTAACCCTGCGGACGGATATAGGTTTCCAGTTTACCGGTATCCGGCAGAAAGTTATTGGCCGGATCTTCCGCGCAGATGCGCAGTTCGATGGCATGACCGTTTATTTTCAGGCTTTCCTGGGTAAAAGACAGTTTTTCTCCCCGGGCTATTTTAATCTGTTCTTTTACGAGGTCGAGGCCGGTGATCAGCTCTGTAACCGGATGCTCTACCTGCAGGCGGGTATTCATTTCCAGGAAGTAGAAATTCAGTTGTTCATCCACCAGGAACTCCACGGTACCGGCGCCATAATAGTTACAGGCTTTGGCTACATCTACGGCACATTGTCCCATAGCAGCGCGGATAGCCGGTGTAAGACAGGACGACGGCGCCTCTTCAATCAGCTTCTGATGGCGTCTTTGAATAGAACACTCCCTTTCAAATAAATATACACAGTTACCGTGACGGTCGCCCAGTACCTGTATTTCTATATGGCGGGGCGAACCCACATACTTCTCTATAAATACAGCATCGTCGCCAAAAGCGCTAAGGGCTTCACTTTTAGCCATTCTGATCTGCTCATCCAGTTCTTCAGGTGTATTTACCACCCTCATCCCTTTACCGCCACCGCCGGCGGATGCTTTGATCAGGATAGGAAACCCTGTTTTCTTTACTACCTCCCTGGCCTCTTCCACACTGCGTAAAGGCGTTTCTGTGCCGGGCACCATAGGTACGCCAAATTTCTGCGCGGCCTGTTTGGCTGCCAGCTTGCTACCCATTACCTCAATGGAAGCCGCAGACGGCCCAATGAAGGTAATGCCGGCATCAGTTACCTGTTGCGCAAAGCGGGCATTTTCACTCAAAAATCCATATCCCGGGTGAATGCCATCCGCTCCTGTTTCTTTTGCCACGGCAATTATTTTTTCGCCCAGCAGGTAAGATTGATTGGAAGGTGCAGGACCAATGCAAACGGCTTCATCTGCATATTGTACAAAAGGCATGGTACGATCAGCTTCGGAATATACCGCCACTGTTTTTATACCCATTTCCCGCGCAGAACGCATGATACGTAATGCGATCTCTCCCCGATTGGCAACCAGAATTTTCTTCATCAGCAGTTTGCTTTTAACAAGGCCCCTTTGCTATGGGGATGTCATTTTTTAATGAGGGGCTAAATATACTTAAAAATGACTAACGGCTGAAAGCTAATTGTGAATAACTATCTTTGCGCCTGATCATGAAAAAAAGCAATCCTATACATCAGACATTCACCCTTGTAAAAAAGGATCTTACGCTGGAATTACGCCAGCAGTATGCTTTTTATGGGGTACTGCTCTATATCGTGTCTACTGTTTTTGTTATCAACCTGATGATGGGAAGACCAGACGACAAAGTATGGAACGCCCTGTTCTGGGTGATACAGCTGTTTGTAGCGGTGAATGCGGTCGCTAAAAGTTTTATGCAGGAAAGCCGGGGCCGGCTCCTGTACTTCTATTCCCTGGTGAATCCCCGTTGTTTTATTGCGGCCAAACTGATCTATAATGTGATATTGATGACCCTTATGAGCATTATTGCATTGGTTTGCAGTATTGCTTTCCTGGGGAATCCCATCATCAACCCCGTTTATTTTGTGGGCATGGTATTGTTGGGCGGTACCAGTATCTCCCTGCTGTTTACCATGCTGGCGGCTATTGCAGCCCAGGCCAATCATAATGCCGCCCTGATGGCGGTAATGGGTTTCCCGCTGATCATGCCGGTGCTGATGCTGCTGGCCAACATCTCTTTATCTGCCTTTGTAACGGTATATCAGCCGGAACTGCCTAAAATGTTCCTCTTACTCGGGGGAATGGATATACTGGTTATTGCCCTGACAATGATCCTTTTCCCTTTTTTGTGGAAAGACTGATATTAGAAATATCAAACAAAAAGCTCACTTCTGTAAAGGATATTTAACGGGGAATTACTGCCGTTGGATAAACTTAAAATCCCCGAAAATCTTTGTGATTAGGTTTAAAACGTGTAGGTTTGCCCCCGAATATAGCTATTAAAAAATGGCCAGACATTGGTGGAAAGCATTAGCGATACTGCTTCTTTTATATGTAATTATCGCCGGGTTCACTGTTAAAATACCTATAATAGGAACCAACGGACAATCATCCCGCGGATTGTTCTTTCACGTACCGATGTGGATATGTATGTATACCATGTACACCATATCTATTGTCAACTCCCTGCTTTATCTGTCGAAATATGATTTAAAGAGAGATGTACTTGCCTCCAGCGCTGCCGGAATAGGTACTTTCTTTGGCGTATTGGGTTTTGCAACGGGTACACTCTGGGCTACCTATACCTGGGGCGGCACGCTGACAGACGATCCCAAACAGATGTGTACGGCCATTGCCATTCTTATCTACATGGCTTATCTGGTGCTGCGCATGTCGATACACGACCTCGACAAACGGGCACGGATATCCGCAGTTTTTAACATTTTTGCCTTTGCATTGCTGATACCATTAACCTACATCATTCCCCGCATGGTGGATTCCCTGCATCCGGGAAGCGCTACCACACCAGGCTTTGCATCAAAAGATACTGATGGCTCCATGAAACTGGTGTTGTACCCGGCCTTTATCGGCTGGACCCTGCTGAGCGTGTGGATATTCACACTGGTAGTACGTTATAGGAAATTACAGCTTAAAAATATTTTTAAATGATCAATAGAGCGTTTTCATTTTGCCTGACCCTGGCCTTGCTATTCATTTCGGTACTGGCAAATGCACAACAGCAGAATACAGAGAAAGGACCGGTCAACGAATTCTTCCGCAGCAACGATAAAATTTATGTGATCGTTGGTGTTTTAGTGATCATTTTCCTGGGAATCGTGTTATTCCTTATCAATCTGGACAGAAAGATCGGTAAACTGGAAGAAAAAGATAAAAATCAGTAACCCAAAAACGTTTAAAATCTAATCGTTATACCAAAACAATAATTTTTATGTCGCAAGATCAGCATTATAGCTTCTTCCAGAGTGTGGAGAAAAGCTTCGACAAAGCAGCTGCATTCACCAAATGGGACAAAGGTATCCTGGAGCAGATCAAGGCCTGCAACGCCGTTTACCAGATTAAATTCCCGGTGAGAATAGGCGATTCTGTACAGGTAATTGAAGCTTACCGCGTACAACATTCACATCATAAACTTCCCTGTAAAGGTGGTATCCGCTTCAGCGATGAAGTAAACCAGGACGAAGTAATGGCACTGGCATCCCTGATGACCTACAAATGCGCCATTGTAAACGTACCGTTTGGTGGTGCCAAAGGTGGTTTGAAAATTAACCCCCGCAACTATACGCCCTTCCAGCTGGAAGCGATTACCCGTCGCTATACCGCGGAACTGGTAAAGAAAAACTTTATCGGACCCGGTACAGACGTTCCCGCTCCCGATTACGGTACCGGCGAAAGAGAAATGAGCTGGATCCTGGATACTTACATGAGCTTACGCCCGGGTGAAATAGATGGTTATGGTTGTGTTACCGGTAAACCTGTATCACAGGGCGGTGTGCGCGGTCGTACCGAAGCAACCGGTTTGGGTGTATTCTACGGCTTACGCGAACTGTGTAATATCAAGGAAGATATGGACCGTCTCGGTCTTACTACCGGTATCGAAGGAAAAAGAGTGATTGTGCAGGGTATGGGTAACGTAGGTTATCACGCTGCCAAATACTTCCACGAAGCCGGCGCTAAAGTAATTTGCCTGATCGAGTGGGATGGTGCTATCTATAACGAACAGGGTATGAATCCTGATGAAGTACTGATGCACAAAAAAGCTACCGGTTCTATCGTAAACTTCGCCGGCGCTACCAACCTGAATAAAAATACAGATGGTCTGGAACTGGATTGCGAAATCCTGATCCCTGCTGCCCTGGAAAATGTAATTGATAAACACAACGCTCCCAACGTTAAAGCAAAGATCATCGGTGAAGCTGCCAATGGTCCTTTAACACCGGAAGCCGACGAAATCCTGAATAAGAAAGGTGTGATCGTTGTTCCGGATATGTTCCTGAACGCCGGCGGTGTAACCGTTTCTTATTTCGAATGGCTGAAAAACCTCAGCCACGTGCGTTATGGCCGTTTGGGCAAACGCTTCGATGAGAATATGAACATTCATATCCTGCAAACCATCGAAGAGCTGACCGGCAAAACCGTTTCTGATAAAGAAAGAAAATTCATTGCGCACGGTGCGGATGAAGTGGACCTGGTATATTCCGGCCTGGAAGAAACCATGCACGCTGCACTCCATGAAGTACGCGACGTAATGATGGCTAATCCGCAGATCCATGATATGCGTACAGCCGCTTACGTAGTAGCCATTAATAAAGTAGGTGCTGCTTACGAGCAACTGGGTATTTTCCCTTGATGCGCAGCGACAGATAATTTTTGTAGAAGGGCCTCCGTGTATGCGGAGGCTTTTTTTATATAAATACCGGCAGCTGGTTCAGAAACCGCCATTTATTTTCGGTGGCCACATAGTTGCCGCAAAAAGTGTTCACACCGTTGGTGATCACGAGGTAAGTAGCCGGGATCACCATGTTATAGCGGATCACCTGCTGCATGGTATGCTCGGTGAGGGGCACATTCATTTCTTTGCATTCCACCAGCATCCAGGGTTGTGTGGCACGGTTGTAGATCACAATGTCGTACCGCTTTTTCATCTCTCCCAAAAAAATTTCCTTTTCAATACCTATCAGGGAAGCAGGATATGCCAGCACTTTTACCAGGTAGTTCAGAAAGTTTTGTCTTACCCACTCTTCCGGCGTGAGTACCACATATTTTTTACGGAAGCGGTCAAAGATGAGTTCTTTGCTGCCTTCTTTCATAATTTTAAAATCGGGTGGGGGGAAGCTGATAGCGATCAAGATATAACTGATTTTAATACTGCTGCGAAGATAGTTACATTAGGATAATATTGAGGTTAGCGAACAAAACCTTATATTTGCTTGTCAAAAAGCTATGAAGACAAAAGACGAAATTGTAGCTAACTGGCTGCCCCGCTACACGGGTGAGAAACTGGATCAATTTGGCTCCCACATCCTCCTCACCAACTTCAGTAATTACGTAACAATGTTTGCCGAATGGAACAACGTGGAAATCGTTGGTGCAGGCCGGCCTATGCAGTGCGCTACTGCAGGCGATATTACCATTATCAACTTTGGTATGGGAAGTCCGGGCGCTGCTACCGTGATGGACCTGTTGTCTGCCATCTCCCCGAAAGCTGTATTGTTTCTTGGTAAATGCGGCGGATTAAAAAAGAAGAATAACATCGGCGACCTCATACTGCCTATCGCCGCTATCCGCGGGGAAGGTACCAGCAATGATTATTTCCCGCCGGAAGTACCCGCACTGCCTGCATTTGCTTTGCAGAAGGCCATTTCCACCACTATCCGTGATTCCGGTTACGATTACTGGACCGGCACCTGCTACACCACCAACCGACGTGTATGGGAGCATGATGCCGCGTTTAAACAATATCTGGAAAAAATACGGGCAATGGCCGTGGATATGGAAACTGCCACTATCTTTTCTGTTGGTTTCTTTAATAAGATCCCTACCGGCGCTTTATTGCTGGTATCTGATCAGCCAATGGTGCCTGAAGGCGTAAAAACGGAAGAAAGCGACAAAAAGGTGACCACTAAATTTGTGGAACGCCATCTTAAAGTGGGTATCGACTCCTTACAGAAGCTGATTGAAAGTCACCAGACCGTGAAGCACCTGCGTTTTTAGAATTGTTGTATCTTCCGGGTATGCTTTCCACGCGGGTAGAGATACAGGACCTGGAAGTAACTTTCAGGTCCGGACAAACAACAACAACAGCTGTTAATCAGATTTCCCTTTCCATAGGCAAGGGCGAAATTGTAGGCGTAGTAGGAGAATCCGGGTCCGGAAAATCCGTTACCGCCCTTTCGCTCATGCGACTCATTGATATGCCTGGCACCATTTCCGGTGGGCAGATCCTTTACCAGGCAGCGGATGAAACAGCAGTTAACCTGCTGCAGTTGCCCGATGCTACCATGCGTAGCTACCGGGGCAACGAAATTGCCATGATTTTTCAGGAACCCATGACGGCGCTGAATCCCCTGCATACCTGCGGAGAGCAGGTGGCGGAGGCTATCCGTTTGCATACCGGTGTAAGCCGCAAAGCAGCACGGAATGAGGTAATCGCGCTTTTCGAAAAGGTAAAACTGCCTGATCCTGCCGGGATCATGGATCGTTATCCCCACGAAATTTCCGGTGGACAGAAACAGCGGGTGATGATAGCAATGGCTATCTCCTGTCATCCCCGCCTGCTGATCGCCGACGAACCCACTACAGCGTTGGATGTTACCGTGCAGAAGGCAATACTGGAGCTACTCCGCGAGCTACAGCAGCAAATGGAGATGAGCGTTATTTTTATTACCCACGACTTAGGCGTGGTGGCGGAAATAGCGGAAAGGGTAGTGGTGATGTATAAAGGGAATATTGTGGAAGAAGGAACAGTAAGAAACGTGTTCCTGCATCCGCAACATCCGTACACAAAGGGGTTGCTGGCCTGCCGGCCCCCGTTGGATAAACGTTTGGTAAGATTGCCTGTGATCCGTGATTTTATGGAGACGGACTCACGGGGACAGATACACGAAAAAGCCGGCGCCATCCGGGATGTGATGCAGTCGCTGGTAATTCCTGAGGCAGCCCTCCGTCAGCGGGAGCAACAGCTGGTTGCAGCAGCGCCTTTACTGGAGGTGCATCAGCTGAAAACCTGGTTTCCTGTGAAAAGGAGCATCACCGGCAAAGTACTGCAATGGGCCAAAGCGGTAGATGATGTGAGTTTCCGGGTGATTACCGGTGAAACACTCGGCCTGGTAGGTGAATCGGGTTGTGGTAAAACTACGCTGGGCCGGTCGCTGTTAAGGCTTGCAGAGCCAACAGCAGGAAGCATTATTTATAAGGGGCAGGATATACGAAGTTTGTCCGCCGGCGGGATGCGTGCGCTGCGGAAAGATATGCAGCTGATTTTCCAGGATCCTTATGCTTCGCTGAATCCGCGGAAAACCATCGGCGCCGCTATCCTGGAGCCGATGAAGGTGCACGGGCTGTATGGCACGGAGCGGCAGCAAAAAGCAAAGGTGCTGGAATTGCTGGAGAAGGTAAACCTGTTGCCCGAACACTTTAACCGTTATCCGCACGAGTTTTCCGGCGGACAGCGCCAGCGGATTGTAATAGCGCGTGCGCTGGCGGTGGAGCCATCTTTTATTATCTGTGATGAGTCGGTGGCGGCGCTGGATGTAAGCGTGCAGGCGCAGGTGCTGAACCTGCTGATCCGTTTAAGGGAAGAACTGGGCTTTACCTGTATTTTTATTTCGCACGATCTTTCCGTGGTGAGGTTTATCAGCGACCGGATGATGGTGATGCAGAAGGGAAAAATTGTAGAACAGGGCGCAGCCGACAGGGTGTATAATCACCCGGAAAATCCGTATACCCAACAGCTGATAGCAGCTATTCCTAAAGGGATATAATATATAATTACCTGATTGTTATGCATTATATATCATTTTTTGATGATGTAGATAATAATCGGTAACTTTGCACCTCTAAAATTTATTCATACCGTAATATGAAACTATCACAGTTCAAATTCGATCTTCCTTTAAATCTGATCGCCCAGCACCCTACCAAGACAAGAGATGAATCACGTTTAATGGTGGTACATCGCAATACCGGCAAAATTGAGCACAAAGTATTCAAAGACATCCTCGGTTATTTCAACGATAAGGATGTAATGATTGTGAACAATACAAAGGTGTTTCCTGCAAGGTTATATGGCCGTAAAGAAAAAACAGGAGCAAAAATTGAAGTATTCCTGCTGCGTGAGCTGAACAAGCAAAACCGCTTATGGGATGTAATTGTTGACCCGGCGCGTAAAATCCGTGTAGGCAACAAATTGTATTTTGGCGACGACGAGACGCTGGTAGCAGAGGTAATTGATAACACTACTTCAAGAGGCCGTACCATCCGTTTCTTATTCGAAGGTAATGACGAAGAATTCAAACAGGTGCTTGATCAGCTGGGAGAAACGCCGTTGCCTAAGTATATCAAACGTAAACCGGAAGATGAAGACAAAGAGCGTTATCAGACCGTGTATGCCAAGTACGAAGGCGCTGTAGCTGCACCTACTGCAGGTTTGCACTTCAGCCGTGAGTTGATCAAACGTTTGGAAATTAAAGGTGTTAAGTTTGCAGAAGTAACGCTGCACACAGGTTTAGGTACTTTCCGCCCTATTGAAGTGGAAGACCTGAGCAAACACAAAATGGATGCGGAGTATTTTCACATTGAAGAACACGCCGTGAAAGTGGTAAACAAAGCAAAAGAAGAGAACCGCAAGATCTGCGCTATTGGTACTACCTCTGTACGTGCCGTAGAATCTTCCGTAACTGCGCAAAACCACCTGAAAGCAGCTGAAGGATGGACTAACACGTTCATTCATCCGCCGTATGATTTTGCTATTCCAAATGCGTTGGTAACAAACTTCCACCTGCCAAAAACCAGCCTGCTCATCATGACCTGCGCTTTTGCAGGATATGATCTGATCATGGAGGCTTATCAGCAGGCGATTAAAGAGAAATACCGTTTCTTCAGCTATGGCGATGCCATGCTGATCGTTTAATTACAAAGCATTTTTCGGGGATTTTCTTATTCAGCCAGCTGGATAAGAAAATCCCCGATCTTTTTATATGGAATATAAAAAAGTTGCTATCATAGTTGCCGGCGGGTCCGGTACCCGGATGCAGAGCGCTGTTCCCAAACAGTTCCTGGAGCTATCCGGTAAACCTGTATTGTACCACACCATCGCCGCTTTTGCGGCTGCTTTTCCTGACATGGAAATTGTGCTGGTGCTTCCTGAAGCCCATTTTACTTTCGCCAACCACATTCTGCAGGCTTTTGACAAACTGCCGGACATCACCATCATAAAAGGGGGAAATACCCGCTTTCATTCTGTACAGAATGGCTTGCAGCAGGTAAAACACCCGGCTGTAGTATTTGTACACGACGGGGTGCGTCCGCTGGTATCAACTACGTTGATCCGTGCCTGTTATGAAGCCGCCATTATTCACGGCAGTGCTATCCCGGTGATTGATATGAAAGATAGTATCCGGGAGATATCAGGCGGTAACAATGCTGCTGTGGACCGTGATCGTTTCCGGATTATCCAGACGCCGCAAACTTTTCTTTCAGAATTGATCCTGCCTGCCTTTGAACTGCCCTATGATCCGCTGTTTACGGATGAAGCCACTGTTGTGGAACGGCTGGGGCATCCTGTGCATCTGCTGCCGGGAGAAGAATCCAATATTAAAATTACCAAACCACTGGACCTTGTTATTGCGGAGGTGTTGCTGCGGGAGCGGGGATAACCATCTACCGGAGGCCGCTGTCAGTACAGAAAGGATTCGTTTCATAAATGGTTTGTAATATGAAAACGGACCGACAGCGGCTTTCGTTATACGTAATAATTATTTAGCGGAGGCTGTTTCAGACAGACCCTTATTTATTTTTGCCAGGATCTGATGGGCTACATCCATTGCCTGCAGGCCATCGATAGCGTTTACGGCTACCGGTTTGTTTTGCAGGATGCTGTCGCGGAACATTTCCAGTTCCATGCGGATTGCATTGGATTGCTTTATTTCCGGGTTATCGATGGCGATGGTTTTTCTGCCGCTGTTGGTTTCAATATCCAGGGTGAATAAGCCTTCGTCTTCCGGTGTTTTGAGTTTAATGATCTCTGTTTTTTTGTCGAGGAAATCGATACCGATATAAGCATCTTTCTGGAAGAGGCGCATTTTGCGCATCTTTTTCAGGGAAATCCGGCTGGAAGTGAGATTAGCAACACAGCCATTATGGAATTCGATGCGTACATTGGCAATATCCGGTGTGTCGCTCATCACAGCTACTCCGCTGGCGGAGATGCGGCTCACGGTAGATTTTACGATGCTCAGCACGATATCGATATCATGGATCATAAGATCGAGGATCACGCTTACGTCTGTACCGCGGGGATTGAATTCTGCCAGGCGGTGTACTTCAATGAACATGGGTTTGAGATCATATCCCCTGAGTGCGAGATAAGCAGGATTGAATCTTTCCACATGGCCTACCTGGAATTTAATATTTGCTTCTTCCACCAGTTTAACCAGTGTTTTGGCTTCATCCATTGTATTGGTCATGGGTTTTTCCACGAATATGTGTTTGCCGTTGCGGATGGCCAGTTCACATAATTTGAAGTGGAGGGTGGTGGGCGCCACAATATCAATGGCGTCTACCGACAGTATCAGTTCTTCCGCGGTGGTATACCGTTGAATATTATATTGCTCGGAGATGCTGGCTGCATTTGCATTGTTGGGATCATAGAAGCCTACCACTTCTACGTCTTTCATAGTGGCCAGTTGAGAGAGGTGTATCTTACCTAAATGTCCTACGCCGAAGAGTCCTATTTTGAGCATATGGAAAATGAATAAATATGTGCGAAAGTAAAACACATTTCGGGATTTATATCATCCCTTCTTCCGCAAGGCTGTAATAGCCGGTTTCGGACACAATGATATGGTCCATCACCTGGATATCGAAGAGCATTCCCATATCTTTTATCCTGGTGGTAATCCGGAGATCGGCCTGGCTGGGGCGGAGGCTGCCGGAGGGATGGTTATGGCAGAGTAATAACTTGGTGGCGCCTGTATCCAGTGCTTCCCTGAAAATAATGCGGGGATCTACCACGGTGCTGGTAATGCCGCCGGTGCTGAGATGGCGGTAGTGCAGCACCTTGTTGGCATGGCTGAGAAACAGGACATGGAATGTTTCAAAGGGCTGATCTGCAAGCATGGGCTTGAAAAACATGGCGGCATCTGATCCGTTGTTGATCACTGTTTTTTTATGAATGGTACCGGCTTGCCGCCTGCGGGCCAGCTCCATAGCGGCCAGTATGGTAACAGCTTTGGCGTAACCCACGCCACGGAGTTTTTGCAGTTTTTTTACGTTTATTTTTCCCAGTTCGGAAAGATTATTATTGGCCAGGCGCAGAATTTCTTTTGCCAGTTCGAGGGCAGATTTGCTTTTATGCCCTGTATGCAGCAGGATTGCCAGCAGCTCAGCATCGCTTAAGGCTGTAGCGCCGATATTGATCAGTTTTTCTCTGGGCTTTTCATTATCAGGCCACTTATGAATAGCCAGGTGGGGAGCCGGGTTAACATCAACAAACATGACTTATTGCATTTGTTCAAATATACGAACCTATCATGACACCCTTCTTCTTCCTTCACATTTTTCTTTTCCTTTTTCCAGCGGATCATTATAAAATCGTTATATTCGATACTAATCGTTATGGGAATTTTCGGGACCTATTATCTTTTAAAACGTTATGATAATGTGATAATTATAGTTGCTTTTTAACAGCTATGTAATATGTATTTGAAAAAAAATCAGGCGGGTACTCCCAAAAAATCCTAGTTTTGCAACCTCTTTTCCACTAGTATCTAGTATGCAACCTTCAGTAAAAATTTTCACAGGCAACAGTAATCCGGCATTGGCCGAGAAAATTGCCAAGAAATATGGCAAGGGTCTTAATGGCGGTCTTGGCAAAGTAAAGATTCAGAAATTCAGCGATGGGGAAATCCAGCCTGTATTCCTGGAGAGTATCCGGGGTGATTATGTTTTCCTGATCCAGGGAACCAGCGCACCTTCAGATAACCTGCTGGAGCTGCTGTTGATGATTGATGCCGCAAAGCGGGCTTCCGCCGGCTATATTACCGCCGTAATTCCTTATTTCGGATATGCCCGCCAGGACAGAAAAGACAAGCCCCGTGTGGCTATTGGCTCAAAACTGGTGGCTAATCTGCTGACTTCCGCAGGGGCTAACAGGGTGATAACCATGGACTTGCATGCACCGCAAATCCAGGGATTCTTTGATATCCCGGTAGACCACCTGGATAGTTCAGCTATTTTTATTCCGTATATAGAGAATTTAAAGCTGGAAAATCTTACCTTTGCGTCCCCTGACGTAGGTAGTACCAATAGGGTACGTGAAGTAGCGTCCTACTTTAATGCTGAGATGGTTATTTGCGACAAACATCGTAAACGTGCCAATGAAATAGCATCCATGGTAGTGATAGGAGATGTGACCAACAGGGATATCGTGCTCATTGATGATATCTGCGATACCGCAGGAACACTTTCCAAAGCCGCTAACCTGTTAATGGAGAAAGGCGCCAGAAGTGTACGTGCATTTTGTACCCATCCCGTTTTCAGCGGAAATGCGTACGAAAATATCGAGAAATCAGTACTGCAGGAGATAGTGGTATGCGATACCATTCCTATCAAACCGCAGGGAGCCGGTTCCAAGATCAAGGTGATATCAGTTGCAGAGCTTTTTGCGGTAGCCATCCGTAATATGCACGAAAACAAATCTATCACCAGCCTGTTTATTCACAGCCACCGCCGGGGAGATTGATAACAACGTATTTTAATCATCAATATAAATTGTCTAAACAATGAACACAATAACCATCGAAGGACAACTCAGGAGCGAATTCGGCAAAAAAGCCACCCGCCAGATCCGTTCTGAGGAACAAGTGCCTTGCGTTATTTACGGGGGTGCAGAAACTGTTAATTTTTCAGCTCCTGCCAAAGCATTCAAAACACTGGTTTACACTGCAGCTTTCCAGATTGCAGAAATTAAGCTGGGTGCTAAAACTTACAGATGCGTATTGAAAGATATGCAGTTTGATGTAGTTACTGATGCACTTGCTCACATCGATTTCATGGAACTGGTAGAAGACAAACAGGTTGCTGTTACCATTCCAATTAAACTGGTTGGTTCTTCTGTTGGTGTTAAAGCCGGTGGTAAACTGGTTAGCAAACTGAAAGCGCTGAAAGTGAAAGCTTTACCTAAGCACCTGGTAGAAAATATCGAAGTTAACATCGATAACCTGGAACTGAACGCAAACATCCGTGTAGAAGACGTGAAAATTGAAGGTGTTGAAATCACCAACTCTCCGCGTATTCCTATCGCTTCTGTGGTAATGACCCGTCAGCTGCGTCAGGAAGAAGCAACTGCTGAAAAAGATGCTAAAAAGAAATAATCTTTTAGATATATTTTTCCAAAAAGCCTCTCTACTTTTAGAGGGGCTTTTTAATTTTGGAAATCTCCAGGTACGAAAACGACCCGTATGAAATACTTAATAGCAGGATTAGGCAATATCGGCGAGGAATACCGGCATACCCGTCATAATATAGGGTTTGATGTGGTAGATGATTTTGTTGCCAGGCATAAAGCCACTTTCAGGAACGACCGCCTCGCTGATGTGGCGGAATGTAAATGGAAAGGGAAAACATTTATTGTTATTAAGCCTACTACTTACATGAACCTGAGCGGTAAGGCTATCAAATACTGGCTGGATAAGGAAAAGATTCCCGTGGAAAACCTGCTGGTGATCCTCGACGACCTGGCCCTTCCGCTGGATGTGCTCCGCTTACGCCCCGGAGGCAGTGATGCCGGGCATAACGGGCTGAAAAGTATCCAGGAATCACTGGGCACCAATCAGTATCCGCGCTTGCGCTTCGGGGTAGGCAATAATTATCCCAAAGGCCGCCAGGTGGAGTTTGTACTCAGTAAATGGAAAAATACAGAAGAACGGACCGTAGAAGAGAAAATATGGAAATGTTCGGATATCATTGAAAGTTTTGCCAGTATAGGTATTGCCCGTACTATGAACGACAGTAATAAACTGACCTTCCCGTCTGTGAAATAAATTTGTTCATCTGATTCCTATCTGCTTTTTTTATACCTTAAAACAAACGCATTATGAAAATTATTTGCGTAGGCAGGAATTATGCCGACCATGCCAAAGAGCTGAAGAATGAGGTGCCTACAGAACCGGTGTTATTTATGAAACCAAAGAATGCGTTGCTGCAGAATGGCCACCCGTTCTATTACCCGGAATTTACCACCAACCTGCACTACGAATGCGAGCTGGTACTCAGAGTAAGCAAAAACGGTAAACATATCCAGGAAAAATTTGCAGATAAATACTACGATCA
Source organism: Chitinophaga ginsengisegetis (assembly GCF_900168065.1). Lineage (GTDB taxonomy): Bacteria > Bacteroidota > Bacteroidia > Chitinophagales > Chitinophagaceae > Chitinophaga > Chitinophaga ginsengisegetis. The sequence continues at coordinate 1,006,153 of NZ_FUZZ01000002.1, read as the reverse complement.
TATCTCCGTAGGGATCGATTTTACTGCCCGGGATCTGCAGGATAAGCAAAAGGCGAAAGGGTTACCCTGGGAAATAGCCAAAGCTTTCGATAACTCCGCAGTAGTGGGTAATTTCATACCTATTACCCCTGAAATGGATAAAAAAGATATCAATTTCTGCCTGTATAAAAACAAGGCGCTGGCGCAATCGGGTAATACGCAGGATCTTTTGTTTTCCTTTGATTTCCTGGTGGCTTATATTTCCCGCTTCTTTACCCTGAACATCGGGGACCTCATTTTTACCGGCACCCCGGCCGGCGTAGGACCCACAGAAATAGGAGACGACTTCGAGGCATTTATTGAAAATGACAGCCTGCTGGAGTTTTCTGTTAAATAAGAAGAAATTACAGAACGGTGGTTTTGCCAGGATAAGACAAAACCACCGTTTTATGGAATATTTGCATAAATCGTGTCCAGGATCCGTGTTAATTCGGCATAATCCGTTTCTGTCAACGTTTTCCAGCCAATTTTACGCATATCATATACCAGCGACTTCACATCTTTATATTTTTCCACTCCTTCAGGGGTCAGCTGTAAATACACCTTCCTCCGGTCGTACACATCGGCTTCCCTTTTTACCAGCCCCTTTTTTACCAACAGTTCAATAATGCGGGAAATGGTGGTAATATCCTTCGAGGTATTACGGGCCAGTTCGTTATGGGTGGTTTTTTTGTGTTTGTACAGGTTCTCAATCAGTAGCCACTGGTCCACTGTAATGTCCTTCTGTTGGGCATCGAACGTTTTTTGCCAATAGTTGCGCAATTTTTTGAGCGTAGCATCCAACTTAAAAAAAGAGGGATTACTGACGAAAGTATCAGCCATATTAATTAATTTGCATTAGCAACTGTTGCTATGGCAACTATTGTTTTTAAATTACCATCATCACCAAAACAGTCTTATTGTGTTTAAAGATAGCACAAGCGTTTCAACTTTAAAAACGCCTGCCTCCAATACGGGTGGTAACGCCGGCGAACTGGCTGAATTATTAACAGCCTGGCGATTGATGTGTGAAGCCGGCAGTATGGCCGCCACCTATGAGGCTAACAGACCAATCTGTAAATATGTTCACTCTACTTCCCGTGGACATGAAGCCATACAAATAGCCACCGGACTGCAATTGCGGCCGTGGGACTTTGTAAGCCCCTATTACCGTGATGAGAGCATGCTGCTCGCCATCGGCTTTACGCCTTATGAATTAATGCTCCAACTGCTGGCGAAAGCAGCCGACCCTTTTTCTGCCGGAAGATCTTATTACAGTCACCCTAACAGCAACACGGCCGATAAGCCGCAGATTCCCCACCAGAGCAGTGCCACCGGTATGCAGGTAATTCCCACCACGGGCGTGGCGCAGGGACTGCAATACCTGGAACAAATTAATTCTCCCCTGCTGAAAACCGGTCCGGATGGAGAACTGCCGGTAGTGATCTGTTCCCTCGGAGATGGCAGCGTCACAGAAGGAGAGGTGAGCGAGGCCCTGCAATTTGCCGTGCTGAAACAGTTGCCGGTAATTTACCTGGTGCAGGATAACGACTGGGGCATTTCAGCCACGGCAGCAGAAGTAAGAACAATGGATGCGTATGAATATGCCGCCGGTTTCAAAGGACTGGAACGCATGCGGGTAGACGGCAGCGACTTTACCGCCAGCTACGCTGCTATGGAAACCGCTATCAGCTATGTAAGGCATGAACGCCGGCCCATACTGGTACAGGCCAATGTACCCCTGCTGGGACATCATACCTCCGGTGTACGGAAAGAATGGTACCGCTCTGCGGAAGACCTGGAAAAGCACGCTGCCAATGATCCTGTTCCAAAAATGAGAGCCTTGTTATTGAAACACGGCGTAACTCCGGAACGACTCGATGAAATTGAAAAGACCGCTGCCAGCGATATACAGGCAGCTTTTGATAAAGCGGTGCAGGCACCGGAACCATCACCGGAAACTGTGCAGGAACACGTATTTGCGCCTGCCGCAGTAACAGCAGAAAGCGGCACCCGCACACCAGCCGGGAAGGCCAAAGTAGTGATGGTAGATGCCGCCCTCCACGCCGTGGAAGAAATCATGCAGCAGTATCCCGAAGCTATTTTATTCGGGCAGGATGTGGGCGTAAGACTGGGAGGCGTTTTCCGCGAAGCGGCCACCCTGGGCGAAAAATTCGGACCACACCGCGTATATAACACCGCGATACAGGAAGCGTATATTATAGGCGCCACAGCAGGGCTATCTGCCGTAGGCGTAAAACCCATTGTGGAAGTACAGTTTGCCGATTATATCTACCCGGGATTCAACCAGCTGGTAACAGAAATATCAAAATCATGTTACCTGAGCAATGGTAAGTTCCCCGTACAAACGCTCATACGCGTGCCTGTGGGCGCCTATGGTGGCGGCGGGCCTTATCATTCCGGCAGTGTGGAATCCACGCTGTTAAGCATTAAAGGGATCAAAGTAGTGTACCCCTCCAATGCCGCCGATATGAAAGGACTGATGAAAGCCGCCTTCCTGGACCCCAACCCGGTTGTAATGCTGGAGCATAAAGGATTGTACTGGAGCAAAGTGCCCGGCACGCTGGACGCCATGACCATTGAGCCCGCAGCGGATTATGTACTACCGCTGGGAAAAGGAAATATCATACAACGCGCACATCCAAAAGATACGGCCCAGGGAAATGCGCTTTGCATTATTACTTACGGAATGGGTGTATACTGGGCCAAAGCGGCTGCCAAAGCCTATCCGGGGCAGGTAACCATTGTGGATCTGCGTACCCTTTTTCCAATGGATGAAGAACTGGTATTTGACATGGTGAAGCAACACGGGAAATGCCTGATCCTGACAGAAGAACAACTCAATAACTCTTTTATACAGGCACTGGCCGGACGCATTCAGCAAACCTGTTTCCGGTTTCTCGATGCACCGGTATTTACCGTGGGCGCGCTGGATCTGCCGGCCGTACCGCTTAATACCGGCCTGGAAGCAGCGATGTTGCCAACGCCAGCAAAAGTAGCCGCAGCTATCAGTGAATTACTGGCTTACTGACTATCATTCTACAAAATAGAAAACGGCCATCTCAGTTAAGAGACGGCCGTTTTAGGTTTTCCGCATCCGGGTTAAAGCTGTTTACTACTTTGCACCCAAATCAGTTTATCAGTAACCGGGGTTTTGAACCAGGTTAGGATTAATACTTGTTTGTTTGAAAGGAATCGGGAACAGCTTGTACTTATCAGCCGATGGCTGATGATCCCACCAGGTGCTTGTGGTAAATTTGCCAAAGCGGATCAGATCCGAACGGCGTTTGCCCTCAAAGATGAACTCACGGCCTCTTTCAGCGAGGAGTTCATTCATGGTGAGGCTGGTGGTTGTATAAGCTTCAGCAGCCCAGTCAGCCGCCTTAAATGCGCGTTTCTTGCAGGTGTTGATAAGGTCAACAGCATCTTGTGTAGCGATGCCGTTATTTTTTCTCATCAATGCTTCTGCCTTGTTGAAATAAATTTCTGTCAAACGGTATAACACAAAGTCATTGCCCCAGTAATTAGGATCGGCCTGTGTGCCGGGTACATATTTCGCAAAACGTGCCCCGCTGTTCTCTTCACCTTCCGTCATACTACCGGCGCCGCTTTCACCTTCAGAATTCCTGCGGATCTCTTTCACAAATACAAGTGGTTTGCCGTTGTATTCTTCTGTGCCGAGTACCAAACTGTCGCCAACGCTGGTGCGTAGCGCCGGATCTTTTTTCTGTGGTCCGATCAGCATCCAGTTTTGTTTGCGGAGGTCATTGTCTTTATACGCATCATAAGCAGTAGGAATAACAACGATACTGTTGTTTCCATCTACATCAGCGTTATAGATCTGGCGTTGACGGTAGTGCCAGAAATCACCCTGCCATCCAAAGCGGGAGTTACCGGCTCTCAGGTCATAGGCGAGCTGGAACAGGTCTTCCGGAGAGGTGTTATTATTGTTGGCAAAGGCGCGGAAAATATCCGGTTCCAGTGCAGGCACTGCGCCGCTCAGGGAACCGCCGTTACCAGCAATGATCTTATTGCAATAGTTGATACAATCATCCCAGCGTGGGGTGCCAGTCCATTCCTGTGCATTGAGATACAGTTCTACCAGCATGGCGTAGCCAGCTGCTTTAGTAGCGCGGCCCACCATATCAGCAGATAATGGTTTCAGTAGTTCCACATTTTCTTTCAGTTCTTTTTCAACGAACTCAAATACTTCCTTGCGGCTTTTGGTAGCCGGGGACGCCGGCGCACCTACTTCCGTTACGATGGGAATGTTACCATACAGGTCCATCAGTTTCAGATAATGCCAGGCACGCACCACTTTTGTTTCTGCAAGAAATGAGGCTTTGTCTTCATTGGTCATACCAATTTTGGTGAAGTCCATAGCCGCCAGATCTTTCAGCGTATTGTTACAGAAGCCCATTCCCCAGTACATCAGTCGCCACGGGTTCCAGGCATTGTCTTCATTAGCAATCCAGGTGTGGTTATGCAGGCGGATCCAGTTACCGCCATCATAGCCGTGCTTGCCTTTCTGTGGCCATGCCAGCTGATCGGCGGAGAGTTCCTGCAGGCGCCAGTAGCCGGTTTGACCGGTAGGTGCCGCCCATGCACCGGCATGGGTAAATGGCCGCAGTACGGCAGACAGGACTTCTTCTTTATTATGATAAAAATTATCAGAAATAATTTCGCTGTATGGTTTTTCATCGAGCTTGGTGCAGGCGCTCAATCCGAGAGCCAGCAGGGCTGCGCTGATATATGCTTTACTTTTTTTCATACGTTACAATTTTGCTGCTTTTAAAATCCAAGGTTCAATCCGATAGTATAGGAGCGGGTGCGTGGGTAAAATCCTCTTCCATCTATACCGGAATCCAGCGCGGTATCCTGCAGTTCAGGATCAAGGCCGCTGTATTTGGTAATGGTGGCGATGTTACGGCCGCTGGCATATACGCGCAGGCTGCGGATATATTTGGTTTTCAGTTGGAAATTATAACCGAGGGTGATGTTATCCAGTTTCACGAAATCACCTTTTTCCAGGTAGTAATCAGAGAACTGCGGATCGTCGTTCAGCTTATCATTTTTACCGATAGCAGATGATAACATATTATTCGGTTTCCATTTTTTGTTACCGAAGTACATATCCTGCAGGTTGAGGATATCGAAACCGAATTTGCCGCGGAAGAAGATACTCAGGTCAAAGTTTTTATAACGGAAAGTATTGTTCCAGGAAGCCATGTACTTGGGAATACCATTTCCGATCACTGTTTTATCGTCCGGATTAATTTCAGAGGTAGTGGCTTTGCTGCCGTCCTTTTTATAGAACAGCCATTTGCCATCGTCGGTAAGACCGGCATAGCGATAACCATAGAAGGTACCCAGCGGACCACCTTCTACTACGCGGATGGCCTGGCCAAGATTACCCGGAGAAGGGAGATCTCCATAAAATTGTTCCGTGGCTTTATAAATATCGTTGGAGAATGACACCATTTTATTCCGCTGGGAATTGAAGGCGACGTCACTGTGCCAGGAGAAATCTTTGGTTTTTACAGGTACGGTGTTGATCACTACTTCCACCCCGTTGTTGGAGATTTCACCTACGTTGGTAAAGATATTATCCAGGATGTTGGAAGGCAGCTGTGCGGTGTAATTGAACAACAGGTCTTTTGTTCTGCGGCTGTATACATCAACGGAACCGCCGATCCTGTTTTGCAGCAGGGAGAAGTCAACACCTACGTTGAATTCTTTCTTCTTTTCCCATCTCAAATCCGGATTCGGATTTTTGTTAGGTCCGTAAGTCTGGATCCATTTACCATACTGGAGATAAGCGCCACCTGTTCCTAATGTAATCAGCGACTGGTAGTTAGGAATGCCCTGGTTACCGGTAACGCCATAGCCGGCGCGGAGTTTCAGGTTATTGATTACGGTGATGTCCTGCATGAAGGCTTCTTTTGAAATTACCCATCCTGCAGATACAGCGGGGAAGTTACCCCATTTGTAGTTGGCACCGAAGCGGGAAGAACCTTCATGACGCAGGATAGCCTGCAACATGTATTTCTGTTTGTAGTTATAATTCAACCTGCCGAAAAATGCAATGAGGGTGTTGTCTACCTTGTTGCTGCTTTGTGAAGGGCGGGGCAGTTTTGGATCATTTAATGCGTTGCCGGCAGAAATGTTCCAGTCTTCAAACGCATCGGTGAGGAAGCCGTTGTTATCCATTGCATACTTTTCCAGGGTGCTGTACTGATAGCTGTAGCCACCGAGTACATTGAAAGTATGGTCTGAATTGACTGTTTTTGTATAGTCGACGGTAGCTTCAAAAGTCTTATCCATAGCGGCGTAATTGGCTTTATACGCATAACCGCCACCCTGGAAGTCCTGGATGGAAGAGCGGGAAGCCTTGCTTTTATACTGGCGGTCGGTGTATTCATCGCGGACAATAGCGCCGAAGGCAGAGAATTTCAAATCACGTATAGGCTCCAGCGTTATACGTGCATCTCCTGAGTAGGTTTTCTGATCCCTTTCATATAACTCCTGCTGTAAACGGGCCAGTGGATTATAGTTATTGAAACCGTTTGTTTCAACATATTTACCATCGGGCCCAAAGATGGGAGCTGTAGGATTCCGTTGTACTGCCTGCTCGAAATCGGCGCCTGCGCTACCGGCTTTGTCATCGCCACCACCGCTGTTTCCACCGTTTAAGTTGGCTTTGTTAAAATTACCTGCCAGGTTAAACTGCATGGTGAGCATACCCTGTAAACCGGTCTGGTTTACATTCACTCTTCCACCATATTGTTTACGGCCGTTTTCAATGGCAATACCGTTGGCATCGTTGTAATAAAGGGATGCACGGTAGTTGCTGTTCGCAGTACCGCCAGAGGCCGCGAAGTTGTGGTAATGACTAAGATTGTTTTTGTCGAGCAGGAGATCGTACATGTCTACATCGGCGCCCTGGTTGTTAGTGGCGCCGGCTACTTTTACATATTCTGCTGCGCTCAGTATGCTGGGTCTTTTGGCTACTGCTTCGCGTTGCAGGTAGGTAGAGTAGGTGTATTGCGGATCGCCTGCTTTACCTTTTTTGGTGGTGATGAGGATCACCCCGTTGTTACCACGGGTACCATAAATAGCCGCTGCGGAACCATCTTTCAATACATCGAAAGTGGCGATATCGTCCTGTTGCAGGAGGTCGAGGTTACCTCCGGGAATACCATCCACAACAATCAGCGGGTTCATATCGCCGGATATGGAACTGATCCCCCTGATTTGTATAGAGGCGCCGCTGTTAGGGTTATTACCCTGGGTTCTGGTAACAGATAAGCCGGCTACTTTACCCTGGATCAGATCCATAGGAGAGCGCGAACCGCCCTGGTTAAAGTTTTCCGCTTTTACGGTGGCTACTGAAGTGGTTACCTCATTTCTTTTTTGTGTACCGTAACCCACTACCACAATGTCTTGCAGCGATTTTACTGAAGCTGCCAGTTTTATGTTCATGGCGGTAGCTGATGCTGGTACTTTCTGTGGCAGGTAGCCAACAAAAGTAAATATCAGCACGGCGTTTTCCGGTGCCTGCAGGGCAAAGGTTCCATCGGCTTTGGTGATAGTTCCGGTGCTGGTTCCTTTTATCTGAACAGATACGCCGGGAACAGCGGTGTTGTCATTGGCATCCGTTACTTTTCCGGATACGGTTTTGCCTTGTGAAAAGGCAAACAGCGAGAAGAGCATCAGTACCATACTGGCAAAGCAGGTCCGTGCCCAAAACGTGGATCGTTTGTGCATATACGTTAATTGAAGTTGGTTAATAAAGAAAAGCCGGATCGGCTTATTGAAAAAACGATTTAGCAATAAGCCAGCAGGCTAATTTTTAAAATTTTTCAGATACTGGTTTAGTCATTTAAATAGTGAAAAAAATCTCCTGAATGAAGATGCTGCCTGGTTTCCGGTCAGGCAGACAATGGTTCCCATTATATTCGCATAAGCAAAATGTACGATTCTTTACAGTACTGTTTTAGTCAGTAGTATATCGATTTAGCAAACAATAAAAAATAACAAGTTAGTTTAGCTTTTTACCTGGAATATATTTTTAATTACAATACTTTTTTTCTTCATACACGGGTGGGTAATACATGGATTTCCCGGTGTTCATCCTGGTTCCTATTAAAAAATCGATTTAGCAATAGGTTCCAAAAAAAAGATTCGTGGGAATCTTATTGAATAACAAGTCAAAAATAACGCAGCACTTTTTCTCTTGCCCGGAATAAAAGTAATATTTATTTGTATTAAATGAAATCATTTTTAACATTTTTTTTAAGATCCGGATAAACAGGGGGATACGCCGGATTAATCGCCGCTATACATATCCCTGATTTCTTTCAGGATGTCATAAACGGTCTGCTGATTACCTTCATTATAACGTCTGGCCCAGAAAGAAACCAGCCAAACATTCATCCGGCGGGCATTCAGGTCATTGTTGTTGAGAGATGGATCTATACGGTCCATGTTATTCAGCACCTGTCTTACATCACCAATGAAATCTTCGGATGCAGTGTAATCTGTAGTGACAGCCATCTTTGTGTAGAGTTTTTCCAGCTTTACAGTTACATCTTCCTGTGCCTGCAAGGCACTATAAGTGAGCAATAATTTTTCCACATAGTAACGTACAAAAGAACGCTGGTAAGTATTATACGGCAGCATCTCGTGCAACAGGTTTTTATATCCGGCGAAGGACTCACGCAGCCGGGCTTCATCGCGGCCAGCCCAGGCAAATTGCCGGATAGCGGACTCCAGCCCGTGATTTTTCGTATAGGCGGGCGTGTCGTACGGATCTTCTGCTTCTCCTTCATAGTATAGGGGTTGTACATACGAATGCCACATCAGCGCGAGGTCCGAAGTTTGCCTTTTTTTCACAGCGGTGCTGTCCAGTTCAAGCTGTTCATGCAGCAGATAGGCGGCTGCTTCCCGGAGTTGCGAAACGCTGAGCGGAAACTCCTCTGGTGTTTTTATTTCATAGGTAACGCTGTCTGTCGCCAGGGCGGCGGCATCCAGCTCAGTCGCTGCAGCTGTTTCCACTCCGTCAAAAGGTGAATATTCCGGACGATCGCTTTTACGCACGGTTTGCACGGCAATAAAAATAACCACCAATGCAGCAATCCCCGCAGTGCTGGCGATAATGATACCAAACAACCGGTTGCGTGTCCATAATTTTTCAGCGGCCCACCACATCGTGCCCAGCAGGAACGAACAAAAGATGGTTAATCCAAGTACCCCCATATATAACAGGTAATTCCCACCGGTATCTCCATCCGTATTATGTTTGCTCAGCAGGAAGATAAACGTAAAAGAAACAAGGGAAATAAGAAGATCCGACAAGAATATTTTCTTCCAGTATTCGTTCCCGGATACGGGAGCAACAGCCTGATTTTTCTTCATCAGCGAAATCAGCCAGTAAAAAACACCGCACCACATACTGCAGGTTAACAGGAAAATAATGGGGGTCAGAAACGCGTCGGCCACGGAACCATTACTATCCTGAAGAGCAACTATATTCGTAAACCTATCCAGTTCATACAGCAACCCAAAAGGCAGGGTGAACGTACCGGCATTTTCTAAAATACGGTTGGCAAATCCCTCAACGGCGGCCGGCACCGCAACATGAACCTGGGAAAGGAACAGGGGCGCAAACAACAGGACAACTACCAATATCTTAACGATGATAATATGCTTATAGATCTTGTTTCCCATATGGATAAAAAGGTTAACTATCAACAAATATATTATAATATGGTACAAAAAAAAGTGATTAGCAGGAATACTGTTAATCACTTTGGAGATGTATTATAAGGGTGTTGGAGGATAGATATAATATTTGATACCCGCTTAAAGGGTGGTAATGCAAATGTACCGGCACAGCCATTGCCGGGGAAGACGATTCAGGAAAAGTATTTATAGATTCCGGAAAAACGGGGAGGGGAATAACAGGGAGACTGCTTAAGTCTCCCTGTAAAAGAAGGTATTAAATATCGCCGGAAGCAGGGGCATTGGTTGCTTTCGCAGCCTGGCTGTCGCGGGTATTTTTTTGTACGGTAATAGCGCCGAAAACGCTTAACAGAAATGCAAATGCATAAAAACCTTTTTCACTTGGAGCAAGGGTGGCATTCCACAATCCGATGGTGAGCAACAGGATGGTGAGCAACATGGATACCCAGCTGAGACCATAGTAAATGTCGGTTACAGGAACGCCTTCGATCCTGTCCCGTACGCACTTCTGGACAGATACCGCGGAGAACAGTCCGTACATTAATACTGTGAAATAATATCCTTTTTCATTCAGTTGCATAGTGGAGGCATTCCAAAGGCCGATGATGAAGCCCAGGATACCTGCAAATACTGCTACCCAGGAGGCCGCAATAAATGCCATTGAAGGTTTCTGTTTCATTGATTAAATAAAATTTATTTAGGGATTGGGTTGATGGCTAACAAAAACTGCTTTCAGATATTGATGGCCTGCTGTAATAATACTATTTATTTTTGATCTGAAGCAGTATAAAAAAAGTCCTGCACTTTCCGTACAGGACTTTTACTTTTTGTAGCGAGGAGCGGATTCGAACCACTGACCTTCGGGTTATGAGCCCGACGAGCTACCTCTGCTCTACCTCGCATTGTGGAGTGCAAATGTAGGTAAATAATTTAAACCACAAAATTTAAATGCTCTTTTTTATGAGCACAGCTGCATGTTTCAGGGGAATTGAATTTTTTAAGCGGAAATACATACTGATGTAATGTAGTGCTGTGGCGTGTTTGATGGGGTTGGTCTGTTGCGGTTTTTCTTTCCAGGAAGATGAAAAAATATTTTTTAAAGAAGAGATGACCAATAGTTTAATGCGAATAAACTGCCGGCCATCTCTTCTTTCTAAAAAAATTATATCCTGCTTCTGCGTAATCTCAATAGTGTATTTACGAGAATATCTATATCGGCGCAGCTGTTGTAGAATGCCAGTGAGGGCCTCACTGTGCTTTCCACGCCAAACCTGCGAAGGATAGGCTGCGCGCAATGGTGACCGGATCTTACGGCAATTCCTTCCTGGTTCAGCGCCGCACCAACCTGTTCGGTTGTGAAATCTTTAAATACAAAAGACAATACGCTTGTTTTATCAGGAGCTGTGCCTATCAGGCGCAAACCCGGCACGTCTTTCAATAACTGTGTAGCATATACGAGCAGGTAGTGTTCATACTGGTGTATAACATCAATGCCTATATGATTTACATAATCGATGGCAGCGCCTAATCCTACGGCGTCGGCTATATTACCGGTGCCGGCTTCAAAGCGCCCGGGGGCTGCGTGGTACTGGGTATGCTCAAAGGTTACGTCTTTGATCATATTACCACCGCCCTGCCAGGGCTGTGTTTCATTCAGCAATGCTTCTTTACCGTACAACACCCCGATACCGGTGGGACCAAAAACTTTATGCCCGGAAAATACGTACCAGTCGCAGTTAAGCCGCTGCACATCTGCACGCATATGCGATACAGCCTGGGCGCCATCTACCAGCACTTTGGCGCCGGCCTGGTGGGCGAGTTCCACTATTTGCTGCGCCGGCGTAACGGTGCCGAGTGCATTGGATACCTGTGTAAAAGACACCAGCTTTGTTTTAGCACCGAGCAGTTTCTGGTATTCAGAAAGTATGATCTGGCCATCATCATCAACAGGAATTACTTTTATCAGCAATCCCTTTTTGGCGGCCAGCTGTTGCCACGGTACAATATTGGCATGATGCTCCAGGTGGCTCAGAATAATTTCATCGCCGGCCTGCAGGAATTGTTCGCCCCAGCTTTTAGCTACCAGGTTAATGGCTTCTGTAGCGCCGCGAACAAATACAATTTCATTTACAGATGCGGCATTGAGGAAAGCCCTTACTTTTTCGCGGGCGCCTTCATACGCATCCGTGGCGCGTGCTGCCAGTTCATGAGCGGCGCGGTGGATATTTGAATTTTCGTGTTCATAAAAATAGCTGATGCGGTCAATTACGCTCCGCGGCTTCTGCGTGGTGGCGGCATTATCCAGCCATATAAGCCGGTGGCCGTTCACCTGTTCCTGCAATACCGGGAAATCGGCCCTCACCCGGTTAATATCCAGCGGGGGCTGGGTGGCGCCGGTGATACCTGCTGCTTTTTCCGGAAGGAAATAGTAGGAGGTACCTGCGGAAGGCAGCTGCGATGTATAGGTTGATGATGGTATACTTTTCAGCGCCCGTTGCAGTTCCTGTTCAAAAGAAGGATCATAGGCCGTTGTTGGATGCGTGAGCGCAGCCGGTGAAATACCGCTGCCTGCTACGGAAGCAGGAATGCCGCCGTTACCGGAAAAGTGAGGATCCGGTAAACTGGTAGGCGCCTGCGTAACATCGGTTACGCTTCCCTGTTGCAGCAGCGGGTCCTGGATGGGGGCAGCTGATGTGTAACCTGTGTAGGGCACATCATTACCGGATTGCAGGGAGGAAAACAACTGGTTGGCCAGTTTTTCCAATGCGGCAATATCCGGTAATCCATCGGGTTGGAAATTATTTGTATTCATGGTACTTACCTATTTCTACATCATCCAATACGGCAATGGCGTCATCTACCAATACTGCCAGTGAACAGTAAAGGGATACGAGATAGGAAGCAATGGCCTGGTGGTTAATACCCATAAAGCGTACAGATAATCCGGGCGATTGCTCTCCCGGTAAATTAGGCTGGTACAAGCCCACTACTCCCTGCCTGCTTTCGCCGGTGCGTAAAAGAATGATTTTTGATTTGCCGTTTTCGATAGGCACTTTATCGGATGGTATCAGCGGAATACCGCGCCAGGTAATGAATTGGGAGCCAAAGAGGGAAACGGTGGGAGGCGGTACGCCCCTCCTGGTGCATTCGCGGCCAAAGGCGGCAATGGTAAGCGGATGCAGTAAAAAGAAGCCGGGTTCTTTCCATACTTTGGTGATGAGCTCATCCAGGTCGTCCGGAGTAGGCGCACCGGTGCGTGTTTTGATACGCTGGGAAGCTACTACGCTGTTTAGCAACCCATATTCCTTATTATTAATTAGTTCGCTTTCCTGCCGTTCCTTAATAGTTTCAATGATCAGCCGCAACTGTTCACTGATCTGGTTATAAGGCTTACTGTAGAGGTCTGATACGCGGGTGTGTACATCCAGTACGGTATTCACTGCGCTGAGGTTGTACTCGCGGGGATTATCGATGTAATCCACAAAAGTTTGAGGTAGTTCGCGTTCATCTCTTCCGGAACAATCTACGGTTACATTGCTCTCGTCTTTTACTTTGTTAAGCCTGTACACGCCCGATTCTACCGGGATCCAGCTCATTAATCGCGTGAGCCAGCGGGGTGTAATGGTAGACATCTGCGGCACCGTACGGGTGGCAATGGCGAGTTGTCTTGCGGCGACGTCGCCGAGTGCAGTCTGGACTTTCTGTTGAGTTTCATCAGCCATGGGGGATCAGTTTTTGAATTTTAAAAAAATGTAGTCTGTTGCCAGATTGAAAATGTGTGGTGGCTCATTTTCAACCTGCTGGTGGGTGTAATAGGAGTTAAATTAAGTCTTTTTGTTTAATTATCGACGTACATTTTTAATCTGCGGGCACCCGGCAGGCGGGCGCCTGAAATTCCTCCCTGATAAGCCACCACAGTGCAGGTGCTTTCCGGGAACCGGGTATATTCAAGGGTACGTTTAGAAAATAGTTCTCAGCAAACCGCCATCGGCGCGGAGCGCTGCACCATTTGTTGCCGCAGAGAGCGGACTGGATATATAAGTAACGAGATTGGCGATTTCTGATACTTTCGCAAACCGTTGAATGAGAGAACTGGGGCGCATGTTTTTGAAGAAGTCTTCTTCTGCTTTTTCAGGGGAGACCATATCCGATTCAGCTAACTTTTTAATAAAATCATCCACACCTTCAGATTTGGTAGGGCCGGGCATTACGGTGTTAACAGTTACGCCGGTGCCTTTGGTAAGCTCTGCCAAACCGCGGCTCACCGCCAGCTGCGCTGTTTTGGTAGTACCATAGTGGATCATTTCTTCCGGGATCATCACCGCCGATTCGCTGGCGATAAAAATAATCCGGCCCCAGTTTTTTGCCAACATCTTCGGGAAAAAGTAACGGGAAAGACGTACGCCGCTCATTACATTTACTTCAAAGAAACGGAACCACTCGGCATCCGTGATTTCTTCAAACGGTTTGGGTTCAAATATCCCGGCATTGTTCACCAGGATATCTACTTCTTGCACTTTTTCCAGCAGCTGGTTCACTTCCTCTACTTTGGAGAAATCGGCTGCCACGCCGGTTACCTGCGCGTCCGGCACCTGCTGTTTCAGTTTTACAATGGCTTCGTCTATCCGGGCGGTGGTTCTTCCGTTGATAATCACCACGGCGCCTTCCTTTAGCAGTTGTAAGGCAATAGCCAGGCCGATACCCTGGGTGGAGCCGCTGATCAGCGCCGTTTTGCCCTTTAATTGTAAGTCCATAGTATAATGATGTTTAATCGTTTACCGCAAGTAAAATTGTCCTATAAAATAACTTTATACTTTATTGATAAGTATAAAGTTATTTATACTTTTATGCCATGATCAATTTTGAATGGTATCGTACATTTAAAGCGATCTGACAGTCAGGTACATTAACAGGCGCCGCACCGGAATTGTTGATTTCACAGGGGTAAACTGTTTTATACGCAGATCAGAAACCGGTATGATAAACGGAGCGGCGGGTAAAGGCCCGCCACTCTGTAGTATTACAAGTCTGAATAGTCTGTTGGTCTGAGGAACAGGATCTCTGATTTAGATACATTGTGACTGTATTCTTCCATCGCCGACAGCGTTTTCCATTTCGGATCTGCACTAAATGCTTTCCAGTGTTCATCACGATCTTCCTTATTGTTGAAAGTGGTCATGTACATCAGGTTGGGCATGCGTGGTCCTGAAATAACGGAAGCATAAAATACCGCATTAAAGTTGAGGTTCCGGAAGATACCGATTTCATCGCCGGTATTGAACATCTTCACTTTGTTAACATGGTATTTCTCGGAGGGACTTTCATAACTGCGCAGCTCATACACCCGCTCATTTTTGGGCGCTTTCAGAGCCGGCGCTTCCAGTACGGGCATTCCGGGAAACGCCTGTAGCAGGATGGATTCTATCCTGGTGTAAGGAATATTATTCCAGGCAGCATCCGTATAGTCTTTCCCGTTAGTCTGAAAAGATTTATCGGCCTGCAGGGTTTTATCCAGGTTGGCGAACTGTTCGAGCGACTGGAACGGGATCAGTACATAGATCCGGATCTCAGCAGTGTCGGCGGTAACCGGTTTGAAAACGCCGGCCTGTTTGATGCCTGCATGGTGTAAAGCCGGGAGGTATGTTTTCTCCAGGTAATTATCTACCAGTGTTTCCTGTGCTTTCGTTTTCAGGTGGTAGATTTTGATCTGGTAAAATTGCCGTTCTTTGGCGGTGAGTGTAGCTGAACCAAACATCATGAGTGCCATTAGCAAAGTGGAATATATCTTCATAGAAATTAATTGTATACCTGACAAAATACAGCAATTGAGGCAGGAATTATAGTGTTGCCCGAAAGCCTTATTTTGCGGATCTTAAAAAAGAATAATTATGTCTGAGCCGGTAATGTTGATAGACCAGCCTAATAACAGAGGAACTTTATATGCCGTAGTGGAGCAGGACGACAGAGTGGCTTATTTTTACCTGTATCCTTCGGAATTACTGACCACAAAGTATTCCCCGCGGCCGTGCTGGTTACGGAACCTGCAGCCGGCGCCGGCAAAAAAGGATGTTGCGGCCATGAAAGAGGGGATGGCGCCCATGCTCGAAGCTGCCTATTGCAACCACCCGCAGGGACTCGAACCGCTGGAAAAAGAGCGGTTGACAATTGTATGGACGGAAGAGGGAGATGGAGCAGCGGTATTGTATGATAATGAAATACTGGGGGTAATACCCGGCTGGAGCCTGTACAATGATGAACATGCAGTGGCCTATGCAGCAGATTGTACCGGCGCCGGCGAAAATGACCGGCTGATGCCGCTGGGCAAGCGTGGCGCGAATGCCATGTACGAGCGCATAGATCAGGCCATTGCCTTCTGGAAAGACTGGGAAGGGGAAGCCAGCCAGGCATGGAGCATTTTGCAGGACCAGTATTTAAAAGCATACGAAGCGGAGTTTGGCCCTATTCAGCAATACTATGCCATCGACGGTGGGCAATGGCCACCGATGGCATTGGGTAAATTTGAGAAAGAGGACGTGGTATACCTGCTCACCCTGGGAATCAGCATCCGCCCGATGCCGTGGGTAGAACTCCTGTACAGCGACCGCGCCCCCGGATTCCGCCGTATGGAACTGGCGATGGCGGTGAGCAAAAAAGATTTTACAGATAAAGAGATCATGGCAATGGCCGGCCTGATGTCCGGTATGGCCGACCGGCCCTGGAAACAGATTACCTGGCTGGGAGAAGGTCATACGGTAAGCTCGGAAGAGCTTCCGGCTCCCTTTGAAAGCGTAGTGGTGTCCTCGGCCTTATATAATGGTCCGGTCATCGGGCTGCCTGAGGTATATGGCGATAAGGTGAACTTATACTGGTTAGCCCCCATTACCAAACTGGAAAGGGAATATGCCCATTCCAGGCCCAACGCAGGCTATGATCTCCTGGAAAAAATGATTCATCATAACCTGAATCACATTGTTACCCGCCGGTCTGAACTGCCCTCCGATTAATGAGGATACCTCTTTTATATGAAAGGTCTGCCGCAAAGCAGACCTTTCTCTTTACTGGCAGCGGGTTTAAGAGATTTCTTAAAAAAAAGTTGAAATAATCTGTAACGAAGTGATTCCATCGCCTACTAATTCTGAAAAGAAAATCAAAAGCACATGAAAAATATCTTCAGAAATATAACAGCAGCTACACTGGTAATCACAGGCTTATTTGCAGGTAAAGCATCCGCACAGCAACCCACCACCCAGGACAAATCATTATTATGGGAAATCAGCGGTAACGGATTAGCAAAGCCCTCTTATTTGTATGGTACCATCCACATGATTTGCGAGAATGATTTTAAAGTAACAGAAAAAACAAAGCAGGCGTTAAGTAAATCGGCACAACTGGTTATTGAAGCCAATATCCTCGACCCCAATATCAATACCATTATGGCTAAAGCAATGGCGTCTGATGTGCCGTTGAGCAAAAAATTATCTCCTGCTGATTACCATGATGTAGATTCTATCCTGAAAAAGAAATGTGGTGTGCCTTTGGCGCCGTTTGAAAACTACCAGCTTGCAGCTACCATCTCGTTGCTGGCTATGAAATCATTTCCCTGCCAGGAACTAAAATCTTATGAAACTGTTTTTATACAAACAATGCAGGCAGATAAGAAACATATCGGCTACCTGGAAGGGCTGGAAGAACAGGTGGGATACCTGCTGAAATCATATACAGACAAACAAATTGTTGAACAGGTAAAGGCTTTCGACAGTACCAGCATGAACATGAACCAACTGGTAGCAGCCTATAAAGCCGAAGATCTGGCCGGTATGTACAACCTCATGACTACCCCCGACCAAATGGATGAAAATACCATTCACTGGATGCTGGAAGTACGTAACAAAAACTGGATAGATAAAATGCCTGGAATGATGCAGCAGGAAAGCACTTTCTTTGCTGTTGGCGGCGCACACATTGCAGGCCCCGTTGGATTGATTAAATTATTAAGAGAGAAAGGATATACTGTTACACCTATTCTGAACTAAAGCTATCACCGATTGGAAAACAAGGAAAAAGAGTTTCTTGAACTGGTTGAAGCACACAAAGGAATTATCCATAAGATTTCCAGGATGTATATGGATGCTGAAGACGATCAGCAGGATCTGACACAGGAAATTATCTACCAGCTATGGAAATCTTACGACTCCTTTCAGCATCAAAGCCGCTTCTCTACCTGGATGTACAGGGTTGCACTGAATACCGCACTGGTATTCTTCAAAAAAGAGAAAAGAAAAATGGCGGTTACAGACACCATGCCGGAACACATCGCAATGGAAGAAAATGTAACAGCCACCAAAGAACTGCAACTGGCGCACTTTTACAGGGCGGTACAAAAACTGGAAAGACTGGAAAAGGCATTGGTTTTTCTTCACCTGGAAAATTATTCCCATAAAGAAATCGGGGAAAACCTGGGTATCTCAGAAGGGAATGCAAGAATTAAACTCAGCAGGGCAAAAGACAAATTAAAAGAACTGATTAAAAAACAAGGTTATGAATTTTGATGATATAAAATCCGCATGGAATAACGACAATGAAGGCAGTAACATAGTTGTTCCTTCCAGCGTTGACCAGTTAAAAACGTTGCAGCTGCCGGTGGAAAAACTCCGTAAGGCGATGCAGATGGAATTTTTTGTACAACTTTTCAGCCTGATACTGATTGCATTCATGCCTAAAATTTTTTCACTCAACCAGGTGATGGTGATACCTTTCTATGCCGTGTACCTGGTGATAATAGCCATCTCTGTTCAATATTATTACAAGTTCAGAACTTTTTATAAGAGTCTTGGTACAAATACACTCAGCTCAAAAGATAATCTATATGCCCTGTATTACGAGGCTAAGCTGAATATTGAAATGTATAAAGCATACACCTATACGCTGCTTCCTTTTGCATTGATTATTGGCGTGATGTACACGGTAGGTCATAAAAGCGGTGAAATTACCCGCTTGCTGGCAAAGGCTGCTGATCATCAGGGAATCGCGCTGGGATTGGCTGCATCCTTTGTATTGCTGGTGTTAGCGATCACCGCCTTAACAGAAGAATGGATTAGCCAGGTTTATGGGAAATACCTGAAGCAGATAGGACAGGTACTGGAACAGTTTAAGGAAAATGCGTAGGTAAGATTTAAAATAAGAAGGGGGCTGATAATCATTTATCAGTCCCCTTCTTATTTTGAATTGAGTATTATTTTTGGTAGCTGCCCACCAGTTTTACCAGTTTATCAGGAGCATTGGAAATAATACCATCTACTCCCCAGGAGATGAGTTTTTTGAAATCGCCTTCGTCATCTACGGTCCACGGAATCACGGCAACTTTTTTATCGTGAGCTTCTTTTACCAGTGCCGGCGTTACCAGCATGTGATATGGGCTATAGATGGTGGGCGTGAATCCCAGTTTCTCAAGATTGACGTTGAAGCTGTCTTTATTGCCTATCAGCAAAGCCGTTTTCTGAGCGGGATAGGTTTTGTGTAATTCCTGGAGCGTCCGGATGTCGAACGACTGGATAGTAACCCGCTCCGTTATTTTTTTCCTGTTGATGACTTCCATTACCCGGGCTACAAATTCGGCTGGGCCAGGATTGTAGATGCCGTCACCATCGGGAGCGCTTTTTGTTTCCATGTTGTAAAACACCGGTTTGAGGTGATGTGTTTTTACATAGGTTTCCACGCTGTCTATCAGGTCCGTTAACAGTGGCCGGTGAACCATCATTTTTTCCTGTTGAGGAAAACGGGGATGTGGTTTTGTGCCAGCATCATATTTGCGGATACTGTCGTAAGACATTTTGTATAATGCCAGGCTTTTTTCCTCGGCTTTGGAGATGTCTGAGCCATCAGGCTTACGCATAAATTCTGCCGACATATACGCATCATGAGATACTACCACCTGTTGATCTGCTGTAATGATACAGTCGAGTTCCAGTGTTCTGGCGCCTAGCTTCACGGCGTTGATCATGGCGGGTATGGTGTTCTCCGGCATCAGGGCCATTCCCCCGCGATGTGCCTGTACATCTATTGGTTGTTGTGCTATTGCGCTGCCGGTAAACAGGCTACCCAGGACAGCTAAGAATAAAGTACGGTTCATAATTGCAAAGAGAATATAAATGGTTTATCCGCAATGTTATTTTATTGTTGCTTCACGATCCTTGCGGCCCATCCGCCGCCAATGTTCATTACTACGGGTACTTTCGAGTTTTTATCTACCGTTATCTGTTCCATTTTATAGTCCTGTGCATTCCTGTCGGCGTTGATCCCGTCTTTCCAGACATGCATGGTATAGGTACCTTCCGGCAGGAAAGAGCAATCCAGTGTTAAGGTACGTGGCGTGAAATTAGTCATGCCACCTACGTACCAATCGCCGGTTGCCGCTTTGCGTGCGGTGAGAATATAGTTGCCAACGCTTGCCTGCAGGGCAATGGTGGTATCCCATACACTGGGAACCGCCTGCAGGAATTGCATGCATTCCGGTTCTTTATAGTAGTGGGTGGGATTATCTGCCAGCATTTGCAGGGGGCTTTCATAAACCACGTACATTGCCAGCTGGTGGCAACGGGTGCCAATGCTCATCGGGTTGCTGAAATGAGGTGTCCAATCATTTTTTTGTGCATTCAGCATAGCGCCGGGAGTATAGTCTGCCGGACCTGCTGCCATGCGGATAAAGGGAAAGGTAACGTTGTGGTCCGGTCCAATGGATTTGCTTTGATCGCCTTTACTTTGTTCCATTCCGTATACGCCTTCAAAGGAAATTACGTTGGGGTATGTACGTTGGAGTCCCGCCGGTTTGTGGGCGCCGTGAAAGTCGACCAGCATTTTATGTGCAGCGGCAGCTTTGGCTACCCTTTCGTAATAATTTACCATCTGTTGGTCGTCGCGCTGCATGAAGTCAACTTTAATCCCTTTGATATTCCATTTGGCAAAGAGTTCCATTGCGGCATTCAGCTGCTGATCCAGTGCCAGCCAGGTTGTCCACAGGATGATGCCAACATTTTTGGAAGCTGCGTAGCGCGATAATTCTTCCATATCTATGTCCGGTACTGTTTTCAGGAGATTGCGGGTGTCGCTCCAGCCTTCGTCCAGTACTACATATTCCAGTTTGTATTTAGCGGCAAAGTCGATGTAATATTTGTAAGTGTCGGTGTTCACACCCGCCCGGAAATCCACCTGGTAAATATTATTATCGTTCCACCAGTCCCAGATGGCCTTGCCCGGCTTCACCCAGCTATAATCGCCGGTGGAGGGCTCCGCCAGCTGATAGGTGAGTTCATTAACCAGCAGGTCTTTATCTTCCGGCGCTATCATCACAATGCGCCAGGGTAGTTGGGAGGGGCCTTCTTTTTGGGCGATAAAGTTCTCCCGGGTTTCTACTTCTTCATCCCGGTCCGAGGTTACTTTTTTCTTTATGGGGTAGTGAGGAAATACGGCTTCCAGTGTGTTGCCGCCATTTCCCTGTAACCACATACCGGCGTGGTTAAGGAGTGCGGTTTCCGTGATCAGTATTTTGGTACCGTTTACGCTGAACAGTGCGGGCAGGCTGGCGAGGCTTTTGGGGCCACTGATATTATCTATAGTGAGCTTTTGATAAAGACGTTCGTTATGGGAGAAGAATCCGCTTTCCACCGGGTACCAGGCGCTGTCTTTTGCCTGGAGGGCAAAGCCGGCCTGCTCGTTCACCACCTGCCAGGCGCCTTTGTTGTTGATGAGCCAGCGCCATGCAATACCGTTATTGTACGCGCGCCATTGCAGGGAAGTACGGTTTTTAAAATTGATCTGCAACTGATCGTAATGATCTTCAATGAAGGTACTTTTCTGTTTTACTACCGGGCGAAGCGTTTGTGTTACGGATGATGCTTTAGTACCGGCAACTTTCCAGTTGCCACCAGGACTAACAGATGTAGCCACGCCGATAGTGGCCGGTTGCAGCAGTACTTTGCCATCGTAGGACAGGGAATACTGTATACTATCCCTTACGGATATACGTATGGTTGTTTTGCCATCGGGCGAGTGCAGGGTATATTCCTGTGCCACCGCTGCTATGCTCCCGGTGGTGGCTATCCATGCAAGTATCCATCCTTTCAGATTCATTATTTCCGTTTTAAGTTGTATAAAATATTGTTCCCCGATCCGGAGAAGAGGGGTTAATTTAATCGTTATTTTATAAACTTTACATGATAAATTACTGCCGGTAATTTCTTTCCGGAAGATGCTGTTGTTGCTGGTATTTTCCCGGATATGGACTCCGTTACAAAAGTTGAGTTCAAACGCCGCTACATCAAATCCCGGTTGTTCATGCCGGTATTTTATAAGTCTTGTTTTTGCTAGATAAGTTTATCCTTCACCGTTAGTCTGTTGTTCCTGTACTACAAACTGAAATCATTTTTGCAGCGATATAATGACAGTTATGAGTAATACGAAAAGTGCCACAGTACGGCTTTATATAACATGTCTTTAAGATTGTAAACATTAGGGATCCTTCTCATATTATTGAATGGCAGAGCTCTTTTGTTGCGTCCTTTCAGTGTGGTTATTTTTTTGTTTTTGAGTGATTGAAATTGTGACACTTGTTGTATATTAGTTGCTGATTATAAACCATGTCAATCTACTGTTGCATGTTTTAACCCGTTAATAGCAACAGCAGGTATTAATTCCAATTTTTTTGAAGTAATGACCCGATATCATTTCTGTGATGATAAAAGGTACTAACCATATTTAAAACCGTAAAAGCTGCGAAATGTCATTGTATACGCACACCTCATTTACTATTGGTGATCATCAGTTTACTTCTTTTCATTCCCTTGCCCTGCATCAGGCTATCCGCGGCCATCATAGCTTTGAAATCATGATCGGGTACGACTGGCTTACCAAACTTGGAAAAGGATTGTTCAATGCCGGCAAGGAATTCCTGGGAAAAGAAATTTCTATCTCCATAAAACCCGTTGAATCAAATGCCGTATACAAACCTTTGAATTTTAATGGTATCGTTAGCGGTATCAGCATGGGAAAGGAAACAGATGGCACGCATGGATTTTGCGTGATCAAAGGGCATAGCGTTACCATCCTGCTGGAAGACGATGAGCACATCGCGTGTTATGAGCAGAAAACATTGTCGGCAATTGTGAATGAAGCCCTGAAGGGATGCGGGCCTTATGCCAAATCACCCGCGGTAGATCCGGCACACACCGATGCACTGAAGTATATTGTACAGTATAAAGAAACCACTTATCAGTTCATAGACAGGCTTGCCGCCCGTTTCGGGGAATGGTTTTTTTATGATGGAGAGAAAGTAGTATTTGGAAATTACCGGCCGCAGAAAACAACGCTTACACACCAGGTGGACCTGATCGGGTTTAACCTCGACCTTACGGTGAAGTCCAACAACAGCCGCTTCTATGGCTACGACTACCGCCAGAACCAGGCGGTAAGCAATGATACCTTATCCGTGCCTGCGGGCAACACCGATGTATATACGAGCCACCTGAAAGAAGTAAGTGAGCGGCTGTATAAAAAAACATCGCAGTATAAACTGAACCAGTCGTTTGGCACTGCTGCGAAATCGCAACTGGATAAATATACGCAGGTACAGAAGAAAGGAAGACTTTCCCAGATGGCCATACTGAAAGGTACCAGCCAGCAGAGTGCCTTGCGCATTGGAGATATTATCACCGTTAATGAATCGGTACTTTCCAATGAGCATCATGGCGAATTTGTAGTAACCCAACTCGCGCATTACTGTACAGAAAACGGGTTGTATAAAAATACATTTGAAGCCATTCCCGCAGCAGCAGCCATGCCGGAGGTAGACCTGTACCGCACACCGGTATGTGAAGCGCAAAGCGCCGTGGTAACGGATAATAATGATCCCAAAGGACTGGGCCGCGTGCGTGTGAAATTTCAGTGGCAGCAACAGGGAGCTACTCCCTGGCTACGATTGGTGTCCCCGCATGGAGGTACTGAGAAAGGGTTTTATTTTATACCTGAAAACGGGGAGGAAGTATGGGTAGATTTTGAAGGTGGTAATCCTGAAGTGCCCGTAGTACTTGGCACCGTGTATAACGGAAACGCCAAAACGGGCTTCGGCGACGCACAGAATAACCTGAAGGTCATTAAAACCCGCAGTGGTCACCTCATCCGCCTGGATGATACCGATGGCGCAGAAAGCATCACCATCACGGATAAATCAGGCAACATCGTTACGATGGATACCAATGCACAAAGCATTAACATCGCCGCGATGGAAAACATCACCATCAATGCTAAAAACATCAGCTTTACGGCAAAAGAAAACATACAGGTGAGCGCAGGTAAAAACCTGTCGCAAACCGCGGTGAAAGACTTTAGCCTGCTTGCCGCCAATATCAAAGAGGTGGCGGATGATACGCTGCAGCGCACCGCTAAGAATATTGAAAAAACTGCCGAGAAAGTGAGCATGAACAGTACCAAAGAGAATATTGAAATGCACAGCGCCAAACAGATCGTGAATAAAAGCGGCGACAAGGCAAAAATGTTTTAACCCCACAACCAGGCACAGATGGGAAATATGATCTCAATAGCAAAAACAATTGTTGAAAGCTCCGAGCTGTCAACTACCTATGCCACTAATGGTGATATCAGTTTAAATGCCGCCAGCCAGGTAAAACTGCGCAGCACGGAGAAAATTATTTATGATCAGTATAAGGCGCCGGCAACAAAAGAAAAGGAACTGAAGAAATTCCTGGTGCACTTCAGGCGGCCGGCAGACTATAAAGGAGAATATGGGTTCGACTGGCTCCGGGATGAATACATCTATGCTATTAATTACATTGAACGAGATAATAATAACCAGCCCTGTAACAGTACAATGCCGCTGGTGAGCGATGTAGCCGCTGCTAAAAAAGAATACCTGAAAGATGTAAAAAGCCCGGTGAAGCCATACGGCGTGGATTATTACCCCGCCTGGCTGTCACTTTTTCCTTACACCAGCTCACAACAGTTTAAATATGGTTCTTCCATGAACAAAGACGGCGCCCGGCTGGATCTTGAACTGGAGGAAATAGAAGAAGTGATCAGCGATGGTACTGAAATTATCTTCGAATCAAAAAATCCTAACCTGAAAATAACCCCGCAGAAAGTAAACATTGCCGCATTAATGGGAAGCGGCCAGCAAACACGTTTCCGGCCAGGCGGAGTGAAGGTTAAGTACTATACGCTGAAAGGCGCTGTAACTGTGGTGAATGCCAATGCCCCGCTACAACAGCATGAGGAAATAAAAGTGTTTGCAAAGCTGGGTAATAAAAAAGAGGAGGTGGGAAAGCTGATGGTATATAATAATCACGTCATCCCTAAAATGGAACTGATACTGGTAAAAGTAGGCACGCAGGCGAACAGTCTTCCTGCTATTGATCAGCAACTGGTAAAGGACATAGAATACCAGTTTAAAAGAGGTTCCTATAACCAGGCGCTCATCAGGGCGGAGATTAAAACGGATACCATTTTTGAAACGGGTGTACTTCCTTTAACAGACCACGACGTTACCAGCTACTGGAATAATGTGTTAGGCGGAGCTGCATCTTTCAATGAGCAACAGTTCCTGGAGGAGGTGATCAAACTGTATGAAAAATATGGGCAACATAAACCCAATGGTGGCCGTATTAACGCGGATGCCAACAAACGTACCTATATATTCCTCACCGATTTGCCCGCCGGTTTTAACGGCATCGCTGCTGCCGCTAATGGTGATGTGATAAAGGAATTTGTATGGGGAAATGCGTTCGTTGTATTCCTCAAAGGACTGAATCAACGGCGTACCCTGTTGCATGAAGCCGGGCATTCCCTGGGGCTGCAGCATACTTTCAGCGCCGGGCAGCCTACCGCCGGATTAAAGCCGCCGCCCTATACTTTTTACCAGGGCCACACCGATAACATCATGGATTACACCTGGCAAACAAACGGTAACCTGAACCCGTATAATGCCAAAGATAATATGCGATCCTTTTTTAAGTTCCAGTGGGACATAATGAGACAGGACCGGAGTTTAATTTTAAATTATTAGTATGCGCGGTAGTTTGCTTGCCCTTTTATTGATGCTAACGGTAATGGATATACTACCGGCACAAACAAAGCCCACAACCAGTTCCGTGGCCTGGGTACACTTCGGTGTTTTCTCAACCGGTATCCGGGTGAAGTACCGCGTTACGCCCAATGTACTGGAGCGCTACTGGCTGGATACCACCGGTGTGAAAATAGATTCCTCCGTACAAACATTATCAACCGGCCAATGGCAGCGGAGTCGCTTTGTACTGGATTCTATCCCTTCGCTGTTGTTAACCGCCGGCACTACTACCTATAGCTGGGGCTGCCTGTATTGCGGAGAGCAGCCGGTGATAATCGTGGAAGTAGGATTTACAGATAAAAGACCTCCTATGTCGTACCAGATAGATGCCGACACCAGCCGGATTCCGGCCGCTATCAGGAATTACGTGGGAAACATAAAAAAAGAGGTGTCTCAACTGATTACCGAAGGGAATAAAAAAAAGTAGCTATACCGATATGAGTAACCGTTCATTCCGGTTTAACCCGGTACATCTCAGCAGGACTTATGGCGTAACCTATATTATTCAATCAGCCGGTACCGAACAGGCAATCAGTTATGAAATAACAGTAAGCTGTTCTAAAAGATTACCCGGTAATATGTTCCTGTTTGAAATCAATAAGGGACAGGTATACATTAATGACCAGGCGCCTGAAAAGATGATTGATAAGCTCGCGGAGCAATGTGGAAAAGTATTGTATCCATTACAGGTAAAGGTGAATGAAGCCGGACAATTTACCGGCATCGCCAACCAGTTACAGATTGCTGCTGCCTGGGCGGCGGCTAAACCCACTATTCAACAATATTATACCGGCGATATTACAGACGAAATAATAGCGTATATGGATCTGGCGGTAAGTAGTGAACCACATATTTACCAGTCGCTGTGCCGCGATTGGTTTATGGCTCTTTATTTTGCCGATCTGTATCAGCCAGGCAGCGATATCATGAAACGCGAGCTCACTGCGGCATTGCCCGTAATGCCTTATACAACACCGGTGTTGTTTAACGTTACCCAGCAACCCATTCAGCACAATACCGCCAGCGGTAGCCTGGTGCTTCAGCAGAAGGGCAACTGCAGCGATCCGCGTAGCGTGGAAGACATCTCAGCAGAAAAGGAAATCCCTTTGTCGCGGCAGTTACACGGTATTCACACCCCCATAAAAGGACAGGTGGATATCTCCTATAAATTATATCATACCGATTATTCTATCAACGCCATAACAGGAGAATGCAGTTTGCAGCTTGCGCCTGGCCAGGATAAAAAAGTAACATTCACCATCTATCATTTACGGGAGAAAGATAAAACGCAGGCGCCGGCAATGTCGGTGTTGCTGCCGGAAAAGGAGCCGTCCGGGAAAAAGAAAAGTCTCTTTTCCTACTTTTTCAACCGTGGAGAAAATTAAAAAGATATGAGCGAAAAACATCTGGTTTGTCAGGGTGCCGTTTGCAAGTGCCAGTTTGGTACAGCTTCCGATAAGCTGAAAGTGAAGAGTCAGCAGGTGCATTATATCAACGACAAAGACGGTGCAGAGAAACCGTTGGGGAATACCAAAGATATTGGTCAGCCTTTTGAAGCCAATACCTTTGGCAGTTGCAGTAAAAAGAATAATAACCCCTGTACTCCGTCGGTGACTGCCTGGAGCGGGTTTTATGATAAAGTGGTATTACCGGGAGATGCTTATATTTTGCTGGAAGACAGTAAAGCTACCTGTGCTACCGGCGGAAAAGATTGTATCTCTATCACCTTTCATGGGCAAACTGCCGACATGACAAAAAAAGATGCCGAGAAAGCTGATAAAGAAGTGCAAACGCACCTGAATCCAATGATGGATGTACAGAAAGTAGAAGAAGATTTATTTCTGATCCGGTTTCCACAGGGACAACCGTTTTAAAAATAGTTGCCATGTCTGATAATAAAAAGCTGGTAGTCACGATCCCGGCAGCCAAAGGATCGGTAGATGTAAAAACTTCCACCGCGGTATTAAATGAAGCGGGAACCGTGCGGGCAGAAATGAAACGCATTACCACGATGGTGGAGAAATTGCCGGCGCCTACGAAGCTCACCGTTCCCATGAAACTGCCGGAAGGCGATAAAACACCGTACCGCTGGATCTGGTCGATGTTGCGGACGCTTACATTTAAGAAAACCGATGTAAACGAAGCGCTGAACGGCCCCGTGGTGCATCCCAACTTCCCGAAGATAGTAGAAGGCGGCGGACTCGGCTGGCTGGAGCCTTTCCTCGATGGACATGAGCCTACCAATTCAGCGGCGCATGGTTACTTTATTGCTGCGCGCGGAAAGCCGGCGATCCTGTCGGCCGAGTGGCGGGAGTTTGCAGCCAATAATGACGGCAAAATTATTACCGGAGGCAGTAAAAAATTCAGGGAAAGCGTACAACTGCATATTTACACCCGCGCCATGTACGGCCAGGAATTACGGATCTTCCTGATGGACAATGACACCGCCACTGCCGATGATGATCTGCCGCCCTGGGAGCGGGTTGCGGGAGAAGCCCAGAAGGATAAAGGAAAAGAAACCCCCGATGATGCCATCAAATATTTCACGCGGCAGGTGAAAATAATGCCCATCCTGCCAGACGAAACCACCCGCGGAGAAGCTTTGCAGGTAAGTGATTACGTGGTAAAGGATAAATCAGGGAAAGATATGAAGGTGGCTGCCGGCTCCATCACCTACCAGAACTTTGTACAGAAAATAGTGGTAGACGTTTTCCTGGATGACCTCTGGAAGCCAGGTGCAGGCGAAGTCCTGGAAATATATCCTATCGTAAAAACACGCGATGGCAAGATCACTAAAACGTTGTCGAAGTGCTTTCTCAACGTAAAGGAAGATCCCCAGGTGAAGGAATCTCCCCTGATGTATGGCGGTAATAAACCCGTGCTGGCCGGTGATATTCCTACCAACACACGCAAGTTCCAGCCCTGTAAGTATGGCATGATCACCGTGGAAGATAAGGACGGGGTACAAACCATCTTTGATGAAAATGTACTGGATTTTAAAGCCCCGGAAAATCTTACTTATAACATAGTAGCAGGAAGTGAAACCGCAAAGAAAACCATCAAGCTCAGTGTACAAAGCCTGGTGACCCATGAAGATGAATGTACCGCGTCACCAAAGCATAAAGATCATGTAATAGACCTGAGCAGCTTTGGCGCCAAAGGATATAAGAAAGAAGATGTGAAGGCCGGCGTAAAACGGGAAAAGGAGAAAGAGAGCGCAGCCAAAGGGAAGTTTGAAATAAAAGCCAATAACTATAAATTTAAAAGAGATACCAATGCTTCTTTTTCCGGCGTAATAAAAGTATCGGATGAAGAACTTGAATTTGATGCACAGTATAAGTATAATTTCTTTGACGAAAACAATCATGTGCTTTTCGAGCGGATCCTGGGCTACCTTTGGATTCCCGCCGCACAGGCCGATCATTTCCCGGTAACCATTCAAACCTGCCGCTGGAAACATGTCATCGACTTTGCCGTGTACCCCGATATAAAATGGACCGCCGCCCTGGCGTTCAACATGGACAAAGCCGACTTTGACGCGCTGAAAACCAAATTCGCGGAAGCCAATAACGGTAAGGGAATAAAGAACGCGCTGCAACGGTTTACCATGAACCGGCTGGAAGGCGTGGAGAAGATCGGCGAAGCTGCAAAAGGCCGCTGGAGCAAACCCACGCCTACGCTGGATCGCCACAATGAGGAATTGGGCACCGAACTCGGTGAAATGTTCGCGCTGCCAAAAGATAAAAAGGCGGCGCCAAAACCTGTAAAATCGAAAGGTAACTTTGCAGAGCTGATTGAACTGCTGAAGGAATTCGATTTTTCCATCAAGGTGGAGTGGAATAATGATACCGAGAGCGTGGATCCCATCGAGGATATGATCGCCAAGTACTACAACATATTAAAAGCCGGATGGAACCTGGTAAAAGAGTTCAGGAACATTATTCATGGCAACCATACCAACAAAGCAGATACCTCCGGTGATGATGGAAAGGATCCCGACGAGTTTATCAATAAAAACAAAGGAAATCCCGATAAAAATATCCAGGGGCTTATCCAGCGGATGCAACGGAAACCGTTTGATTATGAACTGCAGTTTCCAAAGCTGGGTCTGGCCGCTTCATGGTACTACGAAACCATGCCACCCCAGAAAGGCGACAGCAAGTTATGGGGCGCCGGCAAAACCGTGCTGGTAAAGCTGGACGCCAAACCGCTGGTAGGTATCGATCTGAAATGGGACTTCCTGGAACTGCTTTGCCGCCGGCATCCCATTGCCTACGCCATCTTAAAGGCGGTGGATGCGCTGTTGTACATCTGCGCGGACGACGACAGTAAAGTAGACATCAGTGTAACCTTGTCCGGTAAAATAGACCTGGAGGCCACCTTTAAACACAACACGGTAGGAGGGAATGTATTCACCCGGACCGCCGGCGCTTCAGAAAAGAAAGAGGACCTGATAAAGGGCGGCGCTGCGGTGTCGGTGAAGCTGGAATGTAAGCTGTACCTCAGTAAAACAGCCACCGCATTTAAGGTAAAAGTAGTGGTAGCATTGGGGATAGGGCTGGAAGGAAGCTCTGGTTTGGGATTACAGGCAAAGATTGGTTCTGACGACGCGGGGTTGTTTGTAGGATTTGACCTGATTTTTGAAGGCATAAAAATTGAAGGGTATGTAGAGGCAAAAGTGAATGTAGGGGAGAAAACAAAAGAAGTAAAAAAGAAGAAAGGAGAACCGGAGAAGCCGGCCGAATACAATAAACTGGTGGAAGCCAATCCCAAAGCGTCTTTTGAAATCGGTATCGATGAGAAAAAGATCTCTTTGAAAAAAATATACTTAACAAAAAAAGAATCGGACGGATGAGTAAACCAGCAGTTATCATCTCATTAATTTTAATGATCGGCCTGCATAGCTGCGGGCAGGGAACAAATGCAAAAAAAGAAAGCATGAATCAGGGCATTAAGGAAAAATATCTGAACAGTTATAAACTGGTAAAGAAATATGACTATAATCCACGTTTTATCCTGGATTTTAACAGCTACAATTGTACTTATGAAATACTGGTTAATGATATGCCCGCCTATACGGACTTTGGCAGCGGGAACCAGGGTGGCGCAGTATGGCCCGTATCTCCCAATATCCTGAAAAGCGGTAAGCAAACCATTACTATCAGGGTATTTCCAAAAGTAAACGACGATGATAAAATGGATCCGTTTTTACTGGCGAAAAACTGTGGCCTGGAAGTAAAGGTGCTGTATGGCGATGAAGAAAAGGAAAAGCCGAAAGAATACAAACAACTCTTTTATTATAAAATGCCTGAAATAAAGCTGGATAACGTGCCGTATCTCGAATTTAAAGGCACCTTTGAGGCATCCACGCCTTACCAGCTGAAAGGATGGAGCCAGAGCCAGGATCTGCGGAAAGAAGATAAAGCACAGCTTACCAAAGAAGTGCTGGCCTTTTACAACCAGTACCGCAAGCTGATGGCAGACGGCAATATGAACGCCATAGCAGAGCAGATCTACAACCGGGAACTGGAAACAGAACAAGCTTATTTTCAGAACAAACCCGCCGATGCAGCAGAAACCTGGAACCGGTTTGACCAGATCAAGGCTTATCACCTGGAAATGCTGCCACTGGAGCATTATGAACTGCGTTTTTTTGGTGATGGCAGGGTGGTGGGATTAATCCGGACAGATGATGAACTGAGGGGAGAATCAGCCCTGGCAGGCATTACAGACAATAAGTATAAGATCTATAACCTGTTGCTGCATAAACCGGCAGGCAGCGATCAGCTGCAGGTAATCCGGTAATACAACCGATTTATGAAAGAAAGGGAACAACATATCCGTATGTTGTTCCCTTTTATTTGGCCGTATATTTTAAAATCAGCATCTTTTTATTAACCTTGTGTTCCGGCCGGAACGGGCTGTTATAATAACTTTTCACTCAAACATCTAAACGTTATGAACCTACGAATCCTCGCCGCTATTGGTATTATTGGATGGACTGTTGTTTCCTGCGCGGAAACCAAAAAGCCTGAACCCGCTGCTGCACTGTCTTTAACAGGTACCTGGAAATTAGCTTACAGTAAGATGATCGAGAACGGAGATACCACTGATACTTACCCGGTAAAAGGACAGGAGATGATCAAAATATTTAATGGCAGCCATTTTGCGTTTTTTAAGCATGATGTTTCAAAGGGAAGCGACAGCAGCACCGCCGTGTTTGGCTCCGGCGCCGGCACTTATGTGTTAACAGGTGATAAATACGAAGAACATCTGCAGTATTGCAATGCCCGCAGCTGGGAAGATATGCATTTCACTTTTACACTCAGTTTACAGCATGATACGCTGATCCAGCGGGGCATTGAAAAGATTGACAGTTTGAATGTAAATCACGAAATTATAGAGGCGTATATCCGTGTACGTTAAATCGTCTATCATGAATAACAATATTCCCTTTCAGACTATTGACTGGTCGGTAATTCCGAAGACCGTGCATCCGGGAGAAAGCGGCACGGCGTGGTGGCAAACCATACAGTTTCCCGGGCTCCGGATAAGGATCGTGGAGTATTCCCCCGGTTACCTGGCTGATCACTGGTGTAAGAAAGGGCATATTGTACATTGCCTGCAGGGCGCCTTTGTAAGTGTGTTGCAGAGCGGTGAAAACTTTGAATTATCTGAAGGCATGAGTTATGTGGTAACAGATGATCTGAGTACGCATCGTTCTGTTTCTGCCACCGGCGTAAAACTCCTGATCATAGACGGCGACTTTCTGAAGTCATCCGTGTAATTTCTCTTCTTGTTTTTCTTCTTCTTTCCGGCAGGCATTACCTGGTGATCCGTCCTCTTTTTGTGTGCTGTTTTCAGGTCTGTTAATCCCAACCGCCTGTATTTATATTATATTTTTAGTTAATGAATTTATTTCCCCCGCTAATCAGCCGTGGTATTGGATCTTACCACTTCTAAAACATTCGTGCTTAACAATGGATTAACCACTCACGATGCTTTATAGCGTTACTTTTATTCCAGATTTAGAAAAACGGAATGCAAAATAAACCACTTTCAGTCACTGTGTTAAACCATTAGAGAACTTGCTTTTTCTAACACTGTATTGTCAATAGAAGTCGAAATTTTTTTCCTAAACCAGTCTCTCAAAAGGAAATGAGAATGCAACATAACAACCAAGATGCCGTCCTGCTGGAACTGCTTAAAGATGGTAGTGTCGAAGCATTTACAAGTGTGTACAAAAAATATAGCCGCATCCTCCTGTTGCTGGCTGTAGACATGCTAAAGGACGAAGACAAAGCCCAGGATGTTCTTCAGGAATTTTTTCTGGATTTCTGGCAGAAGAAATTATTCCTGAAAATTGATGCTAACTACCAAAACCGGGACAGTAGCTGCATTATGAAGAGTTACCTCTATGCGAGTGTACGTAACCGCTGCCTCAACAAAATCACACGTGAAAGGAAATTTTCCTGTGTTATTCCGGACGAGGCCTTTGTACCAAGCGATCCGCTGGAAAGTAAAGAAATTTATTTCCAGGTGAATATCGCGCTGAATAAGAAAGTACCGCCTAAATCATCTACGGCCTTCCGTTTGAGGCATTATGACCAGAAAAGCCATAAAGAAATAGCGGAAGAAATGAACACCAGCATTCAAACGGTAAAAAACCAGATTGGTACTGCCGTGAAGATTTTACGCGGTTATTTTGCGCCTGCCCACCTGTAATCCGGGAAACCTTACTTTAAACAATTTGATGCTTGTTGCCTACCGCCCTTCAATGGGTAATGGCCGGAGTTTGCTTTATATGGTCATCCTGGTGGACCTTTTGGGGTTCACCAGGGGAGCTATCGTTTTGAGGGGGTGAAAAGGGTGGTATCCTTTATGGTGGCGTGTTTTGCGCAAATATGGGCCCAAATGCTGCCTTTATGGATAAATAATTATTTCCCGATTGCGTAAATAGTTTTCCCGATACAGTAGATAATTTGGTGCTTTCTCAATGCACCTTTGCATTGCAAACGATAAGACCAACATGACGAGGGCATACCTGTTTCTAACATTTTTTCTACTTCCATTTACCTTGATATATGCCGGCGTGCCGGACGAAGGAGCCAACAATACCATTCAGGGCATTATTACCACATCAGACGGACACCCGGCTACTAATGTAACCGTTATCCTGAAAGGTATTGCAAAAGGAATGATCACCAACCAGAGCGGCGAATTTCTCTTTAAAAATATTCCGGACGGCAACTATCAGCTGGAAGTATCTATGGTGGGCTTTGAAACCATCAGGAGAGCCGTATCTGTAGTAAACGGCAAAAGTGTACTGCTGCAGATAGAACTGAAAACATCTTCCCAAAACCTCGAAGAAGTAGTGGTAGCCACCGGGGGAAACCGCTTTGCCAAAAAAGAAAGCGAGGATGTATCCAAATTGCCGCTAAGAAACCTCGAAAACCCGCAGGTATACAGCGTGGTAGGGAAGGAACTGATGAAAGAACAACTGGTAACAGATTATAACAGCGCCTTCAAAAATATTCCGGGCGCAGGTATCCCCATTGTATACAACCAGGGGAGAAGCTCCGCTACTTCAAGAGGCTTCACCACCGCCAACCTGGTACGCAACGGCGTTGGCAGTTTTGTATATACCAATGTAGACCCGGCTAACCTGGAACGCATAGAAGTGATCAAAGGCCCCTCTGCTACACTGTTTGGCAGTACCCTTTCTTCTTTTGGCGGGTTGTTTAACCGGGTTACCAAAAAGCCATTCGACAGCTTCAAAGGAGAAGTATCCTACTCCGGTGGTAGCTGGGATCTGAACCGTCTCACACTGGATATCAATACCCCGGTAAACGAACAGAAAACAGCCCTGTTCCGCTTCAACGGCGCTATTCACAGCGAACGTAGCTTCCAGGATGCCGGCTTCAGCAAAAATTATCTGATGGCGCCCAGCTTCTCCTATAAGGTAAATGACCGGCTCACCATTTTACTTGATGTGGAAATGAGCGGCTACAAAGCTACTTCTCCAATGAGGGTAGCCCCTTATACCAAAGGAAAGGCGCACAGCGTAGAAGAACTGGGCATGCCCTATAAGCTCTCCTATGCCAATAATACCATGAGCTATAACAGCCAGCAGCTGAACGTTTTTGGACAGATAAAATATAAATTGTCAGATAAGTGGACGTCGCAAACGGTGTTTTCCCGCACCCGCTCCAGCTCCGACGGATTCACTACCCAGCTGAATATATTAAGCGACAGCACCCTGCGACAGGCAGTTACCTCGCAAACCTACCCTTACTACGGTACCGATATCCAACAAAACTTTATCGGCGATTTCCGTATCGGTAAAATGCGTAACCGGTTAGTGGTAGGCGTGGATTTTTATAGCCTGCGCGCTTCCCGGAATGATACCATCGTGAATATGCCGGCCATTAACTACAGAACGCCCGGGGATGCTTACTATAATTTTAACAAGGATAATGTAACCCCACTGTTCGCAAAACTGAAATTCCTGGCGTTCGACAGTAACCGCGAAAATACATACAGCGCTTATTTCTCAGACGTTATCAATATCACAGAACAGTTGCTGGTAATGGCAAGCCTGAGACTGGATAATTACCACAATCTCGGTGCTTATTATCCCAGTAAAGATCTCACCGTAGGTAATTACACGCAAACAGCGCTATCACCCAAATTCGGGATCGTATACCAGGTAATTAAGGACCGCTTTTCCCTGTTCGCCAACTATATGAATGGCTTCCAGAATCAATCAGGAACCGATTATAACGGCAATACTTTTAAACCGCAACAGGCTAACCAGATAGAAGGAGGTATTAAAGCGGATCTTTTTAATGAGAAGTTAAACGCCACGCTTAGCTACTACGATATTTCTGTTACCAACTCCGTATACGATGATCCCGCTCACAGCGGATTTTCCCTTCAGGATGGAACCCAGCTCAGCAAAGGCTTTGAAGCCGAAGTAATTGCCAACCCGGTTCCGGGATTAAACATCATTGCCGGCTATGCGTATAACGAAAGTAAAATGGATAAGGCGGATGCCAAATTCCAGGGATTGCGCCCATCTTCAGCCGGCCCAGCTACCACGGCTAACCTGTGGGTGAGCTACCGCCTGGTACGCGGCACTGCTAAAGGATTGGGCTTTGCTTTTGGCGGCAACTACGGCAGCCAGTCGTTTCAAACCAACACTAATACTTTCGCATTTACCATACCTTCCTACACTGTGCTGGATGCTTCCCTGTTTTACGACAAACCCGTTTACCGCATAGGAGTAAAAGTCGATAATATTACCAACGAAAAGTACTGGTCGAACCGGTTGGCAGCACAAAACCCAACAAGGGTAACGGCTAACCTTACCATTAAGTTTTAAGCAACAACTGCAGGGGAAGTGATGGCTCCTGCAGTTGCCATCTTTCTATAAACTACCTAAGTTTAGATGATCAAATCCGGAATGGAAACCCACCGGTATCATGATAATTACAGCCCGCTCCCCAATGTTAAGAATATATTTCCTGTAACTTTTCCATATTCCTCCCGTTTAACAGGTAACCTTGTTTTGAAAAACACTGTAGAATTTCATCCCTTAAATAAATATCAAATGAAGCTGCCAAAATCATTGCTCGGCGCCATCCTGCTCGGCATCACTGTTCAAACAACCACTTCCTGTAACAAGGATAAATCAGTTAAGCCAAAAGAAAAGAAAGAAGAAGTGAAAAAGCCATATGAAAATGGTTGTCCTGGCTGCGGAATGGGCTGATTCTCCCGTTATTATTAAACTTAATTCGAAAAGGTGCCGGAAATTTTATCAGCAGCCGCCTGCAACCTGGATGCCAACATACTGGCAGCATGTCTTCCGCTAATGGAAGAATCCCGGCTTGAAGCCATTGAATGGTCGTTTGATGCACTGTTTAAAGTACAGCAGATCCCATCCTGGTTTTTTGAATTGCTGACGGCCTACAGCAATGAACAGCGTCTCATCGGTCATGGCGTATTCTTTTCCCTCTTTTCCGGCAAGTGGCGCCAGGAGCAGGCCGACTGGCTGAAACAATTGAAAAAGGTCAGGGAGGAATTCCGGTTTGATCATGTGACAGAACATTTTGGCTTCATGACAGGCAGAGACTTTCATCACGGCGCTCCGCTGAATATTCCCTATACGAAAACCACACTCGACATTGGGAGAGACAGATTGAAACGAATCTATGAAGCATGTGAATGCCCGGTAGGACTGGAGAACCTGGCCTTTTCCTATTCTTTAGAAGAAGTAAAACGTCACGGCGGCTTTTTGGAACAACTCCTCGAGCCTGTAAATGGTTTTATCATCCTTGATCTGCACAACCTCTATTGCCAGATCCACAATTTTAATATTCCGTTCGAAGAAATAATTAGACACTACCCGTTAGATAAAGTAAGGGAAATACATATTTCAGGTGGCAGCTGGGAAAATGCGCCCAATAGCCCGTTGAAGAAGATCCGGAGAGATACACATGACGATGCCGTTCCGGCAGAAGTATTTCACTTACTGGAAAACACGATAGCCCGTTGTCCCCATCTTAAATATGTTGTGCTCGAACAACTTGGAAATGCCCTTACCACGGAGGAAAGCCGGACTATTTTTTATAATGATTTTGGGAAGATGGAAAATATTGTGAAGAAGAAAAACACACCCGGTATATCATCTTACCAATCCTTTTTACCATCATCCCCGGTAATAACAGGTAAGATTATTGAAGATGAAATTTTGCATCATCAGCAGCTGGAACTGTCTGCTATACTGGAATCGGCCACTTCCTGCGGGGAGGCCATCCAATCGCTCACCCGCTCTTCCCTTGCACATACCGCCTGGCAAATTGAAAACTGGGAACCTTATATGATTAATACCGCCATACAGATTGCACAGAAGTGGAAGAAATAGCCCGTTCACAATTGAACAGCAAAAAGGAATTGTAACTACCGGGATCTTACGAAAAAATTCTTAAACGAGCGGGAAGCTAACAGTAAAAGTACTCCCTCTATTAACTACCGAAGAAACAGTAATGCTTATTCCGTGATAGCGGGCAATAGTGCTGGCAATTGAAAGCCCTAGTCCATAGCCTTCCAGCTCCGTTCTGGCCACTTTTTTAAAGCGGTTAAAGATGGTGCTGATTTCCTGTTCGCTGATGCCAATGCCGGTATCGCTGATAATAAGCTGGTACATTTCACCGGGAAGCAGCTGGTCGCTCACCGTTATTTGCCCCTGGGGTATATTATATTTTATGGCATTATTGAGCAGGTTGTACACCAGCTGGAATATCAGGTCATGGTTGAGATGGTGAAGCATCATTTCACGGGAAACATTCATATTAAACTGCAGCTGTTTGTCTTCCAAACGGTGTTCCAGTTCTTCCATTACTTCTGTCAGCAGCAGGTGTGGAGATACGTTATCTGTTTTCGGAAACTGGTCGTTTTCAATACGTGAGATGAGTAGTAATGAATGGACAATTTTCTTCAGCCGGTTCAATGTCTTCATCATGCCTATGATTTTCCTTTGCAGTTCCTCATCCGGTGAATCTTCCGCTATCAGGTTTTCCATTTTATTCTGAAGAATGGTGATAGGCGTCATCAGCTCGTGAGACGCATTGGAGGTGAACTCGCGTTCTTTCTCAAAGGCTTCGTTGATTTTACTCATTAGCTCAATGAGGGAGTCGTCCAGGTACCGGAAGTCGGTGGTAGATGTTTTGATGGCAGGAACATGGTCTTTAAAAGGAAATTTCCGGTTAACCAGCCTGGTACTGATAATAACACCGAGCGGACGTAACAAAAGCCGGGTGAATATAAGATCCGCCAGGGTAGTGAGCACTATCAGGCCAAACAATACATACAGGGCCACTTTTTGCAAAGGGCGGTTATACTGGCTGATGGTGGCCGTTTTCTTTCCCACTTCCAGCATATACCGGTTGTGTTGATAAGTGAAAATATGGCTTAACACGCGGTAAGTGAGTGTATCGCCTTCCACTACACGTTGCAGGGTAGCGATGGTGTCGGGCAGGTTGGAGTTACCTGCGGGTTCCATCGAAATATACTCTTCCTTCAGCATGGTGTAGCTACCATAGTTTTCTTCGCCCTGGAGGTAAGCATCGATACCGTTTTTCCATATTACGCTCAGCACCTTTTTCTTTTGCTCCTTCAGGTAGTTGTCGTTGTACCTGAAAGCAATATCCTCTACCAGGAAAGGCAGCAGCAGTACGAACAGGATTGCGATCGCCATTTTCGACAAGGTGATGAAAAGAGTAAGTTTGGTAAACAGTTTCACGCTCAGAGCTTTATTTTATAACCCACATGCCGGAGGGTTTGCAACCATTCCACGGAGGCGAAGGCCGATAGTTTTTTCCGGATATTTTTAATATGCACATCAATATAATTGGAATCATAATCATCATCCGAAAAATTCCCCCATATATGTTCACTCAGCTGCATCCTGGTGAGCGGCCTGTTCTTATGCAGCAACATGTAGCTGAGCAGGTCAAATTCCCTTCTCGACAAAGAGATTTCCTGGTTTTCAAAAAACACGCTTCTCTGATGCAGGTCTATGTCAAAATCTCCCAATGCTATCTTACTGTCTGTTAGTCCAAACTTTCTCCGGGAAATTGCCTGCATTCTTGCCAGCAATTCCGGCAGGGAAAAGGGTTTTGGAAGATAGTCATCAGCCCCCATCTGTAGACCCCTGATGCGGTCTTCCAGCTGTCCGCGTGCGGTGAGAATAATGTAAGAAGCTTCCGGGCAGTTTTTCCTTGCCTCCTGCAATAGTAACAGGCCGTCTTTATCCGGCAGACCCAGGTCCAATAGAATAAAATCATATTGATTTTCGTCCATTTTTTCCAGTCCCTGCCTGGCTGTATAAGCCAAGTCGCAGCAATATGCTTTTTCGAGATAGGCAAGCATTTCCGCTGCCATCGCCTTTTCATCTTCTATGATCAGTACTTTCATCCTGTTAAAACTGGTAATAGAAACTGCAATTAAAAAATGAGTTGGCATCTCCGGCGCCGCTCAGCGCTTTATCGCTTAATACAGACAGCTGGTAAGCCAGTTCTACCATGTAGTGCGCCCTGTTGTAAGCCAGCGGCACTTTAAAACTGTAAGACAGCAGATCAAACTGTGTGGCTTCTTTTGTAACTGTTTCCGATGTGCCAGGAATACCTGATAAAATAGGTAATGGCAGGCCCAGTAGCTTTTTCTCCTGTACGTAAGTCTGGTAAAAATGCTGGGT
Source organism: Chitinophaga ginsengisegetis (assembly GCF_900168065.1). Taxonomy (GTDB): domain Bacteria; phylum Bacteroidota; class Bacteroidia; order Chitinophagales; family Chitinophagaceae; genus Chitinophaga; species Chitinophaga ginsengisegetis. The sequence continues at coordinate 965,984 of NZ_FUZZ01000002.1, read as the reverse complement.
GCCGCCTACTGCTTCTACTGAAGGCGTTAAAGTGATCAGGTCTTTTCCTTTGAAAATGCTGCCCAGTTGAATTGCTTTTTCGGTGCTCAGCGTTACAAATACATCCTGTTGTTTTCCAAAGGCATAATCTACGTTTACGCCGGTGGTCATCCAGTAGTGGTACTTCAGGCTGGCGGCGGCATTATCTGTGTTGGCAGCCTGCAGGAAGGGGGAGTTGGAAGGAAAAAAAGTATGGCTGTAGCTAAGGTCCGCGGCCAGTTTTTTCCCTATTTTGAATGCAATGCCTGCTCCGGCGCTGGTGGCCGAAACGGCTGCTCCCGAATCGTTTAGTAAGCGGTATCCCACTCCCGAAAAATAGATCCCCGAACGGAACTGTAATGTGGCGCTGGCTGCCAGGTAAGGCATAGGCGCTGCGGCAGTCTGACCATAGTAATTGGCATTATTGGAATATAATGCGCCCAGTGTCAGTGTAACTTTTTTGTTGTCGGTTTGTGTGCTGTCTGCCTGTGTGCGGGCCGTATCTGTTTGCGCCTGCGCACTGCTATAGCATAGCCAGAAAACTGGCAAAATCAATGCATATCTCATGTCATCATCTTTAACCCGGTCATAATATTTTTCCCGGAACGATCTTAGGCTTAATGATCCTGATGGGCTTTATGGGCAATGGAGAAGGAACAGCCATCGGTTTGATCAGGCGCCTCGATTTTGGTACTTCCTTTATCTCTGGTAAACGCTCCTGCAATGTTGCCACAGGTTTTTCAACCGGTTTGCCGGGTGCAGTCTGTACAGGCTGCAATGTATCGGCAACAGGTGTGTATCCGTAACAGGTGCGCGGTTTTAACAGCAACAGTGCCGGAACAATAATGAGCGTAGATAAAAGGAATTTGATCATTGCTATAAAAATAACAGATTTTTGCCGCTATTCTCCGGCAAAAATCTGTTTTTCTGTTGAAATTACAGGATACCAGATAGCACTCCCCCTGCAATATGTGTATTAATACGGATTGGTGCGGCCTGTATTTTCATGGCCTGATTCAAAGTAGCGTTGATCTGCGTGGCCGCTTTAACGTTGCTGGTAGCCGTATTTTTCAGCTCACTTCCTGTGGTGGCAGCGGTTTGTAACGTACTGTTTACCGTATTTTGAGCGCTTGTACTGCTGCTGGCAGCGGTGGCCGCAACCGTGTTTAATTGACTGCCGGCCGTTTGGGTGGCTTGTTCTGCGCCGTTGGATTGTACATGAACGGTAGCCGTGTTACTGGCACTTACACCGGTGTTTCCCGTAGCTGCATTGGCATTGGTTTGACTGCCCGCGCTTACTTTTCCTTCGGTTTTTACAGATGTTTGCTGGGCAAAGGCAGCGCCTGAGAATAAAAGTGCGATAGCCATTAATCCTTTTGCTTTCATGATCCTGGTTTTTAGGTTGTTCAATATTGTATGTCGGAACAAAACTAATACCGCAAGATGAAGCGAAAATGAAGAACGCATGAATAGGATGAGTTTGACTAAAAAAGAGCATATTATTTGAATTTCGCAAATAACGGATTGATATCTCCAAACAACGGACCTTACATCCGGGCTAACTTTGCTTCATCAAAAATTGTAAAAGATGGAGAACAAAAATAAAATAGCCCTGGTAACCGGCGGCAGCCGCGGTTTGGGCAGGGATATGGCACTCAGGCTTGCTGAAAAAGGGATTCATGTAATACTTACCTATCATAGCCGGGAAAAAGAGACGCTTGAGGTAGTAGCGCAGATTGAACAGGCCGGCCAAAAAGCTGCTGCCCTGCAATTAGATGCAGGTAATGTTAAAAGTTTTGATACTTTTTTTAATCAGCTGAAAGAAGTGTTGAAAAACACGTTCAACACCAACCGCTTCGACTTCCTGATCAACAACGCAGGCATCGGACGCAATGCGCCAATCGGAGAAGTGAGTGAGGAAATGTTTGATGAACTTATGAATGTACATTTCAAAGGAGTTTACTTTTTAACGCAAAAGTCATTGGATTTGCTGAATGACGGGGGCGGTATCATCAATGTATCTTCCGGTCTTGCCCGCATGAGCATCCCCCGGTATTCGGCCTATGGTGCTATGAAGGGCGCAGTGGAGGTATTTACCAGGTACCTGGCCGCAGAGTTGGGTCCGAGGGGGATAAAAGCCAATGCCATCGCTCCTGGAGCCATTGCCACGGACTTCTCCGGCGGGCACGTCAGGGACAATGAGCAGGTGAATAAACAAATAAGTGGTATGACGGCACTGGGGCGTGCAGGTTTACCGGAAGATATAGGCGGCGTTGTTGCCTTCTTATGTACGGAAGATGCCAGGTGGATTACCGCTCAACGTATTGAGATATCGGGAGGAATGAATCTTTAATATCATAAATAAAAGCAGGCCTATCAGCCTGCTTTTTCGTTAAATTTGAGTCTTATAAAATGATATGGTCAACAAACAAACCATAGAAGATTTTTATCAGAAAGCTACCGCAACACTGCCGGAAGGCATCACCCGGGAGATCGGCCATTTCAATATTTTTGAAACGGAGAAATTGTTTGATAAAAAGAACGGCACGCGCTTTATGCCCTATAGCAGGCGTGCGTATTACAAAATCAGTTTGATAAAAGGACATAACCGGGCTGAATATGCTGATAAAGTAATTGAGATTAAAGAAAGCGCCCTGCTTTTTGCCACCCCTAAGATCCCTTATCACTGGCTGCCCCAGGATGATAACCAGTCGGGCATGTTTTGTATTTTTACAGAAGATTTCCTGTCTAAAAACAAAGTCGGAATTACATTGGATGACTTACCCATATTCCAACCAGGAGTATTACCCATATTCCAGCTTTCAAAAGAGGAAACAAATGAATTGGAATACATTTTCCGGAAGATGTACAAAGAAATGGGTACGGATTATATTTATAAGTACGACCTGCTCCGCAATCTTGTACTGGAAGTAATCCACTACGGACAAAAGTTGCAGCCGCTATCGGCGCTTAATGCCACTAAAAATGCAGCAGACAGGATATCTTCTTTATTTATAGAACTGCTGGAAAGGCAATTCCCTATTGAGTCTACACAACAAAGACTGGGACTCCGCACTGCTAAAGATTATGCAGACAGGTTAGCAGTACATGTTAATCATCTCAATAAAGTATTAAAGGAAATTACTGGTCGCACTACCACCGACATTATCAGTAAAAGGATCATACAGGAAGCAAAGATTTTACTAAAGCAAACAGATTGGAATATTTCTGAAATATCCTACACATTAGGCTTTGATGACCTGGCACATTTCTCCAACTTTTTTAAGAAGCAGACTTCTATGGCGCCGATGGCGTTTCGTGAATAAAACTACGTATATCAGGAAACATCTACTGAATGCTTTCGCCTTAAATCGTTCAACTCTTCTTTTGAAAGAGATAATGTCTCCAGCTGCGATCTGCACGCCGCTGCACGATCCGGCTCATTCAGCGATTCGGCCAGTTCAATGCGGATCATCAGTGCTTCCGCAATATCAGTATTTGACTCATTACCAGGCCGGGCTAAGGCAACATCCAATGTTTTCGCAGCAGCCATATCATCATTTTTGTAATCCCGGAACCGGGCGGCAACCGCTATAGATTTTTGCAATGGACTTTGGTTTTTGTTATCCGCATGCTGCCACACTTCTTCATCCTTCTCCCCAAAACTAACAAAGATGATGGAGTTACCGGAAACATCAGTTAACGTAAACCGCGTTGCATCCGGTTTCATTCTCGAAATTCTCGGAATGCCGGTATTAGGCACTCTTCCCAGTGATGCTTTTAGTTTTCCGGTAAACTCTAAGTATACAGCCCTGGCATCGGTCACTGTTACAAGACACCCACTATAAGCGGCTCCCGTGCCTTTAACACGGGCGAAATGTAATTCATATCCACCCCGTTCAAGGATGCCATACTGGTAAGGGCGGGTTAGTTTATAGGTAATGCGGTAGCCCAGTATTTCCCAAAATGCCAGGGTTTCTTCAATGGAAGTACAGGAGAGTATAGGCGTTGTGATCCATTCTTTTTTAGTTTGTTGATTGTCCATAAGGGCTGTTGTTTTTTCCGGTAAATCTAAATGCTTTCTTAAAGCATCTTTCTTTATATACTTTTTTGTATATAACCAGCCCGTCTTTTTTGTTACCGGATTCTGTACAAAAACGGTAAATTGTATTACGAAAGGAAACGTATTATCAGAGACATGAGTAAAGGGAAAAATAAAGAGTTTGTTAACCCAACCGGCGCAGGCCCGGTCAGCAGTATAGTTCTTGCAATTGTGAGAATAGTATTGGGCATTAATTTACTGTATACAGATCCTTTGTCATCCAGGTTCAGATATCTCTTTATCATTCTATTCCTTATTTCAGTTGCAAGACACCTGCTTTATTACTTCAGTAAACCGAAGCCGGATAATATATATAATTTCCTGCTCGACCTGGTTACGCCATGCCTCTATGGATTCATATTGTTTCATGTTTTATCCGTGTATCAGTCAGAATTTTTGTCGCTTTCTGTCAGTATTTTTCTACCTGCTATCATTTATTGTTTTTTATTTGGAGGAGCTCCCGTTCCGGTAATGAGTAAAGGAATTTTTTGGGGTGGGTTGCTTTCTTATGTATTGACTTTCCTTCTCGCGGTAAATTATGCGTTCGACACTTCCAATCCTTCAGTTGAGAAATATTTTTTAGCAAACAAGTACTATACAACCGCACCATACGATCATGGAACGGCCGGAGGGAATGTTTATTATTTTGATCTTATCCACGCAGACAGCATTTCCAACCCCGCCCAATGGGTAGAAGTAAACCAGAAAACTTACGGTCAATACCGGAGTAGCCAGAAGTATAAAAGAATGAAAATTGAGGATGCAGAATTTATGATATTGGATAAGAAGGAAACGTCTTTCGCTAAACGACAGTATTATTTTTTATTGCAGGAAGTCAATGGTCCTTTTGAAGCTAAACATATGGAGGAGCCGGAATACGCAAAGTTTGAAGAAGGAGATACTTTTCATATTGAAAAGCATAAAGGGCTTTTGGGGGTGAGGTGGGTAACTTATTGGTGAATTTTTTTTAAGATAACTTTCAGTTAGATTGAAAGCCGCAGGTACTTTAAAGTATCTGCGGCTTTTAATGTGTAAGGAATGGGGTAAAGAATCACGCTACTTAACTCCACTGGGATACGCCTGTGGAGCTGTTGTTGGACCTTGCACCACTAATTTCCCATTTGATAATATATTCATCCGGTCTATGAAAACAACGCGCTTATCACCTGTTTCTGATGTGCGGCCGTGGTATACACAGAACATTTCTTTACCATCTGGTGAATACGTGATGCTATTATGACCAGTGCCTGTTACTACGCCGCCCTGCTCAGCGTTCTGTTGCAGCACGGGGTTGTTGGCTGCTTTTTTAAAAGGCCCCAATGGACTTTTAGAGGTAGCATACCCCACTGCATAATTTTTGCCGCCAAAGTAATTAGCAGAATACATCATGTAATAGGTATTTCCTTTTTTGAAGATGGAGGAGCCTTCTGTCCAGCGGCGATTCACTTCTTTCGATGTAACCGAGCGGCTTTCCCATTCAGCCTGTTTATCTTTCATGCTAACCGGCGGGCGCAATAGCAGTACCGGTTCACCGATTACGCCACTGAGATCTGGTTTTAATTCTACTCCATACACCCAGCTTTCTTCGATCTCATTGAACCAGCCTTTGTTTTTTGCCCAGGTAGCTATTTGACTCTGTACCGGATGTTTGTAGCAACAACGGGAATAATAGAGGTATACTTTCCCATTTGTTTCGAATAATACATTTGCATCGATGATAGGGTAGCCTGGGTCAAAAATGGGTTTGTTGTTTACATCGATAAATGGCCCGGTTGGTTTATCGGCTACTGCAACGCCAATGCGAAAGTTTTCAAGTTCCCTGGTTGGATTGTCCTTCCATTGAGCACTGTAAAACATGTAATATTTCCCATTTATAGCATATACTTCCGGCGCCCAATAAGCACCATCCCAGGCGGCTTTTGGATCGCTCCAGCCATTTTTGTTATCATGAAAATATACCTGGCCTTCATTTTTCCAATTAACCAGGTCGGTAGAAGAATAGGCCGCGAAGCCGTTCCTGGCGCCACCGGTTCCATACATATAATATTTGTCGCCTTTCACATGTAATACATAAGGATCACCCAAATCAACTTTCAGGGGATTGTTATACGTCAATTGCTGTGCGCTTAGGGATATAGCCGCTACTATTAAAAAGGAGATCAGCGTGATTTTTTTCATGCTTCAAGATATTAATTTTCTGTGATTGGACATAGGTAGTTTTGTTGATGTATTTTGGAAGCTTTTTTCGTAGCGAGATCGGGAGTTTGTTAGAACACCTTTATGATCTTGTCGTGCTTTACGAAGAAAGAAACAAACATATAGAAAATAGATTAATTCGTTGCATTGTTGCCCGTTGATACCATCTTGGATCCGGCAACCCAATTGGTAGCTGAATGAGAAGAGGCCCGGAAAGTCACTATCTTGTTTTAAGATCACAGATCTGATCTGCCGAAGAAAGATATTATGTTATGAGCCAAAGGCTAATACGAACTGTGTGAAATTTTTAATAACATTGTGGCTAATTCGGATCAATCAATTTATTAATTGTCAGGCATTAAACATAACAGTGACCGTCAACTGCTGCTGCAGATCTCTGAAGGGGATGAGCAGGCGTTTGCTATGCTTGTGAAAGCGTATTCCGGCCTTCTTTTTACATACCTGGTCAAAATTACCAAAGATCAGGATATAGCTTCCGATGTGGTACAGGAAATTTTCACCCAGCTATGGCTAACAAGGGAATCTCTGGGAGAAGTGGAAAGCTTTCGTTCCTGGTTATTCGTAATCTCGAGGCATCATGCAGTCAGGATGCTGAAGAACATCGACAGAGAGTACAAAAAACGGGAGGAGTGGCATCAGATTACACAAACTGCGGCCGACGGCCTGGAGGCACAGGACGAGGCCTCTTTAAAGGAAGCGTACGATATATTGGTGAAAAATGCGGTAGATCGGCTACCGCCGCAGCAAAAGAAGGTTTGGATGCTTGCCCGGTTAGAAGGGAAAAAATATGCCGAAATAGCCGAGGAAATGCAGATTAGCCGGGAAACTGTAAAAAAATACCTCCAGATTGCCTCTTCATCTATTGTTGACTACATCAGGAATAATGGCCTGCCAATCATAATTTCCTTCCTGATTATAAAATTGTAATTTTTTTTTCATTGGAATACCCCCTTTTTTACAAAAGCTTTCTCCTAAGATAAAGATGGATCATATCCGTTGAAATAAATTGATTGACTGTGAATAGCAGACTACAGTACCTATTGGAACGATGGTCAGATGACCGGTTTACCGAAGCAGAAAGACGGGAGCTTATTGATATGTTGCAATCGGCTTCTACTGAACAGGAAATTATTCCTGCACTGGAAGACATGTGGGAAAAAATACAGGATGAAGGTCTCTTTAGTGAAGCTCAGCAGCAAACGATGATCAAAAATATCCTGGATCGTTATCCCGGCAGGGAGTTCCCTGTTGATAAGGAAACAGGGAAGGGTATGCATGTTGCTCACAGGAATTCGTTCATACGGAAATGGAGTTGGGCTGTAGCATCTTCTGTGGCATTGATAATTGGTGTTGGTACTTATTATTTATATCACAAAGCGGAAACGCCAATTGGTGTTGTGCAGTCGATAACAAATGGACAACAGGGGGAAAGCAGCGTTTTACTTACCTTATCAGACGGATCACAGGTACTTTTGGATACTGTTAAAAATGGCCGGATAACATTACAGGGAGGAACAGTTGCCAAAGTTACCAATGGGGTATTTGAGTACGAAAGAACAGGTTCGGAAGTTCAGTATAATACAGTATCTACCCCGAAGGGAAAGCAGTTCCAGCTTAGGTTATCAGATGGAACCAGCGTGTGGCTGAACGCGGAAAGTTCCATTAAATACCCGGTAGTATTTACGGGTAAGGAAAGACTTATTAGTGTTACAGGAGAAGTGTACATGGAAGTAGCTCAAAACCCTTCCATTCCTTTCAGGGTAGCGGTTAGCGGCGGGACTTCTGTTGAAGTACTCGGAACAAGTTTTAACGTGAATGCATATAAAAATGAGCAATCTGTTCGAACCACGCTGCTGGATGGAGCGATACGGGTTGCAATGAAAGGGGCAGCCTACAAACTGCTTAAGCCCGGACAACAGGCGCTCACAACCACCGTAAACAGGCCTGTCCAGGTTTTTGACGATGTAAATGCAGTGTCGGTTGTCGCCTGGAAAAATGGTGTCTTTGACTTTAATGATGTTCCGCTGGAGGAGGCTATGCGGCAACTTGCAAGGTGGTATGATATTGAAGTAATTTATCAGCAAACAATTCCGAAGATACAGCTGGGTGGTACTATTAAGAGAAGCCTTCCCTTTACCGATGTTCTGTATTTTCTGAGCAACGTGGGACTTCACTACAAACTGGAAGGAAACAGGACATTAATTATACTTCCCTGATGGCTGTTGACTAACCATTCAGCAAGTGTCATTGATAACAAAATAATGCGCTGAGCAGGCTGCTAGCTGAAAAAACAAAGATGCCGGGAATCTCTCCGGTAATGACTTGGTATGCCAATAAAGCATCTTGTTCAGGATCAATAGAAACCAACCAAAATTATTTAGAAAGTATGCGTTTTTATGCTTTAAACCAGCCGTGGAGGCTAGGATTAGCCTGGCGTGGCTTCTCCTGCCGTCTGGTATCAACCAAAATACAGTTCGCGATGAAACTAACATTTGTTTTATTAACTGTCGTCTTAGTTCAGGCACAGGCCATAGGATTGGCGCAATCTATCACTACCAAACTACACAAAGAGCCTTTGCGTAATGTGTTTAAAATTATTGAGAAACAGACGGGAGTAACTGTACTCTATAATGATGAACATATTAAGAATGCGCATCCTGTGACTATTGAGGCACAGCAGATGCCATTGAATGATTTCCTTACCGCCATTTTGAAGCCGGAGAAACTTGCTTTCGAGATAAGGCAGGGCAATGTGGTAGTGATGCGCAGAGATAGTGGCGCATCAGGGAAAAATGGAAGTTTATCTGCTGCCGCGGAGCCTAAAACAAAAGTCACGGGATCAATCACCGACTCTGATAAAAATCCTCTGCCCGGGGCTACTATCCGTATTAAAGGTAGCCAGGTAGTAGCTGTGAGCGATGAAAAGGGGATGTTTCATATAGAAGCGGAAAAAGGTGCAGTGCTGATAATAACCTTCATAGGATTCAATGAAAAAGAGGTGAAGGTGACCGATGCAGAAATGATTTCGGTTATTCTGGTGCCTTCGGAACAAAAGCTGGGATCTATTGAAATTGTTTCTACGGGTTATCAGAATATTACCAGGGAACGAAATACGGGGGCAGTAGCAAAAGTGGACATGGGCACTGTTGCCAGCAGATCCAGCAGCACCAATATTCTCCAAAGACTGGATGGGCTTGTACCCGGCCTGGTGGTAAACAATGCACCGGGTGGAGAGCCGTTACTGGTTCGGGGTTTGACTTCCCTAAACTCTACCAGGTCGCCACTGATCGTGGTAGATGGCGTGGAATTACCGGGTGATAATACCAATGATGCATCCCGTAATAATATTATGAACACCTCTAACCCCATCGCCAACATCAATCCGCAGGATATTGAGGATATAACTGTTCTGAAAGATGCCTCCGCAGCTTCTATCTGGGGCGCAAAAGCGGCGAACGGGGTAATTGTTATTACTACTAAAAAGGGTAAAACAGGACAAAAATTACGGGTTGATTACGACGGTTATTATAATTTCCAGGGTAAACCGGATCTGTCCTATATCCCGAAAATGAACAGCAGGGATTTTATTGCTACTGCAAAAGAACTCTTTCCTCAATTTGCACCTTATTATAGCTGGAATACAGCACAGGTCTTTGCTCCGGTTCCTCCGCACCTGCAAATTCAATATGATGAGTATCGGGGGCTAATCACCGGTGCGCAGGCGAATAAGGCGCTGGATAGTTTGGCTGCCATCGATAACAGAAGTGAAATTTCCAGTATTTTTTACAGAAATGCAGCCTCAACTAATCATACAGTCTCGCTTTCAGGGGGCGGTGACATTTACAGTTTTTATGGATCGCTGAGCTATACCGGTATTCAAAGCAGCACGCCAGGTGAACGGAACAATTCGTATAAGTTGAATGTCAGACAGGATTTCAATTTCAATAAAAAATTGCAGTTCTCGGTGATCACTGATCTTACCAATACAGTAGCAAGTACTTCAAACCTGGGTATAGGAGTGCTGGCCCCGGATGTTTCCATCGTACCTTATCAGCGGTTCCGCGATAATGCAGGAAATCCGCTGGCAGTGAATTTCCTGGGAAATTACACCGATTCTCTCAGGCTTGATTATGCTGCCAGGAGCCGGGTTAACCTGGACTACGTTCCGCTTGATGAGTTTAACAGGGGATATTCAAAAAGTAGCAGTATATCCGGAAGAGTGGTGGGAAGCGCGAAAGTACAATTGCTGAAAGGACTTCGCTTTGAGGGTACTTATGGCTACCAGACATTTGCAAGAAACAACCGGACAGTTCAGTACCAGGAGAGTTACGCGGTAAGGGACCAGCTGGTAGGTTTTACACAGGCGCCAACTGTAAACAGCACGCCCAGGTATTGGTTGCCAAAGGATGGAGGGATGCTCAATGTAAATAATGCGTCTCAGAAAAACTGGACGGTAAGAAATCAGCTGATATTTGATCGGAACTGGGATCCGCACCAGCTGACTGTAATGGCAGGACAGGAAGCTACAAGTTCCACACCATTGACATCATCCGCTACCTACTATGGCTGGGATGATCAGTTGCAGGTTTCCCGTCCGGTAAATATTGATACACTCATGAAAGGGATTACAGGAACGGTATCCGGCCAGCTGGGACGAGTGTTGCCATCAAATAATGTGGGTGGAGGAGAAGGGGCTATCGCAAGAACCACCTCTTACTATTCCACATTGGGATACATGTATCAATGGAAGTATGCGCTGAATGCGAGCTGGAGGATTGATGAGAGCAATTTATTTGGCCTTGCCAAATCTGCTCAAAACAGGCCCGTTTATAGCATAGGTGGTAAATGGTTGCTGAACAGGGAAGACTTCATGAAATCATTTACATGGCTGGACCGGCTCCACCTGAGATTCACCTATGGCATAACAGGTAATGCACCCAAGCCTGCCCAGGCAGCATCATTCGATATCCTGCAATCCTCATCGAACGTAAACTATGTAACAGGAGTTGGTTTGGTTATCGGAACTCCCGGCAACGACAAGCTTACCTGGGAGGGAACCACTGTCTATAACGCAGGACTGGATTTTACAGTGCTGGGTGGCAGATTGGGCGGTTCTATAGACGGATATATAAAAAAGACCAGTAATCTGATCGGCTCATTGATGACGGCGCCGTTGACCGGATATGCAACTGTTATCGGTAATTACGGGGACCTTGAAAATAAAGGATTTGAGTTTAGTTTGACTTCACTTAATGTCATTTCCCGGGATTTTAACTGGAATACTGTCTTAAACCTAGCGTACAACAAAAATAAGATAACAAGGATGGCAACGGCAACCGCCATCACAACCGGTACAGGAATGATCGGAACATCCTTTGCGGAAGGCAAACCCGCATATGCTGTATTCGAATTCATCAACGGCGGACTTAACGCCGTGGGAGATCCACAGATCATCCAGGCCGACGGAAAAATACTGTCTGATAAAAATGGCTCCAAGCCAGAAGACGTTCATTTGGCGGGAACTTCTCAACCTATCGCAACAGGTGGATTATTCAATACATTTTATTACAGGCGGTTTCAACTGGGAATTAATATCAGCTTTAACTTAGGACATGTATTGTTCCGGGATTTTAATAATTTTTGGCAGGAGCCCCTTTATCAGAACACGCTTCAACCCGAATTTGCTAATCGCTGGAAGACGCCGGGAGATGAAAATAAAACCAATATCCCCAGGTATGCCTATAACACTACCATCGACAACGGCAGAAATATCTATTACTACACCTACTCCAACCTGAATTCATTTGATGCGTCTTATGCAAAGATCAGGGAGATCACGCTTTCCTATGATGTAGGTAAAACATTGGTTCGGAGACTACATGCTGAAGGATTGACTTTTAGGGCACAGGTATCTAATCTCATGCTCTGGAAGAAGAACAACCTCGGGATCGATCCGGAGTTTCAATCGCCTGCAGGTGTCAGAAATATCCGTATAGGGCAAGGTACATTCACAGTTGGCGCACACATTACTCTTTAATTAAACCTGCTTAAGATGATGAAATCCATTCATAGGGTATTATTACCCATTCTGTTTATATCGTTGATGTTTCAGACTTCATGCTCCAAAGACTTTTTGGAAATTGAGCCTAAAGGCTCCCGTGTGGCAAAAACGACGCTGGACTACGAGCAATTAATGAACGCAGTGAGCCTACAGGTTTCCTATCCTCCCTCTTTGTATATGGGTGATGAGATGGCAGCCCAGGCAACCTATATGGATGCGGCCCAGATCAGAACACAAAGGCTGTTCAGGTTTGAAGCAAGGATATACGATGAAGATCAGCTTCCCAATGAAACATGGCCACTAACCAACATTTATACCTTTAATAAGGTCATAAACGAAGTAATGCAATCAGAGGGAGGAACCGATCAGCAAAAACGTGCCATCCTCGCGGAGGCCAAAGTCGGACGGGCACTTTGCCATCTTTATTTTCTGAATGATTTTTCGTTGCCCTATAATGCTGCTACTGCTGCTACGGATTTGGGGGTGCCGCTGCTTACAAAGGCAGATGTGACGCAAACAACATTTGTACGGGCCTCTGTACAGGAATGTTATGATTTTATCATAAAGGATTTAACAGATGCCTTGCCAGACCTTGGCCCATTAACACACAGGCGGAAATTTTCCAGGCTGGCGGCAGAATTTATATTGGGCCGTGTTTATCTGTATATGGCAAAGTTCAATGAGGCCAGCACACATGTGGATGCTGCATTCGCGGAGCTTGGCAAAGCCGCAATGCCTCTCGCGTTATACGATTATAACATAGTGCTTGATCCTGATAGCGATAATTCATGGTTTCCTGACTTCGGTTTCGGACTTTCAAATTATCCGTTGGCTGCCAACAATGTGCAAGTGATATACAATCTCAGTATGGTTAATTTTCAGCTGCAACAAGCCAATACCTATGTGTTTTCTCCGGAAACGGCTGCCTTGTATGATCCGGCAGATAAACGCCTGGAACTGTTCTCAGGAATTGAAATGTTCAATCCCGACAAAACCTTTCCGGGAGGAATGAGGCGCTACTCCGCATCACTTTTTTCCGGGTTGGAAATCGGCCCCTCATTGCCTGACCTCTACCTGATGCGCTCAGAGCTTAAAGCAAGGGCAGGTGACCTTGCAGGGGCAAAGAGCGATCTCGAAATACTGCGGTCCAAAAGAATGCCCGCCAATATCGCAACTGTACCTGCAAGTATAGCGGAAAGCAAAGAGGCATTGGTTCGCTATATCCTTGATGAACGTATTCGTGAATTCGCCACCTCCGGCATGCGCTGGTGGGATATGCGCCGGCTTTCAGTTGACCCGGTGTATAGCAATACGGTTAAGTACACACATAAACTCTATGATGACGCCGGCAACGTAGTGGCAACCTATACGCTCAGCCCCGCGAGATTTGCCCTGAAGTTCGGGGAAAGGATGCTGGCCGCGAACAAGGGATTAGTGGAAAATGAATAGAACTGGTAAGTTAATGGCAGCATGCAGTTGTACCACATTTACCTGGCAGGAAATTTCAATGCTAATAATTCAAATTTTTTAATACCATTTAATCTGAATCTGATGAAAATGAAAATGTTAATCTTGTTGTTGCTGATTTCGGGGTCCGTCTTCGCGCAGCAATCGACATCCGCGAAGTATAACTTTAAGGATTTTACTTCAATAGTAAACGTGGAAGATCAGGAGAAGCAATACAATGAAATGTTGAAAGCAAATCCAATAGACCCTGCCAAACCATCCATGTATGAGGAATACCGCGCGCAGCTGGCTATGGGATGGCTTACCAAAGGAAACTTTGAACGTTATTGGTATTATAAAAACACCAGGCCGAAATTCAACGTACTTCAATTCCTGTATCTGACTTATGCACTGGACAACCTCTTTGATGCAAATACCAATCCGGGAGAAGTGGAAAAGGTGTCAGCCGGGATATTGGAAGATCTGGGCACAGGAGCTCTGAAAGATGGAATTGGCAGAACTCAGACCGTTTTGGAGATAAATGCTGCAACTAATGCCCAACTGGGAAACACAGATACGGCATTACAGTTATTGGCGAAATCTTCGGAAGTAAAAGACGGTATGCGCGAAATGCGCTATTTCAAAGATGCAAAATCCAATTACCTGAACCGGTATGGAGTAGTGATGTTTGCTGCCGGTAAGTATCAGGCGGCATTCGATACCTTAAGTAAAGCATTCAGGGAGGCGGAGTCAAACCCGGTTATGGTTAATACATTCAGGTTGGTATATAAAAAGGTAAAGGGTACCGAAAATGGATTTGAGGCATATCTTAAATCCCTGAAGGATGAAGCATACCATCACTGTTATAAGGAAGTGGAAAAGTTGTACATAGCATCACCGAAAACAACGCTCGACGGTGCAGTACCAGGCGCGGGAGGGGATGGTAAAATGTTTACGCTTTTTCACGCCACGAAACCTGTAAAAGAGGTATCGCTGCCGGACCTGGAAGGGAATATCGTTCATCTGAAGGATTATAAGAACAAGGTGCTGGCCCTGGATTTCTGGTCCACAGGATGTACTCCGTGTGTAGCTGCTTTTAGCGGATTTGAGCGCGTGGTGGCAGACTATAAAAAAGATGTATTTCAAATGTTTGTGGTAAGCCTGTTTGAAGACAGGGCTACTGTGAAATCTTTCGTGAAGAAAAAAGGGATTACCCTCGATGTTTTACAGGATGAAGAAAACAAGTTCTTTGATGTCCAGGGAACACCCACTAAAATCATATTTGACCCATTGGGTAATATAAGATTCTTTAGTTCTGGTTACGCTGGTTCCACAGACAGGGAGTATTATAAACTGAAGTCTATGGTAGAGATCACAAAATCCAGATATAAAGGGTAATGCAATTTGCGCCTGTCAGATGATAATAATTGAATTTAAACGAATGTGGCTTTTGCCCTGCAAAAAGTATTTATGAGAAGAGTGATTTTTTTGATATTGACCAGTCTGGCAGCTTTGTCCGGCATTGCGCAGGATAACCACCCCGTTTCGTGGAAATTCCGCAGTGACTCAATAGCGCCACTCACTTTTAAGATTGCCTTCGTGGCGTCTATCAACGAACCGTTTCATATTTATCCACAGTCTTATGATGGTGGAATGGGAATGCCTACTACTATTACATGGGGAGAAAATCCGAATGTTCAGTTGATAGGAGAGATGGAGGAAAAAGGAGCAGCATCTTCTGCCGGGGAAACTGTGGCTTATTACGCGAAGGGTGTTACGTTTTCACAAACTATCAAACTCAGGGCAGATGAGAAGACAGTATTGCATTTCCGGATCAGGTACATGGCATGCAATAATCAAATGTGTCTTCCTCCTTCATCAAAGGAGTATACGCTGATTGTAAATGATGCTAACGGTATTACAGTTACTGCTGAAAATGAAAAAAATGTACAGGCGCCGGGTATGCAGGAAGCAGTACAGTATGAGGACTTTGCGCTGCCGGATGTAAAAGGAAAAAAAATCTCCACCAAAACAATCATCTCCGGGAACAAATATACATTTATTGATTTCTGGGCCAGTTGGTGTTCGCCATGCAGAATGCAGGCAAAAGCGCTTGTTCCGCTTTATGCCAGGTACAGGACCAAAGGGCTGGGTGTAATTGGCGTTTCTCTCGATACGGATGCTGCTGCCTGGAAAAAGGCAATAGAGAAGGATGGTTATACCTGGACAAACCTGGCAGACCTGAAAGGATTTGATTCTCCCGTTACTAAAAAATATCAGATTAAAGCTATTCCCAGGAATTTTCTGATCGATAACAAAGGTGTAATTGTTGCCAGGGATCTCCATGGAAAAGAGTTGGAAGCAAAGCTGATGGAACTGTTTAACTAAATGAAAGGCGTTCCCCCTTATGGCAACGTATTAATCTCCGGTGGCAATTCATACCGGAATTCGATTTCTGAATCCAAATTAATCCTATTTAAATTGAGAAAGTTAATTATAGCCGGTTTGTCAATAATGCAGTTGACAGCTTTCGCCCAGAGTAATAATAAATTTACTATCAATGGCAAATATGGTACAGGCAACGCCCCTGAAAAGGCATACCTGGAGTATACGATGAAAGGTAAGTCCATCATTGATTCCGTCGGGTTAAAGGATGGCGTTTTCAAATTTGCCGGTGCGGTGTCCACTTCGCCCGTATCCGCTACATTAACCTTTGATACGAAAGGTGTTGGGAGAACTAACAGCCTTGAACAGATAACCGTTTATCTTGAACCGGGTAACATCCATATTAAAACGAATGGAGCTACAGTAGAAGGAGTGCAGGTAACCGGAACGCCCAGGAATAATGATTATAATGATCTTAATAACCTGGTTGATGCCGGCTTTTCACAAATGACCGATGAAGACAGGCAATTCATGGAAGGGAAGTTGTCGCCACAGGACACGCCGGATTACGAGGCCAAAGTGGAAGGCTTTCGAAAGCGGTTTAGTGACATGACCAAAGATGCCTATATTAAGTTCATCAGGTCACATTCTGCATCAATGCTTAGCTTGGAATTGTTTCCCAAAATCGCTTATGAGCAACGCTATGACGTAGTGAAGCCCTTGTTCGACAGTTTATCCTTCAAAATTAAAAATAGTAAGGAAGGTAAAAAAGTAGCCGCTAACCTGGATAAAATGAGAGTAACTGCAATAGGGCAACCGGCGCCGGACTTTGAAGTACCCGATGCAGAAGGGAAGCTGGTTAAACTTTCGTCATTTCGTGGTAAGTATGTATTGGTCGACTTTTGGGCTTCCTGGTGCGGGCCGTGCAGGGCAGAGAATCCAAACCTGGTTAAAGTCTACAATAAATTCAAGGACCAGAACTTCACAATTGTCGGTATTTCTCTCGATAAGTCTGACAGCAAGGCGTTGTGGTTGGCGGCAGTTAAAAAAGACGGACTTCTGTGGCTTCAGCTTTCTGATCTGAAATTTTGGGATAGTACGGCTGCGAAATCATATGGTGTCCAGGCAATCCCTCAGAATTTTTTGATCGATCCTGATGGAATTATAGTTGGAAAAACATTGTCAGGAAAAGCGTTGGATGAAACATTAAGCGAAATATTTTATCCTGCGCACAAGGCTAACTGATGCCGGGGTGTAGTGTATTGCTGCGTTAAGCTGCATGACGGCATCGCCTTTGATTATCAGAAGAGAATAGAACATAACTAAAAAGGCTTCTATAAAATAATAATAAAATAATACCCGTGACTCATCCTTATCTACAGCCGGAAATCGCCGGGGTAAGGCCTTCTCCAATCCGCGCCGCTAATATTTTGGCAAAAAACTAACTATATCTTTGCGTCCGCAAGATAATTTGTAATGGATAAAAACACTTTAAATGATGCCGAATTATGGCAACAAGTAAAGCAGGGTGATACAGCATCGTTTTCGTGTTTATTTGAACGGTATTGGGAAGAAATGTTTTCGATGGCTTACCGAAGGCTGGCTGATGAAGCCACCTCCAAAGATTTCGTACAGAATATTTTTATTCATGCCTGGGAAAACCGGCAACAGATCATCGTGGAGGATAAATTAAGCCCTTATTTGTTTACTGCCCTGAAATACAGTGTGATCCGTCATATATACCGGGAAGCCAAACAAGGCACCACTGATTTACCCTTATCTGTTTATAGTCTGCCCGATGAAACCGACCTGAAAAAACAGGACCACTACGATTTTGACCGCCTGAGAGATAAAGTACAGGCGGAAATTGCCGCCATGCCTGATAAGATGAGAGGGGTTTTCATCCTCAGTTATGAAAAGGAATTATCCATCAGGGAGATAGCGATGCGGCTATCCATCTCAGAGCAAACAGTTAAAAACCAATTACAAAACGCCCGTAAACGACTCCGGCTGCGACTGCAAAGCCAGGCGATCTTCCTGCCTTTTATTCTTTAACCAAAGGAATTCACAATTCGGTAACATTGGAACTATAGTACCACCTGCCTGAATCAGTATGTATATAGCAGGAGGACTGTTATAAATGAAATTACACAAACGGTTAAACCTGCTGCAACGCTACTTATCAGGTAAAACCAATGAACAACAACACCAGGTAATTGATGAATGGTATCACGCCGTAGATGATTCCAAACCCATCGGCCTATGGAACCAGCAAGGGAGAAAAAGCGCCGTTAAAGGCAGCATTCAGCTGCAGATTCTCGACAGGATCAATAAGCCCAAAGTGGTGGCTATACGTAGCAGGACCGCGGCAGCAGCCTGTATCCTCGTATTGGTGGTCAGCGCTCTATGGCTTTACATGATCAACCATAATAAACAGCCTGCTATCTATTATACAGTAAGCGCTCCTTTCGGCGATATAAAACAAATCCAGCTACCGGATAACTCACGTGTATGGCTAAAGTCCGGGACCACACTGAAATACAGCTCTCTGTACGGGATGAAAGCCAGGTACCTCGAACTAATAGAAGGAGAAGCATTTTTTGAAGTACAGCATGACATTACCCGGCCATTCATCGTGAAAGCAGGGCAGCTGGAAACCAAAGTCTTAGGCACTGCATTTAATATTAAAGCATACAGCGATGGCCCATCTATTCAGGTGTGGGTACAGCAAGGCCGTGTCCAGGTGAGCGACAGCATCCAGGTACTAACTGAACTATCCAGGGGCAAAAGATTTCAATGGGACCGTAAGGATGGTCATTCCCATATCGATAGCCTCGACTGGAAACAGGTGCAGGCCTGGCAGCAAGGAGTACTGCTGTTAGAATCAACCACCTTTAATGAACTGGCCTTTGAGCTGAGGGAAGTATATGGGGTGACGTTAGTAACCAACAACGCTGGTATCCGCAGGCTGCATTACGATGCTAAATTCTTCATACATAAAACTTCTGTAAACGACATTATAGCCACCCTGGCGGAAGTACACGATATACGATATAAAATACAAGGAAAAACTATCACACTGTATTAAAAGCAAAATCCCGCTGGTAACGGGATTTGCCAAAGTTTCCGGTAATGCCATTTTTGACGAAAGCAACATTACCATTTAATAAAAACAATTATAAAGATATGAAAAAAAAAGCACGAGGGACGATGATCCCTACCAGTCCGAGGCGCATCTTCATGATGCTGTGTTGCCTGATGCTGCTGGCATTAGGAATAGTCGCACAGTCGCCCGGAACGGTGAAACTAACTATTCGTTTTTCTAATGTTACACTGGACGTAGCTATGGAACAGTTGAAAGAAGCCAGCCCTGTCAACATTGCATACGATGCCGGTAAATTACGGCTCACACAATGGAGCATCTCCGCAAAAGAATTTAAACAAACCGACATATCCGACATCCTCCACTATCTGCTGCAAAAAGCAAACGTAGGTTATAAAGAAGTGGCTGGTGGGATCGTTTTATTTGAGAAACCACTGCCGCCAGCCACAAAAAAAGATGGCGGCCTTACCGGTAAACTTCTCGATGAAGAAAATGGCGATCCTGTAATAGGTGCTACCATTCGCATCGGCAGCACTGGCGCAATTACTGACGAAGCTGGTAACTTCTCCTTGCCACTACCTAAAGGGAACTATACCGTTCTGATCAGCGCCATTGGCTATGGCGCCAAAGAAGTTAGTGGCATTACCATCTCGGAAAATGGATTTTTCAACTTAAACGCCACCTTAAAAAGACGGAAAGGAAACCTGGCTATGGTAGTCGTGAAATCCTCTGTCAGCAAGGAATCTATAGCATCGCTGTATCTTCGTCAGAGAAATGATGCCGGTATCACCAATGGTATCAGTCGCGAACAGATTGCTGTTTTACCCGATAAAAATATCGGAGAAACATTGAAACGTATTTCGGGTGTCAGCACTACCGACAATCGCAGAGTGGTAGTACGTGGTATCGCTGAAAGATATAATATGGCCATGATGGATGGCGCCGCCCTCCCTAGCACCGATGTACAGGTGCGTGATTTTGAATTCGACATCGTGCCGAGTAATCTCGTAGATAATGTCGTTGTTTCTAAAACTGTTACACCAGATATGGGTTTCGGCTTTGGCGGAGGAATGGTACAAATCAATACCATGGCTATTCCTGAAAGTAATTTCACCACCCTCAGCTTCGGTAGTAAATATATCAACGGTAGTACCGGTAAAAAATTCATGGGTTACCAGCGGGGAAAAAGCGACTACCTCGGATTTGATGATGGTGGCAGAAATCATTTTCCTAAAGAGATCCTGACACTTACGCCGGGTAATTATGATCCCAGGAATCCCTATAATCATATCCCTCCTCCCGGCGTGGAGAAAGTTACCCCTGAAATGATCGCTGAGCAGAACAAAGCCATTGGCGGTCTGGAAAGATTAGGTACCCGCACCTTTAAAGCTGCACCCGGTCAGAATTACCAGTTTAGCCTGGGTCGTAGCTATAACCTGAAGAACAGTCGTATCGGGCTGGTAGGCTCCCTGAGCTACCGCAATGAACAGGCCATTGACGACATACAACACTTCGAGCGTGGCGCCTTCTCTATGGCAGGTAACAACCAGTATGATCTTCAAACAGGCAAAGAGATTCATGAATCAAAAGCCCAGCAATACAATTTCACTACTAGCTGGGGGGCCTTGCTCAATGCAGGATGGCGTATCAAAAACCATCAGATAACTTCCCGTAACTTTTATTCACGCGTATTTGCCAACCAGTTCTTTCGTATAGCCGGCTGGGGTGAAGATTTAGCAAAAGGTGATGATCCGATGATTAGTGAATACGACCGACCAAAATTCATCGACTTGTTACAGAACAGAATCAACGGTGAACATAACATTGGCCGTTTTAAGTTCGACTGGAGTATAGCCCGCAATACGGTTACCAACCACGAACAGGATGCGGTAGATGCAACAGTAGGACGTATAGAAACCCTGAATGGTGTTAGTTACAATTATTCACCAGGTCCAGGTAATGCTAATCCCGGACCCTTGAGCCGTTCTTCTTACAAATACGTGGAAACCAACTGGATGGCCGATGCGGCACTGAGTTATAAATTCAATATCGGTAAAACTGTGCAAGTAATTAAAGGCGGGTACCAGTACCAGGATAAAAAAGGCCACTATGATTGGAATGTTTTGCCAGTAGGGGTTGCAGGAAGTTTTAAAGATGGATACAAGCCGATACAACAATGGAGCATCGACTTTGCCAATCCGCTCACAGATATGTATTACTTCCCGGCAGCCTTCAATAACAACACTTACACAGGCAGGAATAATAACCAGGCTGGCTATGTAATGCTGGATAGCCGCTTTACCAAATGGCTTCGTCTGGTGTGGGGTATCAGAAGTGAATTTTATGAATACGAGAAGATAAAAGATGAAGCTGCAGATAAAGTTTCACAGGCCGACCTGGAAAATGCAGAAAAATACCGCTACGTAGATCCGGAAACCGGTAATCTTGTTCACAAAACACTTGATGCCAACGCTGAAGATAAAAAATGGCTGTACCTGCCTTCCGGTAACCTCACCATCACACCTATCCCTAACTTCAATATCAGGGCGTCTTACGCGCAATCAGCCATACGTCCGGCTCTGATTGAGAATTCCAGTTTTGCACGATTTAATTATCTCTATGGTCGTATACAACGTAATACAGGCGTGGTTTCTACGCTAATTACCCACTACGATCTGCGGGTTGAATGGTATCCATCCGCGGGAGAAGTCATCTCCGCTGGTTACTTTAAAAAACATTTCAGGAATCCGGTAGAAATGTACCTGGACATCACGAATACAAGTGGCGCCGTAGACCTGCTCACTGCCAACTCTGATTATGCAGATGTAAATGGCTGGGAAGTAGATGTCCGCAAAAGCTTTGGGTTCTTTGCTAAAGATGTAAAATTTTTAAACAACCTCTATTTCAGCGGTAACCTGACACTGCAGAACTCTGAAGTACAGGCCAGCGCCTTCCGTTACGAAACCATGGGCTCCGGCTCTGATGCAGAAGGTAACTCATATGCCTATCGCAGAAAAACTTACCTGAAAGAAAAACGACCGTTATACGGACAAGTCCCTGTACTGTATAATATCGGTCTGCAATACGCCGGAGATAGATTAGGTGCAAATATCGCTTTCAACCACGCCGGCTATAAAACCTTTACGGTTGGTATGCAACCGCATTATTCCGAAATGGAACGTCCGCGCAACCAGATAGATGCGCAGATAAGCTATAAATTCCTGAAAGATAGAAAATTACAGGTAAGGCTGAACATCAGCAATCTTACAAATAGTCCCTACCGCTTTTTTATCAACGGACAGAATACTTATGAGGTGAAGCCAGGCAGCGATAACATGACCATGAAAGAATGGTCGGATGTATACAAATGGGAATATGGCTTCTCACAAAATTATGAGGAAGGCTATTATCAGGATAGCCCTGATGGGAAAACGAAAATTCGTATAGGCGATACTGATACCTTCATCCGCAAAATAGGATCATCTTTCAGTTTATCCATTTCCTACAATTTATAACGACATAAACAGAAGAAATGAAATCAATTTATACAAACTGGATTTTGCTGAGTATGGCCGCTTCTTTGCTGGCCGCCTGCAATAAATACAATGATAATTTTCTCTATACAGACCAGGTGTTTCCTATCAGCATAAAGGGTTATAACGCCACCAAAGAAGTGCTTGCAGTAAAAGTGGACACCATCAGTTCGCCACGTATAGCAACCGGTGAAAGCGCATTTAACCTGGCGGAAGCTTACACTTTCAGAGGAGAGCAGCGTACTGTTAAGGTCAATGTCAGTGAAAAAAACACAGGAAAACTGGTATTAGAACAAGAATTCAAAAAGGAAGATGGCGCTGCCAGCTTAAATTTTCTTTATATGGATGGAAAGATGAGTGATATGCCGGAAAAGCCCGGGGTAACAGATAAGAAAATCAGCCTGATATACATGTTCGTTCCTGATGTAACCAAATACAGTGAACCGGTAGATTTAGTCATTGGTAAATACTATTCCACTCCTAAAGTTTTTGAAGAGATCACCCGACTCAAAAATGTGAAACCAAATGAATTCAGTGAGGCTGCCACTATCTCTACGTTTTCCACCGCCAGGCAGGAATACAATGGTGTGATGACTTCCGTTTCTTTTCAGGTGAGAATCTATAAAGCAGGTACCAACACGCCTTATATAGATGGCACCTCCTATACCTGGAACGATCTGTCCACCACTGCTCCTAAACCGGCTGCATCTGCAGCCTCTTCAAAAATATACATCTTCTCTGAAGCTCCCAGCGGAACGATCATGAGATTTAATACCCGTTTAGACTATTAAAATTTAAAGAGATGATGTCAAAATATAGATTACTAAGTTTGCTTGTTGTTCTGCTAGTGTTTATCTCCTGCAATAAGGAAGATGAAACAACAAGAGCAATCAATGTAGAAGTCTGGGGATATAATATTGGCGACGCCGAGCTGGAAACATCCATAGATACTACCATTTACCGCAACTTTACCACGCTGCCGAACAAGCCGGTTACGTTCAGTAAAATTTATACCTTCCATGCTTCAAAAAAAGAAAGCGCCTTAAAAATTAAAGATAAAACTTCCGGAAAAGATGTTTTTCAGCAACAGCTCAATCTGAGCAGTGGTAAGCTTGAGCTGTTTTTCCCGTTTGTTTACATCAACGGAAATGAACTGAAAATAGAAATACCTGCTGCAGATTCATCTACCAATAAACTAAGCTTTTATATTCACTATCCGAAAAGTAGTGATGCGCTGGATATCTTCCTCCAAAATGAAACAGGTCAGATAACCTACATCGCCAAAAACGTTAAACCAGGTACCTGGATCCATGCGGATTATATGCCGGAAGAAGGCTTTCAGGACAAGAGTAAATCTTATAACCTGTACTTTACCAAAACCGGTACCATAGATAGCTGGTACTTCGAAGACAGTGAATTGATCAGTAAAGTGGGAGAGGCGGGCTTACTTCTCCCTAAAAATGTTGAAAAAGGTCTGGTACGCACTTACTTTGTTACACCCGGCAACCTGCAGCTGGATGTTATACGTTTGTTTAAAAGGCCGTGAATTTAGTAGTGGCAGATTTAATTAGTGCGCGGTAGCGATGCCGCGCACTCTTCTTTTGAAAGTCGCCTGATAGAAGGGCGACTTTTTTTATTCGTTATAAAAGCATTAAAGACGAATCACGTCCAGGATGTTGTGCTAAAAGAAAGAAGGCTTTCAGGCAGATGCTTGAAAGCCTTCTTTCTTTTTTCGTAGCCCAGATGGGATTTGTTTGGAACCAGTGATGGCGTTTTTGGGTGAAATTCAGGGGGTGATGGTCCATCCGTAGACAGTTTAGATTTGCTATTGACGAGCTCCTCAATAAATACTATCTTCGTTTTCCTCCTTACCCTGAATGTTTATAAAATAGTGCTTGTAATGCAGGATATTTTTAACACGAGAGAATTAGCCCTTTTTACTTGGATCATCCCTTTTTTTTTATGGATAATGATGAAATCTTCCAACAGGCGGATGTTATTCGACATGGTCATATTAGCCATCGGTAGATCGTTTTGGGTGATATATGGATTAATGATTGTCTATGTGATGGCTGTCATTGGGATCATGTCGAAGATAGGTATTTGGGATGCAGGGCAAATAAAAAATACCATATTTTGGTTTATATCCGCTGGTTTGGTTTCGCTTTACAGTATTAACAAAATAAGAGAGGATAAAGGCTACTACGTGGATGCGATAAAAGACGTATTCAAGTTTACGGCTTTCGTGGAGTTTCTTATTGGGTTCCATACATTCAACTATTGGATCGAAATTTTCATTTTGCCGGTAGTCACCTTTCTGGTCTTGCTTGCAGTCTTTGCTAAGCGGGATCGAAAGAATACATTGGTCGCGAAATTCGCTAATGGATTGCTTTCGATCATTGGGCTTTTTTTAATTATCTATGCGTTATATTGGATAATTGCCCACTTTGAATCATTTGCATCCAAGGGCACCTTATCTGATTTTCTTGTACCATCGCTTTTATCTTTATTTTTTCTACCGTTTGTCTTTTTGTTGTCGGTATATGTCAGTTACGAAATGGCGTTTGTTGGGCTTCGTGTGGCTCTGCAAGACTCTGGATTATATTCGTTCGCTAAAAAAATGGCCATCTTTCATTTCAAGTTTCGGGTAAAGGATTTTGTCCGGTGGAAAAATTCTCTTTTTATCCACACGATCCAAACTAAGGAGGAACTGATACTTTCCCTGAAAAAAATGAAAGAGCTGAACAAAATTGAGGCAAATCCTCCAAATGTTGATATAAGCATGGGGTGGTCGCCTTATAAGGCAAAGGATCTTCTAAAAGAGGGCGGTGTGGAAACTGGATTTTATAATGATTGTGGAGATGGTGAATGGCAGGCCGCGTCTAACTTGATATATTTAAATGACAATGAAATTATTTCTAGTTGTATTTCTTACTACGTTATGGGCAGCAACGAGGTTGCCAATCAGTTAAAACTGATGCTTGCTGTTCACTATCCGGAATCCGCTATGGTAGCACATAAGAGAATGTTGGATTTAGCAGAACTTCTTCACAGAGAGGCTATGGGGTCTAACTTGCCCGAAGAATTAAAACGATCTATCCGAATAGGTCTCAATTTTACATTATCTGATGGTAATAGGAAAATATCAGTATCAAGACAGGCGTGGGAGGAGCATAAACTTGGAGGATACCACCTTATTTCGATTCTAGAGGTAGATAGCCCCTAACAAAGATTGCTAAAAAAGTTGAGCCAAATTATAGAATATCTTCCATTTACAGGAATTTGGCTAGGCCTGTCAGGATGTTGGACGTAGTTACATTGGCTAGTTTCTATGGTTACAAGCTTTTTCAAGATTGTTCCAACTGAACCGACTACTACATGTTGTTTCAAAGTATATAACTATATTTTCTTTTTGAAAGTTATTTATCAAAATAACATCTTCGAAACCAGATTAAAAGAATTTGTTTAATAGCAATGGTAACAGCCATTCTATATAGTATTATAGTCTATTTTCTGAAAGCGATTAGTTTGCTTTTCAAGTTGAGACCAGTCAAAATCATATTTTTCATCATCTGTCCAATCGTCAGGATACTTTATCCTAAAAAGCCCACCAATTGTAGAATCTAAGTCATGATAATCATACCCAGTGGACAGTCCAATGCCACCGGAGAAAGACATATCCCTAAATTGCGAAGTGAGTAAAACAAGGAGTCCTGTAACTGCGTTGAGTAAGTTTTCGAAGTTAGCTTGCTTAAATTCTTCCTTTCGATCATGCTTGCTGGCATTGTACGCCCTATACCAAGGTAGTGAATTACTCGTACCCCATTCTTCAAAAGGCTTAAATACTCTACCAACTTCATTCCAGATAGGGAGAACAACTTCATATCCAGAAAGATGATGTGTTGTATTGATTTTTTTATAGACGCCCATGTTATAAATGGGATTACCAAATCGATCATTTTGCGGAGTATAAATATTTTCGCTCAGAATTGCTTTAAAATTCGCTTCAATTTCAATACACGTCCGCATAAGCAATTCATGAATTCTATAAGAATATATTTTTAGAGCTTCGTCAGAAGGCTCAATGTATTCAAAGAGTAACTCAAGATCACTTTGAATTAACTTATATGCCCTAACGTAGTGAGCAGGGAAGATTGCGTATTCTTTGTCAATGATGTAAGCCCAATCACTATATCCAGAATTCGGTCCGTCTTTTACAGATCTATAATTCCGATAGTATGGTTTCGTTATACTCATTTCTGATTTTCTTTAAGTTGAAAAATTATGGACCAGGTTCAAAAAATATGTTTTGATATCTTAAGGATATTGCTAAGGTTGATATATAAACCCTAAATTTATTAATCGATTTAGTTCGTCTTGGCTTAAGACAGGAGTGGCTATGACTAACAGGTGTTTAGGTCTAGAACATGCAACATAAGCAAATCTTATATGTTCTTCCTCATGATTTCCATCTCTTAGCCAATGAGAAAAATGCCCTCCCTTGCTTAATCTATTTTTATGGGACACTAATAGGACAGCATCTAAGGTTTCCCCTTTTACGCTGTGGATTGTAGTAGTTCTAAACCGATTTTCTATAACAGCATTTTGTAGAGCACTTTTTACAGAATTATTTCCTTCGCCATTGGGAACTCTTATTTTCCTCGCAATTTGAGCAAACTCTTTGGTCCTTCCCCTTAGCTCATGCCAGACAGTAGGTAAAAACGTTTTCAGCTTTGGAATCCATGAATTCCAGTTGATGTCATTCCCATTTTCTTCGAAAGGATATAAATCGACACATTGGCAGAGTATCTTCTTTAACAATTGCCGCCACTGTATATTGTTAAAGCTATCCGGACGATATTGTTCTCGGAAACTGCCATTACCATCATAGCCTAACATACAAAAGAAGCGTCCAAGGTATTCTAATGCATTCATTAGGTCCGTGGCATTTCGACTGGGTTTATACCAAGACTCAATTGCTGCTACAAATAGTTCTACTTTTGAATAGTCTTTTTTACCACTTTGTGATTTTAATGGCGAAATAGTAGACTTTCCACGAGCAAGAATGGCGCATTTGTCAATTGATAAATCATGTGCAGCAACCAAATTGTCAAATCTGGTTGGTAATTGCGAAAACGAAGTATCGTCATATTGCCATATTATACATGGGGTTTGACTTATCGCTGTTAGATTTGCATTTACCCTTATTCGTTGGCCAATAACAGTATTGGAAATATCAACTATTTGTTGACAACTTCTATAGTTATTAGTTAACTTTAAATTTACAAATTGATGTTCATCAACATATTTCCGTGTTTCGCTGGGATCAACCTTTCTAAAGTCATAAATGGCCTGATGAAGGTCTCCGATAAAGTGAAGATGCACTCCCCGAGACTTTAATATATTTAAGATTTCAATCTGGCTGTGTGAAAGATCTTGGCATTCATCTATAAATATTATGGGAAATCGAGCGCTAATTTTCTCTCTAAGATCGGGATATGCTGATAATAGCTGATGGCAGACCATTTCAGCATCTGAATATGTGGCAAACCCAGCTGTTATAAACTTTTTTTTGTTTGCGATTAAACTTGCTATCTCTCCTCGTGTGAGAGGCTGTGAGGTTAATAAACGGCTAATATCTTCATCAAAGCTATCAAAATTATCCCAATTGGGGGAGCAATAATACTGAGTGGCTCTAATGGGTCTGGATTGGCCCCCCCTTGTAAGATTGACCGTATAATTTGTAAGAAAACCTGCATGCTTGTCTTCTAGAATAATTCTTATGCTTTTATCGCCATCTTTTCCAGCGTATCTCGTTAGATAATGGGAAAACGGTTGCAATAAATAGCTATGAAGCCAACTGTCAAAAGTTCCAATGAAATGAGGGAATAAGCTGGCTGATATTCCAGCATATTTTTTAACTCGGTTGTCTAATTCATTGGCAGCGCTGTTGGTAAAGGTGATTATAGCTAGTCCTCCATTTGGATTCACCCAACGTTTGATCTCATATGCTGTTTTTAAACCGATAACTTCAGTTTTCCCTCCTCCTGCACAAGCCTCCAAAAAGGTAGATTGAGAAGTGCGGTAGTTTATATAGTTAGTTTGTTGTTCGCTTAATTTGTTCAGTTCTTCCAAGCTACATTTTAGCTTTTCGGAAAGCTTTCCTATTATAGTAAGTTTTTTATTCTTCTTCATAGCCAACAAGCCATTTAAATGCATTCAAAATATATTCAGGAATTACAAATTGTATATTGGGATTAGATAATCTTATAGCTAATTCCTGGGCAAATTCTCCTTTGTCGATATGATTTAACAAATAATAGGCAGCATTTGCTTTATCTGTAATTTCCTCTTCTCGCCAATTTGTTTGAATGTATCGTTCAAAAGTATCCCGAATCTCTCCATTTGTTGTTATAAAACTTAATGCTACGTCAGACATTAGAGCCAAGTTGTTACCTTCTAGTGCTAGGTCATACTCCAAGGTTTTCAAATTGCTGAATAGTCTACAGTTTTGAGAGTTGGCAATTAATTCGGGAATCAATGGAAGCAGTCTATTGGAGCCCTGAATGGGGTTCTGTGATGTTGGTTGTGAGATTTTCGGAGGATCGTTATCTGTTAAGCCTGCGCATTTTATTGGAATACTTGCGCTAGGGCTAAATGTGTTATTCGCAAGTTTGTAGTATCCCTGAAATAAAGGGAAAAAATGATCAAAATAAATCCCATTCATGTTGATTATCGAAATTCCATACTCATCTAGTGTATTATGAAATATTCTATCGGGTTTTTCCAACTTAAACTGTTGTAGAGCTTTGTTTGATAGTTCTTTTACAATTAGTCCTTCAGCAATTCCCTCAACAAATAATACACCTTTCGCAAATAATAGTACCGACTTTGTAATATCCAGC
Organism: Chitinophaga ginsengisegetis; assembly: GCF_900168065.1. Taxonomy (GTDB): domain Bacteria; phylum Bacteroidota; class Bacteroidia; order Chitinophagales; family Chitinophagaceae; genus Chitinophaga; species Chitinophaga ginsengisegetis. Next base: position 936,214 of record NZ_FUZZ01000002.1, on the reverse strand, counting down.
CATCTTTCTATAAACTTTTTAGAGTTAGGTAGAAGACCACAGTCCACTAAAGACGTGTATATGGGATTTTCTTTTAATGATATTGGTGTGACGACTTTTATAGTATCTAAATCGACACTGGATGCTAAAGTTGGAGAATGCGTAGTTACGATGATTTGAATTTTATCTTCAATTGATTTTTCTTGGAGATATTTAAGCAAACGAATTTGCAATTGTGGGTGTAAGTGTGCCTCCGGCTCCTCAATAAGTAATATTTTATGAAACGAATTGAGGTTCTCTGTTCCTTCTAACTCTGCGAGAATTGTTGCCAGATAAAGGATGTTGTTATGGCCTAAACTATTTTCACTTAGTTCTCGGAACATACTAATTTCCGTTTTTTCATTTGGCCCAGGTAGTAACGGATAGAAAAGAAGCCGTATTCTTTCGACAATTCTATCAAAATTAATCTCAGTAAATTGTAAAGATGTATCTTGACCAAAAACGGCCCCGACAGATTTTTTTATGTTGTCTTGAATGTATTTATTGGCTATTTGGACGGAGGAGTCACGTAGTAGTTCTTTGTTGAGATTAGCAAATTTCTTTTCCAATGGATGATCCTCCTCTTCTTCTTTTCTAAGATTCTTTAGCAGTCGAGCAATCCTGGACCCTTTGTATCCTCTTAGCTTGGCCTCAGCATCTCTTAAGGGAGGTAAGTAGATACAATTGATTCTGTGAAGCAGTTCCCATTCAAATAATCCTGTTTCTGATTGATTTCCCCACATTTTTCGCTTGAAGTTTCCTCGAATGTCCTCTTTGTTTTCAATAATAAGATTTAGTTTAGCTTTTTGCATATCATTTAAATCGAGCCACGGTAAATACGCAACCTGTTCATCTTCAGTTAACTCATTAAACTCACAGGAGATGGAGATTCTATCAGCTCCTTTGCTTTTAGAAGGGGTATCTATTGGTCGGTGAAAATCAACTTCACTGATGCCTGTTCTACTATATTCGTCCTCATGTAATATTAGCCTTATTGCATCTATTATGGTACTTTTTCCAGACGCATTTTCGCCAACTATTACATTTAATCCTTTATTAAGAGCGACCTTGAATTCTTTATTGAATGCTCTATAGCCTGATATTTTAATAGTTTTAATATACATAAGATTGTATCCTTGTAGTTCGGATTATAAATGCTAGTAATTGAAAAGCCCATTGATGAAGACTGTTTCGGTTGATGATATTTAAAGCGTCTTCGTTTTATAACAGGGCTAATGTTCTCGAGTATGCTCAATAGTATCCAATGGAATATCCATTTATTGCTGAAATATTTTGGTATTTTTTATTTGCATGGATATCCGTGAATTTTTCCTTTTCATAAGGTACTTCATGAAATTTATCATGGCACTAATTAATCTATGTTAAATTAGTTTGTAAATGAAGTGTGGGCCTACGTCTGGACACCAATATAGGTTCAATATATGGTCAAATTTTGAGTGTATTAACCGGTGGAGCTAGACGACATATTGTATTATGTATTGTGCGAGTCATCTATCTAGAATTTGAATTTAAGCTATTTATACGAGTTTTTCCGTTAAGTATTTTTTAAGTTTAATATTTTCAGGATAAAAAGGGAATTTACAAATCGCAAACTTGTCTAGTTGATTGTGGGATTTAAATGCTATTATATAGGAGAAATGCTTTCCTGAATTTTCGCCATTGCCGAAAAACCTGATTTGTTGGCTATAAGTCTGAGGGCTCAATTTATCAATGCTCTACATAAAAATTTCATGTACCTGTCCATGTTATTTGAGTTAATTCTCAAGATTAATCAACAGGTAATATCTCCCAGTCAGGCTTTATAACAGAAGTCATGTTTTCTCTTGGTTCTTCATTCGAGTATCAATTATATACTTGGAGTGGAGACGTGTTTTCAAGGCATCAATTTCATTTTATGAATTCATAAAAACTAAATGATTATGAAAAACACTCCCACCAATGACGCAATTGGCTACGCCAGAATCTCCACCAAAGACCAATCTACTTACTCCATTCCTTACCAGCGAAAAGCCATCATAGACTATTGTGCCCATTACACGCTAAATCTACTAGCTGTTTTTACAGATGAAGGTGAAAGCAGCTATTCTTTTGATCGACCGAATTGGCAGGCCCTGGAGAGGTTTATCAAGCAACATAAAGGAGAAGTGAGTTATCTCATCATCCTGGACCATGACCGGTTTAGCCGCAATCTCTCGGAGGCGTTAATGAAGATAGACCAACTTGCAAAGAGCCTTAATGTAAAAGTGTTATCCGTTTGCGAGCCGACAAATACAGATACCAGGTCGCCGGATACTTTTTTGAGCCGTGCCTTCAAACTATTGTTAGCCAATAATGAACTGCTTCGAATCAGGGAGAGAACCAGGCGGGGGATAAGGTTGGCGCGGGAATCCGGAAGAGTCGTTAATACCGCACCATTTGGCTATAAGAATAAAAGAGATGAAAACGATAGGCCTATCATTGTTGTCGACCCGGCGAGGGCGCCTATTATTGTACAGATGTTTGATGATTTCGTAACAGGACTACCTCATAAGCAAATTACAGAAGATGCCAGAAAGAAAGGATTTACGTTAAAAGGGAAGAGTGCACTGGTTAGAGTATTGACGAACTCGGTGTGTGCCGGACTTATTAAGATTCCTGCTTACGATAAAAAGCCGGAGAAATTCGTTCAAGGATTACATGAGCCATTGATCAAAGAAGACGTTTTCTGGAGGGTTCAGGAATTATTAAACAGTAAGCCTAAGCCGAGAGTAACACCGACAGACGAGATTTTCTTACGGGGTCCTTTATTGTGCATGTGGTGCAGCTTATACCGGATCATTCAGCAGGGGCAAATCAATGCAATATTATTTGTATTACAGGTGTCTCCGTGAAGGAAGGCCTAATTACCGCGCTGATGCCTTGCATGCGGTCTTCCTGGTCTTGCTGAGTAAGTTGATTTTCTCGCAGCATTTGAAGGCTGCTATAGAAGGAGCTACCAAGGAACAACTAGGAAGCATGTTAAACGTTGAAATTTTGACCACAAAAAACAATCAAAAGGAAATTGCAGAAATAGAGCAGAAGTGCGAAAGGTTGGAGGAGTGTTTATTAAATGACCAAATAGAGCCTTCTTCATATAAGAAATGGTACAGCAAATTAAGAGAACAAAAGTCTGTTTTGCAGAAAGAAATTGATGATCTGGCAAGGGAGTTGCAGGCCCTTCAGGAGAAATTCGGGAGAATTATTCCCTTATTACTAAACGCAAGGAAAGTCTTTGACCATTGCAAGATGGCTTCCAGGCAAAGGTTTATGCGGAAGATATTTGAAGCAGGGCTGATTTATGATGGAAAAAAATTCAGTGCCTCGTACCTGCATCCGGCGTTTATGCATTTAAGTGAGGAGCTGAAGGAGGAGAGCTTATTGCAGCTGGTATCCGTCGTTTCTGCTACTAATTGGCTCTCTGATTGTAGCGTAGAAATAGCGATTGATGAGGACAAACTACTGGCAGCAGAAAATCAATTAGCCACTTTAATTGTTGAGTTAATCGCTGAAACTATTTGCTAATTCTATTCGATTTTTCAGCTAAGTTTTTTAGATACCCCTAATGGGAGTTGAAAACATTGTACGTTGAAAATTAATATTTTATGAAGGTAAGAAAAACTGTAATTGTGTGGGAGCTAGGAGAGGGAAAAACTAAATAGGTCTTAATCAGCTACTTAGAAAATAAGAAAGCCGCATCATATGATGCGGCTTTCTTCGTAGCGAGATCGGGAGTTGAACCCGAGACCTTTGGGTTATGAATCCAACGCTCTAACCACCTGAGCTACCTCGCCTTATTCTCCATCCGGACCGCTGTAACTACTATCAGTAGCGCCTGCTGCTCCAAAACGGGAGTGCAAAGATAACGGCTTAAAAATGAAAATTCAAAATGAATCCAACGTTTTTTTATAATTTTTTTTAAAGCGTGCCGCCCGGAGCCGGCTTATCCCATTTTTTTAATAAGGATTCATCTACAGACCGGATATGCAAATCCCGCTGTGGATAAGGAATTTCAATACCTGCCTGATTAAGGGCCGTGTAAATGAACGACATCACCTCATTTTGAAGCCTGCCCGCATTATCCAGGTCGCCTACCCAGAAATACACCTTGAAATTCACGGCGTTATCTCCGAAGTCGGTAAGTTGTATAAACGGGGCCGGAATAGTAAGCACATCTTTACGATCGGTAAAGGCAGATTGAATAATCTCCGTAACCTGGTCAATATTGCTGCCATAGCCAACACCAAGAGCAAAGGTGATTCGTTTATTCCGGTTGGCCCTGGTCCAGTTGATCAGTTGTTGCGATATCAGGTCACCATTGGGAACAATTACTTCGGAGCCATCGTAGGCACTGATCTTACTGGAGCGGATGCCTATTTCTTTTACAACGCCGGAGCGGGGTCCGAGTTCTATCACATCTCCAATTTCTATCGGCTTTTCAAAAGCAAGGATGATACCGGATACGAGGTTATTTACCACGTTTTGTAAACCAAAGCCGATACCTACACCGAGGGCGCCTATGATGATGGTGATTTTATCCATCGGGATGCCGGAGGCAGCAAATGCCAGTAATACACCACCGGCCAGTACGGCCAGCCGCAATAACAGCAGGGCGGAACCGAATTTTGTTTTTTTATTGGGATTGGCACTTTGACCGGTATTTCCAAACATATAGGCAATCAGTTGGGAGGCCACCGTGGCTACCCATATCACCAGTATAAAAATGATGATGCTGCTGAAGGTGAAATCTGAATTACCAAGCTTATGCCGGGAAGAAAGGAAATCGACAATAACATCGTAAATGGTATCATACAAATAAACGCAGCGGGATATGATCGCCAGCCATCCTACAAAAGCCAGGATGGTGAGAAATGTTTTCAGCTTTTTCTGCACTTCCTGGTAGTCCATAAAAGATATGAATGTGCTGGAATCTTTATTGGCTTCTACCTGCAGGTAAACGGATTCCATCAGTATCTTCACGAGGATAAACAGGCTCAGGGCCATCACGGCACTTACAACAGCGGTAGATCCCATAATTTTGGCAGTGCCTACCCTGGCTAAAATAACCATGATCAGGGAAAACGCGCTGGTGAGCATGAATAGCATCAGCACCGGCCGGGTGAATTTCGGTTGTGCAAAGGTGGTGAGGGAAGATTCTTTCAACAGGCGGTTCCCGAGCAGGAGCGAAAGAATGGCGCCGATTAATAATCCCCATTGTTCTGCATAAGTAATTTCTATCAGCAGGTTATTCAAACTGTAAACAAACAGTAAGCCGATCAGTAACAGCCAGCTTTTGAATAATGTTTTAGGAAGATGTGTGCGGAAGATAATGGTCAGCGCAATCACATCTAAACCCCAGGTGATTTCTGTAAAAAGAATAGGGTAACGTACAGATAATACGGACGATAGCGAAGCAATCAGCACAACGGTGCAGGCCACGGGGTAGCGGTAGAGGTACCGGGCGTGCTGCAGGATCGTTTCCCCTTCCTGTTCGTTGTGGTTATGCCGGATGCGCCTGATATTGTTGTATACCCACCAGGAAAACAATACAGCGAGCAACAGCCACACAAAAAATATCGGCCACTGTATGGAAAAGAAGATGGCTAACACCTTGGTGCTTTTATGCAGCGAGTTTTTCAGCACCGGGAAAAACTCAAGAGGGTTGATGCTGTCGCGGTGAGGCTTCCACAGGTACCGGTAGTCGCGCACAAACATATTGGAAGCAAACTGCTTCAGGCGGTAGTCCATGTCCTCGTAAAGATTGGAGACTTCAATATACCGGTTGGCCACCCTGTTTTGCAGCAGCCCTATCTTAATAAGACTGGCCTTATTCGCACTGTCTACCGAGCGGAATTTAAGAATGAGGTTGGTTACCTGGCCTATATAAAAGCCGTACAGTTCATCTTCGGAAGGAATGTTGCGCATGGCGGTATCGCCCCGGATTGTGTGGATGGTGTCATTAATGTTTATCAGTTTGTCATAGTAGGAAAAGAGGGCGGTTTGCCAGGAGGTGAGTTTGCGCTGCAACTGCTCCAGCATTACTTTGTTGGTATATATATCGTTGATGTTGGGGGTGCGGCCCAGGCTGGCAATATTGTATTTTATCAGCGCGAGGGACGTATCTGTCAGCGGCAGTCCGTCGCTGATACGGGAGGTATCAAATCCGCGCCGGAGGGAACTCATAAGATCGTTCAGCGTCAGGGTGTAGCTTTCAATACGGTTGATCAGGATGGATACAGACGTGTCCGATTTTTTTACCCGGCTGGTATCTTTTGACAGGGCCTGGATATTTTTGCTGATGGTGGCGCTGTCAACAGCTACCATGTGAATGGTATCGGATTTTGGTTTTCGCTTGCTGCGCTGTGCCGTGGCGTTGTAACTGCCGGTAATAACAACCGTGAGTATCAGCAGCTGTAGAAAATATCTGTAATTGAGTTGAATCCTGGTAAACATACGAAGCTATAAAGTTGAATGATCTCTATGGAGGAACATTTTTAATGCCTAAATGTTCCTGAATTTAAAACTTTTAACCCTCCCGGCCGTTAAGTTTTCTGGAATCGGCCGCTTTGATTTGTCCGGTATCCGATTCCTCAGTATTTTGTATATGATTGGCAGACCAATGAAAACTAGCTTATGAACAGAGAAATGCTTGTTGCCTCATTAAAAAAGGATCTCGAACCCTGGGACATAATAGTGATTGGTGGTGGGGCTACCGGCCTCGGCGCCGCACTGGAAGCGGTAACACGGGGGTACAGAACTTTATTGCTGGAGCAGGTGGATTTTGCAAAATCCACTTCCAGTAAAAGCACGAAGCTGGTACACGGAGGCGTACGTTATCTCGCACAGGGCGATGTATCGCTGGTAAGGGAAGCCAGTGTGGAACGCGGATTGCTGGCTGCCAATGCCCCGCACCTGGTACGTAACCTGGCTTTTGTTATTCCTACTTTTAATTTCTGGGAGAATCTGAAATATACGATTGGCCTCAAAATGTACGACTGGCTGGCAGGCCGGCTCAGTCTGGGGAAGTCGACGCATATTTCCAGGTCAGCTACCCTGGCGCGGTTGTCTACGCTGAAGCAGGAGCACCTCGCCGGTGGCGTGCTGTATCACGACGGACAATTTGATGATTCACGCCTGGCCATCAACCTGGCACAGTCTATTTCAGATAACGGCGGTACGGTGCTGAATTATATGAGGGTTACCGGTTTACGAAAAGATGGCTTTGGAAATATCAGCGGACTAACGGTAAAGGATACCCTGGGCGGAGGAGAGGAAATATATCTCAATACCCGCGCGGTGATCAACGCCACCGGTGTGTTTGCGGATGATGTACTGGAAATGGATAACCCGGCAGCGCCAAAATCTATTGCGGCCAGTCAGGGTGTACACCTGGTACTCGACAGCGATTTCCTGCCCGGCCATAACGCCCTCATGATCCCGTCTACCAGCGATGGAAGGGTGCTCTTTATCGTTCCCTGGCATAATAAAGTGGTGATGGGTACTACCGATACCCCCGTTAAGCATATCAGCCTGGAGCCCCGAGCACTGGAAGAGGAAATTGCTTTCATTCTCCGTACGGCCGGTCAGTATTTATCGAGGGCGCCGCAACGTTCTGATGTACGCAGTGTGTGGGCTGGTCTTCGCCCGCTCGCCGCCGCCAGGGCGGAAGGGCATAAAACAAAAGAAATCTCCCGCAGCCATAAAATAATTGTGTCCAAATCAAATCTTATTACCATTATTGGTGGTAAATGGACTACCTACCGCAGGATGGCGGAAGATGTAATACATAAGCTGGAAGTGGTGCTGAAGTGGAAGGAGACAGTCTCGGCTACCCCTCACCTGAAAATTCATGGCGCCACCGATAAGGTGAACTGGGAAGATCCGTGGTATTTCTATGGCAGCGATGTATTGCACCTGCACCAAATGGTGGCGCGTCAGCCGGATTTGCAGGAGGAGCTGAGCCGGGAATATCATATCATTAAAGCACAGGTGGTATGGGCCGTGAAAGAGGAGATGGCCCGCAACATTGAAGATTTTCTTGCCCGCCGTACGCGCTTGTTGTTCCTCGATGCAAAGGAAGCACTGCGTATAGCCCCTGCCGTAGCCCGGATTATGGCGGAAGAATTACATAAAGATGAACATTGGGTAGCTACACAGATCAGCAGCTTTGCGGAAGAAGCGAATGGGTATCTGTTAAAATAATTTATAAGAAGATGGGGATCAACAGGTCCCCATCTTCTTATAAAATTACATCCATCTGAACTTCTCATTAAATGGTTTCATTCTTCTTCCCGGTTGCGCAGGCTCGTCTGTATAGCCCATATAAAAGAAGCCCAGTACCAGGTCTTCTTCTCCCAAACCAAAATATTCCTGCATGGCAGGGTGGTAGGTCATTCCGCCGGAACCCCAGTAGGCGGCAATACCCAGGGCGGTAGCGCCCAGCCAGATATTTTCCACTGCGCATGATACCGCGGCAATTTCCTCCAGCGCCGGGATCTTCGGATTGTTCCCGCGTTTCATACAAATGGCCAGTACATGCGATGCCAGGTTGCCCTGCGTTTTCAGTTTATCGTAGTTGCCCGGAATATATTTGTCGGCGGGGGTATGCTGCTTGTACATATCCGCATGATCTGCACAAAATTGTTGCACTTTATCACCGCTGTACACCACAAAGTACCAGGGTTCTGTATACCCGTGTGTGGGCGCCCAGTCGGCGAGTTGCAACAGTTGCTGTACCGTTTCATCTGCAATCTTCCGGCCGTTCATGCTGGTGGGTTTCACCGTACGGCGTGCTGTAATCACCTGTTCCACTGCAGTGGGTGTTGCTGTTATATCCATAATCTGTTGGTTTTATTTTCCTGTTTCCAGGCGTGCCTTCATATCGGCCGGCAGTTTTGCTATTTTATGTGCGTTATAGTCAAAGCATATCATACCGGTTTTAGCTTCGGCGATGGTAATCGTTTGTCCGTTACGGTTAGTGGTGATGAGATAAAACAATTCAAAACCCAGGGCATTAAATTCGCCCGCCGCAACGGCTATATCAAATATATCTCCATAAAATCCTTCCCCTTTGTAAGCAATGGCCACATCGGCCATAATGAAACCTGCGCCGGCTTCATGATCCAGCTCTTTATAGCCCAGGTTGCCGAGGAACTGTATCCTGGCTTCATGTATAATAGACAGGATGGCATCGTTGCCTACGTGGTTGCCATAATTAATATCCCGGATCCGCACAGGAATTTGTACGCTGAAAGGAAATGTTGCAGGTAAATCTATCTTGACTCTTGCCATACTTATTTTTTAGGGAGATGCTAAACGTTTGCTGTTTGTTTCAGGAAAGCCACAAATTTCTCAAAGGCCCGTGCCCGGTGACTGTACCTGTTTTTTTCCGTGAGATCCATTTCTGCAAAGGCGCGCGTTTCGCCTTCCGGAACAAAGATCGGATCGTAGCCAAATCCCTTTTCTCCTTTAACGGATGTTGTAATATGGCCTTTGCTCACTCCTTCAAACTGGTGTTCCTTGCCATCCAGTATCAGGGAAATAACAGTGCGGAACTGCGCACTGCGGTTGTTCTGGCCTTCCAGCTCCTGTAATACTTTGGCGATGTTGTCGGCGGCTTCTTTCTGCTCCCCGGCGTAGCGGGCAGATAAAACACCCGGCGCGCCGTTGAGGGCTGCTATTTCCAGGCCGGTATCTTCGGCAAAACAGTTTTCCCCGGTCATCCGGTGAATGGTGGCCGACTTTTCGGTGGCATTGGCTTCCAGCGTATCGTGTGGCTCCGGGATGTCTATATCAATGCCGGCTTCCAGCAGGGTAACGATCTCAAACTGGTTACCGAGTAACGACCGGAACTCTTTTACTTTGTTTGGGTTATTGGTAGCGAATATCAATTTCATATGATTGCAAAAGAAGTTTATTTAAATGCCTAATAATTGTTTTAACCCGGCCCATAGCCTGGCTTTCAGTACTTTATCGCTGCCTATCAGGGATAGCTCATCGGAAAACAATAACGTGGTACCGTTTACAGTTACCAGCTGATACAATGGAATATCATTTAACCCAAGTTGTTCCGGTGCAATCCCAAATACAACGCTCCGTTCTATCTTCACGGCAGCCTGCCAGGCGGGAAACGCGAGGGAAGGGTAGTGGATTACGTTAATAAGCGATACATCCTGCATCCCCAGTTTACAGGCATTTAATATATTAGTGAGGAGGTTGAATAATTCTTCGTTTAAGTACGCTTCGTTTTCGTTTTGTATGAAGAGCGCAATGTTTTTTTGATTTTCTCCTAAATATTTGACTTTGGGCGCCACTTTTTCTACGGCTTCAGCCGGCATGCTTTTCCCGGGAATGATTGGCTGGGTAAAGATTTTAGCCAGAAAGTACGGATCAAGTTGGGTTTGCTCAAGCGACATATTTATTATCGTTTAGTTTAATGTGAAAACCCCCTCTGGGGAAAAATCAGTTTATTTGCACTGCCGGTCCTGATAGGGTTCCGGTGGCACAGCGATTAAAATGTAAAAATATTGAGATAAAATCGATTAACCATGATGGTAGATAAATCAACAGTTAAGGAAGAGGCACTTCAGAAGATCAAAGTCACCAAAACTACGCGAAGCAGGCTGAGTGAGGTTGATTTCAACAACCTGGCATTTGGTAAAATGTATGCCGACCATATGCTGGTGGCCGATTTCGATGGAAAAGAATGGAAAAATGCGGAGATACTGCCTTTCCAGAACCTGTCTGTAAGTCCTTCAAATGCAGCCTGGCACTACGGGCAGGCCATTTTTGAAGGAATTAAAGCTTATAAAGATCCGGAAGGTCACCCCATGATCTTCAGGCCATATGATAACTATAAACGCTTTAACACCTCTGCCGAAAGAATGGGGATGCCCCAGGTACCGGAGTGGTTGTTTATAGGCGGATTGGATTTACTGATAGACCTGGACCGCAACTGGGTACCCACCGGTGAGGGCTGTTCCCTCTACCTGCGTCCTTTTATGATTGCGGCAGATGAATTTATTGGTGTCCGCCCTTCTGATACCTATAAGTTTGCCATCATCAACTCACCTTCCGGCGCTTATTTTAATAAACCCATCAAATTACTGGTGCAGGATAAATATGTACGCGCTTTCCCCGGTGGCGTTGGTTTCGCCAAGGCTGCGGGCAATTACGGCGGTACCATGTACCCCACCATGCAGGCAAAGAAACAGGGCTACGACCAGATCCTCTGGGTGGATGGCTACGAACATAAATACCTGCAGGAATGCGGTACCATGAACGTTTTCGTCATCATCGGCAATACGGCCATTACACCGGATCTCACCCAGGGCACCATCCTGGAAGGCGTAACCCGCGCCAGCGTAATGGATGTGCTGGCAGACATGGGACTTAAAGTGGAAGAAAGACCCATCTCCATCGATGAGGTGGTAACTGCCTATAATAATGGAACCCTCCGGGAAGTATTTGGTACCGGCACCGCCTCCAGTGTTGCCTACGTAGAACAGCTCGATTACCTGGATACCAAAATCAAACTGGATACGACCAAATATGAAGTAGGGGCGGAAGTAATCCAGCGCCTGGATGATATCCGTACCGGCCGCACCACCGATATCCGGCACTGGAATTACATAATAGACAAGAAATAAGCGTTTTATATATTATTATCGTCATGAGAATAGGGCCGATAAAAAGGCCCTATTTTTTTATGGTAGTTTCTAACGGATATCATACCTTTGCAATCCGGTTTTTGGTAATCCTGAGCTGCTACCAGAATAATAAGACCTTTCCCTGTTTACCCAGGAGATCATTCCGGCAAAAATATTTTCGAAACAATTTTGTTATTCACACATATAGTTTTACCTTTGCCGTCCCAAATTCCCTTTGTGGGGAATTTGGATGTCATTGTAAACCGACATAAAAAAACTAGGTAAAGAATGCCTACTATACAACAATTAGTAAGAAAAGGAAGAGAAATTATCCGGGCTAAGTCTAAGTCCAGGGCATTAGATAGCTGCCCTCAGCGTCGTGGCGTTTGTACTCGTGTATACACTACCACGCCTAAGAAACCGAACTCCGCTCTGCGTAAAGTAGCGAAAGTGCGTTTAACCAACAAAGTTGAGGTGATTGCCTATATCCCTGGTGAAGGTCACAACTTGCAGGAGCACTCTATCGTACTGATCCGTGGTGGAAGGGTAAAAGATTTACCAGGTGTTCGTTACCACATCGTTCGCGGTTCCCTGGATACTGCAGGTGTGAAAGACAGAAAGCAGAGCCGTTCCAAATATGGTACTAAAAAGGAAAAGGCTAAAAAATAATAATTATAAATAGTCGTAATTTTCAATAAATGAGAAAGCAAGCTGCAAAGAAATTGCCTCTGGCTCCGGATCCTCGGTTCAATGACAAGCTGGTAACCCGCTTTGTTAACAACGTAATGGAACAAGGAAAAAAGAGCATTGCCTATAAAATTTTCTACGATGCTGTGGATAAGGTAAGCACGATGACCGGTGAAAACGGTTACGAGGTTTGGAGAAAAGCATTAGCTAACGTAACTCCGGGTGTAGAAGTTAGAAGCCGCCGTATCGGTGGTGCTACCTTCCAGATTCCTGCGGAAGTTCGTCCGGACAGAAAGATATCCCTGAGCATCAAATGGTTGGTACGCTTCGCCGGCGAAAGAAACGGTAAAAGCATGGCTGATAAGCTCGCAAACGAAATCGTAGCAGCAAGCAAAGGTGAAGGCGCAGCATTCAAGAAGAAAGAAGATACTCACCGTATGGCAGAAGCGAACAAAGCTTTCTCTCACTTCAGAATCTAGTTATAGCCCTCACAGGCAACTCAATATATTTGGCAAACAGTTCCTTTTGGAGCTGTTTGCCTTTTTGTGCTGATACCCGGAGACGGACACGCGCGTTAAGTATTACAGCATTAACCCGGGATACCGGCATAAAAAAGGCGGACATCCGGAGATGCCCGCCTTTCGTTATTTCAGACTCACTTATTTTACACTCACCAGCACATTGATCTTGCCTTCTGCACCGCTGAATTCCTGCAGCGCCTTGCCAAGTACCTGACCTGGCTTTACTTTATCAATATCCGCCTTCATCGCATAACCGGCCCTGCTGGAAGTGACCAGCAGATCTCCGCGACGGATAGCGCCATTCTCATTACAAACTTTGGTAGGTATTACGCCTATCACACCCATCGGTACTTCTTCATCTAAATTCGCATCAATGTCCTTTTCAGTTAACAACAAACCTGGTTTAGTAGCAAATACCCCCGCTACCAGGGTAGAATAGGGCTCAGATGATTTTTCCACCATCCGGTCTGTATGGGTGGAAATCACCAGTACATCCCCGGCTTCGTAACCCATACGCGCTCCGGCTACTGCAAATGATTCCGCCACATCGGCGCCACTGGCCTGGGTACCACCGTTAAAGAATCCCCTTCCTGCTTTATTAATACGGGCCACATTGACGCTGGCACTCTGGAATACCGCAATACTGCCGGATGGTCCCTGATGGTTAATAAGCAGGGTGTTGCCGGTACCTGTGGTAGTAACGTGCACCACCGGCTGCCCGTTGGCATTATTAAAGTTGGCAAACCTGCCGGCTTTACCTGTTCCGAAGTTGGGTATAAAGCCGGAAATGGCATTCCCGCCTCCATCGCAGGAAGCTTCAACACCATCGCCGTTGCCACCGGCATTGGCAGTTATGCCATTGCCACTACCTTCTGTAAGCGCTAGTACGGCAGGACCGCTACCTGCCGGATTGGAAGAATAAAATAACCCACCGTATCCTCCTGTACCAGACGACTGACCGAAAATCCCTGCTGTTCCGAAATTGGCAAACATGGAATTCACTTCTCCTTTTACAGCGGGGGAAGTACCTGTTGTCCTGTCTACATTGAAGCTACCGGCAATACCGTTACCCACTGTTTTAACCGTAATAACCTCATTGTCATTATTGTCATTAAAGATTTCAAACCTGCCTGCCCTGCCTGTGGCAAAAGTAGGCACCCAGGCATACAGGGCATTACCTGCTCCGTCTATATTGGTTTCTACCCCGTTGCCATCTTTGCCGGCATTGGCGGTAATGGCATTGCCATTACCATCTGTCAACGCGATCAGCGACGCGCCATTACCAGCCGGGTTAGAAGCGTAGAACAAACCGGCACGTCCGCCGGTGCCGGAGGAAACGCCAAATACTCCGGCTGCGCCGAAGTTGCCAAAAATGGTATTTACCTCAGCCCTTACAGCAGCGCCCACACTATTGGTGTTGTCTAACAGGAAGGAAGAAGCATTACCCTGTGTATTATCCGGTATATTACCATTACCATTGGATGCCACTTCCAAAGTATTCCCGGTGGTATTGGTGGCATTGAAATTCTCAAAACGTCCGGCTCTTCCGGTACTGTTGTTTAAACCTACCTGGCCCAATACGCCTACTGCGGTACCTGTGGTGTTGGTCGCAATAAAACCGCGTACACCATAACCACCGCCATCATTCCGGCCAACTACGGCCCCCGCAATGTCGCTGGTGGTTCTTCCAACAACAGCCTCACCATTTCCGTTATTATCTCCTACAACACCAGCTGAGGTTTGCGCACTGGTAATACCGTGAACCGCAAAACCGGCGCCTGTGCTGCTTTGTACCCCGGCTCCGTTGCCGCTTGTAGTCACATTCACCACCGTACCATTTCCTACCGAGTTGGCATTTAAAGCGCTATTGTTATTGGCATTATTGAAAATGGAGATGCTCGCCGGAATACCGTTATTACTGGTGGCAGTTAACCCGGTGCCTGTATTACTATTGGCATATACGCCGATACCGTTAGCGCTGCTATTGCCATACACGCCAAGTCCATTAGGAGTTACGCCGTACACGCCCCAGCCTGAACCGGCCTGGGAACCCCATACACCTATGCCCAAACCACCGGTTCCATTATTGATACCTCTTACCGCGCTGGAAAACCCACCAGGAGAAGTGGAGTTAACAATACCCCTCACTGCAGCAATACTACTGGTGGTAGTATTGTTGATTCCTTCCAGGGAAGTGCCGTCGCCATCATTGGTAATGCTGAAAAGTGTAGCCGCATTATTTTCCGTCG
The DNA here is from genome assembly GCF_900168065.1 of Chitinophaga ginsengisegetis. GTDB lineage: Bacteria > Bacteroidota > Bacteroidia > Chitinophagales > Chitinophagaceae > Chitinophaga > Chitinophaga ginsengisegetis. The sequence goes on along the minus strand of NZ_FUZZ01000002.1, from coordinate 921,055 downwards.
CTACAAATGGAAGGGTTAAACCACCTCCGGGAGGGGCGCCTGCTACCCATTGTGCACCATCAAATTTGAGAATTTGTCCTGCCACAGGCGCTACATTGCTCACCGCCTTGCCCTGCAGGGCCTGTACAACCGGGTTGGGATAGGTGCCTGAAAGATCTCCTCCGGCAGGGCCGTTGGGAGGGAGGGTGGTAGGAATAACGCCTGCAGCAATTTTTGCCAGTGTTACCTTTCCATTCCCGATAAGTGGGTTAGGATAGGTACCGGTCAGATCACCGCCTGCGGCTATGCCGTTAATATCGCCGGCAGGACCCTGTGGACCCACCGGACCGGCAGGGCCCATCGGGCCAACTGGTCCGGCTACACCGGGTACGCCTTGAATACCTTGTGGACCTGCAACACCCGGATCACCTTGCGGGCCGGCTGGTCCTACCGCCCCTGCCGGACCAATGGGTCCAACCGGGCCAGCCACACCGGGATCACCTTTGGCTCCCTGCGGACCTACCGCTCCAGCGGGTCCAATGGGTCCAACCGGGCCAGCCACACCGGGATCACCTTTGGCTCCCTGCGGACCTACCGCTCCTGCTGGTCCAATTGGACCAACCGGACCAGCTACGCCGGGATCGCCTTTTGCTCCCTGCGGACCTACCGCTCCAGCGGGTCCAACGGGACCAACCGGACCAGCTACACCGGGATCACCTTTGGCTCCCTGTGGACCTGCCGGTCCAACGGGACCAACCGGACCAGCTACACCGGGATCGCCTTTGGCTCCCTGCGGACCTACCGCTCCTGCGGGACCTATCGGTCCAATGGGACCAACAGGTCCTGCTACGCCGGGATCACCCTTCGCGCCTTGCGGACCGGTAGCACCCGCAGGTCCGGCCGGACCGGGAGTGCCATTGGCTGCAAACAGCGCGTACGGCACACTCATTAACTGGGAAGTACCCAGCTCACTGAAGTTGCCGCCGTTTATTGATATTTCAACTTTTAAATACTGATTGGCATTCGCCCAGGGAACACCGCTGTACGTGCCTGTTAAGGGAGTTCCTTTACCGATCTGTAAAGTGAATAATCCCACGGTATTGGTGGAAGTACTATGTGTTTCCTGGTATTGTACAGGTCCTGCTGCAGAACCTCCCAAAATAGAAAAACGCACCGTTAAGGCCTGGTTGCTGAGTACTGTCCCATTTGTATTGCGGGCTACCGCCTGGTAGTTGGTTCCGGTTAATCCGCTTTGAGCCCATACAATATGAAATGATACCGTCAACAGGAGAAAGGTCAGGTAGCATATCTTTTTCATAATAGTCATTTTTGTGATAGTTTACGATGCGCTTAATTTTTTTTAGGTGATGTTCCGCCGTCCTGGCTGGGTATAGGTACAACTGCTTTACTGGCCTGGTTACCCGGTGCTGCAACTGCAGCGCTATCAGAAGGGAGAGGTTTGGTTTTGGAAGCACGGAGTTTGGGTGCAGCATTAGGGCGTTGTGGCTGGTAGTTGGTAAAAAGACGGGATTTAGTGTCTTTTGAAACTACCGCCCGATCTGCCGGCGGCAAAGTGGATCTTTGGTTCAGATCAGCAAGATCTTTCTTAAAAGTAGGGAAAAGCTGGTCCCTTACTTTTCCGGTATTACCGCCGGTGTTTTCCGGCTTTACGGATTCCTGTGCAAAAACACCGGGCATGAATCCGGCAAACAAAAGAAATGCAAGTATGAGCAGTGATTTCATATTATTGGGTGTTATAGATTCGCTTTTCATGTTGGATATTTTAGTAGATGATTTATGGTTGCTGAATTGCTTCGTCCCGCGTGCCGCCTATGTTATAGACCAGCGAGAATTTCAGGGTTCTTTTCTGTATTAAACTTTCCCCGGTAGGAAGCTGATAGGCGATATCCAGCGCAAGATTTGATACGCGTACGCCCAGTCCTGCGGAAAAATGTTGCCGGTAGCCCTTATTCGGATGCTCGTAGAAATACCCGGCGCGTACAAAAAATGCCTGTCTGTAAGCGTATTCAATACCGGATCCGATAGTGAATTCCCGTAACTCTTCGTGGAAGCCGTCAGGCGCGTCGCCAAAGGAAGAGAACATCGCTTCCACTACGCCACGGTCAGGGTCTTTTCCTTTCAGGATCTGGCTTGTTTCCATGCCATTGGAATCCAGGGCATACAGCGGGGGAGTGGGTACCAGTAGTTTGTTGATGTCTACGGAAAGGGTAAATTCATGTTCATGTGTGTGCACAAACGTATAGCCGCCACCGATGCGAAGGTTCATCGGCAGAAAACTCTTCCTGTTGTTGTCATCTGAGTATTGCAGCTTCGTGCCGATGTTGGTAATGCTTACACCAAAGCAGTAGCGGTTGCCGAAATCCAGCTTGTCTACACTGTTCTGGTAGTAATAGGCAATGTCGCCTGCAACTGCCGATGCGGGTTTCTGCTGAATATTATTGTAGGAACCCTGTCCCAGCTGGCTGCGTATATACCGGATGCTGAGTGCCAGTGATGTATGGTTTCCCAGCTTCCTGGCATAAGCGCCATCTATCGCAAATTCTTTGGGGTTGTAGTCCTGCAGCACGGTTCCGTTATCATCCCGGAAAGTAACGGAGCCATAATTGAAGTACTTCATGGAAAGCCCTATGCCTTCTGTTCCGTTCCAAGTTTTGTAGCCGGATACATAAGCCATATTGGACTTATTGTTGTTCAGCTCCCACATCCAGGGGGAGTAGTTGGCGCTCACGCCCCAGTCGCCGGCAAACACTATTTTGGCGGCGTTTGAAAACAGGGAATTGGCATCCGGAGACAGGCCGATGGCGGCGTCCCCGGTACCGCTGCTCCTGGCATCGGGGTTTACCAGCAGAAAGCTGGCGCCGATATTCGGAGGTTTCTGGGTGGTTTTTTGTGCCAACAGCTGCATACTGGTTGTCAGTATACCTGCAAGAAGTATAATTGTATAACCGTATTTCATGATGTCATCTGGTTAAAGGGTGATTGTGTAGTGTTATTGCACAATGAGTTTCTCAAAGAATACATTCCCGCTTACATTCAGCATAACGGTGTAAATACCTGCGGCAAAATGGTTCACAGGTAATACCAGTGTGCTTTTACCCGGACCCATTTCCAGGAACTGATGATGTATTACCTGGCCTGCGGGGTTGATCAGTTCGAGCGTTACACTCACTTTCGACAGCAGGTCAAATACAATTCTGGTATTGGTAATAGCAGGATTGGGGAACAGTATGTAGCTCTTTACCGGGTTTACGCCGGGTGTCAGCTTTGTAAAATCTTCGGGTTGCTGGAATCCCTGTGTGAGCAACACCCTGCCATCTGTGATAGGTAAAATAATGGGTTCTCCCACGGTATACTGGAACTGGATGTTCTGGATTACGGCGGAACCACCTGTACTGGCAACTACCTGTCGTTTAAGCGCTACCTGGCCGGAGGATGAAATGCAGGCACACACCAGCAGCAACAGTGCATGTGTGCATCTGAGTACAATTGTTCTCATATTATGTATGGTTATAAGTAAATAAGTGTTCGGGAACCGCTACAGCGCCGGGACAGGGAGGGGTACAATAGTAAATAAGGTATCAGCCTGTTATACAAGCGCGTTGAGTAATTTTTACTTCATATTGTTTTTCAATTTAGGGGAAAACCGATCTTTCAATTCTTACTTTTGGGCTGTTTTATTTAGCATTCTCCTTCAGGGTATATCCGGTTTTTATAACTTACTGCGAATATGACAGAATTATGGCATCCGGAAAACGTTGATTTCTTTTTTGGTGGGATTTGATAAACAAGTGGTCGCTACCGTCTAAAAACTGGTTTTCGCGGAACTATTTATCGTTATTAAATTTAATGTGAATAACGACTGCGCTTGTTAAAAAGAAATAACAATTTGGAAAAGAAGGTCATTTTATTTATTGTCAAAAATAAGTTACCTTTGCCCCCCAAATTGCATTATTTAGTCACTTTAATATTATGGCAGACTTAAAATTTCAAAGGAACTTTGGTATTGCGGCGCACATCGATGCGGGTAAAACCACTACCACAGAACGTATCCTGTATTATACAGGTAAATCCCACAAAATTGGAGAAGTGCACGAGGGTGCTGCTACAATGGACTGGATGGCACAGGAGCAGGAAAGAGGTATTACCATCACATCTGCGGCAACCACTTGTTTCTGGAATTTTCCAACCTTACAAGGTAAAGCCTTACCTGATACCAAACAATATAAATTCAATATCATCGATACCCCGGGCCACGTGGACTTTACCGTAGAGGTAGAGCGTTCCCTCCGTGTACTGGATGGTCTGGTGGCATTGTTCTGCGCTGTATCCGGTGTTGAACCTCAGTCTGAAACCGTTTGGCGCCAGGCTAACCGCTACCGCGTACCCCGTATCGGTTTCGTTAATAAAATGGACCGTTCCGGCGCAGACTTCCTGAACGTGGTTAAACAGGTTAAAGAAATGCTGGGCGCTAACCCTGTACCTTTAACTTTGCCAATCGGAGCTGAAGACACCTTCAAAGGTGTGGTAGATCTGATTACCATGAAAGGTATTATCTGGGACGAAGAAGGTAAAGGTGCTACCTACCAGGAAATTCCTATTCCGGAAGATATGCAGGCTGAAGCTGAAGAGTGGAGAGCTAAACTCGTAGAAGCAGTTGCTGAATACGATGACACCCTGATGGAGAAATTCTTCGAAGATCCGAATTCAATTTCTGAAGACGAAATCCACGAAGCTATCCGTAAGGCTACTATCGATATCGCTATCATCCCGATGATGTGCGGTTCCTCTTTCAAAAACAAAGGTGTGCAGAAGATGCTGGATGCGGTTTGCCGTTACCTGCCTTCCCCACTGGATGTTGAAGCAGTAAAAGGTACCAATCCTGACACTGGTGAAGAAGTTGAACGTAAACCAGATGCAAAAGCTCCGCTGTCTGCACTGGCATTCAAAATCGCAACCGATCCTTTCGTAGGTCGTCTGGCGTTCTTCCGGGTTTATTCCGGTCACCTGGATGCGGGTTCTTATGTACTCAATACCCGTACCGGCAGAAACGAACGTATCAGCCGTATCATGCAGATGCACGCTAACAAGCAGAACCCGATCGATTTCATCGAAGCTGGTGATATCGGTGCTGCTGTTGGTTTTAAAGATATCAAAACCGGTGATACCCTGTGCGACGAAAAAGCACCGATTATCCTGGAATCAATGACCTTCCCTGAACCGGTTATCCACATCGCCATCGAGCCTAAAACTCAGGCAGACGTTGATAAAATGGGTCTGGCTATCTCTAAACTGGTAGAAGAAGATCCTACCCTGAGAGCTAAAACTGACGAAGAAACCGGTCAGACTATTCTCTCCGGTATGGGTGAGCTTCACCTCGAAATCATCGTTGACCGTATGCGTCGCGAATTCAAGGTAGAAGTTAACCAGGGTGCGCCGCAAGTTGCTTACAAAGAAGCACTGACTACCAAAGTTGAACACCGTGAGGTATTCAAGAAACAAACCGGTGGTCGTGGTAAGTTTGCGGATATCCAGATCGAAATCGGACCTGCAGATGCAGAATGGCTGAAAGAAAATGAAGGTAAAGCCTTCCAGTTCGTAAATGATATCTTTGGTGGTGCTATCCCTAAGGAATTCATCCCTGCAGTACAGAAAGGTTTCGAACAGTCCCTCAACCAGGGTGTGCTCGCAAACTTCCCGCTGGTGAACCTGAGAGTTCGTCTGTTCGACGGTTCTTACCACCAGGTGGATTCTGATGCGATGTCATTTGAATTGTGCGCCAAACAAGCTTTCCGTGAAGCTGCCCGCAAAGCTAAACCAGTATTGCTGGAGCCAATCATGAAAGTGGAAGTACTTACTCCGGACCAATACATGGGTGATGTTACAGGTGACCTGAACCGTCGTCGTGGTATGCTGGAAGGTATGGACTCCAAAAACGGTGTTCAGGTAATCAAAGCAAAAGTTCCGCTGAGCGAAATGTTCGGTTACGTAACCCAGCTGCGTTCCCTGTCTTCCGGCCGCGCAAGCTCTATCATGGAATTCTCCCACTACGCTCCGGCTCCGAACAACGTAGCTGAAGAAGTGGTAGCTAAAGTGAAAGGCAAAGTAAACGCTTAATCATAGCTTCTTAATTATACCGGAAAGGTTGTTCTGCCAAAGCGGAACAACCTTTCCGCTTTTTATGGCACTAACTGACATGAACATGCTATTGCCATGAAAAGAATATTCGATATTTTACAATAGCAATAACCTACAACTGCAATTTACTTTTTGCTAACTGCCAGGGGTCCTGTTTTACAGGACCTTTTTTTATTATTTACCTCCCGTGATAGGGGGAGGATTCCCTTTCCACGTCATAGGTATAAGTAGCACATAAAACCATCTCAACCGGTATTATTTACTGATAGCCTTTGAATTATGTCATTAGAGTTATTACAAGCACCTCCTACAACTGTGGTACATACAACGGGAGAAATGGTTACATTAACTCCCGGTCTGGATTTGATTCTGCCCTGCTGGAACCCATCCGGGCCCTGGGTGGAATCACTTATCAGGCATTACCACGAAATAACAGCCCTTATGGGGACGGCGCCCGTTCAGCTTATCCTGGTCAACGATGGCTCCGTGAAGAACTTTACCCGTCAGCATATCAGCTGGCTGGAGGCAGCTATTCCGGATATCATTATCATCAGCTATTCCCGTAACCGTGGTAAAGGATATGCGGTGAGAGAAGGAGTAAAGCGCTCCCAACATGCTTTCCAGGTGTATACCGACCTGGATTTCCCCTTTGGCGTATCAGCTGTTAAAGAAACATACGACCGTCTCCTGCAGGGCCTGGATGTGGTAGCAGGGGAAAGGGGCGAAGCCTATCTTCGTGAGTTACCCCGCAAACGCCGTGTGATTACCCGCATCAGCCGCCTGTTGAACCGGGTGGTGCTGGACCTTAAAGTAGAAGACGCACAGGCCGGTTTAAAAGGCTTTAATGCCTATGGAAAGAATATCCTGCTCAATACCCGCATCGATGGCTTCCTGTACGACAGCGAGTTTTTATACCATGCAGGCAAACGTCCCCATCTCAAAATTGGTGCAGTCGCAGTATCTTGCCGCCCGGGCATTCAGTTTTCATCTTTCAGGGTAAAACTTTTAATGAAGGAAATGCTGAATTATTGCAGGATCATTTTCAGCTCATCCGCTGCTTAAATTTTTATGGAACAGAGAAACAGGATACTGATCAGTGTAGACGTGGAAGAATTTGATATCCCCGAAGAATTCGGCCAGCAGGTAACCCTGCAGGAAAAACTGGAAGTTTCCAGGAGTGGGTTGCGGGCTACGCTGGCTTTATTTGATAAGTATAACGTACGCGCCACTTTTTTCGTTACCGCTTACTGGGCGCAACACTATCCGGAGTTGATCAGGCAAATGGCGGCAAAGCATGAAATAGCTTCTCATGCTTATTATCATAGCTCCTTTACAGAGGCCGATCTGGAAGGTTCCCGCCTGGCCCTGCAGGAAATCAGCGGCCAGCCGGTACAGGGATTCCGTATGCCGCGTCTCCGTAAAGTAAATATGCAGGCGCTGAAAGCCGCCGGCTACCTGTACGACGCCTCTGTGAACCCCACATGGCTGCCGGGAAGATATAACAACCGGCACCTGCCAAGAACCGTGTTCAAAGAACAGGACACCTGGATCATACCTTCTTCTGTGTCGCCCTTTCTCAGGTATCCCCTGTTCTGGCTGAGCGTAAAAAACATGCCCCTGTGGATAACCCGCCACTTCAGTAAAAGGATCCTGAAGAAGGACTCCTATCTCTCTTTTTACTTCCATCCCTGGGAGTTGAGTGATATCAACGCATATGCATTACCCGGTTATATTAAACGTGTGTCGGGGAAGAGAATGCAGCAGAAAATGGATGGATTCCTTAGTTTCTTACAACAACAGGGAATTTTCTGCACACATGCCGATCTGCTGGAAGGCCGGTCCTGACTGGTTGCAGCTGATGATCTCTCTTTTCTTTTCCGATGATTCCTGTTTTTATGCAACAACATTTAAGTTCTAAATGTTATAGTAATAATAAATAAGGATAAGTATTCATGTTGAAAGAATGTATGAAGGGATCCGATATTGTTTTTTTTAGATTTTTTTAGAAAGATGAATACTTATTAGATTCATTTTCAGTAGTTTTGTGCTATAATAGTATTGTTAACTGTGATGTTGTTTGTTTTGACGATGTAAGACTACTTCCCCATTATCCCCTGCCTTTTTATTTTCTTACGGCTGATATCAACAGCTATAGTTGCAAACGGAAAGCGTTTGCCCGCTAATTTCTTATTCATTCAACAGGTAAAATTGTTAAAACTAAAAATCAGACTATGAAAAGAATTCGTCTCTTGACCCTTGCACTTGCGGCTGTATTGTTTGGTTCTGCTGCTAACGCCCAAATTCAGAAAGGAAATATTATGGTAGGCGCCGATCTGACCAATATTAATGTTACTTTTCAAAAGGAGAGTACCGCTTTTAATTTTAATCTTTCACCAAAGATAGGTTGGTTTATCAAGGACGGTCTGGCTATTGGTGGTTATGTTGATTTTGGCGCAAATACCACAAAAAATAAGACAACTGATACAAGGGCTTCCAATACTAACTATGGTGTTGGCGCTTTTGCCCGTTATTTTGTGGAAGATAAAAATGTCAGGAAACTGGAATTTTCCAAGAGAACGCGGTTCTTCGTGGAGGCAAATGCCGGATTTGCCGGTACAAACCCTGCGAGCGGTGCTTCTACCAATGGTTTTAATGTTGGTATAGGCCCGGGTATTTCCTATTTTATCACTCCCAATATTGGTTTGGAAGGATTGTTTAAGTATGACCTTACTGTAGGTGGAGGTAATTCAACCACTGCTAACCGGCTTAGTCTGGGTATAGGTTTTCAGATTTACCTGCCTTCAGCAAAGGCTAAACAGATTTACAAGGAAGAAACAGGAAAATAATTTATTATATAATACAAACTCATCAGCAACGGCGGCAATAATCATTGCCGCCGTTGCTGTTATAAGGAATCCTATCATTTTATTTATGGGCGCTGAATGAAATGAACAGCGGACACAGAAATGAATTAATTGAACGGAGGATTTTATACCGGAACTATTTACTTTAGTAACTGTCTGTGAAGGTGCAGACAGGGGGATGCTGAAAACCCGGAACAGAGTAGGCATTTACATCCATAAATACTCCAGATATGGTAAACTCTATTCTCCTGGCAGTGCTTAAATTCCTGAGCACCGTTGCTGGCGCACTGTAATTTTTTCACCCTTGTTGTACAAGGATACTAATGGGAATTGCCGAAACCATCAGTAAGTAAGAGTAGACCCCAAATGAAAACAACACCTTATGATCCCTGATGCTTTGAACACATTCCTGACGGGATTTCTGGCGCTGCTGGAGTCTGCAATTAGCGGCATTTAACCTGTATTGTTAGTTTAACACTAACCCCGGCTGAGGTTCGTAAAACATGAAAGTACCTGCATTTTTGAGGTGCTGATAATGAAAGTAGAACACCTGCTGCCGGTAATTCCCTGATCATGCTTCAATATTGAGCTGATTAAACAACTTCTGAATGAAAAAGCCCTGGTATTATTTACCGGGGCTTTTTCATTTAATATAAACGGGCCATGATGGCTTATTGAACAGTATTATATCAGGATGCCGAACTGAATAAAATGAACGAACGGATTTCTGTGAATAGCCGTTAATTTCGGCGGACACTTAAAAAATAAGTGTACCTGGGATTGCCGAAAACCAAATAAAAAGAGTAGGTGTCACCCGTAGTAAAAACTATCTTATGGATTTACTGACTCAACTGCTGGCAACGTTGGTTGCACTGCTGAAATCTCTGCTGGGTGGCCTGTAATCAGGACTCCTTTCGGTAAGGGATTATTCCGTCTTTAATGATACTATTTCCCTTACGCACATCATCCGGGAGGCTGTTCAATATCAGAACAGCCTCTTTTTTTATTGCCGGTATCCGCCTGATTCAGCTATGGTGGCTGAATGAACAGGTTAAACTCATTCGATTGGAATGAATAAAATGAACGACCGGATATTGAATGATAGCTTTTAATTTAGACGTGTTAACTGAATAACAACTGGGCATCGCCGAAAACCAGGTAATAGAGTAGGCAATATCTTATAAAAACCTTTTTCCATGGATTTACTGAATCAACTGCTGGCATTAATCTTAGGATTAGTTAAGTCATTATTAGGTGGTTTACCACTCTAAGGATTGTTGGATCGTTTGACCAACAGATCATCAAACCACTTTAATTATTCGGAAAGGGGTTGTTCCAGGTAAGCGGGAACAACCCTTTCTCTTTGTCCCTTCTTAATACTTCTCCCATACTTCTCAGATACTTCTCCCATACTTACCGGGTACTTAGGACTCGTGTATGTGTTGTACTCCCCATATAGTTCCTATACATTCCCTATACAGTCTGCATACTCTTCCCATACACTCCCTATACTGTTCCCATACACTCCCCATACACTCATGATACACTTCCCATACACTCCCCATACACTCAGGTGCTTTTAACATACTCTGCCATTACGCTTTTTTACCCGCTTTCAGGAGAAAATACAGCAGTCCGGGATCTTCCTGGTTTCCGCTTCTGTTCAGAGGGGGATTCGCTTATTTTTCTATCTCCCGGAAAAAAAATTGTAAAGAAATTCTCCTTTTTTTGGTTTTGAAATATGTTTTCCTATATTTGTCAAAACGAGCATGTGAAGTTACCTTAAGGCTTAACGTACACACAATGAATGATTTCTGAAGCCTTAATCACCGGATAATATCATTTTTACCGCACTTCTTTCGCCGCCGGAGCCAGCCCCTTGCCCGGTTTCTTTTATTTTTTCCTGAGAATTATTTGCCAAATAGAAAAAACGGGTTACCTTTGCCCTCCCAAATTGTATTGGGAAAAAACAAGAAGAAGTTCATTGCATATGTCTCAGAGAATAAGAATCAAGCTGAAGTCCTACGATCATAACCTGGTAGACAAGTCTGCTGAGAAGATCGTTAAAACCGTGCGTAACACGGGTGCCGTGGTAACAGGTCCAATTCCTTTACCTACCGAGAAGAAAATATTTACAGTATTACGTTCTCCGCACGTAAATAAGAAAGCGCGCGAGCAGTTCCAACTGTGTACACACAAACGTTTACTGGATATTTACACGTCTTCTTCCAGAACTGTAGACGCGCTGAGCAAGCTCGATCTGCCTTCCGGAGTAGAAGTTGAAATTAAAGCATAGGACAACAGCAAGGCGGGCGAAAGGCCGGCCTTTTATTGATTTATGGTTATCTTGTTGGTTACCAGCAAGATAACAATTTTAACAAGCAAACATAGGTCGCGCCTTCTGGGCGGCCGCCCAATAAATGTATTTAAACCGCCCATCCTGGGGATAGCACGAAATCCCCCAGGCGCTGGGTAAAATCATATAAAAAATGAAAGGTATTATTGGCAAAAAGATTGGTATGACCAGTATCTTCGAGTCTAATGGTAAGCAAACTGCTGTTACCATTATCGAAGCGGGTCCCAACGTTGTAACTCAGGTAAAAACCCTGGAGTCAGATGGTTACAATGCAATTCAGGTTTCTTTCGGTGAGAAGAAAGAAAAACACACCACTAAAGCAGAAAGCAGTCACTTCGCGAAAGCAAGCACCTCTCCCAAACGTTTTGTAAAAGAACTCCGCAACCCGGACGTACAGAAAGCCCTCGGTGAATCTATCACCTGCGAAATCTTCGCAGAAGGTGAAACAATTGACGTTGTAGGCACTTCCAAAGGTAAAGGTTTCCAGGGTGTTGTAAAACGCCACGGATTCAGTGGTGTGGGTGAAGCTACCCACGGTCAGCACGATAGAAGCAGGGCTCCTGGTTCTGTTGGTGGATCCTCTTATCCTTCCCGCGTATTCAAGGGTATGCGTATGGCCGGCCAAACAGGTAACGAAAGAGTGAAAGTGAAAGGTCTGAAGATCGTGAAAATATTCCCTGAAAAGAATTATATCCTGGTAAGTGGTTCCGTTCCCGGCCACATTGGTTCAATCGTTTTAATCCAGAAGTAACATGCAAATCGATATTTTAAATATAGAAGGTAAGAAAACCGGAAGGACTATTGAACTTCCTGAGGAGATCTTTGGTGTTGAGCCTAACAACCACGTAATCTACCTGGCTGTTAAACAATACCTCGCTGCTCAGCGTCAGGGTACCCACAAGGTAAAAACCAGAGCTGAAGTACAAGGTGCTTCCCGTAAACTGCACAAACAAAAAGGTACCGGTGGCGCCCGTAAAGGTAACATCCGTAACCCATTGTATAAAGGTGGTGGTACCATCTTCGGACCAAAGCCACACGGTTGGGGTTTCAAACTGAACAGAAAAGTAAAAGATCTCGCAAAGATCTCTGCCCTGTCAGTAAAAGCTAAAGAAAACAGCATCATCATTGTTGAAGATCTGCAGCTCGAAACACCAAAAACCAAACAATTCGTTGGTTTCCTGAAGAATCTGAACATCAATGTTGAAGGCAGAAAGACTATGTTCATCACGCCTGAATACAATGACAATGTTTACCTGTCTTTAAGAAACATTCCTACTGTAGACGGTACTGTACTGAGCGACGTAAACACTTACGACATCATGAACAGCAACTATATCGTGTTCACTGAAAGCGCTGCAAAGATCTTCACTGAAGAGCCTGCAGAAGCGGAAGCATAGGATGTCAAAACCAATTAAATAACAGCTCGCGGCCAACGCCAACAGCTTAATGCTATAAAGAAGATGAAACTTTCTGACGTTTTAATCAAACCGGTGGTATCCGAAAAGGTTAACAAAGCAACCGAAAAATTCAACCGCTACTACTTCATTGTTGACAAAAAAGCCAACAAACTGGAGATCAAGAAAGCAGTGGAAGAGTTTTACGGTGTAACCGTAGCAGAAGTAAATACTGCTGTAATGCCAGGTAAAGCTAAATTCCGCTTTACTAAAGCCGGTTTCATCGCAGGTAAAAAACCGTCTTACAAAAAGGCGATCATTACCGTTGCAAGTGGTGAAACTATAGATCTGTATGCTAACATGTAGTGCCGTTCCGGCCTGAACAGCCGGGATGTGGATGTATATACAGATCACTATTTATATTTAATAACAACATTTAACTTTTTAGGAAGTAATGGCACTGAAGAAGTTCAAACCAATGACGGCCGGTACCCGCTGGAAAATAGGCAACGCTTACGCTGAGCTGACATCGGATACCCCTGAGAAAAGCCTGCTGGAGCCCATCAAAAGGACCGGCGGTAGAAATGCGCAAGGTAGAATGTCTATGCGCTACATAGGTGGTGGTCACAAGAAACAATACCGTGTAATTGATTTCAAACGTGATAAAGAGAATGTACCTGCTACAGTTAAAACGATCGAATATGATCCTAACCGTAGCGCATTCATCGCACTGGTAAACTATGCTGACGGTGAAAAACGTTACATCATTGCTCCACAGGGCTTACAGGTTGGTGGTACCGTTATAAGCGGCTCCGACGTAGCTCCTGAAGTAGGTAACGCTTTGCCACTGAAAAACATGCCGCTGGGTACTGTTGTGCACAACATCGAGCTGCAGCCTGGTAAAGGTGGTGCTATCGCAAGAAGCGCCGGCGCTTACGCACAGCTGTCCAACAAGGAAGAAAAATATGCCGTACTGAAAATGCCTTCCGGCGAGCTCCGCAAAGTATTAAATACTTGTAAAGCAACCGTAGGTACTGTTTCTAACTCCGACCACGCACTGCAATCCATCGGTAAAGCAGGTGCTAACCGTTGGAGAGGTATCCGCCCCCGCAACCGTGGTGTGGCTATGAACCCTGTGGATCACCCGATGGGTGGTGGTGAAGGTAAATCTTCCGGAGGCCATCCAAGATCAAGAACTGGTAAATATGCGAAAGGTCTGAAAACCAGAAAACCGCATAAGAGTTCTGATAAGCTGATCATTAGCAGAAAAAACGGTAAAAAATTATAGTATTTCTGAATCAGGGCTCCGGTAGCAATACCGGATCCCGGGTTTGAAAAATCATAAATCAGTAAGACATGGCTCGTTCCATAAAAAAAGGTCCTTACGTAGACCTGAAATTAGAAACAAAAGTTGAAAAGATGAATACCGGTACCAAGCGTTCTGTTATCAAGACCTGGAGCCGTCGTTCTACTATCACGCCTGATTTCGTTGGTCACACTTTCGCTGTTCATAATGGCAACAAATTTATTCCTGTTTATGTAACGGAATTTATGGTTGGTCATAAACTGGGCGAATTTGCACCTACACGTAACTTCAGAGGACACGTAAACAAGAAAATGTAAATTATAGTCTGAGGTTTGAGGTTTGAAGTATTCGTTTCAAACCGGAACATCAAACACCAGACATCAGACATTAAATAATAAAAGAAATTAATAACAATGGAAGCAGTAGCTAAGCTGAATAATAATCCTACATCTCCCCGCAAAATGCGTTTGCTCGCGGACTTAATCCGTGGTCTGGATGTGGAAAAGGCTTTGAATATTTTGAAATTCCATCCGAAACACCCAAGCGTGCCTTTAGAGAAGTTGCTGATATCCGCTATCGCCAACTGGAAAGTGAAGAACGAAGGTGCAAGGGTAGAAGATGCTAACCTGATCGTAAAAACCGTTTTTGTTGATGGCGGCCGTACTCTGAAAAGAATGCGCCCGGCTCCACAGGGAAGGGGTTACCGTATCCGCAAGAGAAGTAACCACGTAACGATTGTAGTGGACGGTAAAGCACAGTAATTCAGTGCAAACCGGAAACAAAATAGAAACAAAACTATTAAACTAATAGACAAATAACCAGAACATGGGTCAGAAAACAAATCCTATTGGTAACAGGTTAGGTATCATCAGAGGATGGGACTCTAATTGGTATGGCAGCAAAAAAGACTTTGCTGTTAAACTGATCGAAGATAACAAGATCAGAACTTATCTGAATGCCCGTATCAACAAAGGTGGCATCTCAAGAGTTGTGATCGAAAGAACTTTAGGTAAGTTAATCATCACTGTTCATACTTCTAAGCCTGGTATCATCATTGGTAAAGGCGGTAACGAAGTTGATCGCATCAAGGAAGAGCTGAAGAAGCTGACAGGCAAGGAAGATGTACAGATCAACATCCTGGAGATCCGTCGTCCGGAAATGGATGCTAACATCGTTGCTGAAACAATCGCAAAACAGATTGAAAGCCGTATCAACTACAAACGTGCTATCAAAATGGCGATTGCTACCGCTCTGAGAATGGGCGCTGAAGGTATCAAGGTTAAAATCAGCGGCCGTTTAGGTGGTGCTGAAATTGCCCGCTCCGAAGAAATGAAACAAGGTCGCGTGCCTTTACATACTTTCCGTATGGACATCGATTACGCTTCCCTGTTCGCATTAACCGTTTATGGTAAAATCGGTATCAAAGTATGGATCTGTAAAGGTGAAGTACTGGGTAAACGCGATCTGAACCCGAACGTTTTAACCGGTAAGGAAGGCGATAACCGTGGCACTGGTCATGGCGGCGAAAGAAGAGAACATCACGGTGAACGCAGAGACAACCGCGGTGGTGGCGAAAGAAGAGGCGGTGGAGAACACCGTGGCGGTGGCCGCAGATAGTATCTGGCGGTTAAGCAGACATTAACAATTACTATTAACATTAACAACATAGACGATGTTACAGCCAAAAAGAACGAAACACAGGAAGATGCACAAAGGCCGCATCAAAGGGAACGCTAAAAGAGGCGCTACCCTCTCCTTTGGTACTTTCGGTCTTAAAGCATTAGAACCTAAGTGGATCACCGACAGGCAGATCGAAGCTGCACGTGTTGCGCTGACAAGGCACATGAAACGTGAAGGTAACGTATGGATCCGCATATTCCCTGACAAACCTATCACTGCTAAGCCTTTGGAAGTGAGGATGGGTAAAGGTAAAGGTGCTCCTGACCATTGGGCAGCAGTTGTAAAGCCAGGTAGAATTTTATTTGAAGCTGATGGCGTTTCCTTACAGGTAGCAAAAGAAGCAATGGAACTCGCAGCCCAGAAACTGCCCATTAAAGTAAAATTTGTAACCAGCCGCGACTACGTAGCTTAATTACAGGTACACAATAACTAAAAATCCGGTAACACTGCCCCGGCAGCTAACCGAATCAAACTCAATACAATGGCAAAAGAAAAGCTGGAACTGAAAGGCCTGAGCGAACAAGATCTGAAAGAGAAAATCTCTGCAGAAGAACTCCGCTTGAAAAAAATGACCTTTGGTCACGCAATTACGCCAATCGAAAATCCAATGAGCATCCGCGCCGTAAGACGCGATATCGCTCGGATGAATACCGAACTGCGTAAAAGACAACTGGGCTTCTAAATCTTCAGTCCCGGTACCCCCGGGGCTGCTGACATAGCAATAGTATAACACAATTTATGACCTCCTCACGGAGGGTTAAATACTTTCAACAATGACGACCGAAAGAAAATTAAGAAAAACCAGGATTGGTGTGGTTGCCAGCAACAAAATGGATAAAACCATTACCGTTAAGGTGGAGCGTAAGGTAAAGCACCCGATCTATGGTAAATTCGTGAAAAAAACTACCAAGTTCATGGCGCATGACGACAAGAACGAGTGCAGCATCGGCGATACCGTGAAAATCGCGGAAACACGCCCTCTGAGCAAGAACAAGTGCTGGAGACTGGTAGAAGTAATCGCTAAAGTAAAATAATTATTTATTTGTTTCAAGCTGCTGCCGGCAACCCCGGTGCCAGCCGCTGACTAAACAATATCAAATCTCATTTCGATGATACAACAAGAATCAAGACTGAGTGTAGCTGATAACAGCGGTGCCAAAGAAGTATTGTGCATCCGCGTATTAGGTAACTCCGGTCAGGACTACGCTGGCGTAGGCGATAAAATTGTAGTAACCGTTAAGGACGCAATGCCAGGTGGCGGTGTGAAGAAAGGTATGGTGACCAAAGCTGTAATCGTAAGAACTAAGAACAAATTACGTCGTAAAGACGGTTCTTATATCCGTTTCGATGATAACGCGGTTGTACTGCTCAATAACTCAGACGAACCTCGCGGTACCCGTATTTTCGGTCCGGTTGCACGTGAGCTGAGAGACAAGGGTTATATGAAAATTATCTCCCTCGCTCCTGAGGTATTATAAAGATATAGCGGTACAGGGATTTTGGAATTTTTATGATTTTTATCAAAAAAAGCCAAAATCCCGAAATCCGAAAATATTTCTTATCTTTGCAGCCCGTTTGCAAAACGAGAAAAAACATTAATCAAGCGAAACTATTGTTTCGCTTGGCGTTTATAAATAAATCAAAGTAATGAAAACTAGATTTAAGCCTAAATTTAACATTAAGAAAGGCGACCTGGTTGCGGTAATTGCCGGTGATGACAAGGACAGAACCAAAGCGCGTAAAGTGCTGGAAGTGAATCCTGATAAAGCCCGCATTCTTGTAGAAGGCGTTAACATTATTACCAAGCACACGAAGCCAACTGCCCAGAATACCAAAGGTGGTATTGTTAAGCAGGAAGCTCCTATCGCCATCTCTAATGTAATGCTGTGGGATGCTAAAACTGGTAAACCAACCAGGGTTAACAGGCAGAGAGAAAACGGTAAATTAATTCGTATCGCTAAAAAATCAGGGGAGGAAATTAAATAATGTCAAACACAAAATATACTCCGAGACTGCAGACCAAATACCACGAGGAAGTTAAATCTGCACTGATGAAGAAATTCAACTACAAAAGTGTAATGCAGGTACCTCGCCTGGTAAAAATTTGCCTGAACCAGGGTATCAATGGTGCAGTAGGTGATAAGAAACTGGTAGACATCGCAGTAGACGAAATGACCCGCATCGCCGGTCAGAAAGCTATCGCTACCATGTCTAAAAAGGATATCTCCAACTTCAAACTCAGAAAGAACATGCCTATCGGTGCACGTGTAACTTTACGCAGCACTAATATGTACGACTTCCTGGATCGTTTGATCGCTGTATCCCTCCCACGTGTACGTGACTTCAAAGGTGTGAACGAAAAAGCTTTTGACGGTCGTGGTAACTACACTATGGGTATCACCGAACAAATCATCTTCCCTGAAATCGATATCGATAAAGTAACGAAAATGTCCGGTATGGATATCACCTTCGTTACCACTGCAAACACCAACGAAGAAGCTTACGAGCTCCTGAAAGAAATGGGTATGCCGTTCAAGGGTATGAAAAAAGATAATCAGTAAATCGAAACGATAATATAATTATGGCAAAAGAATCCGTAAAAGCCAGACAAAGGAAAAGAGAAGCTATGGTAGCTAAGTTCGCAGAAAAACGCGCTGCCCTGAAAGCTGCCGGTGACTACGCTGCACTGGATCAACTTCCAAAAAACGCTTCCCCTGTTCGTCTGCACAACAGATGCCAGCTGACCGGTCGTCCTAAAGGATACATGCGTCACTTCGGCCTCTGCAGGAACATGTTCCGTGACCTGGCTCTCGCAGGTAAAATCCCTGGCGTTAGAAAAGCCAGCTGGTAATTCAAGGTATTTATCTTCCGGTTTACCGGAGGTGTAAATCCGAAAAAGTTATTTGATTCCCATCTTATTACGATTGGATATCGCATTGTAAACATTTATCAAACTATTACAACAATGGTTACTGATCCAATAGCAGACTTCCTGACACGTATCCGGAACGCGCAAATGGCCACCCACAGGATTGTGGAAATTCCGGCTTCCAAGCTGAAAAAACGCATTACAGAAATTCTGTACGATAAAGGTTATATCCTTAAGTACAAATTTGAAGAAGATACTAAACAAGGCGTAATCAAAATCGCTTTGAAGTACGATCCGATCTCTAAAGAACCCGCTATCAAGGAATTACAACGCATCAGCCGCCCAGGTCTGCGTCAGTACGCTAAACCAGATGAGTTTAAGCGCGTGAAGAACGGTTTAGGCGTAGCGATTATCTCTACTTCCAAAGGTGTAATGACCGATAAGGAAGCAAAAGCTCAAAACGTAGGTGGCGAAGTAGTTTGCTTCATCTATTAATATATTGAATGACTGGTTGTTACCCAACCGGTCATTCACTTAAGTTATCTGACAATTAAGCTCTCTATACGGCGCTGAACACGGATAACCGGTACATCAATATCA
This sequence comes from Chitinophaga ginsengisegetis, assembly GCF_900168065.1. Classification (GTDB taxonomy): domain Bacteria; phylum Bacteroidota; class Bacteroidia; order Chitinophagales; family Chitinophagaceae; genus Chitinophaga; species Chitinophaga ginsengisegetis. The sequence continues at coordinate 901,851 of NZ_FUZZ01000002.1, read as the reverse complement.
AACAACTTTAAATTAAAGTTATGTCTCGTATAGGTAAAAGTCCTATCAAATTGGCTAGCGGTGTTACAGTTACTGTTTCCCCTTCCAATGAAGTAACCGTAAAAGGCCCTAAAGGTGAACTGAAAAAGAACATCGACAGGGAAATGAAGATTGAGGTGAAGGACGGCGTTTTAACAGTAATCCGCCCAACTGAACAGATCCGTCATAAAGCACTCCACGGTTTATACCGCGCTTTACTGGCAAACATGGTTCAGGGTGTTACTGAAGGATTCAAAAAACAACTGGAACTGGTGGGTGTTGGTTATAAAGCCGCAAACAACGGTCAGTTACTGGATCTCGCTTTAGGTTACTCTCACAATATCGTTTTCGAAATTCCGAAAGAACTGAAGGTAGCTACCCTGACTGAAAAAGGTCAGAACCCTAAGATCATGCTGGAAGGTATCGACAACCAGTTGCTGGGTCAGGTAGCCGCTAAGATCCGCGGTCTGCGTAAACCAGAACCATACAAAGGTAAAGGTGTTCGCTACAGCGATGAAGTGGTACGTAAGAAAGCTGGTAAATCAGCCGGTAAGTAAAATATTTAATTGGCTAATCAGCTACTATAGCTGGTTAGCTGATTTTAACAGATATCCCGGCAGCATCGGGGTAATAAAATAAAACTCAAAATGAGCACAAAAGTTAACAGGAGACAGAAAATCCGCTACCGCATCCGTAAGAAAATTTCCGGTACTGCACAGCAACCAAGATTATCTGTATTTCGCAGCAACAGCGATATCTATGTGCAGTTGATAGATGATACCAATGGCACTACCCTGGCTTCCGCTTCTTCCCGTGATAAGGATATCAAAGCACAGGCAGGTAACAAAAGCGAAAAATCTGTACTGGTAGGTAAAGCGCTGGCTGCTAAAGCACTGGCACTGGGTCTGACCACCTGCGTTTTCGACAGAAGTGGTTATTTATATCATGGCCGCGTGAAAAGCGTAGCTGACGGAGCAAGAGAAGGCGGTCTTCAGTTTTAATCACGGAGTCCGAATCTTATAATTCTGAACAAGTAATTCTTATAAAATAAAATGGCAAAGAATTCATTCAATAAAGTAAAGGCTGGTGATCTGGAGCTGAAAGAAAAAGTAGTGGCGATCAACCGTGTTACTAAAACCACTAAAGGCGGTCGTACATTCAGTTTCTCCGCACTGGTAGTTGTAGGTAACGAAAACGGTGTTGTTGGTCACGGTCTTGGTAAAGCCAAAGAAGTACAGCAGGCTATCACCAAAGGTATAGACGATGCTAAGAAGAACCTGATCAAGGTTCCTGTTATGCACGGTACCATTCCTCACGATCAGTTTGCTAAAGAAGGCGCCGCCAAAGTGTTGATCAAACCAGCCGCTCACGGTACCGGTGTGATCGCAGGAGGTTCCATGCGTGCAGTACTGGAAAGCGTTGGAGTTACCGACGTACTGGCTAAATCTCTGGGTTCCGCTAATCCACACAACGTGGTGAAAGCTACCTTCAAAGCTTTAGGCATGTTACGCGAACCAATCAGCATCGCCAAAACAAGAGGCGTTTCCCTGAAGAAAGTTTTCAACGGTTGATTTATACCGGCTGAAAAGCTGGGTATCTCCGGAAAATTTTGAAAATAATTCATTAACAATTAAATTACTCCGCTTTTAGCGGATAGGGGTTTATGGCAAAGATTAAGATCACTCAAGTGAAAAGTGGTATAGACCGTCCGGAAAGGCAGAAACTGACCTTGAAGGCACTGGGCCTGACTAAAATGCACGCTACTGTTGAAGTAGAAGCAACTCCTCAGATCCTGGGTATGGTCCGTAAAGTTAATCACCTTGTAACGGTAGAAACAGTTAACGCTTAATTAAGTAACACTGCTGTGGGATTGTCTGTTGATAATCTTACCTTTACATTTGTGACTTTACCATTTTTATTTTAGAATAAAAGCGAGCGGTTAATTTCCGCGCAAGTAAAAACAATTAATTATGAATCTGCATTCATTAAAGCCTGCACAAGGCGCTGTACATAAAGAAAAACGTCTTGGACGTGGTGAGGCTTCCGGTAAAGGTGGTACCTCTACAAAAGGTAACAAAGGTATCCAGCAACGTGCTGGTTACGCGAGCAAAAGAGGCTTCGAAGGTGGCCAGATGCCGATCCAACGCCGTATGCCAAAACGCGGTTTCAAAAATAATAACCGTGAAGAGTATAAAATCTTCAACCTGGGTCAGCTGGATCAATTAGTTGAGAAATATGGCCTCCAGGAGTTTAATCTGGAAACCTTGTTCATGAACGGTCTGATTAACAGAACAGCTAAAGTTAAGATCCTCGCTAACGGCGAACTCAAAACAAAGGTGACTGTTAAAGTTAACGCTATCAGCGAAAAAGCTAAACAGGCCATCGAAACAGCAGGTGGATCAGTAGAACTGGTATAAGACTTTACGACTGAGGAGACGCCTACGGAGTAGTGCGTCTTTTCATATTTAATAGCGCTATTAAACCTTTATCTTCCTGTGAAGAAATTTATCGAAACGATTAAGAATATCTGGAGTATTGAGGATTTGCGTAACCGCATCCTGACCACCCTGCTCCTGGTCCTCATCTACCGCGTAGGATCCTATATCGCTTTGCCCGGCATTGATGCAAATGCGCTCACCGACTTTGAGAAAAATTCTAATCAGGGTATCCTGGGTTTGGTTAACATGTTTGCCGGCGGATCGTTTTCAAGGGCCTCCATATTTGCATTGGGTATCATGCCCTATATTTCTGCGTCCATTGCTATCCAGTTATTAACCATAGCTGTTCCGCAATTCCAGAAAATGCAGAAAGAAGGTGAAAGTGGCCGCAAAAAAATTAACCAGTTCACCCGTTACCTCACAGTTATCGTAACAGGTTTCCAGGCGAGTGCTTACGTTGCATATCTGCGTAATCAGTCAGGTGGCGCTATTATTGCCGAATATGGTACCTTTTTCTTCTGGCTCTCTACCACCGTTTTACTTACTGCAGGTACCCTGTTTGTAATGTGGCTCGGTGAAAAGATCACAGACAAAGGAATTGGTAACGGTACCTCCATCATCATCATGATGGGTATCCTTGCCCGTTTACCACAGGCTTTAGTCGCAGAATTTTCCAGTAAAGTTGCAGGTGAAGCGGGTGGACCGATCCTGTTCCTCATTGAAATTGCCATCTTTATCTTAATCACCGTAGGCCTTATCCTGCTTGTTCAGGGTACCAGGAAAATACCGGTGAATTACGCTAAACGTATCGTAGGTAACAAACAATATGGTGGTGTACGCCAGTTCATTCCCCTGAAAGTGAATGCTGCCGGTGTAATGCCTATCATCTTCGCCCAGGCGATCATGTTCATCCCTGCAACTGCAATAGGCTTTGCCACTTCCTCTGAAAGTGCGTCAGGCTTTATCCGCATCTTCAGCGATCATACGAACGGCTGGTACAACCTCATTTACGCGGTGCTCGTTATTGTATTTACCTACTTCTATACTGCGCTCATTTTCAATCCAACTCAAATGGCGGATGAAATGAAACGTAATAACGGATTCATCCCGGGTATCAAACCTGGTAAAGCTACCGCTGATTACATCGGTGCTGTAATGGACCGTATCACTTTGCCCGGTGCATTCTTCCTGGCAATAGTGGGTATCATGCCCGGCCTGGCTGCCGCCTTCAAAGTGAACAGCAACTTTGCTACGTTCTTCGGAGGTACATCCCTGCTGATCATGGTGGGAGTTATCCTGGATACACTGCAACAGATTGAAAGCCAGCTCCTCATGCGCCACTACGATGGTTTGATGAGCACCGGCCGAATCAAAGGCAGAACTGCCCCGGCTAACGCATAAGTAATTGAACACAAAAGTGTTACAAGAACAATAAAATAGCCACAGAAGCTTTCCCGCTTTAGTGGCTATATTATTTTTGAATAAAGAACAGTTAGTCCTTAGCTTCAGTTATAAGCATACGCAAAAAGCTGACGCTGATCACTAACAGCGACAGAAACAAGGATTGTTATGATTCACTATAAGACGAAGGAAGAAATAGAGTTGATACGCAAAAGTGCCCTGATCCTGAGTGCAGCCCTGGCGGAAGTGGCCAGAACGCTGAAACCAGGTATGAGCACACTGGACGTGGACGCAGTTGCTGATAAGTTTATCGTTGAAAATGGTGGAACTCCTTCCTTCAAAAATTACAAAGGTTTCCCGAATGCCTGCTGCATCTCCGTAAATGAAGAGGTAGTACACGGCATTCCCAACAAATATGTGCTGAAAGACGGTGATATCCTCACCGTGGATGTAGGAGTGTACATGAATGGATACCATTCCGACAGTGCCTACACCTTTGCCATCGGCAATGTACCCGAAAACGTACTCCGCCTGATGACGGCCACCAAAGCTTCCCTGTACAAGGGCATCGAAAAAGCAATTGTTGGCAACAGGATAGGGGATATCTCCTATGCAATACAGGAGTATACCGAAAAAGAGCGCGGTTACGGTGTAGTAAGGGAACTGGTGGGACATGGCCTCGGCCGGAACCTCCACGAGGACCCTCAGGTGCCTAACTACGGTAAAAGAGGCAGCGGCCCCGTAATGAAGGAAGGACTGGTGATAGCCATTGAGCCTATGATCAACCTCCGCTCCAAAGACGTGGAATACCTGGAAGATGGCTGGACAGTAGCTACCCGCGACGGAAGCCCGTCTGTTCACTTTGAACATACCGTAGCTGTTGGAAAAGGGAAGGCAGATGTATTATCTACCTACGTGGATATAGAAAAAGAAGAGAAAAACAACCCTGAACTGAATTCAAATTACTAGTAAAGCAGTTTGGATTTATCTAATACAGGAGGGGTTTTGAGGGTAAAAACGACAGGTTTTAGTAAAAAAACTGGCAATATTAATAATAATCAGGGTAAATTTTTCTATTTCAAAAGATAAATGCTATCTTTGCAGTCCTAAAAATTTTTATGGCAAAACAGGCACTCATTAAACAGGATGGAATTATATTAGAAGCCTTGTCGAACGCTATGTTCCGTGTAAAATTGGAAAACGGGCATGAGATCCTGGCCACCATTTCTGGAAAAATGAGAATGCACTACATACGCATTCTGCCAGGAGATAAGGTTGGCGTGGAGATGAGCCCATACGATTTGTCAAGAGGCCGTATAATTTTCAGATACAAATAAGCGGGAACAGCGTAGTGGGGATTGGAATTATAATTTAACAAATATCATAACCTTTTATAAAGTATTAATCATGAAGGTAAGAGCTGCAATCAAAAAAAGAAGTGCGGATTGTAAAATAGTTCGTAGAAAAGGTGTTTTGTTGGTAATCAACAAAAAGAATCCTCGTTTTAAACAACGCCAGGGTTAATCGATTCCCCTAACGGAATTTGATTTTTTAATCAGAATCATAAAATCTAAAATAGAAATATGGCACGTATAGCCGGTATAGATCTTCCTAAAAATAAAAGAGGAGAAATTGGCCTCACCTATATCTTTGGTATAGGCCGTTCTACCGCCCAATATATCCTGAACAAGGCGGAAATTGATGTAAACAAAAAAGTGCGTGAGTGGAATGATGATGAGCAAGCTGCCATCCGTAACATTATTAACGGTGAGTTTAAGGTAGAAGGTCAACTGCGTTCCGAAGTGCAAATGAATATCAAGCGTTTGCTGGATATCGCTTGCTACCGCGGTTTGCGTCACAGGAAAGGCTTACCGGTAAGAGGTCAGCGTACACGTACCAACAGCCGTACCCGTAAAGGTAAACGTAAGACAGTGGCTGGTAAGAAAAAAGCAACTAAGAAATAATAAATAAAATCCCAGGTTGAAATCCCAAATCCGAATCTGAGGGGTTTCAATGACAGTGAGTCATGTAAATTTGGGATGCGGAATTTCATATTTGGAATTTAAATCATTATGGCAAAAGCAAATAATACAAAAACTGCTGCTAATAAAAAGAGAGTAGTAAAGGTAGATAACTACGGAGATGTTCATATCTCTGCTAGCTTTAACAACATCATCGTGAGCATCACCAACAAGCATGGTCAGGTTATTTCCTGGTCTTCTGCTGGTAAAATGGGCTTCAGAGGTTCTAAGAAGAACACTCCGTATGCTGCTCAGCTGGCTGCACAGGATGCTGCTAAAGTTGCAATGGACTCAGGTCTGAAAAGAGCAGATGTATTTGTAAAAGGCCCTGGAGCTGGTCGTGAAAGTGCTATCCGCGCTATCGCTAACTCCGGTATCGAAGTGAACATGATTAAAGACGTTACGCCTTTACCTCACAACGGTTGCCGCCCTCCTAAGAAGAGAAGAGTATAGTAATATATATTTACAACATCCAGATACCAGATTTCGTTAGAAGTTTGGTATCTGGACGTTGTAATATTATTAAATAAATGGATGCATGATCAGGTTTTCAGATTTTTTGAAGAGCATGCATCATTAACTAAAAAATCTAAAGTATATTTAAAACATGGCAAGGTACACAGGACCAAAGACCAAAATTTCCAGAATTTTTGGTGAGCCCATTCTCGGTAATGGCAAGTATTTAAGTAAGAACAGCAACCCTCCGGGTCAGCACGGTGCTAACCGTAAACGCAAACAATTGGGCGAATACGCACTGCAGCTGAGAGAAAAACAAAAAGCTAAATACACTTATGGTTTGCTGGAACGCCAGTTCCGTAACCTGTTTGATGAAGCTACCCGCAGAAAAGGTGTTGCCGGTGAAGTATTGATCAAACTGCTCGAAGCCCGTCTGGATAACACCGTTTTCCGTCTGGGTATCGCTCCTTCACGTCCTGCTGCACGTCAGCTGGTTTCTCACAAACACGTTACCGTTAATGGTATCGTTGTTAACACTCCTTCTTTCCAACTGAAACCAGGAGACGTTATCAGCCTGAAAAACAAAACCGCAAACAATTCTGCACTGACCAGCGTTATCCGTGGAAAAAATCCTAAGTTCAGCTGGCTGGATTGGAACGAGAAAGAAATGAAAGGTGTATTCATTGCTTATCCTGAGAGAGAGAGCGTTCCTGAAAATATCAAGGAACAACTGATCGTAGAATTGTACTCTAAGTAATAAATAATTAGTCCGTGGCCAAAGGTCACGGACTAACCTCATATTTAACAAATAAATCTATCATATCAATGGCAATTTTAAATTTCCAGAAACCTGATAAGATCGTATTGCAGAAGTCTACCGACTTTGAAGCTCAATTCGAATTCCGTCCATTAGAACCAGGTTATGCTGTGACTGTCGGTAATGCGTTACGTCGCGTACTGTTGTCTTCTTTGGAGGGCTATGCCATTGTGGGTATTAAAATTGAAGGAGCCGATCACGAGTTCGCTACACTGAAAGGTGTTACTGAAGACGTTACTGAAATCATCCTGAACCTGAAACAGGTTCGTTTCAAGAGGATTTCAGAGAGTGATGTAACGAACGAAAAGATCACACTGTCCATTAAGGGTAAAACAGAGTTCCGCGCTGATATGATTGAAAAAGCCACCAGTGCTTTCCAGATCATGAATCCGGAGCTGTTGATCTGCACCCTGGATCCTTCTGCCAAGCTGGATATCGAACTGACTATCGGTAAAGGCCGTGGTTATGTTCCGGCTGAGGAAAATAAACCCAAGGATGCAGTATTCGGCTACATCGCGATCGACTCTATCTTTACGCCTATCAAGAACGTAAAGTACAGTATAGAAAACACCCGTGTGGAGCAGAAAACTGACTATGAGAAGCTCGTTATGGAGGTGATCACCGACGGTACTATCCACCCGGAAGAAGCAGTGAAACAGGCTTCCCGCATTCTCATTCAGCACCTGATGATCATCACCGATGAAAACATCAGCTTTGATACCAAAGACACTGAAAAAGAAGACGTTGTAGACGAACAAACACTGCAACTGCGTAAGATACTGAAAACACCACTCGAAGATCTCGATCTGAGCGTACGTGCTTTCAACTGTCTGAAAGCAGCTAAAATCAATTCCCTCAGCGAACTGGTACAATACGAACAGGAAGAACTGATGAAGTTCAGAAACTTCGGCCAGAAATCCCTCAGCGAAATTGAACAGGTATTAGGCGAAAGAGGTCTGCACTTCGGTATGGATCTGTCTAAACTGAAACTCGAAGAAGAATAGTATTTATCTGTTAAGCCAAAGCCGTTGCATCCGCATCGCTTTGGCTTAACTACTTTATAATTAACAAGTACCTTGCAATTCCTGACACGGTGTAAGGGTTAAAACAAATAATGTCATGCGTCACGGAGTTAAATTAAACAAATTAAGCAGAACTGCTTCCCACCGTAAAGCCCTGATGTCCAATCTGGCTTGCGAACTGATCAGCCACAAACGTATCACCACTACACTGGCAAAGGCGAAAGCCCTCCGCGTGTATGTTGAGCCGCTGCTGACAAGAGGCAAAACCGATTCTACCCACAACCGTAGAATTGTGTTCAGCTACCTGCAGGATAAAGAAGCTATCAAGGAACTGTTCAGCACGATCAGTGAGAAAATAGCTACCCGTCCTGGTGGTTACACCCGTATCATTAAACTGGGCAAACGTGTGGGCGATAACGCAGAAGTTGCACTGATCGAACTGGTAGACTTCAACGAAATCTACGGTAAATCAGAAGAAAAAGCTGCTGCTAAGAAAACCCGTCGCGCCGGTGGTGCTAAGAAGAAAGCAGAAGAAGCAACTGAAACTAAAGCTGCTGATACTGCAACAGAAGAAAAATCTGCTGAGTAATCTTATATCAAACGATACGAAAAAGGACAAAGCCTGGCTTTGTCCTTTTTTTATGCGCTAATAAATGCATATATTTCGTAATATTACAGTAGTTTTAACGAGCGTTCCTATGAAATACCTGCACTGTGATAGTTGTGGTCATCCCAACCCACTTAAATCTGAATACCTTACTTTTTGCGATGCGTGCGGAAAAAAGCTGCCGCAGAATTTTGCCGAATGGCGAAAGCTCCGCCCAATGGCCACATTTCCGGAATATACCCAGGCAGTTGGCATCTCCCTGAAAGAGAAAAAAAACACCGGCCCGCTTTACTGGATTAAAAACCAGCTGCAACCCGCTAACAAGGGAAAAGTAATCGTTTTCTTTTCACTCGTTTTCCTGCTGATAGCCATTACCGGCACCCTGTTCGGTAAAAGAGCCGTGTTTACCTTCCTGTATCCCAAAGTACCATCAGCCAGTTTGTACAGCACCTGGCACACCGCTACCATAGGCCGTCAGGCATTGGAAATCAGCACGCCTGTAAAGTTGTGGGTACACGACCAGCCGTTGGAAGGAGAAGAGGCTAAGGTGATAGAATACGCGAAAACCTACAGTAATGAAGATGGAGGCGGCATCCGCATCGCGGTAAATATGTTCAGCTATATCAGCAGCGTAGCCAATAGCCTGGAAGATGCAGTGGCGGCCTCCCATAACAGCATGCAGCTGAAGGAAACCGCTACGGATATCGACTGCAAGTCAATACCGGTACTCATTTCCGGGATGCAGGGAATGCTGGAGGAAGGAAATTATCTGTATAAAGGCGGTATCCGCCTGGCCTTTTGTAACCTGGTAATGATCAAAGGAAGCAACCGCTGGCAGATCCAGATTAATTACCGTGACGACGACCCGGTTGGCCGCCAGGTGGCGCAGCGCGTGCTTAAATCTGTAAAAATTAAGTAACATCTTCCTTTCCGGTAAAAAAAATCTGTATTTAACTGTTGCATTTCATACCTTTGCACGGTTTTTTATCCGAACCTTCAGGGCAATTTTGTACCCTTGAAGGTTTTTTTTAAAATATAAAACAAGACAGATACCAGAAATGCCTCAGACAAGAACCATCCAACCTGCCATACTGCTGTTAGAAGACGGTACGGTTTTTCAGGGAAAAGCTTTTGGGAAAATTGGCACAGCCGCCGGTGAATTAGCTTTCAATACCGGTATGACGGGTTACCAGGAAGTGTTTACGGACCCTTCTTATAAAGGACAGGTACTTATAATGAACAACTGCTACATCGGGAACTACGGTACCAAAAAGGACGACGTAGAGAGCAGCAGTGTGAAGATCAATGGTTTGATCGCTAAAAATATCGCGTACAACTATTCCAGGAAAATGGCCGACGAGTCACTGGAAACGTTCCTGACCGATAATAACCTGGTAGCCATTTATGACGTAGATACCCGCGCGCTCGTTTCCCACATCCGCAGCAAAGGTGCTATGAACTGCATTATTTCTTCTTCTATCCTGGACCTGGATCAGCTGAAAGCTGAACTGGCAAAGGTTCCGTCTATGGAAGGACTGGCCCTCTGCAAAGAAGTAACCACTCCGGAAATTTACAACGTAGGCGATCCTGCTGCGGAGATCCGTATTGCAGTGCTCGACAACGGCGTGAAAAGAAATATGCTGAAATGCCTGTCCGATAAAGGCGCTTACCTGCAGGTATTCCCAACCGATACCACTTTCGAAGCTTGCGAGGAATTTAAACCGCATGCCTACTTTATTTCCAACGGCCCCGGCGATCCGGCTCCGCTGACTTATGCCGTAGACACTGTGAAAAAGATCCTGGCTGCAGAAAGACCTATGTTTGGAATCTGCCTCGGGCACCAGCTGCTGGCGCTCGCCAATGGTATTCCTACTTACAAGATGCACCACGGTCACCGCGGCTTAAACCACCCGGTAAAGAACCTGAAAACAGGCTTGTGCGAAATCACTACCCAGAACCACGGCTTTGCTGTAGATGCAAAAGCAGTAGCAGCCAGTGAAAATGTGGAAGTGACCCACGTAAACCTGAATGATCATTCTGTAGAAGGTATCCGTATCAAGAATAAACCTGCGTTCAGCGTACAGTATCACCCGGAATCAACACCTGGTCCGTTTGATAGCCGTTACCTGTTTGATGATTTCTTTGAGATGATCAAAGCGAACAAGGCATAACCTGAAAGAATTTACATACTAACAGCTAAGTGCTGGAAGACAATCTGCTTAAATGAAGACGGTCCCGAGGAATCGGGACCGTTGCATTTTAAAATTCCACGTTATGAAAACAAACGGATATTACCATTGCTAAGAGCGCCGGTAGCTCCGCCCGTTTTATTACATAACAATATTATAGAAAAAAGGTAAACGGGAGGGGGAATATTTTCAGAATCTTTGGGAGTTCAGCTGTTTTTTAGCTGTTAATAGTGGAAAAGGGGAGGGTTAGGACAAAAAAATACGGCTCTGTGATCAGAGCCGTTTGCCTTTATAAATTCCACGTTATGAAAAACTGATACAAAAATACGATATTTTGCTAAAACGTTTTAGTTAATCTTTGAGTTTTACAGAAGACTGATAAATCTTCTTCTTTTAATAATTCAAAGGTCGGACCAAATAAACGTTATAAGAAATAATGCAGGTTAAATTTTTCTTAAACAAGTTTAGATTTTGCAGTCCATCGTATCTGTAAATATTTTTATAATTAGATAATTTTTGTCGTTGTTGTTATTTCTACATCAAATATACGAAACAAAAGATGAAAATTCCAAGCATCTAGTGTTAAATAATTGCATTTTTCTTTAAAAATACATATATAGAATTTATTGTAATGTATTTAACGGCTCTCATCTCGGATTTTACACCTTGTTTTGACGCAAAAATTATTTGGAAATTTTTCCCGGATATACTTCCAATGCTTTTTCCAGGCAGACCATTGCGTGACTAATGTCTGTTGTATTCAGTACATAAGCCAGTCGCACTTCATTTTTTCCCAACCCCGGGGTTGAATAAAAGCCTGTTGCCGGCGCCATCATAACTGTTTGCCCCTCGTAAGAGAAGGATTCCAGGATCCACTGGCAGAATTTATCGGAATCATCGATGGGCAGCCTGGCCATTGCATAGAAGGCGCCTCCCGGATTTGGACAAAACACGCCCGGGATGTCGTTTAACATCTTTACCAGGATATCCCGGCGGCTTAAATACTCTGCCTTGATACCATCAAAATAATCAGCAGGCAGATCCACTGCGGCTTCGCCGGCAATCTGCGCAAAGGTGGGAGGGCTCAGGCGGGCCTGGGCAAACTTCATAACAGCATCCAGTACCTGTTGGTTTTTAGTTACAAAGGCGCCAACGCGGCCTCCGCAGGCACTGTATCTTTTAGAAATGGTATCCATCAGGATCACATTGTTTTCCATTCCTTCCAGGTTCATAGCGGAAAAATGTTCGCCGGTATAGCAAAACTCCCGGTAAGCCTCATCAGAGAAGAGGAACAGGTTGTATTTCAGGCAAAGCTGTTTCAACACTTCCATCTCTTCTTTACTGTAAAGATAACCGGTGGGGTTATTGGGATTACAGATCATGATGGCTTTGGTGCGTGGGGTAATTGCTTTTTCAAAATCGGCCATTGCGGGTAAAGCGAAGCCGGTTTCAATACTGGAGGTAATGGTTTTGATCTTTATTTCCGCTTCTACGGCAAAACCATTGTAGTTGGCATAAAAAGGTTCCGGAACAATCACTTCATCTCCCGGATCCAGGCAGGCCATGAAGGCAAATATGATAGCTTCTGAACCACCGGTGGTAACAATGATCTGGTTGTGGTTCACTGCAATGTTGAACCGGTCGTAATAAGTGACCAGTTTACGGCGGTAACTTTCAAAACCTGCGCTGTGGCTGTACTCGAGGATCTTGAATTCTGAATGGCGTACCGCATCCAGTACAGGTTTTGGTGTTTCGATGTCCGGTTGCCCGATGTTCAGGTGGTATACTTTCACCCCTTTTTTCTTGGCTGCTTCGGCGAATGGCACAAGCTTTCTGATGGGAGAAGATGGCATTTGCTCACCTCTCTGGCTAATGGTAGGCATAAAATTGTTTTGACTTTTGCATTGCAAAGATAGGGGATAGGATGGGCAACAAAAAAACCTTACAGCATGTGCTGTAAGGTCTTAGTATGTTTTAAAGTGTGGTAGTTACTTGTTGTTGGAACCAACTGTACCTGTTAAGTGCAGTTCCTTGTCCTGATCCACGCCTCTGAACTTTACCCAGATGGTTTTATTCTGCTGACCTAAACCGTTTGCGCTGTAGCTCGCGGTTACTTTACCTTTTTTACCAGGTAAAATAGGTTCCTGCGTCCATTTAGGGGTAGTGCAGCCGCAACTTGCACGGGCAGCTTCAATCAACACCGGTTCTTTGGAAATGTTAGTAAATTCAAAATCAACAGTAACTGGCTTGTTTAATTCAGTTTTACCAAAATCAACAGTTTCTTTGGCAAATTTTACTTTTGTATCTGCCGGATTCTGTGCTGGAGCGGTCTGGGCCCACAGCGCTGTAGTCAGCAGCATGCTCGCAAACAGGGATAAGATAAATTTTTTCATTTTCATATGATGGTTTTAAAGCGACCGGTTAAAAAATATTGATATCTTTCTTGGTTAGAACAAATTTACAGCCAAAAAGCATTATAAACCTTACAATTTATTAAAATCTTATTAAAAAAAATCAGATTATTTTAAATGAAAGATTCACAGCATTTTTCAACTGTATAATTAACCTTACTTTTGTACTTTAACCATGAGGCATGATAGAAAATAACGAACTAGCTATGAATTTAGAAAGCCGGTTATCATTCGAAGAGTTCCGTAAGGAGGTGCTTAATGATTACAGGTTGGCCTGCGAAAGCAGGGAAGTTAGTCTGCTGGCCCGTAAGGAAGTGCTTACAGGTAAGGCAAAGTTTGGCATTTTTGGAGATGGAAAAGAAGTGGCGCAGATAGCAATGTCAAAATACTTTCAGCCAGGGGACTTCCGTTCCGGTTATTACCGCGACCAAACTGTTGCATTTGCCACTGGTATCGCCACTCCCGAACAATTCTTTTCGCAGTTATATGCAGATCCCGACCTGGAAAATGACCCTTTTTCAGGCGGCCGGCAGATGAACTCCCATTATGCCACCCCGAATCTTGATCAGGATGGCAACTGGCTCAATCTGACGCAGATGAAAAACTCTGCTGCCGACATGGCGCCTACAGCCGGGCAAATGCCCCGCGCACTGGGCCTTGCCTATGCCTCTAAAATGTTTCGTGAGGTAGAAGCCTTGCATTCATATAAAAATCTTTCCAACAACGGTAACGAAATCTGTTTCGCTACTATCGGTGACGCCTCTACGTCGGAAGGCCATTTCTGGGAAACCATGAATGCCGCCGGTGTTTTACAGGTGCCACTCGCCGTATTTGTATGGGACGATGGTTACGGTATTTCCGTACCCCGCAAATATCAAACTACCAAAGGCTCAATCAGCGCCGCACTGGAAGGCTTCCGGAAAACGGAAGAATCCAACGGATTTGATATATATAATGTAAAAGGCTGGGATTATGCCGGCATGTGCGAAGTGTTTGAAGCGGCTATCCGCAAGATCCGCGAAACGCACATCCCTGCACTGTTTCATGTGGAAGAAATCACCCAGCCCCAGGGCCACTCTACCAGTGGTTCACACGAACGGTACAAAAGCAAGGAACGTCTTTCCTGGGAACGGGAATTCGACTGCAATGTGAAGATGCGTTCCTGGATTATCGAAAATGCTTTATGCGAAGAGGAAACCCTGCGCGCTGTTGAAGCAGAAGCAAAAGTAAAAGCACAGAACGCCCGCAAAGCTGCCTGGGAAAAATATATCACACCAATCAAAGAACAGGTGCAGTCGTTTACTGCCCTGGCAGCACCGGTAGCCGCTATTGAAGGCGCCGATGCAAACATGATCAACACGTTCATCCGCGACCTGCAGAATAACCGCGAGCCGCTCCGCCGCGATATCCTGAAGGCCAGCGCCATGATCCTCCTGAAACACCGGCACCTGAAATCAGATGCCGCCATACAGGCATTGCAGCAATATTATGATACTTACCTGGCCGGCGAAAAGGAAGTGTATAATACACTGCTCCACGCCACTGGTGTGAACTCTGCCCTGAATGTACCGGTAGTACCGGCCGCATACGAAGCAGACAGTATCACCGTAAACGGCTACGAAATACTGAATAAATATTTTGATCAGCTGTTTACCAACAACGACCGCGTATTTGCTTTCGGGGAAGATGTAGGGAAGATTGGCGACGTGAACCAGGGCTTTGCCGGACTGCAACAGAAACATGGTAAAGTACGTATAGCCGATACCGGTATCCGTGAACTGACCATCATGGGACAGGGAATAGGACTGGCATTGCGCGGCCTGCGCCCCATTGCTGAAATCCAGTATCTCGACTACCTCCTGTACGGCCTGCAGCCACTCAGCGATGACGTGGCTTCCCTGCAATACCGCACCAAAGGAATTATGCACTGCCCGCTGATAGTACGTACCCGCGGCCATCGCCTGGAAGGCATCTGGCACAGCGGCTCCCCAATGGGCATGATCATCAATTCCCTGCGCGGCATGCACGTGTGTGTGCCACGTAACATGGTTCAGGCAGCAGGAATGTATAACACATTGTTACAGGCCAACGAACCGGCCCTGGTGATAGAATCTTTAAATGGTTACCGTCTGAAAGAAAAATTACCGGCCAACCTGGAAACCTACACCGTACCATTGGGCATACCGGAAATACTGCATGAAGGAACAGATGTAACCATTGTTACCTATGGTTCTATGACGCGTATTGTGGAAGAAGCAATGGTGACACTGGCGGAAACAGGAATCTCCTGTGAGCTGATCGATGTGCAGACTTTACTGCCATTCGACATCCATCATAGTATTGTGGAGTCATTACAGAAAACCAACCGCATCCTCTTTATAGATGAAGATGTGCCTGGTGGCGGAACTGCTTACATGTTCCAGCAGGTAATTGAAAAACAAGGCGGCTACCGCTGGCTGGACGTATCGCCCCGCACAATGAGTGCGCAGGCCCATCGCCCGGCTTATGGCTCCGACGGGGATTATTTCTCCAAGCCCAATACAGAAGATGTAGTAAAAGTAATTATGGAGATGATGCAGGAATAGCTGCACTTTCAAATCATACTAAAGCCGGTTACCTTAACAGGAGCCGGCTTTTCTTTTAATTGGCGAAGCCACCATAACAGCATTTATCTGCTGATATGGTGGCTTCTTAAATTAAGCAGTTTGCAGGCTTAGAGGTATTTTGCTATTATGGCGCAGCAAAGGTGAGATGATTTTTTGGATGCAGAAAGAGATGGAAATGGAGTTAATGATTATTTCATGTATGATGTATCTTGTTTGATAAAACGAAGACCATGAAAAATATTGTAGTACTCGACGGGCATACACTAAACCCCGGCGACCTCGACTGGAGCGGGTTACAGGCATTGGGCAACGTAACGTTATACGATCGTACACCCGAAAAGGAAGTAGCCGCCAGATCAAAGGATGCACATATCATCTTAACCAACAAGGCTATCGTAAGCGGGGAAACTATTCAGCAGTTGCCACAACTGGAATATATAGGCGTAACGGCTACAGGGTTTAATATAGTGGATATACAGGCAGCAAGAAGCCGTCATATTCCGGTAACGAATGTACCGGCATACAGCACTACCTCTGTTGCGCAGCTGACTTTTGCGCTGATCCTTGAATTATGCCATCATACAGGTTTGCATGCTGCAAGTGTGCGGGCAGGGGAGTGGAGCAGCAGTATTGATTTCAGTTATTGGAAAACGCCGCTCACAGAACTGGCGGGCAACACGCTGGGTATAGTTGGACTGGGGCAGATAGGACAGGCGGTGGCCCGTATTGCCCTGGCGTTTGGGATGAAAGTGATAGCCCATCATAAACACCCCGACAGGGACGCCATGCCCGGCGTTACTTTTGTGGACCTGGCTACCTGCTTCCGGGAGGCAGATATTATATCGTTGCATTGCCCGCTGAATCCGGCCAATAAAGAGTTTGTGAACGCCGCCCTGCTGGCCACGATGAAAAAAAATGCCTTCCTGGTAAATACCAGTCGCGGTCCGTTGATCCGGGAGGCTGATCTGGCGGAGGCTCTGGAAAATGGAATTATTGCCGGCGCTGCGCTGGATGTATTATCCACAGAGCCGCCACCGGCAGGAAATCCTTTGATCACCGCACCTAATACCATTATTACACCACATATTGCCTGGGCTACCCAAGCCGCCCGGAAACGGTTGATGCATACATCAGTGGAAAACGTAAAAGCCTTCCTGGAAGGAAATCCTAAAAATATTATCAATTAGGATTACCCGTTAAGCGAATAAACAGGTTATAGTAAGTAGAAGTGCAAAACAGAAAATAGTAGTCTTTGGGGTATACCGCGTAACTGAATGGTTGAAATGAATGATGCCTTCAGAAGTGAATAGGATGGATGACCGGGGTTATGATTATGTTATTTATTTTTGGATAAAGGTACCTACTACACTTATTTAAAGGTACGTCTGCAACTAAAATCTATTTATTTCGCTTAAAACCAACGTTACATGCAATCAAGCATTCTTTTGGTAGAGGACGATGTATTTTTTGCCAAAGTGGTAAAAAGACACCTGGAGCGCGCCGGTTACAACGTAAACTTCTGCGAGAACGGCCAGGAAGGTTGGGAAAAATTCCAGAAACATGTATTTGACCTGTGCATACTGGATGTGGTAATGCCTAAAAAAGACGGGTTTGCCCTTGCAGGAGACATCCGGTCGATGGATGAAAACATCCCCATCATTTTTACTTCGTCCCGTTATATGGAACAGGACAGGCTGCAGGGATTTGAAGCCGGCGCGGATGACTATATCACCAAGCCCTTCAATATGCAGGAAATGATCTGCCGTGTGGAAGTATACCTGAAACGCAGCCGGCTACTGAAAAGTGAGCGCCGCGTAGTATACACCATCAGTAACCTGATCTTCGATTATTCACAATATCATATCCGGCACAAAAATGCCGACTCCCATGTTCGTATGGCCCCAAAAGAAGCGGAGTTGCTTCGCTTTCTATGCGAGAATTCTAATAAAAAACTGAAGAAAGATGATATCCTGTCCGTTATCTGGGGACAGGAAGATTTTTTCGCTTCACGTGTGATGGACGTTTATCTGACCCGTCTTCGTAAACACATTGCGCAAGACCCTGCCGTAAGACTTGAAACCTACCACGGCAAGGGACTCATGTTCATCGCAGATGACCTGGGACGCACACACACCATCGCTAAAGTTTAGCTGTTTTTTGGTTTTAGAAAGTTAACCGTATCCAATGGAAAACGTCCGCCGTAATGGCGGACGTTTCCTTTTTTATATGGAGTAATATCCTATTTCAGATTGTAGAAAACCTGCTGTACATCTTCATCCTGCTCCAAACGATCCACCAGTTCCAGTACTTCTTTTGCCTGCTCATCATTCAGTTCAACAGTGGTGGTTGGGATACGCTTCAGCTCAGAGCTGATCACTTCCAGTCCTTTTTCTTCCAGCGCTTTAGCCATGTTGCCAAATTCGGTAAATGCAGCACGGATAATGATGTTGCCTTCACTATCTTCTCCCACTTCTTCCAAACCAAAATCAATCAGTTCCAGTTCCAGTTCTTCCAGATCCTGGCCGGCATTCTTTATTTTGAATTCACCTACACGGTTAAATAAAAATCCAACAGATCCGCTGTTACCCAAGCTGCCACCACCTTTGGTGAAGTGCATACGCAGATTGGCTACAGTACGGGTAGTATTATCGGTAGCGGTGTCAATGATCACTGCCACACCATGAGGAGCATAGCCTTCATACACAACTTCTTCATAATCAGTTTTGTCTTTACCCATAGCACGCTTGATAGCTGCGTCTACACGGTCTTTAGGCATGTTAACACTCTTGGCATTGAGAATGCAGCGGCGGAGTGCGGGGTTGTTATCCGGATCAGGACCAGACGCCTTCACGGCGATGGCTATTTCCTTACCTATTCTTGAAAATGCTTTCGCCATCTTATCCCAGCGGGCAAACATGGTCGATTTTCTTACTTCAAATATTCTTCCCATTGGAGTGGATATATTTATTATGACTTTTAAAAACAGAACGCAAAAATAAGGATTTTCAGGTACCAGAATAGCGGATTCCCCTGATTTTAACTAAAGCGGAGAACAAAACAAGGGTAAACCCCTTTGTTCTGTTCTCCGCTTCATATGATATCCGGAAGTATTAATCTTCCTAAACTATTTCAATAATTTACGGGCCTTACTGTGTTTTACACTATAGCCGAAGTAAACAACAAAGCCAATCCCCAGCCATACAAACAAACGCGCCCAGTTTTCTATACCGAGGCTAATGATCATGGTAAGGCAGAAAGCCGCTCCCAGCAAAGGAACAAACGGCACCCACGGTGTTTTAAAGGCGCGCGGTATTTCCGGGTTGGTTTTACGCATTACAATAATACCAATACACACCAGCACAAAGGCAAACAGGGTACCTATACTGGTCATATCACCCACCACATTGTCCGGAATGAACGCAGCAAACAGGGATACGAAAACGAAGAACATCCACTGTGAACGGTAAGGAGTACGGTATTTAGGATGCAGTTTGGCAAAAACAGCAGGTACCAGTCCATCGTTACTCATAGAGTAAAATACCCTTGTCTGACCCAGCAACATCACCAGGATAACGGAGGAGAACCCCGCCAGGATAGCCACGGTGATGAAAGTAGACAACCAGGAGTAACCAGGCATATAAGTATCAATAGCGTAAGCTACAGACGCTTCACCACCTGCTTTCAGGAAGTCGGTGAAAGGCGCGATACCCGTAA
Source organism: Chitinophaga ginsengisegetis (assembly GCF_900168065.1). GTDB lineage: Bacteria > Bacteroidota > Bacteroidia > Chitinophagales > Chitinophagaceae > Chitinophaga > Chitinophaga ginsengisegetis. The sequence continues at coordinate 882,151 of NZ_FUZZ01000002.1, read as the reverse complement.
GCACAAAAGAAAACAGGATATACAATAAGGTACAAACTGCCAGTGACACGAGGATACCAATCGGCATATTCTTTTTAGGATTCTTGGTTTCCTGTGCAGCAGTAGATACCGCATCAAAACCAATGAAAGCAAAGAATACTACCCCGGCCCCCCTGAGCACCCCGGCCCAGCCATGATTCCAGAAGTTGGAATAATCCACGATCTGACCATTGTGCATTTTTACTGTACCGGCATCTGCAGGAATGGTAAAAGGCGTATGGTTAGCAGGGTTGATAAATTTCCATCCCAGGAAGATGAATAACAGTACGATGGCTACTTTGGTGATAACGATGATGTTATTCACGATGGCAGAACCCTGTGTTCCCCTGATCAGCAGCATCGTGAGCGCCAGCAGGATGAACAGGGATGGAACGTTCATGATACCCTGTACACCGGCATCGGACGTTTCAAAAGGACTGTGACACCACTGGTACGGTATCGTGACGTGAAAGACATTGGTAAGCAGCTTGTTGAGATACTGCGACCAGCCAATAGCTACGGTAGCCGCTCCCAGCGCATATTCCAGCACAAGGTCCCAACCAATGATCCAGGCAATAAATTCTCCCAGTGTAGCATAGGAATAAGTATAGGCGCTTCCGGCAATAGGAATCATGGAAGCAAATTCTGCGTAGCATAAACCAGCCAGCGCACAACCTATAGCAGCAATAATGAAGGAAATGGTGACAGCAGGTCCGGCATGTTGACCGGCAGCTGCAGCTGTTCTTACAAAGAGGCCGGCGCCAATAATAGCGCCAATACCTAATGCTATAAGAGAACCTGCACCAAGCGTCCTTTTCAGACCCTTTTCAGATTCTCCAGCTTCGGCCAATAAAACAGACAGTTGTTTTTTAGCAAAGAGTTTGCTCATACGCAGTCGTATTGTGGTTGATGTTTTAAGGTAGTTTAGTTGTTGTTGTATTCTGTTGATCGCCAAATATAATATCTAAAATCAAAAACAGATAGTTTTATTTTACCTGCTAAAGCGCATGTTTAGCTGCTTAACCTTATTTTTGGGAAATTTTCCGGTTACAACTTTTAATTATACAAGATAAATTCTGGCTACGCATGAAGAAATCATCGAATCTGCTTACTTTATATATATTCATTGCTATGGTAATCGGAATAGGCACAGGTTACGGTGTTTTCCTTACCTATGGTAATGCTCCTGTTACAACAGGAGCCAAAGACACACCGCAGATCTTCGCTGATAATATCTCCATTCTTACAGATATCTTCCTCCGTCTTGTTAAAATGATCATTGCCCCGCTGGTATTCTCCACCCTCGTGGTGGGAGTGGCCAAGCTGGGCGACATAAAAGCCGTTGGCCGTATCGGCGGAAAAACGATGCTGTGGTTTATCAGTGCAACCTTTGTATCATTGTTTCTCGGCCTGGTATTGGTTAACCTGCTCAAACCAGGATTATCACTGGCGTTGCCCCTGCCTGATGAACATGCCTCTTCCGGCATTGCCAAGGCGGATATGACCCTGAAAGGATTTTTCCGTCACGTAGTACCGGACAGCGTAGTAGATGCAATGGCGCATAATGAAATACTACAGATCGTGGTATTTGCCATTTTCTTTGGCGTAGCAGCGGCAGCCATAGGTGAAAAAGCCAACCCGGTGGTAAAGCTGCTGGACAGTGTTGCCCACATCATGCTGAAAGTAACCGGTTTTGTAATGAACTTCGCCCCGTTCGCAGTATTTGGCGCTATGGCCGGTATCATCGCCCTGAAAGGCCCTGTTGTACTGGTAACCTATGGTAAGTTTATTTTACAGTTTTATTTCGGACTCCTGTGTTTGTGGGTGGTTATTTCCCTGGTGGGTGGACTGATCCTGGGCAAACAGGTATTCAAACTCCTGGGAATGATCAAAGCCCCGCTGTTACTGGCTTTTGGCACAGCCAGCAGTGAAGCGGCCTATCCACGCACAATGGAAGAGCTGGAAAAATTTGGCTGCGACAGCCGCATTGTCAGCTTTGTATTACCCCTGGGCTACTCCTTTAACCTGGATGGATCTATGATGTACATGACCTTTGCCAGCTTATTTATTGCCCAGGCATATGGTATGCACCTGAGCATCGACCAGCAGATTACTATGTTGCTGGTATTAATGATTACCAGTAAAGGTATTGCGGGCGTACCCCGCGCTTCCCTGGTGGTAATTGCCGGCACACTGTCGATGTTCAAGATCCCTGAAGCCGGCCTGATATTACTGCTGGGGGTGGATCACCTGCTGGACATGGGCCGTTCTGCCACAAATGTTATCGGAAATGCAATGGCTACTGCCGTGGTTTCCAAATGGGAAAACAAGCTTACGCCGCCAACAGAAGATATTGCCAAAGCCTAACTTAACAAATGCGTAACAGTTTATTGATTATTTTACCACTTCAGAAATAGAAATAGCGTATTTAGCATGGACCAGATTATTGAGTTTTTTAAACACCTCATTAATCCCTCGTGGATTATTGAACATGGTGGCCTTTACCTGTTACTGGCAATTATATTTGCAGAAACAGGTCTTTTCATTGGATTCTTCTTGCCGGGGGATTCCCTGCTCTTTGTAGCGGGTATCTACAGCGAAGACCTTTGCCGCAGCTTCTTTGATCTTCCATTTGTGGTGATTATGTTCCTGATTGCCACCGCCGGTGTGCTCGGAAATATGGTTGGCTTCTGGTTTGGTAAAAAATCCGGACCTATTTTATTTAAGAAGAAGGATACTTTCTTTTTCAGAAAGAAACACCTGCACCAGGCCCATGAGTTTTTTGTGAAGTATGGCGGCGGCGCTATCTTCTTTGCCCGCTTCCTGCCTATCATCCGTACTTTTGCGCCTATAGTGGCGGGTATGGTTGGCATGGACGGTAAGAAATTTATGTTCTTTAATATTATCGGCTCCTTTGCATGGGTATTTTCCATGATGCTGGCGGGCCACTACCTGGATAGAGCTTTTCCTAATCTGAAAAATCACCTGGAACTGATCATCCTGGTAATAGTAGTGATCACTACCTTACCGGTACTTATTAAAGTAATATTTGGTAAAGCAAAACCGCAGCATGCACACACACCTGCTGAAACAGAAAAAACTGATTCTCCATTATAATTTTTTATATCTTTAAAAGGGCCTTTAAATGAGGCCCTTTTTTTTATTCCCGTTATTATCGTCAACCAAATTAAAAGATGAAAGCCGACAACCGTCCCGTCTCCATTTTCAATATTGCCGTTATAGTGGCATCGCTGGGCTATTTCGTGGATATTTACGATCTCCTGCTATTTACAATTGTAAGGGTTCCGAGTTTGAAATCACTGGGATTACCCGATAGTGAAATTGATGCCGGCGCCGGTCTGCTGCTGATTAATATCCAGATGGTGGGATTACTCATCGGGGGTATTTTCTGGGGTATTATCGGAGATAAAAAAGGAAGGCTGAGCGTATTGTTCGGTTCTATCCTCATTTATTCTGTTGCCAATATTGCCAATGGTTTTGTGCAGGGCATCAACGGATACGTGTTGTGGCGCTTTGTGGCCGGCTTCGGGCTGGCAGGAGAGCTGGGCGCAGGCATCACGCTGGTGTCGGAAATACTGCCGAAAGAGAAGCGGGGCTATGGTACCATGATTGTAGCTACTGTAGGGGTTTCCGGCGCAGTGGCAGCCAACCTCATTGCCAAACTGGTGGGCGACTGGCGCATCTGTTATTTCATAGGAGGCGGTCTGGGGCTGGCATTGCTGGTGCTGCGGGTAAGCGTTATGGAATCGCATTTGTTTAATGCAGTAAAGTCGTCTGCCGCTTCCAGGGGAAGTTTTATGGCATTGTTCACCAACCGCGAACGGTTTATCAAATACCTGAAATGTATGTTGCTGGGTACTCCTACCTGGTTTGTGGTGGGCATCCTCATTGCTTTCTCCAACAAGTTTGCCACTATGATGAACGTAAAAGGCGCCATCAGTCCTGGCGACGCGATAGCGTTTTGTTACGCCGGGCTGGTAGTGGGCGATTTCGCCTCCGGTTTAATCAGCCAGTTATGGAGAAGCCGCCGGAAGGTGATGCTGTTATTCCTCGCTTTAACCGGGATAATGGTAGCAGTATATTTAAACCTGCATGGTGTGGAAACATGGGTGTTTTATACCGTATGTTGTATACTCGGCTTCAGCGTGGGGTTCTGGGCAATTTTTGTGACGATTGCAGCCGAAAGCTTTGGTACCAATCTGCGGGCTACCGTGGCTACTACTGTTCCTAACTTTGCAAGGGGAATGCTACCGTTGATCTCTATCTTATTTATACAAGTACAGAAATATTTTACTTTCCTTCAAAGCGGGGCTATTGTGGCGGTGGTTTGTATTGGCGTTGCGTTGATTACAGCCTGGAAGGTGGAAGAAACGTTTGGCAAAGATCTTAACTACCTGGAAGAGATTTAATTAATGATAGCTGTCCAGCATTTTATCCAGTAATTTATTCAGCTGGATAACTTCTTTCTCGTTTAACGACTGGAGGGTGTTATCCAGTTGCCTGATTTCGTTATCGATTAACTTCAGCAGCTGCAGGCCCTTGTCGTTGATACGGACATCTACTGCGCGCCTGTCCATTTCACTGTTCTTACGTTCCACCAGGTCTGCTTTGCGGAGCCTTTCTACCAGGCGGGATACGTCGCTCATTTTATCGAGCATTCTTTCCTTTAAGATGTTGATGCTGGCAGCCTGGGGATGTTGCCCCCGAAGAATCCGCAGGATATTAAACTGCTGCATGGTGATACCATAGCGTTTAAAAAATTGCTGATGACGGGACGTTATCCAGTTCCCGATGAAAATCAGGCTTATCAGACCTCGTTGATTTTCGTTTTCAAATGTTTTTTGCGTAATCAGTTTTTCCAGGTTAGACATATATTCAGAGTTAAACCAAATTTTATGAAACTATTTAGAACTGCTTCATTTAGACTGCTTTAGCCGACTTCAGGATCGGGGTAAAATTACGAATAAATGCGGATTTATATTCAGCAGGAGAGATTTTAAAAAGATGTGGGGAGAAGAAAGCGACGTATTGCTTTCTTCTCCCCACATCTTTTTAAAAGAATAAAGTCAGTGGAATTCTGATCAGGCAGTAGCGGATTGCATTTTATCCAATACGTCCATCACTTCTTTTACATGTTGTGCAGAGGTATTCAGTAATTCTTTTTCGGCAGGATTGAGTTGTAGTTCGATGATTTTCTCGATTCCTTTTTTGCCCAATACTACGGGTACGCCCAGGTAAATATCTTTCAGTCCGTACTGGCCGGTAAGCCATGCGCAAACGGGGAAAATGCGTTTTTCATCTTTTACAATGGCTTCCACCATCTGTGCAGCTGCGGCGCCGGGAGCATACCATGCAGAAGTACCGAGGAGGTTTACGATTTCACCGCCACCTACTTTTGTGCGCTGGATAATAGCTTCCAGTTTTTCGTTGGATACCAGTTCTGTTACGGGAATACCGCCAACAGTGGTATAACGTGGCAAAGGAACCATTGTATCGCCATGACCACCCATCAGGATCGCCTGGATGTCTTTTGGTGAGCAGCCTATTTCATCGGCCAGGAAAGCGCGGTAACGGGCAGTATCCAGGATGCCTGCCATGCCAAATACCTTGCTGCTGTCTTTCTTTGCGGTGAGGTAGCTGCAATAGGTCATTACATCCAGCGGGTTGCTTACAATAATAATGATGGCATCCGGAGAATGTTTTGTAATATTTTCGGTAACCGATTTCACAATATTGGCATTGGTAGAAATCAGGTCATCCCTGCTCATACCTGGTTTACGGGGAAGCCCGGAAGTGATTACCACTACATCGCTGTTCGCGGTTTTGGTGTAATCGTTGGTTACCCCTGTAATTTTGGTGCTGTAATAATCAATGGGAGCCTGCTGCCATGTGTCCAGCGCCTTACCTTCAGCCGTTCCTTCTTTAATATCCAATAAAACCACCTCCTGCAGAAAATCTTTGTGGGCCAGTACATTGGCACACGTTGCGCCTACATTCCCGGCTCCTACTACTGTAACTTTCATTTTGTCTTTAGCTTTAAAAGTGAAGAATGAATGTGATTAAACAAATGTAATGATTCGGCCTTACAATAATCCGCTGGCGGCTACATTTTCACAAAGCATTATTTGTTGAGGTAAAGTAGCAACGAATCGAGCTTTACTGTTCCCTCAAAACCTTTTACAAACTGTTGTTTCTTATTATATATATACAAGCCAGGGAAATAATGGAGGTCATAAAAGTACATGATCTGCCGGGAAGGTTCACTGGCCATGATGATGTTGGGATAGTTCTGGATTTTATAATGGTCGTAATATTCCTTCATTTGTTCCACTCTGAAGGGAGTGACCATCACAATCTGTGTTTTTTTGAACTTGTCTATATTTTTCAACATTTCCTCGGTGAGGTGTTTGCAGTGGTCACAATCTACACTGAATACAAAGAGCATGGTTTTCTCATTTTTCTTCAGGTCATTTTTGGTAATAGTGTGGCCATCAACAAGGCTTAGCGGAAAGGCGGGTATAATCGGGTATTGTAAATAAGGTGCTTTGGTGCTGGAATTAGCAGGCGTTTGGGCCATCAAAAACACGGGTAAACAGCTTAAAATAACGAAAAACACGTAGCGCATACTTATAAAAGTTTCTTGATTTGAGTTTAAAATTACCGGATAAATGTCATTATTTGAATAAAAAAGCCGAAAATTGAGCCGAAAAGGGACTAATCTCTCTAATTTTGGGAATTAGTTGCTTGTTCATATGCGAAAATTTTTACTTTTGCAATCCGTATAAATTTTTAACTTAAAATCAGTAACCTATTTATGGCTACCACCGCAGATATCAGAACAGGATTAATTATCAAGCTGGACAACAGCTTGTATTCTGTTGTAGAGTTTGGTCAGAACAAAACCGCCCGTGCAGCCGCAAAGGTTTGGGCTAAATTGAAGGGCGTTGACAATAGCCGTTCCATTGAGCACACCTGGAACTCAGGTGATACTATCTTTCCGATCCGTATTGAGAAGAAACCTTTTCAGTATTTATATAAAGATGATACCGGCTACAACTTCATGGACAATGAAACATTTGAGCAGATCGCTATGCCGGAAACAGCTATCGATGCACCTCAGTTCCTGAAAGAAGGACAGGAAGTAAGTGTACAGATCAATACAGAAACCGATCAGTACATGGCTGTTGAATTACCTGATAAAATTGTAGTACTGGTAACTTATTCTGAACCCGGAGTGAAAGGTGATACGGCTACCCGTACCCTGAAGCCAGCTACTGTTGAAACCGGCGCCACTGTTATGGTTCCACTGTTTGTAGACGAAGGAGAACTGATCCGTGTGAACACCAAAAATGGTGAATACATCGAAAGAGTAAAAGCATAAGCATTTCTGAAATACTGGTTTTCGGAGAAAAGGAATTTTGTTTCTGAGAGATATCTTTCTGAAACAAAGTTCCTGAATGCGTGAAATAGTATTTGTCATATTCTATATATTTCTAAACCAAAAACTGTCTACATGGACTTTAAACAGATTCAGGAACTGGTAAAAATGATCAACAAATCAAATATCAGTGAACTGAGCATTGAACAGGACAAGTTTAAGATTACAATAAAGCAGAAGGATAATGAAGTTCAGCAGGTAATCACTGTTCCTGCAACTATGGCACCCGTACAGGCAGTAGCCGCTGTAACTCCTGCAGCAGCTCCGGCCACCGCAGCACCAGCCGCTGCACCTGCTGCACCTGCCAAAGCAGATAACCTGGTAACCATCAAATCTCCCATGATTGGTACCTTCTACCGCAGCGCCGGTCCGGATAAAGCACCATTCGTAAATGTTGGTGACGAAGTAACTTCCGGTAAAGTGGTATGCATCATCGAAGCAATGAAGTTATTCAACGAAATAGAGAGTGAAGTAAGTGGGAAAATCGTGAAAGTACTGGTAGATGACGCTTCTCCGGTAGAATATGATCAACCTTTATTTTTAGTTGAACCATAATAATAGCCTTTACCCGTTAGCCTTTAGTTTTCAGACTTACCAATGGTAGTGCGCTGATCGCTAAAGGCTAACAGCTAAAAGCTAACAGCTATTATTAACTTATAAGGAAAACAATGTTCAAAAAAATATTGATTGCCAACCGTGGTGAAATTGCCCTTCGGATTATCCGTACCTGTAAGGAAATGGGTATTAAGACGGTGGCAGTTTATTCAACAGCGGATAAAGACAGTCTGCATGTGAAATTTGCCGATGAAGCAGTATGCATAGGCAAGCCACAAAGCTCAGAGTCTTATCTGAACATCCCTCACCTGATGGCAGCTGCAGAAATCACCAATGCAGATGCGATCCACCCCGGATATGGCTTCCTGGCAGAAAATGCCCGCTTCGCTGAAATCTGTGGTGAACACGGTATTAAGTTTATCGGCCCCACTCCGGAAATGATCCGCAGAATGGGAGATAAGATGACTGCCAAAGAAACCATGATTGCTGCCGGTGTACCGGTTATTCCAGGTTCTGAAGGTTTGCTCCAGAGCGTGGAAGAGGCGAAAGCCATCGCTAAAAGCATGGGCCTTCCGGTAATCATCAAAGCTACTGCCGGTGGCGGTGGTAAAGGTATGCGTGTGGTATGGGAAGAAAGTGAGCTGGAAACAGCCTACAACATGGCTAAAAATGAAGCCCGTGCATCCTTCAGCAATGATGGTATCTACATGGAGAAATTCGTGGAAGAACCCCGTCATATTGAAATCCAGGTAGCGGGCGATCAATACGGTAAAGTATGTCACCTCAGCGAAAGGGATTGCTCTATCCAGCGTCGTCACCAGAAGCTGGTAGAAGAATCACCTTCTCCGTTCATGACGCCTGAACTGCGTGAGAAAATGGGAGATGCTGCTATCAGGGCCGCCAGCGCTATTAATTATGAAAGCGTAGGTACCATTGAATTCCTGGTAGACAAGCACCGCAATTTCTACTTCATGGAAATGAACACACGTATCCAGGTAGAACACGGGGTTACAGAAGAAGTGATCAACTTCGACCTGGTAAAAGAGCAGATCAAGATTGCTGCAGGTATTCCTATCTCCGGAAAAAATTACACGCCACAGATGCACGCCATCGAGTGCCGTATCAATGCGGAAGATCCTTACAACGATTTCCGTCCGTCTCCGGGTAAAATTACAACCCTGCATATTCCCGGTGGTCATGGTGTGAGAGTGGATTCACACATCTATGCCGGTTATGTAATTCCGCCGTACTATGATTCTATGGTGGCGAAAATTATCACCATGGCGCAAACCCGTGAGGAAGCGATCAACACAATGGAACGCGCCCTCAGTGAGTTTGTGATTGAAGGGGTAAAAACAACGATTCCTTTCCACCAGCAACTGATGCGCGATGAAAACTTCCGTAAAGGTAACTTTACCACGAAGTTTACAGAAACGTTTAAGCTGGTATAACGGTAACGGATATATTATTTTGAAAAGTCCTCCTGATCAGGAGGACTTTTTTTATGCTTTTTACATCCGCAGAAAGTATGGCTTACTTATATTCATAAGCGATTTCAAGACTACTGAAAGAATTTAACAGGAACATAATTTCACTGAGTTTAGCTCCTGTACTAATATGTACCGGCAGTCCGTAATTATTGTATGAATCAGCTATAAACGCATTGTTTCTGCTGTAATCAATATCTATCAGTTGCCAAACCGGATGCAGCTGATGAGGGTTTACTTTATTGTCGTACACTGGAAATACATCAGAGGAGGAGATGCTGTTGTCAGAATATTTTATGACAGAATTAATCTTATATGCGTTGCCGGACGAATTGTAAAAGAATGTAGTGGTACGCATTTCGGTATAAGAGGTGCCAGGGAGGCGTTCTTCTGTTACCTGGGTAATTCTGTCCTGATTATCATATACATATTTTTTGACCGAGAATAAAAGATGGAAATCAATCAGTGTGAGGGTATTTCTGTCGTAGTGGCCGAATTCAAAGGTGCTGTCCGAAATCACTCTTTTCTTTGAGTCACATACATACTTGTGCGCCAGTTCGTAGGCAGGATTACCGTCGTAATAGGCGCCTATCAGAATCCTGAGCCTGTACTGGTCGTCATATCCAAATAAGTACTGGGGATAACCGGTACTGATGTGTTGACCGGCAATCTGGATGGGATAATGTTTGGAGTTGTAGCTGACCCGGATGGTATCCGGCCCGTGGAATGGGATCTCTCCCATTAATTGGGCAACTTGGTAATGTTTCTGACCGGGAATAATAATCGGGGGCTTTACACAATTGCTGAGCAGCATTGTAAATAGCAAGGCGATGGCACCAAGTGCCGGATGGTAACACTTTTTCATGTTGGGGATCTTTTTGGATTAAGAAAAACTCGCTATTGAGGTGTATCTGGAAGTAGGAAGGATGTAAAAAATTTTGGTACAGCGAAGATAAGGAATTAGTTGTATCCGGCTGCCGGATGTTATTAAGCTGACACGGGGGGATATTTCAAAAACAAAGCCCCGGATGAAAATCCGGGGCTAATCATACACCAAAACAATCTTACGGTTTTATCGCAAGAAAAGCAGCTCTCTGTATTTAGGCAGCGCCCATTTTTTGTCGTCCACCAGGAACTCCAGTTTGTCGGAGTGGTAGCGGATAACATCAAAGTACGGCTTAATCTTTTCACAGTAGTCAATCGCTTTCTGACGGCTGTCGGTAAGCTTGTTAGTTACCTTACGCGCCTCGATCATAGCCTGTACATTTTCACTAATAACATTAATATGTTCAGCTATTTTAGCAGCAATTTGTTTTTGAGCTTTTACTGATTCGTCGCCCAGGCCAATTCCTTTCAGGCCGTTGATATTAGTTACCAGGTCGTTCAGGTAGCTGATAGCAGACGGGAGGATGGTGTTGGTAGCGAGATCGCCGATTACGCGGGCTTCGATCTGCACTTTCTTCACATAATCTTCCAGCAGAATTTCGTGGCGTGCGTGCAGTTCTTTTTCGTTGTAAACGCCGGTTTCAGCATAAAGTTTGGTTGCTTTAGGAGTGATCATTGCATCCAAAGCTTTAGGAGTGGTTTTTACATTTGGTAAACCTCTTCTTTCAGCTTCTTTCTCCCATTCTTCGCTGTATCCGTCGCCTTCGAACAGTATTTTTTCCGAATCTACAATATATTTACGAAGAGTTTGCATGATCGCAATCTCTTTTTTCTCGCCTTTTTCGATCAGTGAATCTACTTCCGCTTTGAAGTCAACCAGGGTTTTAGCCATGATAGTATTCAGAACGGTCATTGCAGAAGCACAGTTAGCAGAGGAACCTACCGCGCGGAATTCAAACTTGTTGCCGGTGAAAGCAAAAGGAGAAGTACGGTTACGATCGGTGTTATCCAGCAACAGTTCAGGAATATGACGGTGCAGATCCAGTTTCAGGATAGCTTCGTCCTGTTCGTCGAACTTGTTGTTTACGCGGTTTTTAACTTCCTGCAGTACATCAAACAGGTATTTACCGGTAAATACGGAAATGATAGCAGGAGGTGCTTCGTTAGCGCCCAGACGGAAGTCGTTGCTTGGAGAAGCAATCGCAGCTCTCATCAGGTCAGCATAGTCATGCACCGCTTTAATGGTGTTCACAAAGAAAGTGAGAAACATCAGGTTGGTCTTCGGTGTTTTACCGGGAGCCAGCAGGTTTACACCGGTATCGGTGGACATGCTCCAGTTGTTGTGTTTACCGGAACCGTTAATGCCTGCAAAAGGTTTCTCGTGCAGTAACACTTTCAGTTTGTGACGTTTTGCCACTTTATTCATTACATCCATCAGCAGGGAGTTGTGATCCACTGCGATGTTTACTTCTTCAAATATAGGAGCGCACTCGAACTGTGAAGGAGCAACTTCATTATGACGGGTTCTTAAAGGAATACCCAGTTTGTAGGATTCTACTTCGAAATCACGCATGTAAGCGTAAGCACGCTCAGGGATAGCACCGAAGTAGTGATCTTCCAGCTGCTGACCTTTGGAAGGAGCGTGACCAACAACGGTACGACCGGTCATGATCAGATCAGGACGGGCGTTAGCCATAGTTTCGTCTACCAGGAAGTATTCCTGTTCCCAACCCAGGGTACCGGTTACTTTAGTAACGTTCTTATCGAAATAGTTACATACGTCTACTGCAGCTTTGTCCATTGCAGCCAGTGCTTTCAGCAGTGGTGCTTTGTAATCCAGGGATTCGCCGGTGTAGGCAACAAAGATAGTAGGTATGCAGAGTGTTTTACCATAACCCTGCTCAAGGATGAATGCAGGAGAGGAAGGATCCCAGGCAGTGTAGCCGCGGGCTTCGAAGGTAGCTCTCAAACCACCGTTAGGGAAACTGGAAGCATCTGGTTCCTGTTGTACCAGTGCATCACCATCAAAGGTTTCCAGTGCAGTGCCATCACCTTTCAAAGTGAAAAATGAATCATGTTTTTCTGCGGTAGTGCCGGTCAATGGCTGAAACCAGTGTGTGTAGTGAGTCACACCTTTTTTCATCGCCCATGCTTTCATGCCTGAAGCGATCTGCTCGGACATCTTACGTTCCAGCTTGGTGCCATTTTTAACAGAGTTCATCAGGCTCTTATAAGCCTCATCGCTCAGATATTCCCGAACAACTTTACCAGAGAAAACATTGCTGCCAAATACATCGGTAATTTTACCGTCATGTTCGGTGAGAGTGGAGTCTACGCCAGCTAATCCTTCCAGCGCTTTGAAACGTAACGATTGCATGCTGTAAATTATTTTATACAAAAGAACGCATCCATAGCTATAAATGCAAATAAATTGTTCATTTTAATTGAAAAATTACATTTAGGGCTTTAAAAGGGGTGTTTTTTTATCATTTCATTAAATATTTGGAGCGGATGGACTTTGAATCTGATGAATTTAAAAATAAATAATATGATAGCGGGCTGCAAAAAAACAGCAGAAAAGCCACCACAGGGTACTCTTGGCATTTGAAGGAAAATCATGTACTTTTGCGACTTCTTTTAAATATCTCGTTTTTTATACTTAAATACATGCAAACCACCGTAGAAATTGCTGAACAGCTAGGACTTACCGCTGACGAGTTTGAACGAATTAAATCTATTTTAGGCCGTACCCCCAATTTTACCGAGTTAAGTATGTACTCAGTAATGTGGAGTGAACACTGCTCTTACAAAAACTCAATCGTCTGGCTGAAGTCTCTGCCCCGCGAAGGCGACAGGCTCCTGGTTAAAGCAGGAGAAGAAAATGCCGGTCTGGTAGATATAGGTGATGGCTACGCGGTGGTATTTAAAATAGAATCGCATAACCACCCTTCCGCTATCGAACCCTTCCAGGGCGCAGCTACCGGCGTTGGTGGTATTCACCGCGATATCTTTACAATGGGCGCCCGTCCCATTGCCGCACTGAACTCTCTTCGCTTCGGTAATATTAATGATCAGAAAACACAACACCTGGTAAAAGGTATTGTACACGGTATAGGCCACTATGGCAACTGCTTCGGCGTTCCTACCGTAGGCGGTGAAACTTATTTTGAAGAATGCTACGGCACCAACCCACTCGTAAATGCGTTCAGCGCAGGTATCGTAAAAGTTGGTCAAACCGTTTCCGCTACTTCATACGGTGAAGGAAATCCTGTTTTCATTGTTGGTTCCGCTACCGGTAAAGATGGTATCGGGGGCGCTTCTTTCGCTTCCGCCAATATCACAGAAGACAGCGTGGAAGATTTACCGGCCGTTCAGGTAGGAGATCCTTTCCAGGAAAAGAAACTGCTGGAAGCCTGCCTGGAAATCATCAAAACCAATGCTATTATTGGTATGCAGGATATGGGCGCTGCCGGTATCACCTGCTCCACTGCAGAAATGAGCGCGAAAGGCGAACATGGTATGAACATCTGGTTAGATAAAGTACCTACCCGCCAGAAAGATATGAAAGCATGGGAAATGCTGCTGAGCGAAAGCCAGGAACGCATGCTGATAGTAGTGAAGAAAGGAGAAGAAAAACCAGTGCTGGATATCTTCGAGAAATGGGACCTGCACTGCGTTCAGATCGGTGAAGTAACCAAAGATAAAAACCTGAAGTTCTATATGAACGGCGAACTGGAAGCAGATGTTCCTGCTGAAAGTATGGTACTGGGCGGCGGCGCTCCCCAATATCACCGCGCTTACACAGAACCAGCCTATTTCGCTAAAGTAAAAGCATTCGATATTCAGAATATCCCTGATACAGAACATCCTCGTTTTGTAGCAGAAAGAATGGTGGCATTACCAAACATCGCTTCCAAACGCTGGATCTATAACCAGTACGATAGCATGGTGGGTACCGCCAACGCCAGCACCAACGCACCAAGCGATGCCGCTATCGTGTTGGTAAAACCAACAAAGAAAGCGCTGGCCATGACTACCGACTGTAACGGCCGTTACGTATTTGCCGATCCTCACAAAGGCGGACAGATTGCGGTAGCAGAAGCTGCACGTAACATCGTTTGCTCCGGTGGCGAACCGGTAGCTATCACCAACTGCCTCAACTTCGGTAATCCTTACGATCCGGAAGTGTACTACCAGTTTGTACACGCAGTACAGGGTATGGGTGAAGCCTGCCGCAAATTCAATACGCCTGTTACCGGTGGTAACGTGAGCTTCTATAACCAGTCTCCCGACGGTCCGGTGTATCCTACCCCAACCATTGGTATGGTGGGTATCCTGGATACTTTGGATCAGCGCATCACCCTTAACTTCAAGGAAGAAGGCGACCTGGTATACCTGGTAGGCCGCAGCCGCAACGATATCAACAGCTCTGAATACCTGCACAAAATCATCGGTATAGAATACAGCCCTGCGCCGCATTTCAACCTCGATGAAGAACTGCACCTGCAACAGGCCATCACCAAACTGAACAAGGCGAAACTGATCCAATCCGCACACGATGTAAGCGACGGCGGTTTATTTGTTACGCTGCTGGAAAGCGCTATGCCATCTGGCCTGGGCTTTGAACTGGCACTCAACAACAAATTCCGTAAAGATGCTTACCTGTTCGGTGAAAGCCAGAGCCGTGTAGTGGTAACCGTTAAGCCTGCAGATAAAGAGAAGTTCGAAGCACTGTTACATGGTTTGGTAGATGCATCAGATAACTCTGTACGCTACGAAAAACTGGGTGTTGTAACCGGTGAATCCATTAAAGTAAATGGAGAAGACTGGGGCAATGTAAGTACCTGGAAAAAAACATATGATACCGCAATTGAAGAGCATCTGAAGAAATAATCTTTCCGCTTTTCAACAATATAAAAAAGGGTTCGCATAGCTGTTATGCGAACCCTTTTTATTTCAGCCAACAGCCATCATTTTCTGTTTCCGTGTATTTTGATAATAAACTTTCTGCGATACCAGATCAGGAATCCTGATACAGATAATACACCAGGGGTTAAGGCAAAGAGAGAATAAATGATTTTCAGGATAATGCCGCCATAGTTGCCGAAGTGAAGGGGAGCGATGGAAGCGTTGAATTTATCGCTGATGGTAGCATTGCTGAAATCCACCTTTTTTTTAACGGCGCCGTTTTCATCGATGAATACCGACGAGGCGTATTCGCCGAAGAAGGCAGATTCATGTGCATGACCAAGTATCCGTACCGGGTCGCCTGCTTTTTTGGGAGGACGGAGGCCTGTGGCCTGGAAACCGGGAATAGTGGCAGTAGCTTTGATGAGCAGGGGTTCATATTCGCCGGAAAAAGGGATGGCAGTATATCCTGCTTTGGTGTTTTTCCGTGCGTCAATTACTTTCAGCTCCATCATAAAGCCGGTAAAAGAGATGAGCAGGTTAAACAGCAGCGCCCATACACCGGTGATGCGGTGCAGGTTGCGCCAGCGCCGGGTGCGGTTATGCCACTCCAATGGCTGCCGGAAGGTGAGTACCTTACCCAGCGCATGCCTGTAAACAAACAGTCCGGTGAGGACCGACAGGAATAGCCCTATTCCTGTGATTAAGACGATTATAGCCCCTGTTTTACCACTCAGCAGGGTGAAATGCAAATACATTACATAGCCCGTAAAATGGCCTGTATTGGAGTATTGCTGTAATATTTTGCCGGTATAAGGGTTCAGGAAGATGTATACTTTGTGATCTGCTGAATATTCGGCTCTCAGCACGGTACTTTCGTCAGGTACCTGGGGAAGTCTTACAAAAAACAGGTAAGGATTTCCCGGAAGTGCCTGGCGGGCATCTTTCATTTGTTCCTGCAGTGTTCTGGGAACAGCCTGCGGTGGCACATGATAGGCATGGGCATATACTGCATGATCTATTTCATCGCTGAATACCAGCACACTGCCGGTAAGGCTTACCAATAGCAGCATAGCGCCTGCTACCAGCCCGGTGATTCTGTGCAGGCGGAAAAACTGCTTGCTCCATTGAATGTTGAACACCTGTTTCTTATCAGTTTGACTTAAAAATATACCCGGGCCTAATTAACGAAAGTGCTATAGGCACTTCTGCCGCCTTGCCTTGTCACCGCCATAATGGTTAAAGGATTGAGTATGTATTGCTTCCGCCGCAAAGTTACCACGATATACCCGGGAATGGCTTACGCAAAAGGGAAAATTATTGACCGGATTTGAAAAAAAGAGGCAGGCCCGGCATCCGGGTGACTTATTGTTGCAGTATAAATCTTTAACAAGCCATTAACAAAATCCCACTTATGTGTTATAGATTTTGGTAAAATCTGACCTATTTTTGGAAAGCATCGATGAATAAAAAGACCGAATTAAAATAAAAGAACTTTTATAAAATATTTGGAATCACTTGGTTATTCCAATTTCTATGAAAACCAGTTGTTCTCTACCATGTCCTGATGAAATCTAATGAAAAATTACACCTAGTGAAAGAACGATTTGAAGTAAAGGGCTGAGTAAAATCAGCCCTTTTTGTTTTTCCCGATTATTTTGCCGTACCTTCTTTTGCCATAACCCCTCTGGCCTTTTCCCATTTTAAATAGAAAAGCCTTCCTGGAAAGCAGGAAGGCTTTTAATATTATAGTGTGTGTCAGTTATACCATCGGGATTTCCGCTACCTGGTAAACTTTCTCATCCAGTTTTGCTTTGGTTTCGCTGAATGCCTTGAGGGTAAGTTCAATATCCTCATCGCTGTGTGCAGCGGTTGGGATCAGGCGATAAATGATCTGTCCTTTTGGAATAACTGGGTATACCACGATAGAACAGAAGATGTTATAGTTTTCGCGCAGATCCAGGCACATCGCAGTAGCTTCAGGAATATCGCCCTGCAGGTAGATAGGCGTTACCGGTGAATTGGTTCTGCCGATATTGAATCCACGTTCTTTCAGACCATTCTGCAGTTTATTCACATTATCCCACAGCTTCACTTTCATTTCAGGATGCTGACGCATCAGCTGCACACGTTTCAGGTGACCGATAACGATTGGTAACGGAATAGATTTAGCGAAGATCTGGGAGCGCATGTTATAGCGCAGGTAGTTGATGATCTGTTTTTCGCCGCTGATGAAAGCGCCGATAGATGCACCGGATTTTGCAAAAGTATTGAACAGCAGGTCGATCTTATCCTGAACGCCCTGTTCTTCGCCGGTACCGGCGCCGGTTTTACCCATTGTTCCAAAGCCGTGGGCATCATCAACCAGCAGGCGGAACTCATATTTATCTTTAAACGCAGCAATTTCCTTCAGTTTACCCTGGTCGCCGGCCATGCCAAACACGCCTTCTGTTACCACAAGTATACCACCACCCTGGGTTTTAGCCAGTTCAGTTGCACGTTTCATCTGCTTGTCGAAATCTTCCATATCGTTATGCTTGAACACATAACGTTTGCCGGGGTGCAGGCGTAAACCATCCAGGATACTGGCGTGGCACTCTGCGTCATACACAATTACATCCCTGCGGCCTACTATCGCATCAATGGCACTCATGATGCCCTGGTAGCCGTAGTTCAGTAAGGTAGTCGCTTCTTTACCCATGTAATCAGACAGCTCATTTTCCAGCTGCTCATGGTAGTTGGTATTTCCGCTCATCATACGCGCTCCCATCGGAGACGCCATTCCAAAGTCTGCAGCAGCTTTGGCGTCGGTAGCGCGCACCTCCGGGTGGTTGGCCAAACCCAGATAGTTGTTCAGGCTCCATACAATCTTTTCATTACCCCGGAAGTTCATGCGGGGGCCTATTTCTCCTTCCAGTTTAGGAAAGGCAAAATAGCCGTGGGCTCTGTCTGAATGTTCCCCGATAGGGCCCAGATGTTTCAGCAGTTTCTCGAAAATATCCATACGATATATTATGTAATGGTTAATTCATTCCATTTAAAATGGACACAAAGGTATTAAAATATTACTTTTTGTAAACTTGGTTTACATTTGGCGCAAGCCATTTTATGCATTTATTGATGCAACATGACAGTCTATCTTGTTGTGTTACAGTGACTTTTAAATTATTACAATCTAATGAAATTTACACATTTCCTGGCAGCTGCATTCCTGTTATCTGCTACGGCCGGCCAAGCGCAGAACGCTGCTCCAAAGCCGCTTTCCCCTGCTAAAAACACCAACACGACAGCCCGTCCCAAACTCATTGTAGGCATGGTAGTAGACCAGATGCGGTGGGACTACCTGTACCGCTATGCCGGCAGGTATGGCGCCGGTGGCTTTAAGCGTTTACTGCAGGACGGTTTTTCCTGCGAAAACACATTGATCAATTACACACCTACTATCACTGCCTGCGGTCACACCTGTGTGTATACGGGCTCTGTGCCTGCTATCCACGGTATTATCGGCAACACCTGGTACAGTCCCGAACTGGGGCGTACTATGTACTGCGCAGAAGATACCACGGTAACAACCGTTGGCAGCTCTTCCGCCGCCGGTAAAATGAGCCCCCGGAATATGCTGGTAACCACCATCGGCGACGAGTTGAAGTTATCCAATAATTTCCAGAGTAAGGTGATAGGTGTAGCGATTAAAGACCGCGGCGCTATTCTTCCTGCGGGACACAGTGCCAATGCGGCTTTCTGGTATGATGCCGGCACCGGTAACTGGGTGAGCAGCACTTACTACATGAATGAACTGCCTGTATGGGCGCAGGAATTTAACCAGCAGAAATTCCCGCAGCAATATCTCAGCAAACCATGGACCACGCTGTATCCTGTTTCTACCTATACCCTTAGTACGGCCGATGAAAAGCCTTACGAAGGAAAATATAAAAATGCCACTAACACCTCCTTCCCGCATAACCTGTCGGAAATCGCCAATACGGCTATTTCGGCTTCTCCCTATGGTAATACCATGACGCTGGAATTTGCCAAAAAAGCAATGGAAGCTTATGGCCTGGGAAAAGGTCCGGTAACGGATTTGCTGGCTATCAGTCTTTCTTCCCCTGATTATGTAGGTCACCAGTTCGGCCCCAATTCAATAGAAGCAGAAGATACTTATCTGCGCCTGGACCAGGACCTGGCCGCATTCTTCACCTACCTCGATGCGAAAGTAGGCAAGGGGCAATACCTGTTCTTTATCACAGCAGATCATGGCGTAGCGCATGTACCCGGATTCATGGCAGAAAACAAGCTACCGGGCGGCGCCTGGGACGATAAAGCTGCCGTGGCCTCCCTGAACGACCAGGTAGCGGCGAAGTTTGGAGTGAAAAATGTGGTGAAAGGCGCCGATAATTACCAGTTTTGGCTGAACCATGATGCTATTGAGCAGGCAGGTAAAAGTGAGGCAGACATCCGGCAGTTTATGATCCGGGAACTGCTGAAATCACCTGCTATTGCCAAAGCCTTTTCCATAGATAACCTCATGGGCACCACCTTGCCGGAACCCATGCGTACCATGCTGTCTAACGGTTTTAATACTAAAAGGAGCGGCGACATACAGGTCGTACTAACACCGGGTTATATCGATGGTGGCAATGTGGGAACTACCCACGGATTATGGTACCCTTATGATGCGCATATCCCGCTGGTATGGATGGGCTGGGGCGTTCGTCCGGGTAAAACCAACCGTACAGTAGGTATGACGGATATTACGCCTACCCTGGCTGCTTTGCTGCATATCCAGATGCCTAGCGGTAATGTAGGTCAGGTAATACAGGAGATTACCCATTAAATTTTTTTTGCTTAGATTGCCATAAACAAGGCTTATAATTCTTTGTTTATGGCATTTTCTTTTATCCAGTATACTGTAGCGGAACGGGTAGCCACCATCGCCCTGAACCGGCCGGAGAAGCGTAATGCGCTCAACGGGCCAATGGTAGCAGAACTCCGTGCCGCATTCCGTGCGGCGGCTGCCGATGAAGCCGTGAAAGTAGTAGTGCTGAAGGGGAACGGGGAGGCTTTCTGTGCAGGCGCCGATCTCGAATACCTGCAGCAGCTGCAGCAAAATACCTATGATGAAAATCTCGCTGATTCCCGGGAACTGATGCAGTTATTCCGGGAGATTTATGATCTTGATAAGATAGTGATTGGCCAGGTGGAAGGGCATGCTGTTGCCGGTGGTTGCGGGTTGGTGACCCTGTGCGACCTCAGTTACGCAGTCCCTGAAGCGCTGATGGGATATACTGAGGTAAAAATCGGGTTTATTCCTGCCCTGGTGGCTGTTTTCCTGGTTCGTAAAATAGGAGAGGGCCGCTCCCGGGAGCTATTGTTGACCGGTAAACTGGTAACGGCTGAAAAAGCGGCTGCCGATGGCCTGATCACAGCGGTGGTACCCGCGTCAGAAATAGCCCAAAAAGTAGCGAAAGTGGCTGCCAGCCTATGTAATGAAGCTTCTGCCAATTCCCTGAAGGTGACCAAAAAATTGATTGGCACAGTGTTGGACTTACCGGTAGCGGAAGGGTTGGCGCACGCAGCCATACTGAATGCTGCCACCCGCGGCCATGATGACTGTAAACGCGGAATAGCCGCGTTTTTAAACAAAGAGAAGCTTAACTGGTAATGGGTCACTGATTGCCATTTTATTATTAATACACCACACTATGTTATATCGGTTGTTATTAACTTTTACCTTCCTGTGTAGCACCGGCTCACTGCTGGCGCAGCGTGTTATTTCAGATGCAAAGATTGTTTACAAAATGGAACTGCCGCCAGAGCAACTGCAGATGGATGCCATGCTGGAAGGCAGCACCTTCACCCAATATATGCGTGGGCCACTGAGCAGGATTGATATGAATTTCAATATTGTTCACTACACTTACCTGATCAACAGCAAAGCAGAAACAATGACCACGCTGATAGATCAGCATGGGAATAAGTACCTGATACGCGCCGGGAAAGAGCAATACCAGAAGGACCTGAAGCAATACGAAAGTATCCGGTTCGAGGACCAGTCTGAAACCAAAAAGGTGGCGGGCTACGATTGCAGGAAAGCGATTGGTACCATGCCCGATGGTAAAACCTTTGAGGTATATTATGCGCTCGACCTGGTGCCGGAGAATAAGCAGTATAACCGTCGCTTTGTGAACCTGAAGGGAATTCCGCTGGAATTTGAGATTATTACCAAAACAGGATCTAAAACCAGGGTAGTAGCGGTGAAGATAGAATTATACCCGATTCCTGCTTCTTATTTTGATGTGCCTAAAACGGGCTATAAGGAAGTGAGTCAGAAGGAATTGCAGAATATGTAACGCCCAAAAAAAGGACCGGTTAAAAAGCTGTTTAACTTTTTAACCGGCCCATATTGTAATTGAAGAAACGTTAAGTTTATTACCCTTTCTTAAGCGGCAGAATAATCTGCAGTTTCTGAAAGTTCATGTTTCCAGGAGGTTGTGATTGCACCTGGACATTGGATGGTACTACATAAGTGACATTACCTTTCGTATAGGTCATCACCGCTTTCAGGTTAATGACGTTATTATAGTTATTGGTAGTAGTAAACTTAAAGTCTGAGTTGAAGGTACCGGAAAAGCGGTAGCCAGCGTCGAGGCTCAGATTGGTTTTGGGCATAGCTGTATTCAGCACAAAATGTTGGCTGTCAGCTGTTTTTTTCACTTTGTCTTTGTTATTATCGGTGGGCAAAAAGCCATTATTTGCCGCCGCATTGAGAGCAAAAAACGCTAATGCGCCCGCTAACAAGCAAGACAATGAAAAGGTGCGTGATATGTATGTTTTCGCTTTCATTGTAACACAAATGTACAAACTTTTTGATATATTATATAACATATTCTTAACGCAAGATACGAAGAAATCACAAAGAATTGTTAAAAATTTTTTAGCACATAGAATCCACCCCATATTTGGGCATAAATAAAAGTACTATATTTACAGTAATGAGTAAAGACTTTTCATTTTTAAACGAGGATTTTGATGATCTGAGAGACTTGTTGCAGCAGTTTGAAAACCTCAGGGCTGGTAAGTCTCATTCTTTTCTGGACGAAGATTCATTTGAGCAGATCATAGACTATTATGACGAGCATGACGAAATGCCGATCGCATTGCAGGCGGCAGAAATAGCCATCGAACAATTCCCTTATTCCTCCACTCTACTTCTCAAAAAGGCCAACTTACTGATAGAAACCAAAAAATACAAGGAAGCATTGGATTTGCTGGAAAAAGCAGAAGTGCTGGACCGTACTGATATCAATCTTTATATACTGCAAACAGACGTTTACCTGGCGCTGAACCAGCACCAGAAGGCAGCTGCTGTGCTGGAAGAACAGATTGAACAGTTTTCGGGAGAAGACAGGACGGAATTATTGCTGGAACTGGCCGATGTATACGACGACTGGGAGGAATTTGAAAAAGTATTCGATTGCCTGAAACTGGCGCTGGAATACGATCCTACCAGTGAAGAAGCATTGCATAAAATCTGTTTCTGGACAGAATTTACCGGTCGCAATGAAGAGAGCATCCGTTTGCACAGCGCCATTATCGACGAGCATCCCTATAACCAGCTGGCCTGGTTTAACCTGGGTACAGCGTTCCAGGGACTGAAGTTATACGAGAAGGCGATCGATGCATATCAATACGCAGTAGCCATTGATGAGAAATTCGATTATGCCTACCGTAATATGGGCGATGCGTATATCCGCCTGCGTAAGTATGCCGAAGCCATAGAAGTGCTCCAGAAACACCTGGAAATAGCCAAGCCGGAGGATGTCATCTATGAAGCCATCGGCCATTGTTACGAAAGACAACGCAAATTTACCCAGGCGCGTTATTATTACCGTAAAGCCTCGCATCTGAGCCCCAGCGATGATAAGCTGTACTACAAGATTGCGGTGGCCTATATGATGGAAGCCAACTGGGAAAATGCCGCCAAATCGTTACTGAGCGCACTGAAAATAAATAAAACCAACGCAGAGTATAATATGAGCCTGGGTGAATGCTACCTGGAGCTTGGAAAGAACAAGGATGCACTGGTTCATTTCATGAATGCCGTACGTACCAGGCCCAAAAGCGCTGTTACCTGGCAGGAACTGTTAAAGGGACTGTATGTATCCGGATTCCTTGAGGAAGCCCTCGTACAATTGGCCATAGCAGAGGAAAAGGCCGGCCGCAAACCCATTTTTATCTATTACCGGGCGGCTATCCTGATAGCTATGGGTAAAACAAAAGAAGGGTTACTGCACCTGGAAACAGCCCTGCAACAGGCCCCAAAGATTGTTAAAAAGCTCGTAGAGCTTGACCCTGCTGTGTTACAGCATGTGAGTGTGGTTGATCTGATCGCCCAATATCGCCGCAAACGTTAACCAGTGTTATTTACTTTAATAAAATAAAGTATACTTCTTATTTTTGCGCCGGCTTTTAATTGTCATGGACAAAAGTCAATAGTATTTCCGGTTACTAAAATTGCATCTACGCTATCCCGAAGTGCCTGGCGAAAATTAGTATGTGTTTTACTGACCAATAAGAAGATAAAAATATTTCAAATGAATTTTAATCTGACACAAATCCCGGAAAGGACAAAGAAGCCCCGTACACATGGACTGACTATGGTAATGGACAAAGGGCTGAGTTTGGAAGAAGCACGAAATTTTTTATCCGCAGCAGGTCCTCACATTGATATCCTGAAACTGGGTTTTGGCACTGCTTACGTTACGCCCAACCTGCGCGCAAAAATTGAACTTTACCAGTCGGCAAACATTCCCGTATACTTTGGCGGAACCCTGTTCGAAGCCTTTGTAATCCGCAACCAGTTTGAAGAATACATCAAAGTGGTAAAAGATTACGGTATCAGCTACATGGAAGTTTCCGACGGCTCTATCACTATCCCGCATGCGGAAAAATGCGGCTATATTGAAAAACTGGCGAAAATAGGGCTGGTATTGAGCGAAGTAGGCTCCAAAGATGCTGAGCACATTATCCCTCCCTATAAGTGGATTGAACTGATGAGCGCTGAGCTCTCCGCCGGCGCCACTTATGTGATTGCAGAAGCCCGTGAAAGCGGCAACGTGGGCATCTACCGCGGTAGCGGTGAAGTACGCGAAGGACTGGTACAGGAAATCCTGACACAGATCCCCGCAGAAAAAATTATCTGGGAAGCGCCACAGAAAGCCCAACAGCTTTACTTCCTGGAACTGGTAGGCTGTAATGCCAACCTGGGCAACCTGGCTCCCAATGAAGTAATTTCCCTGGAAGCCATGCGTATTGGCCTGAGAGGAGATACTTTTAACCTGTTCCTCGACAGAGAATAGTTTTTTAAATAATTACAGATTATGAATTACGAATTACGGATTTGTGGATAACACAGCTCCCCGGTTCGTAATTCATAATTGGTAATGATCAATTACCTGGTGCATGAAAATTTACGGACTTATTGGCTATCCGCTCAGTCATTCCTTCTCCAAGGGCTTCTTCAAAGAAAAATTTGAAAAGGAAAATATATCAGGATGTGTATATGATAACTTTCCGATTCCAGGTATCTCTGAATTCACCTCCCTGCTGGAGCAGCATCCGCAACTACATGGCCTGAACGTTACCATTCCCTATAAAGAAGTAGTGATCCCTTTCCTGGATGAACTCAGCGACGCAGCCGCACAAATTGGCGCTGTAAACTGCATCCACTTTAAGGATGGGAAAAAGACGGGCTACAATACAGATGTAATCGGATTTACCAAATCGCTGCAACCCCTGCTGCAGGCTCATCACCAGCACGCACTGGTACTGGGCACCGGCGGCGCTGCCAAAGCCATTATGTATGCACTGGAACAACTGGGCATTACCTATACAGTAGTGAGCCGGCAACCTGTAAACGGAGCCGTATCTTATGAATCACTGAACCGGCAGGCAATGGAAGAACACACCGTAATTGTAAATACAACACCACTGGGCATGTATCCCAAAACAGATACCTTCCCTGAAATCCCTTACCAATACCTTACTTCCAGGCACCTGCTCTACGACCTGGTGTATAACCCGGCAGAAACATCCTTCCTGCAACGGGGCGCCGCGCAGGGCGCCACCATCAAAAACGGACACGAAATGCTGATCCTCCAGGCGGAGGCATCATGGGAGATCTGGAATAAATAACTATTCCGGTTTAATCATGTAGTACACGCACGTAGTCACGAAATTCCTGAAGAAAGGAATCGCTGCAATGGGCTTCCATTGTACCCGTGCGCTTACGCCAAATTTATATTTATAGATAGGATTGATCAGGTAAAACCTGCGTTGTGTAATCTTATATTGCTGGCGCTTTACAATGCGTTCAAAACGTTCAATGGAAATACCGGTTGATTTCACATCCATAAGATCTATTACTACATCATCTCCTTCGCCAAACATCCGCAATACACCTTTGTAGAGCGGGCGGGGAAGCAAATGGATATAAGGCACCATGCTGAGGAACTTATTCTTGCAAATCTGCTGATGACCTCCATGAGGCATATACCACGGCGGAAAACCAAAATACACCTGTCCGCGTGGACTCAGCAATTGTTTCAAATGACCAATGATCTTTTCCTGGTCAGGAATGTGTTCAATGGCATCTTTCAAAATAATTACATCAAAAGAATTCCGGAATTCTCCGAGGAAATCCAGATCGTAGATATTTTTGGCAATCAGTTTTAATTGCCCGTTGTCGAGATATTTCTGCAAAAAAGTTTTGGCCAGTTCTATCCGGTCCGGTGCAAGATCCACGCCTACACAGTTGCACCCTTTTTCCAGCAAAGGAGTAAGTACACCGCCTTCCCCACATCCTACCTCCATTACGCGCAGCCCTTCCAGTTGCGGAAATTCCTGCTGTATGAATGGCAGCACGTAGTCGCGCGAATTGTCCACCTGTTGCTGGTGCCGTAGTGTTGCGTCTAAATGATGTTCTAATGCCATGTATACTAAAATTGCGTGAATTTAGTAAAAAGCGCTTAGCTTTTAGCTTTTCAGCGTCTTAAATAAATCCTATAATTACCGGTCGCATGCTGACAGCTAACTGCTAATAGCTATCTTTGCGGCATGCAAACGAACGAAAAAACAAATTACCAGGAAGGAGCCGTGATATTGATCAACAAGCCTTTAACATGGACCTCCTTTGATGTAGTGCGTAAGATAAGGAACATCACCAAAGCTAAAATAGGTCACGCCGGCACGCTGGATCCTTTAGCTACCGGACTGCTGATTTGCTGTACCGGGAAAATGACCAAGAAAATCAATGAATACCAGGCGCAGGAGAAAGAATACACCGGCACTTTTACGTTAGGCGCTACCACGCCTACGTTTGATAAGGAGTCTGAGCCGGAGAATTTTAAAGATATCAGCCATCTTGATGAAGCGGCTATAATGGCTGCCACACAGCCTTTCATCGGTGAAATTATGCAGCTGCCTCCTATACATTCTGCCATCAAACAAAACGGGAAACCTATTTACCTGCTCGCCAGGAAAGGAGTAGATGTAAAAGTAGAACCCCGTAAATTAACCATAGCAGCATTTGAGATCACTAAAATAGATTTACCGGAAGTACATTTCAGGGTGGTATGCAGCACGGGTACGTATATACGCTCCCTGGCAAACGACTATGGTGCACAATTAGGTTGCGGCGCTTATCTGAGCAGTCTTTGCAGAACCCGTATCGGTAATTTCAGTTTGTCGGAGGCTACCGACATGGAGGATTTTATTGCCACTAACTCCGTTCCTAAAACGGATAACCAATAGCTATATTCCAGATAATATTTTCACGGCGCCAGCGGCTGTCTTTCAGATCCCATTCACTTACATACCAGCCGTTTTTATTACCGGTGAAGTAAGGAACTTTCAACGGGATACCCCAATCCAGGCGGATGAGGAAGAAGGAGAAATCCAGTCGCAGGCCCGCGCCGGTACCCATCGCCAGATCGTGATACAACTGGTTAAAGCGGAATTCGGAACCGGGCCGGGTGGAGTCCTTCCGGATCATCCAGATATTACCCATATCCAGGAAGGTGGCGCCTTTCAGGTTTACGCTGCCACCAAACATCCTCAACAGGTCGAAGCGGTATTCGATGTTTCCTTCCAGTTTCATGTCGCCGGTTTGATCAGGGAATGCCTGCGCAGTTGCGGAGGAATCTTTATAGGAGCCGGGGCCTAATGTACGTAAGCGCCACGCACGGATACTATTGGGGCCACCGGAAGTAAACTGCCTGATATAGGGCAGTACCTGTGAATAGCTGTACGGAATACCTACGCCGGCATAAGCCCTGGTAGCAAGCCCGCTGTGTAATCCCAGTTTCCAGAAGTGACGGTAATCTGCTTCTATCTTTACAAAATTTGAAATATTTACATTGGTCAGCGTTTCCAGGTTGGTTTTTTTACCGCTGATGCCGTTCATCAGGCTGTTGATACCACTGAGCCAGAGTCCAGATTCTTCTACGTTCACGCGGAAGTAGCTGTAGTGGTTTTGATGCAGCAGGTCCTGGTTGCTGAAAATAAATGAAACGCTTTCCCCGCCAATCAGTGCCGGTTCAAAGCTGCGTTTCAGGTATGGATTGGTATTCACCACGCTGTCGCGGAAAGTAGGGTCCAGGCTCACTCCCACATAGTTGAGGGTGATGGGCCGGATGATCCAGCGTTTGTAAAGGGTTTCGTTCCAGTCGTAGCCATAGGAGGCATTGATACTGGTCACATCAAACTTCTCTACGCGGGAGAGGTAGTTGGCGCCAAGCGTTAATCTTGTTTTTACGTTGGAGCGGTTGCTTTGTTTGATATTAAATGGCAACGCAAACCGTGGCCAGGTAAGACTAACCTCGCCTCCAAACTGTTTGGACTGCAGTTCCCATCCTGACTCCTGGCGTACCAGTTCAATACCGGTGCTGAGCGCCATACCCAGCTGCGTAGCCGTTCTATTCAGGTTAATATGCCGGTAGTTCAGGGTAACACCCGATCCGAGTGTATAGTCCGAACTGTTACTTAATTCAAAAGTTAAACCCAGTTCCTGCCTGCGCCGGGGCGTGAGGAATACATAGGCATCAAGCGTGTTTACGGAGTCTTTCGGTTCTTTGTATTGCAGGGTTACAAACTGCCATACGCCGATATCGTATAATTTATTGACAGTATTATTATACCGTTGTATGGAATAAGCTTCCCCCGGCCGCAGTAATATGGATCTGGAAAGAATCTTTGGTTTCAGTATTTCCTGGTGGGAGCGGATGGTAATAAACTCTCGTTCGTCCTGTTTCAGGGAGCTGTCGTTTGGATTGGCATTCAATGAAAAGTCGGGATAGGCGTATATTTTACCGATATGATACTTTTGCCAGCTATCGGTACTGTCTTCCGGATTTTTAATCCGGATTTCCACATCCATTGTCAGCTTATCCCTGCCTTTATTTTCATTAAAGATATTTACAAACCCTTCAAAAGGGTTGAGGGTATTCCGGAACAGGGCTTTGTTAAGCGTGTCCACACTAAATTCTATGGCATCGCGGTTAAACTTGTAGTAGCCTGCATCTTTGATAAGGCGGGTGAGCCTTTCCCTTTCGCTGCCCAGGGTGGCCGATTTAAAAGCAACGCCTTTCTGTACCAGCGATAATTTCTCATTGGCTTTTACGAGCTGCAGGATGGCGCTATCCGGCACGGTGTAGGTAATCTTATCTATTACAAAGTTTCTTCCTGTATTTACCTGGTAGGTAACACTGGTTTTACGACGGGCAGTTTTTTCCTCATAATTTACCGTTACATAAAAGAAGCCCTGGTTGTGAAGATAGCTGGTCATGCGCCCCACCGATTCTTTAGTTTTGGCAGAATCATATACCACGGGTTCTTCCAGGTTCCTTTTGGCGAGCATGAGGTTCCAGAACCAGTTGGACTTTTTCTCATTGTACTTCTGGTTATAGAGCCATACTTTAATGCGGCTGTTGAGCAGTTTTTTATTGGGCTGCTGTGTCATCAGCGATTTGGAAGAAAGGGAGCTGCGCAGATCCTGTTTTTCAGAATTGAGGATTTCGCCCTTTACATCTACTTTGGCGCTGGTATACAGTGTTTGATCTTTCTGGAGATATTTGGTATTGGAGCAGGCTGCCAACGTGAGTATTACAGCCAGTAGCAGCAATTGTTTCAGCAATAAAATTTTTGAATTGGGAAGCAGCTGCATCACGGGCGAAAACGTTGTTAAAAATTTTAAAAGCCAATACTGACGAATGGGGAACCATGCCTCTTCTTGGCTGATTAAAAGAAATCGTGTAGGTTTGGCCCCATGTTGTCAAAGGCGCAAATTAAATATATTCAATCATTACAGCACAAAAAAAACAGGCAAAAATCCAGCCAGTATGTGGCAGAGGGTGACAAGATTGTGCAGGAGCTGCTACAGGCGGGCATGCCCGTGAAAGGAGTATATGCAACAGCCGGTTGGCTGGAGCAGCATCACTCCCTGGTAAACCGTATGCCGCCAGGTACTGTAACAGAAGTGGATGCTGCTGTGCTCAAACAACTGTCGTCGCTCACTACCCCCAACCAGGCGATGGCCTTGCTGGATATGCCTGCTCCCGTGAATCCCCTGCCTGCTGCCGGAACAGTAGCTTTGGCGCTGGAAGCCATCCAGGACCCCGGTAATATGGGAACGCTTATTCGTATAGCCGACTGGTTTGGGATTCCGCAGATCATTTGTTCGCCGGATTGTGTGGACGTATATAATCCTAAAACCATACAAGCTACTATGGGCAGTATGATACGGGTTCGTATAGCCGAATACGATATCCGCGAATTGCTGCAGCAAACGAAGCTGCCCTCTTTTGCCGCTACCCTGCATGGAAAAAATATCGCGGAGTTTCCCGTTATCAAAGAAGGCATTATCCTGATAGGTAATGAAGGAAGAGGATTAACGGAAGATGTAACCGCAATGGCCACGCACCGGATCACCATTCCCCGGATCGGAGGCGCCGAATCATTGAATGCCGCAGTAGCTGCAGGTATTATCTGTGGCCGCCTGCTTATTTAACTACTCATGAACCCCCGGATACTGCTCATCATATTATTGCTTTCCTGTAACCACGCAGCGAAACGGAACGTAACACCCGCATTTTATTACTGGAAGCAAACCTGGACGGGCAACACCGCCGAACTGAAATACATGCAGGATCTCCCCGCCAGGCGACTGTATGTAAAACTGTTTGATGTAGACATCGACGAGGTAACCAAAGCGGCCACGCCGGTGGCTATATTCAGACAGAAAGCCCCTTTCCCTGCCGGCGTGGAAATAGTGCCGGTAGTATTCCTGATGAACGAAATATGGGCAAACCCAACCCCTCAGCTGGCGGCCAATGTATCCCGGCTGATGGAACAGCTGTGCGATTCCCTGCCCGCCACCAGCATAAAGGAAATCCAGCTGGATTGCGACTGGACCCAAACTTCCCGTGATGCCTACTTCTCCTTTATAAAACAGATCCGGCAAACACCTTTTTTCCGGGAGCGCCGCGTATCCGCTACCATCCGAATGTACCAGGTGAAGTACAAAGTACGCACCGGCATACCGCCGGTAGACAGGGGACTGCTGATGTGCTATAACATGGGCGACCTGCGTAAACCGGGATCGCATAATTCCATTCTCGACATATCCGCTATGGAATCCTACCTGGGCGAACAACGGGTGGCAGCATATCCCTTACCTTTGGATATCGCTTTACCGTTATTCAGCTGGAGCGTTTTATTCCGCAACGGAACGGAGTATACCGGTATTTTAAGAAATATTGGTACGGAGGAATTGCAGGATACCACTATCTTTGCAGCCGGTAGCAAGCAACTGTACACCATCAGAAAGGATACTACGCTGAATGGATATCCTTTAAAAGAGGGAAGCGTGATCCGGCGTGAAACCATTGATCAGCAGGCATTGGAAACAGCCGCGCAGTTAGTGGCAAAACAGTTGCAAACACCCGATCCGGTTATTATATTTTATCATCTTGATTCAACAACCCTGAAAAAATATCCATTGAATGAACTACAAAAAATTTGTCGTTTTTTTAATTAGCTTTTGTGCCGTTTTCTTTGGCAATGTAGTATACACCTTATCCTGCGGGCCAACACCGGACCCTTACGACTACTACGTTTCCTTTTTTAGTCCGTATGCAAAAGGCGGCGGTTACGAGCCTTTCTATTATACCGCCCTCACCAACTTTTTTGGCGATCCAACCCCATCAGAAGAAACGGCCAATGTTGCCGACTGGCAAAACTATGCAGGCAGCAAAGTAACGGCAAAGGATATACGTGAATGTATTTACACCTACCCGAAAGAGCAGCTGGCTGCTATTGCAGAAGGCAGTACCGCATTGCCGGATAGTGTGCAGAAGAACACCTTTGCACAGTTTCTGGGAAAAGAAAAGAACCGGGAAGCGGCACGCTACCTGCTGTTCGCAAAATCGTGCGAGCCTGCCGTGATCAATACCGATCCGTGGTCGGTACCGGAACGCAATACCCCGTTGCTGTCCGCATTGTATACAGAAGGGCAGGGGCTGCGTGATAAAGTAAAAGATAAAGATATCCGTGACCGTTATAGTTTCCAGCTGGTACGGCTGCAGCATTACAGTAAGCAATACCGCGAAGCAGTTGCCTCCTTCGACCAGCTGTTTGACGGAAAAGAAAAGTCTTCCCTGGTATATTATAAGGCCCTGGCGCTGAAATCAGGCGCCTTACTGTATTTGAAGGACTCTGTGCGGAGCGCCTATTTGTTTTCCCGTGTGTTTGAGATGGCCCCATCGCTGCGGCTTTCCTGTTTTATCAGTTTAACATGGACTAACACCAGCAGCGAACAAATATATCCCCTGTGTAAGGATGACCATGAAAAGGCAATGGTAGCGGCTATTTACGGCTTTACCAATCCAGCGCCCGATGTAACCGCCATCCGCCAGGTGTACGCATTAGATCCCGCTTCTCCTGCCCTGAATATATTGTTAGCGAGAGAAATTAATAAACTGGAAGATGCTTACTTCAGCCCGGTGCTGATGGATGGACAGAATAACGGCATTGTGAGCATTCAGGATTATTCGCCTGCGGAAAAGAATAAGCTGCTTGCCAGGCTAAGCGGGTTACAAACCCTGGTGGATAGCCTGGTTCAAAAGGGCAAATTAAAAGATGTGGACTTATGGCGGGTTTCATCTGCCTACCTTTCCTATATCCGTAAAAATTACCCGGCGGCAGTACAACAACTGGCGGCCGTAAAAACAAAAGATCCGGAAGTAAAAGATCAGTGGGAAATTGTGAACCTGCTGGTAAACATCAACCAGCAGAAAACGATCGACAGCGCCTTTGAATCGAAGCTGCTGGCATCTTTTAAATGGCTGGATACAAAAACTGCCGGCGCTGAAAGTTACTGGGATAGCTGGGGAAGAGGGGAAAATAAAAGCTTCTCTTTTAGTAAAACGTACCGTAACCTGTTGTTTGCCATACTCGCGCCGCGCTACCATCAGCAGGGTGATTTTGTGAAAGAATCACTGATCCGGGGCCGTTGCGATTCGCTGAAGATGAACGATTACTTTGTTTCTGGTCAAACCTCCATGGATCAGATCAACAACGATATGAACCCGGCCACGCTGATACGCCTGAAGGATTTCCTGCGCCAGCCGGTTAAAACACCGTACGAATCTTATCTCGCGGGGTTCTTCCCCGAAGGTATTAACATGGATCAGGCGATAGGCGTAAGCTATATGCGCATCCATGATTTCAGCAGTGCGCGCGATTGGTTTAAGAAGGCAGCGCCCGGTGCGCTGGCCGTTTCTTACCAGGTATTCCATGATCAGCTGCAGGACTTTGGGGTAGACAGCGCTGAAGCGCCCTATACAAAAGAGATTACGCAGCTGCAGTTCTGCGAGCGTATGGTACAGTTGCAGGAGAAGATGAAAACAGCGCCGGTACCTGCAAAAGTATACTACGATTATGCGACCGCGTTATTCAGCATTTCCTATTATGGCAGAACCTGGAACTTTGTAAAAGACTACCGCCCGTCTACGCAGTGGTATTCCCCGGAATGCGATAAAGATGCTTTTGAGAAGCAGTATTTTGGATGCTACGCAGCAGAGAGTTACTATCTCAAAGCAGCGCAGGCCAGTACTGATAAGGAGTTCAGGGCAAGATGCGCATTTATGGCTGCCCGTTGTTCGCAGAAACATACGGCTAATAATGGCAACAGTGATCAGTATATCACTGCGTTGGTGCATAACCGTTATTTCCCTTTGCTAACTGGCAATTATGGACAAACGAAGTTCTACCAGCGGGCATATGACCAGTGCAGTTACCTGCGTGACTACGTGAAAAGCACCCGGAAGAAATAACTATTTAAACTGGATAGCCTTCACAGGTGTAATACGCCGGATGATCCTGGCCGGGATTTGCAGTATCACTGTGCATATAAGAAAAGTGCCCACGTTGATCAGTACAATATCTACCCAGTGAAGGGATACTGCTGCTACCGACATGTAATAGGATTCTTCCGGCAGCTTGAAAATGCCGGTGGCCTGCTGAAGGAAAGCAATGCCCAGTCCGAAGAAATCGCCGATCAGTATTCCCAGTATAACAATATAAGCCGCCTGGTATACAAATACTTTCTGGATATCCCAGTTGCGCATACCGAGCGCTTTGGCAATGCCTATCATGTTGGTACGTTCCAGGATGAGAATGAGAATAGCCGTGATCATGTTAATGATGGCAACTATCGTCATAATAACGATGATGATCAGTTCATTCTGGTTTTGCAGTTGCAGCCAGTCGAAAATATTCGGATAAATATCCCGGATGGTGCGGGTGAATAATTGGTCCGGCAATACGTTGTTATCCATGTACCGCGCTGTGGAATCCATGTTGCGGTAGTTATTGATGGATATCTCGAAGCCGCCTACCTGGTCGGGGTCCCAGTCGTTGAGTTTGCGTACCAGGTTAAGATCGCCGATCACATAGGTTTTATCATATTCCTCGATACCGGTTTTGAATATGCCCGTTACCGTTAGTTTGCGGGCCCGGGGTGGTAATCCGCCTCCCTGTATAAAATAGATAATGGCTTTGTCATTTACTTTCAGCTGCAATTCTTTGGCCATGTATTCGGAGATCATAATTTCCGGTGCATAGGAGCTGTCGTTAAACTGTAGCAGTTTGCCTGCCTGGAGGAAGCGTTTCAGCTGCGGCCAGTCGTATCCCTGGTCTATTCCTTTGAAGATGACGCCATCTATTTCCTTCTCGGATTTAATGATGGCAGATTTGGTAGCGTAATTGCTGATGGTTTTAATACCGGGTGATGTTTTGATGCTATCTATCAGGCTTTTGCGGCTGTAGAAGGGGATTTCTTCTGTAAGCGGACCGGCATTGGGCTGGTATTCATTGATATGAATATGTCCCCAGAAGCTGAAGATCTTCTCCTGGATCACCTGCTGAAAGCCGTTTACCAGCGCTGTTGCCAGGATCATTACCGCTACGCTGATCGCAGTAGCGGCTACTGCGATATTGATAATGAATTTTGAGAAAGAAGATCCCTTATTGAAAGCAATCCGTCTGGCAATAAAAAATGATAAACGCATGGAACAAATATAGGGAAAAGCTGAAAGTGCAAAGCATAAAGCAAAAAGGGATGCCAACGGGTAATTGGGCGGGATAAATATTCTATCTTCGCCGGGATCATTTGCTACCTGGCTTTTGGCTTTCAGCTTTCCGCTTTTAATCGTAACTTGAATACTATCAATTACCTCGTATGCGTATAGCAGCATTAATTTTTACAATAGCTCTTGTTTCCTGTTTGTTTAACAACAGCACTTCGGCACAAGTGAATGTTATTACTCCGGACCATGTATACTACAACAACATCAAATCCGTGAAGTTTAACCAGAGCGGCGATCCGTTGAGCTTACCCATGTATACAATTGGTACCGGAGAAAAACTGGAACTGTCGTTCGACGACCTGGATAACGATGTGAAGAACTACTATTATTCTTTTGTGCTTTGCAACGCCGACTGGACGCCTGCCCAGGTAAACCAGTTTGATTATATGCGGGGATTTTCAGAAACCAGGATCCTGAATTACAAGTTATCCAGTGTATCGCTGCAGCGTTATACCCATTACAGTGTGCAGCTGCCGGGCACCAATAGCTACCCCGTAAAATCGGGCAACTACCTGTTGAAGGTTTACCTGGATAGTGATACCTCTCAGCTGGCATTTACCCGCCGGATGTTTGTGGTGGAAAATAAAGCCGGGATAACCGGGTTTATCCAGCAACCTATTGCCCCTAAACTTTTCCGTACACACCAGAAGATCAACTTTGAAGTGAACACCGGCGCCCTGAATATCCAGAACCCGTTTGACCAAATCAAAGTAGTGGTGCTGCAGAACTATCGCTGGGATAATGCACTCACCAAATTGAAGCCGCAGTTTATTAACGGCAACATTTTAAAATACAATGCGGAACAGGACTGTATAATGCCCGCCGGTAAAGAGTATCGCTGGATTGACCTGCGTAGTTTCCGGCTGCAAACCGAAAGAGTACAGCGTTCAGAGTATCATAGCAACAGTACAGATGTATTTGCGGTAATGGACCAGGAGCGGGCAGATAAGCAGTATCAGTTTATCAAAGATATCAACGGAAAATATTACCTGGCTACGCTGGATGATTATGATCCTAATTTTGAAGGGGATTATGCGTCTGTACATTTTTCATTTGGAGCGCCGGAACCTTATGCGGGTTATGAGATGTATATCTTTGGAGAGTTTACCAATTATGAGCTGAACAACTCGAACAAGCTTACGTATAATGGGGCCAGTCGTGCTTATGAAGGCACTATTTTTCTGAAGCAGGGCTACTATAATTATATTTACGGCATGGTAGATAAAACCACACCCAATGCAAAATTCAGTACGGATATGACGGAAGGCGATCATTGGGAAACGGAGAACAACTATACTATTTTGTTGTACTACCGGGCGCTGGGAGGAAGGTCTGATGAGCTGGTGTCTTCAATTACATTGAATTCGATCCTGAACCGTAAGTAAGGAGTATATAAAAAGCAACAGGGAGATGAAATCATTCATCTCCCTGTTGCTTTTTATTTATGCGCCGATGCTTTGGCGTAGTTTAACAATATTGGCGGCGCCGCGTTTGATGATGATGCGGGTGCCTCTTTCGTAGGTGAAGTACCGGTAGAACCAGTTGATGAATACCACCAGTTTATTTCTGAATCCCAGCAGGCTGAGAAGGTGTACGATCATCCACGCTATCCATGCGAGGTAGCCGCTCATGCGCATACCGGCAAATTCAGCTACCGCCCTGTTGCGGCCAATGGTAGCCATGCTGCCGAGATCTTTATAATTAAATCCTTTCATAGGTTTGTTTTCCATTGAAAGCATCAGGTTGTGCGCTACATTTTTGCCTTGTTGAATGGCTACCTGTGCCACCATCGGATAGCCTTTGGGGAAGCGGGGATCATTGGTCATCTGGGCAATATCGCCAATCGCATAAATGTTGGTAAATCCTTTGACCTGGTTTAATTCATTTACGATGATACGGCCGTTTGGCAGGATAATGTCTGCCGGGATACCTTTTACCGGGATGCCTTTTACGCCGGCAGACCAGAGGAGTGATTGTGTTTGGATCAGTTCCCCGGTACTGAGGGTAACGGTTTTGCCGTCGTATTCTTTTACGCCGGTATTGGTTAATACGCGGACGCCGATTTCCTGAAGGGCTTCCAGTGTTTGCTGCGATGTTTTTTCGCTGAAGGAGGGCAATACTTTTGGGCCTGCTTCAATGAGATATACATTCATTAACGACTGGGGCAGGGTGGGATAGTCTTTCGGCATGATGTATTTGCGGAGTTCTGCAAAAGCGCCGGCCAGTTCCACGCCGGTAGGGCCACCGCCTACCATTACGAAATTGAGCTTTGGTTTTATTTCTTCGGGGTTTTGCAGCAGCAGGCTTTCTTCAAATTGTTTCACCACATAGTTCCTGATTTGTACGGCTTCTATGAGGGATTTCATGCCAATGGCATTGTCTTCAATATCTTTATTTCCGAAGAAGTTGGTGTTGCTGCCGGTGGCGAAAACGAGATAGTCGTAATGTATTTCACCGATACCGGTTTCCAGTATATTTTCTGCAGAGCGGATGCCTGTAACTTCCGCCATGCGGAATACAAGGTTACGCTGTTTTCTGAAGATGCCGCGCAGCGGGAAGGCGATGCTGTCTGGTTCCAGGCCGGCGGTAGATACCTGGTATAGCAGCGGTTGAAACAGGTGGTAGTTGTTCCGGTCGAGCAGTACTACCTGTACGGGTGCATGTTTAAGTTGTTTGGCAAGATTTACGCCGCCGAATCCGCCACCTACTATAACGATTCGCGGTTGTGTTGTTTCCGGGATGTTGGGCTGAATCATAATTCGTCATTTTATATGTTGCCGCAATTGCGATGATATGGTAACCTCTGTCAGTAACCACGGAATCCGGGAGTTTTTTTGGCAAACGGTGTACCGTTGTTAAAGATTCTCAAAGTTACGAAACTTTCAGAAAAAAATGAAACTATAGAAGAAGATTAGTGGGAGATTGTCGCGTAGGTTGTCCTGGTACCCTGATTAGGCTGATTTTACGGATTGGCCTTTTGTGATTTTGGGAGATTGGTGGGAGCGAAGAGCGTGAAGATCGTCATGGGCCACTGATTTTGCTGATTAGCTTTTTGCGATTATGAGGGATTTTCGGAAGATTTTGGAAGATTGAAGAGAGCGGAGGCTTTTCTGGTACCCTGATTAGGCTGATTTTACGGATTGGTTTTTGGTGATTATGGGAAGGATTTTTGGAAGATAGGGAGATTTTAAGAGAGCGAAGATGATCCTGCAACGCTTATTTTACCAATTGGCTTTTTGTGATTACAGGAGATTTTATAGAAGATTTGGAAGACGGATGGATAGCGTGTTGCCCTGTGACTATTACCTGGTTGATTTTACTGATTAGCTTTTGGTATTACAGGAGTTTTTTGGAAGATTTGAGGAGATTTATGCCTTGACCAGATTGTAATTCCTGTCTCCGGAGAATTGGTTTATTTTTGATTTTTGAAGGATTTCCGGAAGATTTACTAAAATTAGAAGGCTTTTACCATCATTATTTCTTCAATAATTAAAAAAGATGAGCAGCAATGCCGCTCACTTACTTTCATCAATTAACCAGGACACCGGTTCACTTATATAGCTCCCCCATGAATAACCAGCCTACCTTCTTTCCTCTGTAATGCCCTGTGATAAAGGGTCTTCAGATCAAGTCCACATCCCCTCCACATCACCTCCGTGTTATCTCCATGTATTAAGCATGTGCTAAGTATGTATCAAGCATGTGCAAAGCATCCGCAAAGTATAAGCTAAGTATCTCACCGTCAATCTTTAAATATCCCAGTTATCCCCGTCAATCTCCCCAAATCTTCCAAAAATCCCTCATAATCACAAAAAGTCAATCAGTAAAATCAGCGTAATCAGGGTACCAAGACAACCTCCGCGATAACCTTCGCAACAACCTCCGCACTTAATGCAGCCAGTATTGATACAGGAACGCCGCCGCTGCTGCACCTGCCAGCGGGCCGAGAACAGGGATCCACGCATAGCTCCAGTCGCTGTTGCGTTTGCCGGGAATAGGCAGGAGGAAGTGCATAAGCCGTGGCCCCAGATCACGCGCCGGGTTGATGGCATAACCCGTGGGGCCGCCGAGCGACAAGCCGATAGCCAGCACCACGAAGGCTACAGGCAGGGCATCAAGCGAGCCGATGCCGGCGGTAGGGCCGGTGATATAAGAAATAGCCAGGATGAATACCATAGTGGCAATGAACTCCGTGAGGAAGTTGTACTTCGGATTGCGGATGGCCGGAATGGTGCAGAACACGCCCAGTTTGGTGTCGGCATCGGGCGTTTCATCAAAGTGTTTTTTGTAGGTGAGCCACACCAGGAAGGCGCCCAGCATAGCACCGGCCAATTGGGCGGCTACATAGGCAGGCACTTCTTCCCAGGGGAATTTCCCCTGCAACGCCTGTGAAAAGGTAACGGCAGGGTTGAGGTGGGCACCGCTGTATTTAGCGGTGGCATATACACCAATGAATACGGCCATGCCCCATCCCAGGGTGATAACGATCCAGCCGCCCTGGTTGCCTTTGGATTTGTTGAGGATCACACTGGCCACTACGCCATCGCCCAGTACGATGAGGAATGCGGTGCCGATTAGTTCTGCTAAATAAGGTGACATAAGCTGAAATGAATATTGATAAACGTGGATAAATTTATTCTTCGGTCCATGCCTGCGCTGCCCGGATGGCGCGTTTCCATTCCTTGCGCAGCCGTTCGTTTTCCGCGGGCTCCATTGCCGCGTCGAAAGTGGCATCTATTTTCCATTGCTGCGCAATGGTTTCGATGCTGTCCCAGAAGCCGATGGCGAGTCCGGCGAGATAGGCGGCCCCCAGTGCGGTAGTTTCCGTGATGGTGGGGCGTACTACCCTGACATTGAGCAGGTCGGCCTGGAACTGCATAAGCAGGTTATTTTTTGTGGCGCCGCCATCTACTCTGAGTTCGGTGATGGGCATACCGGCGTCTGCTTCCATTGCTTTCATCACATCCATTGTCTGGAAGGCGATGCTGTCGAGGGCTGCGCGTGCAATATGTGCGGCAGTGGAACCACGGGTCAGGCCCACCATTGTGCCGCGTGCATGCTGGTTCCAGTAAGGCGCACCAAGACCTGCAAATGCCGGTACCAGGTATACGCCATCACTGTGAGGTACAGTAGCGGCGAGTTTTTCCACATCAGCAGAGTGGCGGATGATGCCAAGACCATCACGGAGCCATTGTACTACGGCGCCGCCAATGAAAATACTGCCTTCTAATGCGTAAGTGGTTTTGCCATTTATTTTCCAGGCCACGGTGGTTAACAGGTTGTTTTTGGAAGGAATGGGCTTATCGCCGGTATTCAATACCATAAAACAACCGGTGCCATAGGTGTTTTTTAACATGCCGGGCTGTGTGCATAACTGCCCGAAGAGGGCCGCCTGCTGGTCGCCGGCAATACCGGCAATGGGAATGCGGTAGGGAGTAAGATTGGCCTCTGAGTAGCCATATACTTCGCTGGACTGTTTTACTTCCGGCAGCATGGATGCGGGAATATCGAAGAGGGCAAGCAGTTCGTTGTCCCAATGCATGTCGTGGATATTAAACAGCAAGGTGCGGGAGGCGTTACTCACATCAGTAATGTGGAGTTTGCCGTTGGAGAAATTCCATACCAGCCAGCTGTCGACGGTACCAAAGGCGAGTTCCCCGTTTTCTGCTTTTCTGCGTGCATCGGGAACGTTGTCCAGGATCCACTTTATTTTGGTGCCGGAGAAATAGGCATCTATACGAAGACCTGTTTTATCTTTGACGAGTTGTTCTTTTCCTTCTTTGATGAGGGAATCACAATAGGCGGCGGTGCGCCTGTCTTGCCATACAATCGCATTGTGTATAGGTTTGCCGGTCCGTTTATCCCACACAATGGTGGTTTCGCGTTGGTTGGTGATACCAATGGCGGCGATGCTTTCACCGGTTACTCTTAATTTAAGGATGGCTTCTGCTGCCACGCTGGCTTGTGAAGTCCAGATTTCCATAGCATCGTGTTCTACCCAGCCGGGTTGCGGGAATATCTGTTTGAATTCTTTCTGGGCAACTGCTTTGATGCTGCCATCATGGTCAAAAATAATGGCGCGGGAGCTGGTGGTGCCCTGATCCAGCGAAAGAATGTATTTTCCCATTAGCTTTTCGTTTAGTATGTTACCGGGTTTACGTGGATATAAGCACTGAATTTAGATAAATTCTCCAACAAAACATGATCATCTCCCGGAGGGAAAAATATCAGGGTGTTGGATAAAAAAAATCCCCGGCGCAATTACTGCACCGGGGATACACCATCTAAAAAATATTGAGACTACATTTTCTTTGCGTCTTCCAGGAACTTAGCCAGGCCGATATCAGTTAACGGATGTTTCAGCAGACCGAGAATAGATTCTAACGGGCAGGTACATACGTCGGCGCCTACTTCAGCACATTTTACAATGTGGAGTGCGCTACGGATAGAAGCGGCCAGGATTTCAGTTTTGTAACCCTGTAAGCTGTAGATCTGTGCAATTTGTGCGATCAGTTCCACGCCATCCCAGTTGGTGTCGTCAATACGGCCAATGAATGGGGAAACGTAAGCTGCGCCTGCTTTTGCAGCCAGGATAGCCTGACCGGCAGAGAACACCAGCGTACAGTTGGTTCTGATACCATTGTCGGTAAACCATTTGATGGCTTTTACGCCGTCTTTGATCATAGGTACTTTCACCACGATGTTCGGGTGGATAGCAGCCAGTTTCTTACCTTCTTCAATGATAGATTTAAAATCAGTAGATAATACTTCTGCACTCACATCACCATCTACTATTTCGCAGATATCTTCGTAATGTTTGATAATTGCAGCTTCACCCTTGATGCCTTCTTTAGCCATCAGGGAAGGGTTGGTGGTTACGCCGTCCAGAACGCCAAGATCGTGAGCTTCTTTGATTTGCGCCAGATTAGCCGTATCGATAAAGAATTTCATACTATGATAAATTAGTTGTCAGGAAATGAACATTTG
Organism: Chitinophaga ginsengisegetis; assembly: GCF_900168065.1. Taxonomy (GTDB): domain Bacteria; phylum Bacteroidota; class Bacteroidia; order Chitinophagales; family Chitinophagaceae; genus Chitinophaga; species Chitinophaga ginsengisegetis. Next base: position 840,149 of record NZ_FUZZ01000002.1, on the reverse strand, counting down.
AGGAGAAGCTGTCATTAGTGAAAGAGGTGGAGAAAATAGCAACCAGATACTATTGACAAGCAACTAATGACAATAAAAAAAGAAAAAAAAGGCAAGTTACTTATATCGCACCGCTACAACCACCTACCCTTGCTACATTCCTGTCCTGGGGGAGTTCAGTAGGAGCTGGTCGTATAAGACTTGCCGGTTGCAAAGGTAATATAATGCGCTGAATATCCAAATATTAGCAACAGAAATGTTGAAACTTTTTTTAAAACCGTAGGAATACGCATTCTTTTGGGGCTAATACTGATTACGCTATGTAATGGGAAAAATTATATATATTTGGAATGCAAACGTATCCTAAGTATTGTCATCATTCATTTTTAAAACAATATAAACCTCAATTATGGAAACAACCACTTATGAAGGCGGCAGCGTTTTTAGCGCCATATTCGGTACTGGTTTTATCATCTTCTGTTTAGCGGTTGCTGTCTTCTTTATCATCTGTTTGTGGAAGATATTCGAGAAAGCCGGCCAGGAAGGCTGGAAAGCGATTATCCCTATCTACAACGTTTATGTCCTCACCCAGATTATTGGCAAACCCTGGTATTGGGTAATCCTGATGTGTATTCCTTATGTGGGAATCATCTGGGGTATCTGGGCAACCAACCTGCTCAGCAAAAGCTTTGGTAAAACAGAAGGATTTACGGTAGGGCTGATATTGCTCGGTATCGTATTTTATCCTATCCTGGCATTTGACCGTACCATTGTGTACAAAGGACCGGCAGGCGATCCCACCCGTTTTAATAATGTAAATGAAGATCTGAATTCGATAGGAAAAACGGCCTGATCAAAATAACTGTAAGAAAAAGGCGGCTGATTATCTCAGCCGCCTTTTTTAATGTTCTTTAGTAGTGTAGTAATTATAGTCGTTCAGCACCGTTTCAAGGAAATGTGTATTAGGCATTTCGGTTTCAATATGCAGTACCTCTCTTACCCGCATCGCCACACGGGCTGCGAGGTCTTCATCTTTCGCCTTCAGCGCGCGGTCCAGCAGGTCTTTCACTTTGTTCATATCCCTGTCAGACAGCTTCATGATCTGTGGAAACTGCGGTTTGTAATCGCTGTGGGAAAGATCCCGGAAGATGGTTTCTTCTATACTGCCTTTTCTTTTGGTGCTGATCACGATGGTGCCGGCTACCAGGTCGCCCAACCGCTGGTTATAAGGCGTGCGCACAATAGATACTGCCGGGATAATCACAGGTACCAGCGCGAAAAAATACAGCGGCGTTTCTATGATCCGGAATATCCATCTTATCAGGTGTTGACTCACACTTGGCTGGTTGCCCGTCATACTTACCACCTGCAGGTGCAGCATTTTTTTGCCGGGTGTTTGTCCTTTCATACCAATTTCCGCCACCGGGAAATAAAACAACAGGGGCAGCAGTACCAGGAAGAAGTAGATGCCTACATGCCCTTCCATTTCTATACGAAAAGAGCTCAAGGTCATATACGCCACCAGGTAATAAAAAAAACGGATGGCGAAATCAATGAGCCAGGCAAGGAATCTTTTCATGATGTCTGCTGATTCAAATTCCAGGTCTATATTGAAAGAAGTCGGTATTTTTATATCTGCCATACTCAAATTTACATATTTGTTGATATATTGTTGAACGATTTAGTATGTTTGCCGGTATTCCCCCATTAGTAACCCATTACTGTAGGTGATATCTGTTTTTTAAAAGGGAAAGGACTCACTATGAGAGAATCGCTGTTTATCAAAAAAAATCTGTCCCGCTGGAAAAAATACCAGGAGGAACCAACAGATGACCCTGATGAAATGGCGGAAAGATTTGTATCACTGCTAGATGATCTGTCTTACGCTAAAACTTTTTACAGCTTCAGTAAAGTAACCCGTTATATCAACGGCCTGGCAGCAGGTATCTACCATCGTATTTACCAGAACCGCAAAGAAGATGTAGGACGTTTCCAGTTGTTTTTTAAATACGAACTACCGCTGTTGTTCCGTAAACATCACCGCCTCTTATTATTTACGCTCTGTTTCTTTTTATTGTTCTGTATTATCGGCGCGTTTTCATCAGCACATGATGAAACCTTTGTGCGCGGCGTATTGGGCGATGAGTATGTAAACATGACGGAACGGAACATTGCCAATAAAGATCCTTTCGGTGTGTATAAAGACGGTAACCCGATACTGATGTTTTTCCGCATCGCTTACAACAATATCATGGTATCCTTCTATTGTTATATAGGAGGTATTTTCCTGGGCGTTGGTTCACTGTATCTGCTGGTGCGCAATGGCGTGATGCTGGGCGTTTTCCAGTATATCTTCTTTTCGCACGGGCTCGGCTGGAAATCTATCCTCGTGATCTGGATACATGGCACGCTGGAAATATCCAGTATTGTGATTGCCGCCTGTGCAGGCATTATCATGGGAAAAAGTATTCTTTTTCCCGGTACACGCAAACGGATCGATTCCCTGCGTAAAGGCGCCAAAGACGGTATCAAAATCATGGTAACCCTCATTCCTGTATTCATTGTAGCCGCTTTCCTGGAAAGCTTTGTAACCCGGTATACGGAAATGCCGCTGGCGGTAAGTCTTTTTATCCTCCTGGCATCACTGGCTTTTATACTGGGCTATTTTATTTTCTATCCCATTTACCTGCATAAAAAAGGATATCGATTGAGTGCGGAAGGGAAAGTATTAACACCATTTATCCTTTCAAAGCAGTAACATGAATAATTTTTTCCGGATTAAATACGGCCTGCTGTTACTGCTGCTTTGCTGTTCCATGCAAAGCATGGCGCAATATGAGAACACCGCTCAAACCAAAGAAGAATACGACAGTTTACTGCAGGCAAGGATAACGGAAGACAGCTTCGCTACCATCGCCGTAGACCAGGAGCGTGCAGAAGGCGAACATGAATACGCAACAGAAATCCCGCCATTTGACTTGCGCGAGGTGCCGGATTCGCTCGTGAAATCGCTGAAAGAAAACAAGAAACTGCAATACAGGGATATACCACCGGAACCGCCCAAAGACAATACCTGGATGCAGCGTTTTTTAATGGCGTTATTTTCATCGATCGGCGCTATTCGCATCATTGTGATGCTATTGCTGCTGGCGGGTTTGGGCTTCCTGGTATATTGGTTTATGAAAAGCAATGGCATGAGCTTCTTCCGTAAACCACAATTAATAGAAGGTTTAACAGAAGTACCCGAAGAAGACCTGCAAAGCGCACAGGAATATGAAGAGAAGATCAAAGCGGCGATAGCCGCCGGGGAAACAAGACAGGCCATCCGTTGGTGGTACCTGTACACGCTGTTTCAGCTGGCCGGACGGGAACTGATAGTGCCCGGGAGAGAAAAAACCAATAACGATTACCTGCGCAGCATGCGGAGTTCTCCCTACTATAAAAAATTTGCTACGCTGACGTTGGATTATGAATATATCTGGTATGGCGGATTTGAGGTGAGTGAAGAAAATTTCAGGAATATTAACCAGGAGTTCAGGGATTTTAATAACACAATCGGAAAAGCTTCGTGAAGAACAAACCTCTATATATCGTCCTGTTCGTTTTGCTCCTGCTGGTAGTACTGGTAATGGTGAGTGGAAACCTCGCCAATAAAAAGAATGAGCAATCCACAGATATGACACAGTCTTCTTTTTACAGCAAGGATAAAAAAGCAGGAGGCGCCTACGCTGCCTTTAAAATGCTGCCCCAGCTGTTTATGAGGAATTCTGTACAGGTGGTAACCAAGCCATTTGCCCGCACTTTTGATAAAGACAGTGAGCTGAAATTCAGGAACAACGTATATATCCTGGTAGCAGACAAACTCTTTACTACAGAAAGCGATATAGACGCCATGCTGGATTATGTGTCGCGGGGAAATGAGCTGTTTATTGCCATGAATACACCGGACCCTTTGCTGGAAAAGCACCTGAAGTTTGTAACGGTGGAAAGCAATAACATGCAATCCAAAAAAGAAGGCATCGTGCAGCGGTATGTCGATGAAACCATTCCAATGGATACTTCCTTCAGCTATCCTGGTATGGTGAGCGGGAATTATTTTTCAGCGGTAGATAGTAACACCACCAACATACTTGGCTACAATTATAAAAACAAGCCCAATTTTATCCGTATTGAATACCGCAGCGGTTTCATTTACCTCCTGCTGAATCCATATACATTTACGAATTATTTTCTGCTGCACAAACAAAACGTGAAGGCGCTGGAAACACAGATGTCGTACCTGATCAACGACGCGGGTAATGTATACTGGGATGATTTTTATAACAGTCAGCATAGCGCGCAATCAGGTGATTTCAGTGAGTGGCAGGTGCTGATGCGGTATGCCTCCATGCGCTGGGCATTGTGGTTGGCGGTGGTATTGACGCTGCTTTACGTGGTGTTTGAAAGCAAGCGCCGGCAGCGGATCATTCCCGATAAACCACCGGTGACCAATACTTCGCTGGAGTTTGTGGATGCCATCGGGCAGCTGTATTATCAGCAACATAACAACTATAACCTGGCGCATAAAATGATCATTCATTTTATGGAGTATATACGTTCCCGTTATTACCTCAATACCAATGTACTGAATGATGAATTCATTGCATCGCTGGCGCGTAAGTCGCTGGTGCCGGAAGGGGAAATAAGGGCGTTGTTACAGATGGTGCATCATATCCAGCTGGAAGAAAATATCAGTGATGATGATCTGAAAGATTTTTATAACCGCATTCAACAATTTTATATAAACACGAATAAATAATGGATACCAATACATTTCAACCCAGGACTGATTTTTCTGCCTTGCATGAAGGTGTGGAAGCCATCAGGGAGCAGATCGGTAAAGTAATTGTAGGACAGCATCAGATGGTGGACCTGCTGATAGCAGGTTTGCTTACACAGGGCCATGTGCTGATTGAAGGTGTTCCCGGCGTTGCAAAAACACTCACCGCAAAATTGCTGGCGCAGTGTGTGGATGCGGACTTCAGCCGTATCCAGTTTACACCCGACCTGATGCCGGCGGATGTATTGGGCACTTCCGTTTTTAACCCGCAAACAAGGGAGTTTGAATACAAGAAAGGACCCGTTTTCAGTAACCTCGTACTGATCGATGAAATAAACCGTGCCCCGGCCAAAACGCAGTCGGCATTGTTTGAAGTAATGGAAGAAAGACAGATCACGAACGACGGTACCACCTGGTCGCTGGACCGGCCTTTTATGGTGATCGCCACACAAAACCCGATTGAGCAGGAAGGTACTTACCGGTTGCCGGAAGCGCAGCTGGACAGGTTCCTGTTTAAGATAGAAGTAAGGTATCCTAACCTGGAAGAGGAAGTAGCAGTATTACGCAGCATCCATCATTTCAACGGGGAAACGGATCTTACAAAAATGATCAGCAAGGTAGTCACTACCACGCAGATTATCGAATTCCAGAACCTGGTACGGCAGGTAGTAGTAGATGAAAAACTGTTTCACTACATCGCGTCTATCATCAATGAAACACGCATGAATTCCTCGCTGTACCTCGGCGCATCACCGCGTGCATCCATTGCCGTTATGAACTGTGCAAAGGCATCCGCTGCTATGAAGAACCGCGATTTTGTGATTCCAGACGATGTAGTGGAAATGGTACCGCACGTATTGCGCCATCGTATTATGCTGACGCCGGAAAAAGAAATGGAAGGCATCAAAACAGATGACGTGATTGCACAGATCGTAAAAACGATAGAGGTACCGAGATAATCATCTCCCAAGAAGATATTAGTATGTCAGCCACTGTAAAGAATAATTTATTCCAGATACTCTTTTTTACCAACAGGCTTTACTTCCTGCTGGGAGGGAATATCCTGTTATTTATCATCTCGTTTTTTATTCCGCGTATTTTCAATATTGCTGTTATTGCGTTTATTGTGCTGGTGGGTGTTGTACTGCTGGACATGATCCTGCTGATCCTGCGCCCGGCAACTATTGTATCGATGGAACGTAAAACCAGTAACCGTTTCAGCAACGGGGATGATAACGAGGTGTTGCTGGATTTTCAAAGCCGGTACCCGTTTCCGGTATTTGTATCTGTAATAGATGAATTGCCTCTTCAGTTCCAGAAACGCGACTTTTTATTAAAAGCAAAAGTATCTGCAGGAGGCTCGCATAGTTTCCGCTATGTGTTGCGCCCACTGGAAAGAGGGTTATATAACTTTGGCTATAGTAATGTATTTGTTAAAAGCGCATTGGGTATTGTGAGCCGCCGGTTTATTTTTGATAATGAACAAACCATCAGCGTGTATCCCAGTTATCACCAGCTACGACACTATGCGTTGTATTCCTATATGAACCGGCTGAATGAGCTGGGTGTTCACAAGCGCCGGGTAATTGGCCATAGCATGGAGTTTGATCACATCAAGCCCTATACAAAAGGCGACGATGTGCGTATGCTTAACTGGAAAGCTACTGCGCGCAGCGGTAACCTGATGATCAATAATTATGTGGAAGAAAGATCGCAGCAGGTGTATTCCATCATTGACAAAGGCCGTAATATGAAGATGCCTTTCAATGGATTGTCACTGTTGGATTACGCAATCAATGCATCGCTGGTGTTCAGCAATGTGGCGGTGGATAAAGGCGATAAGGCGGGGCTGGTTACTTTCACCGAAAATAAAGTGGAGGTACTGCCTGCCAGCAATAAAAAAGTGCAGGTAAATAAGATCCTGGAAACATTGTATGCACAGGAAACGCTGTGGCAGGAAAGTGATTACGAGGCGTTGAGTGTGCAGTTGCGCAGCAGTTTATCTACCCGGTCACTGCTGATGATCTATACAAATTTTGAGTCGATGTCCAGTTTGCACCGGCAGCTGCCTTTTCTGCGGCGTTTGGCACGCTACCATTTGGTGCTGGTGGTATTCTTTGAGAATACAGAACTGAAGCGGGTTACAGAGCAAACGGTGCAGGATGTGGAAGGGATTTACAAGCAAACTATTGCGCAGAAGTTTGCATATGATAAGAAACTGATTGTAAAGGAGCTGGCGAAATATGGTATTATGTCGTTGCTGAGTCCTCCGGAGCAGCTGACATTGAACGTGGTGAATAAATACCTGGAGTTGAAATCGCGTATGTTGATCTAGTTAGTGTCTTCTCTTCTTTTTAAACAGGTCGTCTGTATTTTTTATAATGAGCGAATCGGCGTCCGGCGCTTGTTTCACGGGTATAACCGATCGCAGGTAGAGGCGGTCGTTGTGTTTATACCAGGCTTCCACGGTTACCGATTTTAATGTATCATTTTTAGGGAGTAATAAATCCTGTCCTATTATTTTTCCTGCGGAGGTGGCGAACCTGATGGCGTTGGTATCCAACGGAAATACTTTCCCGCTGCTGAATTTCCCTTCTATATTCAGGTAAAAACGGATATCGCGTTTTATGCTGTCGGCGTAATGATTGAACCGGATACCCGTGATGGCCGGGAGTTGCAGGGAGGTTTGATGGGTAGCGTTGTCGGGTGTAGTAACGGTAAGGGTTATACGGTAATTATCTTTTACCAGTTGTTCCCTGTTAAAACGGAGTACACCGTTTTGTACTTGCCCGTTGTTGCTGGTAACGGTTAATTTGTTCCAGCGGAGGTTTCCTTCGAGGAGGCCGGTGGTTTGCTGGGTGGAGCTATCGGTATAAATAATCCGGATGCCCAGGGGTGCGGTGTTGTATAATTCTGTGACGGCATCGGCATCATAAAAGGCTGCTATGCGCGCCACTTTTGGCTGCCGGGCATTTGCCGGCAGGGTGATAGAAAGTATGGTGCAAAGCAGGAGATATTTCAGCATGCGGTTTGGAATGTTTTAGCACCGGTGGGCCACCGGCTGTTAATCTCTTACCGCCATTTGCCTGGCTACATATTTGCCGAGAATATCGAATTCCAGGTTTACCAGGCTGCCGGCTTTTATGTTGGATATGTTGGTAAATTCGTAGGTGTATGGAATAATGGCAACGGAGAACTCATCGTTGGTTACATTGAACACGGTGAGACTGATACCATTAAGACAAATACTTCCTTTTTCCACAATCAGCGCGGCGAATTCGGTAGGGTAGCGGAAGCGGTATAACCAGCTGCCGTCCTGTTCCTCGCAGGAGAGGCATTCTCCCACGCTATCCACATGGCCTTGTACCAGGTGGCCATCGATGCGGCCGTTGAACACCATTGCTCTTTCGAGGTTCACAAATTGTGTGGGGGTGAGCTGGCCGAGGTTTGTTTTCTGCAGGGTTTCGTCTACCGCTACGGTTTCGTAGGTATCGCCCCGGATGCCGGTAACGGTTAAGCAAACGCCGTTATGCGACACGCTCTGGTCTATCTTCAACTCGGCTGCCAGTGGTGTTTGTATCGTGAGCACCAGGTTAGCGCCTTCCTTCCTGGTGGATACTACTTCTGCTAATGTTTCTATGATTCCTGTAAACATGCGGCAAATTTAAGCATTTTTCTATACCCGGGGTTTCCAGGGGATTTCTTCAGCGCCCAGCTTGTGTCCTGTCCAGCGGGCCAGTACAAAGAGATAATCGCTGAGGCGGTTAATATATTTCAGTACCAGTGGTTCGATGAACAGGTCGTGTTCCTGCATGCCTACGCAGAGGCGTTCTGTGCGGCGGCATACGCAGCGGGCGATGTGGCAGGTAGATACCGCTACATGTCCGCCAGGGAGGATGAATGATTTCATCTCAGGGAGTTCTTCATTCATCTGGTCGATACTTTTTTCCAGGAGGGTGATATCTGCTTCGTGGAGGTCAGGTATTTTCAGTTTGGTTTCTTTGTCGGGGTCGCAGGCCAGTGCGGCGCCGATGGTAAAGAGGCGGTCCTGTATTTCGCGGAGGAGGTTTTTGGTGTCCGGATCTGCGATGTAGTCGTTTACCAGGCCGATGTAGGAGTTGAGTTCATCCACGGTGCCATAGGCATCAATGCGGACATCGCTTTTGGGCACTTTGGTGCCGCCGATAAGGGATGTTTTGCCTTTGTCGCCTGTTTTAGTATATATTTTGAAAGACATGGGTGTTGGTGTTGATCAGTTGCAAATTACGCAAAACGGCGTTACGGGAAAGGTTCCTGTAACGCCGTTTCATTGTATTGAAATATTTTATGCGTGTACTTTTTCGTTGACGCGGTCGGATTCAATGACGCCATCGCGCAGGCGTATCACGCGGCGGGCGTGATCGGCGATATCTTCTTCGTGTGTTACCAGCACTACGGTGTTGCCGGAGGCGTGGATGGTACCGAAGATTTCCATGATTTCCACAGACGTTTTTGAGTCGAGGTTACCGGTGGGTTCATCCGCGAGGATAAGCGACGGGTTATTAACGAGTGCGCGGGCGATGGCAACGCGCTGGCATTGTCCGCCGGACAGCTCATTGGGCTTATGTTTATAGCGGTCGCCAAGACCTACTTTTTTCAGCATGGCGATGGCTCTTTCTTCTCTGTCCTTTCTGTTGACGCCGGCGTAGATCAGTGGGATGGCCACATTTTCCAGGGCGGTGAGGCGGGGCATGAGGTTGAATTGCTGGAATACAAAGCCGATTTCCTTGCCACGTACAATGGCGAGGTCGTTGTCTTCCATTTTGCTTACATCATGTCCGCTGAGGACATACCTTCCCGCGGTGGGGGTATCCAGGCATCCGAGGATGTTCATCAGGGTAGACTTCCCGGAGCCGGAGGGGCCCATGAGCGCTACATATTCATTCTTGAAAATGTCCAGCGATACGCCTTTGAGCACCGGTAATTCATTTTTACCGAGAAAATAACTTTTCCTGATTCCTTCCAGGTGTATGACGGACTTTTCCATGTGGGTTATTTCTTTATTATTTTCGGCACTTTAAAGTATTCCTCAGTAGCGGAAGGTGCGTTTTTCAGGGCCTCTTCACGGGTGATCACCGGTATAACCTTATCTTCCCTGAAAACATTATAATCATCTGTCAGGTGAAGTAATGGCTTCACATCGGTGGTATCCAGTTCATTGAGTTTCTCCACAAAGGTGATCATCCTCTGGAGGTCGCCGCGTATTTCAATCTTCTCCTGGTCGTTGAATTCCAACCTGGCCAGATCGGCCAGTTGCTGCACCAGTACGTCGTTCACTTCCATAATCAAATTAAATCAAAAGATAATGAAATATAAATGGTAAATATGATAGTATCTCAAAATTAGGGATAAACGGACAGAATAAAGTGCTTTTGATCATCTGCTTTTGGCTTTTGGCGTTTTTTTTACAAAACAGCCCGGTGTGAATGGCTAAAAGCTAAAAGCTATTCTTTAAATTGCGCCCTGTTATGGCTACTGAAAAAGAAATTGTGGTAAGCGGCATACGCCCTACCGGTTATTTGCATTTAGGCAATTATTTTGGCGCTATCCGTAATTATATCCGGATGCAGGAAGATTTTAACTGCTACTTTTTTGTGGCAGACTGGCATTCACTCACCACCCATCCCGATCCGAAGGATCTTCCGGGGAACGTGATGCGGGTACTGGCGGAAAATATTGCATCAGGACTGGACCCCGAAAAGGTATCGCTGTATGTGCAGAGCGACATTCCCGAAATAGCGGAACTGTACCTGCTGATGAATATGCTGGCTTATGTAGGTGAACTGGAGAAAGTGCCTACTTTTAAAGATAAGGTGCGGTTGCAGCCGCAGAATGTGAACGCAGGGCTGCTTACTTATCCTGTACTCATGAGCGTGGACATCCTGATCCAGCGCGCGGTAAAAGTGCCGGTGGGTAAGGACCAGGGGCAACACCTGGAAATGGCGCGTAACTTCGCCCAGCGCTTCAATCACCGCTATGGTGACCTGTTCCCCGAACCGGAGGCATTCAACTACGGCGATAGCCTGGTACGTATCCCCAGCCTGGATGGTAACGGCAAAATGAGCAAAAGCGAGAATGAACTGGCTACGCTATACCTGGCAGATGAAGATGATAAGATCATCAACAAGATCAAAAAAGCTAAAACCGACAGCGGTTCCGGTGAACCTGGTTCGCCAATCCCTGATTCTGTACAAAACCTGCTGGACCTGATGAAACTGGTGTGTACGCCCGATGTGGTATCTTTCTATGAAGAAGCATGGAAGAATACCGGGACTATCCGTTTCGGGGATCTGAAAAAGCAGTTGGGAGAAGATATGGTGAAGTTTATATCGCCTATCCGCGAAAAGGCGAAAGACCTGCAGCGCGATACGGACTACCTGAAGAAGATTATGAAAGCCGGTGCAGAGAAGGCCAGGGCGAATGCGGCACAAACTTTGCAACAGGCGAAAAAACTTATTGGTATAAATTATTATTGAAAAAGTCGCCAACTGTAGCTATTTTCAGTATTAACCACTTCACATCGCATGGCAAAACAGAATAAGATCAAACATATAGCTATCGCCGGAAACATCGGTGCGGGCAAAACCACGCTGACAGAAATGTTGTGCAGGCATTACAAATGGCATCCACAATATGAAGATGTGGAGCACAATCCTTACCTGAACGATTTTTATGAAGACATGCCCCGCTGGTCATTCAACCTGCAGGTGTATTTTCTGAACGGCCGGTTAAAGCAACTGCTGGAAGTGCAGAACGGAAAAGAAACCGTTATACAGGACCGGACCATTTATGAAGATGCACATATTTTTGCGCCTAACCTCTACGAAATGGGGCTGATGACCAAGCGCGATTTTGATAACTATTTCAATTTCTTTGAAACGCTGAAAAGCATGGTGAAGCCACCGGATCTGCTGATTTACCTGCAGGCATCTGTGCCTACCCTGGTTGCGCAGATACAGAAGAGAGGAAGGGAGTATGAAGAGAATATCCGGCTGGACTACCTGAAACGCCTGAACGAATATTACAACAACTGGATTGAGAAATACAAAGAAGGTCCGTTGCTGATCATTGATATTGATAAGAATAAATTTCCGGAGAGTGATGAAGATCTGGGAGAGATCATTTCCCGGATTGATTCACAGTTGTACGGGTTGTTTTAGCGGCGTTTCAGGTAATGAAGCGCTATACAGCCTGATTTAAGCGTCCTCGAATCTGCCAGTTGCAGGTTTTGCGACTCCAGAAAATTTGCATCGTCAAACAGCCGCCTGCCTTGCCCGACAAGGACAGGATGAACGAGGAAATAATATTCATCCACCAGGCCAAGCGCTATCAGTTCCGAAGGCAGGCTTACACCACCAAGCGAAATATTTTTGCCTGGTTCCTGTTTCAGTTTCAGTACTTCTTCTGCGAGGTTTGCACGGATCAGCCTCGCATTACCTTCAACGTTGTGTAATGAGCGGGAACAAACAACTTTGTCGATAGCGTCAAATGTTCGCGCAAATTCATTCTCTGTTTTCGTACCGGACTGTTTTTTTGCAACCTCAGGCCAATAAGGAACCATCAACTGATAGGTTTTGCGGCCGTAGATAATCAGGTCAACGTCCTGCATGAGGTCCGTAAAATACTGAACGGTTTCTTCGCCGCCACCAAATTTGGTATGGTCGCAGCAACCATCTGCACTCAGATTGATACCATAGATGATATTTCTCATGGGTAGTGATTTTTCTACATTCTTTCCCAAAGATAAAATAATGCATCGCTCTATGTGAGGGCGATCCGGACAAAACAAAGGGGTGTTTAAGCCAAATCCGCGTGTTTATGTTTCATTAACACTTCTGTTATTTCCGCTGCTTATTTTTGTATCCGCCGGCAACAATTTGTTAACCCGTTTGTCTGCGGATTTTTATTGTTAAACCCAATTCCCTGATGAAACAATTATTGTTAACCTTTTTATTCACGTGGTGGATAGCGCTGTTGCATGCGCAACCCTTGCTGACGCCCGTGGGAAAGAATACCGGTAGCGGCAGTTACAGCCGTCATTTCCAGCAGGTGATATCTGCGTGGTACAATCCCGCCGGCTTATCCTGTTTATCTTCTTTTGCAGCGGGTATTTATACCGAGAATAGGTTCATGTTAAAGGACGCCTCGTTGTATGCGGCGATAGTGGCTGTTCCGGTGCATGCAGGCGCTTTCGGGGGAAGTATTACGCGGCTGGGTAATACATCCTGGCATCAGCAGCGGCTGAGTGGCGCGTATGGTATGCGGCTTGGGCGAAGGGCCGGTGTTGGGTTGCAGTTTAATTACGAGGCTACCAGTGTGCAGGGATTCGGGACTACCGGTAACATCAGCTTTGATGGCGGAATGCTCTGGCATATCAGTGAGCAATGGCATGGTGGCGTTCATGTGTATAAACCAGCAGAAACGCCTGTTGTATATAGCGGCGGCGTGGGCTTTGAGGCATCGCGTGATTTCCTGCTAACCGGCGAAGTGATTTGTACAGGCGCATTTACTTCGGTGAAGGCATCGGCTTATTACCGCATTATCCGGCAACTGGCGCTGGAAATAGGTATTGCATCCGGTCAGGCTTATAACAATGCGGCAGTGATATTATTCCTGCGATCCCTGCGGATAGACATCGCCGCCGGGTTTCATCCACAGCTGGGTATTACGCCTTCTACTTCATTGATATGGCAGCTTTCTCCGGCGGCAATGGAGTAATGCGATGAGGAGTTGTTAGCTGAATGAATTTGCCGGAGATGGTGCGGCAGGAAATTAAACTTTCAATGTTATTGATATGGCAACTATCCGCTCGGCGATTTGCGGCGTCACCGGTTGTTTGTTGTTGCTGCTGTGTGGGCGGAAAGCGTGGGCCCGTCAACAGGAAGAGGCATTGCCTCCGGCAATGGAAAATAACCTGGAAAACGAAGCAGCTGGTACTGAAACGGTATCAGAGGATGATGCGCAATGGCAAACTTTAAACGCATTGGCGCGGCATAAGATCCGGTTGAACACAGCAGATGAGGCAACGTTGCAGTCGTTAGGATTGCTTACGGCTTTGCAGATCAGCAGCTTTTTGCGGTACCGCGCTTTATTGGGGGATCTGCTGAGTATTTATGAATTGCAGGCGGTGCCAGGGTTTGAACCGGATGTTATCCGGCGCATACTGCCTTATGTGACGGTAGGCGATGATCTGGCGCCTCATTATACATTGAGGGACTATGTGCATAAAGGCGATCATTCATTCCTGTTGCGCTACGCCCGCGCAGGGGAGAAAGCAAAGGGGTATCTGCACACCGACAGCACCTTACCTGCCTACAGGGGAAGCCCGGAGAAATTGTTTATGCGTTACCGTTATAATTTCCCGCGGTACATGAGCTGGGGAATAGTGATGGAGAAAGATGCCGGGGAAGCTTTTTTTAAAGGGGCGCAAAAGCAGGGATTTGATTTTTACAGTGCGCATGTTTTTATCCGGAACTACCGGGGAATAAAGGCCCTTGCATTGGGGGATTATACGGTGAACATGGGACAGGGATTGCTGAACTGGCAGGGACAGGCATACGGCAAAGGAGCCTCGGTGATGCAAACGAAGCGGGAAGGAGAAGTGTTGCGGCCATACACTTCACCGGGGGAGTTTTATTTTTTCAGGGGAGCGGCTGTTACGCTGCAGCAACAGCGCTGGGAATTGACGGCCTTTGCATCTTTCCGCAAACAGGACGCCAGTACGGATACGCTGATGGATGAAGTAACTGCGGCCAGTATTATTAGCAGTGGATATCACCGTACGGTTACCGAAGCCGCCAAACGTGGGCAGGTACAGCAGCTCAGCGTGGGCGGTAATATCCGTTACCATGCCAACCGGTGGCAGGTGGGAGGAAATGTAACCAGTCATCATGTAGCGCCGGTACTTCAAAAGAAAACAGCACCCTATAATCAATTCGACTTTAACGGTAACCGGCTTACGGCTGCCAGTATCGACTATTCCGGCAGCTGGAAAAATGTGCATTTATTCGGAGAGGCAGCGGTGGGCAGTAACGGGAAACCTGCCGTAGTTCAGGGATTGCTGACCAGCGTGGCGCCTGCGGTAGACATGGCGGTTGTATACCGGTATTATGACAGGGCTTACCAGTCGCTATATGCCAAAGGCTTCGGCGATGGATACCGCACCGTTAATGAGCAGGGATTATACACCGCCGTTACTTTGAAAATAAGCCCGCGGCTAAAGGCCGATGCGTACGCCGATATTTTTCATTTCCCCTGGCTGAAATACCGGAGTAATGCACCTTCTTACGGCAAAGACTTTTTTCTGCAGGGAAGTTATGTACCGGGGAAAACAATGACCCTGTTACTTCGGTATAACTACCGGCAGGCAGCAGAAAATGTATTGTTGCCGGGTAACCCCGTTAAAGTACTGACCGCTGTAACGTCGATGCACATACGTTCCCAGTGGACTATAAAAGTAAACCGGCAGCTGGATCTCAAAACCAGGCTGGAATACAGTAGCTATGAAGCAGCGGGGGATATGCAGCAGGGATGGATGATATACCAGGATGCCAGTTACCGCTTTGTACATCTACCCGTTGTAATAAGCGGAAGATTATCCCGTTTTCAGACCAGTAGTTATGATAGCCGGATATATGCAACAGAAAGCAGTGTGCTATATGAAAATGCGGTATCGCAGCTATATGGTGAAGGATGGCAGTATTACCTGAATGTAAAATGGAAAGTGAACCGCCGGTTATCATGCTGGGCACGCTGCCATCAAAGCAGGTATCCGGGCCAAACCGCTATTGGCAGCGGGAACGATGTGGTAGCAGGGAAGAAGAAAACACTGTTTCAACTTCAGCTGCAGTATTTAATAGCAGGAAAATGAAATTTTTTTATGCGGCTACATGTTGATTATCAATTTGTTGCGGCACTAAATTTATCTGCTGTTAAAATAATGTTAAGTAGATGCATCACGATTTACTTTTTTTTTCTAACTTGTGGATGTCAACCAAAATCTAAATCTGATTTGCTTTATGAGAAAGACCTTACTGCAAGAAAAAAGCTTGTGATAATGGCTGTAAACCCGCAGCAGGATATTTGTCATGATTCAAATCAATAAGACAGAGAGAGAGACTTAGCAAGGCTTTTACCGATTTAAACGCTATAACGGAGCACATAACCATTCCTGTAATTGAAATTACAACTGTTAGCCAACAGTAAGAGGTATACAACAATTTATTGTGAGAGAACACATGTTGATCTATTATAGACTTGTACAACCAAAATCAGAACTGTTTATGAAAAAAAACACTTCTCCCTTTACATAGCCATTTGGCAATATACCCGACCGTATGTTGCGATAATTATTTTCTGTAACTGCAGAACCGATGGGTATTCTGTCTGATTAATTATGTCTCCTGAGGCATGATATGGATTCTTTATGCTGTCATTCTAATGCGTAATATGATACAACAATAGCTAAAACATCTTATCCGGAAGCAGCTACTGGCATTTGTTGCCGGGTAAGCATTTATAAGACCCGATGTATTTCTTCTTCAACCAAAATCTGAAACTTTTATGAAAAAGGGGTTCCTCCTTTTTGCCATGCTTATGGCAATCATTCACCTGGCCTATTCGCAGCAGCGACAGGTTACAGGTACCGTTAAGGGAAATGATGGCAATCCGGTTCCGTTTGCCACCATCCAGGTTAAAGGTACCACCGCCGGTACCACCGCCAATGACAATGGCGTATTCAACCTGAGTGTACCCGGTGCTTCCACTGTGCTTGTTATAAGAAGCGTAGGATACAAAGCCCAGGAAATAACCGTGGGAGAAAGTTCAAATCTCCAGGTAACACTGGTAGCAGATAACAAAAACCTGCAGGAAGTAGTAGTAACAGGTTTGGGACTGGTACGTGAAAAGAAAACCGTGGGGTACGCTACCAGTAACTTTGCTACTGAACAAATTAACAGGGTAGCGCCCGTAAGTATGATGGATGGTTTGTCCGGAAAAATAGCCGGTGCTGAAATATCCACTACCAGCGGCGCTCCGGGCGCATCCAACAAAGTAATCCTCCGTGGTTATTCTTCCCTGCAGGGTAACAACCAGCCACTGTATGTGGTAGACGGGGTGCCACTGAATAACGACCGTCCCGGTTCTACCGTTGATGGAAAAGGAGTCAACAACGGCGGTTACGACTTTGGTAACAATGCCAATGATATTAATCCAAATGATATTGAGGCAATCAGCATCCTGAAAGGCGCCGCGGCCACCGCAATTTACGGTTCCAGGGCCGCCAGTGGTGTGGTATTGATCACCACCAAAAAAGGTAAAAGCGGGGGGCTGAAAGTAGATGTGGCCTCAGCAGCCACTTTTTCCCGTGTAGGTATGTTGCCTACCATGCAGGAAGAATTTGGACAGGGCTGGGGTGGTACATTTATCCTTTCAGAAAATGGTAGCTGGGGACCACGCTTAACCGGCGAAAACCGCGAGTGGGGCGCTCCGGTGGATGGCGTATCATTAACAAAACCATTTTCCTTTGTAAAGGATAACGTGCGCAACTATTTCACTACCGGTAAAGAACTGAACAATACCATTGCTGTTAGCGGAGGAAATGAAACATCCACTTTCTTCCTGTCTTATGGTAACGTATACAGTGATGGTATCCTGCCTACTGATGCAGACTCTTATAAAAGAAATACTTTCTCTGCAAGAGCATCTACAAAATACGGCAGGTTCTCCGCTTCTGCTTCCTTTAACTACGTAAATAAAAATGCAAAGGCAGTATCTACCCGCAGTGAAGCAGGACTTGGATCTTCTTTGTTTGAAGACATCATCCAGATTCCGGTAGATATCAATATCTCCCAGTTCAAGGATTACAAGAACAAGTATTACAATGTAGATAACTACTTTACTCCTTACGCAGAGAACCCTTATTATTCCCTGTACGAAAATGGGAATAACCTGAAAAGTAACAGGATCTTCGGAAACATTGATCTGAAGTATGGCATCACAGATTGGTTGAATGTACAATGGCGTCTTGGCGCTGATGTTACCAACGCCCAGTCTAAAACCTATAAAGCGAAAAACAGACCATCACTGGACAGCTGGAATGATGGTAATAACGTGGAAGGTGCGCAACGACAGGAAGACGTTGGTTATGTGAGGGAAAACAGCGATTACAGAGGTGAGTTCAACTCCGACCTCCTGCTCACTGCCAATAAAAAGCTGAGCTCAGATTTTACCATTGATGGATTGATTGGCTTTAACGTTAACCAGCGGGAAGGAAAAATATTCAGTTCAGCCGTGAAGGGACTGGCTATTCCAGGTTTCTACGTGATCTCCAACTCACCTAATTCACCGGTATCACAAACACAGGAATTCAGACGCAGGATTTATGGTCTTTACGGACAAGCTACTTTAGGTTTCCGCGAATACCTGTTCCTGACTGTGAATGCCCGTAACGACTGGTCATCTACATTACCTGAAAAAAATAACAGCTATTTCTACCCTGCGGTGAATGCCGCCTTCATTTTATCAGAAGCACTGAAGCTGGATGATCGCGGTGTTTCTTTCGCAAAACTGCGTGCCAGCTGGGGTAAAACAGGTAACGATGCGGGTCCCTATCTCACTAAAACAACACTATCTACCGGTCAGATCATAGATCTTCCTTTCGGTACACTGGATTTTCCATTTAATGGCATTCCCGGATATACCGTAGGTGATAACATTGGTAATCCTGAACTGGCGCCTGAGTTAAGTAATGAATATGAACTGGGTGCTGAAGTGAAATTCCTGCGGAACAGGTTGGGATTCGATATTGCCTACTATAATAAACTTACCAAAGGTCAGATCCTGGCAGTGCCTACCACACCAAGTTCCGGTTATGCCAGCATTACGCAAAACTTTGGTAAGGTGAGAAATAAGGGTATAGAATTATCTGTTAACATCATACCGGTAGAAACAAAAGATTTTACCTGGACCATGAACTACACCTACGCCCGTAACAGGAATACAGTTGAAGAACTTCCTGCAGGTTTGAACCAGGTGGTGCTCAATTTCGCTTACGATGCAAAATTTGTGGCCCGCAAGGGAGATCCGCTGGGTGTATTTTATGCCCCGGTACCTGCTACCACACCGGATGGAAAAATAATTGTGGATGCTACCGGCTTACCTAAAGCAGCAGAAACCGACGGATATTATGGTACATCTCAGCGCGACTTTACAATGGGATTGGTAAACACACTCCGCTATAAAGATTTAACACTTGGCTTCTCTTTCGACTGGAGAAAAGGCGGTGTGTTCTACTCCGGTACAGCAGATCTGACCTACTTTGTGGGTAATGCCTTATTATCTACCTATAACGACAGACGCGCTTTCGTGGTTCCCAATTCTGTAATGCAGATTGGTACGGATGCACAGGCCAAACCAATATATGGTGAAAATACCATTCCGCTGACAGATTATAACTATGACGCTTACTGGTATCATACCACCAATAAAGGTGGCGCTTACTCACAGCGTATCATTGATAAAACCTATTTGAAACTGCGTGATATCACGCTCTCTTACAGTCTGCCTTCATCAGCTGCCAGAAAAATTGCTGCCAGCAACCTGATGCTGACCGTTTTTGCGCGCAACATGTTTGTGTGGACACCGGAAGGAAATACATTCATTGATCCTGAAGTATCCAACTATGGTAATGATTTGAACAGTGAGTTTGGTGAATTCAGATCCATGCCTACTACCAAATCTTATGGTGTTTCATTGAAGGTATCCTTCTAATCTTTTAAATTCTGATATCATGAAAACGTACAACAATCAATATATTCTCCTCCTGCTTTCAGCGGTGCTTTTGTTGGGCGCCTCCTGTAAGAAGAACCTGGATATCAACAACGATCCGAATAACCCACCGTTGGAGCGGGCTACGCCTTATGTGTTGTTTCCGCCGGCGGTAATGTCTACTGTATCATGTGCCGGTACTGATGGCGCTGTTATTGGTGGTATCTGGTCGCAATACTGGACACAAAGTAATGCCTCCAACCAGTACAAAACCATTGATGCGTATAATATCCAGCGTACAGACTACAATGCGTTGTATACGCAGATGTTTTCCGGTGCACTGCAGGATTACAGCCTGATGCTCAAATTGTGCGACAGCCTGCACGATTATAGTTTTGGTTTGATGGGAACGGTAATGAAAGCCTATTCTTACCAGATATTGGTAGACCTGTACGACCAGGTACCTTACCAGGAAGCATTTGGCGGATTAAACCAACTGCAGCCGAAGTTTGACCGGGGCGATAGTATCTACTCCTGGTTGCTGAGAGATCTGGATATCGCATTATCCAAAGATCTGACTGTTACCATCCTTGATGAGAATGCAGCACAGGATATTATTTATAAGGGAGATATGGATAAATGGGTAAAGTTTGCCAATACGCTGAAATTAAAAATGTACCTGCGTATGGTGAATGTAAATCCAACTCTGGCAAGAACAAAGATCACGGAGCTGATTAACAGCGGCGCTGAGTTCCTCACAGATGTGGATGCCTCCTACAGCACATTTAAAGATGCACCGGGCCAGGACAACCCGTTATATGAATCAAATATCCGCAGCCTGAATACTACTACCAACATCCGCGCGAGCTATACCATGATGTCGTGGTTACAGAAAAATAAGGATTCACGGATGAACAAAATCTTCCGTGCACCGGGTGCTGCAAGAGGTGTTTATTATGGTATTAACCAGGGAGACTTCACCAGTTTGTCGCCTACTTATAACGTAGCGGCTATCTTCAGGCAAACGCCTCTTGATACGGCTTATCTCATTTCCAGGGCTGAAACCAATCTTATGCTGGCAGAAGCAGACGAACGTTATTTCGGAGGTACCAAAGCGAAAGCCTATTATGATGCAGGCGTGCAGGCTGCATTTCAGCAATACAAATTAAGTGCTGATACCTTCATTCAGGCCGGCCGGGTATATGCATACCCAACAGGGGCTACTTTTGATAAAAAGCTCGAAGCCATCATTACGCAGAAATGGGCTTCTTTCCCGGGTACACATGCACTGGAAGGGTTCCTGGAACAAAACAGAACAGGTTATCCTAAGTACAGCCCGGTATATTCCACTGATCCATCTTACATCCCAGGCCAGCTGGTATATTCCCGTAACGGTGTTACCGGCGCTGGTAAATTCCCTAAACGCCTGGTATTCCCGGATGTGGAAAGGAGCAGAAATAGTAATACACCAGCGGAAGTACCTATTTATCAAAAGGTTTGGTGGGCTTTATAATGTTAACGGTTTAAAATAATTACCATGAGAACAATAATGAATAAACAATATATCACAGGATTGCTGCTGGTGGGTGCTGTTCTTTTTTCTTCCTGTAAAAAGGAATTGCCGGACGTGAAGAATACACAGGTAGTGAAAATGGCCGGTACCTGGTGGGTAACCATGACGCTCAACGGCGCGCCCCAGATTGACGGGGATCATGTACAGATCAATACCTTCAACACCGCTGCCGACGACGGAAAGCAGCTGTGGATACAGGATGCGGGCCTGGGATTCGACTTTCAGTCGAAGGTAGACGTAAATTTAGCTGATCTTACTTTCAGCGCCACCAACGCTAAAGACGAGAACAGCGACGCCACCGTTACCATTACTGCCGGAAAAGTTTTCCCTAACGGTGGAAAATCAAAGGGCGGGCACACAACGGACAGTATTTACATGGAACTGCAAATATCTTCCGATCCCGGCAATAAGTACGTAGTGGCGGGTATCCTGCGAACCAAGTTCGACGAAGACGACTATTAATACCGGTCAATCCGCTGTTTATAAAAAAAGAGGGCTCATTTGAGTCCTCTTTTTCTATTTTTGTACGGCTAAATCATACAACATGGAAAATCAGCATGAAGAACAGAATCAGCTTAATATAGAGTTGAATGAAGAAATCGCCGAGGGACAATACGCCAATCTCGCCATCATCACTCATTCAAATGCCGAATTTGTGGTAGACTTTGTGAACGTGATGCCCGGTCTGCCAAAGGCTAAGGTGAAATCCCGTATTATCCTCACGCCGCAGCATGCGAAGCGTTTTATGAAAGCCATGCTTGATAATATTAAGAAATACGAATCTGTACACGGCCCGATTCAGGATCAGGAGCAGGTATCGGTACCATTGAATTTTGGTGGACCCACCGCTCAGGCCTAACTTGTTGACAGATGGAACATATTTTTTCTTATCATCATTTGAGAGAATTTACCAGGGAAGTATTTATTCACATGGGGTGCAGCCTGGAACATGCAGCCCTGGCCAGTGAAGTGCTGGTATCGGCAGATTTAAGAGGTATCGATTCTCATGGAATAGCCCGCTTATCGGGCTATGTTCGTTTATGGGAGGCTAAGCGGATCAACACTAAGCCTAATATCCGGATAGTACACGAAACCCCAAGCACGGCGGTTATTGACGGAGATGCGGGCCTGGGCCTCGTAGTAGCGCCCTATGCAATGGAAGTAGCCATGCAAAAGGCTGCTGCCGTTGGTACCGGCTGGGTTAGTGTGAAAAACTCCAACCACTTTGGTATTGCAGGTTACCACGCCATGAAAGCGCTGGACCAGGATATGATTGGTATGGCTATGACAAACGCCAGTCCGCTGGTAGCACCTACCTTTTCCACCGAACGGATGCTGGGAACCAATCCGATTGCAGTAGCCATTCCCGCAAAAGAGCAGCCGGCATTTGTGGCGGATTTTGCCACCACCACTGCAGCCAACGGAAAACTGGAGATCCTGCAGCGCAAAAATGAAGAAGCTCCTTACGGTTGGATCCAGGATAAAGAAGGGAACCCAAGTAACAATCCTCATGAACTCAAGAATGGCGGGGCTTTGCTGCCTTTGGGCGGCGATCGCGAGCATGGAAGTCATAAAGGGTATTGTTTGGGAGCAATTGTTGATATATTTTCGGCCGTTCTTTCAGGCGCCAATTATGGCCCGTGGGCGCCGCCTTTTGTGAGCTTTCTCCCGCTGGCGCCGGATCCGGTAGGAGAGGGACTGGGACATTTCTTTGGCGCCATGCGTGTAGATGCGTTCCGTCCGGCAGAAGAGTTCAAGACCAACATGGATACCTGGATCAATCGCTTCCGCGCAGCAGAGCCGGTAGCCGGGAAAAAAGTACTGATCCCCGGAGATCCTGAAAGAGAAATGCATCAGGAGCGGCTGGAAAAGGGTATTCCCGTAATAGCGCCCGTGGTGAAGGATATGCAGGAAGTTGCTGCTAAATTTAATTTGAATTTTTAATTCACAATCGTTCATAAAAAACACCCGGAATGAGGCTGATGCAGCGTTTCAGGTAGCTAAAGCAAAAATAAACATTCAGATGAAAGTGTTAAAATTTGGTGGAACCTCCGTGGGAAAACCAGAGCGTATGCAGTCGGTATCGCAACTGATCACAGCAGATAATGATCAGAAAATTGTGGTCCTCTCTGCACTGTCAGGCACCACAAATTCCCTCGTGGAAATCAGTCAGTCGCTGTCAGAAGGTAAGAAGGAGCAGGCGAAGCAGCAGATAGACAAGCTGGAAAGCCATTACCGGACCTTTTGCAACGACCTGGTGAAGAAGGAAGCCGGCCGCGCAAATGCAAAGGCTATTGTTGATGAACACTTCGAATTTCTGAATATCATCCTGAAGATATCTTTCAATGAAGCACTGAATAAAGATATCCTTGCACAGGGAGAGTTATTGTCTACACGTCTTTTCTGCGTATATCTCGAAGAAGCCGGTATTCCCGCGGTATTATTACCCGCGCTGGATTTCATGAGCATCGACGAATACGAAGAACCGGAAATTCCAAAGATTAAAATTAAACTGGCTAACCTGATCAGTCAGCATAAAGGGCAGCATATCTTTATCACCCAGGGATATATTTGCCGCAACGCCAGGGGCGAAGTGGATAACCTGAAACGTGGTGGTAGCGATTACTCTGCTTCCCTGATCGGCGCTGCTATCCAGGCAGATGAAGTACAGATCTGGACGGATATCGACGGTATGCACAACAACGATCCGCGGGTGGTGAAGAAAACTTTCCCGATTGATCAGCTCTCCTTTGATGAAGCAGCGGAACTGGCTTACTTTGGCGCCAAGATCCTTCACCCTGCTTCTATCTGGCCTGCACAGCATTTCAACATCCCGGTGAAATTGCTGAACACCATGCAACCCGAAGCAAAAGGCACTATCATCACTGAAATGCCTAACGGCAACGGTGTAAAGGCTATTGCTGCAAAAGATGGTATCATTGCTATTAAGATCAAGTCCAGCCGCATGTTGTTGGCATATGGCTTCCTCCGTAAGATTTTTGAAATATTTGAGAAATACCGCACCCCGATCGATATGATCACTACTTCTGAAGTAGCGGTATCTATCACCATCGATAACCAGCAGTACCTCGATCAGATCCTGAAAGAGCTGCAACCTTTTGGTACCGTGGAACTGGACTACCACCAAACAATCGTTTCCATTGTTGGTAACGAAGTGGCGGCAACTCCTTCCATTATCACCAAATTATTTGATGCGATAGAAGAA
The DNA here is from genome assembly GCF_900168065.1 of Chitinophaga ginsengisegetis. Lineage (GTDB taxonomy): Bacteria > Bacteroidota > Bacteroidia > Chitinophagales > Chitinophagaceae > Chitinophaga > Chitinophaga ginsengisegetis. The sequence goes on along the minus strand of NZ_FUZZ01000002.1, from coordinate 815,747 downwards.
ATTCCTTTGCGCATGATTTCCTATGGTGGCAGCAGGCATAACATCTCTATCCTGATCAATGGTCAGTTTAAAGAGAAAACCTTGCAGGTATTGAATAAAGGATTGTTTGGCCTGGAATAGGAAAAACGACTTTACATAGAAATGCAGCGGAGATTACTTCGCTGCTTTTTTTATTTTTTCAACCGCTGATCAAAAACGAAGGGTTGCGTATTCAGGATGGTAATATTTACTGCATCGGGATGCAGCGGGTTGATCAGGTAGTTATATTCATCTGCAATTACCACGGATGGAATCCGGAGTACGGCGTATTTAGCGGTGTCTATCCATTCATCTCCGATACATTGCAGCTCCGGTGAAGGCGCCAGTGATTGCCAGCCGGAGGGCAGATCATGTTTGGTGAGTACTTTAATGGCAATGTTATCGGGGATCTGCAGGGTAGCGATGCAGAAATCCTGTACTATATTTTTCAGTGGAATGTGCACCAGTACTTCCAGCGCCGATAACGCCCTGCTGCCGGCAGTGTACACAATAGCATGCCCCGGGCTGTTCCAGCGGCCTCCATACAGGCGCGCACCTGTTCCACTCAGATCATTGATGTAAGCGCACTTACTGATCCTGTATACTTCCATGTTGATGGTTTCGTAGATTTATGCAAAGATGCCATGCTCAATGCGCCCCAGCTCATCCTGGATAAGCTGAAACCCAAAGGTGGTATCTAAAAGCGAAATAGGGGTTTGATAGTTGAAGGCAGGTAACGGAGTTCTCATCCATTCCTTGAAGTTTTCCAGCTGGCCAAATACTTCGGTACCGCGCTGGTAAAGCTGGGAAAGTAAAATAGCACGTTCAGACGTGTCGGCAGACAATTTCTCGTCGTCTGCATAGCGTTGCAGCGTTCTTTCTGACACATGTACTACCTGCGCCAGCTCTGATAAAGAAAAAGACAGCTGCCTGCTCAGATTCAATAAAGCTCTTTTAATAATTCCACTGCGGGAAAGCTGTATAAAATCAAAGTAGCCACTACCGGCAATATATGCCGCTCCTCCTCCTGGCTGCTCTACTATCAATAATGCATTTTCCTGCACGCGGTATCCTTTTACGTGTTTCATATACCCGACATTTGTCACAAAAATACAACAAATTGTCGGAATTAAGGCTTTTTATCTTCAAAATAACCAATCTTCCACATCTTATTGATTTCCAGTTGTATTACGCCGTACTCTTCTGCCACCCTGCCCTGCAGCACATAAAAGCCGCCCTTTTGAAAAGGGTACAGCCGCAGGCTATCAGGAAAATGGATGGTATCCATAAATGCGCCGTCGCGGTCGAGGAATGTACCAAAGCACATGGGTTCCCCTTTGCTGCTGCGCAGGAATTTGTTGGTTACCAGGTAGCCAAGCGTGGTAACAGGCTGGCCAATATTTTTGCTGAACTCACTGGAAGGCATATACGCACTTTGATCGTGCTGCAATACTTTAAAGGGTGATTGCAGCGGAAAGCCCAGCAGATCTATCTCATCAAAGGCATCTTCATGCGCGTGATAAGCCAGGGTGGGCAGTTCACAGTTAACAGTGGTGGTATTGCCAAACAAGGAAATGCTGTGTGGATTGACTTCTTTCTTACTTACCAGTAAACTGCTTTTCCACAATAATTCTTTTTTGGTGTAGCCGGTAAAGTTGAAACAGCCAATGCGGATTAGTATTTCCAGCTGTTCCGGACCCGGTGAAATCCGGCTGGTAAAATCTTCGAGATGTAAAAACGGGCCATACTGTTCACGGTCTTTTAATATTCTTTCCGCCAGCAATTGTTCCAGTCCTTCTATGTGGATCAGCCCTGTGTATACTTCCCGGCCGGTGATATTGGTGGCATAATCGCTATGATTGATACAAGGCGGGTGCAGTGTTACGCCGGTTTTCTGCAATTCCCGGAAATAGAGTTCCCGGTTATAAAAGCCGCCGAAATTGTTGATAACAGCCACCATGAACTCTGCAGGGAAATAGGTTTTGAGGTACAGGCTTTGGTAGCTTTCCACCGCAAAACTGGCGGAGTGGGCTTTGGAAAAGGAGAAGTTAGCAAAGCTGGCAATTTGCCGCCACACTTCCGCAGATACTTCCGGTGGCCGTTTCAGGCGTTCGCAGTTATCAAAGAAACGTTTTTGTATATCCCTGAAGTCATTGGATCCGCGGTATTTCCCTGCCATCGCCCTTCGCAGGCTATCGGCATCCGCCAGCTCCATGTCTGCATATTTGTGTGCTACTTTAATGACATCTTCCTGGTATACCATAATCCCGAAGGTATCTTTCAGCAATTCCTCGATAATCGGATGGAGATAAACTACTTCATCGGGGTGCCGGTAGCGATGTATATATTGTTTCATCATGCCCGATTGCGCTACGCCGGGGCGGATAATAGAACTTGCTGCCACCAGGGTGAGATAATCATCGCATCCCAGTTTCAGCAGCAGTTGCCGCATAGCGGGCGATTCTATATAAAAACACCCGATAGTATTTACACCGGACAGATTTTTACGCACCAGCGGATCTACCTGGAAAGCTTTTACATCATGGATATCTATATCAACGTCCTGGTTTTTTTTGATGATATCAATGGCATCCCGGATATGTCCGAGGCCGCGCTGGCTGAGGATATCGAATTTATACAGCCCAATTCTTTCCGCCTGCCACATATCCAGCTGCGCGGTTACAAAGCCTTTGGGCGGCAGGTAAGTAGTGCAGAACTGGTGAATAGGCGCATCACTGATGAGGATACCGCCGGCGTGAATACTGAGGTGATTGGGAAATGCTTTTTCCGTATCCATCAGGTTACTGAAGTACGCTATTTTCTGATGGATGCTATCGGCTTCCAAATTAACGTGGAAGCCATTTTCCAGGATTTTATCGATTTCTTTTTTAGGAAGACCATATACTTTTCCCAGCTCGCGGATAACGGCGTTGGTTTGAAAAGTAGTTACGGTGCCCAGCAGGGCCGTGTGTTGCGGGCCATACTTATTAAAAACGTACCGGATAATTTCGTCCCGGTCGCGCCAGGAAAAATCAATATCAAAATCCGGTGGCGAAGTACGGTAAGGGTTCAGAAATCTTTCAAAATATAAATCCAGTTCTATCGGATCTACATCTGTAATTTTTATACAGTAGGCGATAATGGAGTTAGCGCCGCTTCCGCGGCCCACATAAAAGAATTCGCGTTCCTGCGCATAGCGGATAATATCCCAGGTAATGAGAAAATAAGATTCGAAGTTTAGTTGTGCTACAATGGCCAGTTCTTTTTCAATCCGTTGAAGGGCTTCTTCATGATCATCGCCATAGCGGTATAACATGCCTTCCAGGGCAAGCGCCCGTAGCTTCGCGCGATCTTCTTCCACGCTGCCGAGGAAACATTTTTTATTTCGGGAGATGGAATGATGAATATCCATTTCAACGTGGCAGTCTTCCATCACTTCCACGGTTCGCTGTACGATGTCCGGATAATCGGCGAAGTGTTCCACGAGTGAAGCGGGCGTAACAAATTGTTCCTGCGGATGGCCTGTCATAGCCGGTTCCAGCTGTGTGATCAGGATATTCTGATCAATGGCACGCAGCAGTTGATGTAATTCATAATGGGTATTGTCCTGGAAGGTAACTGGCTGGAGGATCACCAATTTATCGCGGAGTGTGGTGTTAGCTGTTCTGAATAATTTATTGCGTTGCCAGGGTTTTACACCAATGAGTTCATGAGGCGCTAATGATTCAGGAGCGCGGGTTCCCAGCGCATAGATCACCCAGGTATGCGGGATAACGGGCGCCTGATCGGGGAAAGGTTTTTCCTGTTGAAGGTGGGTGGATAAGAAAACATTGATATGATGCCAGCCTTCCTGGTTGCGGGCCAGCAGGAGATATTTAAAATCATTTCCGTTTCTGCATTCCAGTCCGAGTATAGGTTTAATATCATGTTTACGGCAGAGGGCCACGAACTCCCACGCATCGGAAGTGATGTTGATATTGGTAAGTGCCAGTGATCCGATACCGAGTTCATGTGCTTTCTGCACCAGCATTTCCGCGTGCATGGTGCCATAGCGTAGACTAAAAAATGTTTTGCAGTTGAGGAACATGATGTTTATTTAAAGTATGGCATGATATCTTTTTTCGGTGTGTGCTGGTCTTTTTTTCCGGGTGGTATTACGTTGGTACCTTTCATGAGATATTCCCATCCGAAGCGGTTTTTGATTTGATCGATGGCCTGGTAGAGGGCAATCATTTCCTGTTTGTCGTCGAACAGGCTGATCTGGTAGTTGCCATGTACGAGGTGACTGAAACGCACGCCTATGAGGCGAACCAGCAGCCGGCGGTCGTACAGTTTTTTGAAGAGGTCTTTTACTTTTTCCAGCAGCACATGATCTGCACAGGAGTAAGGAATAGACATTTGTTTGGTAACGGTTTCAAAATCCGAGTACCGGATTTTGAGGGTGATGCAACCGGTTAATTTATTTTGCTGTCGCAGTTCGAATGCGATTTTCTCCGTCATGCGTACCAGTTCGGCGTGAAGGAATTGCATGTCGATGGTATCTGCGGGGAATGTACTTTCCGTAGAGATAGATTTCTGTTCATAAAAAGGCACCACCGGCGATTCATCGATTCCATTGGCTTTTCTCCAGAGGGCTATTCCGTTTTTTCCCATCCATGCTTCCAGCAGGGAGATGGGCACTTCGCTCAGTGTTTTTACGGTTTCTACGCCGCGGCGCCTCAGCAGGGCGCCGGTTTCACGGCCTACCATTGGAATCTTTTCTACCGCCAGCGGCGCCAGGAAATTTTTTTCTTGTCCGAACAGGATTTCAAGCTGACCATTAGGTTTGGCTTCATCGGTGGCTACTTTTGAAACGAGTTTATTGGATGCTAGTCCGAATGAAATGGGTAGTCCTGATTCTTTCATGATGGTTTTCCGCAGTTCGGTGGTCCATTTCATGGAGCCAAAGAACTTATCCATGCCGGAGAGGTCGAGATAAAATTCATCGATAGATGATTTCTCGTAGAGAGGCGCCTTTCCGGCGATGAGCTCCGTGATTTCCCTCGACTTGGCACTGTACAGTTCCATGTCCCCGCTGCGGACAATAGCATGGGGACAAAGCCGCAGCGCGGTTTTCATGGGCATGGCGGAATGAATACCATACCGTCTGGCCTCATAACTACAGGCAGCTACTACAGCGCGATCACTGCTGCCGCCCACCAGGATTGGTTTGCCGAGGAGGCGATTGTCCCGCTGGCATTCCACTGATACAAAGAAGCAGTCCAGATCGAAATGCGCTATTGTTCGCTGTTGTAAAGTGATCATACTGGTAATGGTTTATGGATAAACAAAGGACGGAACAGGGGCAGGCAGTTAAAGCGATTACGGATGGCGGACCGGGCAGAGGGAGGATAGTATAGCAGCAGGCCTGCCAGCCGGAATCACTTTTACATGTGGAGTAAAGTTACTAATTTATTTAGTAATGCTAAGAAAATTAGTAAAAAATATTGAAATTTCCGGTCGCCTCAATTTTCGTAACTTTAGTACAACATATCTGGCAATCAATATGTAATAGATAAGAGAATGGAAATGAAGGAAAACAAGGGAGTATGTGAACATTTAAACTGATCTCCACATGAAAAAACCGGATTTTACCAGGGAATTACTTATCCTCGCTTTGCTGCTGGTGCCGATGGTTTACCTGGCGGTAGTCTTCAAAGACTTACCAGCTGTTTTATCTAACAATGTTAATGCGGCGGGATCTCCTGAGATGGGGACAAAAAATGATTTCCTGCTGCTGATGATCTTTCTCTTTTTCACCAACGGGCTGATCTATTTCCTGTTCCGCTATATTCCACGGGCCGATGAAACCCAGTTGCGGCCTTCTGCTATTGAGATGGAGCATAAAGAGTATTACAGGATCCGTTTCCTGATCCATTCTTACCAGGCGGTATTTACCTGTATTATTATTTTCCTGGTGAGCCAGGGGAAGCCATTTATCATGGAGCGCTGGGCTTTTATTGGCGTAGGGTTGCTGATTGTGGGCATAGGTGCTTACCTGCGTAAGGTGAAGCCTAATAATTATGTGGGGGTGAGAACGCCGTGGACCCTGCAAAGTGCAGAGGTTTGGAGGGAAACGCATCAGATGGCGAGCAATCTGTGGATCAGTGCAGGTGCGGTGATCATCATCGCCGGATTTTTCCTGTCGCTTATCACAGGGGTATTTATCATATTTTTTGTGGCGATTGTGCTGGCGGCATTACCCTATATTTATTCCTTCAGGTTATATAATAAGGATAAAGGATAATTCAGTGGTCAATCAATACATCGGAAAAAAGGAATGGCGTCCCTGACAGGGGCGCCATTTAATTTTATAATCCGGCAGGTTGTTTAGAACCAGCCTTTTCCGAGTGCTTCCCGGAAAGGCCACGGGATGAGGGCCAGGATAACGATGAAGGCAAGACCAAAGAAGATCAGGCCCAGTTTATGTTTTTGTGCATCGGTAGCCGCTTTCTTTATTTTTGATTTACCGATATGTACCAGTGCGATGGCGATGATGGCCATTACTTCGTGTTCTACTGTGAAGAACCGTAAAACCGGGTTTTTCATGGCGCCTCCCATATCAGCTACGCCGGCCTGGGAAAGGGGGCTCATAAAAAACAAAATCAATCCTACTACCAGTTGCAGATCGCAGAAGATCATAAAGAAAAGTCCGGCCTTGCTATCTGCTGCAGTGAATGGTGTTTTGCCTGTTACGCCTTTGAGGGAGCGGATAACCGCCCAGAGCCCTGCCAGCAATATAGCCCATCTTAAGAACGAGTGTACATAGTTAATTAACATATCGAGTTGGATTTTACCGGGCAAAAATAAGCGAAGCGCCCCGAATATATTTGGTAATTCATAAAAATATTTGCTAATTTTGTTAGCAAGGTACTAAATTATTTAGGTTATGTCCGTAGTATGTCAGAATTTGAAATACCTGCGTAAGCAAAAAGCCTGGACGCAGCAAGAGTTTGCCGATAAGCTCGGTATCAAGCGTTCGCTGTTGGGTGCATATGAGGAGGAGCGTGCAGAGCCCCGTACGGAGATCCTGGAACAGGTAAGCGATATGTTCCGGGTATCCATCGATGATCTGCTTCGCCGTGATCTTGGCTCCCAGAAAGATAATTTCCTGGAGAAGCGCCGGCAGCTTAAGCTGGGCAGTTCCCGTCAGGCGATCCAGTTTGTGCCGGTAAAAGCGGCCGCCGGTTACCTGGCCGGTTATAATGATGATGAGTTTATCGAAGAGCTGAACACGTTCACCTTACCCATGCTGGGGGCGGGTGATTACAGGGCATTTGAAATAGCGGGAGATTCCATGCTGCCGGTTACTTCTGGTTCTGTGATCGTTTGTCACAAGGTAGAGGGATGGGATGAGATCAAGAACAATGAAACCTATGTGGTGATTACCTCCCGGGAAGGCATTGTTTTTAAAAGGATCCTGAAGAACAACCGTTCCAAATCTAAGATTACGCTGGTGTCTGATAATCCGCAGTTTGAGCCTTACGGCGTGGATATGGAAGAAGTGCTGGAGTTGTGGCAGTCGGATGCGGTGATCAGTAAAGCGGGACAGCAGAGCCGGATGAGTGTAAACCACCTGGCGGATATGGTGAGCCATCTGCAGGACCAGGTAAGCCTGTTGAAGAAGAAGCTGAAAGACTGATTTCCATTATATTATACAAACGGCTGGACCGGGAGCATGTAAGTCTCCCGGTCCAGCCGTCATGCTATATCCCGATTCTTTCTTAAATTCGGTTATCTGAGAACACGTTAAATCAACCATAGGATGAGATTTCATGTTTCTTTTGCCGAGTCTTTACGACAATTGCAGAAAAGCGATGATGATTTCGCAGTATTGTTTGAACACGGTTCCATGCGGGGGATCATTTTTGCCCCGGATGAGATAGATGGGCAGGAGCCGCATATACAGGACGAGATTTACCTGGTGATGCAGGGGAGTGGTGAGTTTGAAATGGAAGGGAAGGTGGTGACGGTGGGAGTGGGTGATTTCCTGTTTGTTCCTGCGGGGGCAGCGCACCGGTTCCGGAATTTTACGGCCGATTTGCTGTTATGGGTCATCTTTTATGGAGAGGAAGGCGGAGAAATTGAATAATTCTTGTGGTCTTTTGTTTTTTTACAAATGTTGTGTTATCTTTGCGTTCCTAAAAATAAGAGGCAAAAATTATGTTGATCATTGATTCTAAAGATTGCGAAAACATAGACAAGGCGCTTAAAAAATATAAAAAGAAGTTTGAGAAAGCTCGCATTTTACTGCAGCTGAGAACGCGCCAGTCTTTTACTAAACCATCTGTTAAACGTCGTAACCAGGTGTTAAAAGCCGTTTACAAACAACAGTTGGCAACAGGTAAATTTGAAGATTAATATTGCTTAGGCGATAAGCCGTTGGCAACTCAAAATATTTGATGATTGTAAGGTTATTTAATAACTTTACAATCATCAATCTTTTTGTGTTGAACGAAGCTTTATATTCCTTAGCAGAGCGATTCATATCCTATATCCAGCTCGAAAAACGGTACTCAGCGCACACCTGCACTGCCTATCGCAACGATCTTTTCCAGTTTTTTGATTATGTGACCCTCAGTTATGGCAGTACGCCGGTTGGGGACCTCAGTCATATTATGATCCGGAGCTGGCTGGCGAAGCTCATGGAAGATGCCATGACAGCCAAAAGTGTTAACCGCAAGATCTCCACACTCAAATCCTTTTTCAAATTCTGTCTGCGTCAGGGCCTGATTAAACAGTCGCCTATGATCAAGGTCATTGCGCCCAAGATCAGCCGTCGTTTGCCCGGCTACATTGAACAGAAGGGGATGCAGGCGCTGGAAGATAATGTGAGTCCTGTTTCGGTAACCTCCCTGCACATCTTTGCCAACGATTTCGAAGGCATGACCCACCGGCTTATTTTTGAGATCTTTTATCAAACGGGTATCCGTTTGTCGGAATTGATTGCTTTGCAGGAATTCCGGGTGGATGAAGGGAACAAATCCGTAAAGGTGATGGGGAAAGGAGGCAAGGAGCGGATTATACCGGTTAGTCCGGAGCTCCTGGTACAGATCCGTGCTTACATGGATGAGAAGCGCCGTTGCCTGGAAGAATTTGAGAACGGGGTATTGCTGGTGCATCCGCATAGCGGTCAGCGTTTGTATCCCAAGTATGTGTACCTGACGGTGCGAAAGTATCTCACGGAACATCAGATTACTACTTTAAAGAAGAAGAGCCCGCATATACTACGACATACCTTTGCTACACACCTTGCGAACAATGGTGCGGATCTGAATGCGATCAAAGAGTTGCTGGGGCACTCGAGCCTGGCCGCCACACAGGTTTACACGCATAATACGATAGAGCAGTTGAAGAAGGTGTATAAGCAGGCGCACCCGAAAGCGTAGCAGTTATTTTAAGCTTTTAACAAAATATTACGCAGCTAAACAGTATTGCATTGCAAAAGTGACTATATTAGTAATCAAGTTCATTATGCTAAAAGAGAATGCCTATGACCTTCCTTTACTAACTAGAACCTAGATTGTTAAATATTTAAAAAATTAGTGCTATGAACGTACAAATTCAAACTGTGCATTTTGATGCTGATTCCAAATTGATAGATCATGTGAACAAGAAAGTTCAGAAACTGAACACCTTTTATGACCGTATCATTAGCGTGGATGTATTTTTAAAAGTGGATAATTTAGCGCATCAAATTAAAGATAAAATAGCCGAGATCAGAGTTCGAATACCCCGTCAGGACCTGTTTGTTAAGCACGAGTCTAAATCCTTCGAAGAGTCCTTCGACCTTGCCTTTGAATCCCTCGTAGAACAGGTGAAAAGAAAGAAGGAAAAGAAATTTCAATAATTTTCTGAAATAATTTTGGAAATATTAATCTCTTTGCTACCTTTGCCATCCCGATTCAAAAAGAGGGTCGGTAAAGGTAGCAAAGTTCTTTATGGTAGGGCGTTTTCGGGGAAGCAGATAAATTTTTAAATATTTGTAACAAACTGAAAAAAAGATTTTGAGAATTGAAAAAATCTCTTAATTTTGCGCTCTCTTTCAACGAGTTACTTTATTGAAAGGATGTTTTTTGAAAGATGCCAGCATAGCTCAGTTGGCCAGAGCTACTGATTTGTAATCAGTGGGTCGGGGGTTCGAATCCCTCTGCTGGCTCATCGATTTTTATTTGGTTGTTTATTAGCCGGATGACAAAATCAAAAGATAGTTAGGGCAGGTTCCAGAGCGGCCAAATGGGGCGGACTGTAAATCCGCTGACTACGTCTTCATAGGTTCGAATCCTATCCTGCCCACAAAAACAGCGTGTTCCGCTTTTGCCCTTCGCAGAGGCGGAACATAGTTGTTGAGAGGAAGGTGAGTAATTCAGAAGTAGTAGACAGAAACACCCTAAACCTGTGGTACAACAGCCTTTAAAGCTCTTATTTTTATTCTTATAATTCTATAAGTGGAAAGTTGCAGTGTTGTTTGCCGGAAGCTTAGTGAATTAAAAAATGCGGGAGTAGCTCAGTTGGTAGAGCGACAGCCTTCCAAGCTGTAGGTCGCGGGTTCGAACCTCGTCTCCCGCTCGTATTTTAAAGCAATTTTTCAAGCTGTTGTAGCTCAGGGGTAGAGCACTTCCTTGGTAAGGAAGAGGTCGAGAGTTCAATTCTCTTCAACAGCTCATTGAATTTTAGAAGAATAGTTGTAGTGAGTTTTTCAATCGCCTCAACAAACTCCATAAAATTCGAATTTCGGAATTCGAATTTGTTAATTCTGCACTCCGAAATTAAAACTTAGCGTTGTAGCTCAATGGAAGAGCAACCCATTTTTATTTAGGGAAGGCCATGAGTTCAATTCTCATCAACGGTACAAGTTTGTAAAACCGTTTTTTTAAAACAACAATCAATACAATCTTTACAAACCATCTAAAAAGAAAATACAATGGCAAAAGAAACCTTCAAGCGGGATAAACCCCACGTAAACATTGGTACCATCGGCCACGTGGATCATGGTAAAACTACTTTGACTGCTGCCATTACCACAATTTTGGCAAATAAAGGTCTGGCAGAGAAGAGAGGATATGATGAGATCGATGCTGCTCCTGAAGAAAAAGAAAGAGGTATTACTATCAATACAGCTCACGTTGAGTATCAGACAACTGCTCGTCACTATGCTCACGTTGACTGTCCTGGTCACGCGGATTATGTGAAGAACATGATTACCGGTGCTGCTCAGATGGACGGTGCTATCCTCGTGGTGGCAGCTACAGATGGTCCTATGCCGCAAACAAGAGAGCACATCCTGCTGGCTCGCCAGGTAGGTGTACCTCGTATCGTAGTATTCATGAACAAAGTTGATCTGGTAGACGATCCTGAACTGCTGGAACTGGTAGAAATCGAAATCCGTGATCTGCTGTCTTCTAACGGTTTTGACGGTGATAACGTTCCTGTTATCCAGGGTTCTGCAACCGGCGCTCTTGCTGGTGACGAAAAATGGGTAGCTGCTATCGACCAACTGATGGACGCTGTTGATACTTACATTCCGCTGCCTCCACGTCCGGTTGATCAACCGTTCCTGATGTCAGTAGAAGACGTATTCTCTATCACCGGTCGTGGTACCGTTGCTACAGGTCGTATCGAACGCGGTCGTATCAAAGTTGGTGAGAACGTTGAAATCGTAGGTCTGCAGGAAGAACCACTGAAATCTACTTGTACTGGTGTTGAGATGTTTAAGAAACTCCTCGATGAAGGTGAAGCAGGTGATAACGCTGGTCTGTTACTCCGCGGTATTGAGAAAACTCAGATCCGTCGTGGTATGGTTATCTGCCAGCCAGGTTCTATCAAACCTCACTCTGAATTCAAATGCGAAGTATACGTACTGAGCAAAGAAGAAGGTGGCCGTCACACTCCGTTCTTCAACAAATACCGTCCTCAGTTCTACTTCCGTACTACTGACGTAACCGGTGAAGTTGAATTACCAGCAGGTGTTGAAATGGTTATGCCTGGTGATAACGTTAGCCTGACAGTTAAACTGATCCAGCCTATCGCTATGGACAAAGGTCTGAAGTTCGCTATCCGTGAAGGTGGTCGTACAGTAGGTGCAGGTCAGGTTACTGAAATCCTGAAATAAGCATCTGAATTATATTAAAAGCCATTAGCTTTGGCTATTAAACGTCAACATTTTTTTATATATTTGCTGACGCCGAAAGCTGAGTGCTAATGGCTTTATACACGGGTATGGTGCAACGGTAGCATACGGGTCTCCAAAACCTTTGATCTGGGTTCGAATCCTAGTACCCGTGCAAGGTTTATAGAAAATAATTAAATGGTTGAGTTGTTACAATAAGACAAGTCAACCATTTTTTAGGCTTTAAACAATTGACCATAAATAGTTAACTTTATATAATGAATAAGATCAGAAACTATTTCCGCGAGTCTTATCATGAATTGGTTTACAAGGTGTCCTGGCCTACCTGGCAAGAGCTCCAGTCTTCTACCATGATTGTGCTGATAGCAACAATATTTGTTACCGGGCTGGTTTGGGGTATGGATGCCGCTTCCAACTTCGTGTTAACTCACTATTACCAAATTTTCAAAGCTAAATAAATGGATGCAGCCAATCTTCCTGCTCAGGAAACAAAGTGGTATGTACTCCGCGTTGTTAGTGGCAAGGAAAAAAAAGTGAAGGAATACCTGGATATTGAAGTACGCCGCTCCGATTGGGGTAACGTAATCAGCCAGATCTTCCTGCCGGTAGAAAAAGTTTATAAAGTGCAGGCCGGTAAAAAGGTAATGCGCGAAAAGAACTTCTATCCCGGATATGTGATGATCGAAGCAGTAGATGGTAAGATGACCGATGAGGTAATACAGGCCATACGTAACGTATCCGGTGTTATCCATTTCCTCGGAAAGGAAAAGCCTATCGCACTCCGTAAATCTGAAGTAAACAAAATGTTAGGTAAGGTGGATGAACTGAGCGATCAGGGACTGACCATGAGCGAGCCTTTCATTGTTGGTGAAACCATTAAGATCATTGATGGTCCGTTCAACGACTTTAATGGTGTGATTGAGGAAGTAATTGAAGACAAGAAAAAACTGAAAGTAACTGTAAAGATCTTTGGCCGTGCTACTCCGGTAGAGCTGAACTTTATGCAGGTAGAGAAACTTTCCTGATAACTTATATAACATCTTTATTGAAAAGCGTTCCGTTTATGCGGAACGCTTTTTCTCGTTTATCCAATATACGTCCTATATCTATTGATTATGAAATCAGTGATTGCTGTGATGCTCGGACTCCTGCTGGCTATTGAGGCAGGTGCTCAGTCCGGGAAATCTGTTAAGCCGGCCGCAACAGCGGCCATTGTTTCCATTCCGGAAGAAGCCACCACTTCTCCCGAAGTGATGGCCAGATGGCTGAAGGCCCATACAGGGAACAGTATGGCTTTGCAGCGCGCCCTGTTTAACTGGATGGCTACGCACATCGCCTATGATGCAGAAAACATAAACCGCGTGAGCAGTTACCGGGATTCTGCTGCAGCCATGCTAAAAACGCTGCGTACGCGGAAGGGGCTTAGTACTGATTATGCTGTATTATATGCCCGGGTATGCCGGGAAGCTGGTATAACTGCTGTGGTGGTAACGGGCTACGGATTGCAGAACGATATTATGCTGCCAACCGGTTCGCACGACTGGGTGGTGGCAAAGAATGGAAGTCAGTGGACGATAACTGATCCTACCTGGGGAGCCGGGGTAGTGGATAACGGCCGTTTTATCCAGCGGACCAACTGGACCTGGTTCCAGGCGGCGCCGCAGGTGGCGGTAAAAACCCATATGCCTTACGACCCGATGTGGCAGATGTTACCGTTTCCGCTGCGTCATGATGAGCTGGGCAGCCAGGCTTTTGCTGCTGCGGCCAAACGCCCCGTTTTTGCTTATAACGATACGTTGAATAACTGGTTCCGGCAATCGCGGCTGCAGCGGTTAGAGTATGCAGCTGCGAGGATCCGCCGGTTTGGGGGAGCGGCCAATCCGTTTATCATGACGGAGCTGGACTGGATGGACCAGTCGATAAAGGTGCTGGCGGCCAACCAGGAAATTGAGGCGCGGAACCGGCGGGTAGACCAGTTTAACGGGGTGAGCCGGGATTACACGGAGATCGTGAAGCTATATAATGAGTATGTTGATTTTAAGAACCGGCAGTTTGTACCGGAGGTAAAGGATGAGGTGCTGAGGAAGATGATTGATGGGATAGCGGGAAAGCTGGCTGCAGCAGAGAAGGCACTATCCGGGCTGGAAGGTAATGATGATGCTATGAAAGACAATATAGCGGCATTGCAGCAGGCGGTTACCGGGATGAAGGGAAAGGTGGGGACTGAGCAGCTGTTTGTAAGTAAGTATATAAAGACTGAGAAAGGGAAGCGGAAAGAATTGTTATATGCAAGTGGGAGATAAGTTGTAGCTTTGCCGGCTTCGGAGAGTAAGGAAATTTTACGGGAAATGCAATAGATTTGTAAAAAAAATCTCATCCAAAGCAAAAAGGATGCCCAATTTCAAATACTTTTTGACAATTTCATAATAATATATACCTTTGCATCCCCTTTAAAAGGTTATTTTTAGTCTTTTACTTTTGGGAGTCTTCTGTTTGGCAGAGGGCGTTTAACCAAATTAAATTAAGAAACATGGCAAAAGAAATCGCAACGTACGTGAAATTGCAGGTGAAAGGCGGCCAGGCCAATCCTGCACCTCCAATTGGTCCCGCGCTGGGTTCCAAAGGTGTGAACATCATGGAGTTCTGCAAACAGTTTAATGCCCGTACCCAGGATAAAATGGGTAAAGTATTGCCTGTGTTGCTGACTGTTTACACTGACAAATCTTTCGACTTCGTAATTAAAACTCCTCCGGCACCTGTACAGCTGCTGGAAGCTGCTAAATTGCAGAGTGGTTCTAAAGAACCTAACCGTAACAAGGTGGGTAAAGTTTCCTGGGCTCAGGTAGAAGCTATCGCACAAGACAAGATGGCTGATCTGAACTGCTTTACGCTGAACAGCGCTATGAAAATGGTAGCTGGTACTGCTCGTAGCATGGGTATTACTGTTGATGGTAAAGCCCCTTGGGAAAACTAATTGTTTCACCCTGTTGAGGCAGGATCTTAAAATCATTTTGACAAATGGCAACTAAAAAGAGAAAAGTAGCTGACGCTAAGCTCGAAAAAAATAAGGTTTACAGCCTGAAAGAGGCTTCCAGCTTAGTTAAAGATATTAACTGTACTAAATTCGACAGCTCTGTCGATTTACATATCCGCTTAGGCGTTGATCCTAAGAAAGCAGACCAGGCTATCCGTGGTTCCGTAACGCTTCCACACGGTACTGGTAAAACTAAAAGGGTGTTAGTGCTTTGCACACCTGATAAAGAAGCTGCTGCAAAAGAAGCAGGTGCTGATTTCGTTGGACTGGATGAATTCATCCAGAAGATCGAAGCTGGCTGGACTGATGTAGATGTAATCGTAGCTACTCCTTCTGTAATGCCGAAGATCGGTAAACTGGGTAAGATTTTAGGTCCCCGTAACCTGATGCCAAACCCTAAGACCGGTACTGTTACAAACGACGTTGCAGCTGCAGTAAACGATGTTAAAGGCGGTAAAATTACTTTCAAGGTAGATAAGGCTGGTATCATCCACGCTTCTATCGGTCGTGTATCTTTCGCATCTGATAAAATTGAGCAGAACTCTTTAGAGCTGATCAACGCTATCATCAAGCTGAAACCAGCTACTGCAAAAGGTACTTACCTGAGAGGTCTGTCTATGGCTAGCACCATGAGTCCTGGTATTGTTATCGATACTAAATCTGTTCAAAACTAATTGATCACGAGTTGTAGCCGTTATCTGCAAAGATGGGGCTTGCTACAAACGTTATAATATGAATAAAGATCAAAAAAATGATGCGATCGAACTGCTGAAAAGTAAGTTCTCTCAATACAGCAACTTTTATGTCACTAATACCGAATCATTAACGGTAGCGCAGGTGAATGACCTGAGGAAAGTGTGCTTCGATAAGCAGGTGGAAATGAAGGTGGCTAAGAACACCCTGATCCGTAAGGCTTTGGAATCCCTGGACAGCGAAAAATATGCAGGTGTATTTGACAGTCTGCATGGTGTAACTGCCCTGATGTTCTCTGACAGCCCGAAAGAGCCGGCTCTGATCATCTCTGCATTCCGTAAAGCAAACGGTAAACTGGAAAAACCAGTACTGAAAGCTGCATTTGTTGCTGACGAAGTATTCGTAGGTGACAACCAGCTGGTTGCTTTAACCAACATCAAGACCAAGAACGAGCTTATCGGCGAAGTTATCGGTCTGTTGCAATCTCCTGCAAAGCGCGTTATTGCTGCTTTACTGGAAAAAGGCAAGAAAGAAGAAGCTGGGGTGGAAGCACCTGCAGCAGAATAGTGTGGATGGCCTTTGGCTACCCGCATTCAAAATTGGCTTCCAAGTCACAATATAATTAACAACAACATTACAAACATTACATTAAAACATTATAAAATGGCAGACGTAAAAGCATTAGCTGAACAATTAGTAGGTTTAACTGTTAAGGAAGTACAGGAACTCGCAGATGTACTGAAATCTGAGTATGGCATCGAACCAGCTGCTGCTGCAGTTGTAGTTGCTGCTGGTGGTGGCGAAGCTGCTGCTGTTGAAGAGAAAACTGCCTTCAACGTTGTACTGAAAGCTGCAGGTGCAAGCAAACTGAACGTTGTTAAGATCGTTAAAGATCTGACCGGCTTAGGTCTGAAAGAAGCGAAAGAACTGGTTGACGGTGCGCCTAAATCCATCAAGGAAGGCGTTAGCAAAGCTGAGGCAGAAGACCTGAAAGCTAAGCTGACCGAAGCTGGTGCTGAAGTTGAAATTCAGTAATTCTTTGCTTAAGTATACATCTTTTAAAGGTCAAAAGTGCTTTTGCACTTTTGGCCTTATTCCCTTTGGGAAAGTGTCTTTTTCAGAGAGTCAAAACGGGGAATCACTTTTAGGTGACTTTGACCACGTGCAGAAGGCATAAATAAATTGGGATGGTATTGGCAAAGAAATCTTAATTTCCCTAATTCTTACAAGTCATATAACTGCTAACTTCGAATATGTCTCTAAAAAAAGCCCAAACAAACGAAAGAGTAAATTTTGGAAAGATCAAACAAGTTACTGAGACACCGGATCTGTTGGCTATCCAAATCCAATCTTTCAAGGATTTCTTCCAATTAGAAACCACACCAGACAAGCGAAACAACGAAGGCCTTTTTAAAGTATTTAAAGAGAACTTCCCGATTACGGATACCAGAAATATCTTTAATCTGGAATTCCTTGATTATTTCGTGGATCCGCCGCGTTATACGATCGAGGAGTGTATTGAGCGTGGGCTTACTTATTCTGTACCGTTGAAAGCGAAACTCCGCCTCAGCTGTAATGATGAGGAGCATGTGGATTTCCAGACGATTGTCCAGGATGTGTTCTTAGGTAACATTCCTTACATGACTCCAAGAGGTACTTTCGTTATTAATGGTGCTGAGCGTGTTGTTGTATCCCAACTGCACCGTTCACCTGGTGTTTTCTTTGGTCAATCTGTACATCCGAACGGAACCAAGATCTACTCTGCAAGGGTGATCCCGTTCAAGGGCGCATGGATGGAGTTTGCAACGGACATCAACAACGTGATGTACGCTTACATCGACCGTAAGAAGAAATTCCCGGTTACCACCCTGTTGCGTGCCATCGGCTATGAAACAGATAAAGATATTCTGCAGCTGTTTGGCATGGCAGATGAAGTAAAAGCAGACAAAAAAAGTCTTGATAAATATGCCGGCAAGAAGCTGGCTGCCCGCGTTTTAAGAAGCTGGGTGGAAGACTTTGTGGATGAAGATACTGGTGAAGTGGTGAGCATCGAGCGTAATGAAATTATGCTGGAGCGCGATAGCATCCTGGATGAAGCGAATATCGAAACCATCGTAGACATGGGATTGAAAAGCGTGTTTGTTCAGAAAGAAGAGGTGAGTGGTGATTTCTCCATCATCTACAATACATTAAACAAGGATACATCTAACTCCGAACTGGAAGCCGTTCAGCATATCTACCGCCAGTTGCGCGGAGCAGATGCGCCGGATGATGAAACAGCAAGGGGTATTATTGATAAATTGTTCTTCTCCGACAAACGTTACGATTTAGGTGACGTTGGCCGTTACAAGATCAACAGAAAATTAGGTCTTCCTACTCCGTTAGACATGAAAGTGCTGACGAAGGACGACATCATCTCCATCATCAAGTACCTGGTACAGCTCACCAATGGTAAGGCGGAAATCGATGATATCGATCACCTGTCTAACCGCCGTGTACGTACTGTAGGCGAGCAGTTATATGCTCAGTTTGGTGTTGGTCTTGCACGTATGGCACGTACCATCCGTGAAAGAATGAACGTACGTGATAACGAAGTATTTACGCCGGTAGACCTGATCAATGCGAGGACCCTGTCTTCCGTGATCAACTCCTTCTTCGGTACTTCCCAGTTGTCACAGTTCCTGGATCAAACAAACCCACTGTCTGAAATCACGCACAAACGCCGTATTTCCGCTCTCGGACCCGGTGGTTTGAGTCGTGAAAGAGCAGGCTTTGAGGTGCGTGACGTTCACTACAGCCACTATGGCCGTTTGTGTACAATTGAAACACCGGAAGGTCCGAACATCGGTCTGATCTCTACCCTTTGCGTTCACGCGAAGGTGAATGAGATGGGCTTTATTGAAACACCTTACCGTAAAGTAAGAGATGGTAAAGTGGACATGCATAAAGTGGAGTTCCTGAGCGCTGAGGAAGAAGATTCTGTGAAGATTGCACAGGCCAACGCCCCACTGGATGACAAAGGACACTTTGTAAATGATAAGGTAAAATCCCGCGAAACCGGTGACTTCCCGATCCTCGACAGAGATGAAGTGGAATTCATGGACGTGGCTCCTAACCAGATCGTAGGTTTGAGTGCATCATTGATTCCGTTCCTGGAACATGATGATGCCAACCGTGCGTTGATGGGATCAAACATGCAACGTCAGGCCGTGCCACTGCTGAATCCGGAAGTTCCTATTGTAGGTACCGGTCTGGAAGGCAAGGCAGCGCGTGACTCCCGTTTGCAGATTACTGCAGATGGTAATGGTGTGATCGAATTTGTGGATGCAAATGAAATCCATGTTCGTTACGAGCGTGATGAAATGCAGAAACTGGTGAGCTTTGAAGACGATCTGATCGTTTACACACTGACCAAATTCGTAAAAACCAACCAGAGCACCTGTATTAACCTCAGACCTTGCGTAAAGAAAGGTCAGCGCGTTAAGGATGGCGACTTCTTAACAGAAGGTTACGCTACCCGTGGTGGTGAACTGGCGCTGGGACGCAACCTGAAGGTAGCGTTCATGCCATGGAAAGGTTACAACTTTGAGGATGCGATCGTAATTTCTGAGCGTGTTGCACGTGAGGATCTGTTTACTTCCATCCACATTGATGAATATGAACTGGAAGTTCGTGATACCAAACTGGGTGAAGAAGAACTGACTCCGGATATTCCTAACGTAAGTGAAGAGGCTACAAAAGACCTCGACCAGAACGGTATCATCCGTGTTGGTGCGCACATCAAGGAAGGCGATATCCTGATCGGTAAAATCACTCCGCGTGGTGAATCTGATCCTTCTCCTGAAGAAAAGCTGTTAAGAGCGATCTTTGGTGACAAGGCTTCTGATGCGAAAGACGCTTCATTGAAAGCGCCTCCGTCAACAGAAGGTGTGGTGATTGATAAGAAACTGTTCAGTCGCGCCAAAAAAGATAAAAATTCCAAAACCCGCGAGAAAGCAGCTATCGAGAAACTGGAGAAAATTCACCAGAAGAATGCGGAAGACCTGCTGGAAGTGCTGATGAGCAAGTTACTGGTATTACTGAAGGATAAAACCTCTCAGGGTATTACCAACACTTACGGTGAAGTATTGATCTCAAAGGGTTCCAAGTTCTCTCCGAAGAACCTGGTAAATATTGATTTCATGAACGTGAATCCGCTGGGCTGGACAACAGACGAAGTGGTGAACGATCAGATCAATACCCTGCTGCATAACTATAACATCAAGTTCAACGAAGAGCTGGGTCGTTACAAACGTGAGAAGTTCAACATCTCTATTGGTGATGAGCTGCCAGCGGGCGTACTGAAACTGGCGAAGGTTTACCTGGCCAGCAAGCGTAAGTTGAAAGTGGGTGATAAGATGGCGGGACGTCACGGTAACAAGGGTATCGTAGCCAAGATTGTGCGTGATGAAGACATGCCGTTCCTGGAAGATGGTACACCACTGGATATCGTACTGAACCCACTCGGGGTACCTTCCCGTATGAACCTCGGACAGATCTACGAAACCGTATTAGGTTGGGCAGGTCTGAAACTGGGCGTACGTTTTGCGACTCCGATCTTTGACGGTGCTACTACAGAGGAAATTGCTGATTATATCAAGGAAGCAGGCTTACCAAGCTTTGGTCACGCTTACCTGCATGATGGTGAAACGGGCGACCGTTTCCACCAGAAAGCAACCGTAGGTGTTATCTACATGCTTAAACTGAGCCACATGGTGGATGATAAGATGCACGCCCGTTCTATCGGACCGTACAGTCTCATTACCCAACAGCCGCTGGGTGGTAAAGCCCAGTTTGGTGGTCAGCGTTTTGGTGAGATGGAGGTATGGGCACTGGAAGCATATGGTGCATCCAACATCCTGCAGGAACTGCTTACTATTAAATCCGATGATATCGTGGGTCGTGCCAAAGCATATGAATCTATCGTGAAGGGAGACAACATACCGAAAGCCGGTGTGCCAGAATCCTTCAATGTATTGATCCATGAATTGCGTGGTCTGGGTCTGGATCTGAAATTTGACTAAGAGCTTTTAGCTACCAGCCATTGGCAGTGATGCCAGTGGCTGATAGCTTGGATATTTCGCAGGAATAAAATTTTTGTCGCTGGCTTACCACCAACGGCTAACAGCTAAAAGCTAATTACAGATGGCTATCAAAAAAGAAAATCGTCCTAAATCAAATTTTAACAGCATTACCATCAGTCTGGCTTCTCCGGATGTTATTCTGGAGCGTTCATACGGTGAAGTGCTGAAACCTGAAACCATCAACTACCGTACTTACAAGCCGGAACGTGATGGTTTATTCTGCGAAAGGATATTCGGGCCTGTAAAGGATTACGAATGTTATTGCGGAAAATACAAACGTATCCGTTATAAGGGTATTGTGTGTGATCGTTGTGGTGTTGAGGTAACGGAGAAGAAAGTACGTCGTGAAAGAATGGGTCACATTCGTTTAGTGGTGCCCGTTGTACATATATGGTATTTCAAATCCCTGCCTAACAAGATCGGTTACCTGCTTGGAATGTCTTCCAAGAAACTGGAAACCATCGTTTACTATGAAAGATACGTAGTAATCCAGGCGGGCATGAAACAGGAGAAAGGCATGAACTACGGTGATTTGCTCACTGAAGAAGAATACCTGGATATCCTGGACACCTTACCAAAAGACAATCAGCTGTTACCAGATGAAGATCCTAACAAGTTTATTGCTAAAATGGGTGCGGAAGCGGTAGAAATGATGCTGGCCCGTATTGATCTGGACAGTCTTTCTTACCAGTTACGTAACCAGGCTGCAACTGAAACTTCCCAGCAACGTAAAGCGGAAGCGCTGAAGCGTTTGAGCGTGGTGGAAGCTTTCCGTGAAGCTAATGGCCGTGTGGAAAACCGTCCTGAATGGATGGTAATGCAATATATTCCTGTGGTACCACCAGAACTGCGTCCGTTAGTTCCATTGGATGGTGGCCGTTTTGCGTCTTCCGACCTGAACGATCTTTACCGCAGGGTGATTATCCGTAACAACCGTCTGAAACGTTTGATCGAAATTAAGGCGCCTGAGGTGATCCTTCGTAACGAAAAACGTATGCTGCAGGAAGCGGTGGATTCCCTGTTCGACAACTCCCGTAAATCCAACGCGGTGAAAGCGGAAGGTGGTCGTGCACTGAAATCACTGTCAGACGTACTGAAAGGTAAACAAGGCCGTTTCCGTCAGAACTTACTCGGTAAACGTGTGGATTATTCCGGACGTTCTGTTATCGTGGTAGGACCTGAACTGAAACTGCACGAGTGTGGTTTACCAAAAGATATGGCGGCTGAATTATTCAAACCGTTTATTATCCGTAAGCTGATTGAAAGAGGCATCGTTAAAACCGTGAAATCAGCTAAGAAGCTGGTAGATCGTAAAGAAGCCGTGGTTTGGGATATCCTGGAAAACGTGCTGAAAGGTCACCCGGTTATGTTAAACCGTGCTCCAACCCTGCACCGTTTGTCCATTCAGGCTTTCCAGCCTAAGCTGGTGGAAGGTAAAGCGATCCAGTTGCACCCGCTCGTATGTTCTGCGTTTAACGCGGATTTCGATGGTGACCAGATGGCGGTACACGTGCCTTTGAGCAACGCTGCAATCCTGGAAGCCCAACTGCTGATGCTGTCTTCCCATAACATTCTTAACCCGCAGAATGGTACGCCAATTACCCTGCCTTCACAGGACATGGTACTCGGCTTGTATTATATCACAAAGGGTAAGAAAACAATCGGTGATGTAGTAGTAAGAGGAGAAGGTAAAGCTTTCTACTCTGCTGAAGAAGTAATCATCGCATTGAACGAAGACCGTATCGATCTGCATGCTCACATCCGTGTTAAAGCTGATGTAAGAAATGCAAATGGTGAGCTGGAAAGAAAACTGATCGACACTACTGTAGGCCGCGTACTGTTTAACCAGCACGTACCTAAAGCTGCCGGTTATGTAAATGCCCTGCTGACCAAGAAATCACTGCGTGAAATCATCGGTGATATCATTAAAGCAACTGACATTCCAAAAACTGCGAAGTTCCTGGATGACATCAAACAATTAGGTTTCCGCATGGCGTTCCGCGGTGGTCTGTCATTTAACATTAATGACCTGATCATTCCGGATGTTAAGCAGGATATGATTGATGGTGCAGCCGGTGAAGTAGAAGAAGTTTGGGATAACTATAACATGGGTCTGATCACCAACAACGAACGTTACAACCAGATCATTGATATCTGGTCACGTGTGGATACGAAGGTGACAGAAACTCTGATCCGTGAGCTGGCAACAGACAAGCAAGGGTTCAACTCAGTATACATGATGTTGGATTCCGGTGCGCGTGGTTCCAAGCAGCAGATCAAACAGCTGGCTGGTATCAGAGGTCTGATGGCCAAGCCGCGTAAGAGTGGTTCTACCGGTTCTGAGATCATCGAAAACCCGGTATTGTCCAACTTTAAAGATGGTTTGAACGTATTGGAATACTTCATCTCTACGCACGGTGCCCGTAAGGGTCTTGCGGATACGGCGTTGAAAACGGCGGATGCGGGTTACCTGACCCGTCGTCTGGTAGACGTTGCGCAGGATGTGGTAATCAATGAAGAAGATTGCGGTACACTCCGTGGTATTGCTACTTCCGCATTGAAAGATAATGAAGAAGTGATTGAAACACTGTACGACCGTATCCTCGGACGTACTTCCCTGCACGACGTATTTGATCCTCATAATGATGATGAGCTGATCGTTGCTGCCGGTGCTGAAATCACTGAAGAAATTGCACACAGAATTGAAGAAAGCGCCATTGAAACCGTAGAAATCCGCTCCGTACTGACTTGCGAAAGCCGTCGTGGTGTGTGCGTGAAATGTTACGGTAAAAACCTGGCCAGCGGTTATACTGCACAGAAAGGTGATGCCGTGGGTATCATCGCTGCACAGTCGATCGGTGAGCCTGGTACACAGTTGACACTGCGTACCTTCCACGTGGGTGGTGTTGCCGGTTCTACTTCCGTTGAATCCGGTTTGCCAGCTAAGTTTGATGGTACCGTTCAATTCGATGGTTTACGTACTACCACTTACGAAAACAACCAGGGTGAAAAAGTACAGATCGTTATCGGTCGTACCGGTGAGTTACGTATCATGGACGTGAAAAATGATCGTCTGCTGGTAACCAACAACATCCCTTATGGTTCTACCCTGTTAGTGAAAGACGGACAGAAAGTAGTGAAAGGTGATATGCTCTGCACATGGGATCCGTTCAACGCCGTTATCGTGTCTGAAATCCCGGGTAGCATTCGTTTCGACAGCATCATTGAAGGTATTACCTTCCGTGAAGAAGCGGACGAACAGACTGGTCACCGTGAGAAAGTGGTAATTGAAACCAAAGACAAGAATAAGATCCCGTCTATCATGGTAGATGGTAATAAAGAGGTGAAATCATACAACTTACCGGTAGGTTCCCACATCGTTATCTCTGAAGGAGATAAGGTGAGAGCTGGTCAGGTAATCGTGAAGATCCCCCGTATTATCGGTAAACTGCGAGATATCACGGGTGGTCTGCCACGTGTAACTGAGCTGTTTGAAGCACGTAACCCAAGCAACCCTGCCATCGTTTCTGAAATTGACGGTGTGGTAGCTTTCGGTAATATCAAACGTGGTAACCGCGAAATCATCATTGAAAGCCGTGAAGGCCAGGTGAAGAAATACCTGGTGCCGTTAACACGTCACATCCTGGTTCAGGACGGTGACTTTGTGAAGGCCGGTACTTCACTCTCCGATGGTTCTACTACTCCTGCAGACATCCTGTCTATCAAAGGACCGTTTGCTGTACAGGAATACCTGGTAAATGAAATCCAGGAAGTATACCGTTTACAGGGTGTGAAGATCAATGATAAACACATCGAGGTGATTGTTCGCCAGATGATGCGTAAAGTAAACATCGAAGATCCGGGTGATACCCGCTTCCTCGAAGGTGATACTGAAGACAGGTTTGATTTCTTCGAAGAAAACGATATGATCTTCGATAAGAAGGTGGTAACTGAAGCCGGTGAATCTGCTAACCTGAAAGCAGGTCAGATAGTAACACTGCGCCAGGTTCGTGAAGAAAACTCCCTGTTACGTCGTGCAGATAAGAAACTGGTAGAATACCGCGATGCACAGCCGGCTACTTCCAGTCCGCTCCTGCAGGGTATTACCAAGGCGTCCCTTGGTACCCGTAGCTGGATCTCTGCTGCTTCGTTCCAGGAAACCACGAAGGTATTGTCACAGGCCGCTATCAACGGTAAAACCGATGATATGATGGGTCTGAAGGAGAATGTGATCACAGGTCACCTGATCCCTGCCGGTACTGGTTTACGTGAGTTTGAAAACATGATCGTAGGTTCTAAAGAAGAATACGACATCCTGGCCTCTTCCAAGGAAGTGTTCCAGTTTGACGAAGAAGAATAGTATTATACAGATATTAAAACAAGAAGCGCTTGCCCCAAAGGCAGGCGCTTTTTGTTTTAATATTACTACATTTGAGTCCGTAAAAAGAAGCGGATTTCATGAAACACCTGATCATTCCTGTTTTAGTATTGTTAGTGATACTGGGCGCCTGTAAAAAGAACAGTGACAGTGCGGTACCTGATACTCACGGTAACTTTATGTTTGTAAATGCAGTGCCTGGCAATGATCAGTTTAATGTGATGCTGGATAGCCTTCCTGTTGCCAGCAACATAGGCTATGGCGCTAATACAGGGTATAAATCTTTCCGGGCGCAGAAGTACAACCTGATCATTTCCAACACCAGGCAGCCTGGTGTTGCATTATACCGTGGGCAGATCTTTCTGCGTAATAATCATTATTATTCTGCTTACGTGGGCGCCGACAGCGCCGGCAACCAGATACTGATTGCTACAGAAGATGACCTGAGCGCTCCCGCGGCAGGCATGTCTAAATTCAGGGTGATTAATTTTGCACAGGCATTCAGGCCCAACCGTACACCGCTTGGTATGGATGTTTATTCCGATACGCTTCCACGCTTTTTCAGGGGGCTCACGTTTCCTGCACAAACCGGGTTTGCGCCGCTTTACGGCGACAGCGCCCATTACAAGATCAATTTCCGCTGGTCTGATTCTCTCAGAGTCCTGAAAACATTTGATATGGCTACCCAGGCGGGTAAGATATATACGCTTGTCAGCAACGGATATCCGCTGGATCCTGCCAGGTTCAATGTGTTGCTGATACAGCATAATTAAAGCGATCGCTTCTTAAAGCTTTATAGTAATTTAACGTAGTGTTTTTCCACCCGGGGAGTGGAAATGAATAAATTGCGCGCTATTTTAGCCACAAACGCGGATCACATGAACAATTGCAAAAAAATATTTCTGATGGCAGGAATAACCTTGATGGGTACCGCAGCAGCGGCGCAACACGCCAACGCTCCTTACCTGGATGCCTATACGATTCCCGTTCTGCAAAAGAACGCGGTTATTGGTAAGATCTATGACAGGAATGGGCAGCTGTCGGCCGCCACGTTGCTGGAGGATAAGTCGGGGTTATTTACGATCAGCGGTCATGAATTGAAACTGAAAAAGAAAGCTACGGTAAGCAAGGAAGGTGATTTTATGTATCCGGTCCGTATTAAAGCAGGAACGGACACCGCTGAATTCCTGCTGGTAGCAGACGATTTTATCCGTAATAAAGTAGTGGCCCATCGTGGTGCATGGAAGCACCAGGCGGGTAGCCAGAACAGCATTACTTCCCTGAAAGACGCGATGAAGCTGGGTTGTGAGGGATCGGAATTTGATGTTTGGTTATCGTCAGATAATGAGCTGGTAATTTCACATGATCCGGAGATAGGAGGAAAGAAGGTAGAAGAAAGTACCCTGGCGGATTTGCAGACCGTTCAGCTGAAGAACGGGGACCGGGTGCCAACGCTGGAGGAGTTTATTGATATAATCCAGCAACAGCACCGCACGCGGCTGGTACTGGAGTTAAAGCCTTCCCGCACCGGCAGGGGCGATTTGCTGGCCACCAAAGCGGTAGCGATGGTGCAGGCTAAGAAGGCCCAGGCGTGGATGTTTTACATCAGCTTCGATTACAATATCTGCAAAAAAATAAAGGAGCTTGATCCCGCGGCAAAAATAGCTTATCTCAACGGGGATAAAACACCGGCGCAGCTGCAGGCGGATGGTATATGGGGACTGGATTACAACCAGCAGGTGTTTAAAAATGATCCGCAGCTGATTGCCACCGCGAAGCAACATAAAGTAACTACCAATGCGTGGACAATAGATAATCCGGAAATAATGGACGATTTATTGAAAAACGGGGTGGATTATATTACCACCAATGAGCCGGAGATCCTGTTGGAGAAAGTGAAGTAATAATATTCGTTAAAACCTAGCTAAAAAAATGGATGGGAATATGAAAATCCATTAAAAACCTTATTTTAGCCGTTCCATTTTTCAAATGTACTAAAAGAAGCAAATCCACCTATTAACATGCGCACTTGTAAACAATTAGTGACTAAAGGATTATTAGCGGCATTTTCAGCCGGTTTATTGATGTCTTGCCAGGGAAATAAAGCTGGTAACAGTGCACCAGCTGCATCAAGTGCGGCAAACAGCGGTACTCCGGCTGCGGGTAGTTTTAAAATTGCTTATGTAGATCTGGATTCTCTGGAAGCGCATTTTGAGTATTTCAAGGAAAAAAGAGGCTTACTGGAGCAGAAGCAGCAGCAGATGGATAACCAGCTGAAAGGCAAGGCCCGTGCATTGCAGAGTGAGTATGAGGACCTGCAGCGCAGAGCGTCTACACTTACCCAGGAGCAGGGGGAAGCAGCGCAGCGTAGCCTGATGTCTAAACAACAGCAGTTAGAGCAGGAAGCGCAGAATCTGCGTGCTACTTATACAGAGCAGGAGACTAAGTTTAATGAAGAATTGCAGAAAAGACTGGATGATTTCCTGAAATCATTTAACGCCGACAAACGTTTTGCATATATATTCTCTTATCGCAGTACTGCCAGCAACATCCTGTATAAAGATCCGGCTTACGATGTAACCCCGGACGTTATCAAAGGAATGAATGATAACAGCGCGGCAACTCCTGCTAAATAAGCGGATAAACCATCAGAAATTTTTTCTACCTTATAGTCCCGGTTCCCTTATGAGCCGGGATTTTTTATAAATATCAATATGGAAATCAACCAAACTAAATCATTCAAGCCATCCCTGGGCTTATTGGACGCTACCATGATCGTTGCCGGATCCATGATAGGTTCCGGGATCTTTATTGTAACTGCGGAAATTGCCCGTAGCGTGGGCGGCGCAGGCTGGATCACTGCCATGTGGGTACTGGCGGGTATTGTTACGCTGATTGCCGCAATGAGTTACGGTGAATTATCCGGGATGTTTCCCAAAGCCGGCGGCCAGTATGTGTATCTTCGCGAAGCCTACAATCCATTTATCGCATTTTTATTTGGCTGGACGCAGTTTGGTGTTATTCAGACTGGTACCATTGCCGCTGTGGCGGTAGCTTTTGCCAAGTTTACCGCTTACCTGATCCCGGGTTTCAGTGAGAAGAATATTTTGCTGGACGCGGGTATCGTGCAGATTTCTGCGGCGCAGATAGTGGCCATCGTGTCTATCATCTTACTAACATTTATTAACACCCGTGGTGTGCAACACGGCAAGCTGATACAAACGGTATTTACATTGGCAAAGCTGTTGTCTTTATTCGGGCTTATTATTTTCGGATTACTGTTTGGCGCAAAGTCGGAAATCTGGCAGGCCAACTGGCAGCATGCCTGGGACGCTGCAGCAGTTTCTTCGCAGAATGGTACGGTGGTAACGGCTGCGTTATCAGGACTGGCGCTGTTTGGTGCCATTGCGGTTTCCATGAAAGGCTCCCTGTTTTCCAGTGATGCCTGGAACAATGTGACCTTCATTGCCGGAGAGATTAAAAATCCATCCAAGAATATTGGCCGTTCCCTTTTCCTGGGAACACTGATTGTGACCATCATTTATGTGAGCTGTAACCTGATGTACTTAGCTGTGCTGCCGCTGAATGAAATTGCGTTTGCCGCCAACGACCGTGTAGCCGTAGCTGTAACCGCCAAGATCTTTGGTTCCAGCGGCGCTATTATTATTGCGGTGATGATTATGATCTCCACTTTTGGTTGTAACAACGGGTTGATCTTATCAGGTGCGCGGATTTATTACACGATGGCAGAAGATAAGTTGTTCTTTAAAAAAGCGGGCGAGCTGAATAAGCACAGCGTGCCTGGTTATGGCTTATGGATCCAGTGTGCATGGGCTTCCATGCTTTGTTTAACCGGCAGGTACAATGATTTACTGGCGTTGGTAATTTTCGGGGTATTGATATTTTATGTGTTAACCATCCTCGGAATTTTTATTTTAAGAAAGAAGCGTCCGGAGATAGAAAGACCATACAAAGCATTTGGTTACCCCGTGCTGCCCATGATCTACATCGTAGTGGCATTATCGCTGGCAGCCCTGCTGCTGGTGTTTGAAACCAATTATACTTTACCCGGGCTGGGTATTATCTTGTTGGGCATTCCGTTGTATTATCTTACCAAGATTAAGCGGCCTGCTATAACAGAAAGCTAATTTGGACAAGAAAACGTTGTAATTAGCACAAACGTTGTATAAAAAATGGTGGCCACTGCATTTTATACTGCAGTGGCCATTCTTAATTTGCACTAAGACACACGGGCATAAAGATGTCCCCTTTTAAACCCTGATTATTTAGAAAACCCGGTACTATTTGAGAATAATTAAACAAAAGAAGTTGTCAACATTAACAGAGGAATCCCATAAGAAGTAGTGGTGAGAGGCCACTCCAGGTTTATGAAAAATAACGTCTGTGATCCTGGCCCTGTAATTAGTGATCTGGTATTTTGTTAACAGCTATAGCATTTTAGAACACCCTCAATAAAACGTTTAGCCATTAGAGTGATTGATTTTTACTGCATTCAAAAAATATTCAAAAACAAACAATCATAAAAATATTATTGCCAACATATGGTGTGATTACATCATTTCAGGGTAAAAAGGAAAATAAGGTGGTATAACCTTGACGGCATCTCAACCCCAAGATAACCATTGAAAGCCTTCACGATTTGCATTCTCGAACATTCACATGACAATCTTTTACAATAAGCGTATGGTCTCTACCATGCGCTTCTTTTTTGTCGCCAGCCTTTGTACATTTGCGCCATGTTTACACAATTGTGCAATAAGATATTTAACCAGAGTATCGTGGCCTACCATGAGCATAACGATGTGCATCAGGCCATTTCCAATCCCTATGAAAAGAGCAGCATTGAACACCTGCTTTTCCTGAAAAACTGGATAGACACAGTGCAGTGGCACCTGGAGGATATTATCCGCGATCCGAAGATAGACCCGGTGGAAGCATTGGGTATTAAGCGTTGGATAGACCGTTCCAACCAGGAGCGTACCGACGTGGTGGAGTACATCGATAGTTATTTCCTGGAAAAGTACGGCAAAACGACGCCTGCTGCGGATGCGGGGATTAATACGGAGAGTCCTGCCTGGGCAATAGACCGTTTGTCTATTTTAGCCCTGAAAATTTACCATATGCAGGAAGAGGCTACCCGTGCGGATGCCACACCTGAGCACCGTGCAGCGTGCCAGCGTAAGCTGGATATCCTGCTGGAGCAGCAACAGGACCTGAGCACCGCTATTGAAGCGCTGCTGGCAGATATTGCCGCCGGTAAAAAGTTTATGAAGGTATACAAGCAAATGAAGATGTATAATGATCCTTCCCTGAACCCGGTGTTATACAAAAACGAAAAATAAATCTTCTTACTTGGGCACAGTTAAAACGATATTGGTTACCCGGTTGTCTGCTATGGGCGATGTAGCCATGACCATTCCTGTGATGAAACAGGTGCTGGATGAAAATCCGGAAGTGGAGATTGTTTTTGTGACCAACCGGAACTGGGGCGCTTTGTGCGCGGGGATTCCCCGGCTCACCTTTTTTCCGGCGGATGTAAAAGGTATCCATAAAGGGGTAAAAGGATTGTATCGCCTGTTCCGTGAAGTAAAAAAGGCGTACCGGATTACGGCGGTGGCAGACCTGCACAATGTGCTGAGGTCGCAGATTATCCGCACTTTTTTCCGTTTGAGCGGCACGCCTGTTGCGGCCATTGATAAAGGCCGCGCCGAAAAGAAAGCACTGACCCGGAAGGAAAATAAGGTATTGCAGCCGCTTACCAGCACCATAGAACGGTATGCGAAAGTATTCCGGCAACTGGGTCTTCGCTGTGAAATGGGCCGCAAACCCGTTTTTCAGCCCCGTGTGTTGCCCGGAACGGTTACAGCGGTAACTGGTTCGAAGCAAGGAAAAAAATGGGTAGGATTGGCTCCTTTTGCCACTTACCGGGAAAAAATGTACCCTTTGGAGCAAATGGCGGCTGTTTTAGGCGTGCTGGCGCAGGAACAGGGACTACAGCTATTTCTTTTGGGCGGTGGAAAGCAGGAGGTAGCATTGCTTACACAGCTGGCAGCCCAATATCCGCAGGTAATTGTGGTGGCGGGGCGTTTTTCCCTGGAGGAAGAAATGGCCATCATCAGCCAGCTGGATGTGATGATCAGCATGGATTCGGCCAATATGCACCTGGCTTCCCTGTTTGGGGTGCCTGTGGTATCTGTTTGGGGCGCTACCCATCCTTTTGCGGGATTTATGGGGTATGCACAGTCGCCTGAAAACGCCATCCAGATCCTTGATCTGTCTTGCCGGCCTTGTTCCGTATTTGGCAACAAACCCTGCTTCAGAGGGGATTACGCCTGTATGGAGTGGATAAAACCGGCACAGATAGCGGAAAAAGTGAATGAGATAATTTTATAAGTCTTTACTGTAGAGGATTCCGAAGGATATTTTAAAAATATTGCAAGTTTTTTTTGCAGAAATAAAAAAAGTTATACTTTTGCCATCCCAAACAATAAGGGTATTGCCCAATAGTATAATGGTAGTACGACAGATTTTGGTTCTGTTTGTCTAGGTTCGAATCCTGGTTGGGCAACCAAAAAGCCGGAACTTTTAAGTTCCGGCTTTTTTATTTCTTCTGAGTCCTAAGTTGACATTTAAAACGTAACGCTGCCCCAGTTACACCCTTTATTCTGCCAGATAATAAGTCAAACCGGGGAATTACCGGTTGGGAATAACCGCGCTGCAGCAAAAGAACTAGTTTCAGTCATCCTTTTAATTCCTAAATTCCGGATGCATATCTTTCTCCCAAAAAAAGCAGTACAAAACGCTATTTATTTACTATCCTTCTTTTTTACATTTTATAATTATAAACCTGAAGGCCGGTTTATCCGGCATCACCTTATTAGGTTCATCAATTTCAAAGAAATCTACTAATCCATACTTTCCGAATTCCGCTTTTACGGATTCCTCGTCATAGAAAAATATTTGGGCTCCTTTCGTAGCTTCAAAGCGATCTTTGCCTATTTGTTTACCCATGCCATAATTAGGTGATTGCTTAGAGATAACAGAGAAGAACAGGTATCCGTTGGGTTGCAACTGAGCATAACAGTCACGGATAAACTTTTTCCGTTCTTCGGTATCCAACAGGTAAATTAATCCATAGCTAAAGATGCCATCATACAAATGATGATCAAATGGCATGGCGGTTACTGAGCCATGATAGATTTTCATTTCATCTCCATAATGGCTTTTTGCCAGATCAATGGCTGTTTTTGAGATTTCAATGCCTGTTACTTTTATGCCATTGTCCACAAATAACTTTGCATTTCTGCCATACCCGATACCGGGGATCAATACATCTTTAATTCCTTCTTCTATAAAAAAATCCTTTGCTAAAATGGTAGATTCAGCGGGTTCAAATCCCCACATTGTTTGTTTTTCAATAAAGCTGGATTCCCAGAAAGCCCCGGTTTCGTCTTCCTGTATGGCGCATTCAAATCCCAGTTCCTTGATAGTTGAGATGATTTTGTCTGAATGGATTACGGGCGCCTCCACACGGATTAGTTGACCGCCATTACCGGGGTCGGAGGTAATGTCTGCATCCGGAAAAATATTTGTAAGCGCCTTTAATACCTGCTCTGCCTCGCGGATATTTGTTTTGAATATTTCGATCATGATAAAACATTTTATGCCAGCCTTCAGGAATAAAGATACGCATTAATTTATAAATGCAACATTGTTGCACTATTGAGTAGAAGCATTAAACCATCAAAACGGATGGCTTAATGCTTCCTTTTTCTCACCTGTTAAAAACAATTTAATTAATGGAATAATTGACGGGTAACCATTGATACTGCTGTGCATCACCACGTAAATGGCCAATTCCCGGAAAGGAAAGATGAGGCGCTGCAATCCAGTAACCATTTTTAACTGCATTCTCAAAAGCTTTGTTACGCTCATCAGCGGCAGCGGATAAATCGACATCAAAATCGATTGTCACCGAAGGATCGGCGAACTGGACCGCACCGGCATGAATCATATCTCCCCAAAAAACGAGTTTCTGTCCTTTACTCTCCAGTGCGTAGCAGCTATGACCGGGAGTATGACCGGGCGAATTCACCGATGAAATACCTGGAAAAAGTTGTGTACCCGGATCATACACCTTTACCTTACCTGCCTTTTGATAAGGTATCATAGCGGCTTGCGCGGGATCGAAGAATGGTTGCGCCCTTTTATTGGCGGTTTTCTTATTGGCGGCAGTTAACCAAAACTCAGCTTCCGGCTTGCTGATATATACGGTGGCGTTAGGAAATGCAATTTTATCCCCGTTTACCAGGCCACCTACGTGGTCTGCGTGAAGATGTGTCAGCAATATTGCACTAATGTCTTCCGGATGAAAACCCGCGGCAACAAGGTTTTTCTTTAATTTCCCCAGGGTTGGCCCCAGGAAGCTGCCGCATCCTGCATCGATGAGTATCAGTTGATTGTTCGTCCTCACCAGGTAAGCTGTGATGGAGGTTTCAACCGTGGTGTCGAGGTAGTTTTGATGAAGCAGATCCATCACTTCACCTTTTTGGTTTTCATGCAGCAATGCGGTGAGGTTCAGCGGAATCGTTCCGTCGGACAATGCGATTACCTGGAAATCGCCCAGCTGCATGGAATAGAACCCTGGCTGGGCCGGTAATTTATGGGCTGAAGGTTGTGATCTTACAGAAAGTAATCCGTTCAACAGCAGCAATAATACGAATGTCCCTCTCAGGGAAAATAAATGTAGAGATTTCATTTTTATTAAATTATCCTACAAAATTCCCATACTTATTTTCCATGAGGGAAGACATTTATCACTTTAAAAATGTGATAAATCTGCCATTATTTTCGGTATAAACGGCTTATGGTTTCCCTTGAAACGCCCAGGAAAGAAGCTATAAAGGCTTTTGGTACACGACTATACAAGTCCGGATACTGGTTAACAAAATTCTCAAACCTCTCTTTTGTACTACCCATAATCATTAACTGCAGCCTTTTTTGCAACGCAACATATCCAAGACTTGTTTTTACTGCTACATAATGTTCATACTTCCACATCTCCCGGCCTAATTTCTCCCGGTTTTCAAAACTCAGTCCCAGAAGTTCACAATCTTCTACACATTCAATAGCAGTAGTGGCGGCAGTTTGCTTTAAAAAAGCCTCCCGTTCCGATATCCACCAATTCTCTGCGGCAAACTGATAGGTGAATTCCTTGCCGGTGTCAGCATCCGTAATATAGGACCGCAAACATCCCTTTAGTACAAAATACTCGTGTTTCACCCAATCGCCCTCTCTTACCAGCAACCGGTGTTTTTTGAGCTTTAAAGGAGTAAAGTGGGATAAAACATATTCAAACTCTTCATCTGTCAGCTTACAGACCGTTTCTATATGCGTTCTTAATGGATGTACCATAAATCAAAAGTAAAGAATAGCCAAGTTCCCCACCCGGATTTTTTCTATAGCCCCAAACCGCCCTGTCAGCGCGGAAGTTCCCCCATCCGAAAACTTTTTTTGCCCGGTGCTTGCGTTTTCCAAAAGCCGGTTGTATATTTGTCTACAATAATAGTAGACTAATAGAATTTACCACCACCAAAGTCTTTGTCCCCACCATACAAAGCAAATCTGATTAGTGTTCTTTATTGAAGTTGTCTCACACAGAGGCGACCTGATCAACCAGTTTAATAAACATTTCAACAATGAATCAGCTATTGTACAACAATAGAAGCAACAGGAATTTTAACGCGGATCCAGTGATATCCGTGTGTTGCTGTTGTTGTTAGGCGGCCTTTCCGATTGGCACATCCGATTATTTAAATGACACATAGCGTGGTCATCATGGGCATCTATTGCCCTATTCTTCCAACATCTAATTTCCCTTTGTATGTTTAAATATTTACGAAAGACACTATTGTGTGCTGCTTTGTTGTCCTTTACCAGCAGCGTTTATTCACAGGCACCAGTGCTGTTAAAAGGAAAAGTGATTGATAATAAAACACAGGAAGCATTACCGGGTGCATCCGTGCGCATCAAAGGCGGCGCCACCGGCACGCTGGCAGATGCTACCGGAACATACCAGTTAAGCCTGCTGACATTACCACAAACCATCGTCGTTACATTTATTGGATATCAGTCGCAGGAAGTATTGATTACCAAAAATGATCTGAACAAAGTAGTAAAGCTGGAACAACAGCAGGCGCTATCCGAAGTAGTAGTAACGGCAGTGGGTATACGAAGTGCTACGCGGTCACTTGGTTATAGTGTGGGAGAAGTAAAAGCCGCTGCATTGAAAGATAGCCGGGAA
This sequence comes from Chitinophaga ginsengisegetis, assembly GCF_900168065.1. Lineage (GTDB taxonomy): Bacteria > Bacteroidota > Bacteroidia > Chitinophagales > Chitinophagaceae > Chitinophaga > Chitinophaga ginsengisegetis. The sequence continues at coordinate 780,008 of NZ_FUZZ01000002.1, read as the reverse complement.
CCTAACATAGTAGCGGCACTTAGCGGAAAGGTAGCTGGTGTGCAGATCAATAACTCCGGTGGCTCCCCCGGTGGATCATCTACCATAAAAATCAGGGGCAACAGTTCCCTGCTGGGCAACAATGCGCCGTTATTTATTTTAGATGGCGTACCGGTAGATAATTCTATCCAGGATATTCTTCCTGTGTCAAACAGTGTTTCGCTGGCTACACCATCTAACAGGGCCATTGATATCAACAGCGCAGACATTGCCAGCGTAACCGTGCTGAAAGGCCCGGCAGCAGCTGCATTGTATGGCATCAGGGCATCAAATGGCGCGGTGGTGATCAATACAAAAAGAGGCAGTTCACTAACAGATAAATCTTTTGGCGTAAGCTATAGCGGATCATTTACGATTGATAAAATAAACCGCCGCATGCAACCACGCCAAACCAGTTTTTCAAATGGCATCGGCGGGCAGTATGTGAAACCAGGCACAACGGGCTCTGATGAAAACTGGGGCGCCTTGCTGGATACCCTTACCTACAGCTCACAGCCCAGTAACTTTGATAAGAACGGTACTATAGTAGGGAGAAGCTCTCCGCTCTCCAATGGTATACCGGTGAACAGGTACGACAATATCGGGCAGTTTTTCGTTAACGGCTATACGAATGATCATAACATCAGTTTTTATGGCAACACAGGTAATGCCGGTTATTATTTTTCTTATGGAAATCTGAAACAGACAGGCATTATTCCGACAACAGATTTCTTCCGGCATACCTTCCGCTTTAACGGCGACTATACCGTGAACGACCGGCTGAAAGTGTCCGGCGGCCTCAATTACATCAAGGATGGCGCCGGTAACAGGGCGTTGATGGGAGGATTTAATACCAACGTGGTTCGTGCGCTGATCAATTCTCCTGCAAACTTTGACATCACAAATGGTTATTCCAATCCCTGGGAACATCCTGAATCCTATAAGCTGCCGGCTACTACCAACAAGCCGTGGGGCGACAGCCGTTCCTATGCCAATGGTATTGGCTGGGATAATCCATACTGGTCGCTTAACATGAATCCACAAACCGATGAGCTGAACCGCTTCATCACCTTTGCGGAAGCCAGCCTGGATATTACGAGCTGGTTAAAAGCCACTGCCCGTTATGGCATCGATAACTATACTGATGTAAGGAAAGGCGCTTTTAGTCGTGGTACCTCCGGCGTAGCTACCGGCACCATCAATGACGTAAATTATTCCAGGAGGGATAACAACCTGGATGTTTTACTGGTGGCCGACAGGAAGCTGAACAAAGACCTGGATCTTACCGTAGTGGCAGGATACAACTATTATAATTCCTGGAAGAACCAGGTGAATACCCGTGGCGACGGATTAACGATCCCTGGTAATTTTAATATCTCCAATGCATCATCTACCCAAACATTTAATCAAACTATCCGCAGGAAACTGGTAGCCGGATATGCAGATGTAAAGCTGGATTACAGGAAGTGGTTATACCTGGAGCTTACCGGAAGAAACGAATGGACTTCCACGCTGGCCAAAGGAAAGAACGCATTCTTTTATCCTTCTGCCAGTACAAGTTTTATTTTTACAGATGCGCTTCACCTGAATAATACAATCCTGAATTTTGGTAAGATACGCGCCACTTATGCGCAGGTGGGTAATGACGCCGATCCGTATTCCCTTGAAACCTATTATGTGCCTACTACCAGCAGTGGTTGGATACAGAGCGGAATCAGTTTTCCATTCAATGGCAAACAGGGACTCAGCTACAGCGCTACTATCGGCAACCCCGATCTTAAACCGGAAAGGATCAGCACCTGGGAAGCCGGATTGGACCTGCATTTCTTCCATGATAAAACACAATTGGAAGGAGTTTATTATTACAACAGCAGTAAAGACCAGATCATACCGGTTACGCTGCCTTACTCTACCGGTGCCGCCTATACGCTTACCAATGCCGGTAATATCGTTAACAAAGGAATTGAAGCCAGCCTGTTGCAGCGCATTGTCAGCGGCAGAAAATTTTCATGGACCGCCACCGCCTTGTTTAACAAAAACATCAGCCGTGTAAACTATATCGCTGATAATATTTCCAGTGTTAGTCTTGGTGGCATATGGATGGAAGCCAGGGGGCAGGCGGGGCAGCCCTATGGCGTGTTTTACGGCACCGATGTAAAACGTAACGCAGCAGGAAAGCCCATCATCGACGATAATCCCAACAGTGCCAGCTATGGCTATCCATTGGTGAATACCACGTTCACCAAAATTGGAGATCCAAATCCTGATTTCAATGTGGGGTTGCGTAATGAACTGAGATACGGTTCTTTCAGCTTTTCGTTTTTGCTGGATGGCCGCTTTGGTTTTGACCTGTTCAATGCGCCGCGTTTGCAGATGGTGTTTAACGGCGTAGATGCTTCTACAGCTGCAAGAGGCACTACCACTGTTTTTGACGGTGTTACCGCTTCAAAGGGAGAGCCTAATACCATTAGTGCAGTGTTGTCGCAGGCGTGGTACCGTAATACTTTCAATATACAGGGATTGTATGTGGAGCATGATCTCTACTGGATAAAGCTCAAGGATGTGAATCTTACGTATGCTTTACCTGCGCAGTTGCTGAAGCCTGCTCACATATCAGCAGCGAGTGTTACGCTGACGGCCAGGAACTTTTTGCTTTCCACCAATTACACCGGCAGTGATCCGGACCTGGGAAGCCGCAATGGCTTGTCGAACGCCGCGGGTATTGACTTCTGGACAACACCCAACACAAAAAGCTATGGCGTGGCATTGAACGTTTCTTTTTAATCTATTAAGTAATCAGCAAGATGAAAATATATCCATCTAATATCGGACGTTTATTTATTGCAGTGAGTATGTTAGCCGGGCTGGCGTCCTGCTCACTTGAAGGTACCAACGTTAACCCTAACGCCTCTACGGAGGTATCCGTTAGCGCGGTGTTAACCGGTGCAGAAGTAGCGCTCGGCTTTAACCTGGGTGTTAATGCAGGACTGATCGCCAATATCTATATCCAGCAGGCTTCCGGCGCTAACGGTGATGCCGCCTCCTTTGATAACTACGCTTCATCCACCCAGTATTTTAACCAAACCTGGCGAGGGTTTTATGTAGAAGTGCTGGATGAACTGAAGATTGTGAGAACTACTGCCACGCAGCAGCAGTTGCCCTATTACAGCGGTATTGCACGGGTGTTGAGCGTGTATACTTATGGTACTTTAACAGATCTTTTCGGCGATATCCCCTACAAGGAATCATTGTATGGTAACAACATTACCAATCCCGCGTATGATAAGCAGGAGGATATTTATAAGTCGTTGCAGGAACAGCTGGACTCTGCTATCACGGAGCTTTCCTTGCCGGCAGCCAGTAACCAGGGCGCATTGCCGGCTACAGATGATGTGATATACGGCGGTAACATTGACCGGTGGAAATCGCTTGCGTATACCCTGAAAGCACGATATGCTATACATCTTACTAAGATAAACAGCACCACTGCTGCACAAGCCGTGTTGAATGCGTTATATGATGGCGCCCGCTACAGGGGAATAGCCGATAATTCAGGAGATGCACTGGTGATGTTCGGCGCATCCACTACCAATGCGAACCCTTTCTATCAGCAGAACACCAACAGGCCGGGATGGATAGGACTGGGCGCTTCTTTTGTAAATCTGTTGAATGGAAATGCCGTAACGGATGATCCTACCAAGCCGGAAGGACTGCTGGTAGACCCAAGACGTGCTTATTTTGCCACTCCTTACCCCGTAGGCAGCAATACTTACAGGGGCAGCGCTCCGGGCGTGCCTGGTGCGTTTTCAGTGATTGGCAGTTATTATGGAACAGCCACTTCACCGGTGGTGATCAGCAGTTTCACCGAAGCAAAATTCCTGGAAGCAGAAGCGCGGTGGAGAATAAATCCTGCGGATCCTCTGGCCAAAACAGCCCTGGAAGCAGCAATACGTTCCTCTTTTCAACGGGTAGTAAGCAACAGCACCGATCCTTATGCCACACCGGAGAAGCAACAGGCATATATAACGGCAAAGGCTATATTAAACGGTGACTCCGGCAGTGATCTGAACACGATCATTACCCAAAAATATATTGCCTTGTTCCTGCAACCGGAAGCGTGGTCGGACTACCGCCGGACAGGCTATCCTGCATTGCCGCTGGCTAAGAACGCGACCAGCGTTGCCAATCCAAACGGACAAATACCCAGGAGGATTCCTTATCCGCAGAATGAGCAGACACTGAATAATAATACTCCCGCAGGATCGGGATATCAAACACCTGCCTTGTGGTGGGACAAATAAAACTATCAGCCAACTAAACAATAAGTAATGAAATTTTCAACCTCATCCGGACCCTTTATTTCGTTGATGCTGCTGGGCGTTGCATCAGGCGCCTATGCGCAATACAGCCCGCAGAAAAGTTATGCCGGAAAGCCAGGTACTACGCTTGCACAAACGGTTATTACGCCAACGCCTTTTAATCCTGTTGCACCGGCCGGCGCGCCCAATATTATTTATGTGATGCTGGATGATGTGGGATGGGGCGCCAGCAGCGCGTTTGGCGGGTTAGTGGAAACGCCTGTTTTTGATAGCCTGGCTAATAACGGTTTGCGCTATACGAATTTTCATACCACTGCTATTTGCTCGCCCACCCGTGCCTCTTTACTAACGGGCCGCAACCATCATTCTGTGAATGTACCTACAGTGATTGATGCGGCGGTGAACCTGCCAGGTCATAACGGTTACATGCCGTTTGAAAAAGGTACGGTAGCGGAGATATTAAGAGAAGATGGATACAACACATATGCTGTTGGTAAATGGCATGTAACGCCGAGCCCGGATCTTACGCCGGCAGGACCTTTTAACCGCTGGCCCACAGGCCGTGGGTTTGATGCCTTCTTCGGATTTATGGCCGGAGAAACAGACCAGTATACGCCTGCACTCTGGGAAAATACGGTGAAGGTAGAACCGGATCTGCAGGGAAAGCATCTTACTACCGTACTGGTGGATAAAGCAATTTCCTATATCGCCGGACAACACTCTGCAGCGCCTGATAAGCCTTTCTTCCTGTACTTTACACCGGGGGCCACACACGGGCCTCACCAGGTAGACAAGTCATGGGTGGATAAATACAAAGGTAAATTTGATGCCGGCTGGGATGTATACCGGGAGCAGGTACTGGCGCGGCAAAAGGCACTGGGACTGGTACCAAAGGATGCAACGCTGCCACCGCGTAATCCCGGCGTGAAGCCGTGGGAATCGCTTTCCGCCACGGAGAAGAAAGTATTTTCCCGCTTCTTTGAAGTATATGCAGGATTTCTTTCCCACACGGATTATGAAGTAGGCCGCCTGGTGAATTACCTGCGCGATACCAGGCAGCTGGATAATACGTTGATCGTGCTTATCATTGGCGACAACGGCGCCAGCAAAGAAGGCGGTTTGAGCGGTCATGTACATGGCATTAATGAGTACATCGACGGTAGCTTGTTTACCGAGAATTACGACCGCAGGATAAAGGATATTGATAGTTTGTATGAGAAGATAGGAAGTCCGGAGTCCGGCCCCAACTATCCCGTGGGCTGGGCGCAGGCCGCGAACACGCCTTTCCGTTATCTCAAGCAGGATGCCAACAGCGAAGGTGGTACCCGTAACCCGCTGGTGATCTTCTATCCAAAGCTGATCAAAAAAGGAGGCATCCGTACGCAGTATTCACATGTAAACAGTGTAACGCCTACGGTGCTGGAAATTGCTGGGTTGAAAATACCTAAAGTGATCAATGGTTATCCGCAGGATACGCTGGAGGGAATCAGTTTAGCTTATACTATCAACAATGAAAATGCGCCGGGCCGGCATCATGTGCAATACTACGAAATAGCCGGTGGACGCGCTATCTACAAAGATGGCTGGAAAGCTGCCGTAAGCCATAAACGCGGTACGCCGTTCTCCACAGACAAGTGGGAACTATACAACCTGGATACGGATTTTAATGAACAACATGATCTGGCTGCGGATAACCCTGCAAAGCTGAAAGAGCTGCAAAGTCTTTTTGATAAAGAGGCATGGAAGTATAAAGTGTATCCCTTGCTGGGAGATACTACCCGTCTTACCCCTGCTATCCTTACCCGTGGTCCGCTGGATAGCCGCGCCAGCGCTATATTGTATCCGGGGATTACACAAGTGCCTTCGCGTTCCGCGCCGTTTCTTTCAGAGCAGTCGTTTATCATCAAAGCAGATGTGGAGCTGAGTGATGCAAAGAATGAAGGTGTGTTATTAAGTACAGGCGGGCGTTTTTCAGGGTTTACTTTTTTTGTACAACAAGGGAAACTGAAAGCTGTGCATAACAATAACGGTCGGTTAACGGATCTTACTTCGGGTAAAGATCTCCCATTGGGAAAAGCCATACTCCGCTATGAATTGAAATACACACCGGCTTCACAACTCACAGACCCGGCAGGTACAGAGTCATTATATATCAATGATGAAAAGGTAGCGGAGCGCACCATCAGTAAAGCCGATGCTACTATTTCCCCTTATGACGAAGGGCTGGATGTGGGAAGGGATCAGGGTTCTGCGGTATCGCCATTGTATAAATCGCCTTACAATTTTACCGGTAAACTTAACCATATCGAAATTATACATCCTTCACTTTAAATGCATTATTATGACGTTAGCAGATCTTGTTTTATTAACAAAAAAAATTGCCATCGGCATATTGATATTCCTGATACCGCTGGTGATTATCGCCGGCAGTATCTGGCTGATACACTTTTTATTTAATCAACATCACTGATCACATAAAAAAGATAAGTATGACAACAACAGCAAAAACGCAGACGCAGGTGATCCTGAAGGACTCCCTGATTAGTTTACTGCTATATGTATTGCCGATAGGGCTCATGTTTCTGTCGTTTTATATCAGTGGCAGCAAACCGTGGCTGAATGCCACTTCTGAGCATCTTTACTTCCGCGCGCCGGCATTCCTGGACGCCGTATTTAATAACCTCAAAACGTGGGGATTACCGGCTATTATGCTGGTAGTGGGGATTGTGGAATTTTCTGTAGGATTGTATGAAAATAAGTGGACGAAGAATGAACGCACACTGGATATTGTATGTTTTATACTTCCGAAAATTGTGCTGCGTCCGATGATTGCTTATTTCGGGTTGAAGTTATTGCCTTTTGTTTTACCTGATGCGAAGAATGCATTTGCCTGGGTGCCGTTCTGGTGGGGCATTGCCATCATGGCTGTTGCTGATGATCTAACGCAGTACTGGTATCACCGGCTGCATCATCAATTGCCCCTGTTATGGCGTTTTCACCGTACGCATCATTCTGCGCCTTATATGGGCATGGCGATGACGAGCAGGCAGAATATTATTTACACCGCCTTCTTTTCTCAGATCTACCTGACAGTAACGCTTACTTATCTGGGTCTTGGTTATCCGGCGCTTTTTGTAGGCGGCATAAAATCACTGATCACTACTGCAGCGCATTCCAGCATTAAATGGGATAAGCCATTTTACACCATCCGGTGGCTGAACCCGGTAGCATGGGTGATGGAGCGTTTAATTTCAACGCCTGCCACGCATCATGCACACCATGCAGATACTACAGATGATGGTGTGGGATACTACAAAGGTAACTTTGGGAATATGTTTTTTATCTGGGATATTATTTTTGGTACAGGCATCATCACCCGTCAGTATCCAAGCGCTTATGGATTGAAACATTATAAGGAAGAAGAATGGTATGCACAGTTGTTATGGCCTATTTTTAAATCGAAGAAAGAGGGCAGTGAGCTGGCGCATAACGGGCCCGTGGTTGGAGATGAAGTAACAGAAGAACCGGTGCCGGTGGTGGCGCCGCCAGTGGCGGCGATTGTACATGCTGAGGCAGTATAATGTATTGTATATAAAAAGAAACCGCTGTAAACATTTGTTTGCAGCGGTTTCTTTTTGCTACTTCAATAATTCATCGAGTTTATCCAACCCTTCGCCTCTTAAATTGCTGGCGATAATTTTTCCTTCCGGATCAATCAGGTAATTCTGCGGAATAAACCTGACGGCGTATTTTTTAGCGCCTTCTGCATTTTGCGGATCGAGTGAAGAGATCTGTTTCCAGGGAAGATTATCTTCTTTGATGGCCTTTATCCAGTCGGCCCTGGACTTGTCCAGTGAAACGCCGAGTATAGTAAAGTTCCTGTCTTTATACTTATTATAGGCATTGAGTACATGCGGGTTCTCCGCCCTGCATGGCATGCACCAGCTGGCCCAGAAATCGATCAGTACATATTTGCCACGGAAATCTTTCAGGGAAACGGCGATGCCGGCGGTGTCCTTTTCTGTGAAGTCGGGTGCGGGTTTTCCCGGCAGCAACAGTTTGGCCTGTTCCACTCTTTGGGTAAATGCCACTCCGGCTGTGCTGTTTTTCAGTGCGGGCGATAAATTATTGAACAGGGCTTCTTTCTGCATCATGTCTGCCGCTCCGCCGATATCGTTCAATACAAGATCCAGACTGATCTGTGAAGCCGGGTGCTTTGCCACGAATTCGCGGTAAACATCCTGCCGGCGTTGGGCGATGGCTGCATAGCTGTTTAATGCAGTATCTGCCTGACGCGCAGAAGCCTTGCTGAGTGCCTGTTCCAGCCGGCTATATTCTTCATTGAGCGGAGTGCCGCCTATACGCAGTTGCCTGCTGGTATCTGCATTCGTAACGGTGATATTTCCTGCTTCAAGGTAGAAATAGGCGCCTGTAAAAGTGGGTCTTGTTCCTGACGAAGGAGTAGTAATGGAAATAACTGATTTTACCGGTTCAGCTATATTGCCTGTTAAGGTGAAGCGGCCATCGGTGATTTTTGCGGAATCATGGATGCGTTTACCATCCAGCTGGTAGTAAACATGCGCCCATGTTTGGTTGTCTGCCTTGCGCAGGCTGCCGTTAATGGTAAACGGCTGCCCGGCATAGGCTGCACCGGCCGTGAGGACCAGGAGCAGGAAGAGGAGGTTGGTTTTGATTTTTCTCATTTTTATAAATTTTTTAGATAGATGTTTATCGTTCGCGGTAGGCGATACAGGAAATTTTACCCGTTCCTGCATATGATTTATACAGTTGTAACGGTGCATTAATGTCAGGAACGTTATAGATATCCAGTATGCCGGAATTCTCCGGTTGGCCCTGGATATAAGTACCCACCAGTAGCTTTTTACTCAGCCCGATGTAGTAAGCGGCGTTGGAAGCGCTGGCGTATGTGGAGGCAAATGGCTGGAATTTCAGGAGTGAAATTTTCCTGTTGCCATAATCATGCATCAGTATGCTGCGTTTGGTGGCGTGATCATATTCATACACCTTGCCACCTACATTGTAAAACAGGTAGCCCAGATCGGGACTCACGGCAAAGTTTTCGGCATCGGCAATACCGTCGCCGGTGATTTCTGCAAAATAGTTCTGTTTACCGGGCACTGTAAACCTTGCCAGGTAACGTTTACCGGTCGTACTGTTTTTCAGCACAGCAAATACTTCGCCGCTGTTGAATGGAGCAAAGGCGCTGTAGAGCAGGTCCATGCCGGTGCTGAAATTAAAAAGGTCTCCTGCGGGAAGTGTGAGACAGGTAGTACCTGATCCGGGATAGCGCAGAAACGTTTTGGTATCTTCATTGAAGATGATCGACTGGCCTGACGTGTTTTGAGCGGTCCAGCGCGATGGTTTGAAAAGCGCAGAACCTCCGTCCTGTGTATTCACCGGGTTGGTAATGGAGCTGTAACCGATTCCATAGATATTGTTGTTGACATAAAGCAAACCACCATACATCCGGAGGGAAATGTCGGCGCCTGTCCAGTCGGTAACAGGCTCCGCCGCCTGCATAAAATTCTTCAGGTCGTAAGCGGGTACATAATCCAGTGAGTCCAGTCCGAGAAGCACGGCATTTTTGCTGGTGGCTACAAATATGCCGAGAGATCCGTTGGTAGGGCCTCCGAGCTGTGAAAACTGGGTGGCTATAAAAGCAGGCGTGCCTGTTGTTTTGTAAGCAGAGCGTACTTCTTTGAGGATATCGCGGTATAATGTATCGGTGTTACCACTGTGTGAAATCATATCCAGGCGGCTGTTGCCATTTTCCATATCACACAGCATCATCCATCCTTCATAGGAGGGGGCGCCTACATTCAGTGTAAAATAGCTGTCGGTGAACACCCCCGTCTTTTTGTCGGTAACGCGATAGTACATTGCGTAGAGGCCGTAGTCAAGCGTGATCACGGTATCAAGGTTCCTCGAGGTGGAAATGATGGTGGGCGCCATGGTGTATCCTACCAGGTGATCCGCCACCCAGTTATAGGTATAGTTGGCGGTATCCTCGTGATCATCTTTTGAAAATTTAAGCACCGGTTTGATCTGCAAACGTGTGCCGTAATCCAACAGGTAAGCGGAGTCCACACCCTGTATAGTGATACTGTTGATGGGTGTATAGGTATAGTTGCCCTTATCCTTCATACATGCCGACAGCAGCAGTGCAAAGATGAAAGAGATCAATATTGGTTTGTAATGATGAGTGTTCATATTTGTTGATGAATAAGATGAAAGAATATTATTGAACAGCGGACCCCATTTTCATTTCGGTTCCATCTTCTTCTGTAATTGTTTTACCTGCGTTCTTCTGGTTGTTTAAATAGGTTTGGAACTGCCTGGAGTAGTTGGTGAGTTGTGTGGTGGAGTACAGTGTACCCGCGTAAAATTTCGCCAGCAAGAGCGACTGGTTGGCAACGAGCAGTTCCAGTTTTTTGCGTGAATAAGCGCCCAGCGCGCTGGTGTTGTTATCCCAGAGATCAGGTTTGGGAAGGATATCCTGTATGATAATTTCCAGGTTGGTGGCAGATATAACATCTGTCGCTGCAGCATTGAACACGCTCATGTTTGTTTGAAAGTTGTTGTTGGGACTGAGCTTCAGAAATAACGACACTGTTTTTTCGCGCAGGTCTGCCGGCCGCAGGATCTTAACAGGCACCAGTTTCTGGTTGGCATTGGCAGGAATAAATAGACTATCGTTAACGGGTAAACGATAATGTTTATCCGCTACAGCGGTGCTGGATTGATCTGCTGTCATATTGAACAACCGGTTATCCGGGGTGACTTTCCCCAGCAGGTTTACATAAAACCCGGCGCTGTCTTCTGTTCTGTTTCCCTGGAAGGCGAAATTGATCATGATGGTATCATAATTGGTACTGAAGCGGGTATAGGAAAAAAAGACATTGCTTTCTTCTGTGTAATGCAGCAGTTCACTTTTGGCGCATCCGGTTACGAGAGCGGTGAGCAGGAGGAAGTATATTGGAAAAATCTTCATGTTATTTGCATTGATACATTTAAGAATAAAGGCTTCCTATCTGAAAGTGGTTTCGGATAACGGAAGCGGCACTACGTATTTTGCCGGCGTCATGGCAATGGTAGCATTGGCGGAAGAGCCGCTGCTGATAACCGGAAGGTTGATGCGTTTGTAATAGAAGAACAGCTGTCCTTCGCCCCAGAATTCTTTTTGGTATTCTTTGGTGAGCTGGTTCCTCTTATCACCGCTGATAGTAACCGGAGGCAGGCCCCTGTTGTAGCGTACGGTATTCAGCAGTGTGGAAGCCCTGCTGTCGTCGGTTTCTCCTTCTATAGCGATGTAGTACAGTTCTGTGAGCCTCACTAAAGGTTGCAGTTTCCGGTAGAGCAGGTTTTTGTTTTGTATATCTGCATATTTGAAGAAGGTTTTGTCTGTCCGTACGGAAGTTCTGTCTACATCAAAGTTGATCCGGTACCGGTAATCGTTGTTATAATCTTCATAAATGGCGGTAAGCCGCTGCGGCAGCGGCGCCAGCAGGCTGGTGTTAAGACTCGCAGCGAACCAGCTGGTTTGGGTGGCATACATATCTGCATTTTCCAGTCCGAAAATAACTTCGGAAGAAAAGATCCGGTCCGGGTTCACAATGCCGGGAGCGGAGAGGGAAGAAGGACTCCAGGGAAACCAGGGAGTGGCTTCATTGATCACAGCCGTTGCTGTGGCGGCAGCGCCTGTGTTATCGCGCCTGTAGAGCAGCGCTCTTGCCTGCAGGGTTTTCACGGCATAATAATTCATGCGGCGGTTGCGCAGACTGAAGAATTTATCTGCCATAGTATCCGGCGCCTTTATACCAGCCGTGCGTACCGGGTCTTTTTCCAGCAGGGTGGCTGCTGTCGATAGATCAGCCAGCACATTTGTGATAACGGTATTAGCGGGCAATAGCGCCTCTATTTTTGATTCCGGTGTAACGGGATAGGGAATAGACGTTTTAGTGGAGTCGGTGGCATATACCGGTCCGAATAGCCGCAACAAATCGAAGGCCACAAACGCCCTTAGCCCGTAGGCTTCTCCCAGGAGCAGATTTTTTTCTTCCGCGCTCAATACATTGTTGGTGCTATCTACATTGTGAATAAAGAGATTGATATTCAGGATAGCGGTATAGGCGTTGTTCCAGATAGCGGTGGTATGCGACATCGCAGTGGCATCTGTGTATTTGTACCCAAACGTTGTATAAAAAGGGTGGGAGGTGGCCGCGCAGTTATAATACTGGGCCAGCACATCGAGGGTGGTAGCGGTAAGCTCGCGGCCATACACCGCGGGTTTGGCCAGGTTCAGATAGATGCCGTTAATCACATTACGGATAGATGTCTGGCTGCCGTATACCTGGTTTTCCAGGAACTTGTCTTCCGGCTGTACATCCAGGTATTTACTGCAGGATACCATTGAAAGAAAGAGAATGGTAAGCAGCAGGAGCGGAAAGATGCGTTTTATCGGTTGCATAAAAAATATATTTAGAAGAAGATGTTTAAACTGAAAGAAACCGCATTACTGAAAGGATAATCGATTCCTCTTTCAGATTTTATATTCGACAGGCGGAAGATATCGTTCATGTAGGCGTTTACCCGGATGGTTTGCAGTTTCAGACGCCGTACCCACGGATATTGTACGGAGCGGAACTCGTAGCCCGCATTGATAGATTCGCCCGTGAGATAATTTTCTTTCTGGATAAAGCGGGACGACATCGGCGTTACATCGGTAAGACTGATCCCTTTAAACAGCGCATCGTCGCCGGGTTGTTTCCAGCGTAACTCCAGCGCTCTTTTATCCTGGTTGTACTGCAGTTGGTCGAAGCTGATGTTTTCCACTTTGTTGTACAGGGCGGAGTTGAAAATATAAGCGCCGATACTGTAACGGAGATTGATACCAAACAGGAATCCTTTGATATTAAGATTGGAGCTGATCACGCCTTCCACCTGTGGCCTGCCGTTGCCGATAGGAACGATGTCGGCAGGATCGTATACCAGTGTTTTTTCCCCGTTTGTTTTTCTGAATACTTCTTTACCGGAAGCGGGATCAATACCGAGTGATTTTACCGCCCAGAGTTCATCGGGACTGTAACCATCGAGATAGCGCTGCAGGGAGTTGGATTTCTGCGCTTCATCATTCAGGTTTTTGAGAATGTTGGAGAAGCCTTCATACCTGCTTTTGTACAGGCTCCCGGTGTAGCCGAGTGTCCACAGTATATTTTTCCGTGGCAGATAGATGGGTGCATACCGTACAATAGCTTCCACCCCGCGGGTACGGAGGTTTCCTACGTTCAGCACATAGGTAGATACGCCGGAAGATGCAGGCAACGAGCCGTTGGTGATCAGTGGTTTTGACAACTTCTCATAGGCGTTGAAAGTAGCGGTGAAGCGGTTATCAAAGAGGGAAGCATCTATACCAACGCTGGTGCTTTGTGTTTTCTGCCACTCCAGCAACGGGTTGCCGAGTTGGGTGAGATAAAGCCCCTGTCCGTAGATGTTCAGGTTATTTTCATATCCGTAAACCGAGGTGGAGGCGTAGCTGCCTAGCGCCTGGTTACCCGTGGTACCTATATTCCCCCTGATCCGGAGCATGGTTAGCCATTGTATGTCTGACATAAAATGTTCGCTGCTGATGTTCCAGCCCACACCGACCGACCAGAAAGGAGAGTATTTATTTTCGGCGCCGAAAGAAGTGGAGCCGTCTATCCTGAAATTTGCATCTATAAAATAGCGGTTGTCGTATGCGTAGTTAACGCTGCCAAGTGCGTTAACCCTTCTTACAGTTGTTTTCTGGTATATGGGTTTGGTATCCGGCAGGAAGCCATAGGCAAAGGCGGGATTGGGATTTACACCTTCCGGAAAACCAGTGGCGGTGTAAGCGGAATAGGTTTGACTTTGTTCCTGCATTTCTGTCCGGGCGTTCCCGGTGAGACTATGCACATCGTTGAATACTTTCCTGTACGTAAGCATCAGGTTGGCCTGGTAGCTCATGTTATCTGTACGGGAATCGGTGTAGCGGCCTTTCCGGTATGTATCCACCGTGTCGAACATGGTATTGGCGGCAGGAATAAAAAGGGTGCCTTTGGTACTTCCTTTTTGTACCTGTAAGCCACCGGACAGCCGGAAGCTCCGCGTGAAATCGTATATGAAGTTCAGGTTGTTCTGGAGTATGAGGGTGTTGGTATTGTTTTTTGAATTGAGCGTGGCATTGTACAGCGGGTTGCCTACTTTAACGGTATCAGGAATAAAGGAGTTGGTGTTAACCAGGTATGTTTCCAGGTACCGGTCTGTATTCAGGCTGCCGTCGTCTCTTTTTTTCCGGTAGTAGGGATTGATGTTTACAAAATCATTGAATGAGCCGTAGGGCGATTCGTTGGAGTTGGTACCGTTTACATACAGCTGGTTGGTGATGTTCAGTTTTTTCTTACGATAGGCAAGATCCACGGTAGCGCCCCAGGTGGTTCTGTCGGAGCCGATCATAACGCCGTTCAGTCCGCGGTAGTTCAGTCCTATGCCATATTGAAATTCCTGGCTGCCACCGCTCACGCGCAGCGAGTGCCCGTTGGTGAAGCTGTTTCTCAGCGGAACATTGAGCCAGTAGCTGTTAACTCCGCTGCGTACGGCTGCCAGGCGTTGATTATAGAGGTTGTCGTTGGTGATGCCGGAAAAGCCAAACTCTTTTTTATACAATCCTGCCAGTCGTTGAAATTCGAGGTTTTCTTCTGCATTCATCATATTGTAATCGCGGAGGTCCGGTATTTCCCAGCGGAGGTCGGCGGTATAGGAAACATTGAGTTCTCCCGGTTTGGGTTGTATGGTTTCCACGATCACCACGCCATTAGCGGCCCTGGAGCCATATAGCGCGGTAGACGCGGCATCTTTGAGCAGGGTAATGGAGGCCACCCGGTTGATGTCGAGATCCACGATCTGGCTCAGGGTTGTTTCCATTCCATTCAGGATAAACAGCGGCTGGTTAGGATCATTGGAAAACTGGTCCCTTACTGTGCTGGAGGAAAGACTTGTTTTGCCGCGCACTTCTATATTGGGCAGCTGGTTGGGATTAGAACCCTGGATATTATTGGTGGTAACGATAAAGGAGGGGTCCAGTGTTTTTAAGCTCTGGACAACGTTGAGGTTCCCTACCCGGCGCAGGTCCTTGCCGCTGAAAGAGGCCACCGCCCCGGAGAAGGTGAGTTTATTCCTGTCGAACATCCCGGTGCGCACCACTACGTCCTGTATTTCCACGGCGGACCTTTCCAGTTGTATGGTACGGATTCCTTCCTTCCAGGGTTTCAGTTCCAGTGATTTGAAGCCGACAAAGGTGATGAGGATAGCAGTCTTTTCGTCCGGCACGCGGATCTGGAAAGTACCATCAGCCAGGGTGGATGTACCCAGGCGGGTTCCTTTCACAATTACGCTGGCGCCGGGCAATGGCTGACCGTTTGCATCGAAAACCCGGCCCCGCAGCACGATGGATTGCGCCTGTTCGTCCGTACTGCCGGATGGTTTGTAGGGACTGATTACAATGGTATTGCCGTCGCGGATGGAATAGGTGAGTGGTAAGCCTTTCAGGCATTGCGTGAGTACTTCTTTCACCGGCGCATTTTTTACATGCAGGTCAAACCGCTTCTCGTCCGGCAACATATCATTGTTGTAGATGAATACATAACCTGTTTGTTTCCGGACTTCTTTAAATACTTCTGCCAGCGTGGTGCTGTTTTTTGAGATCGTAATTTGTGAGAAGCCCGTTGCTGCTACCTGCAGGCAGGTCATCAACAGAAAAATAGCTTTAAACTTCATGGTTGATAATGGTTTGGTCTTTGTCCTGCTGCCATAGTGCAGGAAATGATGATAAAGCCACAAATGTTTCATTTGTGTAGATTCTGGTTTAATCGCGTTATTGAATGATGGGCATCATTTGCTTTGTCTGCAGTGCATAGCAAACTTCGCCCGGATGCGTGGTGGTGCGCATGGTGACTCTAAAAACGACAGTCGGTATAAAAAATCAGTATACTTTAATTTTATTTCCTTCTTCCCTGAATTTCACGGCGCCGGTGGCCGACAATAATGACAATACATCGCTTATCTGTGACGAGCGGGATATTACCGCGCTGAATTTCAGATTGAGCATGGCGGGATCCGCCTCAAAATCCACATTATACCATCTCGACAGGAGGCGTAAAACCACGGCCAGGCGTTCTTCTTCAAAATCGAAATAGCCATTTTTCCAGGCTATTACCTTTGAAGTTTCTACCTGCCGTACGGGGATAGTGGTGATGGCGCCGTTATGGGTAGTTACCGCCTGTTGGTCGGGCGCCAGTATCACGCCGGCGTTGCCGCTTTGTGCGGACACCCTTACTTTTCCTGTAATTAATGTGGTGCTGGTGGCTCCTTCTTCTTCGTATGCGTTGATATTAAAATGCGTGCCGAGTACCGTTACCTGCTGATGTGCGGATACTACCACAAAAGGCATGTTTTCCGCGGCGCCTGCATTAAAGGGGCTTACTTCCAGGTATACTTCTCCCGTAATTTCTATCCTTCTTTCCTTACCGGTAAATGCAGTAGGATACCTGACCGATGAAGCGGCGTTGAGCCATGCCTTTGTACCATCCGGTAATGTTACCTGGAACTGTCCGCCGCGCGGGGTGCGTAATACATTGTAGCTTACGCCGGGGGTACTGCTTTGCACATCGTATTTCAGCTGGCTGCCCTGCTGGTGGATGGAAGTACCGCCCTGTTGCAGCTGCTGTTTGCCGGAGCTGTCGAGCGCAATACTGGAGCCATCGGCCAGTATGAGAATGGCTTTGTTGGCGCCGGGTTTAGCGGTGCTGATATAGCCTGCTGCCGGCGCTGGTACTTTGGATGGTGGTTGCAGCCAATAGTAAGCACCTGTTGCGATGAGCAATAAAATGGCTGCTGCCGCGGCATAGCGTGGCCACGGGCTTATTTTTTTTACCGGCTGGTTCTGTGCTTTTATATAAGCAAAGATTTCTTCCCTGAGGGCTATGTCTTCGGTTACTTCAATGGGTGTTCCGAGTGCATCGTCCACTACTTTTTCCAGGACGGGCAGGTGTTGCCTGCTCCTGATCATGGCGAACAGTAGTTCCTTCTCCGTTGCTGTGATGGAGTTGGTGAGGTATTTATCCATTAATGACTGGAATTCCCCGGATGCGTGCATACACGATTACATTTTAAGACATCAGAAAATAGCGCCTTTACTATAAAGACCAAAAAAAAGGGCGATAGGTGCAGTTGAGGGAAAACTTTTTTTATTTTCCTAATTTTTCAAGCAGCCAGATGAGGAGCAATGCGTTGCCACCCTGTTTCCGGACATATTCCCGGATGGTGTTCAGCGCCCGCACCATATGGCTTTTCACGGTAGCTGGCGCGATATTCAGCTCGCGTGCAATTTGCGGATGCGTTAAACCCTGTTCCCGGCTTAAACGGAAAATAAGCGACTGTTGTGGTGGCAACTGTGCAATGGCATCCTGGATGAGGGAGGCGGTTTGTTTGTATTCCAGTAAAGAGTCGGGGGTGAGATAGTTTTCCGGAACGGTGTCTTCCACCTGGTGAACATCTACAAAGGACGCCTGCTGATGAAGGATGTTGACAATAGTATTACGGGCCACAATAAACAACCAGGCGTCGAAATTGTCGACTTCCGGCAGTTTGTGTCTTTTTTCCCATAGTTTGATGAACACTGTTTGCACTGCATCCTTCGCTTCTCCGGGTGTTTTGAGGAAGCTGAGGGCCACCTGGTAGATCTGGTTCCAGTGACTGTTAAATACCTGCCTGTAGGCAGTTTCATCTCCCGCTGCTATCTGTAAAAGAAGCGCCTTCTCGTTATATGTTTGGTTGATTGGCAATTGCTTTCCGTATTCAATATTCCACTTCTGCTGCAAACTATAATAAAATATTTAAAAAAGGGAAGCAATATTCGTAAGATAATAATTTGTTATATAAAAAGAGGATATCTCTTTTAACGGAGATATCCTCTTTTTATAAGACGGGTGTTCTTATAAACGGAACGCATTTACGTTTCCTGAAAAATCTGCTACATACAGCATGCCGTTATACACAGCCATATCCGCCAACACGGGCGCGCCGGTATTGAAGCGGCTGATCAGTGTCCCGGTGGCCAGGTCTATCACATATACATACCCGTCAGACGCGCCTGCAATGAGGCGGTTGCCGGCCAGTAAGGGCGTGGATTCGATAGTGGCGGAGCTTGGGGAGGAATAAGGCGCAGAGTAAAACAGGGCTTCACCCGGTACAAAACGCCACTGCTCTTTTTTTGTTTTTTTATCGAAGGCCAGCATACCACCGGAAGCCGTACAGGTGATGATATACCCGTTAGTGACTAGCGGCGCCGTCATGGTTTTCAGTTCTTCCGTAACGGGGATGCTGTCTGTTGTTTTCCCGGTAGCGGGGTCCAGGATGTGAAGTTTATTGATACCGTGTACATACAATAAGTTATCAAAGAAAGCGGGTGTGCCGCTGCGAAAGCGGATCCCTTCATCGCTGCGTTTCCATTGCAATTTCCCGGTGGCGGCATTGTGGGCAAACAGGTGGTTCCAGTTAGAAGAAGTGATGAGCTGCCCGTTGTGGATAGCCATTGCCGCGGGAGTGCCTTCCCCGCCGGTCCAGTCGTGGTTCGTCCATTTCACCTGCCCGGTGCGGATATCCAGAGCCTGTAAATAATTGCCTGCGCCGGTAAAGTAAACGCCATCGTGGATAGCGCCGGCCGAATTATAGGCAGGCAGGTTTTTCAGATCGCCCGTATGTTTCCATTTCAGTTTACCGGTAGCGGCATCGAGGGCGTAGGTAACGCCTTCTGCATCGGTAGCCAGCAACAGGCCGTTGTGGTAGCTGATGCTGTGTTTAATGGAGTTACCGGTGGGGAATTGCCACAATTGTTTGCCGGTTTGTGCATCCAGCGCGGTGATGCTGCTATGGTGATTACCTTCATCATCAATAGTGCCTGTGAATATTTTGCCTGCGGCGCATATGGGAGATGATTTCCAGATATTACCTCCCACGTTTGCGGTCCAGTTTAAATGCAGTGATCCGGCGGTGGATATACCGGTAACGCCTGTACGTTGTATGTTCTGTAATACTTCCGGCCAATCGGCGGCGTTCGCACTGGTTTTTACAGGCATATTTTTTACCAGCGTAAATGTATCCCTGCGGAACAGTACCCTACCGGTACCTAATGTAGCTTCTAACGTTGAGGTATATACGCCATTTAACCATGCAGCGGGAATGGAAGTAGTAGCAAACCAGTTCCAGTCGGTGCGGGGTTGCAGCGATACCTGCTTCACGAGGTTTCCTTTTTTATCGAATAAGCTGAACAGTACTTTATTTACCGGGGAAGCAGTGTGATAGGCGTTTGCGCTGATCACCATTTTATCCTGGTCAAATGCAATGCCTGCTGCCGACGGCGACACGGATACCAGTTGATCGTGTACATAGGTATAACGCCGTTGCACAAACGAAAGTCCGTTTTTATCCACGCCGATTATATCGAAGTTGGAAGCGGAGTTGTCGATACCGCCGTCGGGAGGCGGCGCAGCGCAGAGGGAGCGGATGCCGGTGTTGCCGTGGGTACGCGCAAAGTTGATATGCCAGTGGCCATAGATCCAGGCTTTGAGGTGATGTTCATTGAGGTTGATGCTATCGTTTTTTGAACGGATGGTAAACAATGTATCATAAGTGAGCAGGTCGTGATTGAACACGATCACGGGCTTTTCAGGCGCCGTGTTGGCAAGATCATTTTTCAGCCATTGCACTACATCATCTACGGTATAGGAAGGTTGATAATCGCCGTTGCGCATGGGCGTTACAATGAAGTGCGCGGGGCCGGCATCAAAGGAGTAGAACACCGGGCCAAACAGGGACTCGTACAATGCTTCTCCGTACGGACCCTTTACCAGGTCGTGGTTGCCGATGCAGTAATATACGGGTACTCCCATTGTGCGGGTATTGATGTATTGCGCGTGGAATGCCATACCTTTTTCGTAGCAGATATCGCCGGTATGGATCATGAAATCAGCGTTTTCATTGTGCGCATATTCTTTTGCATCGGTGATCCAGCTGTTGAACTGGTAGGTTTCTGTATCGGTGAGCCGAACAAACTTTGCGGCGGCTGCTGTGGCTTTAATCACCGGCTGCACGCCAAAGTCGTAGGTGGACAGGGTACTATCGGTATGTATATAGAATGCTTTGGTGAACCGGTATCCGGCGGGTGTGGTGATAAATATAAATCTTGTTTTCGTGTGGCCGGGGAGGTGATAGTTACCGTTGGCATCGGTGATGGCTACATGGAGTCCGTCGGATACACGCACGCCTGCGAGTCCTTTTTCCGCGTTGTTTGGTTTGCCGTCGGCATTATTGTCTGTAAACACCTGCCCTGAGAATCCCTGTGCCATCAGTGTTTGCAGGCTGCAGGCGATGAGGAGGGTTAAGAGTAATTTTTTCATGAATGGGTTTATTTTATAAGCATGATTGCGGTATTAAAAAGGATTACCACGATCCATGTTTTTGCAGTGAGTCATTCCCTGCAAAAACATGGATCGTGGTAATCCTGCTCATCACTGTTCATCCGGTTTACCAGCCGAATATCTGTTTCAGTTTATCATTCAGTATCGTCTGTTGTTTTGGTATAGGACGATAGTAAAACTGGGGCTCTTTAAAAGTACGGCCGGCGCGGTCGGCAGTAAATTTGATATGACCATTGGTGCCGTTGTCGAGGTAGAAATTATTTTCCCCGTTTTTATCCGTGAGATAGAAACGTGACAATTTTGCCCTCACATCAGCGGGTAACCCGGCGATAGAAGAAGTATCTGTAGTGTTTGGCAGTATAGCGATGTCGGCTACGTTGTCGCCACTCATATCAATGCCGCCGAGTGCGGGAACATACATGCCCTGTGGTGCTTCCTGTAAACGCGCGCCTGCTCTCCAACGATTGATATCTTTGAGACGCAGCCCTTCGCAGGCCAGTTCCACTCTTCTTTCACGACGTATTTCCAGCAGCACGCCTTTATTGGCACCGCTTACCTGGTAGGCTGCATTCAGCACCGGGTCCACGTTTCCGTTGGCAGTAACAAGGTTGAGGTCGGGCATTTGCACCCTGCGGCGCAGCAGGTTCACGGATATGTCAAGATCGGCCTGTGTGAGGCTACCCAGTTCTGCTTTTGCTTCAGCGAAGTTGAGCAGTACTTCGGCGTAACGGTATACGGGTAATGCGGTATAGTTAGTTTCCCAGCCCTGGCGTTGTTTCGGATCGCGTGGATAAAACTTCAGCTGATCGTAAGCGCCGAGGTTAGGCTTTGCGATGTAGAGGTTATTATCCTGCGTGGTGGAAAAGCCGGGATAGGCCACTGTTTCGGCCAGGCGCGGATCGCGGTTTTTGAAGGTAGCGGTGAAGCCTGTTTTATCATAGCCTGGCTGTGAAGTGAACGGCGTGCCGTCTTTCATCAGGTAGCTGTATACAAGGCTCTGGCTGAGCGACCAGGTCCATCCGAGTACGGTATGCGTGTTGTTGCCTTTACCAAGACTCTGTGGATAATCTCTCCATTGGATAATTTCTTTGTTGCCGTTTAAGGAAAGACTGGAAAACAAAGTGCGGTAATCTTCCCCGCCTTTGCCGTTATTGTAGATCACATATCGGTTACTGCTTATTACCTGTTGCGCTGCTGATACGGCCTTCTGGAGGAAAGATTCAGCGGTGCCGGCAAGCTTTACTTCGTCGTGATATTTTCTGAATGTTCCTTCGAAAAGGCAGAAGCGGGACATGAGCGCCAGGGCAGCGTATTTATTTACGCGGGTGCCGTTGTCTTTATCATCTACCTTAATATTATCCACAGCAAATTGCAGGTCGGCCAGCACAGAGTCGGCCACTGCGGACCGTGGATCACGACCTTTGTACAGATCGGGGTCTACATCTGTTAATGCGTGGCCGTACCAGGGCACATCAGAATAGGTGGCTATCTTTTCAAAATAAAATCTCGCACGGAAGTAGCGGGCAATGCCTATGTAGTGATTAATGTCGGCAGCATCACCTTTTGCTTTGCCGGCGTTATCCAGCAGGAAGTTGATATCGCGCAGTACATCCCAGTCGTTCCATCCGCCAACGGTGTTTTCGTCGAGGGTGTTGTGCACCAGTTTGTCCATTTCGCTGCCGGTGTTGCCGGAAACGTTATCGGAGTTATTGTCGTCATACGGCGCCGAAAGGTTATCGTCGAATAAACCGTTGATGTAAGTGTTCAGATCCTGTGGTGAGTTGAAGTATGCTTCCGGTGAGATCTCCGTTTGCGGGTTGCGTTGCAGGAAGTCCTTGTTACAGGAAGCTGCTGCACAGCCCAGTATGATGAGTGATAAATAAAGCCTTTTATTTTTCATGTTCCGATGTTTGAATTAATTAAAAGTTCAGGTTTAATCCGAACGAGTATGTTTTCTGGTAAGGATATACAGAACCGTCCAGTCCTTCAGGATCGATATTCGCTTTCAGGTGGGAGATGGTAAAGATATTTTCCGCACTGAAATAAACACGGAAGCGGAGGATCTTGTACTTCTCTGTGATGGACTTTGGAATGGTATAGCCGATAGAAACATTTTTGAGACGGGTATACGCTGCATTTTGCAGGTACCTGGTTTGCGGTGCGCCCAGCTCGGTGGCATCTTCCGCGATATATGATTTCAGGCGCGGGAAGTAACCATTGGGTGTTTCGGGAGTCCAGCGATCGAGGTTGTGTACCTGTACGTTTGTCCACGGTTGTGAATATACACCCCAGAAGTAGTGGTTACCTGCATTGGGGTACCAGTCTCTTTTTCCGATACCCTGGATGAGTGCGCGGAAATCGAAACCTTTGTAGGAGGCGGTGAGGTCGATGCTGTATGGAAAGCGCGGCATATTGTTACCGATTATTTTCCTGTCGCCGGGGTTGCTGATGGTATTGTCGCCATAGTCTACCGAGCCATCGCCATTGAGATCTTTAAATTTCAGATCGCCTACATAGAACTGGTACTGCTGATCGTCTGAACCTACTTTGGATTGTTTGGCATGTGACTTCAGTTCATCTTCGTTCTGGAAAAATCCTTCTGTAACAAGGCCCCAGATATCACCTATTTCCTGTCCCTGGTAGTAGTTGCGGTTTTCCAGTGAGCCGGCGTCGTAGTTGGCGAGCGTACCGGTAGGATTGGTGAAGCGGGTAATAAAGGAACGGCTGTCGGCCACCAGTAATTTTACGCCGTATCCGAAGTCGTTGTTGCCGATTTTAAACTGATCGCGCCAGTAGAGGGTCATTTCCCATCCGCGTGTTTTCAGGTCGGCAGAATTGGTTCTTGGAGCCGGTGCGCCGTATACGTTGGGCAGTTCCTGGCTTTTGGCGAACATGCCGTTGGTATAGCGGGTGTAGCGGTCGTAGCTGAAGAATAATCTTTCTTTCAGCATGCTGAAGTCGATACCGCCGTTAACGGTTTTCACCGACTGCCAGGTGTAGGTGGCGGTAACCGGTGTTGGTGCATATACGCCAATAGGCAGCTGGCCATTTAATACGGAGTTGATGTTACCGGCCGACATGAGCGGCATGTAACCGTAGGCTTTCCATTGCTGATCGCCCAGGGAACCATAGGAGCCGCGGAGTTTCAGGAGATCGATGCCTTTAATATCGCTGAAGAATTTCTCTTTGGAAATCACCCATGCAGCAGAAGCGGATGGGAAGAAGCCCCAGCGGTTATCGGCGCGGAAGCGTGATGACCCGTCGTTACGGCCATTTACTTCTACAATATATTTATCATCGTAGGTATAATTCAGGCGATAGAAGATACCTCTTACAGCCCAATCTTCAATTGTTTGTTTTTCCGTGATATTGCCGGTAGCCAGTTGCGGGGTGGGGTATTGTGTGCTGATGAGTCCCTGCCTGTTTACATTGAATATATTGGTGTAATGGTATTCCTGGTTGAACCCTGCGAGTGCGCCAACGGCATGTTTTTTATTGAATGTTTTGTGGAAGTCGGTGTAAACATTATACACGTTATACTTCAGCTCACTAGTACTGTTGTTGGCGGACGACTGGTTACCGTTGGTATATTGGGTAGGCTGATCCGGCCCGTTGCTGTAGGGAACCGGCAGTGTATAGGATTTACCTACGTTATTTCCGCGGCGGTAGGTAGCATCTCCTTTCAGGGTCCATACATCTTTCACCAGGTTTATTTCTGCGTTGAGCGTGGTCATAAATTCGCTCCAGGTATCTGCGGAGCGGCCGCCACTCTGGAGGTTACCCAGTAATGCCGCGCCGTCTGAAGTCCAGGTACCATCCGGGTTGCGGGGCACGGACAAAGAAGGGGTGCGGTTTGCATTATGAAAAAATAAGTAATCAACGGTATTGGCGGGTTGCGAATAGGTGGTGTTGGTGTACATGGTGTTGCTACCAATTTTCACGCGGTCGTTGATGGTATAGGTAGCTTTTGCACGCATGTTATAGCGTGTGTATTGATCGGGATTATAGCGGAGCATACCATCCTGTTTGTAATAATCTCCGGAGAAGTAGTAGTTCAGTTTTTCATCTCCGCGGGAAATGTTGAAGTTGGCATTATACGCGGGCGCTGTTTTCTGGTATACTTCATGGAGCCAGTCGGTAGATCCGTAATAGGCATATTTTGTTTTATCGGTGGGGCTTACGATTACTCTTGGCAAAGAAGGGTCGTTGGCAAGTTTTTCTGCATAGGCCCTGTCGGCGGCGGGGTACAGATCATACAGTGGTGTGGCGGCATCATGCTTGTATTGCATGGTGGTGAGCGGGTCTGTAATGATTTTTGGTACCAGTCCTAATGTGCGCACGGCGTAGTTGGCGTTGGCATTCATCAGGAGGCGGCCGTCTTTTCCCGATTTGGTAGTAATGAGCACTACCCCGAAGGCGGCGCGGGCGCCATAGATGGCGGCGGAGGCGGCGTCTTTCAGGGTGGTTACGCTTTCCACATCGGCGGGGTTGAGGCGCGACACTTCTTCATTGGTAAAAGGGATGTTATCTACCAGGATGAAGGGATCGCCGCCGTTGATGGAGGTCATACCACGCAGGTTAAATTTTGGTGCGGAAGATACGCGGCCGTTGTTATTGGTGATATTCAGGTTGGGTAATAATCCCTGCAGGCCGTTACCGATATTGGCGATAGGGCGGCTTTCCAGTTCTTTACCGGAAATAGCATCTACCGCGCCGCTGAGATTAGCCCTTTTCTGTTTGCCGTAACCTACTACCACTACTTCATTGAGGCCGCTGGAATTGGCTTTCATGGCAATGTTAAGAGAGGCGCCGTCACGTGCTTTCATCTGCTGGGCTTCGTAGCCAACGTAGGTGAATTCCACGGTGGCGTTTTCGGGTACTTCCAGGGTAAAGCGGCCATCATTATCTGTTTTAGCGCCCTGTGTGGTACCTTTTACCAGCACGGTAACGCCAATCAGCGGGTTGCCGGCTTCGTCGGTTACCCGTCCTCTTATATGAACATTCTGTACGGTTTCACCTGCTTCCAGGATTACCACCAGGTTATCTTTCATGATCTTATATCCCAGCGAGGTGCCTGCGAGCGCCTTATCCAGGATCTCCGCCACCGGAGCATCTTTCATGGAGATAGAGATTTTCCGGTCGGGGATGCTGGCATTTTTGTACAGGAAAGTATAGTCGCTCTTCTGTCCTATGACAGTCAGCAGCTTACCAATGTTAATATTGTTATAATTAACACTGATCCGTTCCTGTGAAAACCCATGTGCGCTTAGTTGTAAGAACCCGGCGCAAAGCAATACGGAGGTTAGTTTCATACGCAATAATAGTTTCCTCATATTCCGCTGGGGAATATGGGAAGGCCACCAATAGCTTTTTTTCATAAATTTGTTTCGTTAGGTTAAATAATGAGCCGTTACCAGATCGTAAGGAAATCGGTTTACATTGTTTAGCCAGCATTTTAAAAGGGGGAATGTTGCTGCATTTCCCTTTTTTTATTTGCTGTCTGCAATAAAAAATCAGTGGATTATCAAGCCATAGATGACGTTTGGATGTTGTGTTTTACCATATGTAAATAACATTTTCTTTCGTGTTCATCTCATAATGAAAGCCCGACATCAGTTGTAATGCCTGCAATACATCTTCAATACTTTGTTTCCGGAATGCGCCTGTAAATACTTCGTGTTTGTATTTATCATTTTTAAAACGCAGGGTTACGTTGAACCAGCGTTCCAGGTCGTGCGATAGTTGTTCAAACGTTACATTGTCAAAGTCGAAGCGGTCGTTAACCCAGGCGGTGGCTGGTTTTTCCGCTGTGGTATGGTTGCCGGCAGCAGCCATTGTTTTTACCGGTGTGATGCTGAAGTTGGTTTTTCTGTTTACAGGTATTTGTTTATTTTCTTTTATGCCGATGATTAATTTTTGTTCCGGTTGCAGCTGTACGGTTTTCCTCGCTCCGCCATGATCATTATCCGGGAAATCCACTTCCACTTTTCCGCTGAGCAGGGTTGTTTCCACGGTGGCATCTTCTGTATAGGCTTTTACATTGAATACAGTTCCCAGCACCCGGATATTTATGTTGCCGGATTGGATGATGAGCGGATGCGCGGGGTCATGCTTTACATCAAAGTACGCTTCACCGGTAAGACTCACCTCACGCTCGCCGTTCAGGAAACGGGTGGCGTCGTATTGGAGGCGGCTGCAGGCGTTGAGTATTACGCTGGTGCCATCTGGCAGTACCACGCTGGTTTTGGAGCCGGTTTTGGTAACCACTTCATTGCGGAAAGCCTGTTTGCGCGGCACGACCGGCCACAGGGTATATGCCGTGATGAGTATAGCGATGCCGGCGGCAATGCCGCTGATCATACGCCAGGGAATCAACCGTTTGGCGGGAGGCAGCTCCTGTTCCTGCTGGAGGAACAGGTTGATGCGGTCCATTCCCTCGCTGGCCAGTTGCTCTTCTTCTGCCGGGGAAAATCCGTTGGCGCTGTTCACGGAACTGATATCCCCGATAATGGTAAAAGCATACTGCAGCTCCGGAAATTGCATCAGTAGCATTTCCAGTTCTTTCAGTTCTTCTGTGGTGGCCTCTCCGGATACTTTCCTGGCCATCAATATATTTACCCGGTTGCGCTCGATCATTTATTTTTATCCGTGTTATATCAGAAGGACGAAAAGAAAATGAAAAACCCCCAAAGCCGCCGGTAAATTTTTTCTTTTCCCGGAAATAGCGCGAATACCACCATTTTGCGCCAAAAAAACACTACTCTAAAAATAAATTCCGGGATAATTTATTTTGTTAACTTTAGCGTAATCTGCGTTATATATTATTGCAACCAATATCAGTGGCTTAAAAGGGATGGATCAGTGTACAATCAATGAATTATTTAAAAACATCACGGTGAACAATGATCAGGCGGCCTTCAAAGCTTTCTATCATCATTTTTTCATCAGGCTGTTGCGTTTTTCCTTCTCGCTTACCCGTAGTAAAGAGGTAGCCGAAGAAATAACGAATGATGTTTTTATGCATTGCTGGCAAAAAAGGCAATCACTGACGGACATAAAAAATCCGCAGGTATACCTGTTTGTGGTAGCGAAGAATAAAGCGATTGATTATATGCGTAAACAGGCCAGTTCCCGGCAGGTAGTTTTTGCAGAAGAAGATAAACTGGAAATTGCCTTTGAAAGCGATCCGGAGCAACTAATGATTTCTGCGGAGATGATCCGTAAAATGGAATATACCATTGAACAACTTCCTCCCAAATGCAAAATGGTATACATCCTTGTAAAACAATACGACCTTCGTTATAAAGAGGTAGCCACCATTTTAAACCTCTCGGTTAAAACGGTGGAAAACCAGCTGGCTATTGCTATGAAGCGCCTCACGGCAGCGGTGAATTTCACATTGGAAAAAGCATAGATCAGGGAATCACTTTCATCTTCTTAAAATTTTCAAATATTTCCAGGAACATCGCTTCGGTATCCACAAACTCGCGGAAGCCTGCACGGCGTGCTTTGCTGCCATCGGCAAAAAAGTCGTAGTCCCACGAAAAAACAAAGTCGCCGAACTTCCAGGACGATACTTCCGCATAGCTGTATTGCAACCCGTATTTTTCCATCATGGTATTCCACAGTGTTTCCTTGTCGACCATTACCACGTCCAGCTGCATAGGAAGGGGCGCTTCCGTTTCCATATCGAAATACCGGGCTATGCGTGGCCACAGATCCGACCAGCGGAAGAGGTCACCGTTGTTAATATTAAACGCTTCATTTGTGCCGGCGTCACTTTCTGCTGCCCATACCGTGGCTTTTGCGAGCAGGCCGGCGTCGGTCATTTCCATGAGTTTATCGTAGGCGCCTGGTTTTCCGGGGAAGCGGAGCGGCAGTCCCAGTTCCTTTGAAATAGCGGCATACACGGCTATCACCATTGCGAGGTTCATAGGATTACCCAATGCAAAGCCACCTACTACAGAAGGCCGTATTGCGGACCACGACCAGGATTTGCCCTGTTGATACGCTTCCAGGAAACGTTGCTGTTCCATATTAAATTCCGGCGGCATAAAGCGACCGGCATCTGTTTCGCGCGCCGGCGTTTTAAACGGACCGAGGTGTGCGCCATAAACTTTGTATCCCTGCATCAGGCTGATGTGTTGCAGGTTAGGGGCAATAGGCGCTACCACTTCAATCACGTTGCGGAGCATGGTCATATTGGGAGGCACGAGCTCCGCCCAGCTGCCACGGTCCTGGTAGGCGGCGTAAAATATATGCGTCACCGTAGTGAGTTGTTTTAGTTGTTGCTCACTGTTTTCCCGGCTTAATAAGTCTACTGCAATGTGCTTTACATTTGCGTTACCGGCGCCGCCTCTTCTGGATAAACCGATAATCTCCCAGTTGGGTTGTGTAAGCAGGTAATCGATAAGATTACGTCCTATTACTCCCTGCGCGCCCGCTATCAGGGCTACTTTCTTATTATTATGCTGTTCCATATCTGTGTTGTATTTTTAACAGTACAAAGATCAGCTCTCCGGGTTGCCTGTTACTTGTACATCCGCGGGGTTCATTGGTATATTTTAAAGAATGAAGAGATACATACAACACGAGTACCTGAAAGTGTCGCACTTTACTGCCCGGGAATGGGAGCATCCGGTGCATAACCATAATCATTTTGAACTCATCTTTATACACAAGGGCAGCGGTACGCATTGCGTTTCGGGGATGAATATTCCGTATGATGGTCCGTGTTTGTTTTTACTGGCGCCCTGTGATGCGCATCATTTTGAAATTACGGCGCCCACTACGTTTACCTTTATCAAGTTTACCAATGTGTACCTGCATGGCACGGGTAACATACGGTTGCAGCAAAGCTGGAACCAGGAGCTGGATCAGCTGTTGTTACAGGCGCGGCAAAAGAGAATGATTACGGCTGTTCATCGTATGGAACCTTTGATACAGCTGGTGGTGGCAGAGTGGAAAGCTGCCGGGCAGGAAAACAGTGATACTGTTTTCTTTTTGTTACAGGCATTGTTTTCCATGATTAAACAGGTAGCTGATCAGGAATTATTGGAAGCAAGCCCTAAAAGCGGCGCGAGGGTAACGCATATTCTTAACTATATTCACGAACATATTCACCAGGCGGATGATATCCAGGTAGAGCAGCTGGCGGAGTTGTTTGGTTTTTCCAAACATTACCTGGGCGCTTTTTTTAAAGAACAAACCGGCAGCACGCTGCGGGATTATGTGAACCAGTATAAATTGCAGCTGTTGGAAAACAGGTTGCACTACAGTGTTTTTTCTTTGAAAGAAATCAGTCATGAGCTGGGGTTTAACGACCAGAGTCACCTGAACAAATTTTTCAGGAGATATCATGCCATGAGTCCTTCTGCTTACCGGGAGCAGGTGCAGGGATAAGATAAACAGGGGAGTACCGGTTGTGGTGCTCCCCTGTTTGTTTTATTTACGGCCAAGTTTTTTGAGCATGCGGGCATGTTCCCACAGGGCGCGTATAAAGGTTGGTTGAACCTGGTAAGGTATGTTAAAGGCAGCCGCCTGTTGTTTCACAATAGGCGCCAGTTTCCGGTAATGCACGTGGCAGATGCCGGAAAACAGGTGATGTTCTATCTGGTAGTTTAACCCGCCGATGCACCAGGATAATACGCGGCTGCGTGGTGCGTAGTTGGTGGTATTTTCCATTTCGTGTACGGCCCAGCTGTCTTTCATTTTCCTGTCGGCGTCCGGGGTGGCGTATCCGGAGGAACTCATAACATGTGCCGGCTGAAAGATACAGGCCAGCAGCAATCCTGCAGTGAAATGCATGAGGAAGAATCCTGCCAGCACCCAATACCAGGGCATCCCGGAGAATATCAACGGCAATACCAGGATATATCCATAGTAAATCACTTTGAACAGGGAGATCCTGAACATGGCCTGTTTTAACGTTACTTTTTGTTTTGAAAGCAGGCCATGACTTTTATAGCGTAATACCTGCAGGTAATCTTTTGCTGTCATCCAGAAAAGCGTCATAAGCATGTAAAAGCCCCATGCATACATGTGCTGGTAGCGGTGATACCAGTGGCGGGGCTGATTGGGAGAGAAACGCAGGAATTTAATACTGTCAATGTCTTCATCCAAACCGGTTACATTGGTATAAGTGTGGTGGAGTACGTTGTGCTGTATTTTCCAGGTAGGTGCATATCCGCCTATGATTTCCAGGATATGGCCTATCATATCATTAATACCTTTTTTGGGAGAAAACGAGCCGTGGTTGGCATCATGCATAATGGAAGCACCAATACCGGTAACCCCCAGACCGGTAAGCAGCCACAGGCCGAGGTACAACCACACGTTTCCGGCGCCGAGGCCCACCACCATCAAAGTATAGGGTACGAAATATAACGAAAGCATTACGATTGTTTTAATCCACATTTCCCTGTTGGCATACACAGAGATGTTGTTAGGGGAAAAGTAATCCTGTACTGCAGCCTTGGCAGATTCTATAAAGCTGTTGTTACCGCGCGAAGCAAAGCGCACTATATGCCATTCATCTTTTTTCATATTACTATTTTAATCAGAAAACGGTGTTGTGATACAGAAAACAAGCAGGAGGGGAGAAGTGCTGATCATTGTATATTCCTGTAATTTACGACAAATGTTTTTAGCAGGCGTTTAGCAGATTTCATCACTATCAAAAAAGGAAGTATATTCGGGTTTGCACATACATAACCTATATAACTGTCAATTATGGAACACCTGCTTACCGTTGACTCGCTGATAAGCCTGTTAACGCTAACCGCACTGGAGATCGTGTTGGGGATCGACAATATTGTGTTTATTTCTATCCTGGCGGGGAAACTGCCGGAGAATAAACAAAAGAAGGCCCGTCGCCTGGGGCTTGGACTTGCCATGTTTGTGCGTATTTTATTGCTGCTGTCTATCAGCTGGATTATGTCGCTGACAAAGCCGCTTTTTAATATGGGCGAATGGATTGGTATACAGAACGCTGAGTGGTTGGGAAAGCTGGCCATTTCTGGTCGTGACCTTATTTTACTGGTAGGAGGTTTATTTCTTATTTATAAAAGTACTGCGGAGATCCACGAAAAACTGGAAGGAGAAGAGCATGCGAATGCCAATGCCAAACCCATGAAGTTCGGGCAGGTGATTGTGCAGATCCTGTTACTGGATATTGTGTTTTCACTGGATTCCGTGATCACGGCCGTGGGAATGGCTGATCATGTGGAGATCATGATTGCGGCGGTTGTGGTATCTGTAGGCGTTATGCTGCTGGCATCCGAAGGTATCAGCCGTTTTGTGAACAGTCATCCTACGGTGAAAATGCTGGCATTATCGTTCCTGCTGCTGATTGGCGTTTCGCTGATAGCGGAAAGCTTCGACCAGCATATTCCAAAAGGCTATATTTATTTTGCGATGGCATTCTCTGTATTTATCGAGGTGCTGAACCTGAAGGTAAAAGCGCGTTCAGAGAAACCGGTAAAGCTGCATAATGAGGCTGAATTGCCTCCAAAGGAAAATTAAGGTAATCATCTTCCAAAAAATATAATAATGGGAAAGCGTATACGATTATGAACGTATACTGCTTTCCCGGATAATTAATTTTCCGGGCAGGATAATTTCTTCAGGAATAAAATTCTTCTTCTTAATATGATTCAGCAGCAGCTGGCAGCTTTTCTTTCCTATTTCAAAGGCTGGTTCAGCAATAGTGGAAAGGGATGGGGAGATGATAGCAGACATCGGGTCGTTGGTAAAACCGATCACGCCCACTTCTTTCCCTACCGCAATATTCTTCTTCTTCAGCGTAACGATGGCGCCCACCGCCTTACGGTCGTTTACCGCAAAAACCGCATCCGGTTTATCATTCAGCTTCCATAATTTTTCAAGGTCATTTTCGCCGCATTCCTGCGTAAACCCGGAATGGATGATCCATTTTTTGCGGATAGGCATTCCATGCTTCCGCAACGCATCCAGGTAGCCATTGAGGCGGCTGGTGGTAAACGTGAGTCCTTCCGGCCCTGCAATGTGCGCTATTTTTTTGTAGCCGTTGGCAATAAGATGCGTGGTAGCTTCAAAGGCGCCGTTGTAGTCGTCCTGCATTACTTTGGAGGTACGGATACCGGCTGCCACGCGGTCGAAGAACACCACGGGTATACCGTCGTCGATGATTTCCTGGAAATGATCACAGGAATCCGCCTGTGAGGAAACCGATACCAGCAGGCCATCCAGGCTGCTGAAAGAAAGATTTCTGATGATGTTTAATTCACGGGCGGCATCATCGTTTGTTACATACAATATGATATTATAATTATGACTGTAGGCGATTTCCTGGATGCCGGTAAATACAGTAGAGAAATAATAATTGGTAATACCCGGCAGTATCACCGCCAGGTTATGCGTACTGTTTTTTACGAGGCCGGTGGCATTGAAGTTGGGCTTGTAGTTCAATTTGGCGGCCATTTCCAGCACCAGTTTACGGGTATCTGCACTTACGTCATACGTATCTCTCAAAGCCCTTGAAACGGTGGATACAGAGATATTCAATGCATGAGCAATGTCTTTTATGGTAGCATAGTGTCGGCGCATTCTTCTTACAGGTGTGGTTGGAATACTTAAATATAATAAATCAATCGGTAACGTTCTCGGTGAATTTTCCAAAGAAAGGAATCATCGGGTGTATTTTAGGTTCACAATTACCAACCAGGATCACCATAAAATTCATAGTGTATGAGAAGCTGTATTAGCCAAAAGCTACACCTGTATTTCCTAATCATGCTAATTGCCTTGCCCTGGCAGCTATCCGCACAAGATCAATTATCCCTGAAGGGCGTAGTACGCGACGCTGCTTCCAGATCGCCGCTTCCCGGCGTAAGCGTAAGCGTAAAAGGTACCACACGCGGTGTGAGTACCGATGCCGAAGGAAAGTATGCCATTTCCGCGGCTGCCGGCGCTATGCTGGTATTTACCTATGTAGGATATGATAAGAAAGAAATCCCTGTATCAACACAAACAATTATCGATGTAGCACTGCAGCAAAGCGCCACGGGCTTAAATGAAGTAGTGGTCACCGCATTGGGTATTGAGCGTAAAACCCGCTCCCTGGGCTATGCCACCCAACAACTGGATAACGCCGCCATCAACACGGTGAAGGATCCCGGCGCTAATATTATGAATACCCTGAGCGGTAAAGTGGCGGGCGCAGTGATTACGCCGGCAGCCTCCGGCCCCGGTGGTGCAGTAAGAGTTGTATTGCGCGGCAACCGGTCGATCAGCGGTAATAACAATGCGCTGATCGTAGTAGATGGTGTGCCGATAGATAATACTATGTCGACCGAAAAAAACGGCGGCGGTTCTGCCAACACTATTTCCACGCAGCCTAAAAGTATCAGCAGCGGTTACTCCGGCAGCGATGGCGCGGCCAGCGTGAACCCGCAGGATGTGGAATCCATCAACGTGCTGAAAGGCCCGGCGGCAGCGGCTTTGTATGGTAGCCGCGCTGCCAACGGCGCTATCATCATCACCACCAAAAGCGGTAAAAGTGGCAAGCTGGCTGTAAATTATAACGGCGGCGTATCGCTGGACCAGCCTAATATGCTGATGAAATTCCAGAACACCTATGGCAGCGGCAGCAAAGGACAAGCCGGAACCCGCGCCCCTGCCAGCTGGGGAGCCCCGGCACAAACCTATTCCGATAATGTGAGAAGCTTTTTTAACACAGGAACAGCCGTGAACAATTCTATCGATATTTCCGGCGGCAACGACAAACTGCGTGGCTATGCATCTTACACCAACAATGCCATCAGTGGTATTATTCCTAAAAACAGGCTGGAAAGAAATACACTGAACCTCCGGGTTGCCGCCGAAATATTGCCCCGCTTAACAACGGATGTAAAATTAACTTACATCAGCCAGGATATTAAAAACAAGCCACGCCTGGGCGATCAGGGCGTTGCCAACGAAGCCTACCTGATGCCGCGTGATCTCAGCAAGGACTCGCTGAACCATTTTGAAGGTACCGATGCTACCGGTCAGCCTTACCCCATTTACTGGACCAATTCCACCACCTTCCAGAATCCTTACTGGGACGTGTACCGTAACATGGTGGATGAATCGCGCAACCGTATTATGCTGATGGGATCAGCCAAATACAAGCTTACCGACTGGCTCAGTTTACAGGGCCGGTATAGCCTTGACCGTTATGACGATAAAATCACTGCATCCTATTATAACGGTACGGTCGCTTTCCCCGTGCAGCCCGGCGGCCGTTACCTGGAGGCATATGTAAATCACTGGGAACGTAACATGGACCTGTTGTTATCCGGCAGCAATAAATTATCCGGCGATTTCCATGTGAATTATAATGTAGGCGGAAGCATCCTTACCAGCAAGGGATATAATTCACAGGCGCTGGCCAACGGGCTAAGCATTCCTAACCATTTTAATCTCATGTTTGCTACTGCGCCGGCTACTACCAACACTACGGTGCAGAAAGAGATACAATCCGTGTATGGTAATGCCCAGCTGGATTTCAGGCAGTATTTATATTTAGATGTAAGTGCGCGTAACGACTGGTCTTCCACGTTGCCAAGTCCGTACAGCTATTTTTATCCTTCCGTGGGATTATCGGCCGTAATATCAGATATGCTGCAGATGCCTTCCTGGGTTACGTTTGGTAAGGTGCGTGCTGCTTATACACAGGTAGGTAATGATGCAGATCCTTACATGCTGTTACAGGCTTATTATTACAGTGTAGGCGCTGGCGGTGGTTTTGTATCGAGAGATAACACAAAATCCATTTATAATCTGAAGCCCGAACAAACAAAATCGTGGGAGGTGGGACTGGAATGGAAATTCCTCAATGGCCGGCTGGGACTGGATGCTACAGTGTATAAGAATAATACCATTAACCAGTTGCTGAATGTTGGGTTGCCACAGGCCAGCGGTTTTGACGACCAGTACATCAACGCTGGTAATATACAGAATAAGGGGCTTGAAATTATGCTCACAGGTACGCCCATACAACGCAAGGATTTTAGCTGGAACACCAGCGTGAACTTTGCCACCAACAGCAACAAGGTGCTGTACCTGAAAGATGGTGTGGACCAGATCGGCCTTTCTTCCGCTACTAATTTCGCTACTGTGCAGGCAAGAGTAGGAGGTAAGTATGGAGATATGTACGGATACGCATGGCAGAAAGATCCGAAAACAGGACAATACCTCATAGGTACTGATGGCCTCCCCGTGGTTGCGCAGAATCAATACCTCGGCAATTTTAATCCCGACTTCACCCTGGGCTGGAACAACCAGTTCCAGTATAAAAAATTCAGTATGTCGTTTCTCATTGACGGGCGTGTAGGCGGTATCGTTATATCCGGTACTGATGCACTGCTGGCTTCCTATGGCGTTGCCGATTATACCACTCAATACAGGAACGGCGGACTGGTATTGCCCGGTGTGCTGGCAGACGGAAGCGTCAATACCAAATCTATCGACGCAGAAGATTTCTGGACAAAAGTATCGCAGGGTGGCCGCGATGCATGGGGACAATTCTTTGCTTTCAGCGCCACCAATTTCCGGTTGAGGGAATTATCCTTCGGGTATGATTTCGATTTCGATCAGAAGCTGGTAAAGCGTGCCAGGCTTTCTTTAACGGCACGTAACCTGTTTTTCCTGTACCGTGGTAAGTCTGTGCTGGATATACCGGGCATGGGTAAACGTACTTTGCCGGTAGATCCGGAATCCGCACTGGGTACCAGTAACTACCAGGGCATAGAAGCCGGTTTACCGCCGGCAGTACGCAGCTTTGGCCTGAACCTGAATGTATCCTTTTAGTCAACAAAAAACACACAGCCATGAACAAGCAATTAAAATATATACTTCCGCTGGCGCTGACGGTGATGCTGGGCAGCTGTACAAAAAACTTCGATTCCATGAATGTGGACCCAAGCGGGTTAACAGGAGTAGGTAAGGGAGAATTACCATTTATGTTTTCAAAGGCAGAATCATCTGCCGCGATCAACCAGGGATATTACCAGACCGTACAAAACCTGTATGCCGATTTATATGCACAATATTTTGCACTGAACACCAACAGCTTTCAAACCGATCGTTATGTGATCAATGACGGCTGGTTGCCGCGTCCCGGCATCATTGCCTATGTGCAAACTGTACCACAGCTGCGCACCATTTTTGAGAATACGGAAGAAACTTCCGGCGAATATGCACTCGCGGAAATCATGTGGGTATATGCTTTTCATCACCTGACGGATTATTTCGGTCCGGTAGCTTATTTTGATGCCGGAAAAGCCCAGGATGTTATACCTTATGATGCCCAGGATAAAATTTACGACGACTTCTTCAAAAGACTGGACCATGCCGTAAAGAACCTGAAAGCAACCAGCGCTACCAATATTTTTGGCGCCAACGACCTGATATACGCCGGGGATGTGCAACAGTGGATCCGTTTCGCCAATACGCTGCGTTTGCGGCTGGCGCTGCGTATTTCAAAAGTACAGCCCGACCGCGCCAAACAGGAAGCTGAAGCCGCTGTGACAAGTGGTGTAATGACAGCAGTAGCACATACCGCCATGATGAAAAAATCGCTGAATGGTGGCGATGGCAACGGCCTGGCAAGAGTGGCCTCCTATAATGAATTCAGTATGAGTGCTACCATGGCTTCTTATATGAAAGGCTACAATGATCCGAGGATCGGGGCTTTTTACCAGCCTGCGGTAAATGGCGGTACTTTCCGTGGCGTGCGCAACGGATCACCGGCAGTGTCGCTGAATAACCCATTGAACCAGGCATCGCAAACTTCCAATGCGGGTACTTACTGGGCTACCTACAATCCGCTGAACCTCTCCTGGCTGCCTGCGCTGGAGGCGCCCAAGCACGTGATGATGGCGGCAGAAGCCTATTTCCTGCGGGCAGAAGGCGCATTGAATGGCTGGAACATGGATGGATCGGCTAAAGATCTGTATGATAAAGGCATTGCGGTGAGCATGGAAAACTGGGGCGTGAAGGACGCGGCTGTTATCAACGCCTATACGAATTCCACCGCAGTACCGGTAGCTCCCGGCGATGTGGAAAATTCTGCAGCGGTAGCCAATATACCAGTTAAATTTGGTACTGCGGTAAACATACAACGTCAGCAGATAGGCACGCAGAAGTGGCTGGCTATTTACCCCGACGGGCTGGAAGCCTGGGCAGAATACCGCCGCAGCGGTTTCCCGGTGATGTACCCGGTGGTGAAATCGGATAACCCCGATTTACCGGCCGGTACTTTTATCAAGCGGCTGCCTTATCCTTCTTCTGAAGCGGTGAACAACGGCGAAGAGCTGAAGAAAGGTATCCGGTTGCTGGGAGGACCGGATAATGCAGCCACCCGTCTTTGGTGGGACGTAGATTGATCTGATCATTAAACACAATTATACTTGAAAGCATTAGTTTCCTTTTTCATGGTGTTGTCCTCACTATTCTACGCTCCGCAGGGGCCGTTGCCAAAAGTTTTCTCCGGAGAGCGGACGGATATTATCCAGCAACAGCTGAAGCAGCAGGCGGCCACCGCGTTTCAGGCGCAGGTGCTGCCTGCCACGGAGCAGGAATGGACACAACGGCGCCGGCAACTGAAGACCGCCATTCTGCAGTCGACCGGCGCCGTGGAGGACCACAAACTACCATTGCAGGTAAAAGAAACCGGGCGTACGCAACTAACGGGGTACCATATACGTAATATCCTGTTCCAGACAAGGCCCGGTGTATTTGCTACTGCTAATTTATACATCCCCGATGGCAAAGGGCCTTTCCCGGCAGTGATCAACATGCATGGCCACTGGAAGGATGCCCGCATAGGGGAAATGGTACAGGCCACGGCGCATAGCCTCGCATTAAATGGCTACGTGTGTTTAAATATTGATGCATGGGGTGCCGGTGAAAGAACCACCACCGAAGGCGTGGCGGAATACCACGGCGCCAACCTCGGCGCTTCGCTGATGAATACAGGCAATACCTTGCTGGGCATGCAACTCACCGATAACATACGGGGAGTAGATTTGCTTTGCAGTTTACCGGAAGTGGACAAAGCGCGTATAGGCGCCACCGGCGCCAGCGGCGGCGGGAATCAAACCATGTGGCTGGCAGCAATGGACGAGCGCATTAAAGCGGCCGTACCGGTGGTGAGTGTAGGTACTTTTGAATCTTACATCATGAACAGCAATTGTGTATGTGAGCTGGTACCGGATGGACTTACCTACATGGAAGAATCCGGGGTACTGGCAATGGTGGCGCCCCGCGCATTGAAAATCTGTAATGCGCTGAATGATGCGAGTAAGTCGTTTTACCCTTCGGAAATGTTGCGCAGTTATAAACAGGCTGCACCCATATATGAGTTACTGCATGCCGGTGATAAACTCAGTTACCAGTTGTTTAACACCGTGCATGGCTACTGGCCTGAAATAAGGGAAACCATGATTGGCTGGATGGATTTGCAGCTGAAACACATTGGTACCGGGGCGCCCAAAAAGGAACCGGCTTTTAATTTGCTGCCCGCTGCACAGCTGCTCACTTTTCCCAACGGACACCGCGACACCAGCGTGATCACTACCGCAGCATGGTGCAGCCGGCAAGGACAACTGCTTCATCAAACATTGCTGGAAGAAAATATTAATGTTGATGAGAAGAGAAAAGCATTGCAACAACTGTTACGGATAAACGAAAACAGCACACTGAAACAGGCACACCGGTATTCGCCACAGGAAGGGTGGGAGCGTGTAGCGCTGGAAACAACAGATGGTTCACTGATCCCTTTGCTGTTGCGTGCTCCGCGCAGCAAAGAGAATGGTTATGTAGTGGTAACCCATCCGGGTGGAAAAGACAGTATTCCCGCGGCGTTGATCACGGAATTAACGGAGGCCGGTAATGGCATTGTGCTGGCAGACCTGTGGGGTTGCGGCGAGCAAA
Organism: Chitinophaga ginsengisegetis; assembly: GCF_900168065.1. GTDB lineage: Bacteria > Bacteroidota > Bacteroidia > Chitinophagales > Chitinophagaceae > Chitinophaga > Chitinophaga ginsengisegetis. The sequence continues at coordinate 740,200 of NZ_FUZZ01000002.1, read as the reverse complement.
GCTCCGTATCTGCCACTGCTACAGATGGCAGCCAGCCGCCTTATCATACCCTGGCGCGTTCTGCCTTATGGTTGGGTAGCACCGTGCAGGGGAGATGGGTAAGTGATCTGCGGATTATTACAGATTATTTGAAAATGGTAAATGGTGATGTTCGTATAGTGCTTAACGGTAGCAGGGAGGCTGGCGTGGCCTCCCTGTTTTTTGCAGCGCTGAATGGAACAGCAGCACAGGTAACGCTGAACGGCGGCCCGTTGAGTTACCGTTTTGATGAACGCATGGGGATCGATTATTTCAGTATGGCTGTACATGTACCGGGTTTGTTGCAGTGGGGGGATCTTTCGCTGGCGGCGGCGTTGAGCGGAAGGGATGTTGTGTTTAAGATGCCGGTTACCATGTCTGGCCGGCCGGTGACTGGAGCCGCGTTGCAGGCGCAGCAGGAGGAATTCTTCCAATTGAGAAAACGCTGTAAACAGCCGGGGCAAAGCATTTTTCAGTAATGTAGAAAATATATCTTTATGATAAATGAACGCAGAGATTTTTTAAAATTAATAGGAATAGCAGGCATTGGAATTGGCAGCAGTACGCTGGTACCCGGTTATGCCAGTGCGCAGGAAAAACCAGGAAAAGCATTGGATCAGATCAGGAAACAGGCAGGCAGAAAATACCGGCAGCAGTTTAATATGAGCGGTTATGCAGCGCCGAAAATTGATACGGTGCGCATAGGTTATATCGGTCTTGGTAACCGGGGCTCCGCTGCCGTGGAGCGTATCACCTATTTGCAGGGTGTGGAGGTAAAGGCATTGTGTGATATCAGGCCGGAAATGATTGCCGCTACCAAAGAGAGAATTAAAGATGCCGGTTATGACCCGCATGAATACACGGGATCGGCAGATGCGTGGAAGCAATTATGTGAACGTGATGATATTGACCTGGTATACATTGCCACGCCGTGGGATTTGCACACGCCTATTGCCGTATACGCTATGTTGCATGGTAAGCATGTGGCCACGGAAATTCCGGCTGCTGTTACGATTGATGAATGCTGGCAGCTGGTAGAAACTTCCGAGAAAACAAAGAAGCATTGCGTGCTGCTGGAAAACTGCTGCTACGATTTCTTTGAACTGCTCACGCTGAATATGGCCCGGCAGGGGTTTTTCGGGGAGCTGGTGCATTGCGAGGGCGCATACATCCATGATATTTTTGAGAGCCTTTTTGATAAGAACAAACGTTATGATGTGTGGCGGCTCAAACAAAATGCACATCGCAATGGAAACCTGTATCCCACGCATGGCCTGGGTCCGGTGTGCCAGGTGCTGGATGTGAACCGTGGCGATAGTATGGAATACCTGGTATCCATGCAAAGCAATGATTTTATGTTGCATCAGAAAGCGGTGGCGCTCGCGGCCACTGATGATTTTTATAAGCCTTATGTGAATGCACATTTCCGCGGGAACATGAATACCACTACTATCCGTACCCGCAAGGGCCGCACTATTATGTTGCAGCACGATGTGAGTTCCCCACGGGTATATTCCCGCCTGCACCTGGTAAGCGGCACAAAAGCTACCGCGCAAAAATATCCGCTGGAGCCAAGAATTTCGCTGAGTCATGAAGGATGGGTGAGTGCAGAAGAATTTAAGCAACTGGAAGAAAAGTATACGCCTGCCATTATTAAAAAGTTGGGTGAGATGGCCAAACAGGTAGGAGGCCACGGTGGTATGGACTTTTTAATGGATTGGCGCCTGATTGATTGTTTACGCAATGGCTTACCCGTAGACATCGACGTATACGATGCGGCCGCATGGAGCGCTATAGGCCCGCTGAGTGAATGGTCGGTGGCCAACCGCTCCAATTCCATCGACATCCCCGATTTTACCAACGGCGCCTGGCAGCATAACAAGCCGGTAGACATCTCCCTGCAGCAGGGTGGTACCACCGGGGTAAAAAGCAAAAAGTAATCATCTCCTGAAAAAATATAAGTGCAATGAAAATCATCCGATCCAAAGACCCGCAAACATTGGGTACTGCAGCCGGCAATACTGCAGTGGCATTGATTAAGGCCGCTATAGCAGAAAAAGGCAGCGCCAATATTATACTGGCCACCGGTACAAGCCAGTTTGAAACAATCCGGCAACTGATAGCCAGCGATATTGACTGGGGAAAAGTGAATATGTTCCACCTCGATGAATATATTGGCCTGCCGGTAACACATCCGGCCAGTTTCCGGAAGTACCTGAGAGAACGTTTTCTCGACAAGGTAGCACCGTTGCGATCGGTGTGCCTGATCAACGGGGAAGGCGATCCCGAAGCAGAATGCAGCCGCATTTCCGCACTCATACAGGCGCATCCCATTGATGTGGCTTTGGTGGGCATAGGAGAAAATGGCCATCTCGCTTTTAATGATCCTCCGGCAGATTTTAACACTACGAAACCGTATCTTGTAGTGAACCTCGACGCCGCCTGCCGGCAACAACAAATGAATGAAGGCTGGTTCAGCGCCGTTACAGAAGTGCCTTTGCAGGCCATCAGTATGTCGGTGCACCAGATCCTGCTATCGAAACATATTATCTGTTCGGTACCCGGCGAGCGAAAGGCGCAGGCAGTAAAAGACAGCCTGGAGCAGCCCGTGAGCAATTTGTTTCCTGCCAGTATTCTACAAACACATGCAGATTGTGTGTTTTACCTGGATGAAGCATCTGCCGCAAAACTGCAACCAGCGCAGAAAACAGTTTAATACATGCAGGAAACTATTAAAATTATCAATGGCCGCCTGATTACGCCGTTCCGGGTAATCACCTCCGGAAGTGTGCTGATTAAAGAAGGCCGGATTGCAGCAGTGGGAGAAGGAACCATTCCTGATCATGCTGATAAGATAATAGATGCCGGGGGCAATTACGTGGCCCCCGGCTTCATCGACCTGCATATACATGGAGGCGGTGGCCATGATTTTATGGATGGCACGGTAAACGCTTTTCACCGTATAACGGAAACGCATGCACGATATGGCACTACCGCAATGGTGCCTACCACTTTAACCGCAGAGAAAGCAGGGCTTTTACATACGCTGGATATTTATCGCCAGGCAGTGGCATTGCCGCATAACGGGGCCTCTTTCCTGGGCATGCATCTGGAAGGACCCTATTTCGCCATGAACCAGCGCGGCGCGCAGGACCCGCGCTATATCCGTAACCCTGATCCGGCTGAATACAAAGAAATACTGGATTACAGTCCGCACATTTCCCGCTGGAGTGTAGCGCCTGAATTACCCGGTGCACTGGAAATGGGCAATTACCTGCGGAGTAAAGGTGTTTTACCGGCTATTGCTCACACGGATGCTGTTTATGAAGAAGTAGTGCAGGCAGTGGAGTGCGGCTATACGCTGGCCACGCATTTTTATTCCGCCATGTCAGGCGTAACGCGCCGTAACCTGTATCGCTATGCCGGCGTAGTGGAAAGCGTTTACCTCATCGATGAAATAGATGCTGAAGTGATTGCCGACGGTGCACACCTGCCGGCGTCGCTGCTGAAACTGATCTATAAAATAAAAGGGGCCAACAGGATCGCGCTGATCACCGATGCCATGCGGGCGGCGGGCATGCCTCCCGGCAAAAGCATACTGGGGCCGCTGAATGGAGGGTTGGAGGTAATTGTGGAAGATGGTGTTGCCAAACTACCTGATGGAAGCGCATTTGCAGGCAGCGTAGCTACGGCAGACCGCCTCGTGAGAAACATGGTGGAGCTGGCCGGTGTGCCGGTAACAGAAGCCGTGCGGATGATGAGTTATACGCCCGCGCGCATCATGGGCGTGTCTGACCGGAAAGGTACGCTGGCAGCAGGAAAAGATGCCGATATTGTTATTTTCGACGGGAACATTGCCGTACAACTGACGATGGTATCAGGAAAAGTTGTGCATCGTATCGGAGAATGAAATAGCTTTGCCTTCAAAATTGTACGGGTCATGAATTTTTATACACGGAAATGGGTAAAGCCGGAGGATCTGAATGCGCACGGCACTTTATTTGGCGGCAGTTTGTTGCGTTGGATCGATGAAGAAGCAGCTATTTATTCCATCATTCAGTTAGGTACCAATCGTTGTGTAACCAAGTACATGTCTGAAATCAATTTTATCAATTCTGCCCGCCAGGGCGATATTGTAGAACTGGGTATTAAAGCCACCCACTTCGGCAGAACTTCTCTCACACTCACCTGCCAGGTGCGGAACAAGATCACGCAAAAAACTATTCTTACTGTTGATAAAATGGTGTTTGTAAGTGTGGATGAACAAGGGAAGCCTGTTCCCCACGGCAGAACCGCCATTACCTATACCGACGAACGGCTGCGGGAAGAGTAGTATTATATTTTCAGTCCGCCGAACATACTGAATAAAATAATTCCCAGCACCAGCGTAGTGATCAACACGTACAGCCTGTCTTTTTCCAGTGCGAAAGCCAGCAGGGAAAAGAAGATGCGGAGAATAGGTGTGGCCAGTAATACCAGTACGCCCAATTGTATAAATTCCGTGGCGCTGCCCGTGGCTACGCCGTGAAAGATACCGCGGAAAGAAGTGTATTCCGCTCCCTCTCCTTTAAACTGTGAATAATCCGGCACACTGGCCGCGCCTTGTTGCACGAGGTAAAAGATGCCTCCCAGCAACGCAATGCAGCTGGCAGTGACCACCCCGGTCCTTAGTTGTTTGCCGATGAGTAATTCGATGTCGCGGTCGCCGAGTATCTTCTTAAATATATTCATGACACAGTAGTTAGAACTGGTGATTTAATCCGTTATAGATCATTTCCAGCGCCACAAAAGTGATAGCTGCGCAGAAGATGATCCGTAATGTGCGGGCATTGATGAAGGTGAGCAAACGGGCGCCGGTAAAGGCTCCGCCCAATACGCCCAATACTACCGGGAAGGCCATGCCCGGATCGATGTAGCCTCTTTGAAGGTACACCACCGCACTGGCCGCGGCGGTAACGCCAATCATAAAATTGCTGGTAGTAGTACTTACTTTGAAAGGGATACGCATGGTGCTATCCATTGCCAGTACTTTTAACGCGCCCGACCCGATGCCCAGCAAACCTGATAACACGCCTGCTATCAGCATGATGCCGAATCCGCCGGCCACGTTTTTGAGTTTGTAACTCACTTCCCCGGTGGGTGTTGGATAGCTGCTGTTTAGTTTTAAGAGATAAGATAGTTTACTGCCCGTTTGTTCCGCATGTTCGTGCTTTTTCCGGATGGTCATGGCGGCGGAAAATATCAGCACTACGCCGAGCAGGATGGCAATGGTGTTTACCGGTGTAAATATTGCCAGCAATGCACCTCCTACGGCGCCTGCTGTGGTGGCTATTTCCAGGAACATCCCCAGCCGGATATTGGTAATGCCTTCTTTTATATACGCCGTGGCAGCGCCGGAAGAATTGGCTATAGAGGCCAGCAGGGCCACGCCTATGGCGTAGCGGATATCTACATGAAATACAAGTGTGAGCAATGGAATCAGTATCACGCCGCCACCTAAACCGGTGAGGGAGCCCAGTAGCCCGGCTACATAAGCGCCTGCCAGCAGTATTAAGCTAAAGATCAGGATATTCATCTGTCGATATTTAATAGTTATTGTCCAGTATGTCTTCCATTACCTGCCGGGATAATTTGGCGTTGCCGCTTTTGATGGCTTTGTACAATTGTTCGTGCAGGTGGTGACTGATCGCAAAGTGGCTGATACTCTGTGTATCGCGTTTGGCGAAGAAGTCGCGGATTACGGCGGTGAAGCTGCGGAAGAGATCGGCCAGTACATTGTTGCCGGAGGCTTTTGCAATAGCAGTGTGGAAGGCGATATCGGCATCCACGCATTGCTGGTACTGTTGTTCCAGGATGGCTTTTTTGCGTTGTTCCAGTAAGGCTTTCAGTTGGTGGAGGTCTTCTTTGGTATGGTTTTCTGCGGCCAGTTTTACGATTTCATAATCCAGCATGCGCCTTACCTGGTTTATTTCCTCGAAGTCGGCGCGCCTGAGACGCTGGTCCAGCGATTCCGCCTGAACGGTTTCATTAACGAAGGTGCCGGCGCCCTGTTGCACGCGCAGGATGCCCATCATAGCAAGCGTTTTAATGGCTTCGCGGACGGTAGAGCGGCCTACGGCGTATTGCACCATCAGCTCAGGTTCTGCGGGTATTTTCTGACCTGGTTTATATTTTCCCTGGGAGATGTCTTTCTGGATGGCGTTGATAACACGGTCCGATAGTTTGGATGTTTGCTCCATAAATCTTCATTTACAATACAAAGGTATGATGTTTAGTTAAACATCTGATGTTTTATTTTTTATTCCTTGATAATTTTGATAGATTGGATATCTAGCCCTGGGGTTGTATATTCGGCAGGCAGTATGATCATTTGCCAGCTGAACGAAACATTCCACGTGAAAAACTTGTATGTCATGGCAGCTGTTTATTGAGGGTTCATCCAGCCGGTTTCTTAGTAACCACGCCAGCCGGATGGCATTGATTATTATCTCTTCCAAAATAAAAACAAATGCATCGCAGGAACTTTTTACAGGCGGGATTACTCACCGCCACATTTTCATTTCCGGAGAAGTATTTCCCCGGAAGGATCTGTCAGCCCGGTAACACAGCTGTTTTCAACGCGGGAATCGGCGGAAATAATACGGTTGACCTGCTGAAGCGTATCGATAAGGATTGCCTGGTACATCAACCGGACCTGACAGTGCTGATGATAGGCACCAACGATATGAATTCGATGAAGCACATTGCTTTACCGGAGTATGAAGCCAACCTGCGGAAAATAGTGGTACAGCTGATAGCGGCCAAAAGCCGGGTATTGATGATGACGATCCTGCCGGTGCATGAACCCTATTTATATACCCGCCACCCGCGCGCATTTTATGAGCCGGAAGGACATGCCAAAAGGAAGCAGCAGGTGAATGATGTGATCCGGAAAATTGCAGCGGATAATAAGCAGGACTTATTAGACATGGGCTACATTTTTCAACAGGTGGGCGATGTGGGAGAAGAGACGGACAGCCTGATCCAGAATGTAGCCAACAGCCAGAAACAGGATGGCGTACATCCTACCCCGGCTGGTTACCGCACCATAGCAGTAGCCGTGTATGAATATATTACGCAACGCCAGCTACCTCATAACAGGGTGGTTTGTTTCGGCGACAGTATCACCTTTGGCGATGGAGGAACAAACGGAAAAAGTTATCCCGCATATCTAAAAAAATTATTGACAGCATGAGAAAAATAGTCCTGTTAGCAACGATCCTGGTGATCCCTTATTTATTTTCCCGCGCCGGCGCGCCGGTAAATAAGGCAGATGTAATTATTTATGGTGGCACCTCTGCAGCAATTGTGGCCGCGGTACAGGCGCATAAAATGGGTAAAACAGTCATTGTGGTATCGCCGGATAAACATGTTGGCGGCCTTTCTTCAGGCGGATTAGGGTTTACCGATACCGGCAATAAATCTGTAATAGGTGGCCTGGCCCGTGATTTTTACCACCGCATCTGGTTGCACTACCAGCAACCCGTCGCCTGGAAGTGGCAACAGCAGGCGGAGTATGGCAATAAAGGCCAGGGTACGCCGGCAATGGATGGCGCGGAGCGCACCATGTGGATCTTTGAACCGCATGTAGCAGAGCAGGTATTTGAAGATTATATCCGGGAGAATAACCTGAAAATTTACCGCAACGAATGGCTCGACCGCAAGCAGGGCGTAAAAAAGGAAGGCGGAAAGATAGTGGCTATTACTACCCTCAGCGGACAAACCTATAGCGGCAAAGTATTCATTGACGCCACCTATGAAGGCGATCTGATGGCAGCTGCAGGCGTAAGCTATACCGTAGGCCGCGAAGCTGTGGCCACCTATGGCGAAAGCTGGAACGGCGTACAAACCGGCGTTTTACACCACGGCCATTATTTCAAACAAAATATCAGTCCGTACCGCATTGCCGGTGATGCAACAAGTGGATTGCTGCCGCGTGTTTCCGGGGAAGATCCCGGGGAAAAAGGAGCGGCGGATAAAAAGATCCAGGCGTATTGTTTTCGTATGTGCCTGACCGATAAACCTGCCAACCGCATTCCTTTTCCGAAGCCGGAAGGATATGACCCCACGCAGTATGAATTACTTACCCGTGTGCTGGACAGCGGCTGGAATGAAGTGTTCAGTAAGTTTGATCCTATCCCCAATCATAAAACGGATGTGAACAATCATGGTCCTTTTAGTTTTGACAACATCGGTATGAACTACGATTATCCGGAAGCCACGTATGAGCGCAGGAAGGAGATCATTCATGAGCACGAGGTGTATCAGCAGGGACTTTTATATTTCCTTGCGAACGACGCCCGTGTGCCGGCTGCCATTCAGCGCCGCATGCAAACGTGGGGCTTATCGGCCGATGAGTTCCGTGACAACCATAACTGGCCGCACCAGTTGTATGTACGCGAAGCAAGGCGTATGAAAGGCGTGCATGTTATGACGCAGCAATCGGTGCTTGGAGAAAGCGCGGTACCACAATCTATAGGCATGGGTTCTTATACCCTGGATGCGCATAATGCGCAACGTTATGTGAAAAAAGACGGGTATGTGCAGAATGAAGGCGACATCGGTGTGGATATCAAAGAGCCCTACCAGGTGTCTTACGGGTCCATACTTCCGCAACGGGCAGAGTGCAGCAACCTGCTGGTACCGGTATGCATGTCGGCTTCACATATCGCCTATGGTTCTATCAGGATGGAGCCGGTGTTCATGATCCTGGGGCAGAGTGCCGCCACGGCAGCGGCGCTGGCCATTGATGGGAACAAGGCGGTGCAGGAGGTAGACTACGGGCAGTTGAAAGCGCAGCTGGAGAAAGATCATCAGCGGTTATCGGCACGATAGCATAAACAGTCATCCATGCTACAGCGAACAGAAGCAAAGTGGCATGGATGGCACAATGATTGCGGCGGCTGCTATATGAAAAAAGCTATGATACCTACTATCTGCCGGGCTATTGGCCTGGGCATTGTTACCGGGATGCGCAGCGCAATGGGCCCTGCTTTCGCCAGTTATTTTGTTAGTCAGCAACCTTCAGACAAACTACGTAAATCGCCTTTGGGCTTTATGCAAAAGCAAGGTACTTCCCGCTATTTACAAACAATGGCCGCAGGCGAGCTGGTAGTAGACAAAGCACCCAACATCGGAAATCGTATAGCCGCTGCCGGTATTACCGGCCGGGCACTTTCCGGCGCATTGGCTGGAGCCACTTTATACCAGGCAAAAGGTGAGAAAGCCTGGAAAGGAGCGGTAATTGGCGGCGTGGCAGCAGTGGCCGCAGCATACGCATTCTTCTATTTGCGCAAGGCTGCCGGCAGGAAATTACATGTAAGAGATGCAGCAGTAGGTGGACTGGAAGACGCTGTAGCACTGGGTATCGCAGCATTGTCTATCAGGAAGAAAAGATAAATTCTTTTATGTAGTTGTTTTCTTTGAGAAAAAAACTACATTTGCATCCCCATAGAATGATGCCTAATAGTATAATGGTAGTACGACAGATTTTGGTTCTGTTTGTCTAGGTTCGAATCCTGGTTGGGCAACAAGAAGTTAAAGCCGCTACAATTTGTAGCGGCTTTTTTATTTCTGGGATCACAGATCACATTGGGGAAAACTAACGGTGGAATCCAGGCCGTGTATATGCGTTTGTTATTGTAACACAAGGATGCAGCATTTTTTGATTTTCCACATGGACCATTAAAATCTTCTTCCCGCCTATTATTCAAAAAAGAAAAAGAGAATGATTAAATTGCCGCTTGTCTAACTAAGGAGATATTGCGCGGCGCCAAGTTTCATATAGCAAAAGAATTACTGATCAGTATATCGGAAGGAGATGAAGTGGCTTTTCGTGAACTTTTTTATGGGGCGCTTCCCTGGCTGACATCTTTTATACAAAGGATGGTCAAATCGCCGGAGGGGACCCAGGAAATTGTACAGGAAACGTTTATCCGCATCTGGCTGAGCCGCGATAAGCTGCCAGGGCTGCTGGAGCCACAGGCATGGATCATACGGGTGGCCAGCAATGAGTGCTTTACCTGGTTCCACAAGCAGGCGGCGCTTCGTAAGATAACGGATATCCGGGACGACGCGGGAAGCGCTGCTGCCAATCTCGCGGAAGACCGCCTGCAGGTACAGGAAACCCTGTTGCTGATCCGGGAGGCAGTGGAGCAATTGCCCCCGCAACGTAAAAAGATCTATCAGCTTAGCAGGGAAGAAGGGCTGAAAACACAGGAAATTGCCGATCGCCTGCAATGCTCTCCCAGCTACGTAAAAAATACGCTCAGCGCTGCGCTGAGTTATATCCGCGGATATCTTACCGATGCCGGGAAAATAATTCCCCTTTTATTTTTGTTCTCCTTAACACGCTGAAAATAAGGCGGTTAATTTCTTCTCTCTCTTTATTCTAAAAAAAATGTGCTGCCCGATGAGTACCGCCGGTCTTTTTTACATTCTATATAGTATTACGCTGCTTGCCGGCGTGCACCTGTAATTATTTTACTACGTTTTGAAAACCACTATGGAACAGAGAATTACTTTTTTATTGAGAAAAAGTGGGGAAGAAGGACTGACGAAAGATGAAGAAGGAGAGCTGACCGCTTTTTTTCAGGATGAAGCCAACCGGGAACTGTTTAACAGCGCAGCGGTTGCATTGCCGGAGGAGCTTTCCGGCGATGTGGAGGTGAATCGTGCCGACTGGGAGCCAATGCTGCAACATATACTGAATGCCGATAAACCAGGCCATACCAGTACCCCGGTGAAGGTATTGTACCGGAAATGGTGGCAATACGCAGCGGCTGCGGTGTTTATACTGGTGGCATCAGGAGTATGGTTCTTTATGCAGCAGAAGAAGCAAGGCATCATGCATCACATTCCGGAGGTAGCGGCAGATATAGCGCCGGGCACCAATAAGGCGACGCTGCAGCTGGCTAACGGGACAACGATTGTACTTTCTGACGCACAGAATGGCGTGGTTGGTCAGCAGGGAAATGCGCAGGTGGTAAAAATGGATAACGGCGTGCTGGCGTATCAGCCTGGATTACAGTCCGGCGGCAATACGGTGGAATACAATACCATGATCACGCCACGTGGAGGACAGTACCGCATTATACTGCAGGATGGCTCAAAGGTGTGGCTGAATGCGGCCAGTTCTTTAAAATACCCGGCGGTATTCAATGGTCCGGAGCGGGTGGTGGAGCTTACCGGGGAGGCTTACTTTGAGATAGCGGCGAAAGCAGACCAGCCCTTCCGGGTAAAGTCGAAAGGACAGGAAGTATTGGTACTGGGCACCCATTTTAATATCAATGCTTATCCCGATGAAACGGTAACTGCCACTACGCTGATCACGGGTAAGGTGAAAGTATCCGGTGCGGGTTATGCGGGTGTGATGCAACCGGGCGAGCAGGTGCAGCAACAGGAAAACCACAGGTGGCAGCTGTTAAAGAACGTAGATACCGAAACGGTGATGGCCTGGAAGAATGGATATTTTTCTTTTAACAAAGCCAATATCGTTACCGTGATGCGGCAACTGGCCAGGTGGTATGATGTGAATGTAATATTTGAAACCAAAAATACAGAGCAGGCTTTTGTGGGCGAAATACCCCGGAGTGTAAGCCTGGAGCAAGCTTTAGAGATACTTAAATTCAGTGATATTCACTATGTAATAACAGGAAGAACAATTAAGATTATTGATTGATCTGTCAACCAAACAGGATTTATTATCAACCAAAAACCAACCAACCATCAATGAAAAAAAATACGTCTTAAAAAACAAAACAGAAGTGCTTGCAACACTTCTGTTTAATCCGGGTTTACCGACAACCATCCGACTAAAGAAAGTTTAATCAATTCACCCAAACACTACAAATGTATGCAATTAAGTAATTGCTATGGGCATTTCTTTGCCCGTTCCCTCCTTAAAAAAACGATGCTCATTATGAGATTGAATTTTTTCCTGATTGTTGTGCTATGTCTGCATGTAAGTGCAAAAGGGGTGTCTCAGGAGATTACATTATCATTGAAAGAGGCTTCACTTGAAAAAGTATTGACAGGTATTAAAAAACAGAGTACTTATCATTTCTTTTATGATGCACAACTGCTGCGGCAATCCGCACCCGTAAGTATACAATTAAAAAATGCCTCGCTCCGGCAGGCACTGGAGCAGGCTATGCGGGGACTGCCGTTTACCTGGCGTATTGATGAAGAAAATAAGCTGGTGACCATTGGCAGAAAAATGGTAATGGCCCGGCCATTGATGGAGTTACCATCGGCGTCCGGCATTGTAACCGGTGTGGTGGTAGATCACCAGGGGAAACCCATACCGGGAGCCACGGTAAGCCTGCGGCCTTTTAACAGGGGCACGGTTACCAAAGAAGATGGCTCTTTTACTTTCAGAAATCTTGCTGTTGGTAATTACACCGTCATCGTGACTTTTGTCGGTTTCGGATCTTTCGAAAGAAACATTAAAGTAGGCGAAATCCCGGTACAGCTCACCATTTCGCTGAAGCCTGTGCTTACAGAGCTGAATGCTTCTGTAATTATCGGATACGGCACCACTACCGAACGAAACAAAACAGAATCGATGTCTTCTGTAAGATCAAAGGAACTTACAGAAAATCATTCCAGTATAGCGGTATCGGATATGCTGGCGGGCCGGTTGCCAGGACTGTACGCGGTAAAATCCGGTGGTGCGCCGGGAGCGGGTTCTACGCTTTTTGTGCGTGGGCTGAGCACCTTTAATAACTCTGCCCCGCTGGTAGTAATAGATGGTATTCCCGACAGGCGGCTGGATGATCTGAATGCCAACGATATTGATGTAATATCCGTGCTGAAAGATGCGTCGGCGATTTCTGTATATGGCGCGCGTGCGGCCAACGGGGTAATACTGGTGACTACCAAAAAAGGAAACATCGGCAAACCCAGTATCACTTTTGCGGCCAACGTGGTGAACCAGCGTCCTACGCAATATTATAAGCAGATGAATGCTTTTGACTATGCCACTACTTACAATGAAGCGCTGAAGAATGAAGGATTATACCAGCCGGGTGTGGGTATGGGTTTCAGTGATGAAGCCCTGCAGAAATATAAGGATGGTTCCGATCCAAATTATTATCCAAATGTGAATTGGATCGACGAAGTGCTGGCTACTTCTTTGTGGCAAAGCAATTATAATTTATCTGCCGCAGGCGGAAGTGAAAACATCCGTTACTTTATTTCCGGAGGTTATTCAAAAAACAGCGGACTGGTACCGGTAGAAGGTTACAGCCGTTATAACCTGCGCAGCAACCTGGAAGCAAAGGTAACGCGCGATCTGAAGGTGACGATGAACCTCAGCGGGTCATTCAGCAAACAAAATTCAGAAGCGGTGTATGGTTCGGAGTACGTTATCAGTAATATGTATTCAACCCCGCCTATCCGTGCAAACCGCTTCACCAATGGATTGTATGCTGTTGTGCCGGAGCAGCGCGGCAATGCTTACCAGCAATCGATAGGCGCATCTGGTTACAATCTTACCAATACCAATATCTTTAATTCGGTAGTCAACATACAGTACGATATTCCTTTTGTAAAAGGGTTGTCGCTGAAAGCCAATGGCTCCTTTGATAAGCTTTACACTTTTGGTAAACGCTTTGCCACACCGTATGATATGTATAGTATTAATGCGGCAGGCAATTTTAAGAAAGCAACGCCTTATCCTACTGAGCCTTACCTCCGGGAAACCTTTGCGCAAACGCAGAGCCTCACGCTGGAAGCCGGCGCGCAATACGACCGGTCGTTTGGTAAACATGATTTATCCGGTTTGCTGCTTTATACACAAACCAATAATACCGGTGATAATTTTAATACACAGCGTTCGGGCTTTGTGTCTTCCAGTTTGTCACAGCTGGACTTAGGCGATCCTACGCGCGTTACCAATGGCGGTTCAGGCACGCAGAATGCCAGGCGGGGTTTGGTAGGCCGTTTGTCTTACAACTATGCATCGCGCTACCTGTTCCAGTTTAACTTCCGGTATGACGGGTCTGATATTTTCCCTCCTGACCAGCGTTATGGATTTTTCCCGTCGCTGTCTGCCGGGTGGGTTTTATCTGAAGAACCTTTCATGGATAATGTATCCAACGATCTTGATTTCCTGAAGGTAAGAGCGTCGTGGGGGCAGCTGGGTAACGACCGTGTAGATCCGTACCAGTTCCTGACCACGTATGCTTTGGGCGCTACGCCGGGATATTCACTGGGAGGCGCTACGCCGCAGTATTATCAAACGTTATCGCCTAATGTGTTACCTAACCCGGTATTTACCTGGGAACGTGCGGTAATTGCCAACATAGGCGTGGAAGCGCATTACAAGCAGGATCTCTTAACGCTGGAAGCAGATTATTTTCAGAAAAGAACAAAAGATATCCTGGCGCCGCCGGCACAGCAGGTGCCTGCTGTAATTGGTATCGGGCTGCCTGATATCAACAGCGGTATTGTGGATACCAGGGGGCTGGAAGTTGTTTTAAGTCATGCGCAACACTTCGGGAAGTTCTCTTATTTTATTTCTCCGAATTTTAGTTTTAGTAAGAATAAGGTTGTCTACTATCCTGAATCACAAAGCATCCCGGAATGGCAGAAGGCAACCGGGAAGTCTATCGGTTATTTTTATAACAGGGTAGGCACGCAGGCGGTTGGATACATATCTGAGGGCCTCTATCAGAGTGAAGAAGAAATTACCAAAGGGCCTAAGCCGCTCTACCCTGGCACTGCGCCCGGTGATATCCGGTATAAGGATGTAGATGGCGATGGCGCCATTACAGCCAGGGACCAGGTTTTCTTTGGCGCTTCATTTTTCCCTAAAATCCAGTACGGTATCCGCTGGGGAGTGAAGTACAGCAGTCTTGAGCTGAATGTGCTGATGCAGGGTGCGGGGGATGTACAAGGGTACGCCTATACGAATCTGCCTGCCACCACAGATAAACTGGACCGCTGGACACCCACTCACACCAATGCTTCTTATCCGCGTTTGTGGTACAACAATCAGAATAATGAGGAAAGCTCTGATTACTGGGCGCGCAATACGGCTTACCTGCGGGTGAAGAACATAGAGCTGGCTTATGGCCTGCCTGGCAGCGTACTTCAGCGTATTGGCGCAAAGAGTTTGCGTATTAGTGTGAGCGCGAACAATCTCTTCACTTTCACTCATTTTAAATCGTTTGACCCGGAAAGTGCGGGGCAGGTACGTGATCCGCTGATGAAATCATTCGCAGCCGGTTTAACGCTGCAGTTCTGATCAGTGGAAACGAATTTATTGAACCAACTAATGCTCTCAAATGAAAAGATTAATCAGCTATATAGCCCTTGCTGCAACGGTGGGAACAGTTGCCTGTAATAAAGAGGCGTTGAATAAAGGCCCCCTGAACCTTTACAGCGACAGCAACGTATGGAAAGACAGTGCCCTCATCAGCAGGGTGGTGCTGGAATCGTACAGCAAAATACACGCAATCTATGATGATGCGGGAAACTGGATGATCTGCGATATTACCGATGAAGCCAAAGCCGCCAAGTCGTTCCTGGAGTCCAACCAGATTAATTCGGGGCAGTATTCTCCTTCTTCCAATATCAACACCGACCTCTGGACAAACACCTATACGGCGGTGCGGAACTGCAATTCCGTGTTATCGCACCTGGATGAAACGCCCCTCAGTGCCGGTGGAAAGCAACAGATCAAAGGCGAGATGCTGTTTCTCCGGGCACTGCATTATATGGATCTCTACTTTACTTTCGGGCGTTTCCCGATTATAGATAAAGTACTGACACTGAATGATGAGCTGACAATGGGTCGCGCTACTGATGAAGCCTGTATAAATTTTATGGTGAAAGACCTGGACGATGCCGCGGCCATCCTGCCGGGAAGCTACCCTGCTTCCTCCACAGGACGGGCTACCCGTTTTGCAGCATTAGCCATGAAAGCACGGCTGCTGCTGAATCATAAGGACTACAGCGGCGCGGCAGCTGCCGCCAAAGAGGTAATTGACAAAGGCGGCTTCTCTCTTTTCCCGGATTATGGCGCGATGTTTTTCCCGGAGAATGATGATAACAGCGAAGTTATTTTTAATAAAGAATATGCGGGAGATTTAAGCGGACAGGTACATTCGCTGGACGACTACAACAACTCTACTTACTTCACCGGCTTTGGCAGTGTGCGGGATTGTCCTACGCAGAACATGGTAGACCAGTACCTGATGACAGATGGTAAACCCTGGAACCAATCTGCCTTATATGATCCGGCGCATCCTTATGCTAACCGCGATCCGCGCCTGCATGCCAGCGTTATCTACGATGGCACTACCTGGATGAATACCGAAATGGACTTAAAGCTGGGATCAGCCATGAACCCCGGTACGTCCAGCACCGCCATCACAGGTTACCTGCTGCGCAAGTTCATGAACCCAAATTATATTTTCGGCGGTAATAACACCAACTACCAGAACTGTATCATGATGCGGTTGGGCGAAGTATATCTCAACTATGCAGAGTGCCAGCTGAAACTGAATAATCCCGGTGAAGCGCGCACGTATGTGAACCTGCTGCGTAAGCGGGTAAATATGCCGGAAATAACCGGCACACTCACATGGGATGATTATGTGCGTGAACGCACCGTGGAACTGGCATTTGAAGGCCAGCGGTTCAACGATATCCGCAGGTGGGGTACCGGCGCTACGATGATCGGCGCAGCCATCCGGGCGATGCAGGTTGGCATCGTAAACGGCGCCCGGACTTATACTTCGGTGCCACTGGAACAGCGGTTTTTCGAAGACAAAATGTATTATTTCCCGATACCACAGGACCAGCTGCAAAAGTATCCTGCGGGTAAAGTACCGGAGCAGAATCCCGGTTGGTAATTATCTACATAAAATTATATACCGTCAAACACCAGCATTATGAAAATCACTTTCAATCATTTAATCACAGCGGCTTTGCTGTCGTTGCCTTCAATGGCCAATGCGCAGTTGAAGCAAAAAGGCGATAGCCTGATAGGCGTTATTAATAAACATCCGGAGAATATTGCCGCGCATGACGCATACATACAAGCCATGTGGAAAGACAGTGCCGCTGTTGTAAAGCAATACCAGCTGTGGACCAAAAAGTTCCCCAAAGAAGCGGGTATCGCTTATGGCTACGGTAAATTTTATACAAACATGGAAAGCCCTGCAGCCCGTCCTTTCCTGCTGAAGGCGGTGGCGCTGAATCCGAAACTGGCGGATGCCTGGCAGGAGCTGTCGATAGATGCAGAGCGCTGGGGCGAATTTGACAAGGCGCGGGACTTTATGGGTAAAGCGGCTGCCGCAGAACCGGATAATGCAGATTATCTTTTTTACTATGCCAATTCCCTTGAAAAAGATGATCCGGAGAAATACCGGGAGATGTGTAATGAGTTGATCAAGAAATTCCCGGAAAGTCAGCGCGGAGCACAGGCATTGTATTGGATGGCTTTCCGTGCACCGGATATGCAGAAAAAGAAGGCACTGTATGAGCAGATGCGCCGTGATTTCCCGGTATCAAAGTTCAGCTGGTCCAATTCCGGTATGGAAGAATACTTTGATCTGCTGTTATCTGACAATCCTTCGGAAGCGCTGAAGCTGGCCACTGACCTGGCAGCAACGCCTGGTCTGGAATCAGAAAGCAAAGAAGGGTTTGAGAAAAATGCAAAGCTGGCCGGCCAGTTTATAGCCGCCGAAAAACTACTGGCAGATAATAAAACCAGTGAAGCCGCCGCGGTACTGAATAACATAAAGCCAAAGAGATGGGGCAGCATGCCGCAAACGCTGGCATTGCTCAAAGCAAAAGTAGCTAACCAGGGCGGACATCCGCAGCAGGCGTATGATACCCTGATGAAGTACTACGTGGCCACACCGGCCAGGTCGTTGAAAGCGCCGCTACTGGCCTATGGTAAGGAAGCCGGTAAAACAGAAAGCGCAATTTATGAGGAGCTGAAGCAACAGTTGAATACAGGGGCTAAGGAAGCGTCTTTTTCGCTGGAGTCCTATTTAGCCGATGGTAAAGTATCCATGAAAGACTACAAAGGCAAAGTGGTATTGCTTACCTTCTGGTTTCCCGGCTGTGGCCCCTGCAGGGGAGAGTTTCCTCACTTTGAAAAGGTGCTGAAGAATTTTAATGGTCAGCCGGTATCCTACCTGGGCATTAACATTGTGCGCGACCAGGATGCATATGTGGTACCGTTTGTGAAATCCAGTAAATATAGCTTTACGCCATTGAAAGATGTGGAAACCAACCGGCAGAACCTCCCGGTAAGAGGCGCGCCCACGAATTACCTGATTGACCAGGATGGTAAGATCATTTTCAAGAATTTCATGATTCAGAATCATGATGCGGAGTTGATGCTGGAAGATATGATCCGGTTGTTGCTGGAGAAACAGGCATAATACAATATTGAAACCCCATTTATGCAGCAGGGCTGGCCAATTGGCCGGTCCTGTTATTTTATGGTATACACCCGGGGCCGGAACGCCACTCATCTTTTTTGCCCAAAGGATAATAATATAAACTCTATATTTACCCCCGGTATTCCACCTTCATATAAAAAAATTAATATCAGCCATGCCGGCCATTGAGGGGCAAACAGATGAAGAATTGTTGTTGTTGCTGCAGTCGGGTAATGAACAGGCGCTAACCCTGTTGTATAAGCGGCATTGGGAACCGCTGTTCTTGTCGGCCTACCAGGTGCTGAAAGACAAAGAAGCCTGTAAAGACCTGGTACAGGAGCTGTTTACAGAGCTGTGGCAAAAGTCCCATCGCATTCAATTAACCGTTTCCCTGAAGGCTTATCTTTCTGCCAGCATCCGTTACAAGGTATTCCGGTATATCCGGCAAAACCCGGTGCGGGAGGAGTTGTTTGATCATATGATGGAGCGGATGGAAGCCGCTTCGCCGGAAAGTAAGCTGGCCGTAAAAGAGCTGCAATCCCTGCTGAATACCCTGATAGACACCTTGCCGGAGAAATGCCGGATCATATTCCGGATGAGCCGGGAGCAACATCTTTCCTATAAAGAGATTGCCACACAGTTGAATGTTTCGGTGAAAACCGTTGAAAACCAGATCAATATTGCCATCCGTAAGCTGCGGTCCGCCCTGGGCTATGCTTTGTTGCTGCTCCTGCTTATTAATAAATAATTTTTTTTTCCTGCTTTGGGGGTAGCCCTTCTTTTTTGTCACTAATGATAAAATACCCCGTATGAACAGACAGGAGTTTTTTTCATTGATAGATAAATGGATGAACGGCTCGGCGAGTAAGGAGGAGATACAATCATTGATGAATTACTATCACAGTTTCAAATCTACCACGGAGTGGGACGAAGCGCAGCTTGGCGCTAAATCCTTACTGGAGGCGGAAATGGAGCAACAGTTGTTGCTGCGCATCCGGACTGCGGAGCCGGGAACAGCGCCGGTGAAACGCGTGTGGTGGACAAAAATCGCTGCGGCAGCAGCAGTGCTGCTGGTACTCGCAGCAGCCGGCTGGTGGTATTTCCAGCGCCCTCCGGAGCCAATGGCTGTTCATTCGCAGCAGCAACTGGTGGCCACTAAAGCAGGGGAACACAAGAAGATACAGCTGCCCGATAGTACCATCGTTTGGCTTAGCCCGGCCTCCCGGCTGGAATATACAGCTGCTTTCGGGAAAGGAAGCCGTGAACTTACATTGAATGGCGAAGCCTTTTTTGAGGTAGCTACCGATGCGGCGCAGCCTTTTATTATTCACAGCGGACGGGTAGATACGCGGGTGTTGGGCACTTCCTTTAACATCCGGGCATTTGATGCGCAGCCGGATGTGGCGGTAACGGTGTTAACGGGTAAGGTGGCGGTAGGCAACGCGGATAGCGCGGTGCATGTATCTCCCAGCCAGCGGGCGGTGTTTAGCAAGGCTACGGGGAAGATCACGAAGGAAGACGGGGTAGCCACCGGCAATTTATTGAGCCGGCGCGAAGGCATCCTGAAATACGACCGGGCGGGCCTGCGGGAAGTGGCAGCCGAGCTGGGATATTATTATAACGTAAAAATTGAGATCACCGGAGATATTTCCAACTGTTTTTATTTCGGGGAGTTTAATACCAACGGCACACTGGAGAAAGCGTTGCGGCAGCTGTGCCTGTCGCTCAACGCTACCCTGGAGCACAATGGTACTACCTACATCATCAGGAAGGATAAGGAATGCTGAACGTTATGAAATAAACCACCAACCTATGCATAAAGAAGCGCCACCTACATAAAAAGAACCTCCCTTGCGGGAGGCTGAAAGTTAAGTCTTAACGCTAGTATGCCACACTGGCCTGGTAACCGATGGCAGCTAGTTTTTACTCAACCTTAATCTACGTAAAAGTATGAAAAAATGTGTACCTGTAATAGGCATGCTAATGAAAATGTCATTGTGTATTGTAGTCGTTGTATGTAGTACCACACTAACATTGCTGGCCAAGCACACCGAAGCCCAGCTGCTCGAAAAAAGGATTACGCTGAAAGTGGAAGGAGGAGCATTGCATGATGCCCTGGATGAGATAGGCGCCAGCGCCAATCTCTCTTTCAGCTATGCGGTTAATAAAGAGATCTTTAACAGCGTGGTAACTATCCGGGCAAAACACCAGAAAGTAGGCAATGTGCTGAAAGAGTTGCTGGCGCCGTTTTCCCTGGAATATTTTATAGCAGATGATAAAGTGATCATCCGCCGCAGCAATGAAATGCTGGCGAATATGCTGCTGGACGCCGATGCCGGCCTGATGTACAAAGACATCCGCGGGAAGGTGGTGAATGAAAAAGATGAACCCCTGCCCGGTGTATCTGTTCGTGTAAAAGATGCTTCCATGGCAGCGGTTACCGATGAAAAAGGAGAATAC
Source organism: Chitinophaga ginsengisegetis (assembly GCF_900168065.1). GTDB lineage: Bacteria > Bacteroidota > Bacteroidia > Chitinophagales > Chitinophagaceae > Chitinophaga > Chitinophaga ginsengisegetis. Next base: position 719,279 of record NZ_FUZZ01000002.1, on the reverse strand, counting down.
GTGCTGAAGGGCATCCCTGAAAACGCGGTGCTCATCGTATCTTTTATGGGATATAATACCCAGGAGATAGCTAGCGGTAAGGACACCCAGCTCCGTATTGTACTCACGGAAGACACCAAAAAGCTCGGTGAAATTGTAGTAGTAGGTTATGGCTCCCAGAAAAAGGCCAGTCTTACCAGCGCGGTAGCCTCTGTAAAAGGCGCCGCAGTAGCGGAAAGGCCGGTGCCAAACGTAGTAAACGCCTTACAGGGACAAGTACCCGGCCTGTTCATCCAGCAAACCGATGGTATGCCCGGCACCAACAACAACAAACTGAATATCCGCGGTATCAGCACTTTATCCAGCAACCCCGTCCTGGTACTGATAGATGGCGTGGCCGGTCAGCTGGAAACAGTAAACCCGCAGGACATTGATAACATCAGTATCCTGAAAGATGCGTCTGCCACTGCTATTTATGGGGCACGCGCTTCCGGCGGGGTAATACTGGTTACTACCCGCAAAGGTAAACTGAACAGCAAGCCTTCGCTCGCTTACGATGCTTACGCAGGTATACAGCAGCCTACCTATCTCCCAAAACTGGTAGACGCAGTATCCTTTATGCGCAAATGGAATGAATCACAGCTGAACGATAATCCCGATGCCACCGTGCGTTTTTCTGACGCCGATATCCAGAAATACGCCAGCGGTGAATTGCCCAGTACCGACTGGATCAGCGCCATCTTCAAAGAGAACGCACTCCAGATGCAACATAACGTTGGCGTCTCCGGAGGAACAAAAAATACCGATTACTTTGTATCACTCGGATACCTGAAACAGGAAGGACTGGTACAGGGCGTGATGAACGAGCGCTTTACCTCACGCGTAAATATCAATACACAGATATTGGATAACCTGAAGTTCGGGATCAATACCGTGTATATGAATGCGCCTAAAAGCTTTGCGGGCGCCGGTATTTATACTACCGCCATGCACTGGGCATATATCCTCAACCCTACGGAATGGGCCTATACACCACAGGGGCGCGACAGAAGCTACCGTGGCGGCTCCCAGCCGGTGGCTATTATCAATCACGGCGGGTTTGAAAATTACAAAGACAATTACTTTAATACCAACCTGACGCTGGATTACGGCATTACGAAAAACCTGTCGGTAAAAGGACAGTATTCCTACAACAGCCGCGATATCAAGCATAAAATTTTCAGGGCTACCTATAAGCTGTATGATGATGAGGAAAACCTCGTTACTACGCAGCAGTCGCCCAACTCGTTGAACGACGATTATAATACGGCTATTAACCAAACGTTTATTGGTACGCTGAATTACGGCTTACAGGTGAAGCAGCACGACTTTAAAGCCCTGCTGGGATATAGCCAGGAGAGCATGAAGTACGACTCTTACTCCCTGGGTCGCCAGGATTTTCTGAATAATGATATTCATGTGATCAACGGCGGCAGTGTAAAAAAAGACTATTGGTCTACCGGCGGAGGCGCCTATGAATGGGCGATCCAGTCGATGTTCGGACGGTTGTCTTACAGCTTTAAAGACCGCTACCTGCTGGAAGTAAACGGGCGGTACGACGGATCTTCCCGTTTCAAAAATAACCGCTGGGGATTCTTCCCTTCTGTTTCTGCCGGATGGAGAATTTCGGAAGAAGACTTCCTGAAAGGATCTGACATTGTGAGCAACCTGAAGCTGCGTGGCTCATACGGTAAGGTAGGTAATCAGAATGCAACGGGAACGGATACACGTGGTATTTATTCCTGGGCCAGTTTAATTGGTACCGGCGCTTCTTATTTCAACGATAAAGCGCAAACTACTACTTACTATAACAACACCGCTAACCCGGATCTTACCTGGGAAGAAAAAGTAACCGGCAACATTGGTGTGGACGCAGGATTTTTTGATGAGAAATTTACCCTCACCGCTGATGTTTTTAAAGAGAAGACCACCGGGATTTTATTAACGCCCAGTGTGCCATCCACCTTTGGCCGCGATGCGCCCGTAATGAACCTGGGCCGCATGAGCAACTGGGGATGGGAAGTATCTGCCGGCTACCAGAACCGCGATAATAAGCTGAAGTATGGCGTGATGGTGAATATCTATGATTCCCGTAACAAGATCCTCGACCTGGGCGGCACGCCGGATGTATTACAGGAAAACCCCGTAATGGTAGGCCAATCACGGTGGACGTGGTATGGTTATAAAGCGCTTGGCTTGTATCAGTCGGATGAAGAAGTGAAGGCATCGCCTGCCTATAAGCCGCAAAATAAAGCCGGCGACATCAAGTACCAGGATACCAACGGCGACGGGCAAATTACCCCGGAAGACCGTGTAATACTGGGCGATGCAGACCCGCACCTGATGTTTGGCGTGAATGCTAATTTTTCCTGGAAGCAGTTTGACCTGAGCATGTTATTCCAGGGCGTGTTGAAAAATAAAACGTATCTCACCGGTTATGCCGTAAGTCCGTTTAACTACGGCGGTTCCTTTACCACCGATCTGATGGACTCCTGGACGCCGCAAAATAAAGGCGCCCGCTATCCCCTGATGCGGCAGGATCTGAGCGTGAACTACGACTTTTCCGACTGGTGGCTGTATGATTCAAAATATGTGCGTTTGAAGAACCTGCAACTGGGATATAATGTGCCCAACAATATTTTGCAGCGCGCGAAGATTGGTCAGCTCCGTTTTTATTTCATGATGGAAAATGTGCTGACGCTGAAGTCGAAACGTTTCCCGAAAAACTTTGACCCGGAAATCGACAACTGGCAGTCGGGTGTGAACTTCCCGCAAATGAAGACTTACACCTTTGGTTTGAACCTGAAATTCTGATGACGCTCTCACTGCAAAACAACAACAACATGAAACGACTACACATCATCACTATATTATGCGCCTGCAGCCTTCTGGCGGCCTGCTCTAAAAACTTCCTGGACCGTGCGCCGCTGGATCAATACTCTGATGACACCTACTGGACCACCGAATCGGATGCAGTAAAATTTGCCTCCAGGGTATATGAATTCCTCCCTTCCGCCGACTTTTTTGTTTGCTATGAAGGAATGAGCGACAACGCTTTTTCCAAAACAGCTTCCTGGGGTAATACCCTTCGCAATGCGCAGCTGATTGGCAACAGCACGTTTGTAGCCACTACCGGTAATCTGGGCGACGAATGGAAATACGACCAGGTAAGACATTGCCTCGAATTCCTTGATCATGTGGATAAAGTGCCTGATATGAATGAAGGATTAAAGAAAAGATTAAAGGCAGAAGTAAAGGTATCGCTGGCATACCGTTATTTTATAATGGCTACGCTTTTCAGGGATGTGCCCCTGGTGACGAAAGTATTTGCTACTCCTGCTGAGTCGGATGTGCCGCAGGACAAGAAAGCCCTGGTGATTGCGCAGGCGATCAAATGGCTGGATGAAGCTGCACCGGATTTACCGCCATCTTATACCGGCGACGATAAGGGACGCTTTACACAAGGCGCCGCCTGGGGACTGAAAGCCCGTGTGCTTTTATATACCGGCGACTATGCAGGTGCTGCCACTGAAGCAAAGAAAGTGATCGACAGCAAAGTGTATTCCCTGTACCCGGATTATTATAACCTGTTTCAGCAGGAAGGAGATTATTCCTCCGAAAGCATGATCAGCTATATCCATGTAAAGGAGTTACGCCCGAATGGCTTGCGTGATATTGCCGGTGTGAACTCTGTTTCAGGAGGTACGCTTTACCTGAATCCTTTGCCTTCGCTGGTAGATGATTATGAAAGCGCTGCCGGTTATTATCCTTATACCAAAGATCCTGCGTATGATGCACATGCACCGTGGAAGAACCGCGACCCGCGTTTAAACGCCACTATTTATTATCCCGGCAGCACGCTGGCAAATGATAAAATGTACGATCCTATTAACAGTGCGCTGGATAAAATAGGCGGCGATAAAGCCACCTATACGGGTTATGCGTTTAAGAAGATCTTCGATAAAACAGAGCTGGAGTCCCGCGATAATGGCGGCAACGACTGGAAGATCCTCCGGTATGCAGAAGTGCTGCTTACGTATGCAGAAGCTGCGAATGAAACCTCCGGACCATCTGCAGATATTATTAATGCGCTGAATGAAATCAGGCGTCGTGCCGGTATGCCCGATGTAGCCGCCACTTTCGCGCTCAACGGGTGGAGTATGAGCAAGGAAACGCTGCGTACTTTTATCCGTCATGAGCGCCGGATAGAGCTGGCTGGTGAAGGACACCGCTACTTCGATATTTTGCGCTGGAGAATTGGGCAGCAGGTATTGAACGGACCTATTTATACGATAGATGCGTCTGCCGGGCTAACAGATATTCCTGCTACCGGTGGTAAAACCAATAAGTATCCTAAAACAAAGCTGGAAGACAGGCATTTCACTACGGATAAATTTTATGTATGGCCTATACCACAGGGCATACTGGATCAGGGCCGCAAATTGGTGCAACAACCTGAATGGAAGTAAGTACGTTTTATTCTTTTATATTTTAACTCATTAGCTTGTGAAAAAGAATCAGGTTATCAGCCTTCTGGCGGCGGTACTGTTACTCGTGACGGGGCGGGCCGGCGCCCAGCAAACACCGTCGCTGCCTGCGTTGCAGCAGCAGTTTGTGGATCTGCGTTTCGGTATGTTCATCCATTTCAATATTCCTACTTTTATGGATGATGACTGGGCCGATCCGGAAGCATCCCCGGCGATTTTTAATCCGAAGAAACTGGATTGTAATCAATGGGCGGCGGCGGCCAAATCAGCAAACATGTCTTATGGTTGTTTAACCACTAAGCATCACAGCGGTTTTGCCATCTGGGATACCAAAACCACTCCTTATAATGTGATGAACAGTCCGTTGAAAAGAGATGTGGTAAAGGAATACACCACTGCTTTCCGTGCGAAAGGACTGAAAGTGATGTTGTACTATTCTATCCTGGATACGCATCATAAAATCAGGCCGGGGCAAATTACAAAAGAACATATTAAGATGATCAAGGCGCAGCTCACCGAGTTGCTCACCAACTACGGCGAAATTACCGCGTTGATCATTGATGGCTGGGACGCGCCGTGGTCGAGGATTTCCTACGATGATGTTCCATTTGAGGAAATTTATGGCCTCATCAAAAGACTGCAGCCTAAGTGCCTGGTGATGGATCTGAACGCTGCGAAGTATCCTGCGGAGGCGTTGTTTTATACAGATATCAAATCGTATGAGCAGGGTGCTGGTCAGCATATCTCTACTGATAACAACCGCTTGCCGGCGTTATCCTGTTTGCCTATTAACACGGCGTGGTTCTGGAAAGCTGATTTCCCTGCTACACCGGTGAAGAGCGTGGACCAGTTGGTAAATGAAAACATCGTTCCTTTTGGTAAAGCGTGGTGTAATTTTATTTTAAATGTAGCGCCTAACCGGGATGGCTTAATCGACAACAATGCGCTGGAAGCATTAAAGCAGGTAGGAAAACAGTGGAAGAACGACGGACCGGTAGCGGCATTACCTGCGTATGCATCTCCCATTATTTCTCCCAACATTGCCAAACACCAGGCGGCCAATTCCAGCTGGAGCAGCGATATGAACATCATGGATTTTGCGAACGATGATAGTTTCAGAAGTACGTGGCAGTCGAACCGCGCGGTAAAGCAGCCCTGGTTTGAAGTGGAATTTGACAAACAGCAGGGTTTTAACATGATTGTGATTACAGAAGACAAAGCGCGTATTAAACAATACAGGCTGGAGTATAATGAGAACGGGGAGTGGAAGCCACTGCCATCAGCAGGGGAGAATGCGGGGCGTGTGAGGATTCACCGTTTTCCGCGTGTATGGGGTAATAAAGTGAGGATACTGATAGACGATTACACTGAAACGCCCGCGATTGCAGAGTTTGGCGTGTATAACGAGAAACGGTAACCATTGATTTTATCCGCAGACTTTGTTCCCGGAGATAGTTTCCAGGAACAAAGTCTGCGGATTTTTTATTTTTTCTCTTCATGATATTCCTGTTCTGTGTTGATAGACCAGATATTTGATTTGGTAACGATGCCGTTGGCGATATTATCTACCGCTACCATTGCGGTGAGCATAGAGTGATCGGAGTTATTGTATTTGTGCATACCGTTACGGCCAACCAGGAACAGGTTTTCGAAGGTATCTATATAGCTTTTCAGTTCTTCAAAGCGGGCATAGGTGCCCCAATAGGCGGGGTATGTTTTTTCCATTCTGAGCACGGTGGCGTCCAGCACATCTGCTTGTTGCGCCAGTCCTATTTTACAGAGTTCCGTGATGGCGGTTTGCCGGATTTGTTCATCTGTCAGTTCCCAGAAATCATCTCCTTTATTGCAGAAGTATTCCATGCCCACCCAGGTAGTGCCGGGGTCTTTCACCATGTAGGGGCTCCAGTTATTGAATAGTTGCAGTCGTCCTACTTTCACATCTTTTTCCTGGATGTAGATCCAGGTGTCTTTCAGTTCCAGTGGTTTGTGTTCACCGGTTTTTTTATCTTCGAAGCTGAGGCTTTTTAGTAAGATGCCGATGGTGATAAAGTCGCGGTAATGCAGTCCGGCGGCGATTTCCCGGACATTGCCCGGTACATTTGCTTCCAGGTCGGCTACCAGTTCTTTGATGGGCATGGTAGAGAAGAAGTAGTCGCCTTCCAGCAGCACTACTTCGCCGGTGGTGCGGTCCAGCGCTTCGATGGCGGTGATTTGATTACCGGAGGTATGGATCTTTTTTACATCGTGTTGCATTAATATGGTGCCGCCTTTGTTGATTACCTGGTGGGCTACTTCTTCCCATAGCTGGCCGGGGCCGTGTTTAGGGTACAGGAATTGTTCGATCAGGCTGGTTTCCACATTTTTTTGTTTGAGGTCTTTTGGCTTCCCTGCTTCGATGGCGGATTTTACCGCGTGTGAAATAGCTTTACCGATAGAGATGCCTTTGATCCTTTGTGCGCCCCATTCTGCAGAAATGGCTTTACAGGAAACGCCCCATACTTTTTCTGTATAGTCTTTGAAGAAGAGGTGGTAAAGGGTAAGTCCAAAACGGTTTACCATGAAGTCTTCCAGCGACTTTTCATTTTTCCTGGGGAAGATCTGCGCCCACAGGTACGACACCATAATACTAATGGTAGTGGAGAAGCCCAGTTTGCGGAGGGTATCTACCGATAGCTGAATGGGGTAGGTAAAGAATTTGTGCAGGAAGTAGATGCGCGACAGGCGTTTTCTCACCAGCATGATGAGGTCGGGATCGGGCGCTACGAGGGTATCCGTGTTATTGTTGTTGCGGGTAGCTTTTATTTCTTTTGTTTTTTGCTGGTAGCTGATAGAGAATATTTCTGCGGCTTCTTTATCCAGCGGCATCATGTTCATCCACCAGTCCATTACGCGGTCTGATTTGGAGAAGAAGCGGTGGCCTCCGATATCGATACGGTTGCCTTTATAGTTTACAGTTTTGGAGATCCCGCCGATATCTGTGCTTTTCTCCAGTACAATAGGGGTGATACTGGTGCGCTGTAGTAGTTCATAGGCGGCAGTGAGCCCTGCAGGGCCGGCGCCAATGATGATAGCTTTCTTTTGCATGAGCGAATGAGGTTATTGAATAAATGGTTCTGAGGTGAGCTGTTGTGCAATTAACTGTTGGAAACGGCCTGCCGGAGAGGCATTCCCCGGGCAAAAAAATGGTGGAAGCTGTTAGTCAGTGGCATAGTAGAAAAATGGTTTTACTCCAGGTATTTCCGGGCAAGGGAATTACCTGTTTTTTTGAGGGTGTATATAAATATGGGTTAGCAGCAGATAATGAAGGCTGCCCGCACTATACAAGTATAGACGATGTTACTGAAATGCGACGGCAGCAATAAAGGTTAGCGGTTCAGAATTTCCATTTATAAAAATTGAGGGGAGCGTGTTTTCCTTCGCTGATGGTAACATAGCCGCTATTGTCTGGCAGGATGGTGATGCCTTCACCTTGTTTTTCGATTACGTAGGGGAGTTCTTTTGCAGGTTTTGACATGGCCTGTTCCACGCTTTCGTTGGTATTGCGGTGCCAGTAGTAAACGGTGGTGAGGGTTTTAATCACGATGTGGTGTCCGTCTTTGGAAATATCGCCGGAGGTGACCCAGGTGTAGGGGAGTTTTATTAATTTCTCCAGGGTGGCTTTATCGCCGTCTTTGAAGAACAGCTGGTCGGTTTTATACAGGCTTATTTCTTTTTCTCTTTTGCTGAGGATATAGATTTGTTTGCTGATGGGATCAATCATGAGCGACTCTGCATCGCGGGGGCTGTTGGGGTAGTGGAGTTTGAGCACATCAGGGGTTATTTCCAGGTGTGCAGCGGGGAGTTTATCCGGCTCCTGGAAGCGGTAAATGCGGATATGATCCCGTTCGCCGGAGTTATCGCCGATATCACCCACGTATACATACTGCTTGCCTTTTTCCGGTCCGATACCTTCCGCAATATCTTCCCAGTCGCGGTTCCCTGCGCCGGTGAGTTTCACAGTGCTGATCAGCGCTGCTTTACTGTTGAGCAGGTATACTTCGGGTTTATTGCCGCTGTCGTTGTGTGTCCAGTAGCAGCCTTTCAGGGTGGTGCTGGAGGCGATGCCGGAGGCTTCTCTGATTTTGTCGGTAGACAGGGCGCCGAGTGCCACCGGGGCAACGGTTTGTGCCAGCGTGGTGACGGAGGACAGGAGCATGAGTATATAGATGGTGATATAACGCATGCGTTAAATTACGGAAAAGTGTGGAATTAATAAGTGTATACGTATGAGTTACTCAGGAATGGCTTAGGAATCGCTGTACAGTGGCTTAGGACATACAGTATCCATGCAGGGGAGGTGGACTTGAAGCGGAGGTTGTCTTCACCAGGATCAGGATGATTTTACGGATTGCTTTTTTTGATTTTTTTTGATTGTGAGGGATTTTTTGGAAGATGATTGATCGTTGAACGGGTGACTTTTGGTTTTTTATGGCTTTTTATTGTTGATGTGATACCGTGGCGCATGGCGACTCACGGGAGCGATGGCTCCGGGGTTTTAGAGATGATATTTTGTTGATTGTTTTACGCAGAGGGAGAACTCATTCCCGTTGCCACTTATTGGCGGTGCGCACTACCGGTGATCCTGGTGTTTTCGCGGGTCTGTAAGGTAATACTTTCCTGACATCCGGTATATGTTGTTTCCTTTTTGCGGCTTCCTTTTTGGTTGCCGGTGTAGCGACGAACATGATATCGGCGGCCATGAAGCGGCGGTCTCCAACAGGATCGGTTCCTTTCCAGGCGGTTACCTGCAATACTACCAGCAGCGTTCCTTTTCCGGGCACGGATGCGTTCAGTTCTGCTCCATTGAAGGGGGCGTTCAGATCCACCTTTATGGTAGTGGAATGCTGTTTAATGATCCGCCGTTCCACGAAGCTGATGCGTGTAGTCATCACCGTTATTTCCAGGTGCGTAATGGCGCCCTGCGGCGATAATGTTTGAGCCGGTATTTTTAATGTACCGTTTTGCATCACCGGTTGCAGCCAGAAGAATTTATCGATCCCGGTGTGTTTATTGAACCGGAAGCCTTCGAGGTGTTTCCACTGGTCTTTCCCCGCGGTGATCAATACTTTGTTGAGGCGGTTCACGAGGGAGCCGTCGCAGTTAATTTCCAGCTGAGGCGTAATAGCCTGCCGGATGAGTTTTGCCTTCCTGCTGGCGATCCCGAAATTGCGGGATGCCTGCCGGGTAGCGGCAGTTTGTTTTACAGTGACCGGCATGGTGCGTACAAAATAGCTCCCATTTCTCCGGTAACCGATCACATTATCCAACTTACCGGTGAATTGGAATAACCCAGTTTGTTTTGCCATAGCGATTTGTTTTTACTGAAAATACGAAGAAATGGCGAGATGTGAGCTTTCCCGTGCTATTGACATTAAGAGATTAATGCGCTATTTTGTATAATATATCTTAACCAAAATCTAACCTCTATTCAATGAAAAAACTCCTCGCTATCCTATTGGTGTACTGTGCCATATCCTTACCCTCCATCGCGCAAACGGGTATTATTACCGGTAAGGTAACAGGTGAAAAAGGTGAAAGCCTGCCTGGTGTGAGCGTACAGATCAAAAACACTAATAAAGGTACTTCAACAGACACCGATGGAAACTTCCGGCTGGATGCCGGCAATACCGATGTAATACTGATTTTCCGCCTGGTAGGGTACCTCACAACAGAAGTAAATACCAGTGGGAAAAGCAGCATCACCGTTACACTAAAACAGGACACCCGGAACCTGGATCAGGTGGTGGTTACTGCGTTGGGCATCTCCCGGAAAGAAAGAGCAGTAGGTTACTCGGTGCAGGAAGTAAAAGGGAGTAACCTTACGCTTACGAAAGAACAGAATGTGCTGGGCTCCCTGGCGGGTAAAATAGCGGGTGTGCAGGTGGTAGGTTCATCCGGGGCGAGTATGGGCGGTACGCAGAAAATAAAGCTTCGCGGCATCAACTCTATCAACGGGCAGGAAGAGCCGCTGATAGTAGTGGATGGAACGCCTATTTCGAATAATAACTTTGCCGGCAGAAACGGTCCGGATCTGGGAAACCTGGCGCAGGACGTTAACCCGGAGGATATTGAATCCGTGAATGTGCTGAAAGGCCCGGCTGCTTCCGCGTTATATGGATTGAGAGGACAGTATGGTGTGATCCTGATCACCACGCGGCAAGGCGGTCGTAAAGGAAACAGGAAAGTGGCGGTGGATGTTAACTCCGCTTTTTCCGTTGAGAAAGCAGGCAATTTTATGCCGTTGCAAAATATTTATGGGGCCGGTAGCAGTCAGCAGTTCAGTACTATTACCGTGAACGGGCAATCGCAGTTACTGGCGTCCGGTACCGATGAAAGCTGGGGCCCGAAAATGGATGGCACACCCGTACGGCAAATGTATAGTTTCTATCCTGCTGATCCTGACTATGGCAAGCTGACGCCTTTTAGTCCGCATCCCGATAATATCAAGGATTATTTTGTAACGGGTACTACTTTTAATAACAACATCAGTATGTCTGGCGGTGGTGAGAATACCACCTTCCGGCTGTCGTTCAATCATACTGATATCAAGGGTATTGAGCCCAATACCTATCTCAAAAGAAATAATCTCGGCTTTAACGGCTCGCTGAATCTGACGCCGAAATTAACGGTATCTACCAGCTTCAATTATGCCAACAATAAAGGCCAGCGCCCGGCCCAGGGCTACTACCAGGGTTCGCGTAACTTTTATCAGTGGTTTGAACGGTCGCTGGATATGAACCGGCTAAAGCAATATAAATATCCTGATGGTACTTTTTATCACTGGAATCATGAAGATATTGATGATCCTGATTTTCTGAAGAAGCCGGGCAGCGACTGGAACAACCCTTACTTTGAAGCATATGAAAATCTTAATCACGATACACGCGACCGCTTCTTTGGTAATGTGGGTCTGAGCTATGATGTACTGCCGGGACTGAAAGTAAGCGGCGCCGTGAGAGGGGATATGTATACGCAGAGCATTGATCAGCGTAAAGCTTATGGTGGCAGGGATATCAACGAATATTATGAAGCGAAATTTGAGAATAAGGAGATGAACTACGAGATACTGGCCCAGTATAATAAAGCGTTTGATAAACTGAGTTTGAATGCCAATGTGGGCGGTAACCTGCTTACGCAGCGGTATAACGGCATCCAGGGCAGAACGCAGGGCGGTTTATCTGTTGTTAATTTCTATAATCTTTCTGCTTCCATCGACCGGCCAAATGTATCCAACTATCTCCGGAGAAAGGAAGTGCGCAGTGCGTTTGCAGCTGTTTCACTGGGTTATGATAATATTTATTACCTCGATGCTACCGTGCGTAATGATATCTCCTCCGCACTGCCGGCGGGTAATAATTCTTACTGGTATCCATCTGTATCTTTTAGTATGGTGTTTAGTGAGCTGCTGAAGTGGGAGCCGCTTTCCTATGGAAAAGTGCGCCTCAGTTTTGCGAAGGCGGGATCAGATCTTGATCCTTACCAGATCTACGAATCGTATATACTGGAAACGCCGTATAAAGGACGTGATGATAATACTTATTTGCCCATGCATCTGCCCACCACGCTCAATAACCCGGGGATCAGGCCATCGTTGGGTAATTCCTTTGAAACAGGTTTGGATCTGAAGGTGCTGAATAACCGTTTAGGGCTTGCCTTTACCTATTACAACCAGCAGAATATTGACCAGGTGCTGAGTATCCCTGTATCAGGCGCTATTGGCTATGAGAATACGATTATTAATGCCGGGAAGATCCAGAACAAAGGTGTGGAGCTTAGTTTGAATGGCACACCGGTACAAACAAAATTCTTTAACTGGAACTCTACGCTGAATGTGAGCAGGAACAGGAGCCTGGTGAAGGAATTGTATCCGGGCATTAACACCCTGCAGCTGGATGTGAATACGTATTCAAGAGTGAGCGTTTACCTGAATGCCGATGTAAACGCTGCTTTCGGCACGCTGGTAGGGAATGCTTACCGTCGTGATACTAAAACGGGCAAGATACTACTGGATGCAGCCAATTTGCCGATGTTTGAAGAGAACCACAACTTTGGCAGCGTGGTGCCTGATTTCACCGGGGGCTGGCTGAATACGTTCCGTATTGGCCGGTTCGATGTATCAGCGATGATCGATTTTCAATCCGGCGGGCAATTTTTCAGCTGGACAAAAATGCTGAGTGTTAAGTCGGGGCAGGCTGAAGAAACAGCGGCCATTAATGATAAAGGGAAGAATGTACGCGATCCGCTGGCAGATGGCGGCGGCGTGAAAGTAAATGGTATATCCAGCGTAACAGGAGCCGAAGTAACTGCTTATGTAGATGCAAAATCTTATTACCGTACGGTGCTTGGCACATCGGTATATGAAGAATGGTTGTATGATGCCAGTTATATTAAGATGCGGGAACTTCGTGTAGGCTATACCTTTACCCGTGAGGTGCATAAGAAGATGCCTTTCAACAGTATCAATGTAGCGCTTATTGCGCGTAATCCTTTTATGATATACCAGCAGGCGCCCAAAGGGCTTGATCCTTCCGAACTGTCTACGGGACGGTCGGCTATCAGCTGGCTGGAAACAGGACAATTAGCCACCACCCGTTCGTTTGGTATCAATCTTAACATTTCTCTGTAAACCAGTCTACCATGAAAAAGCTATTATATATCATTATCGTACTTGCGTTTACGTTAGTATCCTGCACCAAGTTTTCTGACAGCATTAACCGCGATCCGAATCAGCCGGATACTTTTTCCAATCTCAAGCTGCTTACCTATGCCATCCTGAGAATGGATACCACCACGGCTACTCCTTATGGATTGTTGTATGTGCAGCATCTTTCCGAAAAAGTATATACAGATGCCTCCCGTTATATCAACATCTCCTTTGAATTTTCCAGTTTTTATGCCGATGCGCTGATGAACCTGAACAAGATCATCAACACTGTTCATTTTAATGAAGATGAAGGATCAGCCAATAACCAGAAAGCAGTAGCCAGGATACTCCGGGCTTACTTCTTCTGGTACATCACCGACCGCTGGGGAGATGTGCCTTACAAAGAGGCATTGCAGGGACGGGATAAAATAAATCCCGCTTACGACCGCCAGAAAGATATTTATACAGACCTGTTTAAAGAACTAACCGAAGCCGCCGCCCAGCTGGAAGACAGCAAAACAGCCGCCGCAGGCGATGTGCTGTATTATGGCGATATCAGTAAATGGAAACGGCTGGCAGGCACCCTGCATGCACTCATGGCATTACGACTGTCGAAAGTAGACCCCGCCTGGGGCAAGCGTGAATTTGCCGCCGCATTAACCGATGGCATCTTTACCAGTAACGACGACAATGCCATTTCGCAGCACCTCGGAGAAGCAGCCTACCAGAACTACTGGTACTACGTGTATTCCGTGCAGGGCCGCAGATGGTACTGCATCAGCAAGCCACTCGTAGATTATATGAAGCCACTGGGCGATCCCCGTCTGAAAGTATATGCAGGCACCACCGGCAGCGGCGATTATGTAGGCATGCCTTACGGTTTGCAGGGAAACCAGGCGCAGAATATCCCCGCAAGCAGTGTATCCTTCCAGGGAACGGCTATACGTAAACAGGATGCCACCGTTTACCTGGTGACATACGCACAGGCACTGTTTGCCCGCGCAGAAGCCGCGAAGCTGGGATGGATCAGCGGCGGCGATGCGGCAGCATTGCTCGATTACAATGCCGCTGTTACCGCATCTATTAATCAGTGGACGGGCTCCTCCAATGGTGTTACCGCTTACCTTGCCCGCCCGGAAGTAGCTTATAGTGCCGCTACCGCCATTAAACAGATTGCTTACCAACGTTGGGTACATCTGTATATGAACGGTTATGAAGCATGGGCAGAATGGAGAAGAACAGGCTATCCTGAGTTAACGCCTGCGCCGGATAATAATAATACACCTATTCCCCGGAGGCAGGGATACCCGCTTTCAGAGCATAATGTGAATACGAAGAGTGTGGATGATGCGGTTGCTGCGCAGCCGGGGTTGCATGGCAAGGATGATTTGACGGGGAGAGTGTGGTGGGATGTGGAGAGGTAGGGGGAAGGTTTTGGAATATGCCTGCGGATAATAATTCCCTTATTCGCCGCAAAATGTGCGGCGAATAAATTGTAAAAATATGCGTTGGTTCATTTATGGTTTGGTTATAGGATGGGGGGTGTTAATGACAGCCTTATTTTCCGGTATAAAAGAACAGGGTTTCTCAATATTATTGAGAAACCCTGTTCTTTTGGAATTTGGTGATGAGTGCATGTTATGCACCTGTATCAATGTCATTTTGGTTAGTACTCATGATTGAATGTTTTTGTTATTTAAAGTTAAGAATTTTTCTCTATAATCAAAACATATCCTTGTTTGGGATAGATAAGGCCTTTATAATGGAACTCATAGCAAGCGCTATTACTGTAAGTGTTTTTAACGAATGGCTGTAAAGTTCCTGCACTAATAAAAGATAGTTTCAAGTTTCCTTTTAAAAATACCTTCAATTCGAAATTTCGGATCAAAAAATCTTTCATTAGCCCAATTATGTTGTCAAATTTCAAAGAATATTTTTTCTCTATTTTGGTTTCAAATTTATATACATCTTCGTGTTTAAGATCGACGGAATAGGTTGTTAACAGATCATTCGATGATATGTATTCAGTGACATATGGCGAATATTTTTTACTGTTAATATTAAACTCAACGATTTTAAAGTCAATTTCTGCCCTATCCTTATTGAACTTAATCCTGTTGGAGGCGATATGAGTGAATTTTTCTTTTCTGTCGGTAGGATAAACAGTATATCGTGAGTATTGAGTTACTTTGATAATATCGTTTTCTTCGTCGATCAGTTCAATTTCCAGCGTTTGTTGATAATTATCGTAATAAAGCACATGTTGAGTGGGGAAATAGATATTTCTTACGTCCTCCGTAATTTCCTTACTTATTTTAGGGAACTTGTTTTTGAATACTACTTTGGAGACATTTTCCCATATTTCTGCCAGATCCGTTCTATGATTAAGATAGTCGGCCTTGTAAATAATATTAACAAGTTCATCTTTGAATACTCCCATGAACTGCATAGATTTCAATAATACAGCAAAGATGCCACTGGACAGGAGTGTAGAGCCAATTCCGGCAATATAAATTTTAATTTTAGAAGGCTCCTCGAAATGGCCAAATGTTCCATACGTAAAAAATAGTATTCCTATAACCAATGTAATAACTGGCACTGACGATTTAATACTTTGTTTTGTAAACATATCTACGAAATGGTTAAAGATTTATAACGTGTTTTTATTTTGAGTGAGGCAAAATTAGACATTGGGATTACGGGATTATTCAATAATTTGTCAATGGGAAATGATTAACAAACGAGCATATAATATCAATGAGAAACAGGAAACAGTTATTTAACATTTAGATTTGTAAAACGTTATTTTTTTTCGTGGTAGCAGATTTACAATAGGAGCAATTTTCTTAGAATGCACATACCGGAATACCAGATCTTGTTTTATAATGGGCTGATCAGAAATACATTCTATTAAAGCTTTACAGGTTTCCTGCCTGCGTATAAGATACTTGCAACTGCCTGAACCTGATCTTTGTAGTATCAGGATTAGGATACCTATATTCCTCGAATGTTGCAGTCCAGATATAGCGCGGTTGGTGACTGGCATTTATCTCTTTATTTGACTTGCCTTTTACTTTATTTTGTAATTCCGTATTAATTATGCAACTAATTGATTTTCATGGTTTTTATAGAAAATTGATATTATAATTTGTTACCTTTTTGTGGTTTTTGGCAACTTGATTTGTTACCTTTTTACAAAAAAAAGTAACAGATTTGGAGGCTTTTCGGTATATTTGTAGTATATGGGAAGTATTCAGACCAATATTGAGCATAAAATCTCTCATCTTAAAAAGGGGAGTCTTATTTTTCCTGCTGATTTCAGGGGGGAGGGTTCAAGTGCTGCCATTAAAATGGCATTATCCCGGCTTACAGCAAAGGGTAAGTTAAAGCGACTTTCTCATGGGATTTATTATGTTCCCAAACAAGATCGTGTATTTGGGGAATTATATCCAGATCCCGAAAAGGTAGCAGAAGCTGTGGCGAAGAGAGAAAAGGTACGTATCAGGCCAACAGGTTCTCAGGCGTTGCACAAATTAGGACTTACTACCCAGGTGCCAACTAAAATGACATATTTAACAGATGGGGAGCGTAGGCAAATAAAAATGGGCAATTTGTATATTGAATTTAAACCTACTACTCCCAAAAAGATGGCATTTGAGGGTGAATTAAGTAGCCTTGTTATACTAGGTCTCATAGAAATTGGAACTAAAAATCTCTCAGCAGAATTTGAAAAAAGAGTAAAGGAAATTCTTCAAAGCGAAAAAAGCGAGGCGCTGACAAAAGATTTGGCTTTAGCTCCTGCCCAGGTTTATGACTTTATTATACATCTATTAAGCGATTCACATGATTGAATGGCTACATCTTACAGATACCCAAAGACGAACTTCACTTAACCAGGCTGCTGTTAAATCGGGGGTGATTCCTGTAGCAATTGAAAAGGACTGGTGGGTAACCCTGGTACTTAAAGCACTTTTTACAACTCCTAATGAAGGACATTTTATTTTTAAAGGTGGTACATCCTTAAGTAAAGGGTTTGGATTAATTGAGCGTTTTTCAGAGGACATAGATATAGCCCTGTCTCCGGAGGCTTTTGGTAAAAAGTATAAAGATGAACCTACCCACAGGTATGTAAAGGGTCTGAAAAAAGAAGGGTGTGCATTTACTACCGGTACTATAATTAAAGAATTGGCGGTCAGTCTGCAACAGACAGGATTGGATCTTGCCACCATTGAAATGTTTGCCGAAGCAATAGATCCTCTGATGCGGGACAAAGACCCGCAAACAATTTATGTACGGTATCGCTCTTTATTTGAGCCCCACCCTTATTTGAAAAATGAAGTAAGGATTGAGTTTGGTGTAAGATCCCTGACTGAGCCATTTGAAACAGTAGACATTCAATCTCTTCTTTGGCAACATTTTCCTAATCCCATATATGCGGAGCAGTTATCTAAAATAAGAGCTACCCATCCAATGAAAACGTTATTGGAGAAGATGTTTCTACTTCATGAAAAATTTCAAGTTATCAATCAAAGGCAGATTTCACCTGAAGATATTAAACTGGAACGGGGCTCCAGGCATTTATTCGATCTAATCAGAATGGATGATAAGGGAATTGCAGACCAGCTTTTGACTGATCCACAATTTTATGAAAAGTTATTATTACACCGGAGATACTGGATACGTCAAAAGGGAGTGGACTATGATAAACTTCAGCCGGCAACTTTAAACTTTAGACCTCCGGCAGAAATTTTAGAAGTTTATCGAGCAGATTATACGACTATGCGTGCTGAAATGATATATGGCAAGTCGGAGGATTTTGATTCCCTCATTCAAAAACTGAACAATTTAAACGACAAAATTAACAGGATGGTGTTATCATCTACAGTTTAGCTTTAAACTGATTATTTATTATAACCATGCTTATTATTTTAGCATTATAGTTTGCAGAGAACAAGGGCCAATCATCAATGATATCTTCTGACGCTCCGGATATAAAGAACAACAGGGCCTTCCTCTTTTCCCAATAAAAAAAGTCCGCTATCAAAGCGGACTTTCTTGTTGCCTGACCTGGATTCGAACCAAGACAAACAGAGTCAGAGTCTGTCGTACTACCGTTATACTATCAGGCAATAGCAATTCAGGACCGCGAAATTATGACATTTCTGATAATTACCAAATTTTTAATCCCCTTTTCTCAAAAAAAGATCTTTAAAACACTGAAAATCATGCACTGATGCCTCAATTCAGTGGCTTCTTTTATACTTGTAGCCATATGTAAAATCCCTCAAAACTGGCTATGTTATTACTATCTCCCCGGTCCTTTGTTACTCCCGCTCCTGGTTTCGGCGCCTTTATATTTGCCAGCCGGCGCAATGGGCTGCTCCTGGCGGCAGCCGTTATTGTTGCGGTGATCAAGATGGTGGTATTCAAACATTTTTTTCCGTATATAGATTTTACGTCAGATACCGGATCCTATATGGAAACGGCCCTGCAGAACAGGAATTACAACCTCTGGCCCATAGGATATTCTAAATTCCTGTGGCTGTTTCACCAGTTTTCCCGTTCTGAAACAATGCTTACCGTGGTGCAGTTTGTATTGCTGGAAGCCAGCGCCTTTTTCTTTTATTTCAGTGTATGCTACATTTTTAATCCGCAGAGCTATTTCAGGTATGGCTTTTATGCATTTCTGCTTATTAATCCATTGTTCCCGTTTCTGAGTAATTATTTTATTTCGGATGCTTTGTTTCTCTCGCTCGGACTTACCTGGATTACCTTGTTGCTCTGGATCCTGCACAAGCCCACCACGCTGTTACTGGTATTTCACGGGCTGTTGCTGGGGTATGCTTTTACGGTGCGGTATAATGCCATGTTTTACCCGCTGGTGGCGCTGATACCGATTTTATTATCGGCTTACCGGCCGTGGCAGAAAGTGGTGGCTGTTTTATTACCGGTGGTGCTGATCGTTTCGTTTGTGATGTTTACCCGTCAGAAAACCGCGGAGCATTCCGGGGTGAAAATATTTTCTGCTTTCAGTGGCTGGCAGATTATGAATAACGCCATGTATATGATGCAGTATATACCGCTGGATTCTGTGGGCGTACCAGAGCAGTTTGCCAAAACGCATAAGGCGGTATATCATTACATGACAGCGCTGAAGAAGTTGCCAAGAAGAATAGTGGTGTCGGACGGATCGTATTTTATGTGGGATATGAATGGGCCGCAGAAGGGATTGCTGAGAGATTATGGACTGGCGCATAAGGACAAAGATGTATATGCCGGCTGGTGTGGCGTAGCGCCTTTATGCAGCGACTATGGGAATTATATGATCCGGAAATATCCCTGGGATTTTACCCGCTATTATTTGCTGGGCAATGCGAAGCTTTACCTGTTACCGGAGCTGGAAGTATTAGGTGGGTATAACCGGCCCATCATCAACCTGGTGAATAAAGAAGTAACTACTTTTTTTAAAGATGGGGATAAGCCAAAGCCGGAAGGCAAATACAATAACTGGCAAAGTACGCTGATGTCGCTGTTTCCTTCCCTGATTGTGATTTGCCATTTGTTGTTTATAGAAGAAACGATCCGCTATCTTATTAAAAAAGGGGGCCGGAAAACCAGTCGTAAATTTAATATCGCGCTGCTGTTGTGCTGGGCTTTCATCGGACTGAATTTTGCATTCAGCGTTTTTGCGGCGCCTATTGTGTTACGATACCAGGTATTATTAATTGTATTGTTGCTGGGGTATACCCTGTTGCTTACAGAAGTAACCGATGCGCCACTGGTGACCCAGGAAGAAGCTGAAGCCGAGGAGGAGCGGGTGATGCTGGGCATTTAGCAGGATGCAGCAACCCCGGAAAATATGAATGATATATTTGTATCTTTATCCGGGTTGTTACAAACTGCGAATGAAAAGACTGATCATTATTTTACTCATCTTGTTTTTTGGGGAATATATTTTTGCCCAAAGTTCGTTCAGCTGGCTGCGCTATCCTTCCCTTTCTCCTGATGGAAAAACAATAGCATTTACTTATAAAAGCGATCTGTACACCGTAGCTGCTACGGGCGGTACTGCTGTACAGTTAACGAATAGCAGCGCAGAAGAATGGATGCCTGTATGGAGCCACAATGGCCGCAGCATTGCCTTTGCATCGGACCGCTATGGTAATGCGGATATCTTCCTGGTACCTGCCGGCGGGGGAATTGAAAAACAGCTCACCTTTCATTCGGCAGATGAATATCCATATGATTTTAGTGAAGATGATCAGCAGGTGATTTTTGGCGGCGTAAGAATGGATGCGGTGAACAACCGGCAATTCCCTTCAGATGCGCAGCCTGAACTATATCGTGTATCCGTGAACGGTGGACGGGTAACGCAGCTGCTAACTGTTCCCGCAGAAGATGCAAAACTCAATGGTCAATACATTATTTATCACGATAAGAAGAACCGGGAGAATCCGTGGCGAAAGCACCAGGTGTCTGCTGCAGCAAGGGATATATGGCTGTATGATACGCAGAAAGATACCTGCCGGCAACTGACAAACTTTGGCGGGGAAGACAGATCACCGGTGTTTACCAATAATGGAAAGGCCATCTGTTATCTGAGTGAAGAGAGTGGTAGTTTTAATGTACACCGTTTGTGGCTGGATCGTCCCGGAACATCGGAACAACTCACAACATTTAAGCATTACCCCGTCCGGTTTCTCAGCGCCACCGGCAATGGTGTGCTGTGCTTTGGTTTCAACGGGGATATTTATTTGCAGGCGCCGGGTGCAGCACCTGAAAAGATAAACATACGCCTCACCAGTCGTATCATAGAAAACACAAAGGTGGTGCCGGTGGCGGATCATATTAAATACGGTGTGGTTTCACCTTCCGGTAAGGAGTGCGCATTTATTTTCCGGGGAGATGTATTTGCCGCCGGCATGGAACAGGGTACCATCCGGCAGTTGACGCATACCCCGGGAGAAGAGGCAGACCTCAGCTTTTCACCGGATGGCACAAAATTGTTGTATGCCAGCGAAAGCAGCCGTGGCTGGCAGCTTTGCGAAATGGATCTGTTGCGTGGAAAAGCAACCGTGTTGCTGGCTAACGACCAGGAAAACTACCAGCCCTTGTATTCTCCCGATGGAAAAGAAGTAGCTTATATCGAAAACAGGGTAACGTTAAAAATATATAACATCGCTTCGGGAAAGAGTCGTCGCATTGCGTCGTTGTTCAGCCGTAAGGATCACGACCAGTATTTCCGCTGGAGCCCTGATAGCAAGTATCTCCTGCTTCAATACAACCAGCCGGGCGCCGGCAACCAGGAAGTAGGTCTCGTAGCAGCTGATGGCAGTGGTAGTGTACAAAACATCACGCAAAGCGGCTTTGCTGATGAGGCGCCGCAATGGGCAATGGACGGAAAGATGATGATCTGGAAAAGCGACCGGAACGGACTGCGGGGTTTTTCCACCAGCAGCAGCCGGCAGCAGGACGTATATGCGTTACCGTTTTCCGGCAACAGTTTTAAAGATGCAGAACGGATTACAAAACTAACCCCCTCGGCCGCTATGCTGGCGGATGTATTACTGAGTAAAAACGGGAATAAATTATATTATCTGGTAAAAGCCGGTGCGGCTTACCAGTTGTGGATAACGGATGTATTCACCAAAACATCCACGATGCCTTTGTCTGTTAAGGCGGAAGATTGTTCCCTGCAATGGGATACCGCACAACAACAGCTTTTTCTGCTGGCAGACGCCCGTATCCTGCAATTGGATACCACCGGAAAAACGCAGCATAGCATCACCATTAACGGCACTATGAAAATAGATTTGCCCGCAGAAAGGAAGGCGATGTTTTCGCATATCTGGCGACGAACAAAGGAAGCATTTTATACCGCCGGTTATCACGGCGCCGACTGGGAAGCGTATGGCCGGAATTATGAAAAGTTCCTGCCGCATATTGCCAACAACTTTGAACTGGCAGAGATGGTAAGTGAAATGCTGGGTGAGCTGAATGTAAGTCACAGTGGTGCTACGGGCAGCAATATTGCGGAAGAAAAAGAAGAAACGGCTTCCCTGGGTATTTGTTACGATGTATCTTACAGGGGCGCCGGTGTAAAAATAAGTGAGATACTTCCCAATGGTCCGCTGGACCAGGAAGCATTTGGCCTGAAGCCGGGTATGTTTATTACGGCCATAGATGGAGAGGAGATTACAGCAGATAAAGATCTTTCCCAATATCTTAATCACCGGGCAGGCAAAAATACCCGGTTGCGTATTAGTGATGGCGGTCAGCAGCGGGATATAGTGGTGACGCCGGTTACGCCGGAAGCAGAAAGCGACCTGCTGTACAAAAGATGGGTGAAACGCAACAGGGACGAAGTAACACGCCTCAGCAACGGCCAACTGGGATATGTACATTTATACCGGATGAATGATGCTGCCTATCGCAACGCTTACAGCGAAATAATGGGCAGGTACGCCGGCTGCAAAGGTATTGTGGTGGATACCCGTTTTAACCGGGGAGGCGACCTGGCCTCAGACCTGGGTATGATGCTGAGTGGCACGGAGGTCAGGAAAAATACAACGGACTCCCAGGTAGAAAGCATCGAACCCGGCTTCCGCTGGACTAAGCCATCGGTGGTGATTGCCAACGAAGCCAACTACAGCGATGGCAGCTGTTTTGCGTTCGACTATCAGTATCTCCATATGGGCAAGCTGATAGGCATGCCGGTGCCGGGAAGCTGTACTTTCATGACCGGGGAAACATTATCTGATGGGAATCTCCACTGGAGCGTGCCTTCGCTGGGTGTGAAAAGCAGGGAGGGCTATTACCTGGAAAATCATCAGACGGAGCCGGATATACGTGTGAATAACGCGCCTGAAGAGATAACGAAAGGAAGAGATCAGCAACTGGAAGCAGCCATCAGGGAACTGATGAAGGAAACTGCGATATCAACATTATAACGACCTGCATTTTTATGTCTTATGAAGAAGACAATAATATTCATTGGGAGCGCCTGAGAAACGGCGATAAACAGGCGTTGTTTGCACTGTATAATAATACCTATTCACATTTGCTGCGGTTTGGATTAAAAATTTGCGGCAGCGATGAACTGGTAAAGGACTGTATCACACAATTGTTTTTGCAGCTCTGGACCCGGCACCAAACGCTGCGCCCGGTAACCAATGTACCGGCCTATTTATTTACCGCCCTGAAACGACAGCTGCTGGATCAATTGGCGTACCAGTCGAAGATCCATACCGCCATTCACCGGATGACGGATAAAGAAGCAGAGAGTGAATTATCCTATGAAGAAATAATTATCCAGGTACAACAGGATGAAGAATTAAAACAACGGCTGCAACAGGCCCTGAAAGCCCTTACCCCACGACAGATAGAGCTGATACGGCTTAAATTTTTTGAAGGTCTGTCCTATGAACAGATAGCCGCACAAACTTCGCAAACCGTGAAAACGGCTTACAATACCATTTATGATGCCATTAAAGCATTAAGGAAAATGCTGAAATAAGCAGCATTTTTCCATCTCCCGAAAAAAAATTTATAAAACCCTTAGGAAAAATGGCCGGTTTTGCCGTCTGTATAATCAAAGGCATACCTACATGAATTTCCAGGACTTCGAAGCCGCCGACTTTGCATGTGATGAATCTTTCCAGCGCTATTGCCTGGAAGAGAACGACACTGATGTATTATTTTGGGAGAGCTGGGTGACCCGCCATCCCGAAAAGAAAGCCGCTGTACAGGAAGCCCGGTATATGATTGAAGTACTGTCCGCCCGGCAGGGCAACCGCCTGGAGCAATTGAAACACCTGCAGGATGGTATTTCACAGTATGAGCTTCTTCATTCAGCCCTGGAAGAGCAACCCGTCACTCCTTCCGGCAGAAAAATCAATCCGTTATTTAAATATGCCGCTGCACTGGGAGGCGTCCTGCTGCTGGCCGGAGCCATTTACCTGTTCAACCGTACCAATACTGTTACCGATATCACCTCGCCCGAAACAGGCATGGTGGTTATCAATGCCGGCAATGATCCCCGTAAAACGATCGTGCTGCCGGATGGTTCCTCCATTATTTTACGGCAAAACAGTACCGTGGAACTGGCCGCAGGCTTTAATGAGGCCAACAGGCAGTTAACCCTTACCGGAGAGGCTTTTTTTGATGTAACACAACATGCGCAGTACCCTTTCATTGTACATACTGCCGCTTTTGATATTAAGGTACTGGGTACCGTTTTTAATGTAAGCGCCTATGCCGGTAGCCATCAATCGGAAACCGCTTTGTTTAAAGGCAAGGTAGAGGTTACGCTGGCCAGCAAACCGGAAGAGAAGATCATACTACAACCAAATCAGAAATTCACAACAAATGCAGCCGGGCTGTCAACACCGGCCAATCCTTTTAAAATAGTGCCGCTGGATGCTGATCCGGTAAATCACAAAGCGAGGGAAATAGCCTGGGTAAGAAACCGGCTGGAAATTGAAAACGAGCCACTGGAAGCGATTGCAGGCAAGCTGGAAAAATGGTATGGTATCCGGGTCACCTTTGCAGATGAAGAAGTAAAGCATTACCGGTATTCCGGCACTTTTGAAAGTGAAACGATCCTGAAAGCACTGGATGCCCTGCAGTTATCTTATCCATTCAGCTTTAAAATGGTAAACGGAGAAATTATTATCAGTAAATAAATAATTATACATCAACCAAATATAAGAAAGGGGGAAGTGGTGGAACACTTCCCCCCGGAATTAGGCTAGAAAATGTCCTGAATGATCATTTACTAAACCAACATCAAAGGTATGTTAAAACTTGTATTCCTGGAATGGAAGGGGAAACCTGTTCCCACCGGCAAATTGCTGCTTACTATGAAATTAACGGTTCTTCTTTTTTTGACCTGCCTTCAGGTGCAGGCTATTTGTTTCGCGCAGGAGACGATCACCCTGCAGGTAAAAGAAACAAGTATCAAACAATTGCTGAAAACATTGGAACATCAAACGGCTTACCGCTTTGTGTTTCATGATAAAACACTGCCTGAAAACAAAAAGGTGACGGTAGCAGCAAAGGAAGCCACATTGGACGCGGTGCTCTCACAGGCATTTGCAGGCACCAACCTGGCCTATTCCCTGAAAGAAGACGGGCTGGTAGTAGTATACGCCGGTACAGAAAGTAAATCTGCCGTAGATATTACTATCAGGGGAACCGTCCGGGGATTGGATAACCTGCCTTTACCCGGTGTTACGGTACGTGCCTCCGGCACCACTGCCGGCACGCTTACCAATGAAGATGGTGCCTATACGCTCATTGCTCCTGATAATGCTACCACACTCCAGTTTTCACTGGTAGGCTATGTTAGTCAGCAGGTAACTATCGGCAACAGGCGTGAAATCAACGTGGTACTAACCGAAGATATCAAAACGCTGAATGCCGTAACGGTTACCGGGTATACGAATTATGCCAGGGATAAATCTACCGCCGCCGCCGGCGTAGTGGGCGCTGATAAAATTACACAGGTGCCTATGGCCACCTTCGACCAGATCCTGCAGGGACGGGTTCCGGGAATGGTGGTATCTGCGGGTTCCGGTCAGCCGGGTACCAGTGCCACTATTACTGTACGCGGCGTGGGTACCATCAATGGCAGCTCCTCCGTTTTATATGTAATGGATGGTATTCCCATTGAAGCAGGTCAGTTTCAGGGTATCAACCCTTCAGACATCGCTTCTGTTACCGTATTGAAAGACGCTTCCGCCAAAGCATTATACGGATCGCGCGGTTCCAATGGCGTAATTGTGATCACCACCAAAAAAGGACAGGCCGGAAGATTAGCAGTGTCCTATAAATCGCAATATGGTTTTTCCAATATGACCACGCCAAAATTCCAGATGATGAATTCAGCGCAGCACCTGCAGTTTGAAGAAGAAATCGGTCTGGAAACTGGCGCTAATCTTGGACCCGGCTGGGAATTCTCCAGTAAAAATCCTGACTACGCCAATAAAACACCACAGGAAAAACAGGAAGCAGACCATATCATCGATAGTTTAAGAAATGTAAATACCGACTGGAGAAAGATTTTCCTGCAAACAGGTAAATTCCAGGAACAACAGCTAAGCGTGAGCGGTGGTAATGAAAACATACGGTTTTATAGTTCCGTGAATTATTATGATCAGCAGGGTATTGCCAAACGTTCTGAACTGAAACGTTACAGCTTTAAAAATAACCTGGATTTCAACGCCGGTAAGTTAACCGCCAACATCAACGTGGGCCTTGCCTATTCTGAATCATCCTTTATAGAAAGAGAAGCTTCCAGCAGCGGCAGCAACCCGCTGGCAGCTGTATACTACGCCCTGCCTTATGAATATCCTTATGCACCGGATGGTACCCTCGTCACCAATTATAACGATGATGTGTATCCGGTATATGATCTGCGGGAAGGCAGCAATGCACTGGAAGCATTATTAAATACCAGCAGCAAAGACAACCAGCTGAAAAGTATTATCGGTACTTCACTGAATTATATCCTGGCAAAAGGACTGGTAGCGAAAACCAGGCTGGGTATCGACTTCAGGGAAACTACCACCGAGCGTTATGTGAACCCGGATTCCTATTCCGGCTATAAAGTAGATAACGGCGGAAGAGGTAGTTTTGGAGAAGGCGTTACCAGGAACGTTACACTGGTGAGCACTTCCGGGTTAACGTATTCAAAAGTTACCGGTAAACATGATTTTGAAGTATCCGGTTATTTTGAGTTTACCCGGAATAATTACCGCGCATTTGACTATACCGGTTATGACCTGGACGACAGGTTGCCCGCTACTCCTGCTGCCATTACGCCCGGCTCGCCCTACAACGCTTTGCTGGGAGGCGGCCGCACCAAAAGTGCGTTGGCTTCCTGGATTGGCGTAGGCCGGTATACTTTCAATGAAAAATATACACTGAATGCCAGTTACCGGTACGATGGCGCTTCTACCGTACCTCCGGACAACCGCTGGCATGGCTTCTATTCCCTGGGTGTTGGATGGGAAGTGAAGAAAGAAAATTTCCTGAAAGATGTAAGCTTTGTAGATAACCTGCGCTTCCGTGCGAGCTATGGTACTTCTGCCAATCCATTTTCCAATCTTGGCCCCTTTGCTTATTTCCGTACCTACGGAACCGAGCAATATGGCGGTAATCCGGCCATTGTGCCTAACCAGCCGGGTAATCCTAACTACGACTGGGAATATGCCAAAGAATTTAACGTTGGCTTTGACCTGGGGGTAATGAATAACCGTATCCGCCTGGTAACGGATGTATATAATAAAGTAACCAATAACCTCTTCATAGAACAGCCTTTATCTATCACTTCCGGTTTTTCCACCATGTTCCTCAACTCCGGCGCTATGCGCAACAGGGGCATAGAAATGGATCTCCAGGGAGATATTGTGAAGAGAGGAGATTTCACCTGGTCGGTAGGAGTGAACTTTGCGTATAATAAAAATGTGATCACCGATCTGGGGGCTTCCGGTGAATTTACGCAGGGTACCACGCAGATTGTAAGAGTAGGCTTGCCCTACGGATCACACTATGCGCCTAAATGGGCCGGGGTGGATCCGCAAACAGGCGATCCTTTGTACTACGACAGATCGGGTAATAAAACGAGCGATTACAATGAAACGGCTTTGAGCGTAGCGGAGTTTGGCACTTATATTCCTCCTTTCACCGGTGGGTTTAATACCGGCGTTACCTGGAAAGGATTTTATCTGAACGCACTGTTTACGTTTGCAGATAAAACCATGCGCTATCTCAACGAAGATTATTACAACGAAAATCCAAGTTTTGCCAGCAGTAATCAGTCGGTGCGCATGTTGTATGACCGCTGGAAGAAACCAGGCGATAACGCCATCCTGCCTAAGTTTGACGCCAGCAGGGGATTCTCTTCCAAAGATATCCAGGATGCATCTTACCTGCGTTTAAGGAATGTAAATATCGGCTATAATTTCCCGAAAGAAATTATGACCCACCTAAAATTTGTGCAGGGCATCCAGATTTTTGCGCAGGCGCAGAACCTGTATACCTGGACCAAATGGAAAAGTTTTGATCCGGAAAATAACTATGGTGAGGGCAGGTTTGATTACCCCAGCGTACGAACCTACACTTTTGGCCTGAACGTTAATTTTTAAATCATTGAGCTCATGACAATCCGTTATATCAAATATACTTTTACACTCCTGTTGTTGTTGTGTATACTTGCCTGTAATAAGCAACTGGACCTTTCGCCTACCGACAGTATCATAGATCCGGGAAGAACTTTCCGGACGGTGAATGATCTGAATGGCGGCCTGCTCGGCGCCTATTCTGGTCTTACCTACAACACCATCTACAGCGTATCCCTGATGACCGATGAGTGTACCCTTCCCAGTGAAAATGGTACGGGTGGCGGCGTTGCCACTTACCGTTGGCGGGTGGATCCCAGCAATACCACCGTTACCGCTTCTTTCGGGGAATATTATATTGCCATTGACCGCGCCAACCGGGTATTGGGCGCTATGAGTAATGTTCCTGCCAAAGGTGATGAGATAGGTTTGAAAGATCAGTACCGCGGAGAGGCATTAGCTCTTCGTGCTTATTGTCATTTCCAGTTATTGCAGAGTTATGCAGAAGCATATGAGCCGGCCGCTATGGGGGTGCCTTATATGGATACTTCCGTTAACAGTTTTCCTGCACGGAATACTTTTGGAGAAGTAATAGCCGGTATAGAAAGAGATTTGCAGCTGTCTAAAACACTGATCCCTGCTGAGGCAGATGATAACACGAGGATCACGCTTCCGGCCATTTCTGCTATCCAGGCGAGAGTGGCTTTATACGCCAAAAAATGGAGCGATGCGGTAACTTATGCCACAGAAGCCATTGATGCGTTGCCGCTGGCATCAGCCAGCGATTTTCCCGGCATCTGGAAAGACACGAAGGAGGCTGAAGTGATCTGGAAACTGAAACAGGTGGCAGGCAGTAATGATGACCTGATTGGCAGCGCTTATTTTGACAGGGATGTAGCGTTATATGTACCTTCTTTTGAACTGATTAACCTGTTTGATAAAACCAACGATGTGCGTTATCCTGCTTACATACAGTTTGACGATACCCGCGGCGCCGGTAACTCCGAGTACCTGGTGAATAAATACTTTGGTTCTTCCGGCAGCCTGGGCCTGGCGGATATTAAGCTTTTAAGAACAGGAGAAATGTACCTGATCCGTGCGGAGGCACTGGCAGAAAGTAACCGGGTGGGAGACGGCGCTGCTGATCTGAACAGCCTGCGTGCAGCGCGCATCAACGGTTACACGCCGCAGTCATTCAACAATAAAGATGCGTTGATCACCGCTTTGTATACCGAACGTTTCAAGGAACTGGCCTTTGAAGGGCATCGTCTCTTCGATCTGAGAAGAAGGGGCCTTAATGTAACCCGCAACCCGGAAGATGCTATCAACGCATTGGGCGCTGTATTGCTGAAACCCGGTCAGAAAGGATATGTATTCCCTATTCCTGATGCGGAAACCAAAGCCAACAAAAACATGAAACAAAATCCCGGCTACTGATGAAAAAGATAATGATTGTGCTAACGGTAACGGCTATGTGTTTAAATGCCTGTTACATGCGTGTTCCAAAACAACCAGCTGTTGCCGGTCGCCCGGCCTCGATAGGCATTATTGGTGATACTGCAGACGTGACCACACCGGTAAAAGGCGGCGTGGCATTGATTGGTGGCGGAGGCAACGTAGACGGCGCTTTTCAGTGGATGATTGAACGCAGCGGCGGCGGCGATGTGGTAGTACTTACAGCCTCCGGCAACGGAGGTTATAACAGTGACATAGATTCCCTCGGAAAAGTAAATTCCGTGGAAACGCTGAATATCACCAGCCGCGAACTGGCTAACAACGATACGGTAGCCAATATTATCCGCAACGCGGAGATGTTGTTTATTGCCGGCGGGGATCAGTCGCGCTACATGAACCAGTGGCGAGGCACCAAAGTAAACGACGCGATTAATTATTTACTGCAGGAAAAGAAAGTGCCGGTAGGTGGTACCAGTGCGGGCTGTGCTATCCTGAGCGGATTTTATTACAGCGGAGAAGGCGGCAGTGCAGTGTCTGATTCTGTGTTGGCCAATCCGTATGATTCGCTGGTGAAAGTGTACAACAACGATTTCCTGCATGCGCCTTATCTTCGTGACGTGATCAGCGATCAGCATTACCTGAAGCGTGGCCGGGAAGGCAGGCATGTTACCTTTATGAGCCGCATCATCAAAGACCAGGGCATCTTCCCCCGCGGTATTGCACCCGACGAAAAAACGGCGGTGTGTATTGACGAAGCAGGGATGGCAAAAGTTTTTGGCGTGAGTAAGGCATATTTTATCCTGACTGACAGTCTTAAAAAGCCGGAACTTTGCGACCCGGGACAACCACTGCAATGGAACCACAACGGGCAGGCATTGAAAGTATATGAGATTCCCGCCAGTGCCTCCGGCAACGGCAGTTTCCGGGTAACTGATTTTGATGCGGCAACAGCCAGTGGCGGCGCCTGGTACTGGTGGTGGGTGGAAAACGGCCAGTTAAAGAAGAAGGCAATCTGATTATTCTCTTAATAAAATTTGATATGAAAGGCAGGTTTGGCATTTTATTTTTTCTGACAGCACTTTTTGTTTTACCTGTAATGGCGCAGCAAAAGGCATCGTCCTACGTACTGGTGATTCATGGCGGTGCGGGTACCATTCTTAAAAAGAATATGACCCCGGAGAAAGAAGCGGCTTACAAAACATCTTTACAGAAAGCACTGGAAACAGGTTACAAGATCCTGCAATCCGGCGGAAGCAGTTTGGATGCGGTGGAAGCCACTGTGAGGGTACTGGAAGACGATTCCCTTTTTAATGCAGGCAAAGGCGCGGTGTTTACCCATGAAGGACGCAACGAACTGGATGCCGCTATCATGAATGGTAAAACCAGGGCAGCAGGCGCCGTAGCCGGTATAACCACCGTGCGTAACCCGGTGAGCGCTGCAAGGGCTGTGATGGAAAAGTCGGAGCATGTGATGATGGTAGGTCCTGGTGCGGAAAAGTTTGCAAAGGAAGCCGGACTGGAAATAGTCGACCCTTCTTATTTCAGAACAGAATCACGCTGGAGGGACCTGCAAAGGGCTATCAGGGAGGATTCTGTTGCAGCGGCTAAATCCAACGCCTATACGAACCCGGAAAAACTGGGCATCAAAAACAGGGATTATAAATTTGGTACCGTGGGTGCCGTGGCGTTGGATCAGCAGGGCAACCTGGCGGCGGCTACTTCTACCGGCGGTATGACCAACAAAAAATATGGCCGCATTGGCGATTCCCCGATCATTGGTGCAGGTACTTATGCGAACAATGAAACAGCGGCTATTTCCTGTACCGGCTGGGGTGAGTTTTATATCCGTAATGTGGTGGCTTATGATTTGTCGGCCCTCATGGCGTATAAAGGACTTTCTGTGCAGCAGGCGGGAAATACCGTGATCAAAAAAGTAGGTGATATGGGCGGCGATGGCGGTTTGATTGCCCTGGACAAAAAAGGAAATATGACCATGTCGTTCAATACAGAAGGCATGTACCGGGGCGCCGTTACCAAAGACGGGAAAATTGAAATTGCGATCTATAAGTAAGTGTTAAAATAACGAACGGATGCGGGGCGTAGTACCCGGATCCGTTCGTATTTTTTTATTCCAACGGCCTTTTTGGTGAATCATCTTCCTCCAGGCTGTTTTCAGCTACATCCTCATCCGTAATATCTTCTTCTTCCAGCAGCTCATCTATTTCCACGTCATCATCTTCTTCATCCAATAGTTCATCGGAAGTATCGTCTCCCCGCCGTGATTGTTCATCCTGGTTGCCTTTTTGCGGCACCGGTTGTTGTTTCTGATTAACAATATCGTCTGGTTGAAGATCATCGTCGAGGAGTGGTCCGGGTGTTTTAGGTTGTGTGGTCATAAGCATGTTTTTCAGGAAATGACCCAAACATTGCACCACTAAAAACGACTTGATTTACAAGGGGCTAACGGGGAAGGCTGCGTAAATAAATACACAGTTGTGGGATAATTATTCATTCACCACTTTACTTTTTTTGAAAACAGTACTCCATTTACTTACAAAATCAGCCGGCAAAGTTTCTGTTTTTTTAGCGATAAAAACGGCGTGAAAGGATTTGGGTCCCTGTATCACGTAATACAGCTGTGATTCCGGGTTCCCGGCGCCGGGTGTTTCTACTTTAAACAGCGCCCACCGCCGTTGGGGAATGTTTTCTTTTCCAAGCACTGTGATCTTTGCCTGGGATGCTTTACTTACTGCGGCGTCTGAAAAACTTTTCACGGCAAGATCAATGTTATTGACCCGTGCATTTTCCATTGTCATATCATTGATGAGCAGGGTCCATTGCTGCGGGGGTTCGTCGGCGGGCAGGAACTGGCGCGTGGCGAGGTTGTCCACCTCTGTATCGGTGATCATGGTCCATTTAATACCGGCCGGCAATGCTATTTTAAGGCGTTCTTTCCTCGCTGCTTTGCCTGTTTTGAAGGAATGTCCTATTTCGTGAAATAAGGGCTTAAAACCGGCGGAAAATGGCGAAAGGGTAGTGGCTGTCAGCAGGTAGGTTTTATTGTCTGCATACGCAATAAAAATGCTGGCAAAAATGGTGTCGGCCCTGTTTCCCTCCAGGTGTATTTCATCCAGCCAGATCATCCGTTTGCCGGCGCTCACGATGCTGCCGGAATCCAGCAGTTTGAAATAGGGATTGCGGCCGATATAGTACAGGAGTTTTTTTGCGATGGCATCCACATTGGAACGGGGTTCCTCCACTACGTTGACTGTAAAATTTTCCGGCGCAGGAAGGGCGCTGTCGGCGGCGCTCCGCTGCGCCATAAATTTCAGGGAAGGGATCTGTTTGTTTTTTATTACCTGCCATCCGTTGGGAATTCCTACGGAGAAATGATTCGCCGTATCACGGTAGTTCACCAGGTTCTGGCCTTTTACAACAAAAGAAAGTAACACGAGGCCACACAGCAGAGCATATTTCATCTGGAGTAATTTGTGTACAAATAAAGGATATTTAGTGTAGCCTGCAAAAGAGAAAGCCTCCGACGGGAGGCTTTCTCTTTTGCAGGCTAACGTTCAACGGACGATTATTTAAGGCAAGTACTATACGCGGTTGTCCCGTGGCGCCCGGGTTCCATAAAATTTTTCCTGGTTAAACTGGTCGTGGCCGTAAAAGTCGCTATCGGCTATATGCGAATCCGGTGAAACAAATACATTCCGGATATCCTGTTCTGTTTCGGGTGTAACAATCACTCCTTTCTCATAGAAAGGCAGAATACTGATCTGTACAGGCGTTACTTCCGGCAACAGTACCGTATCATCTTTTTCATGCAGGATGGCCACGCCGATGGGGAATAGTACTTTCCGGTCGGTGAGTCCTACCCGGTTGCCTTTCAGGTTGATGACGAGATAGCGTACCCTGCGTGAGGCAGGATTGAACAGCAGGTCATCTACTTTTCCCAGTTTATTTCCCTGCAGGTCTTCTACCTCCCAATGCCTGACATCGGGCTGTCCGTCTACGATTTCAAATTTGCTGCCGCTTAATTCTTCAAGCCGGTTAGTTGCAGTTATAGACATGGTAATGATTTTTTAAGATGAGGAATCGGTGAGGGGCCGTTAGGGCTGTGTGCCGGCAGTATCCGCTGCTGGCGCCATATTACCGGTATCGGCGGTGGTAACAGTATCAGTAGTTGTTATGATGTCGCGGCGGTTGTTGTTACTGCTGCGCATGAGTAAGAACATAATAGCAACAATGATAACAAGGCCTAGTATCAGCCATATCCACGCCGGATTTTTTTTCCTGGGTTGAACTTCTAAGTGTGCCATAATTATAGGATTAAGAATGGTTCATACAATGTCCGGCAATCATTATACCAATGCACACAAAAAAACAGTAAATCATTGTTTTCCTGATCTATGGCTGGTTAGGGAGGATTTATCCGGTAATTCCGGGGAGTTCAGCCATTTTTTTTAGGGTGTTTTTCCTACGTATTGCGGAAATTATCATCCGGTGCAGATACTCACTGCTACCAGCAGGATACCGAGATAATGTTCTTCTTTCAGTTCCCGGCGTAGTACCTGTAGCGCTTTGCTCATGTGCTTTTCCACTGTTTTTACAGAGATGCCCATTTCCTGTGCAATCGTTTTATAGCTCATATTACCATAGTAATTGAGCATAAACACCTCTTTGCATTTTTGTGGCAGTGTATTAATACTGCGGGCGATCCGGTTTTTCAATTCATGCTGTTCCAGCTGCACGGGCTGTACCACTTCCTGCTGGTGCGCCTGCCTGATCAGTACCTGGTGATGGTTTTCTTTGAGCAGTTTATTACGCAGCTGGTTGGATACCTTATATTTAACGGCATTGTTAAGATAACCGCTGATGTTAACATCTCCGGGCAGTTCGTCTCTCCTGAGATATAAACTCGTAAAAATATCCTGTATAATATCTTTTACCTGTTCCCGGTCTTTCAGAATACGGAATGCCTGGTTGCTGAGAGAAATAACGGTGGCCCGGTATAATAGCTCAAAGGCTTTGGTATCGCCACTCCTGGCTTGTTGCCATAAATTATCACATGTATGTTGACCAGCGGAGCAGATAAGCGTTCAGTTTTGCCTGCAAAGATATCTACTGGGGTAAAGTTTCCATGTTAACTTATGGTAAACAACTTCTTCCAATGTTAACTAAATATGAATTCGTTCTTTTTTGGGAAAAAGGAGTGGGGGTAAATGTCCGTTCAGGTGATAAGTATTACAAACACCCATACTGATGACGCCATCGCGCCTGCAATATTTACTGGACAGATACCTGAACGGAACCGCTACGGAAGCGGAGCAGGCAGAGTACGATCATTGGTATGAGCAACAGCAAGTGCCGGAGATAAATGCCTTTACTTCTGCAGAAAGAAGTGAGATGTATGCCGTAATAGCCACCCGTATCAGGGAAAAGCGCCGGGTGGTGTACCTGCGCCGTGCCGCCGCTGTTGCCGCTGCCGTAGTAATAGCCGCCGGTGCGTTGTGGATGTTTAATACTACGCTGCCGCCTGCACGAAAAGTAGCAGTCAAACAGGAAGTGCTGCAGCCCGACACGACCGCCATCGCCAATACTTCCGGCAAACAGCAGATCCTTCATTTGCCGGACGGCTCACAGGTAATATTATATAAGGATGCGGAAATCCGCTTTGTGGCTCCGTTTGGTACAAAAAACAGGGTAGTGTTGCTGCGTGGTAAAGGGTATTTTAACGTAGCAGCGAACGCGCCCAAACCCTTTACAGTATGGAGCGAGGGCGTGTCCACCACCGCGTTGGGGACCAGCTTTACTATCTCCAGTAAACAAAAGGAAGTAAACGTAATTCTCCATACAGGTAAAGTAATGGTGAAGACCAATACACAGGTGCGCTATCTCACACCGGGCCAGTCGCTGGTTTGTAATGCTGCTACGGGAATTGCACGCTTGCAGCCAACTCCGGAGAAAACACTTGTTACGCCGAAGATCGACTTTGGCTCCTTACGTGGATTTACCGCTACATTCGACCAGGCGCCGTTATCCAATGTATTCGACACTATTGCCAGGGGATATCATGTGAACATTCAGCTCAAGGCGGCTGCCTTTAATAATATCGCCTTCTCCGGGGTAATCCGGGATACCGATTCACTGTTACAGGTGCTGCATCGTATTGCGATGCTGCACGATTTGAAAATTACATCAACAAATACAGGTTACCGTATAGAAAAGAATCACTAACTAAACATTTGCGCATTATGACACATCGCTACCTGCTAGTGAAGGGCGGAGCTTTGCCCCTGAACCACTCCAACAGGTTCCTGCATGGCTGTAAATTTATCAGCCTGCTGCTCCTGATGGCTTTTATCAACCTGCTGCCGGCACAGGCACAAAAGAAAACATGGATCAAAGGCTTAATTGAAGACGAAAAAGGACAGGCCGTACCGGGCGCTTCTGTACAGCTGAAAAGCGGCCCCGATAGCCTGAAAAGCTTTGCCATCACAGATGCAAAGGGCGTATTTACTTTTGATAACTCGCATCTGCAAGGTCCGTTTGTATTTACGATCGCTTATGTGGGATATGTTACACAGGTGATTACCAAAAACAATCTCGATCCGCAGAAAGAGCAATCTATTTACGTGGTGATGAAAGAATCTTCGGCTGCGCTCAGCGAAATAGTAGTAGTTGGTTATGGTACCCAAAAGAAGATTAATCTCACCGGAGCGGTAGACCAGGTAGGAAAAGAGGTATTTGAGAACAGGCCCATGACCAGCGCCACCAAAGGGTTGCAGGGCGTGTTACCAAATCTTAATATCCGCATCACAGATGGTAAGCCCATCCGCGGCGCTACCTATAATGTAAGAGGTACCACCTCCATTGGTGCAGGTGGTAGCGCACTGGTACTTATAGATGGCGTTCCCGGCGATCCCAATTTATTAAACCCCAACGATATTGAAAGTGTAACCGTATTGAAGGATGCGGCTTCTGCCGCTATTTACGGCGCACGCGGTAGTTTCGGCGTGGTACTCATCACCACAAAAAATCCTGCTAAAAATAGTACGCAGCTTACTTACTCCAGTAACTACTCACTGAACGACCGCACTGTTAAACCACAGTTTGTTACTAATGGGTACGAATGGGCCAAAAATTTTGATGAAGCCTATTATGCTTGGAACGATTATAAGTCGCACCCCGCCAAAGCCAACAGCGTATTCCCTTTTTCACTGGATTACCTCGACGAGCTGAAACGCAGGAACGATGATCCTTCCCTGCCAAAAACAGACATCGATCCCACTACGGGCAACTATGTTTATTACGGTAATACCGATTGGTTCAAAGAACTGTATGCAGACCGGAACCCCGGTACAGAACAAACATTGTCCGCTTCCGGTGGCAATGCCAAATCGGAATATTATCTCTCCGGCAGGTATATGTCGCAGAACGGTATCTTCCGGTACAACCCCGATAAATTCAAGATGTATAATGTGCGGGCAAAAGGAGCGGTAAGGCCGTTCGACTGGCTCAAGCTGGAAAATAATTTCGACTTCTCCCAACGCACTTATTTCTTCCCCATCCTCAACCACCCCAGCAATACGCCGGTATGGAGAAGGATTTCGGATGAAGCATTTCCTGTTGCCATGCTGAAAAACCCGGATGGCTCCCTCACTGAAAACGCCGCTATTGTATTTGGTAGTTTCTTAACGGGGAATAACTATTCCGATCAAACACAGCTGATGCTGAGAAATACGTCGCGCTTTACCACGTCTTTCCTGCATGATAAACTGCATGTGAACGGCGACTTCACCTATGCTTATACTTCCAGTGTGGAAACACGTTTGTATACACCGGTGCCTTACAGCAAAACACCCGGTCAGACACTGACCCGGGGTGAAAGCAAGATGAATGAAGAAAACGACCGGACTACCTATACCGGTATGAACCTCTATGCGGATTATGAACAACGCGTGGCGAAAAATACCTTTAAGTTACTGGTTGGATACAACTATGAGAACACCCTGTTTAAATCGCGGTATTATCAGCACGACGGATTGATTAATCCCAATATGCCCGATTTCTCGCTGATGAATGGGTTGAACTATGTGCTCACAGGTGGTGGCTATGAATGGCGTACGCTCGGCGGCTTCTTCCGCCTTAACTATAACTACGATGAGCGTTACCTGCTCGAAGTAAATGGCCGTTACGATGGTTCTTCCAAGTTCCCGGAATCACAGCAGTTTGGCTTCTTTCCTTCTGCTTCTGCCGGGTGGCGTGTATCGAAAGAGAAGTTCTGGAATGTATCCCCGAAGGCAGTGAGCGATTTAAAATTGAGAGCTTCATATGGCGCATTGGGTAATGGTAATGTGAATCCTTACCAGTTCCTGCAAACCATGTCGGTGACCAAACTACAGATGGCTATCAACGGTGTGATACCGGATTATACGCAGCAGCCCAATGTGATACCTAATGGTCTTACCTGGGAAAAATCCACTA
This sequence comes from Chitinophaga ginsengisegetis, assembly GCF_900168065.1. Lineage (GTDB taxonomy): Bacteria > Bacteroidota > Bacteroidia > Chitinophagales > Chitinophagaceae > Chitinophaga > Chitinophaga ginsengisegetis. Next base: position 681,024 of record NZ_FUZZ01000002.1, on the reverse strand, counting down.
CGCTGAATGGTGGTATAGATGTATCGTTGCTGAGCAGCCGTTTGAAAGTTTCCTTTGATAAGTACACCCGCAATACTACCAATATGTTTACCGTGGGATTGCCGGTTCCTGCTGTGTTTGGCGCCAGTGTGCCAAAAGGGAACTATGCCGATCTGCAAACAAAGGGCTGGGAATTATCGGTGAACTGGTCGGATCAGTTTAAAGCCGGCAGCAAGCCTTTCAGTTATTCATTTGGTATGGTGTTATCTGATTATAAATCATACATCACCCGTTTCAACAATCCCAGTAAGCTGATCAACACTTATTATGAAGGCATGCGCGTAGGTGATATGTGGGGTTTTGTAAATGATGGTTATTTCCAGAGCCAGGATGAAATTAATAAGTATGACGTTGACCAGTCGTTTATCCGCGTGTCTAATGCCAATAAGTTGTTGCCCGGAGATATCCGTTTTAAAGATCTTGATGGAAACAAGAAGATAGACCAGGGCGAGGGCACGGTATACAAGCCGGGCGATCAGCAGGTGATTGGCAATACCGAACCCCGTTATGCTTTTGGGATTACGGGTAACGCCAACTGGAATAATTTCTTTGTAAACTTTTTCTTCCAGGGTATTGGTAAGCGCGACTGGTGGCCGGGTACAGATGCCTCTCTTTTCTGGGGACAATACAACCGCCCTTATAGCTGGATGCCACAGGAGATCATGGATAACCGCTGGTCGGAAACCAATCCGGATGCGTATTTCCCGCGCTTCCGCGGGTACACTGCGCTCAACTCCAATGCAGAGCTGGTTGTGCAGCAATCAAAGTATGTGCAGAACGTGGCTTACATCCGTTTAAAGAACCTGACAGTTGGCTACAACCTGCCGCAGGAATGGATTTCAAGGATTAAGATGAAGAATGCCAGGGTGTTCTTCACGGGTCAGAACCTGTGGACATGGTCGCCGTTGTACCGCATAATGAAAACGCTGGATCCGGAAGTTATTGAAGGTTCCGATCCTGAGTTGAATAACAATGCCGCGGGCATTGGTGCGGGTAATGGTATGTCGTATCCGATGTTGAAAACATATACCGTTGGTTTAAGTGTAACTTTTTAACGACTAATGTTTATGAAGATGAAAAATAGTATTTACCTGTTATTGATCCTGGCGATGATGTCCTGTAAGAAGGATCTCGACCTGAAGCCATTTGATAAACTGGATCCTGACAATGCGTTTAATACAGAGCAGGATCTGCAGCTGTATACTACTTCTTTCTATAAAATATTACCTGATGGAAATGCAATTATCAGGGGAGATGTGATGAGCGATTATATGGCGGGGAAAGATGTGAATACGTTCATTCAGCGCGATGCTTACTCGGCTACGCAGAGTAGTGGCTGGAGCTGGAGCGACCTGCGTAATATCAATTATTTCCTGGAGCATTACAGCCAGGCGAAAATTCCTGACGAAGCTAAAAATCACTATGCCGGTATTGCCCGTTTTTTCCGTGCCATGTTTTACTTTGAAAAGGTGAAGCGTTTTGGTGATGTGCCCTGGTATAGTAAAACCATGACCATCGAAGATCCGGAGTTGTATAAAGGCCGCGATCCGCGCACGATGGTAATGGACAGCGTACTGGCTGATCTTGATTTTGCGTGTGCCAATATCCGTAACAAAAAAGATAACACCTGTTCGCAGATCACGCGTTGGGTGGCGCTGGCGTATAAGTCGCGCGTATGTTTATTTGAAGGCACGTACCGTAAGCATCGTCCGGGAACGCAGACACCGGGTTACGACAACTGGCTGAACGCCGCGGTGAGTGCCGCCGACGAAGTAATAAAGAGCGGACTGTATACGCTGAACACCGGCAGCGACGCTACTATGAGCTACCGCAACCTGTTCATTAATGAAACGCCGAATGTGAATGAAGTGATCCTGGCGTATGTGTGTAATAAAAGCTTGCGCGTATTCAATGATGCCAACTGGTTTTTTACCAGCGCCACTTACGGCAACAGGATCAGTCTTGTTAAAACATTTACTGATACCTACCTGAACATTGATGGCAGCCGCTTTACAGACAAAGCTGGTTATGATAACCTGCCTTTCAATGAAGAAGTAAAGAACCGGGATCTGCGTTTGCAACAAACTATCCGTATGGGGAAATACAGCCGCGAAGGACAAATTGCGCCGCCTGATTTTACGTATACCTATACCGGTTATCAGCCGCTGAAGTTTACGATGGATTCAAAAGCTACCGATGGTGTGGCAGAGAATAATAACTCTGTTCCTATTATCCGTTATGCAGAAGTATTGCTGAATAAAGCGGAAGCAAAGGCCGAGTTGAACAGTTTCACCGCAGACGATTGGAATAGCACCATCAAATTACTGAGAACCCGCGCAGGTTTGAAGAATACCGAGATGCCGGTAACAGCCGATCCTTATCTCATTGATTATTTCAAGGATAAAACAGCACTCCCGAATGTTAACGCAAACGTAACAGACGCCGTGTTGCTGGAAGTACGCCGTGAAAGAGGGATTGAGCTGATCCTGGAAGGGTTCCGTTTTTATGACCTGGTGCGCTGGGGACTTGGTCCTTTACTTTTGAAGCCATATATTGGCTTATATGTGCCTGCTATGGATGCCCTGATGGATTTAAATGAAGATGGAAAGCCCGATGTATCCTTTGTAAAGAAAACGCCGGCCACTAAAGTGCCGGGTGTATACTACTTCCTGATTGATGACGACCAGACCAAATTATCTGCCGGTAACAGCGGTAACCTGATCTGGCTGAGCAATATTGAACGTCAGTGGGCAAATTATAAGTACGTTTACCCGATACCGTATAATGAGCTGGTGTTGAACCCTAAGCTGGTGCAGAATCCTGAATGGAAATAAAGTAAAATAAAAATAGTATGAAGAAGATTACCGGTATAGCACTGTTGCTGATGATAGGATTCACATCTTATGCACAGCGCGCTTCACACGTGGTGCTGATTACCATTGATGGCTTCCGGCCTGAGTTTTACACCGATGCCTCCTGGGGTATGGTGAACCTGCGGGCAATGAAAGACAGCGGCGCCTATGCAGATGGGGTAAACAGTGTATTTCCTACTGTTACCTATCCTAATCATACGTCGCTGATCACTGGTGTTACGCCGGCCAGGCATGGTATTTACTATAACACGCCTTTTGAACCCAATGGCGCCAGCGGGATCTGGTATTTTTATTACGATAGTATCAAAACGCCCACGCTGTTCGACGCTGTGCATAAAGCCGGTAAGAAATCGGCCAATGTAATCTGGCCGGTATCCGTAGGCGCACCGATCGATTACAACATACCGGATGTATGGTCCGTTGGTAAGAAGGACAGACGGGAGCTGATGGCCACCGTAACCAATCCGGTTTCGTTGTGGCAGGAAGTACAGGAGCATGCCACCGGTAAACTGGGTGAAAAGGATTTCACGATGGAAGATGAAGAACTGATCCTGGATGAAAATGTGGCGCGCATGTCGGCCTACCTGATTGCTACCTATAAGCCTGCTTTTACTACGTTGCACCTGGCCTGCACGGATCACTACGAACATGAACAGGGCCGCGACGGACTGTTGGTGAGAAAGGCGGTAGCCGGCGCCGACAGGGCATTGGGTACCATTATAGAATCGCTCAAACGTGCAGGGATATACGAAAATACCGCCATCATTGTTACCGGTGATCATGGTTTTGTAAATATCAGCAAAAACTTTTCCCCGAATGTATTGCTGGCGCAAAACGGATTGCTGAATAATATCAAAACGGGCGACTGGAAAGCACAGTTCCATTCTTCCGGCGGAGCGGCTTTCCTGCATCTGAAAGATCCGAAGGATGTGGCTACACAGCAGAAAGTACTGGCATTGCTGAAAGGGCTGCCGGCTGCGCAGCAGCAGCTATTCCGGGTTATTACCCGCAAACAGCTCGATGCAGTGGGTGCTGATCCACACGCTACCCTAGCTATTTCCGCATCTGATGGCGTAACCATTGGCGGCGCATCTACCGGGGAGCTGGTACGGGCTGCCAAAGGAGGAACGCATGGTTATTTCCCGGATTTTAAGCAGATACAAACCGGCTTTGTGGCCTCCGGAGCCGGGATAGTGACAGGTGCTCATGTGAAAGAAATGAACGTAACAGATGTGGCGCCGCTGGTAGCGCAACTGCTTGGGCTATCGCTGGATAATACCGATGGCAAAGTGCCGGCGGGTGTGATCACTAAATAAAGCATTGAAAACGTAGCAATAATAAGCGGGTGCCTTGTGAGAGGGGCGCCCGCTTTTTTTGTGGCGTTTAAGATGGTCTGAATTTATTTCTGAACAGGAGCGGGGTAGTGCCGGTATGTTTCATAAAGAAGCGGGAAAAATGGGTATGGTCTTCAAATCCCAGTTCATAGGCAATTTCCCGTATATGGAGGTCTGTATAATAGAGTATTCTTTTGGCTTCGGTTAAAACGCTATCCGCAATCCAGTGAGATAAGGGAACCCCGGTGGCGGTATGAACGCAGTAGCTGAGGTAGTCGGCACTTATGTTTAGTTCGCGTGCCATGCTTTCCGGTGCGGGCATGGAGCGGCCTTTGTCGGCCAGCACTTCTTTAAAGCGATTGGTGATCTTTTCCGGTTCGGTTTGCGCAACGGCTGGCGTATTACACGCAGGATAACATGCTGCTGCTGTATGGAACAATGTTTCGAGTAAACTATGGAGAATGTTGTTATAAAAAAGAGAGGGTTGACGGAACTGCTGCAACAGCAGCTGGCAGAGCTGTTCCGGCATATGCAGTGAAGCTGCATCCAGCGGCTGGCATTGCCGGCTTACGGGTAAACTTTTAAACAGGTTGATGCACGCGGATGGGATAAGGAAGGCTTCGGCCGAAATAAGCCATCCCTGCAGGTCTTCGACTTCTTTTAATACATGCACCTGGCCAGGATGAACAAAGGCGAAGGAAGGCGTAGTGATATGAAGCGGCTGCCCGTTTATTTCCAGGCTGCAATGGCCTCTGCGTAGGAGGAATAACAGGTATGCATCTTCGTGATGGTTGATTACGCCAATTTCCTGTATATAAATGCCACCGGTGGTAGCCGGTTTGAAGAAAGGGATAACAGTGTCTTTCATCGGTGAAAATTATTTACACCTGCAGGGCAGGTAAATTTTCATAGGCTGCCGGGGTTATTACTGTTGCGTCGTCGGGCTTTACTTTTCTGACAGAATTCACCGGCCAGCATTCCAGTTGTGTTGCGGGCAGTTCATACTGTATGATAGATCGTATATCCGTATCTGTTAGATCTGGTTGCAGCCATTGTTCTGCGAGTTCAGTCGTAAGCATCATGGGCATTCTGCCGGCGTTTTCGCCGCCGTTATGGATTTGTGCCATCAGTGGGTTGGCAGCGCGGGTTAGCAGTGAGAAGGCGGGTATGCGTGCGGGTTTATCCACATCCCAGGAGTTAGACATTGCCCATAGTCCCGCTATGAAAAAGAGTTCCTGTTCTTTTGGTTTAATATAGTAGGCCACTTTGTTTTTCCATCCGGGAATATGCCGGTATTCAAAGAAGCCGCTGGCAGGAACCAGGCAACGCTGATGCCGGATAGCATTCCACATCGTACCATTTTCAAGAACTTTTTCGCTGCGGGCATTCAGGAAAAGTTGTCGCTGGCGTTTTACTTTTTCCAGGGTATCCAGCATTTTAGGCACGGGGCCCCAGGTATATTTTTCCAGTTTGAATCCGTTGTTGTTGGTTACCACCGGCCATTGCGGGTAAGACATCCCGATCTTGTGCCAGGTGGGATCGAAGTGGATATCCAGTTTGCCGCCGGGTTTCAGTCGCGGCAGGTATTTGAAAATGCTCTCTATGCTGGAGGTAAAAGCGATATCGTAACACATATTGATCTGTCGGGATGTTATAGCTGATAAAGGTACTTTTATTTCTGTATCTGTTCCGGTGCGCTATTTACGCATATCTACAATCACCGCGGTTACCACGCCCCACACCTGGAAGTCGGCATCTTCAGTGATAACAATGGGTTTATAAAAAGCATTTTCGGGGTGCAGTACCCAGCTGCGGCCTGCCTTTACGAGGCGTTTTACGGTATATTCCCCATTGAGCGCCGCCACCACAATATCTCCTGTAGACGGGCGGATGGAGCGGTCTACAACGGCCATGCAACCGTCGGGGATGCTGGCATCTGTCATGCTATCGCCTTTTACCCTGATAATGAAGGAGGTAGTGGGATTTGGCTGCAGGATACGGGAGAGATCAATCTGTTCTTCCTCGTAATCCAGGGCAGGTGTTGGAAACCCCGCGGGGACACTGGTATTAAAGAATGGCAGGGTGATGTGCGGGTCACTCGGTTTCAATACTTGCATATGACTATCGTTTTTGTGAATACTAATATTATTAGCAAAATAAAGCTAAAATTATTAGTTTATAAAATCCATTAACACATCGTTTGCAAAAGTGGAAAACTGCAACTGCAGCGGGTGAAAAGTAAGTGACAGGAGATCAGTGTGCTGTGAATTCCGGCTGCTAAAACAGGCGCAGTAAGATTTTTTTAAGGAGGGGAGAAGGGAACATATCTAGTTCAATAATTAGCAATTATTGGCGGTTTATGTATTTGTTAATCACTTGTTATTCATCGCATCCGGATTTTTTTTCTACACTCTCCCTATATCCCATCAATAAATTCATGCGCCGTTAAATTTTACGCGGCGATAATATTGTAAACCTCAGATAATCCTTATTTCTTATGGGCATTCAAATCAAAGCACTCCTGTTCTGCTGCCTGGCAGCTTTCACCTTCTTTGTACCTAATGAGCTGTCTGCAAAAGTTAAATCCAAAAAGATTGTCATCAATACCGAAAATGATGCACGGATCTATGTAGATGGAAAACTGGTCAATAACACCTCTACAGAAATTAAAGTAGCCGCGTATGCACAGGTGAATATCCGCGTGGAAAAAGTAGGTTTCATTACACAGGAAAGGAACTACATTAACGACGGAAAGCACACATTACCTTCCACGGATTATATTAAACTGGAGAAAGATGATGCTTACGAAAATTCAATGGTAACCAATCTCGCTAACCAGGATATCGACGTGCGGACCAGTCATGATGAAGAAAATTCCTGGAAGCTGATCAACCGGATCATTACCGGTTATTTTGATGTGATTGCGGTTACTGATAAAGCTACGGGATACATGTGTACTGCCTGGGTGGTAAAATCTTTTAAAGCAGCTACTATCCGTACCCGTCTTATTATCAAAACAGGAAACACAGATCCGCTTACCTACAAGGCGAAGCTGGTCAGCGAAATAGCCCCTCCAGGTGTTTCTGCCAGTTCTGATGAGTCATTCCGCAACTGGGACCGGCTGTTGCGTACCTTCGAAAATGTAGTACCTGAACTGCAAAGCAGGCTGGCGAAATAAAGGTGGAATTACTTACGAAAGGAGTATGGGAAACAACCATTTATACCAGTGGTTATATATAAGCGCTTATATTTAAATTTCCGGTTAATTCCAAAAAAAACCTTTGTTATTTCATTTTACTTCCTATTTTTGCACCTGAAATTATGATTACAAACAAACATACACATCACCACCATCATATCTTACCACAAGGGTAGGCAGGGGATGATTTGTGTATATCACCATATTACATCATCAACAGGGGCTTACCGCAGAGGTAAGCCCCTTTTTTTATTTTATCAGGGATGAAACTGAAAATTGCAATCCAGAAATCTGGCCGCCTGCACGACGATTCCATCAAGCTTTTGAAGGAGTGCGGCATCGACATCAACAATGGTGTTAATAAGCTGAAGACAGAAGCCACCAACTTCCCGCTGGAAGTGTTTTTCCTGCGCGATGATGATATTCCGCAATACATTGAAGATGGTGTGGCAGATATAGGAATTGTAGGAGAAAATGTAGTGCTGGAAAAACAAAAGCAGGTAAATATTGTTCAGAAACTGGGCTTTGGCAAATGCCGCTTATCAATGGCAGTGGAGAAATCAGTGGATTATACTTCTGTGAAAGACCTGCAGAATAAACGTATTGCTACCAGTTACCCGGTGATAGTGGAAGATTTTCTGCAACAAAACGGTATCACCGCAGAGATCCATGAAATCAGCGGCTCCGTGGAAATAGCGCCCGGTATAGGTTTGGCGGATGCCATCTGCGACCTGGTGAGCAGCGGATCTACCCTGTTTATGAATGGTTTGAAAGAAGTGGAAACGGTGCTGAAGTCGGAAGCCGTGCTGGCAGCCTGCCACAGCCTGAAGCCGGAACAACAGCTGTTACTGGACAAACTTTTATTCCGCATCCAGGCAGTAAGGAAAGCAAAAAATAACAAGTACATCCTGCTCAATGCGCCCAATGATAAACTGAATGAAATTATTGGTCTGCTGCCGGGCATGAAAAGCCCTACAGTACTGCCTTTGGCAGAAGCTGGCTGGAGCTCTGTTCATTCAGTGCTGAATGAAAATGATTTCTGGGATATCATCGAAAGCCTGAAAGAGGCCGGTGCACAAGGTATCCTGGTAGTGCCCATCGAAAAAATGGTGATCTGATAAACTGAGTAAACGATGCAAATAACCAGATTTCCCGATAAAAATTCCTGGAATACGCTGCTGCAAAGACCTGTAATGGATACTTCCACGCTCGAAAAGAAAGTGAACGATATCCTCCAGGAAGTACGTACCGGCGGAGACGCTGCTGTCAGAAAATTTGCAGCTGAATTTGATAAAGTAACGCTGGACAATTTACAGGTACCATCCGCCGCTTTTGCAGCTGCAGAAGCTACCCTGGAACCCGCACTGAAAGCGGCTATCCAGCAGGCCGCAAAAAATATTACAACCTTTCACCGCGCACAGCAGGAAAAGGTACAGGTAATTGAAACCATGCCCGGCGTACAATGCTGGCGTAAATCAGTAGCCATACAAAAGGTAGGCTTATATATCCCCGGGGGCTCCGCACCGCTGTTTTCCACTATCCTGATGCTGGGAATACCAGCCATGATAGCTGGTTGTAAGGAGATAGTGCTTTGCACGCCTTCCCTGCATCCGGCGATATTGTACACCGCGCAACTGACAGGGATTGAGAAAGTATTTACTATCGGTGGTGTACAGGCCATTGGCGCTATGGCTTACGGTACGGAAAGCGTGCCGCAGGTATATAAAATCTTTGGTCCGGGCAACCAGTATGTTACCTGTGCAAAACAACTGGTAAATAAAAGCGGCGTAGCCATCGATATGCCGGCTGGTCCTTCTGAAGTGGCTGTGCTGGCGGATGATAGCTGTGTGCCGGCTTTTGTGGCGGCCGACTTACTGTCGCAGGCAGAGCATGGCCCCGACAGCCAGGTAGTATTGGTAACCACGAGTGAGAAAGTACTCACTAACGTGACCAATGCCCTGAACACCCAGCTGGATGCACTTCCCCGCAAAGGCATTGCCACCGCAGCACTGGAAAACAGCAAGATGATCCTGGTAAAGGATATGGATACTGCCATTGATCTGCTGAACATCTATGCACCGGAACACCTGATCCTGGCCTGTGAAGGTGCAGAGAACCTGGCAGATAAAGTAACAGATGCCGGGTCCGTTTTCATGGGCAACTACACCCCGGAAAGCGCCGGCGACTATGCTTCCGGCACCAATCACACGCTGCCTACGAATGGCTATGCCAGGGCTTATAGCGGTGTTTCGCTGGATAGCTTCGTAAAAAAGATTACTTTTCAGCAGATATCTCCCGAAGGGCTGCAGAATATTGGTTCTACCATAGAAGCAATGGCAGCGGCAGAGGGACTGGAGGCGCATAAAAACGCCGTTACCGTAAGATTAAAACAGCTGGAATACACCGGCTCACTAATAACAGATTAATTAATGCGATATGTTTAATCTCGATACCCTGGTAAGGGAAAACATAAAAAAACTGGTGCCTTATTCTACTGCCAGAGATGAGTTCAAAGGAGAAGCATCCATTTTCCTGGATGCGAATGAGAATAATTTCGGATCTCCGTTGCCGGTGAATTATAACCGCTATCCTGATCCGATGCAATGGCAGCTCAAATACAAAATTGCCGATATCAAAGGCGTGCCCCCGCAGAATATTTTTATTGGTCACGGCAGCGACGAAGCCATAGACGTGCTTTACCGCTCATTCGTAAATCCGGGTGTGGATAATGTAATTCTTTGTCCGCCTACCTATGGCATGTATGAAGTAAGCGCGCACATCAACGATGCTGTTATCCGCAAGGTAACGCTGACAGAAGATTTCCAGCTGGACATTCCCGCGCTGCAACAGGCCATAGATGCCAATACAAAGCTCATCTTCATCTGTTCTCCCAATAACCCTACCGGTAATTCTATTAACCGTTCGGATATTGAACTGCTGTTGAATAATTTTGATGGTATTGTAGTGATAGATGAAGCTTATATCAATTTCTCCCGTCAGAAAACCTTTATACAGGAACTCACCGAATATCCCAACCTCGTGGTGATGCAAACGCTGTCGAAGGCATGGGGACTGGCCGGACTCCGTATCGGGATGGCTTTTGCCAGTGAAGATATTGTGAACACCTTTAACAAGGTGAAACCTCCGTATAATATCAGCCAGGCCACCAATGAGCTGGCGCTCCAGGCATTGGAAAACGTAAGCCAGGTAAATGAATGGATCCGTGAAATAGTGATAGAACGCGACCTGCTCTCCGGCGCGCTGCTTCAGCTGCCGGAAGTACTGCACATTTATCCCAGCGACGCCAGCTTTATCCTGGTGAAAACCACCGATGCGAAAGGCATCTACAACTACCTTATTGAACAGGGAATTGTAGTACGTGACCGTTCCAAAGTAGAGCTGTGTATGGGTTGCCTGCGGATCACCATAGGCACGCCGGCTGAGAACCTGCGCCTGCTGGAAGTATTGAAATCTTTTAACCTGAAAACAGCCACAACAGCATCTGCATGAAACGAGTGCTCTTTATAGACCGCGATGGTACCCTGATTAAGGAAGTGCCGCCAACTTACCAGATCGATAGCCTGGACAAAATAGAGTTTTATCCCAAAGTATTTGTGAATATGGCGCGGATCGCCGCTGAGCTGGACTATGAGCTGGCAATGGTTACCAACCAGGATGGTTTGGGCACTGCCTCTTTCCCGGAAGATACCTTCTGGCCTGCGCAGAACATGATCATGAAAGCGCTTGAGAACGAAGGGATCAAGTTTGATGAGGTGTTTATTGACCGCTCTTTTCCGGCTGATAATGCGCCTACCCGCAAGCCCCGCACCGGTATGCTCACTAAATACCTGGATGGCAGCTATGATCTGGCCAACTCTTTCGTGATCGGCGATCGTATCACCGATGTGGAACTGGCAAAGAACCTGGGCGCAAAAGCTATCTGGATCAATGAAGGCTCCGGTTTGGGCAGCGCAGAAATCAGCGATAACACGGCCGCCCTGCAATCCGTGATTGCCCTTGAAACCACCGACTGGAACCGGATCTATGAGTTCCTGAAGCTGGGATTAAGAACGGTAACGCATGTACGTAAAACCAATGAAACAGATATCAATATAGAACTGAACCTGGATGGTACCGGTAAAGCGGATATTCATACCGGGTTGGGTTTCTTTGATCATATGCTCGACCAGATTGCCCGTCATGGCGCTATAGACCTGAAGATTACGGCTAAAGGCGACCTGCATATCGATGAGCACCACACCATAGAAGATACCGGTATTGCACTGGGAGAAGCCATTGCCAAAGGTTTGGGTGATAAACGTGGTATCGAAAGATACGGTTTCTGCCTGCCGATGGATGATTGCCTGGCCCAGGTGGGTATTGACTTTGGCGGTCGTAACTGGCTGGTATGGGATGCGGAGTTTAAAAGGGAAAAGATAGGGGAGATGCCAACCGAGATGTTCTATCATTTCTTCAAATCCTTCTCAGATGGCGCCAAAGCAAACCTGAACATTAAGGCAGAAGGTGAAAATGAGCATCATAAGATAGAAGCTATCTTTAAAACCTTTGCCAAGTCCATCAAAATGGCGGTAAAGCGGAATCCGGCCAATATGCAGCTGCCTTCTACCAAAGGGGTATTGTAGGACAGCGAAGATGCCACCACAAAAAAAATTTGCATTTTCTAAAAAAATGTTTCATTTTTGTTCTCGCTATGCAAAATATCATTACAAACAAACATTGGTGGTGGCACGGAATCAATTCCTGATCTGTGTTACAGTGCCATGTTTCGTTTAGAAATATATTTGGAAGGCCCGCTGTTACACAGCGGGCCTTCCGCTTTTTCAGCCCTTCCCTTTTTCAAATAAAACAAATACTTCACCCAATACATCATGCGTACCATCCAAGTAAAAACGAGATCCAAACAGATGCTGGCAGACATTTTCACGCCAGTGGGAATATATCTGCGGCTGCGCGATAAATTCCCGGGTTCTATCCTCCTTGAAAGCACTGACTACAGGGCCAGCGACAACAGTTATTCCTTTATTTGTGTGAAGCCTATTGCAGGTATCGAAGTAACTTCCACGTCGCACTTCGAGTTTAAATATCCGAACCTGCCTGTGGAAAAGAAAGAGCTGAAGAATAAGCAGCAGGTACTGGATGAAATGGAGAAGTTTCTGGGCAACTATTCTTTCACCGGCAAACACCCGGTACCAATGGCGCAGAGCCTTTTCGGCTATACTACTTTTGATGCCGTACAGTTCTTTGAAACCATTGAATTTAATAAGAAGAAACAACAGGCTGGTAACACCATCCCGCTGATGCGTTACCGCTACTATCAATATGTAATAGCGATCAATCACTTTAAAGATGAACTTTATCTTTGTGAAAACCAGGTAGAGGGCATCGACAGTGAGTTTGAACTACTGGAGTCGCTTATCCGGCACAAAGATTCCCCCGGGTATCCGTTTGCCACTACCGGAGAAGAGGAAAGCAATATGACGGACGCGGAATATATGCAGATGGTAGAACAAGGCAAACAACACTGCTTCCGCGGAGACGTTTTCCAGGTAGTACTTTCCAGAGCTTTCCAGCAATCCTTCAAAGGCGACGAATTCAACGTTTACCGCGCCCTCCGCTCCATCAACCCCTCTCCTTATCTCTTCTTCTTCGATTACGGCGATTACAAATTAATGGGTTCCTCACCGGAAGCACAGATCGTGATTACAGATGGCAAAGCCACTATTCACCCCATTGCTGGTACTTTCCGCCGTACCGGGGATGATGAACAGGATAAACTGCTGGCGAATAAACTGCTGGAAGATCCGAAGGAAAACGCGGAACACGTGATGCTGGTGGACCTGGCAAGAAATGACCTCAGCAGAAATGCCACAGAAGTGGAAGTAGCTTCTTACAGACAGGTACATTTCTATTCCCACGTAATTCACCTGGTAAGCGAAGTAACCGGAAAGGTAGATCCAAAGCTGAATCCCTTCACCCTCCTGGCTTCCTCCTTCCCGGCAGGTACGCTGTCCGGCGCACCAAAATACCGCGCTATGGAAATCATTGATCAGTATGAACCCACTGCGCGTGGCTTCTACGGCGGTTGCATCGGCGCTGTTGGTTTCAACGGCAACTTCAACCACGCCATCATGATCCGCTCCATACTCAGTAAAATGAATACCCTGTACTATCAGGCCGGCGCCGGTGTGGTAGCCAAATCGGTAGCTTCTTCGGAACTGGAGGAAGTGAACAACAAACTCAATGCGTTAAAACAAGCCATTCTGCTGGCACAAAAAATTTAGTATGAACATCCTCGTTTTCGATAACTACGATTCATTTACATATAACCTCGTTCATCTCGTGGAAAAAATCATCAACGGTAAAGTAACCGTGGTACGCAATGATGAAATTCCACTGGAAAAAGTAAACGACTACGATAAAATCATTTTATCGCCCGGCCCCGGTATTCCGGAAGAAGCTGGATTGTTACTGCCGCTGATCAAAGAATATGCACCCACCAAATCCATTTTTGGGGTATGTTTAGGTCAGCAGGCCATAGGACAGGCTTTTGGCGCTTCTCTTACCAACCTGAAAGAAGTATACCACGGCGTAGCTACCAATGTGAATATTATTAAAGAAGATGGACGGCTGTTTAACGGTTTACCACGACAAATACTCGCTGGCCGTTACCACTCCTGGGTAATCGACGAATCTACCCTGCCTGCGGAACTGGTGATCACCGCCAAAGATGAAGATGGTTTTATCATGGCGGTACAACATAACAAGTATGATGTGAGTGGCGTACAGTTTCACCCGGAAAGTGTGCTTACCCCGCAGGGAGAAAAGATTGTAAGAAACTGGTTAAGCCTGTAAGAACAACAGGACGCCCGTTTTAACATTATCGAACACCCAATCAGCAAAATTCTTCCAAAAATGAAAAAGATTCTTAACTACCTTTTTGAACATAAAACTTTCAGCCGCGAAGCTGCCAAAGACATCCTGATCAGCATTTCCAAAGGCATGTTCAATGAAAGCGAACTGGCTGCTTTCATGACCGTATATCTGATGCGCAGCATCACCATCGATGAGTTACTGGGCTTCCGTGATGCCTTGCTGGAACTCTGTGTACCGGTTAATCTCAACGGTTACGATGTACTGGATATCGTTGGTACTGGCGGGGATGCAAAAAATACTTTTAATATTTCTACCTTGTCGTGCTTTGTGGTAGCCGGCGCAGGCGCCAAAGTAGCCAAGCATGGCAACTATGGCGTATCTTCTGTAAGCGGCGCCTCCAATGTAATGGAGCTGGTGGGGTATAAATTCAAGAACGACGATGGCAAACTGAGAACAGAGCTGGAAGATTCGGGTATCTGTTTCCTCCACGCACCCCTGTTCCACCCGGCGTTGAAACATGTAGCAGGTATCCGTCGCCAGCTGGGTATCCGTACGTTCTTTAACATGCTCGGCCCCCTGGTGAATCCGGCGCTGGCCAAACATCAGCTGATCGGTGTGTACAGCCTGGAAATGGCGCGGGTATACAACTACCTGTTCCAGCAAACAGATAAGCAGTTTGTGATTGTTCACAGCCTCGACGGATATGATGAAATATCCCTCACAGCAGATACTAAAGTGATCACCAACAAAGGTGAACAGGACTGGACCCCGGAACAGCTGGGCAAACGTAAAGTTCACCAGGAAGATATTTACGGCGGTAACTCTACTGAAGAAGCCGCAAAGATCTTTATGAAGATTTTGAAAGGAGAAGGTACCTGGGCACAGAACTCCGTTGTTTTTGCCAACGCAGCAATGGGTTTGTACAGCCTCGGAAAATATAATTCGTATGAAGATTGCTTCGCCGCCGCGGTAGAATCCCTGGAGTCGGGCAGTGCACATAATGCGTTCAAAAAACTGATTGCTTTGCAGTCGTAGTACAGATAGTTTATCATGAAGAATATTTTAGCAGAAATTGTTGCTCATAAACACATCGAAGTAGCTGCCCGCAAGCTGCAGCGCAGCGCACAGGACCTGGAGCAGTCGCCGGCATTCCCGAGGGAAACCTTGTCGCTCCGCCATTTCCTGCA
The DNA here is from genome assembly GCF_900168065.1 of Chitinophaga ginsengisegetis. GTDB lineage: Bacteria > Bacteroidota > Bacteroidia > Chitinophagales > Chitinophagaceae > Chitinophaga > Chitinophaga ginsengisegetis. The sequence continues at coordinate 665,498 of NZ_FUZZ01000002.1, read as the reverse complement.
GCAACCGGAAAAAACGGGTATCATTGCGGAATTCAAGCGCCGCTCTCCTTCAAAGGGAGTGATCAATGGTGATGTTACCGTGCAACAGGTAACCACAGCGTATACCCGTTATGGCGCTTCCGGGCTGTCGGTACTCACCGATGAAAAATATTTCGGTGGTTCATCCGACGACCTGCAACAGGCGCGCAGCTTCAACCAGATCCCGATTCTGCGGAAAGATTTTGTGATAGATGAATACCAGATACTGGAAGCTAAGGCGATCGGTGCGGATGTAATACTCCTCATCGCCGAATGCCTGGATGCCGCGCAGGTAGCACACCTGGCAGCTTTTGCACATAACCTCGGACTGGAAGTGTTGCTGGAAGTACACAGTGAAGCGCAACTGGAAAAAGTAACTGAACATACTCACCTGGTAGGGGTGAATAACCGCGACCTGATCACTTTCCAGGTAGACTTTAACCGCTCCTGTGAACTGGCCCCGAAAATTCCGGCCGATAAAGTTAAAGTGGCAGAAAGCGGTATCAACGATCCTGCGGCTATTGTAACGCTGAAAGCCGCCGGATTCCAGGGATTCCTGATAGGCGAGCATTTCATGAAACAGGAAGATCCGGCACGTGCCTTTGAAAATTTTGTGCAAACACTCAACGACCTGCAGCATAAATCATAACACTATGCGTATTAAAGTTTGCGGTATTACCAGGATAAATGACTTGCAGGCGCTGGTAGATAACAGCGTTGACTACGCAGGGTTTATTTTTTACGAAAAATCCCCGCGTTTTGCCGGTAACAAAATAGATGCAAGATCGGTACGGGAAACCACCCGCATCAAGAAAGCAGGGGTGTTTGTAAATGCGCCGCTGGAGCAGATCCAGCGTACCGTGAGCGATTACGCACTGGACCTGGTGCAACTGCATGGCGATGAAACGCCGGAGTTTTGCGCTGCTGTCCGCACATTTATTCCGGTGGTAAAGGCTTTTCGTATAGGTGACAACGTTAACTGGCAAACCGAAGTAGCGCCTTTTATACCGGTAACGGATTATTTCCTCTTCGATACCGCGTCCGTAAAAGGCTATGGCGGTACCGGCGAAAGATTTAACTGGGAGCTGCTGGCTGCTTATCCTTTTGATCATCCCTTCTTTTTAAGCGGGGGCATTAGTGCAGATCAGGCAGCGGAAATATTGGAGATGCAGTTGCCGGCGTTGTTTGCTGCGGATGTGAACAGTAAGTTTGAAGACAGTCCGGGTGTGAAAAACATCCCGCTGGTAAAACAATTTGTGAAACAAATTCATTCATCAATAATAAAATAGACGGTCATGGATATTGCGATTAATACCGGCAACTCCAGGTATCAGGTGGATAAGAATGGCTATTATGGCAGATTTGGTGGGGCATACATCCCTGAGATGCTGTATCCCAACGTACAGGAATTACAGTCCCAATACCTCAGCATCCTCAGCGATCCTACTTTTCAGCAGGACTTTGAAGCCCTGCTGCGGGATTATGTAGGACGGCCTTCCCCTTTATATTTTGCCAAGCGGTTGTCTGAAAAATATAAAGCGAAAATTTATCTTAAGAGAGAAGACCTGAATCATACCGGCGCACATAAAGTAAACAATACTATCGGGCAGATCCTGCTGGCGCAACGACTGGGCAAACGCCGCATCATCGCTGAAACCGGCGCTGGTCAGCATGGTGTGGCTACAGCTACCGTGTGTGCACTCATGGGCATGGAGTGCGTGGTGTATATGGGCAGCATCGACATAGAAAGACAGGCGCCCAACGTAGCCCGTATGAAAATGCTGGGAGCCACCGTAGTACCGGCCACCAGCGGCAGCAAAACGTTGAAAGATGCTACCAACGAAGCAATCCGCGACTGGATCAATAACCCGGTAAATACCCACTATATTTTAGGTACCGCTGCGGGGCCGCATCCATATCCTGATATGGTGGCCCGTTTCCAGTCGGTGATCAGTGAAGAAATAAAAAAACAGCTCCTGGAGAAAACCGGCAGCGAAAATCCTGACTATGTACTGGCCTGTATCGGTGGCGGCAGCAATGCAGCCGGCGCCTACTTCCACTACCTTGACAGGGAAGAAGTGAAACTTGTAGCCGTAGAAGCTGGCGGAAAGGGCGTACACAGCGGGTTTTCCGCCGCTACCACGCAGCTGGGTACCATTGGTATTATCCATGCGAGTAAAACATTACTGATGCAAACCAACGACGGACAAATCGTGGAACCGCATTCCATTTCCGCAGGACTCGATTACCCCGGCATCGGACCGATGCATGCTCATTTATATGAATCGGGTCGCGCACAATTTCTGTCGGCTACCGATGATGAGGCACTCGCAGCGGCTTATGAACTGAGCCTGCTGGAAGGAATTATTCCTGCTATGGAATCGGCTCATGCCCTGGCTAAACTGAAAGACCTGCCCCTGAATACAGATGATGTAGTAGTGGTATGCCTTTCCGGCCGCGGTGATAAAGATCTGGATACCTATATCCGTCACATGAATAAATAAAATGGATTATGCAAAATCGTATTGATCAACTGTTTGCCGTTAAGCGGCACAACGTTTTAAATATATATTGTACGGCTGGTTTTCCAGAGTTAAATGACACCCTGCCGGTAATGACCGCGTTACAGCAGTATGGGGCGGATCTTATTGAACTGGGCATGCCCTTCTCCGATCCGCTGGCAGATGGCCCTGTGATCCAGGACAGCAGCACCAAAGCGTTGCAGAATGGAATGAGTCTTCACAAATTGTTTGAACAACTCACCAGCTTCAGGGATCGTATACAGGTGCCCGTTATCCTCATGGGGTATTTCAACCCGGTATTAACTTACGGTGTGGAAGCCTTTTGTGCAAAGTGTGCGGAAGTAGGGATAGATGGCATCATTGTGCCGGACCTGCCAATGGCTGAATATGAAAATGAATACAGACCTGTTTTTGAAAAGTATAACCTGCACCTGATTTTCCTGGTAACACCGGAAACCAGTGAAGAACGGATCCGTAAAATAGATAGTCTGAGTAAAGGTTTTATTTATGCGGTGTCTTCTTCCTCCACTACAGGAAAGGACAAGGATATGAAAGACCAGCAGGCTTATTTTGAGCGGCTGAAGCAGCTGCAGCTTAAAAACCCGGTTTTAATTGGTTTTGGTATAAAAGATAAAGCTACTTTTGAGGCAGCATCTGCATATGCCAATGGTGCTATTATTGGTACTGCTTTTATCAGGGCCATTGAGCACAGCAAAAATATTGACGAAACGGTGAAAACGTTTATTTCGGGAATAACTCAGTAATAACATGAAAACGGTTATCATAAAATATAACGCGGGTAATATCCGCTCTGTGCAATTCGCATTGGAGCGTTTAGGCGTAAACGGTACTGTTACGGATGATCACGAAGAGATCATGTCGGCGGACAAGGTGATTTTTCCCGGAGTGGGAGAAGCCAGCACGGCGATGCAGTACCTGAAAGAAAGGAAACTGGATGCTGTGATTGCCGGCCTGAAACAGCCGGTGCTGGGCATTTGCCTGGGGATGCAGCTGTTGTGTAAATATTCGGAAGAAAACGATACCAAATGCCTCGGTGTATTTGATGTGGATGTGAAACGTTTTCAGTCGCCGGTGGAAAACCTGCTGAAAATACCACAGATCGGCTGGAACAACATCACCGGTTTACATAGTGTAGTGTTCGAACACGTGCCGGAGAATTCCTACATGTATTTTGTGCATAGCTACTATGCCGCCCTCGGCGCAGATACGGTAGCCATCACTAATTACGTGATCAACTACAGCGCTGCTTTGCAGAAGGATAATTTTTATGCGGTACAGTTTCACCCGGAGAAATCCGCAGTAGCAGGCGCCCGTATTATTGAAAACTTTTTGAACCTGTAAGATGAATATCCGGAAAATCAGCGCAGATGATACGCTGCAGCTCCGCAGGGATGTGTTGTATCCCAATGAGTCGCTGGACGCTGTAAAAGTGGACCACGATGTAGATGGATTACACTTCGGCGTTTTTGACCAGGGACAGCTGGTAACAGTGGTATCCCTTTTCCTGGGCCGCGACAGTGCGCAGTTCCGCAAACTGGCTACAGCGCAGGCTGCACAGGGAAAAGGCTTTGGCGAAGCGATACTGGCGCATCTGGCGGATATCTGTAAAAAAGAAAAAATAAAACTGCTCTGGTGTAATGCCCGCGATACCGCAGTAACATTTTATGACAGGCTGGGCTACACAACGAAAGGGGATTACTTTATTAAAGGAGGAATTACTTTTGTTAGAATGGAACTGCCTTTGGATCAGCAAAACATGACTACTAAGAAATTTGAAATTATACCTGCTATCGATATCATCGGTGGTAAATGCGTAAGACTTACCCAGGGCGATTACAACCAGCAGAAAGTATACAACGAACATCCGCTGGAAGTGGCGAAGGAGTTTGAAGCTATCGGTGTTCGCCGCCTTCACCTGGTAGACCTCGACGGCGCCAAAAAAGGAGCGGTAGTAAACTGGAAAGTGCTGGAGAGCATTGCCGGGAAAACCAGTCTGGTAACGGATTTTGGAGGTGGTATTAAAACAGATAAAGACCTGGAGATTGTATTCCAAAGTGGCGCAGCGCTGGCTACCATTGGTAGTGTGGCCGTGAAGCAACCGGAACTCTTTTTCAGCTGGGTGAAGCAATACGGGGCAGATAAAATATTCCTGGGCGCTGATGTGAAGGAAGAAAAGATTGCGGTAGGCGGCTGGCTGGAAACAACCGAGTTATCTGTATTCGATTTCCTCGAAAGCAATATCGCGCGGGGCGTTACCAATATTTTTTGCACCGATATCGCTAAGGATGGCCTTTTACAGGGACCGTCAATTGATCTGTATAAAAAAATTATAGAACGCTTTCCGGGTATTAACTTTGTGGCCAGCGGCGGTGTAAGCAATATTGAGGATGTGGCAGCGCTGCAGGAAATTGGCTGTAGTGGCGCTATCATCGGTAAAGCGATCTATGAAGGTAACATCTCTATGGATGCATTAAAAACATTCCTGTAAACTATTAGCACATGTTGACCAAACGCATCATACCATGCCTGGATATCAAAGACGGCCGTACCGTGAAGGGCATCAATTTTGAAAATATCCGCGATGCCGGCGATCCCGTGGAACTGGGTGCTTTATATGCTTCACAGGGAGCAGATGAACTGGTGTTCCTGGATATAACGGCAACGAATGAACGGAGAAAAACGCTGGCGGAACTGGTAACAAACATAGCCCGTCATGTGAATATTCCGTTTACTGTTGGTGGCGGTATTTCTTCTGTAGAAGATGTTTACGTACTGCTGCAATCCGGTGCAGATAAGATTTCGGTGAATACCTCTGCTTTTAAGGATCCGGCGCTGGTAGACAGGCTGGCCCGCGAATTTGGCAGTCAGTGTATTGTACTGGCTATTGATACCCGCTTTGAGGACGGCGACTGGTACGTATACCTGAATGGCGGCCGCGTGAAAACGGATGTAAAAGCATTCGACTGGGCAAAAGAAGCAGTGGGTCGTGGGGCGGGTGAAATATTGCTCACCTCCATGAATAACGACGGTACGAAGAAAGGCTTTGCACTGGATATTACCGGGCAGCTGGCTCAGCACCTGAATGTACCTGTTATCGCTTCCGGCGGCGCTGGTACGATGGAGCATTTTACCGACGTTTTTGAAAACGCACAGGCAGATGCCGCACTCGCTGCGAGCATCTTCCACTATAAAGAAATAGAAATTCCTGCGCTCAAAACTTTTCTTTATAACAAAGGAGTGAACGTAAGATTTTAAGTGATACCTGAAACAAGTAAACAATGCAGATAGATTTTCAAAAGTCGCCCGATGGCCTGGTACCGGCCATTATACAGGACGCCATCACCAATAAGGTGCTGATGCTCGGTTATATGAACCGGGAGTCGCTGGAGAAAACCGTTTTGGATGGCAAGGTGACTTTTTTCAGCCGCTCAAAAAACCGTTTGTGGACAAAGGGAGAGGAGAGTGGTAATTTCCTGATGGTAAAAGACCTGATGGTAGATTGCGACCAGGATACGATTCTCATTAAAGCCAGTCCTGTAGGCCCGGTATGCCATACCGGCGCTGATACCTGTTGGGATGAAAAGAATGTAGACAACAACTTTCTTTCCACCCTGGAAAACATCATTACCGACCGGAAAAACAATCCTTCCGATAAATCTTATACTGCCAGTCTTTTTGCCAAAGGCATCAACAAAATTGCGCAGAAAGTAGGAGAGGAAGCTGTAGAAGTAGTGATTGAAGCCAAAGACAATAACGATGAGTTGTTCCTCAACGAATCTGCTGACCTGCTGTTCCATTACCTGATCCTTCTTCAGGCAAAGGGTTTCCAGCTGTCAGATGTTATATCGGTGTTAAAACAGCGGCATAAATAACCATCTGTTTTTAAATTGTCTTGCCCGGGATTAAACTGATTAAACTGATTTCGCTGATTTTATTTTTATTTATTAGGGGTTGATAACTAACTTATAAGCCCACTCATGAACAAAATCAAATCAGCGAAATCAGTTTAATCAGTTTAATCCTGGGCAAGACAATTTAAAAGCCGGCGAAGCCGGCAGCCATCTCCATAAAAAAATCTCTTCGTATATTACACCCCACTAACTAATTAAAATAATTCTTAATGAAACAGATTTTCCTGTTAGCCGCTGCGGTGTTGGTTTTCGCAGGTGCGAATGCCCAGCAGGTGTCGGGCATTGTGAGGGGAGGCAACGGCAAAACCATTTATCTTTTTAACGACCAGGATAATAACCCGGATGATTCGGCAGTGATAAAGAATGAGCAGTTCAGCTTCCGTGTGAAAGGTGGTAAGGAGCCTGCGGTGTATGCTTTGATATTGCAGGACGTAAATTACCCGTTGTTGTTTGTAACAGGGAACGAGCCGGTTCAGGTTACTACTTCTGTGGCTACTTATCCCATTGCTACTTCCGTAAAGGGAAATGAGAATACGCTGGCGATGCAGGAGTACCAGAAAGCATTTGAGCCATTGATCAAACAGGCGCAGGAGCTGAATGAGGAAGCAAAACAGATCAATCCTGAAGACGAGCCGGGAAAGAATGCCTTCCGTAAGAAAGCGGAAACTTTCAGCCGGGAAGTGGTGAATACCGGTAAACAGTTTATTACCTCGCATCCGAAGAGTATTGCCAGTATCTGGCTGATGATGAACGAACTGCGCAGCAGGCTGGAGCCCGAAGAGTTCAGGCAATTGTTTGAATCACTGGATAAGTCGGTGCAGGAAAGCCAGTACGGGCAGAGTGTAACCGCCTATGTAAAAAGTCTGAAAGCGAATGTGTTGAATGTGGCTGCAGACGATTTTTCGCAGGAGGATACCAAAGGGAAGCCGGTAAAATTATCATCTTTCCGTGGCAAGTATGTACTGGTTGATTTCTGGGCGAGCTGGTGTGGTCCGTGCCGCCAGGAGAATCCTAATGTAGTAAAGGCTTATAACAGGTTCAAGGATAAAAACTTCACCATTCTGGGCGTTTCGCTGGATGATAACCGGGACCGCTGGTTGCGGGCTATTGACCAGGACGGATTGGCCTGGACCCAGGTATCTGATTTGCGTGGCTGGGGCAATGAAGTAGCCGTGCAGTATGGCGTTCAGTCTATTCCTACCAACTTCCTCGTAGATCCCGCCGGGAAAATTATTGCCCGCAATCTGCGTGGGGAAGAGCTGGAGGCAAAGCTGGAGCAGTTGCTAAAATAGCCGCTTATCAAAATCAGGTTGTTAATGACCGGCGGATTTTACAAATTTGTTATTCGTAAAACAAAAACCAATGAAAAAAGCGATTATAGGTGTTGCCCTTTTAGTGCCGGCGCTGATGTTTGCCCAGGATAAGAAAGGCGCGGCTGCAGGCAAACCATATACTATACAGGGAACTGTTTCCCAACAGCAGAATCCTGCTACTGTTTACCTCCGGATGCGTAAGGGCGGTGAGAACTTCATGGATAGTGCGCAGATCAAAGACGGTAAATTTACCTTTAACGGCACCCTGGAAGAAGCTGGTTTGGCCAGCCTGATGCTGGTGCAGAAAGGCACAGAAAAACCAATGTCGATGGGACGTGATATGCTGGCGGTTTTCCTGGACAAAGGCGTTATCACTATCAGCACTACTGATTCTATCAGCAAAGCTACTGTTACCGGTTCTAAAGCAAATGACGATTATAAAAATCTGAATGAGCTGCTGAAAGATGTAAATGAGAAAAGCGCTGCTTTGCAGAAACAATACCGCGAACTGGCAAAGAATAAAGACGAAGAAGGGATTAAGAAACTGGAAGCAGAATATGACGCGTTAGACGTAGAAGAGAAAAAGATCGAGAACGATTTTCTTTCTAAAAACACCAACTCTCCGATTGCGATGTTCCTGTTAAACCAGGTAGCCGGTTATGATATAAAACCAGCTGAAGTTACACCGCTGTTCAAGAAATTAAGCAAGGAAGCAAAGAATTCACCTTCCGGTAAGGAATTCTCCAAACGTCTCGAATCTGCCCGTAAAACGGCTGTTGGTCAGCCTGCCATTGAATTTGCCCAGGCAGATGCCAGTGGTAAAGATATCAGCCTGTCGTCTTTCCGCGGTAAATATGTACTGGTTGATTTCTGGGCCAGCTGGTGCGGCCCCTGCCGTGCAGAAAACCCTAACGTGGTAAAAGCATATGATAAATTCAAATCCAAAGGCTTTGAAATCCTCGGCGTTTCCCTGGATGACAAAAAAGACAAGTGGCTGGCGGCTGTTGATGCAGACAAGCTCACCTGGACGCATGTATCTGATCTGAAAGGCTGGAAGAATGCAGCAGCAGACCTTTACGGCGTTCGCGCCATCCCGCAGAATGTATTGATCGATCCTAAAGGAAAGATCGTAGCCAAAAACCTGCGTGGTGATGAACTGGCCTCCAAGCTGGAAGAGATATTGAAATAATAATTTCCTCCGGGAGAAATATATTAAGAGGTGCAAAGGTTCCATCCTTTGCACCTCTTTCTTTTTTAACAATCCTGCCCGCTGAAATCATCTTTCTGAAAAAATATTTGTTTATCTACGAAACTTTCGTAGATTTACGAAAGAATCGTAATTCAAAAATATTCATTGCTATGGAAAAACTGACCCAGCAAGAAGAAACGGCCATGCTGGCTATCTGGAAAGTAGGGAAAGGTTTTGTGAAAGACTTCCTGGAAGCGCACAGCGCTCCGGCGCCCCCATATACTACATTAGCTTCCACCATCAAGAACCTGGAGAAAAAAGGATTTGTGGAAAGCAGGAAGGTGGGTAACGTATATGAATACACGCCTGTTATGGAAGAAGCAGCTTATAAACAGAAGTTTATGAATGGCTTTGTGAAAGACTATTTCGAGAACTCGTATAAAGAGCTGGTGTCTTTTTTCGCCAAAGAGAAAAAGATCAGTCCAGCTGAGTTAAAGGAAATTATCAACATGATAGAAAAAGGTAAATAATAAAATTACGGCTATGGTACCTGCTATTTTAATATACCTCTTAAAGGCAAATATCGCGCTTACGTTATTTTTTCTCGCTTACCGCTTTGGTTTGCGCAGGCTTACCTTTTATACCGGGAACCGGTTGTTCCTGCTTACCGGTATTGCTTTTTCATCCTTGTTTCCCTTAATTCCCATTGATGCGTTTGTAAACAGGCATGAGGTGCTGGCGGATAACGTGATGACCTATGTGCCGGATCTTGCCGGCTGGCAGGCGCCTGCACCGGTGTTTACCATCTGGACATTGCTGGTGTATATCTTCTGGACAGGTGTATCTGTAATGGCTATACGTTTTTGTTTCCAGTTATTGTCGTTATGGAAGATACACCGGAGCTCGCAGCGCAGGGAAATAGCCGATATCCCTGTACAGGTGCTGCAGCAACCCGTGAATCCTTTTTCTTTCTTCCGGAATATTTATATCAATCCTGTGCTGCATCAGCCGGAGGAGCTGCCGGCTATACTGCGTCATGAAAAAGTGCATGTACAGCAATGGCACAGTGTGGATGTGGTATTGGGAGAACTCAACAACATTTTTTACTGGTTCAATCCCGGCGCATGGCTCATGAAAACAGCCATCCGTGAAAACCTGGAGTTTATAACAGACAGGTACCTGCTAAAGCATGGCGTGGATAAAACCGCCTATCAATACAATTTAATTAAAGTAAGTGGGATCCCATATGCGACGGCCATCGCAAACAATTTCAATTTCTCACATCTAAAAAACAGGATCATCATGATGAACAGCAAAAAGTCATCACGTTATCAAATGGCGCGTTACCTGGTATTAGGACTACTGGTAGGGGGAACCGTTTTGTCGCTCAACTACACAAAGGCGCCTTCCGTTAATCCTTTTATCAGCAGTATCATTAAAGATACCGTACCACCGCCACCACCTCCGCCCGCGCCGCCCAAAGCACCGCGGCCACCTGCGCCACCCAAAGTGAAACAGTCACCACCTGCGCCGCCGAGGGTAATAAAAGATACCCTGGCACCTGTGCAAAAGGAAGGGAATGTAATCAGGCTTCGGGATGTGGATCCGGATAAAGCCCCGCTCTACATAGTAGATGGTAATCCAGTGGAATCAATGGAAGGCATTTCCCCGGATAATATCGAATCTATCAGCGTGTTGAAAGACAAATCAGCTACTGCAATTTATGGTCCCCGGGCAAAGAACGGTGTGATCCTGATTACCATGAAGAAGGATGTAAGGGTTGTACCGGCAACGGATACTGACCACAGCGCTGTTAAAGTGGTTGGATTCAAGACTGGTATTAATACCAACGGTAATGGTGTTCAAACGCTTCCGGCTAATGTATTACTGGTGGTAGACGGCAAAAAAATTACCCAGGAAGAAGCTAACAACATACCTGCTTCTTCTATCAAAGAAGTAAATGTTTACAAAGGAGGCAAAGCTACTATTTACAAAGGGGAAGCGCATCCGGAAGGTGTAGTAGTGATCACCACCAAAGCCAATCCGGGCGGAACAGTGAATCCAGGGGGTGTGATAAGGGTAGAATCTGATACCGTTATCGTAAAGTAATAAAGGCAACAGCCTATCTCACAAAAAGCCACGGTCCGCCACCGTGGCATTTTTGTTTCTGCACAACATTATTCCGCGGCAGCTGTTTATATAGGACTAACAATTCAACCGCTTATGTTACAGAAAGGCGAAACTGCTCCTGATTTCACATTGGAAGCCACTCCGGAAAGGAAGGTACATTTAAAGGACCTGCGTGGAAAAAATGTTATCCTGGCCTTTTACCCGGCCGACTGGAGTCCCGTATGCAGCGATCAGATGACGCTGTACAATGAAATGCTTCACTACTTTGAAAAGTACAATGCTGTGCTATTGGGTATTTCCGTAGATGGCGCCTGGTGCCATCACGCGTTTGCCAGCGCCCGCCAGATCCACTTCGACCTGCTCTCCGATTTTGAGCCGAAAGGCGCGGTTTCCATTGCTTACGGCGTATATGAGGAGAAGTTTGGCGTAAGCAAACGTGCGTTATTTGTAATAGATGCCAACGGCATCATTCAATGGAGCTATTTATCGCCGGTGAACGAAAACCCGGGCGCAGATGGTATCCTGGAAGCCCTGGAAAATCTCAAAAATAACTGATATGCCTACACTGATCCCACCGGTAAACGCATTGGACCATGTCCTCGGTGCGCCCGATGCCACTATCGAACTGGTTGAATATGGCGACTTTCAATGCCCTTTCTGCCGGGAGGCTTTTTTCGTGGTAAAAGAACTGCAGGAACGTTTTGCCCGCCAGCTCCGGTTTGTATTCCGCAATTTTCCATTGTCTGAAGCCCATGAATATGCGATGGATGCCGCATTGGCAGCAGAAGCCGCCGCTAAACAGAACCGTTTCTGGGAAATGCATGATGCCATTTACAACCGTCAGCCCGAATTAAATGAAGCCCTGTTGTTAACACTGGCAAAAGAAGTGGGGCTGGATCTGCAGCGATTCACAGAAGACATGGAGGCGCCCAAACTGCTGAGCAGGGTGGAGGCCGACTTTGAAAGCGGTGTTCGCAGCGGCGTAAACGGCACGCCTACTTTTTATGTAAACGGCAAACGCTATAACGGCGACTACCGTGAACTATCTTCAGTTTTGGTCAAGTGAACGCACGCAGCGGAAACCCAGGTTCGCCAAACCGGATTCAGGTGTGCTTTTCATGCGTGCCGACACCCGGTATCCCCGGCAATATTCGTCACTGCACATAAAGGAACCTCCCCGGATTACGCGCTTGGCCTGGCCCGGATCGTCCGGATCAAACCCTGCTGCCGGTCCCGCCGGATTCTTCACTCCTTTTTCTCCCTGGATATAATAATTGGCATCGTACCAGTCTTCACACCATTCCCACACATTGCCGGACATGTCGTATAACTGGTAACCGTTAGGGCTATACGATTTCACCGGGGCGAGACCGTAGTAGCCATCTGTTTTGGTATTATTGTAAGGGAAATTACCATTCCAGGTATTGGCTTTGGGCTTGCCGCTGGTTAAGGCTTCGGTTCCCCAGGGATATATTTTGCCCGACAGGCCGCCACGTGCTGCATATTCCCATTCTGCCTCCGTAGGAAGGCGTTTCCCGGCCCATTTGGCGTAAGCCTGTGCATCCAGCCACGACACCTGTGTAACGGGCTCATTTTCCCGCTTATCGATGTTGCTGGCTGGTCCTTCAGGATGCTGCCAGGTAGCACCTGCCACAAAAGACCACCACTGGGAAATATCATTGAAAGGAACCGCATGATCAGGAGGCGTGAATACCAGCGCTCCCGGCATCATCATGCTTGCCAATGCAGCGCTGTCGGGTTCCGGTGTTCCGGGCGGCAGGCTGGCCAGCAATTCTTCTTTACTGATAGGCTTTTCCGCAGTAGTTACATATCCTGTTGCGGCTACAAATCGTGCAAATTCGGCATTGGTTACTTCATGTTCATCCATCCAGAAACCGGCAATATCCACGGTGTGTTTAGGATATTCATCTGCCATACCGGTGGAGTCGTCGGCGCCCATTGTAAAAGTACCTGCCGGTACCAGTACCATTTTATTCAGCGAATCCTTTCCGGCAGCAGCTGGTTCCTGCTTCCCCGGATTCCCCGCGCAGGCGCTCAGAAATGCAAAGCCAAGCAATAGGTTTATCTTAAACATATAATATTTGTCTATCAATTTAGTAGGCTTTCAAAAATAATATATTAAAACAGCTTTTGCGAAATTTTCACCATCGCCTGTCCGGCCGCAAATGTCCCGTTAACAATTATATAATTAAATTTCCACGAAAACTGTTGTAAACTGCATGCTGTTTCGGGAGGCATTTGCCCCCGGTTACAGGTATTGCATATGCAAACAACTGCCATACCCTTTACCCGAAAGGATTTCGGGGATGATTTTCTCTGGGGGGTTACTATTTCCGCATTTCAGAATGAAGGTGCCTTCAATACCGATGGCAAAGGACCCTCTATTTGGGATACTTTCTCCGGCCGTAAAGGAAAGATCAAAGATAAAAGTCACGCACAGGTAGCCACCGATTTTTACAACCGCTATACACAGGATATACTGCTGGCAAAGCTATTGGGCTTTTCCGTGTTCCGTTTTTCACTGTCGTGGTCGCGCATCATGCCTAAAGGCACGGGTGCGGTGAATCCGGCGGGGATCGACTTTTATCACCGGGTAATAGATGCGTGCCTGGAGCTGGGGCTGGAGCCTTATGTAACGCTTTATCACTGGGATTTGCCCCAGGCGCTGGAGCATAAAGGCGGCTGGAGCCACCGGGGTGTTGTTTTTGCTTTTGAAGAATTTGTACGGGTATGCGCCCGCGAATTCGGGAATAAAGTGAAGAACTGGATTGTGATGAATGAGCCTTTCGGCTTTACGGCCCTGGGTTACATGCTTGGTGTACATGCACCGGGCAAGTTTGGGCTCTCCTGGTTTTTGCCGGCCGTGCATCATGCAGTGATGGCACAGGCGGAAGGTGGACGCGTGCTACGGGAAGAAGTTGCCGGCGCCAATATCGGCACGGCGCTGTCCTGCTCACAGATTATCCCTAATAGCAACAGCGACGCCGACCTGATGGCGGCGCGTCGTGCAGATGCACTGTTTAACCGCCTGTTCCTGGAACCTTCGCTGGGAATGGGATACCCGGTAACGGATTTTCCGTTGCTCAAACGTATTGAACGCCGGTACGCCCTGTGGCGCGACTGGGACCGGCTGGCCTTTGATTTTGATTTTATTGGTGTGCAGAATTATTTCCCGCTGGTAGTAAAGTACAACACTTTTATGCCGGTGGTGAGAATCTCCGAAGTGAAGGCCCGGTACAGGAATGTGCCGTTAACAGGACTGGGTTGGGAAATTAACGGCAACGGGTTATACGAAATTCTCCGCCAGTTTGCCGGTTACAAAGGTGTAAAAAAACTGATCGTTACCGAAGGGGGAGCCGCCTTCCAGGATATACCCGGCGCCGATGGCCGGATAGCAGATACTGCACGCATCAGCTATTTCCAGGAATATCTTGCAGCGGTGCTGAAAGCAAAAAAGGAAGGGATTCCGGTAGATGGTTATTTCGCCTGGACCCTTACCGATAATTTTGAGTGGGCAGAAGGCTACCGCGCCCGCTTTGGCCTTGTGTACGTAAATTTTGATACGCAGCAGCGAATGATCAAAGACTCCGGCTACTGGTTCCGGGAGTTGTTGTCGGCGGAGAAAGAATTGTAGGAATCGCCGAAGGCGATTCCTACCCACTATTGCGCTAATCGTTTAAAGAACCAGATATCCCTTAAGCTGAAGTTAAATACAGCATTTACGTATGTTTCCTTCACCAGCGCAGTGCCTTCTTTGCCGCGTTGTCCGGCTTCCAGACCAACATAATACCTTAGCTGACCATTTTTATTGGGGAGTGATACGCCCAATGTACCGGAGATATCAGTGATTTGTGTGCTGCCCACTACCAGCGGGGTTTTATTATAAGCAAATCCCGCCTGTAACACGGCTCCTTCAAAGCTCTGGTTATAGTACTGCCGTTTAATCGTATATTCTACACCGGTAGAATACCGTTCTCCATCCTGGTAGCGGTAGGTAGCGCCTTTTTCATTCAATGAGTTCCACAGCGAGTGCCGGTAATCTGCTACCCAGGTAATGGTACCGTTGGTAAGACTCAAACCTGCACCATATTCTGCGGGCAGGGTAAAGAAAGAAGGGTCTTCATCTTTCTGGTATAGCGAAGTGCCGTCCTGGTTAACAATATTCAGTTTTTCCTGGAGCTTCATCGTTGTTTCGAAGCGGTAAGTGGCGCCCAGTCCGAGTTGCCAGTCCTTGCCTATTTTTCCTGCATATTGTGCGCCTGCTGTAAAGTTAGGTTTGAATCCGTATTTGTTATGTTGTGTTTGTAAGGAGTCAGAACCAATATATTGGGTAGTATTCAGCGGTCCGAATAAGAAGGCGGTAGATACGCCGGCGGAGAAATTTTTGCTGATCTGGAAACCGTTGGAGATATAGGCCCGGTTAAATCCACCGGTGCCGGTAGTGGTGGCGGTTACAGGGGTGCCTGTGCCGGTTACAAACTGTTGGTTTTCCAGTTTGTAATCGATGCTGCTGAAGGGTGTAATACCTGCGCCGATGCCCCACCATTTGGCTGCTTTGAATCCGAGTGCGAGCCGTTTAAAATTAATATCCCCGGCGCTTTGTGAAATATTGTTGCCGCTGTAATTTATCTGCTGTGCTTTCAGCGACACGTCAAACATAAAGTTTTGCGGAGGCAGTGCGCTGTAGGAGGCGGGATTCAGTTCGTTGAGGTAACCGGAATGCCTGCGGCCGATGCCGGTGCTTCCCAGCCCGAAATTGCGGCTGTAATCCCTCGATTCCAGGTCGCCTATGCCATAGGCAGAGTAAATGGAATTGAGGCCGCGTTGTGCTTTTACAGTGGCTGTGCACAACAGGAGTATGATTAATCCGCTATATATTTTTATTCGCATGAGTATCCTTTATTTATACAACAGATAGTATAACTGTATTTTAAGCTGGTTTTGAGTATTCTTCTGATCACCTGTAACCAGCCGGTCCAGCGTTGTTCTGCTGTCTGTAGCACTTGGTGTAAGCAGGAGGCCGCGGGAGTTGACGTCGCTGACGGTTTGTTCTTTTGTTACATAGCTGGTAATGTCGAAAGTGTAGTTGGTGTTTTTATCATACAGTTTATCTACAGTCAGTTGACCATAAGTAAGGGTATCTGTTACATCGTTCAGTTTATTTACTTCGCACAGCGCCATTCTTGGTGGCAGGCGGCTATCTGTATAAGTGCCCAGCACAGGTTTGAGCGTCATATATACTTTCATTATTTTAAAGAACTGCCCCATGTACACAAGGTTTTTGATATAGGGGATATCTATTCGTGTAGCCGATCCGGTGATAGGTTGTGTGAATACCCTGTTGCCGGTGCTGGCAGAGGAAAGTTCTTTAACGTTGCCGGTAAGCGGCGCCAGTGGCGTGCCGGTATGATCCGCTACTACCTGGTTGAATTGCAGGTTAGACGCCTGCATTTTAAAATCAACGTATTTAACAGTGGTGATGATTTCGTTAACATGATAGTATAACCGCATCACGAGGGAGCTGTCGGTTGCGCTAAATCCGCTAACGGCTTTACTGTTGGGGCCACCTCTCACATTCAGTCCTTTAAAGAATTCCAGGAAGGTATTATTGGCAGTGATGTCCGGGCTTTTATCGCGCAGCATGCCAAACAGTTGGGCGCCCAGCTGATCGGACATATGCAGGGTAACGGTTTTGTCGGTACCCGGCCTGATAATGCCGCTGAAACTGCCTATCGGCGTGCTTTCTGTGGAGAAGCTGCTGTTGTTATACAGGTAGTAGAAATTTTTTGCGGTTTGTATGGTAGATGTTACCCGGTATACCTGGAGATCCTGTGGTATGGTGGAGTCGCCGGCGATATAGCCGTTAGGACGCATTATCAATACCATAGAATCGTATGCGGAGCCATTCACCGGGATCTCTACTGCAGCGGGTTGCGCAATCTGGAAATAGGATTGTATGGTGGCGGTGCCAAACAGCGGGTCCACTCTTTTCCCGGCCAGTAATACTTCAGCCCCGGAAGTGGGTACAGAATCCTGCTGCACGGTTTTCACATTTACAGTGAGCGTGTCGGTCAGGATGTAATCCGTATTCTGATTATTATCTACAACATTATTATAGGTAAACCCGGTTTTTTGGCAGGAAGAAACAGCCGCCACCAGTAAAAGTGCGGGGAGGTATCTGCGTATACCTCCTGCTGAACGCCTGAAAAATAAGTGATACATGGTATTGTTCATGGTGCGCAATTTTAGACAGGATCAATACTTTCAGTTCCTTTAATATGCCAACGGCCAAAATTCATCGATGAATAACGAAATATATCCTTTATGCCGCCAATAGCGCAGCAACAGGCATTTCAGCCGAAAGAAACCAACTGGTAGATGAAATAACGGTATCCGTCCGTTAAAAACAGGGGAACAGCTATTTCCTGTTTGCGGGAATGCTCCTGCGGATAATTTTGGCGCTAGTAAAAAGAACATGCTAATGCGATATTTAAAAGGTTATAGTTTATTATTGATGGCTTCCCTGGCGGCCTGTTCGAAAAGTTCAGATACCACTACGCTGGTGGGGAACTGGATGAAGCGCTCTCAATACGAAGGCGTGGCCAGGAGCTCGGCAGCTTCCTTCGTAATTGATAATAAAGCCTACGTAGGTACCGGCTATGATGGAACGGAAAGATTACAGGACTTCTGGGTATACGATGTGGATCTGAACCAGTGGACGCAGATAACCTCATTCCCCGGTGTAGCGAGGAATGGAGCCGTTGGCATGGCAATGGCCGGTAAAGGTTATGTGGGTACCGGTTACGACGGATTAAATAAGCTGAACGACTTTTACGAATACGATCCGGTTGCCAAAACCTGGACCAAAAAAGCCAACTTTAAAGGAACGGCCCGTTACGGCGCAGTGGCTTTTGCACTGAACGACAAAGGTTTTATTACCACCGGTTATGATGGCAACTGGTTAAAGGATAACTGGAAATTTGATCCTACTGCTCCGGATGCTACAGCGTGGACGCAGGTAGAAAGTATGAACAGCGGAAAGAGAACAGATGCTTCTGCTTTTGTGATCGGTAACAAAGCCTACGTTTGCATGGGTACTGCCAACGCAGCTAATGTAACCGACTTCTATTCATTCGACGGAACTACCTGGACTACCCTCAACCCGATCGCCAACGTAAACGACGATAGTTTTGATGATGACTATAACTTTGCAGGCAGCTCTGCTGCCGCTTTCTCCATGAAAGGCAAAGGCTATATCGTTTCAGGTATTAAAGGCGGCTATTCCGCCGCTGTATGGGAATACACGCCGGGTACTGACCGCTGGGTACAGAAAACCGATTTTGAAGGAGCTGCCCGCTCTGGAGCGGTTGGCTTTAGCCTGAAAGACCGTGGCTTCGTTGGACTGGGCGCCAGTTCCAGCCTGTCGCTCGATGATTTATGGGAATTTGATCCAAATGCAGAGTACAACAAAAATGACTAAACGTAATATCATTATCGTAGCTGGTATTGCCGTGATCGTACTGGCTTTTGTAGTGGGGAAATCTTACCGGCAAACCACACCCGGCCCCGGGTCGGATATGGTTCCGGTAGTAGTGGTGCCCTTTGAGATAAACAACGGATGGGGATACAGGGTAAATGTAGATGGACATACCTATATCTACCAGGATGTGATACCCGCTATTCCCGGTAATCATGTGTTCAGATCAAGAGAGGAGGCAATGCGTGTAGGGCAGGTGGTAGCAACGAAGTTGACACAACATAAAATACCATCGGTATCACGGCAGGAATTAATAGCCATGCAGATACCGGAAGCGCAATAGATTGTGAATGTGTTTTGTATGCAGGCTTTGTCTTTCACAGTTTTTTTACTGAGAAAGACAAAGCCTGTATATGCCTGTTTTTAAGCTGTTTTTAATTTCTTTATTAAATTTAACAAACCCTTATATCGGATTAACAAATTTTAACACAAGCCTAACCCTATCTGGTGTAAGTTTATCGCATCAAACAAAGTGATGCTAAATTTTAAACGGATTATCAAAAGTCGTCCCTTCCTCATTTCACTGCACATCCTTGGCTGGGCGTGCTTTCTGTTTTTCCCATTTTTTATTTATCGCATCCAGATTCTGCATACAGGTTTCTTTATAAAAGAACTCATTGATAACCTGTTTCTCATCGGTATTTTTTATCTCAATATATATGTACTGATCCCCCGTTTTTTTAACGGGAAAAAGATTGCCATCTATCTCAGCAGCATCGTTTTACTGATCGTTTTTATCACGGCGCAACAGGCGGTTTTAAATTATTATTTCTTCCGGAATTATGCGCGCGGGCCACATCCGATGATGACGATACGCATGGATAGAAAATTTAACAAATCAGAAGTAACATCCGACGACTTTCCACCGTTTCACCGTCGTCGTATGATGATAAGGGAGAGATTGATGGGGGCAGACGCGCAGGCTATCCCCGCCAGGCAGGTAACAGAGGGAAAATCGGTCACCAACGATACCGCCGGTGTTGCCGTTGCAGGTATTGCCGCTGCTCCTCCGCTGCCCGGAGTGCCAATGTTGGAGCCGGATGCACCAACTATCCTGGAGTACCTGTTTTTTCCGGAAGTGCTGCGGAGGTCCGGATTTTTTGCACTGCTCATGTTGTTTATGAGCGGATTTATCAAGATTGCCCTGGAATGGTTTAAAAGCGAGAAACAACGGGAAGAGCTGAAAGTGGAAAAATTAAATGCGGAATTAAAATTTTTAAAGTCGCAGATTAATCCTCACTTCCTTTTTAACTGTCTAAATACTATTTACTCGCTGGCTCATAAACAATCGGCGCAAACAGAACATGCCATTCTGAAGTTGTCAACCATAATGCGTTATATGATCTATGAGTCCAATGAAGCCCGGGTATTGCTGTCGCACGAACTGAAATACCTTCATGATTACATTGAAATACAACGTTTGCGGTTACCAAAGGATATAGAGATCAATTACCAGTTAAGCGGCAACGCGGATGGGGTAGAAATAGAACCGATGCTGCTGGTGCCTTTTGTGGAAAACGCCTTTAAACACGGGATCAGTTATACCGAAGATTCCTTTATAGATATAGATATTGCTACAACTGAAAATATGATCAGATTAACAGTTAAGAACAGTCACTTTAAAGAACGGGTAGCCGAAAGGGGAGGAATTGGCCTGGACAACGTATTAAAACGATTGGCATTGCTCTACGAGCATGAACATGAGATTGATATCACGGAAACCGAGAACCAATTTATTGTTGATCTTAAAATTGCGTTGAAAAAATGATAAAGTGTATTGCAGTGGATGACGAGCCGCTGGCGCTGGAAATCATGGAAGACTACATCCGTAAGGTTCCTTTTCTGACCCTGGCAGGTAAATTCGAAAACGCGGCCACCGCGTTACGCTTCATCCAGGATGAACCGGTAGACCTGGTATTCCTCGATATCAAAATGCCTGATATTACAGGAATCCAGTTCCTGAAGTCCCTTAAATACCCACCAATGGTAGTGTTTACCACTGCCTACGGAGAGTATGCCCTGGATGGCTTTAACCTGGATGTGGTAGACTACCTCCTGAAACCCGTGCCTTTTGAACGCTTTCTGAAGGCCGCGGCCAAAGCCAGCGAAACATGGTCTGCTACCCAGCAGAAAAATGTAAGCGCCGGCAACAACGCCATCCCTATGGATGCCGCATGGGTAAATGACTACATCTTCATAAAAACAGAATACAAGATCATCAAGATCAATCTGGAAGACATTCTTTTCATCGAAGCACTGAAAGACTATACGAAGATCTATACACAAAACCTGCCGGTACTCACACTACGCAGCCTGAAATCATTTGAAACCCGTTTACCGGCCGATAAATTTATCCGGGTACACCGGTCGTACCTGGTTTCCCTTAACAAAATCAACTGCGTGGAAAAGAATACCGTGATGATCGCCAACCAGTCGATCCCTATTTCAGATGGGTACCGCGACCGGTTCTATGACGTGATTAACAGAAATTCATAATATATTTTCCCTACGGGAGATGTACATTAAAAGGTGGACAACGCGCTTCAACTGGTTTGGCGTGTTGTCTACCTTTTAAATTTCCGCTTATAAAAAACCAAAATCAAAAATCCCAAAATTTTCGGAACTTCGCTACCTTTTAAGACCACCAACCACCATTAATTATTTATTCTTTTATCAAAAACCACCAAACATTGGAAAGAATATACTTCGACAATGCAGCTACCACATCGCTGGATCCAGCGGTATTAGAAGCGATGCTGCCATTTATGACGGAAAAGTTCGGTAATCCTTCCTCTATCTATTCTTACGGACGGGAATCAAGACTGGGTATCGAAAATGCGCGTAAATCAGTCGCCAAAACATTAAATGCACATCCGGGAGAAATTTTCTTTACCTCTGGCGGTACAGAAAGTAGCAACACGGCCATCAATGCCGCGGTAAAAGATCTGGGCTGCAAGCACATTATCTCTTCGCCCATTGAGCACCATGCTACCCTGCACACCGTAGAATACCTGCATCACCACGATGGCGTAGCCCTTTCTTTTGTGAATGTGCTGCCTACCGGCCATATTGATATGGACCACCTGCGTGAACTGCTGCAAAATTCCGGGGAGCGCTGCCTGGTATCCCTCATGCACGCCAACAATGAAATCGGTAACCTGCTGGATATTCATGCCGTAGGGAACCTCTGCAAGGAGTTTGACGCCATCTTTCATTCAGACACGGTACAAACCGTAGGTCACTACCCGTTTGATCTGCGCAATACCCCGGTACACTTCATCACCGGCGCCGGGCATAAGTTCCACGGCCCCAAAGGAGTAGGGATCCTGTACATCAACGAAAATGTTAAAATAACGCCTTTCATCCAGGGAGGCAGCCAGGAACGCAACATGCGCGCCGGCACCGAAAACCTGTATGGTATCATCGGTTTTGCAAAAGCCCTGGAACTGGCCACTATACACCATGAAGAGCATAGCGCGCATATCAATGGCCTGCGTATGTACATGGCAGAACAGCTGCAAAAACACATTCCTGAAGTAGCCTTCAATGGCGATTTGTATGGCCGTAGCCTTTACACCGTACTGAATGTGGCTTTCCCCAAGTCTGAGAAAACGGAGATGATCCTGTTTAATATGGATATCAACGGCATCTGCGCTTCCGGCGGCAGTGCGTGTACTTCCGGCGCCAATGCGGGATCTCACGTTATTCGCGCCATCAACAGCAATCCTAACCAAATTGCGGTTCGCTTCTCCTTCTGTAAAAATAACACCAAAGAAGAAGTGGATAAGGTAGTAGAAAGACTGAAAGAACTGATGTAATTGATCCGAACATAAAAAAAGGCAGCTAAGTATTTCTTAGCTGCCTTTTTTATTATATACCGTTTACACACTAGTGCATAAACTCCTTAATATCCTGCATGATTCTTTTGGCGATATTGTCTGCCGTAGTTTCATTCTGGCTTTCCGCGTAGATACGGATAATAGGTTCTGTATTGGATGTACGGAGATGTACCCAGTCTTTATCGAACTCTATTTTCAGTCCGTCTTCGGTATTTAAAGGCTGGTTTTTATACTTTACCTTGATTTTTTCGAAGATAGTTTTTACATCTACGCCTTTATCCAGCTCTATTTTATTTTTGGAGATGAAATAGTCGGGATAGCTGTTGCGTAAAGCTTTGATGCTTTTTTTGCTGTGTGCCAGGTGGCTCAGGAACAGCCCGATACCGATCAGGGCATCACGGCCGTAGTGCAGGTCGGGAACAATGATACCACCATTGCCTTCTCCGCCGATCACCGCGTTCGTATCTTTCATTTTCTTTACCACATTCACTTCACCTACCGCTGATGGGGTATATTCACCGCCATGCTTCAGGGTTACGTCTTTCAGCGCCTGTGTGGAAGACATATTGGAAACGGTATTACCTTTTCTTTTGCTTAAAACGTAATCCGCTACTGCCACCAGGGTATATTCTTCCCCGAACATGCTTCCATCTTCACAAACAAAGCACAAACGGTCTACATCCGGATCAACAGCAATACCGAGGTCGGCATTGGATTTATTTACTTCATTGGAAAGAGCGGTCAGGTTTTCAGCCAGCGGTTCGGGATTGTGGCTGAATTTGCCGTTTACTTCCGCAAACAGCACTTCTACTTCTTCCACGCCCAGTGCTTTCAGCAGGGGAGGAACAAATAAAGCGCCGGTAGAATTTACCGCATCCACCACAATTTTAAAGTTGCGTGCTTTAATGGCAGGCACATCCACCAGCGGGTAGTTCACGATCAGGTCAATATGCTTCTGCAGATAAGAATCGTCGGCAGTGTAGGCGCCGAGCTTGTTTACATCTGCAAAGTTAAAGTCTTCCTGTTCGGCTATTTCCAGCAGCTGTGCGCCGTCTTCACCGGAAATGAATTCCCCTTTGCTGTTCAGCAGCTTCAGGGCGTTCCATTCTCTCGGGTTATGGCTGGCAGTGAGAATAATACCGCCTGCGGCATTTTCCATCGTTACCGCCAGTTCCACGGTGGGGGTGGTGGATAAACCGAGGTCTATCACATCAATCCCAAGCCCGTTGAGGGTGGATACTACCAGGTTTTTTACCATTTCGCCGGAAATACGGCCATCACGGCCTATTACCACCTTACGGTTGTCTGTTTGCCGGCTCAGCCAGGTGCCATAAGCGGCTGTGAATTTTACCACATCTAATGGAGAAAGTCCCTCGCCGGGCCTACCGCCTATGGTTCCGCGTATGCCGGATATCGATTTGATCAGTGCCACAAGATTCAATTTTAAAGGAAGGCAAATATAAAAAAATCCATTCCAGAAAACCTAATTATGAAAAGATGACCACGAATACACCGCTATCATTCCTGTTTTTCAATTTTCCGCCATCACTTTTCACTATATTTGCAGCTACGCTTTTCAAAAAACAGCTATACGTTACATGCAATACTCGTGGAAGAATATACCCCGGTATATTCGTTATGTGTTTGTTCAAACGCTTTACCTCTTCCTGCTAATGGTGATGTTCAGGGCTATATTTTACCTGTTCTTCTTTAAAACAACCATTACGGAGCATGCAGCGATACTCAAAGCCTGGAACCTGGGACTAAGATTTGATCTCCGGCTGGCACTTTATCTCATGATTCCCATATTGTTATTAACGCTGATTACCCGGAATAAATTTTTTACGTCCAGGGCTATACGTAATACCAATTTTGTCTATTTCTTCCTTATTTACCTGTTACTTACCCTTCTTTATATACTGGACCTCGGTCATTACGACTACCTGGGGCAGCGTCTCGACCCTTCTGTATTGAGATTCCTGGCAAAGGGGGAGCGGGCAGACAATGCCCGGATGGTATGGCAAAGCTATCCTGTAGTACGAGGCGCGTTGGGGATTTTTGTTTTCATGTTCCTTGTATACCGTTTGCAGAAGGGCACCTGGAAGAAATTTGCTGCCCAGCCGGTGATCTACCTGCGTAAATGGCCTTTCACCGGGTTCGTAACAGGGATAGTGCTGTTGTTTGCCGCGGGCATCTATGGAAACATCGCTTATTTCCCGCTGCGCTGGAGCCAGGCCATGTTTACCCGCGACAACGGTGTAACCAGCCTGGGACTCAATCCCATCCTGTATTTTGCGTCCAATTTCTCCGTAAAAGGAGATACCTATAATCTTGAAGCCACCAAAAAGTATTACCCGTCCCTGGCTGCCTACCTTAAAGTGGATTCCGCCGATGTGAATAACCTCAACTATGTGCGTACCGTTGCCGGCGACAGCAGCAGGCCCCGGCTCAATGTAGTATTGGTAATGCTGGAATCTACCGGTGCGGCAGTAACCAGTATGTATGGAAATCCCATGCAGGCCACGCCCAATATGCAACGCCTGGCAGACAGCGGCATCCTGTTTAAAAATTTTTATGTACCGGCCATCAGTACGGCCAAAACGGTATTTGGCGTGCACACCGGTTTGCCGGACATTACTGCGGTGAAAACAGCCAGCCGTCACCCTAAAATGCTGGATCAGCGCATTGTGATGGACCAGTTCAAAGGCTACGATAAACTGTACCTGCTGGGAGGAAATACCAACTGGGCCAATATCCGCGCGGTATTTACCAACAACGTGGAAGGTGTGCGTATTTATGAAGAGGGCATGTACAAATCCGGGAAGGCCGATGTATGGGGCATCTCCGATTATGACCTGATCACCGAAGCCAGTGGTATTTTTAAAGAAGATAATGATAAGAAGAAACCTTTTGTGGCCTTCCTCCAGCTGGCAGATAATCACCCGCCGTACACCACTACCAGCGGCGCGGGCGATTTTAAAAAGCTGACGGAGAAAGACCTGGACATGAAAAAGTTCAAACAATCGGGCTTTGTGTCGGTAGACCAGTTCAATGCGCTGAGGTATGAAGATTATAACGTGGGACACCTTATTAATATGGCCCGTAAAGATGGCTATCTTGATAACACCATTTTTGTATTTTTCGGAGATCATAACTGCGTGCTTAATCCATACAGTTTTATGCCGTTGCCGGAATATGAATTGTCCACCGGCGGCGTGCATGTAACGGCCTTTATGTACAGTCCGAAGCACCTGGCGCCACAACAGGTGAGTACCCCGGGAAGCTTGCTGGATGTATATCCTACAGTAGCGAAACTGGTGGGAATGCCGTATAAAAATTATACATTGGGCGTAGACCTGTTTGATAGTACCAGGGTGAACGATAAATATGTGTTCATGACTTACCTGCGTAACCAGATGCCTTTTTATGCTACATTGGGCGATCGTTACCTGTATGAAATCAACCTGGTCACAGATGCTACCGCACTGTATGATCTGAAAGGCGACCCGTTGAAGAATATCCGTGCCCAGCAGCCGGATACAGCGAAAAGCCTCGATAATTTAACACGTGGCTTTTACGAAAGCACCCGATATTTGATGTTTAATAATAAAAAATAGCTGTTAGCTTCTGCCTATAGCTGCACAAAATATGGAAGTAGATAAACTATGGTTTAAAGATTGGTTTAATTCTCCTTATTATCATCTGTTGTACAACAACCGGGATGACAGGGAAGCCGCGGCATTTATTGATAAGCTACTCACTTATCTGCAACCGGCGCCGGATGCGGAAATGCTGGATGTAGCCTGTGGAAGGGGACGGCATGCCAAATACCTGGCGGATAAAGGTTACTATGTAACCGGGATCGATCTTTCTATCGAAAGTATTAATATCGCAAAAAAGCTGGAAAATGATCACCTCAGCTTTTTTCAGCACGACATGCGTTTACCTTTTTGGGTAAACTACTTCGATGTGGTGTTTAACTTCTTTACCAGCTTTGGTTATTTTGAATCGCAGCGCGACAATGACAACGCATTGCGTACGCTCAAAAACGCCCTGAAGCCGGGAGGCAAACTGGTACTGGATTATCTGAACAGCAATTATGTTGCTGCTCACCTGGTGAACGATGAAGTAAAGGAAAAAGATAACGTAGTATTTGATATCCGCCGGGAACTGAAAGCGCATAAATTTATGAAGCAGATCAGTATCCTGGATAAGGAAAAGATGCGTCGCGCTACGTACACCGAAAGCGTGAATGCCTTTACCAGGCAGGAGTTTGAAGCCATGTTCGCCAAACAGGGGCTCAAAATAACAGAAATATTCGGCGACTATCACTTTAACAGCTATGATGAACAGCGTTCGCCACGACTGATCATCATAGCCACAAAATCATAGCCATGCTTGAATCGATACTCCGCGAAGATCTCCGGCTCTTTTTTCATATTAACGGTCAATGGTATAATGGATTCCTGGATGTAGTGCTGCCTTTTTTAAGGGAGCCTTTTGTTTGGGCGCCGTTGTACCTGTTCCTGGGGCTGTTTGTAACTATTAACTATGGCTGGAAGGGCCTTTTCTGGATATTATTTTTCCTGTTGTGCTTTGGCGTGGCAGACCAGAGCAGCCTGTATCTGAAAAGCGCGATCGGAAGGGTGAGGCCCTGCCGCGATCCGCTGGTGTCGCACTACGCACGGGTATTGGTAGTGTATTGTCCTATGAGCGGGAGTTTTACTTCCAATCATGCCGCCAATCATTTTGCCCTGGCTACATTTTGTTTCATAACTTTAAAACAGGCATTTCACCGGTACGCCTGGTTATTTTTTGTATGGGCGGCTGCTATTGCCTATGCACAGGTATACGTAGGCGTGCACTATCCGCTCGATGTAGCGGGAGGTGCAGTACTGGGTATTTTAATCGGACTGCTGAGCGGCAGTTTTTTTCAACGCCGCATAAGACTGGAGTCTGAACTCGCATCATGAACTGGAACTATCTGATACTAATACTGGCTGCAACCATTGCTGGTGGGATTATTCCCATGACAGTAAAACGCGTCAATGCCAACTTTTCTATTTACCTGCTCGCATTTACCGGGGCTTTTCTTTTTGGGGTGATCATTATGCACCTCCTGCCGGAAGTGTATGAGGCGCTGGGCCACCAGGCAGGCGTTTATATTGTGCTGGGATTTTTCCTGCAGGTATTCCTGCAGCAGCTCTCACATGGTATGGAACACGGCCATACCCATATACCGCAAACGCATCACCATCATATTGCGGTGACCCCGCTTTTGCTGGGGCTTTCCATCCACGCGTTCATGGAAGGGTTGCCGCTGGGCTTTAAGTACAATGATCATTCGGCATTACCCTCGCTGATGGCGGGTGTGGCCGCCCATAAAATCCCGGAGGCATTAACACTCATTACCGTGATGATGCATGCCAACAAGAAAAGGGCGGATCTCTGGAGGATACTGATCATTTTCGCGTTGGTAACGCCGCTGGCCGCTGTACTGGCGGGTTGGCTGGGCAGCCGTTTTGAAGTGATACAACATTACCTCTTATACGTGGTAGCGCTGGTGGTGGGTGCATTTCTGCACATTTCCACTACTATCTTTTACGAAAGTGGCACCAAACATCATGAACTCAGCAGGAAAAAAGTGCTGGCAATAGCCCTGGGCTTGCTTCTGGCATTTCTAACCCTGATATTTGAATAATTTTTTATTTTTAGGCTTTATATATGGAAGTCGTCATTATCCTCATCCTTATTTTATTGAACGGCCTTTTCTCGATGTCGGAGATAGCGTTGGTCTCGGCCCGGAAGATCCGATTGGAGAACCAGGCCAATAAAGGGGATGAAAAAGCAAAGGCAGCTTTAAAGCTTGCCAACAATCCGGACACCTTTCTTTCTACCGTGCAAATCGGTATTACCCTGATCGGCATCTTAACGGGTATTTATTCAGGCGAGAACATCAAAACAGATGTGATGGCCTGGCTTAACACCTTTCCGGTTATACAGCCTTACAGCAGTGTGGTGGCTACTGTTATTATTGTAGTGGTGATCACTTATTTTTCTATGGTATTGGGAGAACTGGTGCCGAAACGTATCGGGCTGGCCAAACCGGAAGCAATCGCCAAGTTTATGGCCAAGCCTATGCAGGTGCTTTCCTGGCTTACCTTTCCCTTTATCTGGTTATTAACCGCGTCTTCTGCGGCGCTGATAAAATTATTGAATCTTAAATCCGGTGAACCCCATGTTACGGAAGAAGAGATCAAAGCTATTATTAATGAAGGCACCAGCTCTGGCGCCATTGAAGAAACTGAACAGGAGATCATAGAAAGGGTATTCCACCTGGGCGACCGTAATATTACCTCGCTCATGACTTACCGTAACGATATTACCTGGCTGGATATCAATGATGAACCCGCCACCTACCGGCAAACCATCCTGGATAGCCTGCATTCGGTATATCCGGTGTGCGACGGGCAGATAGACAGTATTAAAGGACTTATTACCATCAAGGACCTGTATTCCGTAGCGGGACAGTCGACCCCGATCACTGACATTATCCGTAAGCCGTTATTTGTGCCGGAAAACAATACCGCTTACCAGGTGCTGGAAAAGTTTAAGGAAACGCACCTGCACGCCGCTTTTATTGTGGATGAATATGGCACTTTCCTGGGAATGATCACGCTGAATGATATCCTGGAAGCGATTGTGGGCGATATGCCGGAAACTGCTGAAAGTGATGATTACGAAATGGTGCTCCGGGATGATGGTACCTGGCTGGTAGATGCCCAGATCCCGTTTTATGATTTCCTGGAAGAATTTGATAAAGAAGACTGGATGACCGAGTTTGAGCAGGATTTTGATACGCTGGCAGGGTTTATCCTGCATCACCTGGAACATATTCCGCAAACAGGAGAGAAGTTCTCCTGGAGAGATTTTACTTTTGAAATAGTGGACATGGATGCGCATCGTATCGACAAAGTACTGGTTACACCGCCAACAACAACAACAGAAGAAGATTAGGCTTGATCCCCCCCGATAAGTAATAACCGCATGCGTAATTACCCGTAATTCGTTGAGTGGGGTTGTTATTTATTTGGATAAATCTAGCTTTATGCTAATTTTGAGCACTTTTTTACATATACAAATAATTTAATTTAAGATAAAATGGTTGCAATAGGAAGTAAGGCACTGTCCCTGGAAGAAGTGTACAGGGTCCTTTTGGGCGGAGAAGAGCTGACATTGGAAGCAGCGGCTTTGCAGCAGGTGGAAGCTAGTTTTCTATTCCTCGAAAAATTTTCGGCAAAGAAACTGATTTACGGTATCAACACCGGTTTTGGTCCGATGGCCCAATACCGCATCAGCGATGAAGATACTTTCCAGTTGCAGTATAACCTGATCCGCAGCCATAGCTCCGGCGCCGGCAACTGTATGTCGCCGTTGCATACGAAAGCCCTGATGATAGCGCGTTTGAGCAGCTTTATGCAGGCGCATTCCGGTATTCACCCGGAAGTGGTACATCTTTTAAAAGACCTGATCAATAAAAACGTATATCCGTGTGTGTTTGAGCATGGTGGCGTAGGCGCCAGCGGCGACCTGGTACAGCTGGCCCATCTGGCGCTGGTACTGATCGGCGAAGGAGAGGTATGGTATGAAGATAAATATCAGCCTACGGCAGATGTTTTTGCTAAACTGAACCTGAAACCTATAGGCATTCACGTGAGAGAAGGACTGGCCATTATCAACGGTACTTCCGCCATGACGGGCATCGGGCTGGTAAACCTCATTGAAGCAAAGAAACTGCTGGGCTGGTCGGTGGTATTATCTGCCATGATCAATGAAATAGTAGAAGCGTTTGACGACCACCTGTCGGCCGAACTGAATGCCGTGAAAAAGCATGAAGGCCAGCAGCAGATTGCCGCCAAAATGCGGGAGATCCTCAAGGGCAGCAAAATGGTCCGCCATCGCCCTGATCATCTTTATAAAGAACTGGAAGAAGAAATTTTTAAAGATAAAGTACAGGAGTATTATTCCCTGCGCTGCGTACCGCAGATCCTGGGTCCTGTATACGATACCCTTGCACAGGCAGAAAAGCTGGTGGTACAGGAACTGAATTCCGTGAGTGATAATCCCGTGGTGGATCATCACCTGGAAAACGTTTTCCACGGCGGAAATTTCCATGGCGATTATGTCTCCCTGGAAATGGATAAAATCAAGATAGCCATCACCAAATTATCGATGCTGGCAGAAAGACAACTCAACTACCTGCTGAACGAAAAGCTGAATCACAAGTTCCCGCCGTTTATGAACCTGGGCAAACTTGGCTTCAATTTTGGAATGCAGGGAGTGCAATTTACGGCAACCTCCACCGTGGCGGAAAAC
This sequence comes from Chitinophaga ginsengisegetis, assembly GCF_900168065.1. Classification (GTDB taxonomy): domain Bacteria; phylum Bacteroidota; class Bacteroidia; order Chitinophagales; family Chitinophagaceae; genus Chitinophaga; species Chitinophaga ginsengisegetis. The sequence continues at coordinate 634,621 of NZ_FUZZ01000002.1, read as the reverse complement.
CAGACTTTGTCGTTCCCGATGTATGTGCACAGTATTCCGAACAACAACGATAACCAGGATATTGTGAGCATGGGAACCAACGCAGCTATCATGACCAGCAAAGTAATAGAGAATACTTTCCAGGTATTGGCTATACAGGTGATGACAGTATTACAGGCGGTGGATTATCTGAATTGCCAGGATCGTTTGGCGGGATTCTCTCACAAAGTATACCAGGAAGTGAGAGCAATTTTCCCTAAATTTATTGAGGACAGCCCGCGCTATAAAGATCTTCAGCAAATTAAAGCGTACCTGATAAAGAACATGCCGATTCAGTTCTGATCAAATAATTGTGGTTAGCCGTCATTCGTAATTCGTAATTTGTAATTCATGAAATGTGCATTAGTAACAGGAGGGTCCAGGGGCATAGGCAGGGCAGTATGTATTAAAATGGCCGAAGCAGGCTATCATGTGCTGATCAACTACAAAGGAAATGAGGCTGCAGCGCTGGAAACGCTGGAGGCAGTAAAAGCAAAAGGCAGTACCGGTGAACTGATGCCGTTTAACGTAGGCGATGCCGCCGAAGTGCAACAGGTATTGGGGAGCTGGGTAGAAAATAATAAAGAACAACAGATAGAAGTACTGGTGAATAATGCGGGCATCCGGGAAGATTCCCTGATGTTCTGGATGAATGAGGCGCAATGGAGCAATGTACTCAATATCAGTTTGAACGGATTTTTCAACGTAACCAAGCAGGTGCTGAACGGCATGTTGCTGAAACGTTACGGGCGTATCATTAACATGGTATCGCTGTCCGGTATCAAGGGGTTACCCGGTCAAACCAACTACTCTGCCGCCAAAGCAGGGGTAATTGGCGCTACAAAGGCACTGGCACAGGAAGTTGCCAAAAGAGGGGTAACGGTGAACGCCGTTGCGCCCGGTTTCATCAGAACAGATATGACCGCCGAGCTTAATGAAAAAGAGCTGGCAGCACAGGTTCCCATGAACCGCTTTGGCACCGCCGAAGAGGTGGCGGATGCAGTGGCCTTCCTGGCTTCCAGGTCCGCAGGTTATATTACCGGGGAAATTTTAAACATCAATGGGGGGCTGCACACTTAATAACGTCAATATAACTGGGCTATAGGCTAACCGCTAAAAGCTAAGAGCTATGAACAGAGTAGTGATCACTGGGATGGGAATTTATTCCTGCATCGGAAAGGATATGCAGGAAGTAAAAGATTCATTGTATCAGGGCAAATCCGGTATTGTACTGGATCCCGAAAGAAAAACATTTGGCTACCGTTCCGGGCTGACCGGGTATATAGAAAGACCTGAACTCAAAGGGTTGCTGGATCGCCGGGCAAGGCTCATGATGCCGGAACAGGCGGAATTTGCCTACATGGCTACCCGTGAAGCCCTCGCACAGGCAGGCATGACACCTGAATATATTGACTCCACACCGATAGGACTTTTATATGGCAACGACAGCTCCGCAAAACCGGTGGTAGAAGCCAATGATGTGATGCGGGCTAAAAAAGATACGATGCTGGTGGGTTCCGGATCTGTTTTCCAGACCATGAACTCCACGGTGAATATGAACCTGGCTACTATTTTTAAGCTCAGGGGCGTAAACTTCACCGTAAGCGCGGCCTGCGCCAGCGGCTCACATGCTATCGGGCTCGGATATATGTTTATCCGGAACGGTATGCAGGATGCTGTAATCTGCGGTGGCGCACAGGAAGTAAATGTGTATGCGATGGGAAATTTTGATGCCATTGCCGCATTTTCTGTGAGGGAAGGAGATCCTACCCGCGCTTCCAGGCCATTTGACCGCGACCGGGATGGACTGGTACCCAGCGGCGGCGCTGCCACTGTGATCCTGGAAAGCCTGGAATCTGCACAGCGCAGGGGCGCCACAATTTTAGGCGAAGTGCTGGGATACGGCTTTTCCTCCAATGGCGCGCATATTTCCAATCCAACTGTAGACGGACCTGTAAGATCCCTGCAGATAGCTCTGCAGGATGCCGGTTTGCAGCCGGGCGATATAGAGTATATCAACGCACACGCCACCTCCACCGCCGCCGGTGATGCCAGCGAGGCCAAAGCGATTCATGAAGTGTTTGGCGCTTCACGGCCCTACGTAAGCTCCACCAAGTCCATGACCGGCCACGAATGCTGGATGGCGGGCGCCAGTGAAATTGTATATTCCATGCTTATGATGCAGCATGGCTTTATTGCCCCCAATATCAACCTGGATAACCCTGATGAGGATGCCGCCAGGTTAAATATTGTAACCAGTACAATTAATAAAAATTTTAATATATTTTTGTCAAATTCTTTTGGCTTTGGAGGAACAAATTCATCCCTGATAGTAAGGGGGTGGAATGGAAAATAAATATCCTTAACTTTGGCGCTCGGAATAGGATTAGCTGACCAATAGACTGAATAAACACAAATTATTAACCGACCTATATCTGATTTCACACTTTTATGGACATTAGAGAGATAATAACTGTTACGAATAAGTTTCTGGTAGAGGAGTTTGAAGCAAACCCTGAAGCCATCACGCCGGAAGCAAACATGAAATCCACACTGGATCTGGATAGTTTGGATTATATCGACATGGTGGTAGTAATAGAAGATAACTTCGGATTTAAAGTAAATCCTGAAGAGTTCCAGGCTATTGTCACCTTCCAGGATTTCTACAACTATGTAGCCACTCGTGTACAACAAAAAGAACTGGTATAATGCCTTCCTGGCAAGGAAAATCTAAGGGGAGTAAGTTCGGATATAGTTGTTTTGTTTTCCTGTTGAAGCATGGAGGGGTGGTGCCTGCGTATATGTTGCTGAGATTTGTAGCCTTCTATTTTTTTGCATTTTCCTGGAGTTCCTCAAAACCTGTCTATCATTATCTCCGTACAAAAATTGGTTATAGCAGGGGCCGCGCGTTGCTCAGTTTATACCGGAATTATCATGTATTTGGCCAAACACTGATCGATAAGGTAGTGGTGATGGCAGACATGTCCAATAAATTCACCTTTGAGTTTGAGGGAGAACATCATTTACGTGAAATGATTGCCGGCGGTAAAGGCGGCATCCTTTTGAGCGCACATGTGGGTAACTGGGAAGTAGCCGGTCATTTGTTCAAGCGCCTCCAAACCCGTATCAATATTGTGATGTTCGACGGCGAACACCAGCGGATCAAAGATTACCTGTCCGGTATTACGGGCGACCGGAACATGAATGTTATCGTGATCAAGGATGACCTGTCGCATATTTATGCTATCAATGAAGCATTGAGTAATAAGGAGCTGGTGTGTATGCATGCCGACCGGTTCCTGCCGGGCAATAAAACCGTAACGGTTCCTTTTTTGGGCCAGGATGCCCGTTTTCCACTGGGTCCTTTCCTGCTGGCCGCCACCTTCCGGGTGCCGGTTTCCGTAGTATTTGCCTTTAAGGAATCGTCTACCCATTATCATTTTTTTGCCACAGAACCCCGCTCGTACCACGGCCGGCGTAACCAGGGAGTAGAAACCGCCCTGCAGGATTTTGTGCATCATGTGGAAGAAAAAGTATACCGTTACCCGGTACAATGGTTCAATTATTACGATTTTTGGGAATAATGCGTGTTTTTACTGTTAATAATTTCGTATAATTCTATTTATTTCGTGTTTCATATTTAATAATAACTTGTGCAGATGTTTATTCATTCAGACGATATCACCGCCTATATTCCCCAGCGTACTCCCATTGTGATGATCAGTGGAATCCTGGCTGTAGATGGCCCCGTAACCCGTACCGGTCTTCACATAGCACCAGATAATATTTTTGTGGAAAATGGAGTGCTCACCGCACCCGGCCTGATGGAAAATATTGCACAAACCGCCGCTGCCCGCATCGGCTATATCGCCAAACAACAGAATACCCCCGTTCCCCTGGGGTTTATTGGCGCTGTAAAAGACCTGGAAATACTGGAGCTGCCGCCGGCAGGACAAATGATAGAAACAACCACCGAAATCGGCGGTGAAGTATTTAATGCCACTATGGTAACCGGCAAAGTGATGTTTGACGGCCGCCTGATGGCACAATGCGAAATGAAAATATTCATCAATCCCCAAATTTAATCACACATGAACTGCAGAAAATTAATTGCACTTCCGTTGCTGATGTTGAGCATGATGGCTATGACAGCAAATGCTCAAACACTGAAGAACTTCCTGGACAACAAAGATTCTTCCTTTACCTGGCTGGGTGTGGATTTTACACAAGCCAAACTGTTGGGTGATGCCGCCGCTAAAACAGACGCCATCGTAGACCATGAGTTTACTGCCCTTAACCAGGTAATTGTGAACGAACAAAAGAAGTACGATGTACCAGGCGCACTTCACCGCGATAAATACAACACCAGTATTGGTTTGGTGAACAAACGCAATGAAGCCATCAATAAAGATGCGCTGAAATCTGATGAATCTTCCGACTTTGAACGTCTTAAACCGGAAGACATTGTCAAAGTGGTGAAATCGTACGATTTTACCGGAAAACATGGAATCGGCGTAATGCTGGTAATGGAAGGCATGAGCAAAACCAGCAAAAGTGCCTCTATGTGGCTGGCCATTTTTGACATGGACAAGAAAAATGTACTGCTCACAGAACGTTATGTAGGTAAAGGCCAGAAATGGAGCTTCGCATGGCGCAACTACTGGCTGGCTACTATTAAGAGTGTGCTGGATGATATCGACGACGACTACAGCAAACTGAAAACAAAATACGCTGAAGCCAAAGATCCGGAAGAACCAAAACCGGTAGTAGCGGCACCCGCAGCAAAGAAAGAAACAAAAGCCGCCGGTACAACAACGCCTGCAACAAAGAAACCAAAGAAGAAAGGATAAATTATGATACTGACTGAATGCACCAACATACTGATAAGATTTAATGAAGCAGATCCGCTGGGAATAGTATGGCACGGGCATTATGTGCGGTATTTTGAAGACGGCAGGGAAGCTTTCGGAGAAAAATACGGGCTCAGATACCTGGATATTTTTGAAGAAGGATTCACTGTACCGGTAGTAAATGTACAATGTGATTACAAACGCTCTTTGCGCTACGGCGACAGGGTAATAGTAGAAACAAGGTATGTGGACGACCTGGCAGCAAAAATAAAATTTGAATACATCCTTACCAATCCTGCCACAGGAGAAATAGTAGCAAAGGGTTCTTCCGTACAGGTATTCCTGGACAAGGAAACTTCATCTCTGCAATTGATTGCTCCTCCTTTTTTTAGTGAATGGAAAAAAAAGCACGGACTGGTATAACCAAAGGGTATTATGCAACAGGTGTATGTAGTAGCAGATAATATTGTGGGGCCTCTTGGCAGTACTACCCGGGAAAATTTTGACCAGGTTTTATCTGGCAACAGTGGCATAGCGCAGCATAACAATGCCGCCTATGCCGCTGCTCCGTTTTATGGCGCTATCACAACGCCTGCACAACTGGACGCCTTTACGGCAAACGCTAACGTAAAAGGATACACGCGGTTTGAGCAGCTGCTGGTTGCTTCTATACAATCGGCTTTGCAACAAACTGCTGTTACGCTCACAGATGCACGCACCGGCTTCATTATTTCCACTACAAAAGGAAATATTGAACTGCTGGAGCAGCAACCTGAAGGCGCCGTACCACCACTGGCCAACATGCAGCTGTACACCACTGCAAAGAAAGTGGCCGCTCATTTTAATGCGGCCAATGAACCGCTGGTGATCAGCAGTGCCTGCATTTCAGGGCTGGTAGCCATTTTAACCGGCAAACGGCTCATTCAATCAGGACGTTATGATCATGTAGTGGTGACCGGCGCAGATGTATTGACCCGCTTTGTATTATCCGGGTTTCAGTCGTTCCAGGCAGTAAGCGCAGTGCCCTGTAAGCCGTTCGATGCCAACAGAACAGGCGTTACGCTGGGAGAAGGCGCTGCCACCGTGATCCTCAGCCGGGAAAAAGGGGATGCGCTTTTTTCATTGGGCGCAGGCGCCATCAGCAATGATGCCAATCATATTTCCGGCCCTTCCCGTACCGGCGAAGAACTGGCCGCAGTGATGCAGCTGGCGCTAAACGGCAGCGGACTAACTGCTGCGGACATTGGATTTGTATCGGCCCATGGCACGGCTACCCTGTACAACGATGAAATGGAGGCGAAAGCACTGCATCACGCCGGACTGGCAGCCCTGCCGGTAAACAGCCTGAAAGGCTATTACGGCCATACGCTGGGCGCCGCCGGACTCATAGAAGCAATTATCAGCATGCAGGCCATGAAAGCCGGTGTGGTATTGCCAACAAAAGGATTTGAAATACCCGGTGTGAGTATGCCGGTGAATGTTCATAATACCCTGCTGCAAAAAACATCCCGCCACTTCCTGAAAACAGTATCAGGTTTCGGTGGATGCAATGCAGCGATGGTTTTTAATCTTAACAGCTAAACAAAGTTATTGTCGTGTTTAATAAAGAAACAAAAACAGCACTCGAAGCAAAAGAAGCTGCATTGCGTCTGGCATTTGCCCCCGTTGCGTTTCAGGCTACCCGGGCATTACGTGATATGGGTATTTTAACGGCGGTGAGCAACAGCCGCTCTGCCGGTATTACCATTGAAGAAATAATGGAGCAAACCAAAATGTCGCGTTATGCTGTAAGAGTGTTGCTGGAAGCAGGTTTAGGTATGGAGCTGGTGATTGTGAACGATAAACGGTATACCCTCACCAAAACCGGTTACTTTATTTTACATGATCAGCTTACCCGCATCAATATGGACTTTTCACAGGATATCTGCTACAAAGGCATGAATCATCTGCAGGAAAGCCTGATAGAAGGAAAGCCTGCCGGTTTGCGCGAACTCGGTCCCTGGGATACTATTTACCCGGGCTTGTCGCTGCTGCCACCTGAAGTAGGTAAAAGCTGGTTCGACTTCGACCATTACTATTCAGACCTCGCTACTCCGCAGGCGCTGGATATTGTTTTTGAAAAGAAACCAAAACATTTGCTCGATATTGGTGGTAACACCGGTAAGTGGGCCCTGGCCTGCACCGCCAAAGATCCGGAAGTGGAAGTAACCATCTTTGATTTACCGGGTCAGGCCGGACTGGCACAACAGAAAATGAAAGATGCCGGCGTGGAAAACCGGGTGCATTTTCATATTGCCAACATCCTCCACGAGGAAGTGCCCTTCCCGCAAGGCTTTGATGCCATCTGGATGAGCCAGTTCCTCGACTGTTTTTCTGAAGCTGAAATTGTTTCCATCCTGAAACGTTGCCGCGAAGCGCTCAACGAAGGAGGGACTGTATATATCCTGGAGCCTTTCTGGAACCGCCAGCAGTTTAAATCCGCCGCTTTTTGCCTGCAGCAGACTTCCCTGTACTTTACCGCTATGGCTAATGGTAACAGCCAGATGTATCATACAGATGATTTCTTCCAGTGTATTGACGATGCCGGTTTAACCATTATTGAGGAAAATGACCAGATGGGAATGAACTATACATTGTTGAAATGTCAAAAAAAATAACAAACCCAATCGCATAAATCTATAACTCCCAAAATCGTCACTTATGAAAACTGAGCAAGTTGATGTACTGGTAATAGGAGCGGGTCCGGCAGGAACAGTAGCGGCGTCTATCATTCATCAGGCAGGGTACAATGTAAAAGTGGTGGAGAAGCAGAAATTCCCCCGTTTTGTGATCGGTGAAAGCCTGTTGCCCCGCAGCATGGAAGCCCTGGAAGAAGCAGGGTTTATTGACGCCATTAAAGCAAAGGGATTTCAGCAGAAGTATGGGGCAAAGTTTGTAAAAGGAGACGCGCTCTGCGATTTTACTTTCCAGGAGCAATTCACACCAGGCTGGACCTGGACCTGGCAGGTAACGCGCGCTGATTTTGATAAAACGCTGGCCGACACCGTAGAGAGCATGGGTGTACCGGTAGCTTATGAAACAACTGTAACGGATATACGTTTTAACGGGTCTGATTCCATTACAACGGTAGAAGATAAAGATGGGCAGCAGTCGCAGATTGCAGCCCGCTTCATAGTAGACGGCAGCGGCTACGGCCGGGTGATTCCCAAATTATTCAACCTGGAGAAAAATTCCAACCTGCAACCCCGCAAGGCGTTGTTTGCCCACACCGTGGATGTACGCCGTTCCATGGCCGACGAACCTAACCGCATTACCGCAGTGGTACATAAAAAGGGCGTATGGATCTGGATCATTCCTTTCGCTACCGGGGTTACTTCCCTGGGTTTTGTGGGAGATCCGGAATTTTTTGAGGAATATCCGGGTACCGATGAAGAGAAATACCGCGCCCTGCTGGAGGCAGAACCCTATACCAGGGAGCGTTTCCGGGATGTGGAACTGGTATTTGAACCACGTATTTTACAGTCGTGGTCTGCTACCACGGATAAATTTTATGGAGATGGATTTGTGCTGACCGGTAACGTGACAGAATTTCTGGACCCGATTTTCTCTTCTGGCGTAACTTTGGCCTGTGTTTCCTCGCAAACAGCGGCAAAACTGGTGATCCGGAAATTGAAAGGCGAGGCGGTAGATTGGGAGAAAGAGTATATGGAGCCTACCATGCAGGGCGTGAATACATTCCGTTCCTATGTGATGGCCTGGTACGAAGGCACCCTCGATACCATTTTCTTTAAGAAAGATGCTGATCCGCTGATAAAAGGACAAATTTGTTCTGTACTGGCTGGTTATGTGTGGGATATGAATAATCCTTTTGTGAAAAATCATGATACGGCCTTGAAACGTTTGGTCAGGACTATTGAATTAACAGAAAAATTAAAAAGCAACCCGGAGATTGAATAGCGGATCGACATATATTACGGGGAGTTGCATCATACGGCAAAACAGGGTTTATTTAAATGGCTCTTTGTTGTGGGAGGCGGATTCCGCACTGGAATTACCGGAGTTTTTGCGGGCGGGATACGACCGTTTTTCCGGTCAGTATCCTAAATTCCATAAAATGGACGCCCTCAGCAAGCTGGGCTGGCTGGCAGCGGAAGTATTGCTGAAGGACACCGACATACATTTATTGTCACCGGAACAAACAGGCATGGTATTATCCAACCGGAGCAGTAGCCTGGATACAGATTTGCGGTACTACGCTACTGTAAAGGATTTTGCCAGTCCGGCGTTGTTTGTGTATACCCTGCCCAATATCGTGATGGGAGAGATCTCCATCCGGCATGGTTTTAAAGGAGAGAATACTTTTTTTGTATCAGATGTTTTTGATACAACTTTAATGAGCACCTATCCGGCGCAGCTGCTGGCAGAAACGCCTTTGCAGGCTTGTATTTGCGGGTGGGTAGAAGTAATGGAACAACAATACGAGGCCGTATTATTCCTCGTGGAAAATAAACAGCGGAACAATGCCATCCCTTTAACAGAGGCGGCTTTGTCATCGTTGTATCAACAAAAAAACAGTTAATAACTTTAATCAAACTACAGTGGAAAAGTTGATGGCGGATCTGAAAGCGCAGATCATAGAACAATTGAACTTGCAGGAAGTAGCACCGGACAGCATTGGCAACGATCAGCCGTTGTTTACAAAGGAAGGGCTTGGGCTCGATTCTATCGATGCGCTGGAATTGATTGTATTGCTGCAACAGCACTACAATATCCGCATTGCCAATCCTGAAGAAGGACCGAAGATCTTCCACTCGGTACGCACGATGGCGGTGTATATTACCGAAAATCAAACCGTAAAGGCATGAGTGAAAAGGTGTGGATAGCAGGCGGTGGAGTGATCAGCGGTATCGGGCTGGATGTACCTGCCTGTATACAATCGTTCCGGGACATGAAACCCGGTATGGAAGCCATGCAGCACCTGTCTTCTGTTCATCGCACTACCTTTCCGGTAGCAGAAGTAAAGGCAGATAACGCCACCCTCGCCGATATAGCGCGGATGCCGGAAAATATCAGCCGTACGGCCCTGCTCAGCATGATTGCCGCCCGCGAGGCGTGGCAGTCCAGCGGGTTGGGGGATATCTCCCAATACCGGGTAGGATTTGTTTCCGGCAATACCGTAGGCGGGATGGATAAAACCGAGGATTTTTTCGCGGAGTACCTGTCTGATCCCCGTGGTGGCCGGTTACAGAACCTGGTTCATCACGAATGCGGCAGCATCACCGAACTGGTAGCCGACAGTCTCGGCGTGCGTCATCACATTTCTACTATCAGCACGGCCTGTTCTTCCGGCGCCAACGCATTGATGTATGGCTCCCGGCTGATCCGCAATAACATTGTGGATGTGGTGATTGCCGGCGGTACAGATGCGCTGACCCGCTTTACGCTCAACGGGTTCAATACCCTCATGATCCTTGATCAGCAGCCCTGCCGGCCTTTTGACGATACCCGTACCGGGCTTAACCTCGGCGAAGGCGCGGGTTACGTGGTGCTGGTATCTGATAGCCTGGCCGCCCGCCTGCAGCCCTGGTGCCGCCTCAGCGGCTTTGCCAATGCTAATGATGCCTTTCATCAAACGGCGTCTTCGCCGGATGGCACTGGTAATTACCTGGCCATGAAAGGCGCGCTGGATATGGGCGGACTGCAACCACAACAAATTGGTTATATTAATTTACACGGCACCGGTACACAGAATAATGATGTATCGGAAGGAATCGCTATAAACCGGCTCTTTGCACCGCATTTCCCGGCGATGAGTTCTACCAAATCCTTTACCGGTCATACACTGGGCGCCAGCGGTGGCATAGAAGCCGTATTTTCGGCGCTGGCAGTAAAGGAAGGAATTATTTACCCGAATGCACGTTTCGAGCACCAGATGAAGGAATTACCATTTGCACCCGTTACCGCCTTTTCTGCAGGTCATGATCTGCAACATGTAATGTCCAACTCATTCGGTTTTGGCGGCAATTGTTCCAGCCTGTTATTTTCAAGGGCCAGTTAACAGCTATAAATTATGCAGATCTATATAAATGGCACCGGTTGTATTTCTCCGCAGGAAACTGCGCAGGGAGGCCCTTTGCTGGCTACTCCCAGGGAATACGAACAGGTGCGCCTGGCTACCGTGGACCCCGATTACAAACAATGGATTGATGTGAAACAGATCCGCAGGATGAGCCGGGTGGTGAAAATGGGAGTAGGGGCGGCGAATTTAAGCCTGGAAGCAGCCGGCATTACCGCTCCGGATGCGATCATTACGGGAACTGCTTATGGCTGCCTGGACGACACGGGCGTGTTCCTCACCAAAATGGTGAACCAGCAGGAGGAAATGCTTACACCTACTGCCTTTATACAAAGTACACACAATACCGTAGCCGGTCAGATTGCCCTGCTATTGGGTTGCAACGGATATAACAACACCTTCGTTCACCGCGGCTTTTCTTTTGAAAACGCCCTGCTGGACGCTATTATGATATTGAAAGAAGGCTCCGCACAACACATTCTCGCCGGCGGAGTGGATGAAATTACGAATCACAGTCACCAGTTACTGTCGCGTTTCGGCCTCTATAAAAAGACGCCGGTAAAAACGATGGAACTGCTGAACAGCCCTTCCCGCGGCACTATTGCCGGTGAAGGCGCTGCTTTTTTTACATTGGGGATTACCAAGCAACCAGGCGCCGTAGCCGAACTATCCGGTGTAAGTACCTTGTACAAACCGCTCTGGGAAGGAGAAGTGATCGGGCACATCATGAAATTCCTGGAAGATAATAATTGCACGCCTGCAGATATCGATCTGATTGTTACCGGCAGGAATGGTGATATTGACCAGGATGAGATTTATGAAGAAGTAGCCGACGCCTTATTTCCTGAACATGCGGAAGCCAGCTTTAAACACCTCTGCGGGGAATATCCTACAGCGGCGTCTTTCGGCGTATGGATGGCCAATGCCATCATAGCGCAACAGGAAGTGCCGGAAGCAGCAGCGTTTTTTGGTAAGGCGCCGGAGAAGATAAAAAAAGTATTAATCTATAATCACCACCAGGGAACACATCATTCGCTGGTATTACTCACTGCATGCTAAACAACAGGGTTGTAAATATCATTGCCACTATTAGTCTCCTGGTACTTTTGTTCCTGGATAAAGTAATGGCGTATGGTATTTCCTTCTGGTGGTACGGTGTGCCTTTGCTTATTTTTCTCCCGGTAACTGTTTACGGGGCGATGAATATTGAATCGGGCTTTTTTTTAAAGGCGTTCTGTGAGGCCAATACTACAGAAAAGGTAGTGGCGCTTTCTTTTGATGACGGGCCACAGGAGGCTTTTACGCCGCAGATACTGGACATCCTGCACAGGGAACAGGTGCCTGCTGCTTTTTTTTGTATCGGGAAGAATATCAGGGGGAATGAGCGCTTACTGAAACGGATATACGAAGAAGGGCATATCATAGGTAATCATACTTATTCACACCACTTCTGGTTTGATATGAAGTTATCCGGTAACATGCTGAAGGATATGCAGGAAATGGATGCGCTCACGGTAGACGCTACGGGCCTGCATCCGCGCCTGTTCCGCCCACCTTACGGCGTCACCAATCCGAACCTGGCAAGGGCAGTAAAAGCAGGTAATTATCTGCCGGTAGGCTGGAACATACGCTCACTGGATACGGTAGCAAAAGATGAAACAGCATTACTGCACCGGATTATGCAGCAGCTGAAACCAGGGGCCGTTATTTTACTGCATGATACCTGTAAGATAACCGCAGATATACTGCCACAGCTGATCCATGCGATCCGTGAAAAGGGATACCGCCTGGAAAGAATTGATAAAATGTTAAACGTTAGAGCATATGTGTAAATGGCTGTTAATATTGATTGGTTGTGTAGTGAGCCTGCAAATACAGGCCCAGTCCGGATTTAAGCCGGTAGGAGATATGGCGCCGCTGAAGCAGCAGTTTGCAAAGGCCGCTCAGAGTACGCAAAGCATTCAGTGCGATTTTGTACAGGAAAAGAACCTGAGCATGTTGTCTGATAAAATTGTGTCTAAAGGGAAATTCTGGTTTAAGAAAGATAATAAAGTAAGAATGGAATACCTCCAGCCTTCTTATTACCTGCTGGTGATTAACGGGAAAGATATCCGTATCAAGGACGCGCAGAAAGAGAATAAAGTGTCGGGGAAGAATAATAAACTGTTTGAACAGATCAATAAAATTACGGTGGATTGTGTACGAGGAACCGTGCTGGATAACGCTGATTTTTCTACCAAAGCCGCTGAAAATGCCCAGTATTACCGCCTGGAGCTTACGCCGGTAAACAAGGTAATGAAAGAATATTTTCAAACTATTGTGCTGCTGGTTGATAAACAGGACTATTCTGTATCAAAAATTACGATGGCGGAATTATCAGGCGATGATACCACCATCAGTTTTTTACATAAACAATTGAACACAAATATCCCGGATGCGGTATTTTCTGCTAAGTAGTTTGTTGGGAATAGTGATGCTGATGGCAGGTTGCCGGTCGGTGTACAAAGGATTACAGCCTGTGAGCGGCAATGTAAATTGTATCAGGCAGTTCAGCCCGCAGTTCACGTCTACGCTATATAGCACGCAGGTAGACATCCTGAAGCATCACCTGAGCGGACTCCTGTTTTTCAAGCAGATGCCGGATAGCAGTATCCGCGTGGTATTTGCCAACGAGATGGGATTTAAGTTCTTTGATTTTGAATTTGATAAGCAGGGGAATTTCACCAAACACTACCTGATGGCCAAAATGGACAAGAAGGCAGTGGTGAAAACGTTACAGCAGGATTTTGCATTGGTGCTGCTGCGGCCCGGTCTGCAGGCAGCGCATATGGCTGCGGATAGCCATTACCGTTATATAGTAGTGCCTACGGAAAAAGGTAACAACTATTATGTCACGGATACCGCCTGTACGAAACTGGTGCGGATAGAAAAGTCGTCGCGCCGCAAACCGGCTGTCACCGTATGGATGCAGCATTATAACAACGGCGTGCCGGATACAATCAACATCCGTCATGAGCATTTCAAATTCAATATTTCATTGCAGAAAGTAGAAAAGTAAAAACGTCACCTTTAATTATATAATCACACAGTCCAATGTTAGCAGGAAATTTTTATACCGTTACAGCGCAATCCCAGGAACCCGGACAGGTGGCTACCACCATCGAACTGAATGCGGCACATCCCATATTTCAGGGTCATTTCCCGGAACAGCCTGTAGTACCGGGTGTATGCATGATGCAAACCATTACGGAAGTGCTGGAAAGTGCGCTGGACAGAAAGGTGATGCTGAAAAAAGCAAACCAGATGAAATTCCTGAACATGATAGACCCGGTAAAACAGCCACTGGTGGATGTTACGCTGACCTACAAAGAAGAGGAAGGAGGATGGAAAGTGAATGCTACACTGAAGCGCGACGATAAAACATTTATGAAGTTCCAGGGTATATTCAACTAAGTGACCAGCCAACCTACACATAACGAACACTTTGAACGCCACCGCGCAGCGGTGCTCATTCCTACGTACAACAACGCCGGTACGCTGAGCGCTGTATTGACTGACGCGCTTACTTATACCAGTCATGTGATTGTGGTAAACGACGGTGCTACAGACGAAACAGCAGCAGTACTGGAACAGTTCCCTTCCCTGCAACTGGTTTCGTATAGCCCTAACCGTGGAAAAGGCGTGGCGCTTCGCCGTGGATTTTCCTATGCGCTGGAGCAGGGCTACGACTATGTAATCACAATGGATGCCGACGGCCAGCATTTTGCCACCGATCTGCCCACTATGTTACAGCAGATTGAAGAACATCCGGGCGCACTGATCATAGGCGCCCGTAACCTGCACCAGGAGAATATGCCGGGCAAAAGTACTTCTGCCAACAAAGTATCTAACTTCTGGTTCCAGGTAACCACCGGATTGAAAGGACCTGATACACAATCCGGCTACCGCCTGTATCCCCTGCAACGCATGGGGAGAATGCACTACTTCTGCACCAAATATGAATTTGAAATAGAGGTATTGGTGCGCAGTGCGTGGAAAGGTATTAAGGTCGACTGGACGCCGGTGCGTGTATACTACCCGCCACCGGAAGAACGGGTGTCTCATTTCAGACCGGTAAGAGATGTTTCGCGCATTACGGTATTGAACACCATACTGGTACTCGTTACTTTTTTGTATATCAAACCCCGCGACCTGGTCCGTTTTCTTTTAAAAAAAGAGAACTGGAAAAAAATGTGGAAAGAAGAAGTGCTGAAGTCTGACGAATCCAATATCAGGAAAGCAGCTTCCATTGGCTTTGGTATTTTTATGGGGATCATACCTATCTGGGGATTCCAGCTATTGGTATCTATCCTGTTGTCTATAAAATTCAGGCTGAATAAGGCGTTGGTGCTGCTTTTTGCACATATCAGTACCCCGCCGCTTACACCATTTGTGATCTTTGCCAGCTTCCTGGCAGGGCGTGTATGGATGGGGCAAACCGCAAAAGACCTGGTATTTTCCAATGGCATCAACTTCGATACCATCAGGGATAACCTGTTGCAATATGTATTTGGCAGCATTACACTGGCAGTATTGGGTGGATTGCTGGCCTGGATAGTGAGTTGGGCAATACTGACAATTTTTAGAAAAGAAAGAAGAAATGGGTAATCTTTTTGTAGCGATCTATAATTTTTTTGAGCAGCGTAAAGCATGGCTGTGGTGTTGCACCATTGCCAGTTTTTTGCTGGTTGGATATTTTGCTGCACAAATAAAACTGGAAGAAGATATTACCAAAATATTGCCGCAGGATAAGAAACTGGATAAGCTGCAACAGGTGTTCCAGGATTCCAGGTTTGCGGATAAGCTGATTGTTACCATCTCCCAAAAAGATACTACGCAGGAAACCCAGCCTGATAGTTTAACGGCCTATGCCGCAGAACTGTCCACCAGGGCGGGCGCACAGCTATCGCCCTATATCAGGCAGATTCAGTCGCAAACAGACGACGCCATGATCATGGGATTGATGCAGGTGATACAACAACACCTGCCCATCTTCCTGGAAAAAAATGATTACGCGAAAATCGATAGCTTACTGGCACCTCAGCAACTACAGCAATCATTACAATACGATTATAATACGCTGATATCACCCGCAGGACTGGTACTGAAAAAAATGATCCAGGCCGATCCGGTAGGCATCTCCTGGATAGGCGTAAAGAAACTGCAACACCTGCAGTATGATGATCAGTTTGAACTGTATGATAACTACATCATCACTAAAGATCATAAGCACCTGATGATCTTTATCACGCCGGCAAACCCGCCGGGTGCCACAAAAATTAATGCGCAGTTCCTGAAAGGACTTGATAAAATAAAGGATAGTCTTGATCAGCAATACCCCGGCATCGCCGCTTCTTACTTCGGTGGTACTGCTGTTTCCGTGGGTAATGCCACCCAGTTAAGACAGGATACTTTTTTAACGCAAGGCATCACCGTAGTACTATTGGTAGTACTGATTGCCCTGTTCTTTAAAAAGAAAAGAGCCCCGGTGCTGGTGATGCTGCCGGTTATTTTCGGCGGACTGTTTTCACTGGCATGGATATACGTTATTAAAGGACACATCTCCGTAATGGCCATGGGCGCGGGCGCTGTAGTGCTTGGTATTGCGGTGAATTATTCGCTGCATGTATTTAATCATTACCGTCACTCGCAGAATATCCGCGAAGTGATCAACGACCTGGCCACACCCATGACGCTCGGTAGTTTTACTACTATCGGCGGGTTTCTGTGTTTGCAGTTTGTGCATTCTCCTATGCTGAAAGACGTGGGATTGTTTGCTGCACTCAGCCTGGTGGGCGCTGCCTTATTTTCGCTGATCTTCCTGCCACACTGGATTGTGATGGGCCGGCAACCAGTGAAAGCAGCCACCCATCATGATAACTGGCTCGACAAATTATCCGCTTACCGGCCGGAGAAAAACAAGTACCTGGTAGGCGCTATTTTCCTGCTTACCATCGTGTTTTTCTATACTGCACGCAACGTATCCTTTGAAAGTGACATGATGCGCATGAACTACATGACACCGCAATTAAAAGCCGCGGAAGCACAGTTGAACAGCGTAAATTCCTATGTGGCGCAATCGGTGTATGTAGTGTCTGACGGCCACAACCTGGAAGGAGCGCTGGAAAGCGGCGAAAAGCTGCTGCCGGTTATTCAGCAGTTGCAGGAAAAAGGTATCGTGAAAAAGTATGCCGGCGTACAGGCGTTACTGTTATCCAATAAGGAACAGGAGGCACGTATTAACCGCTGGAATCATTACTGGACCGCAGACAGGAAGCAGCAATTGCTGCAATATCTGCGTAGTGAAGGAAGCACGCTGGGCTTTAGTAAAGCTGCCTTTGATCCCTTTGATCAGCTGATCAATAAAAATTTTCAGCCGCTCGATCCCAGTGCTTTGCAGGTACTGCGTAGCGGTAACCTCGGAGATTTTATTATAGAAAAGAACGGTACTACCTCCGTGGTAACCTTACTGAAAGTAGATCCGGCCCACAAACAGGCAGTGTACGATGCGTTGGAGAACATACCGAATACAACGGTGCTGGATAAACAATATGCAGCTAACCGCCTGGTAGAAGTGGTGAAAGATGAGTTTAACAGCATTGCATGGATGACTTCTCTGCTGGTGTTTTTTGCATTGTTATTATCGTATGGCCGTATTGAACTGGCGCTCATCACCTTTATCCCGATGGCTGTCAGCTGGGTGTGGATATTAGGTATCATGGGGCTTTTCGGGATTAAGTTCAATATTGTAAATATCATCCTCTCTACTTTTATTTTTGGTTTGGGAGATGATTACAGCATCTTTATGATGGATGGACTGTTACAGGAATACAGGACCGGGAAGAAAACCCTTTCTTCTTTCAAGTCATCCATCTTCCTGTCGGCCATCACTACTATTCTTGGGCTGGGTGTGCTCATCTTTGCACAGCATCCTTCACTGAAATCTATTGCGCTGATTTCTATTATCGGTATTGGCACCGTGGTGTTGATTTCGCAGGTAATGATCCCTTTCCTGTTTAACTGGCTGATCACCGGCCGTGTGCGGAAAGGCTTTGCACCGTGGACTTTCAAAGGATGGACGCTTTCTGTATTTTCCTTTACTTATTTTGCGATGGGCAGCTTTCTTTTAACTGCTATCGGTACGGTGCTGATCCGCTGGAACCCATTCAATAAAGAAAAAGGAAAGGTGTTGTATCACCGCATACTTTCTGCGTATACACACAGCGTATTGTATATTATGCGCAATGTGAAGAAGCGCATTATTAATCCTTCCAATGAGCAACTGGAAAAGCCGGCGGTGATTATCAGTAATCATCAGTCGTTCCTCGATATATTAGTGTCCACCATGCTTCACCCGAAGGTGATATTGCTTACCAATCAATGGGTATGGCGTTCACCGGTGTTTGGCTCCGTAGTTCGCCTGGCGGATTACTATCCTGTTGCGGACGGTGCAGAGGGCGCTATTGAAAAGCTGAGAGACAGGGTAGCGGCAGGGTATTCTATTGTAGTGTACCCGGAAGGCACCCGCTCGCCCGACCCGGCTATCAAGCGTTTTCATAAAGGCGCTTTTTATATTGCAGAACAATTGGGTCTGGATATTTTGCCGATGGTGATTCACGGTACCGCCTATACGATGAGTAAAGGCGATTTCCTGTTGAAGGATGGTACAGTAACCGTAAAGTACCTGCCCCGTATTACACCTGAGGATAAGTCGTGGGGAGATAACTACAGCGCACGTACGAAATCTATCAGCCGGTATTTTAAACAACAATATGAAATACTACGTGCGGAAACGGAAGTGCCAAAATATTTCCGGGAGCAGTTGAAATATAATTATATCTACAAAGGACCGGTGCTGGAATGGTATATGCGTGTGAAAACAAAGATGGAAAACAATTACCAGCTGTTTCATGAGTTATTACCTAAAGAAGGACGCATACTGGATATTGGCTGTGGCTATGGGTTCATGGACTACATGCTTACCTGGACGGCGCCGGGAAGAACCATTACTGGTATTGATTATGATGAAGATAAGATAGCCACTGCGGCTTATTGTTATAATAAGCCGGAACAGCTGCAGTTTATTCATGGTGATATTTCCGCTACTCCTTTTAATGAGTATGACGCCTTTATATTAAGTGATGTGTTGCACTATCTGCCTGCAGATGAGCAGGAGATGCTGCTGCAGCAATGTATAGCACGGCTCGCGCCGGATGGTGTGATTGTGATCCGCGATGGCGACAGCGACATGGCCAAAAGGCACGAGGGGACGAAGTTCACAGAGTTTATGTCTACAAAAGTAATTGGGTTTAATAAAACGAAGGATCAGCCATTGTCGTTTTTCTCAGCTGCACATGTACGTAGTCTTGTTCACAAATATGGTGCAGTAGCGGAGGAAATCGACAATACCCGGTACACCTCTAATGTAATATTTGTGATCAAAAAACTTCCCCAGGAAAATTATGCACCACTATGATGTCATCATTATAGGCAGTGGCCTAGGCGGTTTGGTATGTGGAGCTATTCTCAGCCGGCATGGGTATCGTGTGTGCATATACGAAAAGAACCGGCAAACAGGCGGTTGCCTGCAAACATGGTCGCGCGATAAAGTTATTTTTGATTCTGGTGTGCATTATATTGGCGGACTGGCGCCTGGTGAAAACCTTTACAAAGTATTTAAGTACCTCGGCATTTATGATAAGCTCCGGCTGAAACGTATGGATATGGATGGTTTCGATCATATCAGTTTTGCCGGGGATGATAAAGTGTACCGGATAGCGCAGGGAGAAGAGAACTTCATCCGTACGCTGCTGGAAGATTTTCCTGAAGAAGAGGCGGCGTTACGCGCCTATTGCAATAAGATCACGGAAGTATGCAGCAAGTTCCCGCTGTATAATCTTCGTACCGGTGATTATGAAGAAAAACGGTCGGTGTTGCAGCTGAATACTGCCGACTATTTGCGCAGCATTACCAGCAATGAAAAACTGCAACAGGTACTGGCCGGCAACAATCTTTTGTATGCGGGCGTAGCGGAGAAAACGCCTTTTTACGTACATGCATTGGTGTTAAACAGCTATATGAAAAGCTCCTGGAAGTGTGTGGATGGCGGCTCCCAGATAGGAAAGCTGCTATGCCGCCAGATCCGGGAGAACGGTGGAGAAGTGATCCGTAACATGGCTGTTACCGCTATCAATGGCGACGGCGATAAGGTAGATCATATTGTATTGCAGGATGGCAGCAAAGTACAGGCTACGTATTATATCTCTAACCTGCATCCTGCGCAAACGATGGCGATTACCCACAGCGATGTATTGCGCAGCGCTTACCGCAGCCGTATGCAGGGATTGGAAAATTCAATAGGCGCCTTTGTACTGAACGTAGCTTTGAAACCGGGCACCTTTAAATATCTTAACTACAATCATTACTACCATGCAACAGGCAATGCCTGGGCAGGTATTGACTATAAAGAAGAAGAGTGGCCGCAAACCTATGCCATGTACGTATCGGCCAGCTCCCGGCATGAAACCTGGGCTGATAGTTTATCGATCATGACCTATATGCGGTATGATGAGGTAAAGCAATGGCAGCATACTTTTAATACGGTGTTACAAACCGGCAGCAGGGGAGCGGAGTATGAAGCATTTAAGGAGAAAAAAGCCAACCTGCTTATTGATTGTGTGGAAAAGCAGTTTCCCGGTTTCCGGGATTGTATCCATACTTCCTATGTGGCTACGCCGTTATCGTACCGGGATTATATCGGTACCGGCGACGGCAGCATGTACGGCATTGCAAAAGATAGCGCAGATCCTTTACGGACAATGGTTTCGGCCCGTACCAAACTATCTAATTTGTATCTTACCGGTCAAAACCTGAACTTGCATGGAATTTTAGGGGTAACCATCAGCAGTGTAATCACCTCGGCGGAGTTGCTGGGAATGGATTTCCTGGTAGATGAAATTAATCAGTCAATATATACTTGAAGTGAAAAATAAGAAACGCAGCGGCTGGAGAAGATTTGGACGCATACTACTATACATCATCGGCTTTTTCGTATTGCTTTTTATCGGGCTGGCCATTTACCTGGTATCGGTAAGTAAAATGCCGCCGCCGGTAATAGCCGACCAGCGCGCATTACAGTTGCAGCGCACCCAGCTGGACAGCACCGCGTATACATTGGGCAACAATTGGTTCCGTAAAAGCAACAGTGGATTGTATGAAATGTATGTGGAGGGCGCTCCGTTTGAAAGAGGAGTGATCAATGGCAAACTTTCCGGGGAGCTGATCCGGCGCCAGGAAGATGTATTTGTGGCGCAGTTCAGCAAAATGGTGCCTTCTACTTTCTACCTGCATTTCCTGAAATATTTTATCGGCTGGTTTAACCGCGATCTGGCGGATCATGTGCCGGAAGAATTTAAGGAAGAAATTTATGGAGAGTCTTTTTCTGCTTCTCCCAACTACGACTATATTGGTACCAACTATGCCCGGTTGATGAACTATCATGCTGCACACGACATTGGACATGCCCTGCAAGGCATGATGCTGGTGGGTTGTACGTCTTTCGGTACGTGGAATGATCAGTCGGCCGACAGTAACCTGATCATTGGCCGCAACTTCGATTTTTACATGGGCGATGCCTTTGCAGAAGAGAAGATGGTGGTATTCTACCGTCCTGAGAAAGGCCACAACTTTATGTTTGTAACCTGGGGCGGCTTTACCGGCGTGGTTTCCGGCATGAACGACAAAGGACTTACCGTAACCATCAATGCTGCCAAAACCAGCGTACCTACCGCTGCCGCTACCCCGGTATCACTGGTGGCGCGGGAAATACTGCAGTATGCAAAAAACATCAATGAAGCATGGGAAATTGCGCGGAAGCGTAAGATGTTTGTTTCAGAGTCTTTCCTGGTAGGTTCTGCAGAAGATAATAAAGCGGTGCTCATCGAAAAAACACCGGAAGGCATGGATATGTACAGTTCCGGTAAAAACTTTATCACCTGCACCAATCACTTCCAGGGCGATTCGCTGGGTAGCCTGGCGTCTAATAAATTACAGATAAAAGAAAGCGCCTCCGAATATCGCTATGAAAGGCTTACAGAACTGATGAAAGAGAAGGGACCCAATACCGTTCAGAAAACAGTGGATATCCTGCGCGACCGCGGAGGTTTACACAATGCGGATATCGGGATGGGTAATGAGAAAGCCATTAACCAGCTGATTGCGCACCACTCCATTGTGTTTGAGCCTAAGAAAGGGATGGTGTGGGTATCTACCGCACCTTATCAGCTGGGGCAGTTTGTGGCTTACGATCTGAATAAGATTTTCAGCATGCATGGTCTTACTACTGATCATGAAGTATACGACAGCGCACAGAATATAGCGGCAGATAGTTTCCTGCTGTCAAAAGATTATCTTGCCTTTGAAACCTACCGCAAGCTGAGAGATCAGCTGAAAGAAGGGCAGGCAGTGGATATCCGTGCATTGATTGCCTCCAATCCGGCTTATTATCACACTTACGTGCTGGCAGGTGATTATGAATATAAGCAGAAAGCATATGCAAAGGCGAAGTCTTATTACGAAACGGCGTTAACAAAAGTGATTGCCACCAAAGGTGAAGAGGATCATATCCGCAAGCAGCTGGCACTGTGTAATGCTAAACTAAAAAGCTAACCACTATGATCATTGGCATCGGAACAGATATCGTAGAAGTGCCACGCATCGCGGCAAAGCTGGCGAAGGGAGATGGATTCCGGAACCTGGTGTTTACTCCTTTTGAAATCAGCTATTGTGAAAACCAGGCGATGCCGGCGGAAAGTTATGCTGCCCGCTTTGCTGCAAAGGAAGCCTTACTGAAGGCATTGGGTACCGGCTGGGGCAATGGCGGTGTGAACTTCGACGAAATAGAGATCCGCAATGATGAAGCCGGGAAACCGCAATTATTTTTAATAGGAAACGGTGCAGACAGATACGCATCAGCAGGCATCCGGAAAATATGGGTATCATTGTCCCATGAAAAAAGTGCCGCTGTTGCAATGGTGATTTTAGAAGGATAAATTTATAGAAGATGTATATACCGGATATAGAACTACAGTCTAAAGCAGCTATCAGGGCTTACCAGGAGAAAGAAGTAATGCGCCTGCTGGGTTACCTGCGTGAATTTTCGCCATTCTATAAAGCATGGTTTAAAAAACACGGCATTGCTGCAGACCAGGTTCAATCGCTGGAAGCATTTTCGCAGATCCCGCCGGTTACAAAGGAAGATCTCCAGGAACATAACTGGGAGTTTCTTTGTGTGGATAAAAGCAAAATAGCCGAATACACTACTACCTCCGGAACTTTAGGACGCCCGGTGATCATCGCCTTAACGGAAAAAGACCTGCAGCGTTTAAGCTATAACGAATATATTTCTTTCTGTTGTGCAGATGGTACCGACAGCGATATTTACCAGCTTATGCTTACACTGGACCGTCAGTTTATGGCGGGTATGGCGTATTACAATGGCATCCGTAAACTGGGAGCTGGCGTACTGCGTGTAGGCCCGGGCGTGCCCAGCATGCAATGGGAAAATATCCAACGGATACAACCTACCACTATTGTAGGTGTTCCTTCTTTTATTGTAAAGCTGATTGCTTACGCCAAAGAACATCATATAGATATTAATCAGACTTCCGTTAAGAAGGCGGTATGCATTGGAGAGAATATCCGCAACACAGACTTTTCACTGAACGTACTGGGTAAGAAGATCACAGAGCAATGGAATATCCAGCTCTATTCCACCTATGCATCCACTGAAATGCAAACTGCTTTTACGGAATGCAAAGCCGGTCAGGGGGGGCATCATCACCCGGAGCTGCTCTATGTAGAGTTGCTCGATGAAAACAACCAGCCCGTTGCACCAGGAGAAGAAGGGGAAGTAACTATTACCACACTGGGCGTGGAGGGGATGCCCCTGCTGCGCTATAAAACCGGTGACATCTGCCAGTATCATTATGGAGCCTGCTCCTGCGGCAGACATACGCTCCGGTTATCTCCAGTAATAGGTCGTAAAAAACAGATGATCAAATATAAGGGCACTACCCTGTATCCGCCTGCCCTGTTTGATTTGCTCAATGATATGGAAGATGTGAAAGAGTTTGTGGTGGAAGTGTATTCCAATGAACTCGGTACTGATGAGATATTGCTGCACCTGTGGCCGCGGGAAGAATCAGAAGAAATGGACCGTAAGATAAAGTCGTATTTGCAGGCGAAGCTGCGGGTGATTCCGCAGGTACGGTATACCAGTCAGCAGGATATTATGCGGATGCAGTTTCCGGAGAACAGCCGGAAGCCGGTGAAGTTTTTGGATAACAGGAGTTAAAGGGATAGTTTTTGTCTTCAAAACTTTCTACTGCAATGGCCATTAACTTCAGTTCATTTAGTTCTATGGGACTGAGATTGGCTTCACCTTTTAGCATTAGGTGATGTATGCGCTGTATTGTTTTATTATACTCCTCTTCTGTAGTGATAAGAAAATCGGGAATCTCTTTCATAAACGTTTTATAAGAATAGTTATAACTTATCTGAGCTTATCAGCACCTATCGTAGCACGGAGATGAGAAAGTTCCTGCAGTATGATAGTTTTTCGTGGATGATCAGTTGCATAAAGAATGGAAATAAAGGTGGCTGTATAGCCGCTCCCGGTTTCGTCGGGCTCTAATATCTCCTCATCTATCTTTTCAAAATTAAGATCACGTGCATGATCCCGGAACCACCTGTCAAACTTATGGTGCCTGTTAATCTGACGGCCATCGGATATATCACAATTGAATACCAGTATGGAAAAACGATCTATTTCCAAAAGATAATCTTTTATAATATCGATCACAGTTGATCCGATTCTGATGTCTAAATTCAAATTCCCCTGAATATAAATGGGATCAACGATAACATAAATCGCATTTGAAACTACTGGCAGGTTATCCAGTATATCTATAATTCTTGTGGCTTCTACAAAAGTCACTTTGTACACATGTCCGTTACATGTTTCAAATTGATAATCAACGTTAATTTCTACAGGGGAAGGATTAGAGCTAAATTCGTAAGGCTTAATCAAGCTTCTTTTTCTTAGGATTATAGTCTTTAATTGAGCCACCTTTAGCAATATAATCACGTAGCGAGGACTTAGCCGCATGAAGCTTTTTCAGAGCCTCCAGCGCCTTTTTATTTTCCCGTGATATGACTGTTATTGTTGGTTTCATTACTGCAATTTACTAAATTCTGAATAAACATCCTAAAACCCCATCACCGCCACCTCTTTCGGGTTATCCAGCTTCGTACTTTTCCTTTCTCCACCCACCAGCACGTGTACCATATTCGTTTGCGTGGCATGGCGTTCATACAACAGGTTATTCTTTACCTGCACTTTCTTTGGTGTGGGTACATTTTCCGCTTCGAGGAAACTCCACACAGCATCTTCTTCTATTTTATAACCAATAAAATGAAGGGGAACATTTTTACCGTCGAGGGTAATCACCAGGTGTTGGGAGAGATAGGCAGAGATATAGCCTTCTACCTGTTTCCGGTTGGCAGGGTGGGTAATATCAAGCGGGATCTTATACTGTGCTTTAAGGGTATTTTCCAGGTCGTCTGTAAAAATGCGGCAGCTTACCTGCAGTTCTTTTTTACCGGCATCATGTGAAATCTCTGTCACGCTTGCATAGAAGGGGTGCAGGGCTGTGAGCCACAACGTCATCCACCATTTACATAATAATAAACCCACTGGACTAATATTTTTAAAAAAAATTAACTTTTACTTTTTATAATTACCAAAATTATAGAAAAGGGGACAATGGATGAGTTGTATTTTCAGCTGGGGTGGCAACATATTATAAACTGGGACGCGTACGACCATATTCTTTTTGTAATAGCGTTGAGTGCCATTTACCTGCTGCGCGACTGGAGAAAAGTACTGGTATTGGTGACTGCATTTACGATCGGTCATTCTATTACGCTGGCTTTGAGTGTGTTACACATTGTCCGTATACCTGCGGCGCTTATCGAATTCCTGATACCGGTGACCATCTGCGTAACAGCTGTTTCCAATATTATCCGGAAAAACGATGAGCCGCAGAAGTTGCAGCTGAATTATTTTTATGCACTATTTTTCGGTCTAATTCACGGATTGGGGTTTTCTAATTACTTAAAAAGTTTGCTGGGGAGCCAGGCAAACATTGTTAAGCCACTCCTGGGATTCAATTTAGGGCTGGAATTCGGGCAGATCATCATTGTGATGTGCATACTGCTCATTTCTACCGCGATCGTGAAATTTGGAGGCGTAAAACGCCGGGACTGGAACATGTTCCTTTCTTCTGCCACCTTTGGCGTGGCATTTTTAATGATCATTCAAAGCGTAAGAGCACTGTTTATATAATACTGTTTATGAGAAAACAACTTTACCTGGCCGGGGTATTGTGCTGCAGCGTATTGTCGCTGCAGGCGCAAAACAACCCGGGATCCAATCATGGCAACCGCTTCGAGCAGCTGGGTACCATGCTGCAAACACCCAACATGTACCGCTCTGCCTCCGGCGCTCCGGGCCCTAAGTACTGGCAGCAAAGGGCCGATTACGACATCGAAGCGCAACTGGATGATGAGCAGCAGAAACTCACCGGTGCAGAAACCATCACCTACTTTAATAATTCTCCCGACCCGCTTACCTACCTGTGGCTACAGCTGGATGAGAATGAACACGACAGCAAAAGCGATAACCAGCAGTTCAATGAAAGCCGCATGTCAGATAAAATGACGCTGGCCACTCTGAACAGTATCCTGCCTTCGGGAAAAGACCTGGGCGTAAAGATTGTAAAGCTCACCGATGCTGATGGCAAAGCATTGCCTTATACTATTAACCAGACGATGCTCCGCATCGATCTGCCTAAGCCGTTGATGCCCGGCGAAAAGTACCGGTTTAAAGTATCCTGGTGGTATAACATTTCCGACCGTATGACCATTGGCGGCCGCGGTGGCTATGAATATTTTCCGGAAGATAAAAATTACCTGTACACCATTTCCCAGTGGTATCCGCGACTGGCCGTATATTCCGATTTCCAGGGCTGGCAGAACAAACAGTTTACCGGCAGAGGAGAATTTGCCCTTACGTTTGGTAATTTTCGTGTGCGCATGACCGTTCCTGCGGACCATATAGTGGGCGCCACCGGCGAATGCCAGAACTATAAAGAAGTACTCACACCGGCGCAATATCAGCGCTGGCAGCAGGCGCAGAACAGCAAAGAGCCTGTAGAAGTAGTGAATCTCGATGAAGCAAAGAAAGCCATGCAGGGCCACGCCGGCAAAACAAACACCTGGGTGTATGAAGCGCAGAATGTACGCGACTTCGCCTGGGTATCTTCCCGCCGCATTGTATGGGACGCCCTCGCTACCAACGTGGAAGGCAACAAAGTAATGGCTATGTCGTACTACGGACCGGAAGCATATCCGCTCTATCGCCGCTATTCTTCCAAAGTAGTGGCCCACACCCTTCAATCCTACTCCAAACATACTATTCCATATCCTTACCCGGTGGCCATTTCCGTGGAAGCCGCCAATGGAATGGAATATCCCATGATCTGCTTTAACTATGGCCGCGCCGATAAAGACGGCACCTATAGCGAAGCCACCAAGAACGGCATGATCGGGGTGATCACGCACGAAGTAGGGCACAACTTCTTCCCCATGATCGTGAACTCCGATGAAAGGCAATGGACCTGGATGGATGAAGGACTCAATACCTTCTGCCAGTTTATGGCAGAACAGGAGTGGGACAGCAACTTCCCTTCTGGCCGCGGCCCTGCTCATAAGATTGTGGATTATATGAAGATGCCGAAAGATCAGCTGGAACCTATCATGACAAACTCCGAGAACATCGTGCAGTTTGGGCCCAATGCTTATGCGAAACCGGCCACAGGATTGAATATTCTCCGTGAAACCATCATGGGCCGCGACTTGTTTGATTTTGCATTCCGTGAATACGCCCGCCGCTGGGCCTTCAAACACCCCACACCGGCCGATTTCTTCCGTACAATGGAAGATGCCTCTGCAGTAGACCTGGACTGGTTCTGGCGCGGATGGTTCTTTGGAACGGAGCCGGTAGACATCTCTATCGACAGCCTCAAATGGTATCGCATGGATGGCAAAAATCCGGAAGAAACAGCCAAATCCGCACAGGCAGCCTATGATAAAAATATGGATCATATAGCCAGGCAGAGAAATAAAGCCGCCGGCGTAAAATATACAGTTGACCAGGATACGAGCCTGCAGGACTTCTACAGTAAATGGAACCGCTTCGAGGTAAGCCAGGAAGATAAAGCAGCCTATAACCAGTTTTATAATGGCCTGAGCAAAGAAGAAAAAGCGCTGTACGACAGTAAGAAGAACTTCTACCAGCTGACATTCTCCAATAAAGGCGGACTGGTAATGCCGCTCATCATTGAGTGGACTTATGCCGATGGTACCAAAGAAACCGACCGGATCTCCGCCTACATCTGGCGCAAAGACGAAAATGCCGTTACAAAGGTATTTGCAAAAGATAAACAGGTAGTAGCCGTGAAGCTCGATCCACTGCGGGAAACAGCCGATATCGACGAAAGCAACAACAGCTGGCCACGCGAAGCTGCACCATCCAAATTCGAGTTGTTTAAGGCATCCGGGGGAATCCGCGGCGCCTCCAGCGGCGACAACCCGATGAAGAAAGCAAGTACAAAATAAACAAGCTATTTTATATTTTGTGGCGGCTATCATCAACGTATGGTAGCCGCCTTACTTTTTAAGATTCTTTTAAAAGCCCGAGTTATGAAAGTAATAGCCCGTTTATTATTATGGATATGCCTGGTGCAAACAGCCAGGGCCGCGGATGTAGATACCGTTTCTATTGTAAGTCAGAAAATGCAGCGCGCCTACAAATGTGTGGTCATTACCCCCACCAGCTACAAAAACGGCACGCAGCGCTACCCGGTAGTATACCTGCTGCACGGCGCCGGCGGCAATTTCGCCAACTGGGTAACCAATGTCCCCGTTATCAAAGAGCTGGCAGATACTTATCAGTGCATGATCGTATGCCCCGATGGCGCGGTAACCAGCTGGTATTTCGACAGCCCTGTAGACAGCTCCATGCGTTTTGAAACCTATGTGTCAAAGGAGATTCCGCAATACATAGATCAGCATTATCAAACGTTACCCGAACCCGCTCACCGTGCCATCGCCGGTTTAAGCATGGGAGGCCACGGCGCCATGTTCCTTGCCATCCGCCACCAGGACGTATTTGGAGCCGCCGGCAGCATGAGTGGTGGTGTGGATTTTCGCCCCTTCCCCAAAAACTGGGACCTGAAAAAACGCCTGGGCGAACCCGGACCAGATGGTGCTAACTGGTACGACTATACGGTACTGAAACAGGTAGATAGTCTCAAATCAGGCGCGTTGTCCATCATCATCGATTGCGGGGTGAAAGACTTCTTTATTGATGTAAACCGGGATCTTCATAAAAAATTATTGCTGGCAGGTATCGCTCACGACTATACGGAGCGTCCGGGAGAGCACAACTGGCAGTACTGGGCCAACGCTGTGAAGTACCAGCTGTTGTTCTTTCATCAGTTTTTTCAACAATAGATAGAGCGTATGTTGTCTTTCTCAGGATTAAACTGATTATACTGATTTAGGGATTTGATCACTTTTGATTTTAAAAGATTCTGGGAGATATAAGCGTATATCTCCCAGAATCTTTTAAAATCAAAAAAATAAAATCAAGGTAATCAGTATAATCAGTTTAATCCTGAGAAAGACAACATACGCGTATGCCGGTCCTCAACAGGACCGGCCTTTTTTATGCACGCGATTCAAAATAAGAATGTCCGGTAATTATTTTTTCGGATCCCACCACAAATGAGTACCACCTACGTCTTTGGGTTCGCTCAGCGTGCTCACTGCTTTCGCAACGGCAGCTCCGTTGGTAGAGTATTCGTTACTTGGGAACGGCGCCCTGCGAACGAAATCGGTAGTACTTACTTTTCCACCGCTGTTGTTCACAACAACAGGGAACAGCTTAGGATAACCGGTGCGGCGGAATTCACTCCATGCTTCCTGCCCTTCAGGGAAATTAGCGATCCATTTCTGGGTAATGATACGTTCCAGCTTCCGGTCAAGCGTAACGCCTTCTTCCCATTTGATGGTGATGGTGCTCAGGTATTGTGAACCCTTCTTGATATCATTTTGTCCGGCAGTCATGGCTTTGGGATCAATGTATTCAGCAGGCAGGGAAGTAGCATTGTTGTAGTAAGTGCTGGCGCTGCCTAATGAATATTGATTAAAGGATGTTTGAATACCGGTTTCATAATTGGTTTGCGCATTACCTGCACCTGCCCATCCGCGGATAGCCGCTTCTGCTTTCAGGAACCAGGCTTCAGCAGCGGTTACCAGCTGTAATTTGCCAGGCAGGTCCATCAGTTTGGAATAGTCGGCGTAACGCGCTTTACCATCGATATTAATACCATTACGGATACCGATATAGCGGTCTTTTACAGCAGGGTCTACGGCTTTCTTGAAGTACAAAGGCAGGCGTGGATCGTTGTAACCACCGAGATAAGTGCCAATGGGCGCACCCATTAAAATATCGCCCCATGAGCCGCAGATGGTATTCAGCGGATGCGTGGTGCTTCCGATATCCACGGTGAAATTATCCTTGTAAGTTTGCAGTAGTCCGCCGGCATTGGCCAGGGCCGCTTCGCCTTCCAGTTTCGCTTTCGCGGCATCTACGTTTACGATACGCAGTGCCAGCCTTAAACGGAGGGTGTTGGCAAACTGTAACCACTGTTTGTAGTTACCGCCGTACACGAGATCAGATTTCTTAAACAACTCTGAAGATGGTTTATCAGCCAGTGGCGTCAGAATATCGATCGCTGTTTTCAGTTCTTCAAAGAAGGTATAGTAAACATCCTTCTGGCTGTCGTAGTCAACAGAACCATCTCCATTGGGCGTATTGTATTTGCTGTAGATGATGGGGCCGAAGATATCGGAGGTACGGTGCATGGCTTCCACCTTCACGATCAGCGACATGGCATAGCTATCAGGTACTTTACCTTTTGTAAAACCGGCCACTTTATAGCAGGGGTTCATTACATTGGTATAGCCGGTGCTGAAAGTAGTGTTGATCCAGCCATCCACAAAGCTGTAAGTGATGTTGTTGATGTTACCGCCGAAAGGAGTTGGAGACATCATGTATCCGCTGTAAATATCACTCAGCAGGTTTTGTTGCAGCTGGAAGGTAGGCGCCGGCTGATACAGGTAAATGCTGCGTTGCGCCTGTTGCAATAAGGCGGGTACCAGGGCGAAATCAGCCGCTAATTCCTCATCAGTGGAACCGTATGGATTTTTGTTGATGTCCTCAAAGTTTTTGGTACAGCTGCTGAAGCATAGTGTGGCTGCCATCACCAGACCAGCTATTTTGAATGTTTTATAATTCATAGCTCTTGTTTTTGTTGTTCTTAATCAGGTTAAAATGCACATTTCAGGTTCAATCCAAAGCTGCGGGTAGATGGTAAACCAAATACATCCACACCTTGTACACCGTTGCCGGTACTCATGCTCAATTCAGGATCGTAAGGCGCTTTTTTAGTGATGAAGAACAGGTTACGTCCTACCAGTCCAAGCTTCATGTCTTTGAAGAATCCTGGTTTCAATGCGAAAGTATAGCCGATGGATAATTCTCTTAAACGGATATTGGTAGCATCATACATGTAGAACTCCGTGATACCGGCGCGACCGCCAATACCCTGATAGTACAGGTCTGCAGGCACCTTCCCGGTATATGCTTTACCGCTGCCGTAAACAGCAGGTACATCCACGCCACCGTTGTTACGGGCATCTGCGGATGCTTTTGACACACCGTACTGGTCCATCATTGCCTGGGTGATACTCATTACTTTACCACCAAAGCGGCCATCTACAAGGATGTTTACGTTGAACTTTTTCCAGTTAATGGTATTGCTCCATCCCAGGAGGAAGTCTGGTGTTGGGTTACCGAGGTATTCCAGTTTACCGTCTTTTGCTTTGGGCTTACCGGTTTCATCGTCTATTACCAGCTGACCGCTTTCGCTGCGCACTGCTTTCCTGCCGTAGATATCGCCGTAGGAGCTTCCTTCATGCAGTACTAACGCATACGTATTAACGTTGTCGCCTCTTGGTGTGAGGGTATAGTCACCGTTTAACTGCGGCGCCAGTTTGATCAGCTTATTCCTGTTACGGGTGAAGTTGAAGGCAGTGTTCCAGCCTACATTCTTCTGTTTAACTACCTGGAAACCCAGTGTGGCTTCTATACCGGTATTCTGTACGTCACCTGCATTCAGGTAAGCATTAGGATACAGGTAGCCAACGGATACGGGGAAGTCGAAGTATTGATCTTTTGTGTGGGAATTGTACCAGGTAACATCCAGGTTCAGGCGGTTGTCAAGGAATCTCCACTCTGTACCTATTTCAACGGAAGTGGTGATTTCTGGTTTCAGCGCCACGCCACCAAAAGGACCGGCAATGTTGGAGATCAGTGTGCCGGAAATGATCTGGTTGGTAGGACGTGTTACAAACTGATCTACGTCGTTACCCACTTTAGCATAAGATGCACGGATCTTTGAATAAGTGATGGCGGAAGGCATCTTGAATACATCACTCAGAATGGTATTTAAACCAGCTGAGTAATACAGGTAACCTTTCTTCATAGAAGGGGTGTAAGCCAGGGTGGATGACCAGTCGTTACGGGCGGTCAGATCCAGGAATACTTTTTCGCTGAGGTTCACACCGGCTGTTGCAAACACAGATTGGATCTGCCTTCTGGCGCCGGTGGGTGTTAATTTCGCAGCAGGACTCAGGTTCAGGTTACCAATGTGGAATACATTGGCAAAAGCCAGGTCGCCGTCTTTGGAATCTATAAAGGTACGGTCCTGTTTCAGGTCGTTGATACTGGTACCGGCAGTGAAATTGAATCCGAGTTTATCGGATAATTTCCTGTTACCTGATACTAACAGATCACCATAGTATTGTGTGCTGGTGAGGTAATCGTAGGTATAACGGCCGTTGGCATCTGCAATAGTGGTTTGTGTACCGGCATTTGCTTTCAGTTCATATTTATCCCATGCTTTGTTGGCGTTACCACGTACCTGTACGTTTAACCAGTCGTTGATAGCATAGCGTAAGCTCAGTGATGCAATCAGGTTATCTTTCCTGTTTTCGGTAACGTTCCTGTTCAGGATCCAGTATGGATTCTGCTGGAAGTCTTCCCCTGCCTGGCCTTTATCATAATTGATGTTCCACCAGTTCTGCATGTTTACGTTACGCTGTGCAGAGAAGTATTCATAATTGTTTTTGTAACTCTCGAAATCCAGTCCTCTTGGGAAGATATATAAACCGGTAAGCGGGTTATAGTATAAACCGGAAGTAGGACGGTTGTGTGCATTTTGTGTAGTCATCTGCACATTCGCATCAATATTCAGTTTGTCGTTCAGGAAGGTGCCTGTTTCCCTGAAGTTGAGTGTATGCTGACCATACTTTGCGGTAGGCATTATTCCCGTATTCGTGGTATTGGAATAGGAGAAATAAGTTTGTGCCTTTTCAGTACCGCCGGCTACGTTTACGGAGTTGATCCAGGTAGTACCGGTTTTGAAGAAATCTTTTACAATTTCAGGACTGCTGCCTGCTTTGCCCCAGCTATCAATAGTACCGTTACCGGTTTGAAGATAGGAGTTTTGTGATTCTGGCAGGTATGCGGGTCTGTCGATAGTGAAGTTAGAAGAGAAGTTCACTTTTGCCTGACCGGCTTTACCTTTTTTAGTAGTAATGATGATTACACCATTACCGGCCTGGCTGCCATACAATGCAGATGCAGAGGCGCCTTTTAGTACGTTGATGCTTTCAATATCATCCGGGTTGATGGTACTTAAGATATCACCGCCATCGCGGCCACCGGAAGATGCGCCGGATGCCTGTCCCCAGAGATCACCAGGTTGCGCGCTGGTGAAGTTAGCGATAGGTACGCCATCGATCACGTACAGTGGCTGGTTTTCACGGATAGATTTTTGTCCGCGTAAAATCACCCTGGCAGAGCCGCCCACACCGGAAGCGCTGCGGTTGATCTGCAATCCGGAAACTTTACCGGATAAGCTATTGATAACGTTTGTTTCTTTTACGTTCGTCAGATCTTCTCCTTTTACCTGTTGGGTAGAGTAGGTGAGATCTTTTGCTTTACGCTGAATGCCCAGCGCAGTAACTACCAGCTCATTCAGTCCTCTTACATTGTCTTCAAGGGTAGCATTGAGGGTAGCGCTGCTGCCAACGGTACTTTCTTTAATGGCAAAACCAACATAGCTGAAAACCAATACATCACCGGTTTTAGCATTGATATGATATTTACCTTCTGCACTTGTTTGTGTGCCTTTGGAGGCGCCTTTAATTTGTACAGTAACACCAGGAAGAGGATTGCCTTTGCTATCCTTTACGGTGCCGCTGATTTCTTTTTCCTGGAAAGTGCTACGGAATGAAGATGCGGGCGACCATGTATAGCTGGCGGCCTTCACATATGCACTGTCTGCTAATATGGAAGTGAGGGCCAGACCGGTCATAGCGCACACTTTCATAAGGCGTAGGTTTTTTTTCATACTTGCCTTTTTTTTGGTTAATAAATGGGATTTGTATAGTTGAATTAAACTGACCATTTTTTATAGCGTGCATTGTTTGGAAATAAGATAGCCGTTAGCATGGCGCGTACCATCCTTTACTGGCTGTTTTTCTTCGTGTTGTATGCAGTTACCGGCCTATAGGGGCGTGCAAAGCCTCATTGCTTATCGCAATGTGTTGACCGGGTTGAGCAAAGCAAATGTGTTTTCCTTACATGAAATGTTGTTTTTAATAACGTCTGTTTGTTACAGGCTGCATAGCATAAAGCGTTCAATTGTGGCGCTTCCGGAAAGGAGTCGTGCGGAGTTATATTTAGTACTATCCCGTTTTAAATTATTTTTAAATTTTTTTGAGATGTTACCGGAGATCCCACCAGAGCGGTGTTCCGCCGGTATCCGGTCCTTTTAACGTGGCTACAGCACGGGCTACTGCTTTAGGATTGGTAACAAGTTCTATCTGCGGCATGGGCAGGCGGCGGATAAATTTTTCAGTAGAAATAGTGCCGCCACTATTGTTGATTACCACGGGAAATAATTTAGGGTAACCCGTGCGGCGGAATTCACTCCATGCTTCCTGTCCTTCCGGGAACATGGCAATCCATTTCTGGGTGATGATCCGTTCCAGTTTCTGTTGAAGCGCAGCGCTTTCTTCCCACTTAATGGTGATGGTACTTAAATGAGGATCGCCTTCCGGTACGTTATTATCGCCATTCTGCGGATCGGTATATGGATGGGGTTTATCCACATTGTTATTCATATATGCATTAGCGTTAGTAATGCTGTATTGATTAAAAGAAGTGCTGATGCCGGTGGCATAATTAGTGGCTGCGTTACCGGCGCCCAGCCAGCCATACAACGCTGCTTCGGCTTTCAGGAACCAGGCTTCCGCGGCGGTCATAAACAATATTTTATTGTCAAACTTCACCAGCTGGGAAAAGCCACTGTATTCCTCTTTGGCGGCAATCTTAATACCGTTGCGGATGCCGTGGTAAACGTTCACGCCATCATCGGTCGGTACAAAATAATGCGCCAGCCGCGGATCCTTATACCCGGTGAGGATCGATTCCATAGGCGCGCTCATTCTTAAGTCGGCCCAGGTGTAACACATAATATTCAGCGGATGTGTAACCGGTGAAATATTCACTGCAAAATTATCCG
The DNA here is from genome assembly GCF_900168065.1 of Chitinophaga ginsengisegetis. Classification (GTDB taxonomy): domain Bacteria; phylum Bacteroidota; class Bacteroidia; order Chitinophagales; family Chitinophagaceae; genus Chitinophaga; species Chitinophaga ginsengisegetis. Next base: position 598,796 of record NZ_FUZZ01000002.1, on the reverse strand, counting down.
CAGGCGTTGTGAGCAGCCCGATCGGATGACGCAGTGCTGCCTCCCCCTCCTCACGCGCTTTTTTCGGATCAATGCCTGAAATACGGATAGCCAGCCGCAAACGAAGGGTGTTGGCAAATTTCACCCATTGGGTGTAGTCGCCTTTGTATACCAGGTCGAAGGCAGCAAAGCGTTGAGGGAAGCCGCTGTTAATAAAACCAGTTAATGTGTCCACCGCTTCATCCAGGTCTTTAAAAAAAGCATAGTACGCTTCCTGCTGTGAATCATAATCAATCCCCATTTCCTCATTCAGTATACCATACTTTGTGTAAATCACCGGGCCATAAATATCGCTGATACGATGCATGGCTTCTACTTTGATGATCTGCGCCCACGCATAAAAATCGGCGTAGTGACCTTTGGCTTTCGATTGTGCAAAATCGCAGGTCTTCATTACATTGCTGTAAGTTACCTGCCACGGTTTATTGTTCCAGTAGTATAACAGGCCATAGTTGGTATTATTGATATTGCCTTCAAAAGGAGTGGGCGCCATCATATAGCCGGAGAAAATATCCGCATTCAGATTTTGTTGCAGCTGGGCAGTAGGCGGGTCGTTATAAATGAGCAGGTTCAACTGGGCCTGCGACAATGGTTCCCCCATCAGCCGGTAATCGGCTTTCAGTTCCTCTTCTGTAAAGTCGAAAGGATTCCTGTTAATCTCATCAAATCTCTTCGTACATGCACTTGCCAGCACAACTGCCATAACGGCGAATAATGTGTTGATTTTCCAGCTTTTCATTGGTGAGTATTTTAAATTCCTAATCTCAGGTTGATGCCCATACTTCGTGTGGGTGGCAACCCAAAAACATCTACACCCTGCAGTCCGTTGCCGGTACCCATAGATACTTCCGGATCAAACGGCGCGTGCAGTTCAAAAAAGAACAGGTTCCTGCCTACTATGCCCATGCGCATATTGCGGATCCATTTCCACTTCAGCGGTATGCGGTAGCTCAGGCTTAGTTCCCTTAAGCGGATGTTGGTGGCATCGTACATATACATTTCGCCAATGCCGGCCCTGCCGCCAATGGTGGTATAGTAGCTTTGTGCATCCAGTTTTCCGCTGTAAGGTGTACCGTTGCTGTTCACCGCGTTTATTTCCACGCCGCCTTTGTCGCGGGCTTTGGCGCTTTCTTCACTTACGCCGTACCAGTCCAGTACTGCCTGTGTTACGCTCATTACCTTGCCACCGAAGCGACCGTCTATGAGGAAGCTGAGGTTAAAGTTTTTATAGTCGATGCTGTTATTCCATCCTAATGTGAAATCGGGATTGGGATTACCCACTTTTTTAAATGCGTTGCGTGTTTGCAGTTTGCCGGCAGCATCAATCACGTAGGCGCCCTTATCGTTCTGCAACAATTCTTTATTGGAATAAATGTCGCCCCAGGAGCCGCCTTCCATGATGAACGAGCCAAACATATTTACCCCGAAATCTGTGAGTACAAACATGCTGCTGGTATCTGCACCGATGATCCTGGAATTGGAAAGGGAAACGATTTTATTTTTATTCGCGGCAAAGTTGATAGTGCTGGTCCAGGACACTGCTTTATTACGTATAGGCATTAAAGTGAGTGTGGCTTCCCATCCCTGGTTTTGTATATTCCCCATGTTGAGATAGTAGGTATTATACCTGTTGCCCAGTGGCGCCGGCACTTCCATGTACTGTTTGTAGTTATTATTTTTGTAGAAGGTGACATCGGCGGTGATCCTGTTTTTCAGAAGATGCGCTTCCAGACCTATTTCAAAAGACCGGTTGTCTTCCGGCTCCAGGCTGAGACCCGGGTAAAGCGTACGTTGATTCAGTACTACCCGTGTAACGCCGGCAATGGTTTGCAGCGTAAACGCCGCCGGCCGGGAAGAGTAGGCGGCGATATCGTTACCTACTTTGGCGTAGGAAATGCGGGAACGCAGGAAATCAACAGCCGCGGGCATTTTAAACATCTCACTCCATACGGCAGATATCCCGGCTGAATAATAAAAATATCCTTTGTGCAGGGTAGAAGTATAGGCGAATGTACTGGACCAGTCGTTGCGGCCGGTGAGATCCAGGAAAAGATAATTGTTGATGCCCGCCTGTACGTTACCGAAAAGGGCCTGCAGTTGCTTCTGGTCTATGCTGTGTTGTGCATCGAGCGAGGTGCTGAGGATATTGGATACCGAAAATTTATTCGGGTAAGTGAGGCCCGGATCGGCATTGGGATTGGAGCCGTTAAAATTGCGTTCGTGTGCTTTGGTGTCTGTAATGCTTGCGCCGATATTGCCGGCCAGGTGGAGCCACTTGTTCATTTTCCGGCTGGCGTTGAGCATCATATCCCCGTACAGTTGGGTATTAAATTCCCGTTCGAGGGTATACCGTCCGTTGGAGCCGGCGAGTACAATTTGTGTCCCGGCGTATGCTTCCAGTTCGTATTGATCAAGCGATTTATCAAAGTTGCCGCGTCCTTTCAATGATAGCCAGTCGTTCAGCTGCCAGGTAAGCGACAGGGTAGCGAGGCCACGGTAGCGGGAATCCAGCCGCAGGTCGCGGTACAGCGCCCACATAGGGTTTTGCTGATCGTCCTGCCCGATCCACTTTTTATCATTGCGGATGTTCCACCAGTTCTGCATGTACAGGTCGCGGCCCTGGTCGTAGTATTCAAAATTATTTTTGTAGTAGTCGAAGTCCTGTCCGCGGGGAAAGGTATAGAGCCCGGAGATGGGGCTGTAGTACAATCCCGATGAAAGCCGGTTGGTAGTGCTTTGTGCGGTGAAAGATACATTGGCGTCCATTACCAGTTTGTCGTTCAGCAGCTTTAATGTTTCGCGCAGGTTCACCGTATGACGGTCGAATTTGTTGGTGGGCAGAATTCCTTTATTGGTTGTATTGGCGTATGAAAAATAACTCTGCGCGGTTTCTGTGCCGCCGCTGAAGGCGATGGTGTTGGTAAAGGTGGAGCCGGTGTTATAAAAGTTTTTTACATGATCGGGTGCATTGATGGATCGGCCCCAGCTCCCGAGTGATCCGGGTTGTGGCGTGCCTACTTTATCCACGCCGGGCGTATCGGTTTGTGCGTAACGATATTGCAGCGGGGGCAGGATCGCGGGCGTTTCGCGGGTATAATCGGAAGAAACGTCAATTTTGCTTCGGCCGGGTTTTCCTTTTTTGGTGGTGATGAGGATCACGCCGTTGGCGGCCTGGCTGCCATAGAGCGCCGCTGCGGAAGCACCTTTCAGGATACTGATGCTTTCAATATCATCAGGGTTGATGTTGGAGATACCGTCGCCGCCGTCGCGGCCACCGGCCCCGATGATGTTATGCGACTGCCCCCATACATCAGCGGGTTGTGCCGGTGTGTAATTGGCATAAGGTACGCCATCCACGATATAGAGGGGTTGATTTTCGCGGGTGGATTTGTTGCCGCGCAATACCACTCTCACGGAGCCGCCGATGCCGGATGCGCTGCGGGTGATGGTGGCGCCGGCCGTTTTTCCGTTCAGGCAGTTGATAACGTTGGCATCTTTTACCAGTTGCAGGTCATCGCCGTCCAGCTGTTGGGTGGAGTAGGGCAGTTCCCGGCTTTTTTTCTGGATGCCCAGTGCGGTAACCACCAGCTCACTGAGTGCTTTTACATTTTCCTGCAGGCGCACATCGATGCGGGGATCGGCGCCCACCGTCACTTCGCGGGTAATGAATCCTACGGAACTGAATACAAGCACATCGCCGGTACTGGCTTTCAGTGAAAAACCAGCATCGGCGTTGGATTGGGTTCCTTTATTGGAATGTTTGATCTGAATGGTGACTCCCGGGAGCTGCGTGCCTTTGTTATCGCGTACGGTTCCACTGATCTCTCTCTCCAGGGACACATGATTCAGCAGGTCTACAGTGGGCGAGGGTTTGGCTTCACTTTCTGCGCCTACAATGATTTTGTTATTGATCAGGGTAAACTTTAATCCGGCCTGAACTGATAGTAACGTAAGCACTTCATCGATGGGTGTTTTCGTACAGTTCAACGTAATCTTTTTCTTCAGGTTAAGATCCGTTTTGTCGTAATGAAAGTTGAGTCCTGTTTTTACCGAAATTTCGGTCATTACTTCTTCCAGGTTTTTATTTTTTACCTGGATGGTGACAACGATACCTGTGGGCGGGTCGGGTGTTTGCGTGATGGCACTAGTCGTTGTGTTCAAGCTCCCCGCCAACAGTAGTGTCAGCATCAACCCCGTGGATACAAACCACATCATGGGGCATGGCTTTACCCTCATATGGACTAGTTTTTGTTTTGCAGGTGAACGGTGTCGTTTTTAATGGTATAAGAAAGGGATTTAGCCAGGCAGATGATATCCATGACGTCTTTCAGGCTTTCGTTTTTGAAAGAGCCGTTGTAGTTCCATTCTTTTTTGTCGCTTTCGTTAATAACGGTAACGTTATAACGATTTTCTATACCTGTTACTATTTCATTATAGGGTGCGTCTTTGAATACGAGGTATCCCTGTTTCCAGGCGGTCACCTCTTCAGGTTTGCTGAAAACAGATTTTACGAGGCTGAGTGAAATGCGGTCGTAGCTGATCTGTTCACTTGGCAGCAGGATGAGTGAGGAGGCGGATTGGCTGTTTTTATTCAGCTGGTCTACTTTTACTTTACCGCTTACAAGTGCCACGGTTACTTTGTGTTCGCTGGCATATGCCCGGATGTTGAAGGCGGTACCGAGTGCAGTGGTGGCCAGTTCCCCGGTATTCACCACAAATTTCCTGGTTGGGTCGGCGGCTACATTGAAAAAGGCTTCTCCTTCTTCCAGGAAAATGGTGCGGCCGTTGCTATCGAAATGTTCGGGGTAGCGTACTTTACTGCCGGCGTTCAGTTCCAGGGAGCTGCCGTCTTCGAGGGTGACACTTTCCTTGTTGCCTTTTGGTGTGGTGATTTCCACAAAACCATCTTTTACCACCCGGTTGGCTCCATTTGCGGCAATGGGGGCGGGTTGGTTGCCGGTGGCAGGATGTGTGCCGGGTGTTGGCTGGTTGAACCAGAAAATACCTGCTGCCAGTAATACTACTGCTGCTGCGGCGTACCAGTAACGGGCACGCATATGCCGCACCTTTGGTGCGGGGGTGATATGTTCGTTGAGTTGTAAACGGATGCTGTCGAGTTCGCGGTCGAGTTCTTTGTCTTCTACATAGGTGGACTTGTGCCGGTTGATATTTTCAAACCATTGATCCACAATAGCCTCCTCCTCCGGTGAGCAATTCCCCTGGTTATACCGTTCCAGCAATATTTTAATCTGTTCTGTGTCCACCTGTTGCCGTTTTATGTGTTGATAAGTCGTAATAACGTGGAAAAGGTACCATGTACATTTAATTATTTTTTATCCGGTGCCGGGTGTGCGGGTTAGATAAACAAATAAACATATATCAGGAGTACGATCAGGTCGGTCCTGGCATAGCTGGTCCTTAGTATCTTTAATGCTTTGGTAATCTGGTTTTTTACGGTCTGCTGTGAAAGGCCAAGATGGGTGGAGATCTGTTCTACGGTAAGGTTTTCGAACCTGCTGAGCATGAAAATTTCTTTCATACGGTCGGGCAGGTGGTTGATGGCTTCAAACAGTTCCTGTGTCCGTGCTTTATTATCTACTGTTTCCGTGATGGAGTGCGGCTGTGCATCGAAATGTTCGATGAGCTGCTGCAGGTATTTGCGGTAAGTGGCGTTTTTCCGGTAAATATCGATGATTTTGTGGCGGGCTACCTGGTACAGGTAAGCTTTCAATGATTCCTTGAGGATCAGTGAATGTCTTTTCTCCCAAAGGGAAATAAAGAGTTCCTGCAGCACATCTTTGCTGATCTCGGAGGCATCCAGTTTGCTGTGTATAAACAAATACAACATTTTACTGTAGCGGTCGTAGATGGCATTGAAGGCAGCGGTGTCGTCGCTTTTCAGCAGCGAAATTAACTGGTTATCGGAATAACTGCTGTACATCGAATTACAGTAGTAATTAAGCGTTTTGGTTGATAATTACTGAAATGAATGTAAGAAGAAAAATTTGATATTTTGACATTTGGCCCTTACTTTTTAAAATAACTAAATAACCAAATGATAAAATAATTACATTTTTTATCATGCTTCCTTCAGGCGCAGTTCATTTTTGTATTCCTTGGGTGTTTTGCCTACTATTTCCTTGAAGAACCGGTTGAAATTGGACAGGTTCTTAAAGCCGCAGGAGTAGGCGATTTCCGCGATGGACCAGTCTTCCTCGGTTAACCGTTTACAGGCGTGCCCGATGCGTACTTCATTGAGGAACTGTACAAAGGATTTTTTTGTACGGTTTTTAAAGAAGCGGCAGAAGGATTGGGGCGACAGGTTGGTGATGCTGGCTACGTCCTGCAGGGATATTTCTTTGGAGAAGTTATTCATGACGTACTTGAATACTTCATCGATCTTATGGTTATCCTTTACATTATAGGCGTGGGAGTAACCGGTGCTGGCCAGGTAATAGCAATCGCGGGTTTCAGAGAGTGTTTTTAAGATGTGGAGCAGGGAGATGATGCGGTCCAGTCCTTCCTTCCGGGGAAGGGCCAGGATCTCGGGTTTCAGCAGCTCGTGGGTGGCGCCGGTGATTTTCATCCCCCTTTGCGCCCGGTGAAATAATTCACTGAGTGCTTTGGTTTCCGGTAATCCGTAAAATTTCTCCCCGAATATGTCTTTAGGGAAATAGATGACCACAGAGCGGGCTTTCAGATTTTCATCTCCCTTATAATATTCTTCCTCATTATACCATACATGCGGTATATGCGGTCCGAGAAACACCATATCGCCTTCTTCAAAGCTCTCGATGCTATCCCCTACAATTCTCTTCCCGTGGCTTTCCGTAACATATACCAGCTCGCACTCCGGATGGAAGTGGAATGGTGTATTGAAATAAGGATCACTTCTTTCTATAATCGTGATCTGATTATCGGCAAAAGCCCCAACTTTAATAAGGATGGGTTTCATTCATGTATTAATTTAAGCTACTATGTTAGTGTGACCGTCCTGTACTTTATTACCATTGCCATTATTCCCGTCTGGGGGAACCCTATGCAGGTAGGCGAGCAGTATTGAGATCATCCTATGAATGATGCCAAATTATTAAAAATTGGTTAAAAAAATATCATTTTGCCGAAAATAACCTTTTTATGTGATAGAAAACAAACCGGGGTAAAGAGCAATAGTTTTGACCGGGTTACTTGGAATAATTAGCACAAGAGCGTAATTTCCAACTTCATTTTGTAAATTACGTCCGGCTAAATCGATGTAGCATTTTTTCTATGAAAGGGATCTCTATTAAAGATATTGCAAAACAAGCCGGAGTATCTCCTACAACGGTATCTTTTGTACTCAACGGTAAAGCAAAGGAGAAAAGAATCAGTGAACAGGTAAGTAAGAAAATCCAGAAAATTGCCACCCGTCTGAAATATAAACCGAACCAGCTCGCCCGCGGACTGCGTACCGGTAAAACCAAAACTATTGGTCTTATTGTAGAGGATATTGCCAACAACTTCTTTGCCACACTGGCCAAAGTAGTGGAAGACGAGGCCGACAAGCATGGTTATAAGGTGCTTTACGGCAGCACAGAAGACAATACGGAAAAGGCAAAAGGACTCCTCGAAGTATTGAAATACCGGCAGGTGGATGGCTATATTATCACGCCTACCAAAAACCTTGATAAAGAAATAGAACTGCTTCAATCGGCCGCCAAACCACTGGTGCTGGTGGATCGTTATTTCCCGCATGTGAACAGCCATTATGTGGTGCTTAATAACTATAAGGGCGCCTATGACGCCACTACTCACCTGGTGAAACAAGGCTATAAAAAAATCGCCATCGTTACTATCGCATCTGATCAAACGCAGATGAAAGAAAGGCTCGACGGGTTCACTGCTGCGCTCAAAGACCATAAAATTCCTTTTAATAAGTCGTTTGTCAAACGCCTGCCGTTCGACCTGGACCGGGAAAGTTTCAACAATGAGATAAAGAAATTCCTCACTGCTGTAAAAGGCGTGGACGCTGTATTTTTTGCCACCAACTACCTGGGTATCGCCGGTATTGAAACGATCCGCTCAATGGGATGGGAGATAGGAAAAGAAATCGGGCTGGTGGGTTTTGATGACCATGACCTGTTCCGTTTGCACAGTCCTTCTATTACCTGTGTATCACAACCTATTGCCGCTATCGGAAAAAGTATTGTGGATTTATTGATGAAAGAACTGAATCATGTGGCGGGCACTCCTGCTTCTCCGCCGCAACAGGTAATACTGGAGCCGGAGTTGATTATCCGCGGTTCTTCTTCGCGGAAGTAATGTCTTTTTGATTTGATTTTATAATGATCAGGGGAGATAAGCATAGATATACCTATGCTTATCTCCCCTGAAGCATTGTATAACCGGCTGTAACCAGGGGGTGATACTTCCTGTATTTATATTATACCCGGAGATAAAACAGGGATAAGCCATATCTCTATAGGTACAACTTATCTACGGCTTAAATACGGGTTATATACGGCTTATCTACGGCTTATCCTATAATGAGGGTGGCATATGGCAGAGATTGCCAATAGATGGATTTAGCGCTTTAAATACAGTTTTTATGCTTTTTTATTTTCAGCCCGGACAGCAATAATTTTTAATGATAGCAGTGAGACATCTTTTTTTATCTCTCTTTATCGTTAAAAAAATCTGAACAAAATCAGATCAATTTAATCACGCTCAATCTGTATAATCCTGAAAAAGACAATCGCCGGCGACGATTACCTAATGCTATTTTAATCACATGGAATATTATTTTCTCTTTCTTAACGAGCTGTTAACGATAAATAAAAAAATTGTTAAATCTTCTTTGCACTTCTCATAATTATCCCTAAGTTTGAAACCATTATTCAGACTGATCAGCCAAACTTGTAGCGAAAATGAAATGTGAGAGTGGTATACAGGTTTTTTTTATGTGGTATTGCTAAAACGTTTTAGTATTACTATAGTGTCAGAATAACAATTAATGCCAATGGAGTAATTCCATTTAATTATTTAAGAACGGAAACCACGTGATTACCATCAGAACCCCTGTGCAATGCAGGCAGGTTAATGGTAGCGGGACCTTTCGTGTCTTTTTTGCTTATGTGTCTGATTCACTTGTTATAATTCACTAAACCAAAAGGAAGCTATGCGAAGATCACTTCTTCTCACCACGTTGCTTTTCTTATGCTGCTGTATCACTGCTTGGGCGCAGGATAAGAAAGCTGTTGCGGGAACCGTTAAGGACGCAAAAGGAACGCCTTTACCGGGTGTTACCGTAAAAGAGAAAAACGCCTCCAACGGAGCTACAACCGGCCCCGATGGAAATTTCAAAATCCAGGTAGCAGATGGTGCTACACTCGTTTTTTCCTACATAGGATTTATCAACCAGGAAGTAGCTGTTAATGGACAGTCTGCCGTAAACATTGTATTAAAAGAAGACAACAAGAATCTGAATGAAGTAGTGGTTACCGCTATGGGTATTAAGAGAGAAGCCAAGGCATTGGGTTACTCTGTGAGTACTGTAAGTTCAAAAGAAATTACCGAAAGCGGAAGCACCAACTTTGCTTCTGCCTTGTATGGTAAAGCAGCCGGTGTGAAAATTGTGGCTGCTCCGGGTGGCGCTGCCAGTGGGGTTTCCGTACAGGTAAGAGGAGTTTCTTCTGTGAGCCTGAGTACACAACCACTGTATGTAGTAGATGGTGTGCCGCTGAGAAACTTTAACGATCCTACTACCAACACTTTTGGTACCAGCAACTCAAGGATTGAGGGAAATGGTGCACTGGACATCAATCCGGAAGACATTGAAACACTGACGATCCTTAAAGGCGCCAGTGCATCTGCATTGTATGGTTCCGAAGCTACTAACGGCGTGGTAGTAATTACCACCAAGAAAGGAGCGAAAGGCCGCGGCCTGAATGTAGACGTTAACTACGTTTACAACCAGGAGAAACTGGCAGCTACACCGGATTACCAGAATGAATATGGCCCCGGTTATGACCCTGCAACCAATCTCCAGGTGGGGGCTACACCGGATGGCTGGATTACAGACGCTGATGGCGCCATGCATCCTTATTACAGAGCGTACGATCAGTTCGGACCAAAATTCGACGGCCGCGACGTAAAATACTGGGATGGCACTACCCGTAAATATGTAGCGCAAAAAGATAACTACAAGGATTTCTTCCAGAATGGTTATAACTCTGCTGCAAACGTGGCTATTTCCAATGCAAGCGATAAAGGCAGTTTCCGGTTTTCTTACAATCGTGTAGATTATAAGAGCATTATGCCGGGAAGTAATCTCTATAAAAACAACTTTAACTTCAACGGTACATTAAAACTAAGTGACAGGGTTAGCGTAGATCTGATATCTACCTATAACAACACCTTTGTTCACAACCGTGCGAATGTGATGAGCAACATATTCGGTTCATTTGATGGCTTCTTCAGCCGCTTCGATGACATGAGTACGTTCTTCAATAAATATCAGACCAGCAACGGTTACAAATATGTTGCTGCAGATAATAACCAATACGATCAGGACGAGAAAATGGCTTACCGTTTCCGGGCTACCAACCTGATGGACTACCTGTGGAACAACCTGCGTAACAGGTATGATGAAACACAGAACCGTTTCATCAACAGCGCTACGCTGAATGTAAGCATCCTGAACAGCCTGCGTTTCAGAGGTCGTGTGGGTGGTGATTTCACCAACGTTACTACTTCTGATCAGCAATACAATACCAAGCCGGCTGTTTATGGTTATACCGGTCAGTATGCACTGAATACCCGTAATAACAATTCCTTTTATGGAGATGCGATGCTGATCTATAATCCTAAAGTAGCGAAGGATTTTGATATGTCCTTCACTGGTGGTGTTACCGGCCGCAAACAGAAATATAAGAATCAGTATACCCAGACGAAAGGTGGTTTGATGGATGAAAACTGGTTTAGTCTGGCCAACTCGGCTGACCCTCTGTATGCAACAGGAGTTCGTGCAGAACAGATCGATGTAGCTGGTTTTGGTATGGTGAACCTGGCTTATAAAGGATTCCTGTTCCTGGAAGGAACCGGTCGTTATGAGTCTACTTCTACTTTGCCGGTAAAAAATAACAAATACTTCTATCCATCTGTGAATGCTGGTTTCCTCCTGTCAGAAGTAGTGAAGCTGCCTTCTTTTGTGGATTACGCCAAGTTCAGAGCCTCTTATGGCCTGGTGGGTAACCATCCCAACATGTACCAGGCTAACGTTGCCTACAATCCTTACACCGTTACCCTCAGTAAGAATAATATTCCCTATCAGCAAACCAATCCCAGCGCCTTTGGTAATGAAGAGCTGAGATCTGAGAAGAAAAGGGAAACTGAGTTTGGTTTCGAGGCAAGATTCCTGAAAAATAAGCTCGGTGTAGACTTCAGTTACTATAATAACAAAGTCATGGATCAGATCCTGACTATGAGTACACCAGCATCTGGCGGTGCTACCTCTCAGATAATGAACGCAGGTGACCTCAGCAACTCTGGTTTTGAAGCGGCTATCAATGCTTCTCCAATCACTACCAAAAATTTCAGCTGGACTACCCGCTTTAATTTTGCCATCAACAAGAACAAGCTCACTGCCTTGAGAGATGGTATGACAACCTTAACCATGCAGAGTTATGACGGTGGTTACCTGCTGCTGCAATCCAACGTAGGTGATCCACTGGGTAACATTTATGTACACCCACGTGATAAAGACGCGAACGGTAACTACCTGGTAAATGCAGATGGTATTTATACGGCTAATACCAACGCATGGGAATTAGCAGGTAACATTATGCCTAAAGTAGTGGGTGGTTTCTCCAACTCGCTCCGCTATAAAAACTTTACACTCGACTTCACACTGGACTACCGCTTAGGTGGAGACCTGGTATCTATTCCTTACTACTACCAGATTGGTGCAGGTATGTTTAACAGTACCCTGCAATACAGGGATGCTGCTCACGGTGGTATTGCTTACGATGCTATTGATTATGCCAGCGGTAACCTGGTGGCTAATCCAAATGGTGCACATCACGATGGTGTGATTTTACCAGGCGTAACTGCTGATGGTAAAAAGAATGAAAAAGTTATTACTGCTGCTCAATACTACATGAATCAGTACGACTGGCAAACCAATGGTCTGTATGAAAATGCAGTAATGAAAAACAGCTATATCAAGCTTCGTGAAGTAACCCTTACTTATAACATGCCAAAAAGCATTGTTGAAAAATTACACTTCCAGGGTTTGCAGTTCTCACTGGTGGGCAGAAACCTGTTCTATGTGTGGAAAACTTTGCCAAAAGGCTTAGATCCGGAAGTAGCAGTAGGTTCTCAATGGTTTAGCCAGGGAATTGATGGTGGTACCGTTGGACCAACAAGAAGTTTGGGAGCCAGCCTGCGTGCCCGTTTCTAGCAGAATACTGATTTGTAAACGAACTTAACAGATTAAAATGAAACGCCTTTTAATAAATACTTCACTGCTTATCTTACTGGTAGCTACTTTCAGCTCTTGTAAGAAACAAATTGCAGACGCCTACCCGAATCCGGAGTTAACTACTACCGGGTCTATGAGCAAACTGCTCAGCGGTATGTACATGAACAAACGTATGCGACCGTCTTATTGGGATTATGCAACTTTCATATTACCGACCACTGCTGCATTTTCACAAGCAACGGCACTTTCGCCATCCATAAAAATGTATATCCCTACCCCGGCCTATACGGAGAACCGTTGGATAGATTTTTACGCAGGTAGTAAGAGTGATGATAATGACCTGAACTATGTTGGCCCTGGTATTATGGCTAACTATCGTGAAATGGAAACCACCTACGGCAAATTAACGCCGGCCCAACAGGCAGATCAGTTGATTTTCCTGAACTGTGCCAAAGTAGTGATGTATGATCAGGCCGCACAAATGGTAGATCTCTGGGGAGACATTCCTTTCAGCAAGGCTGGTTCTCTCAACACTGACCGCGTGGTAATACCTGCAGCTTTTGATGATGCTGCGGCTATCTATGATACACTGATTGCCGGACTGGACAATCTGAACAGCTATTTTGAAACGGCTACGATTTCAGTTGAAACAAAGGCCGCTTTTCAGAGAGCTGATTTCTTGCTGAACGGCGACCTTACAGCCTGGAGGCGTTATGCTAACTCCCTGCGCCTGCGCCTGTTGATGCATACTTCTTATGTAAAAGAAGCGAATGCCAAAACAGCAGTAACGGCTATGCTGACCAACCCGTCCAAGTATCCGCTGGTGAGTGACAACTCCCAAAACGTAGTGATCAAAATGAGTTCACCTACTTTGAAAAGCGACCTGCAAAGCGCCTTAACAGGTAGCCCGTTTGCGCCTGCATTTCTGCTGGATACGGTAATGGCAAACAACAGTGATCCACGTACGGATGTTTATTGGGATGCGGGTAAGACCCACGGCATGAAGGGCTTCCCGACTAACGGCACTACCAACGATTATGATAAATTAGGGTATGCTACTTACGATACTGCTACATTCTTTAATAACTACAATGTGCCTGGCGTAATATTTACTGCCTCTGAAGTAAGCTTCCTGAAAGCAGAAGCAGGCGAAAGATGGAGCATTGGTACTCCGCAAACAGATTACGAAAACGGTATTACGCAATCAGTAGGTTTTTACTACAGTATTAACCAATCTGCTGTATTCAGCTCCGGTGTATGGCCTATACTGCCTACGCCGTCCGGCACTGTTATTAGTAATTTCATTGCTAAGCCAGCTATTGCCTATACTGGTACTTCCCAGCAGAAACTGGCGAAGATCTGGACACAAAAATGGGTGAACTTCTTTATTCTGCAGGCAGGTGAATCATGGACAGAAGTCAGACGTACAGGCTATCCTGTATTGCCTTTTGCTACAGGTACTTCATCCGGTTCTACCACACCACCTCAGCGTTTGTTGTACCCGTCAACTGAACAGATATACAATGCGGAGAACTACGCAAAAGTTGCTGCAAAAGACAAAGCCAACATCAAAATTTTCTGGGACGTTCGTTAAGGACCAGTGAACAATTATAATAAAAAACGTCCCGGACTTTCCGGGACGTTTTTTATGTTATAACGATGATCAGCAACCTACCCGATCATATTCTTAATCTCACTCAGCTTCAGCAATGCTTCTACCGGTGTTAACCGGTTAATATCCACGGTATCCAATTTCTCCCGGATCTGCTGGAACACATCACTATGTGCATCAAATATATTCAGCTGTAGCTTCTGAGACGGTGTGCTGATCTGTTTTATATTTTTCTGCAGTGGTGCATCGATATGTTTTTCTTCGAGATTGGCCAGCACTTCATTGGCTCTGTTGATCAGCTCTGGCGGCATGCCGGCCATGCGGGCCACGTGAATACCAAAGCTGTGGCGACTTCCGCCGGGCGCCAGTTTACGCAGGAAGATAATTTTATTCCCCGATTCCATGTTGGTGATATGGAAGTTCTTTACCCGCGCGTGTTTGTTTTCCAGTTCATTCAGTTCATGATAGTGGGTGGCAAACAGCGTTTTAGGGCGGTGTGTGGTCATGTCGTGGAGATATTCCACGATGCTCCAGGCGATGGAGATACCATCGTAAGTGCTGGTACCGCGGCCTATTTCATCCAGTATTACGAGGCTGCGCGCTGTAATGCTGTTGATGATGCTGGCGGTTTCGTTCATTTCCACCATAAAGGTAGATTCTCCGCCGCTCAGGTTATCGGAGGCGCCTACACGGGTAAATATTTTATCAGTAAGACCAATATCTGCGCTGGCGGCAGGTACAAAGCTACCCATGTGCGACATCAGGGTGATGAGCGCCGTTTGCCGCAGCAGGGCCGATTTACCGGACATGTTGGGTCCCGTAAGAATAATGATCTGTTGGGATTCCTTATCGAGTTGCAGGTCGTTGGAAACGTAGGTATCACCGGCAGGCAGGCCCCTTTCAATCACCGGATGACGGCCTTCTTTGATCAGAAGGTCGAAGCCCTCCGTGATATTCGGGCGGCGGTATTTGTACTGCAGGGCGTTGTGTGCAAAACACAGGAGGCAGTCGATCCGCGCAAACACCTGTGCATCTTCCTGTACCGGTTTAATAAATGCCTGGAGACTTTGTACCAGGTCGTCGAACAGTTTGCTTTCCAGCACCTGGATCTTATCTTCTGCTCCTACAATCTTTTCCTCGTACTCTTTCAGTTCGGGAGTGATATATCTCTCTGCGTTGGCCAGTGTTTGCTTGCGCATCCAGCGGTCAGGCACTTTGTTTTTGTGGGTGTTGGTTACTTCCAGGTAATAGCCGAATACGTTGTTGAAAGCTATTTTCAGGGAAGGAATACCGGTGGCTTCTGATTCTTTCTGCTGGATTTGCAGGAGATAGTCTTTCCCTTTGTTGGCGATGTTCCGGAGGTCATCCAGTTCAGCGTTTACCCCTTCTTTGATGCAGCCGCCTTTGTTTACCAGTACCGGCGGGTTTTCCATGATTTCGTTAAGAATACGGTCCAGCAAGGGAACGCAGGGGTCCAGTTTTTCGTTTAGCCGCCGGAGGTAGTCGCTGCTGCTGTTTTCCAGGAGTGCCTGTACCGCCTGTACCTGTTGCAGGGAGCGGGCTAGTTGTAATACTTCGCGTGGATTTATTTTCTTCAGCGGTATTTTGGATACCAGTCTTTCCAGGTCGCCGGTTTGTTTCAGGTGATGTACCAGTGACTTGGAGAGATCGGTTTCTTTGATAAAGTATTCCACGGTATCCAGCCTTTCGTTGATGGCTTTGATATCGCGGAGGGGGAATACCATCCAGCGTTTGAGCAGGCGTGCGCCCATCGGGGTTACCGTATTGTCCAGTACTTTCAGGAGGGTATGCCCGTTTTCCACGCTGCTGTTGAGCAATTCCAGGTTGCGCACGGTGAAGCGGTCCATCCAGAGAAAGTCGTCCTGGCTGATGCGCTGCATGCGGGTGATATGCTGGAGGTTGGGATGCTCGGTATCTTTCAGGTAGTGAAGGGTGGCGCCGGCAGCGATAATAGCGGACGGCAGGCCTTCCACACCGTATCCTTTCAGGGAATGGGTCTGGAAATGTTTCAGCAGTATTTCTTCCGCATAGGTGGTGGTAAATATCCACTCATCCATGGTATAGGTGTAGAAACGGGTGCCGAAAGTGGCTTTGAAATTTTTCTGTTGTTGTTTGGCGAACAGTACTTCTGCCGGGCGGAAGCTCTGGAGGAGTTTATCCACATATTCCGTACTGCCTTCTGCAATAAAAAATTCGCCGGTGGAAATGTCGAGAAAAGATACGCCGGTGGTGTCTGTACCAAAATGAACAGCCGCCAGGAAGTTGTTGCTGGAGTTTTCCAGCAGCTTATCGTTGATGGCTACGCCAGGTGTCACCATTTCTGTGACGCCGCGTTTAACAATGCCTTTTACTGTTTTAGGATCTTCCAGCTGGTCGCACACGGCCACCCGGTGACCTGCTTTTACCAGTTTATGAAGATAAGTATCTAACGAGTGGTGGGGAAATCCTGCCAGGTCAACATAAGAGGCGGACCCGTTGGCCCTTTTGGTTAAAACAATGCCCAGTACCCGGGCGGCTATAACTGCATCCTCATTAAACGTTTCATAAAAATCGCCAACACGGAACAACAGTACGGCATCAGGGTATCTGTCCTTGATGGCCTTATGTTGCTGCATGAGCGGTGTTTCTTCCGTTTTACTTTTTGCCATGCCGCAAATATATAAAACTCATCCCATCCTATTATCTTTGCAGGTGATGAGAAAATTAAGCATGGATGAACTGGGCCGTAAAACGGTGGAAGAGTTCAAGGCTGCCGATAAAACGCCTATTGTACTGGTACTGGATAATATACGCAGCATGCACAATGTGGGGTCGGTGTTCCGTACGGCGGATGCATTCCTTGTACAGGGAATCATTCTTTGTGGCTATACGCCGGTGCCGCCGCACCGCGATATCAATAAAACGGCGTTGGGCGCTACCGAAACGGTGGAGTGGCAGTATTTTGATACCACGGTGAGTGCTGTACAGGAGCTGAAAACAGCCGGATACCGGGTGATGGCCATCGAGCAGGCGGTGAACAGTTATATGCTAAACAGTTTTGTACCACCTGCGGATCAGCCGCTGGCGCTGGTTTTTGGGAATGAAGTGAGCGGGGTAGACGGGGAAGTAATGAAGCTGGTGGATGGTTGTATTGAAATTCCCCAGCTGGGCATGAAGCATTCCTTAAATATTTCTGTGAGTACCGGTATTGTGGTTTGGGATATCTTTGTAAAATTGAAGAAGGCTTAAAGGACTAATTATATGATTTCTACGGTCAACAAGTATTTATCGCTGGTAAAGTTCAGTCACACGATCTTTGCCATGCCTTTTGCCCTCACCGGCTTTTTTATGGCTATCACCAAAGGCGGCGGCGGCCTTAACTGGGTTACATTTGCGCTGGTAGTGCTGTGTATGGTGTTTGCACGCAGTGCGGCGATGGCGTTTAACCGGTGGCTGGATGTGGATATCGACAAGCTCAATCCACGTACGGCGAAAAGGGAAATACCAGCCGGTATCATATCTCCCAAAAATGCCTTGTTTTTTATTATAGCCAATGTGGTATTATTTATTCTCACCACCTGGTTTATCAACCCCGTGTGCTTTTACCTGTCGCCGGTAGCTTTGCTGGTGGTGCTGGGATATAGCTACACCAAGCGCTTTACCGCTCTTTGCCACCTGGTGCTGGGTGTAGGATTAGCGCTGGCGCCGATTGGCGCTTACCTGGCAGTAACCGCCAGTTTTGCGCTGTTACCGGTGCTGGTATCTTTGCTGGTGCTGTGCTGGGTATCCGGTTTTGACATTATTTACTCCCTGCAGGATGAAGACTTTGATAAATCGCAGCAGCTGAATTCCATCCCCGCGTGGCTGGGACTTTCCGGCGCCCTGCGTTTTTCTGAATTACTCCATGTGATAGCCGCGGCGCTGGTAGTAACTATCGGCTTAACCGGCAATTTTCACTGGATCTACTGGATAGGAGCCGCTGTTTTTGTGGTGATGCTGGTTTCGCAGCATTTGCTGGTAAAACCCGATGATCTCAGTAAGATCAATATTATGTTTATGACTACCAACGGGATTGCGAGCGTGGTGTTCGCTGTTTTTGCGATCACGGATATGCTCGTTTTTCATTAACCCAACACCCTGCTAAAAGATACGATATGGCCCGCCTGATGGCAATAGATTACGGAAAAAAGAGAACGGGACTGGCCGTAACAGACCCTTTACAGATGATTGCCACCGGGCTTACCACCGTTGCCACGCATGACCTGATCCCTTTCCTGAAAAAATACTTCGCCGCCGAACAGGTGGAAACGATTGTAATAGGGGAGCCCAAAGGGCTGGATGGCAACGCAACAGATGCTACTGCACTGGTTACGGAGTGTATCCGTATCATTAAAAAGAACTTCCCGGATATCCCTGTTGTAACGGTGGACGAGCGTTTTACCTCCAAAATGGCTTTCCAGACGATGATCGACAGCGGTCTGAAGAAAATGGACCGCCGGAATAAGGCCCTCGTTGATGAGATCAGTGCCACTATCATACTGCAGGAATATCTCCGTAATAAAATATAATAACATATAAAAAATCAGCTTAATCAGGCTAATCGGGGGCAAGACAACATCCGCTTAACTCCGAAATTGTCTATCTTTGCGGATTAAACCAAGTATTTGAACATGATTTTGCCAATTGTAGCTTACGGTCACCCGGTATTGAGAAAAGTAGCAGAAGACATCACTCCTGAATATCCTAACCTGAAGGAATTGATTGCCAATATGTGGGAAACCATGTATGGTTCCAACGGCGTGGGCATTGCCGCCCCGCAGGTAAATAAGGCGATCCGGCTGTTTGTGGTAGACAGTGAGCAGATTATTCACAACCTGGAAGAAGACGAAAAGAACGATTATCCCGGAGATGAAGGCGTGAAAGGAGTGTTTATTAACGCGCATATCGTGGAAACCGGCGGGAAAGACTGGGCATATAATGAAGGATGTTTGAGTATTCCGAAGGTACGGGAAGATGTAAACAGGGCGGAAACGGTTACCCTGAGCTATGTGGACGAGAACTTTACCCCGCATGAAAGAACATTCACTGGTGTGACTGCCCGGGTAATCCTCCATGAGTATGATCACATCGACGGTGTTTTATTCATCGATCACCTGAAGCCATTAAAGCGCAGAATGTTGAAAAGTAAGCTCGAAGACATTACCAAAGGCAAAATAAGAGTAGATTACAAGATGACTTTCCCTAAATAGGAAATAATTTTGTAATGTAAAGAAAACCTGTTATTTTGGTATCATAAAGTATAACATCCATATCCTCAAACTTGGGAGCTACCTTAACATACACTGAAGTTGAATTGATTCAGGGCCTTATGGCCAGGGATGAAAAGATATTCACTTATTTGTATGATCATTATTCACCTGCTTTATATGGCGTAGCCCTGAAAGTAGTAGGAGAAGAAGCCGCAGCGGGAGATGTACTACAGGAAGTATTTGTAAAGATCTGGCGGAATATTGACCGCTATGATGCCTCCAAAGGCAGGTTATTTACCTGGATGCTGAATATTACCCGCAACACAGCAATCGACAGTCTTCGCTCAAAAAATCATAAACTGGAACAGCGCGTACAGGATGTAAACAGTGTGGCACTGATGTATGAACCACAGCTGGCGGTACACTTATCCGTGGACCATCTTGGTTTAACCAAAGTGATTGAAAAGCTTCAAAAAGATCAACGAATTATTATAGACATGGCTTACTTCAAGGGACATACCCAGGAAGAAATAGCCAGGTCCCTTGAAATACCATTGGGCACCGTGAAAACCCGCATGCGCAATGCTATCATACAATTGAGAACACTGTTAAAACAATTGTAATTATAAGAAATAGTGGATGTACAACGATACATATCATCCGGAATCCTTGAAAGCTATGTATTCGGTATGTTACCGGAAGCAGAACAAGGTGAGGTAGAAACGGCCGTATCTCAATACCCCGACGTTAAAGCTGCAGTGGATTCATTGCAGCACGACAAGGAGCGTTTTGTACAGCTGTATGCAATAGCACCTCCTCACGGCATCAAGGAACGGCTGGTGGAAATTATCCGTCAGGAAAACACGCAGGAAGGAAACGACCTGCTGCCGGATGAACTGCGTGCACCAATCCCCACACCCCTGAACGGAAAACAGAAAAAACAAACGCAGCAACCAGCCAGGGAAACCCCGGTAAAACAGCTGCCAGTGGCCAAGAAATCAAATGACCGGATCTGGAAGTACCTGACCGCCGCCATCGTAGTCTTGTTGCTGGGCAGTGTGTTCATGAATTTCTTTTTCTTCCGGAAATCCACTGATTATAAAAGCCGTTACCAGTCGCTGATAGCCACCAAAGAAAAACTGGAAGCAGATAAGGAACAGCAGGCGCTGACCAGTTTAAAGGAAACGCCCGGCAATGTGGTGGCAGATGTGGACCCCCTGAATAATCCCGATTTTAAATGGACAAAAATCCCCGGTGGCGGCAAATATGCAGGCAACCTGGTAGCTGTAGGATGGAATGCAAAAACACAGGCCGTATACCTCCAGGCGCAACTGATGCCTGTACCTCCGGCCGGTAAACAATTCCAGCTATGGGCCATTGTGAATAAGAAGCTGGTGGATGCAGGTATTTTTCTCACCGGCGCCGATGCCTCACAACTGTTACAACAAATGAAAGCAGTAGCGGTTGCACAGGGCTTCGCCATTACGCTTGAAAAGAAAGGCGGCAGCCCCGACCCAAGTATGGACCAGGTATGCATGTCGGCAAAACTGGCAAACTAACGCCGGATTTGTTTATTATAAATGAGTATATCGCCTTTACCGGCGCCCCGATTAACCATTTTCAAAGAGAAATAACTATTATAGAAAAATATCCGTGAAAGCAGAAGGCGTGATCATGTTCCGTTTTGTCGTGTTGTGAAATCCGTTAGTATTTAAGTACCTAAACTATATCCAAAAACACGTTTATTCACACAATTCAATAATGAAACCAATTTGCAGGAGGGTTAACCTGTACCCGATCAAGACCTGCAACAACCAAAAGTAGTATCCATGCAAGAAACTAAAAACCTATCCTGGAAATGGCTTGCCACCATCGCCGCCGTGCTGCTGGTGGGAAGTCTTATTCTGAATTATGTGTACTTTAACCGGTACAAGGAATTCAAGGAGTACAAAGACAAATACCAGTCTTTACTCGTATCACAGAACTCCATTTTGTCCAAGACCAAACAAATGCAGGAATCTCTGGATATTCTCCAGGATCCTAAAGTTCTGAAAGTGCCGATGCCAGGTACCAAAGCGTTCCCTGAAGCATTAGCTACTGTATTCTGGAACCCGCAAAGTCAGGAAGTGTATCTGAAAGTTAACAAACTGCCAGAACCAACTGCCGACAAACAGTATCAGCTCTGGGCTATCGTAGATGGCAAACCGGTTGATATGGGCGTGTTCGAAATGGGTGATACAGCCAGCCTCCTCCAGAAAATGAAAGTAACTGGCAAAGCACAAATGTTTGCTGTTACACTGGAGAAAAAAGGTGGTGCGCTGCAGCCTACTATGGAACAAATGTATGTGGCCGGAAAAATCCCCGGTTGATAAAAAGAGATAGGTCTTCTCTATCTCCTTTTAAAGAAAAACAGAAAGCTGTTGCAAGTGATACTTGCAACGGCTTTCTGTTTTTAGTATTTGCCTGGCATCCACTTTGCTCTTTTTTACTAAATTGCAGCTATGTCACATTTTTGGAAAAGTATAGCCGGAACCATTGCCCTCAGCCTGTTACAATGTTTACAACTCAACGCTCAGGACACAGCCCGCTATAAAGGAATGACGATTAACCTGGATGAAGTTATTGTAGCCGCAAAGCGTATAGGCTTCGACGTTAACAGCTTTATTAAAAGGGTGGAAGATGACACCACCTTTTACCGCGCATTCAAAAACCTGCATATCGTAGGCTTTGATGCCATCAACGATATCCAGGTACTTGGCAAAAAGGCCCAGGTACAGGCTTCCCTGTATAATCAAACCCACCAGGAAATGAAAGGGAAATGCCGCACCATGCAGGTTTCTAACGAAAAAGTAACCGGCGACTTCTATACCCGCAAAGGAAATTATAATTATTATACAGCCGAATTATACGCTAACCTTTTCTTTACCAAAGGCACTGTGTGCACCGATGAATCAGGCGAAGATCCCGACCGCTCCAGCGGCAGCCTCGCCCGGCATAAGGCGCAGCTGAAACAACTGATCTTTAACCCCGGGAAACCTATCCGTGGTGTGCCCATCGTAGGGCCCAAAGTAGCCATCTTCAACAGCGAGGTAATGCGGTACTACGATTTTTCCATCACTGCCGAAAACTATGTGGACGGCACCTCCTGCTATGTGTTTACTGCCAGAACAAAGCCCGGCCTGAGCCGCATCGACAGGGCAGACGTGGTAATCGACGAGCTGATCACCTGGTTTAATAAAGAGAACTTTGAGATCGTTGGCCGTAAATATGCCCTGTCTTACAAAACGATGTTGTTTGATTTTAATGTGAAGATGAATGTGCAGATGACCAAATACAACGGTCTCCTGATCCCCGCGCTGGTTACCTATAACGGCACCTGGAATGTGCCCTTCAAAAAAAGGGAGACAGCCGTGTTTGCCGCTAAGTTCCTGAATTTTACGGGCGCGCAGTAACTGTTAGTTCACCAAAGTAATAGTGCCGGTTTTATGCACGGCAAACCGGGTGATCACTTCTTTATAATCCACTATCCACACATAAGTGGCAATATCCGCCAAAGTGCCGTTCACACGCCCGTTCCAGCCCACCTGCGGATCGGTAGTATAGAAAATCCGTTCTCCCCAGCGGTTGTAGATGCTGAGCGTATAATCGTATATGGGACACCGGTATACCGGCCGGAAATAATCATTTCGTCCATCTCCGTTAGGTGAAAAGGCAGTGGGGAAGTACAGCTGGCATTCGCAATCATGATATTTTACTTCTACCGAGTCAACAGATGTTCCGCAGCTATTGGTAGCCACCATGGCATAAAACCCGGGCCTGGTAACAGTGTACATGGGTGTGCTGGTACTGTCCTGCCACTTGTAAGTGCCGCCACCAGCGCCGGTGGCGCGCAGCTGGTATACTTCGTTTCTGCAGAGCAGCGTATCCGGGCCGAGGTTTACCCGCAGGGTATCTTCAAATTTTACGGAGATGCTGTCCATCGATTCGCAGCGGCCTATTTGTGCATGCACATAATAGAAGCCGGGCTTGGTTACATAGTAGGTGGCCTGGTCGGAGCCATCCTGCCAGAGATATTGTCCGTTGCCGAAATCGGCGGTAAGCACCAGGAAGTTGCCTTTACAGATGCTGGTATCGTTGCCGAGATCCAGTTTTTTTAACCGGTTATAATTGATGAAGATGGTATCTACCACGCTGCAAGTGTTGTTGATTTCCACCAGCGCCCACAGGTTAGTGGTGTTGCGGATGGTTACCGATGGCGTAGTAGCGCCGGTACTCCATTCCCATTTGGTGGCCTCCGGGATGGCCGGTGCCACGCGGATCGTTTCCCCGGGACACAGCAGGGTATCCGGTCCCAGTGAAAAAGGATATGGGGCACCGGTGAAAGTAATGGTAATATCGTCCGACACAGTGGGACATCCTTTCGGATATACGTCTACGTGATAAGTACCGGAGGTATAAACATCCTGCGTAGGTTCTGTATTACCGGTACTCCAGAGATATGTACAGTTTTGCGCGGTAGCATCCAGCGCAATATGTTCGCCGGTGCATAATATGAGGTCTTTGCCGAGATCAATTTCCGGGATGGGTGTATAAAAAACATTCACCGAGTCGGGGTTCGGGCAGCCGTTTATTTTTACTTTATAGGTAGCGGAAGTATCCACGAGGATGCTGCTGCCTGTGGAGCTGTCCTGCCACAGGTACGTAGCGCCGGGAATGATGGGCGCCTGCAAAGTCATGGTGCCGCCTTCACACAGGGTGATGTCCTGGTCGCCGAGGTCGAAGATCACGGGCGTAACGATGGTAACGGGTTGTATGGTGGTATCCGGAACACCATTGCGCCAGGCGATAAGGGTATCGGTGTAAGTGCCGGTACTGGTATAAATATGATACGCCCGCATGCTCCTGGAAGAATCTTTATCTCCCGAAGGGGGATCATTAAAAAACCATTTTACAGAGTCAATACCGGCGGGATTGATGATCAGGAAAAAAGAAGTATCGTTTACACAGGTAGAGGATACCGCAAAAGGGGTATTCTGGGCGCCGGCTTTGTTGCTAAGCAGGCAGCACACCAGTAAAACCGGCATAAGGAATACGAATCGACAGAAAACAGATATTTGGTCTCTCATGCAATGACATGGGTAATTGCCGCTAAGATAACCTAAACATGTAGAATATTTATAATAATAAATATGATTTTTGTGAGAAGATGATTTTAGCGGAGACAATTCCCCGCTAAAACCGGGTGTAAGTTATTCTTCATCCTCTTTCAGTGGCCTGGCCGCGATGTATCTTTTCCACTTTTCCAGTACGGCCGTAAAGTCGGAAGGTAAGTTGCTTTCAAAGTACATCTGCTCGCGGGTGCGGGGATGTATGAAGCCCAGCTGTTGTGCATGCAGGGCATGACGGGGCATGATATTAAAGCAGTTTTCCACAAACTGTTTGTACTTCGTATATACGGTTCCTTTAACGATGCGGTTACCACCATAGGTTTCATCATTAAACAGGGAGTGGCCGATATGCTGCATGTGTACGCGGATCTGGTGGGTGCGGCCGGTTTCGAGGCGGCATTCAATCATGGTTACATAATTAAACCTTTCCAGTACGCGGTAGTGGGTGATAGCTTCTTTGCCGTATTCACCATCGGGATATGCGTCCATGATCTTACGTAAGCGTTGATGGCGGCCTACGTGGGCTACCACCGTGCCTTCATCTTCCTCAAAATCGCCCCACACCAGCGCAATGTAGCGGCGATGTACGGTGTGATCAAAGAATTGTTTGGCCAGGTCGTTCATCGCTTTCTCGGATTTGGCGATGACCAGCAACCCGCTGGTATTTTTATCGATGCGGTGTACCAGTCCGAAACGGGGAATTTCCGGCTCTGTAGCCTGGGTTTTATCGCCCAGGTACCACGAGAGGCCGTTTACCAGTGTACCATCGCGGTTGCCGCAGCCGGGATGTACTACCAGGCCGGCGGGTTTGTCGATGATCATAATATCGTCGTCTTCAAATACAATATTCAGCGGTAGTTCTTGTGGAATGATATCGGTATTTTCCGGGTTCCGGTTGGAAAACACAACGATCCTGTCCAGCGGCCGGATCTTGTAATTGGCCTTCACGGGTTTATCGTTCACCAATACCAGTTCGCCATCCAGGGCCTGTTGGATCTTATTGCGGGTGGCGCCTTCTATGCGGTTAGTAAGGAATTTATCAATACGGATAGGGTCCTGACCTTTGTCGACCACCATATTAATCTTTTCATATAATTCCTCGCTGCCATCCCCGTTTTCCAGCTCATCTTCCAGTTCCAGCAATTCTTCAGCCATCAATATAATTTTTTGCAAAGGTAAAGCTTAGTTGGCAGTTTAGCAGCCCTGTGGGCAAATGTTCCGTATCACAGCGATTTGGCGTACCTTTGCGCAGCTGAAAAAGACCAATATGATCATGGACAAAGTAAAGCAGAAGATTGTAGTAAGAGACCTCGGCGTAATAGACTACCAGGCTGCCTGGGATTACCAGGAGCAGTTGCTGAAGGAAAATGTGCAGTTGAAAACCAGGGTGGCCGATCAGTTGCCAAAGGCTACTACCAACTACCTCTTGTTTTGCGAACATCCTCCCGTGTATACCATTGGTAAAAGCGGTCATATGGAAAACCTGCTGATCTCCCAACAGGAGCTGCAGGAGCAGGGGATAGGCTTTGTGCCTACCAACCGTGGCGGAGATATTACGTTTCACGGTCCCGGCCAGGTGGTGGGTTATCCTATCCTGGATCTCGAAAATTTCTTTACAGATATCGGCAAATACCTGCGCTGCCTGGAAGAGGTGATCATCCGCACGTTGGCGGAGTATGGCGTAACCGGCGACCGTTCTTCCGGGGAAACCGGCGTATGGCTGGATCCGCACGATAAAACGAAGGCCCGTAAAATATGCGCCATGGGCGTACGTTGCAGCCGCTGGGTAACCATGCATGGCTTTGCGCTGAATGTGAATACCCTTATGGATTACTTCAATAACATCATCGCCTGTGGCATTGCCGACAAGCAGGTAGCCTCACTCGATAAAGAAGTGGGAAAGCCGGTAAGCCTGGAAGAAGTAAAAGCTAAGCTGAGCAAACATTTCGGCGAAGTGTTCAACGCTGAAATGGTGTAGTGTTACATTTTATAGTTCAGTGGAATAAACAGGTTCCATTTCTCCTTTAATTTCCCATCCTCGAATATTTCGAAGTTGAACCACCCGGCATGCATGAAAATGGCTTTCTCTAAAATGAGGGAAGGGCCTTTTACCTGGTCTATATCAAAAAGGAAGGTGCCGTTGGCTTCATAAAACTTAACGGAGTATTTCTTTTGTGGAGCATCCGGCAGTTTTATGTTGATATTACCATCGGCGGTAGTGTAGATGTAGTTGGAGGGATGCCAGGAGGCTCTTTCCGGCTCCCTGTTTTCCTGTTCTTTGCCTCTCAGTCCTCTTGAAGCATCCATGATATCGGCATACTGTAATTTCTGATCCGCGCGGATAGTGCTGTCGGACAAGGCCAGTATGGTTTTGCTGTACATGAAGCGTCCGTTGGTGAATAAGATAAAGAGGCGGTAGTAGTTGCTGCCCGGTAACGGTTTATTATCGAGATAGGCGTTCCTTGTTTGAGTAGGATAGCTGGCGTAACCAATGGTATTAAAGTTCAGCACGCTGTCGAGCGAGCGCTGTACACCAATTTCTTTTACCTGTGTGAAGCCGGAGATCCAGTCCAGTTGTATTCTACCGGTTTTAATAGAAGCGGTAAAATTAGGCAGCACAGGTGGCACAAACTCCTGTGTCTGAGCCTTTCCTGCAAATCCGGTCAATAAAAAAATTCCAATAACAAATGTTATACGCACAATCTGCTTCATACTGATTATTCCGTGAGCTCTTAAAGTTGGCAAAAATACACTACCGTTCAAATATAATGAACAGTTTTTAAAAGGATAGAACGCCGGGAGGGAGGGAAAGATTGCCCTGGAGGCCACCGCTGTGTATCAGCAATATGTTGCTGTTGGCCGGAAAGTAGCCCTGCTGGACCAGATCACGAAAGGCCATTACCAATTTGCCGGTGTAAATAATATCTGTCGGGATGCCTGTTTCTTTGTAAATAGTATTGATAAAATCTATAAGTGCCGGTGATTTCTTTGCATAGCCTCCACCGTGGTGTTCGTATAATAACTGCCAGCGGGTGGTATTATTGGGATGCAATAGATCAGTAACTTCTTTTTCAAGGTACTGTGCGCCTTTCAGCACAGGAATGCCAATTATCTGCTGATGTGGTGCGGCACTGTTGATGAGGCCAGCAAGCGTAGTGCCTGTGCCTACTGCACAGAGGATATGTGTATAGTTTGTTGTGGGGAAGATGGAAAGGATCTCTTCACAGCCTTTGGCGCCCAGGGCGTTGTGACCGCCTTCAGGAACAACATGATAACCGGGATATACAGTTTCGCCGTCTTTATCATTGCGATAATCCTCCCGGCTAACGAAAACGAGCTTCATGCCATTGTTTTCCGCGGTTTGAAGCGTATGATTCAACTGGCCGTTATGTTCTTCCCCCCGGATAATACCTGTGCAGGGCAAAGCCGCTTCCTTACAGGCCAGCGCGGTGGCTGCAATATGATTGGAGTAAGCGCCGCCATAGGTAAGGATGCCGGTGTTGTTATTGGCCTTAGCCGCCGCAATGTTGTATTTAAGCTTAAACCACTTATTGCCTGATACCTCCGGGTGAATTTTATCCAAACGCAGCATGGCAGCGTGAATATGCTCCGGCAGCCAGGTGGTTTGAAAAGATTCGAGGGTAATGTTGTTGTAAGAAATCATGCAGCGGTTAAGTGATAAGGCGATAAAAAGATCAGGGAGATGAAAGCATACGGCAGCTCTCATCTCCCCAAAGATAAAATCAAAATCGCTTATTAATCGTTGGTGAGGAAACCGCCCTGGCCTCTGTACAGCTTCACAGCCTTATCCAGCTTCACTTTCAGCACCGTGATGTATTTATCGTGTACATTTTCCGGTACGTCTATAAATACCAGTCCGGGTACAGGGCTCCAGGAAATTTTGCCAACTACCTTGTGGGTCAGCTGGCTGTTGTTGCCCAGTACGGTGATGCTTTCAATTTTATTGGAGAGGCCCTTCACCATTACCTGGCCGCTGGTTTTAGCAGGCAGGAACAGGTAGAGGGTGCTGGAATCTTTGGAGAGGGTGGTGGGGCCATAGAAGTGTCCCTGCGGAATACCACCGATGGTATTGAACACCGCTTCGCCGTTGCGTTTGTTCCAGGCGCCCAGTTCTTTCAGCATATGTACTTCTTCTTCAGGAATGCTGCCATCGGCTTTGGGACCTATATCGAGCAGGAGGTTACCGCCATTGCTCACGGCGTCCACGAAGATGGTGATAATTTCGAAGGGCGTTTTCCAGTTGTTGTCTTGTGGCTGCCATCCCCAGTTGTTGTTGATGGTCATGCAAAGCTCCCACCAGTGGTACTTCGGGCGCGACACGGGGAAGTTCTGTTCCGGGGTTTCATAGTCGCCGTAACCCTGGAGGCGTCCGTTGATAATGGTGTTGGGATTATGGGAGGTGAGCATTTGTCGCATTTTGGGTGCTTCCCATTCTTCGGCGGAGTGTTCCCAGTCGCCGTCAAACCACCACAGGTCCGGGTTGAACTTCGTCATTACTTCGGCCATTTGTCCTTCATAATATTTGAGGAAGCGTTGCCATCTTTCGGGCTGGGCTTTGATTTCGTAGCGGTTGCTGTCTTTCAGAAACTG
The DNA here is from genome assembly GCF_900168065.1 of Chitinophaga ginsengisegetis. GTDB lineage: Bacteria > Bacteroidota > Bacteroidia > Chitinophagales > Chitinophagaceae > Chitinophaga > Chitinophaga ginsengisegetis. The sequence goes on along the minus strand of NZ_FUZZ01000002.1, from coordinate 569,657 downwards.
CGGATAATCGTTGTGGCTCCAGTCGATCAGGGAGAAATAGGCACCACATTTGATACTATCGCGCCGCAAAGCCGCGTAGAACGGGGTGAGCACGTCTCTTTTCGCCGGCGTACTGTTAGCAACATCCAGTTTACTGTATTTGCTGTCCCACAGCGCCACGCCATCGTGGTGTTTGGTGGTCATTACCGCATAGCGGGCGCCGGATTCTTTGATGAGGTCGGCCCATGCCTGCGGGTTGTAATTATTTGCAGTAAAGCCTTTCAGCTGTTGCATGTAATCGGGGTAGGATATTTTTTTGTTGTGGAACGACCAGGATTCATCGATTCCTTTGACGGAATAGATGCCCCAGTGAATAAAAATGCCCAGTTTGGCATCGGAGAACCACTGCATTTTTTCTTTGATGTCATCCGGATTTGTTTTCTGTTGCGCATGGGCAGCCGTAAGAAGCTGCATGGCAAAGGCTACCAGCACTAATAATCTCTTCATTGTTCAGTTTAATTAATCTTTAAAAAAGGGTGTTACTACAAAAAGAAAGTGTGAAAATAGTTTTAATGATTAAATTTAGCGCCGATATTTTTAGGTAAATAGTTGACACTTATAAAACTAATATCAGAAAAATGCAACCGACTTTATTGATTTTGGCGGCCGGTATGGCCAGCCGCTACGGAAGTTTAAAGCAAATCCAGCAATTTGGCCCCAGCGGTGAAACTATCGTTGACTACTCTATTTACGACGCTATCAGCGCCGGTTTTGGAAAAATAGTGTTCATCATCCGCGAGAATTTTGCGGCTGAGTTCAAGGAAATCTTTGAACCAAAGCTCAAAGGCCGCGTGGCTGTTGATTTTGTATACCAGGAAATGGATGCTTTTTTAGGAGATCATGCGGTGCCGGCCGAAAGGACTAAGCCGTGGGGTACTGCCCACGCCGTTCTTTGCGCCAAAAACGCTATCAATGAGCCATTTGCAGTGATCAATGCAGATGATTTCTATGGTACCGATGCTTTCGTTAAAATGGCGGCTTTCCTGAACAACGACTGCAAACCTGATGTATACAGCGTGGTAGGTTATGAACTGGGCAAAACTATCAGTGAGCACGGTTCTGTATCCCGCGGTGTATGCGAAGTAAGCGCAGACGGTAACCTGGCGGCTATCAACGAAAGGACCAAGATATACGCTGAAAACAACCAGATCGTTTATGAAGAAGCAGATGGCAGCAAACATCCGTTACCAGCCAACACGCCGGTATCCATGAACTTCTGGGGATTTCATCCGAGCGTATTTGAACTGAGCCAGGGCCTTTTCAGTGAATTCCTGGAAAAAAACAGCAGCAATCCTAAATCGGAGTTCTTTATTACGATTGTAGCCGATGAATTTACCCGCCGTGGTATTGGCCAGGTAAAAGTAATCCCAACCAGTGCAAAATGGTTTGGCGTTACTTACAAAGAAGATGCACCGGGCGTGCAGGCCAGCTTGTCGGCGCTGGTTGAGAATGGAGAATATCCAGACAATTTATGGAAATAAAACCCAACAAAAAGATCCTTCAGGCTTTTGGACTTGAGCCTGAAGGATTAAATGTCCGAAAATTTGGATCAGGACACATCAACAACACTTTTTTGTTAGAAAAAAAGCAGGACGGCAGTAGATACGTTTTACAAAAGATCAATGTAAACGTGTTTAAGGAACCAGGAATTATCGCCGCCAACCAGAGAATGGCAGCGGATTATCTGGCAGTTCATCATCCCGGCTATCTGTTTATTACGCCGATCCCCACGGTTAACGGGGAAGAGCTCTTTGTAATTGACAACGAATACTGGAGATTGATCCCTTTTATTGCGGATTCCGTAACGGTAGACCAGGCCGACAACCCAAAGCAGGCGTATGAAGCAGCCAAACAATTTGGCCGCCTCGCCAGTTACCTTTCGGGAATTGACCTGAAGCCGTTTAAAGCTTCGATTCCAAACTTTCACAACCTGACCCTTCGGTACAGCGCCTTCCAGGAGGCTATCCGAACGGCAAAGGAAGACCGGAAAGTTGCAGCAGAAGAGATGATTGAAGATTTCCTCCGCTATTCTGACATCGCAGTAACGTATGAACAGCTGAAAACAAATCCTGAATTCAGGGACCATCTGATGCACCACGATACCAAAATCAATAACGTATTGCTCAACAAGGATACTTATGAAGGTATTTGTGTATGTGACCTGGATACCCTGATGCCCGGAAAAATCATCTCAGACCTCGGTGACATGGTACGCACTTATGTTTGCCCCGTGTCTGAAGAAGAAAGGGATTTCAGCCAGATCGTTATCCGCGAAGAATACTACGAAGCCCTTATGCAGGGGTATCTCGCAGAGATTGGCGGTACTTTGACAAAAGTAGAAAAAGAACAACTGTTCTTTGCCGGGAAGTTTATGATCTACATGCAGGGGATACGCTTCCTCACCGATTATCTGAACGGTGATGTATATTATCCCATCAAGTATCCGGCACACAATTACGACCGCGCAAAAAATCAGCTGGTTTTACTGCAGCGGCTCATGGAAAAAGAAACAGTACTGCAGGATATCATCGACAAATGCCTGCATGTCAACGTAACAAGTGAACAGTAAATGAAATCATTTTTTAGAACGTGAACAGTAAATGAAATGAAATCATTTTATCCCGGTGCTTCCTGCACCGGGATTTTTTTGCCAAATACCCCTAATCCGCGTCTTTTGTACACAAAACTGGTAGATTAATTTATAAGGATCATACGATTTGTTTAGAAAATGCGTAACTATTGCCTTCTTTTTTTAAATATTTTCAAAAACCCTTAATGTGATTAATTTTTTACTAAATATTGGGTGTGTTGTTGTTTTTTATTTTTTTCACGAATACTTTTGTAGAAACGCTAAAGAAAATAAGCACCTCCATGTGGGTAAATAAAGACAATATAAAACTTAATCACATCGTACCTCAGCTCAACTGGGCTATCACGAAGGTCGTGATTATCGTCGTTGTCATTATTAGCCACCAGTATGGAGGATAGGTAAACGTGCATATAATCACAAAATATAACGCCTTCCTCCGCAAAGAGGGAGGCTTTTTTTTGGACTGTATATTCCTGGTATAATTTCAATTTTATGTATAGCTATTACAACGACAACACTTTTCTTTACATCAACGGTGAGTACACCAAAGCAAATGCTGCTACAACTGACCTGTATGGCCAGTCGCTCCACTACGGTTATGCTGTTTTTGAAGGCATCCGCGCCTACAAAACCGCAAACGGCGAAGTGAAGATCTTTAAAGCAAAAGAACACTTCGATCGCCTGAAGCGCTCCTGTGAACTGATCCACATCCCTTACAAATTTGATAACGAAGAGCTGATCGCCGCTTGTTATAAAGTACTGGAGATGAACAACATGGAAGAAGCGTATATCCGGCCGCTGGTTTTCTGTCCGCCAAATATGACGCTGAAAGCCGCCGCAGAGTCGCACATCCTGATCTGCGCGTGGGAATGGGGAGCTTACCTGGGAGAAAAGCTGTTGCGCGTAATGACTTCCTCCTACGAACGACCAAATCCGAAAGCATTTAAAATAGAATCCAAATCGGCCGGTCTTTATGTAAACTCCATACTGGCCTCGCAGGAAGCAAAAGAAAAAGGTTACGATGAAGCGCTGCTGCTGGATATGAATGGTTACGTTGCAGAAGGCCCCGGTGCTAACATCTTCTTTGAAAAAGACGGCAAAATATACACTCCTCCCGCCGGTAACATCCTCCCAGGCATCACCCGCGCCACTGTTATCGAACTTTGCCAGGAACTGAATATCCCACTGGAACAGAAATTATTCACCATCCCGGAATTAAAAGAAGCCGAAGCAGCGTTTTTCTGCGGCACCGCAGCAGAAATCATCGGTATCGACTCCCTGGACGGTCAGTCTTTCAGCAAACCCTGGGCACAGTCACTCGGAAAATTACTCCAACAGGCTTACAAAGCTAAAGTGCTGGAAAAATCATTTCAGCGCGAAGCTCAATTAGCATAACCGTTGGCTGTTAGCTGTTAGCATTCGCTAAATGCTAACAGCTGACAGTTAAAACCCTTTGAAGGTTGTAAATCGAAAAACTTACAATCCTTTGCAGTAAAGGGTTTTGAAGTTAAAAAGGCAGATTTGAAGACCGGTAAATTGGAATAAGTTGGTTTGAATTTGACGACGACACCGGGTAATTTGTGGAGAGTTTTTAAAATAGGGTACCTATAAACACCTGTAATCGGGGTAATAACAAAAAGCAATGGAATTAAATAAATACAGCAAGACGATCACGCAAGACCCTACGCAACCAGCTGCGCAGGCACAATTGTATGGAATTGGTTTAACAGAAGAAGATCTGAAAAAAGCACAGGTGGGTATCGTCAGCATGGGCTACGATGGCAACACCTGCAATATGCACCTGAATGATCTGGCGAAAGACGTGAAAAAAGGCGTCTGGGCAAATGATCTGGTCGGACTCATTTTCCATACTATTGGCGTCAGCGACGGTATGAGCAATGGTACGCCGGGGATGCGCTACTCCCTCGTTAGCCGTGATCTGATTGCAGATTCCATTGAAACCGTTGCAGGAGCGCAGTATTACGACGCCCTGATCACCGTACCCGGCTGCGATAAGAACATGCCCGGTTCCCTGATGGCTATGGGTCGCCTCAACCGCCCCTCTATCATGGTTTACGGCGGTACCATCGCACCCGGAAAATATAAAGGCCAGGATCTTAACATCATCTCAGCATTTGAAGCATTAGGTCAGAAAATGGCCGGCAAACTGGATGAAGGCGATTTCAAAGGCATTGTACAGAATTCCTGCCCCGGCGCCGGCGCCTGTGGCGGTATGTACACTGCTAATACCATGTCTTCCGCTATTGAAGCACTCGGTATGAGTCTCCCGTACAGCTCATCCAACCCCGCATTGAGCCAGGACAAAAAAGATGAATGTATCGCTGCCGGTAAATACATCCGCCTGCTCCTTGAAAAAGATATTAAACCTAAGGACATCATGACCAAAGAGGCGTTTGAAAACGCCCTCACCATCATCATGGCCCTGGGTGGCAGCACCAACGCCGTACTGCACTTTATCGCCATTGCGAAGTCAGTAGGCATCTCTATCAGGCTGGAAGATTTTCAGCGCATCAGCGACAAAACACCGCTGATCGCCGACCTGAAACCAAGTGGTAAATACCTCATGGAAGACCTCCACAACATTGGCGGCGTTCCACTGGTAATGAAATATCTCCTGAAAAAAGGATATCTCCACGGCCATTGTATGACCGTTACCGGTAAAACAATCGCTGAAAACCTGGAAGACGTGGCAGACATAGATTTCAGCACACAGGATATCATTGTGCCGCTGGAAAAACCACTGAAACAAACCGCCCACATCCAGATCCTCTACGGTAACCTCGCTACAGAAGGCTCCGTAGCCAAGATCACCGGTAAGGAAGGCGAACGCTTCAGAGGCCCCGCCCGTGTATTCGACGGCGAATTTGAACTGATCGCAGGTATCACCTCCGGTAAAGTGAAAGAAGGGGATGTGGTCGTCATCCGCCAGGTAGGCCCGAAAGGCGCTCCCGGTATGCCGGAAATGCTGAAACCCACCAGCGCCATCATGGGCGTGGGACTGGGTAAAAGCGTAGCCCTCATCACCGATGGCCGTTTCTCCGGTGGTACCCACGGATTTGTGGTAGGCCATATTACCCCGGAAGCTTTTGAAGGGGGAAATATCGCACTCGTACAAGACAACGATATCATCGAAATAGACGCAACGAAGAATTTTATCAATGTGGAAATCAGTGATGAAGAACTGGCCGCACGCCGGGCAGCGTGGAAACAACCCGCATTGAGAGTGACCAATGGAATCTTATTTAAGTACGCAAAACTTGTAAAAAATGCAACAGAAGGATGTGTTACCGATGAAGCCTGAGATAGCAGATAAACAGTTAGCTGCAAAGCCTGTGATTACAGGTTCCGAGGCTGTGATCCGTTCCCTGATCGAAGAAGGGGTGGACACTATTTTCGGATATCCCGGCGGGGCGATCATGCCTATTTATGATGCCCTTTACGATTTCCAGGATCAGGTCCATCACATACTCGTCCGGCACGAACAGGGTGCCACTCATGCTGCACAAGGTTATGCACGCAGCTCCGGTAAGGTAGGTGTAGCTTTTGCTACGTCCGGTCCGGGCGCTACCAACCTGGTTACAGGTTTGGCGGATGCTTATATGGACAGTACCCCAATGGTATGCGTAACCGGCCAGGTAGCCGCCGCCCTGTTAGGAACCGATGCATTTCAGGAAACAGACGTGATTGGCATTACCATGCCTATCACCAAGTGGAATATACAGGTGACCCGTCCGGAAGATATCCCCGGCGCAATGGCCAAAGCATTTTACATTGCCCGCAGCGGCCGTCCCGGCCCTGTACTGGTGGATATCACCAAAAACGCACAGTTCGGGGAATTTGAATACGAGTACAAGAAATGTGAATATATCCGCAGTTACCGTCCTATTCCTGAATTGAACCAGGATGCGGTAACCGCAGCAGCAGCGCTGATCAACGGTGCAAAGAAGCCATTTATCCTCTGTGGTCATGGCGTACTGTTATCAGGTGCGGAAAAAGAACTGATCGCACTGGCCGAAAAAGCCGCTATCCCGATCGGATCTACTTTACTGGGCCTGTCTGCCGTACCGGTAGATCACCCGCTGTATGTAGGTATGCTGGGAATGCATGGTAACTATGGTCCCAATATGCTCACCGGCGAAGCCGATGTAGTAATCGCAGTGGGCATGCGTTTCGATGACCGTGTAACCGGCGACGTAGGCACTTATGTTCCCAACGCGAAAGTTATACACATCGAAATCGATGCAGCAGAGATCAACAAGATCATCAAAGCTGATGTAGCCGTTCACGCAGATGCAAAGCCAGCCCTGGCAGCATTGATCAAACAGGTAAACCCTGCAGAGCATGCAGCCTGGCTGGAAGAATTCCGCGCCGCTGATAAAAAAGAATATGATAAAGTACAGCATGCTGAACTTTATCCGCAGGAAGGTGAACTGAAAATGGCAGAAGTAATCCGCCTGATCTCAGAAAAAACCAAAGGCGAAGCAGTACTGGTAACAGATGTTGGTCAGCACCAGATGGTAGCTTCCCGCTACTACCGCTTCAAAAATCCCAATACCAATGTCACCTCCGGTGGAATGGGTACGATGGGCTTTTCGCTGCCGGCAGCAATGGGCGCCAAAACCGGTACGCCTGAAAAAGAAGTAGTCGCTATTATCGGCGATGGTTGCTTCCAGATGACATTACAGGAACTGGGCACTATTCACCAGTCGCAGATTGGTGTGAAAATAGTGATCCTGAACAATAACTTCCTGGGAATGGTAAGACAATGGCAGCAACTGTTTTTCGACAGGCGCTATTCCTCCACTGAAATGGTCAATCCCGACTTTGTACAGGTTGCCAAAGGATTTTATATCCCCGGCAAAAAAGTAACAGCAAGGGAAGATATATCCGCCGCTATTGATGAAATGCTGGCGCACAAGGGTGCTTATCTGCTGGAAGTAGTAGTGGAAAAAGAAGATAACGTATTCCCAATGGTGCCCGCAGGCGCTCCTGTTTCCAGCATCAGGCTGGAGTAGCAGCATCCCGGAGGATTCACATTGATCATTTGTAATTCACAACAGGTATATGCAAAAAGAATATACAGTAACGGTATATACGGAAGATCGTATAGGTATAACCAACCGTATCACCATCATATTTACCCGCAGGGGCATCAATATCACCAGCTTAACCACCGCTGAAACAGAAATTCCGGGTGTGTATAAGTTTGTAATAACGGTGATGTCTACACGTGAGAAGCTGGATAAGGTAGTTGGACAGATAGAAAGACTGATTGAAATTCACCGCGCTTTTGTGCATGAAGAAGATGAAGTGGTATACCAGGAGCTGGCGTTGTACAAAATTTCTACCCGGTCGTTACATACAGGTGATATCGAAAGACTGATACGTGAAAACAATGCGCGTATCCTGACGATCACCGCAGATTATTTTGTGATCGAGAAAACAGGTCATCAGCAGGAGCTGACGGATTTTATCAAGAAACTGGAGCCATACGGCCTGATAGAGTACACCAAGAGCGGAAGGGTTGCCATTGTAAAATGGAGCCGCCGTTTCCACGAGCACCTGAAAGAATTACATACACAGGAAGCGCCTGGCCTTTAGCCGCGTGCTTTCAGCAAATAACTGGCTGCCGGCCAGCCGCCGGCAGCTGACATCTTAATCATTATTCATTCAAATCACACCTCAGCTAATAGCTAACAGCTAGTAGCTAAAAGCTAAAAAAACAACACATGGCAACCATCAATTTTGGAGGGGTACTCGAACAAGTAGTAACCAGAGAAGAATTCCCTATGGAAAAAGCAAGGGAAGTGCTGAAGAACGAAGTGATTGCAGTTATTGGTTATGGCGTACAAGGTCCTGGCCAGGCACTGAACCTGAAAGACAATGGCTTTAATGTTATTGTAGGTCAACGTAAAAATTCCAAAACCTGGGATAAAGCAGTTGCTGATGGCTGGGTTCCTGGTGAAACTTTATTCGATATCGAAGAAGCAGCTCAGAAAGGTACTATTCTTCAGTTCCTGCTGTCTGATGCCGGACAGATCACCCTGTGGCCTACTTTAAAGCAACACCTGACTCCAGGTAAAGCACTGTACTTCTCCCACGGTTTCGGTATTACCTATAAAGAGCAAACCGGTATTATTCCTCCTGCTGATGTAGACGTAATCCTGGTAGCTCCAAAAGGTTCCGGTACTTCACTGCGCCGCCTGTTCCTGGCTGGTCAGGGTCTGAACTCCAGCTACGCTATTTTCCAGGACGCTACCGGCCGCGCTAAAGAACGCGTTGTAGCACTGGGTATCGGCGTTGGTTCCGGTTACCTGTTTGAAACAGATTTCAAAAAAGAAGTTTACTCCGATCTTACCGGCGAACGCGGCTCTCTGATGGGTTGTATCCAGGGTATCTTCGCTGCTCAATACGAAACACTGCGTAAGAATGGTCACTCACCTTCTGAAGCTTTCAACGAAACAGTAGAAGAACTCACTCAGTCACTGATGCCACTGGTAGCAGAAAACGGTATGGACTGGATGTATGCAAACTGCTCTACTACTGCTCAGCGCGGTGCGCTCGACTGGTGGAAGAAGTTCAAAACTGCTACCCAGCCTGTATTTGATGAACTGTATGCCAGCGTTGCTGCAGGTAAAGAAGCTGCCCGTTCTATCGCTTCCAACAGCACTCCGGACTACCGCGAGAAACTGAACGAAGAACTGAAAGAACTCCGCGAAAGCGAAATGTGGCAGGCAGGTGCGGCTGTACGTAAGCTGCGTCCTAACAACGCTTAATAGCTAATATTATACATTACAATGGCAAAGCATTTTCGAATTATTGAAATTATTGGCGCTCGTATTTAGTACGGAAGAATACATCTTTCCAATACTGAATACAGGTTCCATGATTTCGATAATCCCGAAAATGCTTTGCCATTTGTATTAATTACATTTTATGTCTGAAGTAATGAGTAGTGTCAATTCCCTGAATATCCTGGACGCGGCAGTGAAACTGAAACCAATCGTCACCCGCACTCCGCTGATGTATAGCGCCAACCTTTCCCGGCGTTATAACTGCGACGTATATCTGAAAAGAGAGGATATGCAGATTGTACGCTCTTATAAATTGCGCGGCGCCTATAACCTGATCAGCAGCCTGCCCGCCGAACTGCTGGCCAAAGGCGTTACCTGCGCCAGCGCCGGTAATCATGCCCAGGGCTTCGCCTACGCGTGTAAAGCCATGAATATAAAAGGCGTGGTGTTTATGCCCGTGATCACACCAAAACAAAAAGTTAACCAGGTAAATATGTTTGGCGGCGATCACATAGAAATCCGCCTCGTAGGAGATACCTTCGACGATTGCTCTGTGGAAGCCCAGGCTTTCACAAAAGCAAACAGCATGACCTTTATCCCTCCTTTCGATAACCCGAAAATAATTGAAGGACAAGGTACAGTGGCAGTGGAAATACTGGAAGACCAGTCCGCTATCGATTTTCTTTTTGTACCCGTTGGTGGCGGCGGACTTGCCGCCGGCCTCGGCACCTATTTCAAAACTTACAGCCCCAATACCCGCATCATCGGCGTGGAACCGGAAGGCGCGCCCTCCATGCTCCGCGCACTGGAAAACGGCGGCCCCGTTACCCTCGACGAAATAGAACGATTTGTAGATGGCGCCGCTGTTAAAAGAGTAGGTACCCTCAACTACGAAATCTGTAAAGATGTGCTGGACAAAATGCACCTGGTACCCGAAGGAAAAGTGTGTTCTACCATCCTCCGGTTATATAATGAAGATGCTATTGTGGTAGAACCCGCGGGCGCCTTGTCCATCGCGGCACTGGACGACCATGCAGCAGAAATCAAAGGGAAAAAAGTAGTATGCGTTATCAGCGGCAGTAACAACGACATCGACCGCATGCAGGAAATAAAGGAACGCTCACTCCTGTATGAAGGATTGAAACACTATTTTATTGTACGCTTTGCTCAACGTCCCGGAGCCCTGAAACAATTTGTGAATGATATACTTGGCCCGGACGATGATATCACCCGGTTTGAATATATCCAGAAACATAATAAGGAAATAGGCCCGGCACTGGTAGGGGTGGAATTGAGGCACCGCGAAGACTACGATAAACTGATTGCCAATTGTCAGAAATATAATTTCCAGATCACCGAACTGAATAAAGATGACAGCCTGTTCGGGTATCTCGTATAAAAATCAGGCGCGTCCATAAAATGGGCGCGCAAAAAAACGCCCGCCCCGGTTCACCGGGACGGGCGTAAAATAAAATCCGGTTCACTTATTTTAAACTCGCAATGTCAATTACAAACCGGTACTTCACATCGCCTTTCAGCATCCGCTCATAAGCAGTATTGATATCTTTGATATTAATTACTTCCACATCGCTGGTAATATTATGTTCTGCACAGTAATCCAGCATTTCCTGCGTTTCACGGATACCGCCGATCAATGACCCGGCAATGCTCCTGCGTCCCATGATCAGGTTGAAAGCTGGTACCACGGAAGGTTCCGGAGGCACTCCCAGGCAAATCATCACACCATCGAGGTTCAAAAGGTTTAAGTAAGTGGTGTAATCATGCGGGGCAGAAATAGTGTTGATGATAAAATCGAACTTATTGCGGAGCTGCTTTACCTGCTCTTTATCTGTCATCAGCGCAAAATGATGGGCTCCCAGCCGGCGGGCATCCGCTTCTTTGGAAGGAGAGGTGCTCAGCATAGTTACCTCGGCGCCCATAGAGGAGGCGAGCTTTACTGCCATATGACCAAGACCACCCAAACCCACTACTGCTACTTTATGTCCTTTACCTACTTTCCAGTGGCGAAGGGGGGAGTAAGTGGTAATGCCGGCGCATAACAGCGGTGCTACGCCATCGAGCGGTAACTTATCAGAAACTTTCAGCGTATAGTTTTCATCTGTTACAATATGGGTGGAGTATCCGCCATAAGTATGCGTTTTTCTATCCATTTCGTAACCGTTGTACGTACTGGCGCCACCGGTTACACAATATTGCTCCTCGCCGGATTTGCATGGATCGCACTGCCGGCACGAATCTACAAAGCAACCTATCCCGGCCAGATCGCCCACCTTGAATTTCGTGACATGATCGCCGACTTTGGTGATACGCCCCACTATTTCATGACCGGGAACCATCGGGTAAATGGAATTGCCCCACTCATTCCGCACCTGGTGTATATCCGAATGGCATACCCCGCAGTAAAGGATTTCGATCTGCACATCATGCGGACCGGGCTCCCTGCGCTCAAAATTCCAGGGACCCAATGGCGATGCAGCATCCTGCACAGCATAAGCTTTTGTTGCAATCATGGTGTAAAATTTTAGTCCCCCGAAGCTACATAATTTGTACTATCCGGATACCTGCCCGTTTAAAACGGCTCTTTTTACTGTTTTTTCAATAACTTATACAGTAATAAACGGATCGCCTGTTTTTATTTTTGGTGTAAAATAATAAGATCATGGAGCTTAACTTAAAAGGAAAGGTAGCCATCGTTACCGGTGGCAGTAAAGGCATAGGCAAAGGCATCGCAGCGTCTTTGCTGCAGGAAGGCGCTACAGTAGTGATCACCGCCCGTAATGCGGATGAACTGGAAGATACAGCCGCCATGTTCCGGCTGCAGGGAAAGGATGTGCTGGCGGTAGTAGCAGATATGACGAAAGAAGCGGACCTGCAGCGGCTGGTTAACACCACGGTGCAGCAGCTGGGTCATATCGATATCCTCGTAAACAACGCCGGCGGCATTGATGCCTTCGGACCATTGGATACCATCAGTATGAGTCAGTGGCGCCAGGTGTTTGAAGTCAATTTCTTCGGTCTGGTTGCACTCACCCAGCTGGTAATACCGCATATGAAAAAGCAGGGCGGTGGCAGGATCATCAACATCTCCTCCGAAAATGCAGAACAGCCGGATCCCAACATGGGCCATTACAATGCTACAAAAGCCGCGTTGAATAACTATTCCAAAACATTGTCGCAGAACTACGGAAAAGACAATATCCTGGTAAACACCGTTTCACCCGCATTTATCAAAACACCTTTGGTAGATGAAATGCTGGAAGGCATCTCAAAAGAAAAAAATATTTCCATCGCAGAAGCCGCCAAAGAATTCCTGAAACAAAACCGTCCTTACCAGGTATTGGGCCGCCCCGGTACTCCGGAAGAAACCGGCAGCATAGTGGCCTTCCTGGCTTCTGATCACGCCTCTTTCATCACTGGCGCGGTATTCCGGGTAGATGGCGGATCTGTAGGCACTGTATAAATAATAAGTATGTTAAGTTTCTGGGAGAAGGAAAGCCTGCTGCAATACGACTATATCGTTATCGGCAGCGGTATCGTTGGCTTGTCGGCCGCCATCAGCCTGAAAGAAAGAGCGCCCGGCAGCCGGGTACTGGTGCTGGAAAGAGACATTCTACCCACTGGCGCCAGTACCAAAAACGCCGGCTTTGCCTGTATCGGGAGCCTCACCGAAATATTGACTGATCTGCAAACGATGTCCGTGGAAGCGGTGAAGAACCTGGTTAATCTGCGCCTGCAGGGCTTACGCCTGCTGCGCAGCCGCCTCGGCGACGCCACTATCGGCTACGGGGAAAACGGCAGCCATGAACTGATTGGCCCCTCTGAAGAATGGGCGCTGCACCAGCTCCCGGAAGTAAACCACATCCTGGCAGAACTCTTCAACGGGGAACCCGCATTTACCCTGGCAAACGACCGCCTCCCTGTTTTCGGTTTTGCCCCCGGCTATGTAAAAGCACTCATCCGCAATAATTTTGAGGGGGAATTACATACCGGTAAAATGATGCGGGCGCTCATTGACACCGCCCTGTTAAAAGGAGTGGAAATTAAAACCGGCTGCACCGTAAAAACAATAGACGATTTTCATACAGGTGTAAACGTTATAGTGCCGCATCATACCCTGGAAGAAGACATTACTTTCTCCGCCCGCAAAGTGCTCATCTGCACCAATGCCTTTACCCGCCGGCTGCTCCCGGAGGAAGATGTAGTGCCCGGCAGGGGACAGGTACTCATCACCACGCCGGTAAAAGACCTGCCCTTTAAAGGCGTTTTCCACATGGAAGAAGGATATTATTATTTCAGGGAACTGGAAGGAAGAGTACTGCTGGGCGGCGGCCGTCAGCTCGATTTTGCCGGCGAAACTTCCACCAACTTCCGGTTTAACGACCGGATCCAGCACGAGCTGGAAGTATTGCTGCATAACGTAATACTCCCGGGCCGTGAAGTGGCGGTGGCCGACAGGTGGACCGGCATTATGGCTTTTGGTAAAACAAAGCAACCTATCGTAAAGGCACATACGAAAAATGTGATCATGGGCGTGCGCATGGGAGGCATGGGCGTGGCCATCGGTTCTGTAATCGGCGACAATATTGCCGTGATGGCATTGGAGTCCTGATAACAACCCGCTACGGGCAGGCATCGGCCAAAATGTTTTTTCCCGCTAAAGCCGAAAAACTTGCTTCCCGGTTTTCTGTGTTCTATATTTATTTTTTATTTCCACGCTATCAGGCATTCAGTTGACAATTCCTATCTCCATAAAGGAAAGGAAATCAATCAGGAATGTATTTTTATTGCGTTCACGGGTACCTTTTGTGAAAGTAAAGGGTATCAATTGTTTCTTTTTATACAAAAGCACTATGACAAGTAATTTAAATGTATAGTTTTAGCACCCGGTAAACCGCGGCAGCCCTCGCGTTTTTTATTTTCACGTAAAAAAAACATTTGTAAGCGTATTTTTTACATTTATTATGTATATTGATCCGCTAAATTTTTTATAACCACGTTTGAACGTTATGCAAACAAAATCCTTACACATCTTTGATTACCTGGTATTCCTGGTATATTTTTTAATAGTGGCTGGCTATGGTTACTATATCTATCAGAAAAAGAAGAAGACCACAACGGATTCCAAAGACTTTTTCCTGGCAGAAGGTTCCCTTACCTGGTGGGCTATCGGCGCATCGCTCATTGCTTCCAATATTTCTGCAGAGCAGTTTATAGGGATGTCCGGAAACGGATTCAGCATGGGACTGGCCATTTCAACCTACGAATGGATGGCGGCGGCTACGCTCATCGTGGTAGCAGTGTTTTTCCTGCCTATTTACCTGAAAAATAAGATCTATACCATGCCCCAGTTTCTGGAACGCAGGTATAATCAAACGGTAAGTACCATCATGGCCGTTTTCTGGCTGTTGTTGTATGTGGTAGTGAATCTCACCTCTATTCTTTATCTCGGCGCCCTTGCTGTTTCCACCATCTCCGGTATAAACTTCTATGTGTGTATGGTGGCACTGGCCTTCTTCGCCATCCTCATTACACTGGGAGGGATGAAGGTGATCGGTTACACCGATGTGATACAGGTGTTTTTCCTTATCCTGGGCGGATTAGCCACTACTTACCTGGCATTACAGCTGGTGTCTGAGCATTTTGGTGAGAAAGGCGTATTAAAAGGCTTCTCCCTGATGACACAACATGCCAGCGATCATTTCCATATGATCCTTCATAAAGAGAATCCCAAATACCTCGATTTGCCCGGCCTGAGCGTGCTGATTGGTGGTATGTGGATCGTAAACCTGAACTACTGGGGATGTAACCAATATATTACACAGCGTGCATTGGGTGCGGATCTGAAAACCGCCCGCCAGGGATTACTGTTTGCAGGCTTCCTGAAACTCCTGATGCCGGTGATCGTAGTATTACCGGGTATTGCGGCTTACGTACTGTATGCCCAGAACCACGGCGATTTCGCACAATCCATGATGAAAGGCGGTTCCCTGAACCCGGATAATGCTTACCCTGTACTGCTCAACCTCCTGCCTTCGGGGCTGAAAGGACTGGCATTTGCTGCTTTAACAGCTGCGGTAGTGGCTTCCCTGGCAGGTAAGGCCAACAGTATTTCCACCATTTATTCCCTGGATATTTATAAGAAGATATATAACAAGAATGCCGACGAAAAGAAGATCGTAGGCGTAGGCCGTGCCGTGGTAATTATTACCATGATCATTGCCATCGTGATTTCCAACTTCCTCGGTATCGATAAAAAAGGTGGTTTCCAGTTTATCCAGGAATATACCGGCTTTGTTTCTCCCGGTGTATTTGCCATGTTTGCCCTCGGATTTTTCTGGAAACGGACAACCTCCAGCGCAGCCATGTTTGCGATGATAGGTGGTTTGCTTCTTTCCTTCTTCCTGAAATTTATGCCGGCATGGGTAAACCTGGAGCCTTTGCACCAGTTTGGCTTTGCCGCATTAAACCCGGACAGCGGCTTATATGAAATGGCCTTTATTGATCGTATGGGACTGGTGTTTGTAGTGTGCGTGGTGGGTATGATCATTATTACGTTGTCGGATAAACGCAGTGTGAACAATCCGAAAGGACTGGCTATCGACGCCAGCATGTTTAAACCCAACCTGGGCTTTACCGTGGGCGCCTTACTGATTGTAGGTATTCTTATTGCCCTGTATACTGTATTCTGGTAATAGGAACATTTTATTATTTTGGTATCCGGATATTTTAGGACATTTTCCTGTCGTAAAATATCCGGTCCTTTTTCAGATTGTTAATTTTTTCGCGTTATGTACTTTATAGGATACGATATTGGGTCATCGTCTATCAAAGCGGCGTTGCTGAATGCTGATACCGGCGCTTGCGTGGCCACTGCCACCTGCCCCGAAAAAGAGATGGCTATTGATGTACCCCAGGCCGACTGGGCAGAGCAGGACCCTGAGAGCTGGTGGAAGGAAATTATTCACGCTACGGAAATCCTGCTGAACAGGTATACTGTTGATCCTGCACAGATCAAAGGAATAGGTATTGCCTACCAGATGCACGGATTAGTGTGTGTGGACAAGCAACAACAGGTGCTGCGCCCGGCTATTATCTGGTGCGACAGCCGTGCCGTAAATACTGGTAATGCCGCCTTTAAAGCACTCGGGGAACAGTATTGCCTTGAGCACCTGCTTAATTCTCCCGGTAACTTCACCGCTTCAAAGCTCCGCTGGATCCAGGAAAATGAACCGCATATTTATGAACGTATTCATAAGGTAATGCTGCCGGGTGATTTTATTGCGATGAAATTAACCGGTGAAGCCTGCACCACCATCTCCGGCTTATCAGAAGGTACCTTCTGGGACTTTGAGGAAAATGCCGTTTCCAAAGCATTACTGAAATATTATAATATAGATGAACAACTGCTGTCTGCCATCGTACCTACGTTCGGCATCCAGGGCCAGCTCACAGCGGCAGCAGCTGCTACCTTGAAACTGGCGCCCGGTACACCGGTTACCTACCGCGCCGGCGATCAGCCCAACAACGCTTTCTCACTCAACGTGCTGCAACCCGGAGAAGCCGCCACCACAGCGGGTACATCGGGCGTAGTATATGCCGTACACGATAAAAACAGTTTCGACCAGCAGAGCCGTGTCAATACATTTGTGCATGTGAATAACGATCACGCCCATACGAGAAATGGCGTGCTCATGTGTCTTAATGGTACCGGCATTGCCAACAGCTGGCTCAAAAACCTGGTAGGGGATATCACCTATCCTGAAATGAATACCCTGGCGCAACAGGCGCCGGTAGGCGCTAAGGGTCTGCAGGTGTTTCCTTTTGGCAACGGTGCGGAACGCATCCTGGAAAACAGGAGCCTCGGCGCTACCCTCCGCAACCTGGAGTTCAACCGCCACAGCCGTGCGCACATCATGCGCGCTGTACAGGAAGGAATTGTATTTGGCCTTAACTATGGCATGGACATCATGGCGGAAATGGACCTCAGCATCCACCGCGTAAGAGCCGGACATGCCAACATGTTCCTCAGCCCCCTGTTCCGGGAAGCCTTCGCCAATACCGCCAATGTAGTGATAGAATTATATAATACAGATGGTGCTCAGGGCGCCGCCCGCGGCGCCGCAATAGGAGCCGGCTATGTTAGTACTGCAGACGCTTTCCGCGGTATGGAATGCCTCGCAGTGATAGAGCCGGATGCCGCACTGCAGTCACAATACCGTGATGTTTACGGCAACTGGCTGAACGGTCTTCGTACCCTGATGCACTAACGGAAACATATAGGTTGATCCAGCATTTTAAAAAACCACATTAGTTATGAGTATTACATTAGGAAACAACGAGTATTTCAAAGGGATTGGTAAAATACAGTTCGAAGGACCACAGTCAGACAACCCGCTGGCTTATAAATGGTATGATGAGAACCGTCTCATCGGCGGTAAATCCATGAAAGAACTGTTCCGTTTTGCAGTGTCTTACTGGCATACCTTCTGCGGAACCGGCGGTGATCCCTTTGGTCCGGGTACCAAACAATTCCCGTGGCTCACTTCCCCGGACGCCAATCAGAGCGCTAAAGACAAGATGGACGCAGCTTTTGAGTTTATCACCAAAATGGGGCTTCCGTACTACTGCTTCCATGATATAGACCTGGTAGACGAAGGCGCTAACATCGCAGAATACGAAAGCCGTATGCAGCAGATCGTTGCCTACGCCAAACAAAAGCAACAAGCCAGCGGAGTGAAATTGTTATGGGGCACAGCCAACGTATTCAGCAACCCACGCTACATGAACGGTGCTGCTACCAATCCTGATTTTGCAGTATTGGCTTACGCAGGTACCCAGGTGAAAAACTCACTGGATGCTACCATCGCACTGGGCGGCGAAAACTACGTATTCTGGGGAGGCCGCGAAGGTTACATGACCCTGCTCAATACCAACATGAAACGCGAACAGGAACACCTGGGCCGTTTCCTGGGCATGGCCCGCGATTACGCACGGGCACAGGGTTTCAAAGGTACCTTCTTCATAGAGCCTAAACCCTGCGAACCCACCAAACACCAATACGATTACGATGCCGCCACGGTGATCGGCTTCCTGCGCCAGTTTGGCCTCGACAAAGATTTCAAACTGAACCTCGAAGTAAATCACGCTACGCTGGCAGGCCATACCTTCCAGCACGAACTGCAGGTAGCTGTAGATGCAGGGATGCTGGGCAGCATTGACGCTAACCGCGGGGATGCGCAAAACGGTTGGGATACTGATCAGTTTCCCACCAACCTCAACGACCTCATTGAAAGTATGCTCGTGATCCTTGAAGCTGGCGGATTTGCCGGCGGTGGTGTAAACTTCGACGCAAAAACCCGTCGTAACTCCACCGACCTGGAAGATATCTTCCACGCACACATCGGTGGTATCGATACTTTCGCAAGAGCAGCGATCGTTGCGGAAAAAGTACTGACCGCTACACCGTATAAAAAGTTCCGCCAGGACCGCTATGCTTCTTTCGACAGTGGTAAAGGACAGGAATTTGAAGCAGGTAAACTAACGTTGGAGGACCTCCGTAATTTTGCCCTGGCAAACGGAGAGCCCAAACAAACCAGTGGCAAACAGGAATGGCTGGAAAACCTGATCAACGCAAGCATTTAAGATACTTTTTGGGATTTTGCCTTGGTATTATCCGGTAACAACAAACAGCTGTTATCAAATAATACCAAAGTAAAATCCCAAAATGTTTTATTTTTTCTTCCAAAATAATGAACAATGAAATTTGGCATCCATTCTTTTCAAGAGGCAGGATTTGATATCGTTGCGCTCCAGGATCTCGAAACAGGAACGCAGGTAGAAATAATTCCTTCTTACGGCGCACTGCTGCATGCTTTCAAGGTAAAGCACACAACAGGGAATCTGAACCTGATAGATAGTTATACAGATATCGCCGACCTGGAAGCAAATCTGCGCACCAGCTTTAAAAGCGTAAAACTGAGTCCCTACGCATGCCGCATGAAGGATGCGCAATATACCTGGGAAGGTAAGCCCTACACCATTCAAAAAACATTGGCGCCCGGAAATGCCATCCACGGCTTGTTATACGATGCGCCCTTTACTGTAACCGCGCAACAGGCGGATGATCAGCAGGCATCGGTAACCCTTACCCATCATTTTAAACAAACGGATGATGCAGGGTATCCTTTTGCGTACGACTGTATCGCTACCTTTACCCTGCGCGCGGGTAATGAGCTGCAACTGAACACCACCCTCGTAAACCAGAGTGGCGTTACCATCCCCGTGATGGATGGCTGGCATCCATACTTCAGCACCGGTACCCCGGTAGATGAACTGGTGCTCACCTTTGCTTCAAAAGAAATAGTGGAGTTTAACGAAAAATTGCTGCCTACCGGAAAAGTATTGCCATATACCGAATTTGTTGAAGGGAAGCTGCTGAAAGGCGTGGAGCTTGATAATTCTTTTGTACTGGATCTTACAAAGCCACAACCGCTTGCCACGATCCACGATCCGAAGAAAAATATCAACATTGCCTTCTACCCGGAAAATAGCTACCCCATCCTGCAGATATACATTCCGCCGCATCGCACCAGCATTGCTGTGGAAAACCTCAGCGGCGCCCCGGATGCCTTTAACAACGGGCTCGGACTGGTTCAGCTGGCTGCCGGCGAAAGCAGGGTTTTCAGTACCCGCATCCAGGTGTCTTTATAGCATAACCAGGTGATGGCATATTCTTTGGCTCTTCCACTTTCATAAGTAACCCGATTATATCACCATATAAATTGAAAGATTATGGACAAGTTACAAATCAAAGGAAAGTGGAACGAATTAAAAGGTACCCTGAAACAAAAATATGCGGACCTGACCGACGATGACCTGTTATATGAAGAAGGACAGGAAGATAAGTTGATTGGAAAGCTGCAACAGAAATTGGGTAAAAGCCGGGACGAAGTGATCGATTTACTGAAGTCCGCCTGATTGGTACAACCTGAAATTTTAAATACACAGATCCTTCCGCCCCCGGGGTGGAAGGATTTTGTTTTTAAAACACCGTGGCATTTTCTTTAATTTGTACTTCGTTAGGGTAGATGAACAATGTCTATACTGATCTGTTTGTAAAGAATTGGAAGGGATTTAGCTGTAAAAATTATTATATTCTATATGAAGGTTTTCATACGCATCATAGCACTAGGCTGTATACTCAGTATGGCATTTGCTCCGAAGGTACAGGCACAGGTAACCGTTACCGGGATGATTTCAGACAGCAACAAGCTGGTGCTGCCCTATGCCACAGTCAGCAATCTCAATTCCGGGAAACGGTCGCTTTCCGATCAGGGAGGGTATTACAAAATATCTGCCTCCCGCAACGACCGGCTCGTGGTTACTTTCGTAGGCTACAAGCCGGATACAGTCATCGTTACCCAAAGTTCCGGCACTCAAACCATCAATGTGGTGATGGAATCGGCCGGGAAGTTCCTGAAAGGAGTGGAGATCACCTCCCAGTATACGCCTTACCAGGTGGATTCAATGGAAAGACGTAACCAGTACGGATATATTCTTGATAATCCGAACAAACCACTGGCAGGTGGCAGTACTCCTGAAGGCGCTGGTATCGTATTTAGTCCCATTACCCGTTTCTCCAAAAAAGAAAAACAAAAACGGCAGTTTAAAGAGAATTACGAGAAGATGGAAAAAGAAAAGTACATCGACTCCCGCTTTACACCGGTACTGGTAAGCCGGGTAACAGGGCTTAAAGGCGACTCCCTCCAGTTATTTATGCGGGACAATTATCCTGATTATAATACCATGCGGACGATCAATAACAACGATTTGTTGTACTGGATCACTGATAAATACAAAGCCTGGCTGAAGAAATAAGCAGGCAGAGGGCATAAAAAAAGCGCGGGATAACATATCCCGCGCTTTTTTTAATGGGTGTCGGTTCAATTATACACCTTCACCATATATACAAAGTCTTCCAGTTTCTTAATCTGATCTACCCGGTTCATTCCTTCCAGGCGGCTCTTATGGTTCCAATCCTTCCGGGTTTGTTTATCTTTTGGCATTTCGTCCAGCAGATGTTTGAGGTGGGCAGATTTTACCGCAAAGGCAATACCATCGGAGGTAGTTTGTTTGCCGGTTACTATTCCCACTACATCTCCTTTGCTGTCGAGCAGCGGAGCGCCGCTGTTACCCGGGTTTACCGGGATAGATACCTGGTAGGCCGTAGTATCTCCGTTAAAACCTGTTTTGGCGCTGATATAACCTTTGCCATAAACAATTTCATCGCGGGGAAAGCCCATTGTGAATACTTCTTCGCCCAGTTTTACGCTTTGTGGTTTCAAAGCATAGGGCAAGGGTTGACTTTTAAAAGAAGAATCTGCAATCTTCAATACCGCCAGATCGCTGGAAATATCTTCAAATATGCTGATGGCTTTAAAAGCTTCTCCTTTATTGTTCTGAACATATACAGAGTCGGCGCCGGCTACTACATGATAGTTGGTAACGATGTAGCCATTACCGGATACCGCGAAACCGGTACCACCATAGGTGCCCGGGTTTAACGGGGCCCTGCTCTTACTGTTCATATCGCTGATGATGGCATTCTGGGAACGTTGAATATTATTCAGTACCCTTCTTACATCTTCGTATTGTGCGGTGGATTTATTTTTGGAAACATTCTGTATTACCGCGATGGTAGACAGGGAGGTAACCAGTGCTATACAGGCGGCGGCAGCCAGGTTGGTGATGGTTCTGCGACGGATGGTCAATCTTCTTGCAGTCTGGTTTTCTTCCTGTGCCTGTTTGCGGAGACTCGGCATATCCAGTTGCTGATGTATCTGGTTAAGCTTTGTCTGTAATTGTTGGCGTTTTCCGTAATTGCCCAGGTGTTGCAGAAACAGCTGGTGTTCTTCTACCTGTTTATTAACTAACGGGTTGGTATGACGTAAAGTTTCGAAAGCAGTTTTTTCCTGTTCGCTCATTTCCCCTTCCAGGTAACGCTCAATTTCACGTAATAAGATCATGTCTTCTTTCATGGCTGCTTTCTGCTTATAGTGGTGTTTTGTATTGATCAAAAAATAACTTCTTCAAACGCATCAGGCACTTGTACTTCTGGTTCTTGGCATTTTCGGCATTGGTGTATCCGAACTTTTCCGCTATTTCCTGCATAGATTTTTTATGCAGATAATAATCTTCCAGGATGGTTTGGCAGGGTTGACCAATACTGCTCATTGCCCCTTCCATGATCCTGAATTCCTGATCCCTTGCCTCATGTTCTTCCAGTTCTTCCGCGGCCGGAATTACTTCTTCCAGCTCAGGCGTTAAAGCATATAATCCGTAGGTACGATGAACTTTTTTAAGCCACAGATGGCGGCAAACCGAATAAAGAAAGGTTTTTAGCCTGCTGCTTAAAGTAAAATCACTGGTTTGTACCTTTTCATATAATACTATAATAGCCTCCTGGAACACATCTTTTGCGTCGTCTTCCGAGCCATTATGCTGAAGGATCATTCGTAATACCACCGGAAAGTTCTCAGAATAGATGATTTCCAATGACTTATCCTCGCCTTTTGCCAGTCCCAGCAATAATTCCCGGTCTCTTGTTATGTCTTGATTTTGCTTCACTCTTAATACAGTTATTAGGCATTTGGTAACCCAAAGTAGCGAAAAAAAATATTTTTAAAAGTTTGGGTTACCTTTTAGGTGATCCCGGTATAAAGGTTAAATCATTCAAAAACAACTTAAATAATTGTAACATGAAGAACGTAATCAAAATTGGTTTCTTAGCTCTGTCTTTCGGTCTGTTCGCAGTTGCTTGCGGTGGTGCAAAAACTGAAACTGGTACCGACTCTACTGCTAGCGCTGCTGGTGCTACTATCGATTCAGCTGCTCAGGTAGCTACTTCTACTGTTGATTCTGTAGCTAACGCTGCAAAAGCAACTGTTGATTCTGCTGCTAAAACTGTTGATTCAGCTGCTGCTCATCACTAATCTGACTTTAGAATTTATAATTAACCGTTCCGGCTTAGCCTGAACGGTTTTTTTATGCCCCGTTTTTGATTATGGAAATATGTTTCTTTGAAAGTTATTCAATAAACGACCTTTATTATTAAAAAAAGCATATTTTTTGATATTACCCCTTGGATAATTAAAATCGTGCCGTATTTTTGTCCTACACTCAAAACGAGTAACAAATAATAATATGATACAGCAAACCTCTTTCGGCTTTTTTAGCTTTTATTATTTCTGGTACCAGAAATAGGGAGGTCGTTTGTAAAAGATAAAAGAACTACAAAAAGGCCTTCCGGAACCGGAAGGCCTTTTTTAATACCAAAAACAGGCATACAGCCAGCTGATGCCAACAACAGATAAACATATGTTACAGCCAGTTTCAGGCAATTACTTTTTTTATTACTTCTCTTACTTCTTTTATGCGAAGAAGCAGGGGACTCGTTTGCAATAAAATACTTACATATAAAAGTACAGCGCAAAGGGTCCCGGATCGGGACCCTTTCTGTTTTTAATAGCTAGTTGCTGTAGCAACTATAACTGAATAAAATCAATCACATACACATGAAAATTGCCATACAGGGGTTTGAAGGATGTTTTCACCAGGTTGCTGCCCAGGGGTATTTCGGTAAACAAACCGAAATAGAATGCTGTGCCTCCTTTGCAGAGCTGGTTAAAAAAGCAAAACAGCAAACCGATGTGGATGCAGGTATAATGGCCATCGAAAACTCAATTGCCGGTAGCATCTTACCAAACTACAGTCTTATTAAAAACTCCGGTCTGCATATCACCGGTGAAATTTATCTCCAGATCAACCAGCACCTCATGGTACTGCCCGGGCAAACAATGGAAGATATCAGGGAAGTACATTCCCATCCGATGGCCCTTTTGCAGTGTATGGATTTCCTGGAAAAGTACCCGCATATCAAACTGGTAGAAACAGAAGATACCGCCCTCAGTGCCAAGCATGTAAGACAGAAGAAACTGAAAAGTACAGCGGCTATTGCAGGTAAACTGGCTGCGGAAATCTTTGAACTGGATATCATAGCGCCTAATATCCACACCAATAAAAATAACTATACCCGCTTCCTGGCCGTATCCCGCACGCCGATGGCTACGCCGGAAGATGCCAATAAAGCATCCGTATACTTTCAAACGAGCCACGACAGGGGCAGCCTGGCTAAAGTGCTTACCCAGATTGCAGTGGCCGGCATCAACCTGTCGAAGCTGCAATCCTTTCCTATCCCGGCGAAAGAGTGGAATTATTACTTCCACGCCGATATGGAATTTGATAACGCCGCTCACTTTGAAAAAGCATTATCGAAAATAGAGCCACTCACAGAACACCTGAAAGTGCTGGGTATTTATAAAAAAGGAAAAACACATTAATCAGTTTTATGCAGATACAGGTCGCTAAAAGATTACAAGGCACAGAAGAATATTACTTCTCCAAAAAGCTCAGGGAAATTGAGGAAATGAACCAAACCGGTACAAAGGTGATCAACCTCGGTATCGGAAGCCCGGATCTGCCTCCTCATCCTTCAGTGGTGGCTGCATTGAACGAGAACGCCGCTTTGCCGAATACGCACAACTACCAGGGCTATAAAGGTATTCCCGCCCTGCGTAAAGCAATGGCAGACTGGTATCAACGCTATTACAATGTAACCCTGAACCCGGATACGGAAGTATTGCCGCTGATTGGTTCCAAAGAAGGGATTATGCATATCTGCATGACTTACCTGCAGGAAGGTGATGAAGCCCTGATCCCTAACCCGGGTTACCCTACCTACCGCTCTGCAGTGAACCTGAGTGGCGCTACTGTT
The DNA here is from genome assembly GCF_900168065.1 of Chitinophaga ginsengisegetis. GTDB lineage: Bacteria > Bacteroidota > Bacteroidia > Chitinophagales > Chitinophagaceae > Chitinophaga > Chitinophaga ginsengisegetis. The sequence goes on along the minus strand of NZ_FUZZ01000002.1, from coordinate 544,360 downwards.
GTTGATTATGACCTGACGGAAGAGAACAGCTGGCTGCCGGACCTGGATGCGCTGGCGCAAAAAGACCTGAGCCGCGTGAAACTGATGTGGGTAAACTACCCGCATATGCCTACCGGCGCAAAAGTAAACAGGGAGTTTGCCGCAAAGCTCATCGCTTTCGCCAAACAACATAATATCCTTATCTGCCACGATAATCCGTACAGCTTCATCCTGAATGAGCAACCCGAAAGTTTGCTGCAGTTTGAAGGTGCAAAAGATGTGGTGCTGGAACTGAACTCCCTCAGCAAATCGTCCAATATGGCCGGATGGCGCATTGGTATGCTGGTGGGCAAGGCAGAGTGGATTACACAGGTACTGCGCTTCAAAAGCAATATGGATTCCGGTATGTTCCAGCCTATGCAGATGGCCGCTGTAAAAGCACTGCAGCTGGGTAAAGACTGGTACGACGACTTAAATAAAATTTACCGTGCACGCAGGGAAAAAGTGTTTCAGTTACTGGATCTGTTGCATTGCACCTATGATAAAAACCAGGTAGGTATGTTCGTTTGGGCGAAAATACCCGCTACTAACGAAAACGGCTATACGCTCACTGATGAAATACTGCAAAAGGCGCGTGTATTCATTACTCCGGGAGGAATATTCGGAAGTAACGGTAACGGCTATATCAGGGTGAGTTTGTGCCAGGATGAAAAAGTTTTCCAGGAAGCGATAGAACGTATCAAAACCAACGTAAAATGATTGCAACAATAATAGGAACGGGTTTAATCGGCGGCTCGCTCGCCATCACGCTGAAGGAAAAAGGCGTGGCGGAGCGGATCATCGGGGTGGATCAGAACCAGGAGCACCTGCAACGGGCGCTGGAGCTGAACATCATCGATGAAGGCGCCAGCCTGGAAGATGCCATGAAGCGCTCGAGCCTGGTGATACTGGCGATCCCGGTGGATGCAGTGCTGCAGGCCCTGCCTGCCATCATGGATAGAGCGCGCCCCGGCCAGGTGATTATGGATGTAGGTTCTACCAAAGAAAAAATACTGCAACTCGTTGCCGGTCATCCCAACAGAGGACGCTTCGTGGCGGCCCATCCGATGGCCGGCACCGAGTACTCCGGCCCCGATGCAGCTGTACGCAACCTCTTCGTAAATAAAACGATGGTGCTCTGCGATGTGAAAAACAGCGATGAAGACGCCCTGGAAGTAGTGGAAAATATGGTAGACCAGCTGCAGATGCGCACTGTGTATATGAATGCAGAAGAGCACGACCTGCACACTGCCTATGTATCTCACATTTCTCACATCACTTCTTTCGCACTGGCATTAACCGTGTTGAAAAAAGAGAAAGAGTCCGGACGCATCTTTGAACTGGCAAGCGGTGGTTTTGAATCCACTGTACGGTTGGCGAAAAGCTCTCCTGATATGTGGGTACCTATCTTCAAACACAACCGGAACAATGTACTCGATGTACTGGACGAACATATCAGCCAGTTACAGCAGATGAAATCATTGCTGGAAAATGAAGACTACGACACCTTTTACAAATTGATTCAAAAATCCAATAAAATCAGGAAGATCCTGAAATAACTAAATTCTGATAATCTACTTAACTTCAATACTATGGTACAGACAATGGAACAGATATTATCTAAAACAAAATTCTCCGATCCGTCTTCCGATAAAAAGCCGTTGATCATTTCCGGACCCTGCAGTGCAGAAACCGAAGAGCAGGTATTAGCCACCGCACTGGCCCTGCAAAAAACAGGTAAAGTGGACGTTTTACGCGCCGGTATCTGGAAACCCCGTACCCGCCCCGGTTCTTTCGAAGGCATCGGTACAAAGGGTCTTGCATGGTTGCAGAAAGCCCGTGAAATCACTGGTCTGCCGCTGGCGGTGGAAGTAGCTACTGCGAAGCAGGTGGAAGACGCGCTGCATTTCGGTGTGGATATTCTGTGGGTAGGCGCACGTACTACCGTAAACCCTTTCTCTGTACAGGAAGTAGCCGACGCACTGAGAGGCGTGGACACTACCGTTTTAATTAAGAATCCTATCAATCCTGACCTGGAACTGTGGATTGGCGCCGTGGAAAGAATCCAGAAAGCAGGTATCAATAAAGTAGGTTTAATTCACCGTGGCTTCTCCAGCTATGGCAACACCCAATACCGTAATGCACCGATGTGGCACCTGGCTATTGAGCTGAAACGCCGTATGCCTGAACTGCCTATGATCTGCGACCCTTCACATATCTCCGGTCGCCGCGATATTCTGCAGGAAGTTTCCCAGGAAGCCATTGACCTCGATTACGATGGACTGATGCTGGAAACACACGTAGATCCGGACAATGCCTGGAGCGATGCCAAACAACAGATCACGCCTGAAAAATTAGCAGACCTGCTGGATGGTATCACCTGGAGAAGAGAACATTCCGATAAGAAAGATTTCAACTCTGCACTGGAAAAACTGCGTGCGCAGATTAACCAGGTAGATGATGAAATTATGCTGTTGCTCGGCAACCGTATGAAAATTGCAGAAAAGATTGGTGTGTACAAGAAAGAAAATAACATCACCATCCTGCAAACAAACCGTTGGAATGAAATCCTGGACCGTGCGGTATCTAAAGGTGAGAAACTGGGCCTGACGAAAGATTTCATCGTGAAATATTTTGATGCAGTTCACCTGGAATCCATCAACCGCCAGAACAAAGTAATGAACGAAGATAAGTAGATCCATCAGCCGCCGGCTGTTGACACTAACAACAGCCGGCAGTAGTTTTTCTGACAGCTAAAGCTAATCGCTCCATGCTCATACAAACCCACCAGTTTCAGCAACAGGAAACCACCTATTTTTTAGGGGAAAGCCTGATGGAGTTGGGCAATCATGTAAACCGTCACAGGGCCGTACTGGTAATAGATGAAAATGTAGAATACTATCACGGTCATCATCTGCACAACTGGAACAAAATTGTGGTGCCCTCAGGGGAAGAATTAAAGAACATGGCTACGGTGGATAAGATCATCGATGGTCTTATTTCTTACGAAGCCGACCGCAAAACCACGCTGGTTGGTATTGGTGGAGGAATGCTTACTGATGTGGCAGGATTTGCTGCCAGCATATACATGCGTGGAATTCCTTTTGGCTTTGTACCTACTACATTATTGGCGCAGGTAGATGCTTCCATTGGCGGAAAAAACGGGGTGAGTCATGGTAAACAGAAAAACCTGCTGGGCATTATCCGCCAGCCGGAGTTTATCCTTTTCGATTATACCCTGCCGCTCACTATGCCGGCAGAAGAATGGCATAACGGCTTTGCTGAAATCATCAAATACGCGTGTATCATGGATGCAACGTTGTTTGATTATCTCGAAAATAACAAAGAAAAAGCACTGGCCCGCGATGTGGAAGTACTGCAATACCTGGTGGAAAAATCGGTAGCAGCAAAAACAAAAGTAGTACTGGAAGATGAGCTGGAAAACGGTCCGCGCAGATGGCTCAACTTTGGTCATACCCTCGGTCATGCTGTGGAAAAGCTTGAACATATAGCGCATGGAAAAGCAGTGGCCATAGGGATGGTAGCAGCTACCCGTTTTTCGGAAAAGCTGATGAACCTGCCGGCAGATCAAACGATCCGCCTGATAAAACTGATCAGCGATTACCAGCTGCCCGTAGCTTTTAACTCTGATAAAGACGCGGTGTTCGACATCTTTAAACTGGATAAAAAACGGGAGAAAGATGTAATACATTTTGTATTGCTGGAGGAGATCGGGAAAGCAACCACCATGCCCATTCCCATTGCAGAACTGAAGTTGTTACTGCAGGAATTGTAAATTTTTTTCTAATTAATTAAAGGCAGACGAAATATACATATGCAAGTTACTGTATCACCAGCCATCATTAAAGGCACGGTTACGGCCAATCCTTCCAAAAGCGCCATGCAACGCGCTGTGGCAGCGGCTTTGCTGGCAAAAGGAAAGAGCATTATCCGTAATCCCGGCCTGAGCAATGATTGCCTGGCAGCACTGGAAGTAGCCGAAAACCTGGGTGCTAAAATCAAACGGGAATACGACTATTTCGAAATCACCAGCAACGGTGTAGCACCGTTTTATGATGAAATCAACTGCGGCGAATCCGGTTTGGGGATCCGTATGTTTACGCCCATCGCGGCGTTGTCGTCCCTGCCCATTACCATTGAAGGCCACGGTAGCTTAACCACCCGCCCGATGGATTTCTTCGAAGCCGTATTACCACAGCTCGATGTAAAATGCTCCACACAGGGCGGTAAATTGCCTCTGCATATCCAGGGACCGTTACATCCGAAAGATATTACGATCGATGGTTCCCTCAGCTCACAGTTCCTTACCGGCCTGCTCATGGCCTACGGTGCTGCAGCAGAAAACGTGACCATCACAGTAACAGATCTGAAAAGCAAACCATACATTGCGTTAACCCTTCAACTGATGGCGCACTTTGGCGTTCAGGTGGAAGAAAAGAATTTTGAAACCTTCCATTTCGGAAAGAAACAGGCGTATAACCCCTGCGACTATACGGTGGAAGGCGACTGGAGCGGCGCCGCATTCCTGTTGGTAGCTGCGGCAGTAGCCGGTAAAGCAGAAGTACAGCATCTCAACACGTCCTCTGCCCAATCAGATAAAGCTATCCTGGAAGCATTGGAAAAAGCCGGTGCACATTTAATGTCCGGCGTGTTTACGGTAAATATTGAAAAAGGAGGGTTAAACGCATTTGAAATAGATGCCACCGACTGTCCCGATCTGTTCCCTCCGCTGGTAGCGCTGGCTGCTAACTGTAACGGCACTACGAAAATTAAAGGCGTGAGCCGTTTGGCTCATAAAGAAAGTGATCGCGGTTTAACACTGCAGGAGGAATTTGGCAAGATGGGTATTAAGATTGACCTTGAAGGCGACATCATGCTGGTACATGGCGGCACCGGTATTAAAGGCGCCCAGGTACATTCACATAACGACCACCGTATTGCGATGGCCTGTGCTGTAGCTGCTTTAACGGCAGACGGTCCGGTGATCATCGACAATGCAGAAGCAATCAATAAATCCTACCCGGAATTTTATGATCACCTGGAATTGTTGGGTGGTAAGGTGGCAGTAACCGTATAATTTCACTTTAAATCATCAGCGTGTGAACAGTTTTGGCAGATTATTCAGGGTAAATGTTTTTGGAGAATCACATGGCGCCAGCGTTGGCGTAAATATAGATGGTATACCGGCAGGTATCCCGTTAAAGCAGGAAGATTTCCTGGCAGACCTGGAACGTCGTAAAGGCGGTTCCAGGGGCACTACGCCCCGCAAGGAGGAAGACCTGCCCTTTATCAAATCAGGCGTTTTTAACGATTTCACTACCGGTGCACCTGTTACTATTCTTTTTGAAAATAACAATACCCGCAGCACCGATTACGAAAAATTGCGGGAGTTTCCGCGTCCGGGACATGCCGATTTTGTAGCGACTGAAAAGTTCGGCGGCTTTGAAGACTATCGCGGCGGCGGACATTTCAGCGGCAGGCTCACCCTCAACCTGGTGGCAGCCGGTGTAATTGCCAAAAAGATCCTGGGCGAAGAGATCCAGGTAAATGCCACCATCACGGAAGTAGGAGGCAACCCTGATCCGGAAGCCGGACTGGAAGCCGCGATTGCAGCAAAAGATTCAGTAGGTGGTATCGTGGAGTGCGTGGTGAATGGCTTGCCCATTGGCCTGGGCGAACCTTTCTTTGATTCGCTGGAATCCGCGCTGGCGCACGCCGTTTTTGCAATTCCCGCTATCAAAGGTATTGAGTTTGGCGCCGGCTTTGCTGCTGCTAAAATGAAAGGACTCGAACATAACGATCCCATCATCGATAAAACCGGTAAAACAGCCTCCAATCATGCGGGTGGCGTAGTAGGCGGTATCACCAATGGCAATCCGCTGGTTTTCCGCATCGCGGTGAAACCTACCTCCAGTACACCTAAAGAACAACAAACTCTCAATATTAAAAGCGGAGAAGTGGAAACTTTCAGCGTGAAAGGCCGTCACGACCTTTGCATCGCGCTGCGCGTACCGGTGGTACTGGAAGCAGTTACCGCTATGGTGCTGGCTGATTTCCTGTTGCTGGAACAACGCCGGCCGCGGGTGTTTGCTGCGAAGTAGGGATCGCCTTCGGCGATTGTCTTTTTCAGGATTAAACTGATTAGACTGATAACGCTGATTTGATTATATTTTGATTTTAAAAGATTAGGGAAGATAAAAGCGGATTTGCTTCTATCTTCCCTAATCTTTTTATAAAAAATCCTGAAAAACTAAATCAGTTCAATCAGTTTAATCCTGAAAAAGACAATCGCCGAAGGCGATCCTTTTACTGCTCAATCGCCAGCAGCTCCACATCAAATATCAGCGCTGCACCCGGACCGATTTTCGGACCTGCACCACGATCGCCGTATGCCAGCTCAGAAGGAATGAAAAGACGCCATTTAGAGCCTACAGGCATTAACTGAAGGGCTTCTGTCCAGCCTTTGATCACGCCGCCTACCGGGAAGGAGATGGGCTGACCTCTGTCTACAGAGCTATCGAACACCGTACCATCGATTAATGTACCGTGATAATGCGTTTTTACTTTATCGGCGGCGGTAGGTTTAGGACCATCGCCTTCTTTCAGGATCTGGTACTGTAAACCATCAGGCAGCGTTACAACTCCTGGTTTGGATTTATTCTCCGCCAGGAATTTAAGTCCTGCTTCGCGGTTTTTGGCAGCTTTGTCTGCTTTCAGCTGCTGCAGATAATTACTTATGCTCATATCACATTGTTCTTTTGACAGTGTTAACGGTTTGTTCTTCAACGCATCCTGTACTGCTTTGGCCAGAAGGGCAGGATTCACATTTTCCAGTCCCTGGGCCTTCAGGTTCTCCGCAATACTAACTCCTATTCCGTAGCTCACGGAGTCCAGTTTGTTTTTCAATACCGGTGACTTAACGGCTGTTTTGGCCACGGGCTTCTTAGGTGCAGGTTTAGCCTGACTGAAACCCTGTACGGATAAGCATCCCAGGGCTCCTATGAACAGGTATTTTTTGTACTTCATAAATAATAGACAGAAATGTTAGTTAAAATAAGGCTTTTTAAAGATGATGCAAGTTAATCAATATAATATTTCGCCCGCAAGCCTTTTACCGGGATGATGCCAACGGCGTCATCCCGGTACATCATTATTTCACTACCGGCAGCACTACCTTGGAAGGATGCTGTGCATCGTGGTAGATGCGGATAGTGGCCTTTTTAAAATCTTTGTCTGTAGCCTTGTAAATATCCATGAACTGCTGCGGGTTCCGGTCTGACAGCGGGAACCAGCTGCTTTGTACCTGGATCATGATGCGGTGTCCTTTCTGGAAGGTATGCGCTACATCCGGCATAGTGAATTTCACTTCAGCAGGTTGATCAGGCACAAATGCTTCCGGCTTTTCAAAGCTGTTGCGGAATTTGCCGCGCATGATCTCTCCACGTACCAGCATCTGGTAGCCGCCCATCGGGTAGGTCGCGGAAGGCACCCGGCGATGTTCGGCAGGCGCGTCTTCTTCATATTTGAAATCGTCGGGGAATACGTCAATCACTTTCACGATGAAATCGGCATCTGTAGTGCTGGTGCTGGCAATCAGGTCTGCTACTACGGGGCCGGCCAGGGTAATGTCTTTGTCCAGTACTTCACTTTCAAATACGGCTACATCAGGTCTGCGGGCGGCAAAGCGCTGATCATCGGTCATATAGTTGATGGTACGGCCAAAATGTACGTCTTCTGTATACGGAACGGGTTTGGCCGGGTCGCTTACGTATTCGCTGAAGCTATTGGCAGCAGCGGGTTTGGTAAAGGAAAGCTTACCATCTTCCTGCAAATAAACAGGAGCGTCTTCCATGTTAGCCGGAGGCCATTTAGGGAGTTGTTTCCATTTGTTTTCGCCGGTGAAGAAAATAGTGGCTTCTGCGATATCAGGTGCAGCGCCTTTGCCTTTAAGGTAATAGTTGAAGAAAGGAATTTCAACGTTTTGTGCGTAGTATTCGGCGGTGTTGCTGCCAAAGCGCACATTACCCAGGTGGGTACCATCGTTGGATGCCCATTGACCGTGGTACCACGGTCCCATTACAATACGGTTGTTGGTAGCCGGACTTTTGGTTTCAATGGCCTGATAGGTATTCCACGCGCCGAAGCAATCTTCCGCATCAAACACGCCTCCTACAATCAACATAGCGGGTTTTACATTCTGCAGGAAGTTGCGCACGTTGCGGGCTTTCCACCAGCTGTCGTAAGTAGGATGGGCGTACATTTCATGCCAGAAGGTTACGCTGTCGCCGATGATCTTAGCGAAGTTGGGCAATGCGCCGGTTTCCAGGTAGTATTTGTAGTTGTCGTGCGTGTAGTAATCAATGCCCTTTGGCCCTTCCGTAGTGGGTTTGGGATGCGGCTGGTCAAATACCGTATAAAAAGAAAAAGCGTCTGCGATAAAGAAAGCACCGTTGTGATGAAAATCATCTCCCAAAAACCAATCCGTAACAGGCGCCTGCGGACTCACCGCTTTCAGGGCCGGGTGGCCGCTCAGCGCAGCCATAGTAGAGTAAAAGCCGGGATAGGAAATACCAAATATTCCTACGTTACCGTTGTTGCCGCTGAGGTTTTTCACGAGCCAGTCGATGGTATCATAGGTATCACTGGCTTCATCAATATCTTTCTTTCCTTTTTTAGCAGGATTGAAAGGTCTTACATTCACAAATTTACCTTCACTCATCCAGGTGCCTCTTACATCCTGTATAACCATGATGTAGCCTTCTTTCAGGTATTCTTTATAATGATTTTTATACAACGGACGAAAGGCATTTTCTCCATAAGGAGCGCAGGAATAAGGCGTGCGCGTCATCAGGATAGGATGTTTTTCCGATTGATCTTTCGGCAGGTAAATGGAAGTAAACAACTTAATGCCATCGCGCATGGTGATGTACACTTCCTTTTTAGTGTAGTGTTCATGCATCCAGAGTGAATCCTGGTTAACGGCCTTACACGCCGCAGGAATTACAAACAGCGCGGCACAGGCCAGCAGCAGCCATTTTCTCATAAACAGTTTATTTTAGATTTCGGGCTAATGTAATAAAAAAACGGGGGATGGCTGGCAGCTATGTGGGGAACGGTTACCGGCCCAGTTTCTCTTTTTCTTTCTTTGGCAAACTCGCCACTACCAACTCGTACGAATTTCTGATCCATTCCAGCAGCAGCTTATTGGGAATACCGGAGTGTACATCAACAGTATTCCAGTGTTTTTTATTCATGTGATAGCCAGGGATCACGCCTTCATACCGCTCCCGCAGCTCAACGGCTTCTTCCGGATCACATTTGAGGTTAATAGATGCAAAATTTGAAAGGCCGCTGAGGGCAAATACTTTTCCGCAAACTTTATATACCAGGGTTTCATCTCCAAAAGGAAACTCTTCTGTAACGCCCGGTAGTGAAAGACAATATTCCTGAAATTGTGCAAGGTTCATGAGTAACAATTATATCTTGTTACAAAAGTCTGTAAAATTTCCGGGAATTATGGAAGAGGTCTGTAATGATACCGCCATTGGGTAGTACTGGTAACACCGTTTTGTATGGACATCTCTGTAGTGTAAACGATCTGGCTATCGTGATCATCGCGGATATCCCGGAAGATATGGGTGATCTCAGTCTGACTGCCGCCAGGAGGGAGATGCTTTTCAGTGATCTTTTTTACATTGGTGCGACCGGCAAATAAGCGATGGTCCGGCCTCATTATAAATCGCAGATAAGGATATTGTTTGCCGAGTGCATAGAAAAAGTTAGGCGTGTCGTCATATTCAAACTGAGATATGCTGCTGGTATGCAATGTGGTTTCTTCTCCGCCTGGCAGGGTGGGGGAGGCATAATAGCCATAACCATTGCGTGTTAAGTTATTGAGCTGATCGCCGGAATAATTACAGGTGGTGATGGCTATCAATTGGCGCATATAATCGGCGCCCTTCTCTGTTATCAATGTATCTGTGAGTTCAATCAATTTGCCGCTGTCATCAAATGTAAATCGCATTGCGTCCGGTACCGTGTCATTTCTCCCTCCAGAGTATGGTGGGTACAGGAATCCTGTTATCTTAAATTCTCTTTCAGATGATTGTACCACATTTTTTTCCGACAATTTGAAATTGGCTCCGTCCTTTCGATAGAGAACTGTTCCTGTCAGCTTCCCATTGGCATCGGTTTTAAATTCCATATGCATAGTAGCCTGATCACTGCCGGGTTCATAATGGTCGAAGGTGGTTAGTTGCTGGTTATTGTTATAACCCAGCTGCTCATAGAGAATATTATCTCTATAAATCTGTGTTATCAGGCGAGTAACCTGTATGGGTGCTGGTCCCGTTGGTTCTTTAGGCTGATCTTTTTTCCGGCATCCAGTATTAGTCAATATTACAAGCGCAATGACGGGTAGCGTGATATATTTCATGGTATGATTTCGTTCTTAATCTGCTTTGATCACTTTATAGGTATAAGCAATTGTTTTATTGATGCCTGGAATACTTTGTGTTTGTGGATACTGTGTGGTATCATACATTTTATAGGTGATGGGGCAGATCTTCGGTGGTACATTGTCTGTTTTATACGTAAATGCTGCTGTGAGATGTTCACTCAAAAGGTAAGGATAATAGTTATCGGACGGATAGGGAAAATTATCACCGCCAATGGTGCGGAACAGCAGGGGATTTTTTGATACCTGTGGAAACAATGGGTTCTCGAGCGGAAGGTATGCCAGGTCAAATGTGTTCGAGAGTAATTCGGGTTCCCCGTTATATACATGATACCAGTTTATATCCTGAAACTGCGTGATATCTTTCCCGTTATACTGGTATTGTTTGTACAACACTGCCACTCCAACAACAATAGAAATGGTGTCTTTAGTGCCCACGAGGGTGAGCATTCTTTGATTGTTAGTCTGTAAATAATTAAGCGTATCGTATCCGGAAATTTCATTACCCAGTTCCCTGTAAAAGGTGGTGTAAATGATAAACCTGTCTGCATTCCACGCCACTGAATCTTTCTGGCTAAGACTCCTTATAGTATTATCATTTTCGTTATAATACCTGGCCATTGATACATAACCTTCCTGGTTATAGGTGTAGGCTATATAATTTTGCCAGATACGGTAAGTAGGGTTGTAGTCCCATCTCTCCGTAACCTGGTGTTTGTCATTATAAACAAGACTGTCTTTGGGTATGTTATTCACGCGGATCGCGGTAACGAGGTAAATATCTTTTGGTGGCTCCGGGCGGGGTGGGGGAGTAACGCTGTTGTCTTTTTTACACTGACAGGCTGGAGCTATTATGAGTAGCAAAAGCGCAGTATAGTACAGCAGGATTTTTACCGGATATAGTAAGGATAAACGCATAAATTGGATAACAACCTGTTAAAAATACCGATTTATTGATGGCTTCCGCGGGAAAAGTAATATCAAATTATCAAGCAGACGCTCCCGGAATGCAGGTTTAGGATAAAACGCTGATATGGGGTAAATGTTACAAGCCGGCCCTGCAATAATATAGCCCTGTGCGTTAGCAGGTAAGCTACACGCACAGGGCCGGCACTTAAAAACTTTGGCGGATTATTTCTTGTTGATACTGATGATCACACGGGAATAACGGGCATAGGTGATCTCCACTTGCTGCCCTGCCCTGTATCCTTCCAACGCACCACGCATCCAGTAAAACAGGCGTTTTTTCTTATTCTCCAGCAGGATCATAATATTGGTTTGTGTATCATTGTTTTCCAGGTATACCGCTTCCATCGGCGCCTCCAGGGTGGCTTTCTGTAGGGCAGTCAGATCTTTTTTAATAGCCCAGTAGCGTATATCTGTTACTTTTATCAACGCAAATATCAACGCTATCACAAAGCATAACAGCCATACCCAGAACCAAAGGTTTTTGAAAGACAGGAGCGAATCATCCGCATCACCCAGGTTGTTGTGAGTGTATAAATAAATTTGCGGTATCACAGCAGCAATCAATAATAGCCCAAAACCGATAAGGGTGAATTTTGTTAACTGTTGCTTGTTTCTCTTCAGCGCGTCCTGTAATAAAAAATGTTCCTCAGTCGTAATAAAGGTGTAATCAGACATAGTTGTTAGATGGTTTTTCAGTAGGCTAATATATAGATAAACAATTAATTAATTAAAATTATATATATAATTTTTTATTTAGTGATTATCATTTTGCCTGTTTATAGCCATTTTGTAATAATATGTGGTAAAATATTATTACATGTTTAAGAGAGATTTAATAGCTGTGGTAACTCATATCTGCATTTTTATTAACGGATATATAACTACTTTATGTCGTTTTGAATGGAAATAGTTTTCTAATTTGCCCCGCATTATAACCCATCATCTGTTATTCTTCCCCAATTGTTACCATGCAATCATAAATACCATAATAGTGAAAAGGATTTTTTTATTAGCCGCTGTCCTGCTATCGATCAGCTTTGCCGGCTACGCCCAGGATACTGCCCAGCTGGTAGTGGAAGGAAGAAAGAACAGCGCCACGCAGCAGTCGAGACCATATGTGATCATGATCTCCATTGATGGTTTCCGGTACGACTACGCCGAAAAATACAATGCACAAAACCTGCTGCGCCTGTCGGGAGCAGGCGTTCGCGCTACTGCTATGCAGCCGGCATTTCCATCCCTTACGTTTCCCAATCACTATTCCCTGGCTACTGGTCTTTACCCCGCCCATCACGGCCTGGTGGATAATTTTTTTTACGACCGTAAAAGAGATGCTGTTTACAAAGTGGGCAACCGCGATGCCGTGGAAGACGGCACCTGGTACAATGGCGTGCCATTATGGGTATTGGCGGAGAAACAGGAAATGATCAGCGCCAGCTATTTCTGGGTAGGATCAGAAAGCGCCATACAAAACGTACGTCCTACTTACTACTTTAAGTACCAGGAAAAAACAAGAATCGATCAACGCATCCAAACAGTCATAAACTGGCTCCGCCTGCCGGAAGAACAACGCCCGCACCTCATTACCTTCTACTTCCCTGAAGTGGATCACATGGGCCATTCCTGGGGACCAGACGCCGACAGTGTACGCAGCGCCGTACAATTTGTGGATGCCGCCATCGGCAAAATGGTGGCCGAAGCAGAGCAGCTGCATCTCCCGGTAAATTTTATCGTGGTATCCGATCACGGTATGATGCTGGCAGATACCACTCATACCATCACCCTGCCGGATGCACCCGTGCTGCAACCCCTGAAAAGTATACCTGGAAACGAAAAGGTAATGCTATACGGTAAAACCGATGAGGAAATCAAAGCCGCATATGATTATCTCAAACAACACGAAAATCATTATACGGCTTACCTGAAAAAGGAAACACCGGAAAGATGGCATTATGGTCAGGAAGATGTTTATAACCGTATCGGTGATATTATCCTGCTGGCAGAAGCCAACTATATATTTACACCGTCAAAGAAAGCAAGTCCGGGTCATCATGGGTATGACAATAACCTCACCAACATGAACGCCATCTTCATGGCCTGGGGACCGGCTTTTAAACCACATACCCGCATCGCCACTTTCGAAAACGTACATGTGTACCCGTTAGTAGCAAGAATACTCGGCCTGGATATCACGCAGCCTATCGATGGGCGCCTGGAAGTACTGGAGCCTGTCTTACAATAACCGTTATTTATCTTTAAAAAAAAGAGAAGGGGATAGACGTAACATCTATCCCCTTCTCTTTTAATATTTAAACCAACAGCTTATACCGCTGCTTCCTCATATGCACTTGCAGGTTCGCAGGTACAGATCAGGTTCCTGTCGCCGAATGTATTGTTGATACGGCTTACAGAAGGCCAGAATTTATTTGCCTTCACATATTCCAGCGGGAATGCTGCCTGCTGACGGCTGTATGGACGGGTCCATTCATCGGCAGTGATCACCTGTTGGGTATGCGGTGCATTTTTCAGTACGTTGTTTTGTTTATCGCTTTGACCCAGTTCTACCGCACGGATCTCTTCACGGATAGCCAGCAGCGCATCGCAGAAGCGATCCAGCTCACCTTTATCCTCACTTTCAGTAGGCTCAATCATGATAGTGCCCGGAACCGGGAAGCTCATGGTAGGAGCGTGGAAGCCATAATCCATCAGGCGTTTGGCCACATCTTCCGCTTCAATACCGGCAGCTGCTTTAAACGGACGGAGGTCCACAATGAATTCATGCGCACAGGTACCGTTAACACCGGTATACAGGATGTCATATGCTTTTTCCAGTCTTGCCTTCATATAGTTGGCATTCAGGATAGCAAATTCAGACGCCTGTTTAACGCCATTGAATCCAAGCATGCGGATGTAAGCGTAAGAGATCAGCAGGATGCTGGCAGAACCAAATGGCGCTGCAGATACGGCGTTGGATGGCTTGCCATCATTCAGTGTAACGTGTCCTGGCAGGAATGGCGCCAGGTGTTTTGCTACGCAGATAGGGCCCATGCCGGGACCGCCGCCACCGTGAGGAATAGCGAAAGTTTTGTGCAGGTTCAGGTGACAAACGTCTGCGCCAATCAGTCCGGGTGCGGTTAAACCTACCTGGGCGTTCATGTTGGCGCCGTCCATATATACCTGTCCGCCGTGTTCGTGTATTGTAGCGCAGATATCTTTTACACTTTCTTCATATACACCATAGGTAGATGGATAAGTGATCATGATACCGGCGAGGTCTTTACTGTAGGTGGCTGCTTTTGCTTTCAGATCGTCTACATCGATGTAGCCGTTTTCCAGCGCTTTTACAATCACTACCTTGAAGCCCGCCATTACTGCAGATGCGGGGTTGGTACCGTGGGCACTGATCGGGATCAGCATTACATTACGGTGGCCTTCACCTCTGCTCTTCTGGTATTCGCGGATCACCAGCAGGCCGGCGTATTCACCCTGTGCACCACTGTTAGGCTGCAGGCTGCATGCGTCGAAGCCGGTAATTTTGCTGAGGTATTCTCCCAGTTCTTCAGCCATCTGTAAATAGCCGCCTACCTGGTTTTTCGGTGCAAATGGATGCATTTTGCTCCAGTGTGCCCAGCTCAAAGGAATCATCTCGGTAGCTGCATTCAGCTTCATGGTGCAGGAACCCAGGGAGATCATGGAAGTATTCAGGGAAAGATCCTTGTTTTCCAGCATCTTCAGGTAACGCATCATCAGCGATTCGCTGTGATAGCTGTTAAATACAGGATATTGCAGGTAAGGAGAAGTACGTTGCAGATCGGCAGGGATACCGGTGGTACCACCGGAAACGGCTGCTGCATCTGTAGTACCTGCGCCAAATACGTGCAGGATGTCGTTTACATCAGCAATGGTAGTGGTTTCATCGAGAGAGATACCCACATTGCCATTGGCGAAGTAACGGAAGTTGATACCCAGTGCTTCTGCAGCATCTTTTACATCAGCGCCTTCAACTACGATAGTATCGAAGAAGCTGTCTGACGCCAGCTTCAGACCTTTAGCCTTCAGCTTACCCGCCAGTGTATTGGTGAGCAGGGAAATACGGGTAGCAATATTTTTCAGCCCTTCCGGACCATGATATACAGCATACATGGCGGCCATATTGGCCAGCAATGCCTGTGCAGTACAGATATTGGAAGTTGCTTTTTCACGTTTGATGTGCTGTTCACGGGTTTGCAGTGCCATACGCAGTGCACGGCCGCCATTGGCATCAATGCTCACACCGATGATACGGCCGGGGATAGAACGTTTAAAATCGTCTTTTACTGCAAAGAAAGCAGCGTGCGGACCACCAAAGCCCAATGGAACACCAAAGCGTTGTGCAGAACCAAAGGCTGCATCAGCGCCCATGTCGCCAGGGGAAGTAAGCAGGGTCAGTGCCAGCAGGTCTGTTGCCACACCTACAAATGCGCCCACTGCGTGTACCTGGTCAATGAAAGCACGGTAATCGGCTGCAGCACCCACGTTGTCGGGATACTGGATCAGCGCACCGAAGTATAGTTCGTCGAAGGAAGCAGTTTTGTAATCGCCTGTCACTACTTCAATGTGAAGCGGGGTAGCGCGGGTATAAATTACATCCAGCGTTTGCGGATATACGTTGTTATCTACAAAAAATTTAGGTCTGGTTACATGGTCATGATCCTTATTCAGCGCATTGAAGAACATGGTCATGGCTTCTGCTGCGGCAGTGGCTTCATCCAGCAGGGAAGCATTGGCAATTGGCAGTCCTGTCAGATCACATACCATTGTCTGGTAGTTCAGCAGGCTTTCCAGGCGGCCCTGGGAAATTTCTGCCTGGTACGGCGTATACTGGGTATACCATCCTGGATTCTCAAATACATTACGCAGAATAACACTTGGTGTAATCGTATCAAAATAACCCTGGCCAATATAGTTGCGGTATACTTTGTTTTTCAGTGATATGTCCTTCAGATGACGGAGATAATCACTTTCACTCATCGCTGCAGGAATAGCCAGTGGCTGTTGCATACGGATGGCGCCCGGAACGGTTTTGCTGATCAGCTGGTCCAGGTTGGAGGCCCCGATGGTTTCCAGCATCTGGTTGGTCTCTCTTTCATTCGGCCCTATGTGACGGTGCACGAATTCATTTTGTTGAATATCAAAAAGATTCATGATGTAAGCAGGTAATTTGAAATAGAATGCGCAAAGCTATGCAGATTTTAAGCAACGGCCAAACAATCAATACTGGCGGGGGAAAACAGTGATAAATGATACTTCAGGGATGGGTGTATATGTCATAATTTTGTCCACAGACTATTTACCTATCTTTGCACCAAATGAGCAAAATATTAGAAGACTGGGAACAGAAGGCCCAGGATAAGCAAAAAGCGAATAAACAGTTCCTCGCAAAACTGCAAACCCGCCGTGGAAAAGGAGTGGAGAAGCTGTTGCCGGATCTGCATGAGGAAGCATTCAGTAAAATCGACTGCCTCCAGTGCGGTAACTGCTGCAAAACCATCAGCCCCCGTTTTAAAGGGCCCGATATCAGGCGCATCTCAAAGCACCTGGGCATGAAGGAAGGTGATTTCATTGAAACTTATCTCCGGCTTGATAAGGATGAAGACTATGTGGTGAAGTTCACGCCGTGCCCCTTCCTGGGCGCCGACAACTACTGCGGCATCTATGATGTACGCCCCGGCGATTGCGCCAACTATCCCTACACAGACAGTTACGACTTTTTTAAACGCCCGAAGATCACCTACGAAAACAGCACCGTTTGCCCGGCTGTTTATTATGTGCTGGAAAAGTTAAAAGAAAAGATGGATTTATAGGTAAAGGCGGTTGGCGCTGTTAAAGGCTAACCGCCGCCTGCTAAGGCTTCAGATCCAGCTTGCGCATAGCCGGTGAAATAATATAAGTGGTGATCACCACGCCCAGCGTAACACATCCTCCAAATACCACCGACGGCACCAAACCCATTGCCCTGGCCATAAAACCGCTTTCAAAGGCCCCCAGTTCATTGGAAGAACCCACAAACATGGAACTTACTGATGCTACCCGCCCGCGCATATCGTCCGGCGTTTTTAACTGCAGGATCGTTTGCCGTATGATTACACTGATACCATCCAGCGCGCCACTGATCAGCAGCGCAAACATCGACAGGTAAAAGCTCGTGGAAAGACCAAACAATATAATGGTTAAACCAAAGCCGAATACCGCCGCCAGCAGCTTGATACCCGGTTTGTTCACCAATGGCTTATGGGCCAGTATAAACATGGTGACCAACGCACCCACCGCAGGGGCGGAACGCAGCAATCCATAACCCAGGGAACCCACATGCAGTACATCTGTGGCAAATGCCGGTAACATCGCTACCGCACCGCCAAACAATACTGCAAACATATCAAGCGCCATCGCATTCAATACCACTTTGGTTTTCCATACAAACCGCATTCCTTCAGTAAGACCCGTCACAAAACTCTCGCCCTTCGGTTTATAATAAACCGGCTTGGGCTTTATCTTCAGCAAACTGTATAAGGGCGCCAGGAAAATAAATACTACCATCAACATCGACCAGTGTACCCCGAACCAGTGAATGAAAAGCCCGCCCAGTGCAGGTCCCAGCACACCGCCTATCTGCCACGCAGAACTGCTCCACGTAGAGGCGTTGGCGTATAATTCACGCGGCACCAGCAGCGACATCAGGGTAAAGTTAGAAGGACTTGTATAGGCCCGCACAATGCCGCCCAGGAAAACCAGCAGGTAAATGAGGTTAAGCACCCAGTGCTTTGAAACGCCCGCCACTGCACGGTCCCAGGTTAACAGGAATAACCCCGAGCTGATAAAAAGATAAGCAATCACACAATAGAGGAGCATGCCCCGCTTCTCACGTTTGTCTACCATATGCCCGGCAAACGGCGCCAGCAACACGGCAGGAATTACTTCTGCCAAACCTATCAATCCCAGTGAGAAGGGATCTTTTGAAATTTCATATACTTTCCATTCTATAATGGCAAATTGCATGGCCAGCGCAAATACAAGCGCAAAGCGGATTACCAGGTAATAATTGAATTCCGGAAAGCGTAGCGAAGCGTATGGGTCGTTCTTTTTCGGTGCCGTAGTGTCCAACCTGATGAGTTTTTTGCGAAGGTACAAAAATCAGAAACGGCGACGGCAGAATATCAGGCAATCCGCTTCACCGCTCACCACAATCACTTCTTCCTTTCGGCTTTCTGGGTTATATTTATTCTGCATTAATACCGCAGTTCTATGGAAATACATACCCTTAT
Organism: Chitinophaga ginsengisegetis; assembly: GCF_900168065.1. GTDB lineage: Bacteria > Bacteroidota > Bacteroidia > Chitinophagales > Chitinophagaceae > Chitinophaga > Chitinophaga ginsengisegetis. The sequence goes on along the minus strand of NZ_FUZZ01000002.1, from coordinate 525,595 downwards.
TTTCCGGGCTTTATTACCGGCCATATTCATACAGTTTGCCTGCGCGGGCAATAATTCCAATGATGATGGTCCTGAGCCTCCGGCTAATGCGCCCCGGAAAGCGAAGCTGCAGCTGGTAACAGACCAGTTCATATCTCCGGTAAATATGGCCGTGCCCGGGGATGGTACCGGCAGGTTATTTTTCTGTCAGAAAGAAGGGAAAGTATGGATCGTGCAGCAAAACAAGCTGCTTCCCACCCCTTTCCTGGATGTAAGCAGCGATATGATTTCCGTAAATCCGGGATATGATGAACGCGGGCTGTTGGGGATGGCCTTTCACCCCGATTTTAAATCGAATCACAAGTTTTATGTGTACTATAGCTCGCCTGCTAAAAGATCCGGCTTCGATCACACCAGCCGCCTGGTAGAGTTTACCACCACAGCAGGGAATCCAAATGTGGCTAATACCGCCTCCAAAAGGATTGTACTGGAAGTGGATGAACCGGAATCCAATCATAACGGCGGGCAGCTGCAGTTTGGGCCCGATGGCTACCTCTATGTGGGGCTTGGTGATGGCGGCGGTGGCGGTGATAAGCATGGCACTATTGGCAACGGCCAGAACCTCAATACTTTACTGGGTAAAATATTAAGAATAAATGTCAATGGAACACCCTATTCTATCCCTCCGGATAATCCTTTCGTTAACCGGCCCGACACCCGGCCTGAAATATGGGCCTATGGCCTTCGTAACCCCTGGCGCTTTTCCTTTGATAAAACCACTAGGATGCTCTTTGCCGGTGACGTAGGACAGAATAAGTATGAAGAAGTAGACATCATTACCAAAGGAGGTAACTACGGCTGGCGGATCCTGGAAGGCACTCATGACTATAACGTGCCTGCGGGTGCAGACAAGTCGGCATTGATTGCACCTATCCACGAATACAGCCACGATGTGGGGATAAGTATCACCGGTGGTTATGTATATCGCGGCAGCGCCATCCCGGCGCTGAAAGGATTATATGTTTTCGGCGATTATAACGGGAAAGCCTTTGTACTCACGCCCAACGGGCAAAAATGGACCAGCGCTCCGCTGGAACTCACCGGTCGCCCGGCAGATAACCTCCAGATCCTCAGCTGGGGAGAGGATGAACAGGGCGAATTATATATGCTTGCCAGCACTTCCGGCAGCAGCGGATTTAAAGGAGCGGTGTATAAGCTGGTGAAAGAATAAAACATTCCAGCCACCTTAATCGTTTACTTCAGGTCCACCTTTCAGGCGGGGTTCCTTCGTGGATGCTTCGTAGATACTTCGTGGATACGTCGACAGCCGGTAACCACACCCTCACAGGTACTGTAGCGGGCGGGAAAAACAACGCTTTTCAGCCATGTATCTCGCCTGGTGCCCGTTTGGCCCAATTTTTTGTTAAAAGGAAATAAATTGCACGACCGACGGGTGATTTTATTTTATATTTGATTTGACAACGTTTAAGTTCAATTGAGATACATATGAGACTGAAAGTGATTATACCGGTTGTGCTGCTTAGCATCTCCGCAGGCGTGTTGGCTTTTAATAAGCTCGGACATAATGACGATCCTCCGGGTCGTTATGAGGTGATCATGAACCTGGTGGGGCAGATGCTGAAAGAAGGGCATTACCAACCCAAAGCAATAGATGACAAATTCTCCACCGAAGTTTTTAATAAATACCTGCGTAGCCTGGATACGGAAAAGAAATTTTTCCTGAAAACAGATGTGGATAAACTTATGCCCCTCGCCGTTCATATTGATGATGAACTGAAAGGGGCACCGATCGACTGTTTCCGCAGCATCAACACCCTGATCAAACAACGGGTGGCTGAAGCAGCAGCGATCTACCCTGAAATCCTGTCCAAACCTTTTGATTTCACCGTAGATGAAAAGGTAACACTGGACCCGGATAAAGTGGATTTTCCTGCAGATGAAAATGCCCGTAAAGAAGCCTGGCGCAAAGTATTGAAATATCGTACGCTGGAAAAACTGACCGATCTCCAGGAAATGAGAGAAAAAGATAAAGGGAAAGACAGTATTAAAACCAAAACCGATGTGGAACTGGAAGCAGAAGCACGCGTAAAGGTGAAACAACTGTACGACCGTTATTTTGAACGTCTGAAAAACAGGCAGAACGATAATGACCGCTTTAACCTCTACGTAAATGCGATCACCACTACCATGGATCCGCATACCGACTACTTCCCGCCGGATGAAAAACGCGCGTTCGAAGAACAGATGGCCGGTAAATTCTTTGGTATCGGCGCACAGCTGAAAGAAGAAGGCGACAAAATCCGCGTGGTAAGCATCGTTACCGGAAGTCCAAGCTGGAAACAGGGACAACTGAAAGCCAACGACGTGATCCAGAAAGTAGCACAGGGAAATACTGAACCAGTGGATATTACCGGTTACCCCGTAGAAGATGCGGTGAAACTGATCCGTGGTAAAAAAGGTACTCCTGTTAAACTGACTGTAAGAAGCGTGGACGGTACCACTAAAGATATCACCATCATCCGTGATGAAATTGTAACCGAAGAAACATTCGCCAAATCAGCGATCATCAACGGACAACATAAAATAGGCTACATCTACCTGCCGGAATTCTATGCCGACTTCAACGACCGTAACGGCGCCCGCAGCGCGGAAGACGTTGCCAAAGAAGTAGCTAAGCTGAAAGCAGAAAATGTGGAAGGCATTATCCTTGATCTCCGCTTCAACGGCGGCGGCTCCCTCCAGGATGTAGTGCAGATGGCCGGCCTGTTCATTCCGGAAGGCCCCGTGGTACAGGTACGCTCCCGTGGTGGCGATGCTGTAGTACTGCGCGACCGCGATAAGAATGTACAATACGAAGGACCACTGGCTATCATGGTAAATGAATACAGCGCTTCCGCTTCTGAAATTATGGCCGCAGCCATGCAGGACTACAAACGCGCAGTAATCATCGGCAGCACCCAAACATTTGGTAAAGGCACTGTACAGCGTCTCTTCAACCTGGATGATTTCTACCCGGTAAAAGACGGTGGCAGCCTCGGCGCACTGAAACTTACCCAGCAGAAATTTTACCGCGCCAATGGCGGTTCTACCCAGCTGAAAGGCGTGGCTTCAGATATTGTATTGCCTGATCCATACTACGAAGTAGCTGAACGTAAAGATTCCGATGCACTGGCATGGGATGAAATCCCCCGCGCAAGCTTCACCGCATGGTATAACCCGGTAAATGCAGAATCTCTGAAAAAGAACAGCGAAAAAAGAATGGCTTCCAGCGCAGCTTTCAAATTGCTCAACGAAAACCTGAACACTTTAAAGAAACTGGAAAAACAGGAAACTTATTCCCTGAACCTGCAGACGTATAAAACAGAACAGAAAACAAATACCGCTGCACTCAAAAAATATGATGCAGTAAATGATAAAGTAAAAGAACTCAATATCATAAACATCAAATCTGATATGGAGAAATTTGGCAACGATTCTTCCAAGATAGCCCGTAACAAGGACTGGATCAGGATCAGAACCAAAGACATCTATCTCGATGAAGCAGTGAACGTAATGAATGACCTGATCGTTCAGTCATTGCCTAAGATGCAGCGTAAGAATCAGTAAGAGAAGAGATCATCTTCTTACTAACATAAAATAAGAAAGCCGTTCAGGAATATCTGAACGGCTTTCTTATTTTATCGTATGATGATTTCGTTATTGTGATGCTCCCTTTTCCTTGCTCACTATTTCCAGCGCTTTCTTTACCATAGGATCTTCTGCATTGATGGCTTCATAGAAACCTTCTGTTCTGTACAGCTGGCGTGCCAGCATGGCTTTGAGCCTTGTGCGGATTTCTGTTTCGTCACGGGCTGTGAGATGATCCAGGCCAGGTATGCTGTCTTTTTTAGCGTATACTTTGAAGTCGCTGATCAGTTCAGGCGTAGTCTGGAAGTTTTTGGTGAAAGCCTCTGCGTTCGTATAAGATTTGAAAATTTCCCTGTGCGTGGTATAATACTGATAAGCAAAGTTGCTGAACGTATTGCGGGTATAAATGGCGGTTAAAGTAGGTGTAAAGCGGGAAGTATCAAACGGAATGAAAATATCCGGTGTAATACCGCCACCGCCGTAAACCGGGCGGCCTGCTGCTGTTTTATAAAGCACGGTATCGGTTATTTTGATACTGTCTTTGTTCACCATTTCTCCGTGGTGGTAACGTTCAATGATGTCGTCATCATAATCATCATGTCCTTTTCCGTAAGGTTTCTGGATACTTCTGCCGGAAGGAATATAGTAGCGGGCTACGGTAAGACGCAGCGCGCCTCCGTTGTCCAGGTCGTACTGCTCCTGTACCAGGCCCTTGCCAAAGGTGCGGCGGCCAATAACGGTGCCGCGGTCCCAGTCCTGTATGGCGCCTGCAAGGATTTCACTGGCGGAAGCAGAGCCTTCGTCCGTAAGTACGGCGAGGGCGCCTCTTTCAAAAAGACCCGGCCGTTTCGTTTTATAATCGGTACGGGGGAAGTCTTTCCCCTTCGTGTATACAATCAGTTTCTGGTCGTCGATGAGTTCATCGGCAATGCGGGTGGCTGCATCCAGGTAACCGCCGGGGTTCTGCCGGAGGTCAATTACCAGTTTCTGCATGCCTTGTTTTTCCAGCTGACGGATGGCTTTCATAAACTCATCGTAGGTGGTGGCGGAGAATTTGCTGATCTTGATATAACCCACACCAGGAGCCGCCATGTAGCTGGCGTCTATACTATACAAAGGAATAACGCCTCTCTTGATGGGGATGGTGATCTTTTTATCCTGTCTTAATACAATGGTGTTCACGGTAGAACCGGCAGGGCCTCTCAGCAGTTTGCGGATCTTTTCCGGTGTAATGCTGTTGCCGGCTACCAGGCTGTCGTTCACTTTCAGGATCTTATCACCGGTTTGTACGCCTGCGGTTTCAGACGGGCCGCCGCTCAGCACACTCACTACGTTCACCGTATCGGCAGTGATATTGAATTCTACCCCGATCCCTTCAAAGTTACCTTCCATATCTTCATTTACCCGTTGCAGTTCAGAAGGTGGTATATATATGGAGTGAGGATCCAGGTGGGTCAGTAACCCTTCTATGGCTTCCTGCTGTAAATCATCTGTATTAAGTGAATCTACATATTTCGCTTTGATCAGGTCCATCACTTCCTGTAACGGGCCCCTGTTGGGTTTGGTAAAAAATACAGTGGCCCCTCCGTTGTTCGATCCAGGCATTTTATGTCCGAGGAACATTCCCAGGGCTAATACAACTGCAAAGAGAAGAGGTAAAAAAACATTCAACTTCCTGTTAGACATAATCAGATTATTATCCCGCTAATTTATATGACCAATCTTTGTATCCATGTAGCAAAAGCACCTGGCGGAAAGCAATCTGCTGCATACATGTATCATCATCACTTAAACTTAAAGGGGCCATTTGTTTTTATGAACCCCTTTTGTTTAAATTGTGACAAAAATAGCATAAATCGGGTGCAAACTTTTAGGATTCTTAAATTTCATAAATAACCGGATATGGGTGCTGGAATAAAGTTAATTGCTGACAGCGGATCTACGAAGACGGAATGGGGCTTGCTGGGCGCGGCGGAACCGCTGATATTGAAAACGCAGGGCGTGAGTCCGTATTTTCAATCTGCGGAGCAGATCAAGGCCATTTTCGAAAAGGAACTGGTACCACAGTTACCTGCCGGCCAACCGGTAACAGCTATATATTTTTATGGAACGGGCCTGTCGCAGCCAAAGAACCTGCAGCTGGTATCCGATGCTATAAAGGCGGTATGGCCTGCTGCCACATTTGATGTACAGCACGACCTTATGGGGGCTGCCCGTGCACTTTGCGGCGCACAGGAAGGCGTGGTAAGCATTTTAGGTACCGGCTCTAATTCCTGTTACTATGATGGGAAAGAAGTGGTGAAAAATAATCCGGGCCTGGGTTATATCCTCGGCGATGAAGGCAGTGGCGCCTACCTGGGGCGTAAAGTGCTCCAGTATTACCTTTACCATAGTTTTGATGCCGACCTGCACGCCCGCTTTGAATATAAGTACCATACCAATAAAGATGAGATCCTGGAAAACGTATACCGCAAGCCGTTAGCCAACCGCTACCTGGCCGGGTTTACAGAGTTTCTGTCGGAAAACCGCGAGCACTACATGATCCAGAACATCCTGGAAGACGGGCTGAACGACTTCTTCTTTAATCATATTTATAAATACAGGGAAAGCTGGACCACCGCACTACACTTTACCGGTGGGGTTGCCTGGCACTTCCGCGACATCATCAGCGAATTGTGCGAACTCTATGAATTGCCAATGGGCAAAGTGCTGCGCACGCCAATGGAAGGTTTGCTGGAATATCATCGTTAATCATTTTTAACCATTCAATATGTCATTTGTAAAAGTAACGGAACAGGCTTCACACTATCGTCACCTCGAAAAGATGAGCGTGCAGGAGCTGCTGACGAACATGAACAAAGAAGATCAGACCGTTCCGTTAGCCGTGGAAAAAGCGATCCCGCAAATAGAAAAACTGGTGACCGCCGTAGCAGATAAAATGCTGGCAGGTGGCCGCCTGTTTTATATGGGAGCCGGTACCAGCGGACGTTTAGGTGTGGTAGACGCCTCTGAATGCCCGCCTACTTTTGGCGTGCCGCAGGGACTGGTGGTAGGATTGATTGCCGGCGGCGATACGGCTATACGTAAAGCCGTGGAGTTTGCGGAAGACAGCCGCACACAGGGCTGGGAAGATCTGCAGGCGTATAATATAACCGATAAAGATGTGGTGGTGGGAATCGCGGCCAGCGGCACCACGCCTTATGTAATAGGCGCCCTCAATGAATGCCGTAAGCATGGCATCGTAACGGGCAGCATCAGCTGTAACCCGGATACGCCGGTATCTGCGGCGGCCGACTTCCCCGTGGAGGTAGTGGTAGGACCGGAGTTTGTAACGGGCAGCACACGTCTGAAAAGCGGCACTGCGCAGAAGCTGGTGCTGAATATGCTGTCTACCGCCGTGATGATCCAGCTCGGCAGGGTAGAAGATAACAAAATGGTGAACATGCAGCTCAGTAACGAAAAGCTGGTAGACCGCGGCGTGAAAATGCTCATGGAACAATTGTCACTCACCGATTACGAACAGGCGCAACAACTGCTGTTAAAGGCCGGCAGCGTGAAAAAGGCAGTGGACGATTTTACCGGAAAATGATTTTAAAACTTTTGTACCCAGCAACCAGGTATGCATAACATAGAGCCATATTACAACTGGCGGCATTTGTACACCGCCGAAGAAGATGAGTACTCTCCGTTTTATGGAAGGGAATACAGTGAGTTTGAATATTCCAATTCGGTGTATAACTATTATATACATCCACAGTGGGATGAATTTGGCTCACGCAACCTGTACATGAAAATCCTCTTCATAGATTACCAGTTTAACTTCGCCATCATAGAATTACTGGGAGAATGGAATGATGCGATTGATAACGACATCATGACTATGAAGCGCAACATCATTGATACCCTCATCGCACAAGGCATCACAAAATATATTCTCATCACGGAAAATGTAATGAACTTCCATTCTTCCGATGATTGTTATTATGAAGAATGGTGGGAAGATATCCGCGATGAAGGTGGCTGGATCGTAAGCCTCAATATGCCAATACAAACCCGCGAAGAGTTTGAGAGAGCACGTTTGCACTACTATGTTCACCTGCTCGATGATGATAAATGGCGCACCTATCAACCATTACACCTGTTTAACATGGTAGATAATATCATGTTAAAACGGCTGGAATAATATTAATTTTCATTACAAAATGAAAGATATTATGCGTGTTTAGATGATTATAAATGCGTAATGAATGTGAATAATAATATATGCGTATGAAAACCTGATAAATATCATTTGGTTTTTATTTTTCCTGCGTTAAATTTGCCCGACATTTCAAACATCTTTTTATACTAGGAAGCTTAGAATTTTACTTATGAAGTGGTCACAGTTCTTTAATACCTCTATCGGTAAGAAGTTATTGGTAGGTGCTACCGGCTTGTTTCTTTGCAGTTTTGTTATTGTACACCTGGCAGGTAATTTCCAGCTGTTGTACAACGACGAAGGCAAGGCCTTTAACGCATACGCTGCGTTTATGGGACACAACAGCCTGATTCAGTTTATTGCCTGGGGGCTGAAAATTGTGATCCTGCTGCACGCGTTTATTGCGCTCCAGCTCACATTCAGCAACAGAGCAGCCCGTCCGGTGAAATACGCCGTGAACCCGGGTAATCAGACATCTTCCTGGTTCAGTCGTCAGATGGCCATTATGGGAAGTATCCTCTTAATCTTCATCGTTATCCACCTGGTTAACTTCTGGGGGAAATTCCACTACACGGAAATGCCCACCCGCACTTATGAAGGCAGCATTGAACCGCTGAAAGACCTGTATGCTTTATCTTATGAAACCTTCAAGAATGGCTGGCTGGTAGCATTGTACGTGATCGGTATGATCGGTCTGTCTTTCCACCTGATCCACGGCTTTAAAAGCGCCTGTCAGACCTTTGGTTTAAATCATAAAAAATACAACGGCTTACTCAGCTTCATTGGCATATGGTTGTTTGGTATCGCAATTCCTATCGGTTTTGCTATCATCCCCGTTGTAATCTATTTCAAATAATTCTGTAAAGTAAGGATATATGTTTGACGCAAAAATTCCTGCCGGACCATTAAATTCCAAATGGGAAGACTATAAAGGACACTGTAAACTGGTGAACCCTGCCAATAAGCGCAACCTGGAAGTAATTATCATTGGTACTGGTTTGGCCGGCGCTTCAGCAGCGGCTTCATTAGGAGAGTTGGGATATAAAGTAAAAGCATTCTGCTTTCAGGATAGTCCGCGCCGCGCACACAGTATTGCTGCCCAGGGTGGTATCAATGCGGCAAAAAATTATCAGAATGACGGTGACTCTGTTTTCCGCTTATTCTACGACACAGTAAAAGGTGGTGACTACCGCGCCCGTGAAGCCAACGTACACCGTTTGGCAGAAGTGAGCGGTAACATTATAGATCAGTGCGTGGCACAGGGTGTTCCCTTTGCACGTGAATACGGTGGCCTGTTAAGTAACCGCTCTTTTGGTGGTACACAGGTACAGCGTACTTTTTATGCTGCCGGCCAAACCGGTCAGCAGTTGCTCCTCGGCGCTTACTCCGCACTGGAACGCCAGGTAGCACTGGGTAACGTGAAAATGTATAACCGCCACGAAATGCTCGACATCGTGAAAATTGATGGTAAAGCACGCGGTATCATTGCACGTAACCTGATCACCGGCGAACTGGAACGCCACTTCGGTCATGCCGTGCTGATCTGCAGCGGTGGTTATGGCAACGTGTTCTACCTGTCTACCAACGCAATGGGTTCTAACGTAACTGCCGCCTGGAAAGCTACCAAGAACGGTGCTTACTTCGCTAACCCCTGCTTCACACAGATCCATCCTACCTGTATCCCGGTTTCCGGCGATCACCAGTCGAAACTGACCCTCATGTCAGAATCACTGCGTAACGATGGCCGTATCTGGGTACCCAAAAAACAAAACGATACCCGCAAAGCCAGTGATATTCCTGAAGAAGAAAGGGATTACTACCTGGAAAGAAGATATCCTGCATTCGGTAACCTCGTTCCCCGCGATGTGGCTTCCCGTGCAGCAAAAGAAAGATGCGATGCCGGTTATGGCGTAGGTACTTCCAAACAGGCAGTATACCTCGACTTTGCCGCAGCCATCGAACGTTATGGTAATATTGAAGTGGGTAAACGCCAGCTCTCCAATGTTTCCAAAGAAGAAATTATTAAACTGGGTAAAGAAGTAGTAGCCGAGAAATATGGTAACCTGTTCGACATGTACGCCAAAATCACCGGTGAAAATCCTTACGAACTGCCCATGCGTATCTATCCTGCGGTACACTACACAATGGGTGGCCTCTGGGTGGATTACGAACTGGGTACTACCGTTCCCGGCTTATATTCCCTGGGAGAAGCAAACTTCTCTGATCACGGCGCTAACCGCCTCGGTGCATCTGCACTGATGCAGGGCCTGGCAGATGGTTACTTCGTGATTCCTTACACCGTTGGTAACTACCTGGCAGATGAAATCCGCACAAAGGCAATCCCTACCGACCACCCTGCTTTCGTGGAAGCAGAAAATAAAGTAAGGGAAACCATCAATAAGTTCATCAACATCAAAGGCACCAAATCTGTTGATTTCTTCCACAAGAAACTGGGTAAGATCATGTGGGACAAATGCGGTATGGCGCGTAATGAAAAGGGTCTGAAAGAAGCGATCGAAGAAATTAAAGCGCTGCGTGCTGAGTTCTGGAAAGATGTTCGCGTTCCCGGTGAAGCCAATGAATTCAACCCCGAACTGGAAAAAGCCGGTCGCGTGGCCGACTTCCTGGAACTGGGCGAATTAATGTGCATCGATGCGCTGAACCGCCGCGAATCCTGTGGTGGCCACTTCCGCGAAGAATCACAAACAGATGAAGGGGAAGCAAAACGTGACGACGAAAACTTCAGCTACGTATCTGCATGGGAATACAAAGGCGATGGCCAGTATGAACTGCACAAAGAACCGCTGGAATTCGTTGAATGTAAACCAACACAGCGTAGCTACAAATAATGGTTATTGGTAAACTGTTTAACGGTTAGCCAGGATTATAAATCAAATAATTGTCCAAGGTATATGGAACATTATAACATGAACCTCACATTAAAAGTGTGGAGGCAGAAAAACAAAAACGATCAGGGTAGATTTGAAACATTACAGGCAAAAAACATTTCTTCTGAAATGTCTTTCCTGGAAATGTTTGATGTAGTGAATGAAGAGCTGATCAATGAAGGCAAAGAACCAATAGCATTTGACCACGACTGCCGCGAAGGTATCTGCGGTATGTGCTCCATGCATATCAACGGCCGCGCACACGGTCCGTGGGATGGTACTACTACCTGCCAGCTGCACATGCGCGCTTTCAAAGATGGCGATACCATTACGGTAGAACCCTGGAGAGCAGGCGCATTCCCGGTGATTAAAGATCTGACAGTAGACAGATCCGCTTTCGACCGCATCATTGAAGCAGGTGGTTATATTTCCGTAAATACAGGTAACGCACAGGATGCGAACTGTTTACCGGTAGATAAAAACAAAGCTGACCTGGCTTTTGCGGCTGCTGCCTGTATCGGTTGCGGCGCCTGCGTAGCAGCTTGTAAGAACTCTTCTGCCATGCTGTTCGTATCTGCAAAAGTTTCCCAGCTGGCATTGCTGCCACAGGGCCAGCCAGAAAAACAATCCCGCGCCCTCAACATGGTTGCGCAAATGGATAAGGAAGGCTTTGGTAGCTGTACCAATACCGGCGCCTGCGAAGCTGAATGCCCGAAAGAAATTTCCCTCACCAATATCGCCCGCCTCAACCGGGAGTTTATTGGAGCAGGATTTTCTTCCGAGAAATAAGCTGCGGAGTTTGTCTTACTCAGGATTAAACTGATTAAGCGGATTACATTGATTTTTTCTTTTATGATATTAGGGAGATGAGAATGGAATATCCATTCTTATCTCCTTTCTTTTTTCATTCGTTCTCCCAAAAACTGGAAATCTTCCAAAAAAATCCCAAAACCAATATCATCTCCCCCAATCATTTACAAAATCCCCCAAAATAAAATCAATCTAATCAGCTTAATCAGTTTAATCCTGAGTAAGACAACCTCCGCCCCCTCCGCTCATCCATCGAACTTTATCTTTCTAAATTTTTTTACTATCATGTGTTTTTTCCACGCAATGTAAAACAGAGAACATATGTCAGAACAATCACGCAGAAAGTTTATCAAACACATCGGCAGCACCGCCGCACTGCTCGGAATAGGCCAGCTGGCGGCCCTCGCAAAAGAAAAGGAACACGTAGAAATATTACAGCCTGAAAAAAGGATCGCTCCAAACGACAAAATCCGGATCGCCTGTGTAGGAATGGGCATCATGGGATTCGGGGATGTGGAAACCGCCATCAAAGTGCCGGGAGTGGAATTTGTGGGCGCTGCTGATCTGTACACCGGTCACCTTACAAAAGTGAAAGACGTATTCGGTCCGCAGGTATACACCACCCGCGACTACCGCGAACTACTGAAACGAAAAGATATAGACGCCATCATAGTAGCTACACCCGACCACTGGCACGATACCATTGCCATTGCCGCAATGGAAGCCGGTAAAGCCGTGTACTGTGAAAAGCCGATGGTACAGCAGATAGAAGAAGGGCATAAAGTAATTGCCGCACAGCAACGCACCAAAGCCGTTTTCCAGGTGGGCAGCCAGCGCGTTAGCAGCGTGGCCCTCGCAGAAGCGCGTAAACGTTACCAGGCAGGCGAAATAGGACAACTGAACGTGGTAGAGGCCCGGATGGACCGCCACAGCGCGCTCGGCGCCTGGCAATACTCCATCCCGCCGGATGCTTCACCCGCTACCGTAGACTTTGACACCTTCCTGAAAGATACAGCCAAAATGCCTTTCGACCTGGTACGCTTCTTCCGCTGGCGTAATTACCGCGCCTATGGCACCGGTATCCCCGGAGATCTGTTTGTACACCTGATCTCCGGACTGCATTTCATTACCGGATCGCTCGGTCCCACTTCTATTTATGCCAGCGGCAACCTGGTGCAATGGAAAGATGGCCGCGATGTGCCGGATGTGGTAGTAGCCATTTTCGACTACCCCGAAACAAAAGAACATCCCGCCTTCCAGATGACACTCCGCGTGAACTTTGCTGATGGCAGCGGTGGCGGCGAATACACCCGTTTTATTGGTACCGATGGCGTGCTGGAACTGGGCTGGAATGATTTCAAAATCAAAAAACACAAACTGCCGGAAGCGCCGGGCTATGGTGGCTGGGATACCTATAACACATTTACCAAACAACAACAGGCGCAATACGTGCAGGAGTATAACGCCAAATACCCCACAGATAAACGGAATACAGTGGAAACCTCCAGCGCTTTTGCTTCTCCCAAAGGATACGACGACCGCCTGGACCACTTCACCAACTTCTTTGAATCCATGCGCTCCGGTAAACCGGTGGTGGAAGATGCCGTATTTGGTCTCCGCGCCGCAGGACCAGCCCTGGTAACAAATGAAAGCTACTTCAGCAAAAAACTGATCAACTGGGACCCGGTGAATATGAAAATAGTGTAAGGAGAATTCGTAATTTGTAATGCTTTTGAGTTAAAACCTTACTATTTAAATCTATCTCCTATGTTTAAAAACTTCCAGGGTAATTGTTGGTTGCTTTTGGGAACGGTGCTCTTGTCTTGTAATCAAAAGAAAAATACTATGAATGACCAGGCTGATATAAAACCTCCTGTAGCGGAAAAGATAGCTAAAGAACTCAGCATCCACGGCGACAAACGGATCGATAATTATTATTGGATGAACAACCGGGAAGATCCGAAAGTACTGTCCTGGCTGAACGCAGAAAACGCTTACCTCGACACGATCCTGTCGCCCGAAAAAAAGCTCCGCGAAAAACTCTTCACCGAGATGAAATCCCGGATCAAGGAAACAGATATGAGTGTGCCCTATCTTAAAAACGGTTATTATTACTATACCCGTTATGAAGAAGGGAAAGAGTACCCCGTGCATTGCCGTAAGAAAGGCAGCCTGGAAGCGCCGGAAGAGGTGATCCTGAACGTAAACGAACTGGCTGCAGGCCACGCCTATTGCCAGGTAGCCGGATTGAGTGTAAGTCCCGATGCGAAATTACTCGCCTACGGAATCGATACGGTAAGCCGCAGACGTTATATCATCCGGATCAAAAACCTGGAAACAAACGAACTGCTGAAAGACGAAATCCATGAAACCACCGCCGGCAGCACCTGGGCCAGTGATAATAAAACCCTGTTCTATTCCCGCAAAGATACCGTTACCCTCCGGGCCGATCGTATCATGCGGCACTCACTGGGTGTTGCAACCGATAAGGAAGTGTATCATGAAGCCGATGAAACGTTTAATGTAGAGGTATCCAAAACAAAATCCGGTAAGTATATTATTATCAACAGCGAAAGCACGTTGTCGTCTGAAAGCAGGATCCTGGATGCGGCCAAACCCAATGAAGAATTCCGCATTTTCCACCCGCGTGAAAAAGAGATGCTGTACTACGTGGATCATCGTGATGATAAATTCTACATTACCACCAACTGGAATGCACTCAACTTCCGCCTGATGGAAACCGCACTGGATAAAACTTCCCGGCAAAACTGGAAAGAGCTGATCCCCAACCGCAGCGATGTATTGCTGGAAGGAGTGGAGCTGTTTAAAGAGTATACGGTACTGGAAGAAAGAAAAGGCGGTTTAACGCATATCCGGATCATCAACGACAAAACCCATACAGAAAAATACCTGCCCTTTTCAGAAACCGCATACACTGCTTCCGTTAGCAGTAACCCGGAAATGGACAGCAAAGAACTGCGGTATAACTATACTTCCATGATCACACCCAACTCTGTGTATGATTACAACATGGAAACAGGCGCCAGTGAACTGAAACGTCAGCAGGAAGTACTGGGCGGTTATGATCCGAAAGATTACACCACAGAGAGATTATTTGCCACTGCCACAGATGGTACCAAAATTCCGGTGTCGATTGTGTATAAGAAAACGTTTGAGAAAAATGGCAAGGGCCCGTTATTGCTGTATGGATACGGTTCTTACGGCAGCAGCATGGATGCCACTTTCAGCTCTACGCGGTTAAGTTTACTGGATCGTGGTTTTGCTTTTGCTATTGCACATATCCGTGGCGGCCAGGAAATGGGGCGGCAGTGGTATGAAGACGGCAAGATGTTTAAAAAGAAAAACACCTTCACCGATTTCATCGCCTGCGCCAAATTCCTGGTACAGCAGCATTACACCGACTCCGCACATCTTTATGCGATGGGCGGCAGTGCAGGCGGTCTGCTGATGGGTGCTGTAGCCAATATGGAGCCTACGTTGTTCAATGGCATTGTGGCACAGGTGCCTTTTGTAGATGTGGTTACCACCATGCTCGATGAAAGTATTCCGCTCACCACCGGTGAGTTTGATGAGTGGGGCAATCCAAAAAATAAAGATTCTTACGATTACATGAAGTCCTATTCTCCTTACGATAATGTGGAGCAGAAGGCATATCCGAATATGCTGGTCACCACCGGGTTGCACGATTCACAGGTACAGTACTGGGAACCGGCCAAGTGGGTGGCGAAGCTAAGGGAAATGAAAACAGATCATCATTTACTGCTGTTGCATACCAATATGGAAGCCGGCCACGGTGGCGCTTCCGGAAGATTTAAAGCACTGGAGGAAGTGGCGCTGGAGTATTCGTTCCTGTTAAAGCTTGAAGGAAAATAAAGAAGAGAAATAAAAATGTAAAGCCTGCCGGTATCATTTGCCGGCAGGCTTTATTTATTTGGTGAGCATCTTTGCAGATGTTACTGTTTTACCGTAAAAGATCTCCGCCATTTTATCAAAAATGGCCGGGTCATCGGTTGTATAAAAAGTACGTTGCTGTTGCTTACTCAACCTGCTTTCCATTTCAGGATGGCGTTTCAGATAATCTTTCAGGCTGTGTGCCACAATTTTTCCCTGCGACAAAACAGTGATACCGCCTGGTAAAAACTGTTTAATCTTTTTCATCAGCAGGGGATAATGGGTGCAGCCAAGCACCAGGGTATCGATGCCAGGTGAGGGCAGCAATATTTTATCCAGGTACTCTTTTACAAAGTAGTCTGCTCCTTCGTTTTCGTGTTCATTATTTTCAATCAGCGGTACCCACATAGGGCAGGCCAGCTGATGTGTTTTTACGTGCGGGAAAAACTTTTGGATTTCCAGCGGGTAAGATTCGGACGATACGGTACCGTTGGTGGCCAGTATGCCTACTTCACCGGTTTGCGTGATGGTGCCCACCATTTCAGAAGTAGGACGGATCACGCCCAGCACCCGGTTATCGGGAGCAATATTGGGCAGGTCTTTTTGCTGGATGGTACGCAGCGCTTTGGCCGAAGCGGTGTTACAGGCAAGTATTACCAGCGGGCAACCCATTGCAAACAGTTTCTGCACACATTCCAGCGTATACGCATGAATGGTATCAAAGCCACGGTTGCCATAAGGTGCGCGGGCGTTATCGCCCAGGTAGATGTAATCGTATTGCGGGAGTTCCGCTACTATTTCTTTGAGTACGGTTAAGCCGCCGTAGCCGGAGTCGAATATGCCTATCGGACCCATGATTAGTCGTTGTCTTTTTGCATCAGGCCGGAACCTGTTAAGTCATAAATCTTCTGAATTTCATGCAATACACCCTCAAAGTCTATTTCCAGGTCTTTCAGCATGCCGTTTTTCAGATCATACACCCAGCCGTGTACGGTAGGGAACCCTTTTTCCACGTATGATTTCTGCACCGCTGCGGTTTTGATCACGTTGATGCATTGTTCCTGTGTATTCAGTTCAACGAGGCGGTTGTAGCGTGTATGCTCATCCGTTATAGCGTTGAGTTCGTCCATATGGAGGCGGTAAACATCGCGGATGTTGCGCAGCCAGGGGTTGAGGATGCCGAGGTCTTTCGCCTGCATGGCCGCCTTTACGCCGCCGCAGTTGTAGTGACCGCATACAATGATATGTTTTACTTCGAGATGTACCACCGCGTAGTTGATCACACCCATCACGTTAAGGTCGGTGTTGGGAACAAGGTTGGCAATATTGCGATGTACAAAAACTTCACCTGCTTCGAGTCCCATGATTTCATTGGTGGGAACGCGGCTGTCGCTGCAGCCAATATACAGATAGGCTGGTTTCTGGGAATCGGCCATCTTCTCGAAAAACTCCTCGTCCGTGGCCATTTTGGAAGCTACCCAACGTTTGTTATTCTCAAATATCTCTTTATATGCTGTCATGCGGTTCCATTTTTATGCGCTAAAGATACGTATAGAAAGCATATATGAGACAACTCTTTCATGATGAATGGGTTAACAGCAGAAGAGGAATCACCGCTTTTGCTTACTGCTGATAAGGTTAGGCATAGTGAATGTATAAAATGCTGTTACAAAGATGATTATCATTGTTTTTTTATCGATATGTCTGGTAGGATGTCTTCTTGGAAACCCCGCATAAAATCAGTACCTTTGCAGCTTCAAAATTTACATAGCCAGCATGATCAGTGTTAAAAACGTAACGCTCTCTTTTGGTAAGAGAGTATTGTTTGACGAAGTAAACCTCAATTTCACAAAAGGGAACTGTTATGGTGTGATTGGGGCCAATGGAGCAGGTAAGTCTACTTTTCTGAAGATATTGTCCGGTGAAATAGAACCGAATAAAGGTACTGTGGAAATCACCCCCGGTGAGCGCATGAGCGTGCTCACACAGAACCACTTTGGGTTTGACGAGGTTACCGTACTGAATGCCGTATTGATGGGTAATAAGAAACTTTGGGAAATAGCGCACGAAAGGGACACTATTTACGCCAAAGAAGACTTTACCGAAGAAGACGGTATGCGCGCAGGCGAACTGGAAGCTGAGTATGGCGAAATGGGCGGTTATACCGCAGAAAGCGATGCAGGTGTACTGCTGAGCGATCTGGGTGTGAAAGAAGAAATGCACGGCACGCTCATGAAAGACATTGCCGGTAGCCTTAAAGTGCGGGTACTGCTTGCACAGGCGCTGTTCGGTAATCCTGATATCCTGCTGCTGGATGAGCCTACGAACGACCTTGATGTGGAAACCATTGGCTGGCTGGAAAACTTCCTGGCCGACTACGAAAATATCGTGATCGTTGTATCCCACGACCGTCACTTCCTCGATGCCGTATGTACGCATGTGGCAGATGTGGACCGCGCGAAGATCCAGATCTTCAGCGGTAACTACACCTTCTGGTACGAATCATCCCAGTTGATGGCCCGCCAGATTGCAGATAAGAACAAGAAAATGGAAGATAAGCGTAAAGACCTCATGGACTTTATCGCCCGCTTTAGTGCCAACGCCTCCAAAAGTAAACAGGCTACTTCCCGTAAGAAAGCCCTCGAAAAACTGGTGGTGGAAGATATCCAGCCTTCTAACCGTAAGTATCCTGGTATCATCTTCAAGCAACAGCGCGAAGTAGGTAACCAGATCCTGAACGTAGAGAAACTGGAAAAACTGGTGGATGGCCGCAAACTCTTTACAGATGTTACTTTCTCCGTTAACAAGGGAGATAAGATCGCGTTCCTGTCTAAAGATCACCTGGCACTCACTACCTTCTTTGAAGTAATCAACAATGAAGCAAAGGCCGACAGCGGCAAGTTTGAATGGGGTACCACTGTTACCAGTGCCTACCTGCCAAACGACAACGCTGCCTTCTTTACCAATAAAGACCTGAACCTGATGGATTGGCTGCGTCAATACGTACCACCACATGTAACTGATGTGGATGAGCCGTTCCTGCGTGGCTTCCTCGGTAAAATGTTATTTGGCGGAGATGAGATCATGAAGAAAACTTCCGTGCTGAGTGGTGGTGAAAAAGTACGTTGCATGACCAGCCGCATGATGCTGCAGGATCCGAATGTGCTGATACTTGATGAGCCTACCAACCACCTGGATCTGGAATCTATCCAGTCTTTCAACGAAAGTATGATCAACTACAAAGGCGTGGTGTTGTTCACTACCCATGACCATACCTTCATGCAATCAGTAGCAAACCGTATTATTGAACTGACGCCTAAAGGCATCATCGACAGGCTGATGACCTTTGATGAGTACCTGGCCGATGAACGTGTGAAAGCACTGCGTGAAGAAATGTACGGCAGCGCGGTTTTAGCGTAAAAGATAAATAGCTGAAAATAAAAGAAGCGAATGATCAACCGATCATTCGCTTCTTTTTTAATGGTGTTTTTATATCTTACAGATACTCCTCTATTACTTTCAGTTTATTCTTATCGAGCGGTTTTGTAATGTACGCCATCAGCTCCGGCGTATGCTGCACTTTTTGCATATCTCGTACATCCACAGAGGAGGAGCACATAATAATCGGGATGGTACTTTTAAGAGAAGTTTTCAATCCTCTGTATGCCTCAATAAAATCCCAGCCATTCATTCGCTGCATATTCATATCAAGAATGATAAGAGAGGGTAAGGTAGGCTGAGGGGTACTGGAAAGCTGCTCCAGGGCCTCTTCTGCACAGAGAAAAGAGGTAACTACCAGGTGATCGCTTTGGTGCCCCAACATTTTTTTGATGATGAAATGAAATATTTCATCGTCATCTACAACGTACACTATTTTATTCATGTCTTCCATGCTTCAGTTTTAATTGGGCTTCTTATCTTATCCGATAATAACAAAAGGTGCACAAGAGACGATGTCAAGAAGCGAATTATCTGGGACCGTTTTCTGTCAAATAAAGGGCGTTGACTTCAGGGATAACAAGCTGCTGAAATCAATCTCCTTAATTGTAAACACGGGCTAAACCGGCATTATATGCCTGTCACATTCTCTTCTTAAGCATTGGTCAAGGGAGTGCAGTGGCCTCCGGCTATCTTTAATTGTGAAGCAAAGAACGTTAATTTAATTTTATTTTTATATATATCTTTTTGGCAATAACTAATCATTAACAAATCAGATAAGCGAAAAAAACACCATGAACCCGCTATAAAACCGCTATAAATGCGAATGGCCGGAGCGAAAGAACATACTTTCACTCCGGCCATTGCCTTTATCAGTAAAGCTGATTGCTACTAAAACAAGCCGCCTTTTTTCAATGTTACTTTACCTTGTCCGATTTTGAAACCATTGTGATAGATTTCAACAGCATAATCGCCTACTTTGAAATCGGAGTTCTGTTTCCAGTCCATACTTACTGTTTGTTTCTGACCAGTAGTGTAAGCAACTGTTTTCTTAGCAGTATATAATTTCTCGGTACCATCTTCCAGTGTGAAACGGCCGGAACCCAGCGCTTCTACAGCCAGAGGAGCTCCATCGGGAGCAGTGATGGCTACAAAAATTTCTTTGTCACCGGTTGGTGCAATGCGGTTGTCGTCCAGGTCAAAGATAACCCGCATCATATCTGCGCGTTTTGCTTTGCTGGTTTCCACTTCTTTACCGTTGTTCTTTACACGGATCGGTAACAGTTTAATGTTGGATGCGTGCAGTACGGAACCCAGGTCTACTTTCTTGTTAAGACTATCCTTCACAGTAGACACAGAGTCGCGCTCTTTACGTGCATAATCTCTTTCACCTGCCAGCACTATTTTTTCACCTTCAAGGCGTTCAATAGTTTCTGAGTAACCTTCAATATTGGATTTCAGCTGCTCAATCAGGCGACGGGCTTCCGCCAGCTGTGCCTGCGTAGCATTTTTATTGGTCAGGATGCTGGAGATCCTGGCTTTCATATCCTGTATTTCTTTATCTTTTGTTTTAACCAGGCTGTCCATCCGGGTGTTCTGCGAAACCAGATCATCCAGGCGGGCATTGGCTGCATTGTATTCCTGTTGCAGTGCATCACGGGAAGAAGAAATCGAATCTATCTGGGTACTTTTTTGAACGATTTGCTCATTGGATTTATTTTTATCGTACAACATATATATCCAGGTACCCGCTAATGCTGCAATTAAAATACCGTAAATTAGACCGTTCCGGCTACGTGGTTTTTCTGGTCCGGGTGATCCCGGTGCAGGTGAATTAAAAGTGTTCTCCGTCATAGTTGTGAGTTTTATGTTTATTGTTATATGGTTAAAAATTGTTATTCAAAAGTACTTATAATATTCATATTTTATAAATAGCTATAAAACTGTTTTTCAATCGTGCTTCCAAATATTGCATTAGATCAATTATTACTGTTGGACATAGAAACAACACCGGCGGCTCCATCTATAGAGCACTTATCTGAAGACATGCAACAGCTCTGGCGGGAGAAAATTGCAAAAACTGCGCCAGTTTCGGGAAATGAAGATTCAGCATACGCTGACAGGGCTGGCATCTACGCTGAATTTGGGAAAATTGTGTGTATTTCGGTAGGCTTCTTCAGTCTCGAAAATAACAGGTACCAGCTAAGGCTGAAATCGTTTTATGATGATGATGAAGCAGTTGTGCTGTCAGGATTTTTAGAATTAATCAATAAATTCTATGCGAAATACCCCCGGTTCCAGTTTGCCGGGCATAACATCAAAGAATTTGATATTCCTTTTATTTGCAGGAGGTCTGTTATCCATCAGTTATCTTTGCCACAGCCTTTACAGCTGCACGGATTTAAACCCTGGGAAATTCCCATGCTCGATACCCTGCAACTGTGGCGCTTCGGGGACTTTAAACATTATATTTCCCTGAAACTCCTGACCGCCGTAATGGGTATTGATACGCCCAAAGACGATATAGACGGCAGCATGGTAGGCAAGGTATACTGGGAGGAAAGAGACCTGGAACGTATTGCCGCCTACTGCCAGAAGGATGTACTGGCGGTAGCACAGCTGCTGCTGAAATTCAAACGTTTACCGGCATTGACACAGGAAGATATTATCATCGTAAAAAAATAGTCTTAAAAAGACGAAAAGCATTCTAGTAATGGAGTACCAGGATATCATCAGGGATTGGAAGCAACAGAAATTCAAATCATTATACTGGCTGGAAGGAGATGAAGACTTTTTTATTGACCAGGTTACCAGCTATGCAGAGCATGAACTGCTGCCTGAATCAGAAAGAGGCTTCAACCTCACCGTCCTTTATGGAAAAGATACCGACTGGAGCCAGGTGATCAACGCCTGCCGCAGGTACCCGATGTTTGCGGAAAGACAGGTGGTACTCCTCAAAGAAGCCCAGGCCATGCGCGACCTCCTGAAACTGGAAACCTATATCGATAACCCGCTTACCTCCACCGTGTTTGTAGTGGCGCATAAACAGGGCAAAATAGATGGCAGGAGTAAAATGGCGAAGCTCATAAAGGAAAAAGGCGTACTCCTGTCTACCAAAAAATTATATGATAACCAGCTCCCCACCTGGGTGGAAAGCTATGTGAGCAGCCGCGGACTGGCCATCTCACAAAAAGCGGCTATCCTCCTGGTAGACCATATCGGTAATGACCTGTCGCGTATCTCCAATGAAATAGATAAGCTGCTGGTAAACCTCCCGGCCCAGAAAAAGATTGATGAAGGGGATATTGAAAAGTATGTGGGCATCAGCAAAGAATACAACGTATTTGAATTGCAAAACGCCCTGGGACAGAAAAATACGGCCAAAGTATTCCGCATCATCTCTTACTTTGCCGCCAATCCCAAAGCAGCGCCTATCCAGATGACACTGCCGGCATTGTATAATTTCTTCGCAAAAGTAAACCTCATTTTCAGCATAAAAGGAGGAGAGAAGGAAGTAGCCACTGCGCTGGGTGTACATCCTTTTTTTGTAAAGGACTATATGAACGCTGCCCGTCAGTACGGACCCGAAGGAACCGAAAAAGCTATCTTGCTGTTACATCAATATAACCTGCGGAGTATAGGCATTAACGATAGTGGTGTGGAAGACGGGGAACTGATGAAAGAACTGATGTATAAGGTGATGAATTAATTATTTCTATGGCTATTGGGGTAAAAAAGATATTCAGGTTGCTGTTTGGCTTGCTGTGTTTCTGCTTAAGTAGTTTCTGTGCGCTGATTGTGCTGATGAATATTATTACTATTCATAAGGGAAGCATCGGTGTGGATTTTAGAATGAGCACCAACACCGCATTGGTGATGTGCTTTTATGTGATCGCTTCTGCTTTTTTCCTCTGGCGTGGGGTCCGTTTAATGAAACCTCCTAAAAAGAAAGAAGAAAAGACGGAGCTGCTGGGAGAAGAATTCTAAATCTTCGCCAGGATCTCCTTCGCTTGGGCAGAATCTTTATCCATCTGCACTATCAGGGCATCTATATTGTCAAATTTCAGGTTGGAGCGGATGTATTCTACAAAGTGAACGGTCAATTCCTGTCCGTAAATATCTTCCTTAAAATCAAAGATGTGTACTTCCAGGCGCAGATCAGTGCCATTGAAAGTAGGGCGGAAGCCGATGCTCATAACGGCGGGTAATAATTCACTGCGACCGCTGAGTTGCGCATTTACGGCATAAATCCCTTCAGCAGGAATCAGCTTTCTTTCATCTGTCAGGTGCAGATTGGCGGTTGGATAACCCAGCTGCCGGCCCATTTTATCGCCATGCACCACAGTGCCGGTTAAGAAATAAGTGTAGTCCAGTAATTCATTGGCGAGCCGGATACCGCCTTCCTGCAGGCTTTTGCGGATTTTGGTAGAACTCACTGTAAGATCATGCACTACCTGTTGCGGAATTTCTATCAGGGTAAAACCATACTGCTGCTGTTCTGCTTCCAGCAGTTCCAATCCGCCTTCCCGGTTATGACCAAACCGGTGGTCGTAACCTATGATAATGGTATGCGGCTTGAAGCGCGCTACCAGGAAGTCTTCCAGGTAACTGCGGGCGGGCATCTCAGAAAATTCTTTGGTAAAAGGTACTACTACCAGGTGATCGATACCGGCACGTTCCAGCAAGGCAATTTTTTCAGGCAGGGTAGTCAGCAGCCGGATGTTATTAGGTTTGGGTTGTAATACTTCCCGCGGATGCGGATCAAAGGTAATGATCACGGTTTCTCCACCGCAGGTATCGGCAGCCTGCTCCAATTGTTCAATAATGAAGCGGTGGCCTGCATGTACTCCGTCGAAAGTGCCTATCGTGATAATAGCATTACGGAATTCCGGTAAATGGTCTAAGTCCCTGTGAACCTGCATATAAATCAATAACTATCAAAATCGCCGTGCAAATCTAACACATTCGGCGGGCATTCTGCATGGAATCTGTTACTTTTGCAGCCTGAAGAGCATCTTTATTTAGTTTATTTTTTATTTACATATTTATTTATTTCCCGGTGGATAATAATATTTACGCCAAACGTGGTGTTTCAGCAGGTAAGGAAGATGTGCATAATGCCATTAAAAACATTGATAAGGGTCTTTTCCCCAAGGCATTCTGCAAAATTGTACCCGATATTTTAGGGGGCGATGAAGCCTATTGCAATATCATGCACGCAGATGGCGCCGGCACCAAATCTTCCCTGGCTTATATTTATTGGAAAGAAACCGGTGATCTGGGCGTTTGGAAAGGCATAGCCCAGGATGCAATTATCATGAACATGGACGACCTGCTTTGTGTGGGCGCTACAGATAATATCCTCCTTTCTTCCACCATTGGCCGCAACAAACAATTGCTGCCGGGTGAAGTAATTGCCGCCATCATCAATGGCACGGAAGAAATCCTGGCAGAACTGCGGAACCACGGTATCAGTATTTATTCCACCGGTGGGGAAACCGCCGATGTGGGCGACCTGGTACGTACTATCATCGTGGATTCCACTGTTACCTGCCGCATGAAACGCGAAGATGTGATCTCCAATGATCGTATCCAGGCGGGAGATGTGGTAGTGGGACTGGCATCGTACGGTCAGGCCACTTACGAAACAGAATATAACGGCGGTATGGGTAGCAATGGTCTTACCAGTGCCCGTCACGATGTATTCAGCAAAGCTATTGCGGAGAAATACCCCGAAAGCTTTGATCCCAATATTCCTTATGAACTGGTATTCAGTGGTAAAAAATCGCTGACAGATAAAATAGATATTCCGGGCTTTGGCGCCGTGGATGCAGGCAAGCTGGTATTGTCGCCCACCCGCACCTATGCACCGGTGATCAAAAAAGTGCTGGAGCAATTCCGTCCGCAGATTCATGGGATGGTGCATTGCAGTGGCGGCGCTCAAACCAAAGTGCTGCATTTTATCGAGAAACTGCACGTGATCAAGGATAACCTGTTCCCGGTACCTCCGTTGTTCAGTCTTATCCAGGAGCAGTCCGGTACCCCCTGGAAGGAAATGTACCAGGTATTTAACATGGGCCACAGGATGGAACTGTATGTGCCGGAAGCAATAGCCGCCGACATTATCAGCATTTCCAAAAGCTTTAATATCGATGCACAGATTATAGGCAGGGTAGAGGCCGCTGAAGAAAAGAAAGTGACGGTGAAAGCGCCGGCCGGTACTTTTGTGTATTAGGAAGATAGTGTTAAAAAAGTATCCTGTTCACCGGCAAAGTGGGCAGGATTTTTTATTCATAGTGTATGGGGAGTGTATGGGGAGTGTATTGTGAGTGTATGGTGAGTGTATGGGAACAGTATAGGAACAGTATAGGGAGTGTATAGGGACTGTATAGGAACTGTATAGGGAATACGACACATACACGAGTCCTAAGTATCCAAGAAGTATCCAAGACGTATCGGAGAAGTAATAACCGTATTTTAATAAGAAAGGCCACCGTTTTAACCGGTGGCCTTTCTTCATTGATTGTTTATAGTTGTGTTAGTTTTGTAAACTAAACCTGATAGGAAGATTAAACTGCACAGCTACCTGGTGTTCGTTTTGCACGCCTGGCTCCCATTTCGGCATGGCTTTGACTACTCTTATCGCTTCATCTTCAAGGCCGTAGCCTTTCTTTGCACCTATTGTTTTCACATCACGGATGCTGCCATCTGCATCCACAACAAACTGCACAAAAG
This sequence comes from Chitinophaga ginsengisegetis, assembly GCF_900168065.1. Taxonomy (GTDB): domain Bacteria; phylum Bacteroidota; class Bacteroidia; order Chitinophagales; family Chitinophagaceae; genus Chitinophaga; species Chitinophaga ginsengisegetis. The sequence continues at coordinate 499,987 of NZ_FUZZ01000002.1, read as the reverse complement.
TGGTACCGCCTATTTTGGCTTTCTGTGCCTCTTCCGGGTAACGGATGTTTTTATTGAGATATAGTCCGAGCGCGTTCTCACCGCCTGGAAATTTCGGTGGATGTTCAACGAAGGTGAATACTTCGTTATTATTATTGTTCGGTGGCGGGAAGTTCACGGTTTGACCACCGGGTTTGGGCGCCTGTTTCCCGGTATCCAGCATGAAGCGGATGGGCAGGTTAAACTGTACAGATACCGTTTTTCCCTGGTGTTTTCCAGGTACCCACTGCGGCATTTCCTTTACTACGCGGATGGCTTCTTCAGCAAGACCAAAGCCCGGATTTTTTCCCAGGAGGCGAACATCCGTGATATTACCTTCTTCGTTTACCACATAACTTACGAACACGGTACCGGATATATTTTTTTCCTGTGCAGTTTTTGGATACCGGATGTTCCTGGAAAGATATTTTGCCAGCGCTTCCTCACCACCCGGGAAAGAAGGGGGCTGCTCTACAAAAGTGTAAACGTTGTCTTTCGTTTTGTTCACCTTCTTCACAGGTGTGGTATCCATTGCAAGGTTGGCCGCGGGTACCGCTGAGGGGGTGGATACAACGGTGTTAGTGGCGGTAAGCGCCGGAATGGCGGACGGACGCTTATCGGCCACAAATGCAAGGGAGCAGAAAATGAATGCAGCCAGTGGCAGCACCATGATGCGTCGCAGGTAACTGAACCTGGGGGTGTGGAATTGTGTCAGCATAAGAATTCTTCTTTTTATTGGCGGATGGAAAAAGTCGTTCGTAATACTGAATTGTTTGCTTTGAAAGGCCATCTGGAGGATGGTTTGGGCGTAGCCGGCTATTTCTTCCCCGGCTGCTTTTTTATCGGCCAGGAATTCATGCACCAGCGCCAGTTCCCTTTTTATCAGGTGAAAGAAGGGATTGATCCAGCACACGGCCGTTACCAGTTCCATGAACAGTTTATCTGTGCTGTGTTTCTCCTGCAGGTGTACCAGTTCATGTTTGAAGATCTGTTGCCCTTCGGGCGAATTCAGTGAAGTTTGATGATCCCAGAAAATATAGCTGAAGAAAGAGAAGGGTGCTTTGATATCCTTGTTTTTTACAAACCGGTAAGGAGGAATTTCCTGTACCTGGCTGCGGCGGATCAGGTTTTTGATCCGGAAAAGACTGATCACCGTTCTTGTCAGCAGCAACCCTATCACCGCGATGTATAATGTGTTAAGCACAGTGCCGGAGCTAATCCCCGGGCTGGCTGATATCACGGTTTCGCGGATATTAACAATACGCGCGGTATAAGATAATACTGCGGAGGATTCGGTTGCCTGACCCGGCAGTGGAATCTTCAGGAGTGGTGTGAGCAGGGAAATCAGGGTGATGAGTACCAGGTAGTACCGGTTCCATTGATGGAAGCGGTTATTACGCAGGGCAATATAATAGTAGCCGTATAAAACGGCAGAACAGATGATCACTTTAGAGAGATAGGTGAGCAGAACTGTCATGGTTAAGGTTTTTGGGCTGCTTTAATTTTTTGTACCAGTTTCTCCAGTTCCGCGATACTTAGTTCTTTCTCTTTCACAAAAAAAGAAACCATGTTGCTGAAGGAGCCGTCGAAATAGCCTTTTACAATATTGTTGACCGTTTTGTGGCTGTAAGCGTCTTTGGTAACAAGGGCAAAATACTGGTGTGATTTACCGTAGGCTTTGAAGTCAACAAATCCTTTTTCAATCAGGATTTTCACGAGGGTAGATACGGTATTGTAATGTGGTTTTGGTTCCGGCATTACTTCTATTATATCTTTCACGAAGGCGGGTCCTGTTTCCCAGAGTGCCTGCATGATCTGTTCTTCTGCTTTGGTGAGTTGTTTCATATAGCTCGTTTATAAAACCAAGTTAAAACTAATTGTTTAGTTCGACAACTATTTTTTTAGTTTTAAAGAGATGGATATTTGACATATTATCACAACGAGTTATTTTTTAATTAGTTATTTTTGTCCGCACAGACCGTAAAAAACAGAAAGGACATGACGCCTGAACAACCTATCATACAATTAACAAACGCCAGTATATACCAGGGCCATTCATTGATATTATCTGATGTGAACATCACGGTGAATAAGGGTGAATTTGTATATCTCATTGGTAAAACCGGTACCGGGAAATCCAGTTTGTTAAAGACATTGTATGGCGATTTACCTTTAAATGATGGCACAGGACAGGTAGTGGGTTTTGATCTCAAGAAGATGGATTGGAAAAAAGTGCCGTATCTTCGCCGGAATCTGGGTGTGGTATTCCAGGATTTTCAGTTATTAACCGACCGCAACGTGCATGATAACCTGAAATTTGCGCTCCGGGCAACCGGTTGGCAGGATCCAAAGGAAATGGAGAATAAGATCACGGATGTACTGGAAAAAGTGGGGTTGGGTACCAAAGGCTTTAAGATGCCGTATGAGTTATCGGGAGGAGAGCAGCAGCGTGTGGATATTGCCCGTGCTATGCTGAATTCGCCAAAACTGATCCTGGCGGATGAGCCTACGGGTAACCTGGATCCGGAAACTTCCGATGGTATTATGCAGCTGTTATTCCGTATCTGCCGCGAAGGAACCGCCATAGTGATGGCCACACACGATTACATTGTATTACAGAAATTCCCGTCGAGAGTACTGCGTACAGAAAACGGGCATGTAACGGATAATGCAGCTGTGAATTTCTCTTCTTAGGAGTTGTTGAGAAAGAAAATCTTACAGATGTACATTATCCCTCATTTATTATTAATTTCCGGTTAATTGGTAATTCCTATTTTTTAAATTACCTTTGCACCGGAAAAATAGCGACAAAAAACATTATTATTACTTATTATTTTTAAAGATGTCTTACTTAACTGTTGAAAAGAAAGCCAATATTTTTAAGGAATTTGGTGGAAGCGAAAAAAATACAGGCTCTGTGGAAGCACAAATCGCACTGCTGACTGAGCGTATCAACAGCATTTCCGGTCACCTGAAACAAAACAAAAAAGATTTTTCTACCCACCGTGGTTTGATGAAGATGGTTGGCCAGAGAAAGCGTTTGCTTTCCTATTTATCTAAAACCAACCTCACAGGCTACCGTGCCCTCATCGAGAAGTTAGGTATCAGGAAATAACCATGACTTAATTATAGCGCTATTCCCAACTTATATGGTTGGGAATAGTTTTTTTGTATGTATACCTTTTGTTGTTCTTTAGCGATCAAAAAAGAATAACTTTATTTTTAATCCTCACTTTATTATGAATCTGACACCTATTTCAGTGAAATTCGATATAGGAGACGGTCGTATGGTGACCATCGAAACCGGCAAGTTGGCCCGTCAGGCTGACGGTGCCGTTACGGTGCGTTTAGGGAATTCAATATTGCTGGCCACCGTGGTAGCAAATAAAGAACCCAAACCAGGCCAGTCTTTCTTCCCCCTTACAGTTGATTACCAGGAAAAGTTTGCATCCGCAGGCCGTATCCCGGGTTCCTTTTTCAAGCGTGAAGGCCGGTTGTCTGATTCCGAGGTACTTATTTCCCGTTTGATTGACCGCGCTCTGCGTCCCCTGTTCCCCGACAATTATTTATGTGAAGTTCAGGTACTGGTGTCCCTGATTTCATCTGATCCCGAAGTAATGCCCGATGCACTGGCCTGTCTGGCTGCATCTGCTGCACTGGCTGTATCCGACGTTCCCATCCAGGAAATTATTTCTGAGTGCCGCGTAGCGCGCATTGATGGCAAACTCGTGATCAACCCTAACCGTACTGAACTGGCTAAAGCCGACATGGATTTCATCATCGGTGCTACCGACAAGAACATCATGATGGTGGAAGGTGAAAGTAAAGAGTGCCAGGAAGAAGATCTGATCCTCGCTATTGAAGCAGCACACGCTGCGATCAAGGTGCAGGTAAAAGCACAGGAAGAACTGCGTGACCTGAAAGGTGTAACCGGCAAACGTGAATACGCACAACCTCATCAGAACGAAGAACTGAAAGCAAAAGTAGAAGCTTTTGCAAAAGATAAAATTTACCAGGTAGCCAAGTCAGCTTCAGCCAAGCACGATCGCAGCGATGCGTTTGCTGCCATCGGCACCGAACTGAAAGAACACCTGGGCGAATTACCGGAAGAAGACCAGCCACTGGTAAAAGAATACCTGCATGACCTGGAAAAAGAAGTGATCCGCAACATGATCCTGGATGAATCCGTTCGTCTGGATGGCCGTGCGCTGGATCAGGTTCGTCCGCTGGCTATGGAAACAGATATCCTGCCTTCTCCTCACGGTTCCGCCCTGTTTACCCGTGGTGAAACACAGTCGCTGACTACCGTTACACTGGGTACTCCGGAAGATGAACTGCTGATCGAAAGCGCAGCCGTTTCCAACTATTCCAAATTTATCCTGCACTACAATTTCCCTCCATTCTCTACAGGTGAAGTGAAAATGATGCGCGGTCCCGGCCGTCGTGAAGTAGGACATGGTAACCTGGCGATGCGCTCACTGAAGCAAATGATGCCAGGCAGCGACTACGCTTACACAGTAAGGGTGGTTTCTGATATCCTCGAATCAAACGGTTCTTCCTCTATGGCTACCGTATGTGCCGGTTCACTGGCACTGATGGACGCTGGTGTGCCCCTGCCTAAACACGTTTCCGGTGTGGCAATGGGTCTTATCTCCCGCGCATCCGATGGCAAATGGGCAGTATTAACCGACATCCTCGGTGATGAAGATCACCTGGGTGATATGGACTTTAAAGTAACCGGTACCCGCGATGGTATTGTGGGTATCCAGATGGATATTAAAGTGGATGGTTTAAGCATGGATGTAATGCGCTCCGCACTGGCTCAGGCTAAGAAAGGCCGTCTGCATATTGTGGAAGCCATGTACGAAGCAATGCCTGCTGCACGTCCTGAACCAAAACCACATGCACCACGCATGGAGAAGATCATCATCGACCGTGAATTTATCGGCGCTGTAATCGGACCCGGTGGTAAAATTATACAGGAGATCCAACGGGAAACCGGTACTACCATCAACATCGAAGAAGTTGGTGAAACCGGTGAAGTTAGTATCTTCTCTTCTCAGAAAGAAAGTCTTGATAAAGCAGTTGCATGGGTGAAAGGAATCATTGCGATACCTGAAGTAGGTGAAGTATATGAATCCGTTGTAAAATCCATCATGCCTTATGGTGCTTTCGTTGAGTTCATGCCTGGTAAACAAGGCTTGCTCCACATCTCTGAAGTTTCCTGGAAACGCCTGGAAACAATGGAAGGTGTGCTGACAGAAGGCGAAAAAGTAAAAGTAAAACTGACTGGTACCGATCCTAAAACCGGTAAGTTTAAGCTGAGCCGCAAAGTGCTCATGCCTAAACCGGAAGGTTATGTGGAAAGGCCAGAACGTGAAGAGCGTGGCGACAGAGGCGACTTCCGTGATCGTGGCGATCGTGGAGACCGCGGCGGTGATCGTGGCGACAGACGTGGTCCCCGTGACGACAGACGTGGCGGTGATGACAGACGCGGTGGCGGCGACAGACGTGATTTCAACCGCGACGGTAACCGTGGTGGCGGAAATTACAACGCCGGTCCTGAAAAACCTCAGGAGCCTACCTTTGATGCCGAATAGGCGCTGTTATAGCTAGCAGATAACTGGAATTAAATACAAAAGAAAGCAGTCACCCAGGTGGCTGCTTTCTCTTTTTATGATGGATCCGTTTTTATCTCCTCGTAAGCTGCTCTACACGGAAAGTACTTTCCCTGAATATTTCCCGGCCGCTGTTCAGGCGGACCACCCGGTAATTATTACCATCTACCGGTTCGGCAATCATCTTGTAAGCCGGTTGTATCGCTTTGGTACTTCTGTCTATCACCCTTACTTCCCCGCCGGCCAGCAGATCCGGCATTATTTCTTCCACATAGGGAAGCATAATACCGCCATCTTCTGCCCATAACATATTCATTTTACCGGTGCTGTAACTAAAATCCTTGTTGGCAGTATCTTCCAGGTAGCAATAAGCCTTTCGGAAATGGTTGCCCATATCAATGGCATTCAGGTGTGCAAACTGTACGCTGTTAAATACCTTGTTACTGTATTTACTGTTGCGGAGGGTAGAATCCATGCCCGTCATGTATTCCGTGAGATGCTTCCGGTCGAAGATCAGCGTTACATTTTCAGTCTGGTAAATGATGGAATCCATAATAGGTTCTGGTGGCCGTACTTTAATTACCTGGGCCATGCCCGACAGGGACAACGCCACGCCGGTCAGCAGGAGGAACAGTGCTTTCATAGGATAGTTGATATGATTTATAAATCAAATATAATGATTTTTAATATCTGGAGATGATTTTAGCGGCAGATACAGGGGCAAAAGACTGAAAGCTAGACACTAATGGCTATATTTGCGGCCTATGTCTTACATTGCTATTACCATGCGGGCCGGCGCCGAACAAACAGACCTGCTGATTGCCCAGTTATCTGAGCTGAAATACGAAGGGTTTGAAGAACAGCCGGACACACTTATTGCCTATATCCCCGCCGCTGATTTCGACGAGGCGGCGCTACAGCAGCAACTGGAAGCCCACGGGGTTACCTATACGAAAGAAACGATTTTACCGGTTAACTGGAACGCCCTGTGGGAGAGCAATTTCCAGCCGGTGCAGGTAGATAGCTTTTGCGGTATCCGGGCGGAGTTTCACCCGCCGTTTGATCCGCAACCCGCATATGAAATTATTATTACCCCTAAAATGGCTTTTGGTACCGGGCATCATGCTACTACTGCTTCCATGATAAAGCTCATGGAGCCACTGGACTTTAAGGGGAAGAAGGTATTTGATTTTGGTACAGGAACCGGTATTCTCGCCATCCTGGCGGAAATGATGGGAGCTGATACGGTGGATGCCATTGACTACGACGAATGGTCCGTGAATAATACGCTGGAAAACCTTACTGCCAACGGCATGAACAAGGTAAAAGTATGGCAGGCAGACAACCTTGATGCAATTACCGGAAAATATGATATATTGCTGGCAAATATCAACTATAACATTTTACTGAAATTTATGGGAGATATGCGGCATTTATTAGTGCCGGGGGGCAAATTACTATTGAGCGGGATCTTACCAACCGACGAAGAAAACATTGCAGCGGCCGCGGTTTCAACAGGTTTTATCATGGAGGGAAGGATAGAAAAAGATAACTGGCTGGCGCTTCAGTTTTATGTACCCTCAACAAAATAGATTAAAAGTTACATATAAATAGTGTTGATAATCCAACTTTTGTGTTACAATCTTTTCTAATATTCTCTCTATTTTAACACAGAATTTGTTATCTTAGCATTCCTAACTTGTAGTGATGATAGAAATTTTATTGCTTATTTGTGCTTATCTGATAGGATCTGTTCCTACAGCTGTTTGGGTGAGTAAAGGCGTTTTTGGTATGGATATCCGGGAGTATGGCAGCGGCAATGCCGGTGCTACCAATACTTTCAGGGTGCTGGGGCCTAAAGCGGGTACTTTTGTAATGGTAGTAGACATGCTGAAAGGCGTGTTGGCTGTACGTTTAGCTTATCTGGCTCCCTATTATCTTGATCCTGAGCATCTTACACAACTCGTGAATCTCCAGATCGGTCTGGGGCTCGCTGCAGTGGTAGGTCATATATTCCCTATCTGGGCAAACTTCAAGGGCGGTAAAGGAATTGCTACCCTGTTCGGACTGGTGCTTGCCATCCAGCCGCTGGTAGCGCTGTGCTGCGTAGGCGTATTTTTAATGATCCTTTTTTTAACCAGATACGTTTCTCTCAGTTCTATCATTGCCAGTATCGCTTTCCCGATACTTATCCTCTATATCTTCAATGAACCGGAAATTTTCTATCGCATATTTGCTATTGCTGTAGCTTTAATGGTGGTATTAACCCACCAGAAGAATATTACGCGGCTGCTGAAAGGTGTGGAAAGTAAAGTTCCGCTGTTTAAGAACAGAAAAGACAAGAACTAGTTATAGTTATATACTAAAGCAGGAAGCAAAAAGCGACAGCCATAAAAATGTGCATGCTTTTTGCTTTTTGCATTGTGCGTTTCCGCATATTTAAATTGATGCTCCCATGAAAAAGTATGTTTTATTCTTTACTGCAAGCCTCGCATTGGCGGCCTGTTCGCGTGTACCCATCACCGGCCGTAGTCAGCTGAACCTCGTTCCTGAAAGCACTATGCAATCAATGGCTGTGCAACAATACCAGTCGTTTTTGTCTGAAAACAAAGTAGTGGCGCAAACTACCAGTAAAGACGCCGAAATGGTAAGAAGAGTGGGCCAGCGCATTGCGTCTGCCGTTACCAGGTACATGAACCAGAATAATATGGGGAATGAAATATCCAGCTATAAATGGGAATTTAACCTCGTAGATAGTAAAGAAGTAAATGCCTGGTGTATGCCTGGCGGTAAAGTAGTGGTGTATACCGGTTTGTTACCGGTAACCCAGAATGAAACTGCACTTGCCTGTGTAATGGGCCATGAAATAGCACATGCGATTGCCCGTCATGGTAACGAACGTATGAGCCAGGGACTGGTAATGCAGGGGATCCAGGTAGCAGGCGCTGTGGCGCTGAATAAGAATCCTACTGCCGTAAACCTCTTCAACCAGGCATTTGGTATAGGCGGTAACTTAGGTACGCTTGCCTTTTCCCGCGGTAATGAGCTGGAAGCCGATCACCTGGGTGTAATATTCATGGCAATGGCCGGTTACAATCCACAGGAATCAATTCCTTTCTGGCAACGTATGGCTAACATGAGCAAAGGTCAGAAGCCACCTGAACTCCTGAGTACACACCCCAGCGACGCTACCCGCGTACAAAAATTACAACAGCTGATGCCGGAAGCAATGAAGTATTATACACCGGCGAAAGCATAAATCTCTTTAAAAAGCAACGGGCTGGTAATGTATTATTACCAGCCCGTTTTCTTTATATCTTCCGTTATGCCGTTATAATTTCAATTACCTTCTTATTTTTCTGCACCTTCATCTTCTCCGGCACATGTGCCAGGATCTCTTTTTTGAAGGCTTCTATCAACGCCTGTTTAATAAAGTGACGATGTGTTACCAGGCTGATCTCCCTCACCGGTTCGGGCGCCTTGAAATAGCGCACCATATTCAGCTGCCGGGAGGAAAGGTCCTGCAGCGACAGCTCCGGTAAAATCGTATAGCCTTCATTGAGGTCTACCATTCTTTTCAGTGTTTCCACACTACCGGTATTATATTCGAGGTTCTTATTATCGCCCATTGTGAATTTATCTTTACAGATATTCAGCACCTGGTTGCGCATGCAATGTCCTTCGTTGAGCAGCCACACATCTTTGATATCCAGCTCGTCTGCTTTCACAATTTTTTTCTCGTATAAAGCATTGCTTTTAGCGGTATACACCACAAAGGACTCATAAAACAAAGGATGTTCTTCCAGGTGAGGGTTATGCAGGGGAGTAGCCAGCAAACCACAATCCAGCAGTTCCTGTTTTAGTTGCTGCATAATTTGTTCGGTAGGATATTCCCATATCTCCAGCCGTACCTTCGGATATTTTTTCATGAACCCGGTCAGGATACGCGGAAGCAGGTAAGGCGCCAGGGTAGGAATGATGCCTACTTTCAGGTTGCCCTGTACTTCCTTTTTCTGGTCTGCTATAATCTCGCGGATGCGGGCATTTTCCTTAATAATGATCCTGGCCTGGGCAACCACGGATACGCCTATTTCTGTAGGGACTACCGGTAATTTGCTGCGATCAAACAGTTTAATGCCTAATTCATCTTCCAGCTTCTGAATCTGCATGCTCAGTGTTGGCTGGGTTACAAAGCATTTCTCTGCTGCTACTACAAAACTTCTGTAGGTATCTACCGCAACAATGTACTCCAATTGAACTGTCGTCATTTCCTCTAAGATTGTGGCGTAAAGGTATAAATAAAATCTATAGGAAGACGTTAAATCCTATAAAAGCAACAGGCGGTAGTGAAATCCTTCACTACCGCCTGTTGCTTTTATATTAATATGTTTAACTAGAATATCCTGTAACGGTATTTGATTTTTTCTGTATTGCTGTACAGTTCCCGTATATTGATAGACGCCTGGATTTCGCCCACTGCTTCTGTTTTCAGGTTCCTGAACTCCGCCTGTTTGGCATCGATGATGCTTTTGTCGGCAAGACCATTATCCTGAGCAATTTTCAGCGAGTTGTTTACTTTGGTATAGTAAGAGTCCAGTAAAGTGAAATATTCGTTGTAAAGATTTTCAAATCGTTTGGTTTGTAATACCAGGTCTTCCAGCTGGTTATTTACTTCTTTCAGGGAAGAGTTTTCGCGCAGCAGGGATTCATAGTCGATCCGTTTGCCTTTGGTATATTTCTCTTCCAGTTTAGCGAAGTAATCCACTACTTTTTCTTTCTTAAAATCAAAAAAGTATTCATTCATCGTTTGGCTCAAACCCTGATTCCCTTTCTGCGGAGCAGGAAATTTGAGAGAAGTGGCGGTAAATGAAAGATGATCAAACAGGTTATCCTGTAACAGGCTTAGTTGATCTTTATTGAAGTTCAGGCCATATTCAAATTTCTGGTTGGCATCATTTAATGCGGTGTAATACACCACATATTTATTCAGCTCTTTTTCAAAATCCTGTAATGACTTCTGATTGATCTGTTTGTTATTCACACTCACGCTGTGCAGGAAGTTCATCACTGAGTTGGCAATTGCCAGCGGGGGAGTGAGGGAGGTAAAGCTCTGGAAGATAGGACTGTTGATGATCGACTTGGTAGACTCAACAATTTTGGAATTCTTTTCTCCTTTATCTCCTTTGTTTTTCAGGATGATCTTTTCTACCAGTTCTACAATGCGGTCGCTCAGAGAAAAGCCCAGCGCTTTACTTTCCGGGTTATTCAGCGAGGTGATGAAAACATCGAGGTTATTGGTAGTGGTACGTGACTTCAGATCGATAATTTTCTTATTCAGCAGATAATAGGTTTCACTGGCATTGATGATATTATTTTTTATCAGCTCATACTTCGTGATATTATCTATTTCCTTTCCCTGTAACAGGGCCTGTATAGCGGTAGAGTTTTGTTTGTCATTGTCGGTGATCCGTTGTACGTCTTCCAGCAGTTTGCGGATGGTGGTATCCTGGGTTCTGATAACAGGAGACGTGGTGCTTTTCAGTTCCGGGTCCTGTGCATAGGCTGTCTGGAAAGTAAAAAGTAAAACAAGTGGGGCTGGTAGCACTTTAATCCATCTGGTGGTCAGAAACTTTTGAGCCAGGTGTACTAACGGTAATGACTCATCGGGCTTGCAGGTCAAGCGTTTATCATGCCTCATTTCCGTTGGTAGGTGTTTTAACATGTTGTTTTTGCTTTTTGTTAACAAAAATTTAAGAAAATATGATGCCAAAAACATCATCAGGCAAAGATAAATAATTAATAACAGTTAAAATTAAATCATGATAGGTGGTGTCCGGAATGCATTTCCGGGAGATATTTTGAATTATCAGCAGGTGAGTTACCTTTGCTGCCAAATTTGATCCACTTTCATGCTTAATAACAAAAAGATCGTGGTTGTATTACCGGCCTACAACGCAGCACTTACGCTGGAAAAAACATTCCGGGAAATCCCTTTTGACATAGTTGATGATGTAGTACTGGTAGATGATGCCAGCAGAGACGATACCCTTGAAGTCGGCAGGCGGCTGGGGATTCAGCACCTGATACGTCACGATAACAACAAAGGTTATGGAGGTAACCAGAAATCCTGCTACAACAAAGCGCTGGACCTCGGAGCTGATATTGTGGTGATGCTGCATCCCGATTATCAGTATACACCAAAGCTCATTACCGCCATGTGCAGTATTATTGCCAACGATGTGTACCCGGTGGTATTCGGGTCCAGGATCCTGGGAAAAGGCGCCCTGAAAGGGGGAATGCCAATGTATAAGTACATATTTAATCGTTTCTTAACATTGACACAAAACATCCTGATTGGTCAGAAGCTGAGTGAATACCACACCGGCTACCGCACTTTTTCATCGGAAGTATTGCGTGATATCAACTATATGGCTGATAATGACGATTTTGTGTTCGATAATGAAATGGTTTCGCAGATATTTATGAAAGGATACGATATTGCAGAGATTACCTGTCCTACCAAATACTTCGACGAGGCCTCCAGTATCAATTTCAAACGCAGCGCCATTTATGGTTTAGGTGTGTTGAGAGTATCCCTGCAGCATCGTTTGCATATGTGGGGCATGATAAAAGGAAAGATCTATTAAAAATAATTTAGCCAGTGGGTTTAGCGCAACAGTATAATTTAGCCGGAAAGTACCTGAAGTATTATTTTACTTCAGGCAATCGTCATGATGTACATTCTCCCTTTGTATTTTCACTGATAGAGGATGTATTGCTGGATAAAAAACAGCATCCGGCTTTCCGGGAAATAGAACAGTTGCGCAAACAGTTGCTGCAAAGTAATGAAACGCTCCAGGTAACCGACCTGGGCGCAGGGTCGCTGATATCGGCCGGTAATGAACGCCGGGTACGGGATATTACCCGCTATGCGGCAAAACAGCCCAAATTCGGGCAGTTATTTTACCGGCTGATACAATACCTCCAACCGGGCCGTATCCTTGAATTGGGTACTTCTATGGGGCTTTCTACAGCATATATGGCAAAGGCCGCCCCGCAGGCCCGTATTTATACCATTGAAGGATGCCCTAATATAGCAGCGCGGGCTGCCAAAAACTTTGAGGCGCTTCACATCAAAAACATCACGCAGGTAACGGGGAATTTTGATACCGTGTTACCGGACGTGTTAAAACAAATGCAGCTGCCCGACTGGGTGTATATAGATGGGAACCATCGCAAAGAACCCACCCTGGCCTATTTTGAGCAGTGCCTGCAGTTTGCTGATGAATACTCCGTTTTTATTTTTGACGATATCCACTGGACCCCGGATATGGAAGCCGCCTGGCATACCATACAGGAACATCCGCAGGTGACCATGACCATCGACCTGTTTTTTATCGGGCTGGTATTTTTCCGGAAAGATTTTAAAGTTAAACAGCATTTTACACTGAAATACTGATTTTGCCGTAGTATATTGGGTGTAAAATTCCCCAGTTATGCGTTACCTGAAATTATTCTTCCTGGCCTGCATGCTCACCGGTAGCCTGGTAGCCGCTGCACAGGACGATCTTTCCCAGTACAGCCGTGAATCGTTTATCCGTAAGGGTGATACCCTCCGCTACCGTCTCCTGCTGCCGGCCAACTACGATAGTCACAAAAAATATCCCCTGATCGTTTTCCTGCATGGAGCAGGAGAAAGGGGCACCGATAATAACGCGCAGCTGCTGCATGGCGGCGCCATGTTCGTGCGTGATACCATCCGCGCCAATTACCCGGCATTTGTGGTTTTCCCGCAGTGCCCTCCCGATCAAACATGGGCGCCTATGAAATTTGTGCGCGACAGCACCGGTAAAGTAATCCAGGCAGATTTTCCGCTGGATGGCGATCCCACACCTCCCACCGCTTTACTCAACCAATTGCTGGATAGTTTACTGGCCGGCGGAAAAGTGGATACCAAACGTGTATACATCGGCGGTTTATCGCTCGGCGGAATGGGCACCTTTTATGAAATCACCAAACGTCCCAATATTTTTGCTGCCGCATTTCCTATCTGTGGCGCAGGCAACGTAGCAGCAGCTGATAGGTTTGCTAAAAAAGTACCGGTGTGGATTTTTCACGGCGGTGATGACAACGTAGTGCCGGTAGAAGCCTCCAGGGCTTATGATGCGAAACTGAAAGCACTGGGTGCAGAAGAAAAATATACGGAGTATCCCGGCGTAGGACACAACAGCTGGGACAATATGTTTGTGGAACCCGGTGTGATGCCGTGGTTGTTTCAGCACCGTAAAAAATAAAATACAGCAGGGATCGCCGCACAGGCGATCCCTGCTGTTAAAAAAACTTTAGTTACCTCCCAACGCGCGATACAGCGATACCATTCCCTGGTACACATTCCGGCGCGTAGTTACCAGCGCCAGCTCTGCTTCCAGCACACTCTTCTGTGCAGTGATCACTTCCAGGTAATTTGCATAACCGGTAGTGAAAAGAATGTTAGCGGTAGATACCGCCTCCTGCAACACCAATACCTCCTTGCTTTTCAGCGCATAGGCTTCCTGTTGGTTTTCTACTTTGTTTAAGGCAGAAGCTACTTCCTGGTAGCCATTTACAATGGTCTGCTGGTATTCGTAGAATGCCGTCCAGGCATTGGCGGTACTGATATTGTATTGCGCCTGTATTTGTTTTTTATTGAAGATGGGAGCGGTTAAATTCCCTACAGCGCCCCATGCTATGGACGCGGGCGACTGGAACAGCAACCCTGCCTTGAAAGCATTAAAGCCCGCATAGGGCGTAATGGTGAGTCCGGGTAAAAAGGCCGCCCGCGCAGCTTTCACATCGGCTTTTGTGGCAGCCAGTTCAAGCTCCGCCCGCTGTACATCCGGGCGTTGCAGCAGCAGGCTGGCAGGGATACCTTTTTTTATCGCCGCCGGCAACGCCTGCGCATCTTTTACCGTGCTGCGTACAATGGGCTGTGGCAGTCTTCCCAGGAGGGCATTGAGCTGGTTTTCCAAAGAAGCGATTTCCTGTTTTACGCCATACTCCAGTGCCTGTGTGCTCAGTAACTGGGCGGTAAACTGTTGCACTGCCAGCTCGGTAGCGCGTCCGCCGGCCTTTTGAATATGCACGGTGGCGACTGCGGTTTCCTGTAATTTAATATTGCGTTGTATAATAGCCAGCTCATTGTCCATCGCGGTAAGCTCGTAATACAGCCCGGTAACGCCTGCCACTATTTGCGTGGTAAGCAGGCGGCGGCCCTGTTCACTGCCGAGAAAGCGTGCGTAGGTGGCCTGGCGCTGGCTTTTCAGTTTACCCCAGAGATCTATTTCCCAGCTGCTTCTCAGGCCAGCAAAGTATTCAGGTGTTGGACCGGGAATGCGTTGATCTTTACTGATATTGGGCGACAGGTTGGTATCGAAGTTACCCACGCCGTTGAGCGTATAGTCTGCATACTTATCCACACCGGCTGATAAGGAAAGATTCAGTGATGGCAGCCATGCGTTTTTTGCCATCATCAGGTTAGCCTGCGCTGTAGCAACGCGTTGTGCAGCAGAGAGCAGGTCATAGTTATTACGCAAGGCGGTATCAATGAGGCTCCGCAAATTTGGATCATTAAACACCTGCGCGAAATTGTGCAGTGAAATGGTATCACTGCTATTACCTGATACCACGGGAACGCTTATACGTTCCGGCAGCGCCAGTTCTTTTTGTGTGCTGCAGGCCACTGTTGCAGTGGCCATCGCAGCATATAATGCGTATTGATATATTCGTTTATTCATTGGTGTAAGCTTTTAGTTCAACGGATTTTTTCCTGATCATGGAAGCAAACAGCACGTATAATCCGGGTATGATCAGTACACCGAAAATGGTTCCGATGAGCATGCCGCCGGCTGCGGCTGTACCAATGGAACGGTTGCCCATAGCGCCGGCGCCGGAGGCAATACACAACGGTATTAATCCGGCAATGAATGCGAACGACGTCATGAGAATGGGGCGTAGCCTGGATACGGCGCCTTCTTTCGCAGCGGCGAGGATGGTAGCGCCGTGCTTATTTCTCAGGATGGCAAATTCCACAATGAGGATGGCGTTCTTTCCAAGTAAACCTATCAGCATTACCAATGCCACCTGTGCATAGATGTTATTTTCCAGGCCCAGTACCTTCAGGGAAAGGAAGGCGCCGAAAATACCGGCTGGCAGCGATAACAATACCGGCAGTGGCAACAGGAAGCTTTCGTATTGAGCGGCCAGCAACAGGTATACAAACACCAGTACGATGATGAAAATATAGAAGGCCTGATTACCGGAAAGGATTTGTTCTCTCGTCATACCACTCCATTCGTAGCTATATCCCCTGGGCAATTCTTTGGCGGCTACTTCCTGTACAGCGGCAATGGCCTGGCTGCTGCTGAATCCTGGTTTGGCGTCGCCATTGATCATGGCGGCGGTGTACATGTTATAGCGGGTCAGTTGTTCCGGTCCGTATACACGTTCCAGTTTTACGAAGTCGGAATACGACACCATTTCGCCGCGGTCGTTTTTTACGTAGAGGCGCAGCAGGTCGTCGGGTTTGGTGCGGTAGGAGGGATCCGCCTGCACCATTACCTTATACATTTGCCCGAAGCGGATGAAGTTGGAAGCATAGAAGCTACCCATCAGCGTTTGAAGATTGCTCATGGCATTTTCTATACTCACACCTTTTTTTGCAGCCATGGCCTGGTCTACATGGATCAGGTATTGCGGGAATTCCGCATCAAAGCTGGTGAAGGCGCTGCCTATTTCCGGTCTTTTTTTCAGTGCGTCGATGAACTGGTTGGTGATCTGCGCGGTTTGCCGGAGATCGCCGCTGCCGCTGCGATCGAGCAGCCGTAGTTCAAATCCGCTGGAGTTACCGAATCCGGGAACGGTAGGCGGCGGGAAAAATTCTATGCTGGCATCTGCAATACCAGCTGTTTTCTTTTGTAATATTTCAATGATATCCTGTACAGATGCTTTGCGGTCGTCCCAGGGCTTCAGGTTTACCATGCCCATCCCGTAAGAGGCGCCGGCCACTTCGTTTACCAGGCTGTAACCTGCAAGGGTGGATACGGATTCCACTTCTCCCAGTTCAGCAGCAATAGTTTGCACCTGGTCCAGTATGGCTTCGGTACGTTCTACTGTTGCTCCCGGAGGAGTGGTTACGTTTACATAGATCATCCCCTGGTCTTCGGTAGGAATGAACCCGGAAGGCAGGATGGCGCTAACGCCCCAGGTAGCGGCGAAGAAGAATACGAGGCAGGCCAGTGTAATCAGTCTCCTGCCGGCGATAAAGCTGATCAGCTTTGCATATTTATTTTCGGTAGCATTATAGCCTTTGTTGAAACCGTTGAAGAAGCGCTGCAGCAGGCTCTTTTTACGGGGTTTGCCATGTGTGTCTTTTAACATGATGGCGCAGAGTGCAGGCGTTAACGTTACTGCGTTAATACCTGAAATCACGATGGAAATGGCCAGTGTGAGCGAGAACTGCCGGTAGAATACACCTACCGGACCTGATAAAAACGCCACCGGTATAAATACAGCAGACATTACGAGCGTGATGGCCACCAACGCCCCGCTGATTTCTTTCATGGCTGCCAACGTGGCTTCCATCGGAGGGAGATGTTCTTCACTCATTTTCACGTGTACGGCCTCCACTACCACAATGGCATTATCTACCACAATACCAATAGCCAGTACCAGTGCAAAGAGCGTGAGCAGGTTAATGGAGAAGCCCATCATCTGCATAAAGGCTAACGTACCAATTAATGCTACCGGTACCGCAAGCGCAGGAATGAGGGTGGAGCGGAAGTCCTGCAGGAAAATGAACACCACGATAAATACCAGCAGGAACGCTTCAAACAGGGTTCTTACCACTTCGTGGATAGAGGCGTCGAGAAAGCGGGATACGTCGTAGTTGAAGTTAAAGGTCATGCCCGGAGGAAACGAGGAATTCTTCATTTCTTCCATTTTTGCCTTCACATTGTTGATTACTTCGCGTGCATTGGAGCCGGGTCGTTGTTTAAGCATGATGGAGGCGGAAGGCTTGCCGTCTGTTTTGGATACCATGCTGTAGGTGAGCGAGCCAAATTCCACGTCGGCTACATCTTTAAGATGCAGCACGGATCCGTCCTGTCCTGCCCGCAGTACGATTTGCCGGTATTGCTCCGGTTCAAAAAATTTACCGGTGTAGCGTAACACATATTGCAGCATCATCGCATCTTTATCGGAGCTTTCGCCGGTTTTACCAGGAGCTGCTTCAATATTCTGTTTGCGGATAGCCTGTATCACTTCATCGGCAGATACGTTGTAAGCCAGCATGCGATCGGGTTTCAGCCACACACGCATGGCGTATTCTTTTGCGCCCATGATTTCCGCACGGCCTACTCCATCGATGCGTTTTAATTCCTGGAGTACGTTGATGTCGGCAAAGTTGTAAATAAACTGTTCATCCAGGGTGGTGTCCTCGCTCATCACGTTGAGGTATAACAGCATACTGTTTACCTCTTTTTCCGTGGTTACGCCGGCCTTGATCACTTCTTCGGGCAGCTCATCAATAATGGTGGCTACGCGGTTTTGTACGTTCACTGCGGCCTGGTCGGGGTCTGTACCCACCTGGAAGAATACCTGGATCACGGTGATCCCGTCGTTACTGGATACGGACGACATATACGTCATGCCCGGTACCCCGTTGATGGCTCTTTCCAGTGGTGTAGACACTGCTTTGGCAGATACTTCCGCATTGGCGCCGGTATATTTAGCCGTTACCGTTACTGAAGGCGGCACAATATCGGGGAACTGGGTAACCGGTAAGGTAAATAGCGCGAGCAGGCCTACCAGTGTGATAATAAGCGATATGACCAGTGACAGCACTGGCCTTTTTATAAAAGTTTCAAACATTGTTCCGTGATTTCAGCTCAAAAGCTGTGTGATTATAAACTGAGTAAACTATCCATTGCAACGCCGCGTGGTGAAATCCGGATACCATCGCGGATGTTGCGTACGCCTTCACACACAATACGTTCTCCGGGCTGAAGTCCGGACTGAACGATGTAGAAATGGGCAAAGCGGGCTTGTGGAATAAAGTTTCTCATCTTCACTTTGTTGCTGCCGTCCACCACGAACACATAGTTTTTGTCCTGCATTTCGAATACGGCTTTTTGTGGGATAATCACCGCACTGTCTATTTCAGTGGTAAGACGCACCTTCCCGCTGGCGCCATGTTTCAGCAGCTTGGAAGGGTTGGGGAAGCGGGCACGGAATGCAATGGAGCCGGTGTTTTCTTCAAACTCACCTTCTATGGTTTCTATTTTACCAGTGTGATTATAATCTGTACCATCTGCCAGTACAAGTGCTACCTGCCGGTAGCTGTTGTCGCCTTTGGCCAGCGCTTTATTATACTGGAGATACTCTGTTTCTGATACGTTGAAATAAGCATAAATTTCGCGTGTATCCGATACCGTAGTCAGCAGGGTGCCTTCACTGATCAGGCTTCCTTTCTTTAAGGGAATACGGTCGATGATACCATCAAAAGGGGCGCGGATACTGGTATACGACAGGCGCATTTCCGCGTTGGAGGCGGCAGAGCGGGCTTCTTCTATTTTTGCCTGCGCCGCAGCGAGTTTTGCATTGGCTACTTCCAGTTCGGAAGGCGCTACTACTTTTTTCTCTACCAGCAACTTTACCCGGTCCAGTTCCAGTGCGGCGGCTTTGCTTTCCGCTACCATGCTGCTGAGAACGGCTTTCGCTTTGGCCAGTTCTGCCCGGTATTCCGCATCATTGATACCAAACAGCAGTTGTCCTTTTTTTACTTCCTGACCTTCGTCGATAAATATTTTATCAAGAAAGCCATTTACACGGGCGCGTATTTCCACATTCTGCACCGCCTGGATATCTGTTACATAAGAACGGTGCAGCAGTGTATCTTTTGTTACCAGTGTGGTAACCGGTAAAACTTTAAGATCCTCGTTGTTGGTACTTTCTCCCTTGGTGGCGCAGCCAGCCATGAAAAGAGCGATCAGCGATGTTAAGATCCCTGTATATTGACGCATAGCAATAAGATATTGATCCCGGCATAACCGGAATAGGTGAATACAACACAATAGGAGGCCATCCGCTGTGATAGCAGAAAAGGCAGGCATCTCCTTAAAAAAAATTAAAAGTGATTACAATAAAAGGTGTGCTGGTATTCAAAAAGGAGTAAACCGGAAGAGAAAGGAATAGTAGGCGGGCCGGAAGGATTTCTGGCGGCCATACTCACCGGTTTTATTTTCAGGAATATAAATGCTGCGTGCAGTGTTATCTGCATCGAGATATACAATGCGGGTGGCGGTACTTACCTGCGGGGCAGCTGCAGAAAGATACCAGCGTGTTTTGCGCCGGTGCTTTGTGATATGCCATACTTCGGTACCTTCATCATCTGCTTCGAGATGTACAGGAATTTTATTAACAAGACTTAATAACCTGTCCTGCTCTACCTGTTGCTTGTGCAGATCGGGTAACAGAAAATAATGACGATGTGCTGCAAACGAAGGCAGGACGCCGGTTGCCAGCTGTAAACACAGCAGGAAGCAGACGAGTGTCCAACGTTTTAATATGTGCGCACGATCATTCATTAAACCGCAAAATTAATAGTTTTTGATTTATTTAAAGATTAGTTTATTGTAAAGGATCTATTTTTTGATAACCGGTAAGATGGGTATAAAAATAAAGAGCCGTCTCATTTTATAGAGACAGCTCTTTCCACTCTGCACAGGATTGAATTGTTAACTATTTTATCGCCTGCATGGCAGATTTAGCAGCAGCAATGGTTTCATCCAGGTCTTCGGTAGTGAGTGCATTACTCATAAACCAGCTTTCGAAAGCGGAAGGCGGCAAATAAATACCACGGTCCAGCATCGCATGGAAGAAACGTTTGAATAATTCATTATTAGCGGCAGAGGCAGCAGAGAAATCCACAATCGGATATTCAGTGAAATGTGCGCTCAGCATAGATCCCATCTGGTTGATGCTATGCACGATACCTGCAGCGCCAAATGCTTCTTTTAATCCATTCACCAGGTAGCTGGCTTTTTCTTCCAGTTGCTGGTAGATAACAGGATTTTCATTCAGCGTTTGCAATAAAGTATAACCGGCAATCATTGCAATAGGGTTACCGCTTAAAGTGCCTGCCTGGTATACCTTTCCGGCCGGAGCAAGATGTTCCATGATTTCTTTCGGACCTGCTACTGCGCCCACCGGCATACCTGCCCCGATGATTTTACCAAAAGTAACAAGATCGGCCCGGATGCCCAGCAATTCCTGTGCACCACCGCGGGCCAAACGGAACCCCGTCATTACTTCATCGAAGATGAGCAGGATATTGTTTGCATCACAAAGCTGGCGGAGCCCTTCCAGGAAGCCCGGCTGTGGAAGGATACAGCCCATGTTACCCGCTACCGGTTCAATGATAATAGCAGCAATCTGGTTAGTGTTATCGGCAATCAATTGCTCTACTGCGGGTAAATTATTGTATGGAGCAGTAAGCGTATCTTCTGCTACTGCAGTGGTAACGCCCGGCACAGATTGAATGCCCAGCGTAGCTACGCCACTGCCGGCGCTTACCAGGAACGCATCAGCGTGACCGTGGTAGCAACCTTCAAATTTGATAAACTTATTACGGCCGGTATAGCCTCTCGCCAGCCGGATGGCTGTCATACAGGCTTCCGTACCGGAGTTTACCATGCGTATCATATCGATATTAGGCACCATGCCTGTGATCAGTTCTGCGATCTTTGTTTCCAGTTCTGTAGGAGCCCCGAAAGATGTGGAGTAGGTGGCGTATTCCTGTATGGCCTTTACCACCGGCTCATATGCATGGCCGAGGATCATGGGGCCCCAGGAATTGATATAGTCGATATAACGGTTGCCATCTACATCGTACATATAGGCGCCTTTGGCACGTTCCATAAATACGGGAGTGCCGCCTACACTTTTAAATGCACGTACGGGAGAGTTAACACCGCCGGGAATTACCTGCTTTGCTTTCCCGAATAACATTTCACTTTTACTGTACATCTGTTGGTGGTTTATTATTTTACGCAAGATAGGGAATTATGCATTCAGCAGTTTTACAGCGTCTTTTGCAAAGTAGGTAGCGATCAGATCCGCGCCGGCGCGTTTCATACTGGTCATACATTCCATGATGGCCTTGTTTTCATCGAGCCAGCCTCTTTCTGCCGCTGCTTTGATCATAGCGTATTCACCGCTTACATGATAAGCACTCACTGGTACGGTTACACGATCTTTAATAATGCGCATAATATCGAGGTAAGCCATAGCAGGTTTTACCATCACAATGTCGGCGCCTTCTTCAATATCCATCAGCGTTTCCCGGATCGCTTCGCGGGAATTGGCATAATCCATCTGGTAGGTTTTCTTATCGCCGAAGCCGGGAGCAGAGTCCAGTGCATCACGGAAAGGACCGTAAAAACAGGACGCGTATTTGGCGCTGTAAGCCATAATGCCTGTTTTGTCGAAACCATTCTCTTCGAGGATATTGCGGATTGCCAGGATGCGGCCGTCCATCATATCGCTGGGCGCTACAAAATCGGCGCCTGCCTGTGCATGGCTCAGGCTCATGCGTGCCAGTACTTCTACCGTAGGGTCGTTTACAATTTCTGTTCCGTCTACAATACCATCGTGACCGTAGGAAGAGTAGGGGTCCAGTGCAACATCTGTCATCACCACCATTTCGGGAATGGCATTTTTAATGCCGCGGATGGCACGCTGCATCAACCCGTTGGGGTTTACTGCTTCGGTACCTTTATTATCTTTTACACTGTCCGGCGCTTTCACAAACAGCAGTACGCTTTTAATACCCAGGCTCCAGAGTTCCCTGGCTTCTTTAATGGTAAGGTCCAGGGAGTACCTGAAATAACCCGGCATAGAGCTGATCTCTTCTTTCACATTTTCTCCTTCGGTAACAAATAACGGCGCTATAAAATCGCTGGGTGTTAAAATTGTTTCCGCTACCATTGCACGAATAGCAGGAGATACTCTTAAAATTCTGTTTCTTCTGATCATCTTTATAAAAATTTTATTGTTTTTATATCGTCGTCTGCCGGCTTATTATTTTACCCATTCCCTGGGCTTCAGATATTCTTCCAGCTGTGCTTCCGGGCTGCCGGGTGCGGGATGAAAGTCGTACTCCCAGCGGGCTACAGGTGGTAAGCTCATCAGGATGGATTCTGTACGGCCGTTTGTTTTCAGGCCAAACAGCGTGCCCCTGTCGTGAACGAGATTGAACTCCACGTAACGTCCACGTCTATACGCCTGCCAGTTTTTATGTGCGTCGGTATAAGGCAGATTTTTTGTTTTCTCTACCAGCGGAAGATATGCTTCAAGGAAAGCGTTTCCATTTGCTTTGGAGAAATTCAGGAGTTCTTCTGCGGTCCTTTCTGCGTTAGGCCGGAGGTAATCGTAAAAGATACCGCCTATTCCGCGCGCTTCGTTATTACGGTGTTTATTGATAAAGTATTCGTCGCAGTGTTTTTTATATGCAGGATACAATTCTTTTCCAAAAGGATCACAGGCATCTTTAAAGGTACGGTGAAAATGTATTCCGTCTTCTTCCTGCAGGTAATAGGGCGTAAGATCCGCACCACCGCCAAACCAGCTGTCTTTCAGCGTTCCATCCTGGTCATACAATTCAAAATAGCGGAAGTTGGCATGTACGGTAGGCACAAAAGGATTCACCGGATGCAGCACCAGCGAAATACCACATGCCATGAACTGGCTGTTGGTAACGCCAAACTGTTGTGCCATTGCCTCCGGCAACTCACCATGAACAACCGAAGTATTTACACCGCCTTTTTCAAACACATTCCCGTTGGCGATCACGCGTGTTTTACCACCGCCGCCACCAGGGCGTTCCCAGCGGTCTTCCAGGAAAGTAGCTTTGCCGTCTGTTTTCTCCAGTGCAGCGCAGATCTCATCCTGTAAGCCGTGTATGAATGATATGAAATTATCTTTGATGCTCATGGTTAATTATCCGTGTGCTTTAACTGTTTCTACGAACGCTTTGGCGTGATCAACCGGAACATTTGGTAAGATACCATGTCCGAGGTTGGCAATGTAACGCTGTCTGCCAAAGCCTTTCAGCATTTCCTTTACGGCCTTTTCAATTTCAGGAATAGGCGCCAGCAATTTAGCGGGATCAAAGTTTCCCTGCAGGGTGATGTTGCTGCCGGCAAACTGGCGGGCCAGTTCCGGTTTAATACACCAATCGATACCCAGTCCGTGCGCGCCGGTAGCGGCCATGTCTTCCAGGGCAAACCAGGCGCCTTTGGCAAATACGATAGTAGGACAAACATCCTTCATCGCGGCAACTATCTGGCGGATATATTGTAAAGAGAATACTTCAAAATCCTGCGGACTGAGCAGCCCGCCCCAGGAGTCAAATACCTGTACGGTATCAGCGCCTGCGGCTACCTGTGCTTTCAGGTAAGCGATGGTGGTATCGGTGATCATCTGCAACAACTGATGTGCTACGGCAGGCTGCTGATAGCAGAATGCTTTTGCTTCATCAAAAGTTTTGGAACCCTTGCCTTGTACCATGTAGCAGAGCAAGGTCCAGGGCGCGCCACCAAAGCCTATCAGCGGTACCCTGCCATCCAGTGTTTTTTTGGTGAGCTTCAGTGCATCAAATACATAGTGCAGTCTTTCCTGTACATCGGGAACGCATAAACGTTGCAGATCCTGCGCGGTTTTAATGGGAGCGGGCAGCAGTGGTCCTACTTTTTCCACCAGCTGTACTTCCATGCCCATTGCCTGTGGAACCACGAGGATATCGGAGAAGATAATAGCAGCATCAACGCCCACCTGGTCTACCGGCATCACCGTTATTTCTGTTGCCAGCTCCGGGTTTTCGCAGCGTTCAAAGAACGTATATTTATCACGCAGTTTGATATAATCCGGTAAATAGCGACCAGCCTGACGCATCATCCATACCGGTGTGCGGGAAACAGTTTCGCCTTTAAGGGCCTTCAGCAATAAGTCGTTCTTCAATGCGCTCATTCGTAGCAGTTAATGTTGTTAAAATAAAATATAGCAGTTTGCACCATGCTTTCTTCGCTGATATCGGTGCTCATTATAATTTTGTTATCGGTGTGTTCTCTCAGTTCGGTGGCGGTTGTTCTGCCAATGGCGAAGCAAACGGTTTTACTATTCAGCCTGTTGGCAGACAGGTAGCTTTTTACGGCGCTGGGACTGAAAAATAATACGCCGTCGTAATCATCGGCTGTTACAGCGGGTGCAGGAATATTTTCGTAGATCACGAACTCCTTTACTTCAATACCAGCCTTTTGCAATGCATCCGGTAATTCGTTTCTCCGGATATTTCCGCAGAAAAAATTAACGGAAGTAATATTGCCGATTTGTATAATGGCCTTAGCAAGTTCGCTGCCATAAGGGGATTCCGCTAAGATCTTACAATCAGTGAACACGTTTTCCACTGCTTTCCTGGTGCTCCCGGAAATACAGCAGATATTTGGCTCGCTGATTACATAAAACGTATCATCCTGGTGCAAATAATATTTGGCCAGTATTCTCGCTGCATTGGCACTGGTGAACACATGTACAGCTTCCGGACGGAAAATCTGTGCCATATGCTCTTCGCCTAACAGTGCTTCATTGAGAAGCGGCTTTATCTGTATAAAATCCTGTACATCTATGTGTATACCACTTTCACCAGCAACAGCCACAGAGCTGTCTGTTAAATGCCTGGTGCTTAATATGCGGTATTTATCATTTAGCATTTCTGATCTGTGCTACTATTTCAGCGCCACCCTGCGCCATAATATCTTCTGCAGCTTCCTGTCCGAGGTGTTGGGCCTGTTCCGATGGTACTTCGCGTGAAACAGTGAAGAACCGGGCGCCATCCAGGCTGCACAGTTCGCCGCTGAAATGTATGTGATTGTTTTGTATATAAGCGTAAGCGCTGATGGGGGTGGTGCATCCGCCCATCAGGGTACGTAAAAATTCGCGTTCAATGTGTGTGGCGAGGGCGGTATCTGCATGATTAAAAGCAGCGCATGCATCCAGGCAAAATTGATCATCTTCCCTGCACACTGCCACCACTGCGCCCTGTGCGGGAGCTGGCAGCATCCAGTCGAGATCAATGGAATTAGCAGGACGTACGTTGATCCTTTCCAGTCCGGCTACCGCGAAAATGGCGCCGTCCCAGTTTTCTTCCGCCAGTTTTCTCAAGCGGGTATTAACATTGCCACGCAGGTTATGCAGGTGGTGCTGTGGATATTTCCGCAGCCACTGTGCTTTACGGCGTACGCTGCTGGTAGCGATGTTAGCTATATAATCCGGTTGTGAAAGGAAGTTAGTATCGTTTTTATATACCAGCAAATCTTTTACCGGCCCGCGTTGCAGGATAGCGGCATGTACAATTTGCTTAGGAAGCTGTGTAGGAACGTCTTTGAAGGAGTGAACGGCAATGTCTATACGGTTATTGAGCAATGCCAGGTCGAGGCTTTTTGTGAAGATGCCCTGTACGCCTATTTCATACAGGGGTGTTACCAGGTCTATATCTCCTTCGCTTTTGATGGGTACCAGTTCTGTACGGTAACCTTGTGCGGTGAGCAGATCATTTACCTGGTTTGCCTGCCACAAGGCCAGCTGACTTTCTCTTGTGCCTATCCTGATAACTTTATCCATTTGTTTATTCCTGGTTAACTCCGGTCTCAAAAATATCGTTGATCATGGCGATGTACTGGTCGCTTTTGTCTGTTTCCTTGCGTACTTTACCAGCCATGAGATTAATCATTTTTTGTATGATGCGGGAAGATACGAGTTCGATGTCTTCCATGTTGTAGTGACCGCCGTTTTTCTGTTGCTGTATTTCGCGGGTATGTATTTCCTGCAGTTTATCTTTTACGGCTTTCAGTACTACTGCGTGTTTGCGCATTTTGTACCAGTAAAGGAATTCCTCCATATGTTCGTCGATGATGGAGATTGCCTTTGGTACTTCTCCCAGCCTGTTTTGCAGGGTTTCATCCTGTACTTTGGAGAGTTCATCCACATTCACGAGGGTGATATGCGGGAGTTCACCTACAGCCGCTTCCACATTGAAAGGAATGGATAAGTCGACGATGAGTTTTGGAGAAGTATTGCGGAGATGTTCTGCCAGCACTGTTGGGTGTGGGGCATTGGAAGCAACGAGTATCACATCTGCCTGCTGCATTTCGCTTACCATATCTTCGATGGGAGCGTATTTCAGTCCGTGCTGGCCGGCGAATTCGGCGGCCACCTGCAGGGTGCGGTTAATGAGGGTTACTTCTTTTACGCCGAGGTATTCGATCATGTTCTTGCAGGTGTTGCGGCCTATTTTACCTACACCCAGCAATACAATTTTTTTATCTTTTATATCAGGACAGATGCGTTCCAGCATTCTCACGGTGGCAAAAGCCACTGATACCGTGCCTTTGCTGAGTCCTGTTTCAGTTTTGATGAGTTTGGAAACCTGTAAAACGCTGTTAACAAGCCTTTCCAGGAAGCTGCCCAGGCTGTGATGCGCTTTGGCAAACTTAGTGGCATTACGGATCTGACCTATGATTTCGTAGTCGCCGAGAATCTGGGAGTCAAGACCGGTACCTACCTGGTACAAATGCCTGATCGCTTCTTCTCCTGACTTGGTATAGGCTAATTCTTCCAACTGGCTTCTGTCGCCGTTTGATTCCCTGCAAAGCAAATCTATCAACTGCCCCGGGTTCGCTGCAAATCCGTATACTTCCGTTCTGTTACATGTAGAGAGCACAAAGAGATCGTCTAATTGCACTACCCTGGCATGCTCCAGGAGTTGTTGATACTGAGCCGGATTGATGGCGTATAATCCCCTGATAGCAGCGTCTGTTTTCTTATAGTTGATGCCAACGATATGAAAATTTGCTATTTCTTTTGAATGACTGACCTGCATGTTTTTGTATAAGCTTCCGGTTGCAAAAGTACTTTCATACGTCCCAAACAAAAGGGGTTAGCTGTCATTAGTGTGTCATTTCTACTACTGGTAATCATTACGACGAAAAAATGATTTTTATCAGGTTTTGCCTTTACAAAAGAATGACACTAATCAGCCTGGCTATACGTGGACTATAATGCTTTTCGCTTTCGGCTTTTTGCTTACTTTTGCACCAATTTAAAAGAAATGGTATCTAAATCTGATGTTGGAATAGTATTAATGAACCTCGGATCGCCTGATTCTACCGCCGTGCCGGATGTTAAGCGTTATCTGAATGAGTTCCTGATGGACAAGCGTGTAATTGATTATCCGTGGTTGTTCCGCAAGATCTTAATTGAAGGTATCATTGTGCCAAAACGTGCGGAGCAATCTGCCAGGGCTTATGAATCTATCTGGTGGGAAGAAGGATCGCCATTGGTAGCCTTAACAAAGCAGCTGCAGATGGCAGTGCAGAACGACATGGAAATCCCGGTGGAAATAGCCATGCGTTATGGTAACCCGCATCCGCAGGTGGCTTACGACAACCTGCTCAAACAAAATCCTGGTCTGAAAGAAGTGGTGCTGTTGCCCCTGTATCCGCATTATGCCATGTCTTCTTATGAAACAGCCGTGGAATACGCGCAGGAAGTCTATAAAAAGAAAAAATATAAATTCAAGCTGTCGGTAGTGCCTCCGTTTTATGATGAACCGGATTATATCAATGCACTTACTGAAAGCATGCGTCCATATCTTCAGCAGGACTATGATTACGTATTATTCAGTTATCATGGATTACCGGAAAGGCATATGCGTAAAGCCGATCCTACCGGTGCGCATTGCATGAAGGTGAATGATTGCTGTCATGTAAAGTCACCCGCACATGATTATTGCTACCGTCACCAGATCACGGTTACTACTGAGCTGGTAGCGGAAAAGCTGGGACTGCCGCGGGAAAAATGGGGTATCTCTTTTCAATCAAGACTTGGCCGTGAAGAATGGCTGAAGCCCTACACCGCCGGTTTGCTGGAAACACTGCCGGCTGAAGGCAAAAAACGACTGCTCATCGTGTGTCCTGCTTTTGTTTCAGATTGCCTTGAAACACTGGAGGAGATAGCTGTGGAAGGAAAACATTCTTTCCTGAACAGTGGCGGCGAATCTTTTACTATGATTCCGTGTTTGAATATTCACCCGTTATGGGTAAAAGCAGTGGTTAAATATTGCACGCAGATAATCGCAACTGAAGCCGTTTAAATTTATCATATGTCTGATCAACCCGTATTGATTGTCGGCGCCGGTCTGTCCGGGCTGAGTATTGCATATGAATTGCAGAAACTGCAGGTGCCATACCAGGTACTGGAGGTTTCTGATCATACCGGTGGTGTAATGAAATCTATACGGGAAAATGGTTTTGAGCTGGATGCAGGCGCCAACACCATCGCAGCGTCGCCGGAACTGCTGCAGTATTTTACAGAACTGGGTCTTGATAAAGAAATTCTGCAGGCCAGCGCCGCCAGCAAAAACCGCTTCCTGGTAAGAAGACACCAACTACATGCGGTTTCCCCACATCCTTTCAAAATCATGGCTTCTCCATACCTGAGCCGCGGCAGCAAGTGGCGGCTGTTTACAGAGCGCTTCCGTAAACCGGCCACGGTAGCAGGAGAAGAAACAGTGAGTGATTTTGTAACAAGAAGATTTAATAAAGAGATTGCCGAATATGTTTTTGACCCGGTATTATCAGGCATCTATGCCGGTAATCCCGACCTGATGAGCGTAGCGGAAGTATTGCCCGCACTCCCGCGGTGGGAGCGGGAATACGGCAGCGTTACCAAAGGGCTGATGAAAGATAAGGGCGCTATGGGCGGCCGGAAAATCATCAGCTTCAAAGGCGGCAACCAGTTGCTCACAAACCGTTTACATCAATTGCTGACCACCCCGGTACGCTTTAACTGCAACGTAACCGGCATCACTGCCGCCAATGGCGGATATATTGTGAGTGCGGTGGAAAACGGGGTATCAGAAAGCTATACCGCTTCAAAAGTTGTACTGACCACCCCGGCATACAGCACGGCAGAAACCATTACCCACCTCGATGCGGCTACTGCTGCCTTGTTAAACAATATTCATTACCCCCGCATGGGTGTGCTGCACCTGGGCTTTGACGCCGCCGCGCTGCCACAGCCGCTGGAAGGCTTTGGCTTCCTGGTGCCCAATGCGGAAAATATGCATTTCCTCGGCGCTATCTGCAACTCTGCTATCTTCCCGGATAAAGCCCCCGCGGGCAAAATCCTGTTTACCGTATTCCTGGGAGGTGCGAGGCAGGAAAGCCTGTTTGACCAGATGCCCCCGGAAACCCTGCAGCAGCAGGTAGTTTCGGAAGTACGCTCTTTACTGCACCTGTCGGCCCCACCGGTGATGCAGCGGTTCAGTACCTGGAACAAGGCCATCCCGCAGCTGAATATAGGTCATGTTAAGTTGCGGAATGCTGTAAAAGACTTTGAAAAAAAATATCCGGGCATTCATATCTCCGGAAATTACCTGCAAGGCGTAGCCATCCCGGCTTTACTGCAACATGCCGCTGCTTTGGCCGCTTCTCTGAAGAAAAATTAAACAGAAAAATAGTTCGTTGTTGCCGTTTTTTCTTTAAATTCCATTATAAATTTCCACCAGATGATTGCAGGAATTTTAAAAGAAAAAAACGGCGAAACCAGGGTGTCTCTTGTCCCTGAAGTAGTAAAGCAACTGCAGCAAATGTCGGTGACCGTGTGGGTGGAGCAGGGAGCCGGCGACCATGCTTTTTATAACGATGACGCCTATATGCAGGCGGGCGCGGAAATAAAAACAGCTGCCAGCATCCTCACCGGAGCAGATATCATCTTTACCCTGCAGCCTCCATCAAAAGAGATAACAGACCAGATCCCTCCGGGAAAAATTATCGCCGGTATTTTGCAACCACTGTACCGCGTAAACGAAGTGGAGTACTGGGCGTCCCGTAATATCACCGCTTTCAGTTTAGATACTATCCCCCGCACAACCCGTGCGCAGGTAATGGATGTGCTTAGTTCGCAGGCCAATATCGCCGGTTATAAGGCAGTATTGCTGGCAGCGTATAGCTATTCCCGTTATTTCCCCATGTTTATGACTGCAGCCGGCAGTATTGCTCCCGCCAAAGTATTGATACTGGGCGCCGGTGTAGCGGGTTTGCAGGCCATTGCCACCGCCCGCCGTTTGGGCGCTGTAGTGGAAGTATTTGATACCAGGCCCGCTGTGAAAGAAGAAGTAATGAGCCTGGGTGCCAAATTTGTGGAAGTGGAAGGAGCCGCAGATGCTTCCTCCGCCGGCGGTTATGCGGTAGAACAAAGCGAAACATATAAGCAGCAGCAACAGCAGCGTATTGGGGAAAGCATTGCCAAAGCAGATATTGTGATCACCACTGCGCAAATTCCGGGTAAAGCAGCGCCGGTACTGGTAAGTAATGAAATGCTGGACCGTATGCGCCCCGGTTCCGTGATTGTGGATCTTGCCGCCGCCACGGGCGGTAACACCAGTGCTACAAAGAACAATGAAACCGTGCAGTACAAAGGAGTGACCATCATCGGAAATTCCAACCTGCCTGCTACTATGCCGGCCGACGCCAGTAAGTTGTATGCAAAAAATCTATTCAATTTCCTGAAACTGATACTGACAAAAGAAGGAGCACTGCACCTGAATTTTGAAGATGATATTGTGAAAGGCGCCTGTATTACACACAACGGTGAAATTGTGAACGACCGTGTGAAAAACCTGATGCAGCCAGCTTAGTAGTCGAGATCGTAAAATACCTGTCTGACATGGAATATATTTTAACTTTTCTTCACCAGCATATCGATCTTATCTACATCGTTATCCTGTCTGTTTTTTTAGGAATAGAAGTGATTTCGAGAGTGCCGTCTGTATTGCATACACCGCTGATGAGCGGCGCCAACGCTATTCACGGCGTTGTAATTATCGGGGCTATCATTGTGATGGGGAAGGCGGAAGCGGATAATTATCCCGCGCTGATCATCGGCTTCCTGGCGGTGATCCTGGGTACGATCAATGTCGTAGGAGGTTTTGTGGTAACCGACCGTATGCTGGAAATGTTCAAAGGAAAAAAGAAATAGCTGGTAAATGGTTACCGTTATCTGTTGTTTTTTTACGGCAGACAGATGCTAACTGTTTAACAGCTTAAAGCTAACGGCTAAAAGCATAATACTTATGGGATCCAGCATTTTATCAATTATCTACCTGATCGGCTCTGTTACTTTTATCCTCGGACTGAAAATGTTAAGTAAACCGGATACTGCCCGCAAAGGCAACCTGGTAGCCGCTGCGGGAATGTCGCTGGCCATTCTCGGCACTATCTTTCTCTACCGGGTAAACGATGCCCCCCTGCATAATTATGGTTGGATCTTCACCGGGTTGGTTATCGGTGGTGTTATCGGCGTGTTGTCTGCAAAGAAGGTGAAGATGACGGCCATGCCGGAAATGGTAAGTATGTTCAACGGAATGGGTGGGGCATGTGCTGCGCTTATTTCTATCGTGGAATTTGACCACCTGATCAAACTGATAAAGAATTTATACGCACCTGTTTCCGACGATCACCTGGCGCTTCAGTTACTGGAGTCGTCTGCCTCAAAAGGAATGGTGATCATCATTTTGCTGAGCCTCATCATTGGCGCGGTATCCTGCGCGGGCAGCATTGTTGCGTGGGGAAAGCTCACGGGAAAGGTGAAGGATTTTTCCTTCAACGGCCAGCATTTCCTCAATATGGGTGTACTGGCACTGATAGTAGGTTTATCCGTTTGGCTGGTGTGTATCTTTGGTATTTCGCCAGGAACGGGTCTTATTGTGTTCTACGTTGTTTTCCTGCTGGCGCTGTTTTATGGCGTGTTATTCGTGCTGCCGATTGGTGGAGCGGATATGCCCGTGGTGATTTCCCTGTTGAATTCATTTACAGGAGTAGCCGCGGCCTGTGGCGGGTTCCTGTACAGTAACCCGGTGATGCTCACGGGTGGTATCCTGGTAGGTTCGGCCGGAACTATCCTCACCATCCTCATGTGCAAGGCCATGAATCGTTCCCTGAAAAACGTGCTGATAGGCTCTTTTGGCGGTGGTGCAGCAGGTGCTGCGGCCTCCGGGAAGGAGCAGGGTAACTATAAAGAAATCAGTTTGAATGATGCCGCTGTAGTGCTGGCATATGCCAATAAAGTGATCATTGTACCAGGGTACGGATTGGCGGTGGCGCAGGCCCAGCATGCCTGTCACGAGCTGGAGAAGCAGCTGGAAGAAAAAGGCGTGGAAGTAAAATACGCTATTCACCCGGTAGCAGGCCGTATGCCAGGGCATATGAATGTATTGCTGGCAGAAGCAGATGTTCCCTATGAGAAGTTATTGGAAATGGAAGATGCCAACGCTGAATTTCCCACTACCGATGCGGTATTGATCTTAGGGGCCAATGATGTGGTAAACCCTGCAGCGAAGAGCGATCCCGCCAGCCCCATTTACGGGATGCCTATCCTGGAAGTTGAAAACGCAAAAGTGGTGATCGTCAATAAACGTAGTATGAAACCGGGATATGCCGGTATCGAAAACGATCTCTTTTTCCAACCCAAAACATCCATGCTGTTTGGAGATGCAAAGAAGGTGTTGCAGGAGCTGCTTTCCGCCATCAAGGAGGTGTGAGCGGATTTTGTCTTGGTGCAGGATTACGCTGATTATACTGATTTTTCCTTTTGGATTTTATAAATGATTAAGGGAGATATTAGCGAGTTTATTCGCCCATCTCTCCTTTAATCTTTTTAAAAAATCTAAGTAAAAATCCAAAAGGAAAAATCAGTATAATCAGCGTAATCCTGCACCAAGACAAAATCCGCAATCGCCGGAGGCGATATTCCCGCATAAAACATTTTTTGCTAAATTTGCGGAAAAAAAATTCCTTTGTCCAGTCAATTACCAGCAGCGCTACTAGATTCGTTAGCGGGACTTCCGGGTTATAACCGGGAAACTTTTGAGCAGGTGCATGCCGCCGCCGAAAAAATTACTTCACTGCGATTGAATCCCAATAAAATAAAAACGCCGGAACGAACGGCCGCTGTGCTGCAATCCCTGTCGGCCACCGGCGCCACCCCGGTTCCCTGGAGCAGGGATGGGTATTATTTACCGGAGCGGCCCTCCTTTACATTTGATCCTTATTTTCATGCGGGCGCCTACTATGTGCAGGAGGCTTCCTCTATGTTCCTGGAACAGATGGTACGTGCAACGGTGGATCTTACACAACCATTGAAGGTATTGGACCTTTGTGCTTCTCCGGGAGGCAAATCCACTTTGCTGCAATCCCTGATCAGCCGGGATAGCCTGCTGGTAGCCAACGAGGTGATCAAGCCACGGGCCGCGCTGCTGACAGACAACCTCACAAAATGGGGCGCTGCAAACGTAGTGGTGAGCAATAATGATCCGCGTGATTTTTCAAGGCTGCCTGGTTACTTTGATCTGGCGGTTGTGGATGCACCTTGTTCCGGCTCCGGTTTATTCCGCCGCGATCCGGAGCTGGTGGAGGAATGGTCGCCGGAGAATGTAACGCTCTGCAGCCAGCGGCAGCAAAGGATTATGGCAGATGTGCTGCCATCGGTAAAAGAAGGCGGTGTTGTTATTTATTCCACCTGCTCTTTTTCTGCAGAAGAAGATGAAGCAATCCTGGATTGGCTGGCCGATCATTTTGAACTGGAGAATATCCCGGTTACACTGAACCCCGAATGGAATATTGTTGCAACGGTAACGCACAAACGAAATTGTACCGGTTACCGGTTTTACCCCGACAGGCTGAAGGGAGAAGGATTTTTTATAGCAGCTTTCCGTAAGCGCAGCAGCGAAACCCCGCGTAAGCCGAAGCAACATAAATCAACTGCACTCACTGCCCGTCAGCAGGAGGTAATTACCCCCTGGATAAACATGCCTGACGATTACCAGTATTTCATGCACCAGGAAGAAGTATTGATTTTGCCACCTTCCGTGGCGGCAGAAATACCATTGTTGCGGCAACAATTGTATATTCGCAAGGCGGGTGTAAAAGCAGGACATCCCAGCGCGAAAGAACTGATCCCCGATCATCAGCTGGCAGCCAGCACATTAGTATCCGATGAGCTGCCGGTGGTTTCCTTGGATTTGCGGCAGGCATTGCAATACCTGCGCAAGGAAGATCCGGGAATGAGCACACGGGTGCGGGGCTGGGCGCTGGTAAGATATGAGGACATGAACCTCGGCTGGGCAAAAATATTACCCAACCGCATGAACAACTACTATCCGAAAGAGCTGCGCATCCTGAAAGAGATTACAGGATTGTAAAGAATAAACGACTGCTATTTATCCGGGAATGATACTAACTTTGAAATACAGTGCCAACGGGG
Source organism: Chitinophaga ginsengisegetis (assembly GCF_900168065.1). GTDB lineage: Bacteria > Bacteroidota > Bacteroidia > Chitinophagales > Chitinophagaceae > Chitinophaga > Chitinophaga ginsengisegetis. Next base: position 464,939 of record NZ_FUZZ01000002.1, on the reverse strand, counting down.
GCGCCGTTTTATAACGGCAGCCACAACAAAAAGGGATTTTCTCCGTTTGGTTTATTAAATAATTTTGTCAATTTTAACGCATATATTCGTTGCCCGAAATAGCAGATAAAATTTAAGATATTCTGCTGCATCATAAACAGAGTTAGTATGATAAAATCGATTCTTTCAATCGTCTTGTTTGGTTTTAGTGCAGTAGCGGCGCAAGCGCAGGACACGCTGGAGGTACAAGGTACTTCCCCCGCTCTCTACATATCCCATGTTGTTAAAAAAGGAGAAAATTTTTATAGTCTCAGCCGTGCTTATGGCTTACCGCCAAAAGAAATTGCGGCCGCCAATAAAGTGAATATGGAACAGGGATTACAACTGGGTCATAAGCTGCATATTCCTCTCACTGCTGCCAACTTTTCACAGAAAGCAGATGCCTCCGGCAAACCGGTATATCATAAAGTATCCGATAAGGAAACTTTATACCGTGTGAGTGTGAACTATAACAAAGTACCGCTGGATAATATCCGTCAGTGGAATAGTTTTTCCGGAGATGGACTGAAAAAAGACAGCTACCTGATTGTGGGCTTTATGAAAGCTGGTGGCGCCGCTGCTGAAGCTGCCCCCCGTCCTGAAAAAGTAAAGGAAAAAGCTACCCCGGCAGCAGAACCAGTGGTTACTTTATCTCCGCCACCACCGCCTCCGGCAGTAAAGGAAACGCCTAAGAAAGAAAAAGAACCGGAAGCCCGCCCTGCAGCAGAAACAACAGAAACGGTTACTCCTGCCCCCACGCCGGTTAAATCCGCTCCTGTTAGCAGCAGCACCGATTTTGAACAGTTGTATGAGCAGCAAACCAACGGCGGCAAAAAAACGACTTCTGAAAAAGGCCCCGGCACCTGGTTCAAGAGCAATGCTGTAGGTAAATATTACGCGCTGCACAACACCGCACCACGTGGCACCATCATCAAGGTAACCAATCCCCTGAATGGCAAAGCCGTATACGCAAAAGTACTGGACGTAATCCCGCAGATGAAAGCCAATGCTGGCCTCATCATCAAACTGAGCGACAGTGCGATGCAGGCACTCGGCAGCAATGAAACCAAGTTTTACTGCGAGCTGAGTTACGAGGATTAACGCGGATGTTGTCTTAGAGCAGGATTACGCTGATTATACTGATTTATTGGATTTTTATAAATGATTAAGGGAGATAGAAGTGGATACACACTTTTATCTCCCTTAATCTTTAAAATCAAATATGATCAAATCCAATAAATCAGTATAATCAGCGTAATCCTGCTCCAGGACAATTTCCATCGCCGAAGGCGATCTCCCCGGCCTAAAAGCGATACCCCCGCAGAAACGCTTCCACATCCATTTTCTTCTTGCCTTCCAGCTGGATTTCATCCAGGTAAAGATAACCGTCCGGTGCTGCTATTTTGATATAGCTTTTTTGATCGGTATCAAAATCGCCCGGTGCTTTTGCCGGTGTGGTATGTTCCTTACGGGCTTTGTATATTTTCAGTGTTTTTCCCTGGAAAGTAGTCCACGCAGCAGGGTAGGGGCTAAGCCCGCGTACCAGGTTGTAAATGCTGTCCAACGGTTGGTTCCAGTTGATCTGGCAGGTTTCCTTGAAAATTTTTGGCGCATGTTTTATTTCCGCTGCAGGGATATTGGCCTGTGGCGTTTCCTGTACGTTGCCTGTGGCAATAGCCTGTACAGTTTTAAGCAGTAAGCGGGCGCCTGTTTGCATCAGGGCATCGTGCAGTTCACCGGCGGTTTCATCGTCGCGGATAGCTACTTTATCGCTGAACAGGATGTCGCCGGTATCTATTTCATGCTGTAGTTTGAAGGTGGTAACGCCGGACTCTTTTTCGCCGTTGATAATAGCCCAGTTAATGGGTGCTGCGCCACGGTAATTGGGCAGCAGCGAAGCATGTACATTGATGGTGCCTTCGGGAGGCATATTCCATACTATTTCAGGTAACATGCGGAAAGCCACTACTACCTGAAGGTCGGCTTTCAGCTCTTTTAGGGCAGCAATGAAATCAGGATTTTTCAGTTTTTCCGGTTGCAAAACAGTGAGTCCTTTACTCACTGCATATTGTTTTACTGCACTCTCCTGCAGCTGTAAACCACGACCGGCGGGCTTATCCGGTGCTGTGATCACACCCACTACATTAAATCCGTTCTGTACTAATATATCAAGGGATGCCACTGCAAAATCAGGAGTACCCATAAAAACAATGCGAAGCTCTTTACTCATAGGATGCAAAAATAACGACCTTTCGCGGATTTTAGCGATGGGGAAGACGGAAAGCCATCCCCTTTGCTTTTTAGTATAACAGGTATTTGGCCCGTATTATCTTAAACTTCGCCAGTCCGGGTTCCCAGCTTTTGCGGATCTCTGCTTCAGACATACCTTTCACGATCTGCTGTTGCAGTATGGTGTTACCGGCCAGTTTGCTGAAGAAGGGAATGAAGAATTTAGATTTATCCGGGAACATGCGATATGCATTCAGCAGCCATTTCAGTTCAATTTTACGGCCTGCGTGGGGAGTAGCTTCCGGGGCATCGCTCAGGTCAAAGCCGTAGCAGAGCTGGTCTTTCAGCACCGGTGTTGGATTAGTGGCGCTGGCGCGGGGCGTAAATGAATAACCCTTTTTAGGAAAAGCCGGTGAGCCATATACCTGGAAAGGCTTGTCAGTACCACGTCCCAGGCTAAGTGCGGTGCCTTCAAAAAAGCAGAGGGAGGCATAGAGGTTGATAGCCGCCATATTGGGCAGGTTGGGCGACGGCTTGATGGGTACGCGGTAAAATGTTTTGTGGTCATAATTTTCGCAGGGAATCACTTTAATATCGCAGTGTACGCCTTTGCGGAGCATGTGTTCTCCATTCAGCATCCGGGCATATTCGCCAACGGTCATGCCATGTACCACGGGGATGGGTTGCATGCCTATAAAGGAACGGTAAGTGGTATCGAGAATGGGACCGTCTACATAGTCGCCATTAGGATTAGGACGGTCCAGTATTACGAGCGTTTTTTTATTTTCTGCTGCGGACTCCATCAGCTCCTGCAGGGAAGAGATGTAAGTAAAAAAGCGGGTGCCTACATCCTGGATGTCGAACAGCAGGATGTCCACATCTTCCAGATCGGCTGCAGTAGCTTTACGGTGTTGCCCGTAGAGCGATACAATGGGAATACCGGTAGCAGAATCAACGCTGTTGGCTACTTTTTCACCATGACCAGCATTGCCGCGGAAGCCGTGCTCAGGGCTGAAGATCTTCTGTATTTTTATATTCAGTTTTAACAGGGAGTCTACCAGGTGCGTATTATCGATGGTGGCGGTTTGATTCACCATCATGGCTACCCGCTTGTTTTTCAGCAGTGGAAGGTAACGCGCCGTTTGTGTGGCGCCTGGCAATACATGTTCCGCATATTGTGCGGAGGTTTCATAAATGCACCCTGCCAGGAGGACGCAAAGAAGGAGAATACGGTTCATACCGTTAAGATAATGCAAAGCTTTATTGACTGTATCAAAAAGTGCGGATTATGGCTGCTTTTTGTATCTTGCGCGTAATTATTAACACTAAACAATTAATTTTTATGCAAACTGTTAAAAACGGGGATACAGTGAAGGTGCATTACCACGGCCGTTTAACGAACGGAACTACTTTTGATTCTTCCGAAGGTAGAGCTCCGCTCGAATTCAAGGTAGGTGCCGGTATGGTTATCAAAGGTTTTGAGAATGGTGTGCTGGACATGAAAGTTGGCGACAAGAAAACCATTCATATCCCTGTTGATCAGGCATATGGTCCCAAAAGTGATGAAATGATCATGGATTTTCCAAAAGAAAATATCCCGGCTGATCTGAATCCTGAAGTAGGTATGGAATTGCAGATGAGCAACCCTCAGGGACAGGTTTTCCAGGTAAAAGTAGCAGCTATCGGCGACGAGTTTATTACCCTGGATGCTAACCACGCGCTGGCTGGCGAAGACCTGGTATTTGACCTCGAACTGGTTGAAATCGTATAATATTCAGGTATTTTTTTGATTTACGGATGCAGGAACTGGTTGATAAAACTACCCTTGCATCCGTAAATTTTTTATGTCTGCTGATACATCGCTTTCATATCGCGCAAACAATCTGCGCAAAGACAACCACTATAATTTTGCTGGATAAAATAACGCTCTTCTTCGGTTAACACCACATCCTGGCACTGACAGCGTAGAATGGTGCCTACGCGGCATTCAAAGGTGCGTTCGCACCGCGGACAGGTTACGGTTTCATGACATGCCATGTCCTAAAATTACGGATTTTAGGCTGCATTCAGTAAATGCAGCGCGGATGATTTTCGCTGCATTTACTAAAAGCCCGGCACTAGTTGCTCATCGCCAATCGCACATTTTTTGCGGCGGTAACCATATTACGCAAGGCCATTTCTGTTTCCGGCCATTTCCGCGTTTTAAGCCCACAGTCGGGGTTTACCCAAATATTGCGCAGCGGCAGTAAGGCAGCCGCCTTATGCAGTAATGCCTCCATTTCCGCTATTGCCGGTACTCTTGGGGAGTGGATATCGTATACACCCGGACCGGTTTCATTCGGATATTTGAATCCTGCAAATGCTTCCAGTAACTCCATCTGTGAGCGCGATGTTTCTATGGTAATCACATCGGCATCCATCGCGGCGATGTGCACTATAATATCATTGAATTCCGCATAGCACATATGCGTGTGGATCTGGGTGGAATCATCCACCGTACTTACCGCGAGGCGGAAGGCTTTCACCGCCTCACTGAGATAGGCAGCGCGTTGTGCTTTACGCAGTGGCAGCCCTTCGCGGAGCGCCGGCTCATCTACCTGTATGATGGTAATACCGGCATCTTCCAGGTCTTTTACTTCATCACGGATGGCGAGTGCAATTTGCATAGCGGTTTGCATACGCGGCTGGTCATTTCTTACAAAAGACCATTGCAGAATGGTGATGGGGCCGGTCAACATGCCTTTAACAGGCTTGCTGGTCAGCGACTGTGCAAAACGGCTCCAGGCAACGGTCATGGGTTCCGGCCGTTGTACATCTCCAAAAATAACCGGCGGTTTTACACACCGGGTGCCGTAACTCTGTACCCAGCCATTTTGGGTAAATACAAATCCATCCAGTTGTTCACCAAAGTATTCCACCATGTCGTTCCGCTCAAACTCGCCATGCACCAGCACATCCAGCCCGAGGCTTTCCTGCCGGTAAATGGTTTCCGTGATAGCGTTACGGATATCCGCGTTATAAGTTTCCGGCGTAATGATCCCTTTTTTAAGATCGGCGCGGAGCTGTCTTATTTCCGTGGTTTGCGGGAAAGAGCCGATGGTGGTGGTAGGAAACAGCGGAAGTTGTAATACCGATTGCTGTAATTTCTGACGGTGCGGGAAGATGCTGTGCCGCTGTGTATCCGCTGTGGTAACACTTTCCAGCCGGGCTTTCACTTCCGGCTGATGTATCCGGGAAGATATTTTGCGGCTGTTCATCACTGTTTCATTATCAATGAGCAGGGAGGTATCGCCGGCTATGATGTGCTTCAGCGCTATCACTTCGGCTACTTTCTGCTTGGCAAAAGCCATCCATTGTTTTACTTCCGGGTCCAGCGCGGTTTCATCTTCCAGGTTGTAGGGAACATGCAGGAGGGAGCAGGAAGTGCCCAGCAGTACACGTTCTTCACCGATTTGCTGTATCGCTTTCTCAATCAGCGCCACGGAAGCTGCGTAATCATTTTTCCAGATATTGCGACCGTCCACTACGCCGAGCGATAACCATTTATCTGCCGGGAGAGCCGCCAGTACGGCATCCAGTTGCTCCGGAGCCCTTACCAGGTCGATATGCACCGCCTGCACCGGCAGCTGCAAAGCCAGGGTGGTATTGTCTTCCAGCGCACCGAAATAAGTGGTCAGTAATATGCTGAGCGCAGGCAATGCCTGGCTTATGGCGGTGTATGCGGCGTGGTAAAGGTCTCTGGTGGCGGGGTCCAGGTCGGTCACCAGGAAAGGTTCATCCAGCTGGATCCATGTGGCGCCCGCCTGTTGAAGGGATCTTAACAATTCGATATAAACGGGCAGCAGTTTTTCCAGCAGCTGGGTGTGCGTAAGGTCATCTCCCTTAATTTTTCCACATAAAATAAAGGTAACAGGCCCGATGAGTACGGGTTTGGTGGTGATACCATGACTAAGTGCTTCTTTGAATTCTTCCACACACTTAGGCTGGTGCAGGGTATATTGCTGAACGGATTCAAATTCAGGTACCAGGTAATGGTAATTGGTATCAAACCATTTGGTCATTTCCAGGGCAGTGATATCGAAGTTATTTTTCTGGTAACCCCTTGCCATAGCGAAATACAGCTCCGGGCAACCCGGGTTGGCGAATGTTTGCTGCAATGCTTTGAAACGCGAAGGAATTACGCCCAGGGTCATGCACATATCCAGTACCTGGTCGTACCAGGAAAAATCGTTGGAGGGAATCAGGTCAATACCGGTTTCCTGTAACCCGTTCCAGTTCTCTTTTCGTAGCTGCCTTGACGTTAGCTCAAGACGCTCCAGGGAAATTTTTCCGGCCCAGTAATTTTCGCAGGCTTTTTTCAGCTCCCGCTGGCTACCTATTCTCGGATAGCCTGGAATGTTGGTAAGCATATATAGGATGTATTTTATTCTACACAAACCTATCATTATTAGATCTTTGTTCGATCATACCCTATAATTTTGGTTTTTTGTCTTAAAAAAATAGACTTTTGAAGAATAAATTACTATTTGGGATATTGTGAGAGATGGTAAAACAGAATAATCTACGGCAGAAGTGTGAAGATGATTTTCCTTACGTTTGCAATATGTTTACAAATTACTCATATACAGTAGATAAACGCTTCATGCGTTACGCACAGATAGATACACAGTCGGACCCGATGAGCAACACTTTTCCTACCACGGAAAAACAAAAGGATCTTTCCCGGTTGCTGGTAAAGGAATTACAGGAAATGGGTATTACCGATGCAGAACTGGACGAACATGGCTATGTGTATGCCACCATCCCGGCCAACACGGATAAGAAAGTACCCGTGATCTGCTTTTGTTCACATGTGGATACTTCTTCAGACAGCAGTGGTACCGGCGTAAAGCCGATTGTACATTCCCGGTACGATGGCGGCGATATTGTTTTGCCCGATGACGAAACAGTAGTGATCAGCGCAAAAGAACATCCTTACCTGGCCAGTAAAAAAGGCGACGATATTATTACTGCCAGCGGTACCACACTGCTGGGAGCAGACGATAAAGCCGGCGTGGCCGAAATCATGGATGCCGCCAATTTCCTGATGACGCATCCGGAAGTAAAGCATGGCGCCATCCGCATCCTGTTTACCCCGGATGAAGAAGTGGGCCGCGGTGTGGAAAAAGTGGATATGAAGAAGCTGGCCGCCGATTTTGGTTATACCATGGATGGTGGAGAACTGGGTTCCCTGGAAGATGAAAATTTCTCGGCAGATGGCGCCAGGATCACGGTTTATGGCATCAGCGCCCATCCCGGTTCCGCAAAGGATAAACTGGTAAGCGCTATCAAAATAGCCGGCGAAATCGTAGATGCGTTACCGAAAGACAGTCTTTCCCCTGAAACTACCGACGACCGTGAAGGCTTTATCCACCCGGTTCGCATACAGGGCACCGTAGAAAAAACAGAGATCGATTTTATTATACGTGATTTTGAAACTGCCCACCTCGAAGCGCATGAAACTTTCCTGCGCAGGATCATGGATAAGGTATTGGCAAAACATCATGGCGCAAAGGCTACGCTGAAAGTAACAGAGCAGTACCGCAATATGAAAGAGGTGCTGGTAAATCATCCCGAAGTAACGGCCAATGCAGCAGAAGCCATCCGCCGCGCCGGCGTACAACCCCTGAGAATGAGTATCCGGGGCGGTACCGACGGCTCCCGCCTGTCTTTTATGGGGCTTCCCTGTCCCAATATTTTTACCGGTGAAATGGCGCTTCACAGCAAACATGAATACGTAAGCATACAGGATATGCAGAAAGCGGTGCAAACAATTGTGTATCTGGCACAGGTTTGGGAAGAGAAGGCATAAATATTGCCGCGCACATTCGCAAATATTTTATTACTTTAACCGTTTATAGTAGTGTTCTACTTATGCACCCGTTAAAATATAGTTCATGTTGTTAGGTTTTATTACGTTATTACAGGATTCTTTATCGTCTCTTCCGGCTGATTCAGCAGCCCTGGCAGCCGGTGCTGCCGGAGCCCCGGCGCCGGAAATTCATCTGATAGATATGCTGATGAAGGGCGGTGTGCTGATGATCCCACTGGGGATACTTTCCCTGATAGCTGTATATGTATTTGTGGAAAGAGCCATCACCATCAGTAAAGCCGGCCGGTTGCCTGATAACTTTATGCCCATGATCCGTGATCAGATCACCACGGGGAACATGCAATCTGCCAGATCACTGGCAAAAAACACCTACGGACCCATTGCCCGTATGATTGAGAAAGGAATTCAGCGCATAGGCAAGCCTATTGAAAATATTGAAAAATCGATGGAGAATGTGGGTAAACTGGAAATTTACCGGATGGAGAAGAACCTGGTAATCCTGTCTATTATTGCAGGTATTGCCCCTATGTTCGGCTTCCTCGGTACCATTGCAGGGATGATCCAGACTTTCTTCAATATCTCCATTACTTCTGATATCACACTGGGAACCATTGCCGGCGGTATCTATGTAAAAATGATTACTTCTGCTTCCGGGTTAATTATCGGTATCGTGGCTTTCATCGGCTACAGTTACCTGAATGCCCAGATAGACAAGGTAGTAAACAAGATGGAAGGCGCTTCTGCTGAATTCATCGATATTTTGCAGGAACCAACCCGCTAAAACCACCCTCATGAATTTACGCAGACGAAATAAGAGACAGGTGGAAATGCACAACTCAGCACTGAATGACATTCTGTTCATTCTGTTGTTGTTCTTTCTTATTGTTTCCACCCTGGCTAATCCGAATGTGATTAAACTGCTGCTGCCGAAAGCGAAGAGCAATACCAAGTCGAAACAAACAGTAGTAGTCAGTATCAACGATAAACGCGAGTTTTTTGTAGGCACCAATAAAGTGACCTTTGACCACCTGAAACAGGCGCTGGCGCCTTCTATCGGTAATGAAAAGATTGATCCCACCATTGTTATCAATGCGGAAAAATCTGTACCGGTGGAAGATGTGGTGAGTGTGATGGAAGTGGCCAGGGAGATGGGGGCCAAAGTAGTGCTGGCCACCGCACATAAGTAATAATGCCTTTAACTTATACAGAACCTGGTGGTATCATGCCACCAGGTTTTTTTATTTATATCTTCTTTCCTTTTACCATCCTGTCTTTCCCAAACATATCCTGCTTCAGTGTTACTTGTGTAAACCCAATATGCTCCATTAACGCTACCACTTCTTTTCCCAGCGCTTCATTGATTTCAAAATAGAGGGCGCCGCCGGAAACCAGCCTGGAGTGCGCCATTTCGGAGATATGCCGGTAAAACAGCAGCGCATCATTATCCGGAACAAACAGGGCCAGCGACGGCTCGAAGTCCCAAACCCGCTGCTGCATGGAGGTTTGCTCACTCTGCGTGATATAGGGGGGATTACTCACAATCATATCAAACTCCGGTAAGCCTGCCATCTGTTGCGGGTTCAGCGCATCCAGGTGAAGGAACCCAACATCCAGCCGTTGGCGTGCAGCATTGCTGCGCGCCACTTCCAGCGCGCCTTCGCTCACATCTATGGCAGATACCTGTGCATCCGGCAATGATTTTTTTAATGCCAGCGGAATGCATCCGCTGCCGGTGCCTACGTCCAGCAGGTGAAGCCGGTGGCGGTGTGCGGCGTCCTGCACCATCCATTCTACCAGTTCTTCCGTTTCCGGACGGGGAATCAATACATTTTTATTTACGAGAAGTTCCATGCCGTAAAACCAGCTGGTACCGGTGATGTATTGTACCGGTTCATGGCGCTGCAGGGCTTCTATGGCTGCCTGGAGGCGTTGCTTCTGATCGGGGGAAAGGATTTTTGTTTTGTGAACAATCCGGTCCAGTTTACTCATACCCGTTAGGTATTCCATTATGATATGTGCAATGTTGGCGGCTTCCCGCTCATCATATAGTTCACTGATGGCGCCCGTAATATAGGTAAAGGCCGTTTGTATAGTCAATATAATCAGTTTAAGGCATGTGACAGGAAAGTGCAAACCTGGGGGAGCGGCATTTTCCATTCGTTAAAAACGATACTTTTGCAAAAATATTACTTCGCCCGGTGATTATGAATAGCACGTTCAATGAATTTTATATGCAGCGTTGCCTCGAACTGGCCGCTATGGGAGCTGGTCAGGTGGCGCCCAATCCAATGGTGGGAGCCGTACTGGTACACCAGGGGCGTATCATCGGGGAAGGCTATCACCGGCAGTACGGGCAGGCCCACGCGGAAGTGAACTGTGTGAACAGCGTGGCGCCGGAAGAACGTTCGCTCATTCCGCTGGCTACCATGTATGTAAGCCTGGAACCCTGTGCGCATCATGGTAAAACGCCACCCTGCGCGGATCTCATAGTATCGCAAGGCATCCGGCAGGTGGTGATTGGCTGCGTGGATACCTTTTCAGCTGTAGCCGGAAAGGGCATCGAAAAACTGGAGAAAGCCGGTGTACAGGTGCAAACAGGCGTGCTGGAAGCGGCCTGCAGGCAAATCAACCGCCGTTTTTTTACTTTTCATGAACAACAACGCCCTTATATTGTACTGAAGTGGGCGCAGAGCAGCAATGGCCTGATCGCCGGCGCCGGCGGGGCGCCCGTGCGGATATCCAATAAATACAGCGACCGCCTGGTACACAAATGGCGCAGCGAGGAAATGGGTATCCTGACAGGGACCCGCACCGCGATAAATGATAACCCCCGGCTCAATAACCGGCTGTGGACGGGGAAAGACCCGGTGCGCCTGATCATTGACCGGGAGCTGAAAGTGCCGAGGTCCCATCACGTATGGGACGGCAGCATTCCTACTATCTTCATCACGGCCACAGCGGCGGAAACGCATGGTCTTACCGAAACCCTGCAGCTCGATTTCAATACCGCCCTGCTGCCGCAACTGATGCAGCAGTTACACCGGCGGCAGATCCAGAGCATCCTGGTGGAAGGAGGCAGCAATGTGCTGCAGCAATTTATTGCAGCCGGTTTGTGGGATGAGGCGCGTGTTATCACGGGTACGGATACACTGCCGGAAGGACTGGCAGCGCCGGTACTCACCAACGCATCGTTCACGCATACCTTACAGGTAGCCGGCGATCGTATCGATTTTTATCATCCCGCGTAGTTTTAAGCGCGTATTAAATTATTTTGATGGAGGTTTATTTTACAATTGATAAAACAGCAGTAGCAGAATTTAAAGACAGAGGCAGCAAATTTCTCGCGTACGCATTTCCCGTTAAATCGCCTGAGGAAGTAAAAGAATGCCTCGGAGAGGTGAAAAAGGAACATCCAAAGGCCACCCATCACTGTTATGCTTACCGCCTCGGCACCGCCGGGCTCCAGTTCCGCGCCAGCGACGACGGAGAGCCTTCCGGCTCAGCAGGCAAACCTATCCTGGGGCAAATAGACAGTAAACAAATTACGGATGTGCTCATTGTAGTGGTGCGTTATTTTGGCGGTAGCCTGCTCGGCGTACCCGGACTCATCAATGCGTACAAAATGAGCGCAGCCATGGTGCTGCAACTCATCCCCGTGATCCAGAAAAACATTGAAGCCAAATATCATCTCAGCTTTGACTACACCATTATGAACGACGTAATGATGGTGGTGAAGCAAAATAACTGCACCGTTATTTCACAGGAATTGCAGCTGTTCTGCGAAATGGTGATCGGCGTTCCAAAATCGGGCGAAGAGCTTTGCCTGCTGCGCTTAAAAGATATTTACGGATTACAGATACAACCACAAAAGCCCTGATCAGAAGAATGGATGATCCTGGTAAGCAGGCGGATGTTACAACATGTAGATAGGAATCCGTACTTCAGGATCATCTCCCCAAAATACCCCCGAAAATATTTTCCCCATTTGCATAAAATGAGAGAGTCGTAATATAAATTTCCTTAAATTTAATTTTGTTAACTAGGATTTCCTTAACCCGTTTTTCAGGTGTTTTTTGAGATGAGATCTGCCCGTACAGCAGCGCCCATCCAGCTTTTTCAGATCAGATATAGGACCATATTAATATTAAAAGCCCCCCTGTATATGTTACATACCATAACAACCGTATCTATTGCTGACAAACAGTTTAAACAATTTCATTCCCTGCGCCTGGAACAACAGTTACAGGGACATCATCATTTTGAGCTGAAAATAGGCTACGACTGGCTGCAGGAACTGGGCCCCGGTATGGTGTCGGCTACCAAAGCTTTTCTGGGAAAAGAAGTGAGCATCACCATACAGGCTTTTGAACAATTACAAACATATGAACCGCTTATTTTCAATGGCATTGTAATGTCTGTCAGCTCCGGAAAAGAAAGCGATGGTACACATGGTTTTTGCGTGATCCGCGGATACAGTCCCACCGTTTTGCTGAGTAACGACCTGCATGTACAGACGTTTGAAAACCAGGACCTCAGCGCTATTGTGAACACTACGCTGAAAGCGGGTGGTCCCTACGTATCACGTCCGCTGGTAGATCCCAATACCACATCGCCACTGAAATATATTGTGCAGTACAAAGAAACATCGTTCGATTTCCTGCACCGGCTCTCAGAACGTTTCGGGGAATGGTTTTTTTATAACGGGCAACAGGTGGTTTTTGGAAAATACCAACCCCGTGAAGTATCACTGGTACACCTGGTTGACCTCATGAGCTTCGACCTCGAAATGAAAGTGCAGCCAAATAATCAGCAGTTGAACGGATTTGACTACCGGAACAACAAAGTGGTGGAAAATACCACGGTGGCGCAGCCCGCCGGGAAAGTCAACGATTATACCTCACATGTACAGGGACTAAGCGAAAAATTATACAGTACCCCCTCCACCTATAAAATGAACCACGCCTTTACCAGCAACGCCAAAGCAGAACTGGATACGCTGGTAACCCGGCAAAAAAAAGGACGTATGGCCGCTATGGTGCAACTGAAGGGCAGCAGCAGGCATACCTCGCTCCGGGTTGGGGATCATATTTCCATCCAGGAGAGCGTATACGCAAAAGATGATCACGGGAAATTCATGATCTGGGGGCTTACCCATCATGTAACCGGCAACGGCGACTATTACAACGAGTTTGAAGGTATCCCGGCAGATGCGGCCGTTCCGCCGGTGAACCTGGAAAATATCCCCTTCTGTGAAGCACAGAGTGCCACAGTAGTAGACAATCATGATCCTAAAGACCTCGGGCGTGTGAGAGCGCGTTTCAAATGGCAGCAACAGGGTATGACGCCCTGGATGAGAGTGGTGGCCCCCCACGGTGGTGGCAGCAAAGGCATGTATATGGTACCGGAAAAAGGAGAAGAAGTAGTGGTGGACTTTGAAGGCGGCAACCCCGAACTCCCCTTCGTACTGGGAACCACTTACAACGGGGAAGGCAAATCGGGATTTGGCACCGCCAACAACGACATGAAAGCCATCCGCACCCGCACCGGTATTTCCATTTTACTGAATGATGCCGACGGCAGCGTTACCGTTTCAGATAAAGCCGGTAATACCATCTTCATCGATGGCACAGATAAAATGTCGCTCTTCTCCAAAACAAAAATGTCAATATCTTCCAAAGAAGTTGAAATAACCTCCGAGAAATTTAGCATCGCAGCCTCTGAACAGGGCTCTATTGTTGCCAAGAAAGGCATCTACCTGGAAGGCACTGAAACGGTCACCGTAAACAGTAAGGATGCCGTAGTGAAAGGAGGCGATTCACTTACACTGATATCGAAAGACCTGTTGGCCTCTGGCAGTAAAAATGCCAACGTTACCGGCGCCTCCGTTATGGTAAATGGTACAAAGGATGTTACCGTAAGCGGGCATGGCGATGTAATAGTATCCGGTGGGCTGGTGAAAATAAATTCCTGATCCTTAAAGCTCACTTATGACAACCTCACCAACTATCGGGCAGGAGTTTTATAAAGTAAGGGAAACATGGGCCACCGCCGACAGTGATCACCAATGGAAACTGGCCATCTGGCAGATACAATATGCCGACGTGGAAATTATTGATAAATTCCTGGAAACCGAACGCACTGCCATTGGTGTTTTTAAAGAGATATTTTTCAGATTTGATTCCCCTTACCAGGAAGATCACCAGGCATATGAACAAGCGCTGTGGAATGAATTCCTGGAATGGTTTGAACCCCTGCCACGCGAAGAATATGATGTGTACGCCGCCATGAAAAAAGATGGCCTGCTGAAAACAGATTATCATCCCGACCGCAGTCTGCCGCCAACAGTACAAAGTATCTGGAAGGAACTGCGGCGATTTATGGGCTGCATCCGCGGCCTGGAAGATACCGGCTGCTGCATTTATTTTCCCGCTTTAAGACCCGACCAGCCCGATGCCGGCGCATGGTACGCGGATGTACTGAAAAAAGGATTGCCGGAAGGTATCCGGCTTGTTACCATAGATATAGTGGCCAATTCCCGTATCACTATTCCCAAAATATTTTCCAACCAGGTAAAAGTATTGCAGCCATCCCTGCAAATGGTGGCGGCCATTAATCACGAAATGGATAAAGGTGGTGGCAATTCCGACACCATCAGTGTAGATGCACGTTTCCGTAAACAGATTCGCAAAGTGATGGATTGCACTACTCAACCCGATTCGCCTGCGCTGGATCAGGAAGTATCGGTACTACTTTCACTCAGTAAAAAAATGGGTGGTGAACCCCACGAAGTAGCCGGTATGATGATAGCTGCCCAGGCGTATTTCATGGCGCGTGAATCTGATAAGAGCGCGGGCTATGCGGATAAAGCCATCCGTTTATCAAGACAGCTGATGGACAGGAATGATCCGGCAGGCTATCCTACCTGGAAATCCTGCGTGATGATCCGCGCCGCTATACTGGCCGGCAGGAAGAAAAGAAAACAGGCCATTGCACTGTATGAAGCACTGGCGCTGGAAGCCGTAAATAAAGGCGATGCCTTTATGATCATGGAAGGATACCGGCTTTGCGGGCACCTGCATTATGAACTGGGACAATTGAATACGGCCTTTGAAAACCTGTTGCTGTCCATGACCGGCGGCAGCTACCTGGAACGGGAAGTAAGAAGACAATCAACTTTCCTGCATGCGGCCGCAATGGCAGTGCACCTGTGTGAAAAGATCCGGGGACCGGAAGATCTCGCCATATTGGAAAGTAACCTGCAGGAATTATTAGGCGACGACTGGCATACATTACTACAGGCGGAAGGCATGGACAAAGCAACAGTGAGACGTAAATCCACCTTGTTTGAGTTTAACTAAGATCCTATCCCACGGGGGAATAAAGTAATCATATCATGGCTGTAGAAAACAAAGGCTTTGGGGCATTATTTGCGGAAAAGAAAAACTCACTGGACCATATCCAGAAAGGAATGGCCAGTATCTTACCCGCTTTCCCGGGAATGCCCGCCGCAAAATATTTTGACCTCGGCATAGGTATCGACTTTCACGATTCCGTATTTCCTCCATCACCGTTATTGCCGGTCCCTCACATCGGTATGGTGTTCGATATTATAGGTGCTATTATGGCTGCTATTGCCAGCGTGGTGCCACCGCCACCACCACCGCCGCCTGCAGAGGAAGGAAAAGAACCGGCGCCGGAACCGTTTTCACTGGCAGCTACCGCACAAATGCTGGTACATGCACTCAGCCCTTCCGTAAAAGTACATAACCAATGGGTGGCCAATGCCGGTACACCCATCCTGCATTTACCCGCCATCATTGCACATTTGCCCTTTCCCATTGTGAAGCCCAAAGCGGCATCCGAAATGTGGATGGGTAGTTCTACTGTGCTGGCAGACGGCGGCCCTTTTTCTACGCAGTTTCATCCCGCGCTGTCGTGTAACCTGGTGGGACTTCCTTCACCGCCACGGCTGAATAAAAAGAGTACGGCTATGGCGTTAATGGCGCCTACTTCCATGTTGCTGATCATGACTTCTTCCGGGAAACCGGTGCTGGTGGGTGGTCCGCCGACTATCGACCTGTTTCAGCTCATGTTTAAACTGGGGTTGAAAGGACTGTCCAAAGCAGCAGGCGCCGCTTTACAAAAAGTAGTTAATAAGATAGAAAGCCGGTTTCCAAAGCTGGCAGGCGTACTGCAGGATTTTAAGTGTAAAAGGTTTGGAGAACCTGTGGACGCGGTAACCGGAAGAGTGGTGTCTTCCAATATAGATTTTGAATTACCCGGCCCTATACCGCTGGTATGGGAACGCACTTATTACAGCGATGCAGAAGTGCAGGGGCCGTTGGGTTACAACTGGCACCACAGCTATAATCTCAGCCTGTACAATCTGCATAACGGCTACTTCAGTATCCGCCTGGCAGATGGCCGCGAAACAGTGATGCCGGCACTGCCTGCAAACAGCAGCTATTTTAACAGGGCGGAACAGTTGTGGTGGCGCCGCGACAACAGCGGTTATTACCTGGAAGATAAAGAGCAGCTCCAGTATCGCTTCAATGCCCGGCCTGCCCCCGATGGCAGTTGCATGCTATCTGAAATATATAGGGCAGGATTCCGGATTCAGTTCCGGTATAACGGGCACGGCTATCTGCAACAGATCATCGACAGCGGCAACCGGCTGCTGCAGGTAACTACCGATGAACAAGGCCGTATTGAAGGGATTCACACCCGCAAAGGAGCGGAAGTTATTCACCTCGTACGTTATTCCTTTGATGAAGATGGTAACCTCGCAAGCACCACCAATGCGCGGGATGTCAGCAAATACTTTTTTTACAAAGGGCATTTAATGGTGCGGTTAACCAACCAGAGCGGATTAAATTTTTACTGGGAGTATGAAGGCAGGGGAGATGAGGCGCGTTGTGTTCATACCTGGGGAGATGAAGGCGTATTGGAATACCATGCACAGTATGAAAAAGGGAAAACTGTTGTTACTAACGGTCTTGGTCATACGACAACCTACTATTACGACGAACGTAATCTTATTTATAAATTCATTGATGGCAACGGAGGGGCTACCCTGCAGCATTACAACCGGTATGATGAACTGGAAGTAGTGGTAGATCCTGCGGGCAATACCGTGAAATACGAATATGATGCCTATGGAAATAAAGTGAAAGAAACCAATGGCAACGGAGAATCTACCTTGTTTTATTATGACGAAGAGCAACGGTTAATAGGCGTTAAAACACCCGGTGGCAGACGAATGGAATGGATCTACAATGAAGAAGGGTTGTTGGTGAAGAAAAAGAACATGGAAGGAGTGGTAACACGGTACAGGTACAGAGGTCCATATCTTACACAGGTAACCTATAAAAATGGCCGCACCTTTGAGCTGGAGTATGATGAACAGCATAATCTCAGCGTGATTACCTCCCCGGAAAATACACAACGTCACTGGAAGTATGATGAATTAGGACAGTTGATAAAAGAAACTACTGAAACAGGCTATTGGTACGCGTATGAATACGATGCAGCCGGTAATGTTATCCATGTGGAAGAAGCAGATGGCAGTATTCATCAGTTCAGTTACGACGCTGCTGATAACCTGGTGAAAGCGGGGGACGGTCAGCGGGAAGTAAGCTTTACCTATGGGCCACTGGGCGTGTTAACGGGCAGGAGTCAGCATGGTGTGAATGTGCGGTTTAATTATGACCGGGAATTGCAGTTGCGCAGTATTGCCAACGAAGGCGGAGAGCTGTACCGGCAGGAGCCGGATGCAAATGGGAATATCATCAATGAATGGGGCTTCGATGGTGTGCATTACCACTACGAACGGGATGCCGCAGGCCGTGTGAAAAAAATATTCCGGCCGGATAATCGCTGGACCACCTGCGAATATGATGGTACCGGTTTACTGGTACGGGAAGAATACAACGATGGCAGCGTTACTGCATATGGCTATAACAAAGATGGGCAGCTGACCGGCGCCTTCAATGAAGACGGGGCAGTTACTATTCAACGGGATGCCTATGGTCACACCATCAGCGAGGTGCAGGGCGCTTACGCAGTGAACCGTGAATACAATGAATGGGGAGAACCGGTTTTTGTAGGAAGCACCCTGGGCGCTGCTATTCAACTGGAACACCATGCCGCAGGATATGTACAGGAAATGCAGGCGGCCAATGGACCAGGAGATTCCTGGCAGGCGCAGTGGAAACACAATGAAAGCGGACTGGAAGTATTGCGGATGTTGTCCGGCGGAGTAACCGTGCAAACGCAGCGCGACAAACAAGGAAAGGTAGTGAGGCAATCTATCGGCGTACATAAGGCAGAACAAAGCCGCATCCGTTATGAATGGGGAAGGAATACAAAGTTGCGCCGGATGGTGAATGAACTGAGTGAGGCGCAGACGCAGTTTTCCTATGATGAATTTGATAACCTGGTAAGTGCCACCTATGGCCAGGCAAACGGCGCTGCAGTAGACACTGTTTATCGCATACCCGATAAGCTGGGGCATCTTTTCAGGACACCCGCACGAACAGATCGCGTGTATGGTAAAGGCGGGCGCCTGCTGGAATGTCCGGATTACTTCTATTATTACGATGGAGAAGGAAATCTTATCTGTAAGGAATTCCGGCACAATCACCAGGTGGCGGAAGATAAGCAGGCATGGGCGAAGGCAAATAAAGTAGTATTGAAAGGAAGCCATACAGGTTGGGTGTATGAGTGGAAGGCAAACGGATGGCTGTGGAAAGTGATCACACCTTCAGGCGGAGAAATTGTATTCAGTTATGATCCGCTGGGCAGGCGTATCGCGAAGGTGAACAAACGGAAGCAGGAGGTAACCCGCTGGCTATGGGATGGCAATGTGCCATTGCATGAATGGCAGTATACCGGCGATTATCCACCACATCTTGAAGCGGTGGCAGATGGTGTGTTGCAGATAGAACAGGAGCCGGTAAATAACCTGGTGACCTGGGTATTTGAAGAAAGTTCACTGGTGCCCTGTGCGAAGCTCACCGCAGCAGGGTCTTACAGTATTATTGCAGATCACCTCGGCACGCCGGTGCATGCATTTGATATGGCGGGAAATAAAGTGTGGGAGCGGGAACTCGATTGCTATGGAAAAGTAAGACGTTTGCATGGTGATAAAACATTTTGTAATTATCTTTATCAGGGGCAGTATGAAGATGCAGAAACAGGATTAAGTTATAACAGGTTCCGTTATTACGACTCAGGAAGCGGCATGTATATTTCCCAGGACCCTATTGGATTGCTGGGGGGGATGAAAATGTACGGCTATGTGCATGATCCGAATAGCTGGGTGGACGTGTATGGATTGACGGGCGGTGCAGGAGCAGGATCAGGCCGGGGCTGGCTGAACTGGGCCAAACAATGGCATGATAAACGTGCCGATGAGATATTCGGAACAGGCAATAAGGGACGTTCTATCGCCGGGCGTAATTATGATAAATATTATGACGGCAAAGATATTGAGTTCAAATCTGATAACTTCTCCAAAGGCCCGAGATCAAAAGAATCTTTAGCCAGGATGGATAAACAGGTGGATAAGGATATTGCCAACAAGGTTGCCGGAAGAGCAGATCCGCACTGGCATTTTGACCACGATCCAAGTAAAGCGGCAGATATGCAGGATTTACTGAAGAAAATGGATGAAAACGGAATTACCCATACACATGGCAAAACATATCCTGGTCACCACTAAATAAGAGATATAGTATGTCTGAGTTTTTTAGCGTAGTTAATGAATTTGAAGATCTGATTAAGCAATTTGATTTTAAACAGCCGAAGAAATTATGGTATTCCCATCTCGTGGCATTGAGCAAACATATCGAAGATATTTTCTATTGTTATGTCATCGCCAGGGTATATAAGGATGATGGTTCGTTACAAACCACTATGTGGGTTGGACCTATTGACAGGCCTGATGATGGGCTTAGTAGTCTTTCGGCTCATATTAAGGTAGATATTGGTTATACACAAATCCTCGATGAAAATTTTTTCCGGAATTGTGAAAAGAAAATCATCCACCTGATCGAAGAAGGAACTTTAACTTCATTATTAGCTACCTCAAAAAAAGAACTGGCTGATCCGTCTGTTAATAACAGGAGGTATGAGGTATATACAGCTTATCTGTTACCTTTTTTTAAGAAGGTTTTAGCCGTGACAGACAATGATGTAAAAGTGCTGAAGAGTAAAGTGAAATGCGAAGCAGTTATTGAAAAAGAGTTTTCAAATCTGGAAGGTGAGATGAAAGCATTCTTTGATAAATTTGGACTAAAGGCTACTAAAGACAGCATTTGGGAGTTATGTTATATTTATTCCCTGTAATATGCAAGTGTTATAGCTAATGAAACACATCGGTTCTTGCGTCCATGAAAAAGAACAGGAACCGGCAGCTGCTTTAAAAAGTGTAACCGCCGATACTGCCTATATCTCTTTCCTGGTGTTGAATAAATTCCTGCCCTTTATTTAAAACCGTTCGCTCACAACCAGGTCTTTACTGCCTGGGGTGTATTTATAAAATCCTTCACCGCTTTTAACACCGAGATAACCTGCTGTTACCATGTTTACAAGCAGCGGGCAGGGTGCATATTTAGGATTGCCAAAGCCGTCGTGCAGTACCTGCAGAATGGAGAGGCAAACATCCAGCCCGATGAAGTCCGCCAGCTGCAAGGGGCCCATCGGGTGTGCCATACCCAGTTTCATCACTGTATCAATTTCAGCTACGCCCGCCACGCCTTCAAAAAGGGAGCAGATAGCTTCGTTGATCATGGGCATCAGGATGCGGTTGGCGATAAAGCCGGGATAATCATTTACTACGCAGGGAACTTTCTCCAGTTTTTCGGAAAGCGCTACGATAGTAGCAGTTACTTCTTTATCGGTGGCGTAGCCATTGATGATCTCTACCAGTTTCATCACCGGTACAGGATTCATGAAGTGCATGCCTATTACTTTTGCCGGGCGTTTGGTAACGGCAGCAATTTTTGTAATAGAGATAGAAGAGGTGTTGGTGGCGAGAATAGCATCAGCCGGGGCGTGGAGGTCGAGGTCCTGGAATATTTTCAGCTTCAGCGCAATATTTTCTGTGGCGGCTTCCACTACCAGGGATACTTCTTTTACGCCGGTAGCCAGGTCGGTTTGCAGGGAAATGTTACCCAGGGTATCCACCTTTATGGCTTCGGTAATGGTGCCTTTTGCCACCTGGCGGTCCAGGTTTTTGATAATGGTTTGCAGCGCCTTATCCAGTGCCGGGGCCGAAACATCTATCAGGTTTACGGCGTAGCCGTGTTGAGCAAATACATGCGCAATACCATTTCCCATAGTACCAGCGCCGATAACCGCAATTTTTTGCATGGTGTAGTGATTTGTCGGAATTGAATAAGGCGCTAATTTAAGGTATTACACGTTACGGTCAGTAACTGCCATAACTGTCGTCTTTCCTTTTAAAGTCGCCTTGTTTCCATGCCTGGATAAACTGGGCCCATGCCAGCGGATTGAAGATATTTTGCGGAGGAGGCTGACCGGCATAGTAAAGGCTCTGAGCCTGTTTCTTGAGGTATTGGCTGGTGCCTTCCCTGCCGTCGACCGGTGTATAACGGGCCATAGCGCGAAGCCTGGCATTACTTGTATTTTTTCGTGCCACCTCATATGCATCGTCTGGGATGTCCATATTGGCAAAGGCCCGTTCAAATTCTTCCCTGGAAAGATAAGGTTTGATGATAGTTACCGGAAGATAGGTGGTATCTTCCACCATCAGCTGTATCAGGGAAAAGCTGTTGCCTTTGATGTCCGGAGGTATGCGGTAATTTTTATGTTTGAAGCCCACTGCACTGAACGACAGGGTATCGCCTTTAAATACAACGATAGAGAAGATGCCGGATCTGTTGGAGATAGTTCCCCTGTTTTGTCCTTTTACCAGGATGCTTACCGCGGGGATGGCCCGCAGGCTGTCTGCCGTCATGGTAATACCCGAAATTTGTATAACGCTGTCTCTGAATTCCGCGATCTGAGCTTTCAAAAGGAAAGGAGATAAAACGAAAACTATTATGAGTGACAGTATGTAGGATCTTTTCTGATGCATGCCGGCCCTAAGATATAAAAATTTAATTACGTGTTTCCATGCAGTTGGTCACCTGCCCAGAGAAATTGTAAATTAAATCCCAATTGGGTTAACTTTGCTGTCTGGATTCAAAATTAACAACAATTTATGATCACGAAAGAGCAGGTTTTAAAGGCCCTGAGCAACGTAGAAGAGCCGGATCTGGGCAAGGATCTCGTTACGCTGAACATGGTAAAAGATATAGAGATTGATGGCAATAAAGTAAAATTTACGGTCATTCTTACTACGCCGGCGTGTCCGTTAAAGGACCTGATCCGCAATGCCTGTGTGAATGCTATTCACATGCTGGTAAGCAAGGATGCAGAAGTAGAAGTTGTCATGACGGCCAACGTAAATACCAAAAGAGCAAACGGGCAGGGTGTCCTGTCTAATGTAAAAAATATCATTGTGGTGGCCTCTGGTAAAGGGGGAGTGGGTAAATCCACTGTGGCAGCCAACCTGGCGCTGGCTTTGGGCCGTGATGGCGCCAAAGTAGGGCTGATGGATGCGGATATTTACGGTCCGTCCGTTCCCATTATGTTCGGATTACGTGGCGAAAGGCCGCTGATGGTGAATGTAGACGGCAAAGGCATGATCCAGCCGATAGAAAAATTCGGTATCAAGGTCATGTCTATTGGTTTGCTGATAGATGAAAGACAGGCCGTTGTTTGGCGCGGACCTATGGCCAGCAGTGCTTTGAAGCAGTTTATTACCGATGTATACTGGGATGAACTGGATTACCTGATCATCGATATGCCTCCCGGCACCGGCGATATTCACCTCACCCTGGTACAAACGGTGCCTGTTACCGGCGCTGTAATTGTAACCACACCGCAGGATGTAGCCCTGGCGGATGCTAAAAAAGGGATTTCCATGTTCATGGGACAGCAGATCAATGTGCCAATTCTCGGATTAGTGGAAAATATGGCCTATTTCACACCTGCAGAACTGCCTGAAAATAAATATTACATTTTTGGTAAAGAAGGCGGAAAACAACTGGCAGAAGAAATGGATATTCCGTTCCTCGGCCAGATCCCGCTGGTACAAAGTATCCGCGAAGGCGGTGATGCCGGTGTGCCCGCTATGGCCGGCGACGAAAAGCTAACCCGCAAGGCCTTCCTGGATGTTGCCGGTGCAGCTGCCCGCAGCATCGCTATGCGCAACGCCAATATTGCTCCTACCAGGATTGTGGAAATTATTGTATAAAAGAATCAGCGGTTACGGATTACAGATAAGAATATCTGTGATCCGTAATCATCTTCTCTAATAGCTTCATATGTATACTCCAAAACATACCAGGGAAACCAACTGGGATACTATTGCCAATTTTATCAGGGAAAATGGTTTTGGTTTGCTGATTAATACCGATAACGCCGGAACTCCCCATGCCACGCATATTCCCATGACGCTGGTGGAAAAAACACCCGGAGAATTTGTGTTACACGGACATATCGCACGGATTAACCCACAATGGGAACTTTTTGAGAAAAACGAAACACTGGCCGTATTTTCAGGACATCACGCGTATATTTCCTCCTCGTGGTACGAAAAGGAAAAGATACCTACCTGGAATTATATGGCAGTACATATTCATGGTACCATCCGTATCCAGGAAGAAGCAGAAGTGGTGCAGGCGTTGGGCACGTTAATGGATCACTACGAGGCGGCATCTGCCTGCCCGGTGCATATCAGCGATATTGATGATAAAACGCTCCGTAACAATGTAAAAGCCATTGTGGGATTTGAAATGAGCATCCGGGAGGTGAACGCCAATTATAAGCTCAGCCAGAATAAAAAAGATATGGATTATTTCAGCGTGATTGCACATTTGCGGGCATTGGGCGATGAAAATTCACTGCGCGTGGCGGCAGAAATGGAGGCCCGCCGGTCAACTGAAAAATAGACAGAAACATTTTATTTTTGTTGATGGTCGTAATCCCAAAAAGGAATATCTTTATTTTAATCTTCCGCGTTAACGAAAATCCACATTGCTGGTAAGCCACAACTACCACAGTGAATAAAAAAAGAGTTGTTTTTCAATTACAGGTAATCATAATATGTTTAAAGAAGCGTCAATGCTTAAGTTTTTCTTAACTTTGCGCCCCAAATTAACCGACTATGAATCGACAGGAATTGGTGAATCTGATTAAGGAAAAGCAGTCTTACCTGTGTGTAGGACTGGATACGGACATTCAAAAGATTCCAAAACACCTGCTTTCTCATGCAGATCCGGTGTTTGCCTTTAACAAGGCGATTATTGACGCTACCAAGGATCTTTGCGTGGCGTATAAAATTAATACGGCCTTTTACGAAAGTATGGGCATGCGCGGCTGGGAAAGTTTACAACGCACCATTGAATATATCCCTGAGGGTATATTCACTATTGCTGATGCCAAACGCGGTGATATCGGCAATACTTCCACCCAGTACGCCAAAACATTTTTCGAAACCTATAAGTTCGATTCTGTGACCGTTGCGCCATACATGGGTAAAGACAGCGTAACGCCTTTCCTCCAGTTCTCTGAAAAATGGGCGATCCTGCTGGGATTAACTTCCAATGAAGGCAGCCAGGACTTCCAGATGCAACAGATCGGAGACGAGTTCCTGTTTGAAAAAGTGCTGAAAGCCGGTATGGAATGGGGCACTCCGGAAAACCTGATGTTCGTGGTAGGAGCTACCCAGTCATCACAACTGGGCTACATCCGCAAACTGGTACCGGATCATTTCTTCCTTGTACCAGGGGTAGGCGCACAGGGCGGAAGCCTCGAGGAAATTTCCACACAGGCCATGAATAAGGATTGCGGACTGCTGGTAAATGCCAGCCGTGCTATCATTTATGCAGGCAATGGAGACGATTTTGCTACAGACGCCCGTCGTGTAGCCAAACAATACCAGGTGGAAATGGCCGGTTACCTGAACAAGATGGTTGCAGCCGTGTAAATAATTTTTTAATACCGGTACCGGGCAGCTGCGGTTTGCAGCAGACACCAGGTACCGGTATCTCCCTGATTTCTATTTAAAAATACAGTTCTTTACGGTCCACCACGGCTTTACCTCGAAAACCAGCCGGCCTGCTATCACAGCAGCATCCTTATTCACCAACGACACCACCTCCAGGCTGTCTTTACAATCCATAATTAAAATACCACGCAGCTCTTCATCATTTTCAAAAGGCCCTGCTACCAGCAGTTTACCGGCGGTCGCCATTTTGTTGATGTTATCCATATGGGCCTGTTGGATTTTCGCTGCAAGGGCAGTATCCTGGTTCCGGATGGGGCCTTTCTTGAGCAGAACCATCCAATACCGTTTTAGTTCAGGAGCTGCGCCTGATTTGACTTTTGGGGGTAGCACTTTGTTCAGTGCAACAGATTGTAATGGTGTGGGGTGAAATGATAACATCACAATGACTAAAAATCCCAATAGCAAAAGCGCAGGTATAACTTTGCTTGCCATAGTTATTGAATTTGAAGGAAAGGTACAAACTTGTCATGAAATAACATGCTTGTCTTCCCGGTATTTTAATGCTGGCATACATGGCTGAAATCTCCCCGTGGACGTGGTTCCTAACAGGTAATTTCTTATATTGGGTATTAAACCCGTAGTTAATGCAACAAGATCTGTTTCAGTCACCTGATTACTTTGCTATAGATGATTTGCTGAAAGAAGAACACCTTTTGATCCGCGACGCAGTACGCCAGTGGGTGAAGAAAGAAGTATCCCCCATTATCGAAGACTACTGCCAGCGCGCTGCTTTTCCATCACATATTTTAGAAGGACTCGGAGAACTGGGTTGCTTCGGCCCCACCATCCCGGTGGAATACGGCGGAGGTGGAATGGATCATATTGCTTACGGACTGATGATGCAGGAACTGGAACGGGGCGACAGTGGCATCCGGTCCACCGCCTCGGTGCAGGGATCGCTGGTGATGTTCCCGATCTTTACTTTTGGCAGCGAAGCCCAGAAAAAGAAGTACCTGCCCAAACTGGCTACAGGAGAATGGATGGGCTGCTTTGGCCTTACAGAACCTGACCACGGTTCCAATCCTGCCGGCATGCTTACCAACTTCCGGGAAGAAGGAGATCATGTGATCCTGAACGGCGCTAAAATGTGGATCTCCAATGCGCCATTTGCAGATATCGCTGTAGTGTGGGCAAAAGATGAAAGTGGTGTGATCCGCGGTATTATTGTGGAAAGAGGCATGGAAGGTTTTACCACGCCTGAAACAAAAGGGAAGTGGAGTTTACGCGCCAGCGCTACCGGTGAGCTGGTATTTGACAATGTAAAAGTACCTAAAGAAAATATTCTGCCCGAAGCCCGCGGATTAAAAGGGCCGTTAACCTGCCTTTCTTCGGCGCGTTATGGTATTGCCTGGGGAGTGATAGGCGCCGCGATGGATTGTTACGATACGGCCCTCAGATATGCCAAAGAGCGTATTCAGTTTGACCGTCCCATTGGCGGATTTCAGCTTACGCAGAAGAAACTGGCAGAGATGATCACAGAAATCACCAAAGCGCAGCTGCTCAACTGGCGCCTCGGCGTGTTAAAAAATGAAGGAAAGGCAACGGCTGCACAAATATCCATGGCCAAGCGCAATTCCTGCGAAGTGGCCGCCAATATAGCCCGCAACGCCCGCAGCATTTTAGGCGGAATGGGTATCACCGGCGAATTCCCGGTAATGCGTCATATGATGAACCTGGAAAGCGTAATGACTTACGAAGGAACACACGAAATACATTTACTTATCACCGGTATGGATATTACCGGGTTAGACGCATTTAAATAGCAGCATCAGCGGTTACATGAAACGATTTTTTTTCCTGGCCATTCTTCTGTGGTCTGCCAACACCCGGGCGCAGCAGGCGCCTGCCCTGAAGCTGATCACCTGCGAAGGAAAAGCACAGGGTACCTATTATCTCGTGAAATATTTATCGGCCGATACAACGTCAATGGATAAACGAATTGATTCTTTATTTGGCGTGATTGATCAATCATTGTCGCTGTATAAACCCGGATCAGCCATTAACCGGTTTAATGAAACCGGCCATATCACGATGGATGAACACATGAAAGCAGTGATTCAAAAAGCCTTATTCACCAGTAAAGCCACCAGTGGCCTGTTTGATATTACGGTAAAGCCGCTGGTTTACCTGTGGGGCTTTGGCGTTACCAAACCTTCTTTTAAAGGCGTGCCACCACCGGACAGCATCAAAGCTGCCATGTCGTATATTGGTTACCGTTATCTCCGTGTAAAAGGGGATCAGCTGTATGCAGCAAAGAAAGGCGTACAGATTGATTGCAACGGTATCGCGCAGGGATATACAGTAGATGTTATCGGACATTTTTTATCGCAACAGGGAATAGATAATTACCTGGTAGATGTAGGGGGTGAATTATGTGCAAAAGGACATAATCATCAGCATAAAGTATGGAGTGTGGGGATCGAAAGACCATCGCCCGGCGATACTGCCTATGAGCCGGTACAGGGACTGGTACGGCTTCCCGGCAAAGGCATTGCCACCAGCGGAAACTACCGCCGCTTTTTTGACCAGGGACGTACACGTTTTGCGCATACCATTCACCCCGGAACCGGAGTGGCATTGCATAATAATATTATCAGCGTAACGGTGATTGCAAAGGATTGTTTTACTGCAGATGCTTTTGATAACCCGCTTATCCTGATGGGTGTGGAGAAGGGACTCACCTTTATTGCACAGCATCCGGAATATGGGCTGGAAGCAATTTATATTTATAAAGATAAAGATGGCGCTATTAAAGAAGCCTTTAGTAAAGGCTTTAAGGCGTATATGGAATTCTAAAAAAAATGTCCCGTTCGCTGGTTCACGAACGGGACTCACTCTCACGCTTTCTTCTTAGAATATGGACATAAAAGGATTTAGTTCAGTGAGAACTTCAATCCAATATTTCCCTGAACGGTATTGTAATTGGTGATATCGCCATACTTATAAGGCGCATAGTTATACCGTACATTGGCATTGAACATCAACGGTGAAGCCTTTCCAAAAGGCACATTGATGCCTATTTCCGGGCTCACGAGGAATTGCCAGCTGTTATCTTTCTCTACAAATTCACCCCAGTATTTTTCATAATTCATATTAGCAGTACCTACACCAACGGTAGCATACGGAATAACCGCTGCAGATGGTTGGGTGAATGCATAACTCACTGTTGCCTGGATCGGAATTACCTGCAATGTGCGCGACTGAACAGCAGATACATCACCTTGTTTATCGGGATATACTGCACGTGGAAGCCGTTGGTAAAAGTCCTGGAACCCGGAACGTAATCCTACGGACCACTGATTATTCAATTGATATTGTAACCCTGCACTCCAGCCACGGAAGCTGGTTTTGTCGGAATAGTCCTTTAATGAACCCAGGGGTTGTGCAATGGAGTAATTAACATCTACGGATAAAGGCGGACGAACCTGTGCGGATACTGCCTGGGCAGCAAAACATCCTGCAAAAATCAATATCCAGTTTCTTATCTTTTTCATTTCCTGTCAGTTTAAAAGTTCTCAATCAACATTAATTAGCGGTTTTACTCAGGTAGGGCGATTGGGCAAAAGATGCCTGTACCATTGAATCGATATTACCGATACTCCATACGCCCGAGCCGCGCCACAATGAATTCCATACAGCTGTCAGCTTATTGTTTTTGGGGTTTTTGAGGTCAAAAACATCGATGGCTACCTGTCTTTCATTCACCTGGTAAACGGTGTAGTAAGAAGGCCAGTACCAGCCGCCACCCGGATATCCCCAGTAGCCTGGATCCCAGTAGCCGCCGCCACCCCACCATCCCGGATTCCAGGAGATGTTGGTGTAGGAGTTGTCGATACGTGTGAGGTTCACTGCCAGATCAGGTTTGGCGGCTTTGTTCACAAGTGTGTAACCCCGTTGCTGCATAGCGGTGGTTACGGAAGCAATTAATTTTTTGTCGTAGTCGGTCAGCTCTTTTTTAGCTGAATCGCTGGTGCGCGTCAGCACTGCTACTGAATCTACTATGCTAAAAGTTGAATATGAGGTGAAGTTAGCAGTGCTGTCGTGGTTAGTGATATAGATCCTCGACTCTTCATTAGTCATATCTTTTAAGGGATCTTTACGACAGCTGCTGAATGAAACCATCGCTACCACTGCGGCAGCGGCGCTGAATAAAAACAAAGTTCTTTTCATGTCCTAGCGTATTAATTTAAAAAAATAAAATCTACAGGTTAACGATCATGGACCAAACAGATTGGTATCCTGACATTCCGATTTCCGTGTATCTTTCTTGAACGGATTAGATGGTTGATTGTTACAGAAAGTTTATCTGTGGAGTGTTAATGAAATCCTAAAGTGGAAGAAGGGTTAACAAATACAGTAAGTAATGTAGTGGATTAAATTATTATAGATCGATTTTCTAATGCTGTTTTTAACTGTTCCGGGCTTTCAAATAAAATAGTATCAATGCCAAACTCACGCGCCGCTAATACATTGCGTAAATTATCATCGATGAACAACGACGTATGTGCGTCTGCGTTATATCTGTCAAGTAAGAGCTGGAAAAATGCATGGGCTGGTTTGCGCATTTTTTCTTTGCCGGAAACTACGATACCATCGAACCAGTGGAGGGAAGGATACATGGCCCAGGCAATGGGAAAAGTTTCATCAGACCAGTTGGTGAGCGCGTATAATTTATATTGGCCGCTTTCTTTTAGTCGATGCAATATATTTTTTGTGCCTTCAATTTCTCCGCCAAGCATTTCATCCCACCTGCCGTAGTAGGCGCGGATATTTTCTTCATGGTGCGGAAAGCTGTTAACCAGCAGTTCGGTGCCTTCTGCTAATGTTCTGCCCTCATCCTGTGTTTCGTTCCAATCTGAAGTACATACATCGCGGAGGAAGTTTTCCATTTCTTCTTCCGAAGAAAAAATTTTACGGTATAAATGACGGGGATTCCAGTCGATCAATACTGCGCCCAGGTCGAATATAATTGTGTTGATCTTTTTGTTTTGCATAGGTTTATATTTATTCAGGAAGTTCATCGGCTGCATCTTCCAGCAGTTGCAGGTCTACTGAATCGCTGCCGGCAATACCTTCAATAGAGCCTTTGATATGTGCTGCATTGAGCAATACTTTTTCCAGTTGTTTTTCGCGTGCTTTCCAGAGTTTTTCCATCGCATCGCGTTCGCGCTGTATGGATAATTTCATAGACATAAACCCTTCGCGGATAGCTTTCCATTGCTCTGCAAACTCTCCCCCGGTAAGGTATTCGTAGAGCATGTGCATTTTGTCGCCTTTGTTTTCCTGTGAGCGGAGCTTACCTGAAATTTTGATGATTCCATCTCTCAGCACATAGGCCAGTGCTTTCACCTCTGCGAAGGTGCAGATCCAGATGCCTTCTTTTTCACCAAACCGCTCCATGTCTTTGGGCATGGTTTGGGTAACCAGGATGGCTACATCCACACCCTGGCTGCGCATGTCTGCTTTCAGCTTCTCTACCCAGTCTTTGATAAACTCTTTGGTACGTTTGCTTTCATAGATGATGCGTCCGCATTCCTGTCCGTACTGGTTGCGGATCAGTTGTATGCAATCTGCGCCACGAACGCCTTTGCCTACCGGCGTTACTTCATCAAAGGGGAAATGGAGACGCAGCATTTCCTCCAGTATCAGTTCCTGTGCTTCACCCTGCAGCTGCATGGAGCCTTGTTCTGCCCGGCGTCTCATTTCTTCTGCCAGTTTGCGCTGGTCTTCCAATTGCTTTTCCAGTTCACGGAGGCGTAGCTGGTGTTCTGTATCTCTGAGGGAGTTACGTTCGGATTCTTCCCTTCGTATCTGATCGGCCAGTTCTGACCGGGCTTCCAGTAGTCTTTTCTGGAGATCAATTTCCAGTTCCTGTTCTTTGGTTTTAAGGTCCTGCTCTTTGCGGAGGAACTCCAGCTCCTGTTTGCGGGCTTCGCGGAGCTTTTCTTCCTGTTCCTGGTTGGCTTCCTTCAAAGCCGACAGCTGGCTGCCGAAATCGGCTGTAATGGTTTTGCGTAGTTCCTGCTCCATAGTGTCCTGGAGCTGTTTTTTTTCTGCGAGTACACGGCGGTTCACTTCTTCTTCCTGTTGCTGTTTCAGTGTTTCTATCTGCCGGCGTTCGAGTGCCATCTTATTTTTTTCAGAAAGAAGTGTATCTTTTTCCTCCTGGAGAGATTTCAGGCGTCTGCGCCATTCATCTTCCATTTTTCCCCGCATTTCTTTTTCTATATCCGCTGCAAAAGCATCCTCGATAACAAACTGGTGCCTGCAACTGGGACAGGTAATTGATGTTCCCATAGTATCTCAGTAAAAAATTACGTAAAGATAGGGGTTTGGCGGCCGGAATAAAAAAAGGAAGGAGCTTGCTCTTCCTTCCTCCTGCATCCATAATGGCTGAAACAAACAATAGTAATAGGTTTTTCAATTGGATAGCATTTCCTGCCGGGGTAACAACGGCAAGATGGGAAATGATTGTTAGCCTGAAGTTAAGTATGGGTTAGGGAATTGTTAAGGATGTGTTCCTGATATATTCGCAATTACCGATATATAAGCCATTCCGGGTTTATTTATGGTTGATACGGAGTAAAAACGGTGATAAGCCGTATCTCTATAGGTACAGCTTATCTACGGCTTATATACGGCTCATATACGGCTTATCTACGGGTTATCCTATGCTTGGGGTGGGATATGGCAGAGGTTGCCATTAACGAAAAAAGCCTGTTCCGGTAAGGAACAGGCTTTTAGGCATAGGATATGGAAAGGATCAGTTTTTTATCAGCTTAACAGAAGGCACGCGCCAGTACTGGTTGCCGGACATCATGGTGGCTACAAAGCCTAGCGAAACGGTTTGCGGCTGAGCGATGCTAAACTGGCACTGCACCGTTGCATTCACAAACCTGGCGATGGTGAACGCGGCATATCCCGCTGCAGTAGACAGGTCGCTTATATCCGGCAGCGTATTGCCGGCAGCAGCTACCACGTATACAGGGTCGAGCGCTTATGTGTAGCAGTTCACCAGGAAAATATAATTCCCTGCAGGTAGCGTCACCGTTTGATAAATTTTACCATTGATAATATTGGCTGTTCCGCCCCATCCGGATTCCATGATGCGATGCTTGAAATCCTCTGACATTTTACCGGTTTTAAGATACATTCCACTCACCGCTTATGTGTTTTATTGTCTATAAGACAATTATACCATCAATTTCAACAAATAAGCTATTAGTTAAAAGCGGCTTCCTGTATTTTTGTTTTATCACCGGCTCTGATGATATTACGTTAATCACCCGGAAGTAACTAAGCTGCATTTGTAATAAAACAATTATTCCACATGAAAAAGATAGTATTTAATGTTACCATCCTTCTATTGTTTGCTATAACCGCTTTTACACAAGGCATTATTGAGCACGCCCTGCCCGGTTTTGACACCCCGCGTACAGATATACCGCATGGCAGTATTGATACCATCACGTATAATTCAGCAACGGTGGGTAATCCGCGCAAAGCACTGATATATTTGCCGCCAGGGTTTTCAAAGAAAAATAAATACCCGGTGTTATACCTGTTGCACGGCATTGGCGGCGATGAACAGGAATGGCTGAGAGGCGGCACGCCCCAGGTAATCCTGGACAACCTGTACGCAGAAGGAAAAATTGAGCCGATGATTGTTGTTATGCCTAACGGAAGGGCCATGAAAGACGACCGGGCCACGGGAAATATCATGGCCCCCGACAAAGTGGAGGCATTTGCCACTTTTGAAAAAGATTTGTTGAGCGATCTTATTCCCTATATACAAAAGAAGTATCCTGTTTATACAGACAGAGAGCACCGGGCCATTGCCGGACTATCGATGGGAGGAGGGCAGTCACTGAATTTTGGACTGGGTAACCTGGATAGGTTTGCATGGATCGGCGGTTTTTCCTCGGCCCCAAACACCAAAGTACCGGAGCAGTTGATACCGGATCCTGTTAAGGCCAGGGAGCAAATAAAACTACTCTGGATCTCCTGCGGCGCCAGCGACGGATTAATTGCTTTCAGCAAACGCACGCATGATTATCTCCAAAAAAACAACGTACCGCATATCTATTACATTGAACCGGGTGTGCATGACTTTAAGGTATGGAAGAACGGATTGTTTATGTTTTCCCAGCTGATCTTTAAGCCCGTGGATACTACTACCTTCTCAAAATACCCGGTGGTGGGCGCTCCTGCCGAAACCAATGTGCGCAATGCAAAGTATCCGCAGGTACTGGCCGACCATCGCGTTGTTTTCCGCACCAAAGCGCCGGAAGCGCGGAAGGTACAGGTGGACCTGGGCCGCAGGTATGATATGGTGAAAGACACCGGCGGTTTATGGACCGTAACAACAGATTCCATAGGCGAAGGTTTTCATTACTATTCCCTGCTGATAGATGGGATGGCCGTTGCGGACCCGGCCAGTGAAACCTTTTACGGTATGGGAAGAATGGCAAGCGGTATTGAAATACCGTTTGCCGGCGGTAACTATTATGCGTTAAGAGATGTGCCGCATGGCGATATCCGGATCAGGAAGTATTTCTCAAAGGTTACCGGTTCATGGCGGCAGTTGTATATCTATACTCCGCCCGGTTATGATGCCAATACAACCGAAAAATATCCCGTGCTCTATATTTTGCATGGAGGCGGTGAAGACGAAACCGGGTGGGCTATGCAAGGTAAAACGGATCTGATCATGGATAACCTCATCGCTGCAAAGAAAGCCGGGCCTATGCTGATTGTAATGCCCGATGCTAATGTTGGTGGCACAGCTTTCGACGAATCTGCATTAAAGACATTTGAAACAGAACTGAAGGATATTATTATTCCCCTGGTAGAAAAAAACTATCGTGCGGAAACAGCTGCCAGTAAAAGGGCATTGGCGGGTTTATCGATGGGCGGCATCCATACGCTTTATACAGGTATCAAAAACACGGATCTGTTTTCTTCCCTGGGAGTATTCAGTTCCGGCTGGATGCAGTCGCGGCAGGCCGGCGTTGCGACAGCCCAGTACGATTTCATGAAAGCCCATGCCGCCATGATTAACAACAACCTGAAGACGTTCTGGATTGCTATGGGTGGGAAAGAAGATATTGCCTACGGGAACTGCCAGCTGATGCTGGCAAAATTGGATGAGTTGAATATTAAACATACTTATAGCGAATACCAGGGAGGCCACACCTGGCCGGTATGGCGGAATAACCTGTTCAATTTTGCGCAGGTGATTTTTAAATAAATTTGCGCAGGGACAGATTTTTGACATTGGGAAAATTGCTGGTCCACCTTACCCCGATAAGGCGGACCGGCAGATGGAAAATGCTATATACCCCTGGGGACTTCCCCTGATGAGTTTTTATTACTTCTTTTTTGCCTGATGAATTGGTAAACCGAACCTGCAAGAAACAGTATGAAAAATATAAGCAGTGTTTTCCCTATCAAAGGGTCGCCGCTATTTTTGGCCAAAGGGTTCCCGATTGGGATCCGGGTTAGTGTTTCGTTAACGGTAGGAACCATAGACAGAAAAAAACTGAGCGACAGCAGAAAGTTTTCGAAGTAACGGGCTTTGTTATGCTGTCCCATCTTGTAATAAAGGAAAAAAGCAATTATTACCAGGATTAAAATCAATAACGAAAAAAGATGCCCGGCGTTAAAGCCACCTTGCTTTGAAAGCCCTAATGCTGTTAAGGAAGTGATGATCGTTCCGTAAAAATATATTTTCCCGGATGTGTTGGCAAGATTGATTTTAGCATACTTTACAAACGATATTAATGCTGCTACAATGGCAATGATACCAATGATGGTATGAAAAATGCCCAAATTTGATAGTCCCATATTGTTATTTTCTTTCTGCAAAAATTCAGAGAAAAAAAATGGGAAACATTCACTTAAGTTAATCCGGAATAACTTTTTTCACTTTGTTCAGCAAAAAATGGATGTTAATGCGGAATCAACGATTAATTCTCTTACGGATACGGCTTAACGAAGGAGTGGTGATACCCAGATAGGAGGATATATGGTAGGCTGGGATACGGTTCACGATATTAGGGTGTTCTTTCAACAATTTAACATAACGCTCTTCATGTGAATAGAACAGGAACTCTTCTGTCCGGGCCTGAGAGTAATTAAAAAATAACTCGGCCAACAGCCGTCCGAATTTGCTCCAGTTAGGATGCGTATCGTACAAATTGTTTAAATCACGGTAAGTGATATATATAATTTCGGAGTCCTCTAACGCCTCTATGAAGTATACACAGGGATAACGGGTGATGAAGCTCCTGAATGATACAATAAACTGATTTTCAGAAAAGAAGAAAATATTCTTTTCTTCGTCGGTCACAGGGTCATTGTAATAAATCCTGAAAATTCCTTTCACTACCAATCCCAGGTCGTTGCAGACCACATTCTGCATATTAAAAAAATCACCTTTTTTTATTTTACGGGTTTTCCAATAAGGGCTGCTGTCTGTGATATCCTTGGGCGTAAGCGCCGCAAAG
Organism: Chitinophaga ginsengisegetis; assembly: GCF_900168065.1. Lineage (GTDB taxonomy): Bacteria > Bacteroidota > Bacteroidia > Chitinophagales > Chitinophagaceae > Chitinophaga > Chitinophaga ginsengisegetis. Next base: position 429,172 of record NZ_FUZZ01000002.1, on the reverse strand, counting down.
TTCATCAGATGCTGTTTTAATATCTCACTCATACGCTGGTATTTAGAACTTTGACGCACTGGGTGCTAAAGTGGTTAAAATTAACAATCAGGAGCCAGTATTTATAGCCTGTCAGAGTTGCAGGTTTCACAGCAAATTACAACACTTTGCCTGTGATGCCCTACTGTAAGTAATGTAAGGCTATTAAAATGCAAAAAGGAATGTAAAAGAAAGACGTGATGGGGGTGGGGGGAAATGAAAAAACCGCTGTCAGAAGAATCTGAACAGTGGTTCGGGAATTTTAGGATTCGTGTAGTGCTGCTTTGACCTGTTCAATTGATTTCTGGTTACCTTTTTTCAATTGACGCTCCCCAAAGCTGCCACAGTAATAACTAATCCTTTTAGTTGTGCCTCTGAGTTAATTTTTCTCGAACAATTTTTAGGAGATTTGAAGTCCTTAGCGAAGGTATTTGTTTGAAATTCAATAGTTTAAAAATGCTGGCTTAAATATAACCAGTTCGTATAACATAAATTATTAATGAAAAAGATTTATTAAAGCGCCGCTTGATGAATAATGCGCAAGCAGGTAGCCCTGATGGCTTCGTCATCAATTCTACTTTGAGGCAGCGGATTGTGTCTTATTTCTTCTTTCTTCATGGCTTTAAAATCATGCTGCACTTCCGCATAAAACATCTTCTGGGGGATGCACCCCTTACGGGGTACAAGTGCCCTTTACCTGTAATTATAGTCTCGGAATTCTGGTCAGATTTTGAGGAACTTCTTCAGCCGCGCGATCAACGCTAACTGATCCTGGTAGCCAGCCAGCACGTGCGTATCCAATTGGTGAATAGCATCCAACATCCCGATAATATACAAAGGGTCTTCCGTTTTCAGGTAATAGATCACCTGGAGCAGCAGGGCTGTGCAGTCTGCAAGCTGCTTTTTACCTTCATCGACCACTTTACTTTTCCTGGAAAATTTACTATGTGCTGCCGTTAGCTCTTTTTGGCATTGATCGATAACGGGCGGTCTCGGCGCACGGAGATCATTCCCGGCTATACTAAGTGTATCTACGGTTAACTCCAGAAGTTCCCGGTACGGCGAATATTTGGCAGAAGCAAGCGGAGCTTTAACCGAAGCCAATGCGTTCCTGGCAACCATTGCGCCAAGGCGAAGGAGCCGCTGGGGATCGAGGTCTGCGTATTCGCTGGCGAGCATCGCCTGGTATTCAAAAAAATGCTGTGTTCTGCCCATTGGAATATGATTCAATTTACGTGGCCTAACGCTCTTATACTGATCAGAATCATTGACAATCCCACTTTTTGCAATCTTTCATGGCTGATGACAATGAACGGTATCTATTTGCTATCAGTCTGCGTAGGTTCTGTCGGGGTAATATATCTCAATCTTTGCTTAGGCAGCACTTCCTGCAATATCGATAGAAACGATTTTGCCGGTGCAGTTAATTTTTTTTCCTGGCGTGAATTTACCTACATAATCGGAGATGCTCCAAATAACAAGGTTTCCATTTTCTTCATTACGGAACCGGAGATCGGCGCTCTTATGAAATGCGCTCGCCAGACGAGCCGTATCCCCGTTATTTCTTCCTTCAATATAGTTATTAAGGGTTATACGGATCAATCCCTCGTCTGCCTGTTTACCTTGAGCGAGAAGAGTGCTTGCAAATGTAATCAGGCAGATAATAGAAAAAATATTTTTCATAATATTTAGGGTTTAAATTATTAAATCAACCCTGACCACCTTCAGTCCGGGCGACCCTTTGGCAATAAACAGATCATTTAGATAGGCGTATTGCATGGAGCTGTCTGTTGTTGAAATGATACGGTCATACGCCTCTCAGAAATGAGTAATGTCGTCGGTCACGATGTTTGGTGCATTTGCAGCAAAGGTGCCGGAAAAGAACAGGGACAGGTATAAATAAATAGATTTTATGATGTTCATTTCAACTCGTTAAGGTTTGCGGCAGCGGTAATTTCGTTTTTTTTGTCATACCCAATAATAAACACTATCCAGATCGCCAGTAATACCGCTATCAATATAAGTTCTGTTTCATGTAGTCCGTTCCGGAAAAAATTGTTCAGCGAATGAACGCCTGCAACAGCCAGCAGGGAAGCCGTTTTATCATATACTTTTCCAATGCCCCAGGTACCAAAGAAAATGATTCCGAAGAAAATAAAATTACTTGTACTTAAATCAAAATTCAGATGCCAGCTAAACCAGAGAATCGTGATTATGATTATAGCATAAATCTTCGGAAGCGGTTTTAGCTGCTGCTGCAAAAAACCGCGCCAGCCGATCTCTTCCAATAATCCATATACTAAAACGGTAAACATTAATACGATAGGAAACTGGCCACGCTGCAAATAATAAACGGAGGCGATCAATGCGGCCGGCAAGATCCAATATACCACAAAAGGCAGCAGGAGATTTTTGTAAATTCCTTTTAAAGAAAGGCCCGATGGAATTTGAAACAAGGTAAAAGCTGCAACAGCGCCAATCGTTGGCCCGATACCGCGCAAGAGGATTTTCAGGTACTCGTTGTCTACATGATCCAATAATGTGGTCTTAACGGCCAAAAACCTCAAAGCTACCGCTATGATATAGAATAAAATAATTGCCGGGATATTGATCTTGCCTTTCATAAAATAGTCCGAAGCTATAAGAAAGAAAGGAGAATAAAATTGACTTTGGGTAAGTTTTATCGTTCTGTAACTCTTTTCCTGATGCGGCTTAAACTTTCTGCTGTTAAACCCAGGTAAGAGGCGATGACCTTAAGTGGGGTACGCTGAAATATTTCGGGTCGTTCTGTGATGAGCTGAAGATAGCGTTCTTCGGGATTTTGTGTCAAAAGATTGATCTGCTCCCGCTGCTTTCTTACATATAGAATTTCAGCAATGGCCTTACCGATCCGCAGTCCGGTTTTGTTTGCAGCGTAGAGCGCATTTAAATCGGCATAACAAATCGACCATAGGACAGTATTCTCCAATGCTTCGGTTTTAATAACAGTAGGTTGCTGGTTCAAAAAGGAAAGATAGTCGCTCATAAAGTTGTATTCGTATAACAGGTTGATGCAGATATCCCTGTTACCATTCCACACAAACAGACCTACTGACCCCTTCACAATGATGTTCAGGTATTTTTCTATTGCATTGTAATCTTTAATGACCTCCGATTTGGAAAATTTCCGAACCTGGATCTTTCTCGAAAACCCTTTCCATATCTTCATGTCGGCTTTATAATATGGTGCAAATACTTTTTCAACGTCTTCGGCAGATGGATGATGGTCGATATGCATTTTTCGAAAATAAGCGATAGATTAATAATAGAATCCTTGAAGCTTGACAACTATAGCCGGGCTACCCAATTTGTTAAGTTTATAGATAATATGGCGAATTTCAAAATTTGGGTTCAATTTGCCTAATCTTTAAACTAATGGTAGTTCCTTATCCCATAACATTAACTTAACAATAAGTAAATAATTTTGAAGATTTTGAAAAAGAGCCATTATGCCTTCTATTCACCGTTCGGAAAATGATCTGCTGGATAGCATCCGCCTGGGCGATAGGGCTGCTTTTGAGCAATTGTTTGAGCAATACTGGGAGCTGTTGTACCAACTGGCTGCACAAAAAACCGGTGATGACAGTGAAGCGGAAGACATAGTACAGGAGTTATTTGTTGAGTTATGGCGCCGGGAAACGCCGGTGGTATTGACCACTTCACTGCGAACTTACCTGGTATCCTGCCTGTATTATAAAGTACTCTATCATTTCCGTCAAAAAGGATTCCGGGAAAGGCATTATGCGGCTTTTGCCCGTTTTTCCGCGGAACATACCGCCATCGTGGATATGGACAGTACCGAATTTGAAACAGCGTACGCCCAGCTCCGGGAGGTGGTGGATGGCGTTGTTGCCCTGATGCCCAAGCAAATGCGGACGGTCTTTTTGCTAAAGCATTACCAGGGACAGCCGGTTAACCGTATCGCCGAACAGCTGGAAATCTCTCCCGAAACGGTGAAATCACATCTTAAAACCGCTATGAGCAGGCTGCGCAAAGCCAGCGCACATTCCCCGAAAGCTGTACTGCTCTTACCTGCATTCCTGGGTATGCTGGAGAGTTCATATTAAGTTAACACAAGATCACTCCCCCATCATAGATAGTTGTGCAATCACTTAATGTATGGCACAACAAAAAAAACGTTTGAACCGGCTTTTGGGGCGCATTATGCAGCAAAAAGCGGGTCCCGGTGAGCAATCGCTTTTCTGGCAGTGGTTATGGCGGCTGGATGTACGTAAGCAGGCTACCGAATGGACACCCGAAGAAAAAGAAAAGGTCAGGGAAAGGTTACGGAGTGCTGTTTTGCGCAAAACACATCCTACGCCGGATGCCATCGGCATCCGACCCTGGAAGCGGCTTATAACTGCTGCCGCTATGATCGCTGGAGTTGCCTGGGCATGCTGGCTTTGGAGGGATTACAGCACATCACAGGATAAAAACAGGGGGTTTGTATTTTCAAGTGATGCCCACAGCATACAGCAACTGCTTTTGCCGGACAGCACGGAGGTTATCCTGAATTATAATTCTTCTATTCAGTATGGTAAGGTGTATAATGAAAAGGACAGGCGTGTAAGCGTGAGCGGGGAAGTATGGTTTAAAGTGCATAAAGACAACCTTCGCCCTTTTATTGTTCTGGCAGACAATATTGAAGTCCGTGCGCTTGGTACTGCCTTCAATGTGGAAGCCCGTGCAAAAGAAAGCCAGATACGGGTGGCGCTTTTGGAAGGGAAAGTAGCTGTTTACCCAACCGATAGCGTGACGCAAAAAACCTTGCTATCTCCCGGGCATTTGTTACGATATGAACGGGCCACAAAATCATTTGTTACCACTGCTATTACAACCAATGTAACCGCCTGGACAACCGGCGGATTATCTTTCAACGGCATTCCCCTTACAGAAGCACTTGACAGGCTGGCCGCACACTACCGGTTGCATATCGTATATCCTTCCGGGAAGCTGGCCGGTAAAACGGTTACTTCTTCTTTTGAAAAAACGAGCTGGCAAAATGCGTTGTGCAATATTCTGTTTGTTCATGATTTGAATTATACGATAAAGGACAGTCTTATTACGATACAATAAATCATTTCATCACCATAAAACAAAAGAGGTGCAACGAACACCTCCTTGTTTTTTAAACCCTGCGTTTTTTAAACACAAGTATTTATTATGAACTACAATTTTAATCAAAAAAAACAAAACCGTCAAAATGGGGAGAATCGAAAGCGCTTGTTTTCCCTGCTCTTGGCTATTTTCTTTTTAGGGTCGTTATCACCTGCTTCTGCACAGTTGTCGGCCCTTACAGAAAAGGTGAGTGTCCTTCAAAACCAGACGAGTGCTTTAAAAATTATTGAATTACTGGATCAGCAAAGCGCTTACCAATTCACGTATGCACAGGAGCAATTAGCTGCCGTAAAGATCCCGGCTTTCAAGGCAGAAGGGATAAAGTTAGGTGAAGTACTGACACTACTTCAAAAGCAATACGGATTGCAGTTTGCAATCAGGGAGAGCAATATTTCGGTGAAGTCCGGCCCTAAGCCGGAGCATAAAAGGGATACTATCCCAACTGGGTTTCCAGAAAAATCCCCCGGACGTATTACGGGTAAAATCATCGATGAAGAAACCGGTGAGCCGCTTCCGGGTGTAACCGTCCGCATCGGCAGCAAGGGCACCACCAGTGGTATCGATGGTGCTTTCAGTATTATACTATCCAAAGGAAAATACGAAGCAGAGATATCTTCTGTAGGCTATGGGAAAAAACTGGTGACTGATATTGCGGTACAGGATAGCCAGGTTTTTGAATTGAATGTAACGCTAAAGAAGAAGAAAAACACGCTGGCCGCCATCGTGGTAAGATCCTCAGCCAAAAAGGAAAGCGTGGCATCGCTGTATGTACGTCAGAAAAACAATGCAGGTATTACCGATGGGATCAGCGCAGAGCAGATAGACCGCACACCGGATAAGAATATTGCGGAAACGCTGAAACGCATCAGTGGGCTGACGAGCCTGGATAATAAATATGTGGTAGTCCGCGGATTGGGCGAACGCTACAACCAGGCAATGATGAACGGGCAGATAATGCCCAGCACTGAGCTAAACCGAAAGAACTTCAGCTATGATATTATCCCTTCCAACCTGGTGGACAATGTGGTGGTGACCAAAACACTTACCCCCGACCTGAGTGCGGAGTTCGGAGGCGGACTGGTGCAGATCAATACCAAAGATATTCCTACGGATGATTTTTTTTCAATAACGGTCGGCACTGCAGTCAATGATAAAACGACGGGTAAAACCTTCCGGTCGCCGGTTATCGGGAAAGGTGAATATACCGGCAGCATACCTGACGACAGGAAATTATTGGGGACCACCGACTGGAAAAGCTATGCCGCCATTGTGAGCAGCGGCCATTTTGATGCAGGCTCCCAGGATGACAGGATACTGAAGGATCCCTCCCTGTTTTCTAACAACTGGGGATTAAAAAATTACAAGCCCGGGCCGGCCTATAATGGACAAATTGCAGCAGGGAAAGTAGTGCATTTGCCTAAAGAACAATCTTTGGGTTTTATGGCGTCCGCCAGTTATCGCAGTACCTGGCAAACGCAGGATATCCGCATGAGCCGGGACGGCTATCTGCCCTCCGGTAATGAGGAGGCTGGATTTTCCGGTAAGCGTTATGGATTTGTGAGCAACCTGGGCGCAACGGCAGGTATCGGCTATCACAACAGGCATCACAAGCTAAGTTTGCAAAGCATTTACCTGCGTACACTTGACCAGCAGTTTGTGTTGGGCACGGGCAACCAGCAGGATCATGGGCAGAACGTGGGGTATTATGATATGCTTACTGCCACCAGGCTATGGCAGAACCAGTTAAAAACAGAACACCAGATCGGCCGCAATGGCGTAAAGCTGAACCTTGCCGCAAATTATACGGTGCTGGACAGGCTGAAACCTGATAATAAACAGGCGAATTTTGGCTATGTGGGAAGCAAAACAGACGGGCCCGATGTGGCCACGGCCGACTTCAGCGTTACCAACGCACTTAGCGGAGGTGTAAGCGCAGGCGCTTTACGCTGGTGGAGCCGTGCCTATGAAAAGGACTGGGGCTGGAATGCTGACCTTTCTGTTCCCTTCCGTTTTTCGTTAGGCCGCCTTCCGGTTACCAATATGTTGAAAGCCGGTTATACCGGATGGAACAAAGACCGGTTATTCTGGGTGCTGATTACAGGCTCCAAAGGGTTTACGGATGGTAATCCTGAGCCGTTGAGTGAGGCCTTTAATCCGGCAGGCGGAGGAGAGATCTACGCTTCAAAATTTGGTGATGATTTTCATAAAAAACCTACCCTTCATGCAGGTTACCTGATGATGGACAATAAAATAGCCAACAAATTGCGGTTGGTATACGGTGTAAGAGCAGAATACTTCAATCTGAATGGCGCAAATGCCATCCTGGAAAGCTTTGTAACCAACCAGAAAAAAAATAACGGCGATCTTACCGATTATAGTGATCTGTATAACCGCGAGCCTGACTGGAATTTCTTTCCTTCCGCTAACCTTACCTATAGCCTTACCTCTAAAATGAACCTGAGGCTGGCATATTCAAAAAGCATCATCCGACCGGACTTGCGGGAGATAGCCTTTTTCAGGGAATATGATTTTGAACTGGGTGGCAGCTATTGGAGCCAGTCGCCTATCACCTCTACCAAGATCCATCATCTTGATTTTCGTTATGAATGGTACCCCGCTGCAGGCGAAGTTCTTTCGTTTTCGCTGTTCTACAAAAAACTGTTGTATCCCATGGAAATATTTGCCATGCAAAACAAGCTGTTTGAGTTGCGCAACGACAAAGATGCCATTAATAAAGGCATAGAAGCGGAAGCCCGCAAATCGCTGGCATTTACGGGTGTACCGGTGCTGAAAAACATTACTCTGTATGGTAATTTTACCCGGTTGTTTGCAACCGTAAGGCCTATGACGGTCGGCTATACGGGGCAGGATGCCAATAACCCCAACAAATTATATGTAACGGAAAACATCGGCGCGGAAGAAAAAAGGCCGCAATCCGGCGCCAGCAATTTTATGTACAATGCTGGCCTGTACTATGACCAAAAATCATTTTCGCTGAGCCTGAGCTATAATAAGATCAGTAATCGCTTTTACCGGGTAGGCACTGATGAAGTGGGCTCTCTGTACGAGCAGCCCATGCAATCGCTGGATGCCCAACTGGCAGTAAGGCTGTTAAAAGATAAGGCATCAATAAAGCTGAATGTGGGTAATCTGCTGAACAGTAAGTACCTGATCTATGTAAACCGTTATAATGGTTCTTATACACCGCAGGACGGGCATACACCTACTACCAAAGAGCTGCTGTACCAGAAAGGAACGGATATGCTGGATTATGAAGGTGCGCCGGGGCGTACTTATTCACTCAGCTTCAGTTATAATTTTTAGATAACGCGTAAACCATTAAATAAAATGAAAAAGATATTTATACTATTTGCATTGGCGCTTTCCATATTCATTTTTTCCTGCACAAAGGATGAGGAAGGATATGGCGTTAAAAATTACTATGGCTCTTTCTCGGCGGAACTGCTGGCATTGCCCGGAGCAACTACTTTAGATATTTATGTAGGAGGGGAAAAGATAGATACTTTAGCTGCCGGAAGGATTATTGGTAATGATATTCCCAAAAGGTTAACGGCTGGGGAAGCCACCACCATTTCATTCAAAAAAGCCGGGACTGATTCTTTAGTACTCGATACTACGATTACTGTTGGTGCTGCAGAAAAAGTGGCATTGAAAATTGCATATAGCCCGACATTAGGGATAAACACCTTTTCGAAAGTAAGTGATGCGAATGTGGCAGATGATTCCACCTCTTTCTTTCTTTTTAATGGTGTACCAGATGATGCAATCGCAGGTGCTATCAAAACAGATGCATACCTTCTTAAATGGAATAGTGAATCTTCCTTATTTGAAGAAACAGGTATTATATGGACTGATCTGGAAAAAAGAAAGCTTCATCCCAATTTAGTAACAGTTAGGGCCACAAAAGATGATGGCTCATCTATCATATATGTTATCAAACTAAAGAATAAAGCTACAGGAGAATTTATTACAGACGGCATTGGCTCTGAATATTTCAGCATTTATATAGAAGCGGGAAAGCGCGAAATCATTACTTTAAATGCACTGGACCTGGGAGGTGGATTGTGGTTTTTTTTACCGGATTATGCAATCTATTGAAGGAAATTGAATATGAGATCTGGTTTGATCTATTGGGTATTATATGTTATTGTACTTTGCAGGTAGCAACAAATGCAATAATGTATTAAGCTGTTCAATTTTCATTTCCAGGCAAATCTCTGCCCTGCTTATTTTATATGCAGGGCTTTTCTTTTCTGGTTTCCCCGGGTACTCAATGATTTCGGGATGAAAATTCGTATGCCACCTTTGACTGGCTGGTATTTTTGCACTGATTTTGTAGAATGAATGATATATCAGCCTTCGGAATAATACGCGGTTTCGGGATATCTATATTTAATAATGTGAGATCACGATAATCTGAAAGAGTATTCATAAATTTCTTTGGCCCATCCGGCATGATTTTCTGGAAGACATCCTCTTTGAAATCCCCATCCAGCGATTACTACCATGAAACTCTTGTTGTAATTCACCTATTACGTCAATTTATTTGAATGATCACAAGGAAGAGGAAAGCCGGCATGACCCTGGTTTGCATGAGCCGATTATTTCAGAGGCGCTTTTTACAACGTGCAAGACTATCTGGAAGGCAGAAAGACCTCTTATTCCACCCAGCTGGGAAACAAAGAGATCTTTCAGCTTCGCGGCACGCTGCTATGCCCGCGATGCGGAAAGCTGCTGACCAGCAGCGCCTCCCGCGGTTGCTCCGGTAAAAAATATGTGTATTATCATTGCCACTCTTCCTGCGGTTTCCGGGTCGGCGCTGATATATAAGCTGGACAAGGCTTTGCGCCAAAATAAAAAGAGACAAACAAGGATAACCCTGTTTGTCTCTTGTGTGTGCGAAGGAGGAGATTCGAACTCCCAAGCCCTTTCAGGCACTACCACCTCAAAGTAGCGCGTCTACCAATTTCGCCACCTTCGCATCTGGTAGAATGGGGTGCAAAAATAATGGCTTTTTTAAAATAAGCAAATTTTTTTATTCATATTTTACTGAAAAGGGTCGTTATTTCCGTAATAGGATCCGGAAAGTGGTGCCTTTATTTATTTCGGACGACTTCACATACAGCCGGCCGCGGTGGTATTCTTCAATGATCCGTTTGGCCAGCGACAGGCCCAGGCCCCATCCCCGCTTTTTGGTGCTGAATCCGGGTTTGAACACTTTTTCGAAGCTCAGTTTAGGGATGCCTTTACCGGTGTCGGCTACATCGATGGTGATAAAAGTAGGGTGGTTTTCTATGGTAATATCGATCTTTCCTTTTCCTTCCATCGCATCAAGGGCATTTTTTAATAAGTTTTCCACAACCCAGTCGAAAAGCGGGGGAGAAAACATAGCAGGCAGCTCTTCTTCCGCGCTGTGAACGGTGAGTATCACCTTCTGGGGCGCCCGTTTGCGGATGTAATTGGTCATGTTTTCTATTTGTGCCACGATGTCTTTCTCTTCCAGTTTTGGAACGCTTCCTATTTTAGAGAAGCGGTCGGTGATCAGTTTCAGGCGGTCTACATCTTTGGAGAGTTCTGTTACGATGGTGGCATTGGCTTCGTTGTCGCGGAGGATTTCCAGCCAGGCTTCCATAGAGGAGAGGGGCGTGCCCAGCTGATGGGCCGTTTCTTTGGCCAGTCCTACCCACACCTGGTTTTGGGTGGCGCGGTTGGTGCTGGACAGGGCAAAGAGTACAATGGCAATGAAAAGGGTCACCACTATCAGCTGAATGTACGGGTAGTAGCGGATCTGCCGGAGAATCAGCGAATCGCCGTAGTAGATGTAGTTATATAGTTTCTGTTTGGAATCCACTTCCATGATAAACGGCGGATGTTGCTTTTTAAATGCCTGCAGTTCGTTGTTCAGGAAGTGGGGGTCCTGCATAATGCGCATGGAGTCGAGGTTGCGGCTATCGAGGATCTTGCCGGTTTCGTCGGTTAATATCAGTGGGATGGTGGTATTGTTGGTAACGATGTCTACTGCCAGGTTAAGGTTGGCTTCGGAACTTGCCCGCAGGAGTTCGCGGTTGGCTTCCACCCAGGTAGCAACTTTTTTTCTTTCTTCCTCCTGAATGTTCCGGGATAAATTACTTACAAACCAGATAGTAGTGCCTATGATGAGCACTGCTATGGAGGCCAGTACAAACTTCCAACCGATATACTGTTTAAACATACTTCTAATTTAAGCCTTATTCGACTTACCTGAATCTGTAATGATTCGCAAATATTAGAATCCTTTGTTGCATATTTGCATCTCAAAAATAATTGTTCACGCATAAACGTAATTGCCGTTGTCCGTATTGCCATCAGTAGCAGTTGTTATTTTAAATTGGAATGGGAGATCTTTTCTGGAAAAGTTCCTGCCGTCTGTTTGCCGTTCTACCTACGGCAACCTGCAGCTGGTGCTGGCCGATAACGCCTCTACGGACGACAGTGTGGCTTTTGTGGCGGAGCATTACCCGCAGATCCGGATTATCCGGAATCCCCGGAATGATGGGTTTGCCGGTGGGTACAATGATGCCCTGCAACATGTGCAGGCCGACATTTACGTGCTGCTTAACCAGGACGTAGAGGTGGAACCGGGCTGGATAGAGCCGGTAGTGGCGCTCATGCAGCAGGATACAAAGATAGCTGCCTGTCAGCCTAAAATGAGGGCTTACAAAGACCCTGACGAATTTGAATATGCCGGGGCAGCCGGCGGCTGGATGGATATCCTGGGCTATACTTTTTGCCGGGGACGGATCCTGTATACCACGGAGAAAGACAACGGGCAATATGACGATGTAAAGGACATTTTCTGGGCAACCGGGGCGGCATTGTTTATCCGTTCGGCCTGTTATCACCAGGTGGGGGGCTTCGACCGCGATTTTTTTGCGCATATGGAAGAAGTGGACCTCTGCTGGCGGCTGCAAAGAGCGGGTTACCGCATTTGTTACTGTCCTGATTCCAGGGTGTTTCACGTAGGCGGGGGGAGCTTACCGCAGGGGAATCCCCGTAAGCTGTACCTGAACTTCAGGAATAACCTGATGATGCTGTGGAAAAACCTGCATAGCGAAGACCGCTGGATTGTGCTGGTACAACGCTTTTTCCTGGATATACTCGCGGGCGTAAAAAGCCTGGTAGCAGGAAAACCAAAGGATATGGCGGCTATTTACCGTGCCTATAAGGATTATTATCGCTGGCGGAGGACTTATGTGAAGAAAGATGATCTGCCGGAAATGAAGCTGATGAAAATGAGTGGTGTGTTTCACGGTATTATGATCTGGCGCTACTATTTTCTCGGACACAAACATTTTTCTGAATTGATTTAAGCAGCGGTAATCTCCTGGGAAAGTTTCTTATCTCACAAAATTACCAGCTATGAAAATTCGAAAATTTCAAAATATTATGTAGGTTTGCACCGGAAATAAACTGATTATGGAACAGAATACAGTAGAAAATAAATACGACATCACCTTAGACAAGGTTTCCCGTTCCCGCTGGCTTTTTTACGTACAATTGTTTTGTATGGTAGCCTTCATCCTGGGAGTTAGCTACGGGCTTTACGCACATAGATACAAGGGCAAGCCGGAAGTAAAGGTGCAGGAAAGCTCGCTGTACAATCCAAAATATAAGTAAGCCACGGCTTAAACATAATTATCCAGCCTCCACCGGTTTTCCGGTGGAGGTTTTTTTATGCCTTTCCGTTTTGCGTAAATAAAATTCCCGATCCGATCAGCTTTTCTGGCCATTTGAATCGACTTTTGTATCTCCGGCATGAGATCTACCGGTGGGTGTTAGTATATGTTTAAACGGACGGATAAGTTAAAGAAGAAACAGCATAAATCGCTGTTCAGGATAGTTGTGGATAAGCTGCATCTCTGGCTGGGGCTGGGGGCTGGCATTATTGTGCTTATTATCAGCATTACCGGCTGTTTGTTTGTTTTTCAGAAAGAAGTGAACGATTATTATTATCGTAAAATATTATATGTTACCCCGGAAAATACGCCCTTACGCCCGGTAAGCGAGCTGAAAAAGATCGCGCAGGCCGCCCTGGGACCCGATAAACCGGCGATGAGCATCACTACTTACGCCAGGCCGGACATGGCCTGGGAGTTTATGGCTTATAAAGGCAACGATACTGCACTAACCTATTTTGGCACATTGGAATATTATGAATCTGTGCTGGTGAACCCTTACACCGGAAAGGTGACCGGAAGGATCGACTATAAGTACAATTTCTTTTCCATTGTAAAAGGCATCCACTGGAGTCTTTTGCTGAATGATAAGTACGGGCAAACCATTGTAGGCTGGAGCACGCTCATTTTTGTGGTCCTGATGATCACCGGGTTGATCATGTGGTGGCCAAAGAAGTGGAACAAAGCCAACCGCGATAAGAGCTTTAAAATAAAATGGAAAGCAGGCTTCAAAAGAGTGAACTACGACCTGCACAATGTACTGGGCTTTTATGCTATGATCATTGCATTGGTAATTGCCTTTACCGGTATGGTGTGGGCATTTACATGGTTTCAGACCACGGTATATGTAGTGGCTTCCCGCAGCATTACTCCTCCTGATGTAAAACAATATGAATCTGCCAAAACAGCTGCAAAGCTGAGCCAGGATCCGCTGGATATCGCTTACAGCAAGGCGCTGCCCATACTGAAAGATGCAAAGCGCATATTCATTGCCCCGGCGTTTGGTGAAACCGGGGTGAATACTATCAGCGGAAATAAAGGAGAGGAAACCTATTATGGTTCCGATTTCCTTACGTTTGACCAGTACAGCGGCGAGTTGCTCGGAAGAAGGAACGACTCGCATAAAAATGCGGGAGAGCGGTTAATAGACATGAACTATGATATCCATGTGGGCGCTATCGCCGGACTGCCCGGAAAGATCCTGGCCTTCATCATCAGCCTGATCTGCGCATCGTTACCGGTAACGGGTTTTTATGTGTGGTGGGGTAAAAGAAAGAAGTCGAAAAAGAAACCGGTAGTGATCCGTGCATCTGCTGTACCGAGCACAATGTAAATAAAAAGTGTTACTTATTTTTCTGCTGAAATGCTTTTCCCTGCTGTGTTCCAGCAAGTTGCCGTATACAGCAGCGTAAAAAATATTCGAAAAAGTTTCAAAAAAAATTTTGTGTTTTCAGTCCGTTTCCTATCTTTGCAATCCCAACGAAAACGCCACGGGGCAAAGCAAACGAAAGAATGCGGTTCGAAAGGAAGAGTTCTTAAAATAAGAAAGTTTTTAATACCTGCGAAAGTAGCTCATTTGGTAGAGCACGACCTTGCCAAGGTCGGGGTGGCCGGTTCGAGCCCGGTCTTTCGCTCCAGTTTTTTATAAAGTTCTTAATACATCTGCGAAAGTAGCTCATTTGGTAGAGCACGACCTTGCCAAGGTCGGGGTGGCCGGTTCGAGCCCGGTCTTTCGCTCTAAAGCCTGACTGATCATTTCAGTCAGGCTTTTTTTATGCGCGGAAGCGAAAGCCCTCCGCGCCTTTGGTTAATATCCTCCGCTTGCTCCGCCACCGCCACCGGTACCGCCGCCAAACTGCACATCATTACCGGCAGGCTGTGCACCCGGTACATATGTTTGCGCAATGATCAGCGACTCCAGCCTTAATTTGTCTGCCAGGGAAGGATCTTCCGGCTCTGCATAAGTGAAGCCATGCTTCGGTTCTTTCAGGTAACGGATCAGTGCCCAGGCGCCTACGGTGAGTACCAGGCCGCCAATTACCATCGCCGTTTCCAACGGAAGCACGCTGTGATAGTAACGGATGGTAAATACAATGGCCGCCAGTAATATCATACCCGTACGCAGCAGCACGGTATCTTTTTTCCGGATACCCAGGTAGAGATATACCACCGGAATAACGGCTGTATAGATCCAGAAGAATATCGCACCCGGAATACTTTGTCCATCCTGCAGCTGCAGATCAAACATCTCATTACTCACCTCTCTCACTACGAAATAATTACCCGCCAGGTAAAGCGTGAGTAACGACAGTACCGATACAATCGTCAGGCAATGTTTATAATGCCTGCTGCTATGATAGGCTGATATTTTTTTTGCCGCAATGTACACGGTAATAGAGATAAACATGATAAGAAACGGCACAATGGTTTTGGCAACAGGCCCCAGTTTGATAGCTACTGTGAATATAAAACCCAGGAAAGCCAGGTAAGCTACACCCGCTATCATCATATCTGCAAAGCGCAAAGTTGCCAGCACGGTAACTATACAAACCACCAAACAGACAGTAGAAGCAGAGATATGACCTACAATTACCATGCTGCTGCAAATGAGCAGTATAGCGCCCCATAACAGGGCATCATCAACCCCTGCGCGGAATAACTTCTTCTCGCGGATAAATATTTCCAGGATACCATAACATACCAGTCCGGCGAAAATACAAAGACCCGCAAATCCATCTTCATTACGCAGCATATCCATCGCCATGAGCGACAATAAGCCAAGCGAAAACGAGATAATAACAACCGTAAGAATAAACAACCCGATTTTAATCACGGGATTGGGTGTATAGAAATTTACCGGGTGTGCCGCTTCAATTGCTTTGTAGGTGGGTACGGTGATACAGTTTTTCCGCAGTGCTTTTTCTGCTTCCTCCTGTATTTCAAGATTATCGAGTGTTTGGGAATTATACGCTAGCATGTTTGATTTTTTTGTTGAGGCTGATCAATAATACAATTACGCCAATGGCAGAACCGATGAAGTATAGCAATCCGAGATATACGCCGCCGATATCGTTTGTTGTAATAAGTAAACGCACTACGGCAATACTCAAAGCGATATATCCATATAAAACAGTGATCAGTACAAAGTAGAAAGACCGTTCCCTGAATGCTTCTTTGAAAATAAAGAAACCAATAACCGCCATAAATGCGAACCAGGCTAACCAACCTGCATCATATACACACATGCCGGCTACACAGGCAATGAAAATGATATGCGCACCAAAGTTCTGGTAGGTAAAGGCAAAGTGTTTTTTCAGATTTTTTCTGGCAGATATAAATGCCAGCAGCAACAGGAGTCCTCCCAGTATCACGCCGGTATAAATAAGTTGTACGCTGCCGAAATCATTGGCGGATAATAACTGGAAAGGCGTTACTGCAATACCCATCCAGGCAGCGAGGTTGGTGATAGCCATCGACAGTACACCCAGGTGATCGAAGTAATACGCGCTCACGGTGAGTACAGCCAGCGGGATAAAAGTGGCCAGTCCGTACGCAGTGCCAAATGCCGTGTACTGAAACTGGAGATAACCCACAAACGTAACGAACGTGAGACAACCTAACAGTAACGCATAATCGAAAAAGGCATTGGGCGAGTTCACTTTTGCCCATGAAAACGGCGCTTTTTTCCGGATACAATAACTAAAGCAACCGGCGCAGATCACACCAATGATCAAAAGGATTACCTGGTGACCAATAGTGTCGATATTTTTATAGATCAGGATACCTAAACCACCACTCAGCAGTAGTACGCCGAGGTAGAGTAGTGTTTTTATTTCCCAGTGGAGGGAGAATAGCTGCTGATCTTCCGCAGTTTTTACTGCTGTAAGCTCCGCATCATTTATCAGTGCTGCTGCGCGGAGTTTTTCAAATACTTTGATGTTCATAGATGGAGTTAAAGTAGTTGGAATTAACAATCGTTACCCGCTGCAATATACAATATCAGCGCACAAAACTATATATTGTGGTATACGGAAATGATTCGCAGTAAATCCACCGCACGAACATGAAAACATACCAGGCTTCCATATTATCATCATTAACTTGTGAATTAGGCGAAGGCGCTTGCTGGTGGCCTGAAAGAAACAGCTGGTGCTGGGTGGATATCCTGGGCTTTACGATTTATATACGTGATCTGAATGGGCATCAGCAACAGTTTGACACCGGTAACTATGTAACCACGCTGGTGCCGGTGGCGGGCAGGAATGAACTGTTGGTGGGGTTGAAAGACGGTATTGCCTTTTTTTCGCCGGAGCATGGACTGGGCAAACGTATCGCTGTGCTGGAAGAACCCAGCAACGTGCGTTGCAACGATGGTAAATGTGATCCTGCGGGGCGGCTGTGGATCGGTACCATGCAGATGCCGGCGGATGAAGGAACGGGCAACCTGTATTGTATCAGCGGATCCGCGGCGCCTGTATTGAAACTGGCTGGCGTAACCATCTCAAACGGGTTGGTGTGGAGAGGGGATAAAATGTATTACAATGATACGCATACCCGTACGGTGCAGGAGTTCAGTTATGATGAATCCAGTGGTGCTATTGCCTTTACAAGGGTAGCCGTACGTATTCCGCCGGAACTGGGCTGGCCGGATGGCATGGCGATAGACAGCCGGGGGATGTTGTGGGTTGCCCACTGGGGCGGTTATGGCGTATATTGCTGGAACCCTGAAACGGGTGAATTGCGGGGAAAAGTAGCCGTGCCGGCGCCGCATGTATCTTCATGTGCTTTTGGCGGGCCGGATATGGATGAACTGCTGATTACAACCGCCCGGGAGCACATGACAGCTGAACAGGTAGCTGAATATCCCCTTAGTGGCAGTGTGTTTCACGTAAGGCTTCCAATTAAAGGCTTACCTGCCAACTACTTTAAGTATTAATTATTTTTACATATTATTGTTTCACGGTTTTCTGCTATATTATTAGTATATTTGCAGACGGAATCAGCTTTTTCAGGGTATTTTAATACCATTCGTACTATCTTATTTCAACTTCCCTTTGCATAAGATACTTCCCTTTAGTATGCTACCGCTAGAAACATCATGTAAAAAATAATTATGATCATGAAGGATTTTAAAATTATTGACAACAAAGAGGCCAGGCAGTTTGAGGCGCATATCGCCGGACAAATGGCTAAAGTTATTTACGAAAGAAACGGAAGCCGTATTTTCCTGACTGGCGCAGAAGTGCCGCCGGTATTGGAAAAACAGGGTGTATTACCAATGATGCTGGGAAAAGTAATGGAGGAAATTTCTGCACAGAATATCCGTATGGTGCCTTCCAGCAAAAAAGTGGCAGAATTTGTACGCAGTAATCCTCAGTGGAAAACGCTGCTGGCGCATGGTTTACACATATAGCTCTTTATTTTACATTTGACATTTAGTTATTTAATTATTTGCCGGCCATCCACATTATCAGAAAATAAGAATGGCGGAAGATTCATCGAACATTGAGACCAGTCAGATAACTAAATAACTAAATATTCAAATGCCCTCTTACCTGATTCCCATCTTCACCTTTACTGCTGACATCAGGTCATCGGCTTCTGCGGATACCAACACCGCGTCTCTGGAGTTATCAATCACCAGCGTATAGCCCTTTTCGTTAGCTACCGCCTTTAATATCTTTTTTGCTTTATCAAGAATAGGAGTCAGTAATTGCTGTTCCCTGGCATTCATGGCCTGCTCAGACATCTCTTTATATTTCTGGATATTGGCTTGCAGCGCTTTGATTTCAGATACTTTCACTTCTTTCAAAGTCTCACTCAACTTACCCTGGGTACTGTCAAATTCAGTTACCTTCTTCGTGTACTCGGCTACCAGCTGCTGCCCGTCGGCGTTTAACTTCTCCTGTAAAATATTTAATGAATCTCCTGCCAGTTTACTTTCCGGCATCATGCCGATCATTTGTTGAAAATTGATGTAGCCCGTTTTGGATTGGGCAAAAAGAACAGTACTTCCTAACAGTAACAGGCAAAGTGTACAGATATATTTCATCGGGATAATTTTCACAATAATAATCGTCCAGTTGTGAAATATTCTTTAACACGAATATAAAGTAATGTTAAAGTGACGGGGATTTTGTCTTTTTCAGGATTAAACTTATTTAGCTGATTACCCTGATTTCATTTTCATGAACTGTATTTTTTATTGTTTTATTATTTAATTATTTATATGTAATTAGATGTTAATAATCACTTTGTATTAAGTGAAAACATGAGAATAAATGTGATAAGAATAAAATCAGGGTAATCAGCTAAATAAGTTTAATCCTGAAAAAGACAACCTCCGTGTTTAATCCTGAAAAAAAACAATCTCCGCGTAGGGGTAAGTACTTAGAAAGGTGTCGTATAATAAATCAGTTCAATTGGCAGAAGGAATTATATTTGACGTTAGATATCAAACCCTAGGCATGGAATTTATGAATCCGGGTAATACTGCAGCACCGGTAATAGAAAACTCATTAACATTTGAACAGGTTTTTAAAACTCATTTTAAAGGCTTGCATGCATATGCATGTACCTTATTAAAAGACGAAGTGATGGCGGAAGAGATGGTACAGAATGTCTTTTGTAAACTATGGGAAAAATCAGGTGATATAAAAATAAAGCAATCTGTTTCGGGATACCTATACCGGGCGGTGTATCACGAGTGCATTAATTATCTGCGGCACCAGAAAGTGAAAGCTACCCACCAGGCACATACCAAATACCAGATGAGCAATGACCATGATACCGGCAACGCATCCGGAAAAGTAATGCTGCGGGAGCTGGAAGAGAAGCTGGAAGCAGCTTTGATGGCACTACCTGAAAAGTGCCGCACCGTTTTTCAGCTGAGCCGCTTCGAAGAACTGAAATACCAGGAAATAGCAGATCGCCTGGATATCTCTATAAAAACTGTGGAAAATCAGATGGGCAAAGCGTTGCGCTTATTACGACTCAACCTGGTAGATTTTCTGCCCTTGTTATTAATTTTGCTCCACCTGTAAAAGTGCATCCGTGAAAAAAACATCTACACATATAAACGACGACCTGCTGGTAAAGCATCTGCTGGATATCACCACACCATCCGAAAAAGCAGCTGTAACCGCATGGCTGGCAGAAAAGGAGGAGCATCAACGCTACTTTGAACACTTCCGCCTGATATGGGAGGAAAGCCGCAAACTGGCTGCGGTAAGCACCGTGAATGAAAATGACGCATGGTCGCGCTTCCAGCAACGGGTAGGCACCAACGAAAATACAACCCGCATCGTAAAACTGGATACCGGTATTGCCTGGCGACCTATTCTCCGCATTGCCGCCATACTCATCGTCATGATGGGCGCTGCCGGCGCCTGGTTTATCTCGCAAAACCGCAACACCCCGCTGATCGTAAGCTCAGGGGAACAAATCAAACAGGACGTTTTGCCGGATGGCTCCCAGGTAACGCTAAATAAACAATCCACTATCACCTATGCAGGCAACAGAAAACAACGCTCTGTAAAACTGGAAGGAGAAGCATTTTTTAATGTGGCACAGGACCCGGGAAAACCATTCGTGATAAAAGTGAACGATGTAACCGTAACTGTATTGGGTACTTCTTTCAATGTTAAAAGCGTACACGGTAAAACAGAAGTAATTGTGGAAACCGGCGCTGTGGAAGTAACAAAAAACAATAACAGCGTACAACTGAAACAACACGAAAAAGCAGTGGTAACCGAACAACAGACTGCCCCCAGCAAACAAAGTAATACAGATGAATTGTACAGCTACTACCGCACCCAAACGTTTGTATGTAATAACACGCCTTTATGGAAACTGGTGGAGATCCTGAATGAAGCATATGGCGTAAACATCGTTATTGCCAACAATGCTAAACGCGATCTGCAGATTAATTCTACCTTTACCAACAGTTCGCTGGATAGTACTTTAAAAGTAATCGGGCTTACTTATGAGATCGCCGTGGAGAAACAGGGATCACAAATTATACTGAAATAATAGCCTTCGTACTGTATGTTACTACCTAAGCAATTGCTGACATTAATATTTGTTTGTTGTTTTTCATTACCACTGGCTGCCCAGCAGCTACTGAATAAAACCGTTAGCATTGACGTGAAGCAGCGGCCGCTTTCGGAAGTGCTCACCACCATCAGCAAACAAGGCAATTTTTATTTCTCGTATCTCAGTACCATCCTTCCACAAGACAGCCTGGTAAGCATCTCTGCAAAAAATAAAAGTGTAAAACAGGTACTTGATATTTTATTCAACGGTGATTTTTTATATAAAGAATCGGGGAACTATATTATCCTTTTAAAAAAATCGTCGGGACAAGTATACTATCTGATCAGCGGGGTGGTCACGGACCGGAAAACAGGTCAACGGCTACCCAATGCCAGTGTGTATGAACGACAGCAACTCATTTCTACCCTAACAAACAACGACGGTTACTTCAGGCTGCGGTTAAAGGATAAATATCCTACCGCAGCCATCAGTGTTAATAAGGACCTCTATGCAGATACCTCCCTGTTACTCACTGCCGGCTACGACCAGGAAATCGCGGTAAGCATTGCCCCTGCTACTTATCAGCTGAAAGTGGTGGATATCACCGGGCACCCACACGTGGAAAAAACCTGGCTCGGTAGCATGTTTTTATCTTCCAGGCAGAAGCTGACCAGTTTGAACATCGGCGCTTTCCTGGCTGACAAGCCTTACCAGGTGTCGCTCACGCCGGGCCTGGGTACTCACGGCAGGATGAGCGGACAGGTAGTGAATAAATTTTCGGTGAACATGCTCGGCGGCTACGCCGCAGGTGTAGATGGCTTGGAAATAGGCACCGTTTTCAACATCGTGAAAAATGATATGCAGCATGTACAGATCGCGGGCATGGTGAATATAGTGGGTGGAAAAACCAAAGGGGTGCAGCTGGCGGGGTTTCACAATAACGTACTGGACTCTATGAAAGGCGTACAGGTAGCTGGTATCAGCAATATTACAGAAGGTAATATGGAAGGAGTGCAACTCACCGGCGCCATCGGCCAGGTGTACGGCAATATTAAAGGCGTATCCATACAGGGCATCGCCGGCGTTACACGTGGCAATACGCAGGGCTGGCAGGTAGCGGGCGCGCTCAACTACAATGGTAAAAACCTCGACGGGCTGCAACTGAGCGGCATTGCCAATTACAACGGAAAAGATGCGCAGGGTATGCAGCTCGCGGGCGGTGGAAATATCAACCGCGGTGTGATGAAAGGCTTGCAGCTCGCCGCTATTTTTAACTACGCGCGGCAAATGGATGGTGTACAGATTGGCCTGGTAAATATTGCAGATACGGTGAACGGATATAGTATCGGCATCATCAATATTGTGCGGAGAGGTTACAAGAAAGTTGCCATATTCAGTACCGATGTGCTGCCTTTTAATATTGCCTGGAAAGCCGGTCGCAGTGAGCTGTACAGCATCCTGCTGGGTGGCGCCGGCTTTGGCGAAAACAACAAAGCGTGGTCGCTGGGATATGGTGTAGGTAAAATTATTCCATTTAATAAAACGTTGTCGTTATCCACAGAAATTACCGCGCAGAATATTTTCCTGGGCAGCTGGGAGCGCAATACACAGATCTTCCGTTTACAACCTTCTCTCAATGTTAAATTATCCAAACGCATCACCTTATTTGCGGGGCCGGCGATGGCGATTTACATCGATGATAAAATAGTGCCTATGCCGGGTTATAAGTCGGTGGACTTTAGCAGGCACTATCCTTCTTTTAACATTGGAAACTCCGTTACTTCCTGGTTGGGATGGCAGGCGGGTATCAGTCTTTTTTAAATTTCATTTCTTCCGCATAGGGGTATAAGTTCTTCAACGTGTCGTTATACAGTACGAAATAACTAACACACTATGAGAATATTTTACTTCAGCAGCCGGATCATTTGTTTCTTTGTTTCCGTTTTTTCCTTTGTCACAGCGGCTTACGCGCAAACGCCGCTTACCAGTCCTGCGCATATTGGTTTTGTATACCCCTTGAGCAGCAATGGAAAAAATGCAGCTGCCTATACCAATCATTTTTCATTGCATATCATTGCCGGCGTGTCCAAAGCTGAAACAGGCGCGGCTATCGCGGGCATTTCCAATATCATTAAAGACAACGCTACCGGCGCAGAAGTAGCGGCTTTTTCCAATCATATTGGCAAAACGTTTCACGCTGCCACGGTAGCAGGTTTTATGAACCAGGTGAAAACCAGCGCCGATGGCGCTATGGTGGCTGGTTTTCTGAATTTGTCCGGAAGCATGCATGGTGTCCAGATGGCAGGATTCGCCAATCTTGTGCAGCATGATGTGAAAGGCACGCAGGTAGCAGGTTTTATGAATATGGGCGCAAATAATTCACAGGCGCAGGTAGCGGGATTTACGAATATTGTAAAGAAAGATGCCGGCATACAGATAGCCGGTTTTATGAATAAATCGGAGAACGTGCACACACAGGTGGCTGGTTTCCTGAATATGGCAAAGAAAGTGAAAGGCGTGCAGGTTGGTTTTATTAACATTGCGGACAGCAGCGAATATCCGATTGGAGTGATCAACATCGTGAAAGGCGGTGAAAAGCAGGTAAGTGTGAGCATCGATGAAACTGCTACTACCATTGCGTCTTTCAAATCGGGTGGAAGAATATTATACGGTATCCTCGGGGTGGGATATAACTTTAAGGATAACCCTAATCCGCTGTATGCCCTGCAGGCGGGTATGGGTGCGCATTTTCCGCTGTTATCACATTTCAGGATCAATGCAGAAGCCACGTCGCTGATACTTACCGATTTCAAAAAAGGTTATTATCACCGTCAGTCGCTGGGCATATTTCCTGCCTACCGCTTTGGCAGCAGGGTAGAAGTATTTGCCGGTCCTACGTTTAATGTTGTGCAAACGGAACATGGTGTGGGAGAGGAGCTGAGCAACCATTATATCTGGTCGAAGTATAGGAGCAACAACAAATTTCGCGGCGAATATATTGGTGGTACCGCTGGTGTACAGGTAAGATTGTAATCATTATTTTCAGCGGAGGAAGTATACTTCCTCCGCTGAAATATTTTTATTTTGAAATATTGTATCTCAATATATTCCCTTCCAGCATAGCGGGTACAATTGCCGCACCAGCGGCATCCAGTGTAAAATCAGCAGGCCCGGCAACCGGTTCCTCATTCAGGGTGGTAACCTTGCCACTGGCCAGATCCAGTTTTAGCAGTATCCCTTTCTTTTCAAAAGCTACCCAGTCGGAAATGATCAGTTGTGTATTATGCGCGGTGAGCGCAATACCATCGTAATAACCCGGCCGGCTGGTGAGTGGTTTGAATACTTTTTCCGTTGCTGCCATATCAATATAACCAATTTGTCCATCTGGTTTATTATCACCGCCAAAGCCGCATACATACAGCTTTTTAGTGTGGGCGTCGTAAACCACGCCATTGGTACCTTTTATGGGATTGGTGTACACCAGTTCTTTCACGCGTGGATGTTTACTGAGATGTACCAGGAAGAGTTTATTTACATCGGTAGCAGAAACCACCAGGGTAGTGTCGTTGATGGCGGCAATATCATTCAGGAAAGCGGTGGCAGGTGCAAAATCTATATTGTATAGTTGTGCGCCGGTAGCGATGTCGTATCCTTTTACTTTATCGATGTCCGCTACAAAGAGCATGTGATGCAGGATGAACGCGCCTTTGGGCGCATCCAGTCCTTTTGCCAGGATGCTGCCGTTGCCTTTTTTGTCCATGCGGAAAATGCTGCCGTTACCATCTTTTTTTGTGGGGTTGCCGCCTTCGCCTATGTCTGCGATGTAATAGTTGTTGTTGTCCGTGGCCACGCTTTCCGGGGCGTGCATGAATGCGGAGTTATTGAGCTTTTGCTGGGCAAAGGTTTGGCAGGCCATCAGGATGAAAGCCATTACAGATATACGTTTCATAGTTGATGTTATTTTTCATCAAAGGTATATCCGCCGGAGATGGAGCTGTAGCACGAATCGTTCAAAAAATAGCATTTTTGGTTCGTTGCGCATTTTTGGGCGTGGTGCCGTAAAGCTGCCGGTATTGTTTTATGAAATAAGATACATTTTCAAAACCGCACTCATAGGCGATTTCATTGACATTGTTGCGGGAATGCAGCAGGAGTTCCCGTGCATGTTTCAGCCGTTCTTCATTGATCCATTTTTTGGGAGGCGCATCATAGAGGCGGGCAAATTCCCTTTTGAAGCTGCTCAAACTTAGCCCGCACATTTTCGCATATTCTTCGAGGGTAAAAGGCTGGAAGAGATTATTGCGGATGATCAGGGAAATATTTTCCGCACTGTTGTCGAAAAGATGGGACAGGAATGTCCGGACGGTTTCCCGGCATTCGCCGCAAAGCAATAGCAGCAGTACCTCGTGTATTTTTAATTCCAGCAACCGGGTGGTGTGGGTGTTGGGATGCTCCAGGTAATTCAGGATGCTGTTGCGCACCTGTAACAGGTCATTTTTACAGGAGATGATTAATGGCAGCGTCGCGTTTGTGGCCGGGGCGGGAGCGCCATCTTCACTGATAAAAGAACGTAGCAGGGTATCATCTATGCACAGTAAAAGCGATTGATAATCGGCGCCATCCGTAATAAAATCGGTCATGAGGTAAACGCCTCTTTTCAGCAATACGAGGTCGCCGGCGTGGGCAATCATGTCTCCTTCCGGGAAATGCATATGTTTGGTGCCCCGGAGAATGAATACCAGGGAGTTTTCTGTAAGAAAACCCTGTTCTTTGCCGGGTTCGTCAGATTGCCTGAACCACGCCACTATTGACTTTCCGGCGTGCTGCAACCGTACATCGGGAATATGTTCAAAGGCTTTTGGATATCGCAGTAACATGCCATAAAATTACGGATTAGCATGGAATTATATGTTTATGGCATTGTATTTGGTAAAATGATGTTAAAAGCAACTCAATATGAAAACATGGTTTTACCTGCCGCTGCTGTTACTGGGTTTTATATTGCCCGGTTGCACCAAAACAACTAACGAAGTAGTAATCCCTAACCAGACGATTTTGTTTGAAATAAATCCGGCCGACTGGGGATTCGATAACAATACCGGCGTTTACTTTTATTCCATTCCTGTATCGGAGCTGAATAATGTGAACCAGTTGGATGGTGTGATTGTTTCTATGGCCAGATATGATGCCAACGCTCCAACAGTGGTGCCACAGGCATTTGAATTATTGCCACAGGTGTATAACAACCAATCTTATTTCGTTATCCACGATGATCAGGCAGTAGAGGTGGATATCAAAGGTGTGAACGGCGCTGCATCACAAAAGCCGGCTACCAAAGTGAGAGTGAAAATTGTATTGATACCTTCTGCACAGTAAACCGGCTTTACCATTTCTCAACATACATAAGGCTTCCGTGGAAACGGGCGCCTTTTTTATTTCCGTTAAGTCAGAACCATAATAATAAAATAACCACCATTCTTCATAGTAAGTGGCGTATAGCAAGGGATTTTTACTATTTTCCATCTTTCGTAATCCCTTTACAGTGTACAAGAAAAATTCAACGAATAATGGATAACAGAAGAGATTTTATTAAGAAGGCAGCGTTGCTATCCGGGGCTGCCGGTGTTTTTAGCGCCCTGCCGGCGTCTATCCAGCGGGCAATGGCTATTGACCCTAAGCCGGGTACTACTTTCCTGGATGCAGAGCACATCGTGGTGCTGATGCAGGAGAACCGTTCCTTTGACCACTGTTATGGAACGCTCCGCGGAGTGCGGGGCTACAATGATCCACGTGCCATTCAGCTGCCCAACAAAAACCTGGTATGGCTGCAGAGCAATGCAAAGAATGAAACGTATGCCCCTTTCCGGCTCAACCTGAAGGAAACAAAAGCCACCTGGATGAGCAGCCTGCCGCATTCATGGGGTAACCAGGTAGATGCCCGCAACAACGGTAAATATGATCAGTGGCTGCTGGTAAAGAAATCAGGTAACAAAGACTGGGCGCCTATGCCACTCACACTGGGTTATTATAACCGGGAGGATATTCCGTTTTATTATTCCCTGGCAGATGCGTTTACCGTATGCGATCAGAATTTCTGTTCTTCGTTAACCGGTACAACACCCAACAGGCTTTATCTCTGGACAGGTACCCTGCGGGATGAACAGAAAGCCGATTCCAAAGCCAATGTATGGAATGAAGATGTGGACTATGGCCGGGAGGCGCATTGGACCAGTTTCCCCGAACGCCTCGAAGACAACGGCGTTTCCTGGAAAATTTACCAGAATGAAATCAGTGCTGCGGGCCTGGAAGGAGAAAAAGATGGTATGCTGGCCAACTTTACCGATAACCCCATAGAGTGGTTTGCTGCCTATAACGTTCGCTTTGCTGCCGGGCATATCCAATACCTGCAACGCAGAATTAAAGACCTGCCTGCCGAAATAAAAACACTGGAATCAAAACTGGGCGGTACTTCCGGGGAAGAAGCCACCAAGCTGCAAAAGCAACTGGAACAACGTAAAACGGAACTGGAACGGGCAAAGTCCGATGCAGAAAAATTTACGGCAGCTAATTTTGCGAAATTGCCGCAACGCGCACAAAATCTCCATAATAAAGCATTTACCACCAATATCGCCGACCCTGATTACCACGAACTGGAAACCCTCACCTACAAAGATGGTGGTACGGAAAGAACGGTACAGGTGCCGAAGGGCGACATCCTTCATCAGTTCAGAACAGATGTAAATGAAGGCAAGCTGCCAACTATTTCCTGGCTGGTGGCGCCGGGCGAGTTTTCTGATCACCCCGGATCGCCGTGGTATGGCGCCTGGTATGTGTCTGAAGTGCTGGATATCCTGACCCGCCAGGAAGAGGTGTGGAAAAAGACCATCTTCATTTTATGTTATGATGAGAATGATGGCTACTTCGACCACGTACCTCCGTTTACCGCACCACATAAACCCGGCACCGGCAAGGTATCTGCAGGAATTGATACCGGTATTGAATATGTAACACGCGAAGAAGAAGAAGCAAAGAAATATCTCAGCGCAGATGAAATCCGGGAAAGCCCCATCGGGCTGGGTTACCGTGTGCCATTGGTGATTGCATCACCCTGGAGCCGCGGGGGCTATGTAAATTCACAGGTATGCGACCATACTTCCATCCTGCAGTTGATGGAACATTTCCTGCAACACAAAACGGGAAAGCCTATCAAAGAAACGAACATATCTGCCTGGCGCCGTACGGTGTGCAGTGATCTTACTTCCGTATTCCGTCCTTTTAACGGGGAAAAAATCTCCGTGCCCTTCCCGGAAAGGAACGAGTTTATTGAAACGATCTACAATGCGAAGTTCAAGAAGCTGCCGGATGAATTCAAGCTGCTCACAGCGGAGGAAATTGCAAAGATCAATGCCAACCCCGCCGCCGCAGAGTGGATGCCACAGCAGGAGAAAGGCACCCGTGTTTCCAATGCATTGCCTTATGAATTATATGTTGGAGGGAAACTGGGAGCGGATAAGCAATCATTTGAAATCAGCTTTGAGGCCGCCAGCAAGGTGTTTGGCGACCGGGCTGCCGGTGCTCCATTCAATGTATATGCACCCGGCAAATACCTGCAGGAAACCACCCAAACAATGGAGCCGGTAAGAACCTGGTCGTATGCCGTGAAGGCCGGCGACCAGTTGAAAGATGCCTGGCCACTGACGGCTTTTGAAAACGCGCACTATCACCTGAGGGTATACGGCCCTAATGGCTTTTACCGTGAATTCACCGGCGCAGCCAATGATCCGCAGGTGGAAATACAATGCAGCTATCAGCGGAGTCTTTCCAGCAGTAAGAAACTGACTGGCAACGTGGAACTTAAACTGGTGAACCACGGTACACAACCGGCCACTTTTACCATCACCGACCTGGGATATAACAAGGGCGTACTGAAGAAAACAGTAGCCGCGCGCACCACCGCCACCTTGGTAATAGACCTGGCTAAAAGCCACGGCTGGTACGATTTTTCCGTGAAAGCCACCGGCAGCGATGTATTTGCGCAGCGTTATGCCGGCAGGGTGGAAACCGGGAAGGAAAGCATCAGCGACCCGGTGATGGGAAGAGTATAATATTTATTTACAACGATAGGAAAGAAGGCGTCTCATTAGTAGGAGGCGCCTTTTTATTGTCCCACAGGAGGCGATTGTTTTTTGTCCGTTAGCTTCAAACGAAGTTTGGTAAGTAAAGGCAATATTGATTTGCACTTCTTTATGAAGCGCTGCGACAAATCGTGCCGCGACAGGAACGCGTGGTAAATACGGTCGTTGTAGGTAGTGCCGTACCCGAATTTATTGTGTTCCGGATGATGCAGGTACCATTGCTCATCTTCGATGTGAGTGGGCCACCAGTATTTTACATTGCCACCACGTCGTATAATCTCTTCCGTTAGATTTTGTCCCGCATCCATATCTTCCGTCATATTCATATCCGGATATCCCAGCTCTTTCAGGTAAGCGGTGGAAATACCAAAGAAGAAGGGGGAAACATACAGGTTTTTTGCATCGCGCAGGTGATTGGCTGTTTGCGCCGCGCCGGCGATGGTGCAGGGTTCACGAAGATCTTCCAATAGCTCAGATAACCACTCCTTACGTGTGGGCACGCAATCAATATCAAAGAAAATAAGGTAGTCGGTATCTGTAACGGTTCTGCATATATGATTCAGAAAGTCGCCATGGCTGAACTGTTCATCAACAATGTGATGTACCGGCACGCCGAATTTACCAAACACTGCTTTTTGATACCGGGGCACCCTGGGATTTACTTTATGATTATAAAACGAGAATATCTTAAACTGCTTTCTTCTTTCTCTTGCCATCATTTATTATTTAAGAATTTTTTAATTGAGTAGGTCACCTCGTCCTGTTTGCGGGCGAATGGCGACAGGTAAAAGAGTACTTGTCTTTCTGTTGTCAGGTCCCGTTTAGACAAACCTATTCTTGCAAACAATATCCGGATCGGGGTCATAATAAGTATACGCCACCTGTTTTTATGTTTGTTTTTGTTGTGGAGAAAGAGCGCCCTGTCGTACACGCTCAGCACTTTTGTGGCCTCGCGGATGCCGTCCATCAGGCGATCCCTGTAATCTATTGTTAATCTTTCTGCCGGTATAAAATGTTTCAGCTTCAGATCTTTATCATAATATAAGGTAAACCCCCACAGGAGCAGGCGTTTGCAGTATTCGAAATCATCGCCGGTGGTAAGTTTTTCGCCATTCCTGCCGTTCAGGAGGGAAGGATACCTGTCGTCAAATACCTGGAGGAACAGGGCTCTGCGGGTAATCAGTCCGGCGCCGAGTACAAATCCACGATGGGTTACATCTCCCGATTCTTCTGCGGGGATACCGATGGCATATTTATCTTTATATTCTTCAAACCAGTCGGGATACGCTGCCGAATCTGTTACCGGTACATTTTGTCCGCCAGCCGCACCGATCATTTTATCTTTCAGCATCACCTGCCAGGAAAGATAAACGTAGTTTTTATCCAGCAGGTTATCATCGTCACAAAATATGAGGCATTCATAATTAGCTTCCCTGGCGCCTCTTTTCCGGGCGTACATTTGTCCGCGCGTAAACTCATCCACTATCCTGCAGGTAGCATTCACCGGTTTATTTTCCTGCCAGATGGCCCGGGTGCATTCAACCGTGTTATCTGTTGAGGCATTGTTGACCAGTATTATCTCCCAGAAAAAATCTTCCGGCACTACCTGTTCATTCAGATGAGCTAATGTTTGCGGCAGCCGGGAAGCACTGTTATAACAGCAGATAATAACTGAAACGCCTTTGATATTACTTTCCGGAATCTTCCACTTCATGTTTATATTTAATTTTAAGCTATTCTACTTTCAGGATCCTGACTATCTGGTTCACCGGTAATGGTACCGGTTTATTCAGTGCCGCATAGGTTCCTGCGTTGGTGGCAATGAATTCCACGAGATCAAACATTTTGTGTGGATCTTTGCTCCACCGGGCCCTGATGAATTTCTTCAGGGATTTCCGGGAGAATTTCCACCGCGGCATTATTTTTTGTTCGAGTGTTTTTTTTTGTTCGGGAAATACCTGCAGCAGACAGGTTTCATAACAGATAAACGTGCCATACAGCAAACGTTGCAGGTATTGGCTGTTGGCCCGGTTCTGCGGTATGATGTGCGTGAGTTTCAGCGCTGGAGATACGCCTGCAGCATATCCTTTGCTGATGCAATGCAATACCATTTGTGTGTCTTCCCCGCTGCTGAGTTTATTCCCTTTTCTGCCGGAAGCGGTAAAGCGTCCCTGGCGGGCCAGTTGCACGAATTCTTTCAACAGGGAGGCGGTGGTGCAAAGACCGGTACCAAAAGGATAACAGGATTGCCACGAATTTTCCCGGGCGGTTCGTACTGTTTGTTCTTCCCGCTGCTGAAAGGCCATGCTGGCAAAATGCCTGATGGCGTTATCTACTCCGTCAATGAAATCCACTGTCACTTTACCGGGGCCCCAGGCTGCCACCGCAGGAAATTGTTCGTTTAGTTTTTTCAATTCCTGGAGGTAGTCGCTTTCGGGTTCATTGTCGTAGTCAAAATATACGATATAGTTGCCGGCAGCTTTTTCTATGGCCGCCATGCGCGCATAATTTACGCCCTGCTCCGGTACCAGGAGGATGTGCATGCCGGGGATCTTTTCTTCGAATATCTTTATATATGATTGTTGGTGAAGTGGGAGATCGCTGTTGTTATCCACTAAAATCACTTCGGTGGAAATACCGGTGGTATCCAGCTGCCACACGGCTTCCAGGCAACGTTGCAGTATACGTTTATCCGGATTGAACGTGCATATAACCAGTGAATAATCTATCTTTTTTTCCCAATCCATAACGAGTCATATTGCCTGAAAAAATTGAAATGGTTGCCCACCAGGTTTTCGATCACATAAGTAGGGCCCAGTTCATCCCG
This sequence comes from Chitinophaga ginsengisegetis, assembly GCF_900168065.1. Classification (GTDB taxonomy): domain Bacteria; phylum Bacteroidota; class Bacteroidia; order Chitinophagales; family Chitinophagaceae; genus Chitinophaga; species Chitinophaga ginsengisegetis. The sequence goes on along the minus strand of NZ_FUZZ01000002.1, from coordinate 397,265 downwards.
GTCGGGGTAGTAGTCGTGGAAAGCGATGTAGCCGCCTCTTACAACTTTGGAGGCGTACAATTCAAAATCCGATCTGCATCCTGCGATGGAGTGGTCGCCATCGATAAAGAGGAAGTCGATTTTTTGAAAGTCGTTATGCATTTCATACGAATAGCCTTTTTTTACGATAATCTTATCATGAACAGAGAGGCGTTCCATATTTTCCGTAAAGCGTATCAGGAGATCGGTGCTGGCGCCTTTCTCTGCATATTCTTTGCGGCTTTCCTGGTCAAACCCGGCGTCTGCATTGAATGGATCGATGGCATATATTTTTCCTGACCGGAGTCCTTTTGAAATACAGTAGGTGCTTTTTCCCTGCCAGCTGCCAATTTCCACCACTACCGCGTCGCGGCGTAGTTTACGTGCGGTGAGGAACAGTCCCAGTGCCTCCCGTTCGGTGAGCCATCCATCTATTTCGTAATAGGGATGGATCTTTTTCAGGGCAGATCTTTCTATCATTTTTTGAAACATACTGTTGGACGTTTGAAGATGATTTATTTAAAAAGACTTCTTACCCATCGTTTAAACCGTCTTCTCAACAGTTGTTCTTTTTTTACTTTCCGCCATTTCTCTTCGAGCATAAAGTCTTTACTTAAAAAATAATAATCGGCCTGTTTCTCCGGTGTAAAATGCAAAGGATGCACCAGGGGTTTTTCCAGTTGTTCCGCCGGCAGGTTGGCGTGATCTTCCGGAACGTTATATGTATGGGTGGCATCCGGCCTGAACCCTAAGTTGCTGATAAGATTTACGTTGGGTGTAATACATAGTCCGTTCCGGAAAAAGTTAATCAGGTTAAACTGGTAGTCCCAGGAGTCTATTTCTTTTCTTTTTAGTCTTTGAAAGATGTCTATCCAACCGTCGATCAGGAATTGATCCGTAAAGATATTTTTCAGTACAGCAACGGTTTCCTTTTCGTTGTAGTGCTCGAGGTCGATGTCGTATGCTTCCCATGCCCGCCGCCAGCTTGCCCATCCCCAGATGTGGCTGTATTGTGAGAAATAGTAGCTGCCGTTTCCCCACTTTTTTCCCATCTGCAGATTGGTGCCGGTGATATTCACCATACGTGTATCGTGCCGGTAGCGCGGGAGCAGCTGATCGCAAAAATAGAAGAAGTCGTTGGTCGGTAAACAATCGTCTTCCAGGATAATGCCTTCTTCTTCCTGTTGGAAAAACCAGGTCACAGCTTCTGCTACGGCTACTTTACAGCCTTTATTTTCTTCACTGAATAATTTGTATACGCTACAGTCCCAATCTACCTGGTCATATATCATCCTTGTTTCCCTGCATAGCTGTGTATCTTTTTCTACGCCGGCCCGTGGTCCGTCTGCTGCGATATATAACTTAGCGGGCCGGGCTTCTCTTACCCGTTCAAATATCTTTAAGGCAGTATCAGGTCGGTTGAAGGATAATAATAAGACAGGAGATTGCACATGATAATTGGCCATACCTGATAAATAGATGTATAGTAAATTTAATAAAATGATGAATGGAAAACAAGCATATACCTGATAAGCGGCTGCTTATACTTTGATATATTCTTTCCAGAAAGGAAATCTGAACCAGGCATGACATCCGAGTGGCAACCGGCCATTATTTAGTTCATACAGCCGTTCCGGATTTACTTCAAAACTGAATACAGCAGCGGTTTCCGGAGGTGCAGTTCTGAAGGACGGTTCCAGGAGGGGAACTACCTGCGTCCAGATCATATCTTCATTAAAATTTTTTCCTGTATAATATTTTTTAAGATGAATGTTAAAAAAGATAGCGTCCTGATCCTGTTTTATCCTTTTCCGTAAAGCGGCACAATTGGCGTAAATGAAATGATAGAATTTCCATCTTAACTTATATCTTCTGAGTAATTTCAGAACCGTCAGACATGACTGTATATTGCGGATAGAAAAACCGGAATTAAGCGCACCGTGGAATGGTGCATCCGGTGTTGCATTCAGGTATCCTTCAAAAACAGGTGCCCCTATAAAATCGAAGTCGAACCCATGATGTTCATGAACTTTAGAGCTGAAGATATAAGCATCCAGTTCGTAGGTCATCATAAATTCGTAGTCAGCAAATTGCTGGTAAAACGGAACCGATAGTTTCATCCTGTTATAATTCCCCAGGGAAGAAAGCCACGACGGCGTAACCGGTTTAAGTTTGAGCCCGGGATGTATTGCCAGGTAGCGATCAATGGGCAGTCCTTCCGGGTAAACAAGGAAACAGTCAAATGCTTTCAGATGCCTGTGGCATGCATGCAGGGACAAAACTTCTTCCTCAGATAGCACAGATTTATGTACAGGTATTATTACACAAAGTTTACGGCGCACTGTCATATTCTAATTATAGGTTATTAAAGAAATGGTTCAGATGACAAAAAGGGATCACATTGTATTTAAACCAACAAGTGACGATTTTGTTTAAGAAAAGGGAGAGAGTTATGGATGGGTGTTTGAACTAAATTATACCATTTTTGTTATTTGTTTTTTTGTATATTGACTAACGTGTAAAGATCCCGTTGCCTCGAATCTCCACATATCATTAATTATATTAAATCATCCAAAATCTTCCTTTATGAAATTATCTTCCCGTCACCTGCCCCTCATGTTTCTGTTTGCTGTAATTCTGGCTTTTGCTGCCTGCTCCAAAGATGGAGATCAGGGCCCTGCCGGAAATCCCGGTCCAGCCGGCCCAGCGGGTCCTGGCGGTCCTGCCGGCCCTGCGGGTCCCAAAGGCGATACCGGTGTGGCGAACGTGATCTACTCGGAGTGGCTCAATGTAGCCTTTGATAGTATCCGGGATGAAAATGGCGTGCCAACCGGCGATGGCTTTATTGGTTCCATCGAAATTCCAAAACTGACCAAAGAAATACTGACCAAGGGCGTTATAAATGTTTACTTTAACCTTGATTCCGCCGATGCGCCTTATATAGTACCTTTGCCTTATGTGGATCCTTACCTGTTTGTAAGTTTCCGCGCTGCTGAAGGAGGAATCATCATCCTGGCCAGTCATGATCTCAGCTCCGGCAATTACCCCGGCGAGAAAGTGATCCAGCAGTTCCGCTACGTGCTGGTTCCCGGCGGCGTTGCTGCCCGCAGTGCCAGCGGAGTGGACTGGAAAAATTATAAGTCTGTACAACAATACCTGGGACTAAAGAATTAGCGCAAATATTTTTTGTGAGAAAGTCCTCCTGCACCCCGCAGGGGGACTTTTTGTTGCGCTATATGCACAGTTTGTTCCGCGGCGGCTACGTCCGCTCTTTTTTTGCCCCGGTAAAAGGGCATCCTGCAACCGGCTTCCTATTTGATAGATGATCAGGTATGAAAAGGCTACTACTGATTGCATTGTTTGCATACATGCTTAATGGCTGCAACTCCCCATCTGCCCCTGCCACGTCTGATGAACACATTAGTCCCCGGAATGCAGGGATTACCCCGGAAAATGCCTACAACGACCTGTTCCTGGACAGCTCGGCTATTGCCGCATTCATCACCGCAGAAAAGCTGAACGATACCATCGCTAACCGGCTACGCAGCTTTTACAATGCGCGTAACTTCGAATTTGCCTGGTTCGACAGTAAGGGGCCGGTAGAACAGGCTGCCGCCTTCCGGAGCCTGTATAATTACAGTAAAGACAGCATCAGCAACCGGGCGCTTGATAGGCGGCTGAATGCCCTTATCGATGAAGACAGCCTGGTAGTGAGCGCTACAGACAAAGAGATTATTAAAACGGAACTGCAGCTTACCTGGCGGCTCATTAACTATTTCAGGGAAACCGGCGGCAGCATCGGTCAGCTGGAGCACATGGTGCCGGGGCAGCGTTACGCTGTAATGGAGCTGGCAGATTCCATGCTTAAAACCAATGATAAGATGTTCCCGGCGGTTGCTCCTATGAAAGAGCCGCTCAAAGCCTACCGGGAATATGTTAAAAATGGTGGCTGGCAGCCATTGCCCGCAATAAAGAAGGGATTGAAAAGGGGGCAATCATCTCCCGAAATTATAGCTGTAAAGAAACGGTTGCTGATAACCGGGGAGCTGAAGAATAATGACAGCACCGATGTATTTAATGATGAACTGGAAACGGCCGTCAATACATTCCGTAACAGCAACGGATATACGCAAAACGGCGTATTGAATGATACGGTGATCAATGCGTTAAACATCCCTGCGGAAGAACGGCTGCGGGAGTTGCTGGTAAATATGGAACGCATGAAGTGGATGCCTGTAAAACCGCAGGGGAAGCTGATCCTGGTAAATATACCTGCTTTTATACTGCATGTAACGGACGGGGATAAACGTTTATTTGATATGGATATTGTGGTGGGAAAGGAAGGGCATAGCACTACTATGTTTTCAGGAATGCTGAACCAGGTGGTGTTTAGTCCTTACTGGAATATTCCCCGCAGCATTGTACGGAAGGAGATCCTGCCGGCCATCCAGCGCAACAGGGGGTACCTGGCGTCGAAAGGTATGGAGGTTACCGGGCAGGCGAACGGGTTGCCGGTTATCCGTCAGCGGCCGGGGCAGCGTAACGCACTGGGACGGGTGAAGTTCCTGTTCCCGAACAGTTATAATATCTATTTTCATGATACGCCTGAGAAAAGTCTTTTTGAAAGGGATAACCGGGCCTACAGTCATGGTTGTATCCGGCTGAAGGATCCGGTAAAAATGGCGCAGTTTGTCCTGGAGGGCTCACCTCAATGGACCAACGAAAAAATTGATAGTGCTATGAACAGTGGAAAGGAAAAGTTTGTGGCGGTGAAGGATCCGGTGCCGGTGATTATTACCTATTTCACCGCATGGATGGAAGGAGGCAAGTTATACTTTGCCTCCGATGTATATGGGCATGACGCCGTTTTTAAGCAAAAGCTGTTTAAATAGTTTAAGACGCAGTGCTGTCTTTTACGAGGATTTTGGTATGCGCGGAATAATATTTATCCGGGCTGTAAAGAAACAGGCAGGTACCATTCCTGATGCTGCTGATCACTTTACGGTGCACATTTTCGGGGATGGCGGGGCATCCCAGGCTGCGGCCAATATAACCCTGTAACTTGCCAAGGTTATCATTCACATAGTTTGCACTGTGCATTACAATACCCCTGCTGAGGGCGTTATCGTTGATGCCGGCTTCTTCGCCTTCAAGACGGAGGGAGTAGCCATGTTCGCCGTTATAGGTATCGCCGGTAACATAAAAACCAAGACTGCTTTTAAAGCTGTTCATCTTGTTGGAAAACGCGTTGGCGATATCTTTTCCGGAATTCCGGCCATGAGATACGAGGGTGTTGAAAAGTAATAGTTTGTTTTTCAGATCTATTACAAACAAACGCTTTTTGGTACTGGGCAGGGAGAAGTCGATAATAGACAATACATCCGGATTTTTTATCCGTCCGTTTTCCTGCAGGTGCTCGTATCCTACCATCGCATTGTCAAACGCCTCCCTGGAAAGACCGGTAGTATCCAGCCGCATCATGTCGTACAAACTTTCCCGTTGAACCGAGTCCGTTTTTACAGCAGTAGCCGGTTGGGTAGCTGCAGTGGATGTTCCAGCTGTGGTAAGGTTGGTGAAATTTGTAAATAGAAATACGAAAAGACAAATTGTAATAATAAAAATCAACGGTTTAATCACTTGCTTCAATTTCATGTTCACACTCCGTGTTTTATTGGTTTAGAGAAAAGGCATAGGGCACAAATATAGCGATTTTTGTGTTTAAAAAGCCCGCAAAGTCGCGTCTGAGGCCGCTGGGCGATTATTTTAACAGGTTATTCACATACATGAAAAATATGTATAAGTGGCTAATATTGGTTAAATGATGGACAATATCAGCATAAGCTGATCTGTTATGATAATTATCTTTGGTTTATTGTTTCGTAGAAGGAAAAAACTGCCATAAAAAATGGGTCGGTTATTGCTGCCGGCCCTTTATTATTTCCCGCACATTCGTTAACTTATCTTAAAAATATTTATCATGCCTGAATTACCTGATCTGCAAGCCTTCCGGCATAACCTGGAAAAAGCGCTGCTTCATAAAAAACTGAAGTCTGTTACGGTAAAGAATGCGAAGAAATTACATACCAAAGAAGCCGACCTGCAGGCCGCATTGGAAGGGCAGGCATTGGAACACATACAGCGGGTGGGAAAGGAGCTGCATTTTGTATTTAAAAACGGGCATGTGCTGGGTATGCACTTAATGTTGCATGGGAAATTATATTTGTTTGAGAAGAAGAATGAGCAAAAGTATACCATTGTAGAATTGTTGTTTGGAGATGGTACCGGGCTGGCCTTAACGGATTTCCAGGCCGCTGCCAATATCACTCTCGATCCGGAAGAGAAAACTGCGCCGGATGCGATGTCGAAAGACTTCAACGAAAGCTACCTGGCAGCACAGCTGGCAAAGAAGAAAATAACCATTAAAAAATACCTGCTGGATCAGCACAATGTATTGGGGATCGGAAACGCGTATGCAGATGATATTTTATGGGACGCAAAAATTTCACCTTTTTCTATCGCTAATAAAATACCGGCGCCAAAGATCAAAGCATTATTGAAATCAGTAAAAAAGATCCTGGAAGGAGCGGAAAAGAAAATCCTGAAAAGTAATCCTGATATCATTAATGGCGAGGTCCGCGATTTTATGCTGGTGCATAACTCCAAATTAACCGAAAGCCCCGGTGGCGCTCCTATTAAGAAGGACACCGGTGGTGGCCGGAAAACTTATTATACAGACGAACAGGAGCTATTTGAGTAGCGCCATCATTTGCTGTGCATTTTGTAAAGCATAACCGTGCCCGTCGTTGTTAAAAAATGCCCAGATAGTATGTTTGTCCTGTTGCCACTCTTTGAATTTCCCCGCATAGGTATCCATTGTTTTTTCGGGATATAATTGATCGTACCTGCCGTCTGGTCCGTGGAAGCGGACATAGATATGTTTTGCGGTAATGGTTTCTGCAAACGGCCACCGGCGCCCTGATAGTGCAATCACCCAGGCAATTTTGTATTGCTGTAGTAAAGCAGTGGCTTCATCAGAAAGCCAGCTTTGGTGCCGCGCTTCCAATGCGAAGTGATAACCGGGATAGTTTTTTGTAAGTACTTTGAAGAAGTGATCTGCTCTTTCTGCCTCAAAAGCGGCTGTTGGCGGCAACTGGATGAGTACGGGGCCCAGGTGTTTTATGAAGGGATCGAAGAGGTCAAAGAATTTGGGTAGAGATTCTTCGGGGTCCAGTAATCTTTTTACATGGGTGATATACCTGCTGATTTTCGGGCAAAAATAAAAACGTGTAGGTACCTTTTCTACCCAGGCTTTTACTGTAGCCGGTTTGGGCAGGTGATAAAAGCTGGTGTTTATTTCTGTTACCTTAAATTTTTTTGCATACCAGGGGAGATAGTCAACGGGTTTTAATCCTGTTGGATAGAATATTTCGCGCCAATGCCTGTAGCTCCAGCCGGATGTGCCGATATGAATGCCTGCAGTTGCCATTCGTTTTTTTGAATAGAAGTGCTGCAAATGTTGTTCCCATATACATAAGAAAGCGGCACCAGGTACGATGCAGCTTTCTCATATAAGCAGGGGTTGTATTTCAGGCAGTGAGTGCTACGGTGCTGGTTTCTTTCTCTTTTGGTTCATAGATACCCGCGGCAATTTTCTCCACAAATAATTTGGGGAAGAATTTTGGCAGCCAGGCATTCAGTTTATTGGTGAAGCCGGGAACGATTTCTGCTTTGCCTTTGAAGAGGCCGTCTACCGCAATTCTGGCGACTTTTTCCGGCGTCATATTGAAGCGGTTGGCAACATTACGGGTGTAGTCGCCCATGCGCGCCCGGTTTACGAAATCCGTGTCGGTGCTGCCGGGACTCAGGGCACTGACCGATATGGGGGAGTGCCTGAGTTCATACCGGAGTCCGCGTGTAAAGGAAAGCGCAAAGGCTTTTGTAGACGCGTAAATATTGAGATATGGAACGGTTTGATAGGCTGTTGTGCTGGCGAGGTTGAGCAGGTACGCTTTTGGAAACTGCCGCAGCACTGGTATATAGGCATAGGATAACCCTACCTGTGCCCTGATATTTACATCAATGATGTTGAACTGTTCCTGTAGGGTGAGTTGCTCAAATGGTCCGTTGATACCATAACCGGCGTTATTCACCACTACGGAAAGCGAATGATGCCAGGTGCTGCTCCAACCGGTAACATTTGATAAAGCATCGGGGGCCGACAGATCCTGGTGCAACGTATGTACGTTCACGTGATACTGCGCCGCAAGTGTTTCTGCTGTAGCTGCGAGGCTTTTTTCATCTATATCTACCAGCAGCAAATGATAATTCCTTTCCGCCAGTTGTGCAGCGATGGCTTTTCCTATTCCTTTTGCTGCGCCGGTTATTAATGCGTATGACATCGGATTATATTTTTTAGAGAGATGGAGTGTTTACTTCCGCAAGGCTTTCTGACCGGGCTTTTACATTCACCCACTGTGGTCTGCCACCGTACAGATGTTGTTTCAGATGTGCCAGTTTGTGATAAAAAGGAGTAGGGCTGGCAGCCGTTTTAGGCTGGTAAGCGCCGGTGATGATAGGAATATACATCACTCTTCTGCGGCTTTTTTCGCCGGTGTAGGGCGACTGCTGCACGCGGTGCCAGAGGCGCCCGTCGTGAACAGTGAGATCGCCGGCTTCAATATCAAAGCCTACTTCTTTTTCATCAGGGTTATTGTCTATGAAGTATTTCTTTCTGAATAGCAGTTTTAATATTCCCTGCTCATGCGTACCGGGCAATACTCTGAGGCCGCCGTTGTCCAGCGGGCAATCATCGAGGTGAATGCCTACATTGAGCATCGGCAGGATGCGTGAGCCCAGGAACAGATCGCGGGGGCTGTCGGTGTGCCAGCCAAGTTGTTTAAACTGGCTGTCCGTAGTGTTTACGTAGTGGTTTACTACCAGTCCGTCTTTTTCGTTTTCACCGATCCTGCCAGAGTAGGGGCCCAGCAAAGCAGTGAGTGTTTGCAGTCTTTTGTCTTTTAACAGTTCCCGCAATGCGTTACTATAGTGTGATGCGAAGGCGATGCGCTGGATCAGCGGGCTGCCGTCCACGTCTGTACCGAATTTGAGCGGAATACCATTTACTTTCTGAATGTTATTCCGGATCAGAAGTTCCTGTACACGTTGTACTTCTTCATGCACAGTAGCGAGTGCATTTTTATCGAGGAAGTTTTTAAACTGTATGATGCCATAGGTGCGAAACCAGGCAAGGTGCGCTGCAGTTACTCCCCCGGCGAGAGAGAATACGGGTTGGTTGGTCGTTTTCATGACGAAAATTTTTGTTGACAGTGTTAAATCAGTTGTTGAAATAGAAAATACTATCGCGGCAATTGGTGGGGTGGCCGCAGAGGGGAGTGGGTGTTAACAACAACAATATGATGCCGCTATTGTGAGGCGGTTGGTTGAGGCGCTTATCGGGCGCGGGTTTCGATGACGTTGATCTGTGTTCATGGTGAGTATGATTTTTATTAGTCTACCAATCTTGTAGACAAATATAAGCATGTCATTTTATTTACCAAAAAAATTTTTCAGGAAAAAGCAAAGAATATCTCATCAGGATCCTGTAATACAGGACCATGAAGGTTTTCAGGGGAGGCGACAGGAAGGGAATATGCCGTTGCGGGGAGAAGCCCCTGTAAAAGGTGGTTTATTTTGTGCTGGTGAGCAGTTGTTCATAGTCGCCATTGGTATCTATATCCACTGCTCCCTGTGGAAAATCGACAGTAGCCACCTGCTCCGGATGTTGTAACAATATTTTCTTTGCGCCTTCCTGCCCATTGAGTGCCAGCAATTGTGGAAAAAAAGATTTACCAAAAAGCGCCGGCGTACCGGTGGAATTGCCATAGGTGCAGGCTACAATCGCTTTGCCGGAGGAGTTTTTCAGCGCAAACATTTCTTCCAGCAGCGCGGTGGTAATAAAAGGCTGATCGCATAGCAGCAGCAGTGCATTGCTCACGTGAGGGGCTATACGCAGCAGGTGCTGTAACCCGGTGTGGATGGAGCCGCCCATACCGGCAGGCCAGTTTGGATTTACAACAGTATGTACTTTTTCAGACACCAGTTGTTCCCTGATTTGAGTGGCAAAGGCGCCCAGCACTACTACGGTGGGCATATCGCACTGACGGGCCGTGTGTACTACGTTTTGCAGCAGGCTTTTGTTTTGGAAGGGGAGTTGTTGTTTGGGTGTTCCCAGTCGTTTAGAGGCGCCGGCGGCCAGGATGATGATACCAGTTGTTTCCATTATAGTTGTTGTTGATGTATGATTTGTTGTTCGCGGGAATGGATAGCCGTTGTTTTTTCCCGCAGTGATGTAGCGGCAGCGGCAGACAGTACGGATTTTATTTCACTGATAACGGACAAGGCAATTTCCTCTGATGTTTCAGCGCCCAGGTCCAATCCGGCTGGTCCGTGTATACGTTCCCGTTGTATCGGGGAAATGCAGATGCCGTTTTCCGCCAGCTCGTCGAGCATACGCTGTAGTTTTTTTGCAGGCCCCAGCACGCCTATGTAGGGCAACGGCAGCGGGAGCAGTTGCGCCAGCAGGGCAAGATCGTAATTGTAATTGTGAGTCATCAGTACTGCCACGGTATATTGATCTGTTTGCACCTGTGGAAGTACCTGTACGGGTTTGGCGGTGATCACCTGCGTGGCTTCCGGAAAACGCATGGTGGTGGCGTAACCGGGGCGGCCATCAATAACGGTAGTGTGCCATCCGAGCAATGCTGCCATTTTCACCAGCGGGATTACATCGTTGCCTGCACCTGCAATTAATAGCTGTGGCGCCGGCGGAATGTAGGCCGTATGTGTCGTGTAGTCGTTGCCGGTAGAGACGTATGTTTTTGTAAAAGAAGTGCGGGTTTGCAGAGCCTGATGTGCATCGGCAGTGATGGCGTTTTGCAGCTGAGCATCGGTGATGCAGTGATGCAACTGACCATTGGCGGTGAGCACCAGGCAGGTACCGGGTTGCGGCGCTTTGCGCTGGCGCAGCGTAAACAGGGTAACCAGTACAGCAGGCGTACGATGGGAAGTTATTTCCTGCAGCATAGCCACGGGGTTGCCCGGATCTTCTGCATTCACGGGTTCCAGCAGTATATGAATGATACCGTTGCATCCAAGTCCTACGCCGAGTTTGGCATCGTCTTCATCGTTGGTATCGTAAGTCACCAGCATGGGCCGTTGCTGCATCATTACCAGCTGCGCTTTACGCAGGGCATCCCCTTCGAGGCAACCGCCGCTGATGGCGCCGGTGAGCATACCGGTTTCTGTAACCAGCATCCTTGCGCCTGGCTGGCGGTAAGCAGAGCCTTCCACATGTACTACCGTAGCCAGCGCCGTTTTTATTCCCTGGCGGCAGGCAGCGTGGTATGACTTTACAATGTCTTCCAGTTCTTTCATGTACTCATTTTATTTTCCAGCTTCCATTGCTGATATCCTTTCTCATCCAGTACTTTATCCGGGGTGATGGGCAGGTCGCGTACCCGCTTACCGGTGGCGTGGTATACGGCATTGGAAACTGCGGCGGCAAAGCCGATCAGCGCTATTTCTCCCATGCCTTTTGAGCCCATCGGGTTAATGTAAGGATCTTTCTTGTTAATAAAATATACATCGGTGGGTGGCGTATCTGCATTTACCGGAACGTGATAGTCTGCATAGTTATTGTTTACAAAACGTCCGAAACGGTGATCCATAACCGCTTCTTCAGTGAGCGCCATACCGATGCCGCCCACTACGCCGCCGATCATCTGGCTGCGGGCTGTTTTGGCGTTTACAATGGTGCCTGCATCTGCCACACTTACAATATGTTTTATACGAACCACGCCGGTAGCCGGGTGTACATGCACTTTGGTAAAATGCACAGAGAAAGAATACATGGAATATTTTTTTCTTTCTTCCCCGCTTTGTGAAGTGGCTACTACATTTACTTCCGGTAACTGTTGTTGTTGTAAGATAGTTTCGTAAGATATTTTTTCAGATTGCCCGGCTCTCAGCAGTTGTCCATCTTCAAAAATAATTGTTTCCGGAGCAGCATTTTTAAAAGCCGGTACATGGCTGATTGCAAGACCCGCCAGCTTCTGCTGCAATGCCTTACAGGCGTCTGTTACCGCGCTGCCTAAAGTAGACACGGTAGAAGACCCGCCCTGCTGGGGTGCAAACGGGTAGGCAGATTCGCCGAGCATGAATTTTATTTTTGCCGGCGCTATGCCGGTTACATCTGCAGCTATCTGTACCATTGCGGTAGCGGTACCCGGGCCAATATCGGCGGCAGCACTCTGCAGGATGAGTGAACCATCTGCTTTTAGTGTAGCCGATACCGTAGCTTTGCCGCGGAATGCGCCAAAGGTGCCGCTGCTCATGCCATAGCCTACCAGCATACCATCTTCCTGCATACTGCGGGGAGCGGCTTTCCGGTTCGACCATCCAATTTTCTCCGCTCCCAGCTGGTAAGCTTCCTTGAGGTATTTACTGGAGAAAGGGAGATCTTTTTCAGGGTCGGTGTCCGCATGGTTCAGCACCCGGAGTTCCAGCGGATCGATGTTGAGTTTATAAGACAGTTCATCAATGGCCGACTCCAGTGCAAATGCGCCGGTAGCTTCGCCGGGGCCCCGCATCCAGATGGGCGTGCTGATATTAAGCGGTACCAGTTTGTACCGGGTAGTTACATTGGGGCAGGCATACATGAATTTGCTCATAGATACAATGCCTTCTGTAAAATCCTCGTAGGGAGACGTAACGGCTACTGCTTCATGGGTGATGCCGGTGAGCTTACCATCGGCAGTGGCGCCCAGGCTTAATCGTTGTACGGCGTTAGGCCGGTAGCCTACCAATGTAAACATCTGGTCGCGTGTGATCACCAGTTTTACCGGTTTGCGTACTTTCTTTGCAGCCACTATGGTGGCTATTTCCAGCGGCCATACACGTAACGCCATACCAAACCCGCCGCCCACAAACTGCGAATGCACAGTGATATTCTGTTCCGGTATCTGGAATAGTCTTTTGATGGTATCCTGCACATTTTTTACTCCCTGCGTTTTGGCGTAGAGCACCAGTGTGTCCGGCGTATCCCAGTGGGCAATGATGCCGGCCAGTTCCATCGGGTTATGTACTTCCAGCGGAAGGCTATAGGTGGCGTCAATGGTAACAGGCGCTTTTTTCCAGGCATCTGCTTCCCCGCGTGTATAGTCTTTCATCCGGTTATTCTGAAAGGCTTTACCCATATTGGCATTCATATCGGTGTAATGCGTTTCCTGGTTGTATTGTACTTCCACGAGAGATGCGGCGTGTACAGCGCGTTCCATCGTGTTGGCCAATACGATGGCTACCGGCTGCCCGTTGGAGTAGATGCGGTTGTCTTTGAATATTTTGAGTCCGTCTTTCGCATTGGGATCGGAATTTTTATATCCCGGTACCGGCGGGGCGTTGAGATGTGATATTACATCCTGCACGCCGGGGGCTCTGAGCGCTTTGGTAGTATTGATGCTTTTAATGGTACCGTTGCTGATGGAGCTGCATACCAGTGCGGCATACAGCAGTTCCGGCAGTTGGTGGTCTGCGAAATATTTTGCGCCGCCGGTTACTTTCAGGCGGCCATCCACACGGTCCATCGACTGTCCTGTTTGTTGCTTTTTCATACGCTGGCAGCTTTAAGTAAGGCGGTTTGAATACTGTTGACTGATAAACCAGTTTTAAATTGGTTATGCGTGTATGCTTTGGCAGATTGCAATGCAATGTCTGCCGCATGGCGGAAATTTTCTTCCGTAGGAGCTTTGCCGGCCAATGCTTTCTCGGCATCGTACAGTCGCCAGGGTTTATGCGCTACGCCGCCCATTGCCAGCCGGGCGCTCCGGATTACATTATTGCTGATGTCCAGCGCTGCGGCTACAGATACCAGTGCAAATGCGTATGAGGCACGGTCGCGTACCTTCAGGTAGTATACATTTTTCGTGTAGGCGTTAGCGGGAATTTCCACTGCTGTAATCAGTTCTCCTTTTGCGAGGTTGTTATCCAGCTGCGGGGTATTGCCCGGGAGGCGGTGAAAATCTGTAAAAGGAATGCGGCGGTTACCTTTCGGGCCGGTTACCAGTACGGTAGCATCCAATGCAGCAAGTGCCACGCACATATCGCTGGGGTGTACGGCAATACAACTTTCGCTGGCGCCAAAGATGGCATGCATACGGTTGATGCCGCCAATAGCGCCACAGCCGCTGTTGGGGCTGCGTTTATTGCAGGGCATGGTAGTATCATAAAAATAAGTGCAGCGGGTACGTTGCATCATATTGCCGCCTACGGTAGCCATATTGCGGAGTTGCTGTGAAGCGCCTGCCAGTAAAGCCTGCGACAGCAGCGGATGATGCGTGGTAACCAGTTCATGTGCGGCCAGTTCACTGTTAAGTGCCAGGGCGCCTATATGCAGCGTGTTACCATTTAACTGGATATCTTTTAACGGCAAACGGTTAATGTCTACCAGTTTTTCCGGGATCACCACGCCGCTTTTCATCAGGTCCAGCAGGTTGGTGCCGCCGGCGATGAAACGGGCAGTGTTATCTTTTGCCACCGCGTCGATAGCTGCCTTCAGGCTGGCGGGGCGTACGTAGGAGAATTGGTTCATACTGTTTTCCCTCCCTGTTTTACTTCCGTAATGGCGTGAACGATATTGTCGTATGCACCGCAGCGGCAGATATTTCCACTCATAAATTCTCTTATTTCTTCGGGGGAACCGGCATGGCCTTCACGGATGCAGGCTACGGCCGACATGATTTGCCCGGGCGTACAATAACCACACTGGAAGCCATCGTGCTTAATAAAGGCTTCCTGTACCGGATGCAGTTGTTCGCCGTTGGCGAGGCCCTCAATGGTCGTGATTTTTTTGCCTTCCTGCATAACGGCGAGCGTGAGACAGGAATTAATGCGGTGACCGTTTACATGTACCGTACAGGCGCCGCACTGGCCATGATCACAGCCTTTTTTGGTGCCGGTAAGATTCAGTTGTTCCCGGAGAAGGTCCAGCAATGTAACACGGGGTTCTACAGAAACCTCTATTTTCTTCCCGTTTATTTCCATGCTCACCGGCATCTTTTCAAAGATGCCGGCAATGGCTTCATCGTGCTGAGCCGCTTTTATTACCAGCGGGGGAGTGAGCGCCAGTGCCATCATAGCGGAAGATTGTTTCAGGAAGTCGCGGCGGGCTTCATGTTTTTCCTTCCTGTGCGGATAGTGTTGTTGGTCGTTTTCCTGTGGCATTTTCTACCAGATTTAATCACTAATAAGTTAGGAAATAAATCCGGTATTTTGCTTTTAAAATAGATGAACGGATATATCTTTTTTACCGGGCGGAAGAAGACAGGTAGTTTTAATTAGTCCTGTTTTATGCATGAATAACACCATTGATCACCGCTACGGTGCTTTATTTTCGTGTAACAAACCTCCATAATGCGATTAACTTTATTACTGGGCCTGCTCTGGATCATACATCCGGCCTGCGCACAAAAAGAAAAGGAGACGATGATACGTGATAATACAATTTTCAAAGCGGCAGCCGGAAACGACACCAGCGCCATTAAAGCAGCTATAGCCAGGGGCGAACAGCTGGAGGCAAAAGATGCACAGGGACGCACGCCATTAATGGTGGCTACCTATCATCATCACACTGCTGCCGCGAAATTATTGACGGCTGCCGGCGCCAATGTAAATGCGCAGGATCAGCTGTTAAACTCGCCCTTCCTGTATGCCGGTGCTGAAGGTTATGCGGATATGGTAAAGTTATACATGCCCGGAGCAGATTATAAAGTATATAACCGCTACGGCGGCTCTGCGCTGATTCCTGCCTGTGAGCGTGCGCATCTTGAAGTAATAGCGGTATTGCTGGCGGATAAAAATTTCCCGGTGGATCACATCAACCGCCTGGGCTGGACCGCTCTCCTGGAGGCCGTGATATTAGGCCAGGGTGGCGCCGCGCATCAGCAGGTGGTAAAAATGCTGATTGCTGCGGGCGCCAATGTGAATATAGCGGACAAAGACGGCGTAACGCCTTTGCAACATGCACAGAAAAGAAATTATAAAGAGATCGTACAAATGCTGCAACAGGCAGGCGCCAGGTAGTTTTATGCTTCAGATCTTTTAATATCCGCCGGCAGGCGCGATGATAATCACCCTCCGTTTTTTAGATGTGAAAGCCACTGTTGCGCAAATTCATTTCCCGGTTCCAGTTGCAGCAGGTGTTCAAAAGAGGCAATGGCTTCCGGGATCCGTTCCATATGATAAAAGAGTACTGCCCGGTTCAGATGTACATATGGATTTTCGGGTGCAATGGCCAGCGCTTCGTTATAAACGGCCAGCGCCTGATCGTATTGTTCCAGCAGCATTAGTATGGAGCCTTTGTTCATGAGCAGCGGCGGCTGGCCGGGCGACAACTCCAGTCCTTTATCAGCGTACACTAATCCTTGTTGCAGGCGTTCATAAACGTTTCGTTGTGTGGCTTCATTGGGGCCACTGTCTTCCATATGCGTGATGGCCGCATTGGCATCCTGGAGGATCTGCACCACCTGTTGCTCGTACCAGGCGGCGCTTTTATCCACCTGTTCTGTAAATGGTACAGTTTCGAGGTCTATTTCTTCTTCTACTTCTTCCGGCGCTGTTGCAGGCATCTTATCTGCTGCAGGGGCGTACCACCACTTACAGAATTTCCCCAGCTCACCACCTACGGGCAGTTCATCTGCCGGAGGCAATCCTTCATCCGGGATGGCATCATTGGCTACTACCAGTTCCAGTATGGCTTCCAGCGCTTTATAATGAATGGGTTCACCTTCCTGTTCCGCTTCCATTACCAGGTAAGGAAGGAACTGATACCACAGGCCCAGCACGTCTTTATCTTTTTGTTCCCCGGCGGCTTCTGCCACTTCGTGCGCCAGCGGGAAAGTGTCCATCTTTTCCGGCGCTATGGCGTCATCGCCGGTGAGGGTGCCATTGGCTACCATAGCCGCCCAGAGAGCGGAGCCGGCATCGCAGTATAAAATATAGGATTGAGTGGCGAAATCGAAGTTAGCGTAACCCGCTACAGGATTGGTTTCCTGGTTCCATTCAGCAGTGGGTTCTTCATAAATGAAGCTAAACTTTTTACTGGCAGCCAATGCATCAAACCAGGCAGCATGCGCGGCATAAGCCGGATGCGCAGTAACGGGAAAGGTATATACGAAATGATGTTTGATTAATACATCCATTACCCGGAAATGGGTAAACCCGGTATCGTATTGCTGTTGTAATTTGTACAGATTAAAAAAGAGGCTCCTGCGATCCAGTTCTTCTTCCTGGCTTTTATCCAGGCAAAGAACAGATAGTTCCACCAATGTTTCAATTTCATGCATCGCCATATGTTAGTTGCTTTGGTGCAAAACTACGCGAATTTTGTCTTTTTCAGGATTAGGCTGATTATACTGATTGAGGGATTTGATCACTTTTGATTTTAAAAGATAAAGGGAGATATAAGCGAATACCCGCTTGTATCTCCCTTTATCTTTTAAAATCATTTATAAAATCCAAAAGTAAAATCCCTCAATCAGTATAATCAGTCTAATCCTGAAAAAGACAAACTCCGTTATTTCAGCAAAACGTTCTTCACGTATTTATAACTCTGCGTTACGCTGTCGAACGGATCGATAGTGATTTTATCCTGCTCTACGAAGAGATGTTTTACACCGGCAAGTTTTGCCTGGGCAAATATTTTGGAGAAGTTGATGCTGCCGGTTCCTACTTCTGCAAAAGTAACACCGGAGAGCAGCTCCATAGAGGTTTTGTTTTCTGTGCCGCTGGCGGTAAGACTGGCCGTATTAGCTTTGTCCATGTCTTTCACATGCCAGGCTACAAATCTGCCCGGTGCTTCTTTAAACAGGGTGATTGGATCACGACCGGATTTTACCGCCCAGAAAAGATCCAGTTCAAAGGCAACGAGTGCGGGATCTGTTTCTTTCAGCATGATTTCATAACCAGTGCTGTTGCTGTCTGCCAGCGGTTTGAATTCCCAGTAGTGGTTATGATAACCGATCTTCAGGTTTGCTTTTTTACATTGTTCACCGGCTTTATTCAGTTGTTCGGCCATGAACTTATAATCGTCAGCGCCCAGTTTCTTATCCCAGAGGGAGAGCGGGAGTACCGGAACGATAAAATATTGTTGTCCGAGTGCAGCAGCCAGGTCGATCTGTGGCTGCAGGGCATCCGCATTACCATTGCCTTTGGTCAGGTAATCGTTGAGCTGATAGTGGCCGCTGGGTGTACTAAGCTGGTGTTGTTTCAATACGGCATTCAGTTCGGCGGGCTTCAGTCCCCAGAATTCTCCTTTATCGTCTGCACCCTGGAAGCCGTAAAAAGTTTCTACTTCTTTGTAGCCGATACCTGCTACTTTGGCCAGCGTACCTTTAGGATCCTTGGCCAGCTGGTCGCGGAGGGTATACAGCTGCAAACCTATTTTCTTTGGGAGCGCTTTGTTGCCGGTCATGGCGGCCAAAGCACCGGGCAACATCATACCTGCGGCTATCAGCCCGGTTTGTTGTATGAATGAACGTCTCGACGTATGCATGGTAATTATGTTTGGAACGTGTATGTTTGGAACGTGGGTAAATGTGTAACTACTGAAGTGGTTACGCAGAGCAATTTAATAAAACGATTTTATCTTGTTGAAATTTTTTAAAAAGAATTACGGAAGATAATACTTTTTTGCAGAAACGGGTATAATAGTACAATAAAATGCGTGCTTTTAATAACGCAGATGTCTCATCGCAGTAAAGGCTGATTTTGGCTGTATGATAATGCTGTAAAGGTTTTTACCCGTTGCTTACTGCGTCATTACAGCAGCCCTTTTTGTCCATATAAATTTTGAAAAGATGTGGGTATAATTAATTAAATTGTTAGTAGTTACTTATCCAAAACCACGTGTAAAATGAATTTTTCTTTCAGCGATGTAAAGCAGCCAGAGGAAGGTACCCGGAAGAAATCGAAGGTGAGAGAATGGATAGAAGCTGCTCTTTTTGCTGTGGTTGCCGCTACCCTTATCCGTACCTTTATCTTTGAAGCTTTTGTTATCCCCAGCGCTTCTATGGAAAAAACATTGCTGATCAACGATTTTATTTTTGTCAGCAAAATCAGCTACGGTCCGCGTATCCCCATCACACCACTGGCATGGCCTTTTACCCATCACACCCTTCCGTTTACCAGAAACACCAAACCCTTTTCCACCGCTGTTCAATGGCCCTATACACGTTTGCCGGGCTTCAGCAGTATTCAACACAATGATGTGGTGGTATTTAATTATCCCTGCGGGGATACCGTATTGAAAACCATTACTGGCGATGATGAGGACTACTACACGAATATGCGGTCGCTTGGTGCGGAATACGTTCATAAAAATTATCCTCCTCCCGTAATCCGGCCGGTCGACAAAAGAGAAAACTGGATCAAGCGATGCATCGCTGTTCCGGGTGACACGCTGCAGATCATCGACGGCATCGTGTATATCAATCATGCGCCCACGGCCTCACCGGAACACTTTGAAGCGCGGTATTATGTTACCATGCCGGATAAAAAAGAACTCAGCGACTCTATGCGGGATGTACTGGGAACAGATCATATCCAGCGGGCTACCCGCGATTCGGGCATGTTTATTTACAACCTCACCACCGCCAATATAGATACCCTGAAAGCTATGGGCGCTACCGTGCAACGCTATGTGTATGATGCCTTCGCTGATTCGCGGGTGTTCCCCTTTGATACGAAACACTACGACTGGAACGAGGATTGCTTCGGACCTTTATACATTCCCCGGAAAGGGACCACTGTAACGCTGGATACGCTTACATTGCCTTTCTACAGCCGTATCATAGATACGTATGAACACAACACGCTGCGGGTGGTGAATGGAAAAATCTATATCAACAACCAGGAAACCAATACCTATACCTTCAAAATGGATTATTACTGGATGATGGGGGATAACCGCCGTGAATCGATGGATTCCCGCTTCTGGGGCTATGTTCCCGAAGATCATATTGTGGGAAAAGCGTGGATCATCTGGATGAGTATTCATCATAACCGCATCCGTTGGGGACGGCTGTTCTCAGCGATAAAATAGCGGAATTTGTCTTTTTCAGGATTAGACTGATTTTACTGATTACTTTGATTTTACTTTAGGATTTTATAAAGGATTAAAAAAAAATTTGGGAGATTTAAGCGAATATATCCGCTTAAATCTCCCAAAATCCTTTAAAATCAAAAGTGATCAAATCCCTAAATCAGTAAAATCAGTCTAATCCTGAAAAAGACAAAATCCGCTACTTTGTTCGCGCAGTTTTATCTTTTACATCCTGTAACAGCCTGTCCAGTGCGGCCCTGTTAAGCAGCTTGCCTTTTACTACGAGCGCATAAATTTTCTGCGTATTGTGGATATCCGCTACCGGGTTGGCATCCAGTAACAGGATGTCTGCTTTTTTACCGGGAGCGATGGCGCCATAATTTGTTTTATGCAGGTAGGCGGGTGAGTTGATCACAGACGCCTGTAATGCTTCCAGCGGCGTAAGCCCGAATTTTACCATCAGCGCCAGTTCCTGGTGAAGACCTATACCCGGATAATCAAATGAGTTCAGGTAACCCGCATCGGTGCCGGCCATAATGGTAACACCGGCTTTCTGCAGCAGCGGCAGTATGGAAGATGATTTTTCATAGATCATTTTACGCCAGGCAATGGCGGCGCTGTCGTCTGTTATTACGCGCTTTACACGCATTTCATAAGTACGCTGGAGTCCTTTGCCAATGTATTGCAGGTAGGGATCGTGTGCGTGGTTATCCTGGTCAAAATACGCCATTACATTTCCCAGTGTAAGCGTTGGCGTTATGAAGGTACCTTTCTCTGCCATGTGGCGGTAGGTGTTCATAGCAGCGGCGGTATCAAAGTTGTTGAGGATATATTTATTGATATCTTTTCCTTTTATTTCGCCGTTGGCGATGGCGCGTGCAAAAGCGGCATCATCTTTCACACCGGCTTTCCACGCATAGGTTAAGTGTTCTACAGAGCTGAGGCCCGCGTCTGTTACCTGTTGCATGGTAAGTACATAAGGTACGTGCCCGGAAATAAACATCCCTCTTTTCCTGGCTTCTTTCAGTGCTTCCAGGTATATATCCGGCTTAATGGTATTCTCTGTAATTTTTACAAAATCTACTTTCAGTTTCTGGAGAGAATCCAGTGCCTGTTGCAGTTCCGCGGAGGTGCCTATTTCCAGGTCGCCCAGCCACACGGATTTATAGCCTTCCAGTTTTGGACCGGAGGTGAAAATGGTGGGGCCTTGTAACTGCCCGTTGTTGATGGCATCGCGCCATTTTAAAACGTCCATGCTGATGTCTGCTGCACAATCGCGGATGGTAGTAATACCGTGGGCGAGATACAGCGGCAGGAAGTTTTTATTTTCTTCGGCCAGCGTATCGCCGCCACCAAAGTGCATATGCATATCCCATAAACCGGGCATGGCGTATTTGCCCTGGCCGTCTACCGTTTGCGTGGCCTGGTATTGCGTGGCCTGTTTGTTATTCATCACGGCAATGATACTGTCGTTGCGCACCGCAATGGCCTGGTTGGCAGTGATCTTACCGGTTTTTACATCAATGATGCGTACAGACCTGATCAGCAGATCGGCCTTTTTTTGCTGGCTGAATGCTGATACCCCGCAAAGCAGTACCAGCGAAGAGAACAGTATTTTTTTCATACTCATGTTATGCTATCCTGCAAAGGTATCCTGGTATACAGGTGGAAAATGGTACTGGTTATAATATCACGGGTACATTTTATAACTGACGGCGGAAATCCATCGGAGTTAGGGAAGTATATTTTCTGAAGAACCGGGAGAAGTAAGAAGTATCGTTAAAGCCCAGCGTAAAGGCAATTTCCTTTATATCCATGTCGGTGAGCGTGAGCATACGTTTGGCCTCCAGCAGCAACCGTTCCCGGATGTAAGTACCTGCGGTTTTACCGGTTTCTTTCTTGCATACCTGGTTCAGGTAACTCGCCGTAACATGCAGCTTTGCAGCATAGTAAGCTACTTCATGATATTGTGCATAATGTTTTTCCAGCAGCAACAGGAAACGGTTGATGAGGTGATTCCCCGCGGCGGCTACTTCCTCCGGGTGGATGGCAGCATACCAGCGTTGCAGCAACAGCAATATAATCTGCAGCCGGTGTTGCGTAATTGCAGCGGTGGTTTCTTTCTCCATCAGCTGCAGTTCCTGGAATAGCTGGTCATATTGCGCCTGGTCCAGCTTCAGCAGCGGTTTGGATGCCGGTGTGAAAAAAGGCCACAGTGGCCCTTTCTGTAGCATGAACTCTGCAGAAAACATCACCTGGTAGCCGGAGGTGTTCTTCGACAGCTGCCAGTGGTGCGCCTGGCCGGGGGCCAGGAAAAATACAGTGCGGGGGCTTACTTTATAATCGTTAAAGTCGATGGTATGAACACCGCTCCCTTGTCCAATTACCAGCAGCATGAAAAAATCATGTTTATGCGCTTCCGGTATCACCGTCATATTGATCGGCGCATGATATACTATTTTGAAATCCTCTTTTTTGTAAGGAAGATTAAATATTTTCTCTATACCAAAAACGGGTAGCGACATGTAGCGAAAATACGGATTAAGGAGTTTGAATTCGTAATTTTGCGGGATGCCCGTATTACATAACTCAGATTACCAGGCGCCTTTTTTATTACAGAATCGCCATATGCTCACCATCTATCCCTCTTTATTCCGCAGCATCCGGCCGGCGGTGTACAGGAGGGAGCGGATTGCTACGCCCGATGCTGATTTCCTGGATCTGGATTTCAGTGAGAAGGGGCATGAGCGTATTGTAGTGATCCTGCATGGACTGGAAGGCAATGCCAGTCGCAAGTATGTGCTGGGGATGGTGCATATCTTCAATAGCGCCGGTTTTGATACGGTGTCCATGAATTTCAGGGGCTGCAGTGGTGAGCCGAACAAAAATCTCCGTTTTTACCACAGTGGCGAAACGGAAGATCTGCATACCGTGATTCAATACCTGGGGTCGCTGAAAAAGTACAAGGCCATTCACCTGGTGGGCTTTTCACTGGGAGGGAATGTAACATTAAAATATTTGGGAGAAAGGGGCGCGTCGCTGGATAGTGCGATAAAATCGGCTGTAGCCATTTCTGTGCCGTGTGACCTGAAAAGCGGCTCTGCGGAGCTGGAGAAAAGACACAATATTATATATATGCAGCGCTTCATCCGCGACCTGGGAGAGAAGCTGCGGTTGAAGGAGTTGCAGTTTCCGGGGAGCATCAGCCTCGACCGGTATGCGGATATCCGGTCGTTCCGGCAATTCGATGATCGCTATACAGCGCCCATGCATGGATTTAAAGATGCCCTTACCTATTGGGAACAATGCAGTTCCCGGCCGTTGCTGCCTTACATCCGGATACCGGTATTGGTAATCAATGCGAAAGATGATCCGTTCCTGGGGAAGGAGTGTTATCCTTATGAGATAGCGGCCGACAGTCCATACCTTTTCCTGGAAACCCCGCACCAGGGCGGCCATGTGGGATTTGTAAAATTCGGGGACGATTTTTACTGGTCGGAAAAAAGGGCGCTGGCATTTATACAGGAAGCGTAAACTATACACCAGTGTTGTGAAATTCGTGTTATTTGTATTTCCCGTGGTTTTTTATAATTTACACCGGAACGGTGTGCATCATTAAAACCTGTTAAACTCATATGGAGCGAATGCCATCTGAAGAAGAAGTGTTGTTGAGGATGATAGGGGGCGACGAATTGGCTTTTTCCAGTATCTACCGGCACTACCATTCTTCTCTCTATATCTACCTGTTACGCTTTTGCAAAGTGCCTTCCCTGGCGGAGGACCTTGTTCATGATGTATTCCTGAAGATATGGGAAATCAGGGAACGGATTAACCCAAAGCTTTCTTTCAGCGGTTATCTTTACAGGATTGCCCGTAACCACGTTTTTAAAACCATCGCCAAACTGGCTACCGATGAGCAAATGCGCGAGCAATTGTTTTTGCAGCTCTCTCACCACGATACCGGGTTAACTGATCTGACGGTAAGGTCGCGGGAGTACGACCGCCTTTTCCAGGAAGCATTAAGCCGGATGACCAGCCAGCGGCAAAGCGTATTCCGCCTGTGCCGGCAGGAAGGCAAAACATATGATGAAGCCGCCGCCATATTAGGTATTTCCCGCGATACCGTAAAGAAGCATATGGTTCTCAGTATGCGGTTTATACAGGATTATATCTTCCGTCATGGCGATATCCTGGTGGCTACCTATCTTCTTACCACCATTATTTAAAAAATATTTTCCCGGAGGGGTACCCTCTTTCTTCATTTCCGGATATTATATGCAGGGCCTGTATTCAAAAGGTTCTGGCATAATAATGAATTTACCGGAAGACTACCAGGAAGCACTATTGCAAAAATACCTCGATGGGCAATGCAGCCCGGAGGAAATAGCCACCTTATATAGCTGGCTGCTGACCTCTGATGCGCATAAGCCTTTGTTGTCAGTGATGCAACAGGATTTTGAGCGTATCATGCAGGAGCGGCCGGCTGTTCCGGAAGAACTGAGCAACCGGATAGAAACCCGGTTGTTGCAATCTATCAGTACCAGTAAGGAAGAAGCGGTACCGATGCGGGTATCCTTCCGCCGTAACTGGACGATAGCAGCTACAGTAGCCTTGTTGGTAACATCCGGCATTACTTTGTTTTACACCCTGCGTAAGCCTGCAGTACCTTTACCGGCTGCTCCGCTCATCACAGACGTAATGCCGGGTACCAACAAAGCCATACTTACACTGGCCGATGGCTCGGTGGTTACGCTCGACAGTGCAGGCAAACAGGAGATCCGGCAGGGTGCAACGGTAGTGAAGCAACAAAACGGAAAACTCGAGTACGCTGTGTCCGGCGATCATGCATCAGTTGGATATAATACACTGAAAGTACCACGCGGCGGGCAGTTCACCGTGGAATTGCCGGATGGCACACAGGCATGGCTCAATTCAGCCTCCAGCCTGCGTTATCCAACTGCTTTTACCGGTAATAACCGCACCGTGGAAATGGAAGGGCAGGGCTATTTTGAAGTAAAGCAGGATGCGAAACATCCGTTTATTGTAAAAGTAAATGCCATAGAAGTACAGGTACTGGGCACTGCGTTCGATATTATGGCCTATGCCGATGAAGACGCCGTGAAAACCACTTTGCTCAGTGGTGCAGTAAAAGTGAAGCTTGGTAAGGCAGAAAAGTACCTGCGTCCCGGCGATCAGGCAGCTATCAGTAACAGCACCGGCATGATGTCGGTATACGCTGCAGATGTAGCGGGGGTAACCGCCTGGAAGACCGGATTCTTTGAATTTGACAATGCTAATATAAATGTAATTATGAGACAGTTAGCCCGCTGGTATGATATTGAGACAGATACAAGAAATGCAGACAACAGGCTATTCGGTGGGAGGATCAACAGGAACCTGCCGCTATCGGAAATGTTGAAACTGCTGGAAGCGAGTGGTGCGAAATTTAACCTGGAAGGAAGAAAATTAACCGTAATAAAATAACAAGACAACACTTTTAATATTTGCTAATTATTGCAGCTTCCACGTTGCGGCAATCCACGTAAAAACTGATAAATTTCAAACAGATGACAACAACCGAAACAAGTTAACCGGGGAAGGTATGTCCGAAAAAAACCGGAAGTGCTCGCAACACTCCCGGTATGGCCTGGGCATTCCCTTGAGTTTCAGTCCCTTAATCAAAGAACTTCATTACAAGAATTCCCAAACACTACAAAAGTATGCAATTAAACTTTAGTGGTATAATTTCCTGTACCCGGAAATTACTATCAACCAAAATGTTCTGCGTTATGAAAATGACCGCCTTTTTGCTTCTTACAGCTTGCCTGCATATCAGCGCAAAAGGATTGTCGCAGCAGATCACACTCTCGGAAAAAAATGCACCCCTGAAAAAAGTGCTGAAAGAAGTGGCCCGACAAGCGGGTATATCTGTGGTGTATGACGAAGCCTTATTGTCTTCATTTGCGCGTGTTAGCGTAAATGTCAGCAATGTATCGGTAAAGGAAGCCCTGGACATCTGCCTGAAAAATCAACCCCTGGCCTATGTCATGGAAGGAAAGCGCATCACCCTGGTAAATATACTTCCGGGAAAAAGCGCCGATTCCAGTATAACCGTTACCGGTAGTGTGTTATCTGAAACAGGCGAACCCATTCCGGGAGCTACTATCCGTGTACAGAATGCCGGTACCGGAACTGCGGCAGATGCTGAAGGTAAATTCAGTATCAGAGTACCCAACAATAAAAGCCTATTGCTGGTATCTTTTATCGGATACGACAGTAAAGTAGTAGCGGTATCCAACAGTCCTTTGAGTATTCGCCTGAAACCCTCCAATACTGCGCTCACAGAAACGGTAGTAGTGGGTTATGGTATTCAGAAGAAAAGTGTGGTGACCGGCGCTATTTCCAGCGTGCGTGCTGCTGATATTGAATCCCAGCCCGTAACCCGCGTGGAGCAGGTACTCCAGGGCCGCACGTCCGGCTTAACAGTGGCAGCCAGTTCCGGTCAGCCGGGTTCGGCGTCGTCTGTCCGCGTGAGAGGCATCACTTCTTTCAACAACAATAACCCGCTGTGGGTAATAGATGGCGTAGTGGTAG
This sequence comes from Chitinophaga ginsengisegetis, assembly GCF_900168065.1. Lineage (GTDB taxonomy): Bacteria > Bacteroidota > Bacteroidia > Chitinophagales > Chitinophagaceae > Chitinophaga > Chitinophaga ginsengisegetis. The sequence continues at coordinate 370,501 of NZ_FUZZ01000002.1, read as the reverse complement.
ATAATGGCGGCATCGGCTACCTGAACCAATATGATATTGAATCCGTGGAGGTGCTGAAAGATGCGGCTTCCCAGGCTATTTACGGTGCACGCGCCGCTGCGGGGGTTATCCTCGTAACTACCAAAAAAGGCAAGAGCGGTAAAATATCCGTGAGCTATAATGGTTACTTAGGCACTTCCGCACCGGCACATAAACTGAAACTGCTGGATGCCACGCAATACGCCACTTTAAGAAATGAAGCGGTTACAAATGATGGCGGTACCGCCCCTTTTGCCAATCCTTCTTCCTATGGCAAGGGTACCGACTGGCAGGCTGAAATATTTAACAACAGCGCTATCCGCCAGAATCATGAACTGAGCATCAGCGGCGGCAGCGAAAAATCTACGTTCTATTCCTCCTTTGGTTACCTGAAGCAGGAAGGTATCGTGGCTTCCGATATCTCCAAATACGAACGGGTTAACTTCCGTCTGAATTCCACGCATAAAATTACTCCCTGGCTTACCTGGGGCGAAAACGTTGGTTATTCTTATGAGAAATCAACCGGCATAGGTAATACCAATAATGAATTTGGTGGACCGCTGAGTTCCGCCATCAACCTGGATCCGATTACCAAAGCCGTGATCACCGATCCGGCAGAATCTGCCGGAGGCGCATACACACAAACAGGCGCCCGGAAAAATGCAGCCGGACAGTTTTATGGCATCTCCGACCAGGTGGCGCAGGAAATTACCAATCCACTGGCTTATATCAGTACCCGTCTTGGAAATTACAACTGGTCGCACAACGTGGTAGGTAATACTTTCCTGGAAATGGAGCCGGTTAAAGGATTGAAATTCCGCTCTACTGTAGGTGCAAAAATTTCCTTCTGGGGAGATGAAACATTTACGCCTATTTATTACCTGAACAGTTCTTCCAAAAATACCCGTACCTCTTTTAACCGCGGCCAGCATCAGAGCTATGCATGGAACATTGAAAATATCGTTTCCTATACCCGCAGTTTCAATAAGCACAACATCACGTTGCTCGCAGGGCAGGGCGCTTATATGGATAACCGGTTGAAGGAACTCAATGTAATGTTCTACGACATCCCGGCCACAAATTTTGAAGAGGCATCGCTTAACTTTAAATCGTCAGCGGCCAACCGTATCTCCGATGGTAAGGAAAATATTGATCACCGCGTATCTTCCCTCTTCGGACGTATCAACTACAACTATGCAGAAAAATACCTGGTAGAAGGTATCCTGCGCCGCGACGGTTCCTCCCGCTTCGGCCCCAACCACCAGTATGGTATCTTCCCTTCTTATTCATTGGGATGGGTGGCCTCCAAAGAAAGTTTCTGGCCGGAAAATAAAGTGGTGGACTTCCTCAAATTCCGCGGCGGTTACGGTACAGTAGGTAGCGATGAAATAGACGACCAGGCATTTGCTTCTACTATCGGCAGCGGCAGGAATTATAATTTTGGTCCGCTCGGTTATACCGTTGGTTACAGCCCCAATGCACCGGCCAATCCAAATCTGAAATGGGAATCCACCAGTCAAACCAATATCGGTTTTGAAGCTACGCTGTTACGCAATATTACACTGAGCTTCGACTGGTACAACAAAAAAACAAAAGACATCCTGATGAAGCCCCGCCTGCCCTTATTTGTAGGCGCTATCGACAACTCCGCGGCCAACGTGGGCAGCATGGAAAACAGTGGCGTGGAGCTGGAACTGGGCTACCACGGGAAGATCGGTGAAGTGGAATTTTCTGCCAATGGGAATGCTTCCTACATGAGAAACAAAGTAACCTATCTCGGTGATGGTGTAACCCGCTTAAACGATAAGGAAGAAAGGTTCCAGAACATGCCCGAAATTGTAAGAACAGAAATAGGCCATGCTTTCAACTCTTTTTATGGTTATGAATTAATGGGCATTTTCCAGAATCAGCAACAGATAGATGCCTACACCAATAAAACAGGCGGCAAGATCCAGCCATCTGCAAAACCAGGCGATTTCCAGTTTGCAGACCTCGATGGTGATGGCAGCATTTCAGATAAAGACCGGACTTTCATCGGTAATCCCACTCCGAGCTGGACTTATGGTTTAACCATCAGCGCCGCATACAAAGGATTTGATATCATCGCATTTGGCCAGGGCGTTAACGGCAACAAAATTTTCCAGGGATTACGCCGCCTGGATATTCCAAAAGCAAACTGGCAAACCAAAGCCCTGGAACGCTGGACACCGGAAAATCCTTCTACTACTTATCCACGGCTTACCGCTGCTGATCCAAATAAAAACTACAGCAGACCTTCTTCTTTTTACCTGGAAGATGGCAGCTACTTCAGGATTAAAACATTACAGATAGGTTATTCACTGCCGTCAACGCTGGTGAAGAGAACCGGGTTGCAGAAAATACGTGTATACGTGATGAGCGAAAACCTGCTCACCATTACCAAATATACCGGGTACGATCCTGAAATAGGCGGTACCAACGCGTTGAGCATCGACCGTGGCGTATATCCGCAGGCACGCTCCTTTATGGGTGGTTTGAATGTTACTTTCTGATAATTTTAAAGCTGATCAAAAATGAAAAAACGAAACTTAAAATATATAGTAGCCATAGCGGCAGGCATGCAGTTAATGAGCAGCTGCAGTGATAAATTCATCACCGTTCCTCCCAAAGGAAGTTTCCTGGAAAGTACTTACTACTCCAATCAACAGGAAGCATTTAACGGGTTGGTAGCGGTATATGACATGGTGGGCTACCAGGCCGGCAACTATACCACGAAGATAGGCGCTATGGATGCTGCATCAGACGACCACTGGACCGGTGGCGCCAGTCCCAGTGATATTAATGTGTTCCAGGTAATGACCCGGTTAGACCTGCTTACGCCGCTTACCGGTCCGCAGGATGAACTCTGGAAGAGAGGCTTTTCAGGCATCAGCCGCGCCAATATCCTGTTATCCAAGCTGCCGGGAGTACCAATGGATGAAAATCTGAAAAAGAGATATGCTGCAGAAGCAAAATTACTGCGTGCGTATTTTTATTTCGACCTGGTGCGCTTATTCAGGAATGTACCGCTGATGACAGCGCCACTTCCTATTGACGATGTAAAGAAAGTAACCCAGGCCACACCGGAAGAAGTATACAAACAGATTGAACAAGACCTGAAAGATGCCATCGCTGAAGCCAGTCTGCCGGACGTGCCGCCACGCCTTACCGAAGGAGGCCGCGTAGGTAAAGGCGTTGCACATGCTTTGCTGGGGAAAGTATACCTGTATGAAAAAAAATGGACCGAAGCCGCTGCAGAACTTAAAGAAGTAAATGGCGAAACTCCCGGTCAGCCGAGCGCTAAATACAACTATACACTGGTACCGAATTTTGCCGATTTATGGAGATCAGAAGATGCCTACAAATTCCCCAGCGAATCTATCTTTGAGATATCCTATACTTCTACTTCCGGTGGTAACTGGACTTCGGGCGTAGCCAATACCGATGGAAATATCCTGAATATCCTTTGCGGTCCCCGCAGCCTGGTGGCAACACCCGCTACCAGTGAGGCTTCCCAGTATGTGGCCGGATGGGGTTTCCTGCTTGTATCCAAAGAACTGGAAAGCGTTATGCGGGGTGATCCGCGCTATAACGCCACCATCCTGGATATGAAAAGCCTCGTGACCGCAGGTAAAGCAACCTACTCGGAAAGTTTTGATAACACGGGCTTCTTCCTGAATAAATTTGTGGGCCGTACTGCCAACATCTCCCAGGGTGGTGGCAACATGGAACTGAACTTTCCGCAAAACCTGTATGAAATACGCCTGGCAGATACTTACCTGATGGAAGCAGAAGCCCGCGTGAAAGCAGGAGAAGGCAGTGGCAGCGGCAGTCGCGCTTATCAGTTGCTCAATGCCGTACGCGCCCGCGTTGGACTAACACCCGTAGATGCCACTTTCGACAATATCTTTAAAGAAAGACGTCTTGAACTGGCCGGAGAAGGACACCGTTTCCTCGACCTGGTAAGAACCGGGCAGGCATCCGCCGTACTGAACGCTATCGATAAAAGAAGCTTTAAACCTAAGAATGAAATATTGCCGATTCCTGCGCTGGAACTGCAAAACACAAGTCTGAAGCAGAGCAAAGAGTGGGAGTAATGATCCCTTCATTCAGGAGTTCCTGTATTTCTTCAAAAAAGAAGAAAATACGGGAATTCCTGAATACTTTTACCGATTAATAATCCTTTGCTATGATGAAGAGAACCGGACAACTGCTATGTTGCCTCGCCTTGCTGACAGGAAGTGTCCAGCCCGCAATAAGTCAGCAGAAAAAAAATAAAGAGATCCGTTACTGGTTAACATCTCCCGACAAATCCATTGCCCTGCAACAGCAGGCAACTACACTGCCGTTTACCACACAGGATAAAAATATGGCTACCATTGAAGTGGATGCCACAACAAAGTTTCAGCCGATAGATGGCTTTGGCTTTACCCTCACTGGCGGCAGTGCCACGCTGATCAACCAGCTGCCCGCCGCACAACAGGATGCCTTGCTGAAGGAATTGTTTCTCACAAAAGGTAATGGCATCGGCATTAGCTACCTGCGTCTCAGCATCGGCGCTTCCGATTTGAGCGCATCTGTATTTACCTATGATGATATGCCCGACGGACAAACAGATCCGGAGCTGAAGCATTTCAATATCAACGAAGAAAAAAAAGACCTGATCCCCGTACTGAAAAAAATTGTAGCACTAAACCCGGCTATTAAAATATTAGGATCTCCCTGGACACCACCTGCCTGGATGAAAACAAATAACTCGTTTATTGGTGGCAGCCTGAAACCGGAATATTACGGCGCTTATGCACAGTATTTTGTAAAGTATATAAAGACGATGAAAGCCGCTGGTATCACGATCGATGCCATCACCATCCAGAATGAACCGCTGCATCCTAAAAATAATCCCAGCATGCTAATGCTGGCGGAAGACCAGGCCATTTTTATCAAAGATCACCTGGGCCCTGCTTTTAAAAAAGCCGGTGTGAAAACAAAGATCATCCTGTATGATCACAACTGCGATAAGCCGGAATACCCGCTCACTATTTTAAGAGACAAAGCCGCTTATCCTTACATAGATGGTTCTGCGTTTCACCTGTATGGAGGCACTATTGATGCGCTGAGTAAAGTACACGACGAGTTCCCGGCTAAGCATCTCTACTTTACAGAGCAGTGGTCCGATGGTAAAGGCAGTTTCTCTCATGAGCTGAAAAACAATGTCAGCAAACTGATAGTGGGCGCCACCCGCAACTGGAGCCGCAACGTATTGCAATGGAACCTCGCTGCTGATGCGCATTGGAATCCTCATACGGATCAGGGCGGCTGCTCCCAGTGCCTGGGTGGTATTACCATTGATGGCCAGTCCATTTCCCGCAACTCCTCCTACTATGTAATAGGCCATGCTGCTAAGTTTGTGCCGGCTGGTTCTGTAAGGATTGCTTCAAATATTGCAGGGCCGCTTGATAACGTCGCCTTTTTAACGCCAGGAGGTAAAACCGTTCTGATTGTAGTAAACACAGATGCGGCTGCCCAGGATTTCCAGATTAAAGTAAAAAACAAAGCAGCTGCCGCTTCCTTACGCAGCGGAGAAGTAGCTACTTTTGTTTGGTAGCACGTGAAGGTTGTTTTACGCAGTTTAATCCGGAGTAAGACAAAATCCCCGCTGATGATTTATTCACATTTACTGACGCTCCCTTAACATACGGTGTAATCCTTACGGAAGGTTGTATATATTGCTTTACCACTGGTTATGATTAACATCCGGCAGGAGAATATGACATTGAACAATGAGAATAATGCCTGTAAGGCGTTATACCCCCGCGTTATACCCGTACTGCCTGGAAATAAAACACTTCTTTATGGGTATTGAACGTAGAAAATTTTTAAGAAATATAGGTTTAACAATGGCCGGCGCACTAACCGTGCGCCTGCCGGTGTTAGGCAGCGCTATGGCCGCCTGTGGCCACTTGTTGTTTACCCGGCAGCCGGATGCGGCCTGGATCGCTTCCCTCTACGAACGGGGCAATGCTACCACTTATCTCAAAAGCAGGAATGAGCTGCAATATATCGGTATGCCGGTAGGAGGGATCATGTGCGGTACCGTGTATCTCGGTGGTGATGGCCGCCTGTGGCTCTGGGATATTTTTAATAAAAACCAGGAAGGAATAGAACCCAAAGTAGTTAACTATAGTGCCAATGTGCTGGATGGTGGCAAAAAAGTGCGCTCCCGCGATGGGGCGTGTTATATTGAGCCATCAAAAAATATCCGGCCGCTGGACCAGGGATTTGCGTTGCAGCTTAGCTGGGGCGGACAAACCATTATCCGGAAGTTCGATGAGGAAAGCTGGCCTGAAATCAGTTTTGAAGCAACGTATCCGATAGCCACTATCCGTTATACCGATCCCGCGCTGCCGGTAGCGGTTACGCTGGAAGCATTTTCTCCTTTTATTCCTTTGAATGAAGATGATTCCGGATTGCCCGTTACCATTCTATCTTATAAAATAGAAAACAAGGATAGGGTGCCTGTTACCGCCACCATTCTCGGATGGCTGGAAAACAAAACGGCTATTTATTCTGCCGGCGATGCTCACGAACGTGTGAATACTTCTGTGAAAGGAAAGAACTGGCAGGGCATTTATGAAACGGTACGTACCAAAAGCGGCAATGATAAAGATTTTCAGCAACAGTACGACTACGGAAATTTTTGTATCGCGGCAGCGGGCAATAAAGTAATGGTAAGCCCGGCCATGCCCACCGGTGAATTAACGGACGCACATTTTTCCCTGATGTCTGCAAAGCAGGCAGTAAAAGGAACGGGAGAGAAGTTAACCGGTACCGTTGCCACCAGGCATGCCATACTACCGGGAAGGGCTATACGTACTGATTTTGCCATCAGCTGGTACGCGGCCAACCTGCATTTCAAAGACATCCAGGGAGAAGGACGCTACTACGCCAATAAGTTTACAGATGCTGCTGCAGTAATGAAATATGTACTGGAAAATTATGCCCGCCTGGCCGGAGAAAGCCGCCAGTGGAAGAATACCTGGTACGACGCATCGTTGCCGTGGTGGTTTATGGAGCGCACTTTTCTCAACATATCCACACTCGCTACTACCACGGCGCACCGCTTCAGGTCGGGCCGCTTTTATGCATGGGAAGGCGTGGGCGCCTGTGAAGGTACCTGCACCCACGTATGGCAGTATGCACAGGCTGTTGGCCGCATATTCCCGGCGCTGGAGCGCGATACCCGGCAACGGGTAGACCTCGGCATTGGCCAGATGCCCGACGGCGGCATCCTGTTCCGCGGCGAAGCAGAGAAGCGCCCCGCTATCGACGGACAGGCAGGCACCATACTACGCATTTACCGCGAACACCAGATGAGCAGCGATCATGCTTTCCTGCAACAAAACTGGCCCAATATAAAGAAGGCTACGCTCTTCCTGATCCGCCAGGACCGCAACAACGACGGCATGGAAGATACGCCGATGGAAAATACGCTGGATGCTGTTTGGGACGGGGAAATCGCCTGGATTGTGGGATTGTGCATCGCTGCCGTTAAAGCGGCTGCACTCATGGCCGCAGAAGTAAATGATACTGCATTCGCTACTATCTGTAACGACTATACGGAGAAAGGAAAACGGAACATGGAAACGCAGTTGTTCAATGGCGAATATTTTATTCATCAGCCGGATAAGGTGAAAGGAAGATCGGTGATCGGTTCTTACAATACTTGTCATATCGACCAGGTATATGGCCAGAGCTGGGCTTTCCAGGTGGGTATGGACCGGGTAATTGACCGCGAAAAAACATTGTCGGCTTTAAAAGCATTGTATAAATATAATTTTAAGGCAGACGTAGGGCATTATATAGCCGCTCATCCCGGAGGCCGGCCCTATGCCCTCGCAGGTGAAGGAGGCATGATCCTGAACACCAATCCCCGCAATGAGGAGTTTCCTTTTGGTGTGAAAGATGCGTGGCAGCTCGGGTACTTTAATGAATGCATGAGTGGCTTTGAACACCAGGTGGCAGCGCATATGATGGCGGAAGGCATGACCGATGAAGCGCTTACGCTTACCCGCGCTATACACGACCGTTACCACGCCGTGAAGCGCAACCCATTTAATGAAATAGAATGCAGCGACCACTACGCGCGCGCCATGGCCAGCTATGGCACTTTTGTTACCGCCAGCGGATTCCGTTATCATGGTCCTAAAGGTTTTATTGCTTTTGCACCTGCCATCAACCGGGAAAATTTTAAAGCGCCTTTTGTTACTGCCGAAGGGTGGGGCACTTATACACAACAGGGTAGTAATCATACGCTGCAGCTAAAGTATGGCCGGCTGCAAATAAATACCTTGTGCTTTCAGCGTACCGGTGTGAAACAGGTATTGTTGGGAGATAAGAAAACACCGGCCACTTTTAAAGAAGAAAATGGTTACGTTACTATTCAACTGGCCACATCACTGCAATTGAAGGCAGGTCAGCATTTTCATCTTACTATCGTATAATTTATGAAGGCATATGCAAGAACTAAAAATGCTGTATCTTTCTTACTGCAAACAGTAAAAAATGGCGGAGTTAAAATTGTTTATGCTGGTGTTGGGATGTTCGCTGGAAGGGCGTCATACAGAACAACACGATGTGTTTTTTGGGATCGGGCATCACCTGCGCGATCTTATCCCTGATATGAGGGCCTTCTGGCCGGAGGCCAAAGACAAACTGCACATCGATGGTTACAGGGAAGTGAACTTTGTGGATAACCATAGGATCAGGGTAGTGGAGAAAAAAGAAACCCTGCACCAGGAAATGCAATTGTTTTTCCTGAACCTGGGCGGTTATAAGCCCGATGAGATGGAAGAGTTTCATTACAAAATTCTCAGCGTACAAAAAGATATCGGCGCGTCGATCCGGGCATCCAAACAAACGACCTTTTACAAGCATACCTCTTTCGGAGAGGCTACCTCGCACGTTGATGATAAGTATGGCGTAGACGTGGATGATGTGCATAACGTAAAGGATATTTTACCGGCGCATCTGAAAGAAAAGTACACATTGGAAATTACACCAGCAACCGATGCGATCGCCGATCCTGTTCATCTCGGATATTTTCAGCTGCAACATTTATGAGAGGATCAGAATACATTGATTGGTCGCAGTACCGGCATCTCTATGAAGAAATCAGCGTACCCGCCAGATCCGTTTTGCTGGAGGAAGGCAAAGTATCCCGGTATGCCTATTTCATCATAGAAGGCGCCGTGCGCGTGTGGTTTAACAATAAGGGGAAAGATACCACTTTCCAGTTTTTCTTTGAAGGAGAGGGGGTGTCTTCCATTGAGAGTTTCCGTACCGGTCAGCCGAGTATGTGTACTATAGAAACCATTACTGCCGCCAGGCTCTATAAGATTTCCAAAGAAAACCTGGAGCTGGTAATTGACAGCACGCCGGGGTTAAGGCCAAAGATGGAAGAAATTATGTTTCAACGTTTGCTGCGTTACGCCAGCATGTTCATATCCCAGATCCGCGATACGCCGCAGGAGCGCTATGAGGCGCTGATCCGTGATCAACCGCACATCCTGCAAAGAGTTCCCTTGCAATACATCGCTTCTTATCTGGGTATTACCCCTGTGTCCCTGAGCAGGATCAGGAATAAACTCCACCGGTAATTTCTTAACAAATGTAAAGTGATCCTGTTTTTTCGTCGTGCACCTTTGTGATACAAAAATGCAAATAAGATGAATGCAGCAATTGTAACTCCCGGTCAGGTTCCTCAGTATGGATATTTCGCTGATCCTGTAGCTGGAGAAAAAGAACAGATCGTACAGGTAAAGGCCGCCGCTATACACCATGTGGTGAAATCCATTGCGGCCGGAAAGCACTATTCTGCGGGCGGCGATCAATCCCTTGTTCCCGGTGTGGACGGCGTGGGCCTGCTGGCAGATGGCTCACGTGTGTATTTCGGCGCCGTACGTAAGCCTTATGGCACTTTCGCGGAATTAAGCATCACCACGCAGGGTTGGAGCATGCCGCTTCTGGATGGCCTCCCGGATGCCACTGCCGCGGCTATTTTTAATCCTGCTATGTCGTCCTGGCTGGCACTAATCTACAGGGCGCAGCTGCAACCCGGAGAAACTGTGTTGATTCTCGGCGCCACCGGCACATCGGGGCAACTGGCAGTACAGGTTGCAAAATTGCTGGGTGCGGGCAAAGTGATTGCCGCCGGTCGTAATAAAGCCGTGCTGGAACAACTGCGCGCGCTTGGAGCAGATGAATGTATACCGCTGGATCAATCTCCCGAAAACCTTGTAAAAGCTTTTGCCGCTCAACCTTATGATGTGGTAATAGATTACCTGTGGGGAGAACCGGTAATGACGCTTATTACAGCACTAACGGGTAATAGCTTGAGGAAGGAAGCACCGCGCACACGCCTGGTACAGGTAGGCAGTATGGCCGGAGATCCTATTTCACTTCCTTCCGGGGCATTGCGCAGTTCGCGGCTGGAAATCATGGGAAGTGGCGGTGGCAGCGTATCTATAGAAGCCATCTTTAAAGTATTACCGGAAATTATGAAAAAGGCCGCTGAAGGAAAACTGCAGATTAACACTATAGAGATGCCGCTGAGTGAAGTAGCTACTGCCTGGGCACGCGAAGTTCCCGGTGGTAGCAGGCTGGTGCTTGTTCCCTGAGCCCCGCCGGTAATCACGGTTCATTAACCGCCTGTCATTAAGCATTTGAAGGGGCTGTTGCATTTTTATACTTTCGGGCAAAACCAACCAATCATTCATCGTATGAAAAAAATGATTCTCGGCTGCCTGGCAACAGTGGCCGTTTCAGGTGCATTTGCACAAAAGAAATCTGTCATTACCGGTAAAATACCCGTGGCCTTTGACAATGAATACATCTACCTCTTCAATGTATCCGGTAACGGCTACAAAAAACTGGATTCTGCACTGATAGAAAAAGGCGCTTTCAAACTGCAGTATGAAGTAACAGATACATTAGCCGCGATGTTAAGCGTAGGCACCAAAGCAGTGGATAAGCCTTTGCGTGGTAACCAGGCGTTGTACATTACGCCAAACGACAAAATAACCTTCACACTCAAAACTGCCGGTGAGCCCAACGCCTTATCCGGTGCGGTGATCAAAGGTTCGGTTATTACCAGACAACAGCTGGAAATGGATGCTGTGCTGGCGCCGGTTACAAAAAGTATGGATTCCCTCCGCGCTATCGGACAGAAAATGATGATGCAGGCAGAAAGGGATACCACCGGCTACTATGCCATGAGCATGACTTTCAGAAAACTGGCAGAAGAGAGAGAAGCGCTGCAGGAAAAGTTTATGCTGGCGCACACTGATTATTATGTAAGCCTCGCTACGCTTTATGAAGGCATGGGGGGCCGTGTAGAAGACGTAGAAGGTACGCAGAAACTGTTTGATAAATTTCCATTGGCGTTACGCCAGTCCAGCCTCGGACAAAAAGCAGCAGACTTGCTGAAAGCCTCTGCATTACTGGGAAAGAACCAGGTAGCTCCTGATTTTTCTGCAGCTACTCCGGATGGTAAAACCATGAAGCTGTCTGACCTGAGAGGTAAATATGTTTTGCTCGATTTCTGGGCCAGCTGGTGTGGTCCCTGCCGCGCTGAAAATCCTAACGTGGTAAAGGCATACAATAAATTCAAGGATAAGAATTTTGATATCCTGGGTGTTTCCCTCGACAGAACCGGCGATGAAGCAAAATGGACCGCCGCTATTGAAAAGGATGGCCTTGTGTGGCATCATGTAAGCGATCTGAAATGGTGGAAAAGTGATATCGCTAAATTGTATATGATCCACTCTATTCCACAGAATTTTCTGCTCGACCCGCAAGGACGAATTATTGCTACTAATCTGAGGGGGGAGGCATTAGAGAAAGAACTGGAAAAAATACTGCACTAAGTTATTCATTCATTTCCGGCATGGTATCTGCTTTATGCCTGCAACGAATTATTTATTCGGTGAAATGGATGACAATGGACCACCCGTCCCGGTTTCCCGGGACGGGTTTTTTTATGAAAAAATGTGAATTTATTTATTACTTTTAATACGTGTTATATTGACAATTAATTATTCCGCGTATATGAAATACATTCACCGGGCGATATTTATGGTAACTGTTGTTATCAGCGCATGCCAATCCAACAAGCCGGCAACGCCGCCACCTGTACTAACGGAAGCGCAGCAACGACTGCCTGAAAATGCCGTACATGGACTAAAAACGCTTTCCGGTTTGGAAACAACCCTGTTTGCCAGTGAACCCAGCATCATGAATCCTACCAATATGGATATCGATGAGAAGGGCCGGGTATGGATCACGGAAGCCTATAACTACCGCAATGAGTTAAATCCGGGGCATCCTTATAAGGCTGCCGGTGATCGTATTATGATCCTGGAAGATTTGAACGGAGATGGAAAGGCAGACACGGCTAAAGTATTTTACCAGGATACCTGCATAAATGCGGCACTGGGTATTTGTGTGCTGGGAAATAAAGTGATTGTGTCCTGCAGTCCGAACGTTTTTATTTTTACAGATACCAACGGAGATGATAAAGCAGATAAAAAAGAATTGCTGTTCCGCGGTATCGGTGGCGTACAGCACGATCATGCCATTCATTCATTCACCTTTGGTCCCGACGGAAAACTGTATTTCAATTTCGGCAACGCCGGCGACAGCATACTTGACAAGAATGGAAATGTGATCCAGGATGCAGAAGGTAACCTCATCGCCAACAAAGGGAAGCCTTATCGCCAGGGAATGATTTTCCGCTGTAATGAAGATGGCAGCAACCTGGAAGTAATGGCGCATAACTTCCGTAACAACTACGAAGTAGCGGTGGATGCTTTTGGTAACATGTGGCAGAGCGATAACGACGACGATGGCAACAGGGGCGTTCGCATCAACTATATTCTTGAACATGGCAACTATGGTTATACGGATGAGATGACCGGCGCAGGCTGGTCATCCCGCCGTATGAATATGGAAGACTCCATTCCATACCGGCACTGGCACCTCAATGACCCCGGTGTAGTGCCCAACCTGTTGCAAACGGGTTCGGGTTCGCCTACAGGTATGGTGATCTATGAAGGAGAGCTGTTGCCCGCCCCTTTCCGTAACCAGATGATCCACGGAGAGCCTGGCCATAATGTGGTAAGGTCTTATCCCGTAAAAAAATACGGCGCCGGCTATACGGCAACTATTGAAAATATCCTGGAAAGCAGTTCCGATCAGTGGTTCAGGCCATCTGATGTGTGCGTGGCGCCTGACGGATCCCTGTTTGTAGCCGACTGGTACGATCCCGGCGTTGGCGGTCACCAGGTAGCCGACCTGAACCGGGGCCGTGTATTTCGTATAGCCCCGCCCGGTAGCGCCTATAAGGTGAAGCCACCGGTGCTCAATACTGCCGCCGATGCCATTGCCGCATTGAAAAATCCTAATCTCAGTACCCGCTACCTCGCATGGACAAAACTCTCCGGCATGGGCGCGGCTGCAGAAAAGGAACTACAGGAGCTGTATAACAGCGCCAACCCCCGCTACCGGGCCCGCGCCCTGTGGCTGCTCAGCAGGCTGCCTAACGGTAACGGCTATGTGCAGGCGGCCCTGAAAGATAAAGATGAAGATATCCGCATCACGGCCATCCGCGCCGCCAGGGAAACCGGCGTATCCTACGGCAATATGCTGGTAACAGATGCTTCCGTTGCAGTGCGCCGCCAGTTGCTATTGGCCATGCATCACAGCCATGAAAAAGACATGCCTGCCAACTGGGCATTGCTCGCTGCACAATACAACGGAAATGACCGGTGGTACCTGGAAGCACTGGGCATTGCAGCAGATGGCAACTGGGATGCCTGCTTTAATGAATGGCGGAAATTACCACCTAATACAAAACACCCCGAAGCAGACCATGATATTATCTGGCGTGCCAGAACACCGGCGGCGCTGCCGTTGCTGGCCGCTTTGATCCTGGAACCGGATGCAGATCCCCTGCAAAACAAACGCTACTTCCGCGCATTTGATTTCTATCCCACCGCAGCAAGCACGCCCGTGCTGCTGGGATTACTGAAAGGACAGCATCCGCAGCAAGCCTATATCAATGCACTGGCATTTATACAACTGGATGAGAAAGCAGTACCTAAAACGCCGGACATCGCAGCCCTGCTCCGTAACAGCCTGGCCGCATTCAAAGGGCATATGGAATTTGTTGACCTCGTGTTAAAGTACCATGTCCGCGATCAGAATGAAACGCTTTTACAGATGGTGCTGGATTCAAAGCGCGAAGATCTCCAGGGATACGCGATGAAAGCGCTGCTGCAAAGCGGCGGACAACTGCTGGTGATAAAAACCATTTCAAAAAAGGATTCGGCATCTGCCATCTCACTGATAAACGCCGTCGGCAAAACACAGGACCGCACCAGCCGGACGTTGCTTTCTACACTGATGCGCAACAACGTATACTCTTTACCGTTACGACAACAGGCCACGCGTAATCTTGGTCACGGATGGGACGGATTTGAAGATCTGTGGAATATGGTGGAAGGCAAATCGCTCCCCGCCGATTTAGATACGGTAGCCAGGGCGGTGCTTACACACGCATGGCGGCAGGACATCAAAGCCAAAGCCGTAGCCCATTATGAGCCTGCAGCAGTACACCACGACCTGCTGCCCGTAGATAAGCTGGTGACCCTGCCGGGCAACATCTCCGGAGGAAAAAAAGTATTTAATACTTATTGCGCTACCTGCCACCTGGATGGAAATTCCGGCGTGAACTTCGGACCTGCATTAACAGAAATTGGCAGTAAGCTTACTAAAAGCGCTATCTACGATGCCATTATCGAACCGGATGCAGGCATCAGCTTTGGCTTTGAAGGCTATTTCTTTAAGCTAAAAGATGGCTCACAGGTATTGGGTTATATTGCCGGAGAAACAAAAGAGGAAGTAGATGTGCGTACCGCCGGCGGTCAGGGTGTAAAACTGCAAAAAAGCACCATTGTATCCCGGAAAGCATATGAACATTCACTGATGCCCACCGGCCTCGCTACAGCTATGTCGCAGCAGGAACTGGTTGACCTGGTTACCTACCTGGCATCATTAAAAAAGTAGGGAGTGCTTAGCTTTCTAAGATAGCTGTTACGCCCATGCCGCCGGCGGTGCAAATAGAAATTAACGCCCGGCCGCTGCCGCGCTGTTGCAGCATTTTAGCGGTTTGCGCTACTATACGTGCGCCGGTGGCCGCAAAGGGATGGCCAATAGCCACGCTGCCGCCTTTTGTATTTAGTTTGTCCCGGTCGATACTTCCCAGCGGCGTATCCCAGCCGAGTTTTTTGCAATAGGCCGCATCTTCCCATGCCTTCAGTGTGCAGAGTACCTGCCCGCTGAAGGCTTCATGGATTTCATAGATATCAAAGTCTTGTAGCTTCAGGTGATTGCGTTTCAGCATACGCGCCACGGCGTAGGTAGGCGCCATTAGCAATCCTTCGCCGTTTACATAATCCACGGCGGCGGTTTCCGCATCTACAAGATGGGCCAGCACGGGCCAGTTCTGTTGCTGCGCAAACTCTTCGGAGGCCATCAGCAAAGCGGCTGCGCCGTCGGTATACAAAGTGCTGTTACCTGCTGTCAGGGAGCCCTTGCCGCTGAAATCGAAAGCCGGCTTCAATGCAGCCAGTTTCTCCGGTGTGGTATCGGCCCGCACAATAGTATCTCTTTTCACACCTTTATAAGGAATAATGAGGTCATTGAAAAAGCCTTCTTCATAAGCCTTTGCGGCATTCATATGGCTCCGGTATGCCAGCGCATCCTGCTCTTCGCGCGTAATGCCCCATTCCTTTACCATTTTTTCGGTGTGTTGCCCCATCGACAAGCCCGTTCTGGGTTCCACGATGGAAGGATATAATGGCTTCAGGTCTTTGAGGCGGATAGAGGCCAGTATTTTTAGCCGTTGGGAAAAGGTTTTTGCGGCCCGCAGATCGGCCAGCTTCCACGCCAGCTGTTGCTGGAACAGCAACGGAATATCGCTGTTGGTATCGCTGCCGCCGCTGATGGCGGTATCTATTTGTCCGCAGCCAATGC
This sequence comes from Chitinophaga ginsengisegetis, assembly GCF_900168065.1. Classification (GTDB taxonomy): domain Bacteria; phylum Bacteroidota; class Bacteroidia; order Chitinophagales; family Chitinophagaceae; genus Chitinophaga; species Chitinophaga ginsengisegetis. The sequence goes on along the minus strand of NZ_FUZZ01000002.1, from coordinate 354,373 downwards.
GGAGGCCGAGTTGTATAGTGGTATCCAGGCTGGTACCGCAGGCTCTCAGCACACCATAGGCGGGCGTATGGGGATCCAGCGAGGTGCCCAGCACGCACTCCCTGGCAAAGTTCCAATCGGTGGAGCGGTTCAGCAATGCGCCCAGCGCCACTTCTCCCAGCCGTTTTCCGGAAAGCTGGTATTTGTCCACCAATGCGCTCAATACAGTGGTTAACATTTCCTGGTTGCTGATATGATTGTACTCTTTAAAGGATCTTACGAAAGGGATACGTAATCCGCCGATGATAGCGACCTTTTTCATGCTGCTGTGCTTTAACTAAAGTTAAGGAATATATCAGCCCGATGGTACTTGTTTACAGGTCATAAATATGATTCACCGGGTTGGGCACAGGTTGGCCGGTTAAGGCAGCAATTACATTCTGAGCAGCAATCCTGGACATGGCGTTGCGGGTTTCCAGTGTGGCCGAGCCAATATGCGGCAGTACTGCTACGGTAGGCATTTCCAGCAGCGGATTGTCCGGGTGCATGGGTTCCGGATTGGTAACATCCAGCCCGGCGCCCCATATTTGCCCTTCCTGTAAAGCGGCAATGAGATCTGTTTCATTGTGGATGCCTCCGCGTGCTGCATTGATGAAAATGGCGGTGGGCTTCATTTTACGGAAGGCTTCTTTATTAAACTTTTCTTTTGTTTCAGGTGTAAGAGAGGTGTGTATGCTGATAACATCGCTTTGTTGCAGCAACTCATCAAAGGTAACAAAGGTGGCGTCCAGCTCTTTTTCAGCGGCTTCGTTGCGATGGCGGTTGCAGTAAATGATTTTCATACCAAAAGCAGCCTTGCAGCGTTTAGCCATTACCGTACCTATGTTGCCGAGTCCCCATATGCCCAGTGTTTTTCCTTCTATATCGGTGCCGAGATTGGCGGTAGGAGTAGAGAATCCCCATTCGCCTTTTAAAATCCTTTTATGTTGATAGAATGCCTTTCGTGCTACGGATAACATCAGTAAAAAGGCGGTATCGGCGGTGGCGTTACTTAATACGCCAGGCGTGTTAGTGATCTGTAATCCCAGTTCTGTAGCCGCTTTCAGATCTACGTTATCGTATCCTACGGATAAAAGACTGATCACTTTCAGGTGGCGGCATTGTTCCAAAAATGCCCGGTCCAGTTTTTCGCCACCGGCAAAAAGCAGGGCATCACTGTCTTTGCAATATTGTACTCTTTGTGCGGGCGTCATTTCTTTTTCTTCCGACCACTGTGTAACGGTAAAGCCTGCACGTTGCAGGAGTGATAACCCTTCTTCCGGAATAACCCTTGTTGTGAATACCTTCATAATATCATCAGTTTAATTGCGCTGAAATTTTCTCTTCCCCAGTTTCCATATTTCAAACCATAATACCGATGCTGCGCTGATGGCGGTGCACAGCAGCAGTTCATATACAGAAAGACCGGTAATACTGAAGAACCGCGCCACCGGCGGAATATATAACATGGCTGCCAGCAACAACAGGGTGATACCAATTACGCCCACCATCAGTTTGTTCCGGTTGCGCATGCTGTGTATAAAGGAGTAATAGAATGAACGGTTCACCAAGGTAAGAAAAATATTTGCGAGAACCAGCGTAGTGAACACCATGCTGCGGGTGAGCACTTCCCCCGAATCCCTTGCTACGCTCCACTGGTAGGCCGTTAGTACACCTGCCGTGATGATCAGTCCCTGCAGGATGCTGATATTCATTTCCCGGAAAGAGAGAAAGGTTTGTGTAATAGGCCGGGGTGGTTGTAACATGGCATTTTCTTCCATCGGTTCATTTTCATATACGATAGAACAGGTAGGGCCCATAATTACTTCCAGGAAGATCACATGCACGGGCGTAAATATATTGGGATAGATCCAGCCGAGAAACAGTGGCAAAGATACGGTAAGGATAATCGGGATGTGAATAGAGATGATATACTGTACCGCCTTTTTTATATTGGTATAAATTCTCCGTCCCATTGCAATGGCATCCACCATGTTGCTGAGATCATCATTCACCAGGATCAGCGCTGCGGCCTGTTTGGCGATCTCCGTTCCTTTTTTGCCCATTGCAATGCCAATATGAGCGGCCTTCAGCGCAGGACCATCATTCACGCCGTCGCCGGTCATGGCCACCACTTCATTGTCGGCTTTCAAGGCATTGATGGCGGCCAGTTTTGCTTCGGGGAACATGCGTGTAAAAATGTTGACGGACTGTAAGGTTTGCTGCATCTTGTTTTCGTTCATCTGCATCAGGGTATCACCGTTTACTGCTTCATCTGCCTGCTGTAACCCGGCCTGTTGTGCAATGGCGCGGGTGGTAACGGCGTTGTCGCCGGTAATGATCTTTACCTTAATACCCGCCTGGTAAAATTGTTGGAATACCTTTCTGATATTGCTTTTGGGAGGATCGTAGAAGGCCAGCAAACCCACAAAAACAAACGGCAGCTCCTGTTGCGTGGCGGGGTAGTTGGTACCGATAAAATCCGAAGTGGCTACTCCCAGTACCCGGTAGCCTTTTGCTGCCAGTATATTTACCTGGTCGAGGATCGTTTGTTTTTCTTTTTCCGGGAGATGGGAAACCTGTAGTATCGCTTCCGGCGCTCCTTTCGCTGCCACGATGCGTTTGCCCGCTGCGTTCTCAAAAATATGCGTCATCATGGGAGGCTTGCCTTCCAGTGGATATTCATGCACCATTGTGTAATTGGTGCGTTCATCCACCGGCGTCATTTCTTCGTATAGCCGGTGCAGTGTTTTCTCCATCGGATCAAACGGTACCGGCTCACTGGCCCACATGGCGCTGGTGATCAGCGCTGGCGGAAAGTGACCGGCTTCATATATCGTGTAGTCGGCGCCGTTATACACCGCCTGCAGGCTCATTTTATTTTCAGTAATGGTACCTGTTTTATCGGTGCAGATAACGGTGGCGCTGCCTAATGCTTCCACGGTACGGATCCTTTTTACAATAATCCCCATCTGCATCAGTCGCCTGGAACCCAGTGCCATAAAGGTGGTGAAGGCCACCGGTATTTCTTCGGGTAAAATAGACATGGCCAGCGTTAGCCCTTTCAGCAGGCTGTCGGTAAGGCTCCCGCTGCGGATGTAATTAAACAGCCATACTCCCAGGAAAACGATCACACCGGCTACGGCCATCCATTTTACAAACTGCCGGATCTGTTGTTGCAGTGGCGTTATTTCTTCTTTGATATTGAGGATGGCTTCTCCCAGCTGGCCGATTTTTGTTTGCGCGCCTATGTCCTGTACTTCACAGATAGCGAGTCCGGACACTACTACGGTGCCGCTGTACACTTTATTGTCTTCACTGTCGCTTTGTTTGAATACGGCGTAGGCTTCGCCGGTGAGGGCCGATTCGTTGACAGAAAAGTCATTGCTATGTACAATGATGCCATCGGCATTGATCGTATTACCTTCGGACACCAGCATCATATCTCCCTTCACAATTTCGCTGGTAGGGATACTTTTCAGTTCCCCGCTGCGGATAACCGTGCTGAGTGGCTCATTCATTTTCTCCAGCGCTTCCAGCGCTTTACGGCTGCGGCTATCCTGGTAAAACGAAATACCCGATACCAATGCAATGGCAGCCAGCATGAAATACGCCTCGCCCAGTTCTCCCATCACAAAATAAATGGCGGTTACTGCTATGAGTAATACCAGCATGGGCTCTTCCGTGATTTCTTTCAATACGGCCTTCAGTGGACTGGTAACAGGTTCCGGAGGGGTATTGCTGCCATGTTGTTCTCTTGAAGCAGTAACAGCTGCTTCATCCAAACCTTTGATATGCTCCGGTAAATTGATCTGTCCAGCCATGCAGGGTTGTTTTGGTGAAAGGAGGTCTGTTAAATTTACGAATTATGAATTAAGGATTTGTAATTCATAATTTTTTATCATCTTTAAAGATTGATTTGCCCGACGGGTGATAGGACGGTCTGATGCGGAATTTCTACTCTTCCCGCCTGAAAATGTACATCACTTACCTCACCGCCCGGCTGGAAGGAAGTTGGCCACCACGCGCGATTTCTTCCGGTAGTTGAAACAACAGACGGCATTACCCTTACGCCTGAACGCGGATTAGCCGCTGTTTGAGGCTGAACATAACCAGTGCAGTAGTGTTAATTATAGTTAAGCAACTGGTATAAAATTACCAAGCGGCACAGAGATTGTGGAAGGAACGACTCTGATCACACTATCACAACTGTCAGCCTAACATATGCGGGATCTATCGGGGAGTAATCGTTTCATGGCCTATATCACAGCAAATAAGTGGGTGGCTGTTGCCATCGGGATTATTGTGTTGATGAGATTTTCATTTACAGGGATCATGGGAGCTATGCCCCAGGATGCCTATTATTATTTCTACGGACAACACTTCGCCCTGTCATATTTCGACCACCCTCCGGCAATAGCATGGATCCTGCGTGCTTTTACCGATTTATTGGGCCGGCATGTATTTGTGATCAAGCTGGCAGATACCCTCGTAACCATCGGTACCCTGCTGGCTTTTTATCGCTTGTCGGCATGCTTCCTTCCCCGGGAACGAGCCTGGAATAGCCTGCTGTTGCTGGGCGCTACGCTGATGATCACCATCTTATCACTGGTATCCACGCCCGACGTGCCTTTGCTGCTGTTCTGGACATTATCGCTGATTGCTATGTACAGGGCGGTATTTGAGCAGCGTAAAGCATATTGGATATGGGCGGGTATTGCAATGGGACTGGCATTCGACAGCAAGTATACGGCTATTTTCCTGCCGGCGGGCGCCGTGCTTTACCTGTTGCTGTCCAGGGAGCACCGCCGGTATTTGTGGTCGCCCTGGTTCTTTGCCAGTATCGTGGTTTTCTGTATCACCATTTTGCCGGTAGTGATCTGGAATGTGGATAACGACTTTGCCTCTTTCCGGTTCCAGTCATCCGACCGGGTAGGGGGCGTGGAATTCCGGCCGCTGGATTTTTTCGGTGTTATTGGTCACCAGGCGGCCATCCTGTTGCCGGTATTATTCTTTGCATTGCTGTATTATGTGTATAAGCTGGTCCGCAAATACGGATGGCATATTGGCCGGATCTCTGCCCGGCAGCTTTTCCTGTTATGCTTTTTTATCCCCGTTTTTGGCATTTTCTTCCTGATTTCTCCTATCTACTGGGTAAAGATCAACTGGATGATGCCTGCCTATATTACGGGCATTATATGGATCAGCACCTGGATCACGTTTAAATATGTACGCTGGCAGTGGATTTGCTCATTGGTAATACACCTGGCGCTGGCTGTAGAGATCATTTTCTATCCGGTACCTATTCATTCAGATGATACGATGATTGGCTGGAAAGGGCTGGGCGACGGTGTAAAAACATTGTCTGAAGAATACCCTGATGATTTTATTTTCTCTGCAGATGATTATAAAACCAGTGCCATGCTCAATCTTTACCTGGGGCGCATGGTATACTCCCGTAATATTATTGGTGAAAATGCCCTGCAGTTTGATTTTATAGGCACCGATATCAATGCATTAAAAGGAAAAAATGCCCTGTTTATCAATTCATTGACCGACGTAAACGATGATGTGGATGAACAGGAGTTTGTGGAAGAAGAGCTGTCGCCGTTCTTTAGTTCGGTGCGGTCGCTGCCCCCTATTGTTGTTACCCGCCAGGGCCGCGTAGTAAGGAAATTCCTCGTTTTCCGCTGTATGAACTATCAGCCTCCGCAGCGGGGTAATGACGCCGGTCATCCGAAAGAATGATGACAGTCAACGGAAGGAGTAATGCCCGTCATTGTTCAGCAATGCATTCCGGCTTAGTTTTACATCAGCATTTGGACATCCACCTGGATTCCTTGGCGTAAATAAAAGTGAAGATGTGCTGTTCGAGAAGGTATCACCGTTCTATCAGCGGTGGTACTTTTACCTACTGTTAAAAAAAATGCAAATCATGTTCAGCGGATTAACTCCTACATCCCGTCAGCGGAAATTTTGTGAAGGTTTCCTCTTTTTTCCCATCAGGCATTTACGTAAGTATGGGAATCATATTTTCAGGCAATACGGACGTCATGCCGGTGTGAAAGCATTATTGGATATGCAGCTGGGCATGCCGGGGAACAACGACCGGTATGCTGAAGAAATACAGCGCTGTATCGCCGAAAAGGCAGCACCGGAAACGGCGCAGGTGCTGGTAAAGCTGGAAGAATTTTATACGCAGGTACAGGCGGCTGCCGGTAATTTGCCGGGCTTATACCTGGATTTCAGTGATCTCATCATTCATTTTTACAGGGAGGCATCCATCTATCACAATGTGATCCTGCGCAATATGAAGCAGGAATTGCAGCCGGCCGGAAAATCAAAAAAACGGGAGCCGGTGGTGGAACCCGGACAGGAACACATCTCTAAACTATACAGGGTAGTAAAGGAATTTGTTTTGCAAAGCAAAAGCATGTTGTCTGTACTGGAAGATGTGGCAAGAAAGGAAAACTATTTACCAGGCGAACAATATCTCCGCCAGATGATGGAATTAATGTCAAACATCCGGCAGATGAATCATCACCAGCAACATCTATGTCAGCTATTGAAGAAATGGGGAGCGGATAAGAATCTGCATATGCAGCAAACCTATTATAATTAGCAACTATCAATATGTCTTATGAACCTCTGACTGAAACAGCTATTGCTGCCTACCGGGAAGCATGCAGCAACTGGATCAGGACCCTGAAAGCCTTAAGGGAAGATAATGCCTCGCTGATCAACCGGCTGGCGGCAGCGTTGAAAGAAACAACGCGGCGGTCGTTCATTGAGGAGGCAGAGGAGTTTCAGCTCACTATGCTGGACCGGGAAGAGTCGTTGGTCCTGTTGCGGCATGAGATAGGGGAGCAGCTCGACTGGCTGAATAAGCAGCCGGCGGGCGTGCCTGCGCCTCATCCGTATGCGGTGCTGAAAAATGATATGGAAGGAATGATGCAGGAGTACGAGCGGTTAAAGGTGGCATTCCTCGTTTTTATAGCGGCTGAAAAGGTATAGACATCAGTTTACCAGCGCCGCCAGTTTTTTGATAGATAGAAAAGCAATCTGACCCTCTTTCAATGCAATCAGCTGCTCATCCCTGAAATCGCCCAATGTACGTATCAGTGATTCTTTTGCCACCCCCGCTACTGCAGCAAGGTTTTCCCGGCTGATATCAATCGTAAAATGTTTACTGCCTTTTGTATTGTATTTTTTATCGAGCATCAGTAACGCTTCCGCTACTTTTTTACGAAGCGAGTTATATGCCAGTCCGATCAGCTGTTGTTCTTTTTCCGCCATTTCTTTTGATAACATCTGGATGAATTTCCCCAGCACTTCGGGGTTGCTGCTGATCAGCTGTTCAAAATCTTTTTGTGGGATCACCGCTACCAGCGTGTCTTCCATCGCCTCTGCATACTCCTGGTAGTTACCGCCTTCAAGCAGGGCATTATACCCGAGGAAATCTCCTTCGTTATATAAACCAATGATCAGTTCTTTTCCTTCATCATTGCGTTTATACGTTTTTACCTTTCCCTGGAGCAGGTAGTACAAATGATCCGGGCGATTGCCTGCGGCGTAAATGCTTTGTTTCTTTTTATAATGATTGGTATTACGGTCTTCTTTGAGCAGGGTCAGCTGATCCTTGCCGGTACTGGCAGAGAGTAATACCTGGAGTCCGTGTAAACCGGTAACGGTGTCCTGTTTGATTTCTGCACATCTTTTCAGGCGGCTTTCTATAGCGCTGAGTAATTCCGTGCCTTCGAAGGGCTTGGTGATATAATCATCTGCGCCCAGTTCCATTCCTTTTCGTATATCTGTTCTTTCTGCTTTGGCTGTCAGGAAGATAAAAGGCGTTTTTTGCAGGGCTTTATTTTTATGCAGCATGTGTAATACGCCGTAGCCATCCAGCACGGGCATCATGATATCGCATACAATAAGATCGGGGAGGTGTTCCAGCGCCATTGCCACGCCTTCTTTGCCGTTGGTGGCGGTGAGCACCTGGTAGTTGGCCAGTTCAAGGATTTCTGCTACGTTGTCACGGATAGCAGCATTATCTTCAATCAGCAATATTTTTTCCATGAGCGTCAGTTTTGGGGAAGGGAACCGTAACAATGAACTCTGTACCTTTTTCCGGAGCGCTGTTACAGGAAACTGTGCCATTCATTAATTCTGCATATTTGGCTACAATGTGCAGCCCAAGTCCGGTGCCCTGGATATTGGATACATGCTGACTACGGAAAAAACGCTCAAAAAGATGCTGGCGGTCTTCTTCTGAAATACCTATTCCCTTGTCTTTTACGGATAACTGGAAAGTGCTGTCGCTACATTGTGAACGGATAGAAATGATGGCTCCCTCCGGAGAAAACTTGATGGCATTGGATACAAGATTCATAACAATGTGTTTTAATAGTGTAGGGTCCATGCAGGCATGAGCAGCGCCGTGGTGGGCATAGTAAATATTCTGTCTGGCTTTTTTGAGTCCGTCCATTTCACCGAGAATGTTGCTGATATGTTTGCCGGCATCAAAAGTACCGGGGCGCACCTGTATCTTTCCTTCTTCTATTTTTCCTACCGACAGGAAATCGTTTAATATATCCGTCAGCATATTTACCGCGGAAATAATACGTTGAATATGTTTACTCCGTTTGGCTAAATCATCATCAGCTTCATATTTGGACACCAGGTAGATGGAAGAGAGAATAGCGCTGAGTGGCGTTCTGAATTCGTGGGAGGCCAGGGATACAAACCTGGATTTAAGTTCATTCAGCTCCCGCTCTTTCTCCAGGGAAGTTCTCAGCTCTGATTCGGCCTGTTTAATGCGGGAAAGGTCGATGGCAATGCCGATGTACCCGGTAATATCGGAGGCATCGCGGATAGCGGATACCGTCAGGGAAACCGGTAGCCTGCTTCCATCTTTCCGGATGTACTGCCATTCATATTCATTGTACAGGTTCAGCCTGGCTTTAATCGTAAGTGTTTCCATACCGGGAGCAACCGGCTGATTCAGCTGTTGTGAAAATTCTTCCGCCCGCAGGGCTACTTCTTCCGGATCATGCAGCAGCAGCGGGGTATACACATCCACCACTTCGCTGGCTTTGTAGCCCAGTATCCTTTCTGCTGCCGGGTTGAACCACCTGATGAAACCATCGGTATTGATTACGATGATCATGGCGCCGGTGCTGGTCCATAAACTGTTGAGGAAGCTGTTCATCCGCTGGAGCGAACCGTCTTTAACGACCGCTTCTTTCCGTTGCTGTGAAAGCTCGCGGAGCGTCATCTCAGCATTGCGGCGATCGGTGGTATCAGTAATATAGATGATCGTTAGTATTCCTTCAGGGGTACTATGGTTAACCTGGTTGATCTCTACCGGGAACTGGCTGGTGTTTTTCCGTACCGCATATTGTTCTTTGCCATTGTGAATAAGCAACAAGCTCACTAACTGACCCGTAACTTCTTCTTTTGTGTAGCCAAACTGGTGAAGCAGGAAGGGGTTGGCCATTACGATCCGGTGCTGGTTGTCGGCAACCAGTATGCTGATGGTAGCATGGTTAAAGAGTACCTCGAAACCTATGTAATTATTTTGAGAGGTATTAATCATACAGGTAATTGACCCTTTGGAGCGGTGCTGTATAAATTTAATGATTCCCGGTGGAATAAATTACCTGTATGAATAAATTGGATGTTATTATTTTATAAAACTAATAATATGTTTGTATTTAATATGTATTAAGAAGATGCTTACTTCTGATTGACAGGTGTTTCAATAATCAGGAACTCTGTTTTCTCTCCGCACTGCAGGATCACCTCACCGGTTTCCCATATCCCGATAGCATCACGCGGCTGCAGTACCTGGTCCTGTACTCTCAGGCTGCCGGAAATGGAAAAGATAAACAGGCATTTATTCAGCTGGTTAAAGGTATAGGTAACGCTGGCCGGTTGCTCATAATAACCGAGCGACAACTTCGCGTTCTGGTTGATCCAGCAATGCTGCATTCCTTCTTCACCGGATACGATGGTTACCAGTTTGTTCTTTCGTTTTTCCAGGGGGAAACTCCGCTGCTGATACCGCGGTGAAATGTTTTGTTGTTTGGGAAGAATCCAGATCTGTAAGAAGTTAACTTCTTCTGTACCTATATTGTACTCTTCATGTCTTAGCCCGCTGCCGGCACTCATGATCTGTACAGCGGGTGCTTCTATCTCGGTACTGTATCCCATTGTATCTTTATGGTTCATCTTTCCTTTCAGCAAAACGGAAATAATTTCCATATTCACATGTGGATGAATACCAAAGCCTTTGCCGGCTTCTACATAGTCGTCGTTGAAGGCGAACAGCGTACCAAAAGCGCTGCGCATCGGGTGGTAAAAATCACTGAAGCTGAAGAAGAAATTGCTTTTCAGCCAGCCTATGTCTTTCACGCCTCTGTCGCCCGCCGGGAAGTATTGTGTTTTCATATATTAATGAACAGGTAATGATTTAAAATTGTTTGGACACCGGTTAGTTTTCCGGACCAACTAAGTTAAATGCAAATTTCCGTATCTCGTAAATAACTTTCCCAAACTCGTAAAGGTACTGATGTTTATGCCCGTACTTTTGCTTCACAATTTCAGATAAACCTTAAGATGTATAAACATTTATTCCTGCTCACCTGCATCATGCGGGTAGGGACCCTTTTGGCCCAAACCGACACTACTTCCGGCAGTAAAGTGTTACAGGAAGTAGTGGTTACCGCCACCAGGAATGAACAACTGTTAAGCAAAGTACCCGTACCAGTTACGGTGATCCATAAACAACAGATACAGGCTATGGGAGCGGTATTGCTGCAGCAGGTGCTGGCAGAGCAAACCGGCCTGTTCATCACCTCCAACCACGGAACAGGTGTGCAGATGCAGGGACTGGAAGCAGAATATACACTTATATTACTGGATGGCGAACCGCTCATCGGCAGAACTGCCGGCACCTTCGACCTGTCGAGGATTGTAGTGGGCAATATTGAAAGGATTGAAATTATAAAAGGCCCCGTTTCGTCGCTCTATGGCAGTGATGCACTGGCCGGCGTTATTAACATCATTACCAGCAACAACAGTAAGGAAGGAATAAGCAGTATCAGCGGGCGGTATGGCTCTAATAATACCTATACCCTCGATGGCAGTACGCGTATTCCTTATAAAAAAGGATCTTTCTCTGCCAGCCTAAATGCCTATAACAGTGACGGATACACGCTCGGAACAGGTGGCAGTACACCTACCGTGTCGCCATTTAAAGCATATACGGCACAATCGCGCTGGCAGCACAACTGGTCGGAAAAATGGAGCACTGTTCTCTCTGGTCGCTACTATGAACAAAAGTACAACAGCTATTTCTCCGACGTAAAAGGAATGGTGGATGATATCGGAAGGGAGAAAGACATGAACGGATCATTACAGCTCATTCATACGCCGACAAAGAATTTCAGGCAAACGTTGCGACTGTATTATTCCCGGTACTCCACCAATGAGGATATGCATTACCAGGCCGACAAAAGTTTGTATGATGCCTCATTTTTTACCCAGCAATACCTGAAGCCGGAGTACCAGGCCGACTGGCAGTTGCACCCGAAACATCAACTCACCGCAGGTATGGGGTATGTGCATGAATCGCTGGAGGCTACCCGCTACGAGGAACGCATGGCCTTTAATACCGGGTATGTGTTTATACAGGAAAACTGGAAACCGGCAGATGCTTGGAATGTATTGCTCGGTGGCCGCTTTGATACACATAATCAATACCCTTCCCAGTTCAGTCCCAAGCTGTCGGTATCCTACCAGCTAACGCCCAACTGGCGCTTGCTGGGCACCGTAGGCCGCGGCTACCGCGCACCTGATTTCCGACAGCTGTACCTGCATTTCAATAATGCAGCAGTAGGTTATACCGTGGTAGGTACCAAACTGGCGGCAGACATCCTGAAAGAAATGGAGAAACAGGGGCAGATCAAACAGGTAAACATCGACCCGGAACAACTAAAAAACCTGGATGCAGAAAGCTCCTGGTCATACAACCTGGGAGTGGAAGGGAAACCATTTTCCCGCACCACCGTCAAAGCAAATGTCTTTTACAACAGTGTGAAAAACCTGATAGACACCCGTGCTATTGCCGTAAAAACAAACGACCTCGCTGTATACAGCTATGTAAATATCAACAGCATTACCACTGCCGGCGCAGAAGCGGAGCTGGGACAAGCCATTGGTAGCCATTTGCAGCTGTCTGCCGGTTATCAATACCTTCGTTCAAAGGACAATGATCTTTTTAAAAAGGTAAAGAACGGGGAAGTATATACGAAAGATGAGACTACCGGGGAAACACGCGCACTTACCCGTAAGGAATACTTCGGATTGTTTAACCGCTCACATCATTCCGCCAACCTGAAAGTTGCGTATAGCCTTTCCCGTTTGGGCATAGACGCGAATACACGGGTGCTGTACCGCAGCAAATACGGCTTCACCGACGAAAACGGGAATAACACGCCTGATAAGGCCAGCGAGTTTGTGCCCGGTTATGCTACGGTAAACCTGGCAGCCGCGAAATACCTGTTCAAACGCCAGCTGCGTATGCAGGCCACTGTGGAAAACGTATTTAACTACACGGATGCGCAGCATATCAGCACCATGCCCGGAAGGATCTATTCTGTCGGGGCCACCTGGAATTTTTATCATCACGTAAACCATTAACCAAATACTATATGAAACAAATACTCACAGCGGGTATGCTGTCACTGTCGCTTTTTACACTGGTGTCCTGCAGCAAAGATGATGATAATACCGTTACACCGCCGGTTGTTGCAGTGGAAACTAAAACAGTAGCAAACGTCGACGCCGACGCAGCGAATAAAGGCAGCTTTACTTTATACAGTCTTGCAGACAATAAAGTAATCCCCAACAGCGATTCTGCCACCACCAAATGGGACATTGGTTTCAAAGCCACTACCATCATCATCAACGGTGGTACCAGCGGACCGGGTAAAGCAGAAGCCCAGGTGATTACCGGCGTATTCAGCCAGTTGGTAACAGCACCGGAAACAGGCTATACTACCGATGCTGCCGCAAAGAAAGCCATCACCGGCTGGTATTCCTACAATATGACCACCCACGTGATTTCACCGGTAACGGGCGCCGTGATTGTACTGAAAACAGCGAACGGCAATTATGCCAAACTGGAGGTTACCAGCTATTATAAGGATGCGCCGGCCACTCCGGATCAGAATTCAATAAGCCGTTACTATAACTTCCGGTTTGCTTATCAGCCGGATGGCACACGTAAGTTCAACTAACCACTCATTTTTATTTTTATGAAACGTATTACCATTTTAACCATCGGCGCATTCATGACGCTGGCAGCAACAGCCCAGCAAAAGGGCGGCGATAAACTATCGCAGGATAAAGCAGCTATCAAAAGTATGTGTGGCTGCCAGGAAGTGACCTTTGAATACACGGAAACATTCCCGGCAGATACCAGCTATAAACCCAAAGGATATCATAAAATTATTGACGCCATAGAATATGTAACCGTTGCATCCGAAGATCCCCGCCGCATTGTATTGCAGCATCTGCTTATTGCAGACAGCAGTGTGATCAAGCACTGGACGGAAGACTGGCAGTACGAAAATCAGCAACTGCTTGCTTATGCACAGGATAACCAGTGGAAGAAGATCACCCTGCCCGCTGCCCAGGTGAAGGGCCAGTGGTCGCAGAAAGTATATGGTGTGGATGATGAGCCGCGCTATGAAGGCTCTGCTACCTGGGTACATGCCGATGGCCGCCACTACTGGGAAGCTGCGTCTGATGCGCCGTTGCCCCGCCGCGAATACACCACCCGCAAGGACTATAATGTATTACACCGGGTAAATCATCATGAAATCACTGCTACCGGATCTGTACATGAGCAGGATAACAAGAAAGTGATCCGCGCAAATGGTACGGATAAGGTGATTGTAGGAGAGAAAGGATTGAACACCTATAACCGCATCAGCGAAAGCAAATGCCAGCTGGCTAAAGAATGGTGGGAACAACATAAAGCTTTCTGGACAGTAGTACGTAAGAGTTGGGATAAAATTTATGGTGAAAGCAGTGAAATTAACCTGCAGAAGAAAGTAAATAATGAACCGCTATATAAGGTGATGTCTGCGCTGGAGGAGAAAGCTTTCCGCAAAGAGCTTTCCGGCGCCGAACTGGAAAAGACCATAACAACTACATTACAACAGTTTTCGCATAATACAGAGTTGAGTTTACAACGATAAACGAGTGGATAAGAAAAGTACCGCAGTCATTCCTGGCTGCGGTTTTTTTGTTTTGCTAAAATATTTTGAACTATTTTGTCGGGTAATCATATATTACGTGGATATGCCTTCCCGGAGTAATTACGATGAGAACACAATGCTGGAGCTGTTATCACAGGGCAGTGAGTATGCTTTTACGGAGCTGTTTAGCCGCTACCGTACAAAGGTGTATTCTGTGGCATTCCGGTTTCTCCGGTCGCAGGCTGCCGCTGAAGAAGTGGTACAGGATGTGTTCCTGAAGTGCTGGCTGAAACGTGAAACCCTGCCGGAGGTGAAAAACCTGGACGCCTACCTGAAAGTTGTGACCAGGAACCTGGTCCTGAACCGTTTCCGCAAACTGGCCAACGAAGCCGCCGCCCAGGAAGAGCTGGGCCGCCGGGAAGTAATGGTAAACGATACTGATCACCGGATACAGGAATACCAATACCAGGAAATTATCCAGGCTGCCCTCGGACAGTTGTCGCCCCAGCAACGGGAGGTATACCGCCTCGCCAAAGAAGAAGGACTAAGCCATGAAGCCATCGCCAGCCGCATGCATATCTCCGCCGTTACCGTGAAATCCCATATGGCCAGGGCATTACAGTCGATCCGCCGCTACCTGAACGGCAGCATCAGTATCTTCCTGTTGATATCTCTTATTAAATAACAATAAAAAATATATTTTTTCACCCTCCACCATTGGAATTTGCCGGGTGTCTGTTATTATATAAGTTTTGAAAAGCTACCTGTAAGTTCCTGTAAAGTTATTGTAATCGTTATGACGAACGATCCTGGATTCAATGAATTAATGGATAAATACCTTGCCGGGAAAGCCAGCGAGGCAGAGTGGAATGAATTGAGGGGATTGATCAGCAAAGGCAACTTTGATGAAGAAATAAAGAACCGGATAGATGCGGAATGGGATAGCGGCATTATAGAACCAGGCGTTTCATTTGAGCGCTATCATGAGATGATCGGCAATATTATGTCGGCCGAATCACATATTGCCAGCATCATCCCGCTTAAACGGAGCCGTCGCCGCAGCGTGCGGAGGCTGGCCCTGGCAGCTGTTGTAACCGGCTTGCTGGTGCTGCCTTTCGCTGGCTGGTGGTGGTGGCATGCCGGCGTAAAGCAGCCCCCGGTAGCCATCACCGGACCCGCAGCAGCACCTGCCGCGGAAGAAGTGGTGGAAGTACAAACGAAGTTTGTACGCCTGCCTGATGGAAGTACGGTGTTACTTGCGGACAACAGCCGCCTGGAATATAACCGCGATTTCAAAGGAAATAAAAGGGAAGTACGGTTATGGGGAGAAGGATATTTTGATATTAAAGAAGTGCCGGATAAACCCTTTATCGTGAAAACCGGTAAGCTCAGCACGCAGGTACTTGGCACCGCTTTTAATGTAAAGGCATCGGCGGATCAGCAACGTGTGGTGGTTACCGTTACCAGGGGTAAGGTAAAGGTAAATGATGAAAAAAACAGCTATGGTATACTGGTAGCGGATCAGCAGTTATCGGTAAATATGCTTACCAGCACAGTAATAAGGGCAGAAGTGAAAAGCATAGAAGTGGTAAAATGGAAAGATGAATTCCTCGTACTGGACGATGTAAGCATGGAGGAAGCAGCTGTTATGATAGGAGATAAGTATCATGTGAAAATATTATTTGCCAATGAGTCATTAAAGAATTGCCGTATTGCAGGAACATTTTTTCATAACCAGCCTTTGGAAAAAGTGCTGACCATTATTTGCAGTGTGGCAAATGCCGGGTATACCATTTATCCCAACGATAAAGTAGTACTGAACGGAGAAGGATGTGCCAACCAATAAATAAACACTTATCAAAACGGTAGTCAATCAAATAAACGGAATATAACATCGGTGAAGATCTTCATCTGGTAAGGCGCGTTGTGCACCGCGCGTAGCTGCTATTTTTTTAATTGTAATTATCTAAATCAACCATCAGAATTATGGATCTAATCTCCGTGAGGGATCGCTATGTCCCTATGCGAATCAACCAACCATACATTAAGAAAAAGGGCAAAACAGGTTTTATTATGAAGATAATTTTCTTGTATTTTTTTCTGCTGGCATTGTCCGTTCAGCTACTGATAGCCTCACCGGTGTCGGGTCAGGAACTGGGAAAGAAAACAATTACACTGGGCCTCAAAGATGAATCCCTTCACAGCGCTATTAAGAAAATTGAGCAGGCCAGCGGATTTCTTTTTGCCTACCCGCCTACCGCAGTAGCGAAGTACAAGCATATTACGCTCCCTGCCGCCAGCCGCTCCGTAAGCGCTACACTCAATGCAGTATTGGAAAATACCAACCTCGCTTACCGGGAGGTGGACAGCAGCGTGGTATTGTATGTAAAACCTAATGCCAATCCCGGCATTTCAGGCAATGAAGCCGCTGAATTATTCCAGCAACAGGCAGTTATTACCGGTCGTATCCTTGATGAAAAAAGTGGTGACCACATTGTGGGTGCCACCATTATTGAGAAAGGAAATAAGGTACTGAACGGCACCACTTCCAACGAAGTAGGCGCCTTTAAAATACCGGTGAATGTATCAGGAGGGAAAGCCACGTTGCTCATCAGCTATGTAGGCTATGAAACAAAGGAAGTGGAAGTGCGCAGATCCGCTAATCTCACTGTTAAACTCAGTACCAGCTCGAAGTCATTGAACGCAGTAGTGGTAACCGGGCTGTTTTCCAGGCCGGCGGAAAACTTCACCGGTGCAGCATCTTCCTATACAAAAGAAGAACTGAACAAGGTATCGGGCAATAGTGTGTTAAGCGCACTGCGTGCACTGGATCCCTCTTTCCAGATGCCGGAAAATATCGGTGCCGGTTCCAACCCCAATGCATTACCCAATGTAGTGGTAAGAGGGGGTAACAGCCTCGGCAACCTGAACGGGACTAATCAAAGTAACGTATACGACTTTACTACCAGCCCCAACACACCGCTCTTTATCATGGACGGCTTTGAGGTGTCACTGCAACGGGTAAACGATTTCGACATGAACCGCATCGCAAAGGTTACTATCTTAAAAGATGCGGCAGCTACCTCTATTTACGGTTCCCGTGCAGCCAACGGCGTAATTGTGATTGAGACTATAAGGCCCCGCGAAGGCAGTTTACGTGTAACCTATACCGGTAGTGTGGTAGCAGAACTGCCTGACCTGAAAGGCTACGACCTGGTAAACTCCAAAGAAAAACTCCAGCTGGAAAAAGAAGCCGGTCTTTATAACGGATATCCCAACCCCGTTTGGCAGGAAAGAAAAGATTTCCTGTATAACTACCGCCTGGCGGAAGTAGCCAAAGGTATCAATACCGACTGGCTCAATGTACCCCTGCGTAATGGCATCGGCAGTACGCATAACCTATACCTGGAAGGTGGATCAGAATCGGTGATGTACGGCCTCAATGGTACTTATAATACCACGGAGGGCGTTATGAAGGGCTCCAGCCGGCAGAATATTTCCGGCAACACGTATTTGTCCTACCGGTATAAAAACTTTTTATTCAGAAATGATCTCACACTCAATTTCAACAAGGCAGTTAACTCACCCTATGGTTCATTTTATACTTATACTAAATTAAATCCTTACTGGTCGCCTTACGATGCGAACGGTAATCCCAAATACTACCTGGAAGATATCCGCTTCTTTGATGACGCACGGCTGGCTTCACAACTGAACCCGGTTTATAATGTGTCGCTGCATACAGTAGACGAGTCCAGGCAGCAAAATATCACCAACAACTTCTTTGCACAGTGGCAGGCAAAAGAATGGCTGCGCTTTACCGGCCGCTTTGCCTATCAGCGCACCACCACCGGGGGCGACAGGTTCCTCCCGGCCCAGCATACGGCCTTCGATAGTATTCCCGTGGAACGCTATTATGAAAAAGGATCTTACACCAAAGGTTATGGCTTCAGGAACACGATTGATGGAGCTTTCACCATCGACCTGAACAAATCCTTCGGATCACATATGTTTTTCGGGTCAGTGGGTACTACCCTGCGCCAGGATAAACTTACTTCAGAATCCTATACTATCAACGGATTCCCGAATGATAAACTGGACCAGGTGACATTGGGAAACGGCTATAAAGCGGGTTCGCGGCCATTCGGCGGAGAAGGACTTACCCGCCTGCTGGGATATTTCGCCAACGTGAGTTACGCATACGATAACCGCTACCTGCTGGATGTTTCCTACCGTCTGGATGGTTCTTCCCAGTTTGGCGCCAACAAACGCTTTGCCTCTTTCTGGAGCGTAGGAGGCGGATGGAATCTTCATAAAGAAAAATTCCTGGAAAACAGTACTGCTATCAACCGGCTGAAACTCCGCTACTCGTATGGTTATACCGGCTCCTCCAATTTTGCCAGCTACCTCGGTCTTACTACCAGTAAGTATTATACCGACCAGGACTATTTATATCACCTCGGTACCTCCCTGCTGGGTTTTGGCAACCCTAATCTTGCCTGGCAGCAAACTGCCAAAAGCAACTTTGGTATTGACGGTACTTTTTTCAGACGACTGGATATTAGCGCCAACTATTTTGAAGAGAAAACAAAAGGCTCCGTGGTATCTATCACCACCGCCCCATCTACCGGGTTTTCCATGTATATGGATAACATGGGCGACGTAGTAAGCAAAGGGTATGAAGTAAATTTGCGCTATACCATTTTCTCTAATTCGCGTAACCGCGACAGCTGGTCCGTTTTTGCCAACGGATTCCATGTGCAGAATAAAATTGAAAAAATCTCCAATACCCTCGAACAGTTAAACAAGAGAAATACAGACTCACTCAGCACCACACCGCTGGCCCGGTTTGCCGAAGGCCGCAGCACCACGGCCATCTGGGCAGTACCATCGCTGGGCATCGATCCTTCTACCGGCAGGGAAATTTTCCGTACCCGCAACGGGACCACTACTACCGTGTATGATCCGCTGGACCAGGTAATAGTAGGAGATGCCCGCTCCACACTGGAAGGAACCTTCGGAACCAATTTTGAAAAAAGAGGCATTGGGGTAAATCTCTATTTCCGGTACCGGTTTGGCGGCTATACCTACAATCAAACACTGGTTGACAGGGTAGAAAGCGCTGACATGAGATTTAATGTGGACCGCCGCGTATTTGAAGAGCGCTGGAAAAAACCAGGTGACGTAACTTTTTATAAAGGTATTGTGGATAATAACGGGTATACTATTAACACTATCACCTATGCCACTTCCCGCTTTGTACAGAAAGACGACTGGCTGAGCCTCGAAAGCGCCTCGCTGTATTACCGCTTAAGTGATGCGCAGAACGCACGGTTACGCCTGCACGATACCAAAATCACCCTCTTCACCAACCAGCTGTTCTGGTGGTCCAGCATTAAGCGGGAAAGAGGACTGGATTATCCTTTCAGCCGCAGCTTCACTTTACAGTTACAAACCACTTTTTAATTTTAAGAGGATCTGAACATGAAACATCTACGCAATATATTTTTCCTGGTGGCTTCCGTCGCCTCACTCACACTTACTTCCTGCAAGAAATGGCTGGATGTAAGACCCAAAACCGAAATCAAGGAATCAGAACAGTTTTCTACCGAACAGGGTTTCAAAGATGCGCTGTATGGCAGCTATCAGAAAGCAGCAGACGGGCAACTCTACGGTGGTAACCTGACTTTCAGTTTCCTGGAAGTGCTGTCGCAGGGATACGACAATACCACGAAAATAGACCACGACTTTTTCTATGCCGCTACCTACCAGTATAGCAATGCCGGTATAACAGACATCATCAACAACATCTGGAGTAATATGTATGCTACCATCGCGCAAACAAATTATATCCTGAAAAACATCGACAGTAAAAAATCAGTCTTTACAGCAGATAACTATAATATTATCAAGGGTGAAGCGCTGGCGTTGCGGGCGTTTATACACTTTGATCTGCTGCGCTTATACGCGCCTTCTCCTAAATCAGATGCTACTGCCACTGCCATTCCTTATATGACAGCCTTTACGGTAACACCACAGGCGCGCCTGACAGTAAGCGAGGTGATTGCATTATGTGAAAAAGACCTGAAAGAAGCAGAAACGCTGCTGAAAGTATATCCGCAAATGAGCAACCCCGGCGGTAACGACGACTTTCTCGCCTTCCGCAGCAACCGCATGAACTATTGGGCGGTAAAAGCATTACTGGCAAGATTATATCTCTACAATAACAACAAAGTACAGGCACTGGCTTATGCAAAAGAAGTAATTGCCAGCAATAATTTCCGCTTTATTACTTCCGGTGAATTAACAACCAATGCTGCTGATCTCAACAGGACCTTTACACCGGAACACATTTTCTCTATCTATGTATCTAAGCTGAGAGACCCCGTGAGCAGCTATTTCATGATGGCCACCGGTGATAAAATGTATAAGAAATTTACGATCACGGAAGAACGCAGAAAGGCCGTGTTTGAAACCGCAGCAGGTGGTAGCACCGACATCCGCTTTGTAAGTAATAGCCTGTGGAGCGTAAGCAATGGTATTATCTTCCCCAGTAAGCTCTGGCAGGTAGATGAAAACAGGGAGTCACTAAAGAAAAGAATACCGGTGCTTTCCCTGTCAGAAATGTATTACATCGCCGCAGAAAGCGAGCCGTCTCCTGCTGAAGGACTCAAATGGCTGAACAGGATCCGTGCCGCCAGGAACATTATAGAACTACAGGCAGGACTGGATGCTGCTGCTTTGCAGAATGAAATATTTAAAGAATACCGCAGGGACTTTATCTGCGTAGGCCAACTCTTCTATTATTACAAACGGTTAAATCTGGCTAAAATTGAAGGTGCCCTCAATGGTACCATCAATAATACGCAGTACGTACTGCCATTGCCTAACCAGGAAATCGAGTTTGGAAAGTAATCATCTCTGCATCTCTTTAAATCATTAAACATGAAAAATATTAACCGGCTGATAGCAACAGCCATATTATACCTGCTGATAAGTGCATGTGGAAAAGAAGAGCGGCTGATGTACAAAGAACCGCCTGCTATCTACTTCTCCCGGGATTTCGTATTGCCCGATAGTATCAATTACACATTTGTGGTAAAACCAGATACCGTATTGAGAGATACCGTGTACCTCAATATCCGGATCACCGGGCTGGCCACTGATGCCGACAGGAAATTTAACCTGGTAATAGCAGACAGCTCTACCGCCGTGAAAGGAAAACATTTTGATATAGGCCCTGCCGTTATAAAAGCAGGTGAATATGCTATAAAGTTCCCGGTATACCTTTTCCGTACCCCGGATATGAAAGATAAAGTGTTCTCTGTTTATTTTCGTATAGCCTCTTCCGATGACTTTGCCGCAGGATTCGCCAACAGCCTTAAATACCAGATAAGGATAACGGATATGCTGCTGAAGCCCGCCGATTGGAGCGATTTCTTCTACGGTGCCTATTCACTCACCAAGCATCAGTTCATGGTATCGCGGTTAGGTACCACCGCTATCACAATGGGAACAGGCGCGCAATTCTCGGAGATCATGTCTATCCTGCAAAAGATGCGTGTAGAACTGATCAGGTACGAAAATACAAACGGACCGCTGATAGATGAAAATGGCAACCGGGTTACTTTTCCTGCTATTTAATCTGCATTCTTATTTCTTTATCCTAAAAGTTGCAATATGAAATTGTCAGTATATAATTGGTTATGTGTTTTAATGCTGGTAATGCTTACGCTGTCCGGTTGCCTGAAAGACAGGAGCAATAAAGATATTATTCCTATTAATGTGCTGAGTATCTCTGATACCACCGCAGTAGATGCCGTACTGCAGTTTGATACATTAACTGTGAGGCCCGATATTAAAGAGGCTTTACCGTCAGACAAAGATGGACTGGTATATGAATGGAGCATCCACCAGAATGATTCGGAAGATGCTTACCCGGTATATATCCTGGACAGCACCCGTTACCTTCACCAGGCTATCCGTGTGAAACCTGGCATTTACAGGCTCATTTATAAAGTAACCGTGAAAGCCTCCGGTGTTTCTTACTTTAAGTTCTTCAACCTGAAAGTCATTAACCGCTTCAGCGAAGGATGGCTGGTAATGGAAGATGTAGCCGGTAAAACAGATATGAGCATCATCCTGAACACAGATACCTCCTTCCATCATATTTTCACAGAACTGAATAAAGACTATGTACTGAATGCACCGGTGCAGGTAGCTACCACTAACTTTTATGGCGCTAAATCGGTGTGGATGTTTGGCGCTGATAACGCCATAGAACTGGAGTATACAGAAATGACAAAACTCACAGACTACACCAGTTGGTTCTGGGAAACACCGCCAGTGTTCCATCCGCAAAAGTTCAGACAAATCGATGACGGGACGAATATCATGATTAACGATGGTCTTCTGAATGTACGTGTTGCCGGAGGTTTTCCGGGAGATGTAAAATATATGAATACACTTCCTTTCCCGGGAGGCAAAGGCGATAACTATTATTTTTCTTCTTATGTAGGGGTCGGTCCGCAACCCTACACCGGTGAAAAAACACCTTATTCCGCTATCTTTTTTGATACAAAAAGCAAAGGCTTTGTATACCTGTCGGGTGCTTCCCTGATCCCTTCCCTGGTGGCTTTCAGCGCACCGGAGCCGGGTAGTTACTTTGATATGCGTAACATCGGGATGGATCTCCTTGCAATGGACCAGGGAAATGCGCCTTTCCTGAATAATGCTATCTTTAAGGATAACAGTAATTATTATTTATATCAGATAGATGGCAACCGCTCGGACCCCACCGTCGGAAAAAAACTGATCACGGGCGATGCTCCTGAACTGGCAGCCTTCACTAAAATGACCAGCTCCAAAAAATTACAGCAGATCTATTTTCTCGTTAATGGCAACATTTACCTGTATGATATTCCCTCTGGCAAAGCAAGGGCCATTAAGGCCATTGCAGCAGGAGAGCAGGTGACTTACTTCCAATGTACCGGCGACGATGTAATGGTAGGCACCTGGAACGGTACGGAGGGAAAATTGTACCGCTACAGGATCAGTCCCCTGGGCGATTTTCAGAATGTAAAGGTATTCACAGGTTTTGGCAAAATTGTAAGCATGACCTATAAAGCAGCATAACCATCAAAACCCACTATTAATATGAAGAAATCAATCGCCTTGTTGGCAGCCACTATTGGTATACTGTCGGTACAGGCACAGAACGGTAAAGGCTATACGATTAATGGCGTTATCCACGGAGAGGACACCGGTAAAGTATACCTGAATACTTTTATGCTGCCCGGTCATGAGCCGGATTCCACTGTGCTGAAGAACGGGAAATTTACGTTTAAAGGAAAGGTGGGCTCACCGCAATTGTATTCGATATGGACGGCCGCTTCAAAATATAATGGGATATCGTTTTTCCTGGAAAACAACACTATCACCATTACCGCCTATAAGGATTCTATGGGCGCCGCAAAAATAACCGGTTCGGCAAATCAGCCTTTATACACCGGATGGGCAGAAACATGGGAAGCAATACGGCAGAAGGCAGGCAAATTATATCAGCGTTCGGATGCGGCAGAGAAAAGCAAAGACAGTGTGGAGAAAAAGGCCGTAACAGCCGGATTGGCTGCTCTGGATAAAGAACTGGATAGCGCTGTTACCGCTTTTGTAAAGCGTTATCCCGGTTCGCCAATGGCCGCATTTGTGATCGTGGACAGGTATATCAATTATTCTTATCCGGAAAAAGCGGCGGCTGCCTATAAACTGCTGACCGACGCGGCAAAGAAAACAGACTACGGCCTGGCCATCAAAGCCTCGATGGATAAACACGCTAAGATGAGCGTGGGCGCCCGTCCGGCAATGTCGCTGCCTGATAGCACCGGTAAGCTGGTGAAGTTGACCGACTTTAAAGGGAAGATAGTACTGGTGGATTTCTGGGCCAGCTGGTGTGGGCCCTGCCGTGCAGAAAATCCCAACGTAGTAAAAGCATATCAGCGCTTCCATGATCAGGGTTTTGATATTCTCGGTGTATCACTGGATACTGATAAAAAAGCCTGGCTGAAAGCGGTAGGTAAAGACGGACTAACGTGGACACACGTATCAGATTTGAAAGGCTGGAAAAGTGCTCCTGTATTGGAGTTTGGTATTTCAGGTATTCCTGCCAACTTTATTGTTGACGGCAGTGGGAAAATAATCGCACAGAATTTACGCGGAGAAGAATTAGAGAAGAAGTTGGAAGAAGTATTTAAGAAATAGTCACCGCTAAGATAAATGGGTAGATATCCACGCTGGATATCTACCCATTGTTATTTTATTTTGTGAAGCTGTTGTACCTGCCAATCATGGTATCGAGCGCGCTGTCGAGGCTTTCGAGCTGACTGTCGGTCATTTCGCCTTTTTCCCTGGCGTCACGCATGATCCTTTTTGCTGTCAGCAGGAACTGATGAAAGCTATCGTAGAAGTTCTTGTAGTATCCGTCTTTGCTTTCTTTTGCTGCGTTGGCCATATCTATACCGGCATGCGCTGCCTGGCTTTTTTCCAATGCATCATAGGCCGCCTGTGCTTTGTCGCTGATCTTTGCGAAGTCTGCACCGCCTTCTCCCAGCAGGTTAATGTAATCGCGTACCGACTGCATATCTGCTTTCATAGCCAGTACATATTCTTTTATGGGGCTGTCTTTCAGAATGATCGCCTCACTGGCATCTGCTACTTCACTTACTCTTTTCATCAGGACGGCTTTCTGTTCAAAAAATACCTGGGCGTTGTTGCGGATAGAATCTGCCAGTGCCAGGCCCTTTGCGCCTTTATCGTCTTTATAGTCCTGTGCTTTCAGGTAATCATCCAGTTGGGCGTACGTAGTTTTTAACTTGTCGAACGAGCCTTTGAAGCTGGCTACCTTTTCTTTAAAAAACTGTTGATCTGCCTTATTTAAGGCATCTACCGGTTCTTCCACTTTCACCTTTCCATGACTGATCATACTGATCATAATGGGTTTGATGATACTGCTGAGGAAGGCAGGATTGCCGTTGCGAGACAGCAATTCGGTTACACGGTCGGCGTTATTAACCAGCCGCTCTACGTAGTCGGAATTTTTGTTAGACAGGTCTACAATCAGGTTGGTGTACTCAATTACGTCATTTGCCGAAGATGCAGATTTATCTTCGTACGCTGCGTTGCTGTCTTTTTTACCAGTTTCATTACATGACACAAACGTGGTGAGAAGGGCGGTTCCCAGGGCTAAGTACAGTACGGATCTTTTCATGATAAGTGTTTTTCGGATTAAACGATGGCACAATCGTGTGCCGGGGCTTTTTCGTGGGCAAAGATATTTTTTCAGGCAAATAAAACAAAAGAAAAGTAGGAAGACAAACTACTCGTATAAGTATATGTCATCATCTATATAACCGGTAATTTTAATGCGGTAAATGAGCGGCATGTTTTCAGATCTCACAGTTATATACGGAATACTATGCTGCTGGCTGTTTTTGGCTGTGTGCGCGCCGGCGGAGGCACAGCAGATACCCTTAAGTAACCCTTCACTGGAAGGCCGTACCGGGAAAGGTTTGGTTCCTGCAAGCTGGATGGTAGCTAATGGTACGCCGGATACACAGCCGGGCGTTTTTGAGATCCTGCTGGCTCCTTCGGCAGGTAATAGTTATATAGGTGTGCATAGTGGAAAAGGATTCCTGGAAGGTATTGCCCAGAAGTTGTCTGCCCCGTTAAAACAGGACAGCACTTATATATTAAGCTTCGACCTGGCCTTTACACTTTACTATTTATACCCGGCCTGTTATGGCAACCTGGCAATCTTTGGAGGTAATGCACCGGGAGATACTGCTGAGTTGTTATGGTCGTCCGGTAATTTTATCCATGAAAACTGGAAACGTTATCATGCCATATTCAGACCGCACCGCAGTCATGCTTATATTTCGTTCTGGGCTTACCCAACAACGCCCTGCAACAAAAGTATGTATGGAATAGCGTTGCTGATGGACAATCTTTCTGCCATTGATCCGCTGATACCGCCCGCAGTGCAGGCCAGTGTAAAGCCCTGCAGCTGCGGGGAAGTAGCTGATGGCCGCATTATGCTGCACGTAACCGGTGGCGCGGTGCCTTACCGGTACCGGCTGGATAACGGGCAATGGCAAACAGACAGCGTGTTCCCCGGGCTTGCGGCGGGTACGCATATAGCGGAAATAATGGATGCACATGATTACAGCGCCGGTGTAACTGCTAAGGTGGAATCTCCCTGGAAAAACTGTACGGTGGTAATGCCGGGTGCTTTCAGTCCGAACAACGACGGGTTGAATGATTTGTTTCGTCCGAAAGTATACGACGTTATTCACGACTACCGGTTGCGGGTATACGACAGGTGGGGAGCTTTGGTGTTTATGAGCAATGCGCCCGAAGTGGGCTGGGACGGGAATTTTAAAGGCATGCCGGCGGGAGTGCAGGCGTATGTATACATATGTACGTATACGGATAGCCGTAGTGAACAGCATGTATTGAAAGGAACGGTGATGCTGCTCCGTTAATAATTAAAGGTAACCGAGAAGACAGAACCATTTTTACCGCTGGTTACGCTGATGTGTCCGTTGTTGGCGGCAACATACGATTTTACAATGGCCAGGCCCAGGCCGGTGCCCTCTTTGCTGCGGGCGTTTGTTGCCCGGAAAAAAGGAGTGAATAAAAAGCGTATATCCGCCTCCGGTATACCGATGCCATTGTCCGTTACTTTGATGCAGAGGTGGTTTTTCCGGAAATGCAGGCCCAGCAGTGGATCCCCGGAAGAGTATTTAAACGCATTGCTGATGAGATTGGTGAGTATCCCCGCCAGGTGGCTTCTGTCGATATAGATATTACGCGGGCGCCCGGATACTTTGATGCGGAGTTCCCGCTGGTCGGCACGGTTGCTGAAATATTGCTGCCGGATCATACTGGCAAAAATGGGTAGGGCTGTTTCTTCCGGTTGTGTTACAGGGTTGCCGGCTACCATGCTGCCGGTAGCGAGGATGTCATCTACCATGCTGCTTAAAATGTCTATTTCTTCCTTAATGCGGGACAAATTGCGTTCGTAAAACGGTAACATCAATTCATCTCTCTGCATTTTGGTTTCCAGTAACTCTATGGAGGACGAGATGGCACTGATCGGTGTTTTAAATTCATGTGTAGCCATTGCAATAAAATCCGATCGCATTTCCAGTAATGATTTTTGGCCACCTGCATGCCTTTTGATATGGTTCAGCATACTCTTTTTTTGGTTGATTCTTAAATAAGGTTTCTATTTCGAAGGATATCGGGTTAGGAGCGCAAATGGTTATGTACACAATATACGAAACTTATCTATATTTTTAAAAAAGTCCGTTTTGGTTACTTTTATTTAACATAGACTGTGAATTTATTTATATAGAATATATTATAATTTGTTTTATGAAGATGCCTTATTTTGTTTTTATCTGTATATAAGCTGATAACATATGTGTAAAAAATCATACTAACCAGCTATCATTTTTCAGACTATATTTACTATCAGATTATTTTATTAAACCATATCATTTCGAGTACCATACCCCCCGTTTAGCCATGATCAACATTGGAATCATTGAAGACAACCATTTTCTGCTAAGTAATTACCGTGAATTCCTGGAAGACTTCCAGGAGTGTAAGGTTATGTTTGCCTGTAAATCGATAGAGGAATTCATGGCCTTACCCGTTACTTATCCTGATGTAAAAGTAATCCTGCTGGATATCACTTTACCTGGTATATCCGGTATTGAAGGGCTCCGCGAAGTAAGGCGGCTGTATCCCGACACAAAGGTGATTGTACTGTCTGGTCATGAAGAGCAGCAGTATATTATTGAAGCCATTAAAAACGGCGCGAGCGGTTATGTTATTAAATCCAGCCGTCTCAGCGATATCTATCAGTCGGTGATGGATACCGTGCAAAGCGGCGCTTCTTTATCTCCGCGCGCAGCACACCTGCTCATTACTCATATCAATAAGGATCCGCTGGAAAGCATCAAAGACAAGCTTACCCGCAGGGAGTATGAACTGGTGGCTTTGCTGAAGGAGGGTTACTCATATAAGGAAATGGCAGCCAAACTGTTTGTGACAGTATTCACTGTGAACCAACATCTGAAAAAAGTATATTTTAAATTGAACGTTTCAACCAAATCTGAGTTAATCTCAAAAATTTTATCAAATAATTTATTCAGCACTCTATTTTTTATCCTTATCCAAGTAAATTATTTAAATTTTAAATTTATTTGATATGTCGATGGCTGTGAGCGGTAAACTACTTTAATAAGTAAGGACACCATACCAATCATCCCAATTTATACTGTAGTGAGTAATTGAATACCACCCCGTTCTGAAGTAATATTGTATTGAGAGGAACGGTCAGTGTAAGTGATGATGTTAAATGCCATATCGATGATATTGAAAGCCTGCTTAACCTGGATAGGATTGGGATTGCTATGCTTAAGTTGTTTGTTTACTTCGTGCGTGTCAACCAAAAATGCTGTTTATTTCAATGATGTGAGAGATACGGTGCTATTACCATCAGATAGCAGTTTTGACCCTCGTATCCAAAAGAACGACATACTGCAGATTAATGTAAGCAGTCTTAATCCGGAGGATGTGATCATTTATAATGTATCCAACATGACCTCCGCTTCCGGCGCCGGTGGCGCCAACGCAGGAGCCGGCGCTATGCTGGGAGGATTCCTGGTAGATGAACAGGGATTTATACAGTACCCCGTACTGGGTCCCGTAAAAGTAACAGGCCTCACCAAAAAAGCACTTACCGTATACCTGCATGATCAGCTCATTGAACGAAAGCTCCTGGTAGATCCGGTGGTGAGCATACGGTTTCTCAACTACCGCGTAACCATACTGGGAGAGGTGAATAAACCAACTGTAGTAAACGTAACCAACGAAAAAATATCGGTCCTTGAAGCATTGGGAATGGCAGGGGATATAACGGTGTTCGGTAAACGAAATAATATCCTGTTGATCCGGGAGATAGACGGGCAGCGGATTATACGACGCATCGATCTGAACGACAAAAGTATCCTGAATTCTCCTTATTATTTTCTGCAACCCAATGATATCCTATATGTAGAACCCAATAAGTCAAAAGTAGCGACGGCTGATCGTTCGCGGCAGGTACTGCCAATTATTCTCAGCAGTCTCTCATTACTCGTTATTATCCTGGACCGGTTAGTTATTAATAATTAGGTTATGCAAAAAGTTAACGGACATAAAACCCAGCACACGGAAGCGCCTCAGAGTTTGCTTACTATCATCCGCTCCCGCTATCTGCCATACTGGCCTTTCTTTGCAGGAGCCGTAGTAATCGCACTGTTAGCAGCTTTCCTTTATCTCCGTTATGCCACTCCCCTGTATAAAATTTCCGGCGTGCTCCTGGTACAGGAAGCCACCAACGGACTCGGCGCCAGCGATATGCTGCAGTCGCTCGACCTGATGGGCGGCAGCAAAACGGTGATGGAAAACGAAATAGAAATCCTGAAATCACGCACCCTCACAAAAGAAGTGGTAAGGAACCTGAATCTTTATGGAGAAGTAATAGAAAAAGGAAAAATAAGAGACGTTGTACTTTATAAAGATAGCCCGGTGAAATTTACCTTCCTGGAACCGGAATCTATCCAGCTGGCTTCTACCGGCAACTGGCCTTTTACATACGATCCTGTACAAAAGCGTGTAGCCATCGACGGTAAAAAATATCCGCTGAACGATACCGTGCAAACACGCTGGGGAAAAATGCTCATCCAGGCAAAAGCCAGGCATACAGATACTACCGCCGGTTATGTACTGCATATCATGAATGAAAAAACCTGGATGCAGATCATCCTTGGCACCATGAAAATTATGCCCGCCGCAAAAGCCGGCAGCGTAGTGGATCTTGAATACACCGATGCAGCGCCGGAACGCGGGGAAGATATTGTGAATGAACTGATCCGGGTATATAGCCAGGCCGCTGTGGAAGATAAGAACAGAACTTCTGCCAACACCATGCGCTTCGTGGAAGAACGCCTGCGTATTGTAAGTGCGGAACTGGGCCAGGCGGAAACGGAAGTGGAACACTTCAAAACTTCCCAGGGGATTGTAGACATCAGTGAACAAAGCAAAATATTCCTGGCAGGTGTGCAGGAGAACGACCGTAAGATCAGTGAAGCCAACATGCAGATCTCCGTATTGGATGCCATTGAAAGATATGTTACGAGCCAGAACCCGGGAGGCAATATTGTACCCGGTACATTAGGGCTTTCAGATCCGGTATTGCTGGAACTGGTGAGCAAGTTATCTGAAACAGAATTACAACTGGAAAGACTACGCAAAACCACCGGCGAAAACAGCCCGCTGCTGGCAAGTTTGAACCGGCAGGTAGAAAGGCTGAAACCCGCTATCATGGAAAATATCGGGAGCCTGCGCGCTAACCTGCAGGCCGGCTTAACACGCCTGCAGGCAGAAAACAGCCGCAACATGGGCATCATCCGCAGCGTACCCGGAAAAGAAAAAGCATTGCTGGAAGTAAGCAGGCAACAGGTGATCAAGAATAATATTTACACCTTCCTGCTGGAGAAAAGAGAAGAAACCGCACTGGCATACGCGGCTGCCGTGTCCGACAGCCGCGTGGTAGATGCGGGAGAAGCTGCAGCATATGCTTTCAGTCCGCAGAAACCAATGGTATTCGGTATTTCAATACTCACAGCCCTTGCACTGGTAGCAGGATTTGTGTCACTGAAAGATATGATGAACCGCGAAGTGATGTTCCGCGCAGATATTGAGAAAGTAACAACGGCGCCTATTGCAGCAGAAATAATGTACCACGACAGCAAAGATGCCATCGTGATGTCCAATAACAGCAGAACCGCCGTGGCAGAACAGTTCAGGGCATTAAGAACATCCCTGTCTTACATCGGTTTAAACGGCGATCGCAAAACATTACTGATCACTTCTTCCATATCCGGTGAAGGAAAAAGCTTTATATCCGTTAACCTGGCAATGAGCTTATCACTCGCAAAAAAGAAAGTAGTGTTGCTGGAATTTGACCTGAGGAAACCAATGGTCAGCAAAATGCTGAACATGCGCGCCGATCCGGGTATCAGCAACTATCTCGTTGGAAAAGCATCATTGCAGCAGATATTGCAACCCGTAGGAGACAATGAATACCTCTATCTGTTGTCGGCCGGTATTATGCCGCCAAACCCAAGTGAACTTATTCTGAATGGTGAACTGGAGCGATTACTGAATGAACTGAAAGAACGGTTCGATTATATTATCATCGACTCCGCCCCCGTTGGATTGGTAACCGATGCCCGCCTGATAGCGCCCTATTGCGATGCTACCCTGTATGTGGTACGTCATCAGCGGACCCCGAAACATTATCTTAAATTAATTGAAGAGTTGTATCAGAATAAAGAATTAGGAAAACTAAACATCGTGTTTAACGGTATCAAACGACAAGGTGTAGCAGGATACGGTTACGGATCCGGATATGGTGACATTAACGGATACGGATACACGGAAGTAACAAAGAAACCCGGATTATTCAGGCGCAGTGTAAAGTAACTGCAGCCAGCTATAGTCGAAAATATAAATAAACAAAGGGCGAATAATGCCCGCTCCTGCCTTTATAAATTCTGCAAAAACTATCCGATCACCTTAAAACCGGCTTCTATGTTTAATGAACAGCCTCCGGTCTGGTATGCGGTATATACCCGGCCAAAATGCGAAAAAAAAGTGGCAGACCTTTTCACCCGTAAGAAGGTGGAACACTACGTTCCCGCTAAACCGTTGGTGCGTGCCCGTAAGATCATCCAGGAACCTCTTTTTCCATCCTACGTATTCGTACACATTCCTGAAAGCAGGAGCTGGGTGGTAAAAGAAACAGACAACGTGGTCAACTTCGTGTACTGGCTGGGGCAACCGGCGGTGATACCGGATCACGAAATAGCACTCATCCGCCATTTTCTCCGTGATTATGAAGATGTATCTGTAGAAAAGTTTCCTATAAAAGCACAGGAAGAGGAGGATCGTCCTGCTTCGTCCGCCAGGATCTTACAGATCAGTCGTAACCGCGTGAAAGTGGAACTCAATAGCCTGGGCTGTATGCTTGTAGCAACCGTGCCATCCAGGGAAATGACGGTGATCACCGGCCATAAAACGGTGAACGGACATCATTACTGACCATAAACCAATCATCCTATGATGCAGCACATTCTTCTTTGCGGTGGCTCCGGCACCCGGTTATGGCCTTTGTCCAACCAACAAACGCCCAAGCAGTTACTCACCCTGTTCGACGGCTATAGTCTTTTACAACTTGCTTTCCGGCGCAACCGTTTTGCCTGTAACAAAGTAATGGCAATCGTCAATGAACAACAATCGGAAATTGTTCAGGAACAACTAATGCAGGCAGGTGCAGCGGCGCCGGTATGCCTGGCAGAACCGGTAGGCCGTAATACGGCTGCCGCTATTGCCCTGGCAGCCTTCACCGCAGAGCCGGAAACAATATTACTCATCACACCCGCCGATCACCTCATAGGTACGCCCGACCGGTACGCCATGGCTATTGAAACAGCCGGTCTGCTGGCTGCGGGTAACCATATCGTTACCATCGGCCTGGTGCCTACACGCCCGGATACGGGTTTCGGCTACATCAGCTATTCAGGTCATGATGTGCTCCGCTTTGTGGAAAAACCCGACCGCCCCGTGGCAGAAGCCATGCTGGCCGCCGGAGGATTTCTCTGGAACAGCGGCATCTTCTGTTGCAAAGCACGCATCATGCTGCAGGAACTGCAGAAACATGCACCTGCTATCTACGAAGCTGCTGCCATCGCCGCGGAAGAATGGAAACAAACCGGCGTGCTGTCGAAAGAAAGCATGGAAGCGATACCATCAGACAGCATCGACTACGCGGTGCTGGAAAAGAGCAGCATCGTAAAAGTAGTGCCAAGCAAAATGGACTGGAGCGATGTAGGCAGCTATGAAGCACTGGCAGACGCACTTTCACAACATTACCAGTACAGGAATCACCAGGCGGTATTTATTCAAAGCGATCCCCATAAAAGTATGGTGATCGGGAAAGATAAACTGGTGGCACTGGTGGGCGTGGAAAATATGGTAGTGGTGAACACGGAAAGCGCACTGCTGATCATGCAAAAAGGAAGCGGACAGGATATTAAACAACTGCATCAATGGGTGAGGGAAAACCGCCCGGAACTGCTCTAAACATAAACACAATCAATCAACACGTATGGAGGCAAACGATCTTATATATGTAGCCGGCCACCGCGGAATGGTAGGAAGTGCTATTAAAAGGAGACTGGAAACATTAGGTTACCAGAACATTATTACCCGCACATCCGGCAGCCTGGATTTACGGAACGCTGCAGCAGTGGACGAATTTTTTGCGAAAGAAAAGCCGGCCTATGTATTCCTGGCAGCTGCCAAAGTAGGCGGCATACACGCTAATAATACTTACCGCGCGGAGTTCCTGTACGATAATCTCATGATTGCCGCCAATGTAATCCACTCGGCATGGAAACACAACGTTACCAAGTTGCAGTTCCTGGGGAGTTCCTGCATTTACCCGCGCATGGCGCCGCAGCCTATCAAAGAAAGCTTCTTACTGACAGGTTTACTGGAACAAACCAACGAACCTTACGCGATTGCAAAAATAGCCGGCATCAAATTATGCGAAGCTTACCGCGATCAGTATGGCTGCAACTTTACCAGCGTAATGCCCACTAACCTGTTTGGCATCGGCGATAATTATCACCCGGAAAATGCACACGTATTACCGGCGCTGATCCGCCGTTTTCATGAAGCGAAAGTGAATCAGAAGCCATCGGTAACCGTATGGGGCACGGGAATGCCTAAACGGGAATTTTTATTTGCAGATGACCTGGCAGATGCCTGTGTATTCCTCATGCAGCATTACAGCGAAAAGGAACCGGTGAACATCGGGATAGGAGAAGACCTCACCATTAAACAACTGGCAGAATATATCCGGGAAGTGGTTTGCTATGAAGGAGAAATCATTTTTGACGCTACCAAACCTGACGGCACACCACGCAAGCTGATGGATGTGTCAAAACTACACCGGTTGGGATGGAAACATAGCATCAGCCTGAAAGAAGGGCTGGTAATGGCTTACAGGGATTTCCTGCAACAGGATCAGTTCAAATTACAACCTTAAAAACCAGTGGTATGAAAGTAGTCATTGTAGGAACAGGATACGTTGGACTGGTTACCGGCGCCTGCCTGGCTGAAGTGGGAACCAGTGTTACCTGCGTTGATGTGGACGCAGCAAAGATAGCGCGGCTTCAGAAAGGGGTATTACCCATTTATGAACCCGGTTTGCCTGAAATGGTGATGCGTAATCAGGCGAGCGGCCGTCTTTCCTTCACTACCTCTCTGGCCAGCGCATTGCCCGGTGCAGAAGTAGTATTCATTGCCGTAGGCACACCACCGGGAGAAGATGGCAGCGCCGACCTGAAGTATGTATTACAGGTAGCGCATGAAGTAGGGCAGCACATGGAGCATTACCTCCTGCTGGTGACTAAAAGCACTGTGCCGGTTGGTACCGCCGCCCGTGTGAACCGTGCTGTAAAAGAAAGCCTGTCGGCCCGCCAGCTGATTATTGATTACGATGTTGCTTCCAACCCGGAGTTCCTGAAAGAAGGCGCTGCGGTAAATGATTTCCTGAAACCGGATCGTATAGTCGCCGGCGTGAGTACCACCCATGCCCGCGAAGTATTGGAACAATTATACCGCCCATTTGTGTTAAACGGACACCCGCTGCTTTTTATGGATATCGCCTCCGCGGAGATGACCAAGTACGCAGCCAATGCCATGCTGGCCACCAGGATCTCCTACATGAACGATATCGCCAACGTATGCACGCTGGTGGGTGCGGATATTAACCAGGTGCGAAAAGGCATCGGCAGCGATCCCCGCATCGGGAAACACTTCCTGTATCCGGGTATTGGCTATGGTGGTTCCTGTTTTCCGAAAGATGTAAAAGCCCTGATCCAAACCGGCCGCGAATACGGGTATCAGCTCCGCATCCTTGAAGCAGTGGAAGCAGTGAATGAGGACCAGAAGAAAATATTATCCGATAAAGTGCTCCGTCATTTCGATGGCGATATCAAAGGCCGCACGTTCGCCGTATGGGGATTGTCTTTCAAACCCAACACCGACGACATGCGGGAAGCACCTTCGCTGGTGCTGATCAACAGCCTGCTGGAAGCCGGCGCACAGGTTCGTGTATACGATCCCGTTGCAATGGAGGAAGCGCTTCACGTACTGGGCGACAGCGTTGTTTTTGCGGATGATATGTACGCCGCCGCCACCGGTGCAGATGCGGTGCTGCTGGTAACGGAATGGAATGCCTTCCGGATGCCCGACTGGCCACGCCTGCGCAGCCTGCTGCAAATTCCGCTGCTTTTTGATGGCAGGAATATTTATGATGACGTACAACTGGTAAAACACGGGTTCATTTATTACGGCATCGGCAATACCGCCGCTACCGCAGTAAATGCCCTTATGCAATAACTTATTTCTTTATCACTAAAAATAACGATCGTATGAAAGTAGCCCTGATAACAGGTATTACCGGCCAGGATGGCGCTTATCTGGCAGAACTGCTGCTGGGAAAGGGATATATGGTGCATGGTGTAAAACGCCGCGCTTCGCTGATCAACACAGAAAGAATTGATCACCTCTACCAGGATATGCACAGCGAAAATGTGCGCTTCCGTTTGCATTACGGCGACATGACCGACAGTACCAACCTCATACGCATTATACAGGAAACCCAACCGGATGAAATCTATAACCTGGCGGCCATGAGCCATGTACGGGTAAGTTTCGATACGCCCGAATACACGGCCAACGCGGATGGAATAGGCACACTGCGTCTCCTGGAAGCGCTGCGCATCCTGAAAATGGAAAAGAAAACACGCATCTACCAGGCCAGCACCTCCGAACTATATGGACTGGTACAGGAAGTGCCGCAACGTGAAACCACACCTTTCTACCCACGCAGTCCATACGCCGTGGCGAAATTATACGCTTACTGGATTACGGTGAACTACCGCGAGGCTTATGGCATGTACGCCTGCAACGGTATCCTCTTTAACCACGAAAGCCCGCTGCGCGGAGAAACCTTCGTAACCCGCAAAATCACCAGGGGCGCTGCTGCCATCGCACTCGGATTACAGGATAAACTGTACCTCGGTAACCTGGATGCACAACGCGACTGGGGCCATGCAAAAGATTATGTGGAAGCCATGTGGCGCATCCTGCAACAGGAAACACCGGACGACTATGTAATTGCCACCGGCATCACCACTACAGTAAGGGAGTTTGTACGCATGTCCTTTGCAGAACTGGGCATTGAAATCGCCTTCACCGGCACCGGTGCAGAAGAAATCGGAACAGTTGCCGCCTGCACAAATGAAGTATATGCGTTGCCGTTAGGTAAGCAGGTAGTAGCCATCGATCCGCGCTATTTCCGCCCTACGGAAGTGGAACTGCTGATAGGCGATCCTACCAAGTCCAAAACTGTACTGGGATGGGAACCTGCCTACGACCTGGCTGCACTGGTAAAGGAAATGATGGCCAGCGATGTGGCATTGTTTGCAAAGAAAGAAGTTACACAACTGGAACACTTAATCGGATAATTTAACCAACATGCAGGTAGCGAACAGGGTGATATTGAATACAGGAGCGCTTTACGGGCGAATGCTGATCACCGTTTTTATTTCCTTGTACGCCACCCGGCTGGTGCTCAACCTGCTGGGTGCGGCGGACTATGGATTGTTTAACCTGATCAGCGGGGTCATTGCCATGTTGTCTTTTCTGAACATGGCCATGACCATCAGCACGCAGCGGTATATGTCTTTTCACCTGGGCACCAAAGACGCACACAAATTAAAAGTAGTGTTTAACTCCAGCGTGCTGCTACACTTTGTATTGGGCCTGGCATTGGTGCTGCTGTTTGAAGTAATAGGCAGCTATCTTTTTGATCATGTGCTTAACTATCCTGCATCCCGCACCATGGCCGCCAAACTCATCTTTCAGTTCATGGTGGTCAGCGCATTCTTTACCATCATCTCCGTGCCTTATGATGCTACATTGATTGCACAGGAGAACATGGTAATGGTAGCTATACTGGGTATTGTGGAATCAGTAGGAAAGCTGCTGATCGCACTCAGCCTGCAATACACTTCGTACGACCGCCTCATTGTATACGGCGGACTCATGGCCTTGCTCACGGTATTACTGCTGGTATTCAAGCAGGTGTATTGCGCCGTGAAGTATGAGGAAAGCCGTATCCGCATCCGGCAGTATTTCGACAAGAATCTTTTGAAAGAGATGTTTGCCTATGCAGGTTGGAATATGTTTGGTGCCGGCAGCTTTGTGGCACGCAACCAGGGCATTGCGCTCCTGCTGAATGTTTTCTTCGGCACCATCGTAAACGCGGCTTATGGCATCGCCAACCAGGTAAATGCACAGCTCAGCTACTTTTCGGTTACCATGTTGCGGGCATTAAATCCACAAATCATTAAAAGTGAAGGCAGCGGCGACCGTCCGAGGATGTTGCGGCTGGCCATGATTGCCAGCAAGTTTTCCTTTTTCCTGCTGAGTTTTTTTGCCATCCCCATGATGATAGAAATGCCTTTTGTATTGCAATGCTGGCTGAAGCAGGTGCCTGATTTTACGGTGATGATGTGCCGCCTGATCATCATCGCTACGTTGATTAACCAGCTGTCGTCCGGTATACAGGTGGCGGTGCAGTCGGTAGGGAAAATAAGAAAGTACCAGGTAGTGGTGAGCACAATGGTGCTGTTCAATTTGCCCATTGCATGGTTGCTGCTGAAAGCCGGATACCCCGCAGCTACGGTATTGATCAGTGCGATAGCCATTGAAGTGGTAAGCGGCATCTATCGTATGATGGCAGCGAAAACTATCACGGGCTTGTCACCGGCAGTATTCACCCGGCAGGTGATCATCAAATCAATAGTGCCGGTACTGCTGGCAGCCGGACTGGCCTGTATCCCGCAGTTATTCATGGGCGAAGGGTTTGTGCGGTTGGGCGTTACCACCATAGTAAGTATCATCAGTATTGTGTTCCTCATCCGGCTCATTGGGTTAACCACCGATGAAACTGCGAAAGTGGAACAGTTACTCAACAGGATTTTCACAAGACTACAGGCACGGCTAGTGGTATTAAAAGCGAATTAAGATATGAACATTCTTTTCTTCACAGACATTTCTCCTTTCCCGCAAAACGGGGGAGAACGGATCAGGAGCTACTACCTGATCAAAGCTTTGTCGCAGCTCGGCTATGAGGTGATTGCCGTGGTACGGAATGTGGAGAAGGTAGACCTGCAAAAATACCATCTCCCTAACGTTACTTTTTATACTTATGAAGCAAAACCTTTTGACCTGCTGACCCGTATTACGGGTAAACAATACTTCCAGCGATCCGCCACCGTGATGAATATCTTTGAAGAGGTGTGCCGGGAATATCCTTTGGCAGCGGCTATCCTGGACTATGGCTATGTAGGTCATTATATTTCTTATTTCCAACAGAAACAGATCCCTGTTATCCTGGGTACTCACAACGCACAGCCCATGATCACGTGGCAGCTGCCTTCAAAAAGCATTGTGGATAAGCTGCGCAAGTGGCAGCTGTTCAGCATGGAGAAGCTGCATGAACGCATGTACTTTAATAAGGCTGCTGCTGTGCTGGTAGTGAGTGAAGATGATAATGCCTATCATACACGGTTCCTGCCTAAACAGAAAGTATTTACCGTTCCCAATTTCCTGGATGCAAAAGACTATCACTTCACCGGCAAGAAGCAACAGCGTGTGTTGGTGATGACGGCTAACTTTGGCGTATATATGAATTTCGCCGGCCTTAAATGGTTTATAGAAAATGTGTGGGATGATGACCTGGCCGGAAAGTATGATCTATGGCTGGTTGGTAGAGGTTCTAAGGAAGCGCTGAAACAAATTACCGGTAAAGAAGAGTACCGCAATATTGTGGCATTTGGAAAAGTAGATGATGTGAAATGGTATATCTCCGTAGCCAGCGCCGTAATTATTCCGTTGGTGCATGGCAGTGGTACCCGCCTGAAATGCCTGGAAGCAATGGCGCTCAGCACACCAATTATCAGCACCCGTAAGGGTGTGGAAGGTGTGAAGAGCCATCACTTTATTGTGTCTGATGAACCGGCCGCCTTTAAACAATCCTTACTGGCGTTTGATCCGGAAACAGATAAAGGCGCCAGGTTACGCGAAGATTTTTTACAGGAATACAGCCTGGATGTAAACCGGGAACGACTGCAGCAAATTGTTCACTACGCGGTACGCGGTAAAATGCCTGCCTATGTTTAACCGGGTCAAAATAGCCATGTACACTTTGCTGAGTGGCGTAAATGTAGCACTGGTAGGCCAGTTGAAGCTCAATGAGATCATGGTGCTGCTGTCTACTCCCTTTGTATTTGACCTGCGGGATTTTAAAGTATATCCCATGTTCCGCAAGATCATTTTTGCATTGGTAGCGCTTTTTGTATTCCAGGCTATTACAGATCTGTTTGTTGTACATAGTTCATCAGAAAATTTTATGCGGGGTTGGGCGGCTATTATTATGTCTATCCTCTCTTTTATTTTTCTGTTTAAAACTTTGGAAGATGACCAGGCAATTTTCTTCTTCCTTTGCATGACCCTTATAAAAAATATTGTCTGGACAGATGATAATGCAGACACGGATATGTCGTACTTCAAATTTAAAATGGTACCTATCCTGTCGTATGCTGTTTATATCTGTTCTTTCCTATTATATCGCAGGGGACAATGGAAAGCAGTGCTGGCGCTGCTATTAGGCTATAGCCTGTTGTGTTTTGCCCGCGACTCGCGCTCAACAGGCATGGTCTTTTTCCTCGGTGCTATCATCATCTACTGCTTTAACAGTGGCATGTACCTCACCCGCGACCGGTTGCTGGTATTTGGTATTGCAGGCGCTATCCTGTTCCAGTTTGCCTATGTATGTTATGTAAATGCCGTCATGAATCATGAAATAGGCGGGGATCATGCTTCCGAACAAATAGACCGGCTTGATAATCCTTACAATCCGTTATCACTGCTCATGACAGGCAGGGGCGAAACCTTTGCTGCTATGGCCGCTATTGCCGATGCGCCGTTGTTTGGTCATGGTTCCTGGGCAAAAGATGATAACCTGCAATATTACCGGATCCTGTTGTTGTACCAGAATGAAGAGATGAATGAACAACTGGCTACTTCAACAGATCACCTGATCCCCAGTCACTCGATCCTGCTGGGCGCCTGGGTAAACTGCGGACTGGGTGGATTTATTGCAGTATTGCTCATATTCATCTTCCTGCTGAGAATGGGTTTCTATCTCATCCGGAATGCAGCAGATACGGCCTTGTACCCGGTATTGGTACTCATGACGATTGGGGTGATATGGACCTTTCTTTTCTCTCCCATCCAGCAACTGAGATTTAATATACCCGCTATTGGCGCAGTGTTGTTACGCGCGTATTATGATTTTATGGAAGAAGCCAGCACCGGGGAAGTAGCGGTACAAACAAATGAAACGATTGATATGCTATCTCCCGAAGGGAAAATATAAACGGTAAAAAACATCAGCTATGAAAATATGCTTCATTACACTAGGGGATATTAAATTCATTGCCACCATGAAACGGGCCATAGGCATGGCCGGACCGTTGCTGTCGCTCGGCTGGGAGGTATCCATCATTGCACAGGACAGTGAAGAAAACCGCAAACGCATAGCGATGGAGTGCAGCGAAGCAGTGAAGGTATACTATTATCAGCCTGGCTCCGCAGGAGAAGAAGTAAAGGTTAAAACGGATCTGGTAAACCAGATTGCGCCCGACTATGTGCTGTTCTGTTCCTTTAGTTTCCGTAACCGTATTTCCAAAAGTAAACTGAACGTAAAACCGAAAATACTCATCGAACATTCGGAGCTACCCTCCGGAATCCCAGATAATAAAGGCATCCGCAAGTTAGCTATGCTGGCGTTGGAATATTGGTCGGTGTTGTATGCAGATGGATTGCTGTGTGCCAGTAAGTATCTCTGTAACGTATATACGAAAAGAGCGGCTCAGTTGTTCCGCAAGCAGTTGCCCGTGTTATACTCGCCTTACGCATTCAACAACGATGTAATAGCGTCGCCCCGTATCCGTCTGAAAGAATTGCAGGATGCTTATGCAGGTAAAACCATGTTGATCTATATGGGTACGCTTACCCGCAACTATGGCCTCTTTACCATGTTACAGGCGATGGAAATGGTGAGTAAGGAAAGAAGTGATGTGGTGTTAATGCTGTTGGGTCAGGGAAGACATATGGCAGAAGCAAAAGCTTTTGTGAAAGAAAAACAGCTCGACGCACAGGTAGAATTCCTGGGCTATGCACCGGAAGAAGATCTCAGCTCCTGGTTTACTGCTGCTGATGCGTTTATTTCCCCGCTGAATGATACCGTGCAGGACTGGGCACGTTGCCCCAGCAAAATTTATATGTACCTGCCATTTGAAAAGCCGGTGTTTACCTGCGCTATTGGCGAGCCACTGGAAATATTCGGACAACAGGGATATTATTTCAATAACAATGCGCCGGCATCGCTGGCAGTATTGATCAGTAAACTGGCCAACGGCAGACTGGCGCCGGCAACGGTGAACAGCGAAGCCCACAGCTGGGAACGACGGGCAGTTGATTTTACAGCATGGATCAACAGTAACGATGCAGTAAAAGTATTACGTATTGCTAACCTGTAAATGACTACAACGTGAACTATGTGTATTATAAAGATCCCAAAGGCAATTTTGGTGATGACCTGAACGGTTGGCTCTGGCCCAAGTTATTTGGCGAAGGCAACATCAATGACCCGGAAGCGTTCCTGGGCATTGGCTCCATCCTGTTCGATGGCTCCCCGTTATTCAGGGATATACCGGACAAATGCAAGATCGTATTCGGCACGGGTGTAAGGCCCTCTCATCAAACCTTCAGTCTCAACAGCAGCTGGGATATCCGCTTCCTGCGTGGGCCATTATCTGCCTATGCGTTTAATAACCAGTTCCCGTATATCGCAGATGCTGCTTATGCCATCCGCCAGCTGCCGGAGTTCGATAAATTCCTGAAGGTGAAAAAAAAGTATAAGGTGAGCGTGATCCCTTATTTTAAGTCGGTGCCGTTTTTCGATTGGGAAGCGCTCTGTAGTAAACTGGGCTATAATTATATCTCACCGCGGTCTGAAAAAGGTGTGGAGCATACCTTACAGGAAATCGCTGCATCGGAATATGTGATTGCAGAAGCCATGCACGGCGCTATCCTCGCCGATGCGCTACGCGTGCCCTGGCATCGCTTTATATTGTCTACCCCGCATACAGAAGGCAGCGGCGTGGCAGAATTTAAATGGATGGACTGGCAGGCGGCCATTCATCTGTATAATATCAATGCTACACCCGTGAAGCTTTACCGCAAGTCATTTCTTCATCAGAAAATTAAAACACTCTCCGGCAACCGTATCAGCGCGGAGTTTATGGCCAGGGATATCGTAAAAACAGACCTGCTGAAAACGCTGCAGGCGGTGAATGGTTTTTATTTATCTGAAGAAGATGTGATCAGGCGTATCGATAATAAAATTCATGATCAGACTTTTTTGTTGAGAAAAGAAAAGTGCATGGATAAATCATCTTTCATCACAACACATTAACATATGCAGCAGGAATTTATTTTATCAGCAGGAACAGGACATTTCTTTTTTGGTTTTCATGATCTGGTAGCTTGGAATGCTGCAGGTGATAAATTGCTCGCATTACAAACACCGGATATCACCGTTCCACCGGACCCGCGTATTCCCTGCGGCATCGGCTATTTCGATGCAGCGCAGCAATTCCGCCGGATGGGAGATACCTATGCTTACAACTACCCGCAGGGCGCCCGCCAGCAATGGATCGGCGATACAGATACTTTTATTGTAAATGATCGTGTTGATGATGTTTGGGGTTCTCGGATATATGATACAAACGCCGGTAAATGTGTGAGCGTATTGCATCAGCCCGCCCATGTGATTACAGACGAAGGCGTCGCCTTTGGCATCGACTATGCACGGCTGTTCCGTGTAGGAGGATATGGATACACAGGGCTTACGGATAAGTATGCACACGTTCACGTGCCCGATACATCCGGCATTGTGAAACATAATGTATACACCGGTGAGCAGACAATGCTGCTGTCTATCGCCGCTGCTGCCAATTATAAAATGAATCCTGCCCTGGGGCAGCATCATTATATCACGCATCTGCTGCTGAACCCTTCGCAGCAACGATTGGCATTCCTGCATCGCTATAAGTTGAAAGACGG
Source organism: Chitinophaga ginsengisegetis (assembly GCF_900168065.1). Classification (GTDB taxonomy): domain Bacteria; phylum Bacteroidota; class Bacteroidia; order Chitinophagales; family Chitinophagaceae; genus Chitinophaga; species Chitinophaga ginsengisegetis. The sequence continues at coordinate 310,643 of NZ_FUZZ01000002.1, read as the reverse complement.
TGGCGAAACTACACGGCTTATGACCATTGGTGTGGACGGCAGCGACCTGAAATGCCTGGCAACTGGTTTCCTCAGTCATTTCGACTGGAAAGATGATTCCCACATTGCTATCTGGGGCAGAACAGGCAGTAATATCGAAAAACTGCGTGGCTCGTTGTTGTATAAGATGATGCCTTCCGGGTTGATTTCCGGAGGAAAGAAAGTACTGAAGAAATTATTATATACAAAAGAGAAAGGAGCCAAAGCAGTAGCACCCTTCAACTGGTTGTTACTGGAAGATGTGGATAACGGGGCGCCGGCGATGCTGGCGAAGGATATTATTACAGAAGACGGGCATCCGATGTTTTGCCCTGCAGACCGCGACTGGATGATTTGTGATACCTATCCCAACCAGCAGGGGATCCGTACACTGTTTCTTTTCCAGTACAGCACGCAACAGAAAGTTACGTTGGGTACTTACCGTATGATTGATGATAAACCTGACCTGCAACTGGCACACCCTTTACTGGCTGGCGTGGAAGAAGGCGTGTTAAAAGCCTTTTCGCTGGAGCAGATGGCTTTTACACGCAGCGGCCTGCATTGTGATTTGCACCCACGCTGGAAGCGCGATGGTAATGTGGTGGCTTTTGATTCCATCCATGAAGGCCGCCGCATGATTTATGGTTATGATGTGAGCAGTATTATTCATGCACATAAAAATGTATTGGTATGATTGCCATTCTGCAGCCACTGGTACCGCATTACCGCGAGCATTTTTTTAACCGGCTTAATGAGCAGGCGCCTTTCGATCTGTATTGTTATGATCAGGCGGATGCTATTAAGCAGCAGAACCTGTCGGCCGGCAATACTACGGTGAAGCAATTACCTGCCTGGAGCGTAGGCCCGTTTGTGTTATATAATCCGTTGCGCTTTTTTAGTAAAGATTATAAGGTGCTGGTGCTGATGCTCAATTTCGCGCATTTGTCTACCTGGATGATCCTGCTGCTGAAGCCTTTGCTGAAACAAAAGGTTATTCTCTGGGGACACGGTATTTCAGTGAAAAGATATGTACAGGAAGAGCAACGGCCCAGCCGCTTATTGAAATGGATGATCCAACTGGCCGATGCTACCTGGTTTTACACGCCAAAGGAAATGGCGCTCTGGCAACAGGAAATGCCGGGTTTAAAAGCAGTGGCTTTAAACAATACTATTTCTGAAGTGGAGAAGATCATGCAACGGGAGGTGCCCGATAAAGCAGCGTTGCGGGAGAAGTATAATATCCGTTCAAAACGCATATTGATCTACTGCGCCCGCTTTAATGAAACCGGCCGTCGTATTGATCTGCTGGAGAAGCTGATGCAGGAAACCGATCCGGAACAGTACGGATTTATTATTATCGGCGCAGGTAAATATAAGCCGGACTTCAGCAGTTATCCACATGTGCACGACTTCGGGGCAGTATATGATCCTACCATCAAGCATGAGTTGTTTGGCATCGCGGATCTGTACTTTCAACCAGGATGGGTGGGCCTTTCAGCGGTAGAAGCAATGGCCTATGGTAAACCGGTATGTACTTTTAAACGCAGCGAGGAAGTATTGCAATGCGTAGAATACAGCTATATCAGGGATGGCTACAACGGTTTGATCTTCGATAGCATGGAGGAATGTCTGTATGTGCTGGATCAATTGTCGGATGAAGAGATTAACAGGCTGGGCCAACATGCCAAACAGTTTGTGGGAGAAAACCTTACCATGACGGCGATGGTGGATAATGCTTTTCACTCACTGGATTCAATGAATAAATAACCCTTGTTTATGAAGATACTTTTTATTGTTCCTTCCTACAAACCGGCCTACGTGTACGGAGGCCCTATTGTAGTAATAGCGCGGCTGGCGGAGCAGTTGGTGTTAATGGGGCACCAGGTGGAAGTGTATACTACCACTGCCAACGGTGCGAAGGAACTGGATATAGCGGCTAATACCACGGTGATCATGGACGGGGTGAAAGTAACCTATTTCAAAAGGATCACCGGTGATCATACGCATGTGTCGCCGGCGTTGTGGAAAGCAGTTTGGTCTAATGCAAAACAATTTGATAAAGTACATATCCACTCCTGGTGGAATTTCCTGGTGATGGGCGCTTCCTTTATCTGTAAATGGAAAAAGCTGAAGCCATTGCTATCGCCGCATGGCATGTTCTGCGACTACGTACTGACGGCGCGGAACAACCGGAAGAAAAAGCTGCTGCACACGGTGATGGGTAAACGTTTATTAAAGAACACTTACCTGCATGTATCGTCAGAGCTGGAGTGGAAAGAATGCCGGCAGGTGAATACCCACTGGGAAGGCGGACAGGTATTTAACCTGGTGGATTTACCGGAAGGAAGTTTTGTGCGGACAGAGAACGAAGTATTTACCATCAGTTTTCTTTCACGGGTAGATCCCAAGAAGGGACTGGACCTGCTGATCCGTGCATTGGCAAAGGTTACGTTCCCTTACCGGTTACAGATCGCGGGGAGCGGTGATGCACAGTATGTAGCTGAATTAAAAGATTTAATTGCGTCGCTCGATATGGATAATAGCGTCGAATGGGTAGGTTGGAAAGGCAGTGAGGATAAATTTCATTTCCTCGCTGCCACCGACCTTTTTGCGCTTACCTCCCGTAACGAAAACTTTGCCATTGTAGTGATTGAATCGCTGTATGCGGGCACGCCGGTGCTGATCAGCGACCAGGTAGGACTGGCAACGTATGTGCAGCAGCATGACCTGGGCTGGATTACGGGGATTGATAGTGTGGAGACGATCACCGCGCAGCTCACTGCTGCTTACCAGGAAAAGGGACAACGGCAAAGGATTACACGGTCTGCCCCTTTGCAGATCCGTAATGATTTCAATGATGCCACGCTGGCGTCGTCTTATGTAGAACTGTATGAAAAATGTAGCTAGATGAAGATCGCGGTAGTAATACTCACATTTAATGAATCGTTGCACCTGGCACGCTGCCTGGAGAATCTCCGGCAAATAACGGATGAGCTGTACGTAATAGATGCTTTTTCAACAGATGATACCGTAGCGATAGCGGAGAGATTCGGCGCAAAGGTTTTTCAGCGCAAATGGGTCAATTATGCCAATCAGTTTCAATGGGCATTGGATCATTGCGGAATTGAAACACCCTGGGTGATGCGCATGGATGCAGATGAATACCTGGAACCCGGATTGGTAAAGGAAATCCGCCAGCGGATAGACAAAGTGCCAGCCGGTATAACGGGCATATATATACGCCGGAAGGTGTTATTCAAAGGTAAATGGATCCGCTTCGGCGGTTTCTACCCGCATACCCTCTTGCGGATATGGCGCAATGGGGTAGGCAGCATCGAACAGCGCTGGATGGATGAACATATTGTATTGTCCGACGGCGCTACGATGCTGTTTAAAGAACATATTGTAGACGATAACCTGAATTCCATTCACTGGTGGGTAAACAAACATAATAACTACGCCATCCGTGAAATGGTGGACCTGCTGAATATCCGCTATGGCTTCTGGCAAACTGACGAAAGGTTGCTGCGCGAAAGCGGAACACAGGCCAAACGGAAACGGTTCCTGAAGGAGAAGGTATACGCCTCCATGTCGCCGGGAATGCGCGCTTCGCTGTATTTCCTGTTCCGCTATGTAGTGCGTTACGGCTTTCTGGATGGTTATAAGGGGTTCCTCTTCCATTTCATGCAAGGGTACTGGTATCGTTTACTCGTAGACGTTAATGTGCAGGAATTTCAGCAAAAGCTCGATGGAAACGAAAGCAGGGAAGATATTATGGCGTTACTGAAACAGGATTATAACATTCATATCTGATATCACATGACCACTAATCTTGCTGCATTTAATACAGGCAGTTATTATGCCGGCCCTAAGTGGAAAGTGCTGTTATGGTACTTCTGTAATTATTACATTTTCAACAGCGCTTTCCCCTGGCCATATGGCCTCAAAAGCAAGCTGCTGAAGCTGTTTGGCGCCCGTGTGGGCAAGGGCCTCGTCATAAAAACAAAGGTGCGGATCAAATATCCGTGGCTGCTGACTATCGGCGATCATTGCTGGATAGGAGAGTCGGTATGGATTGATAACCTGGCGGCGGTAACGCTGGGAGATCATGTTTGCCTTTCACAGGGCGCCCTGCTGTTGACCGGCAACCACGACTATAAACAACCTGATTTTCCTTACCGGCTTGGTCCTATCCACATTGAGAATGGCGCCTGGATAGGCGCTATGGCAGTAGTGTGTGCAGGTGTTACCTGCGGTAGCCATGCCGTGCTTACAGTAAACAGCGTGGTTTCAAAAGAGATGGAGCCCTGGCTGATCTACTCCGGCAACCCGGCGGTGGCAGTACGTAAAAGGGAAATGAAAGGGCATACGGTTACCATACTAAATACGGCGGCTATATGAAGAAATGGGGCTTATATATCGCGTTAATGATAGGGCCAGCCACTGCGTGGGCGCAGGTTCACTTTGCAGATTCGCTGGAAGTGCATGCGGGCGCAGTAGGAACCATTGCTTCAAAAGACTACCAGCCGCTCTGGCTCATGGCCAATCACTTTGGTACCATCAGCGATCGTAAAGGCGATGTATCTACACATGTGGGTTTTAGCAACGGGCACGTATGGAAAGAGGATTTTTATGTGAGGTACGGGCTGGATGTGTACAACAATGATCAGTTCCATCAAACATTTATAGAACAGGGATATGTAAAAGCCGGTTATAAACAGTGGGAAATCAGGGCCGGGCGGTATGAAGAAATCATCGGGGAAACAGACAAAGACCTGAGCAGCGGCTCTATGGGGATCAGCGGTAATGCGCTCCCCATACCGAAAGTAGGCATCGCGGTAACGCAGTACACCGATATTCCCTACACCAATGGCTGGGTGCAGTTTAAAGGACTCATCAGTCACGGCTGGATGGGAAAGGACCAATACATCAAGGATGCCTGGTTGCATGAGAAAAATTTCTATCTCCGCATAGGCAAAAGAAAACTAAAGGTATTTGGTGGTATACAGCACTATGCGGTATGGGGTGGTAACCGGAAAGACCTGCCAAAGATTACTGCCGACTGGCAGGGGTTTATGGATGTGCTGCTGGTAAAAACAAAAGATGATGGTACCGTTGGTACTTCAGAGATACAGCCTAATCGCCCCGGCGACCACCGCGGCATTATAGAAGGAGGTATTGAATGGGAAAATGATCAGTTGTCGATTCGCCTGTATAACCAAACCCCTTTTGAATCGGGGCAGGGTATCGATATCCGGAACATCGACCGGCTCCTGGGCATTGTGTATACCAACAAACAAGCTGGCAGCTGGCTGGAGAAGATCACAGCAGAGGTGCTGTATACCAAACAAATGAACGATTTCTTCCCGTTGCATCAACGCGAAAGTTACTATAACAACGGCGTATATCTTACCGGCTGGGATTATCACGAACGTGTGATCGGCACTCCGTTGTTTATTGACCGGGATCGCGGACAGCATTACTTCCCCAGCATGAAGCCGTTCAACTGGAATGATCATAAAGATTCACTGAGGGCAAAGGGAGGGAATATTATTAATAACCGTGTAATGGGAGTGCATATCGGTGCGCTTTATCATCTCCCGAAAAAAATTACCGGCAGAACATTAATCACCTACACACAAAATTATGGCACTTACACCAATACCGCCCTATTTAAGCCAATGAAGCGGCAATGGTATACGTTGCAGGAGTTTCAGTACCAGCTGTCGTCGAAAGGACTTGCCCTGAAAGCATCCATAGCAGTGGATCAGGGGCAGCTCTCCGATAACGTGGGGTTTATGATGGGGGTGTTATGGAGTTGGCGGCAATAATATTTAAATACAACGTATATGGGTAAACGAATATTACTGATAGGCGGCAATTTTTCACCCGAGCCAACGGGAATAGGAAAGTATAATGGAGAAATGATCAGTTGGCTGGCAGATAACGGGTACGACTGCACGGTAATAACTACCTATCCTTATTACCCGCAATGGCAGGTGCAATCGCCCTATGAACGGTCAAAGAACTGGTTTAAAAAAGAAGTACTTCCGCAGGGAAAAGGAAAACTAACGGTATACCGCTGCCCGCAGTATGTACCTGCAGAACCTTCCGGCAAGAAGAGAATGTTACAGGACTTTTCTTTTGCAGCGGCCGCATTTGTCAAAGTGATGCAACTGGTGTGGAAAAAGAAATATGATATTGTGATTACGGTAGCGCCGCCCTTTCATCTCGGGTTGCTGGCCGTTCTCTATAAAAAGTTGCGGGGTGCCAGCTTCGTGTATCATGTACAGGATTTGCAGATAGAAGCCGCGCGCGACCTGCAGATGATCCGCTCGCCACGGCTTATCAATGCGCTGCTGAAACTGGAGAAGATGATTCTCCGGCAGGCAGATCACGTAAGCAGTATAGCCGACGGGATGATCCGTAAAATAAGTGACAAGGCTGGCAGGGAAGTGTTTTATTTTCCTAACTGGGTGGATGTAACACAATTTCATCCCCTAACGGATAAGGCTATATTAAAACAGTCTTTTGGATTTCTGCCTACCGATAAAATTATATTGTATTCCGGCGCCATCGGTGAAAAGCAGGGACTGGAAGCCTTGTTGCATGCCGCTGCATCCTGGCAGCACCGCGAAGAAATGAAGTTCCTGATCTGTGGTTCCGGACCTTATAAAGCAAAGCTGGAACAGGTTGCATCGCAACTGCAGTTAAAGAACACGATCTTCTTTCCATTGCAACCCCTCGCGCAGTTTAATAACTTTTTAAACATGGCAGACGTACACCTGGTTATACAAAAATCACATGCCAGCGATCTGGTGATGCCATCTAAGTTAACCACTATACTCGCGGTGGGCGGTATAGCGCTGATTACCGCCAATGAAGGCACGGGCCTGCATGAGCTGGTAAGCCGGCATCAGATGGGAATCCTCGTGGATGCGGAAAACCAGGAGGCGCTGCAAACGGGTATAGGCAGGGCGGTATGGGAAAATACCGCCGACATTGCAAGGAATGCCCGTGAATTTGCAGCCAGTCACCTTTCTATTTCAGGAGTGATGACGCGCTTTAAAGAACAGGTGGCGTAGCGCTTTCTTTTATTGATCAACCATATTCTATTTTATGCTGAACCGGTATCTCAAAATTTGCAGTATCCAGTTGATTGTGCTGGATTTTATCTGGCTGAACGTATTGTTTTTTTTAACCAGCTCCTGGTTGCAGCGGTACGACCGTATGCAGGATATTAACGTGGATATTTTTCTCGTAGTATCAAATCTCTCCTGGCTGGTGGCTTTGTACACTACCGGTATTTACTTCCTCAGTCAGCAATTATCGTTTGACCGTATTGCCCGCAAAACAATACAGAGCATATTGCTGTACCTGTTGTTATTGTTGTTATCATTGTTTCTCACCAAGCAATTATATTCCCGGTTGTTTATTTTGAGTTATTGTTCCAGCTTCCTCTGCATGGTATTGCTGGGCCGCTGGGTTTTCTACAAGGTTACCCGGCATATCCTGCATCGCAACGGAGTGGAAAAGAAAGTGGTGATCCTCGGGTATAATGATCTTTCCAAACAACTGGCGGATCAGTTGATAGGAGATAACAGCAACCTCAAGTTTGAAGGTTATTTTGAAGAATCCAGTAACGTGCATGAGTTATCTTATTACCCGGTGATCGGTAACCTGGAAGCCTGTGTGCCCTATGCACAGTCTAATAATATCCGTGAAATATATTCTACGTTATCTCCCGAAAAATTTCCTTACCTGTACACTTTGGCGAGGGAAGCAGAGCTGAACCTGATTCACTTCCGCTTTGTGCCCGATTTCAAGTTGTTTGTGAACAGGCAGATCTTTGTGGATTACTTCAATAATATTCCTATCATCTCATTGCGTTCTGAACCATTGGATGATATTGCCAACCGCATCCGTAAGCGGGTGTTTGATATTATCTTCAGCAGTCTTGTGATTGTTTTTATACTCACCTGGCTGATTCCTTTGCTGGCGCTGCTGATCAAGCTGGAGTCCAGGGGGCCGGTGTTTTTTATTCAATACCGTACAGGCCGTAATAACCTGAATTTCCCCTGTTTGAAACTGCGGAGTATGTATGTAAATAATGAGGCGAATGCGAAGCAGGCTACGCGGCATGATAGCCGGTTCACGAGAATCGGGCGTATCCTGCGTAAAACCAACCTAGATGAAATGCCGCAGTTCCTGAATGTATTTATGGGCGATATGTCTATTGTGGGGCCCCGTCCACATATGCTTCGTCATACCGAGGAATTTTCGCGGGTGATCCAGCAGTACATGATCCGCCATTTTCTGAAACCCGGTATTACAGGCTGGGCGCAGGTATGCGGGTTGCGTGGGGAAATTACGGAAGAATCACATCTGCGCAGAAGGATCGAACATGATATCTGGTACATGGAAAACTGGTCGGTATATCTCGATCTGCGTATTATATTTTTAACGATCAGGAATACGATTAAGGGAGATGAGAATGCGTTTTGAATATTTTATTTAAAGTCATAGGAAAGATCTAAATTTCGGGATATCTGAAATTTAAATTGTTCCTATGGAGATAAGAGCCATTATTACAGGAAGTACCGGTATGGTAGGAGAAGGGGTGCTGCATGAATGTTTACAACATCCGGATGTAAAAGAGGTGCTGGTTATTAACCGCAGACCCTGTGGCGTAAAGCATCCCAAGCTGAAGGAAATCATTCATGAAAATTTCTATGATATGCTGCCCGTGGCAACAAAGCTGCATGGATATAATGCCTGTTACTTCTGCCTGGGCGTTTCTTCCGTAGGAATGAAGGAAGACAGGTATAAGCGGGTCACTTATGATCTTACTATGGAAGTGGCTAAAACGCTGGCGGCCCTCAATTCAGATATGACCTTCTGTTATGTTTCCGGTGCAGGCACCGACAGCTCGGAGAAAGGCCGCAGTATGTGGGCGCGGGTGAAGGGCAAAACCGAAAATGACCTGCTGAAGCAGCCGTTCAAGGCGGCGTATATGTTCCGGCCGGGCTTTATGTTACCTACCGATGGACTGAGATATAGCCAGAAGTACTATAAGTATATGACCTGGGCCTATCCGTTCTTCCGGCGCGTTTTCCCACAGTGGGTATCCACGCTGGCGGAGGTGGGGCAGGCCATGATCAATGTTACCCTTTATGGCTATTCGAAGCCGGTGCTGGAAGTAAAGGATATCGTGACTTTGGCTCATCACCCATAAAATACTGGTAACCTGCGGGATAGCGGTCTACTTTATATAGATCGCGGGATGTATATTTGCATCTTGTTACTTTAACAGTGTAACAGTTGTAGGTTATGAGATGACTGGAATATTCCTATCCCGGGTCCAAATAAAAAAGGCGGTGCTTCGGCGCCGCCTTTTTGTTTACAGATAAAATCCAATCACTTTTTAGGTTATCTCCCTAAAAAATCTTTACTTCACGTTAAAATGACGCAAACAGAGTATGAAGTCTTTCCACGAGTATAAGAACCCCTCCCTGGCGGTAGACCTGGTGGTATTTGGATACCACAACAATACCTTATCGGTATTGCTGCTGAACCGTAAGGAGGAGCCGTTTAAAGACTGCTGGACCTTGCCGGGCGGCTTCCTGCAAATGGAAGAAACCTTCCTGGACACCTGTTCCCGCATCCTGCAAACAAAGCTGGGCATGAAGGAAGTATTCCTTGAACAGCTCTATTCCTTTGACGCACCTGACAGGGATCCGCGTGGCCGGGTAATAGCTGTGGGATATTATGCTCTCATTAACCCCGCTAAATTCGACGTGGTGGCCGGTAGTATGGCCAATGATGTAAAATGGTTCAATGTCAGGAAAATGCCTGCTCTGGGCTTCGACCATAAACATATTTTTAAACAGGCGCTGCAAAGGCTCCGGTCGAAGATCCAGTATTACCCGGTAGGATTTGAATTACTGGATGAACTGTTTACCATCACAGAGCTGCATGAACTGTATGAATGTATCCTGCAAACAACCATTGACCGGCGCAACTTCCGCCGCAAAATACTGGACGCCGCCTATGTGGTTAATACAGGCCTGAAACGCGAAGGATTGAAGAACCGGCATCCCGAACTGTACAAGTTCAACAAACAACTGAAGAAAAATAGTTTCCAGATCAATGTTCCCACTGAAACCTGATGTTATGGAGAAAATCACTTACACCCCGGAAATTTTTACCATTAAAAACGTTCTCAGTACAGCCGAATGTGCCCGACTTATAGAAAAAAGTGAAGCAATGGGCTACGAAGAAGCCACTGTAGACGTAGGCGGAGGCGGAGGCGTACAACGGATGATAAAAGGTGTACGAAATAATGAACGGGTCTTGTATAAAGATGTAGCTTATGCTACCTTTATCTGGGAACGGCTGAAAAACTTTGCTCCGGAAGGAAAAGATAACAGAACCGCCTGCGGTGTAAATGAATTGTTCCGGTTCTATAAATACAGTCCCGGACAACGCTTCAAAATGCACAAGGACGGCAGTTTTGAGCGGAACAGGTTTGAAGCCAGCCAGTATACTTTTATGATCTATCTGAACGAAGCATATACCGGCGAGGAAACCATTTTTGCTTCCGGCGAAATTATCCGCCCGGAATCCGGTACCGCCCTGATATTTCATCACCCGTTGCGGCATGAAGGTTCATTGCTTACCGCAGGTGTGAAATATGTGCTGCGAACGGACATTATGTACAAATAAAACAAAACATGCCCGCAACCTACGTAATAGGTGATATACACGGTGCGCTGAAAGCCCTTAAACAGCTGGTAGAGCGTATCGCGCCGAAAACAACCGATACACTGATTTTTTTAGGTGATTATGTAGATGGATGGTCTGAATCTGCCGAAACAATCACCTGGCTCATGGAACTGGAATCACAATACACCTGCATTTTTATAAAAGGAAACCACGACGCCTGGTGCGAATCCTGGCTGAATGGCGTAATGCCCGAAGCCTCCTGGCAACGCAATGGCGGCAAAGCCACGGTGGAGAGCTTCAATAAATTGTCGCCCGCAGCACTGGAAGGTCACCAACAATTCCTGAACCGCATGCGCATGTATTACATCGACGATCAAAACAGGTTGTACATACACGCGGGGTTCACTTCCACCCACGGTCCCGCCCATGAAAGGTTTGAACCCATGCTCTACTGGGACAGAAGCCTCTGGGAACTCGCCCTGGCGATGGATCGCAGCATTCCAAAGAATTCCATGTTCTATCCAAAAAGACTGCTGCAGTTCAAGGAGATTTATATTGGTCATACCCCCAGCCTTAATTATGGCGAAGATCTCCCCATGATCGCCTGCAACGTGCACAACATCGACACCGGCGCGGCTTTCAAGGGCAAAATTTCCGCGATGAATGTGGATACGAAAGAAGTGTGGCAGAGTGATGCGGTGTATTTGCTGTATCCGGGGGAGAATGGCCGGAATCCATGACTCCGGCCTTCGACTATTATTTGTTTACAGCTGCCTGTATTGTTTTTAACTCCATCATCAATGCTTTATTGGTGGCTTTTACTTCCGTTATTTCTTTCTGCATAGAGATCAGGTGTAGTGTCAGCTCCTCCACTTTTTTCAGCAGGATAGCGTTCATATCTCCGAGATCCTGGCCATTTTCAGCAACTTCTTTTGCGGAAGGTACCTCTGGTAAATGTTTGTTTTCCCTGATGAATGCTTCGGTTTTTTGTAAAGATGGCAACTGGTAATCCTGTTCAAAAACATAATCAGGCCAGGTAGCGGCCTGTGTTACTTTAACCCTTCTGGCAGCAATGGTACCTTCCACGGCAAGTTTATTGGTGCCGGGGGCGGTGGTGCCTATTCCCACGTTACCGTTGGCTTTGACCATAAATAACGATGTGCCATAGGAATTAACGGTGAATACGTTGGCGTTGGTAAGTCTTGCGTTGGTTTTACTTCTTCCATCTAACATGACAGCAGCGGAATATGGTTCAAGTGGAGGAGGGGCCACATCTTCAGCTTCTCCGTTCAAAGCAATACCATATGGTCTTCCCGGGCTATAGGCCCGGCCGATGATGCTCGGAATATAGGCCCCTGTCTGATAAGTGCCGTTAGTAATGCGCAGTACAGCTTCGGCTTCAGAGACGTTTGTATAGGTGAATTTAGCCAGGGCTACTGGCTCAGCTTCAGTACTGGGCAAACCGGAAACGTGCAATTGTGCAGTAGGGGACACTGTATTAACCCCCATATATCCATTACTTCTCATAACAGTTAAATACCTGGCAATAAAGCTGCCATCATTGTTATAAGCAAATAATGCAAAATCGCTGCCCTGGGGGTTAGTGCCGCTTTCTGCATTGGCGGTTCCCAACCCCCAGCGATAAGCACTGTTTTGCATAAGCATATAGTGGCCCGAACCGGCTCCGGCTGTCGTGGTAGAAGTCCTGAACTGGCTTGCGCGTCCAATCCCATCAATATTAAAATTAGCACCGCTCTGTAATGTAGTCTGGTTGAGGATCTGTGCATTACTTATCATTGCTGTCAAACAGTAAAAGGAAGTTAACAAAAAGAATCTTTTCATGGTAAAGGAGAATAAGGTTACAAAATCAATCAAAGATGTAAAAAATCCCTCACAAAAAAAAGCCCGGAACGCTCAGGTGTACCCCCTTCGCATTCCGGTGCTTTAAACTATAAGACAACCTCTTACTGAATCACTTCCTGCATTCCCTGCATACCTGCGCCCATATTCTTTCTCTTAAACAGGCTGGCGTCAATTTTACCAAACCGGTAAGCAAATGTCAGGCGCATCATCTGAGGGTCGCGTAAGCGACTGTAATATTGTGTGAAATAATCACTTTGTGAATATTGGTCGGACCAGCGGGTTCTGAAGATATCATTCACGCTGAAGGTCACCGAAGCGGCATTGTTTTTCAGGAAGCTCTTTTTGATGGCGGCGTCTACACCATAGAAAGAAGCAATGTATCCCTGTGAAGCATTCTGCGACTGCTGCATAGGCGGACCGCTCTGCACATTCTTATTTTCATTCACCGGCAAATTGGTTTTCGACTGGTAAGTACCTGTGAGCTGCAATTCAAAATTAGCAGGCAGTTTAAAGGTGTTGTTAAGCTTACCAAACCAGCTCCAGAGCGCATCCTGCGATTGCGTTACATTGTCTGTATTGATCTTTGAATTATAAATATTCACGTTGGCCGTTGCGCTCCACCATTTGGCTAAATTATACATGGCGGTTACTTCCGCACCGGCAGAATAGCTGGAATTGGCGTTGATGTAAGTGTTCACCAGCATTTCCTGGCCGTTTACCGGATCGGTTTCCTTCGTGAGGTAGCGGGTGATCAGGTTATTGGTATGTCGGTAATAGATAGATGCCAATATGGTATTGTTTCCTTTCAGCGTTTTCAGGTACGACATTTCCAGTGAAGTGGTGAATTCCGGTACCAGTCCCGGATTACCTTTCGTGATATTCAGCTTATCGGTGGAATCGGTGAAAGGAATCAGCTGGAAGAAGTTGGGCCGGTTAATACGACGGGTATAGCTCACTTGCAGCTCCTGGTCGTGTTTCAGCTTCTGGCTTAAAAACAGCGATGGGAACAGGCTTACCGGGTAGTTGTTGGAGAAATGCTGTCCGTTGTTGAGCAGATCGCCGGTGTAATTGGAACTTTCTGCACGCACGCCAACTTTATAACCAAAATTACCGATGGTGTTGGATACGCTTACATAAGCTGCGTATACGTTATCACTGTTCTTATAATTATTGGAGGCGGCCGGGATCAGTACATATTCCTGTGTTTCCGGGTCCAGCATATAGTTGTTAAAGTTGCTCTTCGTTTTACGGACAGAGGCTCTCAACCCGGTTTCCAGCTTTAATTTACCGGTGAAAGGTTTTACATAATCCGTTTGGATGGTCATAAAGCTCATGGAGCCATTACCCAGGATCTGTTGTATATCGCTGCCGCTGATGTTGCTGCCGGTATAACGGTCGGTCCTGTAGTCGGAGTTATTATCGCTCTTTCCGCCAAAATAGTTGAAGTCGGCGGTCAGTTCTTCTCCTTCTTTAGGGAAAAGGTGTTTCATGCCCAATACCAGGCCGTTTGCGTTGAACTTGTTGTGAGAACTGGAGTTACGCTGACTGAAAGCCCTGATATCGGCGGCTTTATTCAGGGTATCGGTATTGATATCAATCCGTTCAGAAGGGTTCATGGAACCATGTACCTTGATACCGGCCACAGATAAGGTGGTGCGGTTGGTAACAAACCAATCCAGCCCAAGTTTACCAAAAATGAAACCACCATCGGTTTTGTTGGTGTTGTACTGGTTGATGTTGGTAGGTGGTTCATCCGCAAAGTTGTTACGCTCGGTGGTACCATTGGTACGGCCTTTCATCTGGTTACCCATTACGCTGGCGGAAATATTTACTTTATCCTGGCGCAGGTTAAAGTCCGCACCGCCATTTAAAGCGCCGCGTTTATCCACACCGGCGCGCAGGTTACCGTTGTAACCCGTTTTCCGGTTCTTTTTCAGTACAATGTTCAGGATACCGGCACTGCCACCGGACGCGTCGTATTTGGCAGAAGGATTGGTGATCACTTCCACGTTTTCAATCGCATCCGCCGGAATCTGTTCCAGGGTAAGGGTGGTTGGGCGCCCGTCGATATACAGCTGCGGAGCACTGTTACGCAGGGTTACATTACCATCGATATCCACGTTTACAGAAGGCACGTTTTTCATCACGTCCAGTGCGGTACCGCCGGCGCTTACGATGTTTTTTTCCACATTGAATACCTTTTTATCGATATCCATCTGCATCATCGGCTTGGTGCCGGCTACCGTAACGCCCTGCAACTGCGTGGTGCTTACTGCGAGTTTAATATTGCCGAGATCCTTTTCAAATGGCGGAAAGGTAACCGGTTGTTCCACAGTTTTGTACCCGGTAGCAGTGATCCGCAGTTTGAGCGGGCCTCTGCCGGGCAGATCTTCCAGGCTGAACTCACCGTTGCCTTTGGTCAGTACGCCTTTCAGCAATTTTTCCTTCATTTTTTTTGTGACACTATCCATGCGGTTCTGCAGGATAATTACGGAAGCATAAGGAACGGCTTTTCCATCGGGGTCAATAATTTTGCCATATACATGGCCGCTCATTCCCATACCCATGCCCACCGGCATTTTGGCGCCTGCGGGGGGCTGAGCTACAGCACTCATTGAAAGCAAAAACAGGGTGATAAACAAATAAATCTTATACATTTTATATAAATTCAGATCACGCAAAAGTATACCCACCAGGTGGATAAAATAAATTAAATGAGATGAGTGGGGAAAAAACAGCTACGAACTGTCGGATCACTGACCGGCCTTACCGGCAATGGCATATACCGCATCACGGTAAGTATCGCCCACAGGGAGTTCCAGCGTATCGAGGAATATGGCGTTTTTCCGGATTGTAGTGATGGCGGCAATGGAAACGATATACGACTTATGCACCCGTACAAACCTGGAGCCGGGCAACTGCTCCTCCAATCCCTTGATGCTCATACGGGTAATAACCGGTTTGGAGCTGCTGTTCAGGTGGATTTTTACATAATCTTTCAATCCTTCTATCCACCGGATATCGGCATATACTACTTTCAGCAGGCTGTAGTCCACGTTCACAAAAAAGAAATCCGCCTCTTCCCGCGCCGTTTTCCCCCCTGTTTTGAGCAGGAAAAGCTCCTGCGCTTTATTACAGGCTTTGATAAATCGCTCCAGGGATACCGGTTTTACGAGATAGTCCGTTACGGCGAGGTTAAAGCCCTGCAACGCATATTTTTCATAAGCAGTGATGAGGATCACCAGCGGTTTATTGGGCAGCGATTCCAGGAACTGTAGCCCCGTAAGTCCGGGCATCTGGATGTCCAGGAATATGAGGTCTACGGACTGATGCCGCAAAATCTCCATCGCCTCAAATGCGTTGTTGCATTTGCCGGTGAGCTGCAGGTAAGGAACCATGCTGATATTGTCTTCCAGCAGGTCCAGCGCTAACGGTTCATCGTCTATGGCAATACATTTCATCATCAGTGGAGATTTAATTGCAAGGATACTATAAACCAGTCATCTTTCTTATCAATATGCAAAACATAATTATCTCCATACAACAAATTCAAACGCCTTTTTACATTTGTAAGACCAATACCGCTGGTTTTATCTTTTATTTCGGAAGAATCTTTATTGAAACGGTTACGTACGGAAAAAAACAATTTGTCATCCCGCGTATATAGCCGGATATCTATCATAGCATCAGTGATCATGCCGGTACCGTGCTTAAAAGCGTTTTCCACAAAAGGGATCAGCAGCATCGGCTCTATTTCATAACAGGTATCGCCTGTTTCCAGTGATACCTGGATGGTTACATTCTTCCCGAAACGTTGCTGCTGCAGGTCAATATAACTTTGCAGGTATTCGGTTTCTTTTTGCAGGGGAACTTTGTCTTCATCTGCTTCATACAACATATAACGCATCAGCGACGACAGCTTGATGAGAGAAGGTTCCAGCACATCCGACTTTTTACGCGCCAGCGATACCATGTTGTTAAGCACATTGAACATAAAATGCGGACTTACCTGTGAGCGGAGCAGCGATAATTCCGTTTTCAGCAACTCATTTTCCCGCGCACTGCTTCGTCTTTCCAGCTTCATTTTATCCACAATCATCTGGAAAGCTGTACTGGCCGAGAGTACAAAGGAAAAAGTAAAAAAGGTGAACAGGATGGCTGGTTTTATATCCATCTGATGCGGTTTCAGGAATATCTTTTCAAAAGTATACCGCATGGTGCACATAAAAATAAATATCCCCACGATGTAAAGGATATAATCGACAATCTTCTTTTTATAAACCAGCTTCGGAATAAATACCCAGGCGTTCAGGTAAAAAAACACGACCATTACCAGGTACGTAAAATACACATACATGGCCCAGGCCTGTTTTTCATCCATGCGGTCCCGGTCGTACTTTTCGTTGGTAGGATGTAACAAATAGGGGAGAGAGAAGAATATCAGCCATGCGAGCATATGCCTGGCTATTATTGCCCATTTTTGTTGGTACCATTCCTGTTTCATGGCGGCAAATTAGGGCATTTGTATAATTATGAAGGTGGAGTTGCGACCAATTGTAATAATTCTACGACTAACATGGAAAAGAACAAAGCTTTCCGGGGTATGGCCCCGGAAAGCCTGTTAAGCAGTTTTCCTGGCATCCATCAGCTCCTGTATCCTGGCGGGGCCGGTGATCACATTCGCTTTCAGGTCGCTCAGAATGGAGTATAACCCAAAATAGGTACGGTTAATATAAAGACTATGCCTGGAGCCACGTGCTACCTTTGAATCACGGATCTCTTTCATATTGTAGAGTTCATCCATGTAGGCATATATTTCATTAAAATAAACTTCGTTGCCGAAATCAAAATTGTCCAGCGTAAAAGGAAGGGTCAGCAAATCGATCATGTGTTGGAAAAGACCGGAGAAGAATTCCACCTCTTTGGGGGTGTCTGACGGATGGATCATCTCCAGGTTGGTATAGATCTGGTGCCGGCGTTTCTCGTCTTTCAATACCTCTTTATCTACCAGCAAGAAATAATTCTCATAAAAATCTTCCGGAATTTCCTTTACACAGCCAAAATCAAAGATGCCCACAGTGCCGTCCGGGCGCATCAGGAAGTTGCCGGGATGCGGGTCTGCATGCACTTGTTTCAGGCTATGCACCTGGAACTGGTAAAAGTCCCAGAGGGCCTGGCCAATCTTATCCCGCACTTCCTGCGAAGGGTTGGTCAGCAAAAACTCCTTCAGATGCTGACCGTCCAGCCAATCCATTGTAATGATCCGGTCCGACGACAGTTCCGGGTAGTAACCGGGAAACTTCAGGTTGGGAATATGCGCGCATTCCCTGGAAAGATCCATAGAACGGCGGAGTTCCAGCGCATAGTCGGTTTCCTCGAGCAGCTTACTTTCTATCTCGTCAAAATATTTGTCCATGTCCACTTCGTTCATGCCCACAATACGGATGGCAAAGGGTTTCACCATGCGTAGGTCGGACTTTACACTATTGGCCACACCGGGATACTGGATTTTCACGGCCAGTTTCTTACCATTTTTGGTGGCTTTATGCACCTGCCCTATGGAGGCGGCATTGGACGCCTGCAGGTCAAACTGGTCGTACAGCTGTGAAGGCGATTTGCCCAACGTCTTTACAAAAGTATTTACTACCAGTGGGCCGCTCAGCGGGGGAGCGCTGTATTGCGACATGGCAAACTTTTCGGTATAGGCTTTCGGAAGCATGCCTTTATCCATACTCAGCATCTGCGCCACTTTCAGTGCGCTGCCTTTCAGGTTACTCAGCGTATCATAAATATCCGCGGCATTATCCTGGTGAAGCTCTTCTTTGGTGGTAGAAGGGTCCATCAGTTTGCGGGTGTAGTGTTTGATATAATTGGTACCTACCTTAAGTCCTGTCGTAACGAATTTGCCTGCCCGTTCCACTTTTGAAGTGGGAATATTGGATTGTTCTTTCATGATACTTATTTCCGCGTAAAAATAAATTTCCCGAAGTCCAGCAAACTATCCAGTGTATTGGATTTAATCAGCTGGAAGCTCAGGTTCACCGCTTTTTCAATGGCGGCATCCGTCATTTCAAACTGGTTGCTGGTGTCGTCCAGCCAGTATTTCAGCACAAACAGGGCCTGTAACCAGAAACCATGTACATACTGATCGGAGATATACTTTCTTTCCTTGATTTCGCTGGACTGATAACCTTCTTTCACAAGGTCGCTTACATACTTGTTAAACGCATGACGGAAAGTTTCCAGTTTGTTGCGGTACAGGTCCGGTAACCGGAAGTGTTTGCGCTGTAATAACAGGTAGCTCCGGTCTTCCTTCAGCTTCTGTACCCAGAGGAAATAAAAGGCCAGCAGTTTTTCCTGTGCATTATATTGCTGATAAATTTCATCTGCATGCAGCTGATCCAATGTTTGTTGGAAGATAGCTAACCAGATGTCTTTTTCTACCGCTTCCAGTGAACTGTATTGTTCATAGAATTCGGTTTCAGAAACGTCTACAAGTTTGCAGAGCGCATAAACAGAAACGGGCGCTTTGCCGTTTTCCAGCCAGTACACTTTATAGGCGTTGCGGATGAGCTGTTTGTCCATAAGAAAAAGTTTTATAATGTTGATGTAACCCGTCCGGAGCGGGTTCCGGAGGTTAAAAATGCGGGTACATACAAATTTACGTCATGCACAGTTATAAACCCTTTTTTATAGGCTGGAGAAATGTTAAAATCTGCCACAATCTGCATTGAAATTATTATGTGAAAAAAATGCCGTTGTATTTGTAAAATAAATATACCTTTGCATCCGAATTCCTTATTTATCATCTTTTAAAATACAAGGAATCATGACAGAACATACCCACATATCGCACCTTTCGCTTCTTGCCTGATCAGGCAAACGTTGCTGCTTACCTTTTACATAAGCCGGAATAATACTTACATGCATCTTATACTTTTTGTATAAACGCATTTCGTATATACGGTTACGTTAGTGCCTCCGTTTGCTTTATCTCCTCCTTTCAGCGGAAGGTGTATTCCCACACAGAACAAAATTTATATTTAATACCCGCACCGGATAACCGGTGCAGCAGTGGTGTGCCCGCAAAGGCCGCATCCCTGCAAATACATCACCTTTTATGGGCAGTATAAAAACAAAGGAACTTAGTAAAATAGGTTATACAAACGACCAGGCCAGAAGCCTCGTCATCAATATTATATCAAAGCATTTCAAACATGAGGCAAAGGCAGATCTCCTGGCGTTATTAACCGCCATCAAAGCGGATCCGGCCAGCTATCGCTCCCACGAAATACTGGGAAAAATAGCAGACACCTTTATGGATGAACCGGTGGAATGCAATTTTCAGTCGTACGACCTGCTGGAAAAAACAGGCCAGCTGAAAGTATACGGCGCTAAAGAAATAGAACGCTCCGCCAAACAACAAATGGAAACGGCGATGTCCTTACCGGTTACCGTACAGGGCGCCCTTATGCCGGACGCACATACCGGCTATGGCCTGCCTATCGGCGGCGTGCTGGCTACCGATAACGCCGTACTGCCGTTTGCGGTAGGCGTGGATATTGGCTGCCGCATGGCGCTCACTATCTTCGACGAAGGAGAAAGCTTTTTAAAACGCTTCTCCCACCAGGTAAAAGTGGCGTTGAAAGAATACACGCACTTCGGCATGGAAGGTGGACTTGAATTTCCGCAGGAACATGAAGTGCTCGACAGCGCGGCGTTCCAGTCAACAGAACTGTTGCGGAAACTACAGGCCAAAGCCGCGCGGCAGTTAGGTTCTTCCGGCAGCGGCAACCACTTTGTGGAATTCGGTTTAATAGAACTGAAGGAAGACAATGCGTTGCAATTGCCACCAAAAAAGTACCTGGCCCTGCTGTCGCATTCCGGCAGCCGCGGACTGGGCGCTAATATCGCGCAGCATTACACGCGCATTGCAATGGACACCTGCAAGCTGCCAAAGTCAGCGCAGCAGCTGGCCTGGCTGGATCTCAACAGTGAAGCCGGACAGGAATACTGGCTGGCCATGAACCTGGCAGGTGATTATGCCAAAGCATGCCACGACCGCATTCACCTCAACCTCATGAAGGTGCTGGGTTTGCAGTCGCTCGCAAAAGTGGAAAATCACCACAACTTTGCCTGGAAAGATACCCTTGCAAACGGTCAATCCGTGATCATCCACCGCAAAGGTGCTACCCCGGCTCATGCCGGCGAAATGGGCATCATCCCCGGCAGCATGTGCACCGCCGCCTACCTCGTAATGGGAAAGGGCGTGGACAACGCTTTATACTCTGCCTCCCACGGCGCAGGCAGGGCCATGAGCCGCAAAAGAGCCAAAGAAAGCATGACCGTATCCGGTTTGAAAAAAATGCTGGCCGCCGCAGGCGTAACCCTCATCGGTGGCAGCGTGGAAGAAAACCCGCTGGCGTATAAAGACATTGAAAATGTTATCAGCGCACAGCAGGAATTAGTAGACATACAAGGCCGGTTTATGCCTGCCATAGTAAGAATGAATAAAGACTAACAACATGGAACAAATGATTATACAGATCACCTCCGGCCGCGGCCCTGCAGAATGTTGCAGGGTAGTGGCCAGGGTGCAGGAAATAATGATAAAGGAAGGCCGTGCAGCAGGCATCAGCATACAGGTATTGGAAAATATCAAAGGAGATATTAACGGCACACTGCTTTCTGCTACGCTGCTGCTCAAAGGAAAAAATGTAACAGCTTTCTGCGGAGCGTGGGAAGGCACTGTGCAGTGGATTGCACAAAGCCCCTACCGCAAATTCCACAAACGTAAAAACTGGTTCGTAGGTGTATCTGTATTCGATATCAAAAAACAGGTGCAGTGGAATCCCAAAGACGTAACACTGGAAACCTGCCGTGCCGCGGGTCCGGGCGGTCAGCATGTAAATAAAGTGGAAACCGCTGTTCGTGGTATTCACCGCCCAAGCGGATTACAGGTGCTGGCAATGGACAGCCGCTCTCAGTTACAGAATAAACAGTTATGCCTGGAACGGCTGGAAGCAAAGTTCCTCGCCTGGCAAACCGGTGAGCTGGTGAAGCAGCAGCAGGATCGCTGGCAGGAACACAACGAACTGGAAAGAGGCGATGCGGTGAAAGTGATCCGCGAACGGTTGTAAGAAGAAGGTGTATCGGCTGGTACACCTTTTTTAATATTGCTCTATCGCCTTTGCGAAAGACAAATTCCGCTTCTTTTTACTTATTTTTATAGCGCACACCGATATCAACCAATTACCACACGTGGAGGAACAAAGTGACATAGCGCTATTACAAAGACTACGGCAATCCGATGAATCGGCGTACACCGAAATATTTCATCGTTATTGGGAGAAACTGTATGCTATTGCGTACAACCGCTTACGTACCCGCGCCGCTGCAGAGGATGTAGTGCAGGAAGTACTGGCCAGCCTGTGGGTTAGAAAAGCAGAACTGGATATCCGCCACCTTTCCGGGTACCTGGCCACCGCCACCCGCTACGCCGTATTCCGCCAGATCAGCCGTTTACTGCCGGATCATCCGCTCGATACGCCCGATGTGGCGCAGCAACTGGTGCAAACCCCGGACATGGATCACCTGGATTATTGCCGCCTCCAGGAACGGCTCGGACAGGAAATAGCCCAGCTCCCCGAAAAATGCCGCCTCGTATTTTTATACAGCCGCCGCGATCAATACAGCAATAAAGAAATCGCCGCCGCCCTGCAATTGTCCGAAAAAACCGTGGAAGCCCATCTCACAAAGGCTTTGAAACACCTGCGTGTTCGCCTGAAAGATGTATACCCCTATCTTTCTTTCTTCTTCTGAAAAAAAATATAAAAACAACTAAGGGTAACAGCAGTATTTCTGTACTCTGTTATTATGCAGCACCTAAAAGACCTGATCCAACGTTACCTGAAAGGCAATGCTTCACCCGAAGAAGTGGAAGCGCTTCATGAGTGGTATGATAGCTTCGACGACAGCGAAGTGCCGCTGCCCGTGGAGCCGGGGGAAGACCGCCGGATGCTGGAACAACGGCTGCTCAACAGGTTGAAGCCGGTGATGCAGCCACCAAAAGTAAAAAGAATTCCCTTCTGGCGTTATGCGGCTGCTGCGGCCCTGCTGGCCCTGGTAGCAGTAGCCGGCAAAATAGGGTGGCAGCACCGGTATCCATCTCCCCAAAAAAATATCATGGCGGATAACACTGCCGCAACAGATAAACCACCCGCCAACAAAAAAGCCATGCTTACACTGGCCGATGGCAGCACCATCACCCTCGATGATGCCGCCAACGGCGCCCTCGGTAAACAAGGCGGCGCAAACATCATCAAAAAAGAAAAAGGACAACTGGCCTACCAGGCCGCAGACGCCAACGGCGCAGTGGTGTACAATACCCTCACTGTGCCTCGTGGCGGCCAATACCAGCTGGTATTGCCGGACGGCACCAACGTATGGCTCAACTCCGCTACCTCCCTGCGCTATCCCACCAGTTTCCGGGGAGCAGAACGGAAAGTGATCCTGCAGGGACAAGCTTACTTTGAAATTGCCGCCAATGCCACGCAACCCTTTAAAGTACAGGCAAATGAAATGGAAGTGGTGGTACTGGGCACCCGCTTCGATATGATGGCCTACGCCGACGAACCAACTATCAACGCCACCCTGGTGGATGGAAAAATAAAAGTACAGAATAAGATCCTGCGCCCCGGTCAGCAGGCCGTGCTGGCACTGTCCGGCCACGAGCTCACCGTACGTGATGCCGACGTGAATAAAATTATGGCCTGGAAAAACGGCCTCTTTGTATTTAATAATATGGACCTGCCAACCATACTGCGGGAAATTGCCCGCTGGTATGATGTGGAAATAGTTTATCAGTCCGCACCCGGTAAAGAACTGTATGGTGGCGGAATCAGCCGGAATCTTAATTTATCAGCCGTATTGCACGTATTAGAAGAAAACGGAACTAATCACTTTAAAACAGATGGAAATAAAGTAGTGGTATTACCGTAAAACCTGTAAAAAAAACATATGAAGTAACACATTGAACAATGAAAAAAGCCGGAGGTGGTGACACACCCCCGGCAGCAGCTCAGCATCCTGTAAGATCAGCGACGATCATTTAAGAATTCTAAACCTTATTAAAAGTATGCATTTAAAATTTAAGGAGATACCATTTCTCCCAAAGGGACTTCTATTAACCAAAATTTTGCGGGTTATGAAAATGACCACCTGGCTTATCCTGATCGCCTGCTTACATGTAAGCGCCAGGAGTTTTTCACAACAGGTTACCCTCTCTGTGAAAAATATGCCGTTACAGAAAGTGTTTGCAGAAATAATCCTGCAATCCGGGGCCACCATCGTATACAATGAATCCGCCCTCAAAAACACTACCCCGGTTACCTTACAGGTAAGCAGCGCCTCCGTGCAATCCGTACTGGAGCAATGCCTGCAACACCAGCCGGTTACCTTTTCTATCAACAACGGCGTATTCGTGATCCGCCCAAAGTCCGAGCCCCCGCCGCCGCCAGTGGATACTACTGGCCGTATTACCGGTACCGTGCGTGGCCCTGATGGCACCCTGCTTCCCGGCGCTACAGTAATCGTAAAAGGCACCAGCAGGGGCAACGCCACTAATGCCGGCGGGCAATTCACCGTAGCCGCCAACGCCGGCGAAATACTGGTAGTCACTTTCACCGGCTACGACAAACAGGAACTGCCCGCCCGTAACGGTATGCAGGTAACCCTGCGCACCGCTAACAGTCAGCTGGACCAGGTAGTGGTAGTGGGCTACTCCGATAAAAAGAAAAGCGAATTAACCAGCGCCGTTACCGTAGTAGACGCCGCAAAACTGAAAGACGTTACCACCAACGATGTAGGTACCATGCTGCAAGGTAAAGTGGCCGGTCTCCAGGTGGTAAGCAGCTCCGGTGTTCCCGGCGCCGCAGCAGAAATACGCATGCGCGGCATTTCCTCTGTAAACGCTTCACAAAGTCCGCTCGTAGTAGTAGATGGTATCATTGGTGGCAACTACGACCCCAACGATATCGAAAGCGTAACCGTGCTCAAAGATGCCGGCGCCACCGCCATGTACGGCTCCCAGGCTAATGCCGGCGTGATCATCATCACCACTAAAAGAGCTACTACTGGTAAAATACAGTTCCAGGCAAAAGTAACCACCGGCTTCCGCACACCGGACTTCGGCACCATGGACATGATGAACGGCAGCGAATTGTATGAACGTCAGAAAGAATATTACCGCGATTATATTCCCGGTGCTACCAACAACTCCTATAAAATAGACCTGCTGAAATTCTATAATGAACGCCCGCTTGCCCTGCGCAACCAGAACTACAACTGGTTAACAGACATGTTCCAGCGCGCACCCATGCAGAATGTATATCTCTCCGCCAGCGGCAGATCAGAAAAATCAGATTACTACCTGGGCCTCTCTTATTATAACGAGAAAGGTACGTTCATGAATACCAACTACCAGCGTGTAAACCTGAGAGCCAATTCTACCTATCACTTTACCAAACGTATCAGCTTAACCAATAACATCAACCTCAGCGGCTCCTTTGGTAAAACATACGACTATAACGATATGTATTATGCATTCCTCAATATGCCCTGGGATAACCCATACGACAGCTCCGGTAAAGCATTGTATGTAGATGGTAACTCGCCTTTCAAATGGTGGTCGCGTGATAAGGTGAATCCTATTCACACCATCAATAATTCAGAGCATCCCTATAAAAATTTTGATGTGAATTATGATATGGGACTTAACATCGGCATCACCGACTGGCTTACCTTTACCAGTACCAACCGGTTGTCGCTGGGATACAATAAAAATAAAACCTGGTATTCGCCGGATGTGGCCGGGCAATATCATGGCACCGGTTACCTCAGCGAATTCAGTACGCTTAACTATGGCTACGTATCCAATAACCTGCTGAAAGTAGATTTCCGCATGGGGGATCACCGCATCAGCGGCCTTGCGGGCGTGGCGTTTGAAGGCAGCAATACCGAAGTGCTGGGCGCCTCCGGAAAAGGATTGCCCGCCGGGTTAAAAGTGCTGAATGTAGTAGCTAACAGCCAGATTGTGAATGGTAGTATCAATGAAGCCATTATACAGTCGCTCATCTCACAGGTAAACTACAGTTACCTGGATAAATATTTCCTCACCGGATCATTTCGCGTGGATGGCTCTTCCAATTTTCCGTCCGCCAATCGCTGGGCATCTTTCCCTTCTGTTTCTGCAGCATGGTTGATGAGTAATGAGGATTTTCTGAAAGATAATAATGTGTTCACCAATCTGAAACTCCGCGCCAGTTATGGTGTTACCGGTACACAGGACATCGGGTCATCGCGCTACCTTGCGTTGTTTTCACTGGCCAGTCAGTATAACGGACAAATAGCGGCAACCCCTTCACAGTTGCCCAGCCCGGACCTCACCTGGGAAAGCAAATACCAATGGAACGGCGGTATCGATATCGGGTTGTTTAAACGTATCGACCTGAGTGTGGATGTGTATAACAACATCACCAAAAACCTGTTGCTGCAGGTATCGCAACCCCTGTCGGTGGGCTTTGAAACACGCTGGCAGAACGTAGGTGAACTGGTGAATAATGGCGTGGAACTGGGCATTAGCTCAGTGAATATCCGCAGCCGGAAATTCCAGTGGAGCACCGATTTTAATATCAACTTCAACACCAACAAGCTGCAGAAATTCCCGGCCAGCATCATCAATACACAATCTACCTGGAGCATCTCGCAGATCTACCGCAATGGTGGTAACCTGTATGAATTTTATATGCCCAAATGGTTAGGCGTGGACGTGCAAACCGGCGCACCTTTGTGGGAAGTAGTGGATAAAGACGGCAACAAATCATCAACATCAGATTATGCCAGCGCCACCTACCAGGAAGTAGGCTCCGCACTGCCGAAGTTCCAGGGCGGCATGACCAACACCTTTACATACAGCGGTATTTCCCTGAGTGCAAATATCTATTTCCTTTCCGGTAACAAAGTATACAGCAATAACCTCCGCTTTGTGGAAAATGACGGCAACGAACCTTACTACAACCAGGTAAACCTGCCCAAAGGCAGCAGCACCTGGGCGAAGCCTGGTGATAACGCTACAGAGCCCAGTCCGCAGAACTCCGCCAACAGCACGCAAACGTCTACACGTTTCCTGAAAGATGGTAGCTTCTGGGCGTTGCGTAACATCAGCCTGAGTTACGAACTGCCAAAAGCCCTTGTAAACAGGTGGCGCCTCGATGGAGTAACTGTTGGCTTCACTGCCGATAACGTGCATACATTCACCAATTTCTTAGGGCAGGACCCGCAAACTACCATCACACCTGGATCACAGGTGATGCCAGGCGTATCGGATTTTAAATATCCCAACAACCGCCAGTACCTGTTCAACATTAATTTCAGATTTTAAAATGCCTGTCATGAGATCAGCGATTATAATATTACTACTACTGCCTGTGTTGTTATGGCAAACAGGTTGTATGAAAGATGTGAATCCAAGCGATGCCCTCACCACAGAAACCATTACCGGTTCTCCCGAAGGGCTGAAAAACGCCGTGAACGGGGCATATTCCCTGCTAAAGGATCATGTACCGTTTAATGGTACTACCGATGATAATAACATGTACCTGCGCCAGTATTTCCAGCTGTCGGATTTTGCCAGCGATGATATTGTATGCGGGCAAACAACAGAAGATCCCCTGTTCTATAGTTTCTCGTTAGGCCACTCGCCAACGCAAACGAATACACGCTATTTCTGGTATATCTCCTACAAAATTATCAACGACGCCAATACTGTAATTGAAGCGGTGGAGAAGCAGGCTAACCCCGACGTCACTACGCAGCAAATGCTGGGTGAGTGCTATTTCCTGCGCGCCTTCAGTCACTTTAACCTGGTGAAATTATTTGCCATGCCATACGCGCAAAACCCCGGCGCTCCCGGTGTGATCCTGCGCACTGCCACCAGCGATCCTGCGCAAAAAGCACGGGCCAGCGTAGGCGAAGTATATGCACAGATCATCGCAGACGCCAGGAGGGGAGCAGAACTGATGTCGCAAAGCAGGGGCCCGCAGTACGCTTCCCGCGAAGCCGCCTGGGCGCTGCTTTCCAGGGCATACCTGTATGAAGGGAACAACGACAGCACCACTTACTTCGCGTCGCAGGTTATTTCGTCCGGCCGCTATTCACTGGCCACCCCGGCTACTTACCCCGATTTGTTTGCCAACGCTGCCGCCGGTACCGAAACCATTTTCTGTGTGGCCTTTACGCAGCTGGACGACTACGGTAAGTTTGGTTCTATCGCCTCCATGATCTATTCCAATGGTAACTCCGGATGGGGCGAAGAATTTGCGTCCGCATCGCTGAGGGATACCATGTCCGCCAACCCGGAAGATGTACGCTGGAAATATATTATCCCGCTGAAAGATGACAACGGCGTATTACAGAAAAAGAACGGCATCGATATTTACTATATCTCCAAATTCTCCGGGCAGGGGGGAAGTCCTACGCTCAGCTCGCCCATCCTTTTCCGCCTCGCGGAAATGTACCTGAACAGGGCAGAGGCGGCAGCTAAGGCGGGTAAAACAGCCGCCGCACTGGACGACCTGGATATCATCCGCACCAACCGCGGTTTGTCGGGCGCATTGTATCATCAACAGCTGCCTGCCGGGAAAACCGCACTGGACGTAGTGTTAAAGGAAAGACGACTGGAACTTGCTTTTGAAGGCCACCGCACCTTTGATGTGTACCGCAATAAAAAAGCCATGAACAGAACTTACTGGGGTTATCATTTACCGGGTTTGAAAGAATCCGATATCAACCCGGCTGTAAATCCTTCCGGTTATGCCGGCATGGTGGTGCAGCCCGATAATCCCAAGATCATCTATTACATCCCGATCGATGAAATAGAAACCAATAAACTGTGCGTACAGAATCCTTAAAACTACCCGATCATGCAAAAGCAACTGCTCTATATATTCATGCTGCTGTGTGCAGCTTCCGCCTGCAAAAAAGATGATACCAATCCCGCGCCGCTGGTAGTATATACCATCGAAGTAGAAGGCAACCAGGTATCTTTTAATAACACCACTACCGGCGCCACTTCGTGGAAATGGGACTTTGGTGATGGTACCGGTTCCACCGAGCAAAGCCCCGTACATACCTACCAGGGCAAGGGCAAATACGTGCCTACGTTGTATGCCACGTCTGCCGCAGGGGTTACGGCAGAAGGATCTACCGTGATCCGCATCTCTAAGACTTCGCCGGTGAAACTCACCGATAACAGCCTGGCCGACTGGGATACCATCAGTCAGAATGTGATCACTGCCGGCCCGGCTGGCGGCGTTTTCAAAAAAGTGAAATTCGATTACGACGGACAGTTTGTTTATTTCTATGGAGAGATGAGTGGTAAACTGGCCGATGGCGCTATTTTCGACGTGTATATCGACAGCGACAACAGTGCCGCTACGGGCCTGATCACTTCCCTGTTTACCGGCGCGGCGTACGATGTATTGCTGGAGGGCCAGCTATTGCTCAATCAGAATACAGCGCCCATCCCGATGGCGATGTATTATCATAACGGACCGCAAACCAGCTTCAGTTTCGACCAGCAGTCAGGTACGGATTTCTTTACGATGGGCACCATTGCGGAAGCCGGTGGTGTGATCCGCTTTGAAGGAAAACTGGACCGCTCAAAAATAAAGGGCTTTACGGGAGCGGCTATACGACTTGGCATGGTGGCCACTTCCAACGATTGGTCCACCCAGCTGGGCACCATCCCCGATGAAGGCGCCGCTGCTTTTTTATTAAATATGCCGGAATAAATTATTAATTTAAGCCTACAAACAGGACAATGAACCAGACAACCAATGTCAGCCAACGATTGATTTCCCTGGACGTAATGCGTGGCCTTATCATGATTCTCCTGGCTGGAGAAAGTGCCCGTGTCTATGAGTCGATAGCACATTTACACCCTACGGGAATAGCCGGCAGTTTAATAACGCAGTTTTTTCACCACCCCTGGAATGGGCTACGCGCCTGGGACCTGGTGCAACCTGCTTTTATGACAATGGCAGGTGCTGCGATGTTCATCTCTTATTATTATAAAACACAAAAGGGTGTTACCTGGTCACAAAATTTCAGGCATATTGCCCTGCGTTGTTTAAAGTTGTTTATATTTGGCACTGCCCTCCATTGCGTATATGCAGGAAGGTTAGTATGGGAGTTATGGAATGTGCTCACGCAGTTATCTGTAACCACCCTGATCGCTTACCTCATCATACGCCGTTCCTTTGGTTTCCAGTTGGGCGTAAGCCTGTTATTGCTGCTGGTAACTGATTTATTGTACCGGTTTGTTTTATTGCCCGGCTTCGAAGAACCCTTCACACAAGGTCATAACTTCGGAGCTTTTATGGATACTGTGCTGATGGGTAAGATCAACCCGGGCGGATGGGTAACCATTAACTTTATACCCACCGCCGCGCATACCATCTGGGGGGCGCTGGCCGGGAAGTTACTGATCAGCGACCGGCCACAGGCTCAGAAAATAAAGATCCTGGTGACGGCCGGGCTGATAGGGCTCATCACCGGCTTCGGACTGGACCTGGCAGGCATTACACCCATTATCAAACGGATTGCCACCGCATCTTTTACGCTGGCTTCCGGGGGATGGGTAATGCTGGTAATGGCCCTGCTGTACTGGTTGATAGATGTGAAACAGCATGTGCGTTACGCCTGGATAGCCACCGTGGTAGGCATGAACGCCATTTTTATTTACCTCTTCTTTGAAACAGTTGGTGGGCAGTGGGTAAATCCCACGACTGATATCTTCGTAAAAGGATTTGCCGCGCTGGCAGGAATTCCCGAAAGCATCCGGGAAATATTATCCGCCTTTGCGGTACTGGCGCTGGAATGGGGACTGTGTTACTGGCTATTTAAAAAGAAGATCTTCTTTAAATTATAAGCTATCTACTGAAACCCCCATGGAAAAAAAAGCTCCGGTATCCTTTACCGGGGCTTTTAATTTTTTTACCGGGTCCGTATATTTTTCCGATTTTATTATTTACCTTGATTCCAGTTTAATAGTCATTAGCCAAAATCTTTAGTATCAAAGCGTGAACAATGGAAGAAGTAAATTTCTTCCGGATCATTTAATCAAAATCACTGTAATAAGGCTGCCGCTAAGCAGCGTTACAGACATGTTATGTGTTTAAGCTACCTGTAATGAATAATTACCAATAAGGTTCCGGTTACATGAGTCATTCTTCAGACATAGTATTGGTACAGCGGTTAAAGGAAGGCGATGCTTCAGCATATGATGCTTTATTTATGAAGTATCACAAGCTGCTTTGCCTGAATGCCTATTGGTTTCTGCGAAACGAAGCAGAAGCAAATGATCTTGTACAGACCTTCTTCCTGGACATTTGGGACAAAAAGTTATACCTTCATTTTTCAGGCGATATCAAAGGATACCTGCATCAGGCCGTAAAAAACCGTTGCCTGACGCATCTTAAAAAGCAAAAGACGGAACTGGAAAATAAAGTAGCGTTCACCCAGTTACAGGAAGATACCTGTATGGTAAACACCGAAGTTTCACCGGATTATTATAAACAGGTATTAACCGCCATCAATGATATGGCGGTACAAAAAAGATCGGCTATACAAATGGTGTATATCCAGGGAAAACGTTACCAGGAAGCAGCGGATGAAATGGGCATTAGTATCAATTCTTTCAAAACCCATCTGAAAAGAGGGCTGAAAGTATTACGTCATGCAATTACTAATAAGGGGTATTAGCCCCCGTTTTGTTAACAATGGAGCAGGCACAGGAAAAAATATTTGAATTATATCTACAACGTTTGTCGGGAACACTCTCTGCAGAAGAGGAGCGGTATGTGCAGGAAATGCTGCAGCACGATGCCGGTTTCAAAGCACAGTGGGATCAGCTGGAGCAGGAGAACATGACCCTTCATACCGACAGGTATCTTCAGCAGATTGATTCCGAAGCTGCCCTTCACCGGATTAAAGAAGAAAGAACAACACGCCGCCCGGTCGTCCACCTTAAAAAGTGGTTGTCCGCCGCCGCCATATTGCTGTTGACAGGTAGTGGCGTCTATTACTTCTTTGTCCGCACAACACCCGCCACCTCGCCAACAGTGGCTATGCAGCAGCAGAAGCAACCGGTTCGCCTGTTGCTGAGCAATGGCGAAAAAGTAGTGCTGAGTAAAGACAGCAGCACCAAAACCATTGCTCTCAACAACGCCACGCTGAATACCAGCAATGGCGCCCTGCAATATTCTTCTGCCGACACCGTATTAAATACCCTCGATGTACCTGCCGGCGAAAGCTATAAACTCACCTTGTCAGACGGTACGGAAGTATGGCTGAACGCCGCTACCAGGCTGCGTTTCCCTTTTCATTTCGGACGTCCTGCAAGAGAAGTATATGTAGAAGGGGAAGCCTATTTTAAGGTGGCCGCCAATGCGGAGAAACCCTTTATTGTACACACTGCACTTACCAGCGTGCAAGTGCTGGGAACAGCTTTTAATATAAATACCTATCAGCCGGGCATCGTGAAAACGGCGCTCGTACAGGGCAGTGTTGTTACCAAAGGAAAAACCGGCGAACGCCAAACCCTGCAACCAGGCATCCAGGCCGATTATGATGCCGGTATAGGATTTGTTACCAGTCATTTTGATGAAGAAGAAGTATTATCCTGGCGCACCGGTGTTTACTACTATCACCGCATGCCGCTTACAACCCTTATCACCGCTGCTTCCCGCTTCTATGGGATGCGTTTTGTATTGGATAAGAACAAGGAAGCCGGACAGGTAGTAACGGGCCTGATGGATCGTAACCGGCTGGAAGATTTCTTATCAGATCTTAAAACAACTGCACATATCGAATACCATTTATCAGGAAATGAAATTACCCTGAGATAAATTTTTCTTCCCTCAAAAAATATTTTTACTACTCCTTGTCACCCGTTTTCTGAAAAACGATGTAGTTGTGATGAAAGCATTTGTTACGGTCATTTGCTGTACCATCATTTTAACTTGTAAACAATTCCCGAATGAGAAAAAGTATACGCCACTGCCAGCTGGCTATGCGAAACGTTGTGCGCATGTTGGTGCTGTGTGCCCTTATATGCACGTCATTTTCCAGCGTGAAGGCACAAACACCGCCGCCTTCGCTGCAATCAATCGTCACGGTTACCGGTAACGAGGTAACCCTCCTGCAGATCTTCCGGGCCATCAAAAAGCAAACAGGGCTTACCCTGGTGTACAGCAACCAGCTGTTGAACGACGGGGAAAAGATGTCGCTCAACTTCCAGCAGGCGAAACTGGAAGAAGTACTGGCTTTTATCTTTAAAAATAAAAATATCAGCTACGTACTGCAACGCAATCGTATTGTTCTCGACAAAAAAGCAGCTGCTCCGGAAACTACGGCAGCTCCCGCAGAAGAGAAACCGGCAGAGTGGCTGGTGCGCGGGCAGGTAATGGATGTAGATGGAAACCCCTTACCTGGCGCTACTATTACGGTGAAAGACAGTAAGAAAGGAACGGTTACCGATGTAATGGGCGTATTTTCTATTGCTGCCAACAGGGATGACATCATCAAAGTAGCGATGATGGGAATGAACCCCGAAGAAGTAAAAGTAGTAAACCAGAAAACACTCAAAGTAAGTTTAACCGCAAAGGTGGATAAGCTGAACGAAGTAGTGGTAGTAGGTTTTGGCAGCCAGAAAAAAGTAACCGTAACAGGCGCTGTATCTACCGTAAATATGGCTGATATGCAAACACCGGTGCGCTCACTTACCAACGCACTGGTAGGCAAGGTAGCCGGCGTAATATCCATGCAGAGCGGCGGTGGTGAACCCGGTTATGATAACCCTAACTTTACTATCCGCGGTATTGGTACTTTCCAGGGAAGCGTTTCTCCACTCATCATTGTGGATGGTGTGCAAAGGGAAGATGTAAACAGCACCTATGGCGGCGCTTTCAATAACATTGATCCGGAAGATATCCAGAGCATTTCGTTGTTGAAAGATGCTTCCGCTACCGCAGTATATGGCGCCAAAGGCGCCAATGGCGTACTGATCATCACTACGCGCAGAGGGGTTGCCGGTAAACCAAAAGTATCTGCCAAAGCAGAAACGGGTTTCAGCGGATTAACCCAGATGCCAAAAATGCTGGATGGCGTGAATTATATGAAGCTGTATAATGAAGCCCGTACCAACGCCGGGGAAGAACCGGTATATTCCGATGAACTGATCCGTAAAACAGCCAGCGGCCTTGATCCATATATCTATCCAAATGTAAACTGGATCAAGACTATTTATAAGGACTGGGCATCTATGGCCAATGCCAACGTAAACGTAAGTGGCGGTGGTGAAGCCATGCGCTACTATGTGTCGATGTCGTTTTATAACCAGGACGGACAATATAAAGTGAATAACATCGGGTACAACCCCAACCTCAATTTCAAAAGATATGATTTCAGGAGTAATGTAGACCTGAACGTGACCAAAACAACATTGCTTTCCCTTAACCTGGCTTCCATGCTGGTAAATACCCGCTACCCGGGCAATTCCGCCGGATCTATCTGGTATTCTACCTACGCCACCAACCCCATTTCTTTCCCGGTATCTTACCCGGATGGCAAGTGGGCAGGCCCGGTTAATAACGGTGGCTCCAATCCGTTTAACCTCGTACAAAACGCAGGCTACGCTACAGAATTCAGACCTTCCATCCAATCCGTGTTATCCCTCAATCAGAAACTGGATGTAATTACCGAAGGACTGAGTGCCAACGCGCGTTTTTCTTTTGATACCTACAGCGAATTTGATAACAGAAGAACCGGTGTAAATGATTTGTTTTATGCGCCTGGCAGAAATGAAGATGGTAGTTTAATCTTTAACCAAACCAGAACAGGAAACACCTACCTGGGCTATGGCGCTTCTTCTACCGGTGAGCGCATGATGTACCTGGAAGGTAACCTCACTTACGATCATAGCTTCGGTAAACATAATTTCGGTGCATTGTTGGTAGGTAGTATCCGTAACCGTCTGGTGGGTTCTGCCGGTGATGTGAAAGGAGCCATTCCTTACCGCAACCAAAGCGCGGCAGCCAGGGTCACCTATTCCTATATGGACAAATACCTGGCAGAAATAAATATGGGCGCTACCGGATCTGAAAACTTTGAACAGGGAAAAAGATGGGGTTACTTCCCCGCAGGTTCTGTTGGCTGGGTAATTTCTAAAGAAAACTTTTTCCTGCCTTATACAAATGTGGTCAACCTGTTAAAGATCCGCGGATCTTATGGGATGACAGGAAATGACCAGATCGACGGGAACCGCTTTGGTTATCTCACTTATTATAACGGCGCAGCTGGTGTGTCTTTCGGTAGCTCCGGTACGCCTTCCTATTATGGAGGTATTAATGCAGATGTAATTGGTACCGAAAACCTAACCTGGGAAAAATCTGCTAAAACAGATATCGGCCTGGAAATAGGTTTGTGGAATAAGTTGAATATTATAGTAGATGGATTCCAGGATAAAAGAAGTGCCATCCTCGTTGCGCGGAGATCTATTTCACCCGTAGCGGGATATGGCTCCAGCAGCATTTACGGTAACATTGGTGAAATGGTGAATAAAGGAATAGATGGCAGCATGGAATATACCGGTCGTATCGGAAAAGATATCTCTATTCGTGTATTCGGTAACGTTACCTACGCACGTAACAAGATCCTTTTTGCAGATAATCCCATTGCCCTGTACGCCTATGCACAACAGGAAGGACATAAGGTTGGCGAATTCAAAGGTTACCAGAGCCTCGGCCTGTTCACCAGCCAGGATGATGTGGAAAAAAGCCCGCAGCAGTTCAGGGTAGTGCATCCCGGTGATGTAAAGTATGCGGACCTGAATAACGACGGAAGGATTGATGGTAACGACCAAACTTATTTGGGCAAATCCAGTTTTCCTACCTGGTCCTATGGTTACGGCTTTAATTTCGGCTACAAGAAATTTGAGCTTTCTGCCGTTTTCGCCGGCGTAGCTGATGTAGGGATCATGGCCAATGGCTCTGAAGTGCGCGGCAATGGGGCCGGCGCTGATGGTGTAGGCGTTATTCCTTTCGCCGGTATGGGACAATATCCGGCCAGTGTACTGGAAGATATGATGAACAGATGGACACCGGAGAATCCCAGTCAGGATGTACACTATCCACGTTTAACGGTAGCCAATACCAACGACAATAACTATTTAAACAGCAGCTGGTGGATCAGGGATGGCAGCTTCATGCGCCTGAAACAGGCTACTTTCAGCTATTCCTTTATCACGCCGGATATGAAACGCAAGGGTATCAGCAGCTTACAGGTATATACTACTGCCACCAACATGCTCACGTTCTCGAAGTTTAAATTATGGGATCCGGAACTGGGTAATAACGCGGCAAAGTATCCTTATCCGAAAACCTTTACCCTGGGTGTAAGAGCGCAGTTTTAATCAAGATCAAAAAGATTATTGTTATGACCAGATATAAATACCTGTTACTTTTTTTCATCGGTATCAACGCCATTACACTGGTATCCTGCAGCAAGTACCTGGATAAAAAGCCGGATAATCTTCTTACCGAAGATCAGATCTGGCAAACCAGGGCTAACGCGGAAGCCTATCTGAGTAATATTTACAGCGCCCGCCAGGCTGGCGGCGACTATGCCGGCATAGGCGCCGCGGATGAACTCTCTGTTTCTATTCCCGGTACTACGGTAAGGTACATGGTGGGCGGCAACTGGAGTGCATCCGATTGGTACTTCTACAACTGGGGCGGCTACTATACTGCCATCCGGAAATCTTTCATCTTCGAACAAAACATCGATAAGGTACCGGCTGATCAGCTGAGCAACGAACTGAAAGCACAATACAAAGCAGAAAACCTTTTCCTGCGCGGTTACTTTTACTGGATGCTGCTAAGACAATACGGACCGTTTGTAAAACTCACCACTACTGTTAGTCAGGATGAAGACATGAACAAGTATCCGAGAGCGCCTTTCGATACCTGCGTAAAATTCATCAATGAAATGCTGGATGGCGCAGCAGCCGGACTTCCTTTCGTATGGAGCTCCTCCGGTAACAATGGCCGTGCAACCCGCGGCGCCTGTCTCGCTGTAAAAGCAAAGGTAGCACAGTGGGCTGCCAGTCCTTTATGGAATGGTAATCCCGCTCTTGCCGGATTTAAAAACCAGGATGGTACCGCACTCGCACCCGCCGGCTATGATGTGAATAAATGGCGCATCGCTGCACAGGCAGCAAAAGCGATCATCGATTCCAACAAGTACAAACTGTTTACCAACCTCGATAATGGCGGTACTACTTTTGATCCGTTCCTTTCTGTAAGAGATGTATTCCTTACTTCCTGGAATGATGAAATCATTCTTGCTTCCATGAACTGGCAACGCTGGGGATATACCATCTGTTCCTCTCCCGGCCCCGCAGGATACAACCTGTACAACGCCACACAAAATGTAGTGGACGCCTTTTATATGAACAATGGTAAAACCATCAGTGATCCTACTTCTAACTACGTGGAAACAGGCTTTGCTACACAGGACGGTGAGCACTACTGGGAAAATAAGGAGGGCGACTGGAACATGTACGCAAAGCGCGAACCACGGTTCTATGCTTACATCGCCTACAACCGCCGTCCGGTGATTGCAGCGGTATCAGTAGATGATAAAAACTACTTCTCTTCTGAAAAAAATAAAGATGGTACCGGCCGCCAGGAATTTTATTACAGCGGTAAATCAGGGATGCAGGGAATGGGCAGCAACGTTATCACCGGCTACCTCCCGGCTAAACTACTGAGTCCGAACGATAACCTCCGCAGCATGTCTACCGACGCATACCGTTCTCCGTATATCCTTATCCGTTACTCGGAAATTTTACTGGACTATGCAGAAGCACTGAACGAGTATGATCCTGCCAATCCTGATATTGTGAAGTACCTCAACCAGGTAAGAACACGCGCCGGCCTGCCCGGCATTGAAACCGTGTACCCAGGCGCAGTTGGCAACCAGGAAGAAATGAGAAAATATATTCTGCGGGAAAGGCAGGTAGAATTTTGTTTTGAAGGCGATCGTTATTACACGCTCATCCGCCGGTTGCTGATGAGCAAACCGGAAAACCAGGCTATTTACGGCATGAATATAAATGCGAAAGATAATGACCAGGGATTTTCTTTCACCGGTTTTTATACCCGCACACTTTTCCAGAAAAGATACTGGGATAACAAAATGTATATGTTCCCTATCCAGCAACAGGACCTGGAAAGAGATCGCGCATTGGTGCAAAACCCGGGCTGGTAATTCTTCTTTATTTAATTCTTAACTAACTACTATGATCAGGCCACTGAATTCATATATACTGAAAGGTTGTTTACTGATGTCTGCCTTGTTGGCGGGATGTTCAAAGGACGACGATCTGAAACACGCGGAAGGGCAACCCGTATTGCTCACCGACTTCATTCCCGCCACCGGCGGCAGTACCACGGAAGTACTGATTACAGGCGATAACTTTTCCGCTGATACCTCCGATATAACGGTTACCATCAATGGTAAACGTTGTGCTATCGTGAACGCCAATACGAAACAGATCATGGTGATAGTGCCAAAGAAATGCGGCACCGGAAACCTGGTGGTGAAAGTAGGAAAGGATAGTGTGGTGAGCAGCACGCCGTTTACCTATGTGTTTTCCAGAACCGTTACAACGCTGGCCGGCAACGGCACTGCAGGATTTGCAAACGGCAAGGGCGCCGATGCGTTGTTTAATTTTAACGGGCAAAGCTGGTACCGCATGATGGGGATTGGTGCAGATGATAACGGGAACGTATATGTGGCAGATCCGGGTAACGCCTGTATCCGTAAAATTGATAACGCAGGAAATGCCACCGTGTTAGCCGGTAGTCCGGGCAACGGCGGAAGCGACGATGGCAAAGGTCCGGCAGCGCGTTTCCAGATTCCATATGGTTTAGCACTGGATGCGCAGGGCAATGTGTATACGGCAGATCCGGGCACCTGGAGCATCCGCAAAATTACACCGGATGGCACTACCACCACCCTGGGAGGCACGGTGCAGGAACCCTGGAATGTAGCGGTAGACAAAGTATCCGGTAAAGTATATTATTGCAGCAACGGCGGCGGAAGCGTTTTCGAGATGAAGGCAGATGGCAGCAGTACCGCTATTATCAATGGCATCACTTCTCCCGGTGGTATGGACTTCGACAAGGCCGGTAACTTATACGTGTCAAGTAATACCGGTCATACTATTATCCAGTTTAAAGCAGGCACATGGCAACCTACTGTGATTGCCGGTGCTACAGGAGTGGCAGGCTATGTAAACGGAACAGGCGCTGCTGCACGGTTTGCAAATCCCTGGGGACTGGCAGTAGACATCACTGGTAATATATACGTGGCAGGTAATGGTAGCTACGGCGCCAATGCTGACGAAAGTATCCGCGCTATTTCCGCTAACACCTGGGATGTGATTACGTATGCCGGCAGCAACAGCGCCGGGTTTACAGACGGTATCGGAGCCGCTGCTTCCTTCAACGCACCGATGGGAGTAGCAGTAGATAAGGATGGAATAGTGTATGTGTTGGATAAGAATAATAACAGGGTCAGGAAAATAATTTCAGAATAACTTATATGCAAACCCACGGCGGCAGTAACTACTGCCGCCATTTATTTTTTAAAGATGTTAAACAGGAACATGTATTTATTGCTATTCGCTATGCTGGCCGGCGCCTGTAGTAAAGGATCTACCGCTGTTACTACCGTTGATGCCGCACAAACCCACATTTATTACGTAGCAGCCAACGGCGATAATTCGGCCGCAGGTACTATCAACAAACCACTACGCAGCATCAACATCGCTT
Source organism: Chitinophaga ginsengisegetis (assembly GCF_900168065.1). Classification (GTDB taxonomy): domain Bacteria; phylum Bacteroidota; class Bacteroidia; order Chitinophagales; family Chitinophagaceae; genus Chitinophaga; species Chitinophaga ginsengisegetis. Next base: position 271,080 of record NZ_FUZZ01000002.1, on the reverse strand, counting down.
TGGCAAAAGCCCTTCCCGGCGATACCGTGATGGTGAGGGCCGGAACATACGCAGAGAAGGTAGTGTTTCCTCGCTCCGGCCGATTGGAGAAACTCATTACTCTCAAAGCATATCCCGGTGAAAAAGCCGTGATTGATGGCACTGGTATGACCGTTACCGGAAAGGAAGCACTGGTTACCATCAGCAACACCAGTTATGTAGTGCTGGAAGGATTTGATATCTGCAATTTAAAGAGTAGCGCGGCATGGGCCAATGTGAATGGGATTACAGCAGATGCCGGCGCCGGCAATATCATCATCCGGAAAAATAAAATTTATAATATAGAACATAATGTAGAACCCTCGCAGGGCCGTAGCGGTCATGGTATCGAAATCATTGGCAATACCGCCGATGTGATGAAAAACATTCTTGTGGAAGAGAATATCATTCACGACACCAAAACCGGATATAGCGAAAACCTTACGATCAATGGTTATGTAGATGGATTTACTATCAGGAGAAACACGATCTACAATACTGAGAACATTGGTATCGACGCGGCAGGTGGTTATGCTGCCAATACCAACCCTGCATTTAATTATGCCAGGAACGGCGTTATCACCGAAAATGAATTGTATAACATTGATATGACCCGCGGGCCTGTTGGCGGAACGCATGGCCACGGCGCTATCGCTATTTATGTAGACGGCGCGCGGAATATCACCGTGGAAAGAAACCGTATTCATGAAGCAGACCGCGGCATTGGTATCGTCAGTGAAAACGATGCTTACCCCACCAGCAACTGCATTGTGCGGAATAATTTTGTGTATAACTGCTGGCGCACCGGCATCTATCTTGGTGGCTACCTGGGTTATACATCCGGTGGCACACGCAACTGTTACGTGGTAAACAATACGTTATTATTCAACGACCGTGAGCCGGGCGCCTTCGGCGAAATAGAAGGGGAGATCCGCCTCACAGAGCAATGCTTTGATAATGTGATCCGTAATAATATCGTATATGCGCGACCGGTAGATATCTTTGTGCATAAATATACCAGCACTGGTTCCGGTAATATCATAGACAACAATCTTTACTTCACCACCGGTACACCGCAATGGATCTGGAACGGTACTAATACTAACATCATTACTGATTTCAACACCTGGAAAACTACCTCCGGTACGGATGCGAACTCCGTGTATGGTACAGATCCTTTACTCATCAGCACAACAACACCAGATCTGCACATCGCACCCAATTCACCGGCCCGCAATACCGGCGCAGTGATCTCTGAAGCAGTGAATGGCAGTCTGGATATCGACGGCAACGCACGTATTGTCAATAATAAGATCAGCAAAGGAGCGCAGCAGTGATAAATCCCCTTTTTACGTGATTGATGGTAACAGATTCTTATCGTAGATTGAAGTAACCTAAATCTGTATCAATATGAAAAAGAAAATCACTTCAAAGCTGAAGCTCACAAAAATTACTGTTGCCAGCCTTAGTAAAGCGCCACAGGAGAAAGACAAAGGCCGCACTTTGCCAACTACGCAGTTTATTTCCTGCGGAGAAACTTTTTGGGTATGCTAATAGCCGGATGCCCAATGGCTAAAGTTTGTTTTAGTTGAATTGAACCCGCTGTAACAGGCGGGTTCAGTGTTTTATAGGGGATAATGTAATAGATCGGGTCGCGGAAAAAATGCTGTGAAAACAGACGGGAATAACATAAAGTTTAATATTATTAATAATGTGATAAATCAATATGCCCTTTAGATTATCTGAACGCTTTCTTAGCAAAATAAAACCATATAGAGAATTATTAAAATAGGTGTTCCCAAGGGGAGATAGTGCATTGATAGTGCATTAACAGTGCATGAGGAGTGCATGAGGAGTGCATGCGAACCGTATAGATAGTGCATGGATAGTCCATGACATACCCATGTCCGAAGTATTGGAGAGGCATCCGGGAGGCAATGGCGGCATTACTCCCCATGTGTGGGTTAATCTTCAGATGAGTACTCATAAAAAAGCATTACGGTATAAATCGTAATGCTTTCTTCTTATTGTATTGCTTCATACGCCACATAGTCTGTATATCCATGTGCGGCCCCTCCATAGTGTAAATTCCGGTCAGGTGTATTTAATGGCCAGTTGTTTTTTAATCGTTCTGCAAGGTCAGGGTTGGCAATGTAAGGCTCGCCCCATGCGGCCAGGTCAATGGTGCCGGCTATTAAATACTGCTCCGCTTTTTCCTTGTTCATACCGCCTGCCAGTATGATCACACCGCTGTATTGTTTTCTGAAACGTTCCAGGAAGCCGTTGGGTAAGGCAAAGCTGCCTCTCGACTGCTGGTCCATGATATGAATGTAGGCGATGTTTCGTTTGCCGAGTTCCGCGGCGAGGTAACTATAGGTAGCTTCCAGCTCATCGTAGTGGGGCATTTCATGTAAGCCGCCGTAAGGAGTAAGACGGATAGCTACTTTCGCCGCGCCAATGTTAGCGATGCAAGCATCAATGGCTTCCAGTAAAAAGCGGCTGCGGTTAACGATGTTGCCGCCATATTCATCTGTGCGGTTATTCACAAAAGGATTCAGGAACTGTTCAATCAGGTAGCCGTTGGCGCCGTGGAGTTCTACTCCGTCGAAGCCCGCTTTTACCGCATTGGCAGCGGCGTTGGCAAAATCCTGGATCACGCCTTTCACGCCTCCGGTGGTTAATGCTACCGGAACAGAGCAGGTAACAAATGCTTCCTGGCCATTTTCGTTGTAGCCCCAGGCATGTGAGTTGGCGGCCTGGATGTTGGAAGCGCTTACTGGTGCAATGCCGCCGGGTTGATTGGTGGTATGCGATACGCGGCCCACGTGCCACAACTGTGTAAATATTTTAGTGCCTGCGGCGTGAACGGCTGCAGTAACCAGTTTCCAGCCTTCCACCTGCTCCGGTGTATACAAGCCGGGAATATGCAATACGCCCGATGAGGTAGGAGAGATGGAAGTGCCTTCCGTGATGATGAGTCCTGCGTTAGTGCGTTGGCGGTAGTACAACGCATTCATTTCGTTGGGAATTCCGTTTGGATTCCGTGCGCGTGTCATGGGCGCCATCACGATCCTGTTCTTTAATGCCAGGCCTTTGCCGGTATATGGTTCAAATAATAGCATCTGTTGTTTTTTTGATGATGGGATAATCAGTGTAACCTGCCGCGCTGCCGCCGAAGAATGTCGATCTGTCGGGTTCATTGAGCGGCAACTGGTGTTGCAGGCGGTAAGGCAGATCGGGGTTGGCAATAAACGGACGACCAAAGCCGATGAGGTCTGCCCAGCCTTTCTGCAATGCTTCTTCAGCCCTGGCAACGGTATACTTACCGGCATAAATAAGGGTACCGGAGAAGGCTTCTCTGTATGCTTCCTTAAATGCCACCGGCATCACGGGGGCGTTGTCCCAATCGGCCTCCGCGATGTGGATATAGGCAATGCCTATGTCGTTCAGCACTTTGGCTGCTGCGATATAAGTTTCTTCGGGATGGTCGTCCATAGCGCCCATTAAAGTAGTCAGCGGCGCCTGGCGAACGCCTACACGGTGTTTTCCGATGGCATCTGCTACTGCGGTTACCACTTCTCTCAGGAAGCGTAACCGGTTTTCCAGGGAGCCGCCGTATTCGTCTGTTCTGTGATTGGTTTGTGAGTCGATGAACTGCTCAATGAGGTAGCCATTGGCTCCGTGCAATTCCACGCCATCAAAACCGGCGGCTACCGCGTTTTTGGCGGCCTGCGCAAATTCGTTGATAATAGCCTGTATTTCGGGCCTGGTAAGCTCGCGGGGCATAGAGTGCTGGACCATTTCCCCGGCGCCGTTTTCGGGCCCTTTCCCTGCGGGATCGGCAAATACTTTCACGCCTTCTGCAAGGATGGCGGAAGGTGCCACCGGAGCAGCTCCGTTTTCCTGTATGGAGATATGTGAAACACGGCCTACATGCCACAACTGGGCGAAGATGACGCCATTATTGGCATGTACGGCGTCTGTAACTTGTTTCCAGCCGGCTATTTGCTCCGCATTGTATATACCCGGGGTCCAGGCATAGCCCTGGCCCTGCCGGCTCACCTGTGTGCCTTCTGATATTATCAGCCCGGCACCGGTACGCTGACTGTAATATTCCGCCATCAGTGAAGTGGCTACATCGCCACGGGCCGCTCTGGACCTGGTCATTGGCGGCATTACTATCCTGTTTTTCAGGTGAAGCCCGCCTAGTGTATATTCTGTAAAAAGCATCGTATTAATATTTTGACAACACAAAATTCTCCCAAAATATATTATTATCATAATTATTTAACTTATACCTTTGTATCAGAAAAATGATAATTATATGGGACTAAACCTGGAATGGCTCCGTACCTTCAAATCCATCTATGAGCAGGGCACCCTTACCGGTGCGGCACAGGAGCTTTTTATTTCACAGCCTGGCGTAAGCCTGCACCTCAACTCCCTGGAAGCATATACCGGCTACAAACTGTTCGACCGCTCGGCCAAAAAACTCGTGCCCACCGAAAAGGGAAAAGTGATCTATAACTTTATAGAGGAACCACTGCTCAAACTGGAAAACGCAGAACAGCTTTTTCATAAAAGCACAAAAACCGACAGGGCCACTATCAGCATCGGTATGTGTTTCGAAACATTTCAATATACACTGGAGAAATACATCGCCACGCTGCCCTTTAACATCATCATCAAATTCGGCGACTACCCGCAAATGATCAACGACCTCGATAAAGGACTGCTGGACCTCATCATCACCCCACAGAAAGGTGATCAGAAAAACCTGGAGTTTAAACCTTTCTCGAAAGAAAAGATTGTACTGGTAGCCGGCGGTAAAACAGATATCCAGCCACTGAACGCATTATTGAAAAAGAAAGATATGAAAGCAGCGGAGAACTGGCTGAAAGAACAGCTATGGTACAGCACTGCGGCAGATATGGAGCACCTGAAACGATTCTGGCAATTTAACTTCCGCCATCAGATGGATTTTAAACCCAACTACATCGTTCCGAATATCTGTTCTATTGTTCGCTGTCTTAGTGGCGAAACCGGTTTTTCAGTAGTACCCGACTTTTTGTGTGCCCATGAAATTGAAAATGGCAGCATGAAGCTGGTGTGGGAAGGGGAACAGGTCATAGAAAATACCCTGTATTTCGGTACCCGGAAAAAAACAATGTACGCGGCAGAAATAGACAAAGTACAGCGGATCTTTTCCACTGAATTTGTTAGCCCGTCACTCGTGAATAGTTACGCTGGCAGCCACCAGTGATTTGATATATTCAGTAGGTGTAAGACCGGTAATCTTTTTAAAATACTGGTTAAAAGATGATTTGGCTTTAAAGCCACAATCATAAGCCAGTGTTAACACATTCACCGGCAGTGCTTTTTCGTTCATGAAGCGGATCTGCTCCATCGCCCGCCGGATACGCCATTCATTGATATACTGGTAAAACGACTTCCCTGCATAACTGTTCAGCGTTTCTGAAATATGATACTTACTGATCCCGGCGCCCTGCGCGAGCTTGTCGAGGTTTAACTCAGCATCCGTGAATATTTTTGTTTTATGGAGATAAGCTTCCAGCGATTGCAATAGTAACCGCTGCTCTTCGGTACTGAGCTGCATCCTGCGGGAAGGCAATACCTCCGCCGCTGCTACTGTTTGCGCCGCTGCCTTCACCGGCTGCGCACCTATAATTCCCACATACTTGTACCGGATAATCACGAGGCACACCACTAACAGTAAGGAATATACGATATCTCTGCAGATAATATTATAGTTATACGAGCTATCCAGCAGGTGCACCGACTGCGCCGTTTTAAACCCCAGCGAAATAATGCTGATAACACCCAACAGGTAGCTGATACTGTTAATCAGCTTCTTCTCCTGCGGCATATCAGGTAATTGCTTCGCAATACGGAGCGATAATCCGGGAAAGAGGAAACCCAACACCATCATCATCCAGGTGGTGGTTTCATTGTAGTAATACAATACCGCGTGACCGGCATCCGCCGACCACATCAGCACGCACACCACCGTAAGATAACCCACTGCACCTAGTATGAAAGGAAGAAAAACATACCACCGCGAAGCAGGAATAAATGCAGCATCCCGCCGCTGGCACGCATATAAATACAGTAACGGTCCGTAACAAAAACCGATAAATGTATTCATCTGTGTACGAACCTCGTTGTCGTTCACAAAAGAATATATACAGAATTTAATAGCAAGATGCGCAGCAATACAGCATAGCAACAGGATCAGCAGAAAATCTGCTTTACTGCGCAATTTACTGCTTCCTAATAAAGCAACTGCGGTAAGCGCCTGAAATGCTCCGATGGCAATAACATATATCATAGTGCGGATATGCACCGAAAGTATAAAACCAATATTACCGGAATGTTAAACCTGCGGTTTCAGACAGCTGCCGCCCTATTTGGTAATGATTTCGTAACACATGGTAATGCATTGGTTTTCAATAAAAGTGAGTACGTTTAAAACGGAAAATACGTATACACGTAGCAGTAGTTGGATGCGGTCGAACTCATCATCAGCAACCCCCACTTTTGTTGAAAAATACCTTCATATGGATCGCATTTTTAAACCATTAAAAAGCTCCCGTTACCTTACATTACTGCTCCTGCTGGTAATGGCCGGCACGGCAAAGGCACAAACCATCAAAGGAGTTATCAACGGCAGGGAAGGACACCTGCCCGGCGCTTCTGTACAAACCACAGGAAGCAAACAAGGCACCGCTACCGATCTGAATGGCGCCTTCACTATCAATGTACACACTACCGGCAAAGTAATCCTGCTGGTATCCTATATAGGACATGAAACACAACAACTGGAACTAACCGTAAAACCCGGCATCAACGACGCCGGTAATATCACATTAACGCCTACCGGTGGCAAACTGGGAGAAGTACTGGTGAAAGGAACAATGGCGCCTTCCACCGTGAAAGCCCTCAGTATCAAAAAGAATTCCCTCGCTATCATGGATGTAATCGCGGCGGATGCCATCGGTAAATTACCGGACCGTAACGCTGCCGAAGCGGTACAACGCGTACAGGGCGTAGCAGTAGCCCGCTACCACGGTGAAGCCGATGCCGCCACTGTAAGAGGTACGCCCTTCGCCTGGACCTCTACTCTTTTTAACGGTAGCCGCCTGCCAAGCGCCAATGTACTCGGTAACCGCAACTCTGTACTGGACGCAGTACCTTCAGAAATTATCCAGTACGTACAGGTAGCCAAAGCCATTACACCAGACATGGAAGGCGACGCGATTGGCGGTTCCATTAACTTCATTACCCGCACCGCTCCCGCTAAAAGAACACTCAATGTAAGTGCGGCAGGCGGTTATAACACCTTCTCAAAAGATGCTACCTACAACGCATCCCTTGTATATGGTGATCGCTTTTTTAAAGATAAACTTGGCGTGATGATCGCCGGCGCCATCTGGGACCGCCAGTGGGGAACGGATGCCTTTGAAGTAGCCTACAATACCGGCCTTCCCGATCCGGCACAGCAGAAGTCTGTCAGCACCGTTATGCTGAAACGATACATGGGTAAACGGCAGACTTATGGCGCCAACGTTGGACTCGAATATAAATTCAATTCTTCCCATAAAATATTCTTCCGCGGACTGATGGATAAATTCAACGATATCCGCCCGGTATATGAATCTTATGTGGATTACAACAACAGCCGCTACCAGTACAACTATCGCTACTCTTACTATCAGACTGTTTTGAACGGCGGTGAACTGGGCGGTGAACACCAGCTGTCTTCCAAAGTAAAAATGGACTGGACGGTGAGCGATTACTACACAAAGTATTTCCTGGAAACACCACCTACCAATGGTAATAAAGGATTACCCATCGCTACTTTCCGTCAGAAAATAACCGGTGGTTTTAATAATCTTTCTGCAGATGGAAAACGGTATTGGGGTTTCGATTCACCACAAGGTATTGGCGGAGATCCGTTACACTTTGATGCCGGCATAAAAAACAGCGGGGAAGTAATGGATCCGTCGAAGCTCACCCTGCAGCAGTTAGTGATTGCGCAACTGGATACAAAAGAAGAAGATAAAACTGCACAGGTGAACTTCAAAGTAAGCGCCTCTTCCAGGGTGAACCTGAAGTTCGGCGCCAAATACCGCCATAAAGACCGCGCCGGTATGTATGGCTCCAACATCGTGTACCTCCCCGGCGCAGCACTGGGCATTCCAAATTCCCCGGGCCTGCTGCCGCTGAATACACTGCAAACCACTGATTTCCCGGTACGCGGCGGTTTCTTCCAGGGACTGAAAGGCAACTATGATCAGTTTATGATTGATCCCATCACCAAACAACAGCTGTTTGATTTGTACGATACCGCCACCCTGCGTAAAAACGGCTTTGCCGATTACACGTCTAAATCCAATGCTACCAATATTTATACAGGTACAGAGAATGTAGCAGCAGCTTATGCAATGGCAGAAATCGATCTTACAGAAAAATTGAAAATGATTGCCGGTGTAAGAAATGAATACACCGCATTTACATTACATGGATCAAAAGCTACTGCAGAAGGCACACCAAAAGTAACCACCATTACACCGGCTACAGTAAAAAATAATTACAATGCGCTGTTGCCAATGCTGCACCTTAAATACAGCATTAACGACCAGGCCAATTTGCGTGCTGCCTACACCCGCACGTTTATCCGCCCCAATTTTACAGACCTCACGCCAGGCGAATCTGTGGATAATACCGGCTCTACTATTACCATCACCAAAGGTAATCCCGACTTGCAGCCAACCTTCTCCAACAACTTCGATCTGATGGGCGAATACTATTTTAAAAATATTGGTCTCATCTCCGGCGGTGTCTTTTATAAGAAAATCAGTAACGTAATTTTTGCAGATAAAACTTACTACACGGACAATAACACGAACTACGTGGTGGCACAGGCAAAGAACCTGAACGATGCCTCCCTCATAGGACTGGAAGCAGGTATCAACAAACGGTTCGATTTTCTGCCAGGTATCCTCAGTGGATTGGGCGCAGAATTGAATTATACTTTTATCAGTTCTTCGGTAGAAGTGCCAAGAACCGCCAGCGGTAATAAGATCATGGATAAAACCAGCCTGCCAAATCAATCGCGTCACCTGTTTAACAGCATTCTCTTCTATGAACGTAACGGTCTGATGATCCGTATTGCAGGCAACTACCGCGGTGCATCGGTAGAAACCATTAATCAGCAGCTGGGCAAGGATTTTTATATCTGGACAGATAAGAACTTTACAGTAGATGCTTCTGCTACCGTAAACATCACATCCAAAATACGGGTGTTTGCAGAGCTGAATAACATTACCAATGAACCGCTGAAAACCTATATGGGTGATAAACGCCGCATTGCCGCTGAAGAATGGTATGGCAGTCGCGGTCAGGCCGGTATCCGTTGGGACATCATCAAATAACATCATCTCTCAAAAAATAACAAATACTATATGAAAAGAATAATGCTGGTACTGGCTATTGCCTTACCCGGTGCAACTTTTGCCCAATTAGCCGATAGCGCGCAAAGAGTGGTGCGCATGCAGGGAGCGGTTAACTTCCGCGATGTAGGCGGATACAAAACAAATGATGGCAAAAAAGTAGTGTGGGGAAAAGTGTTCCGCTCTGCCGATGTAAGCCACCTGACAGACCAGGACCTCACCGTGCTGGAACAAAAACATATCCACACTGTAATAGATTTCCGTGGCGTGAAAGAAGCTGCTGCTGCGCCGGACCATTTATTACCAAAAACAGATTACCTGCTATGCCCCGCCGGCAGCGACAGTCTGCCTGGTGCTGCGCAAATGGGAGAAATTATTAAGAATGGTAATTTCCTGGAGAAGTTTTACGGCAACACCCAATACCTGGGCGATCGTTATAAACCACTGTTTCAGAAACTCCTGGTGTTACCTGCCAATGAATCTATCATGTACCACTGCACCGGTGGCCGCGACAGAACCGGTATGGCTACTGCGTTATTCCTCTACGCATTAGGCGTGCCGCAGCAAACCATCGAAGCAGATTTTACTGCCAGCAATGTATACCTGCTGCCTATGAATAAACGGATGTTCCAGGGGCTGCAACAAAGTACTGGTATGGATGAAGAAACCATCCGTAAAGCATTGGAACTGAAACCGGAATTACTGCACAGTCTTTTTAATGCCATTAAAGGCAAATATGGCACGGTAGAAAATTTCTTTGAGAAAGAATTAGGGATCGGGGAAAAGGAGAGGGCGATCCTGAAAGAGAAGTATACTATTTAGCAGTTTAAGCGGAGGGGAATACCCTCCGCTTAAACTTATTCCTTCATTCCTTTCACCAGGGCTACAATCGCTAATCCGCATATCGCCATAATGGCAAATGACCAGCGTAAACTGGTAGCCTGTGCCACCAATCCCACCAGTGGCGGTACTACCATGAATCCAAGATAGCCGATTGTAGAAATAGAGGCCAGCGTTTGCCCGCTGTTAGTACTCTTTGAGCGTCCTGCCAGGCTGAATACCAGCGGCACTACACACGCTACTCCCAAACCAGCAAAAATAAACCCGATACCGGCCGTCACCGGATAAGGCAGCACTATAGCGAGTAATAACCCGGTGAGTATAAACCAGCCGCTATACAGCAGCATCGATTTGATGCCCAGGCGGTTTACGAGCCTGTCGCCGATAAAACGTCCGGTAGTCATGGCTACCATGTATATACCAAAAGCTGCTACAGCAGTGGATTTGCTGGTGCCAACAATTTTTTCAAAGTATAGCCCGCTCCAGTCGTACATCGTATTCTCCGTAGCCATACAGGCAAAGCAGATCAGCGAATATTTCAGCAGCGATTTATCGGGCAGCGCAAAAGCCGCCCTTTTTACCGTTTCCTTCACCGGCTGATCCGGTAATGTTTTGGGATAGTAATAGATGGTAAATACCAGTAATAATGTACTGATCATAAGCAGGTGATAGGAAGGCGCCACGTTCATAGTCACCATCAGGTAGCCAATAGCCGCGCCGGCAAAGCCCGCCACGCTCCAGATGCCATGAAAAGTGGTCATAATAGACTGTGGGAACAGGTGCTGCACCTGCACCGCCTGCGAGTTCATGGAGAGGTTCAGCAGGTTACGGGCAGAGCCAAAACAAAATAGCACCAGTGCCAGCTGCCAGATACTGGTGGTGAAACCCGGTAAGCTCAGTATCAGGTTAAACACCATTGCGCCAAATACCATGATCTTCCGGCTGCTGAATAACCCCAGCAGTCTGCCGGTAATGGGCATCGTCAGCATCAGCCCGATAGGCAGTGCCAGTAGTACCAGCCCGAACTGTGCCTCATTTAAATGCAATTGCTGCTTAATGGAGGGAATCCTGGAGGCCCAGGAAGAATAACCTAATCCGGAGATGAAAAAGAAGACGGAAATAGCGATGCGGTATTGCCTCGCATCGGTTTCATTTTGAATATCTGCTAACATGATCTGCGCTCCACACCTGTTTGTGGTATTTGACGGTGCAAAATTAGGCAAATCCGGGGAGAATTGGCGTGGGGAATGCGGGCTTGCGCAGAAATGAAGCAGGAGAAGGGTTTGGGTGTTAGATGGACACTTTATTGTGAGGGGGATTTGGATTGTACTATGAGAGACAATAGGCATATGGATTGGGGCACTGATGAAAAAATTGTATCTTTATTAATATTAATGAATTAACTCATAGCGTTTAAATGTAATGTTATGTCCAGGAGAAAAACCAGAAGTGGATTCTATCAAACCCTTAAACAGGGGTGGAAGGTTGGGGAGTTGAGTGCGTACGAAGAGCATCTGCCTGCTGACTTTTTTGAGACGGTTGGACGTCGTGCGGCAATCAATGCCATTAATGAAAATAGAGCTATGAATTTGCCGGTTACGCTGATGAGAAATGGTAAGGTGATGCGTGAAATGCCGGATGGAAAACAGGAGGTAATTTCAGAAATTCACCTGATATCCAGTGAGCAGTATCAGGTACGTAATCTTGTAAAAGGTGCTGTTATCCATGTCGGTAAGAAACGCTAAAAGAATGCGTGTTTTTGCCGGTCCCAATGGGTCTGGTAAAAGCACAATCATCAAGGAAATCCAGAAGGCATACAAAACTGGTACTTATATAAATGCGGACGATATCGAAAAGTCCGCCAGGGAAAAGGGATTTGTTAACCTCGGAGATTACAACCTTGAAGCTGATACAACAGACTTTAACACCTACCTGAAGCATTCTTCATTACTGGAAAAGGCTGTGAAAGACGGATTTCAACAGGTACTTCAATATGATTTTTATCTTCATTGATAATGGGCTCACAACCTATACCCAACCGTAACAGATAAATTCCTGTTTTTATAATCCCGTTTGGAATAAGTATCAGCCTCTTTAATCTCCCCGATATTTATCAGGCCCGGCTCATAATTAACTCCCAGTGCAAATCTTTTATACTCAACCCCAACGCCGGAACTTAATCCGAAATCCGTTTTTGCTAAACCAGTTCGTGTTTCACCGAATGTATCTGTTGAAGTTTTTTCATAATTGGTTTCTCCGGATGAATGAACTGTTTTGTTCCTGGTTACTTCTTTTCCGCCGATACCATAAGCAATATAAGCACCTGCCTGTACAAAAAGCCTGGTGCTGGAAGTGAGAGAAAACTTGTATCCGATAAGGAGAGGCAGTTGAAGATAAGTTTGGTTGGTTATTATTTTCCTGTAAGTAATCGGGGCATTGCTACCTCCAATCCACCTTTCGGCATCCTCATGTATGGTTCCTTTGGTGGTAAGCGAAACACCGGATCGTATATAAACAGCATCCGATAGGTTATAGTCGGCATTAAATCCTACCTGGAATCCCGGTTTACTCTTCTTCTCTCCAATAATATAGTTTACCGTTTCATGGGCGTTGGACAAATTAAATCCGCCGTTTAGTCCAAAGGTAAAGGGCTTGTGCTGCGCAACCAGCTGAAGAGCCGGTAACAGTATTACACAGGTTGAAATGAGTAATTTTCTGACGTTCATGCTACAGTATAAATTTATCTTCATCAGGAAATAGGGTTTAAGTCTGATGCCCTAAATGTAGTAAATATTAAAAGTTCTTTTTGAGAGAAAGAAGATCATCTTATCAAGGATATCTCTTTCTCAAAGTATACTTATCATCATCATTTGATTGAAATAGTATAACATTTGGAAAAGAAAGTGTCATTAAAGTATTTGATACGTCCGTACTTTTAATGTCACGATCACACTTGTACGAACGTTATGAATAAAAATACATTTACAGGCAATATCAGCGCTGCATCATTTTAACTTATATCAGCAGGATTTAATGCAGGCATAAAATGCCGATTAAAAAGTACCGGTTTTATGGCATATACAATGAAAAACACAAGCATGCAGGTGGAACAGTTGCAGGAACAATACGAACAACTGGTACAACGCGGCAATGAACCTGCAGGTACCTACAACGGCATCTATAGCCGGTATAAGTATCCCGTACTAACGGCAGCGCATATACCTTATTTCTGGAAATTTGATCTGAACCCGGCCACTAATCCACACCTGCAGGAACGTATAGGCGTGAACGCGGTATTCAATGCAGGCACCATCCGCCTGAATGGTAAGTTTTACCTCGTGGCCAGGGTGGAAGGCAACGACCGTAAATCTTTTTTTGCCGTAGCCGAAAGTCCGAACGGTACCGATCACTTCCGCTTCTGGGATTACCCCATCGCTCTGCCACAGGTGGCCGACAAGGAAACCAATGTGTATGATATGCGTTTAACACAGCATGAAGATGGATGGATCTATGGCCTGTTTTGCGTGGAACGCCGGGATCCCGCGGCAGCGCCGGGCGATCAGTTGGCGGCAGTAGCGCAATGCGGCATTGTCCGCACCAAAGATCTCCGCTCATGGGAACGTCTGCCGGATCTCAAAACGTCTTCGCCCCAGCAACGCAACGTAGTGCTGCATCCTGAGTTGGTAAACGGCAAATATGCTTTCTATACCCGTCCGCAGGATGGCTTTATTGAAGCCGGAAACGGCGGTGGCATCGGCTTCGGACTGGCAGATGATATCACCCGCGCCGTTATCCACGAAGAACAGTTGCTGGATAAAAAAGTTTATCACACGGTATACGAAGCAAAAAACGGCCTGGGACCGGCGCCCATAAAAACAAAAAAAGGCTGGCTGCATTTAGCGCATGGTGTGCGTAACACCGCTGCGGGACTGCGCTACACGCTCTATGTATTTATCACGTCACTGGAAGATCCAACCCTGGTAATACATAAGCCTGCCGGCTATTTCATGGCGCCGGAAGGAGAGGAGCGTGTGGGAGATGTATCCAACGTATTATTTTCCAACGGCTGGGTAACAGACGAAGAAGGAAATATCTTTGTATATTATGCCTCGTCAGATACCCGTATGCACGTTGCCGTTACCACAGTGGATAAAATGCTGGACTATGCCATCAACACGCCGGCAGACGGATTTACTTCCGATAGCACCGTACAACGTATATGCGAGCAGGTGAGTAAGAACCAGACATTCCTGTAACGCTAAATGAACCACATGAAATTATTAACCATTATCACCGCTGTATTGCTGGGCGCCATACCCACGCTCGCACAACAACAGCCCATTGATAAAAAGGCTACGCCGGAAACCAGGCAGCTGCTGCATAACATGGCGGCGCTGCTGGACAAAGGCGTCATTCTCGGTCACCAGGACGACCTGGCCTATGGCATGCAATGGGCCTATAAACCAGGAGAGTCTGACGTGAAACGGCTAACCGGACAATACCCCGGCGTTTTTGGATGGGAGCTGGGCCGCCTGGAAAAAGACAGCACCCATAACCTGGATGGTGTTCCGTTCGACTCTATCGTAGTATATATGAAATGGGTATACGAAAACGGCGGCATCAATACTTTCAGCTGGCATTTCAACGATCCCGTAACAAAGGCCACGGCCTGGAGCACTAATCCGAACACAGTAAAAAGTATTATCCCCGGCGGTGCGCATCATGGCGCTTACAAAGCTTACCTGGATAAACTGGCTGTTTATCTTCATAAAATAAAAAATGATAAGGGAGAAGGAATCCCTTTATTGTTCCGTCCGTTCCATGAGCATACCGGTAACTGGTTCTGGTGGGGCAAATCCTCGTGTACACCGGAAGAATTTAAAGCCATCTGGCAGTTCACCGTTACCTACCTGCGTGATGTAAAACAATTGCATAACCTGCTGTATGCATACTCTGCCGCAGATTTTGCAACAGAAAAAGAATACCTGGAACGCTATCCCGGTGATGCATACGTGGATGTGCTGGGCTTTGATGCTTACTGCAATAAAGACGTAGCCCATTTTGTAAAAGATCTTAACAACCGGTTAAGTATCCTTCAGCAAGTAGCTGCCACGCACCACAAAGTACCCGCCCTCACCGAAGTAGGCAACATCAATACACCACAGTCGGAGTGGTGGACAAAAACATTTGGACCCGTACTGGAAAAATATAAGATGTCTTATGCACTCTTCTGGCGCAATGGGCCAAAGGAAGGCGCTTTCATACCTTACGAAGGCCGGGTAAGCGCAGCAGATTTTATTAAGTTCGCTACACAACCACCGGTTATTTTACTGAACCAGTTACAAACAACTGCTGTTTATAAAAAATAGTAAGTTGTTATCAGGACAATTATATATTTTGTAGGGGAGAGATGATTACCGGGGAGGTAATAATTTCTCCCCTTTCTGTATTTAAATATCCACGTTATGCCCTTCTTTAAATATATTGTCAGCTGTTGTTTTCTTTACCTGCCTGTAGCGGCGCAGGTGCCGGTAAACCTGCATGGATACAAGCCCTCCGGCGATGTAAAGGTAAGCGTGGCCAATCGGCAACTCACTGCTGTGTGGAATGCTGGTACTAATCAACAGGCACGGATTGTACTGGATATGGAGCAGCGAAGCCCGCTCATCCATAGTCTCAGCTGGAACAAAGATAAAAAGGAATGGCAGCAGGTGGCGTCCGGTCTGCAACCCGTATTTTTTCTTACCACCGGAAAACGCGACCTGGTATCACAAAACGGCTGGAATATCTTCTTTGATAAAACGGCAAAATTACCGCGCACCACTTACCCGGTACAATTGCAGAAAGACAGTATCGCCGTTATTACAGATGGCTCCCGTACTGTTATTCGTGTGGCCGGCGCCACCGGAGGCCCTTTTAGCGGTGCGGTGGAAATAACCCTGTACAATGGCAGCGGACTGATGAACATAGCCGCCGTGATGACTACCCAAAAGGATTCTACCGCTATACTATATGACGCCGGACTAACGGCTACGGATATACCCTGGCAACAGATTCACTGGGCCGATCCCAAAGGTGTGATGAAGTCTGTGCCGGCAGTAGCAGATACCCAAAGCACCAATGTCGCCGTGAAATACCGCACCATCATCGGTGAAAGTAAAACCGGTAGCCTGGCATTATTTCCTGCGCCGCACCAGTTCTTTTATCCGTTGGATAATTGTTTCAACCAGTCATTTACCTGGTACGGGAATAGTTATAATAAAGCTGCACCCGGCTATGGTATTGGTATCCGGCAGGAACCGGAAGGGGATAAAAGATGGGTACCCTGGTTTAATGCTCCTCCCGGAACTGCACAGCGCCTTCATTTCTTTTGTTTACTCAGCCATACCACTGCCGGCCAAACGTTGCAGTATGTGCGCCGCTATACCCACAGTGATGCATATACGCCGCTCCCCGGATACTATACCATGACCAGCCACTTTCACCAGGAGCATACCGCTGATGTATTGAATAAACTGCCGATGCCGGAACTTCCTGCATTCATAAAAGCCTTTCGTGAAACGGGCGTGAACATTGTTCACCTGGGCGAGTTCCACGGCCCCGGCCATCCACGCGGTCCGGAAAGTGAACGCTTCCTTGAACAGCAAACACTGTTTAAAGAGTGTGAAAGACTATCCACTAAGCAGTTTTTACTGCTCCCCGGTGAAGAACCCAATAACTTCTTCGGTGGGCACTGGATGAACATCTTTCCTAAACCCGTTTATTGGGTAATGGATCGTAAGCCCTCACAGCCTTTTGTAACCAATGATCCTACCTATGGAAAAGTATACCGCGTAAGCAATAAAGAAGAAATGCTGCAGCTATTGCAAACAGAAAAAGGCATGGCCTGGACAGCTCATGCACGTACCAAAGGATCTACCGGGTTCCCGGATAAATATAAAGAGGAGGCATTTTTCACGGCTCCACAATTTATGGGAGCGGCCTGGAAAGCGTTACCCGCCGATCTTTCACAGCCTTATCTCGGTAAGCGGGCACTGGACCTGCTGGATGATATGGCCAACTGGGGCTTACACAAAACAATGATTGCAGAAGCAGACCTGTTTCGCATTACGCCGGAAGATGAATTGTACGGACATCTCAACGTAAACTATCTTCAGCTGGATCACCTGCCCGCTTTTAAAGATGGCTGGCAACCTGTGCTGGATGCCATGCAGCAGGGAAAGTTTTTTGTAACCACAGGAGAAATACTATTGCCCGCTTTTACCGTGAATGGAAAATCTTCCGGTAATACGATCGCCGCCGCACGGAAGGGAATTGTGAAAGTATCTGCCAGCTGGACTTTCCCGCTTAACTATGCGGTAATCATCTCCGGCGATGGAAAGGAGGTTTACCGGGAAAAAATTCCCCTGCACCAAACGCAGTCATTCGGATCAACCACGTTTACATTTAATACGAACCTGGAAAACCGTAAATGGGTACGGTTTGAATTGTGGGATGTGGCCGCCAATGGCGCGTTTACACAGTGTGTATGGATAAAGTAGCTTCATTAATCACTTTAAATTCATCTAACGGCGACGAACATACGGAGCAGCAATAATCGTCCGGTAAATCACTGAATAAAGTGCCTGCAGGTACCTGCTGTTCCGGATCTCCGGCGGCATCGTCGTATACCGTTAAACACACCTGGCATTGATGAACTGTCCGTTCGACAGCCGCAACAGGCGCCAGCGATTGCTGCTCCGTTACATAGTGCTGTAATACATCCGCCTCGCTTTCCCGTTCATAGAAAGTTCTGCACAACGCTACAATGTAAGGCCCCAGGTGCTCTTTGGAAACACCTTCCCGGTATAACAGCAGCTGTGCGGAATTGGCGTTATAACCCGCCGTATATAGAATGTCGTAACGCTGCATATACTTCAGCTTGCTGCCATGTTTGTTTTCCTGCTTGCGGATTACCACCGTTCCAAAAAGGCTTGCCGGCCGGTTAATCCTCACACTGAAACACAAACCATAAGTACGTACATCAGCCGTATCAAAATAGCGGATAATGTGCCGCTTTAAAACAAGCCCGTCTTCACAGTTATCTTCCACCTGCCAGTTTAATTCATTCGCGGCATGACGCACATTGATGCCGTATTTCCCTAACACATAATCCCAGAGCTTACGGTGAGCCGGCTCAATATTTTTAATGATCAGCGACTTCCACGGCGTGGCATATAATTGCCCGATGCGGGTTTCCAGGCAAATGGTACATACTTCTTTCAAAAAAGCAATCGGAAAATCTTCATCTCTCCGGTAAATACCTAACCAATAGCTATTGTCGTGCTTATTAAAACCTTCGTAGTAGGGCAAATGAAAAGCAGGAAGATCCGGCTCTTTCTCTTTTGCGCGACCGATGTAACTTGCTACCTGTTTTACCTGCTGGTACACTTCCTCCGGCGTATCGCCTTCATTGATGCTTTGCTCCAGTTGCTTGCTCATAGCAGCAATATTATTGGTATAGATCAGCTCCGGCCACGCATACAGCTGCTGGCTTCCCGGCATGCGGATATACAGGTACCAGTAATGTAAACTGGAAGAAGAGATCCAGTTGATATGCCCGGTGAACAACGGAACAAATGTTTGCTGACTATCACAGATATTGATCTTCAGCGTTGGCGTATAGTCGAACCCGTTAAATACATCTTTATAAATTCCCTCACTCAGCCAGCTGTCGTGGATAAAGATACCAGCCGCAGGGTAGGAGCTCATAATATTGGGCTGCTCCGCTATAGGCAGTTGTTTATCCGCGCAGTTCTTTTTAAAGGCGGCTAAATTTTTATCCGGTATATCTACCAGCAATTGTTGCCGTAAGCCAAAACGTACATGCGTAGCCTGCGCTGCTGCCGCTGTTTCCAGCAGCTCCAGCAGGTATCCCGGTGAAATAATACCACCGGTGAAATTAACGGGTAATGTATGCGTATGTTTAGCCATAATTATACAAGTGCTGCCACGGTTTTTTGAATTGATTTTTCCAGCAAAGCCTTTACCTCAGATTTACAGCTGCCACAGCCCAAACCAGCGCCGGAAGCCTGGCAAAGCTGTTGCAGGTTCTCACAACCTCCTGCTATCTTCTCCATAATATTACCTTCACCTACATTGCCACAGGAGCATACCAGCCTGCCAATTACCGGCGTTCCCTTTTTGCCGGAACGTAACAGTTCCAGCCGCTTATCCGACAACTCAATTTTTTGCTGAATAAGATCCCTGAATTCGATGAACTCCGATTTGTCGCCGATCAGGATGGCGCCCACCAGCCGGTCCTGGTGAATGATACATTTCTTATAATAACGTTTTGCTTTGTCAATAAACACTACTTCTTCATAAGCCGGATCTTTCGGTGTTTCCACCATGCCAAGCGAACAAAGATCCGTGCCATGCATCTTCAGGATGTTCATAAACAGGGAGCCCTGATAGTAATTGCTGATGTCGCCATTGAGATAACGGGCCACTACTTCTGCCTGTTGTTCCGCAGCGGCAGTGATGCCGTATAACGTACCATTGAAAGCCGCAATTTCGCCAATAGCGTAGATGTCCGGGTCACTGGTCTGAAGATATTCATTCACCACCACGCCCCGGTTGCACTCCAGTTGCGCCGCCTGGGCCAGCTCTATATTGGGAACCGTGCCAATAGACATGACCACTGCCTGGCAGGGAATGTACAGGCCGCTTTTCAGCTGGATGCCTTCCAGTTGATCCTGCCCGGAGAAACGGTTGATTTCATCATTATAATAGATGTCAATACCGCGGTCGGTAAGCTCTTCGTAAAGCAGCTGCCCGCCCAGCGTATCCAGTTGCCGGTCCATTAACCGGGAAGTACGTTGTATAACGCCAACGTCTATATTAATTTCTTTGAGAGATGCTGCCAGCTCTATTCCCAATAATCCACCACCTGCTATCATTACTTTCCCTTTGGATGGATCTATATGCTGTTTGAAGGCATCTGCATCCATCCGGGTACGCATCGTGAAAATGCCCGGTATGGGTGGAATATCCCGCAACGTGGCCGCCCGGCTGCCGGTAGCCATCAGCAGGATATCATACGTATGTACGTTCCCGTTACTATCGGTGAGTAACTTGTTGTTACGGTCGATATGCGTAATGCTTACGCCGCGGTGTAAGGTAATATTGTAGGACTTTTCTTCTGCACGGGTCATCTTCACCAGCTGCTTCCATTGCTGGGTGCCGCTGATGTAATCCGGTAGCATCACGCGGTTGTAAAATGGCAGGTCTTCTTTGCTGAACACCACTATTTCATCGGAAGTGTTTAGTTCGCGGTACGACTTTACAAATCCGCAGGCCCCGGCCCCGGCGCCTATTATCACAATCTTCTGTACCGGTTTCCGGTAGCGCGCTACCTGTACCGCTGCATATTTAAAGTCCGGCTGTTTGGAAAGAGGATCAAGCAACGGGCTGGTCAGGTTATTGGCGCGGTGAAGATCGTTGTGCAATATTTTCCCCCAATGCATGGGCAGGAAAACAACGCCTTTTTTGATAGTAGTGCTAAGCTGCGCTTTTACCCGTACTGTTCCGCGTCCGTTGGTAACGGTAACAATATCGTCTGCCGAAATGCCGCGCTGCCGTGCATCTTCGGGATGTATTTCAAGAAAGGAGGAAGAAATATGCTGTTTTAGCTTACTCACCTTACCTGTTTTGCTCATGGTATGCCACTGGTCGCGTATGCGGCCGGTGGTGAGTATCAGCGGCAACTCATTGCTGAGTGGCTCGGATCTGTTGTCATCGCCGAAACTATGGATTACCGCCCTTTCATCAGGGGTATAAAACCGGTGGTCGCGGAACAGGCGCGGCGTGCCGTTGCCCGATTGATAGGGCCACTGCACGCTGCGCTGTGCCTTGATAATATCATAGTTCAGTTCACTCACATCAATGTTGGTACCGGCAGTAAGACGGCAATGTTCATCGTATATCTCAGATACATTCGTATAGTCGAAGCCGTGATAGCCCATTTTTTGCGCAAAGCGGCAAATGATTTCGGCATCGGGTAACGCCTCGCCAGGCGCATCAGTCACTTTGGTGAGATAGCTGATGCGTCGTTCTGCGTTGGTCATGGTGCCCTCTTTTTCCGTCCATGCAGCGGCGGGTAATACCACATCTGCATAACGCAACGTTTCGGGCTTACTGGAAATTTCCTGCACTACTACATACTTTGCCTTTTGCAGGGCAGCTTCGGCAAAGCGGGCGTCGGGCAGGCTCACCAACGGATTGGTACACATGATCCAGATAGCTTTCAGCCGTCCATCGTTTAATGCGGTGAACATCTCTGTGGCAGTAAGCCCCGGCTTGTCGGAAAGCTCGGTGCCTCCCCAGAAAGCCTGTACCTCTTTGCGGTGCGCAGGATTGTTCAGCACGCGGTGCGCCGGGAGGAGATTGGATAAACCGCCAACTTCGCGGCCACCCATTGCATTGGGCTGGCCTGTTAAAGAGAAGGGGCCGCTGCCGGGTTTGCCGATATGGCCGGTGATCAGGTGAAGGTTAATGAGACTAAGATTTTTATGCACGCCCACGGAGCTTTGGTTCAAACCCATTGTCCAGAGCGTCATGAACCCGGTGGCGTTGCCAATGTAATCGGCAGCCTTGTGGATATTTTCCGCAGCAATACCGCAAATGGCCGCCGCTTCTTCTATGGTGCGTTCCATCACGGTATCCTTGTACTTATCAAAACCATTGGTATGCGCTTCCACAAAGGAACTATCGGTATGCCCGGCGGTGATCAGCGCGCGGCCTATGGCGTGGTGTAATACAATATCAGTACCGGGGTTTACCTGCAAGTGCAGATCCGCCAGCGCGCAACTTTGTGTTACCCGCGGGTCACTCACAATAATCTTCATAGCCGGGTTGGCTGCTTTCGCTGCTTCTATCCTGCGCCATAAAATAGGATGGCACCACGCCGGATTGGCGCCTGCCACAAAGATGCAGTCGGCCTGCTCTATATCATCGTAGGTGCCGGGCACTGCATCTTCTCCCAAAGCCATTTTATAAGCCACTACCGCACTGCTCATACACAGCCGGGAGTTGGTATCTATATTATTGCTGCCAATAAATCCCTTGATCAGCTTATTCACTACATAGTATTCCTCCGTCAGGCATTGCCCGGATGCGTAGAAGGCTACAGCATCCGGACCATGTTTTTTTATGATGGCTGCAAATACAGCGGCCGTTCTTTCCAATGCCTGATCCCATGTAACCCTTTGCCGTGGAAGGTTACGGTGGTACCGCATTTCAGGATACAGCAACCTGTCTGATGTATCCATCACTGTATAGTGCAGGTTCATACCTTTGGAACAAAGCATACCCTTATTAACCGGGTGTGTTTTGTCACCTTCTACATGCAGCTTGCCCTGCCGGTCTTTATGTACCACTATTCCACAGCCTACGCCGCAGTAACAACAGGTGGTTTTGAATGATGCTTGCATGCTAAAGGTTTTACAATGATTTATGATACCGCTACCGGTGTTCTTACCGGTGCTTCCTCAGCAGCAGGCTGCCGGGTAAAGCGTGTCAGCATTACAATACAGGAGATGGCAATAACTACATAGCCAATATACGTGAACGCCTGTACGTAACTGATACTGTCTGATTTAAACAGGAAGCCGAACATCATTCCGCCGAGGTTGCCCCCTGCGCCAACAATACCGCTTACCAGCCCCGCATTTTTTTCGTTGATAAAAGGTACGATGCCATAAGTGGCGCCATTGGCCATTTTCAGGAACAGCGCAAAGCTCAGCATGGCGATGATAGCCACTACCAGCGATCCTGCCTGTGCAAATAATAACAACCCGATTCCTTCCGCCAGCAGCATCAGGGCCAATAACCATCCTTTACCTCTAATGCCAAACCTGGCGCCTGCCTTATCTGAAATAATGCCTCCCAGTGCCCGCGCAAACAGGTTCATAAAACCAAAGATGCCGGCCCAGAACCCTGCACTGCCTTGCGAAAGTTGAAATGTATCTACAAAATGTAAAGACGCTACATTGTCAAAAGTGATCTCCATACCAAAACACATACCGTATGCCAGTGTAAGCGCCCAGATGCGCCAGTCGCCCAGCACAGACCAATCCGTTTTATTATCTTTCTTATTATAACCAATCTCATCAAAATTTCCGTTAGGCGTATCTTTTGTATAACGGTAATACAGGTACGCTACACCGAGCATCATCAGTCCCGGCAGTATCATGGCGTACCGCCACGCTTCCGGTTTGGTGTAACCAAAACCAACAATCGCGGCAAATATCACCGGCATCACCATGTTGGTAACGCCTCCGCCCAGGTTGCCCCAGCCGCCGGTAATTGCATTGGCGGTGCCTTTGATGGCAGGGGCGAACATAAGGGAGGTGTGAAACTGCGTAATAACAAAGGAACCGCCTATAACGCTGATGGCTAAACGGAACAGCATAAAGGAAGTATAGTCTTTTGATAACCCTACCAGGAATACCGGCAACGAACCCACCAGCAACAGCCGGATCGCGGTTTTACGCGGTCCCCAGGTATCACAGAGCCGGCCAATGATAAGCCGCGCTATGATGGTGCCGGATACGGAAGCAATAATGATATTACCTACCTGCGATTTGGTTAACCCGAGATCCGCACGGATAGTAGGCATCAGCGGCGCCAGCCCAAACCAGCCAAAGAAACAAACGAAGAACATCAGCCACGTAATATGGAACGTGCGCATCTGTATGGTATCAAGACTGAATATTTTTAATTTTTCTAAAGGAGCAGCCATGTGTTGTGTTTTTACAGGTTATTTAATCAGAAATTCGGGCCGGATATTAACCGATATATATGCCCAGTTACTGTTTGCAGCAGCGTTCTTTACATTTTTAACAGTAGGGGAAGACAGGGTGGCAGTACTCCAGAAATGGCTGTAACCTGCTTCCAGTCCTATCATTTTGGTAAGGGTGTAATTCGCTGTTACATCTGCTTCTGTTCCAAACTGTTTCTTCATGCCCGTTACATCGGCTGCACTGAAAAACTCGTGTACATCGCCGGTCAATGCCCAACGTTGCCCCGGCTTTAGTTTCGTTTTTACGTAATAGTCCTGTAATCCTTTATTCCCAAATCCGCTGGCCACATAGAAATAATCCATATTGCCCCAGAATTTATGCGGGGTGCCATACAGCGGATCAAAATCCGGACTGGTATAATCCGCGCCTGCGCCTGCGCTGAATGCTTTATTCACACTATAAAAGAAAGAACCTGAAAGTAAACTGCCGCTCACCGTTTGTCCGTTCCCGTTGGTACCAAACTGATGATACGCGGCAGCTGTATAAGTAAATCTGTTAAATGCCTGCGTGTAAAATAAACCCGTGGTCATACGGGTATTCACCGCTCCTTCGTATACTTTTACAGCCACATGTTCTACACTGTCGATGTGGTATTTTGAAAACTGATCTGTCAGGAAAAGAAAGGATAAATTGCCTTTGTTCAGCTTCCTGGATACATAGGCAAATTCCAGGCTTTTATACATATTGCCGCCATTGGTGTTCGCGGTATAATTACCGGGAGGCGTGGCATTGTATACACTGCCGCTGGCATTTTCTTTATTCTGGTTAAAGGCGGCGCCCACATGCAGGGTCCACGCATTACTTTCGTATTTCAACACTGCTGCGTCGTGCCGGCGGCCCTGTTGCAGCCAGTCGAGATTGCCCAGTAAACGGCTGTCGTCATACACCAGTTCCTGGCGGCCGATCTTCAGAGAAAGACTTTTATTCTTCACCACGGTATCTGTCAGCAATACTTCCGCCCACGCTTCATGCAGCATAAACCCGTTATTATCCGGGGTAGTGGTGCGGTTAATAGTAGAGCCGTCCTGTCCCCAAACACGTACATCCTGTACCGTTAGTCCCAGCTTGATCCGGTAGGCGCTGAAGCCGGCCATTAACCGGGTGCGCTGAGAGGTGAAGAAAGCTGGTGCGGCGCCTTCGGGCTGCGGAGCGCCTTGTCCGTTACGTAGTTCGGTGCGGGTTCTGAGTTGCGCACCGAGTGAGAGTTGGGCATAGCCGTACTGCGATAACAGCAGTCCGGGAAGTATCAACGATACCTTGCCTGGAAACCATTTTTTCATGTAACTTTGGTTGATTTTGAATGAGCCAATCATTTCCGGATCAGAAGCCCGGTTAGCCTGCCAGCTACCGGGTTTCGTTTTTTTATTATACACCTGCCATCTCCATCTCAGCAGCTACACCTATGTATACCATGTCGTCCACGATTTTTACAGGGTAGGTAGTGAGGGAACATTCGTGTTCGTCAGACAGGCAACGGCCATCTTTCAGGGAGAATGTTTTTTTATGAAAAGGACAGGCTACTTTAGGCTCATCTTGTACAGTGCCCGTCATACCGCGACTGAGCGCCATCTGCTGGCGGTGCGGGCAAAGGTTTTGGGTGGCATACCATTCATTTCTGCGGGCAAAATAGAACAGGGCTATCTGCTCTTCTTTGTACTTTACGCAAACGCCGCCATTGGTAGGTACATCTGATGTTTTGCAGGCCAGGAACCAGCTGGTAGTAGTTGTGTGAGTAGTAGACATAGCAGTGTATTTTTGTGTAAAGAGATTATTTCCATTCAGCGGCTTTCTTCTGAGCCCGCATCGTTTCAAATTTTACAGTCGGATCTTTATCGGTTGGTGCATTTACAAAGTGGGAGAAACGCTTGCGCAGTTCTGGGTTTTCCACCACTTCGCGCCACTCGCATTTGTAGTTATCTACCAGGAGTTGCATTTCTGATTCGAGCTGGGTGGCAATACCAAGACTGTCATTCACCACCACATTGCGTAAATAGTCCATACCGCCATCCAGCTTATTGAGCCAGGTAGCTGTACGTGTCAGCGGATCGGCCGTTTTGATGTAAAACATCAGGAAGCGGTCGATGTATTGGATACAGGTTTCGCTGTCGATGTCTGATGCCAGCAGTTGTGCATGTTGTGGTTTGGATCCGCCGTTACCGCATACATACAGGTTCCAGCCTCTTTCGGTGGCGATGATGCCAAAGTCTTTCGACTGCGCCTCTGCACATTCCCGGATACAACCGGATACGGCCGATTTAATTTTATGCGGCGCCCGCAATCCGCGGTAGCGTTCTTCTATCCGGATGGCGAAGCTCACACTGTCGTGCAGCCCGAAGCGGCACCAGGTAGAGCCTACGCAGCTTTTTACTGTACGGAGTGCTTTACCATAAGCATGGCCACTTTCAAAACCTGCTGCAATCAATTCTTCCCAGATGTTAGGCAGATCACTGAGGTGTGCGCCAAACAAGTCGATACGTTGTCCGCCGGTGATTTTCGTATAGAGGTTATATTTAGTACCTATCTGCCCGATCACTACCAGTTTTTCCGGTGTAATTTCTCCACCGGGAATCCGGGGCACTACAGAGTAGGTACCACCTTTCTGGATATTGGCGAGGTAGCGGTCGTTGGAATCCTGCGCTGTATCGTTGCCTTTATCGAGGATCATATCATTCCACAAACTGGCCAGGATAGATGCTACCACTGGTTTACATACTTCGCAGCCTTCCCCGCTGCCGTAATGGTCCAGTACTTCATCAAAGGAACGGAGTGATTTTACTTTGATGAGGTCCAGCATTTCCTGGCGGGAGTATTGGAAGTGTTCGCATACCACGTTGCGGATATATTTGCCCTGTGCCTTCATGGTGGCGGTGATCAGGTCTTTCACCATTGGTGTACAGCCACCACAGCAGGTACCGGCTTTGGTACATTTCTTTACTTCGTCCAGTGTTTCACGTCCATCGGTCACCGCCTGGCAGATAGCGCCTTTGCTTACGCTTTCACAGCTGCAGATAATGGCTTCATCCGGAAGCGCGGTAACGCCCGCGCCGGTATCGGCACTGCCGCTTCTGTTACCCAGCAGTAAATCTTCCGGGTTGGCCGGCAGGACCAGTTTGTTTTTGGTGGTTTGCAGCAGCATGTTGTAGGCGGCTGCGTCACCTATTAATATACCCCCCAGCAGGAACTGGCCATCGTGTGTGATGTTGATCCTTTTGTAAGTGCCTTTGAATTTATCTTCAAATACAATGCTGTGGCAGCTTTCCGGGGCAGGGAACGGGTCGCCGAAGCTGGCCACATCCACGCCGATGAGTTTTAATTTGGTGCTCATATCAAACCCGGTGAAGGCTTTGGCTTCACCGGCGATATGGGAGGCGGCCACTTCCGCCATTTCATAACCCGGGGCCACCAGGCCGTAGATCATGTTGTTGTAAAGTGCGCACTCACCGATGGAATATATAAAGGAGTCACTTGTCTGCATTTGTTCATTTACCACAATGCCACCGCGTGGACCAACGGCGATACCGGCAGCACGTGCCAGCTCGTCGCGTGGTTTAATACCGGCAGACACAACCAGGATGTCTGTCTCCAGGATAGTATCGTCCGAAAACTGGAGCCCTGTTATTGCTTCATCTCCCAGTATCTCCCGGGTGTTTTTACCGGTAAGCACTTTCAGCCCCAGGCTGGCCAGCTTGTTTTGCAGGATGCCGGAGCCCTGTTCATCTATCTGGCGTGGCATGAGGCGGGAGGAAAACTCCACCACATGCGTATTATTAATACCGAGGTCCAGGAGGGCTTTGGCAGCTTCCAGTCCCAGCAACCCGCCGCCTATTACAGCGCCGCTGCGGGCTGCGGGGGCATAGGCCTTCATCATTTCCAGGTCTTCTATAGTGCGGTAAATGAATACGCCTTTTTTATCCATGCCGGGTACCGGTGGTACAAATGCGGCAGAGCCGGTGGCCATCACGAGGTAATCGTAGGTTTCCACGATACCTTTATATGACTGTACGGTTTTATTGGTGCGGTCAATTTGTAATACCGGGTCGCCGAGGTGCAGGCGGATACCCTGCTCTACGTACCAGTCGGCCGTAGCCAGCAGCAGGTCGTCGGCTGTTTTGCCGTCAAACCAGGAGGTGAGATGTACGCGATCATAAGCGGGACGGGGTTCTTCTCCAAATACAACCAGTTCAATCGGGGTGTCGGCAGATTTGGAAATGATCTTCTCACAAAATTTGTATCCCACCATACCGTTTCCTATAACTACTATTTTCATTCGATTATATTTAAGGATCAGAAATCTCTAGTTATATTATGAATTAATTAATATAATAGTATTTTTTGTTTTGGAGACGATTTTTAAGGTAGGTGTATGATGTTAATTATAAAATTAAGCGTTTTTGTTTTAATTTTAGGCATGCATAGCTGTTAAGTCTTCATATAATTTTAAATGTCATATGTATGCAGGTATCAAATCCATCTCTATCTTTAGTCGGAGCAGGACCCGGAGATCCTGAAATGATCACGCTGAAAGCGATTAACACCATCCGCCGGGCCAACGTCATATTATATGATGCATTGGTAAATGAATCCCTGCTCACTTATGCCTTGCCGGGTGCGATCATTAAGTTTGTAGGTAAAAGATATGGTTGCCATGCCCTGTCCCAGCAGGAAATAAACCACCTGATCGTGGAAATGGCGCTGGCCCACGGCCATGTAGTACGGCTCAAAGGCGGCGATCCCTTTGTATTTGGCAGGGCTGTGGAAGAAATTGAAGCCGCCAGGAAGCATGGAATCAAAGTGGCCATTGTGCCAGGAATCTCCAGTGCAGTAGCGGTACCGGCATCCCAGATGATACCGCTTACCTGCAGGGGCACCGCGGAAAGCTTCTGGGTAACCACCGGCACCACCAAAAGCGGCGATATTTCGAAAGACATCGCGCTGGCGGCGCAATCCACTGCAACGGTAGTGATATTAATGGCCATGAGTAAACTGGAAGGTATCATGGATATCTTTCACGCACACGGCAAAGCAGCTACACCGGTAGCCATTATCCAGGACGGCACCACACCACAGCAAAAAATGGTGATCGGTACCGTAAAGGATATTGCCTTACGTGCGCAGGCCGCCGGATTGGGAAATCCTGCTATTATAGTGGTAGGAGAGGTTGTAAAGCTGCAATCCCTGCTGGCAGATGAAACATTACAACAATTACAAAACAGCAATACGATACATGAAGAAAGATAAACAGGGTTGTGATGGTAAAACTTGCCTCCTTTGCCGGTTATCCCTGAAAGAATGGGCCCCGGCAACAGCATTGTACCGCAAAAATTTTACCCTGAACAAAGGAGAAACCCTGTTTAAAGAAGGTGATAAAGTAGAAGGCATCTACTTTATTTATGAAGGCCGCATGAAAGTGCATAAACACTGGGGCTCCGAAAAAGAACTCATTGTCCGCTTTGCACAGAAAGGGGATATCGTTGGCCACCGCGGCATAGGCGGTACGGAACATTATTATCCCATATCAGCCACTGCATTGGAGCCGGTAAAAGTTTGTTTTATAGAGATGGACTTTTTCCAGGCGTCTCTTAAAATCAATCACGACCTGCTGTACGAACTCATGTTGTTTTATGCACAGGAACTGCAAACGTCCGAAAAGCAGATGCGTAACCTTGCGCATATGTCTGTTAAAGGCCGCATGGCCAATGCACTGATACAGCTCCAACAAAAGTTTGGTTTCAACAAAGACGGGTTTATTGACCTCGCGCTTAGTAAACAAGACCTCGCCTCCTACATCGGCGCTACTTACGAAACCACTTTCCGGGTGTTGAATGAATTGATAGAAGAACGGCTGGTAGCCGTTTCAGGGAAGAGTATCACTATTTTGAATGAAGATAAGTTAGCCCGGCTTACGGCAACCAGTTAGCCTGCCAGCGGGCGTTTCCGGATCAAGTCCACCTCAAAGGCGTGTATGCGCCGTGGTTACTTCCCTTCAACCTCCAACAATATACCTGCGCAGCTTTTTCTCGTTTAATATCGTTATCGCCCTGCCTTCCGCAGTAATCAGCTTCTCCGCGATAAACTCCTGCAAATTGCGGTAAATAGTTTCATAGGTGGTGCCTGCAAAAGCCGCAAGATCCTGGCGGCTGATGGTAAAATGAAGCGCCTTATGCAAGCGGCTGAGTTCCAGCAAAGCGTCTGCCAGTCTGCCTTTTACGTCCATATGCACCAGGTTGCGCATCTTCCGTTCTGCTTCCTGTAATTCGTCGGCGTAAAACTGCATCAGCTTCAATGCCAGGCTGGGATTTACTTTCAGCGATGCCTCAAAAAACGACAGCTCTGTATAACACACCGTGGTGTCTTCCAGCGCGGTGGCGGAAACAGTATACAATCGATCTCCGCTGCCCAACCCGCGATGCCCGAGGATATCCCCTTTCTGTGCAAAGCGGACGATGAGTTCTTTTTCGGCCCCCCATTGCTTATGCACTTTCACTTTGCCATCATACAAAAAAAAGATCCCCTTTACCGGGCTGCCCTCCTGGAAAATTGTTTCATTCTTCTTATAAAAAAGATGCTGCCTGTGATCTGATACCGCCGCAATCCATTCAGGGATGCTGTACTGGCATAAAAAACAGGTGTTTAGATCGCAGGTTCCGGCTTTCTTCATGACTGCAATACTAATGTTTTTTCGCGTTTTTGGAAGAAAAAATAGGTTTTAATATGATTTGAATCATATTTTTGCATTGTTTTAAAGATGTAATTGTTACTTTATATAGTATGAATCACAAAAAAGAGCAGAAATTTGCCGGAAACATGTCACGGAGGGTGTTTTACCTCAGTTTGCAGGCATGTATCAACGCCCTGGTTATTGGCGTAGTGGCAAAAGCACTGGTGTTGCTGATCAGTCTCATTACCAACCTGTCGTTTTACGGGAAATTTTCATTTGAAGAAGCAGGGCCGGCAGGAAACCATCTGGGCATGCTGGTAATCATAGTACCCATCATAGGTAGCCTGATAGTGGGGGTGATGGCGCGTTTTGGCAGTAAAGCCATCCGCGGTCATGGTATCCCGGAGGCGATGGAAAACATCATCGGCAATGAAAGTAAGATCCCGCCGGTGATTACATTGCTGAAACCCTTGTCTGCTGCCATCTCTATCGGTACCGGTGGTCCCTTTGGTGCGGAGGGCCCCATCATCGCTACTGGTGGCGCCATTGGCTCCTTTATGGGGCAGGTGATCCATATTTCTTCGGCGGAAAGAAAAGTATTGCTGGCAGCAGGCGCCTGCGCCGGTATGGCCGCTATCTTCGGAAGCCCGCTGGCAGCTATTTTGCTGGCTATTGAACTGCTGCTGTTTGAATTCTCTCCCCGTTCGGTGATCCCCGTGGCCATAGGCTGTATCGCCGGCGCCGGTATGCACATCCTGTTGTTCGACAGCACCCCGGTTTTTGCCATGCCTCCAATCCCTGCGGTAACGGATATCGCCCTGGTTACTTATGTGCTGATGGGCGCTATCATAGGCGTAGTGGCGGCTTACGTGTCGAAGTCCGTTTATTTTGTGGAAGACCTGTTTGAGAAATTACCCATTCACTGGATGTGGTGGCCGGCACTCGGCGCCATCGCAGTAGGTGTGACCGGCTACTTCGCCCCGCACACAATGGGTGTGGGCTATGATAACATTAAAACACTGTTAACCGGCAACGCGCCGCTGGCACTGCTGGTATCGCTTTGTGTGCTCAAATATCTTTCATGGGTGATTTCCCTGGGCAGCGGTACCTCCGGCGGAACGCTGGCGCCCCTGTTTACCATCGGTGGCGCCTTTGGAGCATTGCTGGGTGTGGCAGTGATGCATCTATTCCCCGGCAGCGGCATCAACATCGCTACAGCGGCGTTGATTGGTATGGCTGCCATGTTTGCCGGCGCCTCCCGCGCATTGCTCACGGCTATTGTATTCTCACTGGAAACAACCGGGCAAACACATGGGCTGCTGCCGCTGATAGCCGCCTGCACGGCCGCTTATTTTGTGTCGTTCTTCCTGATGAAAGGCAGTATCATGACAGAAAAGATCCGCCGCAGAGGCGTGGCCACCCCGGAAGAATATACCCCTGATATGATGCAGCTGATCAATGTGGCGGCCGTGGCCACCAGCCCTTCTGTAGCGCTGGAGGAAGAGACCACCCAGGCGCAGGCACATCAGTTGCTGCAAACAGTTTTTTATCACTACCGCTACCTGCCGGTAACAGATCAGACCGGGCATTTCAAAGGATATGTAAACCGGCAGCACCTGTCCGCCGGAAACAATACGCCTCTCCGGGGCCTCCTGGAATCATCTGCGCCCTACCTGTACCCCGCCGATGATATCAATCTCGTTACAGAACTCTTCGATAGCTATCCGCCGGATATCCTGGCGGTACTCGATGCGGGAAAGAAATTAACAGGCATTGTCACTGCCGATGCGGTGCTGAGAACCTATGGCGAACGCCGCAAGGCTACCGCAAAGTATCATTCTGCTTTCTATGGCAATACCCGCCTGCTGCGGTTAATGGCGCGGGGCAAACGCCTGCTGGCACGGCCTTAACATCCTGACATAACGGTTGAAATGCAGGTCCGCTCTTTTGGGCGGGCCTTTTTTTACGCCCCGTAAAATATTCTCCTGCGCTGCCCGTCTTCCTATAAAAGCGTCTTAACTTTAATACATGCAGCGGAAATTACCTTCCATAAAAGAAAGAATACAACAGTCTCAGAACTTCCGGAACGGATCCTTTCAGAACCTCTCCGTTACGCCGATGAAGCCGGAGGATGTTACTTATTTCACCATGCTCCGCAAAGTGCTGAAACGCCCGGCAGATGTACGGCCTCCCGGACCTATGCCAACAGTGCGCACGGATCTGAAAGCATTGTACTCGGAAAAGCCCGTAGTCACCTGGTTTGGCCACTCTTCTTATCTCATCCATGTAAAAGGATTTAATATACTGGTAGACCCCGTGTTTAGCGGCAGCGCATCGCCCATGTCATTTATGGTAAAGGCATTCCCCGGAGCTGATGCCTATACGCCCGCCGATATGCCTGAAATAGATCTGATGATCATCACCCACAATCACTATGATCATCTTGATAAAAAAACATTAGCACAGCTAAAGCCCCATACCAAAAGAATATATACCAGCTTAGGCGTTGGCTATGATCTGCAGCGCTGCGTGGCAACCGGCAACAATGTCACGGAAATGGACTGGTGGGAAACCCGTGAAATCGCAAAGGATATCACCCTAACGGCTACGCCTGCACGACATTTCTCCGGCCGTGGAATTAAAAGAGGCGGTAGCCTCTGGTCTTCTTTTGTACTGGAAATATTCGGGTATAAAATTTTTATCGGCGGAGACTCCGGGTACGACACGCATTTCAAAGCCATTGGTGATAAATTCGGTCCGTTCGACCTGGTGATACTGGAATGCGGGCAATACAACGA
Source organism: Chitinophaga ginsengisegetis (assembly GCF_900168065.1). GTDB lineage: Bacteria > Bacteroidota > Bacteroidia > Chitinophagales > Chitinophagaceae > Chitinophaga > Chitinophaga ginsengisegetis. Next base: position 237,449 of record NZ_FUZZ01000002.1, on the reverse strand, counting down.
TTACTGGCCTTTCATCCATATGAACCCGGAAGAAACCGTGCAGGCGGCCATCGACCTGCAGGCACGCGCCCTGCTGCCGGTACATTGGGGCAAATTTGTACTGGCTATGCATGCATGGAATGACTCCCCGAAACGGGTGACTACCGCCGGCGCGCAAAGGGGGCTGCTGGTTACCACGCCCCGCATAGGAGAGCCGGTAACCGTAGGCGCACATTATCCGCAGGAGCATTGGTGGGAATAGTTCCTAGATCCGGAAGCTCACCATTTCCACAATGCCTTCACCGGGCGCATGAAACAGATGATTGTCCCCGGTGAGCTTTTTCTCCGTTTCACACAAGGGCTCCACTGTATCCAGTATTCCATCCAGCTGGTATAATAAGCCTGCAATATCCGCCCGGTTATTCACATTTACCGGCCGGCCAATATAGTTTTCCAATACTTCCTTCACTGCTTTGTGATAAGACAGGAACCTGGCAGGTACTTCTTCTTCAGATAGAGAATAATCCAGCAACACCAGGTGATGTTGCTGTGGCGTTTTAAATAACTGCATCACCTGCACAAACGCATCGTTAGAGATATAATGAAGCACGCCCTCAAAAACAATGATCGCAGGAATCTCTTCCCGGTAGCCGTTTTCCAATAACTTACTCCATAACAACGCAGTATCCGTTATATCACATTTGATAAAACGGATCAGCGGATTGCCCGGCATGATCTCTTCATAGAGTTGCTGCTTTTCTTCAATATATCCATTATCCACTTCTATAATCCTGCTGATCTGTTGCGGGTAATTTTCCAGGAGATATAAAGATAAAGGGTCCAGTCCGGCGCCCAGCATAACCACCTGTTGACCCGGAAATGCCGGCATGCGCTCCCGCAACATCCGGCGGATGCTTTGTTTTCGCAGGCATATCATATCTGCAATAAACGGATATTGCTGTTTCAGTTCATCATAGAAACCGCTGGTTTCGCTAAAATCGATCGCTTCTATATACTGTTGCTGCAGTGGTGTGGTATACAATTGCATGGCTGCTTCCAGCACCAGGCGGGAAGTGGAGGGTACTTTTAATTTTTCGGTCATTTTGAGGTGCATTTATAATAAAGCTAATATAGGCCAATGCATGGCTACAGCAGGGTTATTTTAATATTAATGGTTCATAAACGCTTCACAATAAGGTATATTTAATAAACAAAATGGTAGCATCATTGTTTCACTAAAATGTCAACAACTCAGATTATGCAGCCACGTATCGCATCACTCAGCAAACTGGAACAGGACGGTAGAAAAATCTCCCGGTTGCCTTTCTCGATCAGGATCTTACTGGAAAATGTTCTGCGGAACCATGACAACTTCGCCATCACCGACGAACACCTGGAAACATTGGTAAACTGGGACCCCGCAGGGACGGACAAAGAAATACCTTTTAAGCCCGCGCGCGTACTGATGCAGGACTTTACCGGTGTAGCCGCCGTAGTGGATATTGCTTCCATCCGTGCAGAGGTGATCCGTAAAGGAAAAGACGGTGCAAAAATTAACCCGGCCATCCCGGTGGATCTTGTGGTAGATCACTCTGTGCAGGTCGATTTCTTTGGAACAGATTACTCTTATACAAAAAATGTGGCCTATGAATATGAACGTAATAAAGAACGTTACCAGCTGCTCAAATGGGCGCAACAGGCTTTCGATAATTTTACGGTAGTACCGCCAGGCATGGGTATCTGTCACCAGGTAAACCTGGAATACCTCGCCAAAGGCGTTATAAGCCGCGATGGCTGGCTGTTTCCCGATACATTGGTTGGCACCGACTCCCATACCCCCATGGTTAACGGTATCGGTGTACTGGGCTGGGGCGTAGGTGGTATTGAAGCAGAAGCTGCTATCCTGGGCCAGCCCATCTATTTCTCCTGTCCCCAGGTGATCGGGCTGCGTCTCACCGGCCGGCTCACAGAAGGCGTTACCGCCACCGATATGGTACTCGCCATCACGCAGCTGTTGCGTAAATACGGGGTGGTCGACAAATTTGTGGAAGTATTCGGCGACGGACTGGACTTCCTCTCTGTACCCGACCGCGCCACGATCTCCAATATGTCACCGGAATTTGGCTGCACCGTTACTTATTTCCCGATAGATACGCAAACATTGCAATACATGCACCGCACCAACCGCTCCAAAGAGGATATTGCGCAGGTGGAAAACTATTGCAAAGAAAATATGCTCTGGCGTCATGGCAGCGAGCAAATCACCTATACGGATATTATTGAACTGGACCTCGGACAAATACAATCCGCTGTAGCCGGGCCTAAGCGGCCACAGGACCGTATCCTGGTCCGCGACCTGCACAACGAGTTTGAAACCCTGCTCAGCAAGGAATTTAAACGCATGTATACGCCCGAAGGAAAACGCCGCGACACCGCCTGGTTATCGGAAGGAGGCTCAGGTACCGCTTTTACCTACGAAATACAAAAGCACGTAGAAGAAGTAGCGGTAGAACTGGATTATCTTAAATCCGTACGTATTAAACTGAAAAATGAAGAATATGTACTGAGCGATGGCGCCATTACCATTGCCGCTATCACCAGCTGTACCAATACTTCCAATCCAAGCGTGATGATAGGCGCAGGGCTGGTAGCGAAAAAAGCTATCAGTCGCGGGTTGTATGTAAAGCCCTGGGTGAAAACCAGCCTGGCGCCAGGTTCAAGGGTAGTAACGGAATACCTGAAACGCTCGGGCTTACTCTCCGAACTGGAAGCGCTGCGTTTTCATATTGTTGGCTACGGCTGTACTTCGTGTATTGGTAACAGTGGTCCGCTGCCGCCGGCCATCGCGGAAGCGGTGGAGAAAGGAAACCTGGTGGTGGCATCTGTACTTTCCGGCAACCGTAACTTCGAGGCAAGGGTACATCCGCAGGTGAAGATGAACTTCCTCGCCTCGCCATTGCTGGTGGTAGCCTACGCCATTGCAGGCCGCATCGATGTGGATATGCTCACCGCCCCGCTGGGCTACGACCCCAATGGCGAACCCGTATACCTCCGTGATATCTGGCCCACCCAGCAGGAAATCAACGACGCTGTAGCCGCCGCAGTAAAGCAGGAAGATTTTGAAAATATCTACAAAGTAATATTCGACGGTGACGAACAATGGCGCGGTTTACTGGCGCCCTCCGGGAAGGATTATCACTGGAGCAACGACTCTACCTATATCCGGGAAGCGCCGTTCTTTAACGGTTTGTCTGAATTCCCGCTTCCCGTGGAAGATGTAAAAGATGCACGCGTGCTGCTGAAACTGGGAGACTCCGTCACCACGGATCATATCTCTCCGGCGGGTTCATTCAAACCGGATACGCCGGCTGGTAAATACCTGCTGGACCGTGGCATTGATCCACGCCTGTTTAACTCCTATGGCTCCCGCAGGGGAAACCATGAAGTAATGATCCGCGGCACCTTTGCCAATGTGCGTATTAAAAATGAGCTGTCGCCCAAAGAAGGTGGTTTTACCACCATCATTCCATCCGGAACAGTATTGCCCATTTATGATGCGGCGCAGCAATATGCTGCTAAAAAAGTGCCGTTGATTATACTGGCCGGAAAGGAATATGGCAGCGGTTCGTCGCGCGACTGGGCTGCAAAGGGCACCAATCTTCTCGGTGTAAAAGCAGTGATTGCAGAAAGCTACGAACGTATTCACCGCAGCAACCTGGTAGGTATGGGCGTACTTCCACTCGAATACCTGGAAGGAGAAAATGCAAACACCTTAAAACTTACCGGAACTGAATTGTACACCATCAGCGACATATCTGCTGGTCTCGTTCCAAATAAAATACTAACGGTAACGGCTATCCCGGCAGAAGGGGCGCCCATTGTTTTCAAAGTAAAATCCAAGCTGAACTCCCTGATAGAAATAGAGTATCATCGTCATGGTGGTATTTTGCAGTATGTGCTGCGGGCGTTTCTTGAAAAAGCATAGGATCGCCGAAGGCGATCCTATGCTTTTATCTGCCCCGTGAAAATTCCAGGATCTTCCGGCGGTTACCCACCAGCCAGACTACATCTTCCCATTCAAACTCCGTTTCGGAAGCGGGGTTAAGGATCTTTTCACCGCCGCGGGCAATACCCACCACCAGCGCCTGTGTTTTTTCGCGGATGCCGGAACCGCGGATGGTCTGGCCTTTGAGGCCATTGTGCTCATCCACCACGATGCTGGTGAGGCCAATGTTTTCATCTGCCACATCATCACTTCTTTCTACATTCAGCGTGTTCACTACCCGGTTAAATTCTTCCAGCTGCGCTTCCGTGCCAATAGCAGTAAGGATATCGTGCGGGAACAATTTTTCATCACGGGTAGGGGCGTAGATGGTCACATTGCCTCTCTTAATGGCTCCTACGTTGATGCCATATTTCTCCCGCAGCTGCAGATCTATCAGCGGCTTATCCACCAGGGTTGACCATGGATCAATTTCCACCTCAGAAACCTGCGCATCCCAGGGCAGAAGATCTGCTGCTGTGGCTTTATTATTAGCTGCATCGGCCGTTTCACGGGCATTCAGATTGGTAAGAAAGCGGCTTTCAATACGGTTATAATATTTCTGTAATTGTGAACGCAGTACCAGCAACACGCAGGCCAATATAATGGCGGTGCCCATCAACGCCTGCCAGAAAGGGAAGTACTGGTTTACCAGGAAACCCACCAGCAGCACCGCCACCACGTTACGTACCACTTCCACCACTACCAGCGGTCCGTGATTGTATTTGGAGTCCAGCCACAACGCCTTGTAAGAGTTGCTCGAAATTTTCTGTACCATCAGCGCCCAGATAAACGGCGACATCATGGCAATTCCAATGATCACACTCACCAGCTCCGCCAGGAACAGGTTCTTTACATATTTTATCACAAACGGACCAATATAGTAGGTGTTCAGCAGGATCACCGCGAGGATGATCACCGCATTGAGTACAATCACTTTTACATAACTGCGCAATACAATACGCCAGTCGCTTTCCGCCTGTAAGGTTTGTGAACTGGCGCTATACCGGTTCAGGGTGGCCATCCAGCGCGCGGGGATAATTTTCTCCAGCCAGTTGTAAAACGGTATGGAAAACTTGATCATGTAAGGCGTTGTAAAAGTAGTAATGGCCGAAACGCCCACGGCTACCGGGAACAGGAACTCGCTGGTCACACCCAGTGAAAGCCCCAGCGTGGCAATAATAAAGGCAAACTCACCTACCTGCGCCATACTCATACCCACCTGAACGGCCTGTTTCAGCGGCTGACCGGATAATAATGCTCCCATAGTGGTGCTGAAAAATTTACCGGTAATAGTTAACAAGGTTATCCACAACACCGGCCACCTGTATTCTATAATCATTTCCGGGTTAATGAGCATACCTACCGATACGAAAAAGATAGCGCCAAAAAGATCTTTTACCGGTTGTATCAGGTGCTCCACTTTTTCAGAAGAGGTGGTTTCCGCTATGATAGAACCCATGATGAAGGCGCCCAGTTCTGCGGAGAAGCCCACTTTGGTAGCCAGGATCACCATGCCCAGACAGAGTGCTATACTCAGTATCAGCAGGGTTTCACCATTCAGGTAACGTTCTATTTTTTTGAGTGCAGTAGGTAACAGGAAGATACCCGCCAGGAACCATACGGCCAGGAAGAACATCAGCTTGGCAATGGTAAACAACATCTCTGTTCCTTCAAATTTACGGCTCACTGCCATTGTAGATAACAATACCATCATGAGGATCACCACAATGTCCTCTATCACCAATACACCGAATACGATTTTGGTAAAGGACTTTTTCTTGATGCCTAATTCTTCAAAGGCGCGGATAATAATAGTAGTGGAAGAACTGGCCAGTAAACCCCCGAGGAACAGGCTGTCCATAAAACCCCAGCCCATCAGTTTACCGGTGAAATAACCGGCTACCGTGATAAGCGCTATTTCTACAAATGCGGTAATGGTGGCAGTACCTCCCACCCGCATCAGCTTTTTGAAACTAAACTCCAGACCCAGTGAAAATAAGAGGAAAATAACGCCGATCTCAGACCAGGTTTTTATGCCTTCCGCATCCCCGATAGTGGGAAATAGTTTGAAATTGGGTCCCACTATAAACCCCGCGATGATATACCCCAGCACCATCGGCTGTTTCAGCCGTTTAAACAGTAATGTAATAACTCCCGCCGCTCCTAATATTAATGCCAGGTCAATGATCAATGATGGTAGATGCATACAGTAATAATCGATTTAATGATTCGTGTGATGTACTTTTATGACGCTGAGAAATCAGCGCACATATGTGTCAGATGCCAGTTTCCGGATCTTTGAATATTGCTAATATATTATTTTTCCTGCGGGGAAGCAAGATTAAGTTTGGGAGAAGGGATAGGAAAAGACGCTATCGCAGGGGAAAGCAGGGAAGAAAATAACAGCTGTACAGGAGGATGGGTCAGGATTTATCCTTTTTTGATCCTTGTTGTTTTTTCCATTTTGCAGCGGGGGGAAGTGGATATTTCAAGAAAAATAAATTTTCCTACCGCTCTTTCTCCGCCTGTATCTGCGCCACATATCTCGATGGTAGTATCCCGAATTGCTTCTGGAAATTCTTTCCAAAATTAGTCAGGGAAGCAAAGCCGCAAAGCTCCGCTACTTCATTTACTTTGTATGATCCGGTAGACAGCAAAGACGCTGCCTTTTTCAGTCGCGCAATATTGATCAGTTCATGCGGGGTAAGATCTGATATCGCTTTTATTTTACGGTAGAAGGTGGGCCGGCTCATATTCATGAAGTCTGCCAGCTGTTCCACATCCAGATCAATATTGTTGAGATGCTGATTGATCAGGTCATTCAGTTTCTCTAAAAACTGTTCGTCGGCGCTGGTATAGGCCATGCTGCGCAGATGTACCAGCGGAGTGCTGGCATAGTAGGATTTTATTTTATGACGGTTGCTGAGCAGGCTCGCAATTTGCGCCTGCAGGAATTCAGGTGAAAATGGTTTTTCAATATAAGCATCGGCGCCAAGTTCAAGCCCCTCTATTTTCGATTGCATCGTATTGCGTGCTGTAAGCAGGATCACCGGAATATGACTCGATACAAAATCAGACTTAATAATACGGCAAAGCTCAAAGCCATCCATTACAGGCATCATCACATCACTGATCACCAGTTGAACGGGTTGCTCCTGCAATAAAAGCATAGCGGCCTGCCCGTCACGTGCAGTGATCACTTTATATTTATCTTCCAGGTCGTCTGCAATGAAAGAAAGTATTTCTTCATTATCATCTACCAGCAGTATCAGTGGTTTGTTTTCCATTTGCTCAGGTTAAATTCTATTTCCTGGTGAACAGGCAAAGTAAGTGAAAAAACATTTAATGTTCCATCTGTGGATAGCAGCTCGAGGCTGCCTTTGTGCAGCAGCGTTAATGACCTTGATAGCGACAACCCAATACCGGTACCGGATTTGTCGGCGGTGGCCTTTGCCCGGAAGAATGGCTCAAATATTTTTTCTTTCATCTCCACAGGAATAATATATCCGTCGTTCTTCACCAGTATGGTAAAAGTGGTATCATTTTCATCAACAGGCAACAGGTGTATAGATGCTTTGGTTGCCGCATACCGGATAGCATTGTTAATAAGATTGCCTAATATTTTATGTAATGCTTCCCCATCTACATAAGCAAAAAAATGCAGGCTGGATAACTCTATTTTAAACCGGATATCCTGCTGCTCTGCCGCCGGTGTAAACCGCAGATGATTTTCTTTCAGCAACTCAGAAATATCAGTACGCACAAAATTGAGACTGAAACCATTGATCTCTGTTTTGCGGAAATCGAGCAACTGGTTGGTCAGCTCCAGCAGCCGGTCGGTATTGCGTTCCATGATGCGCAGGTTCTTCTGGATCAGCGGCACTTCATCGGATTTACGGATCACCTTTTCCATTGGTCCCTTGATCAGTGTCAGCGGCGTACGGATCTCATGCGCGAGATGTGTAAAGAATTCAATTTTCGCCTGGTATAACTCTTTTTCTTTTTCGTGCTCCAACAGCTCCAGCTGCCGTTTTTGCTTTTGCTGCGCACGCTGATGATACCACCGGATAATAAAATACGCCAGGCTGCACAACAGGATGACATAGGCCGCATACGCCCAATAGCTGGCCCAGAAGGGCGGCAGGATAGTAATAGTAAGCACACGCGGCGTAATACTCCAGTTACCGCCGCTGCTGGCCGACTTCACCATAAACTTATAGGTACCGGGAGATAATTTGGTAAAGAAGGCTTTCCGGTTGGTTTCCAGGTAAGTCCAGTCCCGGTCCAGCCCTTCCATTTTATACGCATAGGCCGTCATCTCAGGCGACGTGTAACTCAGCGCCGCAAAGTTGATGCTAAACGACGACTGATCGTGCGATAATACAATCGTATCCGTCAGGAAAATAGATTTCTCCAGGATATCGCCTACGGCTGCTTCTTTATTATACACCTGGAAGCCGGTAATATATACCGGTGGAAGATAACTGTTACGCACAAACGATTCCGGGTTGAAACGGATCAATCCCTTTACACTGCCGAAATACATACTACCGCAACTATCTTTATAAGCAGAATTATAATTAAACTGATCATTTAATAATCCACTGGCTTTGGTATACACTACCGCATTCTCTGTAGCCGGTGTAAAGCACGCCAGCCCTTTGGAGGTAGTTACCCACAGGCGGTCGCTCTGGTCTTCCAGGATGCAGAACATCATATTGCTCTGGAAACCATGACGGGTTCTGTAGGTGGTGAAATTATTCCGTTGCCGGTTATACAAACAAAGACCATCATCTGTAGCCAGCCATAAACGATGATGACTGTCTTCAAAAATTCTGTTCACCCGGTTGTTGCTCACACTGGTGCTGTCGCGGGCATCATGCAGGTAGAGCCCTTTCCTGCCCGTGCGGCGGTTATAGAAATACAGCCCGTCTCTCACGGTGCCTAACCATATGGTGCCTTCACTATCTTCAAAAACAGCTGTATAAAAAATATAGTGGGGTACTTCTTTTACAGTATTAAATTCATCACGGGAACGGATATACTCATATAACCCCCAGGTGGTGCAGATTAATATATTATTTTCGCTCGTACGCAGTAAACTATAAATAAAACCGCTGTGCAGCTGATGTGGACCATCACCCGGTGCATAGTGCCGGATAAATTTCCCGGTGGGAATATCCATGATATCCAGCCCATGCTCGAAGGTACCTATCCAGAGAGAATCTCCGGTGATCAGTAAGCCATGAAGATTGGTATGCGATAAACCCGGTGTATGTTTATCCAATGGCCTGATGGCGGAAAAACTGCCATCCGATGGCGTAAACTTATTCAACCCGCCGTCTTCAGTACCTATCCATAGATGACCATATTTGTCGGGATGTATTTCCCTTACAGCATTACCGCTGAGAGAAGAAGAACCTGTTTTGGGAAATAGCTTTTCAAAGTAAGTATAAGGCTGCGGGAAATAATTGGTGCCGCCAAAGTAAGTACCAACCCATATACCGCCTTCTTTATCTTTACAAAAATTATAAATGGCATTATCAGAAACAGAGTAAGGATCGTCATAATTTTTTTTCAGGTTGATGACCTTACCGCTTTTAATGTTATAGATATAGATACCGGATTCTGACGCAATCCAGTATTCATCATCATTCCGGCGGATAAAGTCTCTCACATACAATTCGATACCGGCTGTATCCCTGGAAAGGAAATCTTCGTAGGTACGTGTCTGTGTGTTGAATAGCTTTAAGCCCTGTCCCGCTGTACACGCCCAGATGGTATCCCTGCCCATCGGTACAATTTTCTGGATAGCGTAGGAATTCGGTTTGGTGGAATGTGTAAAAAGAGAGTAGGTAGTGAAATTATTTTTGTCGTAGTGATAAACAGCCATATATCCCCTGGAGGATGCCAGCCAGAGTTGCCCTTCACCATCCAGGCAAATGGAGGACGCGTCCTGAAAGCCGGGAATTTCTGTCAGACGGTCGGCAGCGGCCTGGTAACGGAACAGGTGTCCTGCGGAAATAATCCAGATATTTCCTTGCCTGTCCTTGGTAATGGCCCGTACTTCTCCTTCTGTCTTTTTACTCAGCTCTCGGAACTGCTCATTGCGCGGGTTATATATAAATACTCCTTTGTCCGATCCTACATACAGCAAACCGTCATCGTCCTGGAACAGGCAAAGGACATAGTTGCCGCCGATACTTCCGGGCTGCTCTGTTCGCCGGAATACCCGGAAGGTGTAGCCGTCGAACCGGTTTAAACCATATATCGTTCCAAACCACATAAATCCCTGTTTGTCCTGCAGCGTGCAGATAACGGCGTTGTGCGATAAACCGTTCTCTACCTGGTAATGTACAAAACCGGGCAACTGGCTATATAGCGCCTCGCTTAGCAGCAGCAACATGAACAGGATGTAATAGCGGATTTTTGGCATGTGTTCATTTAGTGGAAAGCTTAAAACTAATGGTTTTTCCGCTAAAACCTACTACCGTCCGGCCAAAAGCTAAAATGATACAAAAGCGAGAAAAATTGAGATAAATGGGCAAGCAAGTATTCAAAGGATAGTCTTTCTTTGGAGAAGTGTGTTAAGCGTGAAATATACACTTAAATAAGCCATCTTCTAAATCCATGTTATGAAAAGTAGCCAACTACTTTCACTGGTAATTTTACTGTTCATCAGTGGGATATGCCGCGCTGCTTCTGCGGATACTACCGGTATGTTCAAAAATCCCTTACTGGCCTCCGGCCCCGATCCCTGGGTGGTGAGGCACAACGGCATGTATTACTATATGCATACCACCGGTCATAACCTGGTGATGCGGAAAACAAAAAACATGTCGGCACTGGCCCAATCAACCGAAACAGTTATCTGGAGGCCACCGGCCAAAGGCCCCAACGCAAGGGATATCTGGGCGCCGGAGCTGCATCGCCTGAATGGGAAATGGTATGTGTATTATACCGCCGGATCATCAGATAGTATTCATCCGCAACACACCTTCGTACTGGAAAATACCGCGGAAGACCCTACCACCGGTAGCTGGACCGACAAAGGACAGATCACTGATCCTGCCCATCCGGAGCATTTCGCCATTGATGGTACCCTCTTTCAACATAAAGGCAATAACTATTTTATCTGGAGCGGACATAATGGAAAAGATGCCGTACAACGCCTGTATATCGCCCGCATGAAAGATCCGTGGACACTGGCCTCATCAAAAGTAGAGATTGCTGCACCGCAGTATCCATGGGAACAGAACGGGATAAATGAAGGTCCCGAAATCCTGCGGAATGCCAAAGGAGAAGTATTCCTTGTTTTTTCCGCGTGTGGTTGCTGGACAGAAAATTATATACTCGGTATCATGAAACTAAAGACCGGCGCCGATCCGCTGTTGCCGGCAAGCTGGACCAAATCGCCGGAGCCGGTACTGCAAAGTAAACCGGAGAATGGCGCTTATGCACCGGGACATAACGGCTTCTTTAAATCGCCCGATGGAAAAGAAGACTGGATCATTTATCACGCCAACTCAAAAGCCGGACAGGGATGCGGCAACCTTCGTAATCCACGCATACAAAAAATCACCTGGAATGCAGACGGGACACCGTTTTTTGGAGAACCGGTAAAAATAAATACATGGATCACTAATCCCGCTGGAGAATAAAATCACTTTAAGTAAATATATGAAAAAGAAGTACCTATTTTTTGCACTGGCACTTGGATTGGGCAGCAGTACGGCAATAGCACAACAACAGGATTGGAAAATGGTGAACGGAAAGATTGCTTCCACCTGGAGCGAACAGGTATCGCCGGCTGCTACATTGCCGGAATATCCGCGTCCGCAGCTGGTTCGCGGCAACTGGAAGAACCTGAACGGACTGTGGAATTATGCCATCAAGGCAAAAGAGGAGCATCAACCTGCCACGTGGGACGGCAAAATACTGGTGCCTTTTGCTGTTGAATCAGCACTCTCCGGAGTAGGCCGCAATGTGGGGAAAGACAGCACCCTGTGGTACAACACCACACTCACACTGCCTTCTGGTATGCAGGGTAAAAAAATACTGCTGCACTTCGGTGCATCCGACTGGCGTACTACCGTATACGTTAATGGTAAAGAAGCCGGCAGCCACGAAGGTGGCTTTGATCCATTTACCTTCGATATCACCTCGTTAGTAAAAAAAGGTAAACAAGAGATCGTAGTAAAAGTATGGGACCCTACCGATGACGGCGATCAGCCAAGAGGTAAGCAGGTAAAGCATCCCGAAGGGATCTGGTATACACCGGTAACGGGTATCTGGCAAACAGTTTGGGTGGAAGCGGTAGCGGATACCTATATCGCCTCTACCAAACAAACACCCGACATCGACCAGGAAACACTTACCGTAGCGGCTAATGTGGAAAACGTAAAAGCTGGCGACGTGGTAAAAGTAACTGCGTATGACGGTGGCACTAAAGTAGCAGAAAGTACGATTAACGGTGAAAATGCCGTACTGAAAATAGCGTCGCCAAAATTATGGTCGCCCGAAAACCCTTTCCTCTATAACCTTACCCTTACGGTTACACGAAAAGGTAAAGTAATCGACGAGGTAAAAAGCTATTTCGCCATGCGCAAATCTTCCATTGGCAAAGATGCCAACGGTGTGGAACGCATGTTGCTGAACAATAAATTCGTATTCCAGTACGGCCCGCTGGATCAGGGGTGGTGGCCCGACGGATTATATACCGCACCCACAGATGAAGCCCTGAAGTTTGATATCGTACAAACTAAAGCAATGGGCTTTAACATGATCCGGAAACATATTAAAGTAGAACCCGCACGCTGGTATTATTACTGCGATCAGCTGGGTATGCTGGTATGGCAGGACATGCCAAGCGGCGATCTCGGAAACGGCTGGGAGCCACGCCCCGGTATTATCGACCGTGCCACCGATCAGAATCGTTCAGCCGAATCAGAAGGCTACTACCGGAAGGAATGGAACGCCATCATAGACCACTTATACAACTATCCTTCTATTGTAGTATGGACGCCATTCAACGAAGCATGGGGACAATTCAAAACTGTAGAAATCGCAGAATGGACTATGAAGAAAGATCCCTCCCGCCTCGTGAACACTGCGAGCGGTGGTAATTTCTACCCGGTAGGACATATCATCGACCTGCACAATTACCCTGAACCGGCAATGCCCGATCCGGCTATATATGGCGATAAACGCGCCATTGTACTGGGTGAATTCGGTGGTCTCGGCCTCCCGGTGAACGGTCACGTGTGGCAGCAAAAAGATAACTGGGGATACCAGAGCTTTAAAAATGAAGAAGATCTTTTTAAACGCTACAGCGGTTTTACGGACAGGTTGGAAACACTGATTAAACAAGGGTTATCAGCCGCCGTATACACACAAACAACTGATGTGGAAGTGGAAATAAATGGCCTGATGACCTACGACCGGAAAGTGCAGAAAATGCCGCTGGAAAAACTAAAACTGATCCATCAGAAATTATATAACCCGGCTTTGGTAACTATAAAACCATAATGATGAAAAAGCGAAAGTTGTTTGGCTTAATGATGCTTTCTGCTTTTTTTGCTGGTCTTATCCCGGCGGATGCAGCGCATCTGCCGGGTGCCAGAGCCGACACCAATACTTTTGTGGCACCCGTTTACCAGGCATTGCCGCTGGGCGCAGTAAAGCCACAGGGCTGGCTGCTGCACCAGCTGCAGATCATGCGCAACGGCACCAGTGGTCACCTCGATGAAGTATACGATAAAGTGAAGAACGACAACGGCTGGCTCGGTGGAAAAGGCGACGGCTGGGAGGAAACACCCTACTGGCTGGATGGCGCTGTGCCACTGGCCTACCTGCTCAACGACCAGGAGCTGAAGAATAAAGTACTCCGTTATATCAACTGGACCATTGATCATCAGCGCCCTTCCGGTTATTTTGGTCCGCTTACAAAAGCCGAAAGAGAAAAAAATATAACCATTGGCGTTAGCAATGCTGCAGACGGCGACGACTGGTGGCCAAAGATGGTGATGCTGAAAGTACTGCAACAATATTATACAGCCACAAATGATCCCCGTGTTTTACCTTTTATGACGCGGTACTTTCATTACCAACTGCAGGTACTGAAAACCTGCCCGCTCGGTAAATGGACGGAATGGGCCACCTCCCGCGGCGCAGAGAATGTAATGGTAGCACAATGGCTGTATAGCATCAATAAAGACAAACAACTGCTGGAACTGGCTACCTTGCTGCAATCACAGGCATTCACCTGGAGCAGCTGGCTCGGTAACCGCAGCTGGGTAATAGATGCCGCCGCACAGCAAAATGACCAGCACTGGATGCGCCGCCACGGCGTGAATGTAGGCATGGGACTGAAGGACCCCGTGATGAACTATCAACGCACCGGCAACAAAAAATACCTGCAGGACCTGCACACCGGCTTTGCCGACCTGATGAACCTGCATGGTTTGCCAATGGGCATCTTCTCTGCGGATGAAGATCTTCACGGTAACGCACCTACGCAGGGAACAGAGTTGTGTGCTGTTGTGGAAGCCATGTTTTCCCTGGAGGAAATTATCGGCATCACCGGTGATCCGCTGTATATGGAAGCATTGGAGCGTATGACCTTTAATGCACTGCCCACTCAAACAACAGATGACTATAACAACAAACAATACTTCCAGGTAGCCAACCAGGTGAATATCAAAAGAGGCGTATTCAATTTTTCCCTGCCGTTCGACCGGGAAATGAATAACGTACTGGGCATGCGCAGCGGTTATACCTGCTGCCTGGCCAATATGCACCAGGGCTGGACGAAGTTCGCTTCCCACCTGTGGTATGGCACCGCAGGAAACGGTCTGGCTGCGCTTACATACAGCCCGAATGAAGTAACGGCCAAAGTGGGAAAAAGCAATACATCCGTTACCATCCGTGAAGAAACCGGCTATCCTTTTGAAGAGCAGATCCGCTTCCGGATGCGTATGCAGCAGACGGTTGCTTTTCCTCTCCAATTGCGTATCCCCGCCTGGTGCGATGAAGCAACCCTATTGCTCAACGGCGAAAAATTGCGCACCGCAAAAGGTGGTCAGATCATTACGGTAAACCGTAACTGGAAGAACGATGATCAGCTGGTATTGCAACTGCCCATGCAGATACGCACCTCCAACTGGGGCCGTAACTCACGCGCAGTGGAAAGAGGACCAATCGTATACGCGTTAAAGTTAGAAGAACAATGGGAGAAAGGACATGATGAGGAGGAAGGTGACTACTTCAGCGTTTACCCGAAGGGTGAATGGAACTATGGTCTGCCTGAAAAAATTATTCGCGAGCCGGCAAAGTATCTGCAGGTAAGTGCCCTGAAACCCGTAACAGACACTTTTGTATGGAACCTGGCACATGCGCCGGTAACCCTCACCACCACAGCTAAACAACTCCCCGAGTGGAAACTGGTGGATGACGTAGCGCCGCAACCCGTAACAGACAGGAACGGTATTTATAAAGGAAAAGTAAACGACAAAGAAACCAATATAAGCCTGGTGCCCTATGGCTGCACGAAGGTGAGAATAGTAGCATTCCCGGTAGTGAAGTAAACAACAGCAAAAGCAGACATCAACCAAAAGACAGTTATGTAAGCCTGATAATTTATTAAGACCACACAAAAACTTGTTATGAAAAAACGATTACGTTTCCGCAATTCAATCCGGAAAGTGATACCGGGCGGCTATTGCCGGCTGTTTACGGTATTGTTGCTTTCCCTCGGCCTGATGGCCCATGCTGCACCTGCAGACATGGTAATTACCGGTAAGGTAACAGACGATAAAGGAATACCACTGGTAGGAGTAACAGTGAATGTAAAAGGTACCAATAAAGGAACCGCTACAGATGGCGCCGGAAATTACTCCCTGTCTGTTCCGGAAAATGGCGCCGTACTGGTGTTTTCCTATGTAGGATTTTTAAAACAGGAAGTTCCGCTGTCGGGCAAGAAAGTAGTGAACGTACAATTGGAAACTGATAGTAAAGGATTGGGAGAAGTAGTAGTGGTAGGGTATGGTACACAGAAGAAGGAGTCTATTACAGGCGCTATCTCCGGCGTTACCAGTAAGGACCTGGAAAGGGTGCATGCCTCTACCGTGAGCGCTACGCTGGCAGGTAAAATACCAGGGGTATCTTTCCGTATGCCCGACGGCAGGCCCGGCGCCGGCGCCAATATCCAGATCCGTAACTTTGGAAATGCCCTGTATGTAATTGACGGTATACAGAAAGATGCCAGCCAGTTCAACAACATTTCCCCCAACGACATTGAAAGCATCACCGTACTCAAAGACGCCTCCGCCGCCATTTATGGTGTAAGGGCCGCCAACGGGGTAGTGGTGGTAACCACCAAACGTGGTAAAATGGGCGCCGGAAATACCATTAACGTAGACGCCTATACGGGATGGCAGAACTGGTCGAGGTTTCCAAAAACTGTAAACGCCTATGAATGGATGCTGGGTAAAGCAGATGCAGAAATGAACGACGAAAACCCACATACAGATATCACCAGGGAAGAACTGGAGAAATGGAAAGCAGGAACAGAAAAAGGATATAAGAGCTTCGACTGGTACGATTTTATTATCAAGAAAAACGCCCCGCAGAACTCTATTAACGTAAATGCTACAGGCGGTTCGGAGAACATCAACTACTATCTTTCCCTCACACGCCTGGATCAGAAATCAGTGTTAGGAAGAGAGTTTGATTTTAACCGTACCAACATCCAGAGTAACGTGGATGCCAAAGTGGCCAAACGTGTAAAAGTAGGCGTACAGATCAACGGTCGTATTGAACAACGCGATAACCCCGGCGTACCAGGCGGCGACGATTATTGGGCGCCCCGTTTCGCCCTGTTCCGCAACAGGCCCACAGAAAGACCTTACGCCAACGACAACCCGCTGTATCCAAATGATATCGGCCATAACACAGAGAACTGGGCGGTGCAAACCAAAGACATCTCCGGCTACTGGACGGAAGACTGGCGCGTACTGCAAACCAACTTCAATGCTACTTACGAAACACCAATAAAAGGACTTACACTGAAAGGAATGTATTCCTACTATTTCGCCGACAAGCTGATGAACGGTCACGAATATACGTATGATACCTACACCTACCAGGAAGCCACCGATACCTATCTGCGCACCGGCGGAAGCTCCAATCCCTGGAGGGAAAGAGGCAACCATAAAGTACTGGAAAATGTACTGCAGGGCCAGATCAATTATAACAACACTTTCGGCAAACACACCATCGGCGCTACATTGGTATCTGAACGTATCAAACGCCGGGAGCTGGACGTATGGGTGCATGCCGTACCCAAAAGTAATGTGCTGCCACTGATCCAGTTTTCCGATATGGATACCTATAATGATAACGACTGGACGGAAGCCCGCGTGGGCTACATCGGCCGCCTGAACTATAGTTTCAGCGATAAATATTTCCTCGAAGTAGCGGGCCGTTACGATGGCTCCTGGAAATTTGCACCAGATAAAAGATGGGGCTTTTTCCCATCTATCTCCGGAGGATGGAGAATAACAGAAGAACCTTTTGTTAAGAACTGGTTGGGCGGAAATTCTATTCTTTCAGAATTAAAACTCCGGGCTTCTTATGGCGAACTGGGTGACGATGATATTGGTATCGGTGCCTACGATTATCTGCCCGGGTACACCTATGGCACTTCTACCGTAATCCTGGATGGCACCGTTATCAGGGGCTCGCGCGATAAAGGCGTTCCCAACGACCGCCTCTCCTGGTTTACCAGTAAGATCGCCGACGTAGGACTGGATTACCAGTTGTGGAACGGGAAAATATCTGGCTCCCTCGATTTCTTCAACCGTAAACGCTCCGGCTTACGCGGCCGTAAATACGATGTACTGGTGCCAAGTGAAATAGGTTACAACCTGCCGGATGAAAACGTGAACAGCGATTCTCAGAGAGGTGGCGAATTCTCTGCTGCCTATAACGGGCAGGCAGGTAAAGTGAATTTCGTGATAGGTGGTAATGTGTCTTACTCCCGCAGCAGGTTCCTCGAAAGTTATAAACCGGTATGGGGCAACTCATGGGATCACTACAGGAATTCCATTGAAGACCGCTGGAATAATATCTACTGGGGATATGAGGCAATCGGTCAGTTCCAATCGCAGGAAGAAATCAACAAATACCCGGTTAACGTTGACGGACAAGGCAATAAAACTTTGTTACCGGGAGATATTATCTACAAAGATATGAACGGTGATAATGTAATTAATGACTACGATCAGCGCCCCATTGGCTACCAGACAACCGGTAATCCTACCGTTAACTTTGGTTTGAACTTCGGTGTAAGATGGAATGGTATTGATTTTACAGCCGACTTCTCCGGTGGCTCCATGTACTCCTACAATCAGAACTGGGAAATGAGATGGCCCTATCAGAACGGCGGTAACCTGTTGAAACAATTCTACGATGACCGCTGGCACCGCGAAGATCCTTTTGATCTGAACAGCAAATGGATTCCCGGTAAGAACCCTCCGCTGCGTTTCAACAAAGGTGGTCATAGTAATTACAACAAGCCTTCCACTTTCTGGTTGCATAATGTGCATTACCTGCGGTTGAGAACAATGGAAATTGGCTATTCCATTCCCCAGCAAATACTGGACAGGATCAGGTTTAAGAAGGTGAGGGTATATGTAAATACTTACAACCTCTTCTCGCTGGATAATGTAAAAGATCTTGGAATAGAACCGGAAATAGCTGATGAAAATGGGTTGCAGTATCCGCAGAATAAGCTGGTTAATATTGGGTTGAACTTTACTTTCTAAGTAATTAATAAGATTCGTTATGAAAAAAAGTTTGTTATATATAGGTCTTTGTGCACTCGCTTTAAGTACGGCCTGCAACAGGGACAAAGATTTCCTGGATGTGTCACCGTCCAACATCCTGCAGAACGATCAGTTATGGAATGATGAAGGGCTGATCCTGTCAGTGTTGGCAGATCTGTATGATCGTTATCCCGACAGGCAAACAGATGTGAACAATTCCACCATTCCGTCGATGGTAGTACAAACCATTGATAACTGGGGAGAATTTGCCCGTTTCGATGAAGCCTTTGCTTCTGAAAATGGCCAGTACTGGCGGCATAGCGCCGGTGATTATCCATACGTGTTTCCGGGTATGATTGTTCGCGGAGGTGCGGAAGTAACCTATTGGGACTACGCCTACATCAGGGAGCTGAATATCTTTATTGAAAAATGCGGTACTTCTACAAAGCTTAAACAAGAGGTGAAAGACCGGTTTATAGCAGAAGCGCGATACCTGAGAGCAGTGGTGTATTTTGAAGAAGTAAAAAGGGTGGGCGGTGTGCCGCTGATCCTGCAGGCAATGGAATATGATTATAAAAATGATCCTGCTTACCTGCAGCATCCACGCGCAAAAGAATCAGAGATCTATGATTTTGTGATCAGTGAAATGGATTCTGTAAAGAAATATGTGCCTGCAAGCCCGGTAAGTAAAACCCGTGTAACGGTAGGACTGGCGCTGGCCACCAAAACAAGGGCAGCACTATATGCTGGTTCCATTGCGAAACATGGGGCAGAAACACCGCAGGTATCTTTGCCTGGTGGAGAAGTGGGCATTCCTGTTTCAAAAGCAAACGCTTATTACACCACTGCCTTACAGGCAGCGCAGGAGCTGATTGCAACAGGAAGTTATTCTTTGTATAAAAAGAATTCAGATAATGTTACACAGAATTTTGTCAGCCTGTTTATAGACAAAGGCTCTAATCCGGAAGTAATATTTGCAAAGGATTACAAACTACAGAGCGGAAGGGTACAACCCTGGACCTTATGGAGCCAGCCCCGTTCCAATGCCGAGGAACAACAGGGTGGCCGCCTCAATCCGTCGCTGAATCTCGTACAGTCGTTCGAGTTATTGGATAACACCTTTGCCCCGCTACCCATAAATGCCAGCGGCGGAGACTATATCTATTACAACGATCCGATGGACCTGTTTGCCAACCGGGATCCACGTTTAGCCGCCACAGTTATGTTGCCGGGATCTGAATTTAAAGATAAGAAAGTGGATATCTGGGCTGGTTATATTAAAAAAGATGGCAGCATTGTTACCGGTGATAATTTCGGAGCAAAGGCAAAGCTGGAACCGAATGGCCCGGATGTGCAGGTGGTTGGGTTCGACGGCCCGGTAAATAACCTGGAGTTCAGCGCGCAATCCGGCTTCATCATCCGTAAGTATATGGACCCAACTGTTGGCTCCGGCCGTATTGGTACGCAGAGTGAAGTGTGGTGGATCCGTTACCGTTACGCAGAAGTACTGCTGAACGCTGCAGAAGCAGCGTTTGAACTGGGCCAGGCAGGAGTGGCCGCCGGCTATATCAATGAGGTGCGTGAAAGGGCCGGCTTTAAAATTCCGCTGACGGCGGCGCAAATCACTTTCGACCGGATTGTACATGAAAGAAAAGTGGAGCTGGCCTTTGAAGGTCATGAGTTCTGGGATATGAAGCGCTGGCGTTTGGCACACAAGGTATGGAATGGCGCTAAAACGCCGCTTACCACTATGCCGGGAAGTGCAACAGCAGTAAGCACCCGCGTATTTGCCCTGTGGCCTTATAAAGTATATGATCCGGGAAGTGCTAATAACGGTAAGTATGTATTTAAACAGGTGTTGCCCGGAGCGGTTACCTCTGCGCATTTGTTCCGTTTAGGAAATTATTACGGATTTATCGGAGACGATATCCGGAATAATAATCCTAAAATAGTAAAGAATCCTAACCAATAAAGTAATTTATTATGAGAACTAAAATTCAGTATGCGATATTCATTGCGTTAGGTGTCTTTTCTGCTTCCTGCAAGAAAGACAACTATAAGGCGCCGTCCAGTACTTTCAACGGGCGACTGGTATACCAGGGAGAACCAATAAATGTTAGTTATAACGATGTATATTTTGAATTGTGGGAACCCGGATGGGGAACCCGTACGCCCATCAACGTTAATGTTAGCCAGGACGGCTCGTTTTCAGCGATGTTGTTCAACGCTGCCTATAAACTGGTGATTCCTGCTGCCCAGGGGCCTTTCAGGTCTATTCCTGATAAAACAACCAATACAGA
Organism: Chitinophaga ginsengisegetis; assembly: GCF_900168065.1. Lineage (GTDB taxonomy): Bacteria > Bacteroidota > Bacteroidia > Chitinophagales > Chitinophagaceae > Chitinophaga > Chitinophaga ginsengisegetis. The sequence continues at coordinate 216,300 of NZ_FUZZ01000002.1, read as the reverse complement.
TACCATTCCGCTGACTATCTCCGGTAACCTGCACCAGGATATCGAGGTAATGCCTTATTACATGATCCGGTCTCCGAAATTTACAGCGGTAGCCAAAAAACTCACGGCAACCTTTAGCGCCGAGAAGATCATTAAAGATGCCAATGCGAGGGATATTGAACGGGTATTCCTGTACGTGTGTAAAACACAGTTTGTGGATGGCCGTAATAGTATTGAAACTGCCGACATGGCCGGCGGTGATATCGTTGATCCTGCTAATATCAGTTTGCAGCTGACCATACCAGATGTAGTGCCGGCGCAACCTTCCGTATTTGTGAGGGTTGGCTTAAAAATAGCCGGTGTGGAAGATCTGCTTTTCTCCCCGGTACAGGAAATTACACTGTAGAGAATGATGAACAGACAAATTCACATGCCCGCCGGTTTTCCGGTGGGCTTTTTATTTTTTCTTCGTTCGTTTCCTGATATCATTTACCTGTGTAGTGATGGTGTCGAAGAGGATATCCGTAAGTCGCTTTACAGCAGGAGAAGGCGTTTTTTTGCGGGTAAGCATAAACACGGCCACATCAGGTAACGCCGGTAGCCCGCTAGTTGTAGTAAGCGCCACGCAGCCCGCAGGCAATCCCATTTCTGTGCGGATGGTGATACCCAGTCCGGCCTGTGCGGCGGCCCACATCCCGGCCACGCTGCTACTGGTGAGCGCTGGTCGCCACGTACGCTTTGCCTTTTCCAGTGCGGCCAGGCCCACACTGCGAAACAGGCATGGCGCTTCAAACAGCAGCAATGGCAATGGTTGTAGTTGCGCTACATTCTTTTGACTGTTACCGATCCATCGTATAGGTACATGTCCTATGAGGATGGCATCTTCCGGTACATCCTTTCCAAAGGAGAGTACCACATCCAGTTTACCGCGTTGTAACTGTTGCTGAAGCACTGCCTGCCGGTCGATCGTAACTTCCACTTCCATTTGAGGATGTATAGCGGCAAACCGCGCCAGTATTACCGGCAAGCCACTTTCTGCAAAGTCTGCCGGCAGCCCCAGCTTTACCTTTCCTGCTATATGCGTGGCCGTTAGTGCATTGATGGCTTGCTGGTTAACATCCAGCAGCTGCCGGGCGTAGCCCAGCAATATTTCCCCGGCAGGAGTGAGTTGCCAGCCGCGTCCCTGCCTGATGAATAGCTGCTGACCGGTGATTTCTTCCAGCCGCTGCATCTGAAGGCTTACAGCCGACTGTGACCTTGACACCTGGTCGGCTGCCCGCGCAAAACTATCGAGATCCACCGCCAGCACAAAGGTGCGGAGCAGGTCCATCTCCAGCAGGTCTGTTATCATAGTTTAGTTTTATTAAAGTGTAATGTTAAATGTTTCAATATTACAAATGTATGAAACCGTAGTAAATTTGAACCATGAAAAAAATATTGCTGATCATGAGCGTGCTAACTACCGGAACATTGGCTGCACAAACGCCGCCAGCCCGCAAAGTATTACTGCAGCAGGCGCTGCCTGGCATATCTGTGGAAACAGTAAAAATGGACGAGATCACTTTTGCGCCGGGGCAGGGAGCGCCGGTACATCATCATCCGTGTGAAGTATATGGATATGTAGTATCGGGGCAGATCCTGTACCAGCCAGCCGGAGAGCCTGCACAGTTGCTGCACGCCGGCGACAGCTTCCGGGAAGCAGCAGGCAGGGAAATCAGTGTATTCAAAAATGCACAGAACGATCAACCTGCAACCTTTATAGCTGTTTACCTGTTGAGAAAAGATCAGCCTTCTATCATCATAAATAAATAAGTCATGCCTTTCGTACAGATCTATCTGGGAAAACATCTTTCCCAACAAAATAAAAAAGACATCTCTCTCGCTGTTCACCAGAGCCTCGTGGATATTTTTAGTATTCCACAGGCGGATTATTTCCAGGTGATTCATGCAATGGAACCCGGCGATATCCTTTATCCGGAAAGTTATTTTGACGTGCCGCATACAGGTAACCTGCTCTACATCCGCATCACGGCCAGGGCCGGCAGAACACCGGATATGAAACAGGCGCTGTATGAAAAAATAGCCAGCCGTATTGCCGCTGCCACACCGGTGAGTGCAGATGATGTAATTATCATCTTCGTGGAAAACGATCTGGAGGACTGGTCTTTCGGCCGCGGGATTGCGCAGATGGTAAAGAAATAACGTATCGGTTATACCGTGTAGTGCAGTTTCAGCACACCATTGGGATGAGATGCGGTATCCGTTAAACGGAATACTTTTTCCATTGGTATGCCGCCAAATAATGGGCGTCCTTCTCCCAATACTACCGGCATCACATGTATGATCATTTCATCGATGAGGTCTGCCTCCATTCAATTTTTCCATTGCGGTCGGCGATGTAAACATCCAGGCTGGTGGCAATGTATACTTTCAGCTTTTTCATTTTCTATGCGAAGTTGAGGGTGTTTGATAGTCGCGGAATCAGAATAATAGAATGAAAAAAAATATCTGTAGAGATATTTTTTTGCTCTTTTCTAAGGTACTACATTTGGTAAATAATGAAAAATGGAGCAGGAATCGCCACATGAGTAAGTCCCCGCTACACCGCGTTTTTATATTTTAAATGGCCACCTGATAAAATATGCCCGCTACCAATCCTTCAGTTTCCTGATATAAACCGTCAGCTTTTCCGCCATTAACCCCATCGGCCATTGAGCCGTTAAAACAAACACGGAAATTAATCAGTAAATTGGGTGAGGTATGAACACCATTACAACAGAAAAACAATTGCCACGCTGGCAGCTTTTCCTGCTTTCCTTCAAAGAGGCATATAAGGCATTGCAGGCCAGCGACCCGCTGCGGATGGCCGGAGCTACAGCCTTCTTCACCACTTTTGCGTTGCCCGCTATCCTGATTATTATTATCCAGCTGCTGCGTATTATTTTCCGCATACAGCATCCCGGCCAGCGCCTCATGGTACAGCTGGAAGGTATGTTTGGAAAGGAAGCAACCGAAGCCATCCTCGAAACCCTGAAAGCCTTCCGGAGTATTGCACAGAACTGGATCATTGCTATTGCCGGATTTATCTTCCTGCTGTTTGTAGCTACCACGCTCTTTAAAATTATTAAGGGCTCCCTGAATGAGTTGTGGAAAATAAGACCAGCTCACAAAAGTAGCTTTTGGGAAATTATGGTGTCGCGGCTGAAGGCCGTGCTGGTGATTGTTTTTGCAGGTGTCCTGTTTATCATCGACCTGGTGGCGGAAACCGCGCGTATCTTTCTTGGAAAGTATATAGACCTATACCTGCCTGCGCTGGCCAGTTATTATAACAGTACGCTCAACTATGTTATTTCTGTGATCATTGTCACCATCTGGTTTTTCCTTGTGTTCCATTTCCTGCCGGACGGGCGTCCGCGCTGGAGGATAGGGATTACCGGAGCGCTGGTGACCAGTATCCTGTTTAACATCGGGAAAATGGTATTAAAGGTAATGCTCACTTATAGTAGTATTAACAGCATTTACGGCGCTTCTGCGTCTACTGTGCTGGTGTTGTTGTTTATGTTTTATTCTTCCCTGATTTTTTATTTCGGGGCCTGTTTTACCTATGCCTGGGGCGCCCTTACGGGTAGGCCTGTGGAGCCATTGCATTACGCCGCCAGGTTTGAAATCACCCCTGCGGAAGACTGATATCCTCAATTGATAACAAAGCACCCTGAATAGATAAATAAGTATTATAAAAATTGTCCTTTATAGAGATAGATTTGCTAATCGCAGTATAAAATATTTTTTAAGCAGAATTCCACCTATGGGCAACAAAATTTCGTTAAAGGAAAAAGTAGGGTATGGCTTTGGGGATATGGCTTCTTCCATGTTCTGGAAGTTGTTTGGTATGTACCTGTTGTTTTTTTATACAGATGTGATGGGCATTGCTGCCGCAGCAGTAGGAACTATGTTCCTGGTTACCCGTATATGGGATACCTTCTTTGATCCGGTAGTAGGTACTTTGTCCGACAGAACCCATTCCAGGTGGGGAAAGTTCAGACCATACATTCTATATATGGCGGTGCCTTTTGGTATTATCGGTGTACTCACCTTTACCACGCCGGACTATAGCGCCACAGGCAAGCTGGTATACGCTTACATCACCTATTCCGCCATGATGATGATCTATTCCCTGATTAATGTGCCTTACGCATCGTTGCTGGGGGTAATTTCTGCCGATGGAAAAGAAAGGAATACGCTGGCCTCTTTCAGGATGGCCTTTGCCTTTGGCGGCAGTCTTATTGCGCTGGCATTAATAGAACCGCTGGTAAATTTTTTTAGTAAAGCCGGCGGCCGGGAAAACCTGCAGCTTGGCTGGCAGCTGGGCGTAGCAGCGATAGCGGTAATCTGTGTGATTTTATTCCTGCTGTGTTTTGCCTGGGTGAAAGAAAGGGTACAGCCTATCAAAGATGAACAATCGTCACTGAAAGAGGATGTAAAGGATCTCTGGAAAAACAAACCCTGGTGGATCTTGCTGGGGGCGGGTATTGCTGCACTTATCTTCAATTCTATCCGCGATGGCGCTACCCTGTATTATTTCAAATATTATATACAGAATGCACAGGCATTTAAGTTGGGCAGTATCAGCATCACTTATTCCACGCTGTACCTGGTACTGGGCCAGGCGGCCAATATAGCGGGCGTAATCCTTGCTTCTCCCATAGGTAATAAAATTGGTAAGAAGAATACCTACCTGGGCGCTATGGTGATAGCTTCTGTACTCAGTACCGGGTTTTACTGGCTGGGCCGCGGACAGCTCACACTGATCTTTATCTTCCAGTTCCTCATCAGTATTTGCGCAGGTATTATTTTCCCGTTATTATGGTCGATGTATGCAGATATTGCGGATTATTCAGAATGGAGAAACGGTCGCCGTGCCACTGGTTTGATTTTCTCTTCCTCCTCTATGTCGCAGAAATTTGGCTGGACGATCGGCGGTGCGCTTACCGGCTGGCTGCTGGGCGCTTTTGGTTTTAAAGCCAACGAAGTACAGGCCGATGCCGCACAAAACGGCATCCTGTTAATGCTTAGCTTTTTACCGGCTATCGGGTCGGTATTGTCTATTATATTTATTGCAATGTACCCGCTTTCTGAAGAGCGCATTGCTACTATCTCTGCTGAACTGGAACAAAGAAGGAAATAATGCAACAGGAATTAAAAGCATCACTGGAAAAAGAACTCACGGCCATCCTGGATTACTGGATGAAATATACGCCGGATGAAACATACGGCGGCTTTTATGGTAAGCTTGGAAATGATAATATCCCCGTGCCGGAAGCAGCAAAAGGAGCTGTGTTAAATGCCCGCATCCTGTGGACGTTTGCAGCTGCTTACACCAGTACCCGCAACCCGGCCTACCTTGCAATGGCGGATCGTGCATATCAGTATTTTAATACGCACTTTATTGATCATACCTACGGAGGTGTATACTGGACGGTGGATTATACCGGTCAGCCGGCAGAAACAAAGAAACAGGTATACGCTATTGCATTTGCGCTTTATGCCTACAGTGAATACTACAAAGCGGCAGCGCATCCGGAAGTACTGGCCACGGCCATCTCCCTGTACAATAGTATGGAAGAACACAGCTACGATCCGGTTTATAGCGGCTACTTTGAAGCATTCACACGGGAGTGGCAGGAAATAGCGGACCTGCGCCTCAGTGCAAAAGATGCCAATGAAAAGAAAACCATGAACACTCATCTGCATGTAGTAGAAGCCTATGCCAACCTGTACACGGTTTGGCCGGATGAAAAACTACGCGCACAAATACAAGGGCTGTTGCAGGTATTCTATGATAAGATCATCGATAAAAAAAGCGGGCATCTGCATTTATTTTTTGATGAACAATGGCAGGTAAAAGGGAACAATGTATCCTATGGTCATGATATTGAAGCCAGCTGGCTCCTGCAGGAAGCCGCGGAAATTATCGGTGATCCGGTTCTCACGGAACAATACCGGAAACTGGCGCTGGTGATCACCAATGCCACCCTGCATGGCGGCATAGATAAAGATGGAGGTCTCTGGTATGAATACGAAACTTCCCGCCGGCATATGAATACCGAAAAACACTGGTGGCCGCAGGCCGAAGCGCTGGTGGGTTTTATCAACGCCTGGCAGCTACAGCCGCATGGCCGCTATCTGCAACATGCACAAAACACCTGGAACTTCATCACGCAGCACATCATCGATAAAACCAATGGCGAATGGTTCTGGGGCGTGTACAAAGATTACAGCATCATCCCGGAAGACAAAGCCGGACTCTGGAAATGTCCTTATCATAACGCCCGGGCGTGTATGGAAGGCGTGAAGCGGCTGCAATGAGCCGGTCACCGATACTGAATTCGCATTTCTTAATTTGTAATTAGCAATTCCCTCTTGCGGGCTTCCGCTGCATAACTATTTTATATATCTTGATGCACATGAACTGCAAGATATATTCCACGCTGCAAGCTGCATTTTTATTGGGCGCCCTCACGTTATCGGCGCAATCTGATGTAACGGTACGGTTCAGTGAACCGGCCCGGCATTTTACCGCGTCTGCCCCGTTGGGAAACGGGCGTATGGGCGCTATGGTGTTTGGTAACACCAACAGGGAACGCATTGTGTTAAACGAAATATCGATGTGGGCCGGCGGCGTACAGGATGCCGACAGCAAAGAAGCTGGCAACTACCTGCCACAGATCAGAACATTATTACTGGAAGGAAAGAATATTGAAGCGCAGAAAATGCTGCAGCAATATTTTGTGTGCAAGGGTCCGGGAAGCAGTGGTGGCGCCAACGTAAAGTTTGGTTGCTATCAAACCCTGGGCGATCTTTTTATCCAGTGGAAAGATACCACATCGGCGGTAAGTAACTACCAGCGCCAGCTGCGGCTGGATAGCGCCATCAGTGCCGTAAGCTGGGAGAAGAACGGAGTTATTTTTAAGGAAGAAGTACTGGTATCGGCCCCCGGGCAGGTGGCTGTGGTACGACTCACCGCCAGCAAGCCCGGTAGTCTCTCTTTCAGCACAGGGTTATACCGGAAAGAACGCGCTGCACTGAAACTGGTAAATGGCAACCTGGAAATGAGCGGTACACTGAATGGCGGCAATAACGACCCCGGTGTTCAGTATGCAGCGGTACTGAAAGTAATACCCAAAGGCGGTACCCGCACACAAAGCAATGACCAGATCACCATTACCGGCGCCACCGAATGCTTATTACTGGTGGCCGCACGTACCAATATGAACTGGCCGGCGGTGGAAACGCCCGGTCCGGCCCCGATGCCGAAAACACTGGCAGACATCAGCAAAGTCACGGCGTCGTCGTGGCAATCATTACTGCAGGCACACGTGAAAGACTATACGTCGTTCTTCAACCGTTGCCGCATATCGTTTACAGATAACAGCAATGAGGAGGTGAAGTCACTCGCTACCATCGACCGGCTGCAACGACTGCACGACGGTAAGAAAGACGCTTCCCTGGCCTCCCTGTATTTTAATTTCGGACGGTACCTGCTCATCAGCTCCTCCCGTAATGGCGGCATGCCGGCCAATTTACAGGGGCTGTGGGCGGAAGAGTACCAAACGCCGTGGAACGCCGACTATCACCTCAACATCAACGTACAGATGAACTACTGGCCGGCGGAAGTAACCAACCTGTCGGACTGCCACCAGCCACTGTTTACACTGGCGAGGCAAATGGCGAAATATGGTCAGCGCACCGCCCGTACTTACTATAACGCAGATGGCTGGGTAGCGCATGTGATCAACAATCCGTGGGGCTTTACTTCTCCGGGTGAGGGGGCCGACTGGGGTTCTACCTTAACCGGTGGCGCCTGGGTAGCCACTCATCTCTGGAAACATTACCAGTATACCAACGATAAAAAGTTCCTGAAAGAAATATACCCGGTACTGAAAGGCGCCGCTGTATTTTATAAAGATATCCTGATCACCGAACCATCGCATCAGTGGCTGGTTACGGCGCCTTCCAATTCACCGGAAAATGCGTACATCCTGCCCAACGGGCAGCAGGGACAAACCTGTATGGGCCCAACAATGGACATGCAGATCGGAAGGGATCTGCTCAAAGCCAACCAGGAAGCGGCCCGCATCCTGCAAACAGATAAAGCCTGGGCAGACACACTCCAGGTGGTACTGAACAAACTGGCGCCTAACCAGGTAAGCCCGGGCACAGGCGGGGTGCAGGAATGGCTGCAGGATTATAAAGAATCCGATCCGCATCACCGCCACGTATCACCATTGTATGGCTTATACCCTTACGATGAAATTACGCCGTGGGATACGCCGGAGCTGGCCGCTGCTGCGGAAAAAACGCTGCTCAGAAGAGGCGATGGCGGCACCGGATGGTCACGCGCATGGAAAATTGCTTTCTGGGCCCGCTTAGGCAACGGCAACCACGCCTATACGATGTTGCGCGAATTATTGGCGCCTGCTGCGGCTACCAGCGAAATAAGTATGAGATCAGGAGCAGGTACTTATGCTAACCTTTTCTGCGCACATCCGCCGTTCCAGATTGATGGTAACTTAGGTGCTGTTGCCGGTATCGCGGAAATGTTGCTGCAAAGTCATGGCGGCGACAACGTGATCCGCCTGCTGCCGGCCCTGCCGGACAATGAGGAATTTGCTGCCGGCCAGGTAAAAGGACTTTGTGCCATCAATGGTTTTGTAGTGGATTTCAGCTGGAAGAATAAAGCGGTGCAGGAACTCAACCTGCTCTCCAATACCGGTGCAGAGTGTCGCGTGTTGCTGCCGGAAAGCGCTGTGGTAAAGGATCGTAACGGAGCAGTAATACCGCATCAGTATAAGGATGGCGTATTGCGCTTTGCTACAAAGAAAGGAATGAAGTATCGCATAGCAGTATAAAGTGCGGAGTTTTGTCTTACTCAGACCAACCTGAGTAAGACAAAAAAATCGCATCTTTACCTTTCATAACAACCCATATGGAAGATCTGAAACAAGTGGCTGCAAAGGCAGCATTGGATTATATAAAACCCGGCCATACCATAGGACTGGGTGCAGGCAGCACCATTGCGCACCTGGTGAATTACCTGAAAGCAGCCGAAACGTTGTTTAAAAGCATTACCACGGTCACCTCTTCCTTTAACACACAGCAGTTGCTGCAGGAACACGGATTTAACACGAAGCAACCCGGGGAACTATCCCAACTGGATATTTATTTTGATGGATGCGATCAGTTTGATCATCAGCTGAATGCTTTGAAAAGTGGCGGCGGTATTCATACGCGCGAGAAATTGCTGGCCGCGATGGCAGATAAGTTTATCCTTATCGGCGATGGCTCCAAGTACGTAACGCAGTTGTACACTACTTTTCCCGTGGTGATAGAGGTGATTCCGGAAGCGGTTCCCTTTGTGATGAAGCAGCTGAAGAAAATATTTTCACTGGCTAACCCGGTGATCCGGCTCAGTAATAAAAAAGATGGCGCAGTGATTACGGAGAATGGCAACCTGCTCATTGATATCTGGTTCCGTTCCTTCCCGCCATTAGACAGCCTCAATCATCGTTTAAAGGAAATTCCGGGTATTCTCGAAACTTCACTTTTTTACAATATGGCGCATGCTGCCATTATAGCGGGAAAGAATGGAGTGGAAATTATTCCGAAAGATCCGGCTTACCTGATCTGAAACTCTTTCGTACCAGCGGTTACATGATAACGTAACCCTTTACCGGTGTTTTGTGTAGTTACCGGTTTATCATTTTCATATATTTTTTGTGTGGGTGAGATGTGAAAAAAGATGTCTGCACCGGCATTTGCGGGTACTGTCACACGGTAGGTGATGGCAGTACCGTTTCTTTTCCAGGAAGAAACCACGGTGCCATAAGGGCTGTCATGGCTTCCTTCAAAATGATCCAGTCCTTCCACGAAATTGGGCGACAGCAGGATGTTTTTAAACCCGGGTGCATTTTCATCGGGCTTAATACCGGCAAGGCCCTTGTACATCCAGGCGCCTATTTCGCCAAACATGATGTGGTTGCGCGACAGATCTGAAGAAGCGTTGATGTCCCAGTTTTCAAAGAGGGTAGTGGCGCCGTTCATGATCCACCAGCCCCAGGATGGGAAGGTGCGTTGCGCGGCCAGTTTCCAGGCCACATCTGCATACCCGTTTTCACTCAGCGCATTCAGGATACTTTTGGTTCCGAGCAAACCTACGTCGAGGTGAAAGTTATCTGCGGCTACTCTATTAGCGAGATTGGCAGCTACTTTGCTTTTCATGGAATCCGGTACCAAGCCCCAGTACAGGGCAACACTTTGCTCTGTTTGCACTCCTTCTCCATAAATACCGGTTTCCTTGTTCAGGTATTTGGCATTAAAGGCGGTTTTGATCTTTTCTGCTAATGCGCTGTAATAGGTATAGTCGTCCGTTTTACCAAACAGTTTCGCAGCTTTGGCCAGAATCAGTGCATCGGCGTAATAGTAAGCCGTTGAGGTGAATTCTACCGGCGATTTTGATTTTACCGGTACCCAGTCGCCGAGGCCCCAGGTGGTTAATCCATAAGGACTGATTTCCGTGATCCGGTTTACATACCGGCGCATATTATCATAGGAGGCCGATAGCAGCGTGGCATCTCCGTAAAAAAGATAAATGTTCCACGGGATGATGGCAATGGTGCTGGTCCAGTCCGGGCCGTTGCCCCATTCATATCCCCAGCCGCCGGTTGGAATGATAGAGGGCAGCACACCGTTGGGTTGCTGTTCATCGCGGTGGTCTGCCAGCCACTTTTCGTAGATGGTGATGCCGTCGTAGCTATACAGTCCTGTTTCAATGGCGATCTGTGCATCTCCCGTCCAGCCGTTCTTTTCGCGCTGCGGGCAATCCGTTGGATAGCCGAACAGGTTGGAGAGATACGCGTTATTGGTAGCTGCGAATAATTTATTGATCATAGTATCGGAGCCATGAACGTGGCCTGCGGGAGGTACGTTGCTGTGCATGAAATAGCCGGTAAGACTTTCCTTGTTGAGCTGCACCGGTTTACTGCTGGTAACTTCCACATACTGAAAACCTTTATAATTAAAGTGGGGCATAAAGGTTTCTTCGCCTTTGCCGCTGAGAGTAAAAATATCTGTCTGGAAAGGATCCGTGTCATCTGTAGGGCGGTAATGCACCACGATATTAGACAGATCCACGAAACCTTTTTTATCCAGTTGTTCGCCGTGCTTCAGTTTAATAACAGTGCCGGCTGCACCGCTTACGCGGATCTTGCTAACACCGGCAATATTTCTGCCCAGGTCATATATCCAGGTGCTGTCGTTGGGATGGGTAACGCCGGCAGCAGGAATTTCCTCCACATTTTCGATGGGATATAATTGTTGGGACACAATATTTTGAGAAGGCGCGGCGCGGTAAATAACATCCTTCCATTTGCTGTCGTCGAAATTAACCGTGTTCCATCCTGGTTGTTCCTTGCGGGCATCATAATGTTCCGCGGTGTAGATGCTGTTAAATACAATAGGTCCCAGTGCTGTTTTCCAGTCTTTCCCCGAGGAAATGGTTTCCACGGTACCATCGGTATAGGTTACCCGCAGATCGAGGCAGAATGCGGGTCTTCCGCGCCACGGTGCTTCATGGAAGTTCCATACGGCGGTGGACTGGTGATTGTACCATCCATTACCAAGCATCACGCCGATGGCGTTTTTACCGGATTGCATCAGGGAGGTAACATCGTAAGTAACGTATAGCGTGCGGCGGTCGAAGCGCGTGTACATAGGATCGAGGCGGTGGTTGCCTGCTTTTTTCCCGTTGATATACAGTTCATACAAGCCTGCTACCGCGATGTAGGCACGGGCGGATTTAATTGTATTATCCGCCGTGAAAACTTTCCTGAAGTTAGCGGCGGGTTTCAGGCGAACGTCGTCATTGTCGCTGATCCAGGCGCCTTTCCAGTTGTTTTGTTGCCGCATGCCGGTTTCAAACCAGGAGCGGCGGGCAATGGATTTTACGCCGTCTTTATCCCACACTTCCACGCTCCAGTAATAGCGGGTAAATGGATCGAGTGCTTTCCCGGAGTAGGTGGTCAGGATATCTGCGCGGTTGATTTTCCCGGAGGTCCAGAGCGGATGGGTGTTCAGCGTCAGGGAGTCATCGGATACGCGGATCTGGTAAGCTGTTTGACGCGCGCCGGGGCGTGTATCTTCCAGTTGCCACGACAACCGTGGATGAGCGGCATCTACGCCGAGTGGCGTTACCAGGTGCTCACATTTCAGGCCGGTGGCCACGCAGGGAGTAACTCCTGTTGCTGCTTTGCTGGCAGTAGCAGGTTGGGCCGTCTTGTAACGGCTATTGGCTTTTGTGAAGGCCGTAAGGCTGTCTGCCTTTGCACTGGCTGATACAACAAAAAATAACAGGTACAGAAACAATTTCCGGAATATTGAATGCATGCTAAGCGCTTGATTATTTGACAACAAGATAAAGTAAGCCGCACTTTTTTTTTATTGTTTTATGTAGATGGAAAAAAGATAGATCGATCTGTCTATTTATTTCTTATCTTTGTTCCATGAAGAAGAAAACAGGTGATCCGAAGCAGCGTTTGCTGGATACAGCTACTACGCTTTTCTATAACCAGGGGTATCATGCTACGGGCATTAACCAGGTAATTGAAGAAGCCGGTGTGGCAAGAGCCAGTTTGTATCTGCATTACGAGTCAAAGGAATCCCTGCTGCTGGCGTTCTTAAACCAGCGGCATATCGACTGGATGGCCGGGTTGAAAAGCTTTACGGATGAGGCCAGCAAGCCGAAGGATAAAATTGCAGCGGCGTTTGACTTCCTGTCCGATAATAATGAAAGGGAGCATTTCAGGGGTTGTGCCTTTTTGAATATCCTCTCTGAAACTACGGAAAAAGATACTGCGGTGCTGACAGTGATACAGGATCATAAAAAAGACCTGCGCGCCTTTCTGGGGGAGATCCTCACCAACGAAAAGCAGTTGATAAAGGACCACGTTTACCTGTTGTTTGAATCAGCAATCGTGGAAAGTCAGCTTTACCGGAATCAGTGGCCGGTGCAGGAAGCGAGGAAAATGGCGCTGGGGCTGTTGTAGTGCGGCCGCTTTACCGGAACCGGAGAAATTGTTGCAGTGCGGCAGTAGATCATTTCTGCAAACTAACAACCGACCACATTATATAAATCAAAAGATGCCGGGCATCTTTTTTTTAACCTTTTTAAATAGACAGATCGATCTATCTATATAAATCATATTCATCATTTTTAAACATCTCAAACATGGAACAAAAATTCCCCCTTCCCCCGTTTACGCGTGAAACCGCCCTGCAGAAAGTACAGATGGCAGAAGATGCCTGGAACAGCCGTGATCCGCAAAAGGTATCCTTGGTATATACTCCCGACACGGTATGGCGCAACCGCGACCAGTTTATCAACGGCCGGGAAGAAGTAGTGGCCTTTCTTACAAAGAAATGGCAGCGGGAGCTGGATTACCGCCTGAAAAAAGAACTCTGGAGCTTTACAGATAACCACATTGCCGTATGTTTTGAGTATGAATGGCATGATCATGCCGGTAACTGGTTCAGGTCCTACGGCAATGAGCTGTGGGAGTTTAATGCCGATGGATTCATGCAGCGCAGGCTGGCGGCCATCAACGACGTGCCTATTAAAAGCAGCGAACGGAAATTCCGGGAACCGGAAGACCTGGTACTGGCCTGTTAGAACGCCGGACGATAATGTGATGATGGTGATTATCCGGAAAATTACCATCATCACATCAACCATAGTGTGAATTTTGTAATTTTGTAAGATGAACAAAACAGAAACACTCCGGGAGTTTTACGAACATAAGTTCCAGGCAGTACCTGATAAGTTACAGCAGGATATCGGACATTTTAATGTGTTCCGGCTGGAAGACTGTATTGTAGACGGCGCTTCAACAGTGAAGTACAGCCGCCGCGATTTTTACAAAGTAAGCCTGCTAAGAGGAACCAACCTCTATCACTACGCCGATAAAACCATTGAGGTAAAAGGCAGTACCCTGATCTTCTTTAATCCGCTGGTACCTTATGGCTGGGAGCCACGCTCCACCGATAACAGCGGCTATTTCTGCATATTCAGGGAGTCCTTTTTTACCGGCGCTACCCGTGGCAATATCCACGATCTGCCCATGATGATGCCGGGCGGCATTCCCTCCTATATACTCACGAAGGCCCAGGACAAAGAAGTATCAGAGATCTTTAAAAAGATGCTCACGGAAATTAATACGGACTATGTCTATAAATACGATCTGCTGCGCAGTTATCTCACAGAAATCATCCATTACGCATTAAAGATGCAACCCTCCGAAACCCTGTACCAGCACGCCGATGCGAAGTCGCGTATCACCGCGGTATTTACCGACCTGCTGGAACGGCAATTCCCCATTGAATCGCCGGCACAGCGGTTTGCATTGCGCTCGGCCAACGACTTTGCAAAGCAGTTGTCCGTACACGTAAACCACCTGAACCGGGCCATCCGCGAAACCACCGGTAAAACCACCACGGCACACATTGCAGAGCGCTTAACCGCCGAGGCAAAGGCTTTATTAAAGCACACCAGCTGGAACGTGGCAGAAATCAGTTATGCCCTCGGATTTGAAGAGCCCGCCCACTTCAGTAACTTTTTCAAAAAACAAACCAGCATCACGCCCGGCGCTTTCCGCGTTGTTTGAATTTTGCAATCATTGGTTTGAATCACGTAACAGGTGGCAACGCTCCTTGATCTACTTTTGTGTTAATAAAAAACACAAGATCATGGACAACAAAAAAGTATGGTTTGTAACCGGCGCCTCCAAAGGATTAGGCCGCTCCCTTGTAAAACAATTATTAGGTAAAGGATATAAAGTAGCCGCCACCTCACGTAGCATCGAAGACCTGCGCAAAATTGCAACGGACGAGGATTTCCTGCCGCTGGCCGTTGACCTTAAAAATGAAAACAGCATACAGGCAGCAGTAAAAGAAACGATCAGCCGCTTTGGCCGTATCGATGTGTTGGTAAACAACGCCGGATACGGACAGGTAGGCAGCATTGAAGAACTGTCGGATGCGGAATCAAGAAGCAATTTTGATGTGAATGTATTTGGCCTTCTGAATGTAACCCGCAATATCCTGCCGCAGATGAGAGCGCAGCAATCGGGACAAATCTTCAATATTTCCTCTATTGCCGGCTTTACTGGTGGCTTCCCCGGCTTCGGGATCTATTGCGCTACCAAGTTTGCAGTAGATGGTTTATCAGAGTCGCTCGCCGCAGAGGTAAAACCTTTTGGTATCTCCGTTACCATTGTTTCTCCCGGTTATTTCAGAACCGATTTCCTTACTTCCGGCTCTCTGGGCGTGCCAGCCAACCCATTGGCTGCTTATGAGGCTGTTCGCGCCACCCAACATGCGCATCAGGAGGAAATCAATGGCAATCAGCCTGGAGATCCTGAAAAAGCAGTAGCCGCCATCATCGATATAGCCGATATGGAAAATGCACCGCTGCACCTCTTCCTCGGTGAAGACGCCTACAATCTCGCTTATCAGAAAATAGCGGCGTTGGAAGCCGAGCTGGAACAGTGGAAAGAAGTAACCGTTGGAACCGCGATTGCGTAGTGATGGATCGCCTTCGGGGGATGATAAATTGTCTAATCCTGCTCCGGGACAATTTACCATCGCCGAAGGCGATGCCCTCCGCACTAAGTCATGCTGATATTAAAATCCGCTCCCAGCTCCAGTTTCCCTTCGCGCTCTTCTTCACTGCCGGGAACTTTGAGCCCTTTTATTTTAGCGGTTTTGCCTTTGGTCAGCAGATCGGTGATGTGTTTATCAGTTAACTTCTTACCCAGTATTTCAAAAGGAAGTTTAAAACCGCATTCCTTAAAATTGGCGCAGCCATAGGCAGTGTTACCTTTTTTAAGCGGATGCGTTTTGCATTTCGGGCATTGCATTTCCTCTATCACCACTACCTTTTTGGGCTTGGGTTCTTTCTTAGGTTTCTCTTTTTCTTCCGGTACGGGTGGCGGATCGGGGGCAATGGTGATGAACTTGTAGCTGGCGGTTTTTACTTCTTTGGTAAGATCAACCACCATCTGGATCAGTTCATCTTTGAAGGTATCCATAGCGTATTCGCCTTTTTCTATGAGGCGTAGTTTACGTTCCCACTGACCGGTTAGTTCGGCGCTTTTCAGCAATTCTGTTTGTATAGTGTCGATGAGATCCATGCCGGTTTGGGTGGCATAGATATTCTTCTTTTTCTTCTCGATATATTTTCTGCGGAACAGTGTTTCGATAATGTTGGCACGGGTAGAAGGCCGGCCGATGCCATTGTCTTTCAGCAGTTCCCTCATTTCTTCATCATCTACCTGCTTGCCGGCGGTTTCCATTGCTCTCAGCAAAGTAGCTTCTGTAAAGGCTTTGGGCGGAGAGGTTTTACCCTGGTGGATGCGCGGGGTATGTGGTCCGCTTTCACCCACTTCAAAGTGAGGGAGTATTTTTTCTTCTTCTTCCCCTTCCTTTTTCTCTTTTACATCGTTGGCATATACTTCTTTCCAGCCGGGTTCTATGATCTGTTTACCGGTTACTTTGAAAGGTACCTGTCCTACTTTACCGAGTACGGTGGTATTGGAGATCTTACATTCCGGGTAGAAAGCGGCGATAAAGCGGCGGGCTACCAGGTCGTAGATCCGTTTTTCTTCCAGGGGAAGACCACCGGGATGCTGACCGGTAGGGATGATGGCATGGTGATCGGTTACTTTTTTATCGTCGAAAACGGTTTTCAGCTTTGGGATCGGTGCGGCCAGCAGCGGAGCGGTGAGCGCGCTGTAGGGCGTCATATCCTGGAGAATACCCGCAATTTTCGGGTGCAGGTCTTCCGAGAGGTAAGTGGTATCTACCCTGGGGTAGGTGGTCAGCTTTTTCTCGTAGAGGTTCTGGATATATTTGAGCGTATCGTCTGCGGAGAAGCCGAATTTTTTATTGGCTTCCACCTGCAGGGCGGTGAGGTCAAACAGACGCGGGTTGCCTTCTTTACCATCTTTCTTTTCAAAAGAAGTTACTTCAAACGGATGTTCCTGCAGGTAGGCAAGCCCTTTGGCAGCTTTATCCGGTGTTTTCAGCCGGTCGATGGCCGCAGTGAATTCTGTTTCCCGGTAAATGGTTTTCAGTTCCCAGTAATCTTCTGATACAAAGGCATTGATTTCCTTTTGCCGTTGTACAATCATCGCCAGGGTAGGTGTTTGCACCCTTCCGATAGACAATACCACTTTGCCCTGCGCAAATTTTTTGGTGAACAGCCGGGTGGCGTTCATACCCAGGAGCCAGTCGCCGATAGCGCGTGCGCTGCCTGCGGCATACAGGTTATTATATTGTTCGGAAGCTTTCAGGTTTTGAAAACCATCGCGGATAGCCTCTACCGTTAGTGAGGAAATCCAGAGCCTTTTAATAGGGGCAGCGCACTTGGCTTTCAGCAGCACCCAGCGCTGGATCAGTTCCCCCTCCTGGCCGGCATCTCCACAGTTTATCACTTCTTCACACGCTTGTACCAGGGTTTCTATAATTTTAAACTGTTTTTGTACGCCTGAATTTTCAATCAGTTTGATACCGAAGCTGGGAGGAATCATCGGCAGATCTTCGAGCCGCCAGAACTTCCATTGCTCGTAATAATCGTGCGGCTCCTTGAGGGTACAGAAATGTCCGAAAGTCCAGGTTACCTGGTAGCCATTGCCCTCATAGTAGCCATCTTTGCGTTGTTTCGCACCGATCACTTCTGCAATATCCCTTGCCACGCTTGGTTTTTCAGCAATGCAAACTTTCATATTCATTCAAAATTGGGTAACAAATGTCGGATAAAAAGTTGTAAATGAATGAAGGTAAAGTACATCAAAAAATCTTAAAATAATCAAGTGCACACTTTAACTTTTAGGGTACAAAAATACCCGTTATTTTAAGGTAAGATTTAAAACAGAAAATCCTTTTCCTTATGCGCTTTCCGGCTCTTTTATTATCGTGTGCCTTATCTCTTCCTGTTGCAGCCCAATTCCCTGCGTCCTTCGACGGAAGTTTTGAAAGTAAAAAACCGGATGGCGGATTACCGTCCGGCTGGATCGACTGGGGCTCTAATTACCTCCTGGCCGTTGACAGCACCAGTTATGAAGGACATGGAGCGTTGCGTATTACGCCATTTGAAAAAAGAGGCAGTAACGATTTTGGTTGCACCGTAATGCGCATACCGGTTACTTTCGCCGGGAAAACCATTTTGCTCAATGGCTACCTGAAACTGGATTCAGTGACCGATGGCTATGCCGGCCTGTTTATGCGGGTAGACAATACATCTGGCGCCGTATACAAAATGGATAATATGCAGAAGCAGCGGCTGCAGGGAACTACCGGTTGGAAAAAATACAGCATTACCCTTTCCCTGCCGCCCGGTGGCGGTACGGTATATGCCGGCGCCATTAACCATAGCAATGGCAACGTATGGGCCGATAACCTGGAAATACTGATTGATGGAAAGCCGTTGAAAGAAGCGCCACCACTGCGTGTGTTTAAGGCCGACAGCGATCACGCGTTCGATAAAGGCTCCGGTATAACTATCTCCGGTCTTACACCTTTACAAACAACACACCTGGAAGTTCTCGGAAAAGTATGGGGCTTCCTGAAATATTATCATCCTGCGGTAATGGCCGGGGAGTATAACTGGGACTATGAACTGTTCCGGATCCTGCCGGCGATACTGAACAGTACCAGCGAAACGGCCAGGAATGAGGCGTTGCTCCGCTGGATCAACCAGCTCACCACACCGAAAGAGGTCCGGCATACGCGCACCGCTAAAACGGCTATTAAATTCACTCCTGATCTCGACTGGCTTTCAGATGAGAAAACACTCGGCGCTGCGTTATCTGCATCCCTGAAAAATGTGGCGGCCATGAACCGCGGGGATTTCAATTATTATCTCGAACTGGCGCCCGCAGGGAACCCATCATTTAAAAATGAACAGGGCTATAACACCATGCCCTTTCCTGATGCCGGTTTCCGGCTACTGGCATTATACCGCTACTGGAACATCATACAATACTACTTCCCTTATAAGCACCTGATCACCGAAGGCTGGAATAATAAACTGGCAGAATATATCCCGGCAATGGTAAACGCAGCAGATACCGCGTCCTATCAAACTGCGCTGCTACGGCTCATAGCAGGCATCCATGATTCGCACGCCGGTATGTATGGACCCAATGTAGTGATCCGCGGTGCAGATAGATTCAGAACGTTGCCACTGAGGGCGCGGTTTGTAGAAAATAAAGCCGTGCTGGCAAAGGTGGGCGATGAAAAATGTGGACTACGCACCGGCGATGTGATTACCGCCATTAATAAAGAGCCGGTGGCGGCTATAGTACAAAGATTACTACCCGTTACCTCTGCTTCCAATTACGCCACACAATTAAACAGGATTGAGCAGGTCCTGTTTCAAACGAAGGATAGTATCCTGCAACTGGAGTATGAAAGAGAGGGTAACATCAGCAGCGTAACGTTAGCCACCACCACTTATAAACAGGCCATCATACCGGGCGAACGGCCATCTGTTTCCTGGAAGATGATAGGAGAAGATGTGGGATATGTATACCCGGGTAATTTTAAGAACACACAAATGGACTCGGTGAGCGAAGCTTTTAAAAACACCAAAGGAATGGTAATAGATCTGCGTTCTTATCCTGCGGACAACCTGTTGAATTCTCTCGTGAAGTACGTATTGCCTTCGCCCATGCCCTTTGCGAAGTTTACTGTTGGCAGTGTACAGCAACCGGGGTTGTTTGGCATGACGGGCGAAATGAAGGCAGGTACCAGGAACAAGGATTATTATAAAGGCAAGGTGGTGATCCTGGTAGATGCCACCACGCAAAGCAACGCCGAGTTTGTTACGATGGCGCTCCGGCTGGCGCCGCGCGCCGTGGTGCTGGGTAGCACTACCGCCGGGGCAGACGGAAATGTTTCTTATTTTACACTTCCCGGCGGCGTACAAACGCTGATCACCGGCATTGGCGTGTACTATCCTGATGGTCGGGAAACGCAGCGGGTGGGTATTGTTCCCGACATCGTGATGGAACCAACGGTGAAGGGTATACGTGAAAACAGGGATGAGCTGCTGGACAGAGCCCTGGCCATTATCAGGGAATAAGTTACTTTTTTGGTAAAGAATATTTCTTTGCTACTTTATTATATTTCTTCAGGTACTTCCGGTCTTTTTTAACGCCTACAGCTGTTACCATACCGGAAGTTTCTGCTTTTACCCAATAGTTGAAGATGAACTTCTCCCGGTCGCGCTCAAAGAACATAAGGGTGGGCCGTTGATTGCGGTTTCTCAGGAAAGCGTTTGCCAGGAAGGTTTCCAGGTTAGCCTTGAAACCCTGCCGCGTGGAATCCTTTTTATTGAGCACCTGTACGTTCAGGTTGTGATAATAAAAATTCATGGTACCCAGCGTAGCGTATTTATTTCCTGACCATTGCGAGAAGACCGTATCTGCATAACCGCGTCTTACTTTTACGGCAGCCATGGGGATGGCTACGGCGTTAAAATCTTTCAGGTCCATTGGTGCAAGATAGCTTTGTGCTGCGAAGCCGGAAAGGGAATCCCCATAAGATTCGTGATAGGAAAAGTAACGGATGGGATTTCCCAGCAGCCGGCCGGTGGCCTGCACCAGGAGGCTGTCGGCGTTGCCGTACGTATTGCCGAAATGCGTGATCAGGGCGTTGATATCTGTAATGGGTACGGCCGACCACTTGTGCGTGGACTTCGACGATTCGTTGACCGTTACAGCGGATTGTTTTACTACGATAGAATCCACCTGTAAGGCAAATGGAATAGTGTGAATTAATTTTGTAGGCATCCATTTTTCGATGCCGTGTTCAAACGGAATTCGTTTATCCCTGGCCGTAGTTAGCAGCGTATTCTCCACCGTAATTTTCCGGATGGCAATGGTGGTGTCGCCGGGTTGGTGATGCATATTGATACCGCTGATCTGTAAGGCATCTCCTTTCACCGTAATGTAATCGCGCTGCCAGCGGGCGGTGCGGAAAGTTTCTGCTGCCGTAAGATTGGGCGCCACTTCAAAGTTGCTCACATGAAATGTTTGGGTGGCGGGGTCCAGTTTGAAGTTTTCCGCGTGGGCATGGATCTGTTTATTGCGGTAGTGTAATCCGCCGTCGCTCAGAGTGGTATTGTTAATAAATGACTGCCATTTTATTTTATGTCCCTGGTGCCAGGAGAAGGACGCATCTTTAAACAACCCGGACAACCTTTGCAATACCAGTTCCAGCGTATCGACATGATGCAGGGAGAATTGCGCCTCCTGCCATGCGAGGGCTATACCGGAATGGAGCGATAAATGGCCGGACTTATCCTTATGCAGCGACCCCTTATTAAGTTGCAGCGATAGTTGCGGAACCGCGGCAGTGGTACCGGTATGGCTATAAGAAAGTGCTGATAGCTGTACGTGCATATCGCTGTATTGCAACCGGCTGCCGTTATTTAATTCCAGTTCATTCCCCGTCAGCCTGGCCTGTGTTTCCAACCGGGTAGTATCGGGTCCTTTGATGCTGGTATGCGTAACCGCGGCATTGCCTGTAGCCAGTTTACTGATAGCCACCTTGCTGAAGTCGGTGCTATGAATATTGGTTTGAATATCGAGAGAAGGGACCGTTATTTTAGTATGGCCGTTACCGTTATACAGCGTGGCGTCGGCATCAGTAATGTACGTATAGCCGTTGCTGTTAAGCCGTACACCTCCAATGGTAACATCCATCTTTTTATTATGATGGCTGATGCGGTTAAGCTGCCCCGTGACAGATGCCCAGGTAAAGAAGCGTTGGCGCGTGCGTACATCTCTCAAAGCTATTTTAGCTGCATTAAAACTGCTGTGTTCACCGGCGCCTTCATTGTTAAACTGCATGGTGCCGATGTCCATGCGGGCGATGCGGATCACCGGCAGATCCTTCTTTGCAGGTGCCTCTTTCTTTGCGCCATTGTGCGGCGCCTGTATATTGAGGGCGCCTATTCTTAACACATCTACCTGTATATCCTTTGTTTGCTGGTATACGTCCCAGTCGAACACTTCCCAGTAAAGATCCCGCGCGGCAATGCGGGTACCGTTGGAGAGTGCCACGGCTAGTTTTGTGGCTTTATTATGCCGGTGGGTACCGTCGAAACTATAGTTGTCCAGCGTAATATTGGCCTTGTCGGATATCACATTCATTTGCAGGATCCGCAGGTTGGGCATGGCGTGCTTAATATCTACCAGTGAATCGCTGAGCAGGAAGTTGTGCAGCAGGATATCGGTGTTCAGATTTTTTACCAGTAGCGTAACCTTTGATTTACCGTTGGAAGTAAAGTTAACATTGCCATCTACTATCCGGAAAGTATTCACCTGTATCAGTTCACTGAGGCCGTGCAGGGTTTGATAGAAGGCAGGCATTTTAAGAGCGGTACTGTCTGTTGGTGGTTTTCCTTTAACGGGTTGCTTTGCTTTGGTAAGAAAGGTGATGCCTGGCTCATAGAGTACCGCACTGGTGGCTTTCAAACGCTTTCTCAGCAAGTGTTCCAGGCTTACGTTGTTGAGCCGCAGGGATGGTGCGCGGAAGGTTAACCCTTTGCCGGAATGGTTTTGTGGCGTGGGACTGTATTCCACGTTGTTAAAGATCACATCATTCTGTTGCAGGATAAATTCATCTACGCTGAGCTGGAACATACTATCGAGCGAATAGAACTTTATTTTATCGAGGTTCAGTGCGATGCTGTCGGTGGTGATACCGGGTGTAGTATCATGTGCAATAGTAAGGTTATAGATATTCAGGTTGGTACGTTTGGTAGTGCCGGTAGATACATTGCCGCGGAGCAATAGTTCGCCATCCTTTACTTCGATGTATTTAAAGTTCATTCTTTTGAACAGGGTATTGGGCAGGCTGTCCAGTGCCACTTTTTTATCTTTGGCGCTCACCTTTCTGCCGGGGAGCTTCAGCACCGGGCGGATACACACGAGGGTATCTATCAGTAATTCTTCCCGCATATAAATAGCGGGAAGATGCCGGGCGCTGAAGTAGAATTTATCTGCCTGCAGCGACATTTCTCCTTTTGTGGCAGTAGCGGCACTGAAGATAGTAGCAGAGTCGAGTTCAAAGATTTGTTTTTTACCGGAGAAGTGCAGCCGTTTGAAGCTGATGGTGTTCCTGCCGTCCGGAAGGATCCAGTGTTGGTGATCGAATGAGAAGTCCACATCATCTGATCCCAGGATGTGGTTATCCGAATGCGTAACTTTAGAAAAATTGAGGATAGAGAAATTGAAATGATCAACACGCAGTGGCGGCGGGCCGTTTACCTTGCTGTATAACAGCGAACCGTTTTGCAGGTGAACGATGCGGGCGTTTACGTATTGCAGGGTTTGTTCCAGGTGCTGTACAACAGACGAGAGCTGGAACCCTTCCTGGCGTGGGCCGCGCGACACATGTTCATGAATACTGAGTGCCGGGCTGATTACGGAAAGACTATCCACCAGCAATTTTTTATGCAGTATCAGTGCCCGCCAGGATTGTATGGAGAGATAAACCCTGGGAATGGACACATCGAAATGCGAAGCCACGTTAACGGTATCCTTCCCTGTAAGCCGCGCACCGCTGATTACAATATTTCTTTTGAAGAGAGAGAAGTCGATATCATCCGCATCAAACGTATAGGCGTTACCGGATTCCTTGTTCACAATGTACCGTATGATGTTTACGAACTTGTGTTCCACAAGATAGTATAACAGCACGCCTATGGCTATCCTGATGATGAGCAGGATAGCCAGTACTTTCAGCCATATTCTTGCTTTGGGCGATATCTTCATATTCCTCGTATGCGAATGACCTGATTACAAACAGCCGGGTATCATATATGTTCACTTTTTCAGGAAACCAGTTTTGCGATGGCAAAAGCGGCAGCAGCAGCGAGCACACCTATCATGGTTACTTTCAGGGCGCCCTGTACGGGTGGTTGCCCGGTTACTTTACTTTTAAAATAGCCGAATACAAACAGGCAGATGATAGTGAGCGCGGTGGAGCCTACCAAACCACGTTGAGGCGTGTCCGTGAAAAGATAGGCCGATAAAGGCAGGAGTCCGCCCACAAAATAAGAGACGCCGATGGTGAGTGCGCTTTGCCGCGCCCTGTTTGGATTGGGCGCTTCCAGCCCCAGTTCAAATTTCATCATAAAGTTCACCCATTTGGTTTTGTCTTTCGACAGCTCGGTGGCAATGAGGTGTTGTACTTCCGGGCTGAGGCCATATTCTGCAAACACTTCTTTCACTTCTTCCATTTCTTTGTCGGGCACGGTTTCCACTTCTGTATATTCTCTTCTTAATTCGCTTTCATAGTGTTCCAGTTCTGTTTTCCCGGCGAGGTAGCCGCCGAGGCCCATGGCAATACAGCCGGCTACAATTTCAGCGATACCGGCGGTGAGGATGATGTTGTTGCTGCTCACGGCGCCGCTGAGTCCTGCGGCCAGGGCAAAGGGCACGGTGAGTCCGTCGCTCATGCCAATGACCATATCTGTAATAAAATCTGAGCTTTTTAAATGTTCTTCCTGGTGCATCTTTTCCTGGTTTAGGGGGCTTTGCGTTATAAATATAAGTGCTTTATCGTATTTTGTCTGAACAATGTAAGGGATCATCACCTTTAATCAAAATTGAAAAATTATGGCAAACGGGATTGTATGTTTTGGTGAAATGCTCTGGGATATTTTACCGGAGAAGGAATTACCCGGTGGAGCGGTGATGAATGTAGCTTACCACCTGCAGAAGCTGGGAGAGCAGGTATCGCTGGTATCCCGTGTGGGGCGTGATGTGCGGGGGCAGGGGCTGCTGGATATGCTGCACCGGTTTGGACTGGATACCAGCCTGGTGCAGATCGATGAGCAGCAGGAAACCGGGAAAGTATACGCTGATATGGCGGATCCGCATAATGTGCATTATGACATCGTATACCCGGCGGCGTGGGATTTTATTGAATGGGAGCCTGCATTGGCAACGCGGCTAAAGGATACGGCTACACGCTATATTGTATTCGGGAGTCTTTGTTCCCGCGATAAAGTATCGCTGCATACGTTGCAGCAGGCATTGAAGGAAGATGTGGTGAAAGTGCTGGATATTAATTTAAGGGAGCCGCATTACACCCGTGCGCATGTGGAATGGCTGCTCACGGAGTGCGATATCCTGAAGCTGAATGCCGCTGAACTGGAGCTGATCAGCGGATGGTATCATCCTTATGTGGATAAGGAGCAGGCCGTGCGTATGTTGTCGGAGCGTTTTGGGATTGACACTATTGTGGTAACAATGGGTGGTGAGGGTGCGTTGTTGTTTATGAATGATATTTTTTATGTGGAACCTGGTATTGCGGTGAAGGTGGTGGATACTATCGGTAGCGGGGATGCCTTCCTGGCGGGGTTCCTGCATAGCATCATCCGTGGGCGTGCAGCGCGGGAGTGCCTGGTGTTTGCCAATGCGTTGGGGGCGCTGGTGGCGTCTTATGCTGGCGGCGCGCCGGATTACAATGTAAATGATATTTTAAAGCAGGGGAATTAGCGTTCGCCGGATGCTGATTCCCCTGCAAAACCTGGTGTTATTTGCGGGTGTATTTAATCTCCATGTCTTTTGTTTCTTTTCCATCTACAGTTTTGTACATTTCCATCGTGTGATGGTCTTTATCCTGCCATTTCATTACCTGGCGGATATTGTGTTCTTTGCCGGTTGTGGGGTCCAGCCCTTTGCCGGTAAATTCCAGTCCGTCGCCGTTAGGTTTCCCTTCCATCATGGTGATGCCGGTACCCATGTTGTCTACCCAGGTGGTGATGTAGATTTTCTTTGCATTGTCGTACGCCATAGTACTGATGCCTTCGAAGTCCATACCCATCATGTTGGCGGTGTAACGGCCCTCACAATAGCGGCCGCCCAGGATCATTTTGTAAGCGGCGGTACCCATTGATTTGGTAGGTGGGGCATCTGGCTTTTCCCAGAAGGTCATGTCGGCTGTCCATTCGCCATCCATTTGTGCCATTTTCTGGTGTGCGGGGCCTGGTGTCATGTAGTCTGTCCATGCTTTCATCATAGCGGCAGAGTCTTGCTGAGCAAAGGTTGCGGAGTTAATTAACAGGCATAACGCAGCTGTTAACAGGTAAATTGTTTTCATGATTTGCAGCTGTTTAAGAGATGTTTGGATCGGGGTGAAATTACAGGACAACAAGATAAGATATTTATTGCTTTCCGCCATCGCATGCGTGTTGCACCTCGTAAATAGCCGGGATTTCCCCTACCTTTGATCCTGAAAAAGAATATTCCCCTTTATGCAAACAACCATATTGGATGTGTCAGGAAAAAAGGCGCAGCCACTGGCCATAGATGCAGCCATTTCCTTTGAATCATTTATATCCTATCTGAAGCAGCGGATCGGGGAAGAACCAACGGTGAAAGCCCGGTTGTATAAAGAAGCGCTGACCGCATTTGAAGCGTCGGATATTGGCCGGCGGGATATCCCCCTGGAAGAAACGTCACAGTATTCCGACCTGCTGGAGTATGTATATGCCTGTCTTTCTCCCGCCATGAGCCCGGAGCATCAGCTGGCCTGGGGACTCAGCTTCCCGTTCCTGCCCACTACTTTTTATGGCACCGACCTGATCTATCAACTGCTTGCAAATAATTCGCCGGAGTATAATTACGAAGTAACCCGTACACCGGCTGATTATCACCGGGAGCGGCTGCAGCTGGTGTATTCACTGATCCTGCAACGATTGTATAATTTCCAGGCGCCGGTAAAAACGGAGCAACACCATGCAGGGGTGAATACCGCTACGGGTTTGCTGCAATATTATGCGGTGGCCATCAGCACCGACTTTGTTGAGGTGACGGCAAAAGGGGAGCTGCCGGACATTGATTTTGTGCAGTTGTACACGCATTTCAGTGAAGGAGGCGGGGTGGAAATACTGGAGGAAATGATGCCGCTGGACCTGTTCCGTTTCCGTGGATTTTGTGTGATCACCGTAACAGACGTAACGGCGGAAAAAGCGGTGGAAAATATTTCGGGTATGCGGCTGTCGCGTACAACACTGATAGATGAAAAGAATTACGAGCGGGTGATCTTATCGCTTAAATCGCTGGTGCGCGACACCCGGATTGAATTCGACCTGTTTCCTTTCCTGAGGGTGAATGATAACCCGGTGTATAGTTTTGAAAAGGGTGGTACCGGTGTATTGTTTGCTGTTTGGGGAGAAAGCCGCTTGTCGCCGGAAGAGTTCAGCCGGAATGCGAAAGCATTTATGTCAAAACCACTCTTCTTTTTTTCCGGAGATATCGGGAAAGAAACGCGGAAGGAATATGCGTTCCTGGAATATTTCCGCGAGCAGGGGGTAAAATCACTGGCCATTATGCCCATTTTCTTTATGGGCGAACCGGTGGGGGCATTTGCAGTACATACCTGGAGCGATCATTCGTTCGACGAAAAAACGTTATCACTGCTGGAACCTGCCATAGGAGCAATAGGCCAGCTGTTGCAGATTTATATAGAAGAATTTAACGGGGAGATAGAAAAGGTGATCAAGGAGAAATTTACTTCCATACAACCCGCGGTGCAATGGAAATTTAACGAAGCCGCCTGGTATTACCTGTACCGGCTGAAAAAGAACCAGCCGGCTGTCATCAGTAATATCCTGTTCAAAGAAGTATACCCGTTGTATGGCGCCATTGATATCCGGAATTCTACTGTAGAAAGAAATAAAGCCATTATTGCCGACCTGGATAGTCATTTAAGCATCCTTGCCAATACATTGGACGTGCTGCGCAAGTACCAGCAGAATGACCTGCTGCAGGAAATGATTTATCATTGCCAGCGGTGGCAGCAGGCCCTGTTGCATCAGCAGCTGAGTCCTTCCGATGAAAATGCGCTGAACAGGTTCCTGGAAGAGGAATCGGTGAGTTACCTGCAGCATATAGCGGCGCAATACCCCAACACCCGTGAAACCATTAATACCTGCCTGGAAAGCATGGCCGGTAATGTGAACAAAGATGCGCTGGAAATATCTATGCAGCTCATCACCCAGGCCGCGAATGGCTACCTGGAATCGGAGAAAGCCAGGTTACAGGAATCCTATCCCTGTTATTTTGAAAAGTTCAGAACGGATGGCGTGGAGTATGATATTTATATTGGTCAGTCTATTGCACCGGACCGGCCCTTTAATCACTTCCATCTCAAAAACCTCCGGTTATGGCAGTTGTCTTCTATGGTGGCCATTACAAAGCTTACCCACTCGCTGATAGCGCAGATGGAAAAAGAGTTGTTTACCACCCAGCTTATTTTTGTGCATAACCATCCTATTGATATCAGCTTCCGGGCTGATGAACGGAAGTTTGATGTAGAGGGCGCGTATAATATCCGTTACCAGATGATTAAGAAGCGGATCGATAAAGTACATATCCGGAACACCGAAGAACGGTTAACCCAGCCCGATAAAATTGCGTTGATCTATTCCGACAGGGACGATGTGGACGATTACCTGCCGTTTATCCGTTATTTACAGGATACCGGTGTGCTGCACCCGGAATTGGAAGAGCTGGAACTGGAAGACCTGCAGGGCCTCAGCGGTTTGAAAGCGCTGCGACTGGCCGTAGTAGTGGAGGAGGCGAAATAAAATATTATCTTTCTCAAAAATAATTTGCATTCCCGTTAATAGTATACTAAGTTTGTAGACTAATAAATCAGCGCGGGGGTATGATCTCTCAACCGCGGCAAGCAGCTCATGGAGAAAAAAGATTACGATGTAATAGTGGTAGGGTCCGGACCCAATGGCCTGTCTGCCGCCATCAGGCTGCAACAGCAGGGGGTATCGGTGTTGCTGCTGGAAGCAAAGGATATCATTGGCGGGGGAATGCGTACTGCAGAACTTACGTTGCCGGGGTTTTACCACGACGTATGTTCGGCGGTGCATCCCATGGCGATGGGATCTCCTTTTTTTTCCAAACTGCCGTTGGCGGATTACGGATTGGAGTTTGCCTATTCCCCGCTGGAAGCAGCCCATCCGTTTGATGATGGCACAGCAGCCTTCCTGGCGCGTTCGCTGGACGATACCGCCCGCGCGCTGGGGGCAGATGGAAAAGTGTACCGGGAGCTGATAAAACCGGTGGCAGACAATTGGGAAGCAGTGGCGGAAGATAGCCTGGGGCCTTTTTCCTTTCCACGGCATCCTTTGATCATGGCACGTTTTGGACTGAATGCACTGCGCTCCGCATCGGCGGTTGCCAACAGGTTTTCCACTACCGCAGCGCGGGGTTTATGGGCCGGCATGACGGCACACTCCATACAACCCTTAACCAACGTGGCTTCTGCGGCCATCGGCATTGTATTGTCTGCGGTAGGCCACCGCTACGGATGGCCGGTTCCAAAAGGCGGTTCACAGGCTATAGGCCATGCGCTGGCGCAATACTTCATTTCACTCGGCGGACAAATTCAGACAGGCGTGCACGTTAGCTCGCTCTCGCAACTGCCATCGCATCATGCAGTGGTTTTTGATCTCACGCCAAAACAATTACTCACCATTGCAGGTGATCAGTTTTCACCGTATTATAAACGGCAGCTATCCCGCTACCGCTACGGTCCGGGCGTATTTAAAATGGACTGGGCACTAAGCGGCCCCATTCCTTTCACCGCGCCGGAATGCAGGCAGGCCATCACGGTACACCTGGGTGGCACCTTTGAAGAAATTGCCTTATCGGAGCAACAGGCATACGATGGAAAGATCTGTAAGGCGCCGTATGTATTGCTGTCGCAGCAAAGCCTGTTTGATCACAGGGCGCCTGCCGGAAAACATACCGCCTGGGCCTATTGCCACGTTCCTAACGGCAGCGACGCGGACATGACCCAGATCATAGAGCAGCAGATAGAACGCTTTGCACCGGGGTTCCGCGACCTGATCCTGGCAAAACACACCATGAATGCACAACAGATGGAAATATATAATCCAAACTATGTAGGGGGCGATATCAATGGTGGCATCATTGACATCAGGCAGTTGTACACCCGCCCTGCCTGTCGCATTTCTCCCTACCGTACCTCTGCCAAAGGAATCTATATCTGTTCTTCCGCCACACCGCCGGGAGGCGGCGTTCATGGCATGTGCGGATACCATGCTGCCAACACCGTGCTGAAAGATATTTTTTAAACCGTCACTATCTTAATGAAAAAAAAATATGCCTGGAGTTAAGTCTTATTTACAGGAAGATTGGGCCATTGTTGTACTGGGGTTCCTGATCATCCTGCTATCGCTGGCCGGAATACACGTTGCTTTACCGGATTACAAATGGAGCACCACCGGTGACCTCACCACAAAAGTATTGACCGGCGCCAACTTTTTAAAAATAGGTGCACAGTTTATTTACGTGTTGCTGGTGGCCCTGCTGGGATCCTTTCTTACCGGCAGATCATTAAAAAACACCCTGCTGGTATTCCCGGCAGTGTTTATATTAACCACACTGGCGCTGATTGTAGCTGGTAACGCCGCGTTAAATGAACTGGGGCTGGAAGCGGTTATCTTCAGCCTGATCATTGGCTTGCTGATCGGTAACCTGTTTAAATTACCCACCTGGTTCCGGGAGGCGCTTACCTCGGAGTTTTTTGTGAAGATAGGTTTGGTATTGCTCGGTACTACCGTTATTTTTTCAGATGTGCTGAAAGCCGGTTCCCTGGGGCTGATACAGGCATTGGTGGTAGTTATTTCTGTATGGTATTTCTCTTATTGGGTATGTAAGCGACTGAAAATAGATAAAGAGCTGACCATGATGTTATCCAGCGCGGTATCTATTTGCGGGGTATCTGCAGCCATCGCTACTTCCGGCGCTATTAAGGGAGATTCAAAGAAATTGTCGCTGGTGATTTCGCTGGTATTGATTACCGCTATCCCGATGATGATTTTTATGCCGATGATTGCCCATCATTTCCAGTTCCCGGAAGAAGTAACCGGGGCGTGGCTGGGAGGCAGTATAGACACTACCGGTGCGGTGGTGGCCTCCGGATCGCTGGTAGGTGAAACCGCACTGAAGATCAGCACCATCGTGAAATTTTCGCAGAATGTGTTGCTGGGTATTGCGGCCTTTGCTATATCGGTATACTGGACTTACACCAAACATCCGAATGCGGCTGATAAAGAGCAGAAGCCCACGCTGAAAGTGATCTGGGATAGATTTCCAAAATTCGTGATCGGCTTTATCATTGCTTCGCTGGTATTTTCATTTTTATTGTCGCCCGCAGCTATTGCGCCGGTGAAGGGATCGCTGAAAAGTTTACAGGGGTTGTGGTTTGCGCTGGCATTTACCAGCATCGGGCTGGAAACAAATTTCAAGGACCTGATTGGCACAGAAAGCAGGAAACCCGTGTATGCGTTCCTGATAGCCCAAACGTTTAACGTAATTGTTACACTGATATTGGCTTACCTGCTGTTTTCCTGACCCGGCTGATTACTTTTTTTAGTATTTTGCCGGTATATGAAATACCTGAATCCCTTTGCTTTCCTGGAGAAGATGAATGGCGGGCCCGTATCAGCGGAGGATGCTGCCGCAGTATCCCTTCTCCGGAAAAAAATGATGGCAGAGCTGGAATTATCGGAAGAAGAGGTATTACGGGTAGGTGCGCAATGGTTCAGTAAAAACGACCTGCTGCTTTTTTTTGACGAACTGCAGTCGCCCGGCAAATTACACTTACATCAACAGATCAATGAAGATAACGTCCTGTCGGCTTTCCTGGAAACGGGCAAGCTGACAGGACTTTTTAATAATAACCCGCTTTACAGCACGCCTGTTTTCCTCACTTTTATAGCACCCTTTTACGAACCGGTGTTTACCACGGCGGTGCTCAATAGCCTGAAACAGCAGCAGGCGGCGGCACTACAGCAATTGTATGCCAATCCGCTGTTGATGGATGGCGAACACCTGAACCGGAGTTATGATAAAATATTCCGCGCATTGCAGGAATGCTATAAAATACTGGAAGCCGCAGAAAAGGGCAGGAGAGCAGATCCTGGCTCCAGGTGGCGGGAAGCCGCTCCATATGTGAGTTTGCAGCAGGTACAGGCGCTGGATGCGTTGCCGGATATTTTCCAGGAGTTCCGTAACGACTATGGTATCCTGATGATCAACTTTGCACTGGCGCTGGATGGTACCCGCGAAAATAAAAAGGCGCTGGAAATACTGCATGCCGTAAACACATTGAAATGCGGTGCGTATGTGAGAGAAGAAACACACCGGTATCTTCAGCAACTGGAAGAAAAGGCCGCCAGCCGCAAATCGTTGCTGGGCAGGTTTTTCGGGAACGGCTATAAAACCCGGCAACAGCGTCGGAAACTGGTGCGTGATGTATTGCTGAAAGGAGGAATTGCGCTTGGCATTATCGTAGCCATTTTCATCGGTGCCCGCTTTGAACAGGAATATACGCCCCGCATAAAAGTCCGCGAAAGTGAGCACAGTATTTTTATGGGCGCCCGTACTTCGCTGACTATGCAATACCTCTTGTCGCAGCTACTGATGGATACAGAAAAACGGGCGAAGAAGCTGTTAAAGAGCCCTAAGCTGCCATCTCCGGCCACCGGGGCAGATGTGTATGGCGCTGATTTTATGAAGGCCGTACGTATGCAGGGAGATTATGGCGCCGGCTTTGTGCGTCCGCCTTTTGGCCGGTCGCGGGAGTGGGGGCCGGAAGACAGCTCCTGGCACGATGCCGCGCACCGGCAAAGTATACATGTTGTTAACCGTCAGGATGGCGCGCTGATTACAATGGTACAAACGCCCGATTCCTTTTACTCGTGTTACATAGCGCCGTTCGACAGCGCCTTTGTGCCCCTGCCGCTTTCAATAAGCAGGGTATATTTTTATGCCGGTGTGGGCTGGGACCCTGATTGGAAGGCGGAATATGCAATGGAATATGTACCATCTTATCGTGCCAAAGGTTTTTTCCTCATGCCGGTGTATGATGCACTGTCGTTTCTGAAAACGTCGTGTCTGCAACTCAACCTGGACAGTAGCTACTGGCAACATTCCAACCGTTATATCCCGGTAGAAGTTTTCTTATCCCAAAAGAACCAGCTGCAGCAGGAGCTCCAACTCCGGCAGCTAACCAATAATTTCAACGGCGTAGACCTGATTCCGGTGGAGTAGCCACTTTTTTATTTATTTTGCTCTCTTATGAAGTATGTGAATCCCGTTAGTTTCCTGGAGACAGTTCATGGTGGACCCGTAGATACGGAGAATACTGCTGCGTTATCCCTTCTCCGGAAAAAAATGCTGGCAGAACTGGAACTGTCGGATGACAAGCAACTTAAAATAAATCAATGGACATTCGATAAGCACCAGCTGTTACAGTTTTTCGACAAGCTGACAGCAGGCAACGAGCTGCGCTATCATGCACAGATAGCTGCAGACCCGGTGCTGCTGCATTTCCTGGAAACCGGTGAAATCACCGGAAGGTTTGCGGATAGTCCTCTTTATAATGAGAATGGGTTTCTGAAATTTATATCTCCTTACTACGAGCCATTATTTGCAAATGCGGTATTGGATAGTTTGAAACATCAACGGTTGCAGAATACGATCGATCTGTTTGCTAATCCGTTGCTGTTGGATGGGGAACACACCACCACCTGTTATGGACGGATATTCCGTTATGTGAGAGTGCTGGAAGAAAGGTTAAAAATTATAATAGCAAAGCTCAGGGCAGGCGAGGTGATTCCCCTGCGGGAGCTGTGGCCCTTCGCCAATATTACGTTGGTGAAACAACTGAATCAGTTGCCATATGCGTTTTATGAGTGGAGAAGTGACTACGGTATTTCTTTGATCAACCTGGGGCTGGCTATATACCGGAATGATTTTACAAATGGGATGGCTATAGTTGGACTGACAGGAAAATTACAGACCTCGGAATATGTGCAGGAGGAAATGGCGCGGTGGAAAACGAAGATGAAGGAATACTGGAAGGAGCAGGAAAAAAAGATGTCCCTGGCGCAGCGGATTGGGCGTTGGGTGGCGCCTATCCGGCCTAAATGGTTAAGTGAGCAGGGAGCCGGTTCGTTGATTATAGGTGTGGCGGTCGCACTTATTTTTGTGATCAACGTAAGGCCCATGTTTACAAGACCTAATCCTACTTTATCTGCACCTGTGAATTATTTTATCACCAGCCGCACTAAGGAAGCAATGAAATATCTCCTGTTCAACCTACAAACGGACTCGATATATACTCCATACAGGGATGTGAGTAAAACCCCCATAACAGGAGACGACGTATACGGCCCCGACTTTATGGCTGCATTGCAAAAACCGCTGTTCTCTAATACCACCGATCCCGCTGTGCTAAAAACAGTAAATGATCGTCTTAAAGATCGCAAACCAGGAGCAACCATCTCTGCACCAAAGTCAAATACCGCTCACCGGCAAAGCCTGCATCTCTACAACCGTTTGATCGTTCCTGCCATCGCCATGATCCAAACGCCCGATACTTTTTATTCCTGCTATATTGCGCCGGCGGATAGCGCTTATGTACCGCTGCAGCTCACCGTTAACCAGCTGTATGTATATGCAGGGCAGCTTTGGAATGGAAGTAAGGAAGCCAGGGCTCCGATGGACGATGCGCGTGCCTACCGGGTCAAAGGTTTTTTCCTGATGCCGTATAAAAATTCCAGGCAGTTCCTGAAGGAAAGCAGCCTGATTTTTAAGCTCGACCCCAATTACTGGGCTACCTCCGACCGGAATATCCCTATTGAAATCGGGCTTACTGATAGTACCAGTTTGTATTTCAACCTGCTGGAAAATAATGCAGCAGGAATAGAACTGGAAATAGGCAATTAACCGATCCCGGTTCCTTTCAGCTGGTCGGTTTCTTTTTTGGTATCCGGCATGAGGTTGTACAGTTGATTCACGGCTACTTTCAGTTCTTCATAATTTTTCCGTTCCAGCGCCTTTTCCCCGATTTCCTTGAAGCGGGCGGCTGTTTGCGGATCGGTATAATCATCTGTACTTACGTTGGCGTAGTAGTAATACGCATTGATCCAGGTTTCGGGTTTGTTGCGTCTTATTTCCCAGCAAAGATCATTCAGCTCATCAATTTTTGCCTTGATGGCGTAGTAGCTTTGTGAAGAAAGACAGGCGCTTTCATCGGCAATGATCTTTTCAAAACGGATCATGCGGGCGCTGTCTTCTTCTTCCCGGATATTATACAAACAATATTCTTTCCTTTTAAAATAGAGTTCTGTAATTTCTACAATCAGCTGGTCTTTCCCGGTGCTGTCGAGATGTTGCGCGAGTTTACGTTTCTTTTCTTCCAGCTGATATTTTTCGTCAGTCACATCATCTGTACTGAGCAATTCCAGGCGGTTGCTGATATGATCCAGATCCACCATGATGTCCTGCACGGTTGCTGCCAGTTCATACTGCTGGCTTCTCCTGAATGATTTTATTTTTTCAGATGCGTTGAGGCGCAGCTGGCGGATATCGTCCAGTAGTTTACCGGTGTTGATTTTCCTGACCATAGGATTGAATACTTCGGAGAATTCCTGTTCGTTCATGAGCAGTACTGCCCTCACGGAAAGGTCCCTGCTTTCGCTGATCTGCAAGGTAATTTCCACATCGGAGCCTTTCACGAGATCGGTGATGAGGTCGGTGCTTTTTATTTCGATCATGCCGAGGGGAACGCAGCTGCCGGGGATGGCATAGCGACTGCCTTCCAGCACGTTGATCAGGAGGCTGTCCTGGCTGGTGCGCAGGATTGTTTTCATCACTTCTTTGATAATCGTTTTCCTCAGCGGGAGGATGGCGTTTTTTTCAAAGATGAGTTCCAGTTTGGTGGTATTGTTTTCCAGGTCATCTATTTCAATACAGATATCGTTTGGCAGCGGCTGACCATGAATATTAAATTTGCCCTGCGAAATAGCGATAACGGGGGCTTGTACCGCCAGTTCGTTATGTGCGGCATCGAATACCAGGATATTAAATACATTGCTGGTATTTTCGGCCAGCAGCAGCATTTCAGAGATACGTTCCTGCAATGGTTTGATGCCACTGTCGTAGCCGCCGTCGGCACGCACAATGCGGTAGCTTAATCCGGCTACGGGACCGGTTACGATGGCGGTAAAATATTCTTCCTTATCGGCGGTATTTTTCTGATAGGCTGTTTTAAACCGGATATCCGGCATGCCTGCTGCCAAAGGTTTGCTGGCGGCGGGGTTGGACTGGGTAATTGTTTTGGTGCCGGCATACCATGCGGCGCCTGCGGCTACGGCAGTGGTGGGATCTACGCTGCAGTTAACGGGGATGCCCAGTTGTGCCGCGACCAGGGTTTTTACCATCGGGATATACGTGCTGCCGCCAATCATCACTACTTCTTTGATATCGGCAGCGGTGAGGTGGTTACGGTCGATGATCTTTTTTACGAGATCAACGGAATACTGTATGCGGTCGTATATAACGGTTTCAAATTGTTCGCGGGTAATGGTGAGATAGATGTCGTGCGGTTGGCCGGTGGCGTCGGTGATTTCAAATTCCATTTCTGCCGAAGGACTGGCAGTGAGCTGTACTTTTACTTCTTCTGCTTTTTTGAGCAGGATATGATACAGGGTATTATATTTTCCGCGTGCGCTGCGCATTTCGGTGAGCAGGTCGGGGAGGGTGTGTTGTTGTTGCAGGGCGGGAGTCACCAGCTGTTCTATGATGGCAATGTCGAAGTCCACACCTCCGAGATAGTTATCTCCTTCATGATCGGTAACGCGCATTTCGCCATCTACAATTTTCACGAGGGCCACATCAAAGGTGCCGCCGCCGAGGTCATATACCAGCCATTGTCCCTGGAGAGAGGTAGCGTTGGCCTGTTTGTTGGCAAAAGCGAGGCTGGCGGCAATGGGTTCCTGCAGCAGCAGTACTTCGCTGAAGCCTGCATCGTTGCCTGCTTTTTTGGTAGCGTTCGACTGGATCGTATCAAAAGAAGCGGGGATAGTGATGATCACTGCTTCCGGTTTTTCGCCGGTATAGATAAAGTTTTTGAGTTCGCGGAGTACGAGGGCAGAAAGTTCTACCGGCGTTTTAAAGTCGCTCGTATTAGGTACAAAGAATGATTCCGATGTTCCCATTTTTCTTTTGAAAGAAGAGAACACATTTTCCGGATCTTTCTCTATCAGCTCCCTGGCTTTATCGCCAACAATGATCCTGTCTTTCCGGAAGGCCACCACCGAAGGCAGCGTTTCTTTCTGACCGAACGGGTTTTTGAAGATTTCCACGGCGCCGTTCTGGAACCTGGCGATCAGGGAATTGGTAGTGCCCAGGTCGATACCGAAATTAATTTGGTTGCTCATAGGTTTATTTTGCGGCGGCGATGACCACACCTTTTTGTAAAATAGATTTTTGTCCTCCGTTTGTATAATATACCACCGGCTTGATCACATTTACTATTTCCATGTCCGGCGACATTTCGCCGGTGATGCTGGCTTCGTAATCCACCCGTGTTTCCCGGTAAGGTTCGCCCAGTGGGTTGAGGATGGTATAACCTGCTTCTTCAAAATGTTGTTTAATCCGGTCTATATTACGTTGCAGGGATAGCAGCTCCGGTTTGGCACTTGTTTTCTTGTCCAGTTCAAAAACCTGGTTGATGATCCGGATATGCAGGGTAGATAATGGGTCCATTATTCAAATGCTGGTCTAAGCAAATATATGGATAATTTAATCTGTTTTCCGGAAGTTACCGGGGCGTTTTATTTAACTTTATATCCCTCGGGGTATCATGCAAACTCAGGATTGCCTTTGCCTGGAAGTAAAAAAATAAGAAGATGCGTATAGGAATTATCATCATCGTTGCGCTGGCAGCTATTGCGCTGATCGGGTTCTTAATTGTAAGGAACCGTAAAGACAGGAAAGAGCTGTTACCTCCGGGAGCGACGGATGATCCTGTGGAAGAAAGGAGAATGGATGATCAAAGGGGAAGGGATAAAGTATAAGAAGCTGTACTGGAGCAAGGACTGCAGGCTATGCAGTGAATGAAATGAAGAAGGATAATTTGTAACAGCCATTTTTTTATTTACTGTTTGTCGGAATTTATGGGTATATTAATATAAAAAAAGAAAGATGAAGATTACCACCTCAAAAATACTTCCTTCCATTAACGAACTATCAGAAACCCTGAAGCAAAAGTTCTCCGGCAGGTATTCTTATGAGCTATTTGATTTTGGTAACAAGCAAAGTATTTTTGTGGAGAAATCTGCTTTTGTATCCATCCAGGTAACAAAAGAAGAAAACGAAATTGTGATAGAGAGAATGACTAAGCCATCTGTTCTCACAACCATGTTCTTTTTACTGGACCTTATCACTACGGGTAGTGGCAATCTGCTGCACCGGCTTTTACCTTTTTATTCAGAACAGAGAAAGCTTGAACAGGAATTAGGTACTTTTTTAAAACAGGAGTATAATTAGTCAGCGCTTCTTTCTGCTTTCCTTCCCATATAAATTCAACATGCCTTTATTTCGTCAGGCTATTCCGATGAACCTAACATACAGGCTATGATTTGTTAATCGCTGCGTTCCTGCAGGTGTTTTACCAATCATAGCCTGTGTTGGTTTTTAGACGGATAAAATTATTATTTTAGGCAGTCAATATAAGAAATGGCGTTAAAATACTATTAGCCTCAGGGGCCTAAGTGTATGGGGAGTGTATGGGGAGTGTATTGTGAGTGTATTGTGAGTGTATGGGAACTGTATAGGGAGAGTATGGGGAGTGTATAGTGACTGTATGGGGACTGTATAGGAACCATATAGGGAGTACGACACATACACGACTCCTAAGTATCTGAGAAGTATCCGGGAAGTATCGGAGAAGTATGCAGGAAGTAATCCGCATAAAGCTTAAATCTCCCCTTTAAGGCTGAGCCTGGGGAAAATATGGAACGGTAACCCCCTGTTTTTCCGCCTGTCGTCTTTTTGTTTTGTTTTTCCGGAATTAGATATTATCTTAATGCTGTTCCGTTTTTCCACATAAACATACCAGACGTTATGAAAACTTGGTTGCTACTGCTTTTTTCTGTTATCTTCTCTCCATTTTTGCAATCGAATGCACAGTCGTTACCGGCTATTGGCATCTGCACTTCTTTTTCCAACGACAGTCTCGCTGCGGCCACCGGGTTTACTTTCCTGGAAGAAACGGTCCGCAAGATCCTGTCGCCCGCACTGAGCGAGGCGCAGTTCAGGGAACAGCTGCACGCCATCCGCAACAGCAAGTGCAAGATCCAGACTTGCAATGTATTTATCCCGGGAACCATGAAGCTAACCGGCAACGAAGTAAACGAAGCCAATGTGCTGGGATACGTGGACTCGGTGATGCAACGGGCAAAAATTGCAGGAGTAAAGCTCATTGTGCTGGGCAGCGGGGAAGCCCGGAAAATACCGGAAGGCGCCGACCGGGGAAAATGCAAACAACAGTTTATTCAACTATGTCGTAAAATGGCGGTGGTAGCTGCAAAGTACAATATCATCATCGCTATGGAAAACCTCAATGCCACGGAAACCAATTTTGTGAATACGCTGGCAGAAGGAAATGAGATCGTTACAGCCATACAGCATCCTAACTTCCGGCTTACTGCAGATATCTATCATATGCTGAAAGAGCATGAATCGCCTGCCAGCATAGAAAATGCAAAGGCGGTACTGGTACATTGCCACATCGCGGAACGGGATAAACGCACACCGCCCGGTGTTGCCGGAGACGATTTCCGGCCCTATTTTGCCGCCCTGCATAAAATTGGATATACCGGTCGTATTATGATGGAATGTCGCTGGGACGACCCTGCCAGGCAGTATAAACCAGCCTTTGATTACCTGGAAGGTCAACTGAAAGAAGCTTACGCCAAATAAACCACACACTATAAAAAACGCCTTTATATGTCTGAATCAAAAAAAACAAGACGGGAATTCCTGCAACAGTCGTTACTGGCAGGAGCCGGTATCACGATCAGTGCTATGGGAATGCCCGCCAGCAGCTATGCCCGCATCATGGGCGCCAACGACCGGGTAAATGTGGGACTGGTAGGATTTTCCGATCGTGCACGCCAGGCCCTGCTGCCATCTTTCTTTAACAACAATAAGGAACTGAACTTTGATCTGATCGCTGTATCTGATATATGGAACCGCCGCAGGGATGAAGGAAAAGCTTTCCTGCAGCAGAAAACGGGTCATAACGTACAGGCATGTATGAATAATGATGAGCTGTATAATATCAAAGGACTGGATGCGGTATTTATCGCCTCCGCCGATTTTCAGCATGCTTATCATACCATTGAAGCGGTAAAGAATAAGTGCGATGTATACAGCGAAAAACCTTTCGCGGAAACAATGGAAGACGCCCGCAGCGCCCTCAAAGCCGTGAAAGACTCCGGCCGTATTATGCAGGTGGGTACGCAGCGCCGCAGCGGTCCGAGCTACCACTCCGCTGCCAACTTCATCCAACAGGGAAAATTTGGTCCTATTACGATGGTGGAAATGACCTGGAACGTAAATCAGCCAGGCCGCTGGCGCCGCCCGGACCTGGTAAAGTCCATCAAGGAATCGGATACCGACTGGAAACGCTTCCTGGCCGGCCGCCCGCAGGATAGCTGGGACCCGCGCAAGTACCTCGAATACCGCCTCTTCTGGCCTTATTCCTCCGGTATCTTCGGGCAGTGGATGACACACCAGATAGATACGGTGCATTGGTTCAGCGGATTGAAACATCCACGCAGCGCAGTAGCTAATGGCGGCATTTATATGTGGAAAGATGGCCGCAAAAACCCGGATACTCTCACCGCCGTTTTCGACTACGGTCCGGAAAATGATCCTTCCAATGGCTTCCAGGTAATGTACAGCAGCCGTTTCCACAACTCTGCCGGCGGCACCAAAGAAATTTATTATTCCAACGGAGGCACTATTGATATGTCTACCAACAAAATAAGCGCTACCGGTGGCCTCACCGAAAAAGAAGCGCAGGAAATGGGCATGCACGCTAACCTGCTGACGCCTCAAACACTCAGCAACGAAGAAGCTGCTGCTACCAGCGCCAACACCGGTGGCGATCCGCTCACCAATGCGCACGTACGCAACTGGATGACGTGTGTGCGTGAACGTAAGCAACCCAATGCACCGATAGAAGCAGCCTACTCACACTCTATTGCACTCATCATGGGTAACGCGGCCTACCGCACCGGCATGAAAGCCACCTTCGATGAAGCAACACAGGAAGTGATGGTAGGAGGTAAAGTATTTAAAATGTAAAAACATATTGTGAAGCGGAGGGAGACAATCCCTCCGCCTAAACAATTTCAGTGCAGGCCCCACCCGCTGTTGCCGGATATCCTGCTTTGCTACCAGCGCCATTGTTGTAAAAAGACCGGAATACTTTTGTATTTTGGACCAGCGAAGTAATTGCAAGGTATAGCACAATGAACATGAAAATTTTTAACACACTACTGCCTGTTGCAGCAGGGCTCATCCTGTTAACCGCACCAGTGGCGGCACAGCAAAAAAAGGCGACTCCTCCCAATATTGTTTTTATTCTTGCGGACGACCTGGGTTATGGCGACCTGAGTGCATATGGTCAGCGTAAATTCAGCACGCCTCACATCGATCAGCTGGCAAAGCAGGGTATGCGGTTTACACAATTCTACGCCGGAACATCGGTATGCGCACCTTCCCGCGCATCGCTGGTAACAGGGCTGCATACAGGACATACCTTTATCAGGGGCAACAAGGAGATCCAGCCGGAAGGACAACAACCTATAGCCGACACCGTTACAACGGTGATGGAAGTACTGAAAAAAGCCGGGTATACTTCCGGTATCTTCGGTAAGTGGGGACTGGGCCCGGTTGGCTCGGAAGGCGATCCGCTGAAGCAGGGAGCCGACCGTTTTTATGGTTATAACTGCCAGCGCGAATCGCACCGCTTTTTTCCAACACACCTGTGGGACAACGATACCAAAGTGGTGCTGGAACAAAACGGCCAGCTGGAACATATGAACACCTATGCACCGGACCTTATCCAGCAACAGGCGCTCCGCTTCCTGGACGACAACAAAAACAAACCTTTCTTTTTATATCTCACCTACACCCTGCCACATGCGGAGCTACAGGTACCGGATGACAGCCTCTTTCAGCATTTTAAAGGCAAATTTGAAGAGAAGCCCTATAAAGGCAACGACTACGGCCCAAACGCCACTGTGCCCGGCTATGCCTCCCAGCAATATCCGCATGCTACTTTTGCCACAATGGTTACCCGGCTGGATAACTACGTAGGGCAGGTGATGGCGCGTTTAAAAGAACTGGGCTTAGATAAAAATACCCTGGTGATTTTCACCAGCGATAACGGCCCGCATAAAGAAGGCGGCGCCGATCCGGCTTTCTTCAACAGCAGCGGAGGTTTCCGCGGGGTTAAACGCGACCTGTATGAAGGCGGTATCCGCGAACCGTTTATTGCACGCTGGCCCGGTAAAATCAAAGCCGGCAGCTCCAACAGTTTCCAGGGTGCATTCTGGGACATTATGCCTACACTGGCACAGCTCACCAACGCACCGGCCGTACCTTATACAGATGGCGTATCGCTATTACCTGCGCTTACAAGCGGGAAAGGACAGCAGCAACATAACTATCTGTATTGGGAATTCCATGAAGACGGTGGCCGTCAGGCTGTGCGGGAGGGAAACTGGAAAGCGGTGCGCTTGCAGGCAGCGCAACACCCTGATGGGCCTGTGGAACTCTATGATCTTTCCACAGACCCGGGAGAAACAAAGAATATGGCAGCAGCCCGTCCGGATATTGCGCGCAGACTGGCTGCCCATATGAAGGAGGCGCATGTGGAAACCGCGTTGTTCCCCTTCCAGGAAAAGTAGCGGAACGCTTAACTCTTATCTACCAGTTTGTTCATTGCTTCAGTATACCGTTCCCCGGTGTTGGGATATTTCTGCAGCAATTCTTCCAGGTTTTGCAGATCAGCAGCTGTTAAATCTACATCCACTGCACCGGCGTTATCCAGCAGGTATTTTCTCCTTTTGGTGCCGGGAATAGGAATGATATTTTCGCCCTGTGCCAGCACCCATGCCAATGCCAGTTGTGCAGTGGTACAGTTTTTACCGGCAGCCAGTTCCGCAAACCCGGCGGCCAGCAGGCGGTTGTTTTCCGCATGTTCGCCCTGGTAACGGGGGAGTGATTTGCGGAAATCGTTGTCGGCAAGATTGGCAATATCAAGGTCGTTGGTCACCAGGCCACGTGCAAGCGGACTGAATGGCACAAAGCTGATGCCCAGTTCCTTGCACGCTGGCAGGATCTCTTTCTCCACGTCTCTTGTCAACAACGAGTATTCGCTTTGCAATGCGCTGATAGGATGTACGGCATGCGCTTTACGCAAAGTGGTAGCCGACGCCTCGGAGAGGCCGAGGTAGCGTACCTTTCCTTCCTTCACCAGTTCGGCCATAGCGCCTACCATTTCTTCCACCGGCACATTCGGGTCGATGCGGTGTGCATAATATAAATCAATCACATCCGTTTGTAATCTCTTTAAGCTGGCTTCCACAGCCTTTCTCATGTAGGCGGGTGAACCATCGAATTGTATGGCACCGGGCGAAGCAGGAGAAGAAGTAAAGCCAAATTTGGTGGCAATAAATATCTTGCTGCGGTTAGGCTTTAATACTTTGGCGATCAGTTCTTCATTTTTGCC
Source organism: Chitinophaga ginsengisegetis (assembly GCF_900168065.1). Taxonomy (GTDB): domain Bacteria; phylum Bacteroidota; class Bacteroidia; order Chitinophagales; family Chitinophagaceae; genus Chitinophaga; species Chitinophaga ginsengisegetis. The sequence continues at coordinate 172,545 of NZ_FUZZ01000002.1, read as the reverse complement.
GGCAGCATACACATCCGCTGTATCCCAGAAATTGATCCCGATTTCCAGGGCCTTTTCCAGGGTGGCAATGGATTCCACGTCGTCCGGCGTGCCGTAGGCATAGCTCATACCCATGCAGCCCAGTCCGATGGCTGACAATTGCACGTCTGTTGTTCCTAGTGTTCTGTACTTCATATGATGTAATTTCGGGTTGGTGGTAATTCAAAGGGGCAAAGATAAGCGGCGTAATACCTGCATACTTGTAGTTATTACAGTATTAATTGTGCAAATCAAAGATACCCCGTAATATTCGTATTTTTAGGACCCATTATGAACCACGATAAACAACATCAGTTAGTTACCGCATTCAGCGTTACCGATATCACAGACTGGTTTTGTGATGATATCCGCTTAACGCATACTGTTTCCCGTTACACAAAACCCGATAAGATACGCGCCAGCAACGATACCGATGTGGTACGCCTGCATTTCGGCATGAAAGGCGACTATGCGTTTTCGTATAAACAACTGGACCGTTCTTTTGACCTGATCGGCGGGCATCACAACATCATGTACTCAAATGGCTTTGAGATTGAAATAACGCCCAAAGCCACAGAAATAGAAACATTCGGGATCCAGTTCTCCAAAAAACAATTCCTGGAATTTACTGAAAAGGGGAATGAACATCTGCAACGGTTTTGTGAAGCGGTGCTGAGTGGAAAAAGCGTATTGCTGTCTGAAAACTGGGGTCCCATTGATGCCGGTATCCAACAGGTGATTGTGCAAATACTGAACTGCCGTTTTTCGGGACAGCTGAAGAAATTATTCCTCCTGTCGAAGAGTATTGAATTGCTGGTGCTATCGGCCGAAGCATATAATTATACCGCGAAGAAAGACATCTTTATAAAAAATAAAACAGACAAAGAAAAGATCATTGCAGTAAGAGACCTGATCAACGACCGGCTCACTAACCCGCCCGGCCTCAGTGAAATAGCGCAACTGGTAGGACTGAATGAATATAAACTCAAACGTGGTTTTAAAGAAACATTTAATTCCACGGTGTTTGATTATCTCACCGGGCAACGCTTGCAGCTGGCCAACCAATACCTGCAGGACACCCAGAAAACTTCTGCTGAAATAGCCTATGAGCTGGGCTATTCCACACCACAACATTTTAATAATGCCTTTAAAAAGAAATTCGGGGTTACTCCCAATTCCGTTAGAATTAATCCGTAAAATGCAATCCGCCGGAACAGCGGTTGCTTAATATTGTACTATCAAAAACAATGTATTATGGACAAGCAGTTAAAACTTTCGGAAACCATCAGTATCAACGCCCCTGTTGCAAAAGTATGGGCCGCCATCACTGATAAGGCACTGATCAAAGAATATTTTTTTGGAACAGATGTTATCAGCGACTGGAAAGTGGGCAGCCCGGTGATCTGGTCCGGTGAATGGGAAGGAAAACACTACGAAGAAAAAGGTGAAGTACTGGCAGCGGAGCAGGATAAGAAATTGTCTTTCACTTACCTGAGTTCCGGTAAAGAAGATAAACCGGAGAATTATTCCGTTATCGTTTATACGTTGAACAGTAACGGCAATGGCGCTACCGGCTTTGCCGTGAGCCAGGAAAATTTTGAAAACCAGGAAGCCTGCGATCATTCGCGCGATAACTGGCAGCAGGTGCTGGCCGGCCTGAAGAAGGTAGCGGAGAAAGCGTAACTATTTTTTACATGGTATGTAATAAGAAAGGGGAAGGCCGGTGGTCTTCCCCTTTCTTATTGAACAATCCGCAAACTTCCGGTGTTCTATTATCCTGACCATTCCACCAAACAATCTAAAGGTGTTACATATGAAAACCGTCTGTACTTTAATCATTGTATTATTTGTCTGTATCTCATCCATTGCCCAGAAACCCCGTGTGATCATCCTGGCCACCGGCGGCACTATTGCCGGCGAAGGCGCCTCCGCCGACAGGGCCGCTTACACAGCAGGCAAGGTGCCCATTGCATCTTTACTGAAAGCGGTACCGGGTATTGAGAAAATTGCAGCTATTACCGGCGAACAGATCGCCAACGTAGGCAGCCAGGATATGACCATTGATATCTGGATGAAGCTGAATAAGCGGATCAATGAAATATACGCCAATAATGAAGCCGATGGTATTGTGATCACGCATGGTACCGACACACAGGAAGAAACCGCGTATTTTCTGAACCTCACTGAACGTACCGATAAGCCGGTGGTGCTCACCGGCTCTATGCGCCCCTCTACTGCTATCAGTGCAGATGGTCCCAAAAATTTATTTGATGCTGTAACCGTGGCTGCTAGCCCTAAATCTGCCGGACGTGGCGTACTGCTGGTGTTTAATGAAAGTATTTTTGATGGCCGTGATGTATCGAAAGGGAATACTACCAAAGTAGATGCCTTCTATGCGCCCAACCTGGGGCCGCTGGGCCAGGTGTACGATGGCCGGGTGGCCTACTACCAGAGCGCCATGCGGAAAGCAAATAAAGAAACACCTTTTGATATTGCGGGTGTTACGTCATTGCCGAAAGTAGGCATCGCTTATATGTATGCCGATGCGGACCCGGTAGCCATTAACAACTTTGTAAAAGACGGGTACAAAGGAATTATCATTGCCGGTGTAGGCAACGGTAATTTCAACAAAGCATTTTACGACGCTATTGCGGAGGCGATAAAGAAAGGCGTGGTGGTAGTGCGTTCCAGTCATGTTGGCTCCGGTCGCGTTACCCAATATGATGAAGTAGACGACAAAACACTGGGCACCATTGTGAGCGATGACCTCAATCCGCAGAAAGCCAGGATCCTCCTGATGCTTGGACTTACCCAAACTTCAAACAGGGATATGTTGCAGAGTTACTTTTTCACCTATTGACCCGACAAACATTATTTTATGGGACTGTCTTATATCAAAACTACCGTTGCAGAACAACGTGCATTACAGAAATTAAGCCCTTTTGAACTGAAGGATACGCTGATTTCACTGGCACAACAAACCGCACAGAAAAGTATTGAGGTAATGCTGAATGCAGGGCGTGGTAATCCTAACTGGACGGCCTCCACACCACGGGAAGCCTTCTTCCTGCTGGGGCAATTCGGTATAGCGGAATGCCGCCGTAATATGCGGGAGGAGCATGGCTTTACCGGCGTGCCTGAAAAGAGTGGCATCGCCGACCGGTTCAAAAGTTTCCTGGCCCTGCATAAAGATGCTCCCGGCGCGGCGCTGCTGCAACAGGCATATTTATACGGACAAAATGTACACCAGTTTAACGATGATGCCTTTGTATTTGAACTGGCAGAAAGTGTGATCGGTAATGAATACCCGGTGCCTGGCCGCATGCTGGCACATATGGAGCCGATTGTGCATGATTATATTGTACAGGAGATGTGTGGCGGGGAAAAGTCGAAAGGTAAATTCGACCTGTTTGCCGTGGAAGGCGGCACGGCGGCGATGTGTTATATCTTCGATTCACTGATGCAGAACAAATTGCTGAAACAAGGATCAAAGATCGCTTTGATGGTGCCTGTTTTTACGCCCTACCTGGAAATACCGGAACTGGACCGCTACCAGTTTGAAGTGGTATATATCAACGCGAAGGGCGAAACCAAAGAAGGCCGGCATACCTGGCAGTACCCGGATGAGGAACTGGAAAAATTAAAGGACCCCGGCATCCGGGTGTTGTTTTGTGTAAACCCCAGTAACCCGCCATCGCGGGCCCTGGCGCCTGCAGCGTTGGATAAGCTGGCAAAGATTGTAAAGAAGGATAACCCTCATCTGATGATTGTAACGGATGATGTATACGGCACTTTTGTGAATGGCTTCCGGTCGTTGTTGTCAAAGATCCCTTACAACACAATCTGTGTATACTCTTTCTCCAAATATTTTGGTTGTACCGGCTGGCGTTTAGGCGTGATCGCTATTCATGAAGACAACATCTTTGATGAGCAGATTGCCGCCCTGCCTGCCGCTGCTAAAAAAGATCTGGCAAAGCGCTACAGTACTACTACATTGCACCCGGAAAAAATGAAGTTCATCGACCGCATGGTGGCGGATAGCCGACAGGTGGCGCTGAACCATACAGCCGGATTGTCGTTGCCGCAGCAAACACAAATGACTTTATTCAGCCTGTTTGCGTTGCTCGACAAAGAAAACAATTACAAACAGGTAGCGCAGGCGTTGGTGCATAAACGGCTGAAGTTATTGTGGGATAAGCTGGAACAGCCGCAGCTGGATGATCCGCTGAATACCGGGTATTATGCTGAAATAGATATTGCATCGTGGGCGTCGAAAATTTATGGAGATGATTTCCTGAAATGGTTGCAGAAAAAAATGCAGCCCACGGATATCCTTTTCCGGCTGGCGGAAAAAACGGCGATTGTATTGTTGAATGGTGGGGGCTTTGCCGGTCCGGAATGGTCGGTAAGGGTATCGCTGGCCAATTTACCTACCGATGCGTATACATTGATAGGGGAAAGTCTTACTGAAATTATGCACGAATACGTGAGCGCCTACAAAGAAGAAACCGGTAAAAAATAGCTTTTTTTTCATAATGATAGATGTACGGCAGGTGGCATTGCAAGGGCTGCCTGCTGTTTTTTTATGATTTGGTAATAAGCGGGGAATTAGCCAACTTAGCAGGTATGAAAGCACCCGCAAACGCACGGCGTATATGGTTGTTATGCCTCCTGGCATTTTGCAGTATTTCTGCACAGGCGCAGCACTATGTTCCTACAGACGCCGGTTCCAAAGTACAGTTTACCATTATCAATCACCTGATCTTTACTTCTACGGTGAATGGCTATTTCAAAGGATTGAAAGGGAGTATCCGTTTTGATCCCCATGACCTGAAATCGTCGTCGATAGATGCGACCGTGGCTGTAAATACGATCAGCACCGGTATTGGTAAACGCGACAGGGACCTGCTGGAGGAGAAGTATTTTAATGCGGCGAAATATCCGGTGATGCGGATTGTTTCCACCGGCATTGCAGCTACGGATAAGCCCTCCACTTACCAGCTCACTGCGGCGCTTACCATCAAGGGAATTACGCGGACCATCACTTTTCCGTTTACGGCAGTGGTATCTGCTGAGGCGGTGCAACTGACCGGTAAGTTTACCATTAACCGGAAAGACTTCCAGGTGGGGCCAGACAATGCCATTGATGATAAGCTCACAGTAACGCTGAATGTACAGGCAAAAAAACAGTAACGGTGATACGCCGTGTGCCCGTACACGGGTATCATCCTCAGCTTCGCTGCGGGCAGTTTTTACAGATACCATATTGTTGGGTTTTATTGACCAGGAATACGCCGGGTAGTGATCCCGATGCGATCCCACGCATTAATAATATTGACTGCCATAATCAGTTGCGCAGTGCCATTCAAACCAAATGTGGCCAATGCTTTTTCATAGGTTTCATCGGTAAGTCCTTTCTCGCTGATAAGCGTAATTTCTTCCGTCATAGCCAGGATGATCCGCTCTTCTTCCGTGAACTGTGGCGATTCCCGCCATACCGGGAGCAGTAGCAGGCGTTGCGTGGTTTCGCCTGAGTTAAGTGCGTCTATACTATGTTTATTTACACAAAAAGCGCAGCCGTTGATCTGCGAGGCGCGTATTCTTATCAGCTCATGATGGAGCGGAGCAATGCCGGTGGTAGCAAGATATTTTTCCAGCCCCAGCATCGCGGCGTATGCGCCGGGTTCCGTTTCGTTCATCAAAAATCTGGTTGTCATCGTCAATTGTTTTGTATTAAAAATGATCCTGCAAATTTACCGGCAACTGGAGTATCTTAGTAGTCCACTTTACAATTGTTAAGTAGTCCAGATGCTGCCATTTAAAACGCTCATACAAACAGATAAAACGCTGAAGCTGCCGGTGTACCAGCAAATCGCCAACCGGCTCATAGGGCTTATCCAGGAAGGGATCTTAAAGCCGGGGCTATACCTGCCCGGCAGCCGGGTGCTGGCGTTACAACTGGCGCTGCACCGGAAAACGGTGATTGCAGCGTATGATGAGCTGGTAAGCCAGGACTGGCTGGTGGCGGTACCGCGCAAAGGGGTGATGGTAGCAGGCAATTTACCGGTAATACGACCCCGGACTTATCGCGGCGCGGTATCTCCTTATGAAGATGCGGCGGCGTTTTCGTTTCATCAGGTTCCTTCCATAACGCTGGCCAGTGTGAAGCCGGTTACCGGTGCACTGGTCGTCAATGATGGCTTCCCGGATGCACGGCTGGCGCCTCTTACCGACTGGGTAAAGGAATGCCGTTCGGTGATTGAAAGCCCGCGGTATCACAAGCTGCTGATGTATGGAGGCGCTACTGGCCTGGAATCGCTGCGTAAGCAAATGATGGAGTATCTTTCTGATACCCGCGGATTAAATATCAGTTTGCCGCATATCATGATTACCCGCGGCGCACAAATGGCTATTTACCTGGCTGCTGCATTACTCATCAAAAAAGATGACCTGGTGATTGTTGGTAGTCCGAACTATTTTTTCGCGGACCTCTGTTTTGAACAACGGGGCGCACAGCTGTTACGGGTGCCGGTAGATGAAGAGGGGATTGATGTAGATATGATTGAACAATTATGCAGCAAACGGAAAATAAAGATGCTGTACCTGATTACGCATCATCACCATCCTACCACGGTTACGCTGAGTGCAGCGCGGCGAATGAAGCTGCTGGCGGTTATCCGGAAGTATAAACTGCCGGTGATAGAAGATGATTACGATTATGATTTTCACTATAGCTCGGCGCCAATTTTACCATTGGCCAGTGCGGATCATGGCGGTAATGTGATTTATATCGGGTCGTTTACAAAGTCGCTGGGGCTGTCTATCCGTATCGGGTTTATGATTGCGCCTGCGGATTTTATTAAGGCCGCCGCCGACTTGCGCCGGCTGATGGACCTGCGCGGGGATAACCTTTCCGAGCAGGCATTGGCCAATCTGTTTGAGGATGGTACCATCGACCGGCATCTTAAAAAATCAAATAAAATTTATAAAGAAAGACGGGATCTGCTTTGTCACTTATTGCGCACCAAACTTGGCGACGCGGTGAAGTTTACGGTTCCTTCCGGCGGAATGGCTATCTGGTTGCGCTTCTCCAAAAAATATCCGCTGAAGAAAATTGCAGCAAAGGCAGCAGCACTTGGTTTGCAGATGACAAGCGGCGAGCAATACCACTACGGCGCTTCGTCGCAGAATGCGCTGCGTTTGGGTTTTGCGTCGCTCAACAATAAAGAAATTGCGGCGGTAGTAGGAACACTGGAAAAGGTGTTGTTCTACTGATCATAGAACTGCCTGGATCGGTTAAGCCGCAAATCCTTCAGGATGCTGGCTTTGGCGCTGATGGTGAAACTGAACTGCCGGTAAGTACCAAACGGAATCAGGTTGATGGAGAGATTGAAATCGTGCAGGTCGCGCGAGATATACATGTTGGTGTACGCGATTTGCATGTTGGTAAAATCGAAGCCACTGTTCAAACCGATCTTCCATTTGGGTGTGAGACTAAAGTCGCCATTAAAACTCACATATTGGGTGATCCGCTTTACCACGCCGCCAGAGTCGGGGATGATGGTGTTGGTATAAGATAAACTATAAGAAAGATCTATGCGCCAGGGGATATCGAAATCCACGTATTCGCCCGGATTGTTACGCACCATCTGCAACTGCCGCTGTTGTGCCGCAAAAGCGGCGTCTGCGCCCTGTACATTCTCCAAAGAGTCGATCTTCTGTTCCTTTTCCTTGCTCTTTGCATCCTTCGACTGGAACGAAGTGCTCAGGGAAACGCTGGCATTGGTTAAACGACCCAGGCTGATTTTGCCCTGCTGCCATACGTATTTATCGAGGCGGCGGCCGCGGGCGTCTACCTGGTAGGGATCGAGGTTACCGCTGGCGGAGATATTCAGTTTATCGAACAGGTTGGTGCGGGCATATAAACTGAACGTAGATAATTTAAAGGAGTCGGCTACCAGGTTATAGCTGCCGTTGATCCCAAAACCATCCAGCAGTTTTATTTTCTTTTCATGACGTCCGGTTGTATCTTTTTTCGAGAATACTTTCATCTCCAGGTTATTATCCAGTCCGAAGTTAATACCTCCGAAAGCGCCTGGGGAAGGCACTCCTATGATGGCGCCATCGAAATCGGACACCATTTGTTTGTCGCCCTCCTTGTTGTACTGCAGCTCATGATAATACTGGCTGGAAAGATCCGGGCGGTAGCTTACACTCATCGTGGGCCGCATCACATGACGGATGGCTTTTATCTTCGAGTTTTTGTTAAACGTATACATGCCGTACATGGCGGTGGACAGCGACATGCTGGCGCTGATATCGCGGGCACTGTAAAAGCCCGGAATATAAGTGGTGTCAATAGCGCCACCCGCGGTGTCCGATCCGAGGTTCTTTTTATTGGGGTCCCACTTGCGGATAAGTTTCTTGGTGTACCAGTATTCTGTGTAGTTGATGCCAGGTGATAACGTAAATGTTTTAAACACCGGGATAGAAAACGAGATCGGGATATTGTGCTGCATACCTGTTTGCATGGCGTCAAACATCGCTTGCTTTCCAAACAGGGAATCCTTGAAATTAGCCTGGTTACGCAGGATAGTATTATAAGAGATGCCAATTTTTTCGTACCACTTTGGTGCGCCCACCATTTCCTTTGGCTGGAAAGGGTAGATGGTGTTCACGGTGAAAGTCGCATCCGGGAAAGAGATGGACACATCGCGGGTGCTGAGGTTTTGCGAATGGTTCAATCCCATTGTAAGGTTATAGGGTTTGCCCTGCCAGGTTTTGGAGAACGTGATAGATGACCCGATGTTATTGTTTACGCGGGTATTGTAATCAAATACATTGTATTTGTTATAGGAAGATGTACCAAAGTTTACTGCCGCACCAAAGTTCACGCCAGGGCGGGCCTTGCTGTCCATACTGTGGTTCCAGGTTACGCGGAAATCTTTCGAGGTACTGAACTCTGATTTTACTTCCGGGTCGCCGAAGCGGGTGTTGGCAAAGTCGAAGTTAAAGCCCCCGTTGTATTTATATCTTTTCCGGTAGGTAGGACTGGCCTTGATCCCCCAGCTGCCGTACGAGTAGAGGTCTATCCGGGTAGTGAGGTCGAAGTTGTCGCCCAGGCCGAGATAGTACCCGCCGTTTTCCAGGCCGATTCCCTTTTGCTGGTTCACCACGTATTGTGGCGGCAGTATCCCTGAGCGTTGTCCCTGGGTGATGGGGAAAATGGCGAACGGGATAAACAAAGGTGTGGGAATGCCTTCAATTTCCAGGTTAGCCGGACCGGAGATCACCAGTTTATCGGGGATCACTTTTATTTTACGGGCGCGGAACTGGAAGTGCGGGGTATCGAGATCGCAGGTGGTAAATGTATTTTTAAAGCCGAAGATGGTGTTGTCCGGCATCCGTTTGGACTGCTGGCTGGTGATAAATCCTTCTCCGTATACCGACCGGGTATTATAAATTTTTGCTTTACGGGTGGTAATATTAAACTGCATGGTATCTGACTCAAAGCTTTGCCCGTTGTCGGTCATAACAGGGCGGCCAATGGCTTTGCCGGCGGTGTCGTTTACTTTAGTGGCTTCCACCATGCCGTTTTCCTGGTCGAAGCTGATACGTTCCGCGGTGATGTTGGTTTCTTTGTATTTGGTATCGCCGCTACCGTACAGGAGTATACGTTTTTTGGGTATCTGCATTACGATAGAGTCTTTCGCTTTGTAATGGATGGGGGCATCCATGCTATCGGGTGAGGCGATGGGCAAAGTATCAGCGGGGAGGCTGTCCAAAGCATCCGGTGAAATAATGAGGGCTGTATGAGGCACGCCTGCGGCAATAAGAATGAGGGCAATCAGTAAAACCGAAAGTAGCTGGCAAAGTATTTTCATGTATGCAATTGGATGGCATCCGTTGAGCGAAAATAGTACCGGAATGGTTATGTTTGCCTCGTGTAACCGGTTACAAAAAGGATACTGACATGGAACATTTAAGTGAAAAGGAATGCAAATCAGCCGGGATGGCTGTAAGAGATACTTTAGAAACCATCAGCGGAAAGTGGAAGCTGTTGCTACTTTTAACATTTTATAAAGGAGGCAGGCGTCGGTTCCGTGAGTTGGTGAAAGAATTAAACATTTCACCGAGGGTACTTTCAAAGGAATTGCAGGAGCTGGAAATGCATAAACTGGTAAGTCGTACGGTGTGCGATACGCGGCCGGTGACAGTGGAATATGACATTACGCCTTACTGCAAAACACTGGCGCCGGTGATTAGTGCAATGAAAGAGTGGGGAGAGCAGCACCGCGCGGAAATTCTCGGCAAGAAAAATACAAGTGAAAACGGAGGGGAATGATCCCCTCCGTTTTTTATTTTAGTAGAATAATCCTCTTAACAGGTTTTTCTTATCGTCGAGTGGCGGCTTTGACGCCATGAATGCGGACATCTGTTCGCTGTTCAGCACTGCGGCGAGTTTTGTTTTAAAGTCGTTGAACAGGGCAGGTTGCTGCTGCCTGTAAACGCTGAGGTCTTGTTTGTTAGCCAGCGCCAATGTTCTTTTGGCGTCGAGATAATTCAGTATTATTTTATTTACCTGTGGTTTCTGCGCATCGGTCACCGCAATGTTTCTCAGGTAGATCATGCTATAATCGGTATTGGCCCTTGTTTGCTTATAGCCTTCCTTTACCTGGTTAACCGGCGACGGGGTACTTTGTTGGGCCTGTGCCAATTTGCCGCCCAGCAGGGTTATAACAGCTATGAAGAATATCTTTTTCATCTGATAAAAATTTTAATAATAAAATTACTGGTGGTTCCATGATATCCAGCCCAGTGCGTCGCCGGCAGTCACCATATCCATTGTAGTTCCATCTGCTTTACGTACAATATAAAAGCCTGCGGAGTTGGCAAAATAAGGCGGCGCTGTTTTACCGGTATTAAAAACGTTATTGGTAGAAATAATGGCCGGAGGATTCACGATTGGATCGCCACCATCGAGCATTTCGAAGGTAAGACGGCCACCACTCTGTAAATATGGATACGCCACTCCGCCCGCAAACAGGTAGGGGTAGCCGTTAGTAGCTCCTACGAAGAACGGCGACAACACATCGTAAAAGTCGCCACCGCCTGCATCTACCAGGCCCGGGTAATATACATACCTGTAGTAGGTTCGGCCCGGAAAGGTAAGTCCCCTGATATTGTAAGCGTCATCCACTCCGCTGATGTGGAAGCCCGGAATAGTAAGCCAGGGGTTGTCGAGCCCTTCATTGTAGAAGGCGATCGCGATACCTGGTTCCGGCGATAGCGGCGCCAGAGCGGGCGCAATGGTAGCAGCAGTACCATTGACAGTGGCGCTGATGGTGCGGCTGCCTGCATTCCAAACGAGATTGTCGAGGGAGCGAACCGTGAGTCCACCAACAGTAACGGGTTCCTGTAGTATGATGCTGGTGGGCGCGAACTGGCAGCCGACATTGGTAATAGTTTGACTGCCTGTTGTTTTAATATCGAACGATCTGCCGCCTACGCCGGGAGTTATTTCGAAGATGACGCCGCCAACGTTCACCCGTTTGAAATATTCGAGGATCTTATTGAAGGTGCTGTAAGAACCGAACCCGCTGGTAGTGAACAGCGTTTGTTCTGCCTGCGTGGCCTTTACCATCACCGCTTCCGCCTGATTCAGGTTGCCTTTCAAACGGATGGTGTCTCCCAGTTCCGATGCGGCTACGTTGTCTGCAAAAGAAAATTCAAAATCGGTTCCCCATCCGAAGCCTGATCCGAAAGGACTGTTGGATATGCTACCATCCGGATCGCAGGGAAGGTGAACATAGCTATAGGTATCAAAGATCAGCGTTGGGCGTTGGTTAGCTTTGATGCGGTAGCCGGTATTGTTAAAAACAGTGGCAGCTCCAATGTTAAAATCCGACAGCATAGACACCTGGCTGTTTTTATCGAATTTCATATAATAGGAGAATACCGCTTTAGGCCCGTTGCGGGTAACGCCGCCATTGGTGGAGGTACCGTTGGTGTACTGGGTAACCACCCATCCGTAGGGGGCGTCGGTAAGCTTTTGCTGATAGGTGGCCAGGGCCTGTGCTATTCTCACATCCGTTGGTATCCCATCTATATTAAGGTCTGATTTCCTGTCGCACGCAGAGAGCATCACTGCTATGCCGAGGAAATAATATATCCATATCTTTTTCATAAATAATAATTCAGGGTGATCAACAATTATTGATAATAGGCGGCCAGGGCTCTGCGGCATTTGCGTTGCAGGGCATAAAAGTCGATAGACCACGACCGGGCAAAATAGTCCACCACCGCTGCTTCTTTTGCTTTGATGGCTTCATATCCATATGTTCCCGGACCGTCTGTCTGATCGGCCAGAATTTTCTCATAGTTGTCGTATCCATCGTTGCCATTGTCGGCGCCTATCAGGAGGGACGCGACCATTTCCACGAAATCTTCATTCGGGTCCGACTCTGCGTAGGCGGTAATGAACCCGTCCATCCGCGCTTCCTGGTCGGCGATGTTATACCAGTTACCGGTGTACCGTGGTGTGATCTGTTTAAATGAAGGAGGCACCACAATATTCTGATTCAGGATGTGGCCGAACTCGTGGTGCATGGTATGCCCCATCCGTTTCAGCGTATTGGAATCTTTTGCCTGGGTGGTGAAATTGTTAAATTCAAACAGCACCATGGAAGTACCGCCTTCCGCCTGGCCGAGAATAATGGAACCATTACTCAGGTATTGTGCGGAACCTGCTACTTTAAATGTTTTCGGCAGGTATTTTCTCAGGAAAACGGTGCTGCCGGTTTGATCATTATAAGGTCTGAAAGTAACCGCCAGCAAGGCTTTTAGCGCCGGGATCATTTTCTCTGCCTTTGGCGGAACAATTTCGTAAGGAAAGTCCAGCTGACCGGGCAGCCATTTATAATAAACGGCAATGTTATAAGGTACAGTCAGACTATCATGTATAAAGATATCTTCCAGCGTGTTGGCGGTAGAGTCGCCGCCGAGTCCAACGGGAGGTGTGGTAAGGTTCACCTTTTCTTTTTTGCACGCGCTCCCCATTAGTAGCAGGAAGAAGATGCCGGTGATGATATGTAGTTTCATTGGTTTCATTTTAAAAGGTTTACAACAGATGAATTATCGCGGATTCAATGCCATACCGTCGTTCACCGCTTCCGGCGGTAGCTGCAGCAATCGCCTTTTATCGCCGGGTACCAGGGTCGTGTTAAAATTGGGTGAGCCTGTGTGTACTACCGGGATATCGAGACGAAGGATATCGAACCAGCGCAGACCTTCCTGCATGTAAGTGATCCTTTTCATAAAGAGCGTAGTTTCGATCATGGATTGATCCTGTGGCAAGCCATAGAAAGACATCATTTTTGCGATGGTTACGTTGTGGCTGGCTGGATTATAGCCTGAGATATTTTTGCTTACCCAGGTATTCATGTCGGTAACAGCCGCGCTGTAATTCTTTAAACGGATATTAGCTTCAACCCGGTTCAGTAATACTTCATCCATGCTCAGGAGCGACATCACCGTAACGTCCGACTTGAATTTCGGGAAGTTAAAATACTGCGGACCTGCACCATAGATGCTGACTGCCAGGTTACCGCCGGTAACGTTGTTCGACAGGAAATATTCCTGGTTAATTTCAGAGCCTATCCCATAGCGGTAGCTGTAATAGTTGTCCGGATATTTTGTGCCGGGTGCTTCCTGCAGTAAAATATTGGCAGGATTAGATGCGTGGTTGTAGTATACCACCATATCATCGTAAGACATGCCGTAGAATGCATCCTGGTCCCGGATCAGGTTAGCCGGGTTGGCGCTGCCGAAAACAGCGGTGGCATGTGTTACTACTTTTGCATAATCCCGCTTGAATAAATAGAACCGTGCAGCAAAGGCGTTTGCAGCCTGGCGGGTGAAGTGATATTTGGGCGCGTTGGCATACAGTTCATCTTTCAGCAGGGGTAGGCCGGTGGTGAGGTCACTTTCAATTTTCTGGTATACGGCCGCCACGTTGCTCCGGTCATATTTATTGAAAACGGAAGTACTGATGGTGGTCATGTAGGGCACACCCGGATCGTTGGCCGCGGTAGCCGGGTTATATGCTTTGGCAAACAGGGTAACCAGCATAAAGTGGGCATAGGCCCTGCATACGAGCGCTTCTCCTTTTTGTGCGGAATAATTTGCCGAGTCCGGACCGCTGCAGTAGGACAATGCCTGGTTGGCCACTGCAATAGCAGCATAACAGGAGTCCCAGTAGGCAATAGGGCCATCGGCGGAAATATCATCTGCATCCTGGTACTTAAAAGTTTGGGTATTGATCAGGAAAGTTTGCGGATCAATACCTACCCCGGTGTTGCCTTTGTCTTCCACATTATCGCTCATTGCTTCGCAAAACAGCATATAACTGGCATGCGGATACGCAGTAGTGAGCAGCTGGGTAACCTGCTCCGGTGAGGTGATCACCGTCCTGTTATCGGGCAGTGTTTCGAGGTACTTCTTACAGCCAGGTATGGTTAGTACGGCGGTAAACAAGCCTATATAGATCAGTAGTTTTTTCATAATGAATACTTTTTGGATTAAAGGCTTACCCTCAGTGAAACGGTTACCTGTTTGTTGACAGGCATTGCTACCCCGCCGGTATTATAAAATTCCGGGTCCTGCCCGTGCAGGCGTTCATCGGCGTAGATAAGCCATAAGTTGTTTCCTGTAGCCGTGAGTGATCCGCCTTTTAAACCGATGCGACCCAGCAATGGTGCGGGGATCTGGTAACTGAGGGTCACTGATTTTAATCTTACAAATCCACCATCTGCTACGCGGTCGCTGGAAAAGTTATAGTTGTTATACGGATAAGCGGTATTATCCAGCAGATGTGTTTGTGTGTAGATGTCGGCCACGGAGGGGATATTTGTTTTCTTATCATCTCCGGGTAAACTCCATCTTCCTTTAAACTCATTTGGCAGCGAGTTAAAATCGGTGTAGTTGGTAGTGTATACCGGTGTAAGCCTGATCTTATTTCCTGCCTGGTAAGTAATGAGTGCGCTGAGGGAGAAATCCTTATACCGGAAAGTGTTGCTCCATCCGCCGGTGATGGTTGGATCGGCGGGGCCTTCATATTTCAGGTATTTCACATTATGGCTTTGCAGGTATACGCCGGACGAAACGGTGCCGGTGTCATTGATAAAGCGTGCTACGCCGGTGTATGGGTCCAGTCCTGCGTTTTGCAGGGAGAAGAGGCCGCGTACAGGGTAACCTTCCAAAGCACCGCCGCCTTCACCTACCAGGTCGAAGATCACGGGGTTGTTCCTGGCGTTGGTGATGAGGGTATTGTTATAGCTGAAGATGAGGGTACTGGTAAGACCCACATTCTTTTGTGCAATAATTTTGCCGGTGAGCGCTACGTCCACACCATGTGATTTCATATCGGCATAGTTGGCGAATTGGTTTACCTGTCCGCCTACGCCGGAAGTTTTAATCAAACCGATCAGGTCGAAACTTTTTCTCCGGTAGTAGTCGAAGGTGAGTCCGAGTCTTTCTTCAAAAAATCCCATATCAGCGCCGAGGTCCAGTTCATACTTTTTCTCCCAGGTAAGATCCGAGTTTTCCAGTGCCTGTATGAGAATGGCGGTTTGCTGATCGGCAAGATATGGCCGGGCGGTAACAAACGACCGCAGGATGGCGGTGGTATTGGTGGCCGCACCGGTGCTGGCGTTCAGGCCATAGCTGGCTTTGAGCATCAGGTGACTCACCGCTGAGGAATTTTTCAGGAAGTTTTCCTGGTCAATGTTCCAGTTACCGGCAACGGTCCAGGTAGGCAGCCAGCGTGCGTTGGGTGAGCTGCCAAGCCTGTTGGAACCATCTTCGCGGACGGTGGCCTGGAGGGTGTATTTATTTTTATAGGTATAACTGGCGTTGGCATAAAATGCGGTGAACCGGTCGTAGTCGTTGCTCACCCCGTAGTAGGTTTTATTTTTCTCTGTCATTTTTTTGATGAAGAGATAATCTACAAAGGGTGTTCCGCCGCTGTTATACTGATAACCTACGCCTATGTTGTTGGACGTTTGGCGATCGGCGTATTTTACTTCCTGTCCTATCAGCGCGGCTACCTGGTGTTCATCATCGTTGAACGACTGGTTATAGTTAAACTGGTTACGGAAAGTATAATTTTTCAGTTCCACATCATTTCTCCGGTAAAATCCTCCGTAGGGCAGTACTACTACTGCAGGGTCGTTGGGGAAGTCCGGATTTTTGTAGAGGAATGGATTCCGCTGGTTGATAATGCTGTTGCCGTTGGCGCGGTAGGCATTGGCCTCATTGGATTTTTCGTTTGACTTATGTTCCGCACTTGTCCGGGCGTAGCGGATGGCGCCGGTAAAGTCGTAGTTGAAGTGGGAATTGAATTTATAATTCAGGTTGCCCTGTAACCTGAAATCGATGACGTTGAGGTCTGTAAAATTATTTCTCGTTTCGTCAATGATATTAAAGGGGGCAAAGTTCCGCGTGAAGTATTCAAGCTGGCCGTTTTCATCATATGCTCTGAGCGCCCTGCTGGTGCTGAGTGCATAGGAGAAGGGGTTAATGTCGAAGTCCCTGGTATAGGTACCCTGTACCTTGTCCGATACGCGGTCTTCCGTACCTGGTGCGCGTTGCTGGCGTACGTTACCGTTGATCTGGAGGCCGTAGCTCAGTTTATTATTAGGTGTATAGTTGGCGCGCATGTTTACCGTATATCGTTTCACGTTATCTGCGATGGTCCAGCCGGCGTCGTTGTAGAAGCTGGTGGAGAGATAGAGCTGTGACTTTTCGCTACCGGTAGACAGGCTCAGTGAGTGTTCCTGTGTGAGGGAATTCCGGAACAGGATATCGAACCAGTCGGTGTTGGCGTTGGCGTATTGCATGAGCCATTGCTGCCGTGCCTGCGGGGTATTCAGTACAGAAAATTTGTCGCTGCCATCGGGATATTGAAGGAGGCGGCCCAGTTTTCCGTAGATGCCTGAAGTAGGTTCGTTGATCTGTTCGGAATACTGGAGCAGTTGTTTACGTTCCAGTTCCGCGTATACCGACATCTGGTCGGCAGAGTTCATGATATCGTAGTTTTCGTAGGAGGGTTTCAGTTGTACGCCGAAGTTGCCGGTGTAAGAAACTGCGGCCCTGCCTGCCTTACCTTTTTTGGTGGTGATAACGATTACACCGTTCATGGCGCGGGCGCCATAGAGAGCGGTAGCGGCGGCATCTTTCAGGATATCGAAGGTTTCAATATCGTTGGCATTCAGTCCGGCTACGGCAGAACCCAGGAGGGTATTGATATTACCACTGGAGAGCTGTTCGTTGGAAACGTTTACGATATCTTCCAGCACTACGCCGTCTACTACCCACAGTGGTTTGTTTTCACCGGAGATAGAGGTAGCGCCGCGGATACGTACTTTAGGGGCGGAACCGAAGGTGCCGGAAACATTTTGTACGCTCACACCGGCAGCGCGGCCTTCCAGCATACGGCTCACATCCTGTACGCCGTCTATTTTCACATTATCGCCTTTGAGGGTAACGGCGGCGCCGGCAAATTTCTTACGGTCGATATTCTGGAAACCGGTTACCACCACACCTCCCAGCTCTGTTACATCTTCTTCAAGGGAAATAACCAGGTTAGCGGTGGCCCTTACTTCCCGGGTTTTATAGCCTACGGCAGATATTACCAGCGTGGCGCCATCCGGTACATCCAGGTCAAATGCACCTGCCGTATTGGTAATAGCGCCTCTTGTAGTACCCTTTACTTTTACCGAGGCGCCGGGTAATGGTTCCCCTTTATTGTTTCG
The DNA here is from genome assembly GCF_900168065.1 of Chitinophaga ginsengisegetis. GTDB lineage: Bacteria > Bacteroidota > Bacteroidia > Chitinophagales > Chitinophagaceae > Chitinophaga > Chitinophaga ginsengisegetis. The sequence goes on along the minus strand of NZ_FUZZ01000002.1, from coordinate 154,714 downwards.
GATAATGCCATGCACAGGGGTTGCCGCTTTCACGGTTTGCCGCAATGGGCCGGGCGGGAGTTTTTCCAGGGAATCCCTGGCGCTTGCCTGCAAAGAAAGCGCGAGCAGAAAAAGGGACAGTAGCTTCATAGTTAACAGCGATTTAATTGAATATAATCCGGGCAATGTAGGGTAGGGAAACGCACCCAGCTTTCTACATCTCTTGGTTGAATGCATATGAGGCAATAAGGGTTTAATCTTATATTCTGGTTGATATCACTATACCTTCCCGGCAGTATTATTGATGGCTCCGACTTGATAAAAAAGCAAAAACTTACCGGGGATCTTATCTACATCAGTACATTATCATAGTGTATAAGGCTAATTTAACTAAAATTATTATACCATTGAGAGCAAAAAAAGAAGAACGGTCAATTTCGTCCCGGCAGCGGTTACGCATTTTGCCGTAAACGATTTTTACTGTATTTTGCCCCCTCGTTATGGAACTAATCCCATTATTCCAACATCATGCATGATAATGAATTATGGTACTCCTATAAAGAAGGAGATGTAAAAGCCCTGGAAGGATTATATGAACTGTATTATTCCCCGCTCACGAACTACGGATTTAAATTTACGCCCGATAATGTATGCATAGAAGAAAGCATGCAGGATCTTTTCCTGAAGCTATGGCAAAACAGGGAGCGTATTGAAAGTCCGGCGGTGGTAAAGCAGTACCTGTATCTTTCTTTCCGGCGTATCCTGCTTCGTAAGCTGGAGTACAACCCTTCGCGGCATGAAGAGGAGTTGAGTGGGGAACATATTCCTTTTCAACTGGAACTGATTGGCGGGCATCCGATGGTGAGGAAAGAACGCATGGAGGAACTTACTGCCAAAGTAGATATGTTGCTCAACATTTTAACTAACCGGCAACGGGAAGCGGTATTCCTGAAATACTATGAGGATCTTTCCTATGAAGAGATCGCTGACATTATGCACATGAATATTGTTGGCGCGTACAAGCTGATATACCGTGCGCTTGAAAGTTTACGTGAGCAGTTTGGCGACTTCACTTTACTCCTGGTCCTTTATGTGTTAAAACGGGCGTGACAATTGAAATTAGAAGATAAAAAAAGCAGCGAAGATTTTCTTCGCTGCTTTTTTATGTTACGCTGTTTTGCAGAAAGCAATATGATCATGTACCAGTGGTATTTTCTGATAGCCGTTGGTAAGACCTAATTGCAGATCCAGCCAGAGAATATACGCGCAGGGTTCCATACCGGCGGTAGAGAATACCAGGCTGTTGTTGTGGTATTCCGCTGCTGCCGGTGGCGGGCCGCCGTGGAAGGATGCCGGGAGTACGGGGTTGCCTTCAAAGCGGAGGGTGAATGCTTCGATATGCGGGTGGGCAATGGTGTATTGTGCGGTAACGGTGGTGGTGATACCTCCGCAGCCGTGGCCGCTGCCGGTAGTTTCCCCGATTTCGAGCATGGCTGCTGCGAGGATATTTTCATCGCCGGTGTAGCCCCATCCCGGGTGTCTTCTTTGTTTATAATTTACATTGGATACTACAATTTTCTCCAGTGTATTGATGGCGGTGAGTGTGGTGGTACCTACTTTCCGGGCTTCAAAGATAATTTTGAAAGTATGGATGCCTGCTCTTTGTGCGGGTGGCACGGCGTTGCCGGCCACGAGCACAGTGGGTGCGGTGAGATCAAAATTATCCCTTGCGAAGGCCGTGCCGGCGGCATTGAGTGCCAGCTGCGCAGTATTGAGAATAGCCAGTACGCCATTGGTAGGGGTGAAGATACCGGTGGTTAAGTTATTGCCGCGCGGTACGGGAATCCATACTTCACCTGCGCTGTTGAGGGCGGGGGTAACAATTACCGCTTCGTGCGTCCAGGTGGTGGGGCCGGTTTGTTTCAGCAGTTCGCCGATCTTAAATGGCAGCAGGGCGCTGAGCACCTGTGTGGCGCTGAGTTCGTAGCTGGTGTCGGCATTGATAATGCGGAAGCGGTATTCCATTTCATTGGAGTTGGTGCCGCTTGGCAGGGTGCCGTTGAGATCGAGCGGGCCGTAGAAGGAGAGACGGGGTACATCGGTGGTGTAACCCTGTGCATCAAACTGGGCGCCGGTAGGGCCTATGTCGTACGCGCCTACTCTTTCAAAGAGGGCGGGTACTTCATTGTTGGGAGTGATATCGTCTGGTACGCAGAGTTCTATACAGAAGCAGGGACCGCGGTTGGTGCGGTCGGCGCGGTGGCCTACGCTGCGGTCTTCCTTTAGCAGTACGGCGCCTGATACGGGTTCCGTGATGCTGAAATAAAGATCGGGGCCAGCGGGCCATTCTACATTAAGCCAGGGCGACAGGAGCGTTTGGCTGAAGTCGGCCATTGTATAGTCTATCCTGAAATGGCCGGTGGCATCGGTGAGCTGGCTGCCGAGAGGATCGTCCTGGAGCCAGTCTACATCAAAAGCGGCTACCCGTAAGCCTTGCAGGGGCTTCTGGGTTTTACAGTTGATCACGCGGCCGCAGATCACCCATGCATCATATTTAGCGCGGATGAGGCACCACCAGCGGTTTGGGATTACATATTCCCAGGAAGCGAAGAAATCATTTTCCTGTCCGCGCCACCGTGGCTGGAGCGTGGTGATGTGGAACTGGAGGGTAGGCAATGTGCCGGGGTAAGGTTTGGGGCGTGGTACATTGCCGCATTCGAAGTCGATTTCAAAGGCTTCGCCTTCATACTTACTTTCTCTTCCGAGAGAAAAGGCGAAGTTGCCTTCTGCATCCGTGAGGGTTTCTGCCAGCAGGTTGCCGGCTTTCTTTTTGGCTTCTTCTGCAGATACTTCGTGAAAAGTTTCTTTCTCCGCAGCAGTGGCCTGCAGGATTACTTCCCGGGAAACGGCTGCCCGGTAAAGCCTGATCTTAACGTTGGCAATGGCTTCTATGCAGTATTTGTCGCACAGAAGGCCCTTTAAATTGCCTTTAAACTGGTAACTCATGACATTTTATTTTGGGGTTATTTTAAATCTAAAGCAGGTGCTTTTGGGGTGTTCTTCATTAGAATTTTTGGGGGCTGTTTGTGCTGTTATAATGGCGCCTGCTTCTTTAACAAATCTCCACCTAAATTCCTTCGTTATCAAGAGGATAAGTGCGGGAATTGCCAAATGCGTATATATCGCGCGGTGGCGGGAAAGCGCTGATAAGTGGAAAGGTATTTCGGGCATCCGGGATAAAAGCGCTTTTTTGCCGGTCAGGTAGTAATTTTTACAGATTTATAGAAAGATGATCAGCGTTTGCTGGTCATCTTTTTTATGTTAATCATTTTCTTTTAACCTGTTTCTTACGGGTGATTTGCATTGTTCAGAAAAGAGGAAGAAGAAGCAGCAGGAATAGCCATTGCGAAATGGGGCTTCCCAAAGAATTATACGTTAAGTAACGTATATTTTCTTCATTCAGAAGAATTCTTTCCTATGTCCATTTCCGGACACCCCTGTCTTAAATCCGGACAAATTATAATTTTCACGTATTCAATTCCGCCTGATCCTAACACCTCTACCCACTGGCATTTTCTTCGCAGCAGCCCTACGATCCCGTGAGATTGATATCTTTTCAAAATCCAACTTTCCTGCTGATGCTTAAAAACTATCTCAAAATTGCCTGGCGCAATCTCTGGAGAAATAAAGTTTTTTCTTTTATCAATGTAATGGGCCTCACTATTGGTCTTACTGCCTGCTTCTTCATTTTCCTCTATGTACGTTTTGAACTGAGCTATGATAAATTTCACAGCAAAGGAGATCGTATCTACCGCGTTATCTGCGATATAAAAACGCCCAGTGAAATGATCAAGAGCGGAAGTACGCCCTGGCCGTTTGGTCCGGATATGCAGCACGATTTCCCGGAAGTGGAAGCGTTTACACGGTTTAGCGGCGCCAATTTGCTGGTGAAGAAAGGCAACCTGAGTTTCCAGGAAGAGCATTCGTTGTTTGCCGATTCATCTCTCTTCCGGGTATTTGATTTCAAACTCATTTATGGTAACCCTGCCACAGCGCTGAAGGAAGTGAATAGTGTGGTGCTGAGTAAAACAGCGGTGAAGAAATATTTCGGGGATACAGATCCCGTAGGACAAACCGTGCAACTGACCGGCGCTTTGGTACCGGCTACCATTACAGGTGTGATGGAAGACATGCCACAAAATTCCCAGATCAAAGCAGATATGCTGGTGTCGATGTCTACTTTGGTAAGTATGAACCCACGTATCGATAAGGCATGGGGCAATTTTGGCGCAAACACTTTCCTGCTGCTAAAGCCTAATGCAGATCCTGCCGCGCTGACAGCCAAGTTCCCGGACTTTGTAGAGCGGCACAATGGTGATGAGAGAAGAAAAGCCAAAATGTTTTATACCGTTTTGCTGCAGCCGCTGGAACAGATCTACCTGCATTCCGACCGGGACTCTTTTGAAAACGGTAGTATAACGAATGTGTACATTTTTTCCATTATTGCCATTTTTATATTGTTTATCGCCTGTATTAACTTCATCAATCTCACCACTGCAAGGTCGGTAGAGCGTGCAAAGGAGATCGGCATACGTAAAGTGGTGGGCGCTACGCGGGTGGAGCTGATCCGGCAGTTTATCGGGGAATGTGTGCTGTTGTGTTTGATGGCGTTTGTATTCACGGTGGTATTATTCGTAGCATTGCTGCCATCTTTTAACCTGCTGGCAGGAAAAACGGTCAGTACCGGTTTATTTGCCAATGCCTGGTATATCGGGGCATTGCTGGCAGCCGCCGTTGGCATTGGCTTACTGGCAGGTGTGTATCCGGCGCTGGTGCTGTCGTCCTTTAAGCCGGTAACGGTATTGAAAGGCCGGTTTTCTACCGGCACCAAAGGTATTTTTCTTCGCAAAGGATTGGTGGTAACACAATTTGCTATTTCCATTGCACTGATCACGGGTACTATTGTGGTGTATTTGCAAATGCATTATGTGCATAGTAAAGACCTGGGCTTTAATAAGGACCAGGTGCTGGTGATAGATACACATGGCGACCCGGCAAAACATACATTCAGAACATCTATTGAAGATATTCCGAAAGTAAATTCCGTGACCATTTCATCAGGTATTCCCGGCGGAGAAACCAATGGCGCTTATTCAGAAATACAGAATAAACAAGGGGATATGCAGGTAGCTAACCTGGACCTGTATTCCGTAGATTACAATTTTTTGCAGCAATATAAAATGAAGATAGTAGCCGGGCGCGGATTCTCCCGCGACTATGGCAGCGATTCTTCCCATGCCCTGGTGATCAATGAGGCGGCCGCAAAGCTGTTTGGTTACGCTACTCCCGATGAGGCTATCGGCAGGGGCTACCGGCAATGGGGCCACGAAGGCACCATCATAGGCGTGGTAAAGGATTTTCATTTCCGCTCGTTGCAGCAGGATATCAAGCCGCTTACCATCCGGATGGAACCGCAGGATTGTGAAGTGGTGTCAGTGAACGTAGCTCCCGGAGAGCTGTCGGGTACCATCGCGGCTATTGAGCGTAAGTGGAGAACCCTGATGCCTAACCGGCCATTCAGTTATTATTTCCTGGACGAGTTCTTCGACAGGCAATACCGCACGGAAGAACGGTTTGGTAAACTCTTTTTCAATTTTGCCTTACTGGCTATTATTATTTCTTGTCTTGGTTTACTCGGACTGGCCTCCTACAGCGCTATGCAACGCACGCGGGAAATCGGCATCCGTAAGGTAATGGGCGCATCTGTAACAGATATCGTGAACCTGTTATCAAAAGAATTTCTTAAACTGGTATTAATCTCTTTTGTGATAGCCACACCGGTAGCCTGGTATTTTATGCACAAATGGCTGCAGGTATTTGCCTACCGGATCAGTATCGGCTGGTGGGTATTTGCCGTATCCGGCATTATTGCGGGTATCATCGCTATTGGCACCATCAGCTACCAGGCGTTGAAAGCCGCGCTGGCAGACCCGGTGAAAAGTATGCGGGCAGAATAGCGTTAGCAGTTCCGGAAAAACTATTCTTATCTTATCATGAGCACCCTGCTCCGGGGAAATTAACGCGTTTATTAATGCGTTAACGGCTTTTTTTTGTCTTTTTTTTCCGGAAACCACCCGGATTAATCTTTTATTAATCATTTATTATGCCCTCCCGCTTTACTTGCACCAACATTCTATTCCACATTATTTATAATTCTTTATTGAGATATGAAACGTTTAGCTATTCCTCTTTTTTTAGTGATGTGTGTCATGGGTACCGTTAATGCCCAAACGAAACCGGCTGCCAAAAAGGCGACTGTCAAAGCTTCTCCCAAACCAACTACTGCACCGGCTATAAAACCACAGGATATTGAAGAAGGCAAAATGTTGCTGACTAAATCTGATTGTCTTGCCTGTCATAAAGTGGACACCAAAGTAGTAGGGCCGGCTTATGCTGATGTGGCAAAGAAGTATCCGTATTCTGCTGCAAACGTCGACCTGTTGTCGTCCAAGATTATCAACGGCGGTTCCGGTACCTGGGGAGCAGTGCCAATGGCGGCGCACCCCGCGCTGACGGCTGCAGATGCGAAGAAAATGGTCACTTATATTCTCTCTTTAAATGCTAAATAAAGTTCCGCGTTCATGAAAAGAAATTCATTACTGGCAATGATGCTGGCGGGCTTCAGCCTGTTTATTTATCAATGCAGGGTATCCAGTAAAACCAGCGGCATCAAAAAGGATGCAGCCGGCAATATTATAGTGAACCCGCATCCTTCCCCGGTGTATCAAACCGTAAAGGAAAGTATGAAATCCATCCAGGTGCCGGCCGGTTATCACCTGCAGCTGGTCGCCAGCGAGCCAATGATCAAAGAACCCGTAGCGATTGTATGGGACGGCAACGCCCGGATGTATGTGGCAGAAATGCGCACTTATATGCAGGACATCAACGGTACCGGGCAGCGGCAGCCCATCTGCCGTATATCCTTACTGGAAGACACCAACGGCGATGGTACGATGGATAAAAGTTCCACGTTCATCGACAGCCTGGTACTGCCCCGCATGATGTTGTGTGTAGGACATAAGCTGCTGGTAAATGAAACCTTTACCTATAATATCAGGAGTTATGAAGATACCAACGGCGATGGCGTAGCAGATGCCAGTGAGTTGGTGTATAAAAACGACAAGCCCGATACCCGCAACCTGGAACACCAGAAGAGCGGCCTCGTATGGAATATGGACAACTGGATTTATGTAAGCTGCGACCCGGTACGTTATCGTTATGTGAGCGGGAAACTGGTACCGGATAGTTTAACCAATTCACCCGGCGGACAGTGGGGATTAGGAAATGATGATTACGGGAGATTGTATTTCTCCAGTGCAGGCGCCGAAATTCCGGCACTGGGTTTCCAGATCAATCCTGCCTACGGTTTCCTGAATCCCAACGATCAGTACGACCGCGATTTCCTGGCGGTATGGCCCATCATTGCCACCCCGGATGTACAGGGCGGTATGAACAGGTTACGCCCCGATACGACACTTAATCACTTTACCGCCAGCTGCGGGCAGTCGGTGTTCAGGGGAGATGCGTTGCCCGCTGATCTGAAAGGCGACCTGCTGATCTGTGAGCCGGTAGGCCGCCTGATCCGCCGTGCGAAAGTATCTGAAGTGGATGGTAAGATCACGCTGAAGAATGCATACGACGGCCAGCAGGAATTTATCACTTCCTATGATATGAACTTCCGCCCGGTGAATACCGCCACCGGCCCGGATGGCTGTTTGTATATCGTGGATATGTATCGCGGCATTATCCAGGAAGCCACCTGGACAGCTGAAGGCAGCTTCCTGCGCCCGCGCATTCTGCAAAAGGGACTGGACAAAAATATTGGCCGCGGCAGAATTTACCGGCTGGTACACGACGGTTATAAGCCAGATGTGAAACCTAAATTGCTGGATGCGCCTGGCAGTACGCTGATCACCTGGCTTGATCACCCCAACGGCTGGTGGAGAGAAAACGCACAGAAGGAAATTATTGCCAATGGCGACCTGTCTGTAGTACCTGCACTAAAACTTATTGCCACGGGTAAACATACTACCATCGGAAAAACCACCGGTGCACTGGCACGTATTCACGCCCTGTGGACACTGGAAGGTTTGCATGCCATTGATAAAGAAACATTGTTTACCGCCTTTGGCGATACAGACGCGCAGGTGAGAAAAGCTGCCGTATGGATCAGCGAAACCTATCTGAAAGAGAATGATGAAGCCGTAATCAGCAAACTGGCTTCGCTGCAACATGATCCTGCAGCCGCTGTGCAGATACAGCTGGTGTTATCGTTATCTGTAAGTAAATCCGAAAAAGCAAAAGCTTTGCAAACCGCGATGGTGAGTAATTCCGCTTACGCAAAAATGCTGAGCAGCGTTGCTAACAGCGTGGAAGTAAATAACAACACCAAACTGTTTGGCGGCCGCCTGGCCAACATGCCGGCAGCGCATCGTAATCTTATTCTGAACGGGGCTAGTATTTACAAACAGCTTTGTTCTACCTGTCATGGTCCGGATGGCAAAGGCATTGTAGTTGGCGGCGGTACTGCTGCCGCACCGCCTTTCGTAGGTTCCAAACGGGTAAGCGGCGATAAGGAACTGATGATGAAAATTCTGCTCAACGGTTTATCCGGTCCTATCGACGGCAAAACCTACACTGATGTAATGGCGCCCTTTGGCGCTACCAACACCGACGAATGGGTGGCTTCTATCCTAAGCTATGTGCGGTATAACTTCGGGAAAAATGAAAAGGGAAAGTCGCCGGTAGTGGACGTGGAAAGCGTAAAGAAGATGAGAGCGGCTACCGCCGGTCGTGATAAATTCTGGACGCTGGAAGAACTGGAGCAATCTGCCAGGTAGATCAACGGAGAATATCATCATAATCCCCTGCTATCCGGCAGGGGATTAGTTATTAATATGAAAGGATGCTGTATGTAAAGAATTGCAATTATAAATTGTATTTTGATCCGGCAAGCGGATTTTTCCGGAGAAGAAATGCCGCAGGCCTAATGACCGGGCGGCAATAAGCCCGGTAACCAGTTCGGCGTTTTGAAAGAAAACCGCCGGAGTAATTTATTCCACTTAACTGTAAAAACTCATGCGAAGGAACAAACACACTATAGCCGTTTGCGTTATAGCATTGCTAACATCGCTGCCCGCGTTGGCGCAGCGCACGGAGCTGAAACTCAGGTACGACCGCCCCTCAGGCAAAGTATGGGAAGCGGCACTGCCGGTAGGCAACGGCCGCCTGGCTGCAATGGTATATGGTAATCCCGGAAGTGAACTGATACGGCTAAACGAAAATACGGTATGGAGCGGCAGCCCCAACCGCAATGAAAATCCACATGCGCTGGCAGCGTTGCCGGAAATCCGCCAGCTGATTTTCGAGGGCAAAATGAAAGAGGCCAGCGATATAGCAGCAAAAAATATCCAGTCAGAAAAGATCAACGGTATGTGCTATCAGCCGGTGGGCGACCTGGAACTGGCATTTCCCGGTCATGAGCAATACACCGGTTATGAACGGGAGCTGGATTTGCAAACAGCAGTAGCCGCTACCAGCTATACCGTAAACGGGGTAAAATATACCCGGCAGGTATTTGCCTCTATACCGGACCAGGCGATTATTATACAGCTTACCGCCAGTAAGCCCGGCAGCATTACTTTTAACGCCGGCATGAAGAGCCCGCAAAAATCGAATATAGTCACCAGCGGAAATAATGAACTGGTGTTATCCGGTATCAGCGGGGATAAAGACGGTGTGCCGGGTAAGGTGAAGTTCCAGTCGCAGGTAAGATTTAAAACCAGTGGTGGTAAAACTGCCACCGATGGTAACACTATCAATGTTACCGGCGCTGATGCGGTGACTATCTACGTGTCAATTGCCACCAACTTTGTAAACTATGCTGATCTGAGCGGCGATGAAGTAAAGCGTACCACGGCGTATATGTCGAAGGTATGGCCAAAGCATTTCGCAAGTCTTTTGAAAGATCACATAGCGACTTACCAGCACTTCTTTAACCGGGTACAGCTGGACTTAGGTACCACCGATTCTATCAAAAATCCAACAGACATCCGCCTCAGGGATTTCAGGAATGGCAATGATCCGCAGCTGGTAACGCTGTATTTCCAGTTTGGCCGCTACCTGCTGATAGCCGCTTCACAACCGGGCGGACAGCCGGCAAACCTGCAGGGAGTCTGGAACCCGCTGATGAATCCACCGTGGGGAAGTAAGTATACTATCAACATTAATACAGAAATGAATTACTGGCCTGCGGAAGAAACAAACCTTTCTGAAATGCATGAGCCATTGATACAAATGGTGAAGGACTTATCTGTTACCGGCCGGGAAACAGCAAAGGTAATGTATGGCGCCGGTGGCTGGGTAGTGCATCATAACACAGATCTGTGGCGTATTACAGGCCCGGTAGATCCTATTTATTACGGGTTGTGGCCAATGGGCGGCGCATGGTTAAGCCGGCATACGTGGGAGAAATATTTGTTTAATGGCGATAAGAAATACCTGCAAACCGTGTATCCTGCCTTAAAAGGCGCCGCGCAGTTTTACCTGGATTTTCTGGTAGAAGAGCCGGTACATAAATGGCTGGTGGTATCGCCTTCCATGTCGCCGGAAAATAATCCGAAAGCCTATCCCGGCGTATCTATATCGGCAGGCACCACGATGGACAATCAACTGGTATTTGATCTGTTTACCAATACCATCCATGCCGCAGAAATCTTACAAACTGATAAAGCGCTGGTGGAAAAAATGAAGGCGGCACGTAAGCGTTTACCACCTATGCAGGTGGGGCAATATAACCAGTTGCAGGAATGGTTGCAGGATCTGGATGATCCAAACGACAAACACCGTCACGTGTCACATTTATTCGGATTGTATCCTGCCAACCAGATCTCGGCCTACCGCACGCCTGCTTTGTTCAGCGCTGCGCGCACCTCGTTGCTGCAACGCGGCGATGTGTCTACGGGTTGGTCGATGGGCTGGAAAGTGAACCTCTGGGCGCGTTTGCTGGATGGCAATCATGCATGGAAACTGATTAAAGACCAGCTCACCCCATCGGGCGTAAATAAAGGAGAGAACAGCGGCGGTGGTACTTATCCCAATCTTTTTGATGCGCATCCTCCTTTCCAGATTGATGGGAACTATGGCTGCACCGCAGGAATCTGTGAAATGCTGCTGCAAAGCCAGGATGGCGCTATCCACGTGTTGCCGGCCCTTCCGGACGACTGGAAGAATGGCCGTGTGAGCGGCTTACGTGCGCGTGGTGGTTTTGAGATCAAGGAAATGGTGTGGGAAAATGGTCAGTTAAGTAAAATCACAATCCGTTCCACGCTTGGTGGCAACTGTCGCCTGCGCGTACCTAATGCGTTGCAGGAAAACGGACAACTGAAAGCAGCTGGTGGCGCTCAAACTAATCCTTTCTTCGAAGTAGCGCCAACTGCTCCTGCATTGGTGAGCAACAAAGCAAAGGTAGAGGAGTTGCCTTTGCCCAATACGATATTGTATGATTTGGATACGCAGGTGGGGAAGACGTATACTTTTGTAAGGCAATAAATAATTAATATCTTTTGTGTAAGCAAAGACCGGTGGGGGCTTCCTTCGTCGGTCTTTCCTGTTTGTTGATGTACGATTTTGAAAAAAAAGTTTACTTTCGGGTTATAGCGTCGAAGGATCATTTAAGGAGTCAACAAATCAGATCAACCACCATTATTATTTTATACTACCGGATTTGGAAAATACTAGGGAATCACTGGATGTGCAATTGATTCTTCGGCTACAGGCGGGAGATGAGACGGCGTTCCGTGAAGTGTTTGACCGGTTTAGTCAGAAGATATACGGGTTGGCTTGTCATTTCCTGAAGAACAAAGACCAGGGCAAGGAAGTGGTGCAGGAAACGATGTTGCGACTTTGGGAACACCGGTTAAAGCTGAGTGTGGACTATGCCCTTGCCCCTTATATATATACTATTGCACGACGGGTTGCCTTAAACCTGTTACGGCAGGCCGCCAGCAGCCGTGCAGCTTCCCTGAAACTCTGGGAATCTATTCCTGCCTACCATAATGATACGGAAGAAACCGTGCTGGGCGCAGATCTCGAAAGGATCACGGGACAGATATTGAATATATTGCCTCCCCAGCAACAGGAAATTTTCCGTTTAAGCAGGTTTGAAGGGCTCACCTATGAAGAAATAGCCGTTCGTATGAATATCTCTCCCCATACTGTTAAATACCACATGATGGCTGCGCTGAAGGTATTGCGTACCCATTTTAACGAAGCCGAAATTGTTTTTGGCTTCCTGGCATTCTCCCTGTTATTTTAAAAAAAATATTTTTTTTGACTACCCGACAGGTATCCCCTGCGTGTATTGCATTATACCGGCTTTTTTCTGCCCGGGATAAATTGTATTTCACGTGGATGAACATCGTATACATCTTTTGTTGACAAAACTGGCAGGCAACACCATCAATGAACAGGAATTTGAAGAATTGATGTTGCTGTTGCGGCAGGCTGAATCTGATGATGCCGTTCAGTCGCCATTCGACAAAACCTGGTCGGGGCTCACACCGGCCACGCAGCTGTCGCCCGGAGAAGCCCGGTCACTCTATGATCAGATTAAAGAGAACCCCCGTTTTTCCCAAACGGAGGATGTTCCTGTTTTAAAACCCCATCGCTGGCTCGCCTATGCCGCGGGGATACTGGTACTGATCGGTGCTGGCCTGGCCGCCTGGCTGCTCATGAAACCATCCCGGAAACCTGCTTTGGTATATGAGGAAGTATGGGCGCCCGCAGGCAAGCGGGTACGGCTGGTACTGGAAGACAGCACCGAGGTGTGGCTGAATAACGGCAGTAAACTGCGATATCCTGTTGCCTTTACCGGTAATACCCGGGAATTGTATGTTGAGGGAGAAGCCTGTTTTGATGTTACCCGCAGGGATCAGCAGCCGTTTATTGTGCATAGTGGTAATGTGGCGGTGAAGGTGCTGGGAACAGTGTTTAATATACAGGCCTACCAGCAGGCGCCGCTGGCGGTAACGGTGGTTAGCGGAAAAGTGAGTGTGGCAGCAGGAACTACGGCATTAGGCGTATTACATCCCAACGAAAAACTGGAATATGAAGCAGTAAGCCGGCGTGCAAAAATTGATACGGTGAATGCGGAAAACCTGCTGGCCTGGAAAAAAGGAGAACTTATTATGGACGATGTGACAATGGAGCAGGCCGCCGCCATCATTGGCCGGTGGTATAATGTGCAGGTGGAATTGGGGAATGACGCCATCCGCAACTGCCGTTTTTCCCTTTCTTTTTTGCATGGGGAAAGTATCGGGGAAGTGATGAAAATGATCTGCGAATTGAACGGATGCTCGTGGAAGATGAGAGGCAGCGCTATTATTATCAGTGGAAAGGGATGTTAACACGGTTTACTTGTATTCATCATCATAATCACGTACCATGAAAAAGTTCCACTTCGATTAGCCTTTACAGCGGCAAAAAAATACGTTATGAAATCAGTTTAAAAAAGTATCGCCGTGGAGGCAACCACGACGATACCTGAAAATTGGTTACAGGTGCAGGCAAGCACCCGTAACCGGATGGTTTTTAAACTCAGTATGTCAACCGATTAAAACCAAACAAATCTATGATTTTTTCAGTAAGTAAGGGACGGATGCGCCCTTATGAGCGTCTTATCCTGAACAAAACAATCCTTTGGATTATGAGATGTTCCACGATAACACTGGCCATATTGCTTTTTGGTTGCCAGTTACTGATGGCAGGCAGAACAAACGGCCAGGATATCCACCAGACAAAAATTGCACTGGGTGTTTCCGGCAAAAGCCTCGAAGCCACGTTAAAAGAAATTGAGCAACGAACAGATTTCCGTTTTGGTTACAGGGTTGCGGAACTAAGCCGCATCGGGCAGGTAAACCTGCCTGCGGGCACACGGACCGTTGCTGCCACACTTGATCTCTTGCTGGCAAAAACAAACCTCACCTACCGGCAAAACGACCGGTATATTTTTATTGTACCAAAGCCGGCTCCTCCCAAAACGGTGGTGCAGGAAAAGCGTATAGCCGGTACGGTTACCTCTACCAAAGGTGAATTGCTTCCGGGGGTAAATGTGCGACTGAAAGGCACCTCTACAGGCGCTAATACCGATGCGGAAGGGCACTTCAATATCCCTGCCGGCAACAATGAAAATGCTATCCTGGTATTTTCCTTTATCGGGTATGTTACGAAAGAAGTACCTGTTGGCGGACAATCCCGTATCGATGTGCAGTTGAAAGAAGGCTCCACTGCGCTTGGAGAAGTCATTGTAGTGGGTTATGGCACGCAACAGAAAGCAACTACTACCGCAGCGGTATCTACTGTGAAGGGAAAGGATTTTGCACAAAAGCCGGTGGTCAATCTTACCAATAACCTCGTAGGACGTGCGCCCGGCATTATTGCAGACCAGGGCAGCGGCGAACCTGGCCAGGACGGCTCCCGGCTTCGTATCAGAGGCACCTCCACGTTAGGCAACGCCAACCCCCTGCTGGTAGTGGATGGCATTTACCGTGATTTTTCGCGGCTGGACCCGGCCTCTATTGAGTCTGTCACCGTCCTGAAAGACGCGGCAGCAGTAGCGCCTTATGGCCTGGCTGGCGCCAACGGCGTGATACTGGTAACCACTAAGAAAGGTAAAACCGGTGTGCCTACGTTGTCCTATAATGGTTATGCAGGCATCCAGAATCCAACACGCATGCCCAAAATGGTTAATTCCTGGGAGTACGCATTATTAACCAATGAAGCCAACCGGAACAGCGGATTAAATCCGGCTTTTACACCGGAAGAAGTAGAGCAATATAGAAAAACTGTTACAGGCGCAGCAGATGCTGATCCCGACAAATACCCCAACAGCAGCGGGCTCCGGGATGTTATACAAAGAAATGCACTGCTCACCAATCACAATCTGCAGCTTTCCGGCGGAACAGAAAAAGTCAGGTATTTCACCGCCTTCAGTTATACTAACCAGGACGGACAGTTTTCTACCACCAACCTGAAAAAATATAACGTATTGGCCAACCTGGATGTACAGGCTACCAGCACTACCCGCGTAGGGCTATCGCTGAGTGGCTGGGTGGAAAACCAGCAGTATTCCGGTTATGCCGATCCTTACAACGGAGATGCCAACAACCGCTATGCTGCCGCCGGCGGAGGAATTATGTACCAGGCATTCAGAACGCCGCCTACATCTGCTATTTACTATAGTAATGGATTGTGGGGAAGTTATATTACCAATTCACTTGTGGGTACCATTAACCATAGTGGCTATGTGAAAAACGAGAATACGCAGATTATGACCACCTTTTCAATAGAGCAGCAATTGCCTTTCCTGAAGGGCCTTAGCGTTAAAGGAGTGGCCAGCTACGATCCCTATACCACGTACACCAAAGTATGGCAAACACCTATACCAACCTACAGCGTAAACTTCAGCACTAACCCATACGAATATACGCAACGGCTGATTGGCCCTGCGAAACCGTCGCTCCAGCTGAGCAACAGCCAGAATAAAGCGTTTACCTATCAGGGGTATATCAACTACCACAACACCTTCGGGGCGCACGATATTACATTCCTCGGCGTAGCTGAATCTCGCATTCAGAAAGGCTGGAACGTAGATGCCAGCAGAAGGAATTACCCGATAGATATTGATGAACTGGACAGGGGAGGGGTGGCCAACGGTGATATCAGTAATGGCGGATCCTCTTCTGAACAGCGGCAGGTGGGTTATGTATACCGGTTGAGTTACGGTTACGCCGGTAAGTACCTGGCGGAAGTATCCGGCAGGTATGACGGTCATTATTATTTTGCTCCCGGTCGTAAGTACGGTTTCTTTCCGGCGTTTTCACTGGGCTGGAATATAGGCCAGGAGAACTTTATAAAGGATCATTACAGCTGGATCAATTTGCTGAAGGTCCGGGCCTCCTATGGAGAATCCGGGAATCTTGCCGGCGGTCCGTTCCAGTATATGAGTGGTTATGCCGTTTATAATAACGCAGCAGTATTAGGTAATGCGCTTACTACAGGGATCTATGAAACGATCCAGGGAAATACCTTTATCACCTGGGAGCGGGCAAAGAAAACAGATATAGGTGTAGATGGAATTTTGTGGGATGGCGCCCTCTCGTTCGGCGTGGATTATTTTTATGAAAAGCGTTCAAACATGCTGGTGCCGCCCACGGTAACAGTGCCGGCAGAATACGGTACAGGGCTCTCTGAATTAAATGCCGCCATCATGAGTAACCAGGGGATTGAGCTGAGCGTGGGTACTGCGCATACTTTTTCCAACGGGTTAAAGCTGGAAGTAAACGGCAACTTTACCTATGCACAGAATAAGCTGTTACAGGTATTTGAATCGGATGCCACTTTTAATAATCCCAACCGCCGTCGTACCGGCCGGGCCAATGGCACCCAGTTTGGATTGAAGGCGCTGGGCTATTATAAACCCGATGATTTTAATGCAGATGGAACGCTGAAAGCAGGTATTGCTTCGCTGGCCAATGCACCGGTGAAGCCGGGAGATCTCAAATATGCAGACCTGAGTGGCCCGGATGGTAAAGCCGACGGCGTGATAGATGATAATGATGAAACCGTGATCGGTCGCCCCAATGGCGTACCGCAAATGATCTTCGGCTTATCTCCTGCTATCTCCTGGAAAGGTTTCGACCTGAACCTCCTGTTACAGGGCGCCGCGCAGATCAGTTTGCCGGTAGGTGGCAACCTGGTGTATCCTTTCGACCAGCAAGGATCTGCCAGCAAATTATACTATGATAATCACTGGACGCCAGCCAACCCGGATGCATTGTATCCACGTACTACCAATCAGCCAGTGGCCTATAATACCCGGTTCTCTTCCTGGTGGGTGCGGGATGCATCTTATCTGAAACTGAGAAGCGCGGAATTTGGTTACACCCTGCCGTCTTCCCTCACCAAACGCTGGTATATGCAACAACTCCGCATGTATGTATCCGGACAGAACTTATGGACATGGACGCCGAATATGAAGGAGATGATTGATCCTGAAGCCCGTTCTTCTAACGGACAATATTATTTCCAGCAGCAGGTATTTTCATTCGGACTGAACGTAACCTTTTAATATCCAAACCGTCAACAGCCATGTTCAAGATAAAACAATACCTTTTAATACTGACTGCCACCCTCCTGTTCATTTCCTGTAAAAAAGATTTCCTGGATGTACAGGCGCGTGACAGGGTGGGAGATGATGCAGTATGGGCATCTACCAATAATGCCGATCTCTTTCTCAATGATATTTATAACCAGTTGCCGGATATGAATAATGAAACGGAACACCTGGAACAGTATACGGATAATTCGGATGTAGGCGTTACCTGGATGGCCGGTTACAGCAGTATCCGGGTAGCCAATATCACGCCTTCCAACCTGCCCCGCGGACCGTGGGATATGTGGTACTGGGGAAAAGAAAGTAACAACGACAGTCGCACCGGGAATTACGAGAAGATCCGGAAATGTAATCTCTTTATCACGAAAGTGGGCGCATCTGCGTTGCCGGAGGATTATAAAAAGGAAAGGATCGCCGAAGCGCGCTTTTTAAGAGCTATGTACTATCACTGGTTATGGATGGCTTATGGTGGCGTGCCTGTTATTACCAATGTGCTGGATAATCTTACCCAGGGGGATGATATTTATGTACCAAGAAGTACCTCAAAACAAACATTTGAATTCATCGATAAAGAACTGGGGGAAATTGCAGACATCTTACCTGAAAAACAGTCAGAACCCGGCAGGGCTACCAAAGGCGCTGCACTTACCCTGAAAGGATGGTGTGAACTGTTTTATGCCAGCCCGTTGCGCAATTCCGGTGATGTGGCCAATCCCGGCGGCGACCTTGAAAGATGGAAACTGGCCGCGAAAACCAATAAGCAGGTAATAGATCTTGGAGTATATGACCTTTATCCCGACTTCCGCAACCTGTTCCTCCGGGTAGGCAACAACAGTACAGAATCCATTTTTGCCAGGCAGTATATGGAAGGAAAAGGCGGACAGCTGGAAGGTAAGGAAGGACCTACCATTGTAAACGGTGTACAGCAGGCATGGGGTAATTTTCAACCTACACAGGAACTGGTGGATGAATTTTCGATGGCCAACGGTAAAGCGATTTATGAACCGGGTTCGGGCTATAATCCGCAGCAACCATACGTAGGAAGAGAAAAAAGATTTTATCAGACTATTCTCTTTAATGGTTCGCCCTGGCAGGGTGATACCCTTCGCATGGTAGTAGGGCTCGGACGAAAAACTGCCAATGAAATTGATCTGGGATATACCAGTGATGTTACCCATACTGGTTACTATGCCTGCAAGCGGCTGGACGAAAAGATCCTGGGGAGTGATAACCGCGCCAACAGTACCTCTTATCAGAACTATATGTTTTTCCGCTTTGGAGAAGTGTTACTCAGTTTCGCAGAAGCAGAAAATGAAGTGAACGGACCTACTGCGGAAGTGCTGGCGGCGGTGAACAAGGTGCGCACACGCGCCGGTAACCTGCCCACAGTGGAAGCCACCTACGGAACAGTGAATAAACAGCAGATGAGAGATATCATCCGCCGTGAGCGCAGGGTGGAACTGGCTTTTGAAGACAGGCGCTGGTGGGATGTGCTGCGCTGGAAAATAGCGGACCGTATGATGGATGGTTCAACAGGTGTGTTAAACCGGCCGGAAAAAGGCATGGTTATAACGGGAACGGCTACCCTCACTTATACGCCGGTGAATGTGAGCAACCGCCTGTTCCTGCCAAAGATGTACATCATGCCTATTCCGCAGCATGTACTGGACCGTAATCCGGCGATCCGTGCCCAGAGCGGTGGGGAAGACAACTGGCAGAACGGGCAGAATCCCGGGTATTGATTTTTGCAGCAACCTTCTTTAATTCCGATTTTATGAACAGATTATCCAGCTATATTTTTTTCCTGCTCATCACAGGTCTTATTGTTTTCACCGCTTGTAAGAAAGATCGTGTCGCCACGTCAACTGTGTACATGCCCAACGCATTGGGTGTAGTAAAGGTAACGTTTGAGATGGCAGATACGCCTTACACCATACCGGTGAGCGCGGTTATAACCGGCGCTGAATATGCTACTGTGACCAATGCGGTAGCGGGAAGTGATATTGTGGTACACTTCAGGGCAGACCCGGAAAAGGTGGCTTTCTTCAATGAACAGAATGGCACTGATTACCGCGTATTACCTGAAGGCAGTTACGAAATGCCTGCTACTGCTACTATTGTTAAAGGCGCTTCTATTACTGCTGCAACAGGACTGGCAATCCACGCCAAAGGAAAAATAAATCCCTTCCAGGATTATATGATCCCCGTTAGTATTGAAAGCATTGAAGGAGCCAACGCCAGTGCCTACCAACAAACTACTTATTATGTGGTAAATGCTACAGCGGATCTGAACAGCATGATACCTTATGATCAGGCTAAGTGGACCATTGCTGGTTTTTCCACGGAAGAACCAGCGGAAGGCGGTGGAAACGGGCTGGCCGCAAGAGCGATAGACAATGATCCATCCACCTTCTGGAATTCCAAATGGTCGGGTGGTGAGCCCGGTCCTCCCCATTATTTTATAGTAGATATGGGAGAAGAGAAAGCGGTACATGGTATCGGTATCATGGACCGTTATTTTGAGGGCAGCTGGCAAACCGATGGTCATGGTCAACCCCAGGATATAACCGTTTCCGTTAGTACGGATAATGCCACCTGGACAGAAGTGGCTGTATTAAAAGATGTACCACATGATCCCGGTCAGCCCTGGTACAAATATTTTGTATCTACGCTAAAACAGGCGCGGTACGTGAAGTTCACCGTAACAAAAGTATACGGCACTTCCAGCACCAACATCGCAGAAGTACAGGTGTTTTAACGCAAATGCCACACTGTTTCTATTTATTTTTTATCACCAACTGATCACATTTCTTATATGAGAAATAGCCATACTTTTATCTTTTTTATAGCCACCATGCTGGCCGTTGTTACGGCCTGTGGCAAAAAGAATACTACCGAAGTAGCCGTAGTACCACCACCGGGAGCAGATACCGTTGTATTGAAGAAAGGGGTACTCCATCAGAAGGGCGCTGCCCTCACAGCGCTGTGTGTGATCCCGGCCAGCTCGCTCACCGCCGAACAAAAAGTGCTGATCGCCACACTCCAGGGAGTAGTAGCGAAAACTTCCGGTGAACAGATCTATATTGATGAGGGAGGCGCTTCTTCCGTATGGAAAAATTATCTTTCCGAAAAATATAAAATAAGGATTACTAACTATACGTCATGGGCGGAACTACTCCGGCACTTCGCCCCTAAAGTGAGTGGCTATGTGCTGTACAACCGCACTAAAAATATCCGCTCTCTCACTGCCGCAAATTCCCTGTGCGGACCTATGAATGCCATTGCAGTGGATGCCAGCCTGGAAACGGCTGTTATCACTGCCGGTATAAAGATAAAAAAAGCGGATATGCGTGCACGTGATGAGAAGTGGATATGGGAACATTATCCTGCAACATTCAGCCGCTCGTTGGCAGCAGAACAGAACCCTGCTATTGATCACCACCTCCGGGATTACATTACGCTCACCAATGCGTTTACTTTTTACGACGGCGAAACGCCCTGGCGCGTCGATGTGCTAAAAGCCCTGCAACCGGAAGCCTTTTGCTTCGGATACGGGAAGGAAGAATTTTCGATGGTGGCAAATGCAGCTGCTGCCGGCGTTGTAATGTTGCCAACAGACCTGGCCGCTAATCTTGCGCCGTTGAGCAGTGTGTATGACGAAGCGCCGTTGAAACAGCAGGGCCGCACCACACCGGCGGCAGAACAAAATGTACACTACGTTACTTTCCTGTTGAGTGATGGCGATAATGTAGGCTACGATCTGTGGAGCATGCAGCAATACTTCAGCCATCCGCTGAGAGGCACATTCAATATGGGCTATACTATCAGCCCTTCCCTGGTGGACCTGGCGCCTGCCGCCATGCGGTGGTACTATGAAAAGGCAGCTAATACAGATAAAGGCAGGGACTTTTTTGTAGCCGGACCAAGTGGAAGTGGATATACTTTTCCCAGCAAAATGCCGGCCGCCGCACTCGATCAGTACGTGCAACGCCTGAATACTTTTATGGCAAAATCCGATCTGAATATCGTGAATATCCTGGATCAGGGCGCCCTGGAAAGAATGGATCTGTGGGATAAATATCTCGCACAACCTAATATAGATGCCCTGCTGTATACCGGTTACGGAGAAGCGCCCGGTGGCAGTATCCGCTTTTCTGCCAACGGGAAACCTGTTATAGAAGCCGGCGATAACCTATGGGCCGGGTTGGAAGAAGAAGCTACTGTGATCAGTAACATCAACGCCAGACCTGCAGACCCGTATAGCCGTTCAGGTTATACACTGGTGTTTGTACATACCTGGACAAAAGATATGTCGGCCATAAGTACAGTAATAGCCGGCCTGAACAAAAATGTAAGGGTAGTTACACCAGATGCCTTTGTGCAGCTGGTCCGTAAAAATCTCGGAACAAAATAACGATTGCCTTAAAATGCAGATGCCGGGTTATTTACCCGGCATCTGCATTTTTTGCGTTATTTAAAGTACCAGCTGCCGGTGCAACCGCATCAGCGTATCTTCCGCATCAGCGCTGCAAAACCCGGGATGCACCCTCGATGTTTGTACCACACTGCTGCGCGTGGCAGTTAACCAGCGGAAGCGGCTGGCGAGATCCAGCGCCCCGATCGGGCCACCTGCTTTGCTGCCTTTGGAAATTTCCACGAAGGCATCCAGGTAGGGGCGGATGGTGTTAACATCTGTTTCCGGAGAAAGTGCGTGTAGTTTTTCTTCGTTCAATGTATATACTGCCCGTAAAAATTTTTGTTGCCTGCAATAGAGAATAACACCAACATTCAGAAATTCTTCCCGCTCTACGCTTGGCACCACCCGTATTACAGCGTACTCATATAAGTGATTGTCTTGCATGTTGTGCTTCTTTTACAAAAATTCCGGAGTGGCTGATCCGGTTTGTTAAAAATTCAAAATATACCTGGCGTCTTTCTTCCGGTGTAACATCGTTGCTATCTTCACTACGCAACCATTCTTCGGGGATGATGTTTACAACGGCGCGTATCCGCTCCGGCGTGAGGATCAGGTTGAAAGCGGCATCTACCTGTTCCAGCTCACTGGCCTGTGGCAGCAGCACATGATCTTTTACCTGTACAAAAGGACGAAGGGATTGTTCCTGCCAGTTTTGCCAGGAGTGATGGAAATAGAGGGAGGCGCCATGATCAATAAGCCACAGTTCATTGCGCCACATCAGCATATTGGTGTTGCGGGCGGTGCGGTCTACATTGGTCAGGAGGCAGTCGAGCCACACGATCTTCGACGCTGTTAACGCATCAATGGTATTTACCGTAGGATCATAGGTGGTAGCGCCGGATAAATAGTGCAGCGCAAGATTGAGGCCCACACTTTTTTTCAGCAGGTCCTGTATTTCTTCATCGGGTTCTGTACGGCCAAAAGCAGCATCGAGATTGGCAAATACGAGTTCCGGTATTTTCAGTTTGAGTATCCTGGCCAGTTCGCCGCCGATTAATTCTGCGATGAGTGCTTTTACGCCCTGGCCTGCGCCCCTGAACTTCAGGGCATACAGGAATCCGTCGTCTGCTTCGGCGATAGCCGGCAGCGAACCACCTTCACGTAACGGTGTTACGTAGCGGGTTACATTCACCGTTCTTAGCTGAAGTTGAATATCGTCTATCATCTGATAATCTGGTTATCGTTTTCTTAATATGAGTCTATAGTCAAACAAAGTAACCAAATATCAGGCACTTTTTGTCACCGGGCTTTATATGGAGGTGATGCTTTGCAGCTTCTTCCCCATAAAAGCCGCATAGGCGGCAGCTGCGGTGTCTACTGCTGCTTTTTTACCGGGACAGATCAGTTGTGTGGTCACAGTAATATGCTGACTGCTTTCTTTCCGGTTCCAGATGCCGCTCACCTGCCCGTTCACCACCACTACAGGTTTAAAGATGCCATAACCGGCGGTGGACTGGTGCTCAGCAGGGAGGATATCGCAGCGGTCTTTATACGCCACAGCGTATTCGTCGTAACTGGGCAGAAGGAATGTGGAGGAAACCGTGCGTTTATTTGCCGGTGCGCCGGCAGCAAACCAATAGGCTTGCCCGTTAGCAACGGTATGGGAAAGTTGTTCTTTGTTGAGGTGCAGTCCTGTTTTGATATCGGCGATATTTAACCCGCTCCACCACTGGAAATCCTGGATGGTGGCGGGGCCTCTGCTGCTGAAGTAGCAGAGGGTGAGGCGGGCGATAGCTTCTTCGCGGCCAGGTGCAGGCGCATCGGGTACGCGGTCGGAGAGCAACGCATAGGTAAATTGTTTTCCCTGGCGGGGGCCGCTGCAGATGAGGCCTTCCAGCTCCGCATCCATCAGGAGGAATCCCAGCCGGATATCATCGGTGTTGATCTTCGCTTTGGCGAGCAATGGAAGAAGGGCTGTGCGGGTGAGAAATTTATGGTCGCTGAGCGCTTTGGTGATAATGTTGTTGCTCCGTTTCAGGTCTTTGTCGGAAATGCCCAGTTTTACGTGCAGTCTTTTATTAAAGGCTTTTATTTTGGGAGCGGTCAGTTGCAGCATCCAGCGGATATCTTCCGGCGCCACAAAGTGCCAGGTAGGGCGCAGGATATGGGTGCGCAGGATCTTTCCATCGTTAAAATCCTTTTCAATAGAGGCGTCGGTAGTGCCTTTAATACGGTTGCCGATAGCCCATTTGGCGCCTGCATAATCCTGGGCCTGTATGCAGCCCATCCAGCGTACCAGGTCGGCGGGCCGGGTAAAACGGGAATGGAGGAGCTGCTGCTGATGCAGCCGGTGTTGTATGATCTGCTGACTGTTCATATTCCAAAATTACCGGTGGGGTGTGACAACGGTATGTCAGTTGGGAAAACGGGTCAGGAAACTTTTTTCAGCATTTCCTTCAGCCGGTCTTTTACCAGGGTTTTAAGGGAAGCAGGGCTAATAATGTCGGCCTGATCAGCGAAGGTGATATACCACCGGGAAAATGCCTGTATACAGGGCGCCTCAAATTCCATACGGGTGTGCGTTTTACCTGCTTTCTCACTGTTAAAGCCGTAGTTATATTTCTGTTCTGTAAGATACCGGGCCATATCGTTATGCACGTTGATCACTACCGGGAACGACTGTCCGTTATCTTTAGGTTTGTTTGCCAGGTATTCGGTCAGGGAGATGTGTTGCCGGTGGAATGGCCGGCCGGTATCTTTTACAGAAAGCATCCGTTCTGTTCTGAAAGGATGATACTTTTTGGAGGTGGCACAGAAGGCGATGGCATTCCAGCTGCCGTTTTCCCGGAAAATACCGATAGGTTCTATATCCCTTTCATTAATGCCGGTTTCGGTAGCATATTGGATATGCAGCACTGTCTTTTCACCTACTGCCCTGATGAGCAGGGGAAGGGTATCATTGAGCAGGTGATTATGTTCGGATACTTTATGCCTAACGGCAATATTTTCTTCCAGGTCTTCCAGCACTTTTTTCTGTGCATTGCGCAGCACGGCTTTTACTTTGAACATCGCGCCTTTAAAGCGCTCGCTGTTTTGCAGGTCGGCATGATGCTCCAGCATTTTTTCTGCCATCAGGAAAGCAATTACTTCTTCTTCGGTAAACATTACCGGTGGCAGGCGATAACCTTCCATAATGGAGTAACCCAGTCCTTTTTCGCCGATAACAGGCACTCCGGCCTGTTCCAGCGAACGTACGTCGCGGTAAACAGTACGCAGGCTCACATCAAAGCGGTCGGCAATTTCCTGGGCCAGCACCAGTTTTTTGGATTGCAGATGTATGAGGATGGCGGTTAAGCGGTCGAAGCGGTTCATCGTGGTAATCAGTTAACAGGATTAAGGAAACTAAATTACTGTTTTCCCCGGATATCGTTTTTGCGCCGGGAGTATTACCTTTGCCGGCACAGATATTTGCTTAAAGTTATGATGAAACGTTTGTTTGTTATGGTATGCCTCCTGGCGGGATGGATAACTGCCAGTTTTGCGCAGTCGGATGAATACCTGAAAAAGAAGAATGTGCCCGATACTATTTTACAAAACCGCACCCTGTTACTGGCAGGTACTTTTAATGCACAGAAAGCACTGCTGCAATTGTTCCCAGGAAAATATTATAATCTTACTAAAGATAATTACCGGAATGAACTGATCAACTGGGAATGTAAAACCTGTAAGCCGAAGCCTTACCCGGATGTAAATGAAGATGGTAATCCCGCCTTCCCTTATCCTGAAGGCGTGGCCACCCGTTTGATCAACGAAATGGACTTTAAAGACTCCACGGGGTTGCAGTATAAAGTGATCAGCTTTAACCATTCTGTATTTGATGAAGAAGGTTTCCAGACCTCGCGCTTCACCGGCGGCTTACTGGGCCTCGCCAAGTTTGTGCTCACCGATGAAGGCTGGAAGCTGCGGATGTTTCAACCAGCCATCAGAGCGTATGGCGCTTTTTCAAAATGCCCTACGCCAAAGCCATTACTGATAGGCAATGATCAGTATGCGTTTATGATTAAACATAGTAATGGACCCGGTGGCGGTCCGTTCGATGGGGACTATTTCCTGATTGCAGGTATCAACGGCGGTTACCAGCAGGTGATGGCCGCTTATGGTGTGGAAAGAACAGAAGCAGAAGAAGGGTTATCCAGCTGGAGCAGCGGGTACACGGTGTCTGCGGGCGATAAAAAGTACTTCCGTGATATTGTGATCACGTTAAAAGGAACCGCCACCGCTACGGACACCGACCGGCTTCCGGATGAAGTGAAAAGCCTGCTGAAAGGCAAAAAGAAAATACGGTTTACAGCCGTGAAAAGATATGTATACATGGGCAGCAAAGGCTATCAGCTGCAATTGCCCGTGAAAGCCACGCTAATCAACTGATGCCACTTCCAGGGCGGGTATTTCCATGCTGCGCCCTGTGATCTTTTTCCGGTGCATTGTTCCCCATACGGTTAATGAATGGAGCACATCTCCCAGGGTATCGCTGTAGTCAGTAAGCTCGTACTCCATAAGGGTACTGCCTTCCGCTACCGGTATTCTTCTCACAAAACCGTTCATCTCCATATCTTTCAGCTCATTCGACAACACCTTTGCCGAAATCCCTTCCACTAAACGCTGCAGTTCATTAAACCGCCGCCTGTGGTCAATAAGGGCCACAATAATCTTCAGTTTCCACTTGCCACCGATGGCGTACATCGCGTCTCCCACTGCTGCGAGAGAGGCGGCACATGCTTCCGGTGAAGGATGACGTTTTTTATCCACTTGCATATATTTTAACTTATCTGGAGGTTAGTAGCGGCCTCCAGGTAAGGTTGAACAGATAGTTACCAAAGGTAAGCAGTTTTCCTGAAGCCGGCTTACGGACTTTAAATAAGAAAGGGGAAAGCGACCACGCCTTCCCCTTTCTTAAAATCACCTGATTGTTATTTGCTGAGTAATTGAAAATCTTCTTCAGATAATTCAATTGCTCCTGCTTTAAGATTTTCTTCCAGGTGGGCAATGCTTTTAGTTCCCGGGATCAGCAGGATATTGCTGGCGCGTTTCAACAGCCATGCCAGCGCAATCTGCGCGGTGGTAGCGTTGTGGCGGCCGGCAATTTTACTGATCTTTTCTTCCAGCGTATGCGGACCGGAAGCCAGCGGGTACCACGGAATAAAGGCAATGCCTTTTTCAGCAGTATAATCCAGTACGGATTCCCACTGGCGGTTACCGAGGTTGTACAGGTTTTGTACCGATACAATGGGGAGTATTTTTTCTGCCTGCTGGATCTGCTCAATATTTACTTCAGACAGCCCTACATGCTTAATCTTACCCGCTTTCACGGCGGCCACTACCGGCGCCAGGGTTTCTTCCACCGGGATGTTGGGGTCTATGCGGTGCAACTGCCAGAGATCTATCACATCTGTTTTCAGGTTCTTGAGACTGGCATCGATGTCTTTGGCAATCCATTCCGGGCGGCCATCAGGTATCCACTGGTTGGGTCCGGGGCGCTGGAAGCCGCCTTTGGTAGCGATAATGAGCCCTTTTTGATATGGATGCAGGGCATCTGCAATGAGGCGTTCATTGGTACCAGGGCCATAAGCCGCTGCGGTATCAATAAAGTTTACACCGGAAGCCACTGCCTGTTGCAGTACCTTAATGGCGTTGGGACGGTCGGCTGCATCACCAAACACACCGTTGCCGGTTAGTTGCATGGCGCCGTAACCCACGCGGTTAATATTGAATTCACCTCCTAAAAGAAAGGTGGTGGCGGGAGATATTTGTGTTGTTTCCATTTTTTTATGATTTGATGGATCAAAGGTAGGGGGAACGACTGATCCGGAAATTGTGAAAATAGCAGAAAGAGTTGTATAAATCAAAGAATGAGGGGGAGGGGGATGTTTGTCATTAAAACGTAATACCAGGCTACTTTGCGATGGGCTTATCCGTCAACGCATGCATAAACGCAATCAGGTCCCTGATCTCTGTTTCGTTGAGATGCAACGGCGTGGAAGAAAGCGTTTGATACAGATCAGTCATACCCACTCCATTGCCGCCGCCGGCATTATAAAACTCCATCACTTTTTCAAGGTCACGGAACGCGCCGTTGTGCATGTAAGGGGCGGTCATAGCGCTATTACGCACCGTGGGTGTTTTGAAGGCACGCTGATAATATGCGATCGGGAAAAATTCAAACCTGCCGGCATCAGTATCGTGTTGCGGATGTTGGAGATCGTCGTTAGCAGGCATGCCCAGGTTTTCAAATTCGGTGAACTGGTACAAGGGTGGTGTGAGCCCGTTGAACAGTGGTGCAAAGTGACAGGTAGCGCATTGCGCTTTCCCGGTAAATAAGTTGAAGCCCCGGATCTGTGCCGGTGTCAATGCGTTTTTGTTGCCGGCAAAATATTCATCCATTGCGCTGTTCATGGGTGCAAGGGTACTTAGATACGCCGCGATAGCGGTGGCCAGGTGCGGCATGGTTACAGCGGCGGTGTCTTCAGGATAGGCGGCAGCAAAGGCGTTGCGGTAATGCGCACTGTCTTTTAGCCGGCTGATGATCACAGTGGGATGGCCATCCATCTCTTCGGGGTTGCTGATTACGGTCAGTATTTGTTTTGATAACGTACCGGCTCTGCCGTCCCAGAACTGTGCGTATTGGAACGCAGAATAGGTGAGGCCCGGCGCATTTCTTCTTACCGTCGTTTTATTATCCAGCGCCATGCTGGTGCGCAGGCCATCGCTGAAGTATAGTTCCGGGCGGTGACAGGTACCACAGTTGCGGGTGTTGTTACCGGAGAGCGCTTTTTCAAAGAATAATTGCTTCCCTAACAGCTTTTCTTTTTCCGTATATACGGCGCCGTTAGTAAATGCTTTGAGGTCTATAGCATCTTTGCTGAAGAGGTTGGGTGCGTTGTAGTTGAGCGCGCTGCGGGTATGCAGGTCTAACTGTAACGCACGTATGAGTGCGCCGGTACTTTCCTGCAAGGGCAGGCCGCAGGTGGTAAGGAACTCCAGCCGGTTGAAGTCGTCGAAGCCGGGATGTGCGTCAAGGTATTGTATACAAAGGGCCAGGTAATGTGCTACGGATTTTGTTTCGGGAGAAGAGGTGCTGAGCCAGGGTTCCATCACTGCCTGGATGGTTCGCATGGATTGTGTGGTTTCTGCGATCCCTGTTTTTAATTCCGGTGCATCGTAGCCGGTGATGCCTCCTGCGTACAGGCGTACCAGTTCGAGGCGGATACTTTCCATAATGGCTTTATCGCTGGTGGTGAACTGGTAGAGCAACGACGTAAGATCAGCAGCGGCGGTACGGATTACCAGTGCTTCTGTTACCAGTTCTTTTTTCCGGGAGAAAGGATCTTTCTCAAACAACAGTACCGCTATCTGCTGTAACCCTGATGGCGCCTGGTATTCCATGTAAGGTTCATCTATTTCCGTTTTGGCCGGGCGGTTATACACCATAGCGGAAGAGAAGAAAAAGTAATCGAGGAAAAACTCAATCCTTTTATATTGTAACCGGCACTTTTTCAGTGCTTCCCTGGCAGCGGTAATGCTGGCCGTATCATCTTTATCAATCGCCTGTATGGCTTGTTCCAGTTCCAGGGAAGCCGCCGAAAATCCGTTGGCACCTTCCCTGAAAATGGCAATAGTATGGGTAACACCGCGATCGTCCGTGGAGGGTGTAAAGCTATAAGCTACCAGCAGGCTGAATAACAGCCAGATGATCTTATTTCGATACATATACGGTGAAGGTATCTTTTACATTATTGTACGCATCTGCTACGGTATATTTTGTGGTAGAGGCGGTAGGTGTTACGGTAATACTCCGGGTGGTTTCCTTACGGTTATTCCATTTGTAGGTACCGATGAAAGAAGCCGTTAATGTGGCCACTTCTCCTTTTTTGATCCGGATATCCGTGTTCCGGTTTACGTTTTTCATCATGGTAAACTGGTCGCGGATGGTGCCATCTGCGCAGATCCATTTCAGATCCAGGCGGTTGTCCTGTATTTCGAGTATGCTGGAGCCGCCGTGTTCTGCATCTGCAAAATACATGGCGTTATGCGGGTAAACGGTTTGTTTGCCGCCCAGTTTCCCGGCGGAGCCGCTCACTACGTATACAGTACCGGTGGTACGGATGCTGTCTTTGATATACGGTGCGGAATTGTTGCCGCCGTCGTAGCGGCCGGAAGAGTTGCTTACGTTATGTTTGGCCGGATCAAAGCTGTTGGCGGGGCCATAATGTCCTTTGATCATCCTGGACCTTTCGTAATCATGACTATGTCCATTCAGTACCAGGTCTACGCCGTTGCGTTCCAGTATCCGGATAAAGTTTTCCCGGATGTGTACCAGTTCATCTTCTTCGTCAGAATTATGGGAACCCATTGTATACGGCGGATGGTGCCAGTAGGCAATTACCCAACCCTTGTTTTTATTGGCAGCGAGATCTTTCTTTATCCAGGTTACCTGCGGACCGGTGGTATCGTACAGGCGGTAAGCGTTGTCTTCTTTACCGTAGCTGTCGAGCGACAGGAAGTGGATGTTCCCGATATCAAAAGAATAGAAAGAAGCCGAGTGGGAAGGCAACCCGCCGGATTCTCCTTCCGATGGCATGGAGAAGTTCTGGTAGTAGTTTGTTTGGTGCGATTGCTGTGCAAAGGCAGCAGAGATATCGGTATCATGATAGTCATGATTTCCGGGCGCCGGGAACAGGGGAAATTTCTTCAGCAGGTCATCTTTATAAACATTAAAAAACTTGCTCTGATACTCCGCGTCCGTACCGTTGGGATAGGCGTTGTCGCCTAACAATATCCATGCATTCAGGTAGTTGTTGCCGAGGTACTTTACCAGTTGTTCCTTTACGAGTTGCTGGTTGGGAGAGCCGTCGCCGCAATCGCCCAGCGCGGCAATGCGGTACAGGTCTGTTTTACCGGCTTCGGGCAGGGTCATAAAGTAGTTGTCTGCGTTGCCCTGCAATACATCCTTATAGCCGCCAATGGAATAATAGTAGCGGGTGTTGGGTTGCAGGTTTGTAAGCAGTACTTTATGCTCTGTTACCAGGTTGGCATCATCTGCCTGCTGGTCCAGCTTATCCGGCGCGGTGCCGTATTTCACACGGCTGCGGGCAGATGCATCGGTGCGCCAGCGGATCAGCATCTGCTGTGTACCGGCTGCCTGCAGGTAAGGGCCACGGATCAGCTTTGCAGCGATGGGCGCTTTCGTAACAGCAGCATCCTGTGCCTGCACCAGGTGTAAACCGGCAAACAGGCACAGGGAAGCGAGAAAGATAGATTTCATATATGGGACACTATTTTTTTATTGGCGCTGATTCCAGCTCTTTACCGGCAATATCTTCCCAGCGATAATAATGGAAGGTCCGGTCGTCGCTCATCACTACAAATAATCCATGTTTGAAAGTATTGTTCAGTGGCACATTTACTATATCGGAGCCGTCGCTGTGGCCGGCGCTTACTTTCACCACTTTCAGCAACGTATGCGTTGTTCCTGACCGGCTGAAGATATGAAATTTGTTGGCACCCTGGTCAGATACCAGGATATATCCTTTGGTGGGAGAGGTTTTATAAATAGAAATACCCTCATGATCTTCTGTAAAACCGGTGGTGCCGAAAACTGTTAATTCTTCATTACCTTTTTCCGGGTCGGCATAATATTGTCGTACGCCGTACTGTTCATCAGAGTAATAAACATAGCCGGCTTCATTATCTACGGCAATAGATTCTATTTCCTTTTTACCGCTGTAGTGGCCAAACTTACGTACCAGCGTGGCTTTTATTTTTCCAGCACCGTTATCGGTAAGGCGGTATTGCCATAAATAGGTACCATCCTGCGGACCGGTTTTACGGCCTGCAATTACATAGTGTTCGTTCTTTTTGTTAGTGTAAACCGCCACTCCCATGAGATCACGGTATTGTGTGCCGGTTTCGCCTTCAAATGCCGGGATGCCACCATCATCGATGGGTTGCATATCGGGCAATGAATAGAAGCGGAGCTTATGCGTGATGCGCTCGGTGGTAACGGCATAGTCTATACGTTTTCCGTTGAGGAGTAATCCGTATGCAATGTCCACATTGTTGGGACGTTGCAGGTTGGGCACCACCTGTTTAATCTTTCCTTCAAGGTCAAACACATACAGGGCGCCTTCGGCCGATTTATCAGTGCCTATCACCAGGCTCCGGGCGGGATTTTGCGGGTTTACCCAAATGGCAGGATCGTCTGAATCAAACTTTACCTGTTCGGTGATTACTGCGGGCTGAATAGTAGTGGTATCCGTGTATGCCTGTCCGTTAGCCCGGCTTGCCGGTCTTGCGCAGGCAAGAAAACACAGCAGTCCGGGAAGAACTGCTGTGGAGTATAATATATTGCGTGTAGTCATTACTGTGAGATCGCTGTTTTAGTTTTTAGTACCAAAGGCGCCAATAAAAGAGGAAGGAGCAGGAGAGGCGTAGTTAATGCCGTTCAGCACCAGTCCGTTCGGGAAGTTACGGGTAAAGGCAGTGGTACCGGCGCCCAGCGCAGGTGAGCCGGCCAGTAAATGAAAGTCCCAGCTGGTGTTAAAATCCGGGCTATCGGTCGGTGTGTTCAACGGATAATTTACAAATTTCGGATCATTCTCACCGGCTTTTGTACCGATAACATCATTGGCGCCGCTAATGATATCTTTTGCGGGCTGGAACTGGTCGACGGTAGTTTGGTTAAAGCCATAATAAAGATTGTTGCTGATAACCGAGCGACTGTCCTCTACTTTTTTGGTATCTCTCTTAATACCAAACCGTGTGTTGGCAAACAGGTTATTGTGTAGTTCCACAAACACGGTAGCTTCCACCCACACGGAGCCGCCTTTTACTGTAGGCCTTCTCCAGCCGGTGTTGAGCATGGTATTGTTATAGGCAATTACGTGCGCCTGTGGCGTGCGTTCGCCGGAGTTGGATAATTTAAGCGCGTTGGTATTGGTAGAGTAAAAGAGATTGTAACTCACATCCGCGATACAACCGGATTTGATGTTAATACCTTCTCCGCCGGTGATACCGGTGGTGTAAAATTTATTATTGGAGAAGATAAGTTTGCCGCCTTCAATGTAGGTGCAGTCTTCATTAAAATTGCGGAAGATACAGTTGGTCACTACCAGCTTACCATTCACATTGCTGTACCATAATGCAGGTAATGCTTCGCCGCTCACAGCTTTATACAATCCCTGTTTCACAGAAGCAGACGACTCGGTGGTAACAGCACCGCCGTATTCGAGGATGGTATTGTCCAACAGCAGCTCTGCACAGGATTTAGCCGCGAGGATACCGCCCCATTGTTTACCAAACTTGCGGCTGTCGGTGCGGTAGTTTTCTTCAATAGTAAATCTCACCGGTTGTTCAGCGGTTCCCATTGAATACAGGTTTCCTTTTACAATTACTTCCGGTTTTACGAGAGTATCCATGATTACTAATACGCCTTCTTCAATCACCAGCGTTTTACCTTCCGGGATAGTGATATCGCCGGAAACGCGCTGGATGCTGCCTTTGGGCCAGATGCCCCACACATCGCCGTGAACGGTGCCGGAGCCAATGATGCTTTCGCTGAGGTCTACATCGCTGTTTGCTTTTTTACAGCCGCTGACAATGGTCAGTATCAACGCAGCGTAAAAGAGAATATTTTTATATTTCATGATGATGAATATTTTGGAATGAGTTTATAATTTGTAACGTACACCCAGCAGGTAGGTTTGTTTGTAATATTCTTTCCTGATCAGGGTTTCATTGGCTTTTCCCTGTCCCGGCATATTGGTGTTGGCAGGGTCAGTTCCTTTGATAAATATTTCTGCCGGCGTGTTCAGCAGGTTGCCTGCTTTGGCGAAGATGCTGAAGTTATTCCTGAACCTTTTTTCTACAGAAACATCCATCTGTATAAATCCTTTCTGCCAGAGGTCATTGTCGATGTACTGGGAAACGGTAACGATGCGTGGACCGGTATAAGCGCCGGCCAGCTGTGCATCCCATCCATGCTGAATGTCTTTGTACAATACAGAGAGGTTACCGATATGCTCGGACTGTCCGTACAGCGGACGTGTTTGATCTACCGCGATGGTTTTAACGTCGCCTTTTTCATCCCTTATCCGCAAACTTTTGGAAGTAGTGATGGAAGAGTGGGTGTAAGTGTAGTTGGCTTTGAAACCTATTTTGCTGAAGAATTTGATATAGTCTATTTCCAGGCCGTAGTTGCGGGCGGTACCGAAGTTACCGGCAGAATAGTACTGGTCCTGCGGACGGGTGGCGTCTGCACGGATGGTATTTTCGATAGGGTCCTGGATTCTTTTGTAGAATACGCCTACCAGTAATTGATCGGAACGTTTCGGAAACAGTTCATAGCGCAGATCAAAGTTATCGGCGATAGCGCGTTTCAGATCAGGGTTACCGCGTTCCTGGTAGTCTTCCAGCACAATTTTAGAAGGAACAATTTCAAAGAAGCCGGGACGGTTCAGTGAGCGGAAGTAAGAACCACGCAAGTTCTGGTGTTCGGATAATTCGTATTTCAGGTTCAGGCTGGGCAACACATCGGTGTACGCCTGGCTGCCGGTAGGACGGTCTTCTCCCTGTGGAAAAAACATATGATAGCCCTGGTTGGTATGTTCCACACGTACGCCACCGGTTATTTCCAGTTCGGATACTTCGAATTTAAACATACCGTATCCGGAGGTTGTTTTTTCGGAAGCATCGTAAGTAAGCGGGTTGCCTACTGCGCCGCCGGGATTCTGGATCTCCCATACAATATCTGTATAGCTGGTAAAATCCTTACCATATAATGCGTTGATATTGGAAGGTCTGAATGTATAGTTATTAAAGAAGCTGCTGCGTTGTTTGTCG
The DNA here is from genome assembly GCF_900168065.1 of Chitinophaga ginsengisegetis. Taxonomy (GTDB): domain Bacteria; phylum Bacteroidota; class Bacteroidia; order Chitinophagales; family Chitinophagaceae; genus Chitinophaga; species Chitinophaga ginsengisegetis. Next base: position 120,188 of record NZ_FUZZ01000002.1, on the reverse strand, counting down.
CGGTACAGGCCACCTGCGGAGAAATCTACTTTTGTTCCGGCTATCCTGGCAGTGTAAGTAAGATCAAGGTAACCCGCGATATCATCGTCTGTATTACGTTCCCAACGGCGGTTGGTGCCATTGTTCTCAACAGTGGTACGTGTTTCCTTGAAGTTGTTACGCACCCCGTTTAATGCAATGGTGGTATTATCGGGTACCTCATTTTTGGCGGAGGAGAATACGGCAGACCACTGCAATTTTAATTTACCGGGAATGATATGATGATCACCATGCAGGGTGGAATTGTAAATCTGCTGCGTGGTTTTCCTGGAGCGGCTTTCAAACGTCAGTTGCGCATTGCCGGCCACAGGATCAAATATGCCATCGGAAAAGTTGGTGGTGATGCCTTCACGGGTCTGGTAACTTTGCAGGTTCATGTAGGCATTGTAAAGCGACAGCTTATTGTTTTCATTAAACACGTAGTCGATCTTTCCATGCAGGCCGCTGCGTTGCTGCTGTTCGCTGTACTGCCGGTTTTGCATACTGGTAAGCACGGAGTAATGCCCGGTGTCCATATCATTCTTATAGAACGTGCTGGTAGTGGCGCGATAGGTATTCTGGAAGCTACCGGCGAGGATCACGCCCAGTTTATTGTGCAGGAAACGCTGGCCGATGGATAAACCTGCTACCAGGTTGGGCGCGAAGTTTTTGTTTTTATAGTCCAGTGTGCCGGTGGCAAAATCTGCCGGGGTGGCGTTATAGCTTTTACCGTGGGCTTCGTAAGGTGATTTGGATTGTATGTGGCTGGCATCAAAAGAAGTAAAGCCTTTGTCCAGTACCATCTGGCTGTAGCCGGTAGCTACGTTGGCGTTGAGCGATAATTTGCCAGGGGCGTCTTTCATCACCATGTTCACTACGCCGCCCACCGCATCGCCTTCCATGTTTGGCGTTAAGGACTTGTATACTTCGAGGCGGTCCAGCAACTCGGACGGGAAGATATCGAGCGGCACGTACCGGTATTTATTATCCGGGCTGGGTATTTTCACCCCGTTGATAAGCGTGTAGTTATATCTTTTGTCCATGCCGCGGAGAATGGCGTATTGTCCGTCGCCGTTGCTGCTGCGTTCTATGGAGATACCGGAAACGCGCTGGATTACGTTCGCCACGGTGAGGTCGGGCGATACTTCTATAGCCTGACCGGATACTACGTTCATCACCTGGATGGATTTCTGTTCCAGTTTGCGGGCCGTGTTTTCTGAAGAGGCTTTGGTGCCGCCGGCAATCACTACTTCACTCAGGTTTTTGCTGCTGCGTTCACTGAGGTAGATGTTGAGCGCCGGGTTATCACTTTCCAGTACGGTCACTTCTTTTGTTAATGTTTTGTAGGTAAGATGGGAAATGTGCAGGGTGAATTTTCCTGCCGTAATCTTTTTGAATTCAAAGGAACCGTCGAGACCAGTGAGGGCAACCAGTTTGGTTTGGTCCATTACAACAGTGACGCCTACCAGCGGTTCGCCCGTTTTCTGATCGTACACGTGTCCTTTCAGACTGCCGGCGCTGGCAAATGTGACGCACAGCAGCAGACATAAAAGCGTTGTTAAAAGTGTCTTCATCTTTGGTGAATTTGATGCCGTTCGTGTTAGTGGCGAACTGCATCGCAAATGTGGGCTGCTGCAAAAAAAAATGCAAAAAAGCAGCGTAAGCAAAACGTAAACAGCGTTAACAACGCCGTAAACAAAGCGTGATCAGCGTATACAAACAGGATGTAAATGATTGGTAATTAAGTATTTATTTGTAACAGGAATCGCCATTACCATTATGTTACCGCAACGTTACCGCAACGTTATGCATTACAGGCTTTGTACAAAAGTGTTGAGCGTATCGCCTTCCGGAATGTTTAATTTTTTCCGGAGACGATATCTTGCTACCCGTAAACTGTCGGGTGAAATACCAAGAATGGTCGCCATATCTTTTGAGTCCATATTCATTTTATGGAGCGCCAGTAATTTGATATCGTTGTTGGTAAGATCGCTGTACAACGCATTGAGTTTATCAAAAAACACCTGGTGTACCTGTTCAAAGATGCCGGTGAATTCTTTCCATTGTTTCTCGTGATTCACGGTCTGGTTAATTTTCAGTACCAGTTGCTGCAGTTGTCTTTTCTGGTCCCGTTTATCTTCCTGCACCATTTCGGAGAGGGTGTTACGCAGCTCATCGAGGAACTGGTTCCGTTGGATCACATCCAGCGTGTGGGTGGCCAGTTGTTTACTTTTCAGTTCCAGCTGGTCTTTCTGCACCCGGTTTATTTCAGCATTCCGTTCAGATACGGTCTGCGCCTGGCTGATCTTCAGCTTCTGGCGGGAGATGGTGAGGAGGCAAAGGATGATGAGTAGTACTACCACAATCACTACAGCGGTGTAAATGATGCGGTTTATTTTATGGCTGTTTTCCAGCTGGAGGATTTCGTCGTTCTTTTTATTGGTGTCGTACAGGATCTGGAGGAAGTTCATCTGCTGGTTGTTTTGAGCTGAGTAGATGTCGAGCAGGCATTTGCGGCTGTACTCCATATAATAAAAGGCGCTGTCGTTCCGTCCGAGGAGATTGAATGCTTTGGCAATGTCTTTACAGGCTGCCGCTTCCTGGTATTTATTATTGGTTTGCAGTGCAAGGGCCAGTGCTTCCCTGGAGTAGGGCAGGCTGTTTTTAACATCGCCGGTTTTGCGGAGTACGTCTCCTATATTATTCAGTACTTCTATGCCTGCTATGCGTTCGTGGCCCGCTTCAAAAAGTTGCAGGGCCATGCGGAAAGACGATAGTGCGGTATCGTATTTTTCAAGGTCTTCATAAATGGTGCCCAGGTTTTCGTAGATGCCGGCCATACCAAAGGTATCGCGTGCGCCCTGGTATTGGGTCAGCGCCAGTTGCTGGAAGTACCGGGCGCTGTCGTATTGTTGTTGCTTTTCATAATAATGGCCGATGTTACCATAGGTGGCAGCCATGCCGGCGGGATCGTTTACCTGGCGGTACAGCTGGAGGGCTTTATCGTACTGCATTTTAGCGCCCGGCTTATTAATATTGCGGTAATACAGCTGGCCCATATCATTGAGCACGGCTGCTTCGGCCGCTTTGTGGCCGGTGGCGGTAAAAAGGGTGGCCGCCTGCTGGTAATATTCCAGCGATTTGGCGTAGTGGCCCAGGGTGAAGCAGATCTTTCCCATCTGGCGGAGGCATTTGCCGGCAGTGGCTTCATCTTTGTTACTGATAGCTGCATCATGCATTTTGCGCAGGGCAAGAAAGGCGGCATCCGGTGATTCCTGGCTGAGCTTTCCGGCGGCGGCGAGCTGCATTTGCAGCGTGTCCTGCGCAGCGGTGGCGATTACCGGGAAGGCAGATAAGCATAGTACGATAAACTGAAAAACCCGTTTCATTTGTAATGACAGCACGTATTAATTAAGTGTAATCAATCCGCAAAGAATGTTTTTTAGTGTTAACTGTATGTTACCAAACCGGCTGCCGCTGACATAAAAATGCTTGCTTACCGATACTATTTTATATATTATTGTGACGCCGGTTACATTTTTGACCCATAAATTAGTTCCAGTTAAATATTGATTATGAAAAAGAGAATCTTAGTTACCATGCTGCTGGCCGGAGGAATTGGCGCCGCCAATGCCCAGGAAAAAGCAAAGCCTGAAGATACAGAAGTGTATACCCCGGTGCCACCGGAAGTAAAGCCCGGGAAAAAATGTGGTGAAGCGCCTTCGGATGCCATCATCCTGTTCGATGGCAGCAACCTGGATCAGTGGGTAATGACCGACGACCGCGAGAAACCCGCAGAATGGCTGGTGAGCAAAGGCGTTCTGACGGTGAACAAGAAGGTAGGGAATATTGAAACAAAGAAAGCGTTTACCAACTACCAGTTACACATCGAGTGGCGCGTTCCCGCCAATATCACCGGTACCGGTCAGGGCAGGGGCAACAGCGGTGTTTTCCTGGCTTCCATCGGTAAAGGAGATGCCGGTTATGAATTACAGGTACTGGACTCCTACAATAATAAAACATATACCAATGGCCAGGCTGGCAGTATTTACAAGCAGTCCGTGCCACTGGCTAACCCTACCCTGAAGCCAGGGGAGTGGAATACGTATGATGTGATCTGGACAGCGCCCGTATTTGGTGCAGATGGGGCGTTGACATCTCCCGCAAAAGTAACCGTAACCTTTAACGGGGTAGTAGTACAAAATGGCTACGAGCTGAAAGGCCCTACCCAATACATCGGTCAGGCAGCCTACCGCCAGGCGCATGGTCCCAGCCCTATCAAGCTGCAGGCACATGGCGATAAGAGCGAGCCGCTGAGTTTCCGCAATATCTGGGTAAGAGAATTATAGTAACAAAAACGAATTTACAGGAAAGGGCGGTCGGCAACGACCGCCCTTTTTTTATTTTTTTCTCCCTGTTCCATCATTTTCTTTACTTTTAATACCACGACGTTATGTAAAACTATTCCACTTTCCTGTTTCATGGAGCATGTAAACATTGAGAAGAACTTGTTGCTAAGGGCTGCTGCGGGCCATGAAGAGTCGTTTACTCAACTCTTTTTCCTGTACCGGCATAAGTTGTACAGCTTCCTGCTGCGGCTGACGGAATCTCCGGAGATGACGGAAGATGTGATACAGGATGTATTCCTGAAGTTGTGGAAAGACCGCGAAAACCTGGTGAACATCGAACAGTTTGGCGGATATATTTACCGGATGGCGCAACACCAGGCGCTGAATGCGTTCCGGCGCATGGCGAAAGAAACCCTGATCCTGGCCGAACTCACCAGGGTGACTAACGGGGCCGCGCCCGCCGATGCCGCGGATAACCTGAGTGTCCGGGAAGTAAGGGAAAAGTTACAATACGCGCTGGATCATCTTCCTCCAAAACAAAAACTGGTGTATACCCTGAGCCGGGAACAGGGGCTGAAACACGATGAAATTGCCCGGCAGCTCAATATCTCCCCGTCTACCGTTAATAACCATATGATTGCCGCCCTGCGTACCATCCGTCAGCAACTGGGGCCGCACCTGCATTCCATTACGGGCGCTTCCTGCCTGCTCATGATCATCGATGGCTTCCGCTGAAAAAAATATTTTTAATTACACTAGTCATATTTTCCCGCTCAGGTGTCTATTGTAAGACAGATTCCGCATTAATGTAAAAACACCGCATGATTTCAGCAAGGATCAGCTACCTGGCAGCACGCTATTTTGATAATACTTGTACACCGGCAGAAAAGCTGGAGCTGGCGGCATGGATCGGCCGGCAAACGGATGATGCCGTGCTGGAAGAAGTATTGGGCGAAGCCTGGGAATCGCATGTGCCGCTGATCATGATGCCCGATGAAATGTCGGACCGCATTGTGGCAGCCATGTTTGGCCGCGCACCGGAAGTGCCTGTAGTGCCGGTACGTACCCGCTACCATAAAATATGGTGGGCGGCTGCCAGTATCCTCGTGCTTGGTGGCATCGGCGTATGGGCATGGCAGCATCAGCCGGCGCCAGCGCCGGTAGCGGAAAGCAAACAGCAGCGGTATAAAAATGAAGTGATGCCCGGCAGCAACCGCGCTATGCTCACCCTGGCCGATGGCAGCGTTATTGCGCTGGACAGTGCGGGCAACGGCGTGCTCGGCCAACAGGGTGCCGTAAAAATCATCAAACAGGCCAACGGCGAACTGGCTTATGTGGGCAACGGTAACGGCGAAGCCATGTATAATACTATGACCACCCCCCGTGGCGGCCAGTACCACCTTACCCTGCCCGATGGCACCCAGGTATGGCTGAACGCTGCTTCTGCCATTACTTACCCTGCGGCCTTTACCGGTAAGGAAAGAAAAGTAACGGTGAAGGGAGAAGCTTATTTCGAGGTAGCTGCCAATGCCAGTATGCCTTTCCGGGTGGCGGCCGGCAACACAGAAATAACGGTACTGGGTACACGGTTTAACATAAATGCCTATACGGAGGAACCGGCTATCCGCACCACACTGGTAGATGGTGCTGTGAGCGTGGCTGCCGGGAAAAACACCACCATACTCCGTCCGCGTATGCAGGCGAGGGTAGGGAAAGATGAAGTATTACACGTTACTGAAAATATAGATACCGATGAAACCATTGCCTGGAAAAACGGGTTCTTCCAGTTTACCGATGCAGATATGCCTACGGTGATGCGGCAAATAGAAAAGTGGTACGACGTTAAAGTGTCTTATGAAGGAGCGATTCCTGAAAGAAGCTTTGGCGGCGGCATGCAACGCTCTTTGCCCTTAACGGAGGTGCTGGGAATACTGGAGGAAAATGGGGTAAAATTTAAGATAGAAGGAAAAAATATTATTGTTCTGAAATAAAAAACCACGTTACTGATTTACTACTAAACTAAGAAACACAAATTCCACTGCATAGGCTCCTGAAGTTTATGTATTCTACCTGTTATGCACAATAAAGCCGGAAACGCTGATAACATTTCCGGCGGCGTCTGGATAACACAAACAAAAAAGTCGGCGAAGACTCCTTATTCATTCAACCAAACAATGCAAATGTATGCAAATTAATTGTATCGCTCTTTGCAGCCGGCCAGCTGTTGCTATTACCCGGAGCGTTATTTCCCGGACAGGCAGCAGGGTTTCCCGGCATCGCACGCTATGCTCAACCAAAATGCTGTTAGCTATGAAGTTAACGATTCTGTTCACGTTATTGCTCCTGAACGTAAGCGCCACCGGCCTTTCGCAAACGGTAAGCTTTTCAGGTAAGTCGGTATCACTCAAATCAGTGTTTGCCGCCATCAAAAAACAAACGGGATACGTAGTGTTCTACGACAACCTGTTGCTGAAAAACAGCAAGCCCGTGACCATCTCCGTGGAAAACGCGCCGCTGGCGGTTTTGCTCAATGCTGCCCTGAAAGACCAGGGGATGACTTTTACCATCCTGGATAAAACCATCTCCGTGAGGAAGCAACAGCTGCTCACGCTTCCTCCTATCCTGAAGTTAATGATCCCGCAGATGACCATCACCGGCCGGGTTACAGACGACTCCAATACACCGCTGCCAGGTGTGACCGTATTGCAGAAAGGAACCAGCAACGCTGTTATTACCAACGAAACCGGCGAATACCGGCTCACCAACATCAGCGATGGCGCCGTGATCGTTTTTTCCTATATCGGGTTTAATAAAGAAGAAGTTACTGTGAACGGCCAGTATAAGCTGGACATCCGTCTTACCAAAGCCGCCAACACCGCCCTCGATGAACTGGTGGTAATTGGTTATGGCACCATGAAAAAAAGTGACCTCACCGGCGCCGTGTCTACCGTGAAAGGCGATGCCATCGCCTCCCGCAAAACCACACAGGTGTCGCAGGCGCTCCAGGGCGCTGTTCCGGGTGTAATGGTTACCCGCACCAACAACGCGCCTGGCGCCGTGGCACAAATCCGCGTAAGAGGGATCACTACTATTTCTGATGCCGGCGCTTCACCGCTCATCATCCTCGATGGCGTACCCATTGATGATATCAACTCTGTCAACCCAAATGATATTGACAATATTTCTGTACTGAAAGATGCCGCTTCTGCTTCTATTTATGGCTCCAGGGCCGCCGCCGGCGTGATCCTCGTTACTACCAAACGTGCGAAGAACGGGCAGCTGGATCTGAACTACAGTTATGAATACGGCGTGGAAAAGCCCACCAAACTGCGTGATTATGCCAATGCGGTAGACTATATGCGCCTCACCAATGAGCTGCGGTGGAACGACAACGGTAATAACGCCAACGAATACCCTATTTACACCAAAGATATTGTGGATAACTATGCCGCACTGCATGCGCAAAATCCGGATCAGTACCCCGATACCGACTTCAGAGGTATAATCCTCAGCAACAGCGCACCCCGTGAAAGCCATGCACTGAGCATCGCCGGCGCCGGGAAATCCCTGCGCTCCAGGGTATCGCTGGTATATGATAAAATCGGCGCGCTGTACGAGGGCCGCTCGTACGACCGGCTTACCGCACGCATCAACAACGATATCATCATCAATAAATACCTCACTGCCAGCGTAGATGTGAATTACAAACGCACCATCGTAAAACAACCGACCATTGATCCGATGTACAAGATGGGCATCATGCCGCCCATTTATGCGGCCATGTGGTCTGATGGCCGCATCGGCGCGGGAAAAGACGGCGCTAACGTGTACGTGCAAACAAAATATGGCGGCTTTAACAACAACTGGTTTAACCAGCTTGGCGGAAAAGTAGGTATCGATTTTACGCCCATAGAAGGATTGAAAATTTCCGGTATCGTATCTCCCTTTATCAACTTTGATAAAGGAAAGAAATTTACCCGCAAAGTGCCCTATACTGCTTTCAATAATCCAAACGCTATTTCAGGATATATTGAAGGTCTTACCGAAACCAAACTGGAAGAAGCGCGTAACGATAGCTACCGCTACACCACCCAGTTTGTCGCTAATTATAATAAACAGATCAAAGACCACAGCTTTAGCCTGATGGGCGGATATGAATTTTATAAGGCATTCAATGAAGACCTGGGTGCATCGCGCGGACAATATATCCTCAGCAACTATCCCTACCTGAACCTGGGCCCGCTGGAGTTCCGCGACAACAGTGGCGGCGCATATGAAAATGCATACCGCTCCTGGTTTGGAAGAGTTACCTATAGCTATAAAGATAAATACCTGTTCCAGGGAAATATCCGTTATGATGCGTCTTCCCGTTTTGCCGCAGGCTACCGCTGGGGTTCTTTCCCGTCTTTCTCTGCCGGCTGGGTGATATCAGAAGAGAAATTTATGAAGTCTACCGCGCCGTGGTTATCCTTTGCAAAGCTCCGTGCTTCCTGGGGTTCACTGGGTAATGAACGCATCGGTAACTATCCTTACCAGGCATTGCTGCGCTTTGAAAATAATTCCCTGTTTTATAAAGGCAACAACATCGTATCTGCACAATCTGCTGCACAGTGGCAATATGCCATCCGTGATATTTCCTGGGAAACCACCCACTCATGGGATTTGGGTGCAGATGTAAATTTCTTTGATAACAGGTTGCGTTTTACCGGTGATTATTTTAAGAAGACAACCGAAGATATCCTGCTGGAGCTGGAAATCCCTGATTATATCGGCTTCGACAATCCTTACCAGAACACGGGTAAAATGTTTACTACCGGCTGGGAAGCACAACTGGGCTGGAACGATCGCATCGGTGATTTCACTTATAGTGTGTCCGTGAACGTATCCGACTTTGTATCCAAAATGGGCAATCTTGGAGGAACACAATTCGTCGGCGATTCTATAAAAAGACAAGGCAGTGAATTCAATGAATGGTATGGCTATATATCTGATGGTATTTATCAAACACAGGATGAAGTGGATAAGTCGGCAACGCTCAATGCCAACGTGAAACCCGGGGATATCCGCTATCGTGATGTGAGTGGCCCCAACGGTGTGCCCGATGGCAAAATATCCCCTGAATACGACCGCGTACTGCTGGGTGGTTCGTTGCCGCGTTATCAGTATGGCATCAGTTTGCAGGGCGGATTCCGCAACTGGGATCTGGGTATTGTATTCCAGGGTATAGGCAAACAAAACTCCCGCCTCACTACCGATATGGTACGGCCACTCTATGAAAATTTTGGCAATTTCCCGGCTATCATCGATGGCAATTCCTGGAGCAAATACAATACGCCGGAACAGAATAAAGCCGCCAGGTATCCGCGCTATACCAATACCTCTGCAGGTAATAACTACGCCATGTCCGACTTCTGGCTGATCAACGGCGCCTATTTACGCCTGAAAAATATCAACGTAGGATATTCCATGCCCAATGACTGGGTAAAGAAGATCCGCATTCAGAGCGTTCGTATATACGGTAGCGTTAGCGACCTGTTCTCTGTGCATAATTTCCCGAAAGGTTGGGACCCTGAACAACCATCACTGGGTTATCCTATTACCACCAGTTATGTTATTGGCGCATCTGTTAAATTCTAAATTCCACGAACATGAAGCAACTTATTCTCATAGCCGGCATCACTTGTATTTTCTTCAGCGCCTGCGGCAGCCTGGATCTGAACCCGCTGTCCGACGGCTCCAGCGAAACCTGGAATTCCAATGCGGAAGAAATAGAAATGTCGCTCAACGGATTGTATAAAATCAATTTCTGGATGAAGGACGACGACGATTGGACCGACGACTGGATATACCGCGACGTTACCACCGCTGTTACCGGCGCTACCATCAATGGTGAAACAGATTTTGTAAAGAAGTGGTGGACGGATACCTACAAAGCCGTAGCCCGCGCCAACAACATCCTGCAAAGCATTTCCCGCGCAAATAAGGTACTGTCGGCCGACCAGATAAACAACTACACCGCGGAAGCCCGCTTTGTAAGAGCGTGTATGTATTCCCGTTTGTTATCGCATTACGGCAACATCATTTATACCGACTCCACACTCGATATCGACCAGGCGCTGCAGCTGAAGCAAATGGATAAAGCAACGGTGTTAAAAAAGATCTATGAAGATTTTGATTTCGCCGCAGCTACCTTAAAAACTACTTATGGCGCATCAGAACTGAAGCGTGCCACCAAAGGCGCTGCCCTGGCCATGAAAGCACGTATTGCACTGTATATGGGCGACTGGGCCGTTGCACGCGATGCTGCCAAAGCATGTATCGATCTGGATGTATATAAACTGCACGATAATTTTGGAAACCTGTTCCTGTCGAAAACAAAGAATTCTACCGAAACTGTTTTTGGACTGCCAAGATCAGTGACGTTAAAAGTTACTTTCGACGACTGCCAGAATTATGTGTCGCGCATCGCCGGTGGCTGGGCTGCCAAAGATCCGTCCTGGGATCTCTTTTGTAGTTTTTTATGTAAAGATGGATTACCGGTAGATAAATCCCCTTTATTTAATCCCCGCCGCCCGTTTGATAACCGCGATCCGCGCTGCGCCGCCACCATCGTGGAGTTCCAGACCCCGCACCTGGGATACGTTTTCCAGCCGCATCCGGATTCCCTGAAAGTGAGGTCAGTATCAGATAATAAATACGTGGAAAATAAAGACACCCGTGCTATTGCACAATACGCCTCTTTCAACGGGTTGTTGTGGAAAAAAGGTATCGATGGCGACTGGCTCCTCAACTCCTGGAAAATGGAAGCCGATAATATTGTGATCCGTTTTGCAGATGTATTGCTCATATATGCAGAAGCCAAAACAGAGTTGGGAGAAACGGACCAGCTGGTGCGCGATGCCATTAACAAAGTAAGGGCGCGCGCCTATGGTACCGTTTACACCAATACCAGTGCGTATCCTGCGGTTACCGCCGCGGATCAGTCCAGCCTGCGTAAAATTATCCGTACCGAAAGAAGAATGGAGTTTGCACTGGAAGGTATCCGTTACATGGATATCATCCGCTGGAAGCTGGCGGAAAAAGTGCTGAACAAAGCAAACTATGGTTTGCTGGAACCCGCAGAGCTGCGTACAAAAATAGTGCAGCCGGGATTATGGTTCTTCCCGCAAACGCCTGCTATTGATGAAGATGGTATAGCCGATTTTACCGCGATGTATAACGCCGGCCTGATAAAACAGATCACCGTGCGTAAGTTTGATGCCACGCGCCAGTACCTGTGGCCTATTCCATCTACAGAAGTATTGACCAGTCACCTAACCCAGAATCCAAACTATTAAGTGATCGTATGAAACAAAAGAATAGACTGGCCGCAGTAATAGTTGCCATCGGTATATCGGGAGCTGCGTGTAAAAGTGAAAAAGCCGCAGCCCCGCGATCGTTCAGCGGTATTTATCCGCAGCTGGCCATGTATAACAAGGAAGGAGAATGTGGCACCGGTGCAGTAGTGCCGTGGGCGGGGAAGTTGTGGGTAATTACTTATGGTCCGCACCTGCCTTATGGCTCGTCCGATAAACTGTATGAAATAACGCCGGAACTGAAACAGGTGGTGCGCAGCGAAAGCATTGGCGGCACACCGGCCAACCGGATGATTCATCCGGAAAGTCACCAGTTGTTTATAGGGCCGTATGCCATCGGCGAAAATGGCCAGGTGCGCACCATACCCTACACGGCCATGCCAGGGCGGCATACCGGTAACGCACGGCATCTTACAGATCCTGCCGGTAAAATTTATTATGGTACCATGGAAGAAGGTTTTTACGAAGTAGATGTAAAAACCCTTCAACCTGTTTTATTATATGAAGATGGAAATGTAAAAAGCAAAAAAGGCGCAGACACTACTGCCAATACACCTTCCGCCTTATTGCCGGGAGCGCATGGTAAAGGCTTGTATTCCGGGCAGGGCGTAATGATTTATTCCAACAATGGTGAACCCGGACCCAAAGCGCTGACCCAGTTTGATATTGAAGCGGGGTCGTTATCGGAATGGAACGGGAAAGACTGGAAAGTTGTACGCCGGAACCAGTTCACGGAAATTACCGGTCCGGGTGGCATCTCCGGAAATAAAAATCCGGCCACCGATCCCATATGGGCTACGGGCTGGGATCATAAATCTGTATTACTCGGATTGCGCGACCAGGGCAGATGGTCCTTCTTCCGTTTGCCAAAGGCCAGTCATAGCTACGATGGCGCGCATGGCTGGAACACCGAGTGGCCGCGTATCCGCGACATCGGCGCAGAAAATAAGCCGGATTACCTCATGACGATGCACGGCCTGTTCTGGCATTTCCCCGGACAGTTTTCTACCGGGCATACTGCGGGTATCCGTCCCCGTAGTGCATACCTGAAAGTGATCGGCGACTTCGCCCGCTGGCAGGATCAACTGGTGTTTGGTTGTGACGATGCCGCACAAAAAGAGTTTCTTAACAAGCGGGCCGCCAAAGGAAACATCGAAGGACCAGGGCAATCCAATTCCAATCTATGGTTTACTTCCCTGCAACAACCCGATGAGCTGGGACCCAACACCGCCGAAGGCGCTGTGTGGCTGAACGAAGCAGTAACGCCATCGCAGCCTTCCGAACCTTTTCTCTTTGCCGGATGGCCTCACCGCAGCGTGCGGATCACCCATAACGGCAAACGTCCCGTGGAGTTCACGCTGGAAACAGATAAGGGCGACGGCATCTGGAGCATTGCACAAAAAGTAACCGTGGCACCCGGTAAAACCGGCGACATTATTTTCCCGGAAAACATGCCGGGAGAATGGATCCGTATTACCGCCGCGCAACCGGTAGTGGCAACGGCGCATTTCTTTTATGCTGCCAATGATGCCCGCAAAACAGCACCGGCAGCGATTTTTAACGGATTAAGCAAAGTAACGGACGCCGTTTCCAATGGCGGGTTATTATATGGCCTCGGCGACGACCGCCGCGCACTTGGCATACTCGCACAGTCGTATAAAAACGGGGATGCTACCGTGGAAGGCTATTACGAGCTGGATGCCAACATGGACCTCGTGAAAAAAGATGATCCTAAAACAGCGGACTTTATCCGGCAGAAATTCGCTATCCCACAACAGGCAGTGACCATTGAAGCTGGCTCTGTATTGATAGTAGACGATAAAGGCCGCAGATGGCGTTTGCCACTGGGCAACGAAGCCTTTGCAGGTCTTACCGGCAAAGCGGCTTTGCGCATTTGCCGCGAGGTATCAACAGAAAGGGACCTGTTTAATTGTATGGGCACCTTCTATGAATTACCTGCGGAAAACGCCGACGGCTATGCGAAAATAAGACCGGTAGCGTCGCATCCTTTCCGGATCAACGACTACGCCGCCTATCGCGGTCTGCTGGTAATGACGGGTATTGCCCCCGATACCAAAGCCGGTGAACACATCATTGTATCGGCCGATAAAAAAGCAATGGTGTGGGCAGGCGCGATTGATGATCTATGGCAACTGGGCCGGCCGGTAGGTCGTGGCGGTCCGTGGAAAGATGCTGCAGTGGAAGCAGGCAAACCATCAGATCCTTACCTGGTAGGTTTTTATTCACAGCGTCAGCTGCAGTTGTCACATGATGCTACCGCGCCCGTTGAATTTACCGTAGACATTGATCCCGTAGGCAATGGTGCCTGGATGAATTATAAAACCGTTACCGTTGCCCCGGGAGAAACGCTGAACTGGCAATTCCCCGGTGGTTTCGAGGCACGGTGGATCCGTTTCACTACCAATAAAAACTGCCACGCTACTGCATGGCTGGAATATAAATAAGCGACGAACATGAAATATACAGTGGTCTGTTTACTGATTTGGTGTTGCCAGGTAACAAACGGGATGAATCCCGCTGATACCCTGAAAGACGTGCTGGGTAACCGGTCGTTGTTGCCGGTTGCTGCCACGCATAAAAAATACCGGATCAGCGACACGGCCACTTACGAGCTGCAACTGGCGCTGGATGCTGATAACAGACCACTGTATTATTACCGGAATATTTTTACGCCTGTTTGTTATACGGGAGAATGTAAACCGGTATACATCAACCTTTACTGGGATCTGCTGGGCAATTATATCCGTTATGACCTGCCCGCAAAGGAAGTATTAACGAAACTGGATCACCGGGAATTTAAACGTGATGACTATGAAAAACTGCACGACATACTGGCGCGTCCTAATTCATTGCTCGCGGACCTGGCTATCACCGACCTTATTGTACCGGGAACGGAAAATCTCAGCGATTCGGTAGATGCCCGTACCGGCGCTACGCTTAAAACCATTAAAAATGAAGTGATCTCCGGCGCGGTATATACCTGCTATACGTTGTGGCATATTGCACACGGACCGGTAACAGATGAAATTACCCGCATCACCGATACGTATCTCAATCCCTCACTGCTGCACCGTTTTCTATCTTCCCAAAATCATACTTACCAGTATAAGGCACTTGAAAAAATCATGGATAAAAATGGAAGGATAGCGCCGGGTTTTGAGAAAGATATCCGTACATTGATCAATGGCAAAAACATTTTTATTGCACGCTATACCTTACAACAGGTGTATCCCGGTTTTGTTACCGGCGCTAAAGCACAATCGTGGTTGTGGGATACCTATACTAAAAGCGGCTATCCCCTGCAATTAACAATACTGCGCAAGCTGGCCACTGTGCCGCTGAGTGCTGCAATGGCGAAGCAACTCGCCGTCGCCGGCAGCAGCGCCAACGAAGAACAGTTCCATTTAATACTGGCTGCATTGCAGGCCACTCCTGGTTTGCCGGAGCCGGTAATACAGCAGCTGGCAGATCAGTTAAAAAATACCGATGCCACACGGGCAGCCGCTATCCATGCGTTGCTGTTACAACGGCAGCCGGTGAATCATTCCGTAAAAATTAAGATGCATGAATATGAACAAACGCTTCATCCAACTGAAAAATAGCTGGTTGATCATCCTGTTGTTGTGTGTATGCACACAATGGCTGCAGGCGCAGCAGCGGATATTTGTGGAAACAGAATCCTTCGCAGAAAAAGGTGGCTGGGTAATTGACCAGCAGTCGTTTCCCGTAATGGGCTCCTCTTACCTGATGGCGCACGGCATGGGCCGCCCGGTAAAAGATGCCGTGACTACTGTCAATTTTCCGGAGAAAGGTACTTACCATGTATGGGTGCGTACCAAAGACTGGGCCCCCTTCCCGAAAGGACCGGGAAAATTCCAGGTGGTGATAAATGATGCGCCGGTGAAAACGGTGTTTGGCGAAAGTGGCAACGACAAATGGAAATGGTACGATGGCGGTGAGATCACTGTTCCTGCCGGCGCCGCAAAAATCGCCCTGCGCGACCTCACCGGTTTTAATGGCCGCTGTGATGCGCTGTTATTCACCACCGGCAAGTTCACGCCACCGGATGATGCCGCTGCATTAAGCGCATTACGCCGTAACCTGTTGCATTTAACGGCCACGCCAAAAGCAGCCGGGCCTTTTGACCTCGTAGTAGTGGGCGGTGGCATTGCCGGCACCTGTGCCGCTATCTCCGCTGCCCGCATGGGTTTGAAGGTAGCATTAATCCAGGACAGGCCTGTACTCGGTGGTAACAACAGCTCAGAAATACGGGTACACCTGAGGGGGGATATCGACAAAAATTACTATCCCAAACTGGGCCGTATTGTAAGGGAAATGGATAACGGCGATCCGGGTAATGGCAACCCAGATGCAAATGAATATGGCGATGCCCGTAAAATTGATATCGTTAAAGCAGAAAAAAATCTCACCCTGTTCCTCAATACCTACGTGTTCAAAGTAGAAAAAGAGAACGACCGCATTGTTGCGGTTACCGGTCGTGATATCGCCAACAGCCAGGAAACACGTTTTACCGGCACTTACTTCTCCGATTGTACCGGCGATGGTACGGTAGGATATCTTGCCGGCGCCGCCTTCAGAATGGGCCGTGAAAGCAAGGCAGAAACAGGCGAATCGCTCGCTGCGGAAAAGCCGGATAGCTTTACATTGGGTACCTCCAATTTATGGGCTTCCCTGCCAACAGACAGCGTTACTTCCTTCCCCGCCACGCCATGGGCGCTGCAGTTTTCAGACGAATATCATATCGATGCGTCTAAAGCCGACTGGGAGTGGGAAACCGGCTTTGGTAATTTCAATACCATCACCGAAGCAGAACAGCTCCGCGATCATAACCTGCGCGCCATTTATGGTAACTGGTCGTATCTCAAAAACAGCAAGCCGGAAAAATACGGCAAACAACAACTCGCGTGGGTAGCCTATATCGGTGGTAAACGCGAATCCCGGAGGATCATCGGTGATCATGTGCTTACACAGATGGATATCCAGGAAGGCAAAATGTATCCCGATGGCACCGTCACCGCCACCTGGACCATCGACCTGCATTTCCCGGATCCTGTCAACAAAAAATATTTTGAAGGACAGGAGTTTTTTGCCGGCACCAAACATATCAGGGTAGCGCCGTATACCATTCCGTACCGTTGCCTGTATTCTAAAAATATCAGCAACCTGTTTATGGCAGGACGGAATATCAGTACCACGCACGTAGCCTTTGGCAGCACCCGTGTAATGCGCACCTGTGGCATGATGGGAGAAGTAGTAGGCCTTGCCGCCTATGTAGCCAACAAATACCACAGCAGCCCGAGAAGTGTATACACCGATCACCTCACCGAATTTATGGACCTGATTAAAAATTAAAGATGTACGCCGTTTATATCCTGCTGCTGCTTCATACCGCCGTTGCTCCTTCGCTGATACACCTGGAAGGCAGCGCGCAGGGCACCACCTGGCATATTCAATATGCCGATGCGCAGCAGCGGGATTTTACGCCGCAAATCACCAAAACCCTGCAGGATATCGACCAGTGCTTATCCATTTACCGGAAAGACTCCGAGATCTCTTTATTCAACCGCGCCTCCTCCCTTGAATTCCAGCTGCCCTATTTTTACCCGGTATTAAAAAAAGCTGCCGAGATATACGCCGCCACCGGTGGCGCTTTCGACCCCACCGTAATGCCCCTCACCGCCGCTTACCGGCAGGGGAAAAGAACACATACCCCGTGGTGGGAAAAGGCCGATTCCCTGTTGCAATACGTAGGCTTTTCGTATATCCGTTTTGATGAAACAGGCGTGCGCAAATTAAAGGAAGGTGTGAGCCTGGACTTCGATGGTATTGCGCAGGGCTATAGTGTGGATGTTTTAGCCGCTTTACTGGACCGTAACGGCATCAGCAACTACATGGTAGAGATAGGAGGAGAAGTGCGCTGTAAAGGGCTTAAAAACGGCGTGTCATGGACTGTTGGCATCGATAACCCATTGCATCCTGATCAGCAGCTGGCTACTGTACGGATGCACAACCGGTCCGCTACCACAGCAGGCAATTACCGCGATCATTATGAGCAGAACGGCACCATATCCGGGCATATCATTCATCCTAAAACGGGGTACTCCACACCGGATTCGCTGTTAAGCGTTACTGTGTTTTCCGAAGATGCCATCACCGCAGATGGATATGACACGGCTTTTATGGTGATGGGCGTGGAGGGCACGAAACACTTCCTGGAGCAGCGGAAAGGTATGGATGTGTACCTGGTGTACCTGGATGCGAAGGGCGGGGTAAGGGTGTGGATGACGGAGGGGTTGAGGGGGATGGTAGAGCGAGGTGAGCCGGTTGCAGAGGGGAGATAGTGCATTGATAGTGCATTGATAGTGCATCAGGAGTGCATTGGGAGTCCATGCTAACAGTATTGATTGTGCATGGTATACGCAAGTCCGGGGCACCGGCGAAGCATCCGCGAGGTAAGAGGGTATAAGTCCCCATGTGTCCGTTAATCTTTATCTCCCGGTATATCCATAGATAACTTCAGATGCTCTACAAATGCGTTCCTCTTACAACAAGTTAAATGTTGATTATTAACAAAATCACAGACATCATTAACGTGATGAATTTACTATTTGATAGTACTGATTTTATAATAATCGTGTATAGATTTCTTTATAGAATATCTGGAAAACGATTAATCATGAAAAGAAAAAAAAATTACGAAGAAGAACTTTCACAATAAGGAATTCCCGAATGATGAACTGTTTATCAGGCTGGAACTGCATTCAAACAATACCATATCCGCACTCAGCTGGTTTTTGCTGGCGGAAAAAGGGAAAGCCTATAATATCAGCACAAATAAGGAATTACGAAGGAAAGAGAAGAAAAATGTGCATAAAACCATTGCAAAAATATAGGTTACAAATACTTTTTAACCACCCCATTTTTCCGCACCAAATACACCACGCTCCAACTCAGCGCTGCCGTTACCACAAACGTGATCAGGAACTTCACGAACGCGTGTAATGGCGCATTCAACAAACTGTACTGGCACCAGACAATGAAAATATAATGCACCAGGTAAATACCATAGGCATTAGCGGAAAGTGATTCCCACCACGGGTTTGTTTTATTGAGGATACTTTTAAACAGGGTTAAAAAAGCAATACAGCTCATTGTACAGGATAATATCCATACCAACCTGTAGATAAGGGTGGCCTGTAATTCGCTCAGCTGGTGGTTGCCGATCATCCGGATGATGGGGGCTTCACTGAGTTTCAGCCCGGCGTATATTACCAGACAACTGATTACCCACAGCGGCCATTTTTTTACAAAGGCAGATCCATCTGTAAATATGCCGTTGGCCAGCCCTGGCACGCCGATCACTGCTCCCAGCAGGAAATAGCCGGCATACAGGAACACCCTGCTGATCTGGAAATCGAAAGGACCGATGCCCGTCCATGCATACGGGGATACAAATTGGATAACAGGAATATAGAGTAATAAAGTATAGATGTACCAGGAAAGAAATAATTTTCCCGGACGTTGCTTTTGCATCGCCAGCCAGTTACCTGCTTTGTTCACCCCGTTTTTTACCAACGGGTAGCACAAGGCAAAAACTAGGTTAAACACAAACAATACCCAGATGAACCAGGGCGGTCCTACCGGCCACGCTTCTACCGTAAAAAAATCTATTACATAAGCCTTTATATTGTGTTGCCCTGTAGCCAAAAGAAAGGAAGGGTAGTAGGCGATAAGCATCAGCAGGGTAACGCCGATCATAAAAGGAATAAACAACCGGTAAAACCTGTCCCGGATAAATTTCCCCATGCTTTTGCTACGCAAACTGTTCACCACAAAAATGCCGCTGATCAGGAACATCAGCGACATAAAAAAGATGTCATTAAAATCTTCAAAGATATCCAGCCCCTTCCACCTCGCAGTATCTACCACGGGGTTGGTAGAAAGGATATAGGCGCTTTTATTAAAAGATGCAA
This sequence comes from Chitinophaga ginsengisegetis, assembly GCF_900168065.1. Lineage (GTDB taxonomy): Bacteria > Bacteroidota > Bacteroidia > Chitinophagales > Chitinophagaceae > Chitinophaga > Chitinophaga ginsengisegetis. The sequence goes on along the minus strand of NZ_FUZZ01000002.1, from coordinate 100,451 downwards.
ACGTGGTGTATGCCAGCGATGAATGATGGGCTACAACTAAAAGAGTAATAAACGAACGCAGATTATCCACCCAACTATTCCTGACTGGTACCATATGTTTACCGGGTTTAGCAGGAACAAGATAAAACAAAAAGTTGCAGGACATGCCTGCAACTTTTTACTACTTAGTATCCCGGGTTCTGTACAATCTTCGGGTTACGGTCTATCACGTCCTGTGGTACCGGGTTCAGGTACATTTTGGCGGTAAACACATGCGGATGATTCAGTGGTACAATTTCGTATTTCCATACTCCCGCATTATCGTTTGGAGAAGTGTTGGTAATCTTCATGGCGTGTTTATCCACATTCATCACGGTACTCACTGTTTTCCAGCGGATGATATCATAAAAGCGTTTGTTCTCAAAGCAGAGTTCCACGCGTCTTTCGTGATAAATAGCGGCCCGCATATCCGCCTGGGATAATCCTGGTGCGAGGTTGGGTAAACCGGCCCTTTTGCGGATCTGGTTAATGGCGTTATATACAGTACCATCCGGTCCTGCGGCTTCATTTTGCGCTTCTGCATATCCCAGCAGTACTTCTGCGTAGCGGTAATAAATAAAGTTGGCGCCGCTTACTGCGCCACCGCCGGGGCGTACCAGTGGGTTGAGCCGCTTCTTAAAATAATAACCGGTGTTGCTTACGTCATCGGTACCAAAGTCAATCTGGTTTTTGGACGGATGTACTTTATCGATGCGGGTGTATATGACATCGGCTTTGTCCATCCAGGTCATTTTATAGGGGGCGCCGTCATATACAATCCAGTCGTAGAAGCGTCGCTCGCGGCCTACATAAGGATGCTGCGGATCATAGCCGGAAGTGGGATCGGTGATAGGCTTGCCATTGGCCATATTGAACTGGTCTACCAGTTCCTGCGTGGGGTTGTAGTTGCCCCAGGTATAATAAGCGCCGTTAATCCACACGGGACCACCGTATTGCTCAAAGGAAGATCCCATGGTGTTGGCTACTACCTGCCGGTCCCACACTACTTCTGAATGGTATTCATTGGCTTCGTACCAGATGGCGGAAGGATCGGGAAACAGTTCATACGCTTTGCCGTTGCCATAAAGATCAATGAATTGTTTGAAGGTGGCAGCGGCCTTTGCCCAGCGTTGTGCGTCGTAGTTATTGTAACCGGCTATCTTGTGCGGATCATTGCCTGCGGCTGGTTGTGGAGCGTTGAATGCAGGACTCGCGGCATATAGTTCCACCCATCCTTTTAAGGCCAGCGCGGCGCCGAGGGTAGCACGACCTGCATCTGCATCGCCTTTGTTGTATTTAGCAGGCAGGTAACCGTCTTTTGCGATGGAATCGAGTTGCGTGGTGATGAAGTCCACTGTCTCTGCAAAGGTGTTCCTGGGCGTATAGATGGCAGCGCTGTCCATTGTGCGCCTGTCTGCGGGAACGGTGATAATGGGCAATCCACCGATGTGCATCCACAATTCGCTGTAGAAAAAGGCGCGGATAAACCGGGCTTCATCGAGCCGTTTGTTCAGCCACTCCGGCGAAAAGTTAGCCGCGTTTTTACGCACTTCTGTAATGAAGGTGTTGCATTTGCGGATATTGGTAAAGATAGTGGTCCAGTTGGTCAGATCGCCGGAACCGGTGATGCCTCCCCAAATGGTGTAGTCATTGGAAGACGGTTCCACAATGCCTTGTTTCCAGTTGTAGGAGGTGTAATAAAAACCAGCGTCGTTGTCGTCGGTGAAGTTATCCAGGTTTTCCGGCTGGTTCCAGTAGTTGGGCAATGCGCTGTAGATATCGTTGAGGAAAAGATCAGCATTCCCTTCTGTACCCCACTGGGTTTCATCGGTGAGTTTCGACTTGTCGGTATTTTCCAGGAATTCCTTTTTGCACGACAGGATACTGAGTAGCAGTATGACGGCGGACAACAAATGTATGAAGCGGATCATAATATTTTGATTTAACAGGATGAATCTAAAAAGTGACATTGAGCCCAAACACAAATACCTTCTGGTTAGGATAAGCTGTTTCCAGGTCGGTGTAGCCTACTTCCGGGTCCATGAATTTCATTTTGCTGAAGGTGAGCAGGTTTTGCCCGGAGAAATAAGCACGAACGCTCTGCATCTTCATAGCTTTGGAAATATTGGCTGGAAGCGTGTATCCCAGCACGGCAGTTTTTAAACGGAGATAACCTGTTTTCATCATCCAGAAATCAGAGTTCTGTGTGTTATTGGCGTAAGGCGACTGGTTCGCACGCGGGTACTTTGCATTGGGGGTGTTGGGTGTCCAGTGGTTGTCATAGTATTCATAGGCAGAATTACTATTGTTGTTGTTAAAGGGCACTGTCTGAAAACCGCGGATGTTCAGGCTGGCCAATGCAGAACCCTGGAAAAACAGGCTGAGGTCAAATCCTTTCCAGGAGGCGCTGGGGGTGAAGCCGTAAGTGATGAAAGGATATACCGGGTTGCCGATCACCGTTTCATCGTAGGAGTCTATTCTACCATCGGGTTTACCATCAGGGCCGCCTATATCAGCATAGCGGATGTCGCCGGGATGCAGCACGCCAAACTGGGTAACGTTATATCCATCTTCGGTGTTGATGATGCCATCTTTGTTTTTATCATCTTCCAGGGAAAACAATCCCAGCGCGTGATAGCCGAACTGTGTGCCGGTGGGCCGGCCTGTTCTGCTCCGGTTGGGATTATTGCGTGTGGCGGAAGTTTCAAACACCTGGATCATTTTATTTTTAGCATAGCTGAAATTGCCGTTCAGGTTAACCTGCAGGCCATTGGAGAAACGGTGGCTGGTACCGGCGGAAATATCGATACCACGGTTTTCCATAATGCCCTGGTTTTCATCGGAGAGGTTCAGGCCATATTCTACGGGCACCGTTACAGCCGGGGGCAGTAACATACCTGTTCTTCTTTCATGAAAATAATCTACTTCCAGGGTGAGCAAACCTTTCCATAAAGTAGCGTCTATACCGATATCTGTTTTAGTAGATATTTCCCAGGTGATGTTGGGATTGGCTTCCCGGGTGATGTTGGAACCCTGTACCATATTACCGTTGCCATAAGCATAGGCGTTGCCATATAAATTATAGCCATTCAGATACTGGAATGCCGCACCGGCCAGGTTACCCGATTTTCCCCAGGAACCCCTTAGTTTAAGATAGGTCAGCGGGGAGGGATGGTCTTTCATAAAGTTTTCTTCAGAGATGATCCATCCTGCGGAGAAGGCGGGGAAATAACCCCAGCGTTTGCCGGGAGCAAAGTAATAATGACCATCGTACCGGCCGGCGGCTTCAAAAAGATATTTATGATCGTAGATGTACCCTAAGCGGTATACAAATCCAAGCTGGCTACCGGTAATCGTGGAGCCGTTATTATCAAAATCATTTTTGTTGGAGCTGCCCATACCCAGCTCGTCGATGTTTACCGCAAAATTATTGCGCCGCGCAGAAAAGCCGGTGGAGTCGTTCTTACGGGCTTCCGCTACCAGCAGCCCGGTGAAGTCGTGTTTACCAAAGGTGTTATGATAGTTCAGGAATCCCTGGTAGGTGAAGTATTGGTTTTTTGAGTACTCCTGGTTCAGCCAGGTGTATGGAGCAGCACTTCCTTCCGATGTGGAGATCTGTTTCGTATAGCTGTAAGGGTTAGTGGACGTGTTTTGTGAATAAAAATAAAACGGTGTATGCCATCCTTTAACGGTGAAGTCGTTAGGATCATAACTAAAGGTTCCTTTAATACTCAACCCTTTAATGAAAGGCAGTTGTTGCTCCACGGCAAGGGTAGTGAGCAGGGAAGTAGCTTTGCGGTGGGAATAACCTGCTTTCAGGATCCCTACCGGCGTGTTGCCTGCAAACTCGCCCCAGAGGCCATTACTGTAGTACATGTTGGTAATGGGGATCAGTTTGTATGCGCTGCGGAACAGCTGTCCCGGTGTGGTGGCGGCATCCACGCTGTTGGTGTTTTCGATGGCGCCAATGAGCGACAGCGATACCGTAGTAGTAGAGGTGGCGCTCACTTCCATGTTCACGTTATAGTCGTAACGCTTGTAATTTATTGGGTCAAACATCCCGTCCTGTTTGAGGAAACCTAGACCGGCATAATACCTGATTACTTTGGTGCCGCCGCTGAGCTGCAGGTTATAATTTTGAATAGGTGCGCGCATGCGTACCAGGTCTTTGGTATTGCTGATGGGATATTTGTCGGGATCTTTAGCGTTCAGGTCTGCATAGGTATTAATAAGCTCTTCGGAGAAAGGCTGCTGTGCGCCACCTGGATTTTCATTCATATAGGCTTCATTGCGCAGGCGCATATAGTCCTGGGCGTTCAGCATCTTTGGGTAATAGGTGGGCGTTTGCCAGCCATAGTAGGCGTTGAGCGACAGCGAAGGCATACCTGTTTGTCCGCGTTTGGTGGTAATGAGTATTACGCCGTTGGCGCCGCCCAATCCATAGGGGGCTACTGCGGCGGCATCTTTCAACACGGTAACGGAGGCGATGGAGCTGGGTGCAATTTCATTGATGTTATTACGGATGATTCCATCCACTACTATCAGTGGTGAGTTGTTGCCGGTGGTGGCAATACCCCTGATGTGGATATCGGGATTATCCCTGCCAGGCTGACCGCCATTGGGACGCATGCTGATACCGGAAACATTTCCTGCCAGCGAATTGGAGATGTTGGTCACCGGCGATTTCGCCAGTTCCTTTCCCTGCACTGCTGCTACAGCTGCGGTAGAGGAAGTTTTCTTCTGTGTGCCGTAACCAACCACCACTACTTCATTTAAGCCGCTGGCGCTTTCTTTGAGGATAATGTTGATGGGATCGGCGGTGCTTACCACTTCAGTTTGTTCATAACCTACATAACTGAATACCAGCGTAACGCCGGCAGCGGCCTGCAGTTCAAAACGACCGTGTTCATTGGTCATGGTGCCAATATTGGTGCCTTTTACTTTTACGGATACGCCAATGAGCGGATCGCCATGTTCATTTTTTACGATGCCGCTTATTTTGGCGGCGCTTATATTGCCGGAGGCAATTACAATAGCGTTGTCGTTTAGTACAGTGTAACGCAGTGTGGTGCCGGTAAAGGTTTTCGTGAGCAGTTGTTCTACCGTGGCATTTTCTGCATGAATGGATACCGGCGGTTCTTCCGGTAAAATATCGTCGTTGTAGATGAGCCGGCAGCGGCTTTTTTGTTGAATAGCTTTCAGCACTGTTTTAATGCTGACTTTCTCCAGGGAGATGCTGATCTTTTCCTGGGTGACGGAGGTGGCGTATAAGGGTGTAATACCGGTTAACAGCAAAGCCAGGATGAGTATGCCCGGCAGCCCGCCATGCAGACTTTTATTAAAAGTCCATAGGAACATTATTTTCATAACATGGAATGTAAGAGGGTGAAGGAAAGTAAAGTACAGTGAGTGCTTTGTAATGTTTTTATGTCATAGCATTTATTTTTGAAGATGATGAATGTGATATCAGTTACTGATGTGGACCTCTTTCCCGTTGACCCGGAAATTAAAATGGCGCGATAGCTGCAGCATTTTCAACGCCTCTTCTATTGATTCTGTATCGATGATGCCGGAAAACCGGAGTTGTTGCAGGTTGGCAGATTCAAAATAAAAAGTAACGCCGTACCACTGGTGCATTTTCACCGCCAGCCCGGCAAAGGTTTCGTTGTCAAATGCCAGCTTGTTATTGAGCCAGGATATTTCCCGGAGTTGTCCGCTGCTGTCTTTTTCCAGGTGTTTTTGCTGGAAGACAGGCGCCAGGCGGGTTGCCTGAACCATTAGTTTTTCTTCGGGTTGCAGCACCACGGTTTTTTCGCCGAACGATACCGCAATTTTTCCACGCACCAGCGTAGTAGAAATGGCGCTGTCGCCCGTATAGGCTTTCACATTAAACGCGGTGCCGAGTACGCGGATGTTTACTTTTCCCGCATGAATAATAAAAGGAGTGCCTTCACTTTTTGTAATATCAAAAAATGCTTCACCGGTGAGCGTAATTTCGCGGTGTTGTTTGCCAAAGCCGTTTTTTTCGTAACTGAGTTGTGTGTTGCTGTTAAGCCATACCGTGGAGCCATCGGGGAGTACTACCCTTGATTTTCCACCGGGAGCGGAGCTGAGTTGTTGCACTGCCGGAATTGTAGAACGCCACAGCACCCATGCTGCCGTTAATACCGCTGCTGCTGCCGCTACTGCTGCCAGTCTGCGTACAACACTGCGGCGCGGGGATGGCTGCAGTTGCGGACTCACGGCTTCCCATATACGTTCTTTACTGTCATGAGCAGGAGGTACTTCCTGCATAGGCGCCTGCCAGATAGCCGCGGCAAGTTCCCGCGAAGCGGCTGCCTCCGGATCATCTTTCAGCAATGTTTCCAGTTCAGACAGTTCTTCGGGTGAAATATCACCGCTGAACTGTTTACCGAGTAATATCCATATACGGTCGTTGCTCATAGTACGATTGAAAATGGTTGAATGAACGCGCGCTTCGGGGTATAAGACAACCGGAAGGAGAGAATACCCCCAAAGAGGGAAGAATTTTTTTTGAGAAGGGGTTACTGATCGCCAGGCAGCGGCGTAGTGAGGAATGCTCTCATTTTAGTGAGTTTTTTCAGCGCGATGCCCACCTGGTTTTCTACTGTTTTTATGGAGATGTTAAGCAGTACGGCTACCTCCCTGTATTTAAGCTCATCTTCTTTCACCAGTTTAAAGATCAGCCGGCACTGCGGTGGCAGCTCGCTGATAGCCATATTAATATGCCGCATCATTTCATTGCTGATGAGTTGTGCTTCAGGGTTTATTTCATATTCCGGTAAACTGGCTTCATCGAGATGTAACGTTTTTTTAGAAGTATATTTACGGAGATAGTTCAGCGCAATGTTGCGGGTGGCTGCATAGAGATACCATTTCAGGTTGCTTACCTGGTGCAGGCTTTCCTTTTTTCTCCAAACGGCAATAAACACATCTGCTACTATTTCTTCCGCCATTTCCCTGGAATGAACAATGGCCAGGGCTAACTGGAGTAATGGCGCGCAGAAGCAATCGTATAATTCTTTAAATGCCTGTGTATCACCGCTGTATATTCTGCTTTGCAATTCGGGGATATCGTCGCGCATAAAAGTAAAAATACCCAAATTATACAAATTTGCAAACGCACAAATATTAAGTGTCTGAATGACAGATTACTTGTTATTTAAGGGTTTTTCACCGAAAAAAGGCAATATATCTTACAGAGATGATAATATACTATGATAAATATTTACCTTAAACCTGTTTCTTTGAATATCGTTCGTCCTGCCCGTATGTGAAAATAAAACATCCGGGTACGGATTTTTTTTCTAAATTAATTATAGTGAAAACACTCATTTGTACTACTCCCGGCAATTTTGAATATGGTCTGCAGGCAATGCCCGCGCTGCAGGCGGGTCATGCTATTATCCGTATCCGGAAAATAGGTGTTTGTGGCACCGATCTGCACGCTTTTGAAGGTACCCAGCCTTATTTTAACTACCCCCGCATCCTGGGACATGAGCTGGCCGGTGAAATTGTAGCGCTGGACGCCGTGGAAACCACTGATTTCCATGTCGGGGAGCTGGTAACCATTATCCCCTACGAAAACTGCGGCGTTTGTATTGCCTGCCGCAACGGCAAACCCAACTGCTGCGAAAACATCGCAGTGCTGGGTGTGCATAAAGACGGCGGCATGGCCGAATTCATCTCGGTGCCGGAGCGGCTGCTGGTGCATGGCAACGGCCTCACGGCCGAACAGCTGGCACTGGTGGAACCCCTGTCGGTAAGTGCGCATGGCATCCGTCGCGCAGCCGTTCAACCTGGTGAGTTTGTACTGGTAATAGGAGCAGGGCCCATCGGGCTGGCGGCAATGGAATTTGCCCGCATTGCCGGCGCACAGGTAATCGCCACCGATATCCAGGATAAACGGCTGGAATTTGCACGGGAAACACTGGGTATTCCTTATACCATTAATGCCGCCACCGACGTAGCCGGGCAGCTGCGCACCATCACCGGCGGTGATATGCCGGTAGTGGTAATCGACGCCACCGGTAACCAGAAAGCCATTAACAACGGCATCTATTACCTGGCACACGGCGGCCGGTATGTGCTTATAGGATTACAGAAAGAATTGCTGCAGTTTCCCCATCCGGAATTCCATAAAAGGGAAACCACGCTGATGAGCAGCCGCAACGCCACCCGCGAGGATTTTGAACAGGTGATCCGCTGCATCAAAGAAGGAACGGCGCGTCCGGATAAATATATTACACACCGGGTGAAATTCGGGGAAGTGAAAACCACCTTTGCTTCCTGGCTGGATCCCCGCAATGAAGTGATAAAGGCGATCATAGATATTTGATCCTCAAAACAGCTGATGATGATGAAATCATGGTTCTTGTTGCTACTGTTGGGTATTACCAATACCGTTGTTGCACAATCTGTTTCATTGCAACAGCTGCTATGTGAATACCAGCACAATCCCATTGGTATCGATGCCACACGCCCCGCTCTCAGCTGGCAACTGGACAGCAAAGGAACCAACATCCGGCAAACTGCTTACCGCATACTGGTGGCCGACAATCCCGCTGCGCTGGAGAAAAACCGCGGGCGTAGCTGGGATTCAAAAAAAGTATCATCGGACCAGTCGGTGCAGGTGCTTTACAACGGCAAGCCACTCTTGCCCGCCACTACCTACTACTGGAAAGTAATGGTATGGGATCAGCAGGGAAAGCCCTCCGCGTGGAGTGAAACGGCACAGTGGCATACGGGGCTGTTTTCTCCGCGCGACTGGCAACAAGCGCAATGGATTGGCTATGAGAAAATGCCGGATACGGCACGCATCGTTCCCGCCATCACCAACGACAGCGACAAAAAATACCGTAACCGGAAAGATATACTGCCCCTGCTGCGAAAAGAATTTAATATCGCCAAACCGCTGCAAAGGGCCACTGTTTATATCAGCGGACTGGGTCAGTTTGATCTTCATCTCAACGGGAAAAAAACAGGCGATCATTTCCTCGATCCCGGCTGGACAAAATATGATCAGCATGCCCTCTATGTTACCTTTGATGTAACGTCGCAATTACACACCGGTACCAATGCACTTGGTGTGATGCTGGGCAACGGCTTCTTTTATGTGCCCGGAGAAAGGTACCGTAAACTCACCGGCGCCTTTGGTTATCCACAGCTCATTTGCCGGCTGCATCTGCAATACAGCGATGGCACCACCGAAAATATTATCAGCGATACCAGCTGGAAAGCGGCCCCCGGCCCCGTTACTTTTTCCAGCATCTACGGCGGGGAGGATTACAATGCTATCCTGGAACAACCAGGATGGGACACGCCTTCCTTTGATGATGCCTCCTGGCAACCCGCAGTAGCCGTGCCCGGCCCGCCGCAACTGGATGCGCAAACCGCAGCGCCACTGAAAATATTCGACCGCTTTACGCCGCTTAAAGTAACACAAACCGGTACTAACACCTGGGTATACGATATGGGGCAAAATGCGTCTGCTATTCCTGCCATCTCCCTGAAAGGGAAAAAAGGAATGGTGGTACGTATTACGCCGGCGGAACTGATCACCGATAAAGGCCTGGCAGATCAATCTGCTGTAGGCAGCCCGGTGTTTTTTAATTATACTTTAAAGGGACAGAATACGGAATCCTGGCAGCCGCAGTTTATGTACTATGGCTTCCGCTATATACAAATTGATGGCGCGGTGCCCGCCGGCAGCAGCAATCCTTCAGGGTTGCCGGAAATACAAACGCTGTATAGCCTGCATACCCGCAATGCAGCCGCCACCATCGGGCAGTTTACCTGCTCCAATGAATTGTTCAATCAAACTTTTAAGCTGATCGATTGGGCCATCCGCAGTAACACGGCGAGCGTGTTTACCGATTGCCCGCACCGCGAAAAACTGGGATGGCTGGAAGAAGCGCACCTGGTGGGCAGCTCTATCCGTTACAATTACGACATTGCCGCGCTTTGCAGGAAAGTAGTGCGCGACATGATCCATGCACAAACCGCGGATGGCCTGATCCCTGACATTGCGCCGGAGTATGTGCATTTCGATGACGGCTTCCGCGACTCGCCGGAATGGGGCAGCAACGGCATTATCCTGCCCTGGTATATGTACCAGTGGTACGGCGATAAATCTGTACTGGAAGAAAGTTACCCGATGATGACCCGTTATGTGAACTATCTCTCGCAAAAATCAGATCATCATATTCTCTCACACGGCCTGGGCGACTGGTACGACATTGGCCCGAAATTCCCCGGCGAATCGCAGCTTACCCCGAAGGGTATAACGGCTACGGCTATATATTATTATGACCTCAGCATCCTGTCGAAAGTAGCCACGGTATTGGGGAAAAAAGAGGATGCACAAAAATATTTATCGCAAAGTGAAGCAGTGAAGCAAGCCTATAACCGCGCCTTCTTCAACGACAGCACCAAACAATATGCTACGGGTAGTCAAACCGCCAACGCCATGTCGGTATACATGCAGCTGGCAGATCCGCGTTACAAAACCGATATCGTGGAAAATATTGTGGCCGATATCCGTCAGCATAACAACAGTCTCACTGCCGGCGATATCGGTTACCGCTACCTGCTTCGCGTACTGGACGATGAAGGCCGTTCGGATGTAATCTTTGATATGAACAGTCGCAGCGATGTTCCCGGCTACGGCCTGCAACTGGCCAAAGGCGCTACTGCGCTCACCGAATCCTGGCAAGGCTATCGCGATGCGTCCAACAATCATTTTATGCTGGGCCACCTGATGGAATGGTTTTACAGCGGTCTTGCTGGTATACGACCAGCGCCCGGCAGTATTGCCTTCCGCGATATCGTGATCCGGCCGGAACCTGTTGGCGATGTTACCACCGCCAAAGCCAGCTATCTTTCTCCCTATGGTGAAATTGTGAGCGACTGGAAGAAAGAAGACAACACGTTTACACTGCGGGTACGTATACCTGCCAACACTCATGCTACTATTTATCTTCCTGCGGAATCCACTTCAGATGTTACCGTAAATGGAGTAGCGGTGGCCATAGAAAAGGGATATAAAGAGGGCCGGTATATTATGGAAACCGGTTCCGGTGAATATCTGCTGCATGTGGTGAACCGGCGGCCGGTAACGTCATCGGCGGGGAGTTATGCCGGCAGGTAAGCTATGGTACCTTCCGCCTGATTGGGGTGTATTATTATTTGCACGTATGGCGCGCGGCAAGGATACTAACCCCCAACCAATCGTTATGAATGAAGCACTACTCCATGTAATTCAAAAGGATTTACCGGCATTTCTGCAGCAGCTGAACGAAACGCATCAGGCACACCGGCCGGTGGGCATGCTGGAAAAAACGGATATCGCTTACCTTGAAACATTGCAAGGCAACAGGCGGCAACAGCAGGAACAAATTTCTTTATACCTGATACTGGCATACAGTAATTATGCGATAGATGAGCTACGGATGGCCATCCATTATTTTGAACAGGCATTTACCTTGTCCGACGACTATTTTCCGCAGGGCGCCCTGCTGGCGAAAGCTTACCTGGATGCTTTACACACCGTGGCCGCACAAGCGGGTGATCTTTCTTTGCTGAGTAACGGCTTGGAGTGGGCCGAGAAATTTGAGTTCATCAAATTTAATACACACAAGGAGCTGGCAGCTATCTACTACCAGGTAAAAGATTATCATACCGCCGCCGCTCTCTGGAAGCAGCATCTGCAAAATGTTCCCGATTGTGTAACCACCAGCCAGTTACTGATTAAAACTCTGTCGGACCTGCATCGTTATGAAGCGGCTATTGCCGTGTTTAAACATGCGCCGGCGTCCGTGCAGCAGGTATCTTTCTTACAACTGCTGGTAGGTCATTGTTACAAAGAAACCGGGGAATATGCAGAGGCAGAAAAGCTGTATAAAGCCGCTATGTCTGCTCCCTACAATGATCAGTGCCTGCCTATGTGTGCCCTGGCGGAGCTGTATGCGGAAAGTCTTACGGATTACCGGCTGGCCCATACCTGGTACCAGCAAGCCGTAGATCAGAAGGGGAGTAGCTACGATTTGCTGTATGCAAAAATTTCCTACCTGCGTTTCCTGGTAGATCAGGGCGAAACATCCACCGCACTGTCCCTGTTGTTGTTTATGGAACAGCAACTCAATTCCAACTATCTCCGCCTGTCGCCCCGCGATTTGAACCGGGTGGCCCGGTGCCTGTATAAACTGAATACGCGGTTAGATCAGGCTACGAAGTTCTCCCGTCGTGCGGTAGAACTGGAGCCGCATGTAACAGATTACGTACACACCTTGGTGGCTATATTGATCCGCATCAGGGAATGGGATGAAGTAACGCCGCATGTACGTCACTGGCTGAAGTTCTCCGACGATGAAATGGTGAAAGCTTCCTGGAGCGATTACAGCCTGCTGTTCCAGGATACTATTATGCAGGGCCAGCAGGCTACTATGGAAGCGTTGTTATATGATAAAACGTCTGATTGCTGGCGCGCCATCCGGTGCGCGTTGTACAAAACATCGGAGGATGGAGAAACGGCGATTATCCCCAATGATATTTATCCTGTTGCGGATCAACTATACAAACAATTTATTTTCAGGGATATGCCGCGCATATTCCCAGAGTAGGGAGGGGGAAAGGCCCGGTAAATTTTTTTTACCGGGCAATTTTTTATGACAGGAACAAATCCCGCTGCAGTTTGCCGCCCGGCACCACTGCATATTTATCAAAGTTGGTGATACCCGCTGCTTTCAACACCTCTTCATCAATCAGTGTATTTCCCGAGTACGACGCGGGTTGTTGGAGGATATATTCCACTGCGTCGGCAATAATTTCCGGGGTGCGGCTTTTGTTGATCAGCGAATCGCCTCCCAGCAGGTTTTTTACCGCGGCGGTAGCGATAGTCGTCGCCGGCCACAGTGCGTTGGAGGCAATGTTGTATTTCTCCAGCTCATTTGCCCAGCCCATTGCCAGCATGCTCATATTGTATTTGCTGATGGTGTACGCTACGTGTGGTCCAAACCATCTTGGATCGAGGTTTATTGGTGGCGATAGTGTAAGAATATGTGGATTATTTCCTTTTTTCAGATAAGGAAGGCAATGTTGTGTTACGAGAAAGGTGCCGCGTACGTTGATATTGTACATCAGGTCGAACCGTTTGGCGGGGGTTTCTTCTGTATTGGTGAGCTGAATAGCGGATGCGTTGTTGATCACCACATCAATCCCGCCAAATTTCTCCACACCCTGTTGCACGGCGGCGGCTATCTGTGCTTCTTCCCGGATATCTACCTGTACAGCGAGGGCTTTACCACCGGCGGCTTCTACTTCTGCGGCGGCGGAGTAAATGGTTCCTCCCAGTCTTGGATCTTCTTCCACGCTTTTGGCGGCAATGATAATATTGGCTCCCCGGCTGGCGAGGCGCAGCGCAATGGCTTTGCCTATGCCACGGCTTGCGCCGGTAATAAAGATGGTACGTTGCTGAAATGACATAACCCTTGCTTTTAGCGGTGAGAAAGAAAGAGGAATTTAAGGAATCTTTCTCTGACGGCAAAAAGCAAGGGCTATTTTGAGGGACAAGTGAATGGCCGGATCAGGATTGATCCGGCATATTAACAACCTAAAAAATCAAAATGGGGATATTCAATCTCTTCATTGACTATTTCGAATGATAGGGATGGAACAGTTGAAATAGGATTCAAACAGGGTAGTGAATTCGTTTACATTGTTCATTGCTATGGAAGTACAAACTTTTTCAAGGGATTCTGCAGATGTCGTTACGGTGCCATATGCCTGGATCATCTGGCGTTGGAAGTGGAAGTGCTCCGGCGTCATAAAAAAGCTATCTATAAAGGCTTCTCTTAACTCCTGGGTGCCGAGGTCCAGCAGCACTGCCATTTTTGCCATTGAAAACTTTTCGTTGGTAACGTTAATAAGGTATTTGATGGAGGCTTCTAGTTTTTCGGATACATATAACGGGAACACCCGCATGGGCTCGTCCTCCAGTTTATCCTGCGCAGCAAAATTGAAGTACAGCTCCAGGCAACACCTGTGCATAAATACTTCTGCCTGTTTACCTACAAACTTGCAGTTGCAGATGGCATCAATAAGATCTGTACACGCCAGATTGATGTGATACGGCTCTGCGTTGACAGGTGCACTTCCTTTCTGGCCTGTTTTCTTCACTATTGCTGCCAGTTCAGGATATTCCATTGCCAGCTCCGCCAGGTCTTCCGGTGTGATATTGATATGGAAGCTGAACATATTATCCCACGGTTTCATGGGTGCTTTATGTGCGCTGGGTTCCAGTTTGAACAGGGTCATTTCCCTTTTGGCCATCATATACGGTCCGTTATCCGTAATCTCCGCTACCACTTCGCCACCAGCCATAAAATGCAGGGCTAATAGCTCAATCTTTGTATAAGGGATCAGCATAATGGCGTGCTCCTTATTATATACTTCATGTGTACGGAGCGTAAACCTGCCAAATTTGATGGTCTGGCTGATGATATCTACATAGTCGTCGCTTCTGAAAGAGATTTTTGCTGCCGGCATAGCCAGGTGCTGGTATTCCGGGGGTAAACTGTCAATAGAGATGAAATCCTGGTCATCTTCATCGATTCTTAAAGGTATACGGGGTAAGTTGCTGGGCGCTTTCATAACATTATTTTTTTGAAAGTGGTGGTAAAAATGTCTGTTATTGTTTTGCCTGCTGACCGGGCTGACTGAAGTGTTTTTATAGGATAGCAACAAACTATTTCAATCTGGCCTATTCAGTTTTGTATCTTAAAATTTTGCTTTTGTCTTTTTTTAAGGTTAATCATATATAGTACACATGCAAATTTGCCTACGTACTATTGATATGAAAGAATAATTTATTTGACATTTTGAGTGTGATTTTGAGAAAAAATGGGTCACCAATAGGAATATTAGCGACCGACACATGAGTGCGTAAGGGGTGTAAACCATCCACCCACTTACACCGCGTAGAGTTTAGTTATTTTGTGGCCAGGTAGGGAGGCCGGCTTTCATTTTTTGAAGGGTTTCGGCGAAGAGTTTTTCATAAGGCGTTCCTTTTCCAAGCTTTAATGCTTTCTCTTCCCAAATAATTGCTTCATTTGATTTATTTACTTTATGAAGTAAATGTGCGTATGTGTCATATGCTTCGGGAGACTGATCCCATCGATCTATAGCGTATTTCATGACACTTATAGCGAATTCTAGTACCTTAACATCATCTATATTTTCGTAAATAAGCCAAGAACAATTATTAATGTCATATTCAGGACGTTTTAGAGCTCTTTCGAAGTATAATTGATAATATTTAGCATAATTTCCCCATTCCTTAGCATTTGTTTCGAAACCATAGTAAATCATCCGTTTTCCAATTACAAGTTCTTCTCCAATGCTGCCAAATTTATTTTTTACATTTTGTTGTATGGAATCCCAATTTTGATTTAATTTTCTTTGTGGCGCAATTTCTTCAGCTTCAATTATTGTTTTAATCTTGGTTATTGCTGAGTTTTCCCAAAGTGCTGAATCTACCTTTTGGGGTTCTGCTAAGAACAGTTCAAATCCTTTATCTTTACTACTTTTGGTTACTCGCCATATGAATGATAAGTTGCTTTTTGAATAAGGAGAAATTAGTTTAGATATATAATCGTTACTAATCATTGTAGTTTTAGCTTTATCCTTTTTCCTCATAGACATTAATATAAGTCGTCTCAAGAAAGCGGAATCTATTTTCCCCTTATAGTATTCATTGGTTAATTCCTCATACCTGTTGTCTCCGTCATTCTTATCAATGTCAGCTGCTATGTAAAAATGAGGGTCAAGCGTAAACCCATTGGCTTGCTTAACTAATTCTTGATTGATTGTCCTTAGCTCTGTTACTGGGATTTTTATTATTTCGCGATCATATGTAAGAAAGCCATTTTCTTCCCCCTCTACATCAAAAGGTTGTGTATAAATGGATGCACTTAATCCTGCGGACTCCAAATCTTTGAGGATCTTCATCATATGAGTATATTTTCCTTTTAATTCCGCTGCAGTGACTTGCAGGTAACCCCATCCCTGCAAGTCATCCCATTCATGACCAACAACTGGTACGCCTACTCCACCAAATTCACCAACAACTCTTGCTTTATTAGGCTGAGGGGGGGCGTTTCTTGGATCAGGGTATGAATGAACATCTGTTATATCACTTCCAATCCAGGGTGAGTCGGAAGGAGTTCGTAACTGATCATTTACATATAGAAGCTCTCCAGAATGCCCATTGACAATTCTGCTCGGATCTAGTTTTTTTACCCAGTTGGTAAGCCTTTTTTGATCATAGGCCCCCCACCGTTCATTGAAAAGTACCCAGGTA
This sequence comes from Chitinophaga ginsengisegetis, assembly GCF_900168065.1. GTDB lineage: Bacteria > Bacteroidota > Bacteroidia > Chitinophagales > Chitinophagaceae > Chitinophaga > Chitinophaga ginsengisegetis. The sequence continues at coordinate 84,055 of NZ_FUZZ01000002.1, read as the reverse complement.
ATGATACTTGGATGATTATACAATTGACTCATAGTTTCTTCAACCTCTTTCTCGAAATTTTCTCGTGATCCTTCTGGCAGTCCATGTGGAGGATTTACAAAATCCTGCCAAACTAAAACACCAATCTTATCTGCGTGGTAGTACCATCTTTCGGGTTCAATTTTAATATGTTTTCGAATAGTATTGAAACCTAACGATTTAATGGTTTTGATGTCAAATGCAAGTGCTTCATCTGTAGGAGCAGTATATAATCCATCTGGCCAGAAGCCTTGGTCCAGGATGCCAAGATTGTAAGTATATTTATTATTCAAGAAAATTCGATCAGTTCCTTTTTCGTCTTTCTGTATATTTATTTTTCGCATTCCAAAATAACTCTTGACTTCATCCAGTGTCTTATTACCTTTGATAAGTTTGATAGAGAGGTCATATAGAAAAGGATCTTCAGGGGACCATAACCTCGCTTTTTTCATTGGTATGGAAAAATTAATCTCGTCCTCGTTCTTTTTTTTATCTAAAGATGCCGTATAGGCACTCACTATTTTACCATCTTTTAATGCTGCCACCTCAAGTTTTAGCCCTTCCGTTTTTCCGATTGTGTTGATCTTCAAACCCAAGACCTCATTATCTATGTTTGGTGTCAATTTTAGATTGGATATATGAATTGCCGATATTGTCTCTAGCCATACGGTTTGCCAAATTCCACTTGATGCAGTATAGTAGATGTTTCCTGGATTAAGCACTTGCTTTCCATGAGGATTGGGACCTTTGTCACTAGGGTCATAGACCTTGATTAAGATTTCGTTATCGCCTGATTTGAGATATTCAGTTATATCAAAGCTGAATCCTTGATATCCACCAGTGTGTCGGCCTACTTCTTTTTTATTTATGAATACAGTAGTTTGCCAATCAACACCTCCGAAATTTAATATAACGTGTTCATCTTTTTTTTTATTATTAGCCGACCACTGTATTATTCTTCTGTACCACAGACGTTGATCAGGTAATAAAACTCGTTGAACTCCAGAAAGTGCTGATTCTAATGGATATGGAACCAGAATATTCCCATCAAAAGAACTTGGAATTGCGCTTATGGAATCGGTTATTGAGTATTCCCACATTCCGTTTAAATTTTGCCAATTCTTTCGTTGCAATTGTGGTCTGGGGTATTCAGGCAATGCATTTTCGGGACCAACGTTTTTAGCCCATCTAGATTGCATGTGAATAGGAGCCATCTGGTAATGCGTGGGAGCCGGTATTTTATTTTGGGCATAGCAATTCAGGCTCACTATAGTAGCAATTCCGAGACTAATAATTTTATTTGTCATCAGTTTTATTGTTTATCGAAAGAAGTTAGTTTAAATTAGACTGTATACGAGGTGTTTTTAAGGATACACTTAATTAATATCCAACATTTTGAGTAAGGTTTCCATTTGAAATAATATCGTAAGAAGGAATGGGGAATAGCTGCCAATTTACACTCCATATTCCTCCTTTTTGTGGGGTTACATGACTCATTACTTCGTTTACTGTCTGTGTTCTTTTTAGGTCTAGCCATCTGTGTCCCCATTCCGTGAATAACTCAACTTGTCGTTCATGATAAATGGCTGTTAGTAAAAGCGCTTTTACATTCAAATTGATTCCGCTTAGACCTGCTCGAGTTCTTATGACGTTTAAATCAGAACATGAACCTTCAAAATTGTTTTGTTGAGCTCTTGCCTCTGCTCTAATTAAGAACTGTTCACCTAAACGTAAAACTGTGTTGTATTCCATTAATGGTTGGTCAATAGTTCCAATTTTGTATTTGGAAGCATAGTAGTAAGAAATATTTGAAATAGAGACAGAATCAATCCATAACAATTTGCGCCGATCATTTTTTTCAAAACTATTAAGTAGCTCTGGACTAAGGTATACAGGTGTGAATACCGATAGACCCGTAGGCGGAATTATATATGTTTTTGCATCTTCCGTATTAGAGCCTATATTGACTGGTTGTAATTGCCAGATAGCCTCCATATTATTCATTAGAAATGTTTTATTCAAAGAGTCTATTTTGTATAATGCAGTATTTTCTATGATTGCAGATGCTTGTATTTCTGCATTTCTCCAATCTTGAGTATATAGATAGCTTCTTGCAAGAAGTGCTATTGCAGCCCATTTGATGGGCCTAATTCGCTCTGATGTTTCCTTTAAAAGGCTGCCGTCTAGATAGCGTGGGGAAAGCAATTCAATTGATTCGTTTAGATCAGCAATTATCTGACTCCATATTTTTTCTTTTGGAGAGCGTCCTAATATATTATTAGTTGTAAAGTCAGTTGTTGTCGATAATGCTACATCACCATATAAATTGACCAAATAGAAATAACTGAAGGCTCTTAAGAATTTAGCCTCTCCGAGTAATTGTTTTTTCACACCGGGCGTTAAAGAAGATGAATTAGTAAGTCCTTCTATGGATAAGTTGGTAATATATATGACTTTGTAAATCGCAGTCCAAAATTCTATTCTGGAAGTAATATTTTTTAAATTGTTTTGATAGTATGATTTTAGTCTAACATCTCTCGAACCATTATATAAAACTAGCTCGTCACCGGAAAGCCCGGTTATAAAACCTATCGCTGAGAAGTCGTTTCCTGTTATTCCACTTGCACTTAAGCCTGTATATATGCCAGTGAGGACTGCCGACGCAGTGAGGTTATTACTGTATACATTTTTTGCATCTATACTTGTCGTTGGAGTATTTACCTCAACAAGTTTACTACATCCAGTTGTGAGAAGAATAAAGGCCAACTGTAATGTTATAAAGCTAGCAGGATTTATTATTTTCTCTCTTTTTCTTATGATTATCATAGTTGAAAGTTTGCTTAAAGTAGATGTATATCACAATGTAATCTGTGCACCTATTAAAACTGTTCTTAAAGGAGGAAGAGATAGTCCTGTTTCAGGATCCAATGATCTGAATTTTGTTATAGTTATAATATTCTGAGCATTTAGAAATATTCTGGCGTTTTGAATATGCAAATTCTTCTTCCAGGATTCCGGTAGTTCCCATGAGAGAGATATATTTTTAAGCCTAATATATGAGGCGTCTACAAAGACTGCATTGCTGTTAGTTATGAAGCTTAAATCAGTATTATTGTATACACTGTATGGTTCCAGGAGCTTTTTGTCTCCATTTTTTTGCCATCGGTCTTGAACAATTGTCGATTGATTGCCCATGCCTGAATTAAACTGGCCGGGGAAAGCAAGATTTTTTAGACCATAGGTAACATCGTCAATTGCCATTCTTTTAGTGAATGAAATGAAGATGTCCAAAGATAGATTTTTGTAAGTGAAGCTATTTTGTAGCCCGCCATAAAACTTAGGATCATTATTGAGCGTTACCGTTTTATCTGTTGGGTCCGATGGTGTGTATGTAGTACTCCCTTTAGCGTTAAGAAATTCGTATCTGCCAGTTGTGTCATTAACACCTATATAATTGTAAAGTGTTATTGTTGATAGAGGTTTGCCAATAAAGACTGAGTTATTCTTATCTTTACCAAAATAAGAAAGTAGCTGGTTCTTGGGAATTGTAATGTTGAAATTGGTTGACCAGTTGAAATTTCTCGTTTTGATATTAGTGGTATTAAAAGTAAATTCCCATCCCGTGTTTTGGACGACAGCAGGGAAATTTCGGGTTATACCTGAAAAGCCAGTTGTTGTTGATAACCGAGATTGAGTTAATTGGTTATTGGACCTATTTTGGTTATAGTTAGCGGTAAATAGAATTCTATCTTTCAGGAAACCTAATTCGATACCAATCTGTAGTTTTTTCGTTTCTTCCCATTGTAAATATGGATTAGTTAATCTACTCGGCGCTAAGCCAATTATGCCCTGATATGCATTGCCCGTAATAAAAATGGGTTGATATATGTCCATGAAACGATAATCTCCTATCTGATCATTTCCAGTTGTGCCATAGCTACCCCTTAGTTTTCCAAAACTAATCACTGGTAAATGGGACTGAATGAATTGTTCTTGTGAGAAAATCCAAGCAGCACCTATCGCTCCAAAATTATGGAATTGATTTTCAGACCCGAATCTAGAGCTTCCGTCTCTTCTTGCAGTTAGATTCAGAATATACTTGTCGAGCCAGTTGTAGGTAATTCTACTATACAGAGCATTGTACTTATATACAGAATTAATATTGGTGCCCATTATACTTGTTGCAGATGCTAAATCCTCCATTACGAGTTCATTACTGAATCCGGTCGCTGAGATATTTTGCTGGTCACTATTTTGTTGAGTAAGCGTGCTACCCAATAGAGCTGTTAATTTCCCTTTACTTACTTTCTTGTTATATTCAACTTGCGGCTCTATAATCCACGATGTCATGCGGTTTGTGACAAAGACGGTTCCATTTGGGAAATATGAGGCATACTCCGGTATGAAAACAGAGGCTGGTGACCTAGTTGTTTCATTAGTATTTAATGAATTGTAACCAAAGCTACTTTTTATAATCAATCCAGGAAATAGTTCATAGCCTAACGTAGTATTTCCAACTAAATTGAATGTTTTATTCGTGCTTTTTTGTTCATTAGGGGCAATCGGATTAGCAAAGTAAGTGCTAGCTCCATTAGAATCAGGCATCCAGTTCAAAGTTCCATCAGGATTATACGGATCTGGAGCGACGGGAACTAATGTCAAAGCACTTGAAGTGAGGTCATTTAATGGTAATTTGTTATCATCGAAAAGAAAGGATCCTGTGACTTGAATTCTGAATTTTTGATTGGATGAGCTTCCGTTTAAGTTTAAGTGTATGGATCCTTTTGTATCTGAGAATGAACCTGGAAACACCGTTGTTTCCTTGTGATATCCCGCTCCTAGCATGAATTGAGTATAAGTACTACCTCCTGATATGCTCAGTTGAGCGTCAGTATAACGTGCAGATCTACCTATTAGTTCTTCTTGCCAATCTATATTACGAGTCGTATCCCAGGTTCCGTTTAAATCCCAGTCAAATTCTGAAGGGACGGCACCATCATTTGATAAAGCTTCATGCCGCATCTGAAGATACTCCTTTGTATTTAAGAGGTCCATTTTTCGGGGCACCTTCGCCCATCCACTTTGAAATAATAAGCTTGTCCTGATTGGGCCTGTTTTACCTTTTTTGGTAGTAATTAATACTGCTCCATTTGCCGCTCTTGAACCGTAAATTGCAGTGGCGTCAGCGTCTTTAAGTATTTCTATACTCTCTATATCTGCTGAATTTAGATAACTTAAGGGATTGCCATATGTGCCACGAGTTCCAGACCAACCGCCTATTGTATTTTTGGTAGGTAATAATTGCGAGACGTATGGAACGCCGTCGATTACATAGAATGGATCGTTGCCACTCGATAGACTATTCACCCCTTGTATTCGAACTGTGACACCTGAACCGGCTAGACCATTGGATTGTTCAATGAATATTCCAGGTACGCGCCCTTGTAAAGCCATCAGGGGATTTGTAACTGGTTGTTTTTGAATGTCTATTGCTTTTATATTACCTATATTTCCCGTATTCAAACGCTTTGTTGTATTCCCGTATGCTATTACAACTTTTTCGTCAAGTAGGTTAGTATGCGAATTTAGTTGTATTAGTATATCATTTTTATGAGCGATAACTTCTTTGGATTCAAATCCAATGGAGGTTATTACTATAAGAGTACCTTTATCTATATCGGATAGTCTAAAACTACCGTCTGTATTTGATATTGTACCGCGACTATTATTTTTTATTTTTATACTTGCTCCTGGAATTGGATTACCCTCTTTGTCAATAATTTTACCAGTTAATTGAAGTATGGCAGATATGGTATCTTTTCTACTTAAATCCGTTTTGAAGATTGCGATTGAATTCTTTCCTAATACAAATGATAAATTCTTCCTGTCATTCAATAAGAAAATCATCACATCATCTATCTTTGTTTGAAGAAAGTTGACTGTAACTCTTTTTTTTTCATTAAGGTCTGTTTCCTGATAGTTATTATGGATGGTGAGTCCAGTCTGTTGTTGAATCTTTTTAAAGACCTTTTCAAGAGGAATATTGTTCGCGGATATGGTCACTTTGGGCATTTGCCGAGTTGCGTTTCCTAATGCCGGAAATAAGTAGTATGTACTAATAAAGAGTATAATTATTAAAGGACGTATGGATGCTCCTAGTAATTTTTTAACCATATAAGTACATTTAAGTCCAGTTTGTAAAATTTATTTAAGGATATAGTTATAATACACTAAGAATATGATTTAGGTACTAACTGTTACTTAATTTATGGTACTTTATTAGTGAATTGAAGTCTCTAGTACTTATTACAATTAAAATGTGTATTCAACCAGTAAACCATACTTGATCAATATTTAATGGTTAATTATATGATTTTTAAATATTTATACATTTTACTTGATTAGTATTATTTAATTACAAATTATCAATGATCATATTATCTACTGTGGTATGGTTACATTGATAATGGTTAATTTAACCTGCAAAATTTTAGGTGTAAAGTATTTTGAAGATAAGAAGTGTAGTTATTTCTAATTTGATAATTCGTCATAATGAAGGCATTTTTTGTTTATGTTGTTTTTTCTTTTTTTGCTTTAAGTCTCAAAGGACAAGACTGGAAAGAGGACAATTTTTATTTGCGAAAGACCAAACCTCTGATCGATTCTTCAGTATATAATAGATGGTATTTTGTCGATGGTGCAAAAATAACTAACGACGGACGGTATATGTTTTATTGGATAAGAAATCAATCAAATGGAAATGATACAACAGTGCTAAAGGAATGTAATGGGAAATGGGAAAGGCGAATTCCGGGCATTATGCACGTGCAGTTCACATCTGATAGTAGGAGGGCCATTTTTAACTCAAAGGACACATTAAGCATACTTGAATTGGGAGGGGTTATATTTAGCAGAATACCAAATGTTAGGGGTTTTAGGGTGCCGACATCTAAAGGAGGCAGAAATTGGTTGGCGTTTGGAAATAATTCGTCAAATAATTTGGTGTTAAAGAATATTACTAATGGTGATGAAAGAGTTTACAATTCGGTTAAAAAGTATGTTTTTAGCGAAGATGGTAGATTAATGATATTGGAAAGAGAAGAGCATCGTAAAAATGATACTGTGCAATCTATAAGTTTGATTGAATTGTCAAATTTAAAGGAATCATCAATTTGGAGGGGAAAAGGTTTAAAGCAGTTGTTGTGTGACAAATCGGCAACTAACATTGCTTTTTTGATTTCGAATAGTGGTGAAAGTAGTACTATATGGTCTTATAGAAAGGGAGCATTGAGAACTATTTTATTGGCGGATAGAGGATCTATTGGGTTAGATACTAATTTGATAGTTGGAAATATGTCTGGAATTAATAATGATGGAAGTTTTCTGTTTTTTACTGCCAAAAAAAATGCGAATAAATTAAGTGATAGTATTTTATTATCAACAGTGAATATCTGGAGCTATCTCGATGAGAAGTTACTAACGGCAGAAATGGTAGATGGGGAACATGCCCCCGTTTATTCATTTGTGATTAGTTTGAAAGACTATCGTATTAAAAGATTGGATAACGATAATGAATGGATTTTAGCTCAGAATACTAGCGATAGTTTATATCTGATTCAACATATTTCAGGCAGTGCAGATGAAGCAGATAACAAATGGAATTCGGCTTCTCAGTTTACATATTATTTAAGATCAGTAAAACAGAAGGATGATTTGGCGTTAAAATTTAGAAAGTCAAATATCATAGGGCTTTCTCCGAAGGGAAGGTTTGTGATATACTACAACAAGGAACAAGAGAGCTATTTTAGCTATGAAGTTGAAACAGGTCGTTATCGTAATTTGACCTCCAATATAAAAGTGTCATGGATTAATTATTTTAGAGAAGATCTTATGCATGTTCCAAGAGGGATTGCAGGTTGGTTGGAGAATGATGCTTCCGTTTTAATATATGACAAGTTTGATATTTGGAAAATTGACCCATTGAATATAAAACCACCGGTAAACCTTACCAATGGTTATGGATTTAAACACAGCATCATATTTTATCTTGGCCTCTCATATTCGTCGCCACCCTCATTTCGGAATGGTGATATCCTTGTTTTGAATGCAGTAAGTGTGATGACAAAAAAGAATGGTTTTTTTCGCAAGAAACTGGGAGAACCTGGTGACCCGAACGAACTTACTATGGGAGATTATATCTATCAACTTGTGGATAATCCATATACGGAGAATAATGGTTCCTATCCTATCAAAGCAAGAGACCGAGATGTGTATATTGTTTCTAGGATGAAAGCTAATGAATCCCCCAATTATTTTTCTACTTCTGATTTTAAGACGTTTATTCAATTAAGTAGTGTTTATCCAGAAAAGCATTATAATTGGTATACAACCGAACTGCATACTTGGAAGAAGGAAGATGGGGCCAATGCGCAGGGGATTCTTTATAAACCCGAAGATTTTGATTCGAGTAAGAGGTATCCAATTATTTTCTATTATTATGAAAAGAAGTCATTTTCGTTGAATGCCTATCTATTGCCAGAAAACATATCTGGTTTTTGTAATATAAATATACCGACATTTGTCAGTAATGGATATTTGGTTTTTTCGCCAGATATCGATTATGTCATTGGTGATCCGATGCAAGGAACTTTTGATGCAGTAGTTTCAGCAGCGAACTATATGGGCAATATGGCATATGTGGATAAACATAAGATGGGGATTGGGGGGTGTAGTTTTGGAGGATTACAAACCAACTATCTTGTAACGCATACCAATTTGTTTGCGGCTGCTTATTCATCGTGTTCAATGTCGGATCTTATAAGCGCGTACGGAGATGTGCCGGCGAGATATAAGAGCTTGCAAAGCTATTTTGAATTGGGACAAGGACGAATGGGAGGTACATTGTGGCAGATCCCAGAAGCTTATATAAAAAGCTCGGCAGTTTTTAGTGCGGACAAAGTTACTACGCCATTATTATTAATGCAGAATACTAATGATGGCATCTGTTCTTTTTCGCAAGCAGTTGAATTTTTTACGGCTTTACGCAGGTTAGGCAAGAGAGCATGGTTGTTAGAGTATACTGATGGGAATCATGGTGTTTTTGGGAAGTCAGCTGAAGATTATGGTATTCGTCTTAAACAGTTCTTCGATCATTACCTGAAGAATAAGCCTGCCCCAAACTGGATGACACGAGGTATACCAACCAAGATGAATGGACGAAATAATGATTATCATTTGGATTATAATATTAAAACGCCTGGTAAGGGATTGTTGAAGGAGGTTAGTGATGTAGAGTTCTAAGGGAAGTTTCTATATGCGTATTGCAAATAATAATACACTCAAAGTGAGTTTTTGGGTCGTGTTAGGTTAAGTATTGCATTTCTTTTATTTGTCTTATCATATTGCTTATACAATTCGCTCTAAAACTGTAAATTTAAGCATAATATTTTTAAATAGTTGAATTCGTTATAGATATCTGATATCAGTTTCTTTTGCCAAGAAAATAGGAGAAACTAATGAGAAAACATTGTTCCAATACCTTTGTTCGGATGTCTTCAATGTAGGTGTCCTGAACATTACGTTTGATACCTACATTTTGTTTTAGTAAATCAAATGCTTGTAATTTTAGTTGTCCTTGCTTATGTGAGAATAAGTTTTTAGATATAGATGCATTTAGAATAAATGGATTAACATTATATCCTTCGGTCCTCCCCGTTGCCCACCCGTAATAGAAGTTTGTATTAATTATTATATTATATGGAATATTAATATTTCCAGTGTAGGTAAATCCACCATTCAAATATTTTTGGATATTCATTCCTTGATCCGAGTACTGTACCATATTGAAGCTAATGTTTCCGGCGACTATGCAATCGAATATTTTTTTGTAGGAATAGTTGAGTCTGATTGATTGAGCGAGCGTAATATCATTGCGAAAACCGCTCTTCCCATTTAGAAAAGTTGGTGTCTGTCCAATAATTGCAGATGTGTTAAAGGTTAAGAAATCCTGCCTCACTTTCAGCGGGAGACTAGTTCCTATATCCAAATTCGCCATGTATCCTCCATTAATGTTGAAGGGCCGGATAATTTCTCTGCCAAGAGAATCAAATTCAGAGGCATTGATAATTTGATTCTTCATGAACCTACTGCCAATGGATATAGTGAAATTGCATAACGACCTGGTGTTGAATTTATTGTATAGAAAGCTAAACATATGAACTGTCATAGGCTTTAGAGTGGGATTGCCTATTTTTATATGTAGAGGATCACTCATGTCTGGTACGGGCTGAAGTTGTGATATTTCGGGAAATTCGGCAGTTTTTATATAAGAGAATCGCAGCCTTTTGTTGGATCGGAAGGAATAGTTGAAATTTGCATCAGGTAAGAAGACATGAATCATAGTAGAACTATAACTATTGGTACTAAGGTTGTTATTAGTCATTTTTGTTAAGAGCGATGCAACAGAGATAGAGTAATCGAGTTTTTCCTTTTGAAATAACCAGTTGGCTTTTGCATAATGTTGAATTGGGGAATTGTTAAAGTTACTACTAAGGCTATCGCTTTCAATGTCATATAATTTGGTTAAGTTATTGAAGTTATAAGCAACTTTGTTTGAACTGTTTTTTGTATGATCCTCGGCTAATGAGAGTGTGAGGAAACCATTTTTCGTTATGGGCTCGGTTAAACTTAGAAGAATAAACAATTTATTATTATGGATGTCTCTTACGGTCTTTTGATTAATAGAATCCTTTATTAGCTCTAAGCTAGTTGGAAAATACTTGTTGTCTGACTTATTAACTGCCGTTTCCATTCCATTTCCTTTTCCATAACTTAGAATTATGCTCAATTGTCGACCTTTTTTGAGAAACCTTTTATCATACCTTAGTCCTCCAGAAACGGAGTTAAAGGAGCTGTTATTAATGCTATTTGTATTGCCACTATTCAATTGTAATTGATCTTTAGTAGATTCATAGTTGCTCTTAAAGAAATTTGTACTCCGAGATATTGAGAATTGATTATTAAAACTAATACTTTGAAAGGAATCCAACTTGTACTCTAGCTGAATAGAATAATCATTGTTTGAGTCAGTTCGTCTGTTGTCCGATTCTTGAGTAGAATGAAAGTCTAAATCAGTAGTAAAATTTTCCCTTACACTGTTTCGCTGATCAAGTCCAACTCCATTATTCATTATGTAATTGGCACTAATTGTCATTTTCTTATTTATTTCCTCATTATAACTTATCCCTCCATTCCAGTTTCTTTGCATACCAGTATTCGCTATCGACTTTGAATCCATAGCACCATTAATATTATCTCCATTTCCTAGTAGCATCAATTGTTGTCTGCTTCTGAAGCGACTCAGACTTGATTTTACGGCAAAGCGATTGGAAGTGCCATATCCAGTCGTTAGTTCACCACTGAAAATATTCAATTTGCTCTCTTTAATTGTAAGATTGATTATCGTTTCTGATTGGCTGGTGTTTAGATTATGTGATTCTTTTTGCTCTTTTCTTTGATTAATGAATTGAACTTTATCAATTAAATCGGCTTGTATATTTTTACTTATTATTTTAAGATTATCTCCACCAAAAAGAGGTTTCCCATCTACTAGAATTTTGTTTACTAATTGTCCATTGATGCTTATTTTTCCATTCTTATCTATTTCGAGACCAGGAATTTTGGTGAATAGATCCTCTACTAACGCATTTTCTTTAGTTTTGAAATAAATAGAATTGTATTCAATAGTGTCTTTCGTTATTCTAATTGGATCTTTTGTTTCTGATATTTCAACTTGAGCTAAATTGAAGCCAGTTCTTTTCATCGAGATTATTCCTATGTCCCGTATTTTTTCACCTTTTATTAGTGATAAGGGATATATCAAAGATTTATAACCTAGATAAGAGATATACAGAGTATAATCATCAAATGGTAAACTATCGATATGGAAGAACCCATTTTTATCAGTGAATGTTAATGTCACCCTGCTTGAATCTTTAGAACGTAAGCAGTTTACAGTCGCCGCCGATAAACTAAGTTGAGTGTCTGAATCATTAATCTGCCCTTTAATTTGCCCTCGATGAGAAGTTTGAGCAAAAATGGGAAGGGGAAACAAAGCTATGAATAAGGTAATTATTAATTGCTTCATAAAGAGGTATTGCCGATGATCTCTAAATTCTGGTATTTAGATGCAATCAAATAGCAGTTAATAATTACAAGTATGATGGTTAAGGCTAAAAAAAAAGTGAGGTGCTGTATGGTGATTGCAGTGGCTGGGTTTAATTTTGATGCAATGAATCAGTCAAGGAATATTAGGAAGATGGTTAGTAGTAATATATCGAATGCATCTTAATTCCATTGGTTGAGACAAAGATATCCCAAGACCCTCAAATCAATAACCATGTCGATTTCGATTCCAACTTAGACACTGAAATTCTGGTAATACTTGGTTGACAGGAGCCTAATGGCTTCAGTTGTGAAAGTATTTAAAGTTCTGATAGGCGGTGAAGCCGATAAGGGGCTTGTCAGAGAACCGCACTGTGATTCTCATCGCAACTATAAGGCACTAATTACATTATGCGAGTTATTATTTCGTATTTTAATTTTATTTGTCGTATTGGATATCACTGGTAGTAAGTGTGAGGAGTCAATTGAACTTGTTGTAGAGTAATATAGAAGGAGAACAGAAATAATCTTTGTATCGGAAGGTATGGATTGTAGAGTTAATTATACTTTATACTATTTATTTAAAAATGTATCGTAATTGGCACTCGATGTCTTATCGGGTATACAAGTCTTCGAATATCTATTCTGATTGTTGTATATAAATTATATATAACGCATGTAATAAAGAAAGTGTAACGGACTTTATGCAGTATTGCAAACCACTAGGCAAAAGTAATTTGTGAGAAATCATTAACTAATTATATGGAGATAACTAAGCAAGTAATGGAGGGGGATACTTTCCCTTTGGAAGACAGTTTTAAGGATTACGTGTTCAAGAGTCCGCTAAATAAGTTATTATTAAGAATAGGTGTTCCAACTATCATTTTACTATTCATTGTATTTAAGATATTGTATCCTTTTGCAGGATTTATAAATGGAGATTCATATATATACTTAGAATCAGCGTATCATAATTTTACAGTAAATACCTATCCGATTGGTTATTCCAAGTTTCTACGTCTTATTAGTGTGTTTACCCACTCAGATACAGTTGTCGTAGGAGTCCAATACTTTTTATTGGAGATCAACACCTTGTTGTTAGTATTTACGATATTTTACTTTTATAATCCTGCTAAGCTAACTAGGGTTTGCCTTTTCATATTCATGACGATGAATCCAGTTTACTTGTATCTCGCAAACTATATTTCAAGTGATTCTTTCTTTCTTTCGCTCAGCTTGACTTGGTTTGTTCTATTGATATGGATTATGAATAGACCAACGAGTTGGTTGATAGTTATTAATGCACTACTTCTTTTTATGGCTTTTACCGTGAGGTATAATGCACTATTCTATCCCGTAATAAGTGTTGTTGCGCTATTATTATCCAGACGCAAAGTGTTTATGAGTTTGATCGGGTTCGGTTTGAGTCTTTTGTTAATAGGTATATTTATTCAGGTAACAAGTGAGAAATTTAAGAGCATAAGTGGATACAAGCAGTTTACCCCTTTTACGGGATGGCAGATGGCAAATAATGCCCTATATGCTTATAGATACGTCGATAGTATCGATAGGAAGAATGTTCCTCTGAGGTTGCAGCTATTAGACGGATTAGTTCGCAATTATTTTGATTCTAGTAGAGATATCAGAACGCATCCTGCTGAAGCGCTGGTTGCAAGTACAGTTTATATGTGGGATCCTAGATCACCACTCTCAATTTACATGGAGAGTCAATTTAAGAAGGACTCAATGGCATCTCCTTTAAAGAAATGGTCTACAGTGGCACCTATTATGAAAGAGTATGGGACCTTTTTAATAAAATCATACCCTGAAGAATTTGCTAAACATTACTTAATTCCGAATGCAATTAAGTACTATGCCCCACCAGTAGAGTTTCTAGATAGATATAGCACAGGAGTGGATAGCGTGAACGAAACGGCAAAAGTCTGGTTTGATTATAAGAGTAACAAAATCAAATGCTACTTTAAGGACTTTAACGTAAGTATATTGAATTTTTATCCTGTACTAACAGGAACAATGAACGTGATATTTGTGCTAGGAACTATTAGTTTTATATTTTTACGAGGCTATAGACAGAATCTACAATTGAAGAAAGGATTAATACTTGTTGCAACAATATGGGCAGTTAATTTTGGGTTTAGCGTTTTTGCATCTCCTATTGCGCTTAGATTTCAACTGTTTCCAATTCTGATTTCGTTGTCGTTTGCATTTTTATTGATTGACTATCTTGTTAAAGCTGCTAAAGGTTCAATAGAGAATGATTTAGTAAGCATGCCAGACCAAGATATGGAGAAGACGACTGACCAACATGTTACGGTCTAATTCAATAACGATAAAGTTTATTTTATGAAACGGAAGCGTTCTTTGTTAATAACGGCTTTGCTATTTTTGGGCTTACTCGTTTACATAGGCGTAGGTAAGTTGAAGGGATATCAAATGCTTTTAAATGATGGCAATGTTGGCTATATTAGGCCAGTTGTAACCGGTCATGAGGGAGAGCTATTGCCTAGTATAGAGTTGCTACTTTCTGATAGTGCAAGCTATTTAAATCTTCAATCTATTCGATCAGGAATCCCACTTGTGTTATTCTATTTTGGTCCCGATTGTCCTTTTTGTCAATCAGAAATTGAGGAGATAATTGTGAACATGGCTCATCTGAGAAAGATTAGGTTTTATCTAATTACTCCCTACGGATACTCTGATATGAAAAGATTTGTTGATAAGTATCAATTGCATAAGTATGATAATATCATTATAGGCGTTGATTATAAGTTTAAATTTGGAAGTTATTTTAGAACCCAGGTTATACCGTATTTGGCTATTTATAGTGGTGATAGAAAGTTGTTAGCGGCATTCGCTGGCAATATGAAATATAGACAGATTAAAGCTATTAGTGGTAATTAACTTTTTGCGCAATAAATACTGACTTGATTCTTGCAAGTAGAGTCAGATCTAGAAATGGGGTAGCCGAAAACCATTATAATCGAGTAGGCGATTTTCTATAACTTAAGTTTAGCTTTTTGATTTAAAAAGCATCTATCATTATGAAACAAGCAAAATTAGCATTAACAGCAGTAGCTCTCCTGGCAGTAGTAGGTGGTGCATTAGCATTCAAGGCTAATAGAATCGCTAAAACTTTCTATTCTTATGGTACTACTACCGTTGCTGGTGAAGAAAAGATTGGCTGCGTTTTGCCTATTACTTTGACTCTTACTCCAGTAGCTGCTGGTGGTTTCGTTACGACTTTGTATTCTTCTACATTCAATGACGCAACTACTACTTGTACTGCTCGCGTAACTACAAATGCTTAAGTCAAGCGTTATAGAGATCGATTGATATACTTTCTTAGTATATTAGTTTGATCGATAGTAATTGATAATCAATAACTGAGAGAAAAGAGCCGTCCTCTATGTTTTTTATAACAGGGACGGTTCTTTATTTTAGAATTGGATACAATCGAAGAAGATCACATAGACCTTTGAGTAATCTCACATTATATAAGTAGATAGTACAACTGTAGGACATAAAAAGTTAAATATTCACTGACACCTAAATAAGTCGGATACTTACAAATTGGATTCACAGAGGAAGTGTTGCTTGAGTAAACGACTATTACAAGCACTGGAGAAAATACTGTATTGGGCAAGAGAAAAACAGCTGGATTGCTTCCAGCTGCCTAAGAAATTATCCGGCTATCGGATTGAATCGGAGTTTTTGCATTTTATAGGATCTTCCTCACACATCAATAAATAGCATGACAGAGAAAGGCACTTTGATGTACTTACGATATGTTTCGTTCGCTAGTAAGAACTTTGACCCTGTCCAGGAGGGCAACTACATCATCTCTGAAGTTCTATCTGTCAGGTCCAGTGGACTAGTGTGAGATTACGGATTATAGTCGTTTAACTACTATGTATTTTTGTTAATGTGTGTTTGGGCATTACGAAGAGGCTGTTACTCTGCTTGTGCAGGTGGTACTCTGATCATTAAATGATGAAGAATAAAGAGTAGTTACAAATCCCCCCGCTGGCACAGGAGTTAGAAGAACTCCAGTGCTTATTACGCAACCTTGAATTTCTTCTCCAAATCTTATTGTTGTGCCAAATGAATAGAAAACATTTATTGACCTGTTTGCTTTAAATGCTAGTGAACCGCCAATTGTGGCAAAAATTGATACTGCGGTTAAGGCAAGTTTTGCTTTTTTCATAATTGAACTTCTTTTAAAGTTTAAATTTAGTTCTGATTAGAGTTACTTAGTCCTTGTCGATCTTAGTCTTTCATTGTGATAATTTACAGCCTAATACTGTCCTGCTTATTGGAAATTTGCTATTTTATTATTCTTTATGGCTTTGAAATATACTGGATGAGTTTCACAATGCCTTCTGTTATATTTCTTTGAAGAGATACACCTGAAATTAAGTAGTTATAGGTTAAACATAGTTTGTTCGATGAAAATTATTTTTTCGAGTTTTCCTTTATATTATAAGATTGTCTGTGATTAGAATGTGTCGTGTGTATAAAAGCAGTTATGTGATTTTTTCTAGTTGGTCAGTATACCTAGTTAGATGGAATGTCATCAGAGTCGAAGTTATTTTTTTCGATTCGGCATATAGTGATGACACTTTTTTGTCTATATTAGGTGGATAAGTTTTGAATCTTGTTGGCTTGGTTGGGAACTCTTTATCATAAATGTTGTTTGGAATGGTGGTGGGTATTTCTGGATATCTGGATAATTTATTAGGCCAACTTAACAAAAAGGCTAGTATTCCCGCGATCAGGATAAGACCAAGCGCAATTCTTGTTTTTTTCATAGTGGTAAATTATGATATGCATTGGTAATGTGAGTCTATATATCCACCTTTAAGGCTGTCCTTCCTGTATAGTATACGTATTGCCTAGCTTTCAAGATTGTTGTTTTTAGATCACGTAGATTGGGATCTTCACCCTTATAGAATTTCAAGCAGATGCTAAGGTTTTGTGACTATAATCGTTATGAGCCAACAATAGGTGGATATATTCTAATGTGTTGAAGTTGTTCTTAGTGGATGTCTCTTGTGAAAAATCTCACATTGAATTCATGCGTTCTGTATTACTCTGCAAGTGCATGATGTTGTTGGAATATGTATTGCCGAAGAAGCAAATATCAGAATTCCGAAATCATATGGAGTATAGAATAGAGTAGTTGGAATAACACATCCATATACCACTTGGCCACTTACAATCGTTGTTCCATAATCATAGAAAATTCTCGATTGTCTATTAGCTTTAAATGCTAAGGCTCCGCCGGCAACTCCAAGAAAAGCGGTTAATACAAGTGCTTTTTTTGCTTTTTTCATAATTGATGTTTTTAAGCTTATAATTTGTAATGACATGATGAACTTATGACTTTAGTACAATTGTTAATTGACCTTCCAAGTATTGAGTCTATAATTATCGAAAAATGATAACTGAGTATGTTTACTTTATCATAAATAGTTGATGGTAGGTATGCAATATTCCATAATATCTTGATGCTTCTATAGGCCAACTTTGTGCATGCAAAAGTATGAGACAATTCTAGCATTTGCACAATGATATTTGCGTTTTAACAATAGCATATGCCTTACAACTCGCAGGATTCTTCGCCAGCAACTTTTTACTCCTCTATGGTCATATCTGCTGTCAACCTTTTATATATTATCGTCTACATAGTACATGCACTATTATTATATGTGTGGGTATAATAATGTACAGATTGTCCTGCTGCAATACAGCATGGAGACAATCACTAATAAATCCTGGTTCTTTTCATATGCTGAATTTACAATGTATCGCTGCAACGTACATGCAGAAAGTAAAGTGCCTTTGTAAGTACCCCTATTGTGGTGACAGTTTAAACTTAGAAAAAATTGCTAAATTTAAACTGAACTACTATCATGAAAAAGACCAGATTCACAGAAACACAGATTGTATCTATTTTAAAGCAGCATGAAAATGGCCTGGCAATAAAAGATACCTGTCGTGAACATAGCATTTCAGAGGCCACGTTTTACAATTGGAAGAACAAGTATGGAGGAATGGAAGCCTCAGATGTGAAGCGGCTCAAGGACCTGGAAGAGGAAAATTCCAGGCTGAAAAGAATGTATGCCGATCTGTCGTTGGACAATCAGATTTTAAAAGATCTGTTCACAAAAAAGGATGGGCCCTTCCACAAAAAGACAAGTAGCAGGAGAACTGGTCGCTGATCAGGGTATTTCTGTGAGTAGGGCCTGCAGATTGGTATCCTTCCCTCGCACAAAATTCTATTATCAAACCCGTAAAAATGATAAGGCTCTCATCGATGCTTTAGAGGATCTGGCTTTTAAGCACACCTCATATGGCTTCCGTAAGTTGTTTGCTTATTTAAGGCGGGCCGGGCACAGTTGGAATCATAAAAAGGTTTACCGGGTCTATAGGCTGCTTAAGCTCAATAAGAGGAAGAAATTGAAGCGAAGAGTACCAGCCCGCATCAAACAGCCGTTGCAGCAACAAACCAATATCAATGTCATCAGGAGTATGGATTTTATGAGCGATAGCATGACAGGTAGCAGAAGATTCAGAACTTTTAATGTGATAGATGACTGCTCCCGGGAAGCTTTAGCTATTGAAGTAGATACTTCCCTATCTTCCTTTCGCATAGTAAGGGTACTGGATAGGATTATTGAGGTCAGAGGCAAGCCAGCAGCTATAAGAACGGATAATGGACCGGAATTTACCTCCGGCTATTTTGAACAATGGTGTAATAATAACGGCATCAGGCTACAATATATTCAGCCTGGCAGACCAATGCAAAACGGATATATTGAGCGATTTAACCGCCTTTACAGAGAAGCTGTACTGGATGCGTATATATTCGAAGATCTTCATCATGTAAGAGAATTGACAGCCAATTGGATAGATGAGTACAATCAACGAAGGCCACATGAATCTTTGAATAATCTCACGCCATATGAGTGGGCTATGAAGCTTGAGGATATGGAAAAAATCCAAATAACCACTGTCACCTAAATGGAGTACTTACACCTTGAGCTCTAAATAATAAAAGTCGAGTGCAAACTAAACCTCACCAATGTTTTGACAGTCGTAGTTGCACATTGCAATTTGCTCTGTTTGTAGGTATATATTTTCATTTTGAGATTTTAGGCAGAATACTAATTGTAAAGTACCTAATGTCGCCACTTCTGATGATATGGTAGTTTGAAAAGGATGTTAAGCGAAATGTTCAGAAGGTTTTGATCTCATGAAAATACGATTTTTTCTGAGATTGATGGGGTTGGTAATTATATTTCTTATTAGTAGTTCAATATAATTGGAAGGTAAATTCTTAACATCGTTGCAGGATTTTAATCTTTCCAAATATACATCATCGGGATTATAAAATAATACCGCAATTTCTTGAGGGAATCTCGTTAAAATACAGCAAGTGCTCTAGATGTATAGGTAGTCGTTGGCCAGTTCCATTTGGAAGAGAGGTGTGTAACAAAACCCCCGGCAGTGGCAGGTGTAAGTGCAGCATACGTTGGTACAACGCAACCCTCAGCTTCGAAACCAATTGACATGGTAGTTTCAAATGAGTAAAATATATTTGGTTCCTTGTTGACTTTAAATGACAAAAGGGCCGCCTATGGTTGTTAGAATTATTACTACTAGTAAGGTGTATTTAGCCTCTTTTATTTTTTTACTTTTCCAGATTGATAAGAGTATGTGATGCTAAATCTTTTTCTCAAGTTTACGAATGCCCCTTGAAATCTCCATGTATAAACAAAACACCCTTAGCAAACGCTGAGGGTCAAAACAACTCATCCGCGTACGGCAATGCTGAAATGCTAAACCTCACCGGCGTCCCTGAGGTCACCAGCTGCGCATTGTAAATGGTCGTCGGTAGGGTACACTGTGCAGTTTCGTCGGCATTAGTCCAGCTAACCCAGCTTTTCGATAGGAATGTAGGCCGTA
Source organism: Chitinophaga ginsengisegetis (assembly GCF_900168065.1). Lineage (GTDB taxonomy): Bacteria > Bacteroidota > Bacteroidia > Chitinophagales > Chitinophagaceae > Chitinophaga > Chitinophaga ginsengisegetis. The sequence continues at coordinate 63,886 of NZ_FUZZ01000002.1, read as the reverse complement.
AGAAATGGCTCTTTAACCCCCTCCAGCACCATCGCTCCGCACCCATCTCAGAAAACATAACAATACCTTAAACCTCCCCCCCAACAAAATCCCCTAATTTCGCTCCATTGCTCAAACCAATGCCATGCTGCATGCTCATGATGATATAGCGCTTATCCGTACCGGTGACACAAAAGCATTCGAAAGGTGTTTCAATCAACACTGGCCGGCGCTCTACGCCTTCGCCCTAAAAATCCTCGGCAATAAAGACGATGCAAAAGACGTAGTACAGGGGGTGTACATCTCCCTGTGGTCGCGGAAAGAAAAGCTGAATCTGAGCGGTCCGCTGGAAAACTATCTCCACCAGGCCGTCCGCTTCCAGTCTATCAAAAAGCTAAAGGAAATCATGAACCGGCCGGAGGAGCTGGACCGTGTGCAGGAGTATATCATGCCGGTGTTAAACGATATCTGGGAAAAGATGGAAACGGCCGATGTATTTAAAGAAATCGATAACCAGTTAATCACCTTACCGGAAAAAACACGGGAAATCTTCCTGTTGAGTCGCCGGCATCATTTATCTATTGCGGAAATCGCCGGGAAATTAAATCTCTCCGAAAAAACAGTAAGAAACCAGCTGCACATAGCATTGAAGGCTTTAAGACATCATATCGCAGCTGCCCTGATCCTCGCGGAAATAATGAGTTAATAATTCCTTAACGTACTTCTTCGGGACAAACACCTCCGCTAAAGGAACATATCTATAGAAGAATGTTCCGGATGAATATCACACAGTTTAAAAGATTGGTCAGTAATTACCTGTCGGGCAATGCCACCCACAGGGAAGCTACGTTGCTGAACACCTACCTCGATAAAGCCTGGGAGGAAAAACAGGTGCCCGCTGATGTGGAAGAGCAGCGCCTTGAGGTGTGGAATAACCTGAAAAGGGAAATCGCGCCGCCACGCATTAGGGTATGGCGGTATGCGGCTACAGCCTTAATTCTCATAACCACCGGGGCTACCTATACCTACCGGCTGGCGCTGCAGAACTGGCTGGATCCTGTTCCCATGCAAAGCATTACGGCATTGAAGTACCAGGTAAAAAAGGTAATCCTGCCGGATAGCTCGGTAGCTATTCTCAATGGAGGTACCACGCTTATTTATCCCCAATACTTCCGTGGCAAACAAAGAAACATCACAGTAAATGGGGAAGCATTCTTCGAAGTCACCCCGCAAACGGCGCCTTTCATCATCACCGGTCCGCATTTAAGCGTAAAGGTATTGGGCACCAGTTTCGTAGTGGCCGATAGTAGTGGTATCGAAAAGCCAAAGGTAAGCGTGAAAACGGGTAGGGTAGCGGTTACCGCCGGGGCGGCGGTACAGCAGCTCACGGAAAATGAGGAGCTCGTATACGACAAGGAAACCATCTATATCTATAAACAAGCGGAAGTAAACACCGGGTGGACCAGCAAAAAGCTGTTGTTCAATGAATCGGCGCTGAACGATGTTTTCAGGGAAATAGAACTGCTGTACGGCGTAAAAATAAAAACCACGCCGGCTATCAGCGACCTGAAATTCACCGGCGCATTCGAGGAAACCGACACCATGAACGATATCCTGAAAGTGATATCCCTGTCGTACCGGCTAACTATTCACAAAAACAAAAACGGCATCATCGTAATTAAGTAGCATCAAACATAATGGGAATGCTAACAACCATCAGCGTACAGCTGCTGGTAACGGATCTTCTTTTTTTAAATCTCAAACGAATGAAGGAAAAAATTTTACACGGATGTATGTGGGTCCTGCTATGCTTTACTTTGCCGGCAATGGCACAGGAAAGCTTCCTGCAGAAAAAGATCAGCATCAGTTTCAGGAATGAGCCCATCGCAAAATGTTTCATGACAGTGCAGCAGAAGGGCGGCATTACCTTCTTCTACAATCCTGCCGATATGAAGGCGGTGGAAAAAAAATATACGGCCGATCTCAATAATAAAACCGTAGCAGAAGTGATCACCTGGTTATTACAAAATACCGGGTTGGAATTTGAAGCGGTAGATGGCAGAAAGGTAGTAGTACGAAAAATCATTATCAAACAATCAACAGCACCCCGGAAACGCACCATCAGTGGGATGGTGACAGACGCAACAAAAAACAGCCCCATCGCCCGCGCGGAAATCATGGCGCAAAGTACCGGCAGTGTAGTGATGGCCGATGAATCCGGCCGCTTTTCGGTGGAAGTAAAAGACACCACCGATGTACTGGTGATCTACTATGTAGGCTACGCCACCAAAATGATCAAAGCCGGCAGCGCGCCGGTGTTATCGGTACAACTGAAACCAGACAGCAAAACACTGAGCGGCGTAACGGTAGATGCCCGCCGCCGCTCCAACACGGAAGTAATGCTGCTGAACGACCGTAAAAACTCCGCCATGATCTCCGACGGGATCTCTGCCCAGAACATCGAAAAAACAGCCAGCATCACCACTACCCAGGCCCTGCAACGTGTATCGGGGGTAACGGTTACCGACGATAAGTATGTAGCCATCCGCGGCCTCGGCGACCGCTCCGTGATCGGGCAGCTCAACGGCATCCGCCTGGCCTCTTCCGATCCCGACAGGAGCGCTATTCCGCTCGATCTGGTGCCCGCCGGCCTGCTGGACAATATCACCATCTACAAAACCACTACCTCCGATAAACCTGCCGATGCCGCTGCCGGTATCGTGGAGCTCAAAACAAAGTCGGTGCCCGACAGGGAAATGCTCACCATCACGGCGCAAACCGGCATGAACTCGCAAACCGGCAGCAAAGTGAACAGCTTCTATAACAGCGACATGGGCTTTCTGGGGCAAAAGGTAAAATCAAAAGGATTATCACCGGAATTCCGGGAGCTGTCCAACCAGTACCCCAACGGCCTGGGCGATATCCAGCGCAAAATCGCCAACAGCCGCAACGATCCGGCCCTGCTGGCGGAAGCCAACCGCATCAGCGGTATCATGCACGGCTTCGATCCCGTGCTCACTACAAAATATAAATCGGCGCCGCTGAACCAGATCTATGCGGTTACTTACGGTAACAGCTATACGGTATTTAAGAAACACCAGGTAGGATTAATAGCCGGCGCCAATTATTATAACCGCACCAACGATATATACGACGGCCAGCTCACCCAGTACAGCGTATACCAGGGCGTGTTAACAGGCAACAGCGCATTGTACAGTCCCCGTGTAATCCCTAACTACATTACCCCCAACAACATCAATCTTGGGAAGTATTTAAATTATAAGGAAAACACCGGCACACAAACACTCAACTATGGATTTTTGGGTGGACTCACCTACCGCTTCAGCCCCCAGCACGAAATAAGTATGCAGTACCTGGGCAGCCGTGGTGCGGAAACACGCGCCAGCAACCTGCACGGCGCCTACGAATATACGGGTCTGCCCGGCAAGGTGTATAACCTCGTGTATTCCTTACGCCAAAGCTATCGCACACTCAACACCTTCAACCTCCAGGGGGAGCATAAGTTCACAAAGAAAGAATATGCGCCAAAGCTGAGCTACAACCTCGCTACCTCTTCTTCGGCGCAGGATGATCCGGACTATCGCTTTGTAAACCTGGCGGACTATCGCGTAAATGGCGGCACCAGCCATCCCGGCGCAATAGATATACCGGGCACTACACCGCCCATTGTGGCTTCACCTGGCTTGTATTCCCTGGTATCAGGTTATGTAAACGGATATGGCCCCTACGGTATCATCCAGGCTGATCCCAACGGACGCCGTTTCCGCCAGTTAAAGGAAAATAATTACAACTATAAAGCGGATATCACACTGCCTTTTAAAGCCCTCGGTAAAAAACAGGAGTTTAAAACAGGTGTGAACTACCTGCACCGGAGAAGGCGTTTTTCAGAGAATGTACTCTATCTCCCGGGTTCCAATTATTCTGCCGGCGGCGCACTGCCGCTGTATGAAGTAAATGGTCAGCTGGATCAGCTGGTAGGTTACGATCGTATTGGTATCCGTCCGCCTGCTTCCTATAATGAAGAAGGCGCCCCCCGCAGTGGCGGATTCCTGTACAACATCCAGAAGTCGCCTAATAACTATAAAGGCTACTATGAAACCCGCGCGTTTTATGGTATGCTGGACCTGCACCTGACAGAACAGCTGCGCCTCACCGGTGGGGTACGGTTTGAAATGACGGATATACAAGCCGCAGTAGATACATCCAATGTATTCCTGGATCCCTCTATTACTGCTACAGATGCCGGCGGTAACAAAATAAACCTGGTATATACCGAACCAAATTCTATCTACAAAACAGATTACGAACCTTACTACTCTGCTAACCTTACCTATACACTGAATAAGAATATGAACTTCCGGTTGGGCTACAACACTACGCTGGCCCGGCCGGAGCTGAGGGAACTCACCAACGTATTTGATTTTGACCCTTTCCAGTTTGCATTGGTGGTAGGTAATCCCAACCTGAAAAACCAGCAAACCACTAACTACGATTTCCGCTGGGAATGGTTCCCCGCACCGGGTGAGGTATTGTCTGCTTCGGTTTTTTATAAGGAGATAGATAACCAGTTAACAAAGGTGTTTAAACAAAATTCGTCCGGACTGGAAGCACGGTTCCCCGAATTCCCTGCGATAGAGTTTCAGAACGATCCCAACAAAGGACGCGTGTATGGAATAGAGCTGGAAGTGGTAAAAAACCTCGGTCTGCTGTGGGCGCCCATGAAAAACCTTTTTCTGGGATCTAACCTGCTGCTGGCGCAAAGTGAAATCAAAAAAACAAAAGAGCGCCTGGAATCTTCCCGTGCTATTGATCGCCGCGCACCGGCCAACAGCCCGCTGTTTGAACAGGCGCCGTATTCCGTGAATGTATTCCTGAACTACAACAACACGAAATCAGGCACCGATTTCACGGCCACTTTTAACATGGTAGGAGAGCGCCTCATCCAGGTAAACCTCGATGGTACGCCGGATCTCTACTCCCGGCCTAATCCCGTACTGGATTTCGTGGGCTCGCAAAAATTGCTGAAACGCCTCACCTTAAAAGGATATGCAAAAAATATACTCGACAGGCCAGTGGAAGAAGTATACGCCAACCCAGGTACAGGAGGGAATTTTTACGGAAAGAAATATGTACGCAGAAGTTTTTACCGCGGAACAGAATTTATGCTGGGATTGACTTTTAACCTGTAAAAATTTGAATGATGAAGATGAAAATTACTTATATACTCATAGCGGTGGCGGTAATGATGAGCGCCTGCAGCAAAAAGCTCGACTACAGCTATGATAACCGCATGGTGCAATATCCGATGAGTGCCTCCGGCATCCGCGTGGTTAACCTGGTAGGCGCCACGGAATTGTCGGTGAACGGACAACGCCTCACCAGCTACCTGCAGCCCGATAAAGAAGGATATTATGGCCCCAATGAAACACGCGGTACCGCATATTTCCCGGAAACAGGCCGTTTAGGGTTAACATATAGTATTCCCCGGGAGCAGGTGAAAGCCAGCGGCTGGGTAGATAGTATCCTGTTCAGCAGTCTGTCTGTTAAAAATGCGGTGCCGGCCCCCCGGCCCTTCCGCGCAAAAGAGGATGATGCGCATCCGAACGATTATTACTTTGTACGTTTCAGACCCAATCCGGACGGTTTTCAGGACTCTTTATTCGTGATCCCACGGGGTATATCACCGGCGGCAGATCCGGCTGTATTTAAGGTCCGTTTGCTGAATCTCAGTTCCACCATTACCGGAAGTATTCCTCCGGGTATTTTCCGCACCGGGCCTATGTCGCTTACGCTGGCCGACGGCACCGGAGTGCCGGGTCTCAGCAACATTGCTCCCGGCAAATATTCTGATTATGTGGAAATACCCTATGGTACCTACCAGTTCAAAGTATTGAATAACGAAGGAAAAGAAGTACCGGCCGGCGGAACCATTTATAATCTTTTCAACCCGGCTACCGGCACCCTGATGGATATAAACGGTACACCCGGCATCGGCGGTAATAAAGATACCTGGCTTACCTACGCACCACTGAAAACATTTCAGCCCGGCGGTATTTATACCATCGTAGTATCAAGTACCTACGAGGCCAACATCCCAACCGGTAACCCTAATGGGGAAACTTACAAATCAGAAAATAACACCTTCCGTATTATTGCAGATATTCCTGAACCGTTGAATATCACTTACGCCCGTTTACAGGGTGTGAATGTAGCCGCAGGGAAAAAGATTACCTGGCAGGTAGACGGGCAGCCGATGGGCAGTACATTAGCCTTTACCCAACAAACCACCTACAGTCGGTATATAACGGGTACGCATATGGTAAAAGCACTGGATGAAAACGGCCAGGTATTGGCCGAAAGTAATCTGGCCATGCAACCCGCTGATAATTTTACAGCCTGGCTGTATACCCGTAAAGATGGCAGCGCCGCAATTACTTTTTCCGCCAATAACCTCAGTGGAAAATACTATGACGGTACTGCTACGGATGATGGTACCTACAGTATACTGAAAGCTGTGTATCCTTTCTGGATCCGCTTCATGAATTTCTGCCCGGACCTGGAAGAGGTCACTTTTACACAGGGTAACGGACAACCATTTAGTGCGGTTTCCGCATTGGCATATCAACATATTTATTTCGCAAAAGCAGTAACCGATCTTCCCTATGTGATGCAGATGGTCAATTTTTCGCAACCGGTAATGGCCTACGCCTCCAGGCCCGGTATTGCCCCCGGCGATTGGCTGCGCAATATCACGCCGCTGAAAAGCCGTGATTTTATTGCCCGCCCGGAATTATATAAAACACCGGAATTACCACAGAGCGAACCAGGCATATATACCGTAGTGCTGCTGGGTAGCACCGCCGCCAATGCTACAGAAAAAGCCCGGATGATTATTGTGAAACATAACAATTGAGTAGTCTTATGAATAATAAATACTTTTTACTGCCACTACTACTGGCCGCACTGTTCTTCAGCAGCTGCCGCAAAACGGACTATGTGGTATTGGATAATCCCGCCTACCTGCGGGTATTCAACTGCCTTGAATTTACTACCAATCTTGATAACAAAGATGCGCCGCAACCATTTCTCACCTTCCTGATAGATCCCGTAATGGATGATGCCGGGGTACCTGTCAGCGCTGCTATCACAGGCGACTTCCTGGAGCGGCGCAGCGACTGGGCAAGACCTTATCCCGATGCCGCCAGTAATGTATTGTGGCAAAAAGAATATCCGGGTACTAAAAGAGTGCTGGCAGCTCCCATTGTGAATGGATATGACCTTTCGAGCTGGGCGCAGGTGCCCTCAGGTAAGCATCATATTGTTTTCCGTACCCGGCCGCTGAACAACACACCCTACTTTGAACTGGATAAAATGGAACGGGGTGTTACGTTGATTGATACCACGATAGACCTGAGTGCGGGGGAAGTATATACGATGCATGCATTGATAAAAGAATATACCAGCCAGCAACCGTTTATGTACCTGCGTAAGGAAACATTTCCGAAACAACCCTTCGCTGATTCTATGGTATATGTAAACTTCTATAACCTCAGCGCAGCCAATTTTTATACGAAAGCGCCCGATGCAGTGCCAAATGAGGACCTGTCCAACACCAAGCTAAGCGACACCATGAACGTTTACTACTCGCTCAATAAACTGGCGGCAAATGGCGCTCCCGTGGCGCTGCCGGGTTACAAAGGCATACCGGTAGGACAGATCATTTATTCCCTGGAACCTAAAGTAACGCCTTATTACAGCTTCCCTTTATTTGCCGATACCAGCAGCAATAAAATCTTCACAGGCAACATGAGCCAGCAGTTTGGATTTTACGCCCCCGGTTTTACCCCGGAAAACCTGGGCTACCCGGCTTTTATACCGGTAGGTGTTTATGCTGCCGTGATCATGGGCGATTATGGTGAATCCGGCAGAAATGCCTATCTGCCTTTCAGGATAAAATGTGATCTGCGTACAGGGCTGGTAGTGAGTATCCATTCCGGTACCAATAATCCCCGGTCATTTGCTACGGTCAATACGGTGGAGTATATCAACCGCAGGATGTATGTAACTACCATCCAGCGCAAGTTTGCACCGCCGGTTTATTAACGTCTTTATTATTTCGATATGCTGAATATTTCTATCATAAAACAGTTCATGGCAGTATCGCTGCTGCTGGCGCTCATAACGGGCTGCCGGAAAGATAATCTCATTCCGCCCATTGACAGAACAACCACGCCGCGCGCAATGGGCGCATTTATTGAAAATAATTATGACCTGAGCATCTTAACTGCCGCCCTGAAAAGAACAGGCCTGCTGGATACGCTGAATCAGGGTGGCCCCTTTACCTTTTTTGCGCCGGATAATGCGGCATTCAATAAAATGGGTATTACAGGTCCGGGAGATGTCGCTAAAATGGAGGTGGATAGTCTGCGGTCTATGCTCCGTTATCATATGATCCGTAACCGCTACTTTACCACCACCTTCCCACAGCAAATAGATAACAGGTATCTTACCCTTTCCGGAGACGAAATATATGTATCTACCCTGAAAGCAGCCACTATCTCGCCAGACCTGGACATGTTTGTAAATGGTGCGCTGATCCTCAAGGAAAGTAAAAGAAATATCGCTTTGGCCAATGGGGTGCTGCATATCCTTGCCAAGCCGCTGAAGCTCACCCGGGGCACCGTACAGGACTATATCGCCGCAGATACCAGCTTAACTTTATTTGCTGCTGCCATGAAACAATTCAATTTATGGGACGGTCTTAAAACAAATAAACCATTAACGGTTTTCGCACCGGCCAATAGCGCCTTCCTGAAATACGGACTCACAGCTGAAAAGATTGCCAGCATGAATCCTGCTGATTATAAGGCCATCACCTTTGCTATTTACCCGGTAGAAATGAGACCTATGCACGTCTTTTCTACAGATGGTTATCTGCTTGCAGGTAGTGCTACACTGGGCGAGGGAGCCATCAAAGCAGGAGGGTATGGCATTGCACTCGGGTATTCGTATAATAGTTATTACGGTCAGGAAATTTCTTTTATAAGTGTTTTAAAAAAGAAAGCGGCCGACTGGTACCCGAACGAGGACGGCCCCTCCAATGTAAACTACCTGAACGGTCTCGCAAATGCAGATCATAAATGTAGCAACGGCATCGTACATGTAATAGATGACCTTTTCCTGAACCCGGATTTAATGAAGCAATAAAAATGAAACAGATGACATCAAAAATATCTTTGCTCTTATTACTGCTCCTGGCTTTCGCGGCCTGCAGCAAACAGGACATAGAACCGGAGCCGGTAGGTGAACCTGTGCCGCATGAATCAGGTCCGGATAAAACATGGCAACAACAACTGGCTGTTTCTTCGTTTGCCCGTTTCCGTGAAGCATGGCAGCGATCGGGTATGGATCAGAAAGTAAACCAGGATGGCGCAGGTTTTTATACCCTCATTGTACCCACCGATAAAGCTTTTGACGAAGCCGGCTGGACATTGGAAAAAATAAAGGCGGCAGATGCGACCGTATTGGATGAATTATTATCCTACTACATAATGCCCGCCCGCCTGTTGCCGGAAAATATTACCGCCGTAAAAGGCAGTACGCCGGCAGCAACACTGTCATCCCGTTCTTTCGCCGACAGGGAAAACTGGTACAATGATTACGTGGATTTCCAGTTCCTGGCAAAATCCGGCGATAGCCTGATAGTCAATGGTGTGGCCCTCAGCAAATGGGGACAACAACTGGAAGGTACCAACGGCGTAATATATCCCATTGATCACCTGATCAGCAAACCACAACAATCCATGTGGGAATACCTGCAAAGCCAGCCGCGTTTCAGCCTGTATGTAGCTGCATTACTTGTGAACGATAGCCTGTACCAGTCCATCTGGATGAATAGTTCACTGCCACTGCTGAAATCATCGTCATCGCTGGCACAGTTCACCCTGTTCGCACCCAACAACGATGCGTTTATAAAAAATGGTTTTCATAATGCAGATGATATCCTGCAATACTGCCTCCGTTCCTGGCCGTTGCCTTCTCCCGGCTATGATGAAAATATGTATTGGCAACAGCCGGTAACTGCTATGGATTCCATTCTGATGGCATGCGGACCGGAAATAGCCAACGCCTCCCAGCTGAGTGGTATAGAGGCCCGCGTAGGACCGGTTTTCTTTAGCAACGACCTTACGCTGAATGCTGCCCAACTCAGTGGACTAATGCTTTTTAAAGGACAGCCTTATAACACCCCGCCAACACAAATCAGTTTATCGTTTATTAACAACAACGGCCAGCCCGGCGTCAGAAGAATAGGCACCAACTATCCTTACATCAGTTTAAAGAGCAGGGATATAAGAGTGATCAATGGTGTTGTTCACGAAGTAGGAGATCTCTTTAAACAATAATTTTTAAAAGCAGCCAAATGAAAAAATTCACTTATACAGGTTTGCTGATACTGTTATTGTCAGCCTGTACAAAGGATAAAGATAACACAGCGGGTCCGGATGAAATCAATCGCCTCACCTACATCATCGACGATAATAAATTTAACTTCTCTTCCTTTAATACCGCATTGGGCAGAACCGGTTACCGTAACATGCTGGCGCAAGCAGGGCCTTATACGGTGATGGTGCCGGATAACAACGCATTTGCAAAAGCCGGGTATGCAACTAACCAACAGGTACTAACCCAAAGTGCAGTCATTCTCAATAACCTGGTGTCCTATCACATTATAAACGGTACCTGGGAGTTGAATAAACTGCCTTATCAGTTTAATCAGGAAATATCGGCGATTACCGGCGCAAAAATGTTTGTTACACACTGGATCAAAGGCGAAGATACCGTACTGACGATTAATGGCAGCCCCGTCCTCGCGTACAACCTGCCCGCCAGTAACGGTATGATACAGGTACTTGATAATGTGTTGCAACCATTGGTATATCAAACGCTGTCAGATGCGATTGCTACAGATACCAGTCTTACTTTTCTAAACGTAGCATTGCAACAGGCAGGTATGAAAACAGGGATCTCCGGTAGTGCCACCTATACTTTTTTTGCGCCTTCCAATTCGGCATTCCGCAACGCAGGCTTTCCTTCTGTAGACAGTATCAATAAAACAGATGCAAAAACATTACGCGATCTGTTGGAATACCACCTGTTTGCAGGCCGGAAATTTATCTACGATTATATCCTTACCACCGGCAGTTCCGATCAAACGGAACAAGCGATGCAAAACGGTAATAACGTAGGCATTTCACTCGTAAAAGATGATACAGGTGTGAAATACATAGGCATCACCATAAAGGGAGCCGGCAACAAAGTACCGGCAGAGGTGAAAAGAGAAAATCTCATGGCCGGCAACGGGGTACTCCACATCATAGACCAGGTATTAAAAGAAAATCAGTAGTGATGAAGAAAATTTTATACATAGCTTATTTGCTCACCGTGCTGCTGGCAACCAGCCGCCTGTTATACGCGCAGGAAACAAACGGTACGCTGAGCGGAAAGATCACCAACGATAAAAATGAACCGCTTATCGGTGTTACCGTACTGGCCATACATGAGCCCTCCGGTACAAAGTATGGCGTAATCACCACCGCCGATGGCCGCTACTATTTGCCGGGCTTGCGTATCGGCGGCCCTTACTCCGTAAGCATTACCATGATGGGCATGCAGCCGCAGAAAAGGGAACAGCTGAACATTCGCCTCGGTGAACCCCTGCAACTCAACGTGGTAATGGCTGTTGCCGGTAAAGATCTTGCTGCGGTAACCATCAAAGGCACAAAGAAAGCCGCTTCGGTCAATACCACCGGCGCAGGACAAAACATCAGCCGCACACAACTGGCAAACATGCCCACCATCTCGCGCAGCCTGCAGGACATGACCAAAATGGTTCCGCAGAGCAGCCGCGATAATTCCTTTGCCGGTACCAACTTCCGCTATAACAACGTAACCATCGATGGCGCCATTAATAACGATGCCATTGGCTTCAGTCCCTCCGCGGGAGGCATCACCGGCAGCTCCGGTATGCCCGGCTCCAGTACCCGCACCAACGCGGTATCGCTGGATGCTATTGAAGACATGCAGGTATACCTGGCCCCCTTCGATGTGAAGATCGGGAACTTCACCGGCGGCAGTATCAATGCTGTTACACGCAGTGGCACCAATACGGTAACCGGCTCGGTGTATGGCTTTGGCCGTAATGCTGCCCTCACCGGCAAAGGCTCCAACGGCAAAATGAACAGCGACTTCTATGATTACCAGGCAGGCGTCCGGATCGGATTCCCTATCATAAAAAATAAATTGTTCTTTTTTACCAATGAAGAAATAACCTCCCGCCAGGACCCTGCGCAGCTGCTGGTTGGTCAACCGGAAACGGCGCAGATCCTCACCGTGAAAGATGCAGACGATATCCGCAACGCTACGCTGAGCCGTTATGGCAACGCCTTCGATCCGGGTACCGCCGGTAATTATACGGCTTACTCCCGCTCGCAGAAATTCTTTAACCGCATCGACTGGAACATCAACGATAAACACCAGCTCTCCTTCCGCAATAATACCATTCTGTCGAAAGCTATGAACATGGACCGGGATCAACAGGATTTCCGGTTCAGCAGCATGGCCTATCAACAGGTAAATAACCAGAGTTCTACCGTGATGGAAATAAAGTCGAGGTTCAACAACCGCTGGTCCAACAGCTTCATTGCCGGTTTCAGCGTGGTACACGACAAGCGTAACCCCGGTTCAGATCCATCACTGCCACAGGTGCAGATCGCCGGCCGCACACCCGGTACCACCATCTACCTCGGTACCGATCGTGAGGCGAGCATCTTTGATATGAAACAACGTACCATCGAAATCTCTGATAACCTTACCTTCAGAAAAGGAAAACATACCGTGTTACTTGGTACGCACAATGAATTGTATCATATCGACTATGGCTTTGTTAACAGCTGGAACGGGAGAGTGGATTACCTCAGCATTGAAGATTATCTGAACAACAATCCTTACCGCGTTCGTGGTAGTTACAACTATACCAACAACAGCCGCGAATATATACTCGCACATCCGGAAGCACAGTTTAATGTATACATGCACAGCGTATACGCACAGGATGAAATACAGGTAACAGACAAACTGAAAGTGATCCCCGGTATACGCGCCGATTATACCTGGCTGCCGGGGAAACCTGCACTGAGCGATAAAACACAGAACGCATACACCGATGGATCTTTTGGTAACACCTACGCCTATACGCCGCTCAACCGTATCAACAACGGCTACCTGGGTAAAGTGCAACTGTCGCCACGACTCGGCTTCCGCTACGACTGGAAAAACGATCAAAGCCTTATCCTCCGCGGTGGTACCGGCCTGTTCACCGGCCGCATTCCTTTCGCCTGGATCGCCTACGCATACTATAATAATGGCATCAACTACGGCTCCTTTGATCAGAAGGCAGATACAAAAGTATTTGTACCCGGCAGCGATCCGCTGCAACCAAATCCCAACGGTATTGCACAGTTCATTGAGCAGAACGGCGCACAGATGAATAACCGGAACGCAGGTAAAACACAGGTAGATGTGATTGACAATAACTTCGTGATGCCGCAGGTATGGCGCAGCAGCGTAGGATTGGATTATGTGAGCCCGGCAGGATTTAAATACACGGTGGAAGCGATGTACACCAAAACACTGAAGGATGTGCTGTTTCAGCAGGTGAACATCAAGGATGATCCGAAATATTACCCTTATGATAAAGACCGGCAGCAACCCATTTACAGCGGCACCACAGATCCGCATTTTTCCAACGCCTACCTGTTAAGCAATACAAAGAAAGGCTACCGCTACAGCTTTACCGGTAGCGTGAACCGCAGCTTCCCTTCGGGTATCCAGGCGTCACTGGCTTATACTTATGGAGGTTCCAAAGATATCTCCAACGGTATCCGCAACTCTATGGAAAGCAACTGGCAGCTGAACCAGGCGCTGAGTCCCAACAACCCGGGATTGGCATGGTCCAACTTTGATGTACGTCACCGTATAGTCGGCAACGTTACTTATCATAAAGCGTGGAGCAACAGCTGGGTTAGTACCATTACAATATTTGCTACTGCGCAATCCGGCAGTCCGTTTACCTATGGTGTGGTGAACAACAGCATCCAGGGATTACCACAGCAGGTGAGCTTATTGTACATTCCTTATGTGGATGAAGCGATCAACTATTTCCGCGATAAAGGTATTTCTGCGGAACAGCAGGCTGCTGCTTTTAATGCTTATATAGATGGGGATAAATACCTGCGCAGCCGCCGCGGGCAGTTCACAGAGCGTAATGCCGGCCGCACGCCGTGGAATGTGCAGGCCGATCTGCACTTTGCACAGGAGTATCATTTCGGCGGAAAGCAGTTCATCACTTTTACTGCAGACGTAGTGAATTTAACGCACCTGGTCAACAGCAACTGGGGCAAGGTATATTTCTCTCCCAATACATTTAACTCCACTGCCAGCACCGGCTTAACACCGGTATTCCCGGCAGGGCAAAACCCGGGCGGATACCCGGTGTATACCTTCGAAAACCCGGGCAAGCCATACTCAGTTGATTTCCTCAACTCCAGGGCACAGGTGCAGCTGGGATTACGGTACTCTTTTTAATCAATGTTAATCATCTGACAATGAAATATGCTTTATACCTGCTGTCGGTAATGTTGTTACTGGCAGCAGGCTGCAAGAAAGATAGAGATAATAACACGGTGGCCATGAATGTAAAAACGTTCTGGCCCAATAGTGGAAATGCAGGTACCATTGTTACCCTGCAGGGGCAAGGACTTAATAAAGAAGTACTGGTAAGCTTTAACGGCACGGAGGCCAGGGTACTGGATGCACGCGATTCTGTGCTGATAGTACAGGCGCCGGACAAGGGCAGTACGGGTCCGCTTTCCGTAAAATCCGGCGACCGTAAAATGGAACTGGGTACCTACACTTACCAGGCTTTGAGTTTGCATGGTATCAGTCCGGCTAACGGTCCCGCAGGTACGAATATCTCTATCCGTGGCGCCGGTTTCAGCAGCATGGAAGCGCCGGCAAAGGTAACCATCAACGGAAAGGAAGCACTGATCACCGGTGCGTCTGATACATTGCTGGTAGCAGCTGTGCCGGAAGGCGCAGGTACCGGTAAGGTAGTGGTAATGGTAGATGGAAAAGAAGTGAGTGGCCCCGATTTTACGTTCCAGTTTATCAGCAGCATCAAGCCGCTGAAGGGTGGTAGCGGTACGGCGGTAACCATTAACGGGGAAGGCTTTAATACGCTGGCTACCGGCAATAACGTAACCTTTAACGGTAAAGCAGCTAGGGTAATAAGCGCCACCGCCGGTAAGCTGGTGGTAACAGCGCCGGAAGGTGTAGCTACAGGACCGGTAGCAGTAAGCATCAACGGGCAGAAAACAATTGGCCAGGTATTTACCGTGCTGCCCAAACCAGTGATCAGAACGGTAACGCCATTGAGCGCGCCGGCTGGCGCTACAGTGGACATCGCAGGCGATTACTTCAGCACCTTCACCGATGAGGTAACGGTGTCCTTCAACGGGCACACCGCCGTTGTTACTGCAGCTGCCGATAAAAGTATAAGCGTAAAAGTACCCGCCGGAGCAGGCGCCGGGAAAATGCAGCTCGTTGTAAACGGACAGCAAACAGAAGGTCCGTTGTTTAAAGAGCAGTCGCTGGGCATTTTACAGCTGATACCGGATAACGGTCTCGCGGGTACGGAGGTGATCGTGAAAGGACTCGGCTTCAGCGCCAATGCGGCGGAGAACATTGTTAGCTTTAATGGAGTAGTGGTACCGGTAACTACGGCCACCGACAGCACGCTTCGTGTAGTGGTGCCCATTGGGGTAAGCACCGGCGCGCTGAAAGTAAAAGTGGGCGCACTGGATGCCACAGGTCCGGTATTCCGCAGGGCAGGCGTGATCACCATTGTGGGTGGTCCGTCGCAAACTGTTTTTACCGAACCGAAAGGTGTAGCAGTAGATTCCCGCGGCAATATATTCGTACTTGATCTGAACGTGATAAAGAAGGTAACCACCACCGGAACCGTGAGCATTTTCGCAGGGAAAACAGATGGCTCCACCGGGAATGCAGATGGCAACGGAACGGCCGCGGCATTCAATTACCCGGTAGCCTGCGTAATGGACGCGCAGGATAACCTCTACGTATGTGATCAGAACAATAAAAGCATCCGCAAAATTACACCGGCCGGTGCTGTAACAACAATCGCCCGTGTATCATTTACGCCCATTGGTTTGGGTATTGATAAAAATGGTACGGTTTACATAGGCGCGCAATACTCCGGTGTATACCGCCTCGATGGTGCCGGCAATGCCAGTGCGCTGGCGCCAAGTGTATACCAGAGTGCACCGGGTACAATGGTAGTGGATAACAGTGGAGCTTTGTTCTTCGGTGGCGACTGGGACAACCCGTTTGTTTCTAAAATTGCAGACGGCGTTAAAACGCTGTATGCCGGCAACCAGTTCGGCTATAACGATGGATCGCTTACCGGGGCACAGTTCAGTGGCATTACCGGCCTGGCCCGAAATGCGGTAACCGGCGAAATATATGTGGCAGATAACAATGCCATCCGGTTAATCGCCAACGACCAGGTAACGCGGATCACCGGTTGGAAAGGTGGCAGCAATCCTATAGCAGGGAACGATGACGGAACATTAAACCAGGCTACTTACAACAACATCAATGGCATTTGTACAGATAAAGAAGGAAATATTTATGTAGTGGAACGGTTTGGGAAAGCAGTAAGGAAAATTATCCTGCAATAATTTTTTTTAGAAAGAAGAAAAGGGGCTGGCCAGATTACTGGCCAGCCCCTTTGTTATGAATAAGCGTTACGGCTTAGTAACCAGGATTCTGTTTCATGTTTGGATTGCGTTCCACTTCTGCATTGGGCAGCGGGAAAACAACCGCATCGTCATTCCACTCCTGTGCGTCAATACCGCCGTGGGCAGGGATTGCACGGTGTGTTCTCAGGAAGTCGAATTCGCCATGCCCTTCGAAAGCCAGTTCTATTCGGCGTTCGGTAAGGATATCATTGATCAGTTCTGCCTGTGTTAACGGCGCCAGTACTTTTGCCTTCGCTCTTGTTCTGATGGCATTCAGCAGGGTGATGGCTTCCGGGTTGGCAACACCTGGTGTTAACCTGGCTAATGCTTCTGCCTTGGTGAGCATAATTTCTGCCAGGCGTACAACAGGTACCCAGGCATCTACGGTGCTGGCGCCAAAGAACTTCTTGGTATAAAATGCGGTGGTATCGCCGCCACTGATGGCATAAGTAAACAGTGGTTTCGCCCGCAGATCGGTGAAACGATCGAAATTGGGGAGCGTCAGGTAGGTCTGGCTGATGGTGATATCTCCCCTGCCTGAACTGCCGTAATGCTGGCCGATGGCGTTATTGGTATTGGGGTTATCGCCGGAGCTCATGGCTACAGAAAAAATGCGTTCCAGGGAAGCCTGGTAGTTTCCGGAAGACCATACATCAGCGGGAGTGGCATCCAGGTCATATCCATAGGACGACAGGAGCACGCTATCTGCATAGTCACGGGCTTTGGCCCAGTTGCCTTCATACAGGTAGATCCGGGACAGCAGTGCATGGGCGGCGCCTTTGGTGGCACGGCTGCGGTCATTGTAATCATCCCCGGTGCTTACAGGCAATACGGCTGCGGCTTCAGTGAGGTCTTTTATCATCTGGTCATACACTTCCTTCACGGTGTTGCGGGGAACTTTATTCTTCGGATCAATGGCTTCGCCACCATCCTTTGCAGCAGTAAGTATCAAGGGGACGCCCATATGCCCGGCATCTGGCTGGAAAGTATAGGTTTGTGCGTAGGTATTTACCAGGAAGAAATACGTGAGCGCACGGATAAATTTGGCCTCTGCGTAATAGCCTGCTGCCACTTCTGCGCCAACTACGCTTTCATGATCCTTGAGGTTCTGTGAAAAATAATTGCTTTCAAAAATAGTCCTGTATCCACCTGACCAGCAGTTGAACGCATACACGTTGTTGGAAAGCATATTGAAGGTAGGTACGTTGCCAAAGTAGGAGGAGATATTTACATCCACCGATCTTACGTCCGAATAGATCAGTACGCGGCCACCCAGGAACTCTCCATTCTGCAGGGCATCATACATGCCAATGGCCGACTTTTCAATCCTTTCCGGTGTGCTGAATGCCTCATCCGGCGTTAGTTTGGAAAAGGGGATCTGGTCATTTACTTTGGAGCAGGAAAACAGCATCGTAGATGCGATCGCTACTGCGCCGATGGCCAAACCAATGCTTGTTTTTTTCCGGGAGTTCGGTTTATATTTTAATTCCATAATTCAGTTTTTTAATCGCTAACAATTAGAATCCAACATTTAAGCCCAGCATGAATATTCTTGGTAAAGGCATACCCCTGTTATCTGTTCCGTAGTTGATATTGCTGTCACGGTTGGTATTGATTTCAGGATCGGCGCCTTTATATTTGGTAATGATAAAGGCATTCTGCACGAGGGCATATAAACGCAGGCTGTTCAAACCGATTTTTTCTTTGATACCAGGGAAAGTATAACCGAGGCTGATTTCACGCGCTCTCAGGAAATCGCCTTTTTCCATCCAGCGGGTAGATGCCTGGTTGGTTGGAGCATCGGAGAGTACCAGTTTGGGAACATCCGTGTTTTTATTTTCAGGAGTCCATCTGTTTTTGATATCTTCCAGGTTGTTCTGGAAATAGTTGCTCATCAGGGCAGCCCTGGTAGAATTGTATACATAGTTGCCACCGCTGTACTGCAGCAGGATGCTCAGGTCAATGCCTTTGTAGCTGAAGGTGTTATTGAAACCGCCATACCAGGTAGGGTAGCCGGATTTTTCCTGGTATTGCGCATCAGAGGCAGTAACAGCGCTCATTGGTTTGGTGCCGTCAGGAGAGGTCCATTTTCTGGCAGTAGGTACATTGGGATCTAAGTTGTACATCACCAGTTCGCCTTTGGCGTTGTAGTACATTGGATTACCATTATCCGGGTTTACGCCACCCCATTCGATGAGTTTGAACACGCCGAGGGTTTTGCCAACGCTAACCCGGTTGTTTCCTTTGATGATATCAGATCCGTCGGCAGTAGCAGTCACCCTGTTTTTAATAATGGTGAAGTTGATGCTGGAATTCCAGGTAAAGTCCCTGGTGGAAATGTTCTGGGTATTTAAGGTCAGTTCCAGTCCTTTGTTCCACATGGTACCAATGTTGGTAGTGAGGATAGAACCCACCGCACCGGTAACAGGATCCCAGGGAGTACCAACGGTAGCCAGTATGGGCGCATCCAGGATCAGGTGGTCGATATTACTGTGGAAGTAATCTGCCACAAAAGTGATCCTGTTTTTCAGCAGGGTAACGTCCACGCCTATATCCAGTTTCTTTGATTTTTCCCATTGGAGGTTAGGGTCACCGATCTGTGCAACGCCAAATCCGTTGACATCACCATACTGTCCGCCGCCATACAGGGAACGGAATGCGTATGCCCGGATGTTGGAGTTACCCACCATACCATAGCTGGCCCTGAACTTCAGATCGTTGATCACAGAAATATTATCTTTAAAGAAGCCTTCTTCAGAAATTCTCCATCCTACAGATACACCAGGGAAATAACCACGACGGTTATTGGAACCAAAGTCGGAATAAGCATCCGCTCTCAGGGTCGCATCAAAATAGTATTTCGATCCGTAGTTATAACCTACTTTACCGAAGTAAGACTCAAACGAGTTGGCAACCCTGCCGCCACCGGTATAGCTGTTATCAGAACCGGCAAATAAACCGTCATAGATTTCTTTAAAATAAGAATCTGCCAGGTTACCCTGTCCGGTGTATAATTGTTTCTGTTCTGTATGTTGGGATTCCTGACCTATGGTAGCGCTGATGAAATGCAGGTTGTTAATTGATTTTGTGTAGGTGGCAAAGTTAGACCAGTTCCACAGGTTTTGTCTGAAGAGATTTTCCTGTACCAGGCCATTGTTGCCCAATCCCAAACCAGCCTGTAACGGGCCGCTGTATTGGTCTTCAAAGTTCTGCACCAGGTCAACGCCAAACCGGGAAGTTATTTTCAAACCGGCGATCGGCTCAATTTCCACGTAAGCGCTGGATAATACGCGGGTGGCAGTATTATCATTTCTTCCGAATTGTAAGTTGGACAGCGGGTGGAAGAAGCGGTTCAGTTTATTGGTAGTGATGTTATTACCATCCGCCAGATCCCCGTTGCTGGACTTGATATAGAGGTTGCCATTTTTGTCATACACCGGTACATTTGGCATGGCGTTGTAAGCGGAGAAGGTGGAGCCTGCGAGGTATCCGTCAGACAATACGCCGTTGTTCAGTGATTTGGAACTGTATAAAGAGATACCTGATTTCAGCCATTTTTTAGGCGTAACATCCAGGTTCATACGGATGCTACCCCTGCGTAAACGGTTCACAAGTACCATACCCTGCTGATCAGCATATTCACCGGACGCATAAAATTTTGCTTTCTCCGTACCACCGGTAAGTGATAACTGGTGATTCTGGATAACGCCGGTGCGGAACACTTCATCCAGCCAGTCAGTTCTGTCTGGTTTACCATCACCGTTTAAATCAATATCTTTTGCGAGGATAGGAGCAACACCACCTGTTTTAGTAGCGTTCTTTGCTTTTTCGTTCTGGATAATAATGAAGTCGTCGCCATTCAGCAGTTTAGGTAATCTCACCGCATTGCTCACGCCCACATATCCGTTATAGTTTACATTGATAGTACCGTTTTTACCTCTTTTGGTAGTAATGATAATTACGCCGGCAGCAGCGCGGGAACCGTACAATGCACTGGCAGCGGCATCTTTCAGCACATCCACCGATTCAATGTCATTAGGGTTGATGTCTGCAAGCGGGTTATAACGGGTACCGTTACCACTGTTAAAAATGTTCAGGTTAGTGAGAGAGTTCACCGGGATACCGTCTACTATTACCAATGGCTGCGAGCTGTTGGTAATGGAGTTAACACCCCTGATGCGGATGTTTACGTTATCACCCAGCACACCGGAGTTGGTACTGATGTTTACACCGGCAGCCCGGCCTGTTAACGCCTGGTCAAAGCTGGTGGCAGGACGGTTATTAACAAGTCCGGCTGACACATGACTCACGGAGGAAGTCACATCTTTTCTTTTCAGTTCTCCATAACCGGTTACAAGTATTTCACTTAGTACTCTGTTGCTGCCGGATAAAGCAACAGTGATATTCTGGCGGTTACCGGGTTTCTCTTCTTTCGTTTCATAGCCAACAAAAGAGAATAATAAGATGGTATTGGCATCCGCCTGGATGGAAAACTTACCATCGGCACCTGATACAACACCTGTTTTGGTGCCTTTGATAATTACAGATACACCGGGCAGCTCCTGTCCGTCCTGTGCATCTGTTACCTTACCAGTAATCGTTCGGGTCTGGGCATAGGAATGCACCACACCAATGGCCAGCAAAAGCCATAGTAGTAAACCTTTTTTCATACGGTTTCAATTTGGTTTAGATATATAAGAAAATGTTGCGGCAGGCGACTACGCGTCAGATTTTGGTCTAATAAGTAATCGGGTCTTGAAAGGTGCAGACGCCTGCTTTATTCATAGTTATACAGATTTTGGTTTAAAGTATATATACAGAATAGATAAGCCCATAAAGGCTTGTAACATTATTAAAGATTTTGTTGTTGATAGAAATACCACCTCTGGACGGACCGGGGTCCATCGCAACATCTGCTGTGTAAAAGGTTAATAAAAACCAGTATGTAGTTGGCTATGCTACAGTCGTTGGGCCTACAGTACAGATTTAGATAAAATAATTAAGTGTCGTGATTAGCAAAAACAAGTCAGTTATAGCATGTTCAAATTTTGGTTATAGGGTCCATGTCCGGTTACAGCGGGTCAAAGCTGAAAACAAAACAGGATGATTCTCATTAGCGGCATAAAAATATACCGTTTTTTGCATAAAAACAATATTACCCGGAATGTTTATTTTGAAATATAATTACTTACCTCCAGCAGGTTGCCGCCGGGATCCCTGAAGTAGATGGAGCGGATCTTGCCGGTAGCACCGGTTCTTTCTACAATCCCGCCTTCCAGGATATTTATTTTCAGCGCGGTTAATTCAACTAAAATTTCCTCCACTGCAGTATCCGCAATAAAACACAGATCCGCCGATCCCATAGTGGGAGTAAGCGCTTTAGGATCTATTTCCCGGCCTTTTTCATGCAGGTTTATTTTCTGGTGTCCGAAACGCAGTGCCTTACGGTCATCACCAAAGGTGATCACTTCCATGCCCAGTACTGTTTCATAAAAACGACAGGTGGCTGATATATCTTTTACTGTCAGCACCAAATGATCTAAGCGGTTAATGACCATATGAAAATGTTTTATAACTGGGCAAAGGTCGGATGAAGTCATCAATTAAATAAATAGTATTATCAGATCATCATGATTGGTAAAAACAATGGATGACGCCGGAAGCTATATATCCCGGATTTCCATTAACTTACCATATACCCATTAATGACAAGGTTCATGGATAAACAGGACGCCCCCAATAAACCCATCTCGTTTTTTAAAAAGCTGGGTCCCGGCTTAATTACCGGCGCCAGCGATGACGATCCGTCCGGTATTGCTACCTATTCGCAGGCAGGCGCACAGTTCGGGTTGGCCACTTTATGGACGTCGTTGCTCACTTTCCCGCTGATGGCGGCTATCCAGGGCATGTGCGCCCGCATCGGGCTCGTTACCTGCGAGGGCTTAACGGTTACCTTAAAAAAGAATTATCCCAGGCCGGTACTTTACATCATGCTGTTATTCAGTTTTCCGGCTATTACGCTGAACATAGGCGCGGATATCCAGGGTATGGGAGCGGTGTGCCATATGGTCTTCCCGGCAATACCGGTATCCGTTTTTTGTGTGGGAATCACCGCCGTGATGATGTATGTGATCATCCGATTTTCTTACAAAAAAATTGCCATGATCCTGAAATGGCTTTGTATGTCGCTGCTGTTATACATAGTGGTGCCCTTTATGATAAAACAAAACTGGGGCGATATAGCAAAACATACTTTCATCCCCACCATTCAATATAACAAAGATTTCTTCTCTATCATTGTTGCAATACTGGGTACTACTATTTCACCGTATCTCTTTTTCTGGCAAACGACTATGGAAGCGGAAGACCAGGCGCATAACGGCAAAGGGATTGTGGTGGATAAAAGGGTGCTGAGTGAAATGAAGACAGATGTAAACACGGGGATGTTGTTTTCCAATATCGTGATGTTCTTCATCATCCTCACTGCGGGTAGCGTATTATTTCCGGCTGGTATGAGAGAGATAGATACGGTAGATCAGGCCGCCAAAGCGCTGGAACCGCTGGCAGGAAAACTTACTTACCTGATTTTTGCAACGGGTGTATTAGGAACGGGGTTGCTGGCCATCCCGGTGCTGGCAGGTTCACAGTCGTATATGCTCGCGGAAACGCTCGGGTGGAAGGCGGGGCTGGATAAGAAGTTCTCCCAGGCCAAACCGTTTTATGTATCTATTATCTTTTCCCTGCTCGTAGGTTTATCGCTCGACTTTCTCGGGGTGAGTCCCATTAAAGCGCTGTTGTATACCGCCATTGCCTATGGCCTTACGGCGCCGGTATTGATTGCGATGATCATGCATATCGGCAACAATAAAAAGATCATGAAAGAGTATACCAATTCAAAGTTGTCGAATATCCTCGGCGGACTCACACTATTGCTGATGACTGCCGCGGCAGTGGCCATGATCTGGTTCCTGTTCTGATATCATGGACGGGGAATGGTGTTCTTAAATATTTTCCCGTCTTTAATGATAAGCAGGAGGTTTTTCTCCGGATCGCCCAATAGCTCCAGGTTTTTCAATACGTCGCCGTCTACCAGCAACATATCTGCCAGCGCACCTTCTTCCAGTACGCCAAGCGTACCGGGGTAAGGATTCCGCGGACCGGACAATGCCAGCAGTTGTGCATTATCACTGGTGATCATTTTAAGGATTTCGAAATTGCTGAACCAGTTTTTCATGCGGATTACCTGCTGGTTCTGGTTTTTTGTTGCCGCAGGGTTAAAAAGCATGTCTGTTCCCCAGGCCAGCTTTACTTTATATTTTTTTGCCCACTGGTAGATGTGATCCGTACCTTCTCCTACCATTTTGCTGTCTGCCGCCTGTTTGGGATCGCTGTAGGTATTGCTGTTGGGACCACCAAACGGCTGCATGCTGAGCCAGATGCCTTTATCGGCCAGGAGTTTCACACATTCTTCATCCATCAGGTGCCCGTGGTCAATACACTTCACACCGGCAGCAACGGCCCGCTTAATGGCTGCTGTCGTATAGGCGTGCACGGTAACATAGGTGCCCCAGTCGGCCGCCGCCTGCACCGCCGCTTTCATTTCCTCCACGGAATACTGGGTCGCTTCCAGCGGATCATAAAGAGAGGCAACTCCGCCGCCTGCTGCGAGTTTTATTTGCGCTGCGCCATGCCGCAGCTGTTCACGGGTGGCTACCAGCACTTCATCACTGCCGTCGGCAATAATGCCTACGCCCAGCGCTTCCGGCCTGGATATTTCCCGGGCCGACATACGGGGAGGATCTGTAGGTAAACGGAAATCGCCATGTCCCGCAGTCTGGGAAATCATGGCGCCGCTGGCATAAATCCGGGGACCAGGCTGCAGACCCTGGTCAATAGCGCGCTTAATGCCAAATACCGGCCCGGCCAGATCCCTTACAGCGGTAAAGCCTCTCAGCAGGGTTTGTTCCGATTCTCTGGCCGCCCGGATAAACAGGAAGCTCTGTTCGCCCATCATCATATCCGTCATGGTATTGGCGCACATGAAGCTGTGCCAGTGGGCATCTATCATGCCCGGCATCAGGAACCGCTGTTGCCCGTCGATGATGGTCACCATCATGCTTTTATTGGTAGCAACCGGGTCTTTAGAAATGCGGGTGATCACATTGCCGGTGATCAGTACATTAACGGTTTCGGTTTTATTGTCCTTCCCGTTGAACAGCTGCACATTGTTAATTAACACCTGTTGCTGTGCATTTATCAGCAAAGGAAGCAGGCAGTAAAGAAACAGCAATACTTTTTTCATAATTATGCCTTTCCCTTATGAACACCTTTCCGCTACTTTTGTTTGGCGCAGCAGAAAATTATTTACCTCATAACCGGCATATTTAGTAGCTTTCCTCTTGCTTGCAGCAGCGCAGAAAATGGCTTTAAAATAGTATGCGTTTGCGGCAAAACAGTATCATCATCATTCCACGTAAAGAATTTTTATCATCATCAGCAAATGAATATTTTCAGAAAGATATTTACCTGCACAGGAATCGTTTTTACTTTCACCGCTGCCGCACAGGAACGGATACACGTAAATAGTTTTGGTCTTGCACCCAATACCTTCACAGATGCCACTACGCGGGTACAGCAGGCAATTGCAGCGTGTAAGAACAAACCCGGCGCCATATTGGAGTTTGCGCCCGGCCGTTATGATTTTTACCCCGACAGCGCCGTGAAGAAAGTGTATTTTATTTCCAACACTTCCAGCGAAACAGAAGTGCCGGAGAAAACAAAAACCATCGGGTTGTTTTTTGAAAACTTCAAAGACCTTACCATTGAAGGGAATGGAGCGGAGTTTGTTTTTCATGGAAAGATGACCACCTGGGTTTTTGACCAGTGTGAGAACATCACCATGCGCCATGTGACCGTGGATATGGAACGCCCTTCCATGTCGGAAATGACGCTGAAAACGGTTACGCCGCAAATGGTTGTTGCGGCTGTATACCCCGCATCAAAGTATGCTATTATTGATCAGCGCCTCGAATGGTATGGTCCCAAATGGGGCATGAAAATATTCCATGCAGTGCTGGCAGATACCGCCAAAGGTGTATACACTTATTCCTCCTGGGCGCCATTTCAAAAAAGTACGGCCACCACTATTGCTCCCAATACCGTACAGTTTACCGGCGATTTCTCCGGCTTCAAAGGCGGGCCGGGCAACGTGCTTACGGTAAGGGATGGCATCCGCGACCAGGTAGGCGCCTTTATTCAGCATTGCCGCAATGTACAGCTGGAGCATATCAACATGCGTTACATGCATGGCCTCGGCATTGTATCCCAGTTCTCCGAAGATCTTCACTACAGCCATATACAGATCATGCCCGGTGAAAAGAGTGGTCGCGTAATGGCCGCTTTTGCAGATGGTATGCACTTCTCCGGCTGCAAAGGAAACATCACCATTACAGATTCGCATTTCAAGGGCCTGCACGACGACCCGGTGAATGTACACGGCACTCACCTGGTAATTACGGAGAAAGTGGCGCCACGGGTATTGAAACTGCGGTTTATGCATCATCAGACATATGGGTTCCAGGCTTTCTTTGCGGGCGACAGTATCAGTTTCGTACATGCTGCCACGTTACAGGGATATGCAAACGGACGGATCGCCGCCGCGCGCATGCTCAGCGAAAGGGAAATGGAAGTGACGCTCAGCACGGATCTGCCGGAAGGGATTGTTGCCGGCGACTGCCTCGAAAACATCACCTGGACACCGTTGCTGACGATACGGAATTGCCTGTTTGAAGCCGTGAATACAAGAGGACTGCTGGTAACCACCCGTAAAAAAGTAGTGATAGAACATAACCGGTTTTACAGAACAGGTATGCACGCCATCCTCATTGCCGATGATGCCGCCAGCTGGTTTGAATCCGGCCCGGTACAGGATGTGCTGATCACCGGTAATACCTTCGAAGGCTGCGGGTATAACCTGGCGCCCGATAATAATTATGTGATTGCCATAGCACCGGAAAACCACCAGCTGTTGAAAGGCTATATGGTGCATCATAACATCCGCATAGAAGATAATGAATTCAGGATCTACGATTACCCGGTGTTAACAGCCCGCAGCACAGGCAACTTATCGTTTACCCGTAACCGTATTTCCTGGATGAAAGACTATTTGCCACAGGGCGCACCACGGCCTGCGTTCCGGCTCACCGGCTGCGAAGACGTAAAGCTGAATAGAAATGAGTGGAGGGTGCCTTTTAAACCGGCAGTGTTGCTGCAAAGCATGACGGCCAAAGCTATCAAAACAGACCTGCCGGTAGAAGTGAGGCCATAATTATTTTACCGTCCGGAAACCCTGGTTGCTGAAAGAAGCCCGCTGGTGAACACGCCCAATATCCACGGAGTTGAAGAAGGAGCAGGAGCGCTGGCTGCACCACCATGAGCCGCCGCGGGCATGAGCCAAGGTTGGGCTTTCACCGGGCTTTATATGACCGGAACAGAATTCAAAAACGTTGCCATACATATCATACAACCCCCAGGCATTGGGTTGAAAGCTGCCAACAGGCGCTGTATACATATATCCGTCTGAACTATCCGCCTGCAGGTGGTCTTTCCCATGCCAGATATTGGCATAGCGGCCGATGAGCGCTTTTTTATCTCCAAAAAAATAAGTGGTGCGGGCGCCGGCACGCGAAGCAATTTCCCATTCTTCCAGCGTTGGAAGTCTTACGCCTGCCCAGTGGCAATAAGCCTGCGCGTCTTTATAGCTGATACAGGTAACCGGGTGCTCCATTTTGTTTTCAATGCCACCGGCACTCACCCCATTGGGGAAACGCCAGCAGGCGGTAGAATCATTGTTCCATTCAAACTCCCGCAATCCCGGTACAAATACCAGCGCATCGTGTCGTTGCTCTGCATCGGTTACATAACCGGTGGCCGCCACAAACGCGGCAAACTGCCGGTTAGTGGTTTCATATACGGCTATATTAAAACTATCTACCCTCGCTTGTCTTTCCGGGTTAAGCGTATGTTGTGGCCCACCTATGCGGTAGGTGCCGGCGGGTACCAATACGTATCCGCCCGGCGTTTGCGCGGAGCTGGCATAGCCACTCAGCACCAGCAACCCAATACTAACCTTTTTTAGGAAGCCCATTGTAAAATGCAGTAGCCCGTTCAATGATCAACGCTTCATTGGCGGTATTGAAATTTAAGAATGCCTGGTAACTGGTTCCTTCATCGGCGTACAGCTTTTTGTAGGAAGCAGAGGAGAGGAAGGGCGCATACTCATTATTCTTCATTAATATCATCAGCAGGGTGAGGATATCATGATCCTTATGATCCCTGTTATAGGTGCTGATCAGCAAAGGAATCATTTCCCGGCCATTGATGTCGATGATCGCCTTTTTATAGTTAACGCCAACCCGGTTACTACGCTGGATGGAAGCGCTCATTAACGCAATGACGGAGTCGCGGTTAGCCTTCATGAAATTCTGCTGACGCTGGCTCCAGCTGTATTCCCCGAAGGCGTCCGGCAATTGTGCGAAAATCTTTTTATGCTCATCCGGAACCGGTGGCATGGCATCACAGTTCTGGCTATACGATTCTCCATGGAGCAGGTGATAAGTAAGCTTTTCCCGCATAGATAAAGCCATGTATTCTTTTTTGGGAGGCAAAGAGGTGTTCTCGTCTTCATCATCACCGGTTTTGGCAATCAGGGCCAGTACTTTTCCCAATCCATCCGGAGGTCTGCTTATTTTCAGGCGGTATTCGTGATAAGCCTGGCTTTCTTTGCTGGGCTCAACCCATGTTCCATCTTCCTGGGAAAAACAAACGCTGTAAGCAAATACTGATAGGAGAGCTGCTACAATCTTTTTCATGCAAATTAAAAATTTAAGGGAAGATAAAACAGGTGCGGGTATTTGCCAAACAATTCAGCAGAGCTGGTCTTGCTATAATGAAAAAGCAGCGAAGAAACCTTCGCTGCTTTTTCATTAAGATGAATGTATTGTTAACTGATCTTTTCCAGGTGCACATCAATACGTTTTTCTTTCTTAAAATATTCCAGGATCATTACAGAGCCGGGCTTTGCGGGGAATATTTTCAGCTTGCTGGCGTTGGATTTTAACTTGATCTTATCCTTTGTGAATTTACTGCCGTTATAGTGGATGGTATTGAAAGTTTGGCCCTTGTAATCACCGGTTCTTTCATAATCACTGTAACAGATGGAGAACGTTTCGTTATCTTCATCACTGGTAGTAAAATCATAATCAAAAGCGCCAGTGCTTTTGAGCGCCAGTGCAATCATATGCTGACTTACATAATCTATACCTGGTGGGGTAGCGGCGGCGTTATTCGTTTTATTAAATATCTGGGCGCCGGTTACATTAAAATGTTCATCAAATGTCATGACCACCATATCGGTGATGGTGATTTTTGTAGCATTAAATGCATCAACTCCTCCCGCTGCAATGCTTAATGCCTTCAGGGCTGTACCGCCGGCGCTAACCTGCCTTTTATAGCCTTCGCCTACTACCGTTAGTTTGCCATCTGCTGTGAGAATGAGGTTATGAATACAGAGATAACCTATTTCATCTATTTTTCCTTTGCCGGAAGTGTGAAGGTATTTGGCAAAATCAGTTTCCCAGCTGTTGTATTTTCTGGAGAGAATTTTCCCAGCTGTATTCATTTCATAAACAGCAAGCCCTTTGCTGGCGGACTTTACCGGGTTCGCATCCTTATCGCAATAAGGACCCATTACCAGGAAGGTGCCATCGCTTTTACGTTTGATGCTGGTAGGGAGTATGCGGTATTCGTCTTCATCTTCATCTCCCTCAAGATCAAATGCCACTTTTTTAGTAATAAAGTTGATACCTACCAGGTGTGGTTTCATGGCATTGCTGAGCAGGCGTCTTCTGCTCAGTACCTGCAGGATAATAAGACTATCGGTATTACCCAGGTATTCTGCCACGGCAAACCGGTTTTTGTCATCCGGGATGTACTTCCAGTAAGCTTTTTTCTGGGATCCGTAAAAATCCATTTCATAGGTATAATCTTTTCCGTCTTTCACCGGCATTACAGATACAAACCCTTTTTCTCCCACATCAAATACGTGCTGGTTGGTAGCTTCATTGTCTGCACGGTCTTTGTTGTACATCTTCATGAACTCCTCTGTTTTACGGCTGTATTCATTGATATAGGTACGGAGCAGCTTACCTTCCATAGAATATATCTTCATTGTGAGTTTTCTTTCCTTTTCATCCTGGAAAAGAAAAGAGAGACTGTTACCATTGTATGCGGCTTCCAGGAGATTCACGTTTTTGTTATCCTCGAACTTAATATCTTTTACTTTATTGAGATTCTCGTCCAGGATCTGTAAAGTATACTCATTGGTTTTTCTATCTACTTTATCACTCAGATAAAAAAAGAAGTATCCTTTGATCTGTTGCTTCTCCATAATGGTACCGCTGTTACGCAAATAAGCGGAATACACATTGTCGATAGATAACTTACCCTGCGCCTTCAATGCAGACCAGCCAGAGAGAAAGAGCAGTACTACTGCGAACATTTTTTTGTACATGATGTTTAGGTATTAGGGCGTTAATTTTTATTATTGGATTAACTGACGCGATTTATTAAACTCCCGCATAAAAGCGGTATAGGTATTCAGTTTCGGCTGATATGCTTCCAGGTAATAAAAGCTGATGGCCGGGAATTCATCCAGGTGCAGGTTTTGGATCATCTGCAGCAGCACATTGTAATTATCGGTGTAAACCGGTGATGGCAGGTCGGTGAGCTTCCCCAGCGTATGCGCCTTCTGTGCATCATAACAACTGTTCAATACTTTCCCGATATGTGTTACCAGGAAAGGATCATCGGGATATTCCTGTAACAGGGAAATCGCATAATATAAGCTCCTCGAATACTGGTCGTTTTCAAATGCATAACTGATCACTTCATATTTAAAAGCATGCCGCAGGGAATCAAAGGTGGCTTTGTCAATAATATTCAGCGCGGTATTGTTCCTTTGACCGGCGCCTGCCATTGCTTCCAGTAGCTTTATGCGTTGTTTGCAATCAGGATGTGTTTTGAGAGAATCTTCCATCTCCTGGTCTTTTTCCAGCTGTGCATGTCCGCCGAGTAGCCCTTCGCGTTTGGCTGTCCACCTTTTGCGGAAGGGATATGCTTTGGCGTTGAATAGTTGTTGTAACCTGGCGGCGGTATTCATGGTATCTATGTCTACCGTATCCAGCAGGGCCATTACAGTTAACGCGCCATTCACGCTGAAGCGGGTGTGTTGCAGGAATACCAGCCCCATAGAATCAGCCTGCGATTCATGGTCCCGGCTGTGCCGGCGGCTGTTAAATGTAACGCCCCTGATCAGTTTTTCCAGTTGCTCCCGCTTGCCGTATTCCGTGGCTTTGATCTTGCGCAGCTCCTGCTGCATATCTTTCCCGTTCATGGTATTTACATAACGGGCAATGCCGTTTTCACTATGCTGCAGGTAGTAATGCGCCAGTTCATGACACAATACAAAAGCTGCCTGGCTCTCATTTTCCAGTTGCTTAAACAGGCCCATGTTAAACAGGATAATGCCTTCGCCGATATAGCTGGCATTGGGAACGGCCGATCTTGAAAAGTAGCAGTATATTTTTTGATGTTGTAGTAACGGGTTTGCCTGCACAATTTCCTGTAATAACTTATCAAGATATTGTTTGGCACCGGTGGCCGTATAGATTTCTTTTTCGTCGAATTTGGACTTGATATTTTCCCAGCGCTGATCGTAAATAGCCTGGAATTCTTTTTTGTATTTGGATGGGAAAGCAGCCAGCCTGGCTTTGTAACCGGCTTCAAACTGTTGTTCCAGGCTGGTTAGCAGGTGTTCGTCCGGGCTCGCGGGACTGAATACGTTTAACTGTGCGCTCACAGTAGGGGTGAAATAAATAAAACAGGCAATGCAAACAATACAAATCCGCGCAGAGAGCCGGAAGCAGGGAATACTCATATATGACATAGCGTTATAGGCGCTGCTAAATTAGCTATTTATTTCTAATTCCTGCAGGTTTCAGATCAGGGCGCCATCATGAGTTGCATGGCTTTTTTATGCTCCAGTTCCCGGTGATGCCGGAAAACGCTTTTGGTTACAAAGTGTCCCAGGGCCAGACCTACCCACACATCGCTGCTCCAGTGCCGGTTTTCATACAGGCGGGTGGCGCCGGTGAGGCCGGCAATGCCATAGGATACCCACGGCACCCACGGATGATCTTTTCCATACAGCTCCGCGAAAGCGGTGGCTACTGTCATCACGGTGAGACTATGTCCCGATGGGAAAGAAGTATGCTGTTTATCTTTGCTGAAGGGAGCATTAAAGCTAAACGGGGAGTCGTAATAGGTAGGGCGTCCGCGTCTCACAATACTCTTAATGGTAGCGTAAATGGCGGTGGAAATGATGAGCGATTTGGCAGCCATGAGTCCGCCGTGTTCCAGGTTGCGGTCTTTTGCAATCACGCCCACCACATACATGCCGGCTACAAGATACGGGGAATAGGCATTGCCAAAGGGTTCTATCTGGTCTGTTACGCTGGTAACAAAATTTGACTGGTGACGCACAAAAAACTGTTTCACGCCATAATCCCCTCCCAGCAGGATACCGGTTACCCCGGTTATCACACCCAGCCGGATGTAATCTCTTTTCTCCCAGTGGGCGGGCCGGGCCACCGTATATTTCAGGTCCCGCCAGATACTGCCCAGGTAAACGCCGTTTATGCGGTACCGTATTAAGGTGTCGCTGGCTTTAATAGCCGGACGGCTGCTGTCTGTTACAACGGGCAGGCTGCTGTCCGATTGTGCCTGTAAGCGGGGCGAGAAAATAACCAGTAAAAGAAATATAAGCCGGAATCCCATCTGTTTAAGTGCTTTGCAAAGAGCACGAAAGTAGTATTTTTAAGAAGAAGCAGCGCCGGAATTGTTTAACTTTACGATCACATTAATCAGCAATTATGAGAAACTGTTTCCTTGCCCTCCTGGTACTTTTGGCCACAGGCAATGCCATTGCGCAGAGAGTTACACCGGATGTGATCTCCACCTCCAAAGGCAATCTTACTATCCAGCCCATTAACCACGCCGACCTCCTGTTGTCGGTGGCAGGCAAAACCATTTATGTGGACCCTGCCGGCGGAGCGGAGCCACATAAAGGACTGGCAGCGCCGGATATCATCCTGGTAACCGATATTCATGGCGATCACTTTGATCCGGCTACCATCAATGCTGTTAAAACAGCCCATACAATTATTGTTGCCCCGGCTGTGGTAACAGCGAAACTGGAAGGCATACCTGCCAGCCAGGTCATCACCCTGAAAAACGGCGAATCCAAAACTGTGGAAGGAATTTCCATCAACGCCATTCCCATGTACAACCTGCCGGAAAGCGCCACCGCTATGCATACCAAAGGCAGGGGTAATGGATATGTGCTGAAGGTAGGGGGTAAGTCCGTCTATATCTCCGGCGATACCCAGGGCATTCCGGAAATGAGGGCGCTGAAAAATATTGATGTAGCCTTTGTTTGCATGAACCTGCCATATACAATGGATGTAACGGAAGCAGCAGATGCCGTACTGGCCTTTGCTCCAAAAATAGTATACCCTTATCATTACCGCGGTAAAGGCGGACTCGCCGATGTAAATAAGTTCAAAAGCCTGGTAGACGCAGGTAATAAAGGAATTGAAGTAAGACTGCGCGATTGGTATGCGAAATAACAACCGCTGAAAGAATGCTGGTGTAAAATCCTTATTTTTAGTATTTACACCAGCATTTAATTTCAGCAGCACATGACAGAAAACAACATCATTTGCCCGGGCTGTAAACTACATCTTGCATACCAGCAATTAGCCCCCTCCGAAAGATATAATGCATCCGGTGAATGCCTGGACCTCTTCAATCAGCTCGCCGACCGTACCTTTGCTTTTAAACATCCGGATTTCCATCATCAGCTGTCGGTAGATGCCTACGGCGCCCAGCATGCCGGTGGCGTGAGCCGGAACATCATCACCGCCTACGCGCTGATAGGGTTGTATCTTGCACTGGAAAAGAATTATACCGGGCGGCAGGTACAGCATGTGCACAGCATTATCCCCAAACAATCCTGGGAGAAGCTGGAACCGCCCGCCACCACCGGCGCCCTCACCGTACAGGATGTACTCAAAGCCACCACGGAAGAGGAACTATACGCCGCTATGAAAAAATGGGCACAGGCAGTATGGGATAGCTGGAGCGCACATCATGCCTTTATAAAAGAAAAGACCGCCCTTTACATTTAAAAAATCAGGAACGGGATATTTGTATAGTTTTGCGGCTTGTTATGCAACTATCTTCTTTCTTCGAACTGATTATTATACTGGTGGCAATTATTGCCATTGCGGTACTGTGTGTAAAAAAACGTAAGCTCACTCCGGGCGGTGGCGTGATGGCAGCGGCAGTAGCCCTGCTGGTAGCCGCCGGAACCGGCTACGGCGGACTGTTTTTGCTCGGCGCATTTTTTATCATGGGCATAACCGCCACTTCGCATAAGAAGCACCTGAAAATTTTTCCGGGAGAAAACCATCCCGAACAGCGCACGGCTGGTCAGGTATTTGCCAATGGCGGAGCAGCCGCTATCATGGCGTTGCTGGCGCTCATAAGCCCTGACATCGACGATATGTACCAGATGATGCTGGCCGCCAGCCTGGCTGCGGCTACTGCCGATACGCTGTCGTCCGAACTGGGCATGGTATACGGCCGCAACTTTTATAATATCCTCACCTTTAAAAAAGAGGCCAGGGGCCTGGATGGGGTAGTCAGCCTGGAAGGCACCCTGCTGGGTGCTGCGGGCGCCGGCATCCTCGCTTTACTTTACGGTATCTGTTTTGGTATGGACGAAACCGTATGGTTTGTGGCCATTGCCGGTATTGCCGGTAACCTGGCAGACTCCCTGCTGGGCGCCACACTGGAACGCAAACACATCATCGGTAATGATACGGTGAATTTCGGCAATACCTTGTTTGGCGCTATTACAGCGATGCTGTTGTACCTGCTGTAACCCCATGTAGATAGGATTCCTATGTTGTCACATATGTTATTCTGCTGCAAATGATAAAATTTAGTAAACCTTTTACCATTTTTATTGTTGATAAAGGCTGGGAGATACCCTTCTGGTTGCTATTGATGTATGTAGATAAGGAAAGGTATCCTTCACGACCGTCTTCAAAAACTGATTTGTAGCTCATATTCTATGGGAAAAAACGTGCCCGTCGCACGTGCAACCCCTTTTTGTCTGTCCGGTTATAACATTGACATATCCTTTATGCGGCACTGTATCCTGCTACCACCACGCAATGTGAATAAGATCATGGAGTTTATTGTACCCCGGACGGAAATGGTAAAACGATTGTTTCGTGATAACACCTCAATAAAAGTATTTACTTCTACATACTGAAATGATGTACAGCACAAACTGACAGGGATTTAACGGGGAAGTCAAATTACTTCGGTAATCATTACTTATTGACATCTTAAAGGATCTCGTATGAGCATAAACATGAAATCAAAGTTAATGCTGTTGTTAGCGTTTTCCGGGCTGCTGTATAAGCCGGTAGCAATACAGGCACAGCAAAACTTACAGTTCAGCCAATATGTTTTTAACATGTTGAGCGTGAACCCGGCCTACGCAGGTTACAAAGAAGAGCTGTTTGCCAATGCCATTTACAGAAAACAATGGGTTAATTTCCCCGGTGGTCCTCAAACCGGCGGCGTATCTGTAGATGGCGCCCTGAACGCCTCCCGCGATAACCGCGTGGGATTGGGGCTGCAGGTAATGTATGATAAACTGGGCCCCCAGGACGCTACCTCCATTTATGGAATGTACTCCTACCGTATCCCGCTGAATGAGGACGGCGATAAGCGTTTATGCCTGGGAGTAGGAGCCGGGGTTACGCAATATGCCATCGACGGCAACGCGCTTGTGTACAACGATGATAATGATCCTACAATTCCTATGGGCAGGGCATCTACCTGGGTACCCGATGCACGGTTCGGGATCTATTACTTTACCTCGAAATTTTACGTAGGCGCCTCTGTAATGGATCTCTTTTCCCTTTATACAGATGCCTCCCGGTATTACTGGAAAGGATACCAGTATAAAACCATCCGTAAAACACAACACCTGTATGTAAACGCCGGCATGATGTTCGACTTGTCTGAAAGCATAAAGTTCAAGCCATCTATCCTGGTAAAAGAAGACTTTAAAGGACCCACCAATGTAGACCTCACCGCTTTATTCTTTATAGCCGACCGCCTTTGGGTTGGCGGCTCTTACCGCACCGGGGTGAAGATCTGGAGTAAACCCGCGCTGGATAAAAACCTGGAACAACTGGATGCCGCCAGCGCACTGGTACAGTTTAATATCACCAATCAGTTCAGGTTGGGATATGCGTACGATCTTACCGTTAGCAAAATGTCTTCTTTCCAGAGCGGATCACATGAAATATCCATCGGGTTTTTATTCCCCGGCAAAAAAGCCAGGGTGATCAGTCCGAGATATTTCTAATGCAGGGTATTCATTTAAATACACACTATGAAAAAATATGCTGGTATAATTCTACTCATCTTATCGGTACAGTTTTTACAGGCACAGGAACAATTGTCGCTGGACCAACAGGCTGCTGTTTACTACAACAAATACGACTACGCAAAAGCGGCGTCCCTGTATGAAAGGATTGCTGCAAAGAGAAAGGACAAAACAAAAACCCTTGTGCTGGAACGCCTGGCAGAATCCTACCGGCATATCAATGAATATGCAGCGGCCGCCGCTTGGTACGCTAAATTGCTGGCCCGCCCCGATGCCCCTGCTGATGCCCGTTTATACTACGGCGATATGCTCAAAAGTTTAGGTAAATACGCCGACGCAAAAGCTGCTTACACACAATATGCACAAACCGGTAACCAGGAACGGGTAAAGAACAGGATCGCCGGCTGCGACGCTGCACAGGAATGGATACAAACACCCACGCCTGTTGCCATCCGCAATGTGGAACGGCTTAACACCATTGGCTCCGACTGGGGCGCTACTTACTATCCCGGCGGTATCGTATTCGTGTCCGACTCACTATACCGTAACCAGCTGGAAAACGGCAGCCATTTTAACAGGAATGTATATGGCCGCACCCGCACTGATTTTCAGGGGCTCTACATAGGAGATACCGCCAACTACGGCAATGTATACATCAAAGATTTTTCCCCGGCATTTAACTGGTCGAAATACCATGTAGGCCCCGCCGTTTTTGACAAAGATTACCGCACGGCCTATGTAACCATGACAAACGCCGATCGTCGCATCCCGGCTGTAAAAGAAGATAAAGTGAAGTACGGCTATCGCCGCCTGGAGTTATTCTCCGCCCAAAAAGATGCAAATGGCAAATGGGGAGAACTAACGGCATTCCCGTATAATAAACCCGATGAATATTCCCTGGGACACGCCGCCCTCAGCAATGATGGCAACACCCTTTATTTTGCGGCCAACATGCCCGGCGGACAGGGAGCCACAGATATCTGGTACAGCGAAAAACAAGGTGATGGCAAATGGAGCGCACCGGTAAACTGCGGCCCGGGTATTAATACTTTGGAAGAAGAGGAGTTTCCAACCATAGCCCCCGATGGCAGTCTGTACTTTTCCAGTAAAGGATGGACCGGCATGGGAGGCTTTGATATTTTCCATACCTCCGGTAGTAAAGCCCAATGGAGTACACCGGAAAACCTTCGATATCCCACCAATTCCGCGGGCGACGATTTTTATTTTGTAGCCGCCGCCAACGGAGATACCTACTTCGCCTCCAACCGCACCGGCGGTAAAGGAAGCGATGATATTTATTCCATTACCACACCCTCCGCCTATACGCTTACCCAATTACCACCGGGACTCGTAATCCCATTCACCGGTACCGTGTGCCCGTCATTAGCAGCCGCATGTATTTACATCTATAACAAACAACGGCAAATCGGCTGGTGCTTTATCGGGGAAGCCGGCAGGGAAATTACCCTGACACTGGAAAAAGATACCGACTATGAAATCCGCCTCCATTATCCTGGTGGCACACGCGTGGAAATTATTGAGTTCAATACACGCGGCATGAAAGACGGGGAAGTGCTGAGAAAAGATATCTGTAAATAAAAAGAAGAACGAATGACGGCTTTTTTTCTATTTTTACGATATCAATCAAAACACCGATCTCTCCGCGCCTAGATTTTTATGGAATGCACCAGTTAGAAGATGAGAAGGAATTGCTCCAGCGGGTAGCCAACGCCGATCAGGAGGCATTCAGTATACTTTATGAACATTATGCCAGGCATGTGTACGGCCTTGCCCTGCGCCTGATGAAATCGCCGGAGATAGCACAGGACCTTACCCAGGAAGTTTTTGTAAGAGTATGGATGAAAAGAGACCACCTGCTTACTGTACAGCAATTCAGACCCTGGCTCAACACCATTACCCGCAATATGGCGATGGATTACCTGCGGAAAAAAGTAGCGGCTCCGGAAAATGAAGAATACCTGACCAGCTTTTTTACCGATACAGCGCCTTCCGTAGAAGAACAACTGGCGCTGAAACAACTGGAAGGAGCCATTTTACAGGCGGTAGACCAACTTTCCCCTCAATTAAAAACCGCTTTTATGCTGAGTCGTTTCCAGGGATTAACCCATACGGAAATTGCACAACGCATGAATATTTCACCCATTACCTCCAAAAGTCATTTAGTACGGGCATTGGCTATTATCCGTAAATACCTGGAAGAAAACTTCCCGGAAATTGCACTGGTGGCTCTTTTGTACCTGACGCCATTATTTTCTGCTTTTTTTTAAGAAAGTATGCATTACCCCCCGGATGTATTTACGTCTATAGTAGCGAAGGGTAGTAACAACATCAACCATTATTATTTAAATGCATGCAACCTGCCGACAAGGAATTTGATGAACTGTTCCGCAAGTATACGGACGATACCATAACACCGGAAGAGTTCCGGCAATGGCGGGTGATGCTCCTGGATGAGCGCAACACTGCCAGGCTGGAAAGCTTGCTGGCGGCGCTTGCCGATACCGACCACTCGGCATTCGGACAGGAGGCGCCCCTGCCGGAAATGTACGCGCATATTATACAAGCCATCCCATCAAAAGCAACAGATAAACCACCACGCCGCCTGATTTGGTGGGCGGCAGCGGCATCCCTGCTGCTACTCATTGGCACCGGTATTTTCCGATGGCAGCAGCAAGCCGGCAAACAGCAGCTGGCAGCAAAATACGACGTGGCGCCAGGCAGCAGCAAAGCCGTATTGAAACTGGCCGACGGCTCCGTAATCACACTCGACAGCGTTGCCAAACGGCAGATACAGCTGGGCAATGCCACCGCCCAGCAGGTAAACGGCCAGTTGAATTATGCACCTTCCTCCAATGGGGAAGCCGCCGGTATCAATGTACTCACAACGCCCCGCGGTGGCCAGTTCCAGGTAGTATTACCCGACGGCACCAAAGTATGGCTGAACGCCGCCTCTTCACTTAGCTATCCTACCGCTTTTACCGGCCGGGAACGACTGGTGGAAGTGAGCGGGGAAGCCTATTTTGAAGTAGCGAAGGACGCACACAAACCCTTCCGGGTAAAGATCAGCAAACAGGAAAGCTATATTGATGTACTGGGTACTCACTTTAACATAAACGCTTACCCCGATGAAGCAGCCATCCGCTCCACTTTGCTGGAAGGGCGTATCCGCTTCAGCGCAGCGCAGGCGGTGGTATTGCAGCCAGGGCAGCAGGCTGTTTTAGCGGCAGGTACGCACACGCCGGAGGTGGTGAACGGGGTGGATACCAGCGCGGTAATGGCGTGGCGCAGCGGGCTGTTTAATTTTGAAGGACAACACCTGCGCGAGGTAATGCGGCAACTGGCCAGGTGGTATAACATAGAGGTAGTGTACGACCAGGAAGTACCGGATGTGGTGTTTGGCGGAAAAATAGTGCGGAATGTAAGCCTGACGCAATTGCTCAAAATATTGACCGATGCCGGCATTCACTTCAGGCTGGAGCCGGGAGGAAAGCTCATCATACAACCTAAATAAACCAATCATAAAAAACGAAAACCGGAAGTGCTTGGACCCACTTCCGGTTAGTAGTTCAGTCGTTTTAAATTTTCCGTAAGAGAATCTATTATCAACCAAACCAAATGCAATTTATGCAAAAAAATGCTTATTGTGGCCACCTGTCATGGTGGAGGCATCGTTACATTACCAAAATCTTGTTCGTAATGAGGCTGACCTTTTTACTGATGACCATTACTTTTCTAAGTGTGCATGCATCAACTTTTTCGCAAAGTGTCACACTTTCAGGAAAGGATCTTTCCCTGAAGAAAATTTTTACTGCTATCGAGCAGCAAACAGGCTATGTAGTTTTTTACAACAGCGAATTGCTGAAAACAGCGAAACCGGTAACGGTAGCGGCGGAAGAGATGCCATTGGCGGCTTTCCTGGAAACGGCTTTTAAAGACCAGCCGCTGAATTATACCATCACCGATAAAGTGATTACACTTGCGGTAAAGCCACCGCCACTGGAAGGCAAACTACCTTTTGTGGTAAGTGCTTTTATAGAAGTGAGAGGAACCGTGCTGAATGCGGTGAATAAAGAGCCCATTGCGTCGGCATCTGTAAAAATAAAAGGAAAGAACAGGGGCGCTATTACCGATGCACAGGGCAACTTCGCGTTGAATGCAGAACCCGGCAATGTGTTGGTCATTACTTCTTTGCAATATGAAACACAGGAAATAAAGATCATCCCTAATCAGCCTGCCCTCACGGTGCTGATGAATCCCGCGGTATCCAAACTGGATGAAACCGTAGTAACGGCTTTTGGTATAGAAAAGAGTTCTAAAGAAGTGGGTTACAGCGTAGCCAAAGTGAGCGGGGCAGATATCAACCGCGCCAATTCCGGTAACCTGCTCCAGGGGCTGGCCGGTAAAGTATCCGGGTTAAATATTGCTGTACAGAGTGCCGACATGAACCCACAGATGCGGGTACTGATCCGCGGCATCCGCTCCTTTAGCACCACCAGTAATAATCAGCCGCTGTTTATCCTGAATGGTACGCCATTGTCTTTTGGATCGGATAATGGCTCCGCCGCCATGATCATGGACTTTATCAATAACATCAACCCTGCGGATATTGAAAACGTAACCGTGCTGAAAGGCGCCAACGGTACGGCTTTGTACGGACCGGAAGGGGTGAATGGCGTGATCGTTATCACCACCAAAAAAGGACAAAAAGGCAAACCCGCTATCAACTTTCGTAACAACGTAAGCTTTTCCCGTCTCGATTTCCGGAACGATAAAAGCAAACAGCGACGCTTCGGTAACGGCAGCGGACTGGTAGACGACAAAGGAAACGGTATTTACAGCAGCCTGGATAAAAACGGCTGGGGCCCCGCTTACGATGGCCGGCTGGTACCAATAGGAAGAGCCGATGAAAACGGCGACTACCAGATGGTGACCTACTCGGATAAGAAAGACGCAAGACGTTTTTTCAATGTAAGCCACACTATACAAAACAACCTGTCTATCTCACAATCAGATGCCATCTCCGATTTCTACCTGGGGCTAAGCGCCGTGAACGCAACAGGCATGGTACCGGGCGACAAACAGGATGCTGTTAACCTCTTCTTCAGCGCAGGCCGTAAACTGGGAAAACTGAATGTACAGTTGAACCTGAACTACTCCCGCACCAATACCGATAAAGGCCCCGAGTTCACTGATATGCTGAGCACACCCACTTTTATCCCTATCCTTAGTTATAAGGATTATGAAAATGATAAGTGGTCAGACCTCAACCACTACTGGAACGATAACGATGTGATGAGCCCTTACCAGGCAGCAACAGCCCGCAGGAAAAAAGGTACGGATAATGCGGTGATAGCCGGTTTGATCCTGACAGGCAAAGTATTGCCCTGGTTAACGGTAACGGATAAACCGAGTATTGTATATGATGGCTTCTACGAAAAATCGACATCACAGCCACAGAATTTTTCTGATTTTGCAAAGCAGTTCGGCGGCTATAACCGTTTCCGCGACAGGCTCTCACAGCTGTCGGAAGAAACCCGCTCTAACACTACGCTTAACAACGACCTGCTGATTACAGCATTGAATCATGCCGGCGATTTTAATTTCCGGACTACTTTGGGTAGCTCCGTAAAGGAAAATTATTATAAGAAACTAGGTGGCAGCGGTAATCCGATTATACCGGTATTCAACCTGGCTTTTTCCCGCGATCCGACAGGCGCCGGTGAAGAATCACTGCTGACCCGTAATTATTCCTTCTTCGGTACTTCCGGTATTGGTTACAAAGACAAAGTATTTGTGGAATTGATGGCGCGGAACGACTGGGATTCCAAGCGTGCAAAAGCAGGCAGGGGCAAAGACCTGTACATAGGAGGTAATACTTCTGTGATCCTGAATGAAGTAATTTCTTCCCTGAAAAATTATACCTGGCTGTCACGCCTACAGGTACGCGCAGCAGTAAATACCACGGCCAATATGAATATTGAGCCATATCAGTCGGAGCGGACATTGCAGATGGCGTATTCTAATAGTTTTCCTTATCCCGGCACCTCAGACGAAGGGGTCATTGCCTATGAATACCTGGGAGGTAATCCTAACCCGTTATTAAAGCCGGAGAAAATCCTCAGCCAGGAGTATGGCGCCAGTGTGAGCTTGTGGAAAAACCGGGTATCAGCCGATTTTACCTGGTATACCCAGCGCAATAACGGGGTGATCATGAAAGTGAAAATTCCGTGGTTAAGCGGTGGCAGCACCGTGGATAACCTCGGGATAATGCGCAATTATGGCTGGGAACTGGATCTGAAATTTGATCCGGTTATTAAAACAAGAAGCGGCTTTTCTATCAGTGCCGATGTACGTATAGCCATGAACGATAATAAGGTTATCTCCATCAGTGACGTCTATGACGGACTGTTTCCTTTAAAAACACCTTATTACGGCAGCATGTATGGTATAGTGGCACGTACCGGCGAGCGCGCATTTGAATACCAGGTATATGATTTAAAAAGAGATGCCGCAGGCAGGGTGATTGTGAATAAAGAAACCGGTATGCCGGATGTGGATATGAACAACCCCATTTATGGCGGCCGCACGTTACCCAAATATTCCGGTGGAATGAACCTGAACTTTGCGTTTAAAGGATTCACGCTGGCAGTGCTGGGAGAATTCAATACCGGCGCTATGCACTATTCTGAACTGATGCAGTATGACGTACAATATGGCTTCAGCGCACTCACTTTGTACAACGACCGCAAGCCATTTATCTATCCCAATTCATCATATGATGATGGCAGCGGTAAATATGTGCCTAACACAAGCGTATATACGAAAAGCGCCAACCAGGAATTATATAGCCACTTTACCAATGCTTCTGCGAATTACCTGACGAAAGCAGATTTCTTCAAAATAAGGGAAGTAGTGATTGGCTACGAGCGCTTCTTTAAAACAAAAACCATCAAGAAACTCAATTTAAGTGTATACGGCAGAAATGTGTTCAACTTCTATGCAAAAGCAAATAAATCAGGTGATCCGCAACTGATCAAAGGCCCGGGCGACAGAGGCTATCGTACTATCCCCGACAATCTTTCGGGATCAGCTTCCGGGGTGTCTACCGTTCCGGGTGTAGCACAATATGGAGTGATCACTACTGTGAGTTTCTAACAACAAAAAATTAAACTGATGCGCAAAAGATATCATATTTTAACGGGAGCCCTCTTAACTGCTGCCATCTTCATCGCCGGGTGTAAAAAAGGCTGGATTGATATTAACTACAATCCGATGCAGCTTACAGAAAACAATGCCACACCGGATCTGATGTTGCCGGATATGTTGTTCAACAGCATGTCGGGTGTGAATAACGAAACGGAAGCACAATGGATGGGCTACTGGACATTTGCAGAATATTCTTCCGGAGCCAACGTACTTACTTATTATCAACTGGATGATATGTTTTTCGGCACCAGTTCTCCCGATCCGGCTATCCTGCTCTGGGAGGCAAATGCAAGGGTACACGACCAGCCTTATTACATTGGTATTGCCAAAGTGATCAGGGCATTGCAATGGAGCCGCGCGGTAGATAACAGCAATAACATGCCATATAGCGAGGCCAATAATACCAGCATCCGGAAACCTAAATACGACACCGGGGAATTCATTTATGAAGACCTGGTGAAACAGCTGGATTCGGCTGTTACACTCATCCGTGAAGCACCACAGGATAAAGCGATCCGTATTTCCATTGCGGATATTATGTTTCATGGCGATAAACAAAAGTGGTTTAAGTTTATCAATACCCTCAAACTACGGTTGCTGGTACACCAGGCCAACAAACCCGGCCGGGAGGATTATATCAAAGGAGAAATTGCGAAGATCGTAGCACAGGGTTCCGGTTTTTTAAACAGTGGGGAAAATGCGGATATAAACCCCGGTTTTACAGACCAGCGGCCTTCCAAGTATTACGCGAAATACTCACAGTATGATATATATCCCCGCTATTATACTGTGGCTGGGGATAAACAAATACCTAACTGGCAGATGGCTTCCGCAAACGTAACCGCCATGAATATGCTGAAAGAAAACCATGATCCCCGTCTCGGTTTCTTTTACTCACCCGCCCGCGTGCCGTTACCTGCCAATGCAGTGGAACCATTTACACAACCTGGTCCGCAGGAATACAGGGGCAATAAATTCGGTTTGCCGGTAGATGAACAACAGTACCCTTACAACCGTACGGAATATGTGTCACAGGTAGGCGGCGTACGCACTTTCCGTACACCTGTATCGCCTTTATCGACCGGTATCATAAAAGGCTA
This sequence comes from Chitinophaga ginsengisegetis, assembly GCF_900168065.1. Lineage (GTDB taxonomy): Bacteria > Bacteroidota > Bacteroidia > Chitinophagales > Chitinophagaceae > Chitinophaga > Chitinophaga ginsengisegetis. Next base: position 19,091 of record NZ_FUZZ01000002.1, on the reverse strand, counting down.
TGATATGCCCTGCTGGATCATTACCAGCATCGAAAGCATGTTCCTTCAGGCGGAAGCCATTCAGCGCGGATGGTTGCCCGGTGATCCCGAAACGGCCTATAAGAACGCCGTGAAGGAATCGTTCCGCTGGCTCAATGTAGGCGGCAACACCACGGTGCCTTCCCTGTCGGATGATGCTTTCAATACCTGGTATAATGCAGAAACAGCTGCTGCCAATCCAAAGGTGAGCTGGGCCGCCGCACCGGATAAGTACAAACTGCTGATGTTCCAGAAATACATGGCCTTTAACGGTATTGAACCTTTTGAAGCATGGGTGGACTACCGCCGCAACGGCAGGTTCCCGGAAATCCCATTGTCTTACGACCCGGCCAGGGTGGGCAATATCATGCCTATCCGGTGTCCTTACCCGGTATCAGAAATGGTACAGAATAAGGAAAACCTGCTGGCACAAGGTCCTATCGACATCTTCACCAGCAAAATCTGGTGGATGCCATAATCATCTTCTAAAAAAATAACGGTTATCATGATAAAATTTTGTTGCAGCATTGCAGCATGGGGGATACTATTGTCTGCCTTTACCGGCAGCATAGCCCATGCACAACAAACCGGTGAAACAGTGCCGATGGATCCGGAAGTAACGATAGGTAAACTCCCCAACGGGTTTACCTATTATATCCGGAAAAATACCACGCCGGAAAAAAGAGCGGTAATGTACCTGGTGAACAAAGCCGGGTCTATCCTGGAAACAGACGAACAGCGCGGCCTGGCGCACTTCCTGGAGCATATGGCCTTTAATGGCACTACTCATTATCCCAAAAATGAACTGGTAAATTATCTCCAGAAATCAGGCGTGCGTTTTGGCGCAGACCTTAACGCCTACACGGGGTTTGATGAAACCGTATACCAGCTGCCGGTATCCGTGGAAGATAAAACCGTTTTCCGTAATGCCATGCAGATCATGCGCGACTGGGCACAGGAACTCACCCTCAGTGATGAGGAAATAGATAATGAAAGAGGAGTGATCCTCGAAGAAAAAAGACAACGCCTGGGCTCCGCACAACGCATACAGGACAAAGTAATGCCGTTGTCGGTGAACCAGTCGCTGTACGCCTCCCGTTTGCCGATAGGCACGGAAGAAGTACTGAAGAACTTTAAGCATGAACAGATCCGCGCTTTTTATAAAGACTGGTACCGGCCCGACCTGCAGGCGTTGATCGTAGTGGGCGATGTAAATGTGGCGCAGATAGAAAAATCCATCCGCGCTATGTTCGCCGATCTGCGCTCACCCGCGCAGCCGAAAGAACGTAAATACACCACTATCCCGCTCACCGGTAAAAACCAGTTCCTGGCGGTAACAGATGCGGAAGTGGCCACCACCCGCCTGGAACTCACCATCAAACAGCCGGGAGCCACCATTAAAACAAAAACGGATTTCAGCAATATCCTCATCCAATCCCTGTTTAACAGCATGGTCAGCGATCGTATGAATGAAGTGGCACGGCAAAAAAATGCCCCCTTCCTCAGTGGTGGTGCAGGGTTTGGTAAAATGATGGCCAATCTCAGCGGCCTTAGCGGCAGAGTAGTACTCAAGCCCGGTGAAACAGAAAAAGGCATCAAAGCCTGGTGGACGGAAATACAACGGATAAAGAAATACGGCTTCACCGAAGGAGAATTGCAACGGGCAAAAACCTCCTTCCTCAGCAACGTTTCCCTGAGCTACAAGGAGCGGGATAAAACCCCTTCGGAATCGTATGTAAGGGAATATGTAAAACACTTCCTGGAAGGTGAAGCAAGTCCGGGCAGCGCATATGAAACCGCCTTGTACAAAGCCATTACCGACACGCTCACGTTGAAGGGTTTTAATGCTGTTATACAATCCTACTTTAAGGACACCGACCGTGATCTTATCCTGGTGGCCAACGACAAACAGAAAGACTCCCTTCCTTCGGAAGCCACCGTGCTGCAATGGATGAACGAAGCTGCCACCGCGTCCATCGCTGCCTATGAAGATAAAAAAGTACTGCGTACCACGCTGCTCGACAGTGCCCCGCAACCGGGTACTATCATCAGTGAGAAAGTGATCAAAGACCTGGGCATCACTTCCCTGGAACTCAGCAACGGACTGAAAGTGCTGCTGAAACCAACCAGCTTTAAAAAAGATGAAATCTTATTTAATGGTTTCAGCCGCGGAGGTTTATCACAGGTAAGTGACGCTGATTTTTATAACGCCAGCATCGCTGCCTCACTCGTTAGTGCCAGCGGCGTATCAGATATGACCCAGGCGGAATTACGCAAACTACTCACCGGGAAAAATGTGTCGGTATCGCCATTCATCAGCGAAACATCAGAAGGCATCTCCGGCGGTGCTGCTGATGAAGACCTGGAAACCGCGCTGCAACTGGTATACCTGTATTTTACCAGTCCGCGTAAAGACCCGGTGATGTTCAGCAATATGATTGAGCAGGCGCGGCTGTCGTACGCCAATGCCAACAAAGCGCCGCGGCAACTATACAGCGATACCCTCAACGCTGTAATGGCTAATTATCACTTCCGTAAGATGCAGCTGCCGGAGCAACAACTGAACCTGCTCGATGCAGATCAGGCACTGGCCATTTATAAAAACAGGTTTGCAGATGCCGCCGGCTTCACCTTCACTTTTGTTGGCAACTTTAACACCGATAGCATCAAACCATTGCTGGTCAGGTACCTTGGATCATTGCCGGCTTTACATAAACAGGAAAATGTAAAGGATCTTCAGCTGAATTATCCGCAGGGCAGGGTAGTGAAAAAAGTGGTAGCCGGTAAAGAGCCGCAGGCAATTGTTACCCTCGCTTTCAGCGGTTCCTTTCCGTACGATATCACCACCAGCGACCAGATGAAAGCACTGGCAGGGGTGCTTAATATCCGTCTTACAGAACGGCTCCGCGAACAGGAAGCAGGCGTATACAGCGTTAATGTAAATGCCAATACCCGCAAAGTACCTTCCGGTGAATATATGTTTGGCATTAATTTTATCTGCGACCCGCGCAACGTGGAAACCCTGATCCTTAGCGTTAACAGTGAAATTATGAAGTTGAAAACAACAGGCGTGGCAGAAGATGATGTGGTAAAATATAAGGCCGGCTATAAAAGCAGCGTGGAACGGGCGTTTAAAGAAAACGGATTCTGGCTGAATTATATCGCTTCCACGCTCCTGAACCAGGAACCTTTGCAACAGCCGGATATAAAGGACCGGCTACAACAAATCACACCGGAAACTTTACAGCAAACCGCTGTGAAATATTTTAACAATGCTAACTATATCCGCGCCGTACTGGTACCGGAAAGTAACTAAACAAACGTGAAAACACTATACGCCGCCGGGATTGCATTTTTCCTTGCCGGATGTTTCGTAACCGCCCCTTGCGCAATTGCACAGGGGCGGGCTGCGGACAGCCTGCCGGTAACAGCTTCGGATACCACGCACCCCAAAATTATTGGACTCAAAGCCGTAGAGGTAACCGTTGCCAAACCACCTTTTACACTTCGTAACGACACCCTGGAATTTGATGCTTCGTCCATAAAACTGGCTGCAAATGCCAGCGTATTGCAGCTGCTGAAAAAACTCCCCGGCGTAGTGATAGGCAATGATGGCAGCATTACCGTGAACGGGAAATCAGTAACAAGAATAAAAGTAGATGGCAGGGAATTTTTTGGAGATAATAAAGAAGCGGCCACCAAATACCTGCCCGCGGAAATTATTGATAAGGTAGAAGTAACCGCCACCAAAGACCTCGCCTCCCAGCGCTCCCTTGCAGTGAAGCCCCCGGCGGAAGATGTAACCGTTAACCTCGTACTTAAAAAAGATAAAAACACCGGCATCGTAGGAAACATAACCGCCGGTGCGGGTAGTCGTGACCGTTACCTTGCAGATGGCATGATCAGCTCTATGCGTAATCCTACACGCATCAGCGTGATGGCGGCTGCAAAGAATGCTGCTGATCAGCCGGGCGGCATAACAGCGATATCCACCACTGGCATGGGCGGCGGCGGAGAAGGAGGCTTGCCGGAATACAAAAACGGCAGCATCAACATCAACACAAAAGCCGGTAAAAAGCTCACATTGGACGGTAACTACAGCTATAATAACACTAAAAACACAAAAACAGCTGCCACCGACCGGCTCAATTTATTGCCGGATAACAGTTTCCGTAATCAAAGTACCAATAATGAAGTAACCAGGAACGGCCAGCATCAGCTGTATACCAGTCTTGTTTATGAAAAGGATTCACTAACCACCTGGACATTCAGGACCAACGCGGCTATCGGGAAAAACAGCAATACATTGCAGTCGCATTCCTTATCGGAAACCCCCACCGGCGACCTGCTGAATACACTCTCTTCGCGGAATAACGGGGAAGCACATACGCGCAACGGCGGCAGTGAAATCAATTTCAACAAAACCAGCCGTAACCGCAAGCTGAACCTCAACACCACCTGGCGGTTTGATGCCGGCAGTAAAAAACAAACTGAATATAACAATACGGTCAATAATTTTTATACCAACAATAGCATCAGTCAGCAGGATTCTTTAAATCAATATATCAGCTCCAGGGAAAACAGCTTTAATAATAATTTTACATTTAACCTGTCGGCGGCCATTGGGCATGGCTTTGTGCTGGCATTAGACTACACGCTGGGTACCACTTACAACAAACAACTCCGGGAAGTATTTGAAGAAGATCCCGCGTCCGGTAAATATGGTATGCGGGATAGTGCGTTATCCAGCAGTAATAAAAATTCAAGTTTTACCCATACGCCTTCTGTGCAGCTGGCCTGGAAAGGCGACCGCCTCAGCATTGCGCTGAATACCGGTATGCGGATTTTGCAACAGGAAAACCGGCTGCTGTGGCTGGACTCCGTGATTAAGATCCATCAGCAACAATTTGCGCCCAACCTGCAATTAAATTATTCCGTCAGTAAATACGGACGGTTGTTTACCAACTATTCCATTTCTTCTTCCGCCCCTTCGGCAGAGCAGTTGTCGCCCGTAGTGGATAATACCAACCCCTTGTTCATGAAGGTCGGCAACCCTTTGCTGAAAGGCACTTTCACCCAAAACCTGTCGCTGATGTTTTTCGTTTATCAGCCGGTAACAGGGTTTACTTTCAATCTTAGTGGCAATGGCTCCCTTGCCCGCAATGAAATTGTGGCGGATCAGCGTTATGATTCCCTGGGACGACAAATCAGTACCTTTCAGAATGTGAATGGTACGTGGAGAATGATGGTATATGGAAATATCAATCTCCAAAAGAAAAGGAACAACTGGACGTTCAACAATGGTATTAATGTTAACATAAACAGGAACCGGGGTGTTGGCCTGGTGGCCGGTGAAAAAAATATTTCCAATGGGTGGGCTGCCGGCGCTGGTGTTTATTTTTCCGTTGCTTATAAAGAATGGCTGACCATATCGCCTGCTGTAAATATAGATGTGAATAGCACCGTTTATTCCCTGCCTGGTATTGATAACGTTAATTATAACACGCAACGCCTTAACATGCAGTGGGAGCTGATCCCCGTTAAACGGCTGGAGCTGTCGGGCGATATGGCGTATCACTATAATTCGCAGGTAACGGCGCCGGACCAACGCCGTTACTTTGTTTGTAACAGTGCGGTGGCCTATAGTTTTGGCAGGAAAGAACAGATGAAGTTGAAATGCAGGGTGAATGATCTTTTTAATAATAACACCAATATCTCCAATATCACTACGCCTACCTATACAGAAACAAAACAGGTAAATGCTTTACAGCGTTATGTAATGATCAGTTTCCAGTATTTTTTCGGGAAGATGGGATCGCAAAAGATTATTCTTTGAGACGTTCCTGCACAGGGCTATCTTTGAAGAATAACCAAGGAGCATGAAATTGCTGACAGATAGTATTCTCCAACATGTACCGCTGCGCGACGCTGATATTAAACGTATTCCCGGCTATTTTGAATCTGTGCGCACACGCCGCCGCCAGTTCCTGTTGCGGGAGGGCGATGTTTGCCGCTACGAATTTTTTGTGCTGAAAGGTTGTTGCCGTCAGTATGAAAAAGATGCCACGGGGAAAGAAAATGTGCTGCAGTTCAGCGTGGAAGGCTGGTGGATCACGGATCTGGACAGTATGCTGTCCGGTCAGCCATCCCTCTTTAATATTGACGTGCTGGAAGGAGGGGAGGTGTTGCGTATCACCCGGCAGCAACTGGAGCAGCTGTTTAACGATATCCCGGCAGTGGAACGGTATTACCGCATTATTTCCCAGCGGGGTTACATCGCGTTGCAACGTCGTATCCTGTCGCTGCAGAAGCCTGCCATAGAACGGTACCGCGGGTTTGTAAGCCGGTATCCTTTTCTTGAAACACGCCTGCCCCAGCACCAGGTAGCGGCGTACCTGGGTATTACCCCTGAGTCATTGAGCCGTTTACGTCGTAAAATAGCAAAGGAGCCGTTATAGATTTCTTACCATTTGTTATTGTTTTGGAGGAGCTGCGTGCACAACTTTGCACTAAAGTTTTAGATATGACAACACACCCGGTATTGGCGCCTGTTATGCTGGCGCAGCAATCTGTAAAGAACAGGGTGGTGCTGGCGCCTATGAGTCGTACCAGCGCTACATTGCAGGGCATTCCTACTGCAGCTATGAACGCTTACTACGAACGTTTTGCCCTCGGTGGTTTTGGGATCATCATCACCGAAGGATTATATACCGATGCGGTGGCCAGCCAGGCGTATCCGCATCAGCCAGGGCTGGTAACGCCACAACAGGTGGCCGGCTGGCAGGAGCTGGCAGTGAAAGTGAAAACACACGGCAGCTTATTCATTGCGCAGCTGATGCATGCCGGCGCGTTATCGCAGCATTTATCGCATACGCTGGCGCCTTCCGTGGTAACGCCGCTGGGGCGTAAGCTGCGCTCCTACGGTGGCGGCGATGGTCCTTTCCCGATTCCGGCCGCCATGACACCCGAAGACATCGCCACCGCAGTGGCAGGATATGCCGCGGCGGCTGTCAACGCCGTGGCCGCCGGATTTGATGGCATAGAAGTGCATGCCGCCAATGGCTATCTGCCGGACCAGTTTTTAACGGAATACACCAATCTGCGGGAGGATGAATACGGCGGATCTGTGGTGAATCGTTTCCGTATTATCGCGGAAATCATCACTGCGATCAGGCAGGCAGTGCCTCCGCATTTTATTATCGGGCTGCGCCTCTCGGAAGGCAAAGTGAATAACTTCACGTATCGCTGGCCGGATGGCGCTGTTACGGCAGCAGTACTACTTGAAGAAGTAAGAAAGGTATCACCGGATTATATTCATATTTCAGGAGAAGGCAGCACCTGGGAAAAACTGGGCGCCTATGCACATGGGGAAACACTTACGGGCATGGCTAAACGTATTGTTCAACGGCCGGTGATTGCCAACGGCGGCATGGAAGAACTGGCCGTGGCCGGAAGGGCATTAACGGAAGGACATGCGGATCTTATTTCGCTCGGAAAGGCTGCACTCGCCAATCCAAACTGGCCGGCCCGTGTGGCCGCAGGGGAACCGTTCACACCTTTTGAGCGGGGAATGGCGGAGCCTTTTCCGCCGGTACAGTAATATTCCGTTCGGGACGCAGGAGGTTATTCACCATTATTCAGCATCTCCATTTCGAGGAGCTTGCTGCCTCCTGCAAAATCTGCTGCAGCATCCGGACATAATACCATTCCCAGGGAATTCATCATTCTTTGGGCAACCAGGTCTATATCTTCGGTAGTGGTGGCGAGAAATGGAGCCTGGCTTTTCAGCCGCTGGATTAACGCATTCTTCTGGGTAACAGAGATATCTACCAGCTTGTTAATTCTTTCTACAGCCGCTTTGTACAGTTCGTCGTAATAAAAAAGCATGTTCATGTCAACAGGTTATTTTGTATGGTTCAAATGTAGCCCATAGCTTATAATCCTGGCTATATGAAAATATTATGACCTATAATTAATAATTATAAATGGATCTGGCCATTTTGATGAAGCGTTTGTTGAGGTCGCTGGTTTCGCCTTTGCGTTGAATGAAATAAAAACTACGTTCTATCCGCAGCCCTTCGAAGGAGAGGATGGTTAATTCGCCGTGTTGCAGCTCTTTAGCGATGGAGCGGGTAGACAGGAATCCTACACAGCCGGATTCCAGCAGGAAGTTTTTCAGGGCTTCGGTGCCTCCCAGCCTGACTTTTATTTTCAGGTCGTTGAGCCGGATCTTACTTTTCTGCAGCCCTTTTTTGAGCGCTTCCAGGGTGCCGCTGCCGCGCTCCCGGATGGCTACGGGCATCTGCAGGATTTCTTTCAGCGGGTAGTTCTTTTTACGGGCCAGGGGGTTGTCGTGGCTGCATACGGCCACTATCTGGTCTTTCAGGAAAGGCTGGTAGGTAATATTGCTCAGTTGTCCTTTTTCTTCGGTAACGCCTATATTAATTTCTTTGTCGAGCAGTGCCTGCAATACAATTTCACTGTTCCGGTTGAGCAGGGAAATATCTACCAGCGGGTATTCGCGGTGAAAAGCCGACATTACTTTGGGTAATATATACAGCGCTGCGGTGGTGCTGGCACCCAGGTTGAGCATGCCGGTAGCCTGCTGCTGGTCGTGGATCACGGAAATATCGAACTCGGTTTCCTGTTGTATATGGCGTACGGTAAGCAGGCGGTTGTACAGCAGCTGACCGGCGTCTGTCAGTTCTATCTGCAAACCTTTTCTTTCAAATAATTTGGTTTTATATTGTTCTTCCAACCCTTTGATATGTGTGCTTACCGCCGGTTGTGAAATAAACAACGCCTGGCTGGCCTTTGAAAAGCTTTTCTGATGGGCCACTTCCATAAAGATCTGGTGACGGTTAGATAGCATGTGCGCAAATTTTATGGAGCGTATAAAATCTCTCTCCGGCGGATAAAACGGACTTTGTCTTTATAATCCGTTATCCTGTTGTTCATGATTTCCACTTTTTCTATCCAGTTATGATGAAGGTCGTAGGTAAACTCATACCGGTGCACCGTTCTTTCCACGGTACCGGTGGCGGTAACCTTGTCGGATATTTTCGCGGTCAGATGTCCGTGTTCATTGTACTGGCAAATGATGGTTTCTACTGCCTGGTTACCGGCCAAACTGTCGGCGTCCTGGAATTTGTATTCTTCCAGTAATTGTTGCCGGCTGTTATACTTACTTTTAGTGATTTCCATCAGCGCATCAAAAGAATAGTAGCGGGTAATTTCTATCCGGCAGCCATCGTCATCCGTGCTGGTATTGGTTTCCCATTGTTCGTTGTAGGGGTCTTCCTCTACGGGCAGGGGATTGTTGTTTTCCAGTTGCTCCAGCACATTGCCTGCTTCATCATACCGGGTGTAGAAGGTATCTTCCCCATAGTATTCGGTGCATTCTTTCAGGGTGCCGTTTTCAAAATAGCTGTTTTTGTAGATAGGCCCCTTCGCTGCGGAGGTCAGCGCTTTTTCCAGCAGGTTTCCCTGGTCATCAAAAGTATAAACGAGGGTTTTATCCAATTCATGGCCGGCGGTATAATCTTCCCATTTGAGCAATAATCCTTTCTCATCAAAAAAGGAGAGTTCGTACCCGTAATATTTGCCATCGGGGTCTGTGGTAGCATATTTCATTTGCTGTACCGGCCCGGTCAGCTCAGTATCTGCCAATGTCTGTTTCATGGTACCTAAAGTTATTGGAAACAAAATAAACTTCCACTATTTAAGTACTTATTTCTGCATGATATTTTTGGAGCGGTGTTTTCCGGGTATTTTTTTCCTGGAGAGACGGGGAATGCGGTAATCCCCGTAAAGCCAGGCAACCCTCACGGGGGCTGCCTGGCGGAAGGAGTGGTTATTTGTCGAAGGTCATATCTTCAAACTTGTCCAGTTTGGCCATTATTCCCCAGCCATAAAAATCGTTGGCCAGGGCAATCAGTACTTCATTGTCGCCGGCTACCAATGGGAGGGGAAAGGACGCGTTATCCACGGTGCAACGGCCATCCGGCTGCTTCAGCAGCGGGGAACCGTACCGGTTTTTATCTACATACAGGTACTTTCCGTTTATGAAAACCCATACCTCGTCGCTGAAGCCCAGGTGTAGCTGCCGGGTTTGCGCTATGGCGGAGCGGATATTTGTTTTCAGCCACACAATGCGCCGGGCGCGGTTTTCAGCGCTGCCAAATTTGCGGGTTACGTTGACCAGTCCTCTTCTTTCGGCCCGGATGGTTTCCCAGGGTGCATTCGTGCCGGGCTTCCATGCCATACTGAAATCAATCTTTTCGGGGGTATTCATTGGCTGGGAAATTTGCCAGGTGCGGAGATAGGAAGCGTCATTGTTGGTGATATCAATGCCTTCACCGGGGGGCAATCCCTCCGTTTGATCCGGTTTTACCACCAGGTTGGCAATGATTGCCTGTCCGTCGAATGCGAGGCCGCCATGCCAGGCGTTGCCTTCCAGTCGCGGTACCTCCAGCACGGGGCGGGAGGTATCGTTTACATACACGCGCATTTGTTTGCCGGAAATAACCAGCTTCACGTGGTTCCAGTCGTCGTTGGAAAACCAGGCTACCGACTGGTACTGATCCAGCATATCCCACAGGTTAATACCATCGATATGCGGTGCATACTGTACGGCATCGCCTTTACCGGAAGAGGGCATACGGAAATAGAAACACTCATTCTCTTTCCGGCTCATACGCCTGAAATAGAACGACGTGAAAGGAGAGGTGGCTTGTACGTCGTATTCAATGGTACCGTTGGTAAAGTCGAGATCTTTCAGCACTACAGTGTCGTTGGAGTGCAACAGCTTCATGGCCGGCACCGATTTATAGGTGATAAATTCCACGGTGCCGGGCTGGAATGCCCAGTGCCCGGCTTCCAGCGGTACCTTGATAACCTCCTGTTGGCCAGGTTTCTTTTTTTGTGCTGCTACGCATAATGGAAGCAATAGGAATAAGCACGCGATGCGGATTTTTGTCATGACCAGTATTTTTAATTTTAAATGCTGCAGCAAATCTGAATAATAACTAATTTCAGGACGAATCATTGGCGCATCAAGTGTGTGCAAATCCGTGCAAGCTTGTAACAGACTACCAGGGAATGAATAATAGTTTTGAGATTAATTATATACGAAAGTGTCTGGAGCTGGCAGAAGCCCGGTTAAACCGGGGCGACGCCAGTGAATGGACCAGCTATGATTTTGAAAAACTAAGTGCAGCTATAGAAGAAGCCACCGGGGTAATATTGAGTGTTACCACCCTGAAACGGCTGTGGGGAAAACTGAAGTACACCAATATGCCCGCCACCACCACGCTGAACACCCTGGCGCAGTTTGCCGGGTATGCGGACTGGCGGGAGTTTAAACGCCTCGTTACCTTGTTGCCGGGGCCCGGTACAATTGCGGCAACCGGCGATGAAACCACCGGGCTTTTACCAGGTGATGATATCACGTCTGTAAATACGGCGCCTGGCGATGCCTCCACTGCAACGCCGCGGAAACGTAGTAAATGGACTTATTGGTTGCTGGGCCTGATACCGCTGGGAATCCTCGTATATGCCTTACTGTTATCCAATACCAAACCGGGGAAACCACTTGATACAACCGCTTTTTCCTTTAGCTCCAATAAAGTGGTAGCGGATGGCGTACCCAATTCTGTTATTTTCAATTATAACGCCGCCGCAGCAGGGAATGATTCTGTTTTCATTGTGCAAACCTGGGATATCAGGAGGAAAATACCTGTATCTGCAAAAGAAAAAACATACACGGCTATTTACTATGAGCCGGGTTATTTCAAGGCGAAATTAATGGTGAATAAGCAGATCATAAAGGAACACGACCTGATGATCGGCTCCGGTGGCTGGCTCGCCATGATAGAACAGGAGCCGGGTACGCCGCTGTATTTCCGGAAAAGCGAAGTAGCAAAAGGAAACGGAATAGAAGTGGACGAAGCATTGTTGTCGGCGTATCACGTTCCGCTGCAACCCGTTCCTCCTGCGTTGCGCTTCTATAATGTACAACCCCTCGGCGACATAAAAACGGATCACTTTACTTTTGAAACAACCCTGAAAAGCGATTTTCAGCAGGGCACCGCTGCCTGTCAGCGCGTAGAGGTGCTGATCCTGTGCAAAAATGACCTGATCTCCATCCCGCTGTGCGCACCCGGATGCGTGGGGGATCTCTCCCTGTTTGCCGCCGGCACTGTCATCAACAGCAGGAATACCGACCTCTCAAAATTTGGCGCCGACCTGACAAAATGGGTAAAACTCCGTGTGGTGGCAAAAGACAGGCATATGCAGTTTTTTGTGAACGACAGCGCCGCCGCGGCACTCACGATTGCCAATCCGCCTTCCGGCATTGTTGGTGTGCAATACCGGTTCAATGGCACCGGCGCCGTAAAGGACACCCGCTTTACGAAAGATAGCGCTGTGATTGCATTACAGCAATAGCTGCTGCCGGTCTATCTCCCGGAAAATAATTATAAATAAAAAAAGCCGGTTGGGAAAGAAGCCCTGACCGGCGGTGGTGTTATTTTTCGTTGGCTTTCAATACCTCCACATAATGAGGATTGTACATAATGCCCAGTATATTGCCAAAAGGATCCACCACGGAGGCTGTAACAAATCCATGTCCCCGCTCTGTAACAGGTTCAAAGGTGGTAGCTCCCAGTTGCAGTAATTTTTCCAACCCCGCCTGGATATCATCTACATGCCAGTAAATAACAGCCCCACCGGGTCCGTTGCCGGCTGATTTTGGCGCATATTTGCTGTCGATAATACCCAGTTCGTTCTGATAGTCGCCCAGGCGAAACTCTGCATAGCCGGGCTTTTCAAAGTAAGGAGGAATACCGGTTAACTCAGTGTACCATTTTTTTGCGGCTTCGTGGTCTGCTGCGTAAAAGGTCAGTGTGGCAAATCCTCTTAAAATGTTTGTGTTGCTCATATGGATTGTTTTAGGATGAAATTTTTATTGTCTGATGTAAAAGTAGCAGGCGGGTATGACAACCTTATGTCAGCAGCAGAAAAAGAAATCCGGACTTTTTTATAAAAAGGTAATCATTTTGGAGGGAAACGGGGCGGACAGGGCATTTTAAACATAAAACAAAAGAACTGTATTAAAGGCGTACTGTTGCCTTTAATACAGTTCTTACTTTTAGCAGGGCTGGTTCCACAAAAAGAACGCACAAAGATTTTGAGTGATCAGGACATATGGAAGCCCCATTTTTTACTCTTCTTTGTTTTATAACTGCGTTTTCTTTTCCCGGGCGGGTAAGGGCGTGGGTTTCCCATTGTGTCAAGTAATAGTTGCATTTTCTTTTCAGCTAGTTCCGGATTAGTGATTTCGTTATACTTCTGTTGATTAAAAGCAGATTCGCTCTTCCAGTTATCAAGGAGTTGCCTTTCGTAATCTGTTAGTTTTTTCTGGTGAAACTTTAACAGCAAGCTTGCGAGATCTGAAATTTTCAGCATAAATGGAGGTATATTATTGAGTGAAGAAATCGGCTTCTTTCGATTTGAAAACGGAGCAAAGTATTTTCTTTGCATTGTCCATATGTTTTTTAACAGTGTGTTCGCTCACCTTTAATTCTATGGAAATTTCTTTCATAGTCTTATTTTCCAACGTAAGGAGGATCACTTCCTGCTGCCGGTTTGTTAGCCTGTGAATGTTTTCCCGTATGAATTCTGTATAGTATGCGCGGTCCCAGGGATCTATTTCTACTTTTGGGTTTGCCGAATCATACATAGCATGGGTAACTGACCGCTCTTTTGCCTTAGTCCCTTTTTTACGTTTAACTTCATTGATTAATCTGAATTTTGTCGCATTCATAAGATAATTTTCTATATTGTAAATAGCCTCATCATTTTTTCTCAGGAAAATAGCCAGTATGGCGGTTCCTATCGCATCTTTTACATCTTCACGGTCGAACGTGGAAAAACGTTTTTCAATCCGCCGCTTTATTTCTCCATAACTTTCGTTGAAGTTGTTGTTGTGGTCAGACATATGATTCCCTGTTTAATTAAAGTGAATAATTAATCAATTGTTTTTTAGCATTATTTAATGCTGACTAAACGGTGAGAAATCTATGTGTGATCAGATTGAATGATTTGTTGTCCCTTGTTTTATATTGTTTGAGTATCTTTTTGCAAGATGATTCTTTATATAGCCAACTATTATTTTTACATAATCCAATATTAGCCTTATATAACCCGATTTTGTTTTTGCACAACTCACTATTGTATTTCCATAGCTCACTATTATATTTATATAGCCCACTATTATCTCTACATAACTCACTATTATCTTTGCATAGCCCACTATTATCTCTAAATAACTCACTATTATCTTTGCATAACCCACTATTATCCCTACATAACTCGCAATTATCTTTGTATAGCCCACTATTGTCTCTATATAACTCACTATTATCTTTTATTACCTGTAAACGCATCTGTTTATTGACGACTCGCTTAAACTTTATCAGGTATACCCGCTTTGAATTCCAACTGTTCCCCTTGATACACTCAATTTCTATTTCATTGTTTATATTGAATGATGTAGTTGTACTAAATTCCGTTGCTGCTGCAGGACTGAATGTAATAGTGGAATTTATACCGGACACATTGTTTAAATAAAAAGCAATTGCTTCATAATCATCATTAACGATAGTAAAATCAGATGGGTTTTTAACTGATAAATGCGATGCATGGTTGGAGACTAAAAAGACATAAAATAGAAAAGTCAGAACTCTCAAAATCATTTTGTTAGATTTAAGATAAATTTTAAGATGTTGTTCAATAAAAGAAACTTGCTGACGCACTCTGATTTCCATTATTTGTTGTTTTAAGTTTTTAGATTCGAAACTTCTTTTCCGGAAAAGTGAATCGTTATAATTAAGACAAGCCAATTCTCATTTTGGGTAATATATTTTGGAAGTATTTTTTTTTGTTGGCAAAAAAGTAGCCGGTGTTGTGATTACAGGCAGGGATTTTTGTAAGCGTTTTTTATTGAGATGCCTGTGTTTAAAGGTGTTACAGCCGGGTGAGTAGTGTAATTGGTTAATCCTTTGTTAAGCACTTTTTTTTAAGAAGTAGTAAGATTTATACCATTGTCTCGCCAGAATATCTATTTTTAGGTCCTAATCTGTATATCATGAAAAAGGTAGCCTATGACCCTGATGGCGGAAAAATCTGGATAAGGATAGAAATGACCGGCATCTACTTTATTACTTACATCTACCAGATGTGGGCGGCCACCGCCGATGAACTGCCCATATTAACAAAGCCCCTCCGGCAAAACAGCAACGAACTGCCGCAACCGGATTATTACCTCGTTCAAAACGACTACAAACCCGGTGAACCACTAATAAATTTTGATAAAAGAGTACTGGATATTTCCTTCAGGGTAAGGAAGTATGAGGACGACAACGGTTATAAATTAAGGGTAAGCGTGTTGCAGGGCGACGATTTCAATACCGCCAAAGTAATAGGCAGCGATCAGGTTGGCTATGGCGCCACCGCTACATTAGGTGCAGACGTTACCGGCAAACAGGAAGATATTTTACTGCAGTTAATCGCTAAACAGGATTGATTTAAAACACATGTATGTCAGCACTGAGAAAAATATGTATGCTGTTATCCCTGATTTCTTTTCAGGCATCTGCGCAATTTAAAACAGACAGCACCGAGCATTACCTGCTAAACTTTTCCGTGCCGGACATGCCGGCATTTAAAGCATTGGGAGCGGATCCTTCCAATCTGTTACGCCCTTCGGATATTCAAAAATTTGCGCTCAGTTTATCCCCGTTTTATTCAAACAGCCCGGGCGTGATCCCGCGAAATTTCGCGGTGGAATTTTCTCCCGGTAAACTGGCCAGCAAAAACTGGACACTGGAAGATTATGGCAAAAGGAAGTTCTGGTACAACTCTTCCTTTAGTATCGGTGCGATCGTTGACTCCGGGAATGTATCCTCTAAACTGGCCGTAGGCTACCGGTTTTCTATTGTCAGGAAGAAAGACGACCTGTTACTGAATGCTGCAAAAAGAAGAGCTGTTTTTGTTGCACAACAACAGGCACAGTTAGCGCTCCGGGAATTTAAAAATAACTGGATCATTATTGTACATAAGGAAGTGCCACCCGCAGAGCGCGCGCAGTATGGAGTAGAGCACGATAAAGAGTTCTGGGATTTCGCAGAAAATAAAGCAGAAGCATATCTCAAAGAAAATCCGGATACCGCTTTACAGGCCAGCTACGATGCCTTTAAAAAAGGATACGACACCGATAAAAAGAAATATTATGCAGCAGTAGATGACCTGATAGAAAAGTTTAAAAGCGAACATTGGAACGCTACCCGCCTGGATGGAGCCATTGCATGGGTAGGACAATCCCGCGATTCATTGATTAAAAACACCGGCTTCGCCTCCTTCAACACCTGGCTCACCTGGGCATTGGGCATCGGGAAAAACAGTCAGCTGTTGCTGGGTGGTAGTTTTAGCCTGCCCCGGTCTGAATTTAAAGACAGTACTTTCATCAATGCAACGGTGAATGTACGCTACTACCTGGGCACCTCCGGCTTCAGGGGATTTGCGGAAACGCAGTTTAAGTATCAAAACTATGATAACCTGGAAAAGTCCCTGCTGTTCAATTTCGGTACCGAATTCAGGGTTGCGAAAAGCATCTGGATTGTGGCGGAAGCAGGCATTGATAATTACCTGAAAGAGAAAGACCCTTTCAGCGCTTTTATAGCGAGTATCAATTTGCGGTACGGATTTAACCAGGTGATGAAGTAGTGATGGGTCAGGATGGTATCACCCTCCTGACTTTATTCCTCTTCACCAGCAAAAAACAAACATACAAAAATACCACCCATGCCGGGATCAGTTCTACCGGCAGCTTCATCCCCGTTATCCACATCAGGATCAGGATACCCACCAGGAACACCAGGCAAATGTAATTGGACACCGGGTAAATAAAGGAAGGGAATTTTGTTTGGATCTGCGCGTCCCGTTTACTCTTTTTGAATTTCAGGTGTACCACGGTAATCATCAGCCAGTTGATGATCAGTGAAGACACCACCAGCGACATCAGCACCTCCAACGCTTTTTCAGGGATCACTTTATTTACCACAATACAGATAGCAGCAAACAATCCCGATACGAGAATCGCTTTTACAGGAACATGATTTTTATTTAGTTGAGATAGAAATGCGGGTGCATTGCCTTGCTTCGACAAACCGTACAACATCCTGCTGTTACTGTATACGCAGCTGTTGTAAACGGAAAGGGCCGCGGTTAAAACGATGAGGTTTAACACATTTGCAATCAGGCTGGTGAAATAGATGGTTTTGCCCAAAAGAGAAAACTGGAATCCCTTCAGGCTCTCAAATACCATTACAAAGGGACTACTGTCGGTAGTAATACTTTTCCACGGCGATAAAGAAAACAGGATAACAAGCGCACCCACGTAAAAGATCAGGATACGGTAAATCACCTGGTTGGTGGCCTTTGGAATTGTTTTTTCCGGCTGGTCCGCTTCTGCGGCAGTGATACCAATCAGTTCCAGCCCGCCAAATGAAAACATGATCAGGGCAATGGCTGCAAACAATCCCTGGAAACCGCCTTTACCATCGGCATGCAATAGTCCCCGCGGGAAAAATCCGCCATCGTTCCAGAGATTCTGAATACTGGCCTGCGCACCGCCGCTTCCGCTTATCAGTAAATAAATACCAAAAACGATCATGGCGATGATCGCCACTACCTTTATGATGGAAAACCAAAACTCTGCCTCTCCATATACTTTAACAGAACTCAGGTTTAACGCATTAATAGCAATAAAGAAAAAAAGACTGGAAGACCATAGCGGGATCTCCGGCCACCAGAAATGCACATATACGCCGATGGCAGTCAGTTCCGACATGCTCACCAGGATATAAAGAATCCAGTAATTCCATCCCGAAGAAAAACCTGCAAACGAGCCCCAGTATTTATAGGCAAAATGACTAAAACTGCCGGATACCGGTTCTTCCACCACCATTTCGCCCAACTGGCGCATAATAAAGAAAGCAATAATACCGGCCAGTGCATAGCCCAAAATAACAGACGGGCCTGCCAGTACGGCTGCCGGGCCTATGCCCAGGAATAAGCCGGTGCCTATGGCGCCGCCCAGGGCAATCAGCTGGATATGCCTGTTCTGTAATCCTCTTTTAAGGCTTTTTTCTTCAGTTTTTTCGTTTGTTGCGTTCAATGTTTATGATTGCTGGATTAGGCTGCAATTTGGGGTAATTTCGGCAGAAATGGAGACCGGGATTAAATTTTCCGGTTTGTTAAGGAAGAGCAGGCGGATGTGTGGGTTACTTCTTGGATACTTCTCGGTTACTTCTTGGATACTTAGGAGTCGTATATGTGTCGTATTCCCTATACAGTTCCTATACAGTCCCTATACTCTCCCCATACACTCATGATACACTTCCCATACACTCCCTATACACTATGCCCGGTAAAATGTCTCGTCCTGATATACATATACGGTGAAGAAATAGTCCTGATATTCCGTCCTGGTAATCCTGATAATGTTTTACAATCATATATGCTGGAGCTTGGTATTTGATAATTTCTTGTAATTCTTCCATCTTTTTTTTAACGTTCCGGTTTGCTCATGTGCCTGCAATGGCGTTAAAAAATCACAACTTCCATGCGGCCGGGCTGAATTATATGCTGTAATGGTCTTATTGATAATTTCCTTCATTTGCTCAAAACCATTCATGCGGCAATACAGGTTAAATTCCGCTTTTATGATACCGTTGACTCTTTCAGCGAGTGCATTTTCATATGGGCTTCCGTTTTCAGTCATACTGATAGTGATCTTGTTATCAGTTAATAAATCCACATACTCTTTACAGCAATACTGACTTCCTCTGTCGGAATGATGCATCAGCTGCCGCCAGGGAGTGTTACGCTGTGATAAAGCCATCGTTAATGCATTCAAACATCCCTGGGCAGATAGATCCAGCCTGAAATCGAAGCCCACTATCTTGCGGGAATAGGCATCGGTAATCAGGCTTAAATAGCCAAATTCATTA
>NZ_FUZZ01000003.1 GCF_900168065.1 Chitinophaga ginsengisegetis | reverse complement strand
AGATCTGAAATTCAATTTCAACGCTAAAAATCAGAACATCTTTGTAGATGCAAAGGTCACCAAACAGGAAGAACCCTTCCAGGCAGGACTGAAAAAAGTGCTGGACCAACCCTTTACCGTGGAAATACAAACCACCGGGATCATCAATAAGGTAGACGGACTGGAAACTATCCTGGACAATGCCGCCGGCGCTTTCAGCACCCTTAAAAAAGATGAACAGGAAGCCTACAGGAAACTGATGAAAGACCAGTTCGGAACAGATGCTTTCCAGAGCTGGCTGGAACAACTGCTGATCATGTATCCTGCACATGGTATTAAAACCGGCACACAATGGGAGGAAAATGTTCCGCTGCGCGGTGGCCTGATAGGCCGGATAGACCTCTACTGGAACCTGCAGACATGGGACACACAAACCGCAAAGATCGGCGGCACTTCAAAAATCAATACCGATAAAGTACAGATGCTCACCCTGGATGATGGCATCAAAGCTACCGCGGAAATCAGCGGTACCACCTCTTCCAATTACCTGATTAACCGCAGCAGCGGCTTACCCAGCATCTGTGTACAAAATACCGATATGTCTGGTAACTACACCTACAAAGCCGATAAAGCAAAACGTATAAAACACGACCTGAAAGTACCGGTGAAAGTAGTTACCAACGCCTCCTACAAGATAAAACAAATGAAATAATGACCGCACAGCCAGCGCAATATCTCCAGGAAACAGCGGCCTGGACGCGGGACAACTTCGAAATAAGTGTACCCGTGAATGTTAGCTATGAACTACTGGAAGAAATACTGGCGGAGAAACTGCAGCAACTGATCAGCGAAAACTTCTCCCGGTTTATATTCCTGCTTTACCGCACAGATGTAGCGGAAAAAAAAGTAAAAGGAATACTGGAAGATGCCGCCGCTACAGGGGAAGACCCTTACAAGCCCATTGCTGCACTCATTATAGAAAGACAACTGCAAAAGATAACTTCCCGGGCCACATACAAACAAAACGACTTGCCCGATGATGAAGAAAGATGGTAAAAGAAGAAGGGGTGATGCTAAGCATCACCCCTTCTTCTTTAATTTAAAATGTCAGCTCCTTCACTTTTTCCTTGTCTTCCTTTTCCTTTTCCAGGTCAAAGAAAGTTCCGAATACGTGATCCCATACGGAAGAACTTACGCCAAAACCTTTGTCCTCACTCTTATAATGATGGAGGTGATGGTTACGCCACAACGGCTTCATAAACCGTAAAGGCGGGTTCCACGCATGAATGGCGTAGTGCATGCTGCCATAGATCAGGTACCCCAGGATAAAGCCGGGGAAAAACATAAATGTGATTTCACGCAGGAAGATATATTGCACACCAAAAATGGCGGACGCGAGTATCAGGCTTGGCACCGGAGGCATAAATAAACGCTGCTTGTCTCTCGGGTACTCATGGTGGTTACCATGCATTACATAAATAAAGCGTTGCACCCTGGGGCTGTCGCTCGCAAAGTGAAACAAAAACCGGTGCATGATATACTCAAAAAACGACCAGAATAACATGGCCCCAACGAATATACCTGCTACTGAACCGGGTGTAAAGCCGAGGGTATTGTGGCTATAGTAAAGCATGTAGCCAATAATGGGCAAATATAGCCCCCAGATCACCAATGGATGCGTTTTGGTAAGCATCTCAAGATACTGGCTCTCAAATAATCTTGCCTGTCCTTTGTTCTTAATCTTTTCAAACTTCATAACTCCCAAATTTTAGAGTGCAGTTACGGGATATGAATAAAACCTTCCTTATCTACCCTGGCAGCCGTCTCAAAAATGATGCGCATTTTGAAGATGACTGTCGTTATCGAACGCAAAAATACAACGTTCATGCATTATTTCGCTCACTATATTACTCTATAAGGCTATAAATAATATTTATCCCCTCTGTCAATCTTTATAGTTTATCTTAAAATTATGCAGGTCAGGTTTATGCTTCCGCCTGCGTTGTAATTCATACCTGTAAATTATTTCCCCCACCTCTTTAAAAAAGGGGTGTCCATCCTCCTCATATTCGTATTTATCATCATTCAAAATACCGTCCCTGTTTACATAAATATTGCCCGTAAGCATAAACTCCACCTGGTTCTTAAAATCAACGATATAGGCCACATCAGTAAGGAAACCGTAAGACCAGCCAGCTTTATTAAATACACGTATATACGGCGGAATGTTCTTTTTACCGGCCTTGAAAAAAAAGAATTTTGTAAAACTGTCGTAATACTCCGCAGTGTCGTACTTCGGCCATAAAGTTTCGGACGGATATTGCGACATATAACGATATAAAAAACGGTAATCATCTTCCGAAATATCAAACCGCTGTGATGCCGGCACACTGGCAGGAAATAACACCGACTGCAGCATCTGTTGTAAATCTGTAAGCGGCAGGTTGTTATGTTTGGTAAAGTCCATTGGCATTAATACCAGCCTGTCGTTCTTATCCAGGTAACCATGCCCCAGCGTTACCTTCCGGCTGTAATCAAAGGTCAGGGTATCATATGCAGCCGGCTGTTCGTATACCAGCTTCCCGTTATCCACAAAACGCACAGGGTTGGTGTGGCGGTTTTCTTCTTCGGTAAGCGGCATAAACCGGCGCACAATACGTACATCTTTATACCCTTTTGCCCATAACTTTTCGTGAATGGTTTGCTGACCTACAAATTCATACAACCGGTTATAGGCATCGTTATCGCTGACAAGGAATATTTTTTTGATATAGTGCTCCACCGATGGCAACAAATTACTGGCAGAACTATCTGTGTGCACGGTCACCTGCCCCTGCCAGGCGCTATCCGTAAGCATAGGCGTATTCCTGTGAAGGCCGGGGGCCCGCAATTCATGCATCTTTTCCAGCGCCAGCAAAGCAATGGGCAGCTTCACCGTACTGGCAGGATTGAAATATTTATTGCCATCCACTTCCAGGTAATAGCTCTTAAAATGAGGTCTGTTATGGGCATCCCGGTCAATTTGCGTATAAATAAGCTGGCAGCGGAACGAATCAGGGTATTGCAGTACATGCCGGAGAGCCGGAGGCGCCTCACGGTCCAGCAGGTTTTTCAGCAGCGTATCTGTGCGGGGTTGTGCCTGCACAACGAATATTTGGCCATACATCAGGAGTAGCAGCAAACAGCAACGCATATCGGTGGTTCTGTTTATAAATATAAAGTAATTCGCCGGCAGCACACAAAAAAATAGCCAACGCTTTTAACCGCCATTCTTATATTTGATCCTTCATACAACCAGAACAATTACCAAACCATGAAACTAGTAAGTTATTTAAGAGAAGAAACAGATCAACTGGCCATCCTGGTGGACGGACTGCTATACAATACGCAGGAACTGTACCCGGATCTGCCTAACAATATGGGCATGTTCCTGATGATGTGGGAAGATGTGATAGACATCACCAAACGTGCAGACGCCTTGCTGAAAGAAGGCAAAAACCCCAGCTCTGCTATCGGTATTCCCGTAAACAGCGTACAACTGCTGTCGCCCGTACCTTTTCCCACTTCCTGCAGGGACGGATATGCTTTCCGGCAGCACGTTGCCGCGGCACGCCGCAACCGCAAGGTGCCCATGATCCCGGAGTTCGACCAATACCCGATTTTCTATTTTACCAATCATAACGCTATCCAGGGCCCCGGCGAAATTGTATGTATGCCCGATCATTTCGAAAAACTGGATTTTGAACTGGAAGTGGCCATCGTAATCTGTAAGGCAGGCCGTAACATCACCGCCGCGGAAGCAGACGATTATATCGGCGGATACATGATCATGAACGACATGAGTGCACGCACCCTCCAGATGGAAGAAATGCTGCTTAACCTGGGTCCCGCCAAAGGCAAGGATTTCAGCACCGTAGTAGGCCCCATGCTGGTTACTGCCGACGAACTGGAACCACTGAAAGTGCCCGCGAAAGACGGACATACCGGCAATAACTTCAACCTGAAAATGACCTGCAAGGTAAACGGTATCCCTGTAAGCGAAGGCAATATGGGCGATATGGACTGGACCTTTGCTGAAATTGTGGAACGCTGCGCCTATGGCGTAAATATCCTGCCCGGCGATATTATTGGCAGCGGCACCGTAGGCACCGGCTGCTTCCTGGAACTGAACGGTACCGGCAAACTGAATGATCCCGACTACACCGAACAATGGCTGCAACCCGGCGATGTAGTGGAAATGGAAGTAACCGGCTTAGGTACCTTATCCAATACTATTGTAAAAGAAGATACAGACTTCTCCCTGCTGGCCCTTAAGAAAAAAGCATAACCATGCAGATAGATCCATCACAGGTAAAAACAAGTGAGCTGCATGCTTACCTCCTGGGTGCGGTATCACCCCGCCCCATTTGCTTTGCCAGTACAATTGATGCTGATGGCCAGCCAAACCTGTCGCCCTTCAGCTTCTTTAATGTGTTTGGCTCCAATCCTCCTACACTGATCTTTTCGCCGTCGCGGCGTGTACGCGATAATACGGTAAAGCATACACTGGAAAATGTATACGCCACCAAAGAAGTGGTGATCAACATGGTAAGCTATGATATGGTGCAGCAGGCATCTCTATCTAGCTGCGAATATCCCGCTGGTGTAAATGAATTTGAAAAAGCCGGCTTCACCCCGTTGAAATCTGAAAAAGTACGGCCGTTCCGGGTAAAAGAAAGCCCGGTACAAATGGAGTGTATTGTAAGAGAGATCATTGAAACAGGGCAGGGCGGCGGCGCCGGCAACCTGGTGATCTGCGAACCGGTAATGCTGCACATCAACGAAAACATACTGGATATCAACGGCAAAATAGACCCGCACAAAATAGACCTTGTAGCCCGTATGGGCGGCGACTATTATTGCCGCGCCTCCGGCGATGCCGTGTTCGAGGTAGCCAAACCCAATACCAAACTGGGTATCGGCGTAGATGCGTTACCGTTGGCCATCCGGAATAGCCGTATCCTTACCGGTAACAACCTGGGGCAACTGGGCAATGTTCATGAAGTTCCTTTTGTGGATGCCACCTTTAATGATGATCATCTCAAAAATATTATCCAGTATTACAGCATAACACCGGATGAAATGGAAAAAGAACTGCACTACTATGCAAAGAAATTACTGGACGAAGGCAAAGTAGCTGCAGCATGGCAGGTATTACTGGCCGGCAGCTATTAAGCCGCAAAATAAAAAAGGAAAGGGGCAGAGATGATGATCTCTGCCCCTTTCCTTTTTTATCAGTAATATTATTTTGCACCAAATACCTTCTTCAGCAGGTCGGTAGTTCTGGCTGCAGGATTGGCGCGGATGGCCAGTTCCTCTTTTGCTATCTGGTCAAATAAAGCATTTACGGCCATTGTGGTTACGTAGTCCTGTAAATCAGGGTTTACTTTATTGAAGGTAGTAGGCAGCTTGTTATAATTATTTACGATATCCGCATAATAACGGGTAGCGCTGGTGCTGTCGAGCGATTTCTTGATCACCGGCATGAACGCGGTTTTCAGCGAATCGGTTGTTTTGCTTTTAAAGAAATCGGTGGCAGATGTGTTTCCACCTTTCACCAGGTTCACTGCGTCGGTGAGGGTCATTTGTTTGATGGCGCCTACGAAGATAGGAGCGGCATAACCCACTGCTTTTTCCGCGGAACGGTTAATTTGCAGGATGGCCTTATCTACCTGGCTACCCAAACCAATTGCCCGTAAGGTGTTACCAATTTTCACCGCATCTTCCGGCAGTAATAACTTATATACATCACTTCCAAAGAAACCATCTTTTTTATTCAGCTTTGCAATACCGGCAGCCACCCCTTTAGCCAAAGCTTCCTTAATACCGGAACCTGCATCAGATTCAGTTAACCCGGCGAGGGAAGTACCACTACCGGTACTTGTGCTGCTACTCTTGTTTGTGGCGGTTTCCAGCTGTTTACCCAGCTTCTTCAGGAATTGGGCCTGGGTTGCCTGCAGACTAAAAAAGCCCAGCAGTACCAATAATGAACGTTTAAGCATAGTGTTATTATAAATATTAATATCTTTCAAAAGTATAAATTATTCGTGTAAAGTCAACAGTGGTATATGGGTCTGATACGCCAGTTTTGAAGTACGGCTGCGCTTGAAGATACTTTCAAATAATCCGTGTTTTTTGGGAATTGTAAGAATAAGATCTGCTTTATTCTCTTCGGAAAATTCCACAATTCCCGCTACTACATTGGGATTATCGATGAAATGGTACTCCGGGTGGAAATCTTCTAGCAGGGTATCCAGCATCAGTGTTTCAAAAGGTGTATCAGTGCTGAAATGCCTGCTTTCATGATCTATATTGATTACATGCAGTTCTGCATTAAAAATATGTAATAGTTTCTTTAGTGGTTCTACCGGGGTGGTTTCCGCCACCTTCCGCAGATCCGCTGCAAAAACAATCTTTTCTATGGGTTTATATTTTGCAGACCCGGGAACGATCAGCACCGGGTAGCTTGTATTTTTCACTACATCAATTGTATTGGAGCCAACCAGTACTTCTTCCAGTTTACTGCCACCGGTAATGCCCATTACAATCAGGTCCACTTCTTCATTTTTACATACATCCTCAATAGTGGCGGCCAGCAAAGTGTTGTCTGCACGAGTCAGCAGCGTAGTGCCTTCCTGGATGAGGGGCGTCAGCTCCGCTTTCATTTTCTCCAGACCTTCAAGGCTGGCATCTCTCAGATCATCCGGATTTACCATTGGAATCATGGTAGGTACATCGGGGATAGGTACAATCAGCTCATATGCGTGGTACAATACAATGCGGGTAGCCCCTAAACTGTTTCCCAGGGCAATAGCGTAGGTAGCGGCATTATAAGCGGTATCAGAAAAATCAGTAGGTACTAAAATTGTTTTCATATGGGCTAATTTTAAGATACTAATAAGCACTACTTAAAGTTAACGATGTGCATTGGTATATGAACGCTTTATGAAAATTTAATGCCACATTTACATTGTATAAAACAAAAAGGCGGATGACCATAGCCATCCGCCTTTTTATTTTTATTAAGATGATTTTATTTCTGTTGTTCCGGCTTCATCTGCGGGAAGAAGAGTACATCCTGGATAGATGGCTGGTTTGTCATCAGCATGGTTAAGCGGTCGATACCGATACCGATACCGGAGGTAGGTGGCATACCATATTCCAGGGCGCGTAAGAAATCGTAGTCGATGTACATGGCTTCATCATCGCCGCGTTCCATCAGTTTCACCTGTTCTTCAAAACGTTCGCGCTGATCAATAGGATCATTCAGCTCACTGTAGGCATTGGCAATTTCCTTACCGTTTACCATCAGCTCAAAACGTTCTACCAAACCGGCTTTGCTGCGGTGCTTCTTGGTGAGCGGGCTCATTTCTACCGGATAATCGGTGATGAAAGTAGGCTGGATATAATTGCCTTCGCATTTTTCACCAAAGATCTCATCTATCAGTTTGGCTTTGCCGAACTTGGCGTCCACGTGGATACCCAGTTGCTTACATGCGTCGCGCAGCTGTGCTTCATCCATAGCGGCAATATCCAAACCGGTATGTTCCTGTATGGCTTCATACATAGACACCCGGCGGAATGGCGCTTTAAAATCAATGGTTTTGTCGCCTACCTGTACAATGGTGGTGCCATGTAAGGTGAGGGCAATTTTCTCCAGCAGCGATTCTGTGGTGCGCATCATCCACTCGTAGTCCTTGTAGGCAGCGTACATTTCCATTACCGTAAATTCCGGGTTATGGGTACGGTCCATTCCTTCGTTGCGGAAATCTTTTGCAAACTCGTACACCCCTTCAAAACCGCCTACGATGAGGCGTTTCAGGTATAACTCATTGGCTATACGAAGATAGAGTGGCATATCCAGCGCATTGTGGTGCGTAACAAACGGACGGGCAGTAGCACCGCCGGGGATAGGTTGCAGGATTGGCGTTTCCACTTCCAGGTAACCCAGGTTATTATAGAAGTCGCGGATCGTTTGCATCATCCGGGTACGCTTGATGAACACCTCTTTTACTTCGGGGTTAATCACCAGGTCCACGTAACGCTGACGGTATTTGAATTCCGGATCGGTTACCTCATCAAATACTTCCCCTTCTTTAGCCTTTACTACCGGCAGGGGACGCAGTGATTTGGACAGAATGGTGATTTCCTTTGCATGGATGGAGGTTTCACCGGTTTTGGTGATAAAGGCGTAGCCTTTTACACCTATAAAGTCGCTGATATCCAGCAGTTTCTTGAATACGGTATCGTACATGGATTTATCTTCCCCGGGGCAGATGTCGTCCCGGCGGATATATACCTGGATACGGCCTACGCTGTCCTGGATAACGGCAAATGCCGCCTTACCCATATCACGAACGCTCATAATACGGCCTGCCAGGCATACTTCCTGGAATTGTTCCTTTGTTTCTTCCGAATAATTGGCTTTTATGTTTACGGAAGTATCATTAACCGGGTATTCAGCTGCAGGGTAGGGGTCTATACCTAGGTTATGCAGTTCCTGTAATTTTTCCCGGCGTATAATCTCTTGCTCAGATAATTGTGTCATGTAGTAATTTAATTGCACTAATGGAGTGCAAAAATAGTAAAAAGGGCTGTAAGACTACAGCCCTCTTATTTTTTGACCATATCCTATGAAAACCAGACTAAAGATAACCGCTTCCACTGCTATTTACAGCCCCAATTAACCGTCGCGGGGAAATCTTTCATATCTGGTGGTATTTGACCTGTTGCCGGTTTGCGGGGTATGCCCGTTTGTGTAAATTGTGAGCGCTATTTTTCAGTTATGCTTATTTTCGTCCGCTAACGACAACAAAACAACCACCTGATATCTTACAAATGATGAGAAGCGAACAATGGTTAAAACCAACCACTATCAGCGGTGTAGGCTTACTGCTGCTGACTGCCCCCTGTTTAAAGGCCCAGCAAAAGCAGGACCTTACCTATGAACAGGCTTTTAAAGGCAAAGCAACCCATATCACCAAACCATTACCGGCCATCCGCGACTGGGCTGATGGAGAGCATTACCTGGAAATGCGCCCTGATGCGGCTAATGGCCGTATGCAGGCATGGTCTGTAGATGCGCGCACCGGCAAAGCCACCATTTACACAGCACCGGTAGACGGCCCCAGTGTAGAAGTACGCGAAAAAGATGTGTTCTATAAAGCGGCTGATGGCAACGCCGTGCGGTTGACCAACGACGCTGCAGAAGAAAAAAATCCAACCCTTTCGCCGGATGGGAAATATGTGGCATTTACCCGCAACAATGACCTCTACAGCGTGGAAGTAGCTACCAAAAAAGAAACCCGCTACACTACCGATGGTTCCGATGTAATATATAATGGTTGGGCATCCTGGGTATATTATGAAGAAATCCTGGGCCGGCCTACGCATTACCGCGCTTTCTGGTGGAGTCCCAACAGCAGGCAGATCGCCTACATGCACTTTGACGATACCAAAGTGCCCGTATTCCCTATCTATAGCGAGAAAGGCCAGCACGGATACCTGGAAAACACCCGCTATCCTAAAGCCGGCGATCCCAACCCAGCTGTGAAAGTAGGCGTGGTACCCGTTACCGGCGGCGCCACCGTTTGGGCTGATTTCAACGAAAACGACGACCAGTATTTTGGTACGCCCTTCTGGACCGACGATAGCCAGCAACTGTGGATGCAATGGATGAACCGCGGACAGGACAACCTGAAAATATACAGCATCAACCCGCAAAGCGGCGTCAAAAAGGAAATCTATGATGAAAAACAAAAAACCTGGATCGATTGGTTCGATGCCGTTCCTTTTGTGCAAAACAATCACGGTTTCCTGCTGCAAAGCGATAAAACCGGTTGGTCGCACCTCTACCTCCATAATATGGATGGTTCCCTGAAAAAACAACTGACCTCCGGCAACTGGACCGTGAAAGAAGTTCTGCAGATAGACGATAAGAATCAGCTGGTATACTTCACCGCCC
Organism: Chitinophaga ginsengisegetis; assembly: GCF_900168065.1. GTDB lineage: Bacteria > Bacteroidota > Bacteroidia > Chitinophagales > Chitinophagaceae > Chitinophaga > Chitinophaga ginsengisegetis. The sequence goes on along the minus strand of NZ_FUZZ01000003.1, from coordinate 928,212 downwards.
GTAAAGAAGCGTCTACCCGTTTCGACCTGTATAAGGTGAGCATGAAAACCGGTGCACTTACCCGTTTAACCAACGGTAACTATAATAATGTGATCAAACTGGCGCCTGGAGGTAAATACTTTATTACTACTTATTCCAACCTGCAAACGCCCTCAAAAATGGCCCTGCTGGACAATAATGGTAAACCGGTGCGGGAACTTGGCGACAGCAAAGGAGAAAATTTTAACGATTACAACCTCGCCCAAACAACGCTGAAAACATACAAAACCCGCGACGGACTGGAACTTCCACTCACTATTACCATGCCGCTGCATATGGAACCTGGTAAGAAATACCCAATTCTGATCAGCATTTATGGCGGCCCTAACGCCGGTACCGTTTATGATACCTGGAAATATGGTAATGTACAACAGTGGTGGGCACAGGAAGGTGTAATCCAGGTGGCTATTGATAACCGCAGCAGCGGACAGCTCGGCAAAATGGGCATGAACTATATTCACCGCCAGCTGGGTAAACATGAAATAGAGGATTATATGGACGCCGCTATATGGCTCCGTTCCCAGCCCTGGGCCGATAGTAGCAAAATATGTATGACCGGCGGCAGTTTTGGCGGTTACATGACCTGCATGGCCCTCACCTATGGCGCCGATGTATTTAACTATGGCATGGCTAACTACGCGGTAACCGACTGGCAGCTGTACGACAGCCACTATACCGAACGCTATATGGATACCCCGGCTGAGAATCCCGAAGGTTACAAGGTTACCTCAGTAATGACCTACGCCGATAAATATAAAGGACTGATCCGTATAGTACATGGTACAATGGACGATAACGTGCACATGCAGAACTGCATCCAGCTGATCGATAAACTGGAAAATCTTAATAAGCATTTTGAATTTATGCTGTATCCGGGCGAACGTCACGGATGGGGTGGCTTAAAAAGTGTGCATTCTTCCGGTGAATCTTACCGGTTTATTTATAATAACCTGCTGGATAAACCTTATCCTGCACTGTTCAGTAAGTAAGTACAACACTATAAAAAAGCATTACGGCTTGACATACAGATATACGCTTGTATCTGTTTGTCAAGCCGTAATGTTGTTAATGAGTTTTGGAAAATTACCGGAGAAGAGAAGGCAGAGGGAAAAATAGGACTTCAGAAAAAAGAAACAGGGCTGCAAGACTACAGCCCCGAAAAATTTTAACCATATCTTTATTGAAAAACCTATACCAAAGGTGGCCGATTTTTATCATACTGCGATGGCCATTCTAGTGAATGATATATTTTATCCGGTAAACGTATCAAAAGTGAAGGTGAACGTATGAGGGCAAAAAACACTTCATGATAAGCTGGTATGCGAGTAAAATCCCACAATAAATTGATTATCAGCTCAAGTAGGTGTTTAAACAGTTATTTTACCCTTTTTCCGGGTCTGGTGGGTAAAAAGCAAAAAAAAAGGGCTGGTAAGAATACCGCCCTTGTAATAATTTTAACCATATCCTATGAAAAACCTAGAACAAAGATATACTGCCGATTTTAGTAATAGGTTTCATTTCCGTGAACGATGTATTATTGTTCGTAAACTGATGATAATGGATAACGTCTTATTATATTATTTTAATAATAATATTATTAAAATTTAGAATTATATAATTTAAATATCTATTACTACATGATAATAAGATATAAGAAGTATTTTCCGGGTTTATTTATAAATCCAATTAAGCTATACGTTGCCCGTTGACCACTTTCATATCCGGCTGAAGTAACACTATTTCCTTGTTATCGCCCACTGCACCCAAAACGAGGCATTCCGACATAAAGTTTGCGATTTGCTTTGGCGGAAAATTCACCACCGCCACAATTTGCTTTCCAACCAGGTCCTCTTTCCGGTAAAGACGGGTAATCTGGGCAGACGATTTCCTGATTCCGGTTTCCGGGCCAAAATCTATTACCAACTGATAAGAAGGATTACGGGCTTTGGGAAAATCGTTTACTTCCAGGATAGTGCCTACTCTCATTTCAACTTTTTCAAAATCGGGCCAGCTGATAGTTTCCATGCGCTAATTTTTTCGGCCAATATAGCCATCCCGGTTGTTGTTAGCAAGTTTAAAACAAAGCTTTGCACAAGGGCAGTCGTCTGTATTCCATTATTTTGAGCTTTTGGTATCATAAGATGACTACATAACAATGATTGCATTCAAATGTTATGAACGGTAGTAAACAATGCACCAAACCCGGCAAACTGGCATAATTATTGACTTTTTTATCCCAAATTTTAGGTTAAAAAATAGGTTAAAGCGAAAGAACCCCACCTGCAGAGGTGGGGTTCTTTCGTGTATATATTCACGTTAGTGATATCAGTTAAGGGCGGCGGTGCTGTCCTGGACAGTAATAGGACCACTAACCTTTAGTATTTTCTTTTCGCTGAAGTCCTGGTTAGCTTCCAGTCCCCATCCATGCAACGAGTCGGTAGGCGTTTTAATAAACACTTCTTTTGTAGAGTAGAAGATCTTTCTCTTGGGATCCCAGTTCAGTTCTTTGGTATCCAGCCGCTCTCCCTTCTTATTAATTACAATCACGCTATCTGACAGGAATACGTCTCCGTCATCTTCCATAAATTTTCCCTTCTTGGCCGATAGCGTACTTTCCAGCCCCAGGCTATCATTATACATAAACACTTTCAGCCCGTTATTAAAGGCCACATAGGTTGGCTTATCCAAACCACGCTCCATAGTGGGGCCCATTAATTTTGCATTTACCTTTCCGCCCTGGCTGAATATGATCACGATATCCTGCCCGTTTTCCGTGGCTGCTTTTTTGGAATCCAGTTCCATCACGGCATCAATATCGTTTTCGCAGCTACTAACGGCAATGGCTATTATAAAAAATAAAATGGCTCTTTTAATCATTTGAATGGATAATACTTCAAAGATAGGAATTCGCTTTCAGCTTCCTTTAAAACGAAGCGGAGATATAAGCGTAGTCCGTATTTAAACTTAGCTTATATCTCCGCTGCATGTATATGTGCAAAAAAGTTATTCGTATTTACGTTTGATAAACCATTTATCACTCAGGGTAAAGCCCAGTGATATACGGTAAATGTTTTCTTTCAGTACGGTTTCGTTGTTACCGCGGTGAGCTACTTCAAACGCCAGGTTGATCATACTGTACTGGTTGGAGTAAGGCATGCGGCGCACGGGCAAACCAGCACCTACTGTGAAGCCCAAAGTAGGCATATTCACACCTTGAAGCTGGAGGTAGTCTTTTCCGTAGTAACCACCCAGGCGATACGCTACCCGGTTCCAGTAACCGCTGAGTGCAGTTGCATTGGGTACAAACTGGCCGCCGACAGCCAGCTTCCAGGAATTCTGCAGGGAATCTTTGTTACCGAAATTTTTATAATTCTCCCACTGGCTGGAATTAAAGTCTACCCCGATCATCCATTTATCAAATTTACGGAGCATGATACCTGCGCCAAATTCCTGCGGAAATACCACAGTTCCCCTGTCGCCTTTTGTATACTTAACGGTATCCTGTGTAACGTAGTTATTGGAAGATGCATCAAACTGCACGGTTTCATTAAGTATTTCCTGGCGGGCATTCATGTTCTGCTTCAAACTTCCGGAGGCGCCAAAGGTCAGGTCCATATCCGATTTCAGCTTAGCCCTGTACTGTACACCCACTTTATAAAAAAAGCTGTTGTAGGTAGTACGGAACATACGGTGGGAAGCATACATGGTAGGATCCGGGAAGGTGAGGCGGGTATTGTTTTCGATGTTGCCAAAAAGATAACCCAGGTTTACCCCAACGCTGAAGTGGCCAAAACGCACACCAGTACCGGCATATAGCTGGTAAAGACCGCCGCTGCCTTCGTATTTGCTGGTCAGTGGAACCCTCAGTGTGTCAAAGAAAGTACCGTTACCTGATTCCTGGATGTTATAGGATACCCTTGTTACCGGGCGCAGCCCCAGATTCAAGCCCCATTTGTTGGTAATCAGCGGAATACCCAGCTGCAGGTAAGAGAGGGTACCGAATCCGGAACTAAATTTTGATCCCTTGTCGTTAATAGAGCGGGCGCCGCCTTCCACTCCCACGTCAAATGTGGTGAGCAGCAGGCTGGAGTAGCTGGCCGGATTAATAAAGTTGACTGATTGCGGATCACTATAAGCCTGAGAAACGCCTCCCATTCCACGGTTTACCGTGTTCTGGTTATTATGCAGATCTCCTAATCCGTAGCGGGAGTATGGTGAGTTGTCCTGTGCGATAGCCTTATTTGCCAATAGAAAAAAACTTCCAAGCAGGCAAAGAATACTGACTTTTGTCCAATGCATTTAGTATCAGAATTGAGTTTAAGCCCTTATTCCAGTGAAAATATGGGTCTGCAAATATCTACTTTTTAAGGCGGGAAGCAAAAAAATCCAAAAAACCACCTGTTAAATGCACGTTAAAGTTGCGGTCTTGATGCCCTGAAAAGCAAGTCAGACGGGCATCTTCATAAAAATTATAAATTGTCGGCAGATAAGTTCCTGAAGTGACCATTTAATAAAACCCGCTCTTTCAGCCTTTCCATCTCCGCCATCATGGGAATTACCTTGTGTAAATGGCGCTTCAGGTACTCCAGTCGCTGCGCTTCGTAGAAAAGATGAAGCATTTCATATTCCTCATCGAGCGATAGCCCGGCATGGTGCGCCAGATCGTAGGAACTGAGCTGACTGTCTTCTTTCTTAAACGATTTATGGATCTGGAGAATAGCATGCAACTCCCGGACACCATGCAATACCTCCTGCAGTAACCGGTTATTGCCGGCTTCATTATTCTCCGGATAATTTACAATGGCGCCGGCGTACAATTTCTCCGGGATCTCGGAAACATGCTCCAAAATGCGAAAAACACTGTCTCCGACGGTAATTATGTCCATTTCCCCGCTCTCATATATTTTTTCTACCTTTTTTATTTGGACGAGTGTTCCATATTCCATAATTTTTTTATTTATTACAACTGGAATACCAAATGGCTTTTGCTCGGCCAAACAGGCTGCAATTAATTGCTTGTACCGGGGCTCAAAAACATGCAGATTTAACTGCTCTCCCGGATACACTACAATTCCAAGCGGAAATATGGAGATAAAATTCGTCATCTGTATTAATTATTCGCCATCGGACTGACGACCAATATACGCCAGGAAGATAAATTTATCTGGAAATGGCCGAAAGATAATTATCGCTTTTTCGTAAAAAGTTGTAATATCTTCGCTTAAGCATTTAGTTATATATAAATATATACCTGACAATTATTCAAACTGATTAACATGCCAAGATTTGTGATAGACTGTGAAAGAATGAAATATCCGAATAACGGTCTATATACTTATTGCAGTGAACTTGGCCAAACATTAACAAAGCTGATCTCTCCTCCTGAGGAGTTGTACTTCTACCTGCCCTCCTACAAGGAAACACTTTTTTCAAACCACCCACATTACAAACAAAAAGCATGGCATAAACTGTGGATGCCCTATTCAAAAGACATTCAGCTCTGGCATACCACCTACCAGTTATCCGACTATATCCCTGCTTCACCTGATATCAAACGGGTATTAACTATACATGATCTCAATTTCTTATACAAGCCTAATTACAAACATAAAATATCGGGCCAGCTGGCAAAAGTACAGCGGATGATCAACAAAGCCGATCATCTTATTACTATTTCAAATTATGTAAAAGAAGATGTTTTGCAGCATCTTGAAATAGGAGACACCCCCCTGAGCGTTATTTATAATGGCTGTGATGTAAAATCATTCCCATCATTTAATGAACCGCTTTACCGCCCTTCCCGGCCGTTTCTTTTTACAATTGGTACCATCTTACCAAAGAAAAATTTTCATGTCATTCCGCGGTTGTTAAAAGACACTGATTATGAATTGATTATAGCCGGGAATGCGAATACCACCTATCAAAAACAGATCCTGCAGGAAGCAGCCGCCTATGGCGTTCTGGACCGGGTTAAAATCATCGGCCCCATAGATGAAAAAAGCAAATACTGGTATTTCAGTAATTGCGCCGCTTTTGTTTTCCCGTCTATCGCAGAAGGCTTTGGCATTCCTGTAATAGAGGCCATGCACTACGGGAAACCGGTATTTCTTTCAGACAAAACCAGCCTACCCGAAATTGGCGGCGACCTTGCCTATTACTTCGAAAATTTTGACCCTGCCTACATGCAGGATGTTTTCAATAAAGGGATGGCCCATTACGAAGCCACCCAACCAATGGCTGCCCTTAAAAAGCACGCCGACAGCTTCAGATGGGAGGAAATAGGGGAACAATACCTCAATATTTACCGGTCATTGATCGCGTAAACAGGGAATACCGCTTATTTTTGTTCTTTAAATTCTGTAAACAGTAAAATGTACCAGCAGCATATACCCGGACTCTTAAACGGAAATATCAAATCACTGGCCCGTTGCATTTCCCTTGTTGAAAACGAAGCAACAGGATATGAACAGCTGCTGGAACAAATACCTGTGAATGACCATACCAAGGTGGTGGGCATCACCGGTCCACCCGGTGCAGGTAAAAGCACCCTTGTAAATGCACTCATCACTCAATTACTGGAACAGGATAAAAGCGTGGCTATCATAGCCGTGGATCCTTCTTCTCCTTTCAACTTCGGCGCCCTGCTGGGCGACCGGATCAGGATGAGCCAACACTTCAACCACCCGCGCGTGTTTATCCGCTCTATGGCCAGCAGAGGTGCCCTCGGCGGATTAAGCCCTAAAATTATAGAAGTAAGCGACCTGATTAAAGCAGCCGCATTCGACTACCTCTTTATAGAAACCGTAGGCGTGGGCCAAAGTGAAGTGGAAATAGCCGGCGTGGCAGATACAACGGTTGTGGTAGTAGTTCCGGAAGCCGGCGACGAAATACAAACCATGAAAGCCGGGTTAATGGAAATCGCAGATATTTTTATTGTGAACAAAGCAGACCGGGATAATGCAGATGCCTTTGTGAAAAATTTACGGCTGCTTGCGCATAGTAAGCATCGTGGCGACTGGGAAATACCAGTGATCAAATCGGTGGCTACCCAACAGTCAGGCATACACGAAGTTATTGAAGCCATTGAAAAACATCATGCCATCATCTCCCATCAGCAACAAAAACATGTTCTGCTACTGGCAGAAAAAGCCTGGCAACTGATACAGCACAGGCGTATGAAAGATATCTCCAAGCAAATTCTTCAACAGGAAATACAGCAACTGCTGCAACAAAAAACGTTTAACCTTTACCGTTATATCGGCACTAAAAGCTAAGGATACATGCGCTATCTTAACCTGATCACGGATGCATATCTGGTGGCGGCCAATCCGGCCAATGCCGTTGCTATGAAAGCATACATGCGCGACCAGTTTGAATACCTGGGCATTACTGCGCCGGAGCGCCGCCTTATCAACAAAGGATTAAAAGCAGAATATGGATTGCCTGCCATTGGCGAAATGCCGACCCTGGTAAAAGCATTATGGAAAAAACCGGAACGTGAATATCAGTATGCTGCTATAGATTTTATGCAACTGTTAAACAAAGAATGGAGAGCAGAAGATATCCATCTCTTTGAATACATGATTGTTCATAAATCGTGGTGGGACAGCGTGGACGCTATAGTATCATGCCTCGCGGGTCCGTGGCTGAAAAAGTTTCACGAAGCATCGCCGGCTATTACCAACCAATGGGTCAGCAGTGAAAATATGTGGTTGCAACGTGCAGCCATTATACACCAGAACGCATACAAGCAACATACCAACGAGCAGCTGTTATACCATTATGTAAAACAATGCGCCCACTCCAAAGAATTTTTTATCCAGAAAGCCATTGGCTGGGCTTTGCGGGAATATGCTAAAACAAATCCCAACAGTGTACGCAAATTTGTTGATGGCCATACACTCGCACCACTCAGCAGGCGTGAGGCGCTTCGCAGAATTGTTTAGATAATTTTTTGCTACCTTTGCCGCATGCGTTTTACTTCTTTCGGCATATCTATCGCTTACGCAGTGTTTAATTACGGTCTCTGATCCACAGGGAGCGGGCGTTTTATACCCATTCATTTCCAATATTTTTTTCTTACTTTCTAAATTCAGTAATTATGCCTTGGTTATTCCTTGTCATTGGCGGGCTGTTTGAAATAGGCTTTACTATTTCATTAAAGTATTCCGAAAATTTTTCCAGGTTGTGGCCTTCCGTCAGCTTTGCGGTGTGTATCTGTCTGAGCTTTTTCTTTTTGAATAAAGCCATTAATGGCGGTCTTCCTATAGGTACTTCTTATGCAGTATGGACGGGCATTGGCGCTGCCGGTACTGCTATTGCCGGTATGATCTTTTTTAAAGAACCTGCCGCTATGTTGCGTATCTTTTTCCTGATGCTACTAATAGGATCTATTGTAGGGTTGAAGTTTGTTTCGGGACACGAATAAAATAAAAAAGCGCAGAGCGGTTAATCGTTTTGCGCTTTTTTACTTTTGAAGATGGCAATGCCATAAGCCAGTATGCAGGCCAATATTGCAGGAAGAGCCACATTGATATCATGGGTCATTTCCAGCAGTAATATAATAGCCGTTAACACCGCACGGGTTGTACCCGCCAGCATGGCGCCCATGCCCACTATTACCACTACTCCGGCGTTGATCATTAAAGAAGGAAAAGCCATTTGCAGCGGTGCGCCAATCAACAAACCCATAGCGCCTCCTATGACCAGCAATGGAATAATGCCGCTGCCGGTTTTATTGGCGCCCGAAAAGAAAAGCCAGGCGATCCATTTCAGAAAGGCCAGCGCAAAAAGGATGGCTAACGTAACATGTGCCTCCAGCAGGTCACGGATATAACCTTCGCCGGTACCCAGTATCCGCGGGGAAATATAGCCGATGATGCCTGTCAGCAATGCCGCCAGTAAAAGATACCATGTATTGTATTTAGTTAGTTTTCCGAACCATTTCTCAACAAGACGATACAATACTATACTTAGTCTCGCCCATAACCCCACCAGTAAAGCTACTATCATATAACCTGCTACTGCTTTTGCATTCATAGCCGGCAGGGGGGTGAAGCTCAGTACAGGGCTGGTACCACGATACAGATAACTCCCTGCAGCAGCGGTGGCGGCCGCCGCTGCAACCGGTAATATATTGCCAGGCGTCCATTCCGCCAGAAACACTTCCAGGGCAAGGAATACCGCCGCTACCGGCGCGCCAAAGAGACTGCCTAATGTGCTGCACACGCCGGCTGTAAAAAGGATCCGGCATTCGTCGTTTGTACAACGGAATAGTTTACCGATCCAAGCTCCTAAGCCTCCGTTAAATAACATCGCGGCATTTTCTATCCCCAGCGGATTACCGGCGCCAATGGCCACGGTTAATCCCATTGCGCGAAGCAGGGGAGAGGTGTAACGGGCAATGGCAACGAGTAACAGTGCGCCTGCTACCGGAATACCAATGATCCACCATCCCTGTTCTGTATTTTCAATACCGGTGGAAGCAGTGCTCATTTCTCCATAATAAGCCAGTGAAGTAACTGCATGGATGATAACGCTAATGGCCCATGCGGCAACAGTGCCTGCTGCCGCCGCCAGTATGGCTGCAACGGAAAGATACAACGTGCGCGATGCCCGTTTGCCGGGTACATCCGCAGGTATATGTACAGCTGCCGCTACCGGCGGCCAACCGTTTTTTGTTATTGCGTATAGCTTATTAATCATGAAAGGATATTATCAACCAGATTATCAAAGCTATATAGTTCATTGTAGAATCACAAATAATTTTTTAATAATATATTTAATAGCTAACGTATAGGAATATACGTCATTATATTATTGTTTTAGTTAGGTAACCTTATTATATTTGTAATAACCAATCCGTGAAGGAAACCAAAATTTAAACTGTATGAATGACGCTATGCATCAAGGCACAGCTGGCGCTGATAACCCCCAACCCTCACTGGATGCGCAAACACTGGTCAGACTAAAAAGGATGTTGTTGTTTACCCATGAGGACGAGCAATACCTGGTGATGGCAGGAAACATCCTGGCCCCACATACAGAAGACATTCTGACCAGCTGGTATGATACCATTTTAAAGAATAACTATCTCGCTACCTATTTCACCAGGGATGGCGCTCCCGATATGCAATACCTGCTATCGCTCCGCCCGCAATTCCGTAAATGGATAGCTGATTTATGCAGCCGCCAGGAAGGAAATCCGTGGTGGCAGTTTGAAGAACGGATTGCGGCACAGCTGCAACTCAGGCCCGCGGCGGAGCATGATATGGACCCGTTGCCCATGATATACTTACGCTACCTGTCTTCTTTTATATATCCTGTTTCAGAAGCCGGCAGACCCTATTTAAGCAAACACGGGCACTCTGCCGCGGAGGTAGAGCGCATGCAGCAGGCATGGTTCAAAGCAATTAGTTTTAGTGTATTGTTATGGGTATACCCTCAACCCCGACAACTCCCTTTTTAGTATAACCATTTACGTTAGCATCAAAAGTATTCCAATGCAAGTTGCTGTCTTCGACACTTATGTTAAGAAAAAAGATGGAGGATATCTGCATTTCGACATCATAGTTACAAAGGAGACCTCATTTGATGATGTACTGATTTATGGGAATACTTATCTCCAATCCAAAAGGGGGGAGGGGTTAATTGTTTCCCGGAAAGACTGCCGTTTTTGTCATATCACCGAAATTATACCCCGCTGGGAAACCCATATCCGGCAAAAAGGGTATTATATCCATGAATTGGAGGGATGTCACTAAAAAAAGCCGGATTCACGCAGGAATGTCACTAATATGCTATTTCACGCCATATATTTATATTGTACCTTGCCACATTAACTATAAGGACAGCAAGAATATATGGGGAAAGTTTCCACATTCAGCCCTGCACAGCAGGCAGAAAACACACCTAGTAAAGTAGTGGCCTCCCTGGAGCGATTATCAGAAGCCTTCCGCGTATTATTATGGCAGGAAGCAACTCAGTATGGACTTAGTCCCATACAAATCCAGGTACTTACCTTTTTACTGCACTACCCGGAAGAAAAACGTACTGTAACAACATTGGCATCGTACTTCAACATGACCAAAGCCACCATCAGCGATGCAGTAAAATCACTGGAACAGAAGAACTACCTGACGCGTAAGGCAAGCCCTACAGACACCCGCAGCCACACCTTACACCTGGTAAAAGAGGGAAAGGCAGTTGCCAGAAAAGTAGAGCAATTTGCGGATCCTTTACAGGCAACGGTAGCACAACTGCCATTGAAAGATCAGGCCGGACTGCTGGAACAGCTGATGCAGCTGATTTACCAGCTTAATCAACAGGAAATTATTTCCACGCAGCCCATGTGCTTTAACTGTGAGCACCTCAACGAAAAGAAAGGTTATCACTGTAACAAACTGAAGATCTCTTTGAACAACGGTGGCTTAAGAATGGAATGTCCCGTTTTTCAGCTCCGCGAAGAGTAGCTGCTATTTATTGAATACGGGGCAACTGGCAGGTCATTTCATTATCACCGGCCACAAACCCGAACTGTTCATATAATAAACGGCCTTCTTTACTGGTATGTAAGCTCACCTTTCCGGTATTACGCTCTCTGGCTTCGTCGAGGATCTTTTGCATCAACGTTTTTGCAATACCTTTCCGGCGGAAGGCAGGAAGCGTGTATACGTTCAGAATATAGGCCACTTTGCCTTCGAGGTTGTGGTACAGTGGAGGCTGGTTGTAAAAAACGATGCCTGCGCTGGCCACTACCTCGCCTTCTGCGTCAGCAAACCAGTTTACAAAATTATCTTTAGAGAGATGTTCTGTTAAGTAGACCCTGAGCTGATCCTTCAACACGGCATCCTGGGAGTTATCAGACTTAGGGTAAATTTCTTTCAGAAACTGCAGCCGCAAATGCACTAACTGCGGGATATCCGTTATATCCGCCTTTCTGTAGGTAATCATAGTTATTTTGGGTTATACGAAAATTGTCAGGCTTCTTTATTACTTCTCCACCACCGGAAAGCCAGGAAACCAATAATGGCCAGGGGCGTTAAAGCCAGCATCAGAATACCATTGTTCAAACCTTTTGCCGGGCCTTCGCCCAGCTGCTGAGCCGTTTTAGTACACAGGGAACATTGCGCCATTACTGATCCGCTCATCACCGTCAAAAACACTGTCAGTAAAAACAAACCTGTCTTCTTCATAGTATTATTGTTTGATCTCACAAAATTAGGCTATCTGTCTTAAAAAAATCTCCTTAATTCTATCAATGGTAATAAGGGGAAATCATAATATAAACAATCACACCCGTTACCGCTACATAAAACCAGATAGGCCATGTAATACGGGCAATTTTGCGGTGGCGTGGAATATCATTCTGAAATCCGCGTAGCAGCGTGAAAAGCACCAACGGCACTATAATGGCGGCCAGTACAATATGTGTCAGTAACAGGAAGTAGTAAATATAACGGATGCCACCCAGCATCGCTTTTTCGCCGGCATCCAGGATACCGTTATGATCCAGGTCGCCAAAACGGGTTTCTGTAGCCAGTGCATGGTACGTAACATACGAAAGCAGGAACACTGCCGACAAACCCACTGCAATTAAATTGGTGATCTTATGGGCTTTTACATGCCCGTTCTTTATAAAATACAAGCTGGCCAGTAGTAAAACAGCGGTACTGGTATTGAGGATGGCATGGAACAGCGGCAGTATCCTGATATCAAAACCAGGATGCATTTCCGGCTTGGGCAACACAAACAATAACGCAACCAGCGCGGGTATAGCTATCGACACGATGGTAATAGGCGTATTGAGATTTCTGTTCTTGAATTCCATATCCACTAAAATGTAAAAGGTGAATAAAGAAAGGTGAACAACCTTTCCTTATTCACCTTTCCTTTATAATTATTTTTATTACTTCTCTCCGGAGAACAGTTTTTTTAGGAAGGCCGCAAAACCCGGTCGGTGTCTGTCTTTCGCCAGATGCAATATGGCGATATCGCCTGCGCATCTTTTTACATCATTGGAATCAAGACCGTTATAATATCCACGGATATTCCTGTTTTTGTCGATTAATACCAGCTTCTCGGTATGTATAAAGTCGTCCGGACCGCCATCTCCCTGTGTTACAGAAACAAAGAAATCATTTCTGGCGAGATCATAGATCTCCTTTTTACTCCCTGTGAGCAGCCACCAGTTGTCGGGATTGATCTGGTAGTCGTATGCGTACTTACGCAGCTTATCTACCGTATCCCTTTCCGGGTCTACTGAAAAGGAGAGGATCTGCAGCAAAGAATCGTTCTTTACGTAGGCGCTCTGTACCTTTTTCAGGTTTTTTGTTAATGTAGGACAGATACTTGGGCAGGAGGTGAAAAAGAAATCAACCAGTAACACTTTTCCTTCCATGTCTTTCAAACTCACCTTTTCTCCAAGTTGGTTGGTCAGTTTAAAATCCCTGATCTTATGAAAAACGGTATCGTACGAAACTTTACCATTTTCTGAGATCGTATCTACTCTTTCCGGGATGAAGTATCCTGGTACAGGCACCACATTTTTTCCATAGTGATCTACAATGAGATAACCCAAAAGTGGCACCAGTATAGCCAACGACACTCCTAATAAAGCCCTGCGAGAGATGATCCTGATAGTTTATGATGAAATTAATAATGATGTCCTTCTTTTGCAGGAGCCTTTGGCGTTTCAATTGGAGTACCTGGTTTCAGGTCTTTCCGCATGTTTTTCCAGGAATCACCTTCGTACAGGAATGCAATGATAAACCATACAAATAACAGTAACGGAATCAATATGGTAAGGATCAGGTTTTTGATTTCATGACCCAGGTGCATGAATTCAGCAACGATATAGAAGGCTTTCACTACAGTGAGGCCAACGAAGATCGCATTCAGGAATACCCTGCTGGGGAAACCTGTTTCCAGATGTAAAAAGGCCAGACCTACTTCCACCATTGTGATACACAACAGGATCCAGAACGTTCTCCAGATTGTTTTGGTAGATGAATCGACATGTGCAGCTTCATGCCCAGCCTCAGTATGTGTATGCTCCATTACTATTTAAATTAAATAAATTCTAAAAATCAGATTCCAAATAATCAACAACAAACCTTGTACTATTCTGCTTGCCTTTGGCTCAGAGCAGGTAGAAGCAGGTGAATACGAATACCCAAACCAGATCTACAAAGTGCCAGTATAAACCTACTTTTTCTACCATTTCGTAGTGACCTCTGTGCTCATAAGTACCTTTCAGTACGTTGGCCAGGATAACGATATTCAGGATCACACCGGAAGTTACGTGTAAACCGTGGAAACCGGTAATGGTAAAGAAGAAGTTGGTAAAGTTGGTAGATGCCAGTGTACCGTCAACGTTCAGGAAAGGATTACGACCCCACCATGCGCCTTCGTGATACAGATGTGTCCATTCCCATGCCTGACAGCTCAGGAACGCGATACCACCAACGATGGTCCAGAGCATCCATTTGGCCACTGCTTTTTTATCTCTCATGTGACCGGCATGTACCGCCAGTACCATGGTTACAGAACTCATGATGAGAATGAAGGTCATCAAACTCACAAATACCAACGGCAAGTTGGCATGGCCCATGCCAGGGAAGGAGCGGAACACCTCATTCGGATCAGGCCAGGATGGGCTGGAAAACCGGATGGTACCATATGAAATCAACAATGCGCCGAATGTGAACGCATCTGACATCAGGAAGTACCACATCATCAACTTACCATAGCTCACATTAAAGGGAGAATATCCTCCGGCCCACCATTTTTTCTTCGCTGTAACTGCTGTATCCATTGTTTGTTTTATAAAATTTTACAAAGTTTATCTGGCGATACTTAAAAAAATTAACAGGTAAATCCACAGTACGTCCACGAAATGCCAGTATGTTGCGGCTACTTCAATGGGAACTGCGCTATAGGTCCGTACACGGGTTCTGTAAGCCCTGCCAAACATAATGAGCAGTGCTACTACACCACCCAAAACGTGCAGCATGTGCACTCCTACGATAACATAAATAAAAGAAGCGGAAACAGGCCCGTTGAGGGGTAGTCCTACCGACTTCAATTGTGAAAATCCTATCCACTGGCAGGCTGCAAACGCCACACCCAAAAATGCTGTAAGGGTGATCAGTTGCTTGTAACGCTGCATATTCCTTTCCCTGAACTGCTTTAAAGCCAGGTGTATAGTTAAGCTGCTGGTTAAAATTACGGCAGTGGATATCCAGAAAATGTGCGGCAGTTCAAATGCCAGCCAGTTTGCCTGGGATCTTTTAACAATATAAGCACTCGTAAACCCGATAAACATCATGGTAATACTACCCATGGCGATCCATAAGGAATATTTATGCGGATGTATTTTCTTACGTTGTTCTAATGTCATAGTATCCATCACTCCTCTTTTCATTTTACGCTTTGTCCAGCAGTTGTACCAGCTGAACAATTGTCAGATAAATATAAGATCCGAACATGAGCTTTCTTGCTGCAGGAACATCATTCTTTCTGTACAGGTTAATTGCCCTGTAAAGGAAGAAAATACCCGCCAGAATAGCCACTATAGCAGAAATGCTTCCAGTGATCTTCAGGAGGTACGGTGCTACGCCGGCGGGGATCAGCAACAATGTGTACATAGCAGCCTGTATGGCGGTGTACTTGTTGGGCTCTCCGCTGCCCGGCAGCATTTTGAAGCCTGCCCTGGTATAGTCTTTATACGCAATCCAGGCAATTGCCCAGAAATGCGGAAACTGCCACAGGAACTGGATAGCAAACAACGACCAGCCACCTTCGCTCAGGTTGTTGGCGCCGGCTGCCCAACCGATCAGGGGAGGCATGGCACCTGGAACAGCCCCTACCAGTACGGCAAGAGAATTCCATTTTTTCCAGGGTGTGTACACAAACCCGTATAACACCAAAGACACTCCGCTCAATGCAGCACTCAACCAGTTAAAGCAGTACCCCATTACCAGGAGACCCGCAATACCCGTTATCACAGCCAGTGCAATCGCCTCGTTGTCGTGCATACGCCCGGAAGGCAATGGACGAACAGCGGTGCGCGCCATCAGTTTATCTGTATTCTTCTCCCAGATCTGGTTAATGGTATTGGCTGATCCGGAAACCAGCAAACCACCTGCAAATAATAAAAGAACTTTTACTAAGTTAAACTCCACGCCGGGCACCAGCAGGTAACCAACCACAGATGAAAATACCACCATAAAGGTGAGATTAAACTTCATTAGCTGAGAGTAATCTTTCACCTTGCTTGCTACCGCATATGATGACGACAATTTTATGGAGTTTTCTTGCAACATTTTTTTTCTAGCCACATTCCGGGTTTAAGTCCGGAACAAATTTACAAACATCACAGTGAACAAAATCCCGGAAGGAAGATTTTTCATGCGAAAGGTATCTTCCTGCCGGAATTCCGAACTATATTTTAGTGCGCTGATTCATTAGGTCCGATAGGCTCAGTTTGCGGAATGAAATCTCTTCCATCCTTGCTATAGTCATAAGCCCAGCGATATACTTCCGGAATTTCACCAGGCCAGTTACCGTGACCGGCATGGATAGGTGTAGTCCATTCCAGGGTAGTTGCATTCCACGGATTCTGGGTGGTCAGCTTTCTACCTTTGAAAATGCTGTAGAAGAAGTTGAACACAAACAGCAGCTGTACCGCAAATACGAGGATTACCACGATGGTGATGAACTCGTTCAGGCCACCAAACTGTTTGAAGGAAGCCCAGCCGGATACATCATAATACCTTCTTGGCATACCCGCCATACCTTCGTAGTGCATAGGCCAGAAGATCAGGTAAGCGCCGATCATGGTTACCCAGAAGTGGATATAACCAATGGTCTGGTTCATGAAACGGCCATACATTTTAGGGAACCAGTGGTAGATACCGGCAAACATACCAAAGAACGCAGATACACCCATTACAATATGGAAGTGGGCGATCACAAACATGGTATCATGCAGGTGAATATCGATAGAAGAGTTACCTAACCAGATACCTGTTAAACCACCGGAGATGAAAGTGCTCACAAAACCGATAGAGAACAGGGAAGCAGGTGTAAAGTTGATATTACCCTTCCAGATAGTAGTGATCCAGTTAAATACCTTGATGGCAGATGGTACTGCAATCAATAAGGTTAAGAGTACGAAGAATGCACCCAGGAACGGATTCAAACCTGTTACGAACATATGGTGCGCCCAAACCAGGAAGGCCAGGATACAGATAGCGAACAGGGAACCGATCATCGCCAGGTAACCAAAGATAGGCTTGCGGGAACTTACCGCCAGTACTTCAGAAACCATACCCATCGCAGGGAGGATGATGATATATACCTCAGGGTGACCTAAGAACCAGAATAAATGTTGATAGAGAATAGCGCTACCACCTTCATTTGCCAGTGCTTTACCGGCGATAAAGATATCAGACAGGTAGAAGCTGGTACCAGCGTGACGATCCATGAGCAGCAGGATGAAACCTGACAGCAATACAGGGAAAGACAATACGCCCAATACGGCAGTGAAGAAGAATGACCAGATAGTCAAAGGCATTTTGGTCATCGCCATACCTTTGGTACGCATATTCAATAAGGTAGAGATATAGTTCAAACCACCGAGCAGCTGCGAAACAACAAACAGCGCCATGCTGGTTAACCAAAGATCCACACCTATTTTAGAACCGATAGAAGCGTCTCCCAGTGCACTCAGCGGCGGATACATTGTCCAACCTCCGGAAGCAGGGCCTGTTTGAACAAACAGGGAAGCCATCATTACCAGGCTGGCCAAAAAGAAGAACCAGTAGCTCAAACAGTTCATAAAAGGGGAGGCCATATCACGTGCACCTACCTGCAAAGGAATCAGCAGGTTGGAGAAGGTACCGCTCAGGCCGGCCGTTAATACAAAGAATACCAGGATGGTACCGTGCATTGTTACCAATGCATAGTAAGCTTCCGCTGTAATGCGGCCACCTTTAGCCCAATGACCCAGGATACTTTCCAGCCAGGGGAAAGTGGCATCAGGAAAACCAAGTTGCAAACGGAACAGTACAGAGAAGAAAGCACCAATGATAGCCCAAACGATACCAGTAATCAGGAATTGTTTGGCGATCATTTTGTGATCCATGCTGAACACATATTTCGAAATGAAACTGTCTTCATGGTGGTGCTCATGATCATGATGATCATGCGCTCCGTGCATTACCTCCTGTTGACTGTGCAATGTTGCTTCGTTACTCATAATCGGTTCGGTTTATTATAAACTAACGCCCGGGAAGTATCGTCGTTTGTCAGTTTGTCTTTATTGTTTTTAATTGTACTCCGTCAAAAATTCTTCTACGCAAAATTACAGCTTACTGAATATTGGCAGCTACTGCTTTTTGTGTGCTATCTGCTTTCGCTTCGCCGGCAGGCGCAGCCGGAGCTGCAGTGTCAGCGTGTGTCAGGCTATACGTTGATTTCTGGGAAGCTACCCATTTATCATATTCTTCCTGAGTTTCCACAACTATCACGCCCCTCATGGAGTAGTGACCGCTACCACACATCTGATCGCAGGAAATTTCAAATGTAAAGTCCGGGTTACCGGTTTTTTCCTTCATCTGTTTGGTAGTGAACTTAGGAGTAAACCACAGGGTGGTAGGGATACCGGGAACCGCATCCATTTTCATGCGGAAGTGAGGTAAACCCACATCATGGATTACGTCGCGGGAACCGATGATGAACTTTACCGGTTTACCAACTACGAGGTGCAGTTCGGTAGGCATAAAGTCATCCTTGTTCAAAGGATCGTTCCAGTCCAGACCCAGTTCATTACCGGCGGAAGGATCGATGTTTTTAATATCACGACGACCCAGTGCGCCATCCTTACCAGGATAACGGAAGATCCAGTTAAACTGTTTACCGGTTACTTCTACCACAGCAGCGTCTTTTGGCGCTTCTGAAGTGAGCTGGAACCAGTGTTTCAAACCGAAAGCCACCAGTATGGTTAAGGCGATAGCCGGGATAACGGTCCAGATAACTTCCAGTTTATTATTATGCGGAAAGTAAAATGCTTTACGGCCTTCTTTCTCCTGGTACTTAAATGCAAACCAGAATAAAGCAATTTGGGTAATCACGAACACCACACCAGTGATGGCAAGTGTTACATAAATAAGGGTATCAACGCCTTCTCCCTGTTCTGATGCAGATTCGCCCAGGATTTTGCCTTTCAGCAAATCGTTACACCAGTACACTCCTATAAGCCCCAGCACCAGGAATGCAATCAGCAGGAAACCATTTATACGGTTGCTTTGCTCGCGCGCTTTCTTTTCTCCCTTCAATATGGACACATATTCGCTCGCCTTCGCAATCTGGAAGATGACTATGAATATGAGAACAACAACTAAGACTGCTAAAAATCCTGACATTGCTATATGAAATAATTAAGTTATCTAATGCTTTTCTTTTGCCTAATCTCCTTGATCACCCAATCAGGTGTGGTGAATGATACTTTCTTTCAGGTAAGGATGATTCTTCGGAACCAGTGCAGCTTTAGTCAGCTGGTTAGATACCAGGAAGATGATCAGTCCTACGAAACCAAGTCCGAGTCCGAATTCATACCAAGGGAATACCAGGGTTTTAACGGTGCCTGGGTAAACCATTTGCCAGAAATCCAGCCAGTGACCGAAGATGATCACGATAGCGATGAAAACAATGGCAGTATAGTTACGTTTGGTGTCCCTTTTCATCAGAAACAACAACGGAGTAACAAAGTTGATCAGGAGGTTCAGGAAGAAGATTGGTCTCCACTGGCCCCAAACACGCGGCTGGAAGTATTCAGTTTCTTCCGGCATGTTGGCGTACCAGATCAGCATGTACTGGGAGAACCAGAGGTAAGTCCAGAAGATGCTGAATGCAAACATGAATTTACCCAGATCGTGCAGGTGTTCTTCAGTTACATAAGTGAGATAACCGTGTTTTTTCAGATATACTACGAACAGTGCTATCAGCGACAGACCGGATACCCAGGTGCTGGCGAAAGTGTACCAGCTGTACATGGTAGAGAACCAGTGTGCATCGATACTCATTAACCAAACCCATGGCGTGGTAGATCCAACGCTCAGGGTAAATACTACCAGGAAGCCACCGCATACAACGGTATTTCTCCAGAGTAATTTACGGCCTGTTTCAGGACGCAGATCCCATCCATCTTCTTCGATAGACATTCTGCGGAGCTTCAGGGTAAAGAAGATCCAGAGGCCCAGTGTCAGGATAGTTGCTACGGTAAAGAATCCTTTGTTCAGGAAAGCAGATTTCCAGGTCAGGATCTTATCCTCTGCCACATGGTGTGCGTTTACCCAGTGGTAGATATCCTCTTTTCCACCAAAAACAAGGATCATTACAATCACAAATAAAATGGCGGACAAAACGGGAACGGCCATTGAAATAGCTTCAGGTACACGGCGGAAAGCAATCTGCCAGCCACCATGTGCCAGGGTAGTAGCAGCTATAAAGAAGGTGCTCGCCAATGTAATCAGCAAAAAGAAGCTGCTGTTTTGCAACAGACCGGCCCAAAACCGTGTCGCGTTCTCACCTTGAAACGCAATTAATCCGATCAATAACGTCAGCAAGCCCACGCCCATTAACACGAAGCTGGTCTTTTTTAATCTTGCCGGTACTACAAATTGGTCTTTCATTACTGTATATTAAAATACTTGATTGAAATTCAGTTTAACTCATTTATTTAGCTGCAGTGCTATCGTTAGCAGGAGCGGCAGACGGGGCGGCAGCACCTGGCTGTTTACTCTTGATATAAGCAGCAATCTTCCAGCGCTGGTCTCTGTCGAGCTGACTGGCATAACTACCCATCATGTTATAACCATAAGTCATTACATGGAACAGGCGGCCTTCTGTGTAACCGGATTTTGCACCGGCAACCAGGTTGGCAGGAGCTGCAGGATAAGGTCCATCTCCACCTTTGTACAGCGGACCATTACCATCTAATGCAGTACCATGACAGATACCACAGTAGATATTAAATAAACGTTCGCCTTCTTTAAGATCAGACGGCGTAATAGTTAATGGATTTTTCACCAGATTAGCCAGTGCCGTATCTGATTCTTTCAGATGGTATGGCAAAAGTTCTCCTCTTTTTACTGTTCCTTCCACTGGCTTCAGGCCTGACAAACGAGCACTGTAAAATTCATACGCACGGGATTCATACATGTCTGGCATATAAATCCTGCCGGGCTTTCTGTTATGCTCCCCCCTGTTACAGGCTGCCAGGAAAGCTCCAGTTGCCAATGCGGCTACAATCAATATGTTGGAAGTCCTTTTCATCAGAAATTATTTATCTAGCTTTCATTAGTTCTTGCTTGCTCAAATCCTAATGTCGCAACGGTATGTTTTAGCTGTTATTTTAATTAAGCGTTTGCGGTCTGAATCTTACGGAGATAAGGCTCATCATCCTTATCATATCTTCCGAACCACCATCCTGCCTCAGCCTTCTGCTCATTGATATCCTGCGCACCTGCAGCAGCGAGGAAGCTCTTTACTTCTTCTGCATTGGTTTTCTCTGTCAGCTCTATTACCATCACAAACTTATCGTCTGTTTGTCTTGGATGGAAGATGTGTTTCTTCACACCCGGCATTAACTGGCACAGATAACAGAAAGTCATCACCATACCTACCGCCGCAAATAATACGGTCAGCTCAAAGGTGATCGGAATAAAAGCAGGCAGCGGGAAATGTGGTTTACCACCAATGTTCAGCGGCCAGTCTACATTAAATACCCAACTCATGAAGGATAATGCTGTAGTAGTACCAGTGATACCATATATGAAACCGGCTGTGTGCAGACTGGTTTCTCTTAAACCCATTGCATGATCGAGGCCGTGAACAGGAAAAGGAGTGTATACATCGTGCAATTTGTATCCTGCAGTGCGTACTTTCTTTACTGCCGGAAACAACACTGCCTCATCGTCAAACAAGCCTACAACAAATTTTTTAACAGCCATATATTTAAAAATTCAAATTCCAGGTAATTAGTTCTCTTAATTCGTCTTTTAGTGTGCATGTGCCACGTCGTGCGCAAATTTCTCAGCACTCTCTTCTTCGTAAACTTCCATTTTCTCTTTGTAGTTCTCACCGGAAGTTTTCAGGACAGCCTTGATTTCAGCTACCGCAATTACCGGGAAGTATTTAGCAAACAGGAAGAAGCAGGTGAAGAACAAACCGAAAGTACCCATGTAGAAACCTACTTCAGGCCAGGACGGACGATAGTAAGCCCAGCTGGATGGCAGGTAATCGCGGTACAGTGAAGTACAGATGATTACAAAACGCTCAAACCACATACCGATGTTCACAATGATAGACATTACGAAAGTCACCATTACATTTCTTCTCATTTTGCGGAACCAGAACACCTGCGGAGTAATTACGTTACAGGTCATCATGATCCAGTAAGACCAACCCAGCGGACCGGCAGCACGGTATTTGAAGAAAGTGGCGAACTCGTAAGGGTTAGCGCCGTACCATGCCATGAATAACTCAGTCAGGTAAGCACAACCTACTACGGAACCCGTTAACACAATTACCTTGTTCATGGCTTCCATGTGACCCAGGGTAATATATTCTTCGAGATGTAATACTTTACGGGTAATGATCAGCAACGTTTGTACCATCGCAAATCCGGAGAAGATCGCACCCGCTACGAAGTAGGGAGGGAAGATGGTAGTGTGCCAACCGGGAATTACAGAAGTCGCAAAGTCAAAAGATACGATCGTGTGTACAGACAGTACCAGTGGAGTGGATAAACCTGCCAGTACCAGCGACAGCGCTTCATGACGTTGCCAGTGTTTGGTAGAACCGGTCCAGCCAAAAGCAGCTACACCATATAATAACTTGCGTAATTTAGTTTTAGCCCTGTCACGAACGGTAGCGAAATCCGGAAGTAAACCAGAGTACCAGAACAGGAGGGATACGGTAAAGTAAGTAGAGATCGCAAATACGTCCCAGAGAAGCGGAGAGTTAAAGTTAACCCATACCGGACCGCGGGTATTTGGATAAGGCAGAATGAAAAACGCCATCCATACACGACCCATGTGAATGATCGGGAACTGACCGGCGCACATTACCGCGAAGATCGTCATCGCTTCCGCCGCACGGTTCACCCCCGTACGCCAACCCTGGCGGAACAGGAGGAGGATCGCGGAAATCAGGGTACCGGCGTGACCAATACCTACCCACCATACGAAGTTGGTAATGTCCCAACCCCAACCGATGGTTTTATTCAGATTCCATACTCCGACACCGAAATAGATCTGCCAGAACACGGAAAAGGCACCAAAGCCCAACAGTGTCAGGGAGATGAAAAAGCCTACATACCACAGTTTTCCAGGCTTCCCTTCAATGGGACTAATGATATCTTCCGTTACCTGGTGATAATCCTTAACCCCGTCTACCAAAGGTTCTCTCAGTGTGGATTCGTATTTTAAATGCATATTCTATAAGCTTTTAGCTGCTAGCTTCTAGCTACTAGCCCTTGTCTTTTGTTATGATCTCAGATTCTGTTCTTTCTGTCTTTTTCTTAACGATTACCGGTTAAGATCATTACGCGTGGTGCGCTTCTTCCTTGTGAGCAGACTCTTTTTCTGCTTTAGGAGCGGCATCCTTGTTTCTGATCTTCGCCAGGTAGCTGATAGATGGCAGTACGTGTGTTTCTTCCAACACATAGTACATCCTGTCTACCTGCTGCTCGTTACGAATCTTATAGATTTCGCTGTTCTTGTCGTTGATGTTACCAAATACGATCGCATCAGCGCCACAAGCTTGCTGGCAGGCGGTTTTAGCGGCTCCATCTTTCAATGGGTGACCAGCTTTCTTCGCATCCAGTTTCGCTTCCTGTAAACGTTGTACGCAGAAAGAACATTTTTCCATCACACCACGGCTACGAACCACTACATCCGGGTTCAGTACCATGCGGGTCAGGTTATCGTTCATATCAGCCACATCGTACAGGTTGTTTTCAAAGCTGTCAGCACCATTCCAGTCTCTCCAGTTCAGGCGACGTACTTTGTAAGGACAGTTGTTAGCGCAGTAACGGGTACCGATGCAACGGTTGTAAGCCATCTGGTTAATACCTTCAGAGCTGTGGTTGGTTGCTCCAACCGGACAAACGTTTTCGCAAGGTGCGTTATCGCAATGCTGACACAGCATCGGCTGGAACACTACTTCCGGATTTTCTTCATCACCGCTGAAGTAACGGTCGATGCGGATCCAGTGCATTTCATGCGCTTTCGCCACTTCTTCTTTACCTACAACAGAAACGTTGTTCTCTGCCTGGCAGGCAATTGTACAGGCACCGCAACCAAAACAGGTGTTCAGGTCGATAGACATGCCCCATTTGATACCAGGGTAGCTGTAGTTAGGATAGAGGGTAGCATCCTTACGGAAGTCAGGACCAAATTTCTTCAGTTCCAGTCTGTCTTCGTTTACCTCTTTAGGGTTCTTGATGAACTCTTCCAGGGTAGTTTCTTTAACGATCGGACGACCTTCGTAACTATTATGTGTTTGTGTTAAAGCAACAATTTCTTTCTGACCGGTAGCTTCTACAGATGCGTCAGTAGTGAAGTAGTCAAAGTTCTGACCGTTGAAGCTAACAAAAGGATAAACATTTTTACCGATACCGGCAGCAGCTCTTCCTACGTTATTACCACGGCCGTAACCTACTGCGATAGCGATTACTTCAGGGTGCATACCCGGAACAATCAGCAGCGGCAGTTCGATTTCTTTACCGTTGGATTTAACTTTCAGTACTTTCTTCTCTGCATTGATTTCGTAATCATCTCCTAACTGGGTAGAGAAAGTTTTAGCCAGTTTGTTGGAGATACAGGCGTAGTTACCCCAGGTAGAACGGGTAATCGGGTCAGGCATTTCCTGTAACCACGGGTTGTTGGCAGATCTGCCGGTACCGATAGCTACTTTTTCATACAACACCAGTTCCAGTTTACCACCTTTTTTGGCGCTGCTGATTTTGGATGCAGCACCGGCAATATCACCGGCAAATGCAGCACCACCTAATGCAGGCGCAGTAGCTGGTTCAACAATACCATCCTGTAATGCTTTATCCCATGCTTCCTGTCCGCCCAGTTTGCTGATCCACTCATTTTTCAGGTAGTCAGCCCAGGTAGTGGTAGTGTTACCAGACCAGGTGAGGAGCGTATCCTGGATAGCACGTGTTTTAAACAGCGGCAGGATAGTAGGCTGGGCGAAGCTGTAGTAACCTGCTCTTCCTTCAGCATCATTCCATGATTCCAGGAAGTGATGATCAGGAGCTACATATTTACACAGTTCAGTTGTTTCGTCGTTTCTGTCGTTGAAGGATACCGCGATCTTCACTTTCTTCAGACCTTCTGCGAATTTCTGGGATTCGAAGTAGTCGTAAGCTGGGTTAGCGCCATAAACCAGTACAGCACCGATGCTGCCTGCGTTCATATCGCTTACCAGTTTGGTCATATCGCTGTCGATACCCTGACGGTAGTTGGAAGGAGAAGCGAAGTCGATGGTAGTACCATTGGCGCCAACGATGTTGTTGATGGCGTTTACAATGATCTGTACGTTTACATCGTTAGAACCGCTTACTACCAGTGCTTTACCAGCGTTTGCTTTCAGTGATTCTGCCGCTTTCTTGATACCATCTGCTACACGTTTGTCAGCAATAGCCGGAGCGGTTACGCTGCCGCCAACTGCTGCCAGCAGTGCCAGTGCTACTGCACCGGTTTCAGAAGGTTTGTGTGTATATCTTTCGTCCGCATTTGCACCGGTAAGGCTCATATGGCTTTCGAACGCGAAAAGTTTGGACATTTCGGGTTTCTGTGCATTGATCTTACGGGTAGAAGCAAATTGGCGGGCATATTCAACCGGGTTCAGCCAGGTTCCGATAAAGTCTGCTCCTAAACTCACTATCGCTTTGGCATTTTCAAAGTGGTAGGAAGGAACAACTCTTTTACCGTAAGAGGCTTCGTTTGCCTGCAGCATACCTGAGTAGGAAACTGCATCGTATACTACGTGGCGGGAGTTTGGATATTTTGCCAGGAACTCGCCGATCACTTTTTTAGTAGTGGGGCTGAGTAAAGTGGCGCTTAATAAAACAACAGGAGCACCGCCTAATCCGGCCAGTGCTGCACCTATTTGTTTATCCAGTTCTGCCCAGGTTGTTTCCGTACCACCGATAGATGGGAAACGGAGACGGGCAGTATCATACAGGCTTAATACAGCGCCCTGTACTTTGGCGGATGTAGCGCCCTGTGTGATAGCTGATAAAGTATTCCCTTCCAGTTTGATGGGACGACCTTCGCGGGTTTTCACCACAACCGGTACATATTCGCCATCAATGGCATAAGAAGAAGCATAATAATTGGCTACACCCGGGGTGATCTCTTCCGGTTTGTTTACATACGGAATCGCTTTCTTAACCGGTGTTTCACAGCTGGCAGCAATAGCGGCAGCAGCGGTGGTGAACCCCAGATATTTCAGAAAATCCCTGCGGGGGGTAGTAGCATTCAACAGGCCTTCACTCTCGAACGGAAGTTCTTCACTGAATTCGTTCTTCACAATTTCCTGATGCGCATCGGTATTGTGCAACTCCTCCAAGCCTTTCCAATACTTTTTTTGCTCCATGTTATATTAACGAGTTACGTTTATAAATTTTGATATCTTCTGATTAAGAGAAAATCTCTCTAAATCCTTCCTAGTAGTGACATTTTTGACATTCAGTACCACCTACCATCTCAACTGTTACGCTATCGATCTTCTTATCTTTAATATCCTGATGAAGCTTTTCGAAGATGCTGTAATAGTTGTTGTCAGCAAACTGCACTTTGGTAGTACGGTGACAGTTGATACACCATCCCATAGAGAGATCGGAAAACTGATGTACTTCATCCATTTCGGTGATGGCACCGTGGCAGGTTTGACATTGTTGCTGACCGGCAACCACGTGTTGAGAGTGGTTAAAGTAAACGTGGTCAGGCAGGTTGTGGATTTTAGTCCATTCGATTGGTCTGCCTGGCTTGGTATATTTACCAGCTTCAGGATCCCATCCTACGTAATCGTATAATTTTGCAATTTCAGCAGTACCATCTACCTTCTTACCTTCTGCAGTTGTCAGCTCAGGACCGGAGTATTCCTTAATGGCCTTGTGACAGTTCATACAGATATTTTCAGAAGGGATCATTGCGTGTTTACTCTTCTCAGCACCGGCGTGGCAGTACAAACAGTTGATCTGGTTGATACCCGCGTGCACCTTATGGCTGTAGAAGATAGGTTGCTCCGGCATATAGTCTTTCTGGCGACCCAGGCCGATTGCACCCTGAATAGTGAAGTAACCGCCTACCATGAACAGCACCAGGATGATCAGCGCCAGGTAAGCTTTATTTTTGTAGAAAGGAACAGGGTCCGGAGTAGGAACTCCTTCTTTATCACCAGCCAGCTTATTCAGGTTGCTGTTGATCTGCATGAGGATCAGCGCTACTACTGCGAGGATCAGTGTGATGATACCAAACAGTAAACTGTTGTCATTGCCTTTGTCTTCAGCACCTTCAGGGGCTCCCGCTTCAGTAGGTTTAACTCCACCCGGAGTTTTCGCTTGCTCAACTTTTACATAAGCCAGGATGTCGTCAATCTCCTCATTTGATAACTGAGGGAAAGCTGTCATCGCTGTCTTGTTGTACTGATTGAAGAGGTCATTGGCATATTTGTCCCCTGTAGCCAGTACAGAAGCAGAGTTGTGGATCCACTGGTGCAATAATTTCTTATCGGGCCAGCGATCTTCTACCCCCGCTAATGCAGGACCTGTCAGCTTCTTATGGACATTATGGCAGGAAGCGCAGTTTGTTTGGAATAATGCTTTACCCTTCGCTGGATCCGCTGCCTTAACAGAAGAAAACGGAATTACTATACTAGCGCATAGAATAAGCACACTCACAAAATGCTTGCGCAAAAGAATGGAAACACGACGATACACAGCCTATATAGTTTAGATTTGACCTAAAGTTTCTTAAAAGTGCCAGCAAAAATAAGACAGAATGTTGACAATTTACCAACAATTAAAAAAAATTATTGTCTTATAGAATGCTGTTTTCAACCTCTTTTTTGAGCAACGATTGAGCTGGAAGTCTTTCTGCTGGCCTATTTAAACGCTTCACCTATTATTTCCTTTCAAAACTTATTATTTTGATTGAAAGTTTAATTCCTCTGTGGGCGCACGTCTACATCATAACGTGGGGCAAGGTTTGCGGGGATATAATTATAATATATGCAGATGAAAATCAAATAGTGGTCCCCTATATCCTTTAACACACAATATAATATATTATCTGTCAGCGCAGTTAATTTCTGTGAGAGTTGTTATTTTTACCTTAATAACCTGCCGGCGGACCAGAATGTTCAATCTGCCATCAAAAAATCGCTCCCATGAAAAATAGTATCATACTCCCCGTTTTGCTTACCGCCTTCACGGCCTGTAACAATAATACCGCCACCACCCAAAACGATAGCACCTCACAACATACCACGCCGGGTACAGCTACCCCCACCGTTATCACCGGCACCTTCCAGGGTACCCTTCCGTGCGCCGACTGCCCCGGTATGGACTACCAGATCAGTTTGTTTGATGATCATACCTTTCATGAACTGGTGGCCTACCAGGGAAGAGGACAGGGGATAGCCTCCGTGGAAACCGGCACCTGGAAACAAACCTCCGACTCCACCGTAATGCTTCAGAAGAAAACCGACAGCAGCTCCTTCCTCGCCTCCGAAGGGAAACTCCTCCTCCTCGATACCAAAGGCAAACGGATCGAAGGAGTACTGGCCAGCAATTATATCCTCAAGCCGGTAGAGGGCGGCGACCGCAGGCAACTGCTCGCCGAAAAGTCGAAAGCCGGCATCCGGTTCACCGCCAGTGGCAACGAACCCTTCTGGAGCCTCGACCTTGATAACAAAAAAATACGTTTCAACAACGTTAATGGCGACAGCCTCCAGGTTACCCTCCCCCCGGCCAGGCCTAATACCGATACTTTAAAGGTATACACCACCCCGGATATCACGATAAGTATCCGCAATACCGTTTGTACCGACGATATGAGCGGTCTGATGAAACCCAATACCGTACAGATACAGGTGAAAGACAAAACATACCAGGGCTGCGGGGAATATCTCAAATAACTTTAAATCCCTGCTAAATTGTCTATTTTTGTACCCTACTCAAACAGTAAGAGACTTTGAAAAATATTGCCATATTCGCATCGGGTGCAGGAAGCAACGCGCAGAAAATTATAGATCATTTCAAACAGTCAGATAAGGCCAGGGTTACCGTAATCGTTTGTAACAAACCCGGAGCCGGTGTTTTACAGATTGCCGAACGCGAAGGTATTACCAGTATACTCATTGAAAAGGAGGCGTTCCTCCATTCAGATAAATATATCCAATTATTAAAAGAACAAAAGATCGACCTGGTAGTGCTGGCCGGTTTCCTATGGAAAATCCCCGCCAACCTGGTACAGGCTTTTCCTAACCGCATTATCAATATCCACCCGGCCCTGTTACCAAAATTTGGCGGAAAAGGGATGTATGGACATTTTGTGCACGAAGCGGTTATAGCTGCCGGAGAAAAAGAAAGTGGCATCACCATCCACTTTGTGAACGAGAAATACGACGACGGAGAAACGATCCTGCAGGAACGAATTATCATCACACCGGAAGATACGCCCGAGTCAGTAGCACGCAAAGTGCAGGCGCTGGAACATCAATGGTTTCCGGTAATTGTGGAACGATTATTGACCAGTTCTGAAAGCTGACACACGCCCGGATTGAGGTTCTGAAGCCAGTCTAACCCTTACAACTGTATGAAAAAGACACTGCTGTTAATATGGTTATCCTGTTCATTTATTTTATCATCCTCTGCCCAGGATGGCAAAACACAATTGAGCAAAAACACCTTTCTTAAAGTAAATCCTACCACCTTAATTAATGAACTCGATATTTACCTGGAACAGGAAATAACTGATAAATTCAGCCTGGAGGTAGGTATCAGCGGTATCTATACAGATTACCCCGATTATGTGCTGGCAAAAAAGATTGATATCGGACAGAAAAAACCGGATATCAGTACTGAACAGTTTGTAGATGGCCGGGGACTGGGCTTCCGCGTAGGTGCACGCCTGTACCTTATTTCACAGGAAATGTCGCCCTCCCGCGCAGCCGGCACCTACTTCGAACCCGTGTTATTCGTAAAAAAGGTTTTCTACCCTAATGAAGACAATACCTTCAGTAACATTACCTACACCAACTCAGGAGACAAAACCGTTATCGGCCTGCAACTTCTGGTAGGACGGCAGTTCAAAAAAGACCGCTTTATCCTTGATCCCTTTATCGGTGTAGGTATCCGCAGTAAAATCTATAAATACAATACCTATCATTTCGACGACGACAAAGTATCCCTGAACGATGGTAAAATGGTCAGCATACTGCCCAGCCTCCAGATAGGTATTAAAATGGGGCTCAAACTGTGGTAATCTTCCCTAAAACGGTACAATCACTTTAGCACTGAAATTTCTACCCATATTATAGATGCCCAGCCGCCCGTTAGGGGAGGAGCTGTAGTATTCAAAATATTTCAACCGGTTCATATTGGCCTGGTAAGCCACGTTGGCCACATTATCCAGCTGCAGGAACACTTCACATACCGTTTTTCCTTTCTTATTGAGAATACCGGTACCGGCGCCTATATTGAAAAGGGTATATCCCGGCGTAAATGTTTCGGTATCATCCACCCCGTAAAAATGCGGCTGGTCTGCAATAATATCAGCCTCCACGCGGGCATAGGCTTTGGTAAAGATCCCGTAATTGCGTTGAGTGGTTGCCTTTAGCTCGCTGCGTATATGCGTGGGGGGTATAAAGGGCAGGTACCGTGCTTCGTCGCCATGCGTGCTGATCAGTTCCATGTTCCGGTTACGTCCCTGCGTGTAGGCAACACTGTTATTCATGGTAAGCCAGGCTATACTCTGCGGATGGAGATTTACACTCACCTCCGCTCCAAATAGCCTCGCGGCAGATTGCTGGTACTTATAGGTGGCGTTACCCGGTACTATTACCACGGGGTTGCCGGTATTATCGTATAGCTTTGCCTGGTAGATATAGTTCTCAATATTATTATTAAACAATTCCACACTGATATCCGCATCCGGTAACCATGCCTGTATACCGATGTCTTCCTGCAAACTGAACTCCGGCTTAAATCCACGGTTCCCCAGGTATACAATATGCGCGCCCGGATCAAGACCATTGGAGCCTATCTCTGTAATATTCGGCGCACGGTAGCCCCGTGCAATGTTAGCCTTTACCAGCACCCGCTCGCTGATATTCCAGGTAGCGCCCAGGCTCCCGGAAATACCGGTATACCGGTGATTGAAAGAAGGGAACTGCAGATGGGCCCCTGCCGTATCAGGCAACTGCGCATGTTGCTCAAAGCCATTCTCTTTATTGGGTCCTACGTAGAAGTCGTTCCAGCGGATAGAACGGTTGTCGTAACGGATACCACCCGATACATCTACCTTACCAAAAGATTTCCTGGCAAAAATAAATCCGCCTATGTCAAACAGGTTATAGTCCGGAATGGGAAAATCGGTACCATTCTTACTCTTATTCGACTGGTACATACCATTCACACCTACGGTTGTTTCCAATCCGTTCATCACGGGTAAATTATAGCGCACATCATAGTTCAATGTATTCAGCACTACGTACAGGCCAGGCTGCTCAATCATCTCCGGGTGATTGTACTCCCGCCGGATGCTTTGTTGCACCCCAATCATGGTATTAATATCGCCGGTACCCACATTCCATTTGGAATGGTTGTATACCCGGTAATGCTGGATATGCTGATGTAACGGGTTAATGGTGTAGGTACGCAGCTCATTGTCCGGTACCAGTGGCCGGTCTTTTATATTGTCATCGGCATCCTTCACCTGCCTGGTAAATTTACGGGTCAGGGAATCACGGCTACCATCGGGGATTTCCTGGGTGTTGTCATAAAGCGTAGCACCAAATTGGGAGTGCCCCCATGATTTATCCACCCTTGCCAATGCGGTGAGATTGTATTCCCGGAAGGCGGTGCCATATACAAATCCATCCACACTGTTGCGGTAGTTATGCGCCGCCTTGGCGGTGCCCCTCAATACATATTTCCAGTCGTTTTGCCGGTAAGCCAATCCCAGTGAGGATCCTATCATTCCATTATTACTATGGTAATCAGTAAGAAAGCTGCCCTGTAGTTTTCCTGGTGTCAGTTCCGGGATGTCGGGGATCATGTTAATTACACCGGCCAGCGCATCAGAGCCATAAGTAAGACTGGCAGGTCCTTTCACCACTTCCGCCCGTGAAATACCATACTGGTCTATTTCAATGCCATGCTCATCGCCCCATTGCTGTCCTTCCTGCCGCACACCGTCGAACAGCGTCAGTACGCGGTTATAGCCCAGTCCCCGGATAAATGGTTTTGAAATATTGGGGCCGGTTGTTACCGCGCTTACGCCCGGCACTCCTTTAATAATAGCATCAATAATGTTATTATTTACGTTCATGTTCATTTCCCTTTTACCGATAACGGCAATAGGTATGGGGTTTTTCCGGACAGCGGTGGCGCGGGAAACACCGGTTACCACTACTTCATCCAGCTTAGATAAATCTTCTTCCAGGGAAACGTTCAATACCGTTGTTTGGCCCGCTGTAATTTGTTTCTTCAGCTTAACGGTTTGGTATCCTACCATTGATATTTTGATATCATAAGTACCTGCTGCCAGGTTTTTAATATTGAAAAGCCCCTGCTGATCGGCAGTAGCACCGGTATGCAGGGCGGGGATAGCAATGTTGGCAAACTGCACCGGCTTCCCGTCTTTGTTCACAACTGCCCCTTTCACTACGCCTTGCTGGGCATATGCCGTAGTAATGAATAATAATAAGAATAGTAATGTAGATAGTTGTTTCATGCGTATAAGTAATCTTGGTTTTAAACTCAGTACAGTGTTTTCACGGATAGTAACAATGGATTACACTTCCAATTTAATTTTCAACAAAACTATCTTCTATTTTTATACTTGTCTTAATTATTTTTTAGATTAGTCTAAATATCTGGAAAAGGATCTTTAAAAAGATGACCATCCCGGAAGTTTTTGATTTCCAATTCGGTGCACAGGCAGCTGTCGAGATCAATGATGATACCATGTGAATCCAGTTCCTGTCCTATGATTACCAGTTCATTATACCTGTCGGCAAAGCGGGTATCCCAGCGGCTGGTAATGAGTTCATAGGTTTCGGGATCCATTTGCCATTGCTTGCGGGGGATGGCACACCACCAGTAACCGGCCTTCTCGGCACGCAGTGATCCGCCCGCCTGGCTCCAGTTTACAGCGATGTCCGGGCGGGAGGCCAGCCAAAATAATCCTTTACTGCGGATAATATTGCCGGGCCAGCGTTCATTGATATACTGCCAGAAGCGTTCCGGATGAAAGGGTTTGCGGCTACGGTATACAAAGGAAGAGATGCCGTATTCTTCCGTTTCGGGGGTGTGTTCATTTTCCAGTTCGGCCTGCCAGCCGGCGCTTTGGGAGGTGGTGTCGAAATCGAAAAGGCCGGTATGCAGTATTTCTTTCAATGGTACCTGGCCCTTGATGGATTCCACGATGCGGGCCGTGGCGTTTAATTTACGCAGCACTGCCTTCAGGTTACCCAGCTGTTCTTTTGATACCAGGTCGCATTTATTCAACACAATCACATTGGCAAATTCTACCTGGTCTGTCAGCAGGTTCACGATGGTGCGCCGGTCTGCCGCATCATCCGTTAAGCCCCTGTCCTGCAGGAACGACATACTGCTGTAATCGTTGATAAAATTATACGCATCCACTACCGTCACCATTGTATCCAGCTGGCTTACCGTGCTGAGATCAACGTTGTTCACTTCATCCTGGTAACAGAAAGTTTGCGCCACCGGTATAGGCTCCGAGATGCCGGTAGATTCAATCAACAGGTAATCAAACCGTTTCTCTGCGGCCAGTGCAGCTACTTCCTTCAGCAGATCTTCCCGGAGAGTACAGCAAATGCAGCCATTGCTCATTTCCACCAGGCGCTCTTCCGTTTTGTGCAGCGTATTTTCATTCTTCACCAGTTGCGCATCGATATTCACTTCACTCATATCGTTAACAATAACGGCTACACGAAGATTTTCGCGGTTGTGCAGCACGTGATTAAGCAGCGTAGTTTTCCCCGCGCCGAGAAAGCCACTCAGCACCGTAACAGGTAATTTTTCCATATGTGATAAGTTATATTGCTATGTGTGTGCGTATTTTAATTACAGCAATTGTTTCAGCAGTTTTACAGCCCGCCAGCCGGCAGATGCCGCCGGCTATGTTCATGGGGGTGGCCTTTAACCGTAGCGCATTGTTTACAACGTTTCAGGTTTAGTATATGCGCGCCCGTTACTCCTGCCGCACCGGCAAAGATGACAACAGGTTCCCAGAAACCGCCGGCAATCCCGAAATGCCCTCCCAGTAACCAGGCAAACCCCACGGTAAAGATCAGCAGGGGCGCTATGCGCCGGTGATGCCTGAAATATCCCCGTCCCAGCGACAAACAGCCTACCCCAAAGGAGAAAGACAATAAGCCATACTCCAGCATTTCATTTTCCAATACGTGCGATCCCACCAATGGCAATACCGTGAGCAGCAAAGGGAGTAAGGCGCAGTGCACGGCACACAACAGGGAAGCCCCTATTCCAATAGTGTCCAAACTCATCTTCTTTAAAATATTCACTTCCATGTTCCCATTTTTCTATCCGGACAAAACTACGTAAATTTGCAACAATGTTGCAAATTAAAATATCTCTTATCTTCAGATAATTTATTTTTTCAACTATAAAATGTTGCAGGCGTGTTAAAAAAATAAGAGATGCATTGCACTGATGGGCATCTGTTAACTATGTGCTACCTTTGTATATCGAATAAAACAAGGAATCATACCTATGTCGAAGAAAGCAATTATACTGATTTCGTTTTTTGTGTTGTTGAGCGCAGGTTTCCTGACCTATGCCGGTTATATTATTAAAGGAGAAACAGGTACCTTCTTTGGAAAAGACAAGTTACCTCACCTGGGGGCGCCGGGACATACTATCCCCGGATTTTCCTTTACAGACCAGGAAGGCCGCACGAAAACGAAGACAGACGTTGAAGGCAAAATTTATGTATCTGAGTTCTTTTTTACCACCTGCACCGGTATTTGTCCGAAGATGAATGCCAATATGGACAAGGTATATGCGAAGTATAAAGACAATCCCAGCTTCCTGATCCTTTCCCATACGGTAGATCCCGAACACGACAGCGTGCCGGTACTAAAGGCATATGCCGCCAAACATGGCGCTGATTCTAAAAACTGGTGGTTCCTTACCGGCGACAAGAAACAGCTCTACCGGTTGGCCAGGCAAGGTTACCTGGTAGACGATGGCGTATATACCGGGGAAGAAGATTTTGTACACACCCAATGGTTTGCATTGGTTGATAAAGCAGGACAGATCCGCGGTTTGTATGAAGGCACTAAAAAACAGGACGTAGATAAATTGATTGAAGACATAGACCGTTTAATGGAAGAATAAAGTTTTTTTCATCATGGGCACCAAACAACAAATAACAGAACGAATTGGCAGTATACTACGCGAAAGCAAGCTGAGTGTAACAGAAACCCGGACAAGGATCCTGGAACTGTTCATGAAAAGCAACGGTGCGCTGGAACATAGCGATTTTGAAAAGCTGGCTGGTCAGTCGTTCGACCGTGTAACCGTATACCGTACCTTACAAACATTCCTCGACAAAGGAATCATTCATAAAATACCTACTACAGATACCTCTGTACGCTACGCTTTATGTAAGTCGGAGTGTTCGGAGCATCACCACCACGATCATCATATTCATTTCAAGTGTGAAGAATGTGGTAATACCATTTGTTTAGATGAAACAGATGTTCCGCAAATACAGCTTCCCAAAGGTTATGCAGCACATAATGTGGAAGTAGTGGTGAGTGGGGTTTGTAAATCCTGTAAATAAAAAAATGCCTTTGTTAATGCCGCCATGCGGAACATTAACAAAGGCATCCTTACTATATCTTTTCTATTTCCGCTTTCACGAAATCGGCCAGTTCCTTCACATAAGCCGGAGAAAAATCAAATTTAATTCCTGCCGCTTTATACAACTCAGGCAACGTTTTGGTATTACCTAAACTTAACGCCTGTACGTAGTTATCCAAAGCCTGTGTTTTGTTTTCCTTGAATTGCTTCCACATGGCAATAGCTCCCAGTTGCGCAATACCGTATTCTATGTAATAGAAAGGCACTTCAAACAGGTGCAGTTGCTTTTGCCAGGTGATAGCACGGTAATCTTCGTGGCCGCTCCAGTCAACCACTGCAGGGGAAAATTCATTCAGTATTTCCAGCCATTTGGCGGTACGTTCTTCTATGGTGTGCTGCGGATGTTCATAGATCCAGTGCTGGAATTTATCGATGGTGGCAATCCACGGGAAAATGGTGATGGCCCTTTCCAATTGCTGTAACCGTGCGCGGCGCAGCTGTGTTTCGTCATCAAAGAAAATGTTCCAGTAGTCCATAGTAAATAACTCCATGCTCATGCTGGCTACTTCAGCTATCTCCATCGGGTATTCCTTGAAGGCGCTGAGTGCCAGGTGATGGCTGAGGAAAGAGTGTACCGCGTGGCCACCTTCGTGTACCATTGTGGTAAGATCTTTCATTTGTCCGGCGGCATTCATAAAAATGAAAGGCACGCCTGTTTCCGCCAGCGGGCAGTTATAGCCACCCGGCGCTTTACCATTACGGCTTTCCAGGTCGAAGCGGCCCATTTGTTTCATCACCCGGAGGCAATTGCCAAAGAAGGGACCCAGTTCATCAAAGGTGGCGATGGCTTTATTCACCAGCTCTTCACCTGTGTGGAACGGCTCCAGTGGCTTCACACCCGCTGGTTCTGCTTCTGTGTCCCAGGGACGCAGGGTATCCAGCTGCAGTTTGGCTTTCTGCTTTTCCAGGATCTGTTGTACCAGGGGAACAATATGCGCTTTGATGGCTTCATGAAACTGGAAGGCGTCTTCTTTTGTATAGTCGAAGCGACCCAGTTCTTCAAATTTATAGTCGCGGTAATTAGCGAAGCCCGCATTTTTTGCTACCTGGTCACGTTTTAAAATCAGCCCCGTGTACAGGTCATCCAGTGCTTTCCTGTCTTCCAGGCGACGGGCGCCGGTTTTGGTGAACACTTCTTCCCGCAGGGAACGGTCGCTGTTCTCCAGGAATTTAGCTGCCTGTTGCAGGGTATATTCCTGGTCTTTTACTTTGATGGTCATTTTACCTGCAATGGCACCATATTGTTGTGCCATTACACTCAGTTCCGCCTGGATAGGAATATTTTCCTCGCGGAACAGTTTCACCTGTTTCTCTACATTGCGGAGATACGTTTTATACAGGTCGGCATCCAGTTCTTTTACAAACGGGCTTTCCAGCAATTTTTTATTGAGCGCATCTGCATAGGGTTGCAGTTTGGGCTGAATTTCCATACAGAAGTAAGCGAAGGCTTCCTCAAGTGATTTATCGGTGATGTCGCAGGTCATTCGGATCTGGCGCCAGCAGGCATCTTCACTGATCACTGCTTCCAGTTCGCTCATATCTTTCAGCCATTTTTCCAGGTCTGATACGCTATTGATCTTTCTTTCCTTCAGCGCTTCAAAGTAAGGCTGCAGGGTATCCCAGGTAGTTACTTTAAAATCTTCCGGGAGAAATGTACGCGGTAGTTTCTTTATATCTGCACTTAGTTTATCCATGCTATCTGTTATTTTTAAATTTTCGGATGTAGAAATTTAGGCAATTTTACGCTAATGCCGGGTGTTTCCGGCTAAAAGAATCGTTAAATATCGGGAATGCTAAAACGATTCAGGCTTCTATTTACAGAAAAAGATCTCTGTAAATAGAAGCCTGAAATATTTTGCCGGCTGATGTTTGCTTCAATCATCAGACAACCCGGATCCTTACTATTCTTCTGTTTTCTTCTTGCGTGGCTTAGCAACTTTTTTAGGCTCTTCGCCTTCTGCTGCCGGTGCATCATCTTTCTTAGCTTTGGCTTTCTTAGGTGCTTTTTCTTCAGCGCCTGTTTCGCCTTCTTCTTTTTCAGCGGCCTTTTTAGCGCGTGGCTTCTTAGGCTTTTCTTCTGTAGCTGCTTCTTCAGTAGCTTCAGGAGCTGCTTTCTTCTTTTTCTCCGGAGCAGCGGTTTCTTCTACTGCCACTTCTTCCGCTTCACCATCACCTTCGGCGAGGATCTCATCAAATTTCAACAGATCGTTTGCTTTGAGGATACCAAACCATTTTACCATCTTCTTCATATCACTCACATACACTCTGTCTTCATCGAATTCAGGGAATACGCTTTTGAAATAAGCTTTGATAGCATTGTTGTCTGCTTTACCAGCTACAGGCGGGTGTGCCGCTGCTTTTTCCTCCATGGCCTTGAATACCTCAGCCAGGTTTACATTTTCGCCGGTAGTGAATACTTCAATACTTTCCAGTGGAGTAAAATTATGCACGCGGGAAGATACAAACCTTGTACTTTTATCTTCCAGTGACCTTACGATGGCGCCATCTTGTTTACTGGCTACTAACTGAAACAAACCGCCCAATCCGGTTACTGCAACAATTTCTCTGTACTGCATGTTCAAATTTTTAGGAAGCGCAAATATAAATAATTATAATAGATTGCCCACGGCTATTTTTGGCTTGGAAAAAGCCGGCAACGGGGTCGTGCGTCAATTCAACTTTCGTGCCATGACCACCGTGCGTTTACAGCGTTTCACGTACCCCTGAAGATTAAATATCTCTATAAAAAATATATAAATCCCTGGTGGCAAAACTACTGCATTTTCTCCAGTTCCATCCCACGGCAAATATCCGGTATTTCCCATCAATATATTGCGGGCCAGGTACCGCACCGGTTTACCCTGCAGGTCATACACAGTAACATTGCCCACAAAGCCAGGAGCGGGCAGTTGCCAGGAAAGCTGCGTTACATCAGCGGTTCCGTCGTGATCAGGGGAAAACACTTCCGGCAACAATGCAATATTCAGCGAATCGCCTGCATCGCCGCGGCGCTGGGAATTGAGCCACCCGGGGGTGGCATATCCCGCTGTGGCAGCAGCAGAATGCCAGTTGGCAGCGTCAGAAGCCGGAAGCTGGTACTGCAACCGCTCCAGCGAAATGCCCTGCAATTCACTCGCCAGCGGAAAGTGTTGTCCGCTGGTATAGGGTAGTTCATCTATAATCGTACTATCAACCCGCAGCAGCACCACATCGCCTCCGTCCAACGGCATAGACGGCAGGCTGCTTACTTCCTGGATATTTTCCGGCGACCGGCAATGGTAGTAGCTGCAAAGCAAATCTTTGTTGGTAGTCAATGCCAGCAATTGCCCGGGCATCAGCAAACGGCCGCTGGTGGTTATCTTTTTAAAAACGCCTAACCCGCCACCGGCGGTACGGGCGCAAGCACGCAGCTCATTTAAGTTCACCACCTTCCCGCTGGCGTTATACAGTTCAATAAATTCAGGGATGCCGGCAGGCGGATAAAACAGTACTTCATTGATTAATATATCGTTGCCAACCGGTTGTTGCGGTATGCCCAGCGTAACACTGTTATAGGTATTACTGGTAGCGCCGTTGCAATCTGCCACCCCGTTGCTGGTGATGGTGTATACCTCCTGTGGCCGGATAGCCGCATCAAGCTGCAGTTCTACGCTGCTGAATACCGGAGGCAGTACCCGGCAGGAGGTTACACGCAATCCACCACTGATTTCATAATGTGCAGGATTGGCTGCCAGTGCGCTATCCAGCGTTCTACTGAAGTGCAATAATACATGTATGCTGTCTGCAATGGCGGCAAATAACAGGTCCGGTTTGGAAACGTCGGGGGTATTTGCTGCCACGGCATTAATGAAACCGGGTGTGCCGCCAGCAGCAGCGGTGCTGGCTGTCCAGTTTACTTTTCCGCTGCACGGAAATGCCGTATTGATCATTTCCAGGCTGATGCCGCCCCTGCCGGCCTTTCCACCTGCATACCACCCTTGATGGTAATCTACCGCATGTATCACCCTTCTGAATGCATCATATAAAACAATCAGTGCACTGTCGTCTGCTATTGCCGGGAAACGGTCTATTCCCCTGATATTGGGAATGTTATAACTGCTTACTGCGCCCGGAGTGCATAGCACCAGCAAGCTGTCGGGCTGCAGCAAACAGGCCGGCAGCGCTACTTCCCGCCTGTTTACCGCGAGGCGCCAGTTGCTCAGCTGCACGGGTGTGGTGCTGATGTTCCGCAGTTCTATATATTCATAAGGCGGCAAGCCTGCTACAGGAGAGGGTTTCGGCATTACTTCATGAATAACCACGTCATAAATGGCCGGTGTTTGGGTGAAACCGGGGAGGGCCTGCAGCAGCAGGCAGAAACAAACAATGGGTAACCGCATGAACAATTATTTTATAGCTTTCAAACTTAGCATTCTGTTGATCACCTGGTGTTAATGCCATGTAAATGGTAAAAAAAAATCTTAATGTTATGAAAAGCGGGGGCTATATGTTAATTTTGGGCTTCCAAAATTAAAAATGTAAAACAAAATGAAAGTTGCCGTAGTTGGAGCGACCGGACTGGTTGGCTCAAAAATGTTACAGGTGTTAACGGAAAGAAATTTTCCCGTTACTGAATTGATTCCCGTGGCTTCCGAGAAGTCCGTTGGTAAGGAAGTAACATTTAAGGGCAAGACCTGGAAGGTGGTAAGTGCTGATACGGCGATTTCCATGCAACCAAATGTGGCTATCTTTTCTGCCGGTGGCAGTACCTCCCTGGAGTGGGCGCCTAAATTTGCAGCCGCAGGTATTACGGTAATTGATAATTCCAGCGCCTGGAGAATGGACCCTACCAAGAAACTGGTAGTGCCGGAAGTAAATGGCGATGCCATTACGCAGGAAGATAAAATTATTGCCAATCCTAACTGTTCTACTATCCAGATGGTGCTGGTGCTGAAACCCCTGCACGAAAAATATAAAATCAAAAGGGTAGTAGTATCTACCTACCAGTCGGTAACCGGTACCGGTGTAAAGGCAGTAACCCAATTGATGAATGAAAGACAAGGCATCACCGGTGAAATGGCATATGCTTATCCGATAGATCTGAATGTTATTCCGCAGATAGACGTGTTTCTCGATAACGGCTATACGAAAGAAGAGATGAAGATGGTAAATGAAACCAAGAAGATTATGAGAGATGACAGCATCCTGGTAACGGCTACGACTGTACGTATTCCGGTGATGGGTGGTCATAGTGAAGCGGTGAACATAGAGTTTGAAAATGAATACGATGTGGCAGAACTGAGAGCATTGCTTGAAAAAACGCCAGGAGTAATAGTTGTAGACGATCCGTCTAAGGCTTTATACCCGATGCCAAAGGATGCACACGATAAAGATGAAGTGTTTGTAGGCCGTATCCGCAGGGATGAAACACAGCCTAAAACAGTGAATATGTGGATAGTAGCAGACAACCTTCGCAAGGGAGCAGCTACCAATGCCGTACAGATAGCAGAATACCTTAGCAGTAAAAACTGGCTGTAATCATACTGTTGTGCTATGTAATTAAGGGGTATACCACTCTTAATAGCACCTCCCGTATATGACTATACGAAAATATATTTATAACTCGTTAAGAGCAAGCATTTTACCGCTTGCTCTTTTTTGCGCGTTTTACAAAAGCATAACACATAAAACTTAAAAATTACACGGAAGTAGTATTGATTTGTGCAGGATAAAATCCAATTTTGGTAGTAATAATCCTATGCCAACTTAACTCTTTGAAAAAGAAGAGAAGTCCAATTTTAGAGATGCCGGTATTTTTCGTTATTTTCTAATCAGAAAACACCCTTAAGTCCTATGAAAACCAACACCAATCGAGAGCTTCTGTTAATGCACAAGTTCACCGAAGAGTGGAGCACTAATTTCTCTTCACAAGTATCCAGGATCATGAACATCGTTGATCAGCAGGATACGCTTGACGGAATTATACCTATTATAGAGGTGGCCAATGTTTACAATCAACGTTTTGCTCACGCGCGTACGGACAAGGAAAATCTTTTAAAGAATCGCAAAGCGCGGCCGTTCGAATTCCTGATTCACAAGAATTAATCCTGGAGTAACCAGGGGGAAGTGGTTTATTGGTTTAAGAGAGGTATGAAATCCTTATGTAAACCAATAAACCACTTTTTTAGCTTTAGTCCATTGCGCGATTGATAAATTGCAGCAGGGGTTGCATCAGGGCGAAAGTTTTCAGAATTTCTCTTACTATTGCGGGTTGTGTACTGCTTTCATCTGTAAAGGGATGGGAAACGATCACGCTTTTCAGTTTCAGATAGGCTATAGCGGGATTGTCCGGCTGGTAGCCCTGCGGAGCTGTTTTCAGTGCGTCGCCCTCAATTTTCCCGAAATGTTTGATGAATTCTTTATTGGAGATCAGTTGTTCAAATTCCTGGAAGTTATAGTCGATTTCCTGTCGTAATTTTTTTAGCTGGGGTGCAGCAGGCATCCAGATACCGCCGCCGGCAAAACTGTTTCCTCCCGGTTCCAGGTGAAAATAATACCCCGCAAGGGTAGATTTTTTTCCACCGGCCTGGAAAGAAGCGGCCATATTTACTTTATAAGGGGTTTTATCCTTCGAAAATCTCACATCTTTATAAATACGGAAAACACAATCTTTCAGCTGGAGGCCCTGCATGGTGGCATCCTGTCTTGCCAAACCATCTATCAGCTGCTGTACCATACTTTCAAAATCGGCCTTGGCGGCCATGTATTCGGTTTTGTGCTCGTCGAACCAGACTTTATTATTATTCAGCCTGAGTGACTTAAGAAATTTTAACGTGGACGGCTGCAACATTACTTCTTTTTGCCAACAAGATAATACAAATCATTTATGGTTTTTTGAATTTTGAGGGGCCATCCGGAGGGGTTCTAAAAAAACAGATACAGGATATTTGCCGGAAGGCGATCTCTTCCCGTGGCAAACTCCTGCATCTGTTTGAATGCAACTTTTAGAAGTGATAGGTGGCGGCTAATAAAACATTGGATGTTATATCAGCAGGTTTACCGTCCGACTTGCTGAAAATATCTGCAGAAGCCTTATCCAGCCTAAACTCTGGC
The DNA here is from genome assembly GCF_900168065.1 of Chitinophaga ginsengisegetis. GTDB lineage: Bacteria > Bacteroidota > Bacteroidia > Chitinophagales > Chitinophagaceae > Chitinophaga > Chitinophaga ginsengisegetis. Next base: position 884,855 of record NZ_FUZZ01000003.1, on the reverse strand, counting down.
ATAATAGTAAGGTTTCCTACCTTATAATTAAAGGTGAGTGTACCGGCAACTACATTACCGCCATCCGGTACGGCTCCAAAAACTTTAAGCCCGTCTTTATCACTGAAATATTCTCCACGAACCGTTAAACCAAATTTTTCAGTGAAATCAAGGTTTACGTACAGTGCATTGCCCCACCATTTTGCGTTTTCGCGGGTGCTTTTGGGTGCACGTGTGTCGGTATAGGTGCTGTAGGTAGCGTTATAACCCAAACCGAATACAGTATTGATCTGGTAAGTGGCTACCAGGTCTACCTGGTGGTTCTGAATACCGAAGGTATCTTTTCCTTCCAGGTAATTCAGGTATAATTTAACAGGTGTTTCTGCCGGAGCAAAGCCCAGCTGAGCACCAATATATTTGTGGCTGTTAAGGCTAACTGATTTCAGATCTGTAGGGTTAAACACGCCTACCATAGCGCTTAAAGAGGAAGTGAGTGCAATGTCTGCCTTCACACCTGTATTAAAGAAAGGGCCATAGCTAAACATATAGCTCATGCTATAGTTCCTGTTGGCGTAAGCATCTACCAGTTCGTAGCCAATATGTGTAGCGAAGCTACCGAGGCTTAGTTTTATTTTTTCAGCTACCTGGTAAGAAACATACAATTGTTTGATAGCCATAGACAGGCCATTGGAAGAACCGGGTACATCGTTATAGGAAAACTCACCGGCTCTTTTACCGAAGCCGAGGTCGGCTACGATGCTACCATTTTTGAATCCGTGTTCTACTTTTAGTGATACCATTCCCAATTCAAAGGAGTTGTGGGAATTGGTAAAACTGGTTTTATTATCAGTGTAATTTCCGTTGAGATTGTACTTGTAATACACATCTGCAGATCCTGATAATTTGAAAGCGGGAGCAGATGTACTATCTGTCGTGGATTGTGACATGGCAACCAGAGTGCTGCCCATGGCAAACAAGGTCGTTAACATTCTTTTCATACTTATAAATTTGGTTGATAAAATGGTAAGTACTAATGCGGCCTTTTCTCACGGATTGTTTCGGGGGGTGCGTGCTAATATTCCTGATGCTACATTCAGAAAATAGAAGGAATGGATAATCAGTAATTAATGATTGGTGCGAGTTTCACTTATTTACAGCAAGTTTAACTACCAATTATCCATTCCAGGTTCTTACAACGTAAAGTATATGCGTTTAATAAAGTTGATAAAGATCGTACTCAAAGAACTGTAACTCTTTTCTGATACCTGTGAAAGGTGTCCTGTCTCAGGAGTGAATCAGTTCATCTTCTTCTTTCAGGGAACCGTTGTCGGATACGCTGATCATAGAAGGGTGATAGTTTTCGTTGTGCTGAGTAACATCCAGTCCCAGTTCTTCTTCTTCTTCAGATACACGCAGTGGGTGAATCAGGTTGATGAGTTTGAAGATACCGTAAGATACTGCGAAGCTGTAACCTACTACCAGCAACAGACCCAGTACCTGGTTTTTGAACAGCTCGAAGTTACCATAGAACCATCCGTTGGTACCAGCTTCGTTTACTGCTTTGGTAGCGAAGATACCGGTGAGCAGCATACCTACCATACCACCTAAACCGTGGCAAGGGAATACATCGAGTGTATCATCAATGCTGGTTTTAGATTTCCAGTGTACTGCGATGTTAGAAATGATAGCGGCAATGAAACCGATGAATATACTTTGCGGGATAGCAACAAAACCAGCAGCAGGAGTGATGGCCACCAGACCAACTACCGCACCGATGCAGAAGCCGAGTGCAGATGGTTTCCGTCCGCGGATTACATCAAAAAATACCCATGATAAACCGGCAGCAGCAGTAGCTGTGTTAGTAGTAGCGAAAGCTGAAGCAGCGAGGGCGTTGGCGCTCAAAGCAGAACCTGCGTTGAAACCGAACCAGCCGAACCAGAGTAAACCGGTACCCAGTAATACAAAGGGAATATTTGCAGGTTGTAATTCTTTCTTTTCGATATGATCCTTTCTTCTTTTCAGTACCAGGGCACCTGCCAGGGCAGCGCAACCTGCAGAAATATGTACTACAGTACCGCCGGCAAAATCCAGTACACCTAATTTAAACAGGATGCCATCAGGATGCCAGGTCCAGTGTGCAATTGGTGCGTACACCAGCAAACTGAATAATACCATGAACAATACATATGAAGTGAAACGGATCCTTTCCGCTACTGCTCCTACCACCAACGCAGGAGTAATGATTGCAAACTTCATCTGGAAGAGTGCAAACAGTAACAGCGGAATAGTGGGGGCCAGGCTCCAGGGGGCTCCTGACCCTACATTTTGAAACATAAAAAATGTGCGGGGATCTCCAATGATACCATTTACAGATTTACCAAACGCCAGGCTAAATCCAACTACTAACCAAACGATACTGATTAAACCGGTAGCAATGAAACTTTGCATCATGGTAGAAATCACGTTCTTCTTATTTACCATGCCTCCATAAAAGAAGGATAAACCGGGAGTCATCAAAAATACCAGGGACGATGCTACAAGAATCCAGGCGATATCAGCGGAATTATATTTGCTGGCATCAGCAAAATTCGGGAGGGCAGGCATAAAAATTCCAACTATTGCGATAAGCGCAAGGAAAATGAAGGGGAGATAGTCCTGAAAAGATATTTTCTTCATAGCGTTTGATTTTTAAATTTCTTAAATAAAAGTAGGTCCGAAATTTAAAACATCAAATAGAAGGGTCTAAAAATAGAAATATTTGAATAAGAGGTGCGATAATTAGGATTAAATCAATGATATTATAATTTATAATAATATTAATTATTATTTTTTAAGATATCTGGGTTTTTATAGAGCTGAAATACTAACGTAAATAGTTGAATATCAATATCATTAGAAGAATATTAAGGAAAGGTTAACAATTTTCAAAATTACCAGGTGCACGCGCTACTGTAATAAGGGAGGAAGCTACGTAATCACCTGATAAATAAATATATACAAATTATTAATTTATTACTTTAATTGCTGGAACAACTAATTTATATTATAAATAATTACATGTGATGTTCTGAATTTGCAAAGCCGATTATTGTTTCATTTCAAGTAATTCGCGCTCCATTGCAAACATCTGATCCCTCAAACGGGCGGCTTCCATAAAATCAAGATCGCGGGCTGCCTTCTCCATATCCCTCTTCACTTTGGCAATGGATTTCTCCATCTGCGGGATAGTTTTTACACTGGCCGCAGAGGATTTCGCATACGCCATCGCATCTTCTGCCACCAACTGCACCTCATCATGGATAGCCATTGGCGAATTTTCATCGAAGTGCTTGATTTCCAGTACAGAAGTTTGCCCCATGATCTGCTCCTTGCTTTTACGGACGGTGCGGGGAGTAATATTATGCTCTATATTAAATGCTACCTGCTTCTCGCGGCGGCGATCCGTTTCATCAATAGTACGCTGCATGCTCTCCGTTATCTTATCAGCATAAAAGATCACCAGCCCGTCCACATTACGCGCCGCACGACCTGCCGTTTGCGTGAGAGAGCGCTCATCGCGCAGAAATCCTTCCTTATCCGCGTCCAGAATAGCTACCAGCGACACTTCCGGCAAATCCAATCCCTCCCTCAGCAGGTTCACGCCTACCAATACATCTATATTACCTAACCGCAGGTCACGTAATATCTCAATACGTTCCAGGGTGTCCACCTCGGAGTGGATATAACGCGACTTAATATTAATACGTCCTAGATATTTGTCCATTTCTTCGGCCATGCGCTTTGTCAGCGTGGTTACCAGCACACGGTCGCCCTTCTGCACCCGCTTGTCTATTTCCTCCAGCAGGTCATCCACCTGGTTCACACTGGGCCTCACTTCAATAGGCGGCTCCAGCAAGCCTGTAGGACGCACCACCTGTTCCACTACCACGCCCTCTGTTTTCTTCAACTCATAATCGCCGGGGGTGGCACTCACAAATATGGCCTGGTTCACCAGATTCTCAAATTCATAAAAATTCAGCGGACGGTTATCCAGCGCAGAAGGCAAACGGAAGCCAAATTCCACCAGGTTCAGTTTACGGGACCTGTCCCCTCCGTACATGGCGCCAATCTGCGGGATGGTCACATGGCTTTCATCCACCACCAGCAGAAAATCTTTCGGGAAATAATCCAACAGGCAGAAGGGCCGGGCGCCAGGCTTACGACGGTCCAGGAACCTGGAATAGTTTTCAATACCACTGCAATAACCCAGCTCACGGATCATTTCCACATCATAGTTTACCCTGTCGGATAAACGCTGTGCCTCTATCAGCTTTCCATTAGCCTTAAAATATTCCACCTGCGCCTTCAGTTCATCCTGTATTTCATATATGATCTGTTGCATCATGTCCTTTGGAGCCAGGTACATGTTTGCAGGAAAAATGGCCGCGTTGTCTACCACCGTGATCCGCTTACTGTTCTGTACATCAATGGTTTCTATCTCTTCTATCTCATCTCCAAAAAAAGTAATCCGGTAACCATAATCCACATAGGGCAGGTTAATATCCAGGGTATCGCCCTTTACACGGAAGTTACCCCGGTTAAAATCGCCGGTAGTACGGCTGTACAGGGAGTTTACCAGGCTATGCAGCAAGGTGTTGCGGCTTACGGTTTGTCCTTTCTGGATACGGATGATACCATTTTCATAGTCGGTAGGGTTACCGATACCATAAATACAGGAAACACTGGCTACCACTATAATATCCCTTCTGCCGGAAAGCAGGTTGGAAGTGGCTTTCAGCCTGAGCTTATCCAGCTCCTCGTTAATGGCCAGGTCCTTTTCTATATAGGTATCACTCACCGGCATATAAGCTTCCGGCTGGTAATAATCATAATAGGAAACATAATATTCTACCGCATTGTCCGGGAAAAACTGCCTGAGTTCGCCGTAAAGCTGTGCTACGAGTGTTTTGTTATGGGTCAGCACCAGGGTAGGGCGTTGCACCTGCTGGATAACATTAGCCACGGTAAAAGTTTTACCGGAGCCGGTTACCCCCAGCAGCGTCTGAAACGGTTCGCCTTCCTCTATTCCTTTTGTTAATTGTTTGATCGCTTCCGGCTGGTCACCAGCTGGAGCGTATGGAGCATGTATATTAAAAGACATATTGAAATTTCTGTTTGAGAAGTATCTGTAAAAATACTAAGAATATGGAAGTGAAAGTGTTAAAAAAGAAGCTTTAATTTTGCTGCCACAATCAAGAAAGGACTTATGAGAAAAAAAATTTTAACGGGGCTGATACTGGCCTTCCTGTTACCCCTTGCCACTTTTGCCTGGGGCCCTAACGGCCACCGTATTACCGCCGAAATAGCCTGGCTTCACCTTACCCCCCAAGCCCGCAAAGCAATTACCAACATCCTGGGCCGCGAAAGCCTGGCCATGATCGCCAACTGGCCCGATTTCATCAAATCAGACACCACCCACCAGTACGATCACACCAGTAAATGGCACTACCTCGATTTTCCCGGCAATATCGACCGGGCAAAGTTTGATGAGCTGCTGAATGCAGCTAACGATGAAAACCTGTACACGCAAACACAGGCCATGATAAAGGAGCTGAAAAACCGTAACCTGCCGAAAGACAAACAACGGTTTGCACTCACTTTCCTGGTTCATATGATGGGGGATATGCATCAGCCCCTGCACGTAGGCCGTGACGAAGACATGGGCGGCAACAAAATTGCAGTAATGTGGTTCGATAAACCTTCCAATCTGCATAAGGTATGGGATGAACAACTGATCGATTTCCAGCAGTTGAGTTATACAGAATACACCAAAGCGCTGGACATCGCATCTGCAGCGGAAATTAAGACCATACAGCAGGGCTCCATCGCCGATTGGATGTTTGACTCGCACCAGCTCTCCGACAAGGTATATGCCTATACGCAGCCCGATGCCAAGCTCAGCTACCGGTATAATTATGTTTTTGTGAAGGACCTGAATCAGCAGTTGCTGAAAGGTGGGTTGCGTTTGGCAGCTATCCTCAATAATATTTATAAATAAGCAGGGGATCCCTTTGGGATTCTTATAAAAGATTAAGGGAGATATATGCGGGCTTCGCTTATATCTCCCTTAATCTTTTATAAAAATCAATATAATCAGTCGCCGGAGGCGATACATTCACTATACCAGGTCAATATCAAAATTCACCAGCTGAACAAACTGCTCCAGGCGGGCCGCAATATCTTCGTGCGTAATTTCGCGGATGCGTTCAGTTCCAAACTTTTCCACACAGAAAGAAGCCATAGCAGAACCTACGATGATAGCGGTTTTCATGTTTTCAAAGGAAATATCCTTTGTTTTAGCCAGGTGGCCTATGAAACCTCCTGCAAAAGTATCGCCAGCGCCGGTTGGATCATATACATCATCCAGTGGCATAGCAGGAGCGAAGAATACATGATTTCCGGAGAATAATAATGCGCCATGTTCTCCCTTCTTGATGATCAGGTAACGGGGACCCATAGACATAATTTTACGGGCAGCTTTCACCAAAGAGTATTCACCGCTCAGCTGACGGGCTTCTCCATCGTTTACCATCAGCACATCCACTCTTTTTAATACCTTCAGCAAATCGTCCAGTGCTACTTCCATCCAGAAGTTCATGGTATCCATCACTATCAGCTTAGGGCGTTCTTTCAACTGATCCAGTACACTCATCTGCACCTGTGGGGTAAGGTTACCGAGAATGAGGAACTCACTTCCCTGGTAGCTTTCCGGGATAACAGGCTGGAAATCGGCCAGTACATTCAGTTCTGTTGCCAGTGAATCACGGGTATTCATATCCATGTGATACTTGCCTGACCAGTAGAACGATTTTTCACCTTTCTTCACCTGCACACCATCCAATACCACTCCTTTAGCAGTCAACGCATCCAGTTCTGAAGCCGGGAAGTCCTCACCTATTACAGACACCTGGTTAATAGGCTGAACAAAGTTAGACGCTGCCCATGCGATGTAGGTGGCGGAACCACCAATGATTTTACCTGACTTTCCAAAGGGGGTTTCGATTTCATCGAACGCCATAGTACCTACGACTGTGAGTGACATGCTTATTGAGTTATTTTTATTATGTTAAAATTTAATGCAAACCTCGCAAAGGTAACTACTTATACAGAAAGCAGGAAGCTAAATCTTCACCTGCTTCCAGGTACCCCGGCGAAACAGCCATATAGCCACCAAAGCGGAGGTAGACTCAGATATAGCCATCGCCCAGAAAACCCCTACCGGTCCCATTTTTAGCAGGATAGCCAGCGTATAGGCCAACGGCATCTGGAATAGCCACATAATAAACATGTTGATCAACATAGGCGTACGCGTATCGCCGGCGCCATTGAAAGATTGGGTAAGTACCATGCCATAGGCAAAAAACACGTAACCAGCGCTCATTAACCGGATACATTGCACGCCATAGGTGATTACAACCGGATCGGTTGTAAAGAAGCCAATAATGGCGGGCGCCCACACCATAAATACAACCGCTACCACACCCAGGAAGATCATATTAAAGAAGGCCGCCCTCCAGGCCGATTTTTCGGCCCGCCCGGGTTGTTGCGCACCAAGGTTTTGCCCTACCAGTGCTGCTGCTGCATTAGCCATTCCCCAGGCGGGTAATATAGTAAAGATCACCACCCTGATGGCAATGGTATATCCTGCTACGGCATCTTTTCCAAAATGAGAAATAATGCGCACCAGGAAAATCCAACTGGCAGAAGCTATCAGCATTTGCGCAGTAGCGCCGGCTGCAATTTTAAGAATGGCGCCAATCAATGGAAACGCCGGAGCCAGATGCTTTTTCGTAATGCGGATCAGGTCCTTTCCTTTTACCAGGTGATACAACTGGTATATCACGCCCGTGCCTCTTCCGATAAAAGTGGCAATAGCAGCGCCTTTCAGACCTAAGGCAGGAATTGGTCCCCATCCCGAAATTAACAGCGGGCACAATATAATATTCAGTCCGTTCGCAATCCATAACGACCGCATGGCCAGGGCCGCATCGCCAGCCCCGCGGAAGATGCCGTTGATCAGGAATAATAAAATGATCACGATGTTGCCGCCAAGTATTATCTGCGTATATACGTAACCGTAGTCGGCTACTTCTTTGGCGGCGCCCATTACCAGTAAGATATCTTTCGCAAAAAATATTCCCGCCAAACTTATCAGCACAGAAATAACCAATCCCGGGTATAAGGATTGCATGGCTGCATGCGCTGCGGCATCAGGATCCTTTTCGCCGGTTCTGCGGGCAATCATAGCGGTGGCCGCCATGCTTAACCCCATAGCGCCGGTATATACCAGCGTGAGCACGGATTCTGTAAGCCCTACTGCAGTGATGGCGTTTACACCCAAATGACTCACAAAATAAATATCGACTACCGCAAACAGTGACTCCATCGCCATTTCAAGGATCATGGGAATGGAAAGCAGGAATATAGCCCGGTCGATACTTCCTGTTGTAAACTCTTTTTCACTACCGGTAACGGCTATCTTAAATAATTGAAAAAAACGACGTGTACGCTGTGGCGCGTTCGTTAAAAGAGGCATAATTTACTTTTGAAAATAATAACGAGGAACAGTGCATTATCCGCACTGCAAACTAAAACAGGAAAAGTGGAAGGGCGACAAGCGGAACTACCGTGGTCTTAATAAATTTTCATATGCTGTCAGTTCTGGCATCTCATGATGCTCCGCAAATGTAATTTAATTTTTCAATCATCAAAAACCATCTTTAAAAATGCGCAGGTTAACATCAGTTATAACAGATATTTCTTCATGAAAAGAAAATACGATCGCTACGATCCATGATACGTAAAGGTTACAGGCAGGTGAAAAAAAATATTTAAAAAATACTTTACCTATAGCTGTAACTTTTCATTTTCACTTCCGTTTAACATTCCAAGTAAGCGCTGAAAACCTATATTAAAACAACATCACAATCACAAACATTACAATTACAAAATTACAATTGTAAAACCTTTATAAAAACTGAAATCATGCTTATGTTCAACAAAAACACACTCCTGACGGGAGTAGTGATCGCTACTGTATTGGGTATTACTGTAAGCTCCTGCAAAGATGATGATAATCCAACACCACCTCCTCCAACACCACGTTCCAAGTCGTTTGAACTGAAAGGATCCGGTGCTGATAAAGATAAAAAGGTAGGTGATATTACCATCACCGAGAACACTGATAGTAGTGTGAACGTTGTATTGAATCTTACTAAAAACATTAAAGACGCGGATCATGGCGTTTACCTGATTGCTGGCACTGCTGCGGCTCCCAAAACAGATACCCTGCTTAAAGGAACGTTTAAAGGAACCGGTGCTGCACTGAAGATAGATCTCTTAACGAAAGTAAAATCTATCAAGGTTTCAAAACCAGGCGGTATTCAGAAAGATACTGCATTCAAGTATAACAATGCGATAGAACTCAGTTCCCATCTGAAAGTAATGAAAGCCGCTGATACCATTGCTATTGGCCTCTTTGGTAAAAGCAACTAATTCTAAAGTCTGAAAATTTACATTAGAACTATTGAAAGCATGTTCATAGTAATGAACATGCTTTCTCCTGTATTTTATTTAAGAAGGATTCCTAATTAAATAAATTCTTTCAGATATCGAAAATCATTAAATAAAAAAGCCGACCAGGAGGCCGGCTTTCTAAATGGTTATTACAGGATATGGAAGGATCCGGCCAAACAGCCGGTTTAAGGGAAAATTTTTATTGACTACTGCTGTTACCATCATCTTCCACCTTTACCTGAACCTGTCTTTTTAATACCTTGAATTCAGTTCTGCGGTTAAGCTGACGTCCTTCTGGATTGTCTTTATGATTAGGCAGTGAGTTTGGTGCAATTGGTTTGGATTTACCGTAACCTTTAGCGATGAGCCTTTCCGAAGCAATACCCCTGCTGATCAGGTAATCCACGCAGGATTGAGCCCTGGCCTGGGACAGCTTGTCGTTGAATTTCACGGAGCCTACGCTATCGGTATGTGCGCTCATCTCGATCGTTAACTTCGGATTATCGTTCAGCATATCAACCACTGTATCCAATACTGCTTTAGATTCCGGACGGAGCGTTGCCTTTCCGAAATCGTAGTAGATATTATTAAGTACAATTGGTTTTTCTATTTCGTAATGCTTGAGACAAAGGGTGGGATTGTCCATAGAATCTATCCTCACCAATGAATCTGTATTAAAATAGAGTGTTTTGGTGAAGTAGTTGTCTTTTTCAGCAATCACTTTGTAAAAGCGTTGTGGATCCACTTCAAAGGTATACCTTCCGGTGGCGTCCAGTGTAACTTTGCGGATTGTTTTTCTTCTCACTGTATCCAATAAGGTAACGGTAGCGCCTTCCAGCGGCAGATGGGTATCGCAGTCGATGATCAACCCACTTGCTATTTTGCGGATGCGGTTAATGCTGAATACTTCCAGGCAGCAGATAGATTCCCTGTCGGAACTGATGAAGCCTGCTGCAAAGGGATGTGTATTATCCAGTGCCGTATAATAGATATCATCTTTAGGAGAATTCAATGGTTTACCCATATTAACCGGGGCCGACCAGGTACCGAAGTCGCCCTCGCTCTGGAAGAAATCGAGCCCACCCAAACCTACGCGACCATCGGTGCTGAATACGAGCAGATTTTTCTCTGCATCATAGAATGGCGCCTGTTCCTCATCTTTTGTGTTGATGGCTGTACCCATATTGCGGGCGCCACCGGGCGTGCCGTTGGTCATGATGCAATACCACAAATCATTTTTGCCCATACCTCCGGGTCTGTTGGATGCAAACAGCAGGTATTTTCCATCGGCAGTGATATAGGGCTGCATAGAGTTATACCCTGTAACGTTTACATTGTCGCCTAATATTTTTGGTTCAGACCACACCCCATTCTGGCGACTGCTGAAATAGATAGCGGATTGTTTCACGCCATCTTTCATCGACCAGCGGGTGATATACAGAGAGTTACCATCCGGGGTGATGGCAGATACTCCCTGGTCGAATCCTTTAGTGGTAGGGATTTTCAGCTTCTGGCTGTTATCGAAGGTATTGCCGCTGCCGGTAGCAGTGTAAAGATCATTTACATATGGGGTTCCTTTTTTTGCTTGTTTTTTTGTGGTGGGCTGCTTAACAGTGGTAGGCAGCGGTGGATTTTCCGCACGGGAAGAGGTAAACATTAAAGTGCCCGGATCCAGGATCACCGGCGCATAGTTTGCACCGCCTTCATTAACATTACCGGCAGTTTTTACGATCGTAAATCTTGGTTCCTTATTGGCTTCAGAGAGTGCGAATTCACAGCAGGCAATTTCGAGCGGGGTTCTTACAGACAGTTCATCGGCGGCGGTATAGCTTTGTTTGAATTTTTTAAATTCATCCAGTGCCTCCTGGTATTTTCCATTGTTCCTGAGGCAGATGGCGTACCAGTACCGGGCCTGGGGATATGCCGGATTATTAAAGCCAACCAGTTGCGCATACCAGGTTTCTGCATTACCATAGTCGTAGAAGAGCCGGTAAGATTCAGCCAGCCTGGCTACCACCTGTTGATAATCCTTCAGTTTACCACTGGGAGGAGCGCCGGCAACTGTATAGGGTAATACCTGCTCTGGCTTGATTTTGAAAGTGCCCAGTGCTTTATTGTAGTACTGTGCCGCGGAATAATAATCCCGTGAGCCGTAAAAAACGTCTGCAGTATGTTTAAAATCATAAACATACTGCGCTTGTAGGGAGCCAATTATTCCTGTAAAAACCACCAGCCAACAGAGTGTAATTTTTTTCATGAGGGTTCCATTTCTTTTTTCTGTATATGTTTTTGCCTCCATTCTGATCCGGTTTTTGATAAATTATAACCTGGGACAAATAAAGTATTCTTCGTTAAGCATTCTTCTTTTGCGGCTGATAAAAGAGAGTGATATTTCAAAGCTCTGGCTGCCATTTACCAGGCGGCGCATGTTGGAGGTATTGGCATCGTAGCTTAATCCCAGTACAAAGCTTTTGAAATGGAAACCGGCAAAAGGAATTACGGCATCATTGAAGCGATAGTTACCTCCCACCAGGAAATCGAATTCAGGATTTACCATCAGCTGGGCATACATACCCGCCACAATTTCTTCGGCATTTCCTTGTCTCATGTAAAGTCCGGTAGGAGTAAGGGTTACGGCATCATTCAGCCTGATTTTGGTACCACCGTGTACCAGGTATCTTACCGGCAGCTTTCTTTCAGTGCCATCGGAGGAAAACGGATCCTTTGGTTGTGTAAGATGCTGTGCTGCAAATCCAGCAAATGGATTTAATGTATGATTTGGATTACCATCAAAAAATACTACACCTGCTCCTGCGTCAAACTGGTTGGACGTGGTATTGCTTACATTCTCCCCGTTAAATATGCTGGGATCAAAACCGGTTACCGGCTGATACTGGCTGCCGGTCTGGAATTTAGCAGGATCCAGCCTTCTGTTGATCAACCCTGCGTTGATCCCGAACACCAGCTGGCTGGTTTTGGTACGGCCAAATTTCACACCGGTGTAAGAAACGCTGGCCATTGCATTGAAGAAATTATAGCCTGCATCACCTGCCGACATGTTCATTACATTAATACCTACGCCTATATTCTTATCCGTAGCGGCATCTGCAGAAATACCCACAGTGGAGAATGGTTTCCCGTAATTGGCCCACTGATTACGATAGTCGGCACTAATGCGGTAATCACCGTCTATCACGCCTGTAAGAGCAGGGTTAAGCCATAACGGGTACGCATAGTATTGCGAAAAGTGCGGATCAACCTGGGCAACAGAAGTGCGGGGCAATAAGCTGCTCCATAAAATCATTGCAACTATAAAAATCCTTTTCATAGGAACATTTTTAAGTATTTCTGGATAAACCGGGATGCTTTGCAGCACCCCGGTTTTATTTTTGATTTGATCTTGCTGATGAATCATCATTATCTCATGAGGGTTACGTTACCTTTCTTCGTGATCACCGTACCATCCTGCATGGTAGCCTTCACTATCCATACATATACGCCTACCGGTTGTTTCTGTCCGCTCATGGTACCATCCCATCCCTGACGTTGATCTTTCGATGTGAATACCAATTGACCCCACTGGTTGTAGATCCTGAATTCAAGCTGTGCAATGGCGGTTCCATATACATACTCGATATCATTTATACCATCGCCGTTCGGGCTGAAGAGGTTCGGTATATAGATGTTATTGCCTTGCGGGTTCTTCGTTTTATCCGTTACTGCGGCAGACAGTGCACTGTTCTGACAGGTGGATGCCCCGATGGCACGTACCTGGATCGTAGCACTCTGATTTGGCTGCAGACCGGAGATAGTATGTGTGGTACCAGTTGCACCTGAGCTTGGCGCTATGAATGTGACGCCGTTGTCTACTGTTACTTCGTAACGTTGTGCTCCTGTAACCGGTGACCAGCGGAAGGTAATAGATGTAGCCGTAGTGTTGTCCACTGTTACAACCGGTGCAGGCAGTGGTTGTGCCAGGCTGATATCTACCCTTGTTCTGGCGGAGCTGGTGCAACCACCTGCTGTAAATGCTTCTACATAGTAAGTAGTATTGGCATTCAGCGCTGGTGTAACAAATGTTGCACCTGTGGTTATCGGCGTACCGTTAGTTGCTACGGAGTACCAGCGGAAATCAACATCCGGAGTGGTGGAAGTAGCCATCAGTATTGCTGTGCTGCCCGGACATATCGGATCGTTTCCGGTTACACGTGGTCCGGCTGGTGGAAGTATTACTTCAACGCTCACCGCAGTACGTGTTGGACTTGTACAACCATTGCTGCTGGATGCTTCCAGGTAATACATCTGGTTAGCTGTTACCGCCGGTGTTGTATAAGAAGCACCTGTGGAGATAGCAGTACCACCTGTTGCGGTAGTATACCATTTGTAAGTGAGGGCGCCATTCGGACCCTGTACACCGAGCGTAGCTGTTTGACCGGTGCAAACCTTGATGACTGCATTGGTTACTATAGGAGCAGCCGGCGACGGATTCACGGTTACTTCTACCCTTGTTCTGCTTGCACTGATGCAACCGCCGCTGGTAGATGCTTCCAGGAAGTATACAGTACTTACGCTTGGTGTGATAGTGAAATCTGCACCGGTAAATACGGCTGTTCCTCCGGTTGATGCGCTGAACCATTTGTAGATGATACCTGGTTGTCTGCCTTTCACAGAAAGTACCGCTGTGTGTCCGCTACATACTGTCAACGGATCTGCCAATGGCGCATCTATATCGTTTCTCACATTTGCTGTTACTGCTTTGCGACCGCTGCTGCAACCCTGACTGTTCAGTGCTTCTACATAGAATGTAGTGTTTGCTGCCAGTGGTTTCGTTGCGTATGAAGTACCGCTTGCGAGGAATACGCCGTTATTCTGCGCATCATACCAGCGATAAGTCAATGAAGCGTCTGCACCCTTGATACTGAATGTTACGGTACCACCTATGCAGGTTGTGAGGTTATCAGCATTTACTTCCGGTATTGGCGGAGTTGGGTCAACGGTTACTGTCACCGCTGTTCTGCTGCTGGAGCAACTTCCCAGATTTGCCTGTACATAGAAGGTAGTATTCTGAGTAACCACCGGTACGCTGTACACTGCGTCAGAAGAGAGCAGGTTGCCGCCCGTTGCAGCGTCGTACCACTGATAGGTAACTCCAGGTTTGATTGTTTTCACCGATACGGTAACACCAGTGCCGGCACATGTTTTAAGTGCAGAGGCTACTACATCCGGAGCTGTTTGTGGTGCCACTACTGTTACAGTAGCTTTCACTCTTGCGGATGGACTACCGCATTGACCTGTAGTTCCTGTTGCACCCACATAATAATCCATGCTGGCATTGAGCGGTCCTGTCTGGAATACCGGTCCTACACCTACAGAATCATTACCTGCGGCAGAAGTATACCATTTGTAGATTACTCCGTTGGTAGCTGAAGTTACACGGAGTGTAGCGGAAGTTCCCATACAGATAGTGAGTGCATTGCTTTCCAGGATTGGTGTTGGTGCTTGTCCTACACCTATTGAAACTTTCGCTCTTACACTATTACTGCAATTACCATTGTTAGCTTCTGCATAGAAATCGGTACTTGTATTTAATGCACCGGTTGTGTAGCTATTGCCTGTGGCAAGCAGCGTACCACCAGATGCCGCGTTGTACCAACGGTAGGTTACACCTGCTACTGGATTCTGAATAGAAAGTGTTACACTGCCTCCCTGACAAATGAACAGGGAAGTGGATGAAATTGCAGGTATTGCCGGTACGCTCTTCACGGTGATGGTGGCCTTCGTTCTGCTTGCGCTTGGGCAGCCTCCATTTACCAATGCCTGTACGTAGTAGCTCACTGTAGAATCCAGTGCCGTGATATTAAACGTTGATCCTTCGTTTACTTTGTTGCCGCCTGTTGCTGCATCAAACCATTCGTAAGTAACACCGGCTGCAGGACTTTGTATCTGCAATGTTACATTCTGACCTTTACAAACTTCCGCACTGTTGCTTACCAGTACAGGAGCCGGTGGTACAGGTACCACGTTGATCTTCGCGGCAGCTCTTACAGAAGGTTTACCACAATTTGAAGTATCACCGGTAGCTTCCACATAATAGGTTGTATTAGCTGTCACATTATTCACGGTGAAGATTGGTCCTGTAAATACAGCCACTCCGCCGGTTAATGTAGTATACCATCTGTATGTGATATTATTCACAGAAGACGTTACTTTCAGTACCGCTGTTCCACCCTGACATGCTGTTACATTATTGTTTTCGAGTATCGGGGTTGGAGCAACACCTACGCCTATTGACACTTTCGTTCTGGCAGCACTACTACATCCACCCAGAGAAGCTTCTGCATAGAAGTCTTTCGAAGCAGTGAGGCCCGTTACCTTGTACACCGGACCGGTGAACAGTAATGTACCGCCTGTTGCCGCACTATACCAGCGGTAGGTCAGCGTATTATCCACGTTCTGAATGCTCAGTGTTGCGGTATCGCCTACACAAATGCTGATCGCTGATGCGCTAATAATCGGAGCCGGTATATCACTCACTGTCACTTTCACTTCTTTGGCGCTGCCGGCTGCATTTGCGCATCTGTTGCTTCCTTCTACAGTTACATAGTAAGAAGAGGTTGCGCTCAGGGCACTGGTAGTATATGTTGCGCCTGAAGCAAGGAATGTTGTCAGGGCTGCATCTGCATACCATTTGAATATTGGGTTTGTTACGGTTGTTGAAGCAGCCGTGAGTTTAACCGTAGTATTTGCACAGATAGTTGTATCTGCCGCTACGATGTCTGTTGGAGTGGCGGTGTTATTCACCGTTACTTTTACTGCTTTCAAGTCACCTGCTTTATTTTCACACTTGCCGGCGTTGCTTACACTTACATAGTAGGTGTATGTTCCCGGCGTCAGTCCTGTGATAGTTAATACGCCCGCG
Organism: Chitinophaga ginsengisegetis; assembly: GCF_900168065.1. Classification (GTDB taxonomy): domain Bacteria; phylum Bacteroidota; class Bacteroidia; order Chitinophagales; family Chitinophagaceae; genus Chitinophaga; species Chitinophaga ginsengisegetis. The sequence continues at coordinate 868,402 of NZ_FUZZ01000003.1, read as the reverse complement.
CTGCTTACACCTTGTGTAATCGGACCGGTTCTGTCGGCATTAGCATACCATTTGAATACAGGATTCTGTACTGTAGTGGTAGTTGGTGTTAATACCGCTGTATCGCCTGCACAAATTACTTTATCAGTGATTTGAATATCGGCAGCTGTTGATGCACTGTCTACAGTGAGGGTAATCCTGGTGCGTCCGCTGTCGTTAGCGCAGCCACCCGCGTTCACCGCTTCCACATAGAAGTTATAGGTACCTGCCTGCAGACTGGCTGGGGTAGTATATTCATTACTGTTAGTTACCAGTGTTGCACCACCTGTTGCTGCGTCGTACCAGTTGTACCGAACCCCTGCTACTGCTTTTACCCTGAGGGTAGTTGGTGTATTCAGACAGGTAGATACATTATTGGCTTCCGCAACCGGAGCCGATGGAGATCCCTGAACAGTTACTGTGATGGCCGCTGATGCTGCACCCGGACAACCATTTCTGCTTGGTACTACTGTATAAGTATGTACTCCGGAATCGAGTGTGGTTGGTGTTACATAAGCAATGCTATCCAGTAAGTGGTTACCCTGGCTGTTGTACCAGCTGTAAGTGATACCTGCTGCAGGATTTATTACGCTGAGGGTAGCTTGTTTACCCTTACAGATAGTAGCGTTGTTCACCTGTACTTTCGGCTGAGCAATGGCACGTTGTGCGTAATTGAAATCAACATCGAGTAAGGCTCCCAATATACCTGACCTGAGTTTCACTTCCACACCATCAAACTGTTTGGTTGGTACAAACCACAGAATAGCACTTCTGTTGCCGCTCAGCAGATCCAGGTGCAGAATTGGATTAGACGTCAGCACTGAATCACCTGGTGTATTGCCATTGTATGTAGTGAGTTGTATACTGCCGAGCACCGCTGCAGAAAGGATCTGGCTTGGGTTGGACAGTTTCACTCTTACGGTATCACCCGGAGTAGATAATCCGTTGAAGGTTGCTTTCTGGAATACCGTTGCATTGATTGCTCCGAGGTTGATTACCAGGGAAGATCCGGTGCTTGTAAAGGCATCCACTGCAAGTTGCGGGTTGTAAACATTACCCAGCACCAGCAAACCAGATCCACCTATTGTTTGTCCGGTTGCGGCTTCGCATGGTACCTGACCTGACGGAGTTACAGTAATAGCATTCACTGCTACTCTTGCAGACTTACAGGTAGCTGCACCCGGCAGGGCTGCTTCCACCCAGTAGGTAACGGTTCCCAGGGCAGTAGATGCAGGACCTTCGAAAGATGCACCTTTAAATAAGGTGTCTGTTGCTGTTTGTGTTCTGAACCAGTAGAATTCTGCATTCGCTGCATCTGCTTTTGCAATGAACAGCGGACGCTGACCAATCACAACGGTATCATTTACAGGTGTTACTGTTGGCGGAGCCAATGAGGTACCTGTTTTAACGGTAACCGCCGTTCTGGTGGCAGATATTGTATTACAGCTGTCGTTGATAGCTTCTACATAATAGGTTGCCTGTGCGGTTACGTTGGTCACAGTAAATGTTAAGCCGCTGTCCGGAACCGGATTCAGTCTGGTTCCACCGGTAGCAACATTGTACCATGCGTAGCTATAGCCACTCACAGGGTTGTTGATAGCAAGTTGTGCATCAGATCCTGCGCACACTTCCACATTTGCAGAACGTACTACAGGAGGTGCAGGCGCTGCCACCACTTTCACATCCACTCTTGTGCGAACGCTGCTGGCGCAATTGTTCCTGAACGCTTCTACCAGGAAGGCGGTGTCTGTAGTCAGGGTACCGGTGGTGAAGGATACACCATCTTTACCTGTGAGATAAACACCTTTACTGTTGTACCAGCGATATGTAACGCCAGCCACAGGATTCTGTACATCCAGTTTAGCAGTGTTGCCGGCACATACCGTTACCTGCGTTGCCTGAACTTTCGGAGCCGCCAGTGCGCGTTGCGCGTAGTTGAAGTCTACTGTTGTTAATGCACCGAGTATGCCTGATTTCAGTTTTACTTCTACTGCATCAAATGCTTTAGTCGGTACAAATTCGAGAATAGCTTGTCTCTTGCTGCTCAGTATAGTGAGTTTAATGAGCGGATTATTTACCAGGAGAGAGTCTCCAGGAGTGGTACCGTTGTAAGTTGTTAACTGTACGCCACCCAACAGTGCTGCAGAAAGCACCTGGCTTGGGTTCGACAACCATACCCTTACAGTATCTCCAGGAGCAGATACTCCGTTGAATTTAGTTCTTTGCCATACCTGTGCGTTCAATGCACCCAGGTTGATTACCAGGGAAGATCCGGTGCTCAGGCTACCGTCTACCGCCAGGGCAGGATTGTACACATTACCCAGTATGAGTAATCCGCTGCCGCCGATTGTTTGCGTAGAAGCGCCTTCACATGGGCCAGGATCCGGACCTGGTTCAGGGCCATATATTACTACAGCAGGTACCCTGATAGATTTGCAGGAAGCGCCACCTGTTAACCTGGCTTCTACCCAGTAGGTAACGGTTCCCTGTACATTGGATACAGGAGGCGTATATACTGGTCCTGTAAACAGGCTATCATTACCTGCCTGACTTGCATACCATACAAACTGAACATTAGCTGTATTGGAAGTAGCTGTCAGTGCAGTTTGTCTGCCTACTACCGTTGAATCCGGGTTTGGTGTTACCACCGGCGCACTTAATGAAGCAGATAATACAATGCTGATGGCTTGTCTGCCTGATGCAGCACCACAACTGCTAACAGCTTCTACATAGAAGGTAGTATCCCTGTTAACTGCTGTTACATTAAATACAAAGCCACTGTCGGTATTCAGCTTCGTACCTCCGGTTGGTACATTGTACCAGTTGTAGGTCAGTTGATGATCCGGGTTAGTTACCTGCAGTGAAGCATTTGAACCAGGACAAATATTCACGGTAGCAGGAGCGCCTGGTACCGGAGGAGCGGGTGTAACAGTAACGGTTACAGGTATACGATCCGGGTTAGGACAGTTGTCTGGTCCGCCCAGTACCGCTACATAGTAGGTTACTTTACCTGCTACTTTCAGCGTATCAGTAGTATAAGTATTCTGTGTGCTTAATACAGTACTGCTGGTTGAATCAGCATACCAGCGTACAGATGTACCGGCCGCTGGTGTTACAGAAAGCGTAGCCTTGCTGTTGATACAAGCGGTGGCATTTGTAGTATTTACAGTTGCCTTAGGATATATGATCCTTGCACCATAGATATCAATTGAATTCAGGAGGTTCAGTACACCAGTCATTCTTACTTCTACCCGGTCGTAAGCAGCAGGAGCTACTACAGTAGCCTGGAACTGCTGACCGTTGAGTAAACGCAGGGTAAGCAATCTTGACAGGGTGTCTGTTTTAACCAGTGTATTATTATTATAGAGACGGATCAGTGTACCTCCCAGGAGACTAACATCCGCCAGTCCTACTGAGTTACCCAGACGTATCTGAACACTATCTGCTGCAGATCCTGCATGCGGGAAGATCAGCTGTTGATATACAGAGCCTCCGAGCGCACCAACAGGCACAGACAGTGTAGTGAAATTGGTTTTGACACTGTCGATATCATTGGTAGGATTATTTACGCTACACAGGATACAACCCAGGGTAGTACCTGAAGTCTGACTGGTAGGAACGTTACAATCCGGAGAAGGAATCACACCTCCTGTTACTTTCACATTTACAGCTGCGCGGGCAGATTCACAGGCACCGGCAATTCTTACCGCTGCATAGTAAGTGTAAGTACCCGGCGTATTAAATGGTCCTACCTGGATGGTGTCACCCATACCCTGAACAGTAGTTGCATCTCTATACCATACGATGGTAGCACCTGGTACCGGCTGCGCGCTTAAAACAGCCTTTACACCAGTAGTTACTACTACATCGCCGGTTACAACCGGAGCAGCAGGAGCTGGTACTACGCGTACTGTTGCAGCTTTCAACGTACCGGCTGCATTTTCACACTGACCGGTTCCGGATACACTTACATAATATGTATAAGCACCGGCAGTCAAACCAGTAATGGTCAGGTTACCTGTGCTGTCCAGTGCATAGCTTACCGCACCTTCTACCAGGCCGTTGGTAATCGGAGATGTTTTGTTTGCATTTTTATACCACTTGAATACAGGAGCTGTAACACCCGGTGCAGTTGGTGTTAATACTGCCGGTCCGCTGGTGCAGGCGGTAGTAGTGTCTGCGATCGTGATATCACCAGACTGGCTGATCGGGTTAACCGTTACCCTAACAGGTACACGGTTTGGATTCGCACAACCATTTGCGCCAACTGCCTGAACATAGTAGGTAAATGTACCTGCTGTTTTCAGGGTGTCTGTAACATATGTATTTGAAGTGCTCTTTACAATAGTGGTGGTAGAATCAGTATACCAGCGTACAGTTGTTCCTGCGGCCGGTGTTACAGTTAATGTGGCAGGTTGACCAGCACATACCACCAGGTTTTGTGTAGTAACGGTAGGATCAGGAACAACGGCACGTACATCATAGATGTCCAGTGAATTCAGCAGGTTGGCAACACCTGTCAGTTTTATTTCCACACGATCATAAGCGCCGCCTGCCGGAACAGTGGCATAATAGCGGGTACCGCTTAATATTCTCAATGTAAGCAGCTGAGATAATGTTTTGGTGCTTACAACGGTTGTTCCGTTATAAACAGTTACCACTGCACCACCGAGTAAGCTTACATCCGCCAGTCCGCCCGGTGAAGCCAGCTCAAAACGGATGCTGTCTGATGCCGCGCGTACTGCAGGGAAGATGAGACGTTGATAAACAGAACCTCCCAATAAACCTACCGGTATATTGAGGCGGGTAAAATTAGTAGTAATAGAATCGATGTCGTTGTTTGGATCAACAACGCTACACAGCACGCAACCCAGCGTAGTTCCGGTTACCTGGCTGGTAGGCATATTACAGTTGGCAGGTATAACCGGTCCGGTTACTGTAATCACGATTGGCAAGCGGTTGGATAAACAACCACCTGCCAGGCTATCGCCTACATAATATGTATATACTCCCGGACTTGCGAACGGAGGCAAAGTAATGGAATTGCCGGTGGCTATCGGCGCCAGTGTGGTATCGCTATACCACAACACGGTAGTGCCGGGAGCAGGAGTTGCTGTGATGGTTAACGGCAACCCGGTGCTGATGGAATAATTCTGTACTACTGTTGGCGGAGCCGGAGCGGTGGTGACCTTGATAGTCGCAGCTTTCAAACTTCCGGCGGCATTTTCACAACGGTTAGCACCGGATACACTTACATAATAAGTGTGATTGCCTGGTGTAAGACCGGTAACACTAAGCTGACCGCCCGCGGTGATGGTGAAGGTAGCGCCGCCTATAACAGCACCGTTTGTAATCGGATTGGTTTTATTGGCATTTGCATACCATTTGAATACAGGTGTAGTAACACCGGCCGCAGTTGGTGTCAACACTGCCGGTCCGCTACCACAGCTTGCTGTAGTATCTGCTATTGTAATATCTGCCGCAGTAGCTAATGGGTTTACAGTGGCTGTAACCGGGATACGGTTTGGATTAGGGCAGGTGCCATCCATTACCTGTACATAGTAGGTGAAGGTACCGGCTGTTCTTAAGGTGTCTGTTGTAAAGGTAGGCTGATTACCCAGGGAAACGCCACCGGTTGAATCAGCATACCACTGAACAGTAGTACCTGCAGCCGGAGTAGCTGTGAATACTGCAGGTAGGCCAGCGCATACCGCTACATTTCTGGCGGTAATAACCGGATCCGGAACAACGGAACGAACACCATAAATATCCAGGGAATTTAGCAGGTTCGCTAAACCGGTTAATTTTATTTCTACGCGGTCATACACGCCACCGGCAGGTACTGTAGCATAGTAACGGTTACCGCTTAATAATCTTAGGGTGACTAACTGTGATAAATTCTGTGTGCTTACCACTGTGGCGCCATTGTACACAGTTACTACTGCACCGCCCAGTAAACTTACGTCTGCCAGTCCGCCTGGTGAAGCCAGGTCAAAACGAATGCTGTCAGTTGCTTCGCCTAAGCCGGGGAAGATGAGCTGTTGATAAACAGAACCTCCCAATAAACCTACCGGTATATTGAGGCGGGTGAAATTAGTACTAACAGTATCGATGTCGTTGGTTGGGTTTACAACACTACACAACACGCAACCAAAAGTAGTTCCGGTTACCTGGCTGGTAGGTACGTTACAGCTGGTAGTAGTAACAGGCCCCGTTACAGTGATGGTGATCAGCACGCGGCTTGAAACACAACCACCTGGCAGGCTGTCGCCCGCGAAATAGCTGTATACACCCGGAGTGGTAAACGGCGGTAACGTAATAGAGTTACCGCTACCAATGGATGCCTGCGTAGTATCGCGGTACCAAACGATCGTTGATCCCGGAGCAGGTGAAGCTACCAATGTTAATGGTAACCCGGTAGTTACGGTGTATGACTGAACCAGGGTAGGAGGTGCAGGTGGGGTAGTTACTTTTACAGTAGCAGGTTTCAGGCTGCCGGCTGCATTTTCGCAACGGTTGGCACCTGATACGCTTACGTAATAAGTATGGTTACCCAGTGAGAGGCCGGTAACGGAGAGGCTGCCGGCTGCATTTATAGTAAAGGTAGCACCGCCAATAACAGCGCCGTTTGTAATAAGCGTTGTTTTATTGGCGTCTGTATACCATTTGAATACCGGAGTTGTTACGCCTGCAGCAGTTGGTGTGAGTGTGGCAGCACCGCTTCCGCAAACATTGGTAGTATCGGCAACAGTGATATCAGCTGCAGTACCCAAAGCATTTACAGTAACGGTAACCGGTATACGATTTGGATTCGCGCAGGTACCGTCCATTGCCTGTACATAATAAGTAAAGGTACCGGCTGTTCTCAATGTATCGGTAGTAAATGTCGGTTGACTACCCAGGGAAATGTTACTGGTTGAATCAGCATACCACTGAACAGTTGTACCCGCAGCAGGTGTAGCCGTGAATACAGCAGGCTGGCCAACGCATACATTTACATTGCCGGCGGTAATAACAGGATCCGGTACAAGAGAACGTATACCATAAATATCAAGGGAATTGAGCAAATTGGCTACACCGGTAAGTTTCACTTCCACCCGGTCGTATACGCCACCCGCGGCCACTGTAGCATAGTAGCGGGTACCGCTCAATAATCTCAAAGTGACCAATTGTGATAAGGTGTGTGTACTTACAACCGTTGCACCATTATAAATGGTAACCACGGCGCCTCCAAGTAAGCTTACATCTGCCAGTCCGCCCGGGGAAGCGAGATCAAGACGGATGCTATCTGTTGCATCACCTGCAGCAGGGAAGATAAGTTGTTGATAAACTGATCCTCCCAATAAACCTACCGGTATATTGAGGCGGGTGAAATTAGTAGAAATAGTATCTATGTCAAACCCAGGGTTTGTAACACTACACAATATGCAACCTAAAGTGGTTCCGGTTACCTGGCTGGTGGGCACGTTACAACTGGTAGTAGTAACAGGGCCGGTTACAGTAATCACCACAGGAACACGGTAAGACGTACAGCCACCGGTAGTTTTTACACCTGCGTAATAAGTAAACACACCCGGATTGGTAAACGGTGGCAGGGTAATGGAATTCCCTACCGCAATAGGTGCCTGCGTGGTATCGCTGTACCATTCAATATTGGCACCGGATACCGGGGTGGCTGTTAATACCAATGGTATGCCGGTTGTTACCGCGTACGCCTGAGAAAGTACAGGTGGCGCAATTTGCGCAGCTACAGTTACCGGAGCTGCCTTCAGGGCGTTAGCTGCATTTTCACAATGATCGCTGTCTGATACGCTTACATAATAGGTGTATGATCCTGCAGCCAGACCGGTAATACTTAATTTTCCGGTTATATCGATGTTATACTTAACGGCTCCTTCTATCAGGCCATTTGTAATAGGACCGGTTTTATCAGCATTTTTATACCAGCTGAATACCGGGTTATTATTAACGGTAGCAGAAGTAGGTGTAATTGTTACGGTGTCCGCCAGGCAGCCCTGCGTACTGGCAGGAACTGTGATATCTGCAGCGGTTGAGAAATTATTAACCTTTACTGTTACCAGTGTTTTGGCTGATTCAGTTGAACAGCCAACCCTGGTGGCAGAAACATAATAGCGGAAACTTCCGGCTACCCCTACAGGAGGACTGTAGCTGATACTATTGGATGCTACAATGGTGGTTTGGGTAGAGTCGTACCATGTATAAGTTAATCCGACTTCCGGATTACTTACATTCAATGTAAGCGGCGCATTTAAGCAGGTGGTCCTCAATGGTCCACCAGCTCCTGTTGACGGGCCCGCCGGGAAACGTTGTATTTCATGTACTCTCAGGGAGGCGAGGGCGCCTACCAGTCCCGATCCGATCTGCACCTGTACATGGTCGAAAGGAGCGGTAGGCAGGAAAGTTAATGCCTGCAAATTTCCTGCTCCTGAAAGAAGATTGAGATGTAATAAGTTGCCGTCGGCCTGAATATTATCAACCACGTTAGGACCATTGTAAGTAATGATTCTAACTGAACTGAGCAGCTGTAAAGTAATCAATGAGGCAGGATCAGAAATCACTACGCGGATAGAATCACCGCTTTTAGAGAGACCAGGGAATACTGCAGTTACCTGGGCACTGCTGCCTAATGCACCTACAACGCTGCTCAGCGTTGCATAGTTGGCTGCAGTGACAATACCATCGCCTGCTGCTGCAGGATTGGTTACCACACCGAGTGAAGCTGCCTGCCCGGTAACACCGTATAGCACATCTATTGCTGCGCCACAGTTTATTGTACCTGAAGCAGGTGTATCATAATATGCTGAAAATACCTGTATGCTGCCAGCTACTCCTGCTAATCCGCCATCTACTGTTACCCGTACCCGGTCGTATGTTCCGGCGGGAGCAGGTAAAAATATTTCCGCCTGGTTACCGCTTGCCAGCAGGGTTAATACTGAATTATTGGCGAATACAGTACCTCCTACCGGGGTACTGCCGTTATATGCCTGAACATAAACACCTCCAAGCAGATTTAGATTCACCAGGGTGCCGAGTGTACCGGCCGTACCGATTTTAACCACCGCCGGCGTGTTATTGGTAACTGGCGCCGGAAAGATCAGATCCTGTGATGCCGTAGCGCCTAAGAGTGTAACCAATGTAGAGATGGTGGATGCTGTAGTAAGGGAACCATCCACTGCCTGCGCGCCATTTGTTACACCACAACCAATGCAAAGCCCTGTGGCCCTGCCTATCTGGGTATTGGCATACACCCTGGTGGTGTACGTTTGCGCCTGACTAACCTGAGCGCCTATACTAAATAGTAATAATAGTAACACGAGACTTTTCCATACTATTGACCCGGCCTTATGAAAGAAGTGGGCAACGCTGGTTTTCACAGCATCCTTCCCTGCGAAGCTAGGGAAACAGAAAAGGGCAGTAAAAGGGCTATTAGGAGTAGCTTTTGAATGCATAGCATCAAATATTTGAATAAAAATTGTTCAGTTTCATTGCAATACAACAAAACTCTAAAGGGAGGCAGGCAGGTTAGGAATGGCTTGGGGAAGGGATACTGGTTGATAAAAAAGTATACTTCCTTGCGGTTATTTGTTAAAAGAATGTTACAAAAACGCTACGAATGTATATTGAAGGGCTGGTTTATTGATATGTCTTTCTTGTTCATTTCCGGTTAACAGTTCAGTTTGTTCAATCATAATTTTCACTGTTCATTTTGTTCATTCAGAAAGAGGGATTAGGAGAAAAACAGGCCGGAGAATGCGTGGTAACCTCGTTAAAACGGGAATAGAGAAAAAAAATTAGCGTCGTCAGCAAAAAGTTATACTTCCCTCCATCTCTTTCAAAGTTTAAAAAAATAATATATTAATATTATTTATATAAAAATATTATATTGTACGTCATCATATTTATATATGATATCCAGATAACAACTAAGGAGGTAGGTATTTATTATTATCTATTTTTATATATATAATTCAGTTTAATATTTTCTGTTCATTTTGTTCATTCAGCAATTCGAAAATCTAAACGCAAATACGATACGTAATTAAACAAGTACCGACAATTCGAAAATCCATTTATTGTCCCCTATGATTGATCTATCCTATGACTTTATCATTACCCTGCAGAATGAAGTTCTACGCAGGTTTGGTGTTGAAGTCATGTTGCCAGGAGATTGCAAACATCTCTCTCAGTCCATATTGGATAACACCACGAAACTGGTAAGCGAAACTACGCTTAAAAGGGTGTTCGGATTCGCTGTAGCTCAACACAGCTTCTCCAGATACACCCTGAATACGCTTTCGCAATATTGCCAATATAAAGACTGGGAAGACTTTCAGCAACATCACTACCGGAAGCTGAACACCGCTTCCAGGACAACCAATGCGTCTACTTCAGCCGCAGCATTGGATAATAGTAAATGGTCTGATTTGAAAAACAAAGCAGATGCCGTTTCCCATTACACCATGCTTACCCTCAAGAACCGCTCTGGTATTGCCTTCCCGTACACCGTTCACAGGCCATTCTGTAACGCCCACATTGAAAAATTCCTGGAAAGCGACTACGCGGCCACCGCCTTAATAGCGCCCTCCGGATGGGGCAAATCACTGGCATTGGTGCATCTCGCGGAATACTGCTGGTTTGGTAAAGAAGCCCGTTATAAACAGGATGTTTGCTGGTTTATCCACGCTCATGCCGCCGGCAGCCTCCTGCTGAAAGGATTCTCCCTTTCATCCTGGCTGGATAACCAGATGAACCTCGGTAACGGCGAAAACTTCCGCGAATACTTTTCCAGCCACTTCGATAAAAAAGGCGGACGCCTTATATTAATAATAGACGGCTTCGACGAAATCGCTGTAGCTGGCGAAAAACTCCGTTTACTATATTCCAAACTGGAAGACTTCGTATATTCCAACGATTTATACCCCTGGGTAAAAGTGATCCTTTCTATCCGGAGCAGCACCTGGGCCGAAATATTCCAGCACTCCCAGCAATATCCCGCCTTCCGGCGCTATTGGTACCTGGGCGCTGAAATGGATGAAGAAACCAATATCAACATGCCCCGGCTTACGGAACAGGAAGTGAAGTCTATTCTTTATAACCACCAGTTTGATCCTGCTACTGTACGACTGTTCTCTGAAAACTTCCTGCAAAAACTGCGTTATCCTTATTACCTGCAACTCTTTTGTCAGCTTAACAGCGGTCCGGATCAAACCTTTGTAGATGAACACCTTAGCCTGTTCGAGATTGTATCGCGCTTTATCCAGAACCGCGTGTTCAACTCCCAGAGCAATTCTTTCAAAATAAAAATCATCGAAAAATTACTGACCCTGCTCGATCTCGGCAGAACAGGAATCTATGCGGATAAAAATTTACTGCTCACTCAAAACGCTGATCTGTTCCCTGCCTACAAAGAACTGCTCGCCGATAATATATTAGTGGAAGAAAACCTGAGCCAGGAAATTATGTTCAACGTGAAGGTGCGCTTTGCCCACACCATGCTGCTCGAATATTTTGTGGCCATGCACTACCTGAAAGAAAATGGCCAGGAAATAAATGAACCACTGCTGATGGCGATACTCGAACACCTGCCACAGTCGCCATACCGTATAGGCGTATTCAGATGGCTGCTCCGCTATGCCATTAACCACGCGCAGATCGATGGCATCATCAAAATGTTGCATTTACCATTATCCAACATAGAAAAATCCCACCTGCTGGAATACCTGGTATTACATTACCAGCACGACGGCAACAATCAAGGAGAACTTAAATCCATCTTCCCGGCGGGCTTCTTCAAGAAAAACCCTATTGGCCCCTTTATCAGTGACGAATTTATTCATTTCAGGAAACGCAAAGTACTTACCGCTTTGCTGGGACTTGCTGAAGCCCGGGAAGATAAACTCAAAATCAGAAGCAAATTATTCACAATGGCCCTGCTGCAACTCGATGCAGAACAGTGCGAAATAGAACTCAACAACATAAAAAAAATCTACACAGCCGATGAATTTGAAGATGAACTTTGGGTAACACCTTATGAAATCCAGCTCTTCATCTATGAATTCCTCAAATTTGGTATTATAAACGAAGATATCCGGGAGAAGATCTATAACTATTTCCGCTACTGGACCGGCGGTGGCAAGAAGCCCATCAGTGAGCCCCAGGAAATCGTATTCCGGAATATGGGCATCGTTTTCACCCTGCTGGGAGATAACGAACACTTGCTGAGCTTTACTACCCGGATCTTTGAAACATATCCATCTTTACAACACCGTAAAACAGATTCACTCCGCCTCATGCTGCTCTGCTGGCAGGCACAAGCCTACCTCGGCCTCGGCCAAACAGCGTCTGCTGCGAGGATTTGCCGCCATACCGACCAGGTGATCAAGAAATATTCTGTCGATTATTTTGGTGGAAAATACCTGGAATCTGTGCAGAAACTGCTATACGCAGGCGTATATTTTAACGAACACGAATTCAATAAAGCCATCCGTACAGCAGAAACAGCCGTGGAAAACGCACAAAAACTGGATTTCAAAGTATTGGCGCTGATGAATTTCGGACTGCTGAACAAGATCTATCAGCAACTGCAAATGGATAAACAAAAAAATGATACGGTGCAGCAAATAGAACTCATCCGGAAAAGTACTTCCTTTAAACAGGCAGTTTCAAACTTTGCGAGGTGATTATGGCATAATTTTGCTTTATTGCGTAGCATAATGGCCATAGACGAAAGCAAATATACCGTAGTACAGAATATATTGTTCAACACATTGAGTCTGTTGACTTTACTATTGCTGGCACCCTATATCAACAGCTTTACGCCTCCACTCGTGGCAAATGGCTGGCACATCGATCTGCTATTGGCCGTAGTGGCTAGTTTCATAGTCGTTTATGTACTCCGCTGGATCTTCAGGCCACTGATCATTCCCATCTTTTTACTGGTATGCAGTGTAATGGTCGTTAACAAACTTAGTGACCGCTATACCTTTTATAATGTGCTCAACGATTATAAAGGTATGGTGCAGGGAAACCTCAACACCAAAGGCAGCAAGCAGCTGGATATCCTCAGTCTTTACCCGAGAAGGGTAGAAAGCTACCGCGATAAAACCGTTCGCGGCATGCGGGAAAAGATCAACTTCCAGGACTCGGTGGTCCGCAACTTCTCCGTGAAGCACTCCCTCGATTATTACGATGAGTATTTCTATAAATACGGAAAAATAACCCGGTTCCTGTCCCTGTTCCGGTTTATCAACAGCCAGTTCAAATATGTGCTGGACTCCCGCCGTGATGAATACTTTGCCACCGCACAGGAAACCATACAAAATGGCCTGGGCGGCGACTGCGACGATCACTCTATCCTGATGACCTCCTGTCTGCAATCGATCGGGGCGAGGTGCCGTATTGTACTGGTAAAAGGCCATGCCTACCCGGAGCTTTATTGCGGCGACAAAGAGGAGTTTGAAATCATGAAACAGGCTATCATCACGCTTTTTCCGAAACCCGCCGTGAAAGAAATATACTATCACGAGCTGAAGGGCGAGTACTGGATTAACCTGGACTACACGGCCCGCCGCCCTGGCGGACCTTATATGAATGATAAAGTTTATGCCCTGATTGAGCTTTGATCCTTAAATTTGCCGCATGAGTCAATTTAACCGCCTGCGGAAATACCATAGCTTTTTTCGATTCAAAAAGGATTTCGAACAATACAGTTTAAAGAGTGCCAAAAGCTATGAGCTCATATTACATTGGTTACACAGTAAAATGAGCCGCAGCCAGTTCCTCCTGCTCTCCGGTATCCTGGTAGGATGTTCCGCAGGATTAGCCGGCGTCATCTTAAAAAGCCTGGTCCACTATATTCATTATGTAATCACCTATAAAGTACATTTCAGCACCCAGGTTATTTTTTATGTAGTGTTCCCCTTTCTGGGAATTGTGCTTACTACACTCATGGTCATCTGGTTTTTCAAGGGGCAGTCGAGGAAAGGCATACCAGCTATCCTGCACGAAATAGCCCGGAACTCCAGCCTGATCCCTCCTGTAAAAATGTATTCCCAGATATTGCAGAGTGCCATCACCGTAGGGCTTGGTGGCTCCGCCGGATTGGAAAGTCCTATCGCTGTTACCGGCGCCGCCCTTGGTTCCAATTATGCACGTACCTATAAACTTGGTTATAAAGAACGCACGCTGTTATTGGCTGCCGGCGCTACTGCCGGTATAGCGGCCGCATTCAATGCACCCATTGCCGGGATGATGTTTGCTTTTGAGATATTACTTACCGGCGTGGTATTTTCTGATTTCATGCCGCTGATTGTGGCGGCCGTTTGCGGTAGTTTACTTTCTAAAATTATTTTACAGGAAGAAGCGCTGTTTCATTTTGAGTCAAGGGTTGCTTTTAACTATCACAACGTACCCTATTATATAGCCCTGGGCATACTCAGTGGATTTTACGCAAGATATTACGTAGTCATCTCACAAAAAATAGAACATTTCTTTCACTCGCTCAACTGGACAGCGTTGCAACGCGCCATCCTGGGCGGTGTGCTGGTATCCGCCCTCTGCGTGGCGCTGCCGCCTTTATTCGGGGAAGGATACTCCAGTGTGAAATCGCTGGCTGCCGGCAACGGCGAAGCTATTCTCCAAAACAGTTTCTTCCGGTATCTTCCCATACAAAGCTGGATGATACTGGTGTTTACCGGCTGCGTGTGTTTGCTGAAAGCATTGGCTGCATCCGTCACTATACAAAGCGGTGGTAACGGGGGGAACTTTGCGCCATCCCTCTTTGCAGGCGGCTTCCTGGGATTTTTTTATGCGATGGTTTGTCAGCAGATGGGATTCACTGATATCCCGGTTACCAACCTGGTAATTGTGGGTATGGCTGGTGTAATGGCCGGCGTGATGTATGCCCCGCTTACCGCCATCTTCCTGATTGCCGAATCCAGCTCCGGGTACGATCTTTTCATCCCGCTGATGATTGTTTCTACCATCTCTTTCCTGATGGCAAAATGGTTTTCACCTATCTCACCGGAAATCAAGGAACTGGCAAAAGACGGTAAAGTATTTACGCATGCCCATGACAAAAACATCCTGCTGCTCCTGAAAATGGAAGACCTCCTGGAAACAGATGTGCAAACAATTTCCATTGACGCTACCCTGCGGGATATCATAGAACTGGTGAAAGAAGGCAGCCGGAATATTATTGCCGTGGTAAGCCATGAACAACTGTTTGAAGGCATTATTACGCTGGACGAGATCCGGCCGGTTATGTTTAATCCCGAACTGTACGATACCATTACCGTAAAGAAACTGATGCAGGCCCCGCCGGCAGTAGTTAATTTAAAAGATAACATTAACGTGGTGATCAAAAAATTTGATGCTGCCCAGGCATGGAACCTGCCGGTGGTACAGGATAAGCAACTGGTGGGCTTTATCTCCAAATCCAGTATCCTCAATAAATACCGGTTACTTTTGCAGGAATATTCGGAAGGCTGACGGGGAATTTGTGAACACAGAAGGGCTACTTTTGAAACAAAATACCTAAATTTCTTTATACGAAAATCCGATAATGGCGAGAGTTCTGATAAATTTTGCACATCCTGCCCTGGAGAAATCCAGGGTACATTCCCAGCTGCTGCGGGTGGTTAAAAACATCCCGGGGGTTACTTTCAATGACTTGTATGAACAATACCCCGATCTGGATGTGGATGTGGCCCGTGAGCAAAAGCTGCTGGAGCAGCACGATATTATTTTTATGCAGCATCCTTTTTACTGGTACAGCGCACCGGCTATTGTAAAGCAGTGGCTCGACCTGGTGCTGGAACATGGCTGGGCATACGGGCATACCGGTAAAGCCTTACAGGGAAAATATTTCGGCAATATTATTACAGCGGGAGGCGCTGCACATTCCTATGAGCCGGATGGCCATCATGGACATACCGTGCATGAATTTCTGCTGCCTTTTATGCAAACCGCCAAATTGTGCAACATGCATTATACCGCTCCTTATGTGATATACGGCGTGCACCGGCAGGATACTTCAGATATCCAGGAGGATGCAGCCCGGCTGAAACAGGTGCTGGAGCGCCTCCGCGACGATAAATTTGATCTTACACCTTTGCCTGGCCTGAAAGATCTGACTCAAATACTTCAACTACCCGCTCAAACCAGATAATATGGATCAACATTCTTTGCTATTTCAGTCGATGGTATACCTGGCTGCGGCCATTGTATTTGTACCGCTGGCCAAAAAGATGGGACTGGGAGCTGTTTTAGGCTACCTGATCGCGGGTATTATCATTGGTCCTTCTTTACTGGGTTTTATAGGAAGGGAGGGAGAAGATATTATGCATTTCGCGGAATTTGGCGTAGTAATGATGCTGTTCCTCATAGGTATAGAGCTGGAACCGGCGCTGCTGTGGCGGCTGCGTTCCTCCATACTCGGGCTGGGAGGGCTGCAGGTGATATTGAGTGCCGCGGCCATTGCGGGCATTGCCTACCTCGTAGGACAACCAGTGAATACATCGCTGGCGCTGGGAATGATCCTCTCACTGTCGTCTACCGCTATTGTGTTGCAAACCCTGAATGAAAAAGGATGGATGGGCACTTCCGCCGGGCAGAGCGCCTTTTCGGTGTTACTGTTCCAGGATATTGCCGTGATCCCCATGCTGGCCATATTTCCTTTGCTGGCGGGGAACGCCGCCGCAGATGCTGCTTCGCACAATGCTTCCCTAAGGGATAATTTACCTGGCTGGGCGCAAACGCTGGTAGTGCTGGGAGCCGTAGCCATTATCATCATTGCAGGCAGGTACCTGGTGCGGCCGCTGATGCGTATCATTGCCCGCACGCGTGTACGTGAATTATTTACCGCCACCGCTTTGCTGATGGTGGTAGGCATTGCGGTGCTGATGAACCTGGTGGGCCTCAGTTCCGCGCTGGGCGCATTTCTGGGCGGAGTAGTACTCGCCAACAGTGAATACCGGCATGAGCTGGAAAGTGATATTGAACCTTTTAAGGGATTGTTACTCGGCTTGTTTTTTATTGCCGTTGGAGCGTCTATTGATTTCAACCTGATTATGAAGCAGCCCTGGCTGATCATGGGTTTAGTGGTGGGTATTATGGCATTGAAAGGTATTGTACTACTGTTGCTGGGAAAGATTTTCAAACTGAGCACCGATCAGAACCTGCTATTTGCCTTTGCCCTCGCGGATATCGGTGAGTTTGCGTTTGTGTTGCTGTCGTTCACCGGCCAAACAGGGCTGATGAGTAAGGAAATGACCGCCATGATAACAGCGGTAGTAGCCATCAGTATGGCGCTCACCCCGCTGATTATGCTGGTGTATGAAAAAGTGATCCAGCCATATTATACCCGGTCGGAAATAAAGGCCGAAAGGGAAGCGGATGAGATCAATGAAAAGAATCCGGTGATCATTGCAGGCTTTGGCCGCTTTGGCAGTATGACCGGGCGTTTCCTGCGGGCCAATGGCATTCATGCTACGGTGTTGGACCTGGATTCCGACCGGGTAGATGCACTGCACAACCTGGGTATTAAAGTATATTATGGAGATGCATCCCGTTACGACCTGCTCGTTGCCGCAGGCGCTAAGGACGCCAAAATGCTGATCATTGCTACCGATCATGCGGAACAAACGCTGGAGATAGTGAGAATGGCCCAGCGGTATTTTCCGCATCTGCAACTACTGGTAAGGGCAGAAAATAATGAAGATACTTTTGAACTGATGGACCTCGGCGTACTGCATATTTACCGCGAAACGGTAGACACTTCCCTGCGCCTTGGCGTAGACGCCCTGCGCATGCTGGGCGGAAGGGCTTACCGGAGCGAACGTGCCGCACGGACGTTTTTCCGCCAGGACGAACGTACCCTGAAAGGCTTATCTGCACTGCGCGACGATAAAAAGCAATATATCAGTTCCATGAAGGAACGTATTGATGAAATGGAAAAGCTCATTTCATCCGACCGTGTAAAAACATGGCTGGATGAAGGACAGGGCTGGGATCCTGAATCATTGCGTGATGAGATCCGGGGAGAAAAAATTGATGAGGAATAATTTACTGCTGAATATGCTGGATAATGAGTTCCGCCACATGATGTAACAAACCCACATCTACCGGGTTTAAATGATCGTGAATAGGCTTACTGGAAACAGCGCGTACATAGCCTTCTTCATCGGGCTCAAAAGTAATTTCATGCTCTTCAATGGCTACCTTATAAACCGTTTTAAATTGCTGATGAGCGGTTTGCACATCCAGGATGTGCGGATGCCCTTTGTATTCAAATTTAAGTGTGAAGAAGTCAGACATATCATTATTACCGTTGTGCAGTATTCACTTCGCTTTCATCGTGCTGGCGATGATAGTAACGTTTGATCCTGTTTTTTTCATCACGGGAAAACTGATGAATTAACCACAGGAAAAAACAAGCAAGACCGCTGATGATCAATATGTAGCCTATAAAACCCAGGGTATGGAACACTTTGAACCACATCCAGTCGTTGGTTAGGGCATACTGCGCTAAGATAGCTAAAATCAATCCTGCTGACGCTAATACAATTGCAATTTTTTTTATGGGGGGAACTTTGTGGATGTAAAAATCTGTTTCCAGGAATTAAAGGGACAAACGAAATGCCACACATATTTACGCGCTATACTCCATTACGGATGTAATTCACGTAGATATTTCTCTACATTACGAGAGCTATAACGGAGCAATGTGTAAGATTGTTACAGTTGCAAACGAATTCCCAGCTTGTTTAATCCCTTTACCAGGAAGAGCATGATTACTGCAAAAAAAGCGCACCAGGCAATACCCGGCAGTCCTTCTCCCAATACAGCCGGCAGGCTGATCCCCGCAAGCAACATTCCATAAAAAACAATATCCGGTAGTATATAGGTAAGCAAAGGATTGGAACCGGCAGGCCGGAAGAAAGCCGTCCACTTACTGATCTGTTTTACATCTATCAGAAAATATAACAAAGAAAATATGGCCACGCATATCGCGCTGCTATACAGGCACCAGCTGGGTGTAGCCTGGATCTTGGATAGTTTATAGGCAGGTCTTAACAGCATGCCGGCAATCAACAGTAAAGCAAAGTACCCCGTTACACGCGACACCAGCTTACTCCCCTTCAGACCGAGGTCTTCATCAAAATAAAATAATGTCAGCAACATACCCGACAAAACAATAGCCGTATGCGCCGCGTGGCCTGCCTGTGAAGTAAGCCAGCTCCATTCTCCCATGAATGGCTGCTTGCATAAAATATAATACCCGATACACACAGCAATCATCAGCATAATAGCGCCAGCCACCCCTTTAAATACCTGGTAAATAATACATGCATACAGGTATGCCCAGCCTATGAGTCCCAGGATGCCCCACCAATCCGGCGTTAACCGCTCCGTTCCATCTTCACCACCGCGAAAAATCAATGCCAGTATAATCAACCCAATCATGCCCACCCCTTTGAAACACCACGAAAGCCATGCGTTTTTGAACTTATAAACATTCCATACCAGTATGGCGGATATATAAAATAAAAGCGACCATGCGGCGCCACTCATCCCGGTAGCAGCAGCATTCACTTTTTCGGCATTTACCATAAAAATACCCAACACCCACAAACCCAATGTGCGCCAGGCAATATGCCGCTGCAACTGCCAGAAGGTATCTCCTTTTGCCAGCCGGCTATTGATGGCGAAAGGCACCGACATCCCCACTATAAACAGGAAAGCAGGGAACACAACATCTACAAATGTCATCCTGTCTTCATTACCATGCGCATGCTGCATCCATGAAGGGATACCGCTCACACCCGCCACACTGTTAACGAAAATCATGACAAGAATAGTAATCCCGCGGAAAGCATCGATAGATAAAATGCGGCCAGTCTTTAAATTGTTGATCATAAGCGTTGCAGGTAAGGAAATGACTTTGTACCAAAATACATTATTTACTTTATATTCTTCTGCTGCCGTTAAGCCCATTTTAATAATCAGGGTGATAAAAAATAATTACCTTTCTTCCGGTAACAAAATCTCAACAGCTTATGATAAAATCTATCCTCACCGGAACCGGTTTGGCTGCCATTACCTGTTTCACTGCATGTAACCAGGGGCAGAAACAACCCGATGCCAACGCTTCTTCCACCCTCGACGCAGTAGCCGCTAATGTAGACAGCACCGTAAATCCCACACAAGATTTTTTTGATTATGCCAACGGCGGCTGGATAAAACGCAACCCTATTCCAGCAGAATACAGTTCATGGGGTATCGGCAACCTGGTACAGGAAGAACTGTACAAACGCCTGCGTATCATCAATGAAAAAGCAGTAGAAAATCCGACCGATCCTATCTCCAAAAAGATTGCCGCCTTCTGGACCAGCGGAATGGATTCTGTCCGCATCAACCAGGATGGTATAAAGCCCATCGAAGCAGACCTGAAAGCGATTGATGCCATTACCACCATTCCGCAACTGGTGCAGGTAGCCTCCAAACTGAACATCACTACGGGCGCATTCTGCAGCCTGTACATCGCGCAGGATGCCAAAAACAGCGACGTCATTGCTGTGCAGCTGGCGCAGGGCGGCTTAGGGCTTCCTAACCGCGACTACTACTTCAACACCGATGCGCGTACCACCAACATCCGGAACGCATATCCCGGCCACGTCGCCAAAATGCTTCAATTTGTTGGCTACGACAGCACCGCCGCTAAAAAAGCCGCTGCAGGCATCATACAACTGGAAACAAGCCTGGCTAAAAACAGCCGCAAGCTGGAAGCACTCCGCGATCCGGAAGCCAACTATCATAAAATGGCTGTAACCCAGCTAAATAAAATTGCAGGGAATATCAACTGGAATGAGTTCATCAAACAACAGGGTATCAACAAATTTGCCGATACCATTATTGTTGGTCAGCCGGAGTTTTATTCCAACCTGAGCAACGCCGTTAAATCGCAACCACTCCAAACCTGGAAAGACTACCTCAAGTGGAACCTGATCAACTCCGCCTCTCAGCATCTCAGCGATACCATCGCCAACACCGACTTCGCGTTTTATGGCACCCTGCTCAAAGGACAGGACAAGCAGAAACCGCGCTGGAAAAGAGTGCTGGATGCTGAGGAAAGCGCAATGGGAGAGGCCCTGGGCCAACTGTTTGTAAAAGAGTTCTTTAATACTACCGCTAAAAAAAGATATGAAAACCTGGTAGAGGAAATACGTACTGAACTAAAAATACGCATTGAACACCTCGACTGGATGAGCGACAGCACCAAGCAAAAAGCATTGTACAAACTCTCCAAAATCACTAAAAAAGTAGGCTATCCTGATAAGTGGAAAGACTTTACCGCGATGGATATCAAGGAACAGTCGTACCATCAGAATATCGAAGCGGCTCACCAGTGGTGGCAAAATTACCAGATCAACAAACTGGGTAAACCGGTTGATCGTAACGAATGGGATATGACTCCGCAAACGTACAACGCTTACTACAACCCCAGCAACAACGAAATTGTGCTGCCCGCCGGTATCTTCACCGTTCCAGGTAAGCGCGACGAAGAACTGGACGATGCCATTGTATACGGCTATGCCGGCGCCTCCACCATTGGTCATGAAATTACGCACGGGTTTGATGATGAAGGCCGTCAGTTTGACGCAGCCGGTAACCTGAAAAGCTGGTGGACCAAAGACGACGAAAAGAAATTCAACGAGCGCGCGGCCGTAATGGTGAAGCAGTTCAACAACTATGTAGTTGTAGATACTTTACGCATCAACGGTAAAGCTACACTTGGTGAAAATATCGCGGATCTCGGCGGTATCCTTCTCGGATGGGAAGCTTTCAAAAAAACAGATCAATATAAGAAGAACGAAAAGATCGCCGGATACACCCCATCACAGCGTTATTTCATGGGTTACTCCCTGGGCTGGCTCGGACATACCAAAAAAGAATCACTGGCCAGGCAGGTGCTCACTGATGTACATTCCCCCGCTAAATTCAGGGTGAACGGACCTTTCAGCGATGTGGACGCGTTTTATGAAGTATACAGCGTGAAACCGGGAGATGGTATGTACCGGCCGGATAGCACGCGGGTGCGCATCTGGTAACGTACATTGTTTATGACACTTATTGTTAAGCCGGGCCTCACGCCCGGCTTTTCTTATGTTTTTATCGCAGGCAAAAAATTATCTTGATGTATATTTGGGGCTTCCGGCCTGGAATTAAAAGAATTGTCAACGAAAAAATAAATGAGAAGAGATCCTGCCAACATAAAGAAAATTATCGGTGTAATCAGTGTAGTCAGTTTAATGCTGGGTAAGCCAACCTTCGCGCAAACTGGCCTTGAGTTGTATAAACCGGCAAAGGAAACTCCCCTCCACTACGTGTGTAAGGAAACTAAAGACAAAGTGGTGATTGATGGTAAACTGGATGAAGCCGGGTGGCAGCAAGCTACCTGGACAGCCGATTTTAAAGATATTGAAGGCGACGCCAAACCCGCACCACCACTACGTACCCGGGTAAAGATGATGTGGGACCAGCAATACCTTTACATCGCAGCCACGCTGCAGGAGCCTCATATCTGGGGAACGCTGGTAGATCATGATGCTATTATTTTCCAGGATAATGATTTTGAAGTATTTATAGATCCCGATGGAGATACCCACCAATACTACGAAATAGAAATCAATGCTTTAAATACGGTGATGGACCTGTTTATGGGTAAGCCGTATCGCAATATGGGAGAGGCTTTGATCAACTGGGACACCAAAGGCATTATCACTGCTATACATATTGATGGTACGATTAATAACCCTTCAGACACCGATAAAGAATGGACAGTGGAGATGGCCGTGCCTTTCAGTGCCCTTAGCTTCTTCAATAAAAATCAACGGCCGGTGGAGAATAGCCTCTGGCGGATCAATTTCTCACGGGTAGAGTGGGACACAGACATTAAAAACGGCAAGTACGTAAAACAACAACGGCCAGAGCATAACTGGGTTTGGTCGCCACAAGGAATTGTGAATATGCATGCGCCGGAACGGTGGGGATACCTGTTGTTTACCAGTAAAGCCAATACTACTTTCCAGTTACCTCCGGCGGAGGAAGCCAAACAATACCTCTGGCAAATCTACAGCGCCCAACTGCAATACAGGCAAGCCAATGGGCGGTATGCCAAAAGTTTAAAAGAGCTGAAGATCCCTGAAAAACAAACCGGTACTAATAAAGAAGTATATACGTTATCAATGGAAAGCATTTCATCACAATACAATGCCAGTGTTTCCGGTAGTAATTTCCCTGGTTCCGTAAATATCAACCAGGAAGGTAAAGTGTATAGTAACAGAAAATAACAGCTATGGATAAACGTCTTTTTATAAAATCATTGGGTATCGGTGGATTGGCATTGGTAAAACCTACGCTGCCAGCCAGCGCTGCTGCTATAAAGGAAACAGCGCCCACGCTGGAAAAGAACGCCGTGCAACACCGGGTGTGGATCAATCCTGATCATAAAGATACCGCTGCCATCTTAAAAGCAAGATATGCTGCTTACAGAAGAGCAGGGATCACAGATATCATGTTTGAGGCAGATAGCGAACTACATTTTAAAACCGCCAAAGCTAATGGTATCAAAGCGCATCGCTGGATGTGGACAATGAACCGCGGAGAAAAAGAATTGCTGGCCAGTCACCCGGAATGGTATGCGCAAAACAGGAAAGGCGAGTCCTGTGCAAACCATCCTCCTTATGTAGATTACTACCGCTGGCTGTGTCCCAGTAAACCGGAGGTAGTGAATTATCTGAAAGACCAGGTGGAAAAAATCCTCTCACTGGATTATGTGGATGGCATTCATCTCGATTATGTTCGCTACTGCGATGTGATATTACCCGTAAATCTCTGGAGCAATTATGGTATTGATCAGTCGAAAGAATTGCCGGAGTATGATTTCTGTTATTGCGAACAATGCCGCAATGCCTATAAAGAAAAACATGGCGTAGATCCGTTACAGATAGAACATCCCGACCAAAGCCCTTCCTGGCGCAAGTTCCGCTACGACCGCATTACTAACGTAGTGAGCAACCTGGCGCAGGTAGCCCAGCAACATAAGAAACCAATTTCTGCAGCAGTGTTTCCTACTCCTGAAATTGCCAAACGTATCGTACGGCAGGACTGGACCAACTGGCCGTTGAACGCCATTTGCCCGATGATCTATCACGGCTTTTACAGGGAAAATGTGAGCTGGATAGGCGATGCGGTGGCAGAAGGGGTGAAGGGGCTGCATGGCGCATTCCCGTTGTATGCAGGGCTGTATCTTCCTGACTTCCACGGCAACTATAACGACCTCGGCGAAGCCGTGAAACTGGCCATCCAGAATGGAGCGGCAGGCGTTTCTATCTTTGGAGAAGTAACACCGGAGGTATTGCGGGTGCTGGGTGAAAATGCTTAAAACAATGGTAAATATTTCGGGGAGATGAAAGCAATAAATATGCTTTCATCTCCCCGAAAATTTTATACCAGTACCTTGAAATTAAAGGGCATTCGATGGTCTGTCTGCTACGGCTTTACCAAAGCTGAGGTTTGGTTTGTTCCCCATTTTAACTACCAGCGTTCCACCGGCCACCACATCCTGGTGGGTGATAAAGCTTTTCGTATATGGTTTACCGTTAAGAGTAACGCTTTGGATATAGATATTCTCTGCACTATTATCGATCGCCTGCACTGTAAAAGTTTTATTGGCGCCTACTTTAATAGATGCTTTGTCGAACAGCGGGCTACCTAATACATATACGCCGCTGGCGGAGTTTTCAGGATAGAAGCCCAGCGAAGAGAATACATACCAGGACGACATCGCGCCGCAATCTTCATTACCCGCAAGTCCTTCCGGCTGGTCGAAGTAGAATTCTTTCATTACCTGTCTTACTTTTTCAGCGGTTTTCCATTGGTAACCGGAGAAAGCGTACATATAGGTAACGTGGTGACTTGGCTCATTACCATGCGCATACATACCTATAAGGCCGGAGATATCGTTAGATGCTTCTGCGCCCATATCGCCTTTAGCGGTGAAGAGGCTATCGAGTTTACTGGTGAAGGCATCGTCGCCGCCCATGAGTTGGATCAGTCCTTCCACGTCCTGTGGCACCAGCCAGGTGTATTGCCAGCCGTTGCCTTCGGTGAAGTCGCCTTTTTCATGAACGGAGTTAAACGGATCGTAAGGTGTTTTGAAGCTGCCATCGCTCATACGCGGGCGTACGAAGCGGATGGTGCTATCGAAATAATTGCGGTAGTAAGCTGCGCGTTTTTTGTAGTATTCAAAATCGGCTGTTTTGCCTAATTTCTTTGCCATGGCTGCAATACACCAGTCGTCGATGGCGTATTCCATTGCTTTGGAAACGGATTCATATTCTTTGTCTGCCGGGATGTAGCCCAATTCTTTTACGTATTTCAGGCCAAGATCATCACGGTTGGCGGTAACTTTCATGGCTTCAAAAGCTTCTTCTGCGTTGAATCCTTTAAATCCTTTCAGGTAAGCGTCCACAATAGGAGGTACTGCGTGATAGCCCACCATACAGTTGGTTTCATTACCCATCAGCGGCCATACCGGCAATTTGCCCTGTTGTTTGTGGATGGTGAGCATCGAGTTCACGAAGCTGTTCACCTTTTCAGGATGCAGGATGGTAGCGAGTGGTGCGCAGGAACGATAAATATCCCAGAGAGAAAATACGGAATAGTTATCGAAGCCTGGGTTGGCATATACTTTTTTATCGGTGCCACGGTAGCTGCCATCATGATCGTTGAACAACGCCGGATCAATCATGGTGTGATACATGGCGGTATAAAATACGCGGCGTGCGGCCTCGTCTCTTGTTTCAATGCTTACTTTGGCCAGTTCCTTGTCCCATTTAGCATTGGCGCTGTTAATGGTTTTGATAAAGTCCCATCCTGGTATTTCCGCCTTGATATTAGCCAGTGCGTTTTCGCTGCTTACAGGGGAGATGCCTACTTTCAGCATTACCTGTCCGGGCGATTTATCGAATACGATAACGCCTTTGGCTTCTTTCGATTTTACTTCTTTACCGGTTTGTTTATTATCTCCATCAAATACCTGGAATTGTTTCACCGGCACATTTGATTTAATGGCAAACCAGAGGCGTTGGTCCTCCGCCCATCCTTTGGAGTAGCGGTATCCTTCGAGCGTATATTCATCTACCTGGCGGATAAATGTTTCCACCGGTGCATCCCAGCCGATACCTTCTTTCAGGTCGATGATGATATTGGCAGGTTGATTTTTCGGGAAAGTGTACTTATGAAAAGCCACTCTTTCTGAAGCGGTTAATTCTGCTTTAATGTTGTAGTCGTCCAGCTGAACGGCGTAGTAGCCGGGACGCGCGGTTTCGCGGTTATGAGAATAGTGGGAGCCATATCCGGAGGTGGGATCTTCCTGTGTGCCGCGGCTGGTTCTCACTTTACCGGTGTAGGGCATAATGAGTACATCGCCCAGGTCGCCGATACCGGTTCCGCTGAGGTGCATCTGCGAGAAGCCTATTAATACGCTGTCTGAATAGTGATACCCGGAGCACCAATCCCAACCTTTTACAATATTGGTAGGTCCTGTTTGTACTGCGCCATAAGGAACGCTGGCGCCAACAAATACGTGACCGTGGCCGCCGGAGCCGATATAAGGATCTACTGAAGCAACTGATTTACTTTCAACAAAGCCTGGCAATGGTGCTGACTTCTTCTGTGCACTTGTTTGAATGCCGTGAAACAGCATCGCTGATAACGCAAATGCACTACCTATCTTGATTCCCGTGTTCATAATCAAAAACCTTTAATAATCCGGCAATTTACGCCCGGATTATTACTTTTTCAGTTAATTTTTTCACAATACAGGAACGGGCTCCAGGTCCTTGACTGGCGCGGGGGAAACATCTTTTTTTAATAAATATTTCCGCGTGTAGATCTGATAAACGATCACCAGCCATAATACCAGGCAGGGCAAGGCTTTCACGGCATAGGGCATCGATATATTCTTCCTTACCCAGGGAGTAAGAATATCCGAGTGGGAAAAGCTGATCAGGAAAATGACAAAAAACATAAATATGTTGTTCTGTCTTGTGGATGGCTGCAATACATACCAGATACACACCGCCGGTATAGCGATGATGTAGGTAGGCGACTCAGAACTGGTACTGAAAAGCACCGGGAATATCAGTGTAGAGCAGAGAATATAGAAGCGATAACGGGAGTTATAGCGATCTTTTAACCGGGTATATTGTAAAAAGAAGAGTACTACCGCAGGAATGAGCACTACGTTATTACTCATGCCCGGCAAATGAAATACCCTTTTTATAAAGCCTCCGGCAGATATATCCTGGAACAGGGTATTCGCGCCTTCATTCAGTTCGTTTTTGTGTACCAGCGCAGCATACCAATCAAAGTAACATTGAATAATATATTGGGGAGAAGATATCACCATGGGCAATGCAAACATCACTGCACCCCATAAAAACAGGTACCCGATAAACCGCCTGGGATTAGGACTGAAAAAGAAAAATGCGAGTCCTACTATGCCATAAAACTTTGTAAGCGTTCCCAACACAATAAAGAAAGCGGCCCTATGTTCTTTTCCCTTAATAGTATTGGTAAAGGTGAGGATAACGAAAGCGCCGATGAACTGGTTCATCTGGAACCAGCTGCTGGCGCCCATCAGCTCCATTGAACACAACAGCAGGATAATATTCTGTTGCAGGCGTAAAAGCGGCAACTGCCGGATGGCGTAAAATAAAACAGCCGAACCGGTGAGCGACCACAACATGGCTCCCAGGTGAATCTCCAAACCTGCAAAAGGAGCTATCACGATGCTGAATACCGGGCCATAAAGATTTACATCGTAATAATCGGCCGGGTAGGGGATATATAAAGGCTGCTGGTGAATGACGTGAAAAAATACGTCTCTGAATATGCGATAGTTATTGAAATTATTCCGGGAAACCTCCATGAAGGCCCCGATAAAGGACAAGCCAAACCATAAACTCATGATCAGCCATTCCTTTTCTGCCAGGTAAGTCAGCACATTCCTTTTTTCACGCATATCCATAATTGCTAATTAAATAAAAGCTATAGTACGCAGGTATAACGCACCTGGAGGGGCTATCCCTCTATTGTAGTTTTTATTTATTCGGCCTGGATATCCGGATTTATAAAGAAATGTTACTGCAACTAAAGCGCAGTATTAATTCTCTGAAGCCGCCCATTGTTTAGATTGTTCATTTACAGCGTATACAACGCCGGCAATAATCACACAACAAACTATCAGTAAGGAAACGATCAATAATAACATAGCATCCTGGTTTATTCACATGAACCCAAATTTAAAACAAATCCTTTTAGATAATGCGCTTATGTTTGGAGAAGCAATTTTCGTAAATTACTTCTATGAGTGCAATGGCAGCTCCCCGGAAAAAACGCCCGGGGAAAGATGAAAAATTAACCTTCAAAGAGCGGCTGGCGGCCCTTCGTAACTTACCGGCATTTTTCAGGATGGTATGGCAAACCAGTCCGGGGCTCGCTATAGGAAATACTGTTCTCAGGGTGGCGCAATCGGCCATGCCGTTATCGTTGTTATATGTGGGTAAGCTGATCATCGACCAGGTGGTGCATCTCACCAAAGATCCAGGGCACTCCACCACCTGGCTGTGGCAACTGGTGGCGCTGGAATTTGGGCTGGCCATATTATCCGATGCGCTTAGTCGCGCTATTTCACTGCTGGATGGCCTTTTGGGCGACCTCTTCGCCAACCATACCTCCGTGAAAATCATGGAACATGCCGCCAAACTGGACCTCGACCAATTTGAAGACGCCGAATTTTATGATAAGCTGGAACGGGCCCGGCAGCAAACCTCCGGCAGAACCGTGCTGCTGGCGCAGGTACTGAGCCAGGTGCAGGACATCATCACGATCGTTTTCCTGGCGGCGGGACTAGTATTCTTCAACCCCTGGCTGATATTATTATTGTTGCTGGCCGTAATCCCGGCCTTCCTGAATGAATCGCACTTCAACGACCTGTATTATAAACTGGCCTGGGGCCAAACTTCCGACCGGCGTGAGCTGGATTATATCCGCTATCTCGGCGCCAGCGACGAAACTGCCAAAGAAGTAAAGGTGTTTGATCTTTCCAATTTCCTGATCAACCGCTTTAAATTCATCTCCAATAAATTTTATACCGATAAAAAAGTATTGCAGATCAGGGATTCCATCTGGGGAACCATTTTCGCAATAGTAGGTGCAGCCGGATATTATGCCGCCTATGTGATCATCATCCTGCAAACGATCCGGGGTCATCTCAGCATCGGCGATCTGGCTTTCCTGGCGGGGTCTTTCAGGCAGTTACGTACCACGTTCCAGGGTATCCTTATCCGGTTTTCCAGTGTTACGCAGGGCGCGCTTTACCTGCGCGACCTGTTTGAATATTTTGAGATACAACCTAAAATGGTTCCTGTGCTTCATCCCCGGGCGTTTCCTCGTCCTATTCAACAGGGATTTACTTTTGAAGATGTAGGCTTTAAATATATCAACTCCGACAAATGGGCTATCCGGCACCTCAACTTCACCCTTCATCCCGGCGAGAAATTAGCGCTGGTAGGGGAGAACGGCGCCGGCAAAACCACCCTGGTGAAACTACTGTCCCGCCTCTACGATCCGGTAGAAGGGCGCATCCTGCTGGATGGCATAGATCTCCGCGAATACGATCTCAAAGAATTACGTACGCAGGTAGGCGTTATATTCCAGGACTACCAACGCTACCAGATGACCGTTTCCCAGAACATCGCTGTGGGGAACATCGCTCAAAGCAACAACCTCCCCATGATTGAGGATGCGGCCAGGCAAAGTCTTGCTTCCCCGCTTATAGAAAAGATGCCGCTCGGCTACGAACAGATGCTCGGTCGCCGCTTTAACCAGGGCATAGAACTCTCCGGTGGCGAATGGCAGAAGATAGCATTGGCACGGGCCTATATGAAAGACGCCCAACTCCTCATACTGGACGAGCCCACCTCCGCCCTCGATGCCCGTGCAGAATACAACGTATTTCTCCGCTTCGCCGATCTTACCCGTGATAAAACTGCCGTATTAATATCCCACCGGTTTTCCACGGTACGCATGGCCAACCGCATCCTGGTGCTGGAACGGGGCACGCTGGTTGAAATCGGGAGCCATGAAGAACTGCTGGCCCGCAAAGGACGCTACGCCGAATTATTTGAACTGCAGGCCGCCGGATACAAATAAAGCGCCTCCCGGAAGGAGACGCTTTATAAAAACCTATGGCGGAAAGAAGAGGAAATCCCTCTTTCCCTACAGGACGCAGCTCAACGGCTGATACCCCTATTGTCTATTTTTTTATCCACAGGCGGCGCCTCCCGGAGATAACACCATTTCAGCGTAATGGCCAACAGTAACATAATCAGCGTAGCAATAACTCCTGCCCACGGTACCTGTTTCTTTTCCTTTCTTCCGGCTTCCACTTTTTTCCATGCCTGCTGCGGATGATACTTACCCATCTGTTTCAACTCTTCCTTCAAAGTAACTTCCTTGCTCAACTCTGCAAATAACAACCGGTTCTCCTCACTGGCATCTATCCATGCCTCGAGCTCTTCGCTTTCTTCTTCTGAAAGCGTGTTTTCCCAATACTTTACTATTAACCGGGACCGGTGGTAATATGATTCCAGATTACTCCGCAATGGATAGGAAGAAGTTTAATACGAGAAAAGTTTCCGGTTTCAGTCGCCAGTGCAATAACTCCTGTGCCCTTGCTTTCTGCGTTTTCACCCAACTCACCGGCATCGACATCTCTGCAGCAATCTCTTCATTTTTCAGTTCTTCTACATAGCTAAGCTTGAAAACTTTACCGCATCCCTCCGGCAGTGCGGCGATAGCCCGGTTTATTTCCCCACCTACTTCTGCCCTGAGAAAAGCAGTTTTTACAGTTGCTTTATGCTCCTGGCAGGCGTTTAACACCTCTTTATACAGGAACATTTTGATGGCCGGGAAATCATCATCTTCACACTCGTAATTTATGAACACTTTTTGAACAATATCCTCTGCCATAGCGGAATCCGCGATCAAAAGGTCGGCAAATCGGCAAAGGCGCAGGTATAGCAGGTCAAATAATGACTTCAGTTGGAGGTGAGATTGTTTTGGATGGTGCGTGGACATTATGGTAAAAATAGGGAGAAAAGGGGGGATTAGCAAAGGGGGGATGTTTTGCTCATTCATTGTTGACTTCTCAATTAATTCTATAGTTAATTATTTAGTTATAGTAATTTTATTGGCATTTAGATGTCGCAAACATAAATCTGATGACAGATGTCCACGATAAGCTAACCCGCAGTTATAATATGAGCCAGATAAAGGGCAAAGACACGAAGCCCGAAATATTGGTTCGCAGATATCTCCATGCAAAAGGATTTCGTTACAGGTTACATGTAAAAACCCTTCCGGGCAAACCAGATCTCGTTCTTACCAAATATAAGACAGTTATTTTCATCAATGGTTGTTTCTGGCATGGCCACAAGGATTGTAGATATTATGTGGTTCCCAAAACCAGAACAGATTGGTGGTTAGCGAAGATTAACAAAAATATAGATAATGATAATAATACCATTGCTGCCCTTGAGCAAAAAGGATGGAAAGTAATTATCATCTGGGAATGTGAACTAAAAAGACAAAAAATGGCACCCACTTTTGACCGACTAATTGAAAAAATAAAAAACTAATTTTTTTAGTAAATAAATTTATCGTTAATTGCGTCAAAATGTCAAAAACAGACCCAGATGAATGAATTTGCAGAATTATTAGAAGGTTCAGGATTGTCTTGTAAGGATGCCGCAGAGAAATATGCGGTAAGTCTCAGAACGGTTTATAGATGGCAAAAAGGAACATCCAACCCCAATACATTAATTATCAAAGACTTAAAAGAAATAATAAGGGCTGCCAATACGATTACTCCTCCACCTGTTCAAAATCCATTTACATTTATTGACCTCTTTGCTGGAATCGGTGGCTTTAGAAAAGCTTTCGAATCTGTAAACGGCTCATGTCTTTTTACAAGTGAATGGGACAAATCATGTCGGATCACTTATCAGGCAAACTACGCATGTGATCATCCGGTTGTAGGTGATATCCGCGAATATACAAGCAGTCGGGAGGCATTAGACAGAATTCCGAGGCATGATTTTTTGGTTGGGGGGTTTCCATGTCAACCATTTTCTCTTGCTGGTGTTTCCAAGAAAAACTCTCTTGGACGAGCACACGGATTCAAAGATAAAACACAAGGAACGCTGTTTTTTGATCTGGCGCAGATTATAGAACATCACAGACCAGCAGGCTTTTTACTTGAAAATGTAAAAAATCTAAAAAGTCATGACAAAGGAAGAACCTTTGATATTATATGCAAAACACTCACAGAGGAATTAGGTTACAAAATCGATTATAGAGTTATAGATGGAAAGAGCTGGGTCCCCCAACACAGAGAACGTGTTTTTATAGCTGGTTTCCGTGAAGATGTAGGGTTTAAGTTCGACGATCTTATTATTCCATCTGTTACTGAGGGGCCAAAACTTGGCTCCATATTGCACAAACCAGGAGAAATGGCGGAAGACTCGTCCCCATATACTATCGGAGATGGCATCGTTGCTGAGAAGTATACCCTATCTGACAAGCTGTGGTCCTATCTAAAAGGATACAAAGAAAAACACACTGCTAAAGGAAATGGCTTTGGGTTCAGCGTTTTTGGTCCGACTGATGTTACCCGCACTCTTTCTGCGAGATATCATAAGGACGGATCAGAAATACTCATCCATCAAAATGGTATGAGGCCGAGAAGATTAACCCCGAGAGAGTGTGCAAGGCTAATGGGGTTTGATCTGCCGAATGAATCCAATTTTAAAATTCCTGTCTCTGATACTCAGGCATACCGACAATTTGGTAATTCCGTCGTAGTGCCGGCCGCAAAAGCTATAGCCGAATTTATGAAACCGTATCTGCTTCAGGTAATGCGTGCAAATGATCCCCAAATGTTGATTCCATTCGATCATCCGGAAACAGTAGCTTAAATCCATGAGAATCGGTCACCTATCTCAGTATTTTGAAATCGTTGTTGCTAAAACACTTCGGTCAGTAGAAGTCGATCAGACAAAGTCCAATCAACATGAATATAATGGTACAAGGGAACTAAAAAGACTTATCCGAACAACAGAAGACAGGAAATTCAATTGTCGCTATATATGGTTAGGGGAAGAAAATGAAAGCCTAACGGCAGACGGCGAAGTAAAATGGTACAACGCCAGAATAAATAAGCCCAATAGAAGCCCTGAGTACAGATTATACTTTAAAAATAATGAAGTTACTCAAAAAGCTAAAGAAGGAGATATCATGTTTGTTGCACGTAAAACAAACGATACCCTTCTAATAATTATAAGCCCCTCCACAAGTACAGCTGCCAATCAATTATACTGGCTTTTTAATTTAACACCCCCTGAAGGAAATCTTTTTACGTTATCAGATATTTATTCATCTAAAGACAGATCCATTGATTTTTCTGCAAGATTTATTTTAGAAGAGATCGGTGTGGAGATTGACGAGCCGGAAGATGAATTAATTAATAGGTTGATAGCAAAATTTTCAGGCAATTTGCCTTCAACTACTGAATTTTCACATTATGCACGTCAAACATTACCTATAGCAGTAGATCTTAGAGAAGACCCCGACCATGCACTATTGCAGTTTATGAACTGGGAAGAAAAGCTGTTTAAGCGTATAGAGAAAAATAACATAGCTGATCGTCTGCGTCAAGGCTTTATGATTGAAGGCCAGGATCCGGATGTAGACGGATTTATAAACTATTCATTAAGTATACAAAATCGTAGAAAAGCCCGGGCGGGGAGCGCATTTGAGGAACACATAAAATATATTTTCGATGCACTTAATATTTCCTTTTCCCGAGGTAAAAAAACTGAAAATAAGTCAAAACCAGATTTTCTTTTCCCGGACGTAAAGTATTATCATACCGCTACATTTCCATCAGAATTATTGACTATGCTAGGCGCAAAAACGTCTCTCAAGGATAGATGGAGGCAAGTACTATCTGAAGCAACGAGAATTACACACAAGCATCTCCTGACATTAGAACCTGGAATCAGCGAAGACCAAACAAAAGAAATGCGTTCTCAAAAACTACAACTGGTAGTTCCTCAGGAAATTCACCAAACATTTACCAGTAACCAACGTAGCGAGCTTCTAACCTTAAAAGATTTCGTGAATATGATTCTAAGAAAACAAGTTAAGAGTTCTGAATTGGGGTATACATTATAATCAAAACATAATATATTCTGATTGGCCATGAATTCATAGAATCTTATGGCGCTAGAAAACTTGAAAAATGATGATACCCACTGGACTTAATTTAAGTCGGGGATCTCAAGGTGGCATCCCAAAAAGCAGTATACCTACTTTTTACCCAAAAAGTAAGAGATTTTATTTTTTATTAGACCCCTATTTATGATATTAAGCATTATTTATTTAAACAATAATATATATTGTCTAAATAATAGCTTAATAAACATGCCCTGATTTTTTTAATATATAAACCTTATTTTCGGATTCTATAACTATAAAACCCGAATTATGACCGAACTGCAGGGTGCCATAGCTGCTGTAAACTCAGGGATACTGAGTTTCTGTAAATTTGCTTCTTCAAATGACGCCGGTACTACCGGTGGACATCAGGCAGGATTATATATTCCCCGTAATTCTATACCCTTACTTTTCAATAAGCCCGGAGTAAAAGGACAACAGTTAGAGAAATGGGTAGATATTACCTGGTGGAATGGAGAAACCAAAGAGTGCCGCTTTATTTATTATGGTCGTAAAACGCGTAATGAATATAGGATTACAAACCTTGGCAGAACTTTTAATGAAGACGATTTAATAATCATTGTAAAACAGGAAGAAACGAAGTACGCTGGATTTTGTCTTACAAACCCTGATGACAAACAATACTTCCTTCAAACATTTGGACTAGCCAGAAAAGACACAAACAATCTATTACCCAAAAGTCAGAATAATCCACTTTTTGTCGGGGCAGAAAATTTGCCGGCAATGCCTGGAAACGAAAATTATATAGTTCCTGAAACAGTAGAGGATGTGGATCTGGAAGCCCTTATCCCGGCAGATTATCAATCGAGGGCCATCAGTTTTAAACCCAAAGCCCATATCCTCATACTACTGGGCGAAGAGCTCATAAAGAGTCCGGTCATGGCAATTTATGAACTTATAAAAAATAGCTATGATGCGGACGCAAAATCAGTAGACGTAAATTTCAGAAATATAGAAAATCTTGAGGAAGCCACGATCGTCATACAAGATACCGGTACCGGCATTACAGAAGAAGTACTGGAAAACGTTTGGTTCGAACCCGGCAGTGATTTCAGAAAACCAATTAATGAAGAAGGAATAAGAGTTATAAAAAGAAGCCCCCTTTTTAAACGAATTCCAATGGGAGAAAAGGGGGTAGGCCGGTTTGCAGTACATAAGCTAGGCAACAAAATCAGGATGTATTCAAGACCATCAGTAATTCACACTGATAATAACGGGGAATTTATCAGCAAAGAATTACTTGATTACGAACTTATAGTTGATATTGATTGGAGACGATTTTCGCAGAGCAGATATCTGGAAGACGTTGATATAACCTGGTATAAAAGCCGGAATAAAGAAAATTTCAGATTCAAAGACGATTCAGGAACATATATAGAGATAAGCGATTTAAAAGAAGAATGGACCAGAGGGATGGCCAGACAACTGAAACGAAATACGATCTCTATGTTATCCCCAAAAAATGATTACAGTAAGTTTAAAATTGATCTCGACTTTAATAATAACTGGCTGGATCATTTCCCGGAAACCGAACAAATTCTGCAATCAGCTCCCTATAAGTTAACAGTCCTGGTAGATGAAAATTATAAAATGACCTTTGAATATAATTTTCTATTGAAGAATAATGCACAGATTGGCAGTAGGAACATTAACGAACAAACAACAGATCCAATCGACAGAGCAAAATATGAAAGAAATATAAAAGAAGAGATAAAACCATTTTTTGAAAGCAGTTTCAGGGATAAAGGCTATGAGCAGAGTTTGCTTAAGGAAATGACCGAAAAATACTTATCTCAGCAAATGCCTTATGGGAGCTTAATGCTTGAGATATATTCATTTGATCTTGATGCCGAGTCACTCAGAGACACAACTGACTCTGCAAGGTTGGTGAGAGACTTATTAAAGGATCATGCCGGAATAAAGGTTTTTAAAGGAGACCTGCGTGTGTATGATTATGGTGATCCTGGTAATGATTGGCTGGGACTTGATCTAAAACGTATACAGAATAAGGAATGGTTTTCTAACAATCAAAATATTGGTTATATATATATGGACCCCGCTGTGTCCGGGACGCTAATTGAAAAAACTAACCGGGAAGGATTTATTGAAAATGACGCCTATAGTCACTTTAGAGTTATATTGGATTTTATCCTCACTCAATTTAGTGCCGAAAGACAATCTGATCGTCAAAAATGGTTACGGTTTAATAAAACGGGACCTATAGAATCCTTTGAGTCCCGTATATCTGCATTGAAGGGCTTAATCCTTAAACTGGAGTTAGAGCAGGCACAAAAACAAGAACTAATAAAAGAAACAGAAAGGGTAGAAGAAAGATATGAACAGGACAGGAATAACCTATTGATACCGGCAGGTGTAGGAATGACGGCGTCCTTTGCCATGCATGAAATTGAAAAACTTGTACCACGAATGCAGGAAAGTATCCGGGAAATGCCCGTTGATGTAAAAAAAATGCGTGGGCAAATGGATGAACTTAATGACTATGTTCAGGGAATTCTATCTGTACTAAAAAAAGGGGGTAATAAAGAGATATCACTTCTTGAGGTAATTAATCAGGCAGTAAAAAATTACACTACAAGATTGAGTGATCATAAAATTGTTGTAGAGACAAATATTAGTGACAATGCAGATAAGATAAT
This sequence comes from Chitinophaga ginsengisegetis, assembly GCF_900168065.1. Lineage (GTDB taxonomy): Bacteria > Bacteroidota > Bacteroidia > Chitinophagales > Chitinophagaceae > Chitinophaga > Chitinophaga ginsengisegetis. Next base: position 831,278 of record NZ_FUZZ01000003.1, on the reverse strand, counting down.
TGCAGATAAACGAGTACTGATCACTATTATAATGAATCTTTTAGACAATAGTTTGTATTGGCTGGGGACTGTATACAGGCCACAGAGAGGTATTTATATATCAACCCTTCGGGAGGGAAACAATACTTCAGTTCTTGTGGTTGATAATGGCCCGGGGTTTAAAGATAAAACAGAAGATGTTGTATTGCCTTTTTTTTCAAGAAAAAAAGACGGGATAGGCATAGGCTTGTATTTGATAGATACAATTATGATTCAATTTGGAAAACTAAATATCATTCATGATAAAGAAACATTAAGGGCAAGAGGCGTCCCCGAAATGTATGATGGAGCTGCAGTGGAACTGATATTCAATAAAAAAGTATAAATATGCAACCAACACTTGGTCCACAGGTTATTTTAATTGATGATATTAAAAAAGAGGTTGAATCTCTTCAAGAATTTTTTACAGAACTTAATATCGGGACTAAACTTTTTGAAGTTGATTCCCTAGAACCAGCCTATCCGGATGTACCAATAAGCACCACAGAACTGGTATTTTTGGACTTATTTTATAACACCGGTTTTGGGGCACGATTTGATGCCTACGTATGTATAGAATGGATTACAAAAGTTGTTCCAGCCGGTCAGAAATATTTCCTGGTGATATGGTCGAAAGATAAAAGCTATACAGATGAGTTACTCCAGAAAATGAGAGAAATGGAATCTCCAATGCCCTATCAAGTGGAAGCAAGATCAAAACCTGAGTACATGTTGTCGGGTGACAATAAATACGATATCAGCAGATTACTTGGTGAACTTGGTTTCTTAACAAATCAGGAGGAAAAGTCAACCATACAGGAGTTTCATGGACGAGTCATTGCAATAGAGGAAGATTGCGTACTGATCAATTGTCTTATTCACAAAGAAACTTCCACATTTGAAGTCCGCCGGTTCGATCTTAAACTTCTCGAAAACATCAAATATACAAAGGGAAGTTTTTTAACAATCAGAATAGAAACGAAATCAGGAAGCAGAACCATTGACTTTCTTCCGGATAATATAGACAGATCAGACCTATTTATTAAACCAGATGATTTTGAGGACCTCGACGATGTATCTTTCCTGATAGATAACTATTAATTACTGATGATGAAAATAACATTCAAGGACGTAGGACAGGGAGACTCAATTGTGCTGGAATGGACACATAATGGGATAGCAAAGATTGGTATCGTGGATTGTAGTAAAAAAGGGAAAAGTAATCCTGTGCTCACACATCTAAAACAGGCGGGCTATAAAGAAATCGAATTTATCATCTTAACTCATCCTCATCGTGATCACTATTCCGGTCTACTTGAACTTCTTGAATATATAGAAAATAAAAGAATAACTGTACACCGCGTTGCCCATACAATTCTTTTCGAAGGTGGGAAAAAGTTTTGGAAGTATTTCGAAGCAGACAGACGCGATACGCTATTACTACGGAAAATTATAGGCAAATGGGAGCATTTGAAGCGTACCGGTGTTATCAAAAGGATGGACGGTTTGATGGATGACAAGACCTGGGAATTAGAAGAGCATATTCATCTTAGATGTCTTGCACCCTCACATGATGATATACAGGAATATATGAGGCTTGTTAAGCTTGAACCAGACATCAATAGTAAAGAGGCCAGTCAGGCCGCTAACCTACTTTCCGCGATATTTCGTTTGAGCATAAACAATTGCTACGCACTCCTTACTTCTGATGCTGAAATCTTTACTTTGCGTGGCATTGCCCAACGCAGTGACAAACAACTTTCGGACAGGAAGTTTATTGTATGCCAGCTCCCTCATCATGGATCGATAAAAAATCATCACAAATATTTCTGGGATTTAATAGAAAAAACAGATGGTCGTAATGCTGTTATTTCCGCTGGAAAACATCGGCATTATAACCATCCATCATACGAAGTGGTGACTCATTTTCATCAGGAAGGCTATCAGATGCATTGCACAAATATAATTAATGGAATGGAGCAATTTATACTCGAACAAAGGGCTATATCAAGAATGTTTGATACTTTTAGTGAAATAGCAGAAGATTATATGAAGTCTAATGATAAGGCTTTCACATTAAGCTGATAAACCGTTTGATGACTAACTATTCAATTACCTCAAATATCAGGCTTCAATTACTTTCAAGGAAACACCCCTACATTATCCACCACCATACTATACAACCTGTCAACAATCAACGGTCTTTCAGCCTCAAACCCTCTCTCATGCTCAGAAAACTCAGCATCAGTGGCCAGCTTATTCGCAATGATCGACTCAATTCCAAACTCCGTCCTTCCTTTGTATTGCTGATAAATTTCATCGCTACGTTTCTTTGCAGCGCGCAAATGATAAGCAACCTGCGGCAAGTCGAGCATCGTTTCCAACTGCGAAACCACTATATCTGAATGGAAGTAAATAGCGCTGCCGAAGCTCTCCCAATCTTCATAACTTAAAAAATCATGCAATACTAACAAGCAATATACGGGAGGAGGTAAATGTCCTAACTCTTCTAAAGGCAGCCAGAATTTCCGCTGAATATTCTTCGTGGACTCAATGCTTTGTACGATGAGCGTTAAGGCTTCTTCTTTGTTATTCTTTGCTTTTCTTAAGATACGCTGAGATAGGGTAAAGCGTTCTTCATCAATGCTGGCAATGGTTTGGACGATATCGTAATTATGGATTATCAAATGCTTCCTGGCTATGTCTGATGAAACAGCAGTTTTATTAGTAATGATTTGAATCATTTCTGCTTCAAATAGCAGCCTCGCTTGTTCTACATTTCCGTTTGTTTGGTTAAGCAGGTGAAGGCCGTGACGGGCGCCAATGGGGATTTGTTGACGGAGGAGGTTAAGACTGTCTTTATGTAACATTTAATTAAGGGTAGTAGATTATTTGGCTTTTCTAAGTACAAGCAATTCCCTTGCCTCAACATCCAATGCCTCTGCAATCTCAAACAAAGTTTCTACCGAAGGCTGAATTTTATTAGTACACCATTTAGAAACTGTATTTACATTAACGTCAATCGCTTCAGCTAACCATTTGTTTGCTTTTCCTTTCTCAGCCAGTACTGCCTTTATTCTATTGAATACTTTAACACTCATAAAAAAGCTTTAAAAGCATATTTATCATCAATTTAGGCAGAATAATTCTCATTATGATTCTAAAAAATATCCCTTAATAACATATTTATATCCATTTAACTGATTATAATATCCCTAATATTGATATTTTTATATAAATTTGTACTAATCAAAAATCTATTGTTATGCAAACCTTCCAATCCTTTTTTCATTACACACACTTATCCGAGACGGAATCTACTGATCCCATGCTCGCCATTAACCGTTTTTGCGAACTGTTCCCTCCGGCTGCCGCGCGACAAACACTATGGCTCTGGCTTTCGGAAACGCTCGCCGCTGAGGATACCCAATATGAAAATGCCCAGCACAGGGCGGATTTACTTCTACTTTACAACGAGTTGCTAAGGTTACTGGATGCCAATTACCTTTTAAGCCTATTAAAGGCCTCAAATAGCAACGAAACGCTGATAATATCACTTTGATATCAATTCCATCTCAAATGAGCAGCATTGGCCCCAAAGTTGGCTGTATAGGGGTATGCAGCAAGCTTGTAAACATCAGGATCTGGCGCAGATAAAGAGATTCAGGTGCCGGGGTCAATGCTTATTTGTGGAAACTATAATTTGAACTGACCAACCGAAAATAGCGGACGCAAGCGGTTCTAAGTGTATAGGAAGTGTATGGGGAGTGTATTGTGAGTGTATGGTGAGTGTATGGTGAGTGTATGGTAACAGTATAGGGACTGTATGGGAACTGTATAGGAACTGTATAGGGAATACGACACATACACGACTCCTAAGTACCGGAGAAGTATGCAAGAAGTACCGGAGAAGTATGCAAGGAGTATAGCTGCATTACAGTTCAGTTCGCCAAATATCCAATCATTCCCCTTGTCCACAAAAAAGCCCGGCATCCCTGCCAGGCCAGTTCTATAAACCCACTTTCCTTAGAGGTTAAACAATCTTATACCACGGCAACCCGTCACAGCCTTTTGGGTGGTGAACAGAAGGCCGGATACTGGTACCATTAATTTCAAACCAGGGAAAGGAGCTCCAGCCCTGCGGATGGTGAATAGTGGGATACAGTTTATCCTCTCTCACCTCATACCAGGGTAGGGAACGGGATCCGCCTGCGTGATGGATAGTGGTAAAAACATTATTGTCTCTTATTTCATATTCTGCTAATGAACGCCCACCATCAGGATGATGTAATGTTCTGTGGAGTTTCATGGTTAATAATTTTGTAGTAAATAAATATGGTTAACGGTTATACTTTGGGTTTACTAAACAGCAACGAATATAATAAAATATCTGGTTAGGAAAACATACCAATAGAACAAAATTCCTGATGTTTTTTATCAAAAGTCTATAAGGATAAACAGGCAAAAAATACTGCCGGAAACTACGGCATAATTAATTTATATCCTTTACCACGAACATTATAGATGCTCGACCCGGTGTGAAGCTTTATGATCCGCCTGAGCCTTGATATATACACATACAATTTATTGATATCATGATTATCTTTTCCGAAAGCCGTGTCCATAATATCCTCTCTCAACATCAATTTGTTAGCGTTATCATACAGGTACCTGTATACTTTCTTAACTTCTGGCGCCACTTTTCTTAGCTTTCCGTGGAAGCCATAAAACTCATTATCTTCAGGAGAATAATAAGGCCCTTCTATAGTTCCTTTCATAAGATGTAATTATTGGTGTGGGTTAGGGACGCCTGCAATCTGCCCGTCAATTCACGCAGGTTGAAAGTTTTAGGGAAATAACCATTCGCACCTCCTCTGCCAAATACTTCCGCCGATACGAGTGCAAGGTCTTCCCCTGATAAATAAAATATAGGGATGTGCTTATCCTTACTACGGATGCGTTCCCCAAGATCAATTCCGTTCAGGCGGGGCATCCTGATATCCAACAAACAGGAATGAAATGAGAATTCATTAAACAGCAGCCATGCATGTTCCCCATCATAGGCGCTATAAACTTCGAAACCTTGCTGATTGAGTATTTTTCTTACAATACCAGAAAAAATGGTATCATCGTCAGCGTGTAAAATCCGGTTTTTCATAATTGAGTTCAATTGGGTTATAGGTCTAAATAAGTTTAAAAACATCCACGAAATCCCAGCTATCCACAGCATCGTATATGCCTTACATTTATACTGATTGATACAAATAGAATTCATGGATTCAAATAATTCCTCAAAGAAAAAAACTATTCACCACTAAAATCGAAGTCTTAACGGAAAATTTTAATTCTAATAATCAAAGTGCGGAATAAAATATCAAAACAACAAAATAGGCTACAATAAAGGGTTTCAAAGTATCATATTTTGTTAATCACTATTAACATATATTTGATAAAGTTAGTAGTCCGAAATATTTGTTAATGTATCAGGCATTTACATTTCATTAATGAACGGCATTTTATTATGAAGTAAAGTACACGCATAAACGAATCAAAATCCCTCCTCATTTATCTAGCTAAAAAATATTTTTAAAAATTATTTGGAGATATTAAAAAAATATCCCCACCTTTGCATTGACAAAAAAACAATAAACATGTACCGCCCAATTTTTAACATACAATCAAAACACCAGTTTAGTCTGATACCAGGCTATACCAGTGGCGGGGCATGTTATGCCGAAGAATAAGTTGAAATAACAAATTCGATATAACACAGGCCCCGCAAGAGATTGCGGGGATTTTTATTTACACTTAAAACTAAAAATACGCATGCAAATGCATATTCATAACATACAATTTAGTAACGATCATAACAAACCACTGTTATCGGTTTGCTATCGCTATGAAATATTTCATCAACGACACCGGTGTCGACGAACATAAGTAACGCTTATGTATATACGTAGAAACCGGTCGTGCTGAACGCCCGGTTTTTTTGTGCTCAATAGTCGCGCAGCTAAATGCAAAACAGTCACGAAAAACACATACGCAAACAAACCCAGTCCGGTAGCTCAATTGGTCAGAGCACCTGCCTTATACGCAGCTGGCTATTGGTTCAAATCCAATCCGGACTACTTAAAAAGCCCTGTAGCACAATTGGTTAGCGCGTCTGCATTTGGAGCAGAAGGTTATTGGTTCGAGTCCAGTCAGGGTTACTAAAATACGGTGCTTGTAGTTCTAACAGGCGTAGCAGGTTCGAATCCTGCTACTCACACAACACGGATGAATAGCTCCAATGGTAGAGCAGCGGTTTGAAGCACCGCCCGTGCAGGTTCGACTCCTGCTTCATCCACCACGCAAATGAAAAGCATTTGCTAAAAAGCTTCCTCAACAGGAAGACGGGGATAGATGTCCATTCACAGCAACCCAGGCAGGAGTATCATACTACTCCGCAGTGCAGCCGTAATAACGAACTGTATGCTGTTGCTGCAATACACTATTCCCGCACACACATAGTCTGTGGGTAGAAGGTTCGAATCCTTTCCGTCCTTGAAAAACGGTAGCTCATCGGTAGAGCAATAGACAATCTCATAGGGAGATTAAATCAGAAAGACTGTAAATCCTTTACAACAACAAACAAAGCCAGGGCTCACTGCCCAGCCACCTCATCAAAAGGATGATACCGGCAGGCTGGCAAACACCCGCAAACAGGAACCACATCAGGCCCTTACCATCACTTAGCACTTCCGCCCTAACTGATGCATAAGGACTGATCAACACCTGCTTCCGTGTTCACCATCCGGACACCAGCACTGGCTTTTTTATCAACACCCCCAAAATGAAAGAAAATGAAAAGAGTAACCGTCAACGCCTACGAAAGAGGCCTGGTTTTTAAAAACGGCGTTTACCAGCGAATGCTGCAGGTAGGCCGCCACTGGCTGATCAACGAAGACGTAACCATCTTCGATATCAACAAGCCATTCATCGCTCCGGTAGAACTGAACATCCTCTTGCAGGATGCAGAGGTAGTCAACGCATTGCAGGTAGTGGAAGTAAAAGACACCGAAATTGTGCTGCACTACGAAAATGGATTGCTGAAGCAGGTATTGACCGCCGGCAGATATGCCTTCTGGAAAAATATCATCGACAATAAATTTGTTCGCGCAGATATCGCTAAAATAGCGATCACTGAAAACATAGATAGATCTACCCTGTGCCACCGTCTGGTAGCGCCTTACGTAAGATCTTTCAGCGTGGAAAACTACGAACAGGCCATCATGCTGGTAGATGGTAAGTATGCCATGACCCTCTACTCCGGCGTTTATTGCTGGTGGAAGAATAACATCACCATCACCATTAGTAAAATAGATACCCGCCAGTTGCAGCTGGAAGTAAATGGCCAGGAAATCCTGACCAAAGACAAGGCAGCACTGCGAATCAATGCATGGGCACAATACCGGGTAACCGATATCAATAAAGCCCTGTTGCAAAACAAGGAACACGAACGACAGCTGTATGTACAGTTTCAGCTGGCTTTGCGGGAATATATCGCAGCCCTGAACTTCGATGAATTGCTGGAAAAGAAAGATACCCTCGCGCCGGCTATACTGAAAGCAGTAAGCACAAAGGCGGAAGTTCTCGGCATTAACGTGACCAGCTTCGGTATCCGGGATATCATCCTGCCAGGTGATGTAAAAGACATCATGAACCAGGTACTGGTAGCCGAAAAAAAAGCACAGGCCAATATCATCATGCGAAGGGAAGAAACTGCCAGCACCAGGAGCTTGCTGAATACCGCCAAGCTGATGGAAGACAATCCCATGCTGTTTAAGCTGAAGGAAATGGAGTATGTGGAAAAAATCGCGGAAAAGATCAACAGCATCAGCGTCAGCGGAAACGGTGTACTGATAGATCAGCTGCGGCAAATCTTCATCTCTAAATAAAAAAGGTGGGTCATGGTATGATCCACCTTTTTTAGAAAATCCATAGCTTTGCAGTTATGGACGGACAATATAGAAAAGATATCTACCCTGGCCTGGAAGTGGCCATCATCCTGAAAAAAGATCAACGCAGCGGTAAAAAAACCTATGGCATTGTAAAGGATCTCCTCACCTCTGCCGCTTATCATTCCCGCGGTATCAAAGTACGCCTGGAAGACGGACAGGTAGGCAGGGTAGTGGAAACAGACGTGGTAGGAGACGAAGACTAAAGCAATTTCAGATCCTTCGTGATCCGGTCTATCTCCTCGTTTGAATTAGGCCCGATGGCACAGCAGGTTTTGGTGGGCACACCACCAAATTCTGTTAACCCCGAATCCGTGATCAACGTAGCATTCAACCCATCTTCCACCGCCTGCTGGTACACCCGCTCCAGGTCTTCTTCAGAATCTACCGACAAACAAATCTTTGTAAACCCCTTCGTCATCCACTCCGATACCTCTTCCGGATTCCTGATATTGGTTTGCAACGTATGCCCGCTGATGGTGGCATGCCGCGTTAAAAAAGCAATCGAAGCATGTGCACCCTGTGCAATCATTTTTCCTTTACGCATGTTCAGATCCTTGCGCATCACTATTACCTGCTTAACTATCCTGGATGACATATCTCACTGTTTAAGCAGCTAATTTACAAAATTACATAGCCAAAGTTGATGCGCACACTGGGATATACCGAATTACTGTAACCATCGTCCGTCACAAAGGAAACACCGAAGCGGCCTTCAAAACTAAAATGACGGCCCCAGCTGCGCTGCATCCCCCACGCGGGTGTAAAAACAGTCGTACCCCGGGGAGAATAATAGTCCGTAGTCGTAATAGGACTGCCCTGGTAGCCTCCCGTGAAACTGAAAAAATTTCCGGCATTATTATCTATCCGTTTATTCCGTTCAGCCCGCCGGGCAATACCATAGTATTGCCTGAACTCCGCCGAAAAAACCGGATAAAGCGCAAACTCCCATTCTTCTCCTAAATAGCTACCATTAGAATAGGAAACTCCCATTTCAATTCCCGCTTCCAGGTTAAGGGTTGCATATTTTAACAAACGCAATTCGTAATTTGCATTAACGCCCACCAGGGAAATATTTGCTTTCAACTGACCTGGTTTTCTCCAGAGATCTTCCTGAGCGCTGGCATGCAAACAAACAAATAAAAAAATAGTGCTAAGGGATAGCAATTTCTTTGGCATAGTGTATAGAAAATAGGTTTAGAATCCCCGCAATATATAGTGTTTCAGGGGAAGCAGAAAAAGTTGTACTTTAATCTTTTCAAGTGTCCGGATAAGAATGCGAAACATACCCACCTTAAATGATGTACACCAGCAATTTGCCGAGTATTTTGATATACCGGCGCTGAAACCGTATGCTTATCTGTTATCAAAGAAAGGTAGCGAAGGACACATCTGTCTTCATCTCGATAAAATAGCCGCAGAAAAAGAAAATCTCCCGGAGTCTTATCAAAAAATAGAAACCAGCAATCAGCTCCTGGAAAGCATTCCACTGATAGGTACACAGGGCAACGATAAACAACCCTTTGTGATTTACCAGAACCGGCTGTACCTGCAACGCTATTTCCGGTATGAAACAGAATTCCTCCAGCGGATCCGCGATTTCCTGGTAAAGGAAAAAACATACCTGCCCGAAAGGATTACCCTGCTGCAACAACAACAGCCGCTGATCAGTAAACTGTTTGCCGGTACCGCCAGCAGCGGTGATAATAACGATCCGGCCGACTGGCAGCTGGCAGCCGCCATTACCGGGGTATTGAATAATTTCACCATCATCACCGGTGGCCCGGGTACGGGAAAAACCACCACCGTTGCTAAAATACTGGCTATCCTGTTTGCTACTGATCCGGCGCTGAAAGTAGCGCTGGCAGCGCCTACCGGTAAAGCCGCCGCCCGCATGGCGGAAAGCCTGCGCAATACTACCATCGAAGTAGATGCGCACATCACTGAAAAATTCCGGCTGCTGCAACCGGCTACCATACACCGTTTGCTGAAATCTATCAACGGCAGTCCGTACTTCAGGCACAATAAAGACAATCCGCTCAACTACGATGTAGTGATCATTGATGAGTGCTCCATGATAGATGTGGCGTTGTTCGCCAAACTGCTGGACGCCATCCACCCGGATACCCGCCTCATTTTGCTGGGCGACAAGGACCAGCTGGCCTCCGTGGAAGCCGGCAGCTTGTTCGGAGATCTCTGCCAGGCACAGGAACACCTGAACCGCTTTACTGCCACCCGCCGGCAGCTGATCAACAGTTTTATGCCGGAGCAAAACCGGCATATCCCCGCTACCGCGGAACAAAATGATGATCATCACCCTTTGTTCCAGCACCTCGTGGAACTGCGGCGCAGTCACCGTTTCACCGGCAACAAAGGCATTGGTAAATTCAGTAAGGCCATCATCAGTAATAATGTACCGGTAATTACTTCTTTTTTTCCGCCTTCGGCAGATGAACAGGTAATCGTTGACCCGGAAGCTTCGGTACCACTGTTCGAAGACTTCATTGCCGGCTACGCCGCCTTCATCGCAGAAAAAGATATTGCCACCGCGCTCAAACTCCTCAACGCGCAACGTGTACTCACCGCCGTGAGAGAGGGCCCGCAGGGATTATACGCCGTCAACAAACAAATAGAAAAGTATTTATTTGATAAAAAACTGATCACCACCAATACGGAATTCTATGAAAACCGCCCGGTGATCCTTACCCGTAACTATTATGAGCATGGCCTATTCAACGGCGACACCGGCATCATCCGCGCAGATGAAAACGGAGTACTCCTTGCCTGGTTTGAAGACAGTACCGGCGCATTAAAAGCCGTGCTGCCCGGTTACTTAACCCAGGCAGAAACCGCCTTTGCCATGACCATCCACAAAAGCCAGGGCTCCGAATTCGGAGAAGTACTGGTACTATTGCCGGATACCACCGATGTACCCATTCTCACCAGGGAACTGCTGTACACCGCTGTAAGCCGCGCAAAAAATAAAGTGTATGTACAGGGAACGCCGGAGGTAATACTCATGGCAGCAGAACGTTTCGTGGAAAGAGCCTCCGGCATCGCCTCGAGGTTCAGGGAAGTGAATACAGCAGTAAATTAAATCATCTGCTTCGGGAATGGCGGAGTACAAACAAAGAACTTATCAATGGCATTGTTTTTAAAAGTTTCGAACTCACTGAACAGTTTATCATCCGGGCTGGCGCAAAACCTCCGCGATGCAGGCAACAGCGTGTTCCAACCTCACTATATCATTACCCAAACGGAAGGGATGAACAACTGGCTGAAACTCCAGCTGGCCAACCTTCTGGGCATTGCGGCCAACTGCCGCTTCATGAAGCCCAACGACCTGCTCTACCAGTTGTACGTAGTGCTGGGCGGTCCGCATTCAGAAGTACTGTCCCCGCAAAACCTCAGCTGGCTGGTATTTAAACTGCTCGGCCAGGAAGAATTCATCGCCAAATACCCGAAAGTTGCCGCCTACTATACCGCAGAAGAATCGGAAAGTGACCTGAAACGTATGGCCCTCGCGGAAAAAGTAGCCGACTTATTCGACCAGTACCAGGTATACCGCCCGGAAATGATCCAGGCATGGACCTTTACCGATACCCCTGAACTGGCCACCGCCGGATGGCAGCACTGGCTCTGGGTAAAAGTAAAACAACTCTCCGGTGGCTCGCTTCCGGATAAAACCATCGTAGGAAATTTTATCCTCGACGCACTGCGCAGCAACAGCCCCAAAACAGGATTATTAACCCGTATGCCGGTAGTACACCTGTTTGGCTTGTCCATCATCACCGCCTATCACGTAAAAATCCTGCATGAACTGTCGTCTTTTATAGATGTACATTTTCATATCATCAACCCTTCACCGGTTGTATTCTGGTTCGACGACCGCAACGAAAAACAACTGGCCCGCTGGCGGCAGAAAGGACTCAAAGATATCCAGGACTCCAAAGCCGGCAACGCCCTGCTCACCGGCTGGGGACGGGTTATACAGGACAGCTTCGGCCTCTTCTTTGCATACGATGCATTCATCAACGCCTATGAAGAAATTGATACCGTGGAACCGGAACCGGATAGCCTCCTGCATAAAATACAACACGATATTTTCACCGCAGCAGCCACCACCGCCGACCGCCAACTGATCACACCACAAGATATCAGCGATGGCTCCATTACCATCAACGCCTGCTACACCGTAGCCCGCGAAGTGGAAGTACTCTACAACTACCTGGTACACCTGGTGGCGCAGCGGAAAGAAGCATTATCTCCCCGCGACATCGTGGTAATGGTTAGCGATATAGATGCGTATGCACCCTATATCAAAGCCGTTTTCAACAACGCGCCTTATACCTTCCGGTATACGATTGCAGATGAAAGCTACACCGACAACGACAATCTCTTTAACGCCCTGCACGCCATCCTCACCATGAATGAGGAGAACTTCAAATCGGAAGCGGTGATGCAGTTGCTCGACTTCTCCTATATCCGCAAACGCTTTAACCTCCAGGACCCGGTACTCATCCGCCGGATCATTGAAGCCGCCAATATCCGCTTTGGCATCAACGGCAGCAAAAAGGAAGAAACACATTTCGTAAGCTGGCAATACGGTATCCAACGGATTATGTTTGGTATTTGTATGAGTGGGGAAGAAGAATACGGCCTCGGGGAAGACAGCTTCTTCCCATTGGATATTACCGAAGGCAGCGACGCACACGATGTAATCCGCTTCTGTCATTTTGCGGAAGTGCTGATGTCGTCCATCCTCGACAGGCGGCGTCCACGCACCATTGTGGAGTGGGTAGCCTACACCGAAAGGGTATTGCATAACATTGTATACGAACCGGTAGACGATATTGATGAAGACTACAACACCCTCATCAAACAACTCACCGCCTACAACGCGCTGAATGAATTTATGAGTGAAAAAGTAACCTTCGAAGTGTTTAGCCACAGCTTCCTGGATACGCTCACCGGCAGCACCCGCGCAGGATTGTTCGTAAACGGCGGCGTTACTTTCTGCTCCCTCATTCCTATGCGTAGTATCCCCTTCAAAGTGGTAGCGCTGATGGGACTGAACTACAATAAATTTCCCCGCCGCGAGAATAAGTCGAGCTTCAACCTCATGGAAAAAGACCGGCAAAAAGGCGACCGTAATGTGAAAGAAAATGATAAACACCTGTTCCTCGAAACCCTGCTTTCGGCAAAGGAATACCTGTACATCAGCTATATCGGGAAAGATGCAAAAGATAATACCGATCTTCCGCCATCTGTGCTGGTAGATGAACTGGTGGATTATATAGAAGCCGGTACCGCAGCGCCGGAAGCCGTGCGCAGCGAGCTGGTTACGTTACAACCTTTACAAAGCTTCAGCAGGAAATATGCCGGTACCGACAGCCGTCTTTTTTCCTATCTGAGCAATAAGGACACCGGCAAAAAAACATATCTCAACGAAAATAAAATTACTACTCCCTTAACCTTTGAAGAAATTACCCTGGAAGAACTGATCAGCTTCTTTAAAAATCCTTTCCGGGCCTACTACAACAAAGTGCTGGGCATCCGTTACAACGACAGCCAGCTGCTGCTCAGCGAAACGGAGATCTTTAGTTTGAACAGGCTGCAGCAATGGTCTGTTAAAAATGAACTGCTCCCGGCAGCCGGCGATAAAAAGAACACGCTGCAAACCACGCTGGTAAAGAAAGGTAAGCTGCCGCTCCGCAATATGGCCGCTGTTGCCATACAGAAAATGGAAGAACTGGTAGTACCCGTACGCAGCCTGTATGAAGCCGTTACCAAAGGTGCAGAAGAAAAACGCATCTCCGTTGAATTAACGGTAGATGACAGTATGTTGAAAGGAAATCTCCGCATCTTTGATCAAACCCTGGTACAGATGTCGTGGTCGAAGAAAGAGAGCAAATACCTGGTGGAAGCCTATCTCCGTTATCTTGCAGGAAAAGCGGCAGGCGTGGTAACAGACCTCTGCTATATTTCCGGCGCTAAAAAAGAAGACGCTTTCCAGGCAATTCCGTTAACACCTGAAGAAGCATTAAGGCGGTTAACAGAAATTGTAAAAGTTTATAAGACAGGCTTCAGCAAAATAATATCCTTTTATCCTGACCTGGAGATCACGGAAAAAGAATGGCTCTCCATGGACCTTAAAAAATTCAGGGACAAAATATCCGGGATGATCGACCGGCAGGAATCGCCGGACCCTTATCTTGTACAGGTATATGAACAGGGATTTTTTGAGAAAGAAGAAGCGCTGACCGGCTACCTCGATATTTATGAGCTGCTGATATTGCCGTTAACAACCTTGCTGCCGGCCTATTTAGAAACACCAGACAAAGAGAAATGATCGATAGCATTATATATAAACAGTTTGACGCAGGTACCGTTCCGCTGGAAGGCAGCAACCTCATTGAGGCCAGCGCCGGCACCGGTAAAACGTACTCCATCGCCATACTGGTACTACGGCTGATACTGGAACAAAAGCTGTCTGTCAAAGAAATCCTGATGGTTACCTTCACCCGCGCTGCCGTGGCAGAACTGGAAGAAAGGATCCGGCTGTTCATCCGGCAGGCATACAAAGTAAGCCGCGGACAGGAAATCAGCGATCAGAAAATCATGGACCTGGTGTTCAGCGTAATCGACTTCGATGATCCACGCCCGGTACAACAGCTCCTGCGCGATGCCATCCTGCTGCTCGATGAAACTTCCGTACTTACCATTCATGGCTTCTGCCAGCAAACACTGAATGAATTTGCGTTTGAAACTAACCAACTGTTTGGCGCTACGATGGTGCCCGATCTTACACCGGTCATTGAAAACGAACTGAATAAATTCTGGCGAAGAAATGTAACTACGCTCAATGCCAGCCTGCTGGAACAGATCTGGGAAGAAGATATGAAAACGGAGATGCTGAATGTGATCAAAGAACATCTCAGCGGAAAAAAATTCCTCGGCTACCGGGAAGATACTCCCGATGATATCAGTGAAACCCTGCAGGAGCAATGGATGCAGGAGCTGCAGCAGTTAATAGCCAAAGAACAGGAAGCCATTGAAAATATGTACGCCGGCATAACCGCCAACAGCGAACAGCTGGCAGCAGCCTGCGCAGCCAACCGGCACACCAAAAATGACTGGCCCGATTTAATTGCGGAGCCAGCAGAACTTGTCAGAAAAATAAAGGCCAAACGAAAAGAGAAAGCAAAATTTATTGACGCTGTTTTCCCGGATCTGCTGGCAGAAATAGATCAGGTAGAAGCGCTTACCAAACAACTGGAAGAGCATCAACAGCTGATCCGCCGGCAGGTATACTACGCCGCCATTAAGGAAATCAGCGAACAGGTACGCGCCTTCAAGGAACGCAGCAACATGATGGGATATGATGACCTCATCAACAACCTGCATACTGCGCTCGTAAAAAACAACAACGAAGAACTCATTGCTTCTTTGCAAAGTAAATACAAGGCCGTTTTTGTGGATGAATTCCAGGATACCGATAAAGAGCAGTTCGAGATATTTGACCGTGCCTTCGGCCAAAACACCATCCTGTTCTACATCGGTGACCCCAAACAAAGTATTTACGCCTGGCGCAAAGCAGACATATTTACCTATTTCAACGCACGCAACGGGGTACAGCACGTATACGACATGAACCAGAACTTCCGCTCATCTGAAAATATGATCCGGGCCATGAACGTGTTCTTTGAACCCACCCCGGGCTTCCCAACCTTTGATTTCGCGGAAGAAAGCGACAGCATTGATTATATACAGGTACACAGTCCAGATAACAACAGGAAAGGCTACCTCTATAAAGGCAGTACGCCGGAAGTGCCGATTGAAGTGATTGCCTGCGATAAAAAAGAAACTATCTGCAACAGCGTTGCCGCACAAATTGCGCAGCTGCTGCTGGATAAAAGCTATCGCATTGAAAATAAAGAAGGCGCCCGCGCCATCGTACCATCAGACATTGGTATCCTCGTGCGCACCGGGCAGGAAGGCAGGGACATTAAGCATGCACTGGCCAAACTGGGCATCCCCGCCGTTACCATCGATGAAGCAAAAGTGCTGAGATCCGCAGAGGCGCAGCAATTGCTGCACCTGCTCGAAGCAATGGAAACACCGGACCGTTCGTCCATCAACCGCGCATTGCTGGGGTCATTTACCGGCTACAACAGTCAAACCATCCTGCAACTGGACGATGAAACCATGCTGGACCTGTTTGGCAAATACCGCACACTATGGCAGCGCGATGGCGCGTACACTGCCCTCATGGAGTTTATTGCAGACTTCAGCGTACGCCAGGTGTTGCTCGATGGCCATACCGAAAACGGGGAACGGATCATCACCAACCTGTACCAGCTTTCCGAGCTGGTACACCAGGTACAGAGCCGCAAAAACCTTTCTATGCGTGATCTCATCTCCTGGCTCAAACGCGGCATCGATGGCATGACTACCGAAGGAGATGAATACGCCCAGCGCGTGGAAAGCGATGAAGACGCCGTAAACATAGTAACCATCCATAAAAGCAAAGGGCTGGAATACAAAATAGTGATGGCGCCTTTCCTGGATTTTGTAGAGAAATCCAAAATTGAATTTGTAAGTTTCCGCGATCCGGCAACCGGCGACTACCTCGGCACACAAAAAGCCCTGCTCACAGAAGAGCAGCTAAAAGCCTACCAGCATCAGCAGGAACAGGAAAACCGCCGCCTGATATACGTAGCCATTACCCGCGCAGTATATAAATGTTATCTCTTTAAAAATACTTATTACGCTTTTAAAGATTCTTCGTTGTCTGTTTTCCTGAAAGCACTGGCCGCTGAACCGCCGGATGCTTCACTGATACAGCTACAGGGACCATTGCCGGAAGTGCCCACAGAAAACTACCGCCAGCAGATCAACAAAGGACAGCTGGCCGTGAACCGCGCGCCGGTGTCCTTTCATTTGCAGGAGCAAAACTGGCGGAAGATGAGCTACACCATGTTAGCAGCAAAAGCCGAACACCAGCCACGGGTGCGTTCTTTCCAGCAACCCGACCCGTACGATAACTTTATATTTACCACGCTGCGCAGGGGCGCTAAAACCGGTAACCTGCTGCACTTTATCTTTGAAAGTATCAACTTCTCCGATAGCAGTAAGTGGGAACACTGGCTGGAAGAAGCCATCCGGAAATTTGTACCCGGTCAAAGGGAAGTATATCTCGAACGGCTCAACGAAATGCTGCAACATGTAATATACTCCACGATACATATTGATGGCGCCAGCTTCCAGCTGGCATCGGTAGGGCGGCACCAGCGACTGGCGGAATTTGAATTTGATTTTCCTGTGCCGGTGTTTAAGTCGAACCTGCTCAATAATTTGTCCGACGACCAGGTAAGTGTGAGCGTAAAACGGTTTTCCGAATACAGCAACCAGGAGCTGGAAGGCATCATGAACGGGAAAGTAGACCTGTTTTTTGAACACCAGGGGAAGTATTATATCCTCGACTGGAAATCGAATTACCTGGGCAACAGCGTGGCCGACTATGATGCGGCTGGTTTAGCGGCAGCCATGAACGAAAACAATTACCATCTCCAGTATTTTATTTATACGGTAGCAGTAAAAAAATACCTGGAAAGCCGGATCCCTGGCTTTAATTACGAGAAGCAGTTTGGAGGTGTTATCTATTGCTTTGTGCGTGGTGTAAGGAATGTAAGTGGGCAGGGGATATTTACCACCAAGCCGGATCTTAAAAAGATAAGATTGCTGGAGTCATTACTCACAAAATAAAAAGGCTGGTCTTTTGCGGACCAGCCTTTTTACTTATGGCTTTTTAAAGATGCTTTCATCTACCGGTACATTATTTTCCAGTTTGGCGATGTTAATTTTTATGCCAACAGGATCCTGCAGGATAGCGGTGCCATAACTATAGCCATCGGCTGTTTTCAGGAAATTGCTGATGTCTGTTACCAGGTTCATCTGCTGTCCCTGAATTTCCAGTGAATTGGATGTTCTGAGAACATTACCTGTTACCGGGTCTACAAAGCACGTAGTAGCGTTGCCGTTAGTATAGGTAACTTTCACTTTTGCAAGTTTAGCTCCATTCACCGTGTCGGGCGCCAGCAGTTCCAGCTTGTTACCTTTCTCATTGTAACGATAAAAATCACCGGTCAGATCCAGCTGTTTGCCCATCGCTTTGATGGTGGCGGAGTCCATATCTTCCGGATTAGTTTTACCCATCACAGGCAACTGCACCCAACCACCGGCATTGGTTAACACCTGGATGTTGGTAGTGCCCATCGCTTCAAATTCGAGGCGCATGGCTTTGTCCTGCAACACCCATCTCTTAAAAGGGAAGCTCATTCCCTGCATTTCCATTGTGCCCTCTGCGTACTGGCTTTTCAGCACTTTCAATTTTTCGGGGCCACCGAGTGCTGCCACGTTTTTATTAACGATATCCGTCAGGGTTTGTGCCTGTGTGATGATGCCTGAAAATATTACGAGCAGCAGCAGTGCGATTTTTTTTGTGTTCATCATAACCGTTAGGTATGGGTTTGTTTCACACAAATTAATTATCTCCCGCAATAAAAACAAAAGCTGGAAATTAAAACAGCCAAACACCATTCATCATAGCGATGCCACAGGTGGTTTCAAATGAGTTCACGTAATTATCCGGGGTTCTGTGCCACCACTGGCCCCACATCAACCCATTGGAATTGCGGTAGTTCCAGGCTTCCGCCGCGTTGTAGTTAAGCCAGGCGGCGTAAGTGCTTTGATAACTATGGTCCTTTACAAACTTACAGGCCCAGCGGGCGAAGATGGCTTTGAAGCCCTGGCAGTCGTCGGTATCGTATTCATCCGGCAGGAGGCCCTGTGCATTGCACATACTGATTTTCGTATAGTCCATTGCTTTAGCCCCCATTGCTTTGTAGTTGTCGGAGGGGTAGGAGTTGTGGAGCATGCTGCAGGCGCCGATAAAGGTGCCCTGTGTATAAGTGCGGGGTCCTTCGGTAATTACGCCGGCTGCATTCATAGCGCCTTTCACTTCGCCGGTGCCGGGTACATATAACTTGGTCACCATCCAATCGACGATTTGTTTGGCTTTGGTTTTATAGGCGGCATCGCCGGTGGCCTGGTAGAGGTACATGGCGCAAATGGCTGCGGGTGCGTTTACGCAGGCATTTTTGGTATTGTTGGCGGTAGTCCACCAAAGGCCGCCGCCGAGGTTGGTATCCCATGCGCGGTTCCACACCATATCGAAATTGTTTTTGGCCATATCTTTCATGCCGCCATCATTGGTGATCTGGAAGGCGCGGATGCACATTAATGCGCCCCAGATTACATCGTCGTTGTAAATGTTGGAGGTCCAGAGCAGGCCATAGGCGTCGCGCATGCCGTTGTAGAGATACACCATTTTGTTTTTGAGATCCACGTCGTTGTTGATGTTGTACGCATCAATCAGGGTTTCAATGGCCTCCGCCTGCCGCCAGAAATCCATCCGGCCGGTTTGGTTTACATCCGAATAATAGTAGGCTTTAAACGAGGGGCCATAGGTGCCATACTGGTGGTAAAATGCGTTATTGTAGCATTGCATGGCCAGCAGTGCTTCAGATTTTACGGGTTGTACGGAGTTAATTGTTACCCCGTTGGAGGTAGTACTTTTAAGCGTATTTTCGGAAGATTTGATCATTTCCGGTTTCTTACAACCGGTAGCCAGGAATGCCAGGAGGAGCACTGCCATGCAGGTGCCGCGGAAAAGCGTTTGAGTTTTCATGTTTTTCAGTTTTGTGGAATAAAAAGATGTCAGTTTTTCAATATGCTCAGCCAGTCGTATATAAAGCCGTATAACGCAATAGGGGGAGGAGCCTGCGCGCTCATAACAGTGGAACCGGGTTTGGGCAGGTACTCACATACGAGGACAGGTAAATAACCGGTAATTACTTACAACCGGTTAAAATATTTTTTGGGAGATGCTAGCGGGGATGGCTACACGAAAGTGAGGATCTTTATAACTGCACCTGGCTATTGACCAGCTGAATAATTTCTTCGTGAATTTCCTGTATGGGGCGCATCTGTGCAGCTTCATTATAGCAGGTGATCCTGTTAATGGTTTTATCGGCTGTTAACAGCGCGTCGTATTCCTTTTTCACAGCGAGCTGCAGGGAGAAATCTGCTTCGTGGATATCATCCTTTCCCTGGAGATATTCCCTGTCTTCGTTTGCGCGTCTTTTAGTCAGCGCCGACTCTGTAAAAGAAAACGGTACATCCAGGTAAATGGAGAAGCGGGGTTTGGGGATCTTATTATAGTTGTATTCAAATTCATTGATCCAGTTGCGCAGGTATTGTTTCTCATCCTCTGTATGGAGTTTGGCGCACTGGAAAGCAATATTTGACAGCACGTACCTGTCTACCAAAACAAAATAACCATCGTTCAGCCATTGATTAATGGTAACTGCAAATTCTTTACGGTCTTCCGCAAACAACAGGGCTACCAGCTGCGGGTGTACATTTTTCACGTCCCCGAATTCGCCGCGGAGAAATTTAGCAATGAGTTCTCCAAACACTCCCTGGTTGCTCCGGGGGAAATGCACAAATTTGGTTTTCTCATTTTTTGACTCGAGGTATTTTGTCAGCAGGTCTATCTGCGTTGACTTCCCCGCGCCATCTAAACCTTCTACCGCTATAAATTTATCCATTATGGAACGATTGTTAATCCGGAAGTTAAAGAAAATACTTCGTGGCTATTGCACGGCTTCAAATAAAAAGAGCCTGGTAAAACTACCAGGCTCTTTTGCTCCCCCTGCTGGACTTGAACCAGCGACCCTCTGATTAACAGTCAGATGCTCTAACCAACTGAGCTAAGGAGGAGTGTTTCCCGTATCGTTTGTGCGATTTGGGATTGCAAAAATAGGGAAATTTTCATTTTTGCAAAATCTTATTTCATTTTTTTGAGAAAAAATTTAGGTCACTGCCTAAAACCAGCCACCATAGCGGGTTAAATAAAATTATTTTTTCACTGCCACCAGCTGTCTTTCCCCCAAAGCGCCCGCCCGCGTCGCCTTGCGGACAAAAGGCAAATCCAGTTTGCTCACATAAAAATGCGGGAACGACCGGATCACTGTGCAGGTATATCCTTGCTGTTGCAGGGAGGCCACTGCATCTGGCGTAGTGAAAATGAGTTCAGTGGCGGAATCGGGGCGTAACACCGGCGCCTGCATATAAAAATCGAATGCGTAGGAATTTGCCTGATATAGCGCTATGCTTTTACCGGGAAGATATGTATTGGCGTAGGCGGCGGCTGTACTTCCGCTCTGGTATTGCATCATATCGGGGTACAGAATGGTGTTCAGGTAGAGATTCAGCAAAATACTGATGGAAATGGTGCGGTAAAATACGGCCTGCCGGGTAGATTTATCCAGCCAGTAATGCAGCAAAAGGTAGAGCAGGAGCAGGGCTGCGGCCAGCAGAAGCCACGCATAATGCATAGCCGGCTTGTACAGGAGATCAATTACCACGCCGGCAACAGCTATCACGATGATGATGGTGTACTGTGTAACCCGGAAAAATTTCAGCCCTTTTTCTGTTTGCAGCGATAAAATATACTGTGCGGTAAGGATGGCAAAAAAAGGAAAGATGATGTTCAGGTAATGTGGCAGCTGGAACCGGGAAAGGGAAAACAGTGCGAAAGTGGCCAGGGCTGCGCAGATGCAGTAATATTCCCTTTGCTGTTTCCATTTTTTTATGAAGATGATGACCGCAGCGTATAGCATCACCGACCAGGGCAGGAAGGCCCACAGGAGGGTATGAAAAAAGAAGAACGGATCGCCGGAGCCTTTGATAGGACCGGTGTTCATGAAGCGCCCAAACTGGCTGTCCCAGAAGAAAAAGCGGATGCCTGATACGCCGGCGGCGCCGAATACAATTTTCTCCGGGTGCTGATCAAACTGCCGGTACAGGGCATACAGCTCCGGCGTAATGAAAAGCGCTATTAGTACTGCTGCCAACGCCCAGCGCCAGTGGAACAGTTCTTTCCAGTTGCGCGTAAACAGCAAATGGCCGCCAATAGCGGCACAAACCGGCACGAGGGCAAACAATCCCTTCGTCATGATGGCGAAGGCCGTAAAAAGGGTGCCCAGGAGGATGCCGCGGCGGTAGAAATGATATACTGCCGCGATGATCACCCCGGTGAGATAAGGCTCTGCCCGTACATCGTTGTTGGAAATAACCAGATGTTCTGCCGTGAGTAAGATACATACTGCCCAACGGGCTACTTTTTCGTCATATAAATGAAGCGCAAAACGGTAGGTATACCAGGCGCCCATCAGCAAAAAAAGAATGGCAGGCAGTTTATAAGACCAGGTGTGGATGCCGAAGAGCTGAAAGCTGATAGCCGCCATCCAGAAAGGGAAGTGGGGCTTGTCGAGCCAGTCGTGACCATCTGCATAAAGGTTCCAGTAGTCGTGTTTTATCACCATTGTTTTGGCGATACCGGCATATAGCGCGCCGTCGGGTTCCAGGATGGGTACAAAAAGGGCACTAAACTGCAATAGTACCAGCATAGCGGTGATGAGCAGCCATACTTGTTTTTCAGAGAGAACAAATGAGCGTGTAACAGTTGTAGTCAGCATAGCGAAAAGTTACAGGCATATACCGGTTACTTCAAATATGACGATCACTCTTAACAAAAAGATAATTGCTTTTTACCAGAACCAGCCGCTTTTCTCCATGCCCAGCCAGGGCCCGTCTTCACGCTGTTCTATAGGGTAGGTTTTCAGGTAGTATCCTTCTCCGCTGCTGTTGTAGCCATTTTTAAGGCTGAACTTATAACGGTGCAGCGGGCATACCACATTACCGGCGGCATCTATCACCCCATCGGCCATAATGCCACCGGCATGCGGACATTTATACGCAAACGCGAAAAGCTGCCCCTGGTGCAGGGTACAGCAAATTTTTTTGCCATTTACCTCCATTACGCTGATCTGTTTCTCTGCAAAGGGCAAACGGCCTTCTTCTAATTTATACCACGAATATTCTTTGGCCATTAGTAGAAGAATTCGGTTTTATAGGGGAAGCGCTCCTTGTACAATTGGGTTACCTTGTCCAGGATGGTTTTGCGCAATTCCTCGATGTTCCTTTTTTCCAACGCGGAAATGAATACACAGTTCCCCTGGGTTTTCGTTTCCCAGTCCTGTTTCAGGGTATTCAGGATATCCTGTTTAATTTCCGGCTCCAGCCATTTATCAAAGGTGTTGGCCTCGTACAGGTCCATCTTGTTAAAGATCATGATGGTGGGCTTCTCAAACGCTTTCAGTTCCTGCAGCGTGCGGTTCACCACTTCAATCTGCTCTTCATACTGCGGATGGGAAATATCTACCACATGGATCAGGATATCGCTTTCGCGCACCTCGTCCAGCGTGGATTTGAAGCTTTCCACCAGGTGATGGGGGAGTTTACGGATAAACCCTACGGTATCGCTGAGCAGGAAAGGCGTTTGATCAAATACCACCTTACGCGTGGTGGTATCCAGGGTAGCAAACAGCTTGTTTTCTGCAAACACCTCACTTTTGCTGAGCAGGTTCATGAGCGTGCTTTTACCAACGTTGGTATAACCTACCAGCGCCACGCGGATGAATTCACCGCGTTCCTTACGCTGGGTAAGGGATTGACGGTCTATATCCTCCAGGCGTTTGCGAAGCAGCGCTATTTTGTCTTTTACAATACGACGATCCGTTTCAATTTCCGTTTCACCGGGGCCCCTGCTGCCGATACCGCCTCCCTGTCTTTCCAGGTGACTCCACATACCGCGCAAACGTGGCAGGATATACTGGTACTGCGCCAGTTCTACCTGCACCCTTGCCTGTGCTGTGCGCGCACGGCGTGCGAAGATATCCAGGATCAGGTCACTACGGTCGATCACTTTTACTTTCAGCACCTTTTCAATATTGGCGATCTGTGAGCCGGTAAGCTCATCATCAAATATAACCAGTGATATATCCCTGCCTGCAATAAACTGCTGGATTTCTTCCAGCTTACCTTTACCAACAAAGGTAGCCCTGTCGGGGTGTGCCAGCCGCTGGGTAAAGCGCTTAACAGCCGTAGCCCCCGCTGTTTCCGCCAGGAACATCAGCTCATCCAGGAACTCATTCACCTGGCGCTCTGTCTGGTCTTTGGTGATAACACCAACTATAACGGCTCTCTCCTCTTTTTGTACTACTTGTTTTTTGTCAATCAAGTTATTTCAGAATTTGGAGCAAATTTACAGAGAATTTAATCGCTACGTCATTTCTTCCTACATTTACCCGATCCAAAACAACCTTTCGATATCATGTTTAAACCTTTTTTACTGACAGGACTATTAATATCAACTATGGCAGTAGCCCAGGATAAGATGACACCCGAATTGCTATGGCAACTTGGACGGGTGAGTGGAGAGGCGTTGAGCGCTGACGGCAAAACCGTTATCTATGGCGTTTCTCAGATCAATATGACCGAGAACAAAAGCGAAAAAAATCTCTATGCTATCCCGCTGGCAGGCGGCGCTGTAAAGCAGCTCACTCAAACACCCGGCGCAGAAGGAGATGTAGCCGTATTACCCGGCAATAAAATTGGTTTCTCCCTGAAAGGACAGTGGTATGAAATGAATGCCGATGGCTCCGATCCGGTGCAGAAAACCAACGTGGACGGCGGGATGCAAAACATCCGCATTTCTCCCGACGGGAAACATATTTTGTTTTCGAAAGAAGTAAAAGTAAAGAAGATATCCGGCAGCGATCATTACACGGATCTTCCGAAATCCAATGTACAGATCTACGATAACCTGAACTACCGTCACTGGGATACCTGGGAAGATGGCAACTTCTCCCACGTTTTTTATGCCACTTACAATAATGGCGAAGTAGGTACTCCGGTAGATATTATGGCGGAAGAACCATACGATTGCCCGCAAATGCCCTCCGGTGGCCCTGAAGATATGATCTGGAGCCACGATGGGAAAAGTGTGATCTATGTTTGTAAGAAGAAATTCGGGAAAGATTACGCCATCAGCACCAATACAGATATCTACGAATATAATCTGGATACCAAAACTACCCGCAACCTTTCCGAAGGAATGATGGGCTACGATGTGGCGCCCAACTTCAGCCAGGATGGCAAATACCTCACCTGGTTAAGTATGGCCCGCGATGGTTATGAAGCAGATAAAAATGACGTGATCATCATGGACCGCGCCACCGGCGTTATCACCAACCTTACCAAAGGCTGGGATGGCACCGCCGCTTCTTCCCGCTTCAGCAACGACGGCAAAAAAATATACTTCCTCGCCGTCATAAAAGGCACTGAGCAACTGCTGGAAATTTCTCTGCAGAAAAATATCGCCCAAACAACGGAGAAGCATATACGCCAGGTAACTACCGGCGACTTCGATATTAACGACATGCTGGCACAATCCGGCAACACCCTGGTAGTGTCCCGTACTGATATGAACCATGCGGCGGAACTGTTTACCGTAGACCTGCAAAAGGGCGCCGTTACCCCGCTTACCACCGTAAACAAAGCGGCCTACGATAAAATAGGCATGTGCAAAATTGAAAAGCGCTGGGTGAAAACCACCGATGGTAAGGACATGCTTACCTGGGTGATTTTCCCGCCGGATTTTGACCCCGCTAAAAAATATCCAACCCTGCTGTATTGCCAGGGTGGCCCACAGTCGGCCGTATCGCAGTTTTACTCTTACCGCTGGAATTTCCAGCTGATGGCATCCCAGGGTTACATCGTGGTGGCCCCCAACAGAAGAGGCATGCCGGGTCATGGTGTAGAGTGGAATGCTTCTATCAGCAAGGACTGGGGCGGACAACCAATCCGCGATTACCTGAGCGCTATTGATGATGTGAGCAAGGAAAGCTATGTAGACAAAGCCCGCTTAGGCGCTGTAGGCGCCAGTTACGGCGGCTATTCCGTATACATGCTGGCAGGCGTTCACGAAAACCGTTTCAAAAGCTTTATTGCGCACGACGGTTTATTTGACCTGAAAAGCTGGTACGGTACTACCGAAGAGCTGTGGTTTGCCAACTGGGATATCGGCGCTTATTGGGATGCTGCCAACGCCAACGGCTACAAACATTTCAACCCAAGTGAATACGCCAATAAATGGAATACACCCATTCTTATTATCCAGGGTGGTATCGACTTCCGCGTTCCTATTGAACAGGGCCTGCAAGCCTTCCAGCTGGCACAGCTGAAAGGAATAAAAAGCAAGCTGCTGTATTTCCCGGAAGAAAATCACTGGGTACTGAAACCGCAGAACGCCATTGTATGGCAGCGCGAATTCTTTAACTGGCTGAAAGAAACCCTGTAAATCATATTATCATGGCTGCTTTATTACTGGATATTCAGGATGGTATTGCTACCATCACCTTAAACAGACCTGAAGTATACAATGCGTTCAACGATCCGCTCAGCTATGAGTTGCAGGATGCATTAAAGAAAGCAGAAAAAGATCCGGCAGTGAGAGTGGTCGTGTTAACAGGCGCCGGCAAAGCTTTCAGCAGTGGTCAGGACCTCAAGGCTTCTATGGAGGCCGGAAAGCGCGACCTGAGCGAATCACTGCACAAACGCTATAACCCGATCATTCGCGCCATCCGCAATATGCCCAAGCCGGTTATCTGCCGGCTCAATGGCGTGGCCGCCGGCGCAGGATGCTCCCTTGCACTGGCCTGCGACCTGATCATTGCCAGCGAGGAAGCCACCATGATAGAAATTTTTGTGAACATCGCGCTGGTGCTGGATTCCGGCTCTTCGTACTTCCTTCCCCGTACCGTGGGCTACCACCGGGCCTTTGAACTGGCTACCAAAGCCAGTAAAGTAAGCGCGGCGGAAGCGCTGAAACTGGGATTGGTAAATAAAGTGGTGCCGGCTGCGGAACTGGATGCCGCCGTACAGGCGGAAGCCGCTTACTACGCTGCCGCACCTACGAAAGCCATTGCACTCATGAAAAAAATGCTCACCAAAGGCATGACGGATAACCTGGATGAAGTACTCGAGTACGAAGCCTATTGCCAGGAAATTGCCGGTAACTCCGCCGATAACGCAGAAGGGATCCAGGCTTTCCTCGAAAAAAGAAAGCCTGTATTCAAAGGAGAGTAACCGGTAAAAGATAAGCGATCGCGCTGATCATCTCACCATAAAAAAACGGCCCAGGTGTTAAACCCGGGCCGTTTTCTCTATATAAAAGCCCGGAGGCTGTTACAATCCGCTTAAACAAATACCAATCTGGTAAGGTCTGATATCCAGGTTATTGCTGGCATTGTCTTTCAGCAATGGATTCAGGGAATAGGAGCCAAATAAGGCAAAGTTACCGTAACCTACGCGGGCAGTAGCCGCAAAGCGCCACGGGTTAAAGAATCCCCTGTTGGCATCTTTATCAATATCCTTGCTGCCATTGGCGCCGGTATATTTTATTTTGGTATGAGCATCTACCAGGGCGCCTACTTTCACACCTACTGCGGCTTTGAAGCCTTTGTTGGCGTTATCCGGCACACTGCGGTATCTTAATTCAATAGGAATTTCCAGGTAAGTGGTAGCCACTTTATTCTTTTTAGCCGTAGAAGTAGGGAAAGACACCTGGTTACGATTCAGCTTTCCCTGGATATCCATCGTATGATCTTTCAGGTAAACACCGCTGGTACTGATACCTAAACCCGCTGCCATACTCAGTTTGGATTTCTTGAACGGGAAGTCGTACATCAGGGCAATATTAAAACCCCTGTTAAGGCCGCTCTTAATACTGTCAGGCGCACCCGCCCAGCCATCGTATGACAACTGTACCATTAAAAAGTCGTTAGAATGGGTAACTTTATTAACCGCTTTATTCATCGGTGAACCGCCATCCTGTGCAAAAACTCCAATAGAAACAGCTATCAGACCCAGGGTAAAAATTATTTTCTTCATATAATATACATACTTAGGAAAAAGAATATTAGGCAAATATAATGGAATGATTGTAAAGACAATCCGTTAAAGTATTGCTAAAACATTCACCCGGTAATACATTCGCACGCCGAAAGTAACAGAAAAAGAAATACTGACCGCCATAATCTTTTCCTGGTCCATACGTTGGATTGAACAAGATGAACAGCAATATTGCCCCAAAATATCCTAATTTGAATAAATAATCCGTCACTGAGCTCATAACCCCTGCCAACGCTATTAAAGAGCCGTTGAAAAGCCTACGCATGAAAAAAATTGTAAATACCGTTCTGGTACTTATCCTGGTAGTATTTATGGCGCTCATGGGTTTTGTATATTATGCCTGGGTGGTTAAAAAAAGAAGCAGGAGCGCGGCGGAAAGCATGATACAAACCAACCTGCTGATAGATAAGGTAAGAACCGTAGCCGTACTGGATAATAACTATACCAACAGCATCCGCGACATGCTGCTCATGGGGCAGTCCCGTATCCCTGCCGCCAATTATGCCCTGCCAGACAGCGTGCTACGCCTCCTCCAATCTGTTTCAGCCAGCATGCCTGGTGATACCATCTCTCAAAAAATACTGGATAATTTCAGTATCCTTCTCCGGAAAAAAATCAGCTATCATCAACGGATACTTGCACTGGCAGCTACCCAACCTGCCCTGGCCAAACAACTGATCACTGCCCCCGAAAACGCCCTGTTCCGCGACAGCGTAAGAATAGCAGTGAATAATTTCATGCAGGCAAACCGGCGTAAACTGATTGAACGGGTCGACAAAGACAATCGCTATACCCTGTACTCTTTCTGGACCACCATTATCATCAGCCTTTTCACACTGGTACTGTTACTGGGCGAATCGCGGTATTTATACCGGATGTTCAAAAAGCTGAAGCTGAGAACCAACCAGCTGCACAAAAGAGAACAGTCCTTTCTCCGGCTGGCAGAAGAAACAGAACTGATCCTCTATAAATCGCAGGTAGATGGCACCTTTACCTACGTGAGCAAAGGCGCCGCCGAAATGACCGGCTACCCCAATACAGAACTGGTAGGCAAACATTACTCCATGTTCCTGGAAGAAGATACCTGGAAACGACTCGAAGCCTTTTACATTAACCAGGTGAAAACAGGCGACGATTATACCTCCCAGGAATTTGAAATCATTACCAGGTCGGGCGCCAAAAAATGGGTGGAACAAATGGCCGCACTGGTGTACGGAGAAGACGGCCGGGTAAAAGAATTTCAATGCGTAGTAAGGGATATTGATAAGAAAAAAAGAAACGAAGACCAGGTGATGTATCTCCAGCAACGCCTGGATGCCATCCTCGACTTTATGCCGTCTATGATGTTCATAAAAGATATGCCCGGCAAATACCTGCTGGTGAATAACCGCTTTACCGAAATACACGGCGTAGATAAAAAAGATATCATTGGCAAAACAGATGAAGAACTACCATACGATTGGGTACAACGCTATGCCAAACTGGATCTTGAAGTAAGGACAACAGGCGCCAGGGTAAAATCAGAACAGAGCATTACCGTGAACGATAAGATCTATCACTTTCTTATTACCAAATTCCCGCTCCGGAATTCAGACGGTGAAATGATCGGCATCTGCGGTATAGGACAGGATTTCACCGAAAAAAACAACTATATCACCGCCATTGAAAACGCCAATAACCTGGCGCAGGAAGCCATCAGTGCCCAGGAAATGTTCCTCGCCAATATGAGCCACGAAATTCGTACACCCATGAACGGTATCATCGGCATGACCAACCTCCTGATGCAGCAAAGCCAGCTATCTCCCACACAACTGGAGTACACCGGCGCCATCAAAACGTCCGCCAACCGCCTGCTGGTGATCATCAACGAAATCCTCGACTTTTCAAAAATAAAAGCAGGTAAGCTGCTGCTCCTCCACGAACCATTTGATATTTACGAGGTAATAGACAATGCCCTCTTCCCCCTGAAACTACAGGCGCAACAAAAGGAACTGTCGTTTTTTGATGAGATAGATACCGCCATCCCAGCTTATCTTTTGGGAGATGAAATACGTCTCAACCAGATCCTGACCAACCTTGTGGAAAATGCTATTAAATTTACCCATAGTGGAAAAATAACCGTGAAAGTATCGCTGGTAAAGGAAGATAAGGAACAATCCACTGTTCAGCTGGGCTTTGAAATAAAGGATACCGGCATAGGCATCGACCCGGACCAACATGAGATGATTTTTAAAAGCTTCTCCCAAACACATGCAGGCAATACCCGCAAATTTGGCGGCACCGGCCTGGGATTAGCCATCACCAAAGAACTCATCACCCTTCAACATGGCTTTATCCGGGTAAACAGCCGCCTGAACGAAGGCGCTACTTTTTACTTTGAGCTTCCGTTTGCCCGCAACAACGAAGAAGTTACCGGTAAAGATGACAAGGGGCATCTTCACCATGCAGAAAAACCACTGCAAGGGAAAACCATACTGGTAGTGGAAGACGACGACATCAATCAACAGGTGGTGTTTCATACGCTCCGCAATGCCGGCGCCAGAACAGACGTGGTTAACAGCGGAAAATTGGCCCTTGAAATGCTGGACTACAAATCTTACGATTGCATCATTATGGATATCCAGATGCCGGGAATGGACGGATACCAGACTACGCAGGCCATACGCGGGAAAGGCATCCGGACCTACATGATTGCCATGACCGCCTCCGCATTAAAAGGAGAAAAAGACCGCTGCCTGGCCGCCGGAATGAACGACTACGTTTCCAAACCATTCGACCGAACCGACCTGTTTCATAAAATCCTGAAAGGACTGGGAGAACAAACACCGGAAGCAATCACTGAAAAAAAAGAAGCCTCTGAAATACCTTTCAGTGAACTGGATTTCTCCGCTGTATACAGCATGATGTCCGGTGAAAAAGAACATGTGAAAATAATGCTGGAAGAACTGCTGGACAGCATTCCGCAAAAACTTTCAGAGATGAACCAGCTGCTGGCAGCGAAAGACTGGCAACCGCTCTATATGCTGGCGCACCAGATGAAATTTAACCTGCATATGATTGGCATGCAATACGCATCGGATGTAGCTTTATCTGTTGAAAGAGATGCCCGGCTGGAAGAAAATCTCGACAGCATCCCTGACCGGTTGCAGGAAATTAGTGCTATCTATTATCAACATGTACATCTCGTAAAAGCGCACATTGAACAACCCTGACAACACTATGCCTCCGGCAAGGTGAAATAAAACTGGCTGCCTTTTCCTTCTTCGCTATTTACGCCAATGATGCCACCCTGGGCTTCGATAAATTCCTTTGAAATGGCCAGTCCGAGCCCGTTCCCCTGGCCCTTCATACCGGGAACCTGGAAAAACCTTTCAAATATTTTACCACGGAAGGCTTCCGGAATACCTTTTCCATAATCCTGTACCACAAACGATACCATCTCTGTTCCGGTAGGCGTTACCGTTAGTTCTATGGCGGCGCCGTGAGCAGAATAACGGATGGCATTCGTTAAGAGGTTCACCAGTACCCAGGCGGTTTTTTCCACGTCTGCCAATACTTTCGGTAAAGTATCCGGCACCTGTGTGCGGATGGTGATTTCGCGTTGTGCGGCTTGTTTCTGTACCGTGTCCATCGCGTATTGCACAATGTTCATCGCAGTCACCGGCTGCGGCTGCAATTGTATATTGCCACTTTCTACCTGCGACAGGTCCAGCAGCTCACTCACAATTTTTATCATGCGCCGGTTGTCCTGTTTCAGGCTGTCCAACAGCTCTTTCTGTTCAGTACTCAATACCCCCGTCCTTTCATCTTCCAGCAGCTTAATACTGAAATCAGACGCTGCCAGCGGCGTTTTCAACTCATGGGAAATGGTGGCAATGAAATGCGTTTTGGCAATATCCTGTTCTTTAAAAGTGGTAATATTCCGGAGAATAACTACATAGCCTATACGTTTTTCTTCATGCCTGATGTCGGTTGTTTCGCGGGTGAAGAAACATTCTTTTCCGTCCACCACTATTTTAAGCGGGGCATTTTCCTTCGTATTCACGAGGAAGCGTAGCAGGTCGTTGCGTTTGGCTATTTCTTCCGCCGGCTGTCCGATGAGATCCTTTTCAGGTATGTTCAGCAGTTGCAGGGCAGGGGTGTTGGCAAACAGGATCACATTATTTACATCAAATCCGATGGTAGCATCTTTCAGGCTGCTGATCACTGCTTCTGCGCGTTGCTTTTCAAATACAATGCGCGCCAGGTTGCTGTGTTCGTATTCATCCAGCCGCTGGGCCATTGTATTGAAAGCGGTGGCCAGATCGCCGAATTCGTCGCCGGATTTAAAGTAGAGCCTTTTGCCGTATTGTTTGTTGGCGATATCTTTAATCCCCTGCGTAAGCGCATCAATAGGGTTGGCGATGTACCCGGGGAAGTTATAAACAAAAGTGAATCCCAGTACAAAGCAAAGTCCGCTGATAATGGCAATATAAAGCAGCGCATTATCTGCTGTTTTCTTTACCCTTTCATTTTTACCTACAATGGCGGCCATATTGAGGTCCATGATGGTGTAGATATTTTTCTTTATAGCGCCTATTTCTATGGTAGAATCTTTTTTAAGCAATTCAAAAATGCGGGCAACTGCTTCCGTTGCATCTTTCTCACCTCTTTCTGTTACGTTGGCCTGCTGCTTCCTGAGATTAACGGAAAAAGTTTGCATAGCAGCGGCACGATGAGCCGGCAGATCTTCCAAAGCTACCAGCATATTTTTCGAATACTCCAGCGATTCATAGTTATCCTTGAGGATGAACTTCGCCTTTTCGTTCAGGCGGTTCAGATAGTAATAACCCAGTATGCTCACCACCAGCAGCATGATGTACAGGAACAGTACACCAAGCGTAATCTTTGTTTTTAATCTGAACGTACTCATGATAATATGATAATGTCGATATCGTTGGAAGAAAGCGTTTTCAACAACTGGTTAAACAGGTTAGTGCGCAAAATGATACGGAAAAGACTGATATGCGGTTTTCCCATACAAATGGTAGTAACATGTTTTTCCAATGCAATGTTAATGATAGCTTCCGATACTTTGGCGTTATGTTCCTGTATAACTTCCGCACCGAGTTCTGTAGCAAGTTTCAGGTTATTAATAAGATGACGTTGGGCAGCAAGCGCAATCTTATCGGCGCTTTCGCCCGGGGTTTGTACATACAATACAAACCAGTCGGCGTGATAATAAGCCGCCAGCCGGGCTGTTTTGCGGATTACCTTCCGGGCCACTTCATCATTGGTAGAAATACATGCCAGGAAACTCTCATGGCGCATCTGCAGGTTACGGGGAATCTGGATCTCCACTTTCCGTTCCACCTGTGTGGTTACTTCCTTCAGTGCCAGCTCACGTAATTGCAGGATTTTATCTGCCTGAAAAAAATTACTCAGGGCGCTCTCTACTTTGGATCGGTCATAAATCTTACCTTCTTTCAAACGGGTGATCAGCTCATCGGCGGTAAGGTCGATGTTCACCACTTCATCGGCCATTTGCAGTATCAGGTCGGGAACGCGCTCCTGCACTTCCACGCCGGTAATGGATTTCACCTCCTGGTTAATACTTTCGATGTGCTGAATGTTCACGGCAGAAATAACATTGATCCCCGCATTGAGCAGGTCCACAACATCCTGCCAGCGCTTCTCATTTTTGGAGCCGGGGATATTACTGTGCGCCAGTTCATCTACCACTACCCAGTCGGGCGCCAGCAGCAGGATGGTGGAAAGATCCATTTCTTCCAGCATTTTCCCTTTGTAAAATACCTGCCGGCGGGGTATCTGGGGCAGTCCATCCAGCAGGGCATGCGTTTCCGCACGCCCATGTGTTTCGATATAACCGATCTGGATATTCACCCCATTTCTTAACATGGCATGCGCTTCCTGCAGCATGCGGTATGTTTTACCTACACCGGCGCTCATGCCGATATAAATTTTAAACTTCCCTCTGCCGGCGCGGTTAGCCAGGTCAAGAAATTGCTGTACGGAGTGTTCTTTATCTGTCATTATTATTTAGTTAGAACCATACGGCCAGTGATGCAGTGATCGCAGTATTGGTGTTTTTCAGTTCTGTTCCTTTCATAAATGTTTTGTCTTTTCCGTTAAATGATCTGCCTTCCAGCCGGAACATCACGTTATTCACCGGGGTAAAATCCAGGTTAAGAGAGTAGCCGGTGGTTTGAAAACCATCCGGTGTACCGGTGCTGATGATAACGCCATGTTGATCATTGTAATGCTCCACGCGTCCTGCCATCGCAAATTTATCGGTAAATGCGTACCGGGCAATTACAACAGGGCTGTACCAGCTGTTGAAGTCGGATGATCCTTTGGCCTTTTGCTGTAATCCATAGTCGAATCCTGCAATGACACTGAATTTATCCGTTATACTAAAGGTACCATAAACATTATTAAAGTAGCGCATCTGGCGTACACTATCCGGGAGATCATTACCGATATAAGTGCTCCAGTTGAGCAATATTTTTGTTGTTGGCTTAAAGGTGATCTGTGTACCAAAAGCAGGGGTTTGGTTACCATCCACTTTTTTGATTCTTTGCCATCCGTTCAGGTACATGGCGGCAAACGACCATTTGTCGTTGGGCGTCCAGGTTACTTTGGCGCCGGTTTCATAATAAGGAGAATTCTCTGCAAGGATGCTCCGGGTAAGGGTAGGGCAATCTTTTCCGATGGCGCTTTCAAAACCGATGTGCGCCGGCATTACACCTGCATCAATCCAAACGTTTTTGCCTACACGGATACCCACGTTAGCTTCGTATACATACTGCATCAGGGTAGGTTCTGATGCCAGGTTGTATTGCGGATAGGTACCCGCCATGAGCCCTACGTTGGCCCGGATACGGTCTGATGTATACGTGGCCTTTACCATCGCCAGGTTGAGGTTTAATTCATTATGACGATTGTAGTTATACAGGAATCCGGGCTTAGTATGATTAGCCGGGTTGTTCAGATCATAACTGTAATACGCTTCGGCATAGCCGGAAAAGGTTACTTTTCCTTTCTCTTTCTCTTGTGGCGGTGCGTCCTGGGCAAACATAGTAATAGCAGCTGCCAGTGCGCCGGCCAGTAATAAAATTTTCTTCATCTTAAATATATAGGTTCGTGTTGGTAGAATCACTGGTAATCTGCTGCGACAGACTACCAGGTAAAAGGTTCTTCATAAGACATTCACAGGCTAAAGGAATAAAAGGACTGCGCCCTATTTCATATCATCGAGCGCTATGTTTAATTTTAACACATTAACAGTAGATAAACCAAACAGTCCCATTAAAGGACCCTGGGTATTGGCATCGATCAGTTGTTTCAGCTTATCCGCAGGAATGCCTCTCAGCTTCGCTACACGCGGCACCTGTACATAGGCGGCAGCAGGAGTGAGGTGCGGGTCTAAACCACTGGCAGAAGCAGTGACCAGTTCTGCCGGGATGTTTTCTTTTTTCACATCCGGGTTGTGTACCATGAAGGAATCAATTCTTTCCTGTACGGTTTTCAGGTAATCGGGGTTACCTGCCGCTTTATTGGAACCACCGGAACCGGCGGCGTTATAATCCACCGTAGAAGGACGGGGCTGGAAATATTTATCATCACTGAATTTCTGTGCAATGTTTTCATAACCCACTACTCTTCCGTTATGCGTTACTTTGATACCATCGCCTTTACCGGGAGCCATTTTAGCCACACCAGCAATAAACAGCGGATATAATCCTCCCAGTAATACCACCAGTAACAGTGTGAGTTTTACAGAAGGCCAAAGATATTTTTTCATCTCTTTAAAATTTATCAGTTTAGAATTACATGAAAAGCGCTATCAGCATATCAATCAGCTTGATACCGATGAAAGGCGCTATGATACCACCTACGCCATAGATCAGCAGGTTGCGGCGAAGCAACGCACTGGCGCCGATAGGCTTATAAGCCACGCCACGAAGGGCCAGCGGTATCAGCATCGGGATAATGATGGCGTTGAAAATAACGGCACTCAGGATCGCTGTTTCAGGGCTATGCAGTTTCATGATGTTGATACCCTGCAATGCTGGTATGGAGGCCACAAACAACGCAGGCACAATAGCGAAATATTTTGCCACGTCGTTGGCAATGGAGAAGGTGGTAAGGGTACCGCGTGTCATTAACAGCTGCTTACCAATTTCCACGATTTCAATCAGCTTGGTAGGGTCGTTGTCGAGATCCACCATGTTACCGGCTTCTTTCGCGGCCTGGGTACCACTGTTCATGGCCACGCCTACATCGGCCTGGGCCAGGGCGGGCGCATCGTTTGTACCGTCGCCCATCATGGCTACCAGCCGGCCTTCATTTTGTTCCTTACGGATATAGCTCATTTTATCTTCCGGCTTGGCTTCAGCGATGAAGTCGTCCACACCGGCTTTGTTGGCAATATATTTAGCGGTAAGCGGGTTATCACCGGTCACCATCACCGTTTTTACACCCATTTTACGCAGGCGGTCGAAACGCTCGCTGATACCCGGCTTAATAATATCCTGCAATTCAATAACGCCCTGCACTTTGCTGTTGAGCGCTACTACCAGTGGCGTACCGCCATCGTTGGAAATAGATTCTACTTTAGCCAGTGTTTCCGCCGGGAAAGAGAATCCTTCTTTTTCCGCGAGTCGCCTGATGGCATCATAAGCGCCCTTGCGGATACGGCTGCCATCGGGCAGATCGATACCGCTGCTGCGGGTTTCGGCGGTGAACTTCACCAGGCTGGAGCCACTCACTGATAATTTACTTACCACGTCTTTACCTGCCAGCTCCACGATGGATTTACCTTCCGGTGTTTCATCGGATAAAGAGCTGAGTGCGCAGAGGCGGATAAATTCTGCGGTGGAAATGCCATTGGTGGCGTAGAAGTTAGTTGCCTTACGGTTACCGATGGTGATGGTACCGGTTTTATCCAGCAACAACACATCAATATCACCAGCGGTTTCCACGGCTTTACCTGATTTGGTGATCACGTTGGCACGCAATGCACGGTCCATTCCCGCAATACCGATGGCCGATAATAAACCGCCGATGGTAGTAGGGATGAGGCATACAAACAGGGAGATGAAGGCCGCAATGGTGATCGGTGTTTGTGCGTAGTCTGCAAATGGTTTCAGCGTTACGCATACAATGATAAACACCAGGGTGAAGCTGGCCAGCAGGATGGTGAGCGCAATTTCATTAGGCGTTTTCTGCCTGCTGGCGCCTTCTACGAGGGCAATCATTTTATCCAGGAAAGATTCGCCCGGTTCAGTGCTTACCCGTACTTTAATATGGTCAGACAAAACTTTGGTACCACCTACCACACTGGATTTATCGCCGCCGGCTTCCCGGATCACCGGCGCGCTTTCGCCGGTAATGGCAGATTCGTCGATGCTGGCGAGGCCCTGTACAATTTCACCATCGGCGGGGATAATATCGCCCGGTTCACATACAAAGATGTCGCCTTTACGCAGGGAAGAAGAGGATACAATTTTGATTTCGTTGGTAAAGATTTCACCTACAAGTTCTACTTTCTTTGCCGGTGTTTCTTCCCTTGTTTTACGCAAACTTTCTGCCTGTGCTTTACCACGCGCTTCTGCAATGGCTTCGGCGAAGTTGGCAAACAACACAGTAAGGAAGAGTACTACAAAGATGGCAACATTATACGCCGCACTGCCTTGTTCCTTGTTGCCGGTAAAGAGCGCATACAGCGCTACTATCAGCATTACGGCAGTACCTATTTCCACGGTGAACATCACCGGGTTTTTGATCATTAATTTCGGATTCAGTTTTACGAAAGACTGCTTCAGGCTCTCCATCACCAATTCTTTCGGAAACAATTTATTATCATGCTTCATGGTAGTCAGTCATTAAAAAATTACAGGGAAAAATACTCTGCGATCGGGCCTAGTGCCAGTGCCGGGAAATAAGACAAGGCAGTGAGGATAACGATCACCGCGAAGGTCATGGCGCCAAAAGTGAGTGAATCTGTTTTCAGCGTACCGGCGGATTCAGGTATATATTTTTTGGAAGCCATCAAACCCGCAATGGCAACCGGTCCTATGATAGGCAGGAACCTGCCGAGGATCAGTATAAAGCCGGTAGATACATTCCAGAAAACGTTTCCATCTCCCAAACCTTCAAAACCGGAACCGTTGTTGGCATTGGCAGAAGTATACTCATACAGCATTTCAGAGAAGCCGTGATAGCCGGGGTTATTTAGCCAGGCCGATGGCTTCACCGCCCAGTTGGCATCCGGGTGGTGCGACAATACCCACGATGATAAAGCGGTACCGGCCAGTATCAGGAACGGCGACAACAACGTAATAATAGCAGCGATCTTTACTTCCCGCGCTTCCAGCTTATGCCCCATGAATTCTGGCGTACGGCCTACCATGAGCCCGGATATAAACACCGCGATAATAATAAAGATGTAATAGTTGAGGATCCCTACACCACAACCGCCATAGAAGCAGTTGAGCATCATACCCAGCAGCTGCATCATGCCGGTCATAGGCATGGTGCTATCGTGCCAGCCACATACAGAACCGGTAGAAATAATAGTGGTTACGGTACTCCAGTATCCCGTGGCAGCGGCTCCAAACCGCACTTCCTTACCTTCCATAGCCCCGGTAGCCTGTTGGATACCCATGTGGGCAATGGCAGGATTACCGGCCATTTCCTGCTGCATGGAAGGGATCAGCAGGCATATCATACCAATGGTCATAATCCCGAAGATGACCATCGCAAATTTCTTTCGTTGTATAAACATCCCCAGTGCAAATACCATTGCAATAGGAATGAGCACCTGCGCTACCATTTCCGTCATCCAGGTAACGTAGTTAGGGTTTTCCAGCGGATGAGCGGAGTTAGCGCCAAACCATCCGCCACCGTTGGTACCGAGGTGTTTGATCGCCACAAAGCCCGCCACAGGACCGTGAGAAACGTTCACGGTATCACCCTGCATAGTAACAATGGCTTCCTTGCCGGCGTAGCTGGCAGGCATACCATTGAAAACAAAGATCAGCGCAATCACAATACTTATTGGTAACAGTATACGGGTGATTGTTTTCAGGAAAATATCCCAGAAGTTCCCCAGCTTAGTGGTTGTTTTTTCTTTCATGGCTTTGAACACCACAATCAGCGCAGCAATACCGGTAGCGGCACTCACAAACTGCAGGAAGGCCAGTACAAATAACTGGGTGAAATAAGTAACGCCTGTTTCACCAGAATAGTGCTGCAGGTTACAGTTCACCACGAAGCTGATGGCGGTATTAAACGCCAGGTCGGCCGACTGCCCGGGGTTTCCATCCGGGTTCAGCGGCAACTTGTCCTGGAAAAACAGTGCAAAAAAGGCATATACAAACCATACAAGGTTGATGGTAAGTAATGCCTTCAGATGCTCTTTCCAGTTCATTTCCTCCTTAGGATTGATACCGGAAATTTTAAAGAAGAGGCGTTCCAGCGGCGCCATAAAATCGGACCAGGTCCGTTCACCCCTGAATACCTTTACAATGTACCTCGACAGTGGCCAGGCCAGTAAAAGCGTAATGCCGTAGGTGGCTATTACGCCTAAGATTTCTGTTGTCATTTCTATAGTCAGTTAAATAAGCTTTGCGTATAGGCGTGGGAGTAAAATCTCCAATCAGAATTTTTCAGGTTTCAACAGTACATAGATCATGTAGCCGAAAACGAAAAGTGATAAAACAAATAATGCATTCATGATAACAAGCGTTTTAGTTAGATCTTTTCGAAATAGTCGACCGATTTGAAGAATACGGCGAAGCAGGCCAATCCTGCCAGCACCAGGAGAATAGTCATCATCATAAAAAGTGTTTTAAATAGCTATAGTTTGTAAATGTTGAATCCGTACGTTCTTCAGTGATACAGGAAGTAGTTCCTTATGCTTTCCGCAGAGCAGGGGAGAGAGGGTATACATAAACGCGCTTTCGATGGCGTTACGCAGGGCACTGCTCCCATTATGATACAATACAGCGGCCACGTTAAAACAACGTTTCACCTCATGAAGTTGTTCACTCCGGATCATCCGGCCGGTATAATCAGCAAACGTGTGGATCACTTTACTGACAGAACCCTTTACAGGCTGTTGCTGTTCTGCGGGAAATGTTAACCCCGGAATCTGTAAACCTATCAATTGAGAGATTTTTGAGTCTGGTAGCATATGGATCAATTGTTTTGATACAAATAGGGTAATGCCAGCGGAGTGCCAGCATTGGAAAAGAGGCTTTCAAACGAACACAAACGGTTATTAATCAGTATATTAAATAATATTTGAGGAAGATAGAGAGATGCTGTTCATTGGCCAAACCATGCAGAAATGGTAGGGTGTATGCAAAAATGAAAGAGTTTCCAGGGGGTTCCTGTTGGGGATGGAACAAAAAAAAAGAGCGGTTTTACTTTCGTAAAACCGCTCCTGTGAATAGTTTATTTCGCCGTTCTAACTGAACAGGTACAATACATCTTCTTTCGTCAGCTTCTTCACAAAACCACTGTCGTCAGAAATAATTTCCTTCACCAGTGATTTCTTACGCTCCTGCAACTGTAAGATCTTTTCTTCCACGGTATCCTTACAGATCATGCGGTAAGCAAAGATATTCTTCGTTTGCCCGATACGGTGGGTACGGTCAATAGCCTGTTGCTCTACAGCCGGGTTCCACCACGGATCTACAATATACACATAGTCGGCTGCAGTGAGGTTCAACCCTACACCACCGGCTTTCAGTGAAATGAGGAACACGCGGCATTCGTCGTTGTTCTGGAAGTTCTGAATAGCCTTTTCACGATCAACTGTAGATGTGCTGCCATCAAAATACTCGTATGGTATTTTGAGGTGCTGCATGCGGTCGCGGATCAATCCGAGCATTCCCAGGAACTGGGAGAAGATCAGCACTTTGTGGTTGCCGATGTTTTCAGAGATTTCACGGGTGAGTTCATGCAGCTTCACGGAATGGTTCGGATACTGTTCCGTATCATTCAGGATAGCCGGTGAATCACAGATCTGCCGCAGCTTCATCAAACCTTGCAGGATGGTGAGCTGGGAACGTTCCATACCCTGATCTTCAATAACACCGAGAATCTTGGAGCGATAGGTATTCCGGTAGGCATCGTAAATATGCCGTTGTTCCGCATCCATTTCGCAGAAGATCACGGTTTCTATTTTTTCCGGCAGGTCTTTCGCCACCTGTTCTTTGGTGCGGCGAAGGATAAACGGATAGATCAGTTTACGCAGATGTTCTTTTC
Source organism: Chitinophaga ginsengisegetis (assembly GCF_900168065.1). Lineage (GTDB taxonomy): Bacteria > Bacteroidota > Bacteroidia > Chitinophagales > Chitinophagaceae > Chitinophaga > Chitinophaga ginsengisegetis. The sequence continues at coordinate 790,038 of NZ_FUZZ01000003.1, read as the reverse complement.
TTTCTTCATCCTGGAATTTATCGATCGGCGTAGCAAATTCGTTACGGAAAAAGTCTACGCTGCCGAGCATGCCTGGGTTCAGGAAGTTCATCTGGGCGTAAATATCGAAGGTATTATTCTGCATCGGGGTACCACTCAGCGCCAGCCTGTTCTTTGTTTGAAGCAGCTGTGCAGCTTTGGTTACCTTCGACTGCGGATTTTTGATTGCCTGCGATTCATCAAGGATAACATAATCAAACTCCAGTTTCATCAGCAGTTGGATATCGCTGCGGAGGGTACCGTAAGTAGTTATGATGGCATCAAATTTACCCAGTTCTTCAGACGATTTTAATCGCGCAGGACCGTGGTGGATATGATGCCTGATATCAGGCGTAAATTTCCTGATTTCATTTTCCCAGTTATAAATCAGCGTAGTAGGACAAACGATCAGCGCCATTGTTTTACCACCATGCTTATTCTTGTAATACTGCAGGAAGGTAAGCGCCTGGATGGTTTTACCCAACCCCATGTCATCTGCGAGGATACCGCCCCATTTGATATCATCGAGGTAGTTGAGCCACTGGAAGCCGCTTTCCTGGTAAGGGCGCAGGGTTGCCTGCAGGTTTTCCGGCAGGGCAATGTTGCGGATTTCATCGAACTGCAGCAGCTTGCGGCGCTTTTGTTCGAGCTCCAGCACTACGGCTTCATCATCAATAAACTCATAGAGTTCATCGATTACGCTGAAGTTGTATTTGCTGAGTTTGAGTCCTTTATCTTTTTCTTCCCCAACTTTAAAGAGCAGGGAATATTTGCGCAGCCATTCTTCCGGCAACAGGCCCAGGGACCCATCTGCCAGCTGAACATAGTTCTGTTTGTTGGCCAGCGCATTTTTAATATCCTTGATACTTACTTTCTGATCACCGTACAATACTTCGATCTGTGCATCAAACCAGTCGATGCCGGAGCTGATCTGTAAATTGGTAACCGGCTTATGCGAGCTGAATTTAAAGTTGCGCAGGTTATCGAATCCGAACACGCGCACATTCATCTCTTTCAGTGCATCGAAGAACAGGAAGAACCAGTTATTTTTCAGCGCTTCTTTGGCGCGCAGGTAAAAATAATTGTGGTTATCGTGTTGCGCGAAGTTGGTATGTAGGGTGCGGAGTTTATTTACAAAAGTTTCTTCTGCTTCTTTATTCCGGTGGATGATGAGCACTTTATTTCCTTCCTGCACGGTGATCTTGCTCTCATCGTTCCATTCCACTTCCTGGCCGCGGTAAGCAAATCCGGGTTGTATGATAAAGGTTTCGCCCAGTTCTTTGAGGAACACCCGTGGTTCAGGCATTACATCTTTCAGTTCTGCGAGCAATCCTTTATCAAACTGGATATCGTACTGACGGCTCAGTGGCAGCAGGTAATCTTTCAGATAAGCTGGCCAGTCTTTGTTAGCAATACGCAGCTGACCATTTTGGCGGAAGAGTTCCACGTGCAGGGCATCCTGCGGACTTTCAAACAAATAGATCACCTGTTTGTGCAGGAACAGCAACGGGCTTTCCCATTCGCTTTCAGACACATTTACCAGTTCACCTTCGATGGTCACATAGCAGTTAATGTCTACATGGGTGTCGCCGGTGTTGGTTTTAATAACCAGTTTGAGCCTGTCGGCGCCTATCTGCAGTTGTTGCAGGTTCTTTGTTTTAAATGCCTGCCGGTTGGGCAGTTCAAATACCAGTCCGTGTTCCGCCAGCTGTGGGAACAGTTTGGCGAGTTTAGGATGCAGGTATTCCAGCATCAGTTCTTTTGTTTCGGTAGGAAGTTCTTCTGCATTTTCATGCGTAATATTTTCCCAGATACCGGCAAACGGAGAATTTTTGCTGAGGAATTTGCTGACTTCACTGCCTTGTAATTTTCGTATGGGCGCTATCAGTTCCCGGTCTTTTTCCTTGAACTGGTAGAAGTCAACATATTTGGTAAGATCCAGTTTGCTGGCCAGTGATACGAAGGCGGTTTGCTCTTCGTTTATTTCGCCGCTTACCAGGTCTATTTTAAAATACGGGTATAATGTTTCGTTGGCATTAAAAACTGCTGCCAGCCGTTGTGTAATGGTGATGGTTTCTTCCGGGGGCGGGGGAGCCGTAACCGGCTGCCTGCTACCTGCAGCGGCGCCATCTACCCGTTTGATGCTGGGGTCCAGTACACGTAAAAACGGTTTGCCATCCATGTAGGAGAAGGCAAACTTTCCGTCCAGGTCGTCGGTAAGGGAATAGCCGTATAAGGATAGCAGCTTATTCTTTTCCTTGTCCCAGTTGCGGAGGGTATCGAAATAGAACGGACCGTTTTTCTGCAGGAGTTGCAGGAACAGGGCTGTTTTATGCACGCATAGTGCGTGTTCTGTTTCATCGCAGGTGCAATGTGTATCAAAAAACCGTTCTTCGTTCCGTTGAATGATCAGCGGGAACTCTTCTCCATTAACTTTCAGCAGGGCTTCTACCTTCTCATCTTTGGCCAGGCTTATTTTGGCAGGATGTTTCTTGGCAATTTCCTCTGCTTCGGCCAGTATAGTACCGGAGGTAAGCAGTTTAATGGATTTTATATCGATAGACTTCATTTTAATCAGCGTATGCTGCTGATCAAACTGTGTGTCGAAGCTCTCGAAATGATTTTTGTCCAGCATTTCCTGGAGCTGGAACAGTGCTGCGGCCTCGTGCCGGCAGATGTCGCCCAGGTTGTAAGGGCATTGGCACCGGATGGACATACCGGTAGTTTCTCCATACTTGTTGATGGAAACACGGTAATAATTGGCATGTGTGTCGCTCTTAACGCGGAAGGTAGCTGTTTTCAGCACCGGGTCTGCCTCGATGAGTTCAACGCCCCCGGCCGAAAAAATACGCTTCCCCCTGCGGATCACTTCATCAGTGCCGTTGTTGTAAACATATTTTAGCAAATGGGGTAGCGACATACTATACGTTGTTGCCCGCTTTTTATTATCAGCAAAAGGGTTACTAGATATATCAAAAAAACTTAACAGCTGATAAAAAGGCAATCCACAAAAGTAAGCAGAAAATTTCTAATAACCCGCGGCTCACTCATTAACAACCCGTTAACCGCTCTCCGTTTGCTATGGCGGTGTAACGCGTATTTTTCCACATAATTTTTTTTAAATATAGAAGCCTGTTTATCAACCATTTACCGGATACGTTTCCGGTATCTTTCCAGGGAAAAATCTACCGCCTCCCTGGCGCCTGTTTTAATATATTTTCCAAAAGCACCATACATCGCATCATAGTTCAGCGGTTTTATAGCATCATGCAGGGTATTAATTTCGGTGGCGGATAACGGAATATTATTCGGATAACTGTACATCACCGATACTGTTTTCCTGTCGGAAGATACCTGTATAACGTCACCCACCAGTAAACAGCCCTTTCCTTCCGGGGAATACAACACATTTCCACCGTCGAAATGCCCGCCGCATAATACCAGCCGGATATCGTCCCACAGCGGCAGTTCATGGCCCGCCCATAATTTAATCACGTCGTCGTGGCGCTGCAGCCATTGGGCATCCAGCTGATGTACATAAACGGGGATATTGCCAAATGCATGACTCCATTCCACAATGGTGGAAAAATAATGCGGATGGGAGAGGGCAATAGCTTTGATGCCGCCCAGTTTCTCAATAATATTTATCGTAGAGGCGTCGAGGTTAGTAATGCAATCCCAGAGGATATTCCCGGACGGAGTGATCAGTAAATGCGCCCGCTGCCCGATGGCAAAATCCGGTGTTGTGTAAATGGCGTAAAGATTAGGCGCCACCATTTCTATAATGTTCCGGTGGGCTTTCTGCACCTGTTCCAGGGTGGTCCAGCTTTGTCCGCCTGGATTTACATACTGCCGCTCATCTTCACAGATGGGGCATTGCGCCGGCGGGTTGTCTGTTGCATCATATTGCACGCCGCAGGTGCTACAGATATAGTGTGTCATGTTATCATCTTTAGAAAACAGAATATAGGATTTTTTGGGGAAAGGGGGGAAGTTCAGCATAACATGGTGAGCGGAGAAATCGCCTTCGGCGATGTAAATTGTCCTGGAGCAGGATTACGCTGATTTTACAGATTAGCTTTTTGTAATTTTGGAAGGATTTTGGGAGATGAATGCACTGGCCAGATCTTAATTGAGTATTCAGTATTTTCTCTGGAAAATTGATTTATTTTTAGCTTTTTATAAGCTCTTCGGAAAATTCAGTAGAGATTAAAGAGTTTTCACCATCGCTATTCCTTAAATAATTTAAAAAGGTGAGTGGTATTAACAGCAATGATTTATTGAATACCGCTCACTCACTTTTACCGGTTTGTCAGCATGCTGTTTCACTAATATGGCAGTACCCCTATAAACACCCTGCCCCTTTTCGTCTGTAACGCCCCGTGGTAAAGGGTTACATGATCAAGTCCACGTCCCCTCCACGTCCCCTCCACGTCCCCTCCGGTACATCTCCATGTATTAAGCATGTGCAAAGCATATGCTAAGTATAAATGAAGCATTTCCCAGGCAATCTTTAAGTAATCTTTATTCAACCCCTGTTATCCCCACCAATCTCCCCAAATCACAAAAAGCTAATCCGTAAAATCAGCGTAATCCCGGGTAAGACAACCTCGCTCACCCGGCAATGAGTTCTCCATCTCTGAACAGGGGCAGTACATTGGCGCCATCCGGAGTAAGACAGTAATGAATATCTTTTTCCAGGCCATACTGCGCGAGGCGCTTGTAGTGGGAGGCCTGTTTCATAAAGGTATAGATGTCGTGTTTAGCAGAATGGTAAAGCGTTTCCGCAGCAATGGCGGAGTCGCAGTTTACATCAAAGTGTTCTTTGATGCGGCTTACCACGGCGCCGGCAAACAAGGTATCTTCCATGTTTACACGATCTTTCCACGCAGCGCAACCCAGGATTACATTCTGGTTTTGTGCAACCAGGTAATCGCAAACAGCGCTGATGTTGGGGAAGGAGCCGGTGATAATTTGTATGGCGTCTTTAGCCATGTGGAGTAATTTGGTGCCGTTGGTAGTGGTGAGCACCAGCGTTTTATTTTCCACGAACTCGCGCGGGTATTCAAAGGGAGAATTGCCATATGCCAGCCCTTCTGCTATCCGGCCATCTCTTTCGCCGGCGGTGATACCACTAATGGCGCGGCCGATGTTCACACATTCTTCTACACTGGCTACCGGTATTACACGGGAAGCGCCGTTGTACAGGGCGGTGCAGATGGTAGAGGTAGCGCGTAGTACATCTATGATAACTACGATACTGTTTTTTACATCAAACAAATGTAATAATGCCGGAGATAAACACACTTCCAGGCTGGGTTTGTTGCTATCTGTCATTCAGTTGCGTTTTGCTTTAATCAAGGATTACCCTCCACTTTTCACTCTCTGCATAATCCTTAATGGTATTATTTCTTTCCTGCAGGAGCCTGGTCATGTATTTTTGCAGGTAAAGCCGCTCAAATACTTTTCCGAACCAGCCATAAGGGGTGCCAAAGTCCATGATATCAATCATCACGGTGGCATTCTCTATTGCTTTAAAATAATGTTCATGATTCATATGGGTAAAATCCCCGTCGGTCATCTCATCGGTAAAAGACTCGTTTTGACGCATGGCGGTGATTTTAGTGGTCAGTTCCCTCATTTTTCCCAGGTGCTTTGCTCTCCAGGTCACTGTTTCATTATAGGATATCAGGCCGTTGGTGCGACCTTTTATCGCATCTTCCTGCCGGTGCGACATACTTCGCTTGTGCAGTGTAATGCTCCTGCTCAGGTCGTAGACCCGCTCCAGGGGGGCATAGATAACGGTAGTTAAATGAATAGTAGGCATAGATATGGTAATAAAATATAAAAATTCCGGTGCACCGAAAACTTTCCAGGCACCGAAATTAACAACTTTAACCGGCTATTCATACATATTCCTAGCTGAGGAAAGGCACTTTTACCACTTTTGCTTTCAGGGCCTTATCTCTTACCGCAATAAAAATTTCTGTATCCTGCGCTGCAAAAGCCGTTTTCACATAGCCAAGCCCGATAGCCTTCTGCATAGAGGGCGACTGTGTACCGGAAGTTACGCGGCCAATTACATTGCCTGCAGCATCCTTGATTTCGTAGTCGTGACGGGGAATGCCTTTATCTACCATTTCAAAGCCTACCAGTTTTTTGGTAACGCCTTCTGCTTTTTGTTTTGCGAATAACTCGCTGGAGGTAAATGGCTTGGTGAATTTGGTAATCCATCCCAGGCCGGCTTCCATCGGAGAAGTGGTATCGTCGATATCATTTCCATAAAGACAGAATCCCATTTCCAGGCGAAGGGTATCGCGTGCGCCTAAACCAATAGGTTTCAGGCCCTTTGGAGTGCCTTCAGCAAAGATGGCATCCCATATTTTATCGGCTGCTCCATCGGTATCTTCAAAATAAATTTCAATACCGCCTGCGCCGGTGTAGCCGGTGGCGCTGATCACTACATTCGGTACGCCTGCAAAGGTTCCTTTGGCGAAGGTGTAGTACTTCATGTTTACCAGGTCTACTTCTGTGAGCGGCTGGAGAATGCTGGTAGCATTGGGGCCCTGGATGGCGAGCAAACAGGTTTTATCGGAAATGTTGTGCATTTCCACTCCTTTGGTGTTGAACTGGGAGATCCAGTTCCAGTCTTTTTCAATATTGCTGGCGTTTACCACCAGCATGTATACTTTATTTTCTTCAATGCAATAAACGAGCAGATCATCTACAATACCGCCTTCGTTGTTTGGCAGGCAGCTGTACTGCGCTTTTCCGGCAGTGAGCTTGGAGGCGTCATTGCTGGTAACACGCTGAATCAGGTCCAGCGCATTTTCACCCTTTAAAATAAATTCGCCCATGTGGCTTACATCAAACACGCCGGCGTTGGTGCGTACTGCCTGATGCTCATCGTTAATACCAGTGTAGGAAATAGGCATGTTGTAACCCGCAAAGGCAGCCATCTTGGCGCCCAGCGCAATGTGTTTCTCTGTAAAAGGCGTGTTTTTCATACTTTGTTTTTAAAACGGGGCAAAAATAGCGATTTGGAAATTATGAACGGCCAACATAAAACGGCGTATGACTGTTTTAAGACGAAAGGCATACATTATAAATACTTAAAATACAATGATATAGTCAAAAGAATTAGGGGCCAATGCGCTTTGGGCCGTCCGTAATTCGTAATTTTGCTGCAACACCCAAAACAGATTCGCTGTGAAAAAGAAAACCTGGCTGTTACCATTGGTAGTTGTAACCATACACGTTCACGCCCAGAAAAAGGAAGACCGCAAAACAATTGGTAACCTGCAAACGCACATCAGTTACCTGAGCAGCGATAAGCTGGAAGGCCGCAGCACCGGAGCTCCCGGCGAACAGCTGGCTGCCACCTACCTCTCTGCACAAATGCAGAAAATGGGGCTGACTCCTATGGGCGAAGATGGTTTTTTACAGGCATTTACCGTAAAAGAAACCCGTGAGCCATCGGCAGACTGCCAGATGACCATTGGCGGAAGCAAACTGGAAGCGGGCAAACAATTTGTGCCACTGCCCTTCAGCGCCGGCAAATCGGCCAAAGGAGAAGCCATTCCCGGGGTGAACGAACCGGATAACATCTGGCTGATCAACGTAGCCGAACTGGATACCGACAGCCGCAAAAGCATGACAGAACAGTATTTACAGCAAACACAGACCGCCGAAAAATCCGGCGCCACCGGTGTGGTATTTTATAACGGCAGGGAAACAGCCGCCGAAGTCATGAAATGGCTGGCCGAACGCCCAAAAGCCGTAGGCATCCCCGCTGTATGGCTCAATGCCGATGTCAGCAAAAAACTGAGTGCCGATGATGCGGATGGATTCCCCATCCACATGCAGGTAGCCTTCAAAGCCATTAAACGTAATGGCACCAACGTAATCGGCTATATCAACAACAAAGCCCCCAGAACCATTGTAATTGGCGCGCATTACGACTACCGCGGCTGGGAAACCACCGACAAAACGGAAGACAATGCCAGCGGCACCGCCGCCATGCTGGAAATAGCCCGCTTACTGAAAGGCTCCCGTCTTCATAACAACAATTATATTATCATCGCCTTTTCCGGAAAAGAACAGGGATTATCCGGTTCTTCTTACTTTGCTTCCCACAGCACCGTAGATCTTTCACAGGTGAACTACATGATTAATATGGATGGTATCGGCACCCTGAACCCGGGTACTGCATTACAGATCGGCGGTACAGGCACTTCCCCCGGCTGGTCGGCCATCGTCCAGGAAGCCGCTTCCAAAGAGCTGCCACTGGTATACGATTCCAGCGGTATCAGCAACTCTGATCATGCATCTTTCTACAAAAAAAATATACCGGTACTCTACTTCTGCAAAAACACTTCCGCCTCCGCAGACAAAGTGAACTATGACGGCACCCTGCATGTACTGAAGCTGGTGTATAACATCATCGACAAAACAAATAACAGGGATAAACTCGCCTTCAGCAGCATCCAGTGAGGTGCCCGAATTAAGATCGCTTCAAAATTTGCGGGTTACATATAAGTGCGAAATGTATATTTTCGCGTAAATACGTCATTCGTAAAATTCAATTTATCCCTTTAAATGGACGAGAAACTGGCGCTTATATACCGGTATTTCCAGCTGCTGGAGAGCTTTTCAGCAGATCCCGTTGAATTTGCCAGGATTTTTCATCCAAATATTATTCAGACTGAATATCCAAACCAGCTCTCGAATGAAATTAAACAACGGAACTTTGAGATCATGCTGGAAAGCATGGCTACCAATAAAATAATTTTGAAATCGCAGCACTTCAGCGTGCTGAAAGTAGTGGAATCGGGAAATACCCTGGTGGTAGAAGCCAAATGGACAGGGGAAATAGGTGTGGATGCCGGCCATTTCCGCCGGGGACAAATAATGAAAGCATTCATTTGCACTATCATAGAATTCCGCGACGGGAAAATTTACCGGCAACGCAACTATGATTGTTACGAACATTAAAGCTATGAGATCATGAAAAAAATATTATCACTCCTGGGCATTTCCCTGTTGCTGTTTGCGTGTAACCCTACCCGTAACGATGAACGCACCACCGACCGGTCGGCCTACGACGTTATCACCGAAAAATGCTACGTGTACCGCGAATTCAAGCCAGCCTCCAACCCGCTGACAGATTCCGTGCTGCAACTGAGAAAGGAACTGACCGACTACCTGGATCAGCACCAGTACAAAAGACACATGGCAGGAAACGACAGTTTGCTTTTCCGCCGCGAAAACGGCCAGGAAGTGATTATTGAACTGCCCACCCCACAGGATATCTGGGAACAAAGCACGATCATCGTTTTTGATCCGCAGAAAAATCCTTTGTTCGTAAATTTACACAAAGACACTACCCAACTGGAACATTACATTCAAGCAAAATAATCAGATAAGAGTTTGCCGATCATACAAAACATCAGACTAACGGTAGATGCAGTAGTATTTGGATATATTCCCAAAGAAGGCATCGTGGTGCTGCTGATTAAGCGTACCATAGAGCCCTACCTGCACAGCTGGGCCCTGCCCGGCGGCTTTGTGCTGGACGATGAAGCCCTGGAAACAGCCGTTACCCGCGAACTACTCACGGAAGCCGGCGTAAATATCAACTACCTCGAACAACTGTATACTTTTGGTTTGCCCGGCCGCGATCCGCGCGGAAGGGTAGTGTCCATTGCTTACTTCGGACTGGTAAACCCCACCAATTTTAAACTGGCCGCCAGCTCCGACGCCGAAGACGCCAAATGGTTTAATATCAAAGACCTGCCCACGCTGGCCTTTGATCATGCCGCCATTATCAACATCGCCGTACAACGCCTCCGCAGCAAGATCCGCTACGAGCCTATCGGCTTTGAACTGCTGGATAATAAATTCCCGATCGCCGACCTGGAAAAACTCTACGAAACATTGCTGGACCGGCCTATCGACCGCCGCAATTTCCAGAAGAAGATCAATCATCTTGGAATACTGATTGCCCACAACGAAAAGCAGAAACAGGTATCCCAGGGAAGACCCGCGAAGCTGTTCAGCTTTGATGAGGCCCGGTATTTTAAGCTGAAGAAAGAAGGAATGACGTTTGAAATATAAATGATAAGGCCGGCCGGGTGCGTTCCTGCCGGTCAAAACTCCCGCTACCGGCGATTCCCCCACATGCCATTTTCCCTTTAATAATCCCTATATTAATATCCTGTAGCAAACCACCTTTCCTATTTTGTGTATTTTTTACAAGAAATATTTTGGAAATACAAAAACGGTTTCTATATTTGTGTAACAATTACACAAAATAGCTCGGATATGCAAAACACAAAGCCCACAGGAGTTATTATCGCCCGGTTCCAAACGCCTTCTCTTCATGAAGGGCACCTGGAACTCATCCGCCAGGTGAAACAGAAGCACAATCGTGTACTCATCATACTTGGCGTGAGCCCGGTGAGAGGCAGCCGCAAAAATCCACTGGATTACTATACCCGCGAACGGATGATCAAACAATCCTTTCCGGAAATCATTGTACTGCCCCTGAGCGATCAGAAAAGCGATGAAGTATGGTCACAGAAACTGGATGAACTGCTCAGCAACAACTTCCCCCACGAAAGCTTTCTACTGTACGGTAGCCGTAACAGCTTTATGGATACCTACTCAGGTAAATATAAAACAGAAGCCCTGCCACCGGTGCAGGATTATAACGCCACCGCCATGCGGGAAGCGATATCTGATAAAGTGTTTGATACGGAAGAATTCCGCGCCGGCATCATCTACAATACTTACAATCTCTTTCCTTCTGTATACGCCACAGTAGATATTGCCCTGTTCAGGAATGATAAGAAAGAACTGCTGCTGGGCCGCAAGCCAAACGAAAATGTATGGCGCCTCCCCGGCGGTTTCTCCGACCCAACAGACGACAACTTTGAAATGGCCGCCGCCAGGGAATTACAGGAAGAATGCGGCGCCGTGGAAACCGGTCCCATGCAATACGTGGCTTCCCTCAGAGTAAACGACTGGCGCTATCGCAGCGAAGTAAACAAGATCATCACCACGTTATTCAGCACCGACCTGGTATACGGCGAACCTGCCGCTGGCGACGATTTGCAGGAAATCCGCTGGATAACGGTAACGGATATACCCGATTTAATTGCCAAAGGAGAGATCAATGATACACATATTCCCTTACTGGCGAAACTGACCGAAAAATATATTGACTAAGACTAAAACTATTGAGATATGACAAAGGAAAACCTCATCCTCCTGGCCGATGCTTACAAATACTCCCACCATAAACTGTACATTCCCGGTACACAATTCATCTACTCTTACCTGGAAAGCCGGGGCGGCAAATTTGAAGAAACTGTTTTCTATGGCTTACAATATTTTCTGAAAGAATATCTAAGCGGCGTAGTATTCACCAAAGAAAAACTGGACGAGGCCGAAACCATCCTCACAGAAGTATTTGGCCGGAAAGATGTATTTGACCGCAGTCGCTTTGAATATATCATAGATAAATACGGCGGTAAACTGCCTGTTCGCATCAAAGCCGTAGCAGAAGGCACGGTGGTGCCTGTACGAAATGTGCTGATGACCATAGAAAATACCGACCCTGAATGTTTCTGGCTCACTAACTTCCTCGAAACATTACTGATGCAGGTGTGGTACCCTTGCACTGTGGCTTCTGTATCCCGGGAAATAAAAAAAGTAGTAAAGAAATATTATGAAGAAACGGCCAGCTCAGCGGCCTTTGGAGGCATCGACTTTGTGCTGAACGACTTTGGATTCCGTGGCGCCAGCTCAGTTGAAAGCGCCGGCATCGGCGGAAGCGCCCACCTGGTAAACTTTGCAGGCAGCGATACCATCCCCGGTTCCGTATTTGCAAAGAAATATTACGATGCACCTGTTGCTCCCGGCTTATCTATCCCGGCTACCGAACACTCTGTGGTAACGCTTCTTGGAGAAGAAGGGGAGCTGGAAATATTCAAACACATACTGGATAGTTATCCTACCGGCACCATTGCCTGCGTATCCGACTCCTACAATATTTTCAGAGCCTGTGAAGAATACTGGGGCACTGCGTTAAAAGAACAGATCCTGAAAAGAGATGGCACACTGGTAATCCGCCCTGATAGCGGAGATCCGGTACAAACCCTGCTCCGCATATTCACCATTCTCATGGATAAATTTGGCTACACCACCAACGAAAAAGGATTTAAAGTACTGCCTCCGCAGGTACGGGTAATCCAGGGTGACGGCATCAGCTATTCTTCTATCCCCGGCATACTGGAAGCATTAAAGCAAGCCGGTATCAGTGCGGAAAACCTGGTACTCGGTATGGGCGGCGCCTTATTGCAACGCGTAAACCGCGACACGCAGGAATTTGCCCTCAAATGCGCTTACGCAGTTGTAAACGGGGAAGCCATCAACGTTCAAAAAATGCCTGTAGAACTGGATGCCACCGGCCAGTTACGCACTTCTTTCAAAAAATCAAAAGCCGGAAAACTCAGGCTCATTAAAGATAACAATACCTTCAAAACCGTATCTGAAGAGGACGCACCAGCATCTGCCGACCTGTTACAGACCGTGTTTGAAAATGGTGAAGTAACGCTTAGTTACACCTTTGATGAAGTACGTAAATCAGCGATGCTATAGAATATTAAATAACATAAAACAATATGACAGCTATAGAGTTAAAAAACAAGATTGAAGCAGTTTCCAAATTTACGCTGCAACCACCATTTGAACCCATAGTGTTCGAATTCAAAGACGGCCATCTGTATAAAGACGGAAAGCCTCTTACTAAGTACAGCATAACTGAAGACTCACGTACAGGCCATTTCAGGCTAAATTTAAATGATGTTCTAAAAGATGGGACGAGGATTTTCATGTATGAATATGAGGATATTATAATAAATATTGATGGTGATGACAGCTTCCCTGTGATCGTGAATTACTCTAATAAGGACCGGAGACGACAATATGTCATCCTTCAAGCACATGCTGAATAGTCTCTACTAACTACTAAATTATTCTTATTTCTTCCAACCGTGTTTACCTCAGGAGGGTGTATCAGATCTACGATACACCCTCTGTTATTTTTGCATCATGCGCATACAAAAAATCATCGCATTCCTTAACTTCATGGCATGTATTTACTCATACCCGGCCGGCATCACCTGCTAACAGATTTTCAGTTCAAATACCTGAACCGCCTGATCAAATGTAAACTGGAAGGCGAAAAAGACGTGTATGGCCAACCGTTAGCCACACAGGAAATAGAAGGCGTGATCTTCGCGGTTACCTCCGCCAATCATTTGGGCACTAAACGAAACCCGGTACCCTTCTATCTCCGCGCCATGATCATCCAGGAATTTTCCAACTCCCTGGATGTGCCGGTATATGTATACGGTATCGACGATGTAGGTGTAATCAATGATTTCACAGAATATACGGTAAAGACTATACGTCATTCCAGTGAAGGGATCCATTCCCTCACCCCGGCCAATACCCTCGTTATTTGCTCCACAGCGGTTAAGGATATGTACATTAAACATGGCTTTACCATATTGCCGGCAGAGTGGGACCCGGTAAGCAGTCAGTTCACACAACCCATGCCCTGGGACATTGTAAAACTGGTAGCGCAAACCGGCGACTGGCGAAAAAATAAAACCATTCTCGACCAGATGCACCCGGCATCTTTCAAAATATGGTCGCTCTACAACGTAGGGGACAAGGTGCAGCATATCCTGAAAGACCCTATCATTGGCGCAGACGGCGATCTTACTGCCACCCGCGACTACAACGTATACGTGAAACAAATGGACGACATCGCCGCCCAGAAATACCGTGAAACGGCGCCCTACATCCAACCCGGCAACATCGGCGATATCGGCTGTGCCGTTGGTTCGTGGATAAAAATGGCCTGCGAAGACGATCGCCTGCATGAGTGCGACTTCTACGGTATTGAGGTATCCCGTCATTTGTATGATATCTGTCTTCAACGAAAACATAACGGGGAATTCGCCAACCCCTCCGTCTTCTTCTCACAAAAAAATGCAGTAACCAGCCTCGTATTTGAAGCCGGCAGCATGAATACTATTCATACTTCCTCGCTCACCCATGAAATAGAATCGTACGGCAGCCGGGAAGATCTGATCGCGTTTATACGTAACCGTTATAATGAACTGGTTCCCGGCGGTGTATGGATCAACCGGGATGTAGTAGGCCCTGAAAATAAAGAAGAAATCATTTTGCTCTGGCTCAATGACACAGACGGGGAAAATGATACCGCATTACCGGAAAATGCCAGTACACAGGAACTGGCAACCTGGCTGGGAAAGCTGTCTACCAAAGCGCTGTTCAGTCGGTTTGCCAAAGACTTCCGGCATCATGAAGGGTTTCAGTTACCCTACGAATGGGTAACTATAGAAGGGCAAATCTATGCACAGCTATCGATGCAAAATGCGTGTGAATTCCTGTTCAAAAAAGATTATCACGATAACTGGCTCAGTGAAATGCATGAAACGTTTTGCTTCTGGAATTACGAAGACTGGAAAGCAGCCCTTGAAGAAGCGGGACTGCGGCTGGATAACTTATCTACCACCTGGCGCAACGAGTGGATTGTGAATAACAGGTTGGAAGGTAAGGTACAGTTGATGCGCCCGTGCAAAAATGGTGTACCTCTACCTATCCCTTTCCCTGTTTCGCATATGCTGCTTTTAGCAAGAAAATAATCTGTCACCGGGAAGTGGCTGTAAATCACTTTCCGGTACATCTCATAATCCATAGTCTTTCAGTGGAATTATTTATCCAGCAATGTTTGTTGCCTTTGCCAGGGCATGAATAAAAAAAGTGTCAATAATAATGTTAAGATGGGGACATACCTTCATTAAGAGTATTTGCTGCAAAAATAACCCATGGAGAGATAAACGGGGTTGTGAAAAGGAAAGAATTTATTGTTAATATCAAAGAAATAAGAAAGCCGGAGTATGAGTACTCCGGCTATTACCTAAACCTACAACTGTTACACTGTTAGTAACATATCTTTAATTCGAATGAATTTCATTTAAAGGCACTTCTTCATAAGAGGCCACCATACGCTGCCTGATGTAACGTTTGGTAGACAATCTTCCCATTCCCAGCTTCGCCATACCCATATCTACAATCATATACACCACCGGCACCACGATCAGGGTGAGGAACATGGAGCTCATCAAACCTCCGATGATAGCCCACGCCAAACCATTTTTAATGGAGCCCACACCGCCTGTTGCCAATGCAATAGGCAGCATACCGATTACCATCGCAATGGTGGTCATCAGGATAGGACGCAAACGTGCGTGGTTGGCATGGATCAGCGCCTGGTAAGTGCTTTGGCCCTGCTCTTTCATCTGGTTGGTAAAATCCACCAGGATGATCGCATTCTTCGCCACCAGACCGATCAACATAATGATACCCATGATGGTAAAGATGTTCAGCGTATTATTGGTGAGTGCCAGTGCCAGTAACGCTCCGATGATCGCCAGCGGAATAGAGAACAATACCACAAAAGGATAGATGTAGTTGTCGTACAACGCCACCATGATGAGGTATACCAGCACAATGGAAATCAGCAATGCCGCGCCCATCGTACCAAAGGAGTCGCCCTGGTTTTCCGCATCACCGCCAAAAATATAACTGATGCCGGTTGGCTTGTCCATTTTTGCCAGCTTGTCGGAAAACTCCTGCGTAACGGTACCGGAAGGACGACCCATTACCTGCGCCTGCACAGATACAGAAGTGTTTTTATCTCTTCTTTCCAGGTGGCTTGGTCCGGAGCCTTCTGTTATCACTGCAAACTGCGACAGCTTGATCAGCTGACCTTTATCGTTAATGAACTGTATATTGGATACGTCTTCCAGGTTCTTACGGTTGAAATCATCAAAACGGATGTTGATATCGTACTCATAATCACCCTGACGGAACTTTACTTTAGAGTCATCAGCTGTACCACTGAAAGCGGTTTGCATGGTACCACCCACGGCGTCAAGCGTGAGGCCCAGTGCGGCCATCTTATCCCTGTCTACCTGCACATTAATTTCCGGATTACCATCTTCTACCGACAGCTTCACTTCTGTAGCACCGCTGATAGTTTTGAGTGTATCCATCGCTCTTTTGGCGTAATTCATTACGCTGTCAAGCTCTGTACCCATTACCACCAGCTCTACCGGCGCCCGCTCTGCGGTGCCCAGGATACTTACGTCCGTGGTTTTTACTTTCACACCAGGTAAGATACCTTTCAGTTCTTTTTTGATCTTGGCGGCGTAGATATCGGAAGCATCCACGCGGTGTTCCGGATCTACCAGCATTACGGTGATCTCTGCTTTATAAGCGGTCGACTGCGCGTTACCAAAACCATCTTCACTGGTTTGACCAACCGTAGTGATCAAACGGGTAACTTCCTGTTTTTTATTGAGATATTTTTCTGCGGTGCGGGTAGCCAGGTTGGTTTGTTCTACAGACGCATCCTTTGGCATTTCCAGCATTACGATGAACTGTCCGCGGTCGCCTTTAGGAATAAACTCTCCACCGATGTAGCCTTTACCTACCAGCATGAAAGAGGCAATCAATAAACCAACAGCCACAGCTATGGTAATCCTTTTATGACCCAGTGCCCATTTCAGGATGCTGGTCATCCAGTCGGTGAACTTCTGCAGCTGCGCTTCAAACCAGAGAATGAATTTCTCAAAAATATTCTTACCGGTAATATGTTCCAGCTTACCAAAGCGGGAGGATAACAGCGGCACAATCATAAAGGACGACAACAAACTAAGCATCGTGGAAATCATTACCACCACGCAAAACTCACGCAGGATCTTTGATACCAGCTCATTCGTTAAAGAGATGGGCAGGAACACCACCACAATTACCAACGTAATGGAGGTAACGGTGAAGCCTATCTCTTTTACACCGTCGAACGCAGCACGGACGCGGTTCTTACCCATTTCCATATGCCGGTAAATATTTTCCAGCACCACAATCGCATCATCCACGAGGATACCTACCACCAGCGACAAGCCCAACAGCGACATGAGGTTGAGCGAGAAGCCCATCAATTTCATACCGATGAATGTAGCGATGAGGGAAGCCGGGATGGAGATCATTACAAACAACGCACTGCGGATACTGTGCAGGAACAACAGCATTACAACCGCCACCAGCACTACTGCCAGGATAAGGTCATGTATTACTGAGTCGGCAGATTCCAGCGTAAAGTCGGAGGAATCATTTGCTACCAGCATCTTCAGATCGTTCGCAGCATAGTCTTTTTCAATTTTGCTGATCGCCTTCTTCATTTCTTCACTCACAGTTACCGCGTTGGCATCCGTTTGTTTCTGCACCTGCAGGGCAATCGCGCTAACGCCGTCTACACGGGCAATACGATCCACATCTTTCTGCGCATCCTGCACATCGGCAACATCTATCAACCGCACCTGTGTACCATCTTCGGTTGTTTTCAGCACCAGGTTACGCAGCTGGTCAACGTTTTTATATTTACCTGCCAAACGGATCAGGATCTGTTCATTGGCCGTTTTTACCTTACCGGTTGGGAAGTCCAGGTTGGCGTTGGTGATCAGCTGGCGCAGCTGCAGAATAGATAAGTTGAAAGCCTGTAATTTCTTTGGATCTACGTTTACCTGTATTTCACGCTCCTGGCCACCAATCAGTGATACCTGGGCCACGCCCGGTAACCGGGATAATAAAGGCTGCAGTTTTTTATCTACCAGGTCATAAAACTGTTTGTCGTCCATTTTAGCGGTGGCAGACAATGTCATGATCGGAAGATCATCCAGGGAGAATTTGTTGAGAGATGGCGGCTTGGCATCTCCCGGCAGATCTGCCAGGATAGCGTTTACTTTGCGCTGTGCATCCTGCAGGGCAATATCCACATCGGCATCATTGTTCAGCTCAACGGTAATAACAGAAAGACTTTCAGAAGATTTGGAAATAATCTTTTTGATCTTTTCCATAGATGCTACCGCATCTTCTATCTTCTTGGTGATGGTACTTTCCACCTCGTTAGGGGAGGCGCCGGGATACACCGTAGAAATAGTCACAATCGGGGAGCTGAACTTTGGCAGCAGCTCGTAGTTCAGCGATTTATAACTCATCACGCCCAGGAGGGTGAGGATGGTAAACACCACCACTACTATCGTAGGTCGCTTAATTGATACTTCAGTAATCTTCATGTTGCAAAAATTTGGTCAAACACCAGATACATTTTCCTCGCTTACTTTTTGCCGTTCTGAGCCACTACAACAGCGCCTTCAGTCAGGTTGATCTGGCCGCTGGTAATCACGGTGTCGCCTTCGTTTAGCCCTTCCCGTATTTCCACCTGGTCGCCAACGATGCGGCCGGCAACTACTTTGCGTTTCCTTGCCACATTACCATCCATTATATAAACAGTGTTGCTGTTTACGCCGCCTACAAATGCGGTGCGTGCAATGAAAATTGTTTTAGCCGCATTGGGGTCCACGAAATGCGCAGTACCATACATTCCTGCTTTCAGGTCCTTTCCGTCGATATTGCGCACTTCCATTTCTACCGGGTAGTTGAGGGAGTTATCGCCTTTTGCAGCTATAAAGGTGATGGTGCCTTCATACTGGGTTTCAGGGAACACGTTGGAAGTAACCTGTACTTTCTGACCGGTTTTAAGTGTTACCACTTGTCCTTCCGGCACAGATACCGCCAGTTTCAGCCTGGATACATCCACGATGTCGAACATCTTATTACCTACGGAGAGGTAAGCGCCCTGTTCTATATATTTTTTATTGATAATTCCGGAGATAGGTGCTTTCACATACGTATCGCTTACACGGCGGCTGGCCGCTTCATAGCGCGTTTTTGCGATGTCGTACTGCAGGCGGGCATCATCCATTTGTTTCTGGGTAACGCCACCTGTCTGGAACGCGCTTTCGTATCTTTCTTTATCTACTTTCAGCTGGTTGAGGTTAGCTTTTGCAGATTCGAGGTCGGTGTTTAAAAGCTGACCATCAATGTAAGCAATGGGTTGTCCCTGTCTTACTACGCTGCCTTCATCTACCAGCAGTTTGGTGACACGGCCGGCAGTTTCAGCGAGGTACGACAGTTCGCGTACCGGCTCAAAGTTACCATTGGCCAGGAAGCCCTGGGAGAAATCATTGCGGGATACTTTCTGTACCAGCACCGGGATGTCGCCGATATTGCTTTGTTTTACGAATTCTGTTTTAGCCTCGTTCGCTTTTTTGTTAGCGCCAAGTTTCCACATGATCAGTACTACTGCACCTATTGTCACCAAGCCCCAGATTATAAACTTTTTCATCTGCAAAATAGTTTGTGTGTTCTATCGTTATTTTCGTTTATACGTTTAGTTTAGGAGGTCTTTTAAACTTCCTTTACTTTTTATGATCTCCAGCTCTGCCAGCTTGTATTGCAGCAGGGCTTCGTTATAACTGTTTTGTGCGTCTGCCAGGGAGGTTTCCGCGTTCAGCAGATCCGTTAAGCCAGCCAGGCCGAGTTTGTAGTTATTCTGTGTGGAATAATACACTTCGTTGGCGAGGTCCATGTTTTCCTTTTGCGTGGTGATGGTAGATAAGTTGCTACGCACCATCAGCTTGGCATTTTCGTAATCTGTGTTGAGGGTGAGTTCTGTATCTTCCAGTTGTTTGCCCAGCTGACGCAGGGTTACGTTAGCCTGACTAACTTTGGAGCGGCGGCCGAAACCATCGAAGATGGGCACTTTCAGCGTTAAGCCGATAGCTGCTGCACCAAACCAGCTGGTAGAATTGGAAGGATCTTTTGAGAAAGCGAATTGCTGGCTCATCCCGTTATAAGAATATCTTCCGAACAACGACAGTGACGGATAATTCTCTGCCTGGTAAGCTTTCTTCTGGAACAACTGTAGTTCTTCCTGTTTCTTCAGTAATTTATATTCCGTTCTGTTGGCAAGATTGATATCATCATATTGTAACACGCCTGCAGCTTTGTTTTCAATGTCTTTCAGCGAAGCCGGCGGCAACAGGAAAGTAGATTGCAGCGGCATACCCATTACCCGTTTCAGGTTGTTGGTTTGCGTTGCATATTGATTCAGCAGCTGGGTGCGTTGCGTCATGTTGTTAATGAGATTCACTTTGATACGGTCCAGGTCAATTTTCTTTGCCAGGCCGTTATCGAATTGTGATTTAGTGGCGCTTACCAGCTGTGTGAGCTTTTCAATATTACTGTTGATGGTAATAATTTTCTCCTGTGTTACCAGCAACTGGTAATAGAGTTGTGATACATTATAGATCACATTCTCCTCGGATTGTTGGGTTTGCAGCACGTAATACTGTTCGCCGGCCTTGGAGGCTTTCAACCCGGTAAACACTGCCTGATTAAAGATCTGCTGGCTCAGTTCTGCGCCTACAGTAGCATTGTACTTCACCCCAAAAGCCACCAGTATGGAGCTATCCGGTTTACCAAATACAGCACCGGGGATGAGCGATTTCTGCAACATCAGGTTGTCTGTATAAGAGGCGTTACCATTCAGTTGTGGTAAAGCCTGGGAGCGGACTTCCTGGGTTTTGTATTTACCCATTTCTTCGTCCATTTTGGTTTTGGCCAATTGTTTATTATTGTTCAATGCAAACTTCAGCGCTTCCTGTAAGGTCAGCTGCGTTTGGGCATAGCCGTTATATACCCCTATCCCCATGAGGAGGACAAGCGTTAACTTTAATCGCTTCATAAAATAAATCTTAGCGTAGTAGTTTTATTCTTCTTCTTTTATTTGCAGGTACTGGTTTACCAGTTTATGTCCCCGGATGGTGGCGATTCCCAATATAAAGTGGGCGGTTACCTGTTCCATTACCTCATGCATTTCAAACTGATCTGCGGGGTATTGCTCCGGGTCAAAAGCTGCCTCCAGCTGCAGCTGGCGCATGCGTGCTACAATATCTATATGAAGGTTCTGGCGGTATAGGCCCTCCGCCATTCCTCTTTTTAAATTCTTCTTGATGTTACAGAGCATGCTGTCCGACTTAAAACTCTCGATGCTGCGCCAGGTATCCGGATGGTATTTCTGGATTTCATGCAGCATCACCGGGTTCAGGGTTTTAGCCATATTGGTGATGTACTTCATGTTGCGCACCAGTTCTTCGATGGCGTTGTCTGTGGTTTGCAGACATTCATGGAAGTAGTTAATATGGTTCGTCAGCAGTTGCTGCATCCCTTCGTCTATCAGCGCCTGTTTGTCTACGAAATGCTCGTATACTGTTTTTTTGGAGATCCCGCAGTCGCGGGCAATATCAAACATAGTAACCCCTTTCACACCGTACGTTCTGAACATCTTCAGTGCTGTTTCCAGTATCCTTTCTCTCACCACCATGATTTCCGTTTAAGCTTTTATTCCGTTTATGAAAATTTCGAGTAGTTGTTTTTGTTTCTCTATCACCTCGTCCATCATTTCTTCATTCAGATCCATATCTTCCCGGATATGATCCGGTACGGAAAAGCGCAGTCCCATAGTGGCCAGTACCAGCAGTTCTGCGGTTTGTGCAGGATCTTTTACTTTAAATTCTCCTGAAGCAATACCTGCTTTAATGATGGCTGTATGGATATTGAATTCCCGTTGTTTTGCCTTCTTCTTTTCTTCGAGAAAGAGTGCAGAGTTATCTTGTAGTATCTTAAATATTTCCAGCCGGCAAAATTTGCTGATAAAATCTTTCCGGAGATCTATGATATTATATAATGCTTTGGCTGCCGATTTTACGTGTACCGCTTCCTTTTCCATCTGCTGGAAATAGGCTTCCGCAATTCTTTCCAGCACAGCAACGTGCATAGCTTTTTTGTCGGGGTAATAATAATACAGCGATGCTTTAGAGCAGTGAAGATCATCTGCTATTTCGTTCATCGTTGTTTTAGAAGCGCCATAGTGAGTAAAACGCTTCAGAGCCGCCTCCAGGATCTTATCCCTCATTTCATCTTTAGCTTCTGTGTGCATTAACTTTTTGACTTTTTTAGTTTCAAGGTCAAAATTAGGAAGTTTTTCTGAAATAGTAACCGAAGTTGTCCTTTTAACATCCATTTAACTTTTCGAAGAGAAAAGTCAGAAAGTCAGGATAGGGAGATTTGAGCAGGCAGGGGATCGCCTTCGGCGCTGAAATTGTCTTGAGCAGGATTAAACTGATTAGGCTGATTTCACTGATTTGATTACGTTTTGATTTTATAAAAGATTATTTTATAAAAGATTAGGGGAGATAGAAGCGGGTATTTTCGCTTCTATCTCCCCTAAATATTAAAATCAAAACGTAATCAAATCAGCCTAATCAGTTTAATCCTGCTCAAGACAATTTCAGCGCCACATCGCTATTTCAGTTTTTCGAGCGCAGCCTGCAGCTTCTCAAACATAGCAGGGATCTCTTCTTTCACGCAAGTACCTACGCTGAGGCGGTACCATGGAGAGTTTTTAGCAGATCCGAAAGCATAGAACGGCACCAGGGCTATTTTAGCTTCATTAAGAATGTAGGAGGTTACAGCGGCCTGATCTGCGAGCGCAGTGCCATCTGCCGTTTGTTTGCCTACCAGGTCAAATTTAACGGTAAGATAGATCGCCGCCTGCGGAGCAATGGCTTCCACTTTATGACCGGCAGTTTTCAGTTTATCGAAGCCTTCGTAGATTTTCACCAGTCTTTCTTCGATTTCACCTTTAAAGTGCTGCAGGTATTTATCCACATTTTCTTTCTGTACCAGGTAGCGGGCAGCAGCTTTTTGTTCTGCCATCGGGCTCCAGGCGCCAACATGGGAAAGGATGGATTTCATTTTACCGATAACATGTGCGGGTCCTAACGCCCAGCCAACTCTAACGCCGGTAGCAGCAAAGGCTTTACTCATACCGTCGATGAAGATGGTATAATCCTTCATTTCCGGACGGAGGGTAACCGGGTTGTGGTGGTGTGTTTCACCAAAGGTGAGTACCCAGTACATCTGGTCAAACATCACATAGAGTGGCTTTTCATCAGCGCCTCTGCTTTTGTTTTCGGCCAGTACCAGGTCGCAGATTTCTTCCAGCTGTTGTTTACCGAAAGCAGTACCGGTTGGGTTCTGCGGGGAGCAGAGGGCCAGGAGGGTAGCGCCTTTCAGGAGCGGCTTCAGTTCTGCAGCCGTAGGCATGAAAAAGTTCTCTGGTTTGGTTTCCAGCACTACGTGTTCCGCTTCCAGGAAGTGGGTATAGTGGTTGTTATTCCATGATGGAGTGGCGTAAACTATTTTTTCGCCACGGTCAACAATGGTTCTGAAAGTAGCATAAATGATAGGACGACCGCCACAGGAAATAACGATTTCCTTTGCAGGATCGTAGGAGAGCCCCTCACGCTCAGCTATAAAACCACCTACTGCCTGTCTTAACTCCGCGATACCATCGGCAGGAGGATAATTGGTCAGGTGCTCCTTATAGGCTGTTATGATTTCCTGTTCAAATTCAACCGGGATAGGAAATACCTTCGGGTCAAAATCGCCAATCGTGAAGTTGTATATCTTCTCACCCTTGGCCTGTTTCTCCTTTATTTCAGCTGCTAACTTAATGATTTCGGATCCAATCAACGTTTCGGCTAAATGAGACAGTTTCATAACCTGCTTTTTTTTGTTGGTTTGTAATAATTTTTCAGCGCGGCAAAAGTAACCGATTTGAAGATAATTTAAAAGAATAGGGAAATTCTTTTCACTTCCGTTAATAAATAGCACTTGTTATTGCATCTCATCTAACCAAGAGGGGCTTTTTTATTCTTTCCGTTTAGTATTATACTAAAAAGAAATATATGAATGACTGCAAATCGTTGTGTAAAACCACGTTATCTTAGTGTATAAGATGTGATGAAATTAGGGAGAACGACAAAACTTTCTATCTTTGTTTACAGTACATTTGACCTTTTATGTGAGGTGCCGGGAGAAAATCAGGGCAGCATGCCCCTAAGGTTACCCTTCAACAAAAAATGATAAGCAAACTTATATAAACCATGAAATTTATTGTTTCTTCCTCTACTTTATTAAAACAATTACAACAGATCAGCGGGGTTATCAATTCAAACACAGTATTGCCGATACTGGAGGATTTTATGTTCCTGATTGACAAAAACGAACTGACTGTAGTTGCAACTGACCTGGAAACTGTTATGCGGGTGAAGCTGGAGGTGGAAGCCAAGGAAAGCGGTCGGATCTGTATCCCGGCGAAGATCCTGATGGATTCCCTCAAAAATCTGCCCGACCAGCCGCTGACTTTCCACATTGACCTGAACTCCTACGCAGTGGAAATCACTTCAGACAATGGTAAATATAAAGTGATGGGGGAAAACCCGGAAAACTTCCCGAAAGAACCGGCTGCAGATGATACCACCTCCTTCACAATGGCTGCTACCGGCCTGGTTACCGCCATCAATAAAACCCTGTTCGCCGTGAGCAACGATGACCTGCGCCCTGCCATGACAGGCGTGTTCTTCGAACTGGCTCCGGACAGCCTTACCTTTGTTGCCACCGACGCACATCGACTGGTGAAATATGTAAGAACAGACGTAAAATGCCCGCAGGCAGACAGCTTCATCGTACCTAAAAAACCGCTGAACCTGTTGAAATCAGCCCTGCCTGATAACGAAACTGAAATTAAAGTAGCTTATAGCCAGAACCACTTCTTCGTGCAGCACGAAGGCGCACAAATGATCTGCCGCCTTATTGATGCCCGTTTCCCTGACTATAAGGTAGTAATACCAAAAGATAATCCTTACCGCCTCACCGTGGTAAAAAGCGATTTCCAGAACGCCTTAAAACGCGTAGGTGTATTCGCCAATAAAAGCACCAACCAGGTAGCTTTAAGCATCACCGGCAGCGAACTCCAGTTATCTGCACAGGATGTGGATTTCTCTTTTGAAGGTAACGAACGCATGAACTGCCAGTATACCGGCGATGATATGCAGATTGCTTTTAATGCGAAATTCCTCATTGAAATGCTGAATGCTGCTGAAGGAGATGAAATTTCCATCGACCTCGCTACTGCCACCAAAGCAGGTATTCTCAGACCTTCTGAAAAAGAAGAAAATGAAGACCTCCTCATGCTGGTAATGCCGCTCATGCTGAACAACTAACCGCAGTTGTTAGCTAAATGCTAAAAAGATAAATACTTATAGCTAAAAACTTATACATAAAGCAATCTCTGACAAAGAGGTTGCTTTTTTCTTTGCCTGTGGCCCAAAAGACACCTTTTTATATTCCCCAAATAGTTGTAATTTTTATCCGGAATCAGTGGTTGGAACACACCCGAAGGTTCAGGACAGTAACGCAAGGGTAATAACAGTAACGCATATATGTTTACTGTGTATTACAGTTAAGATCACATCCCCATATCATATCCACTGCAGAGATTTTGTTGGCCTGGTTAAGGAGAACCACACAGCACAGCATAAGAGACCGTTATATATATTTTACCATCATATGGTAAGTTTTTTTGAAAATATTCCGTCAGTATACCGTACTGCTATCCTGGTCAGCGGACTATTGCTGTTATGGATCATTGAGGGCATGGCGCCCCGGTTCCGTTTTGGCAGCAACCGTTACCGGCATGCCGGTACCAATCTCTTTTTTACATTAACCACGGTGATTGTAAATACAGGGCTGGCATTCCTCATTGTAAAGGCTTCCCGGTGGACCAGCACCCAGCAGTTCGGCATCCTGTACCTGAAGCAGTTGCCGCTGTGGCTCCATACTATACTGGCACTATTACTGCTGGATTTTATAGGGGCCTGGCTCATACATTGGGTACAGCACAAAACCGCCTGGATGTGGCAATTCCATAAAATTCATCACATAGATACACAGATAGACGCCACCACTGCCCTGAGACATCACCCGGTCGAAAGCCTGCTGAGAGTAATAGCCCTCTTTACTGCTATTATGATTCTCGGAGTGCCCTTCTGGATGATCATGTTATACCAGAGCTTATCGGCTTTTATGTCGCAGTTCAATCACGCCAACATCCATCTGCCCAAATGGTTGGATAATGCGCTTAGCTGGGTCATTGTATCGCCGGATATGCATAAGGTGCATCATAGTCATTACCAGCCTGAAACAGACGCTAATTATGCCAATATATTTTCTATATGGGATCGCCTCTTCGGCACTTTTGTAAAAGTACCGGATACACTGGCGATCAGATACGGACTGGATGAATACCAGGACGCCCGCTACCAGGAAATAGGATCCCTGTTAAAAGTGCCCTGGGAACACGATAGGGTGATGAAGGAAAAAATCAGTAGTCAACATAAATAAATACCTATTTGCAAATAATTATTCCTTCACCTGTTTTTTAAATTCGAATATATATGCAACACTCAACAGCATTAACAAAAACAGCCTGTATATCAGCGCTCATCATTGGTGTACTGTCGGCAGCTTTCGCTTTCAGTACCCACACACCTTCCTATGCAGTTACCGCCGGCTCAGTAGCCATAGTAATAGGTCTTGTTTCCCTGTATATAGGAAGAAAAAATATTGACGATATGCAGCTCGCTGCTGCCGGCGTATTTATGGCGGTAGTAGCCTGCCTGGTAGGACTCTGGCAGCTATATAATTAATTGCTTCTATGGTATTTTTCCACGTAGCCTTCGGCAGCTTTTACCGGAAACAATACAAGAGAAGTATCTGACAGCTCTTTTATAATTGTTGTATCCACAATAGTGGAGGTATCTTTTACGCCTTCGGAGTGATTCCACAACAGCAAGGTGTCATGTGTCAGCAACCATTTTTCGTATACCAGTGTGTACATGTTAATGGATCTGGCAGTTCCGTTCTTTCTTAGCTGGAAACCCTGTGTTTCCTTGTCCAGGCCCGCTACGGGCTGTATCCACTTTCCTATGAGCTTAGCTGCATCAATATGCAGCGTATCCGCAACAGCAGCAATGCTGTCAGTAATGCCGGCATTACTGCTGTCTGCGATAATACTAACCAGGCTGCTATCATCCTGTAATTCTTCCTTCTCCACCTCCTTCTTACTCTCCTTACAGGCAACCGCCAGTATCAATAAACACATTAAACTGAATCGTACCATAATTTAAAAATACACAATTCATCATTTGTAATGTAATTTTTAAATATTTCCATTACTTTTACATCTACACTTTAGGGGTGTTTATCCAATTAACTAAAAAGGATAAACTGAGATGATACCCTCAGTACCTGAAGCAGTTCATACTGCCGTAGGGAAAAGTAACTGAACCTTTCTCATCTTTCCACATCCTTAAAGTTTATTGTTTCACTTAAATTCCAATTAACATGGAAGTGCATGTAAACAATAAACTTTATGCGGTGCAGCCGGGAACTACCATCGCTGCACTCTTACAGTTTATTCAGATCTCTGCTCAAAAAGGCATTGCAGTGGCCGTCAACAACCAGGTGATACCAAAAACCTCCTGGGAAAACCAACCACTATCTGCAGCCGATAATATTACTATTATCCGGGCTACCCAGGGCGGCTAAACCCTGTATTTCATTTTTCGTATAGTCTTTTCCGTGATCATTATCACGGAACCGGCATTTCTATCTCTAAAAAAACCAGATATCATGCATAATCAGCCCGTGGCACTCAGCCGCACACCCTTTCCTGCCTCAGAGAAAATATATGTGGACGGAATCATCCACCCCGTGAAAGTAGCCATGCGCAAAATAACGCTCACGGATACACGTATTCATGGAAAAAACGGCGATGCCGTTCCCAATGCACCGGTAGTAGTATACGATACCAGCGGCGCCTTTTCAGATCCGAACATTCATATTGATGTAGCTACCGGCATTCCGCGCATCCGTGAAACATGGATCAACGACCGGAAAGACGTGGAACAACTCCCGGAATACACCAGCCCGTTTGTAAGAGAACTGCTGATGAAAGAAGGCGGGAAGATGCCGCTCATGAGCCACACACATAAACCCCTGCGTGCGAAACCCGGGCAAAATGTAACCCAGTTGTATTACGCACAACAGGGCATCATTACACCCGAAATGGAATACATCGCCATCCGGGAAAATCAATGTGCTGATCAGCTGTTTGAACAAAACAACGCCCTCTGGCACCAACATAAAGGTCAGAGCTTTGGCGCCAATACACCCGTGAAATTCATTACACCTGAATTTGTGCGCCAGGAAATTGCCGCCGGCAGAGCCATCATCCCCGCAAACATTAATCACCCGGAAAGCGAACCCATGATCATTGGCCGCAACTTCCTCGTGAAAATAAATGCCAACATCGGCAACTCTGCAGTTACCTCCAGTATAGAAGAAGAAGTGGAAAAAGCAGTGTGGTCCTGCCGTTGGGGCGCAGATACCATTATGGACCTGAGCACCGGTAAAAATATCCACGAAACCAGGGAATGGATTATCCGCAATTCGCCGGTGCCCATCGGTACCGTACCCATTTACCAGGCACTGGAAAAAGTAAATGGAAAAGCAGAAGCCCTTACGTGGGAAATTTTCCGCGACACGCTCATAGAACAGGCAGAGCAAGGTGTTGACTACTTCACTATCCACGCAGGCGTACTGCTGAGATATATACCGTTAACGGCTAAACGTGTAACCGGTATCGTTTCCCGCGGAGGCTCCATCATGGCTAAATGGTGCCTGGCGCATCACAAAGAAAATTTCCTGTACACGCATTTCGAAGAAATCTGTGAAATCATGAAAGCCTATGATGTTTCCTTTTCCCTGGGAGATGGATTACGCCCAGGCAGTATTGCCGATGCCAACGATGCCGCACAGTTTGCTGAACTCGAAACCCTCGGCGAACTCACCAAAATAGCATGGAAACATTCCGTACAGGTGATGATTGAAGGGCCGGGCCACGTACCGATGCACCTCATTAAAACCAATATGGATAAGCAATTGGAACACTGTCATGAAGCGCCTTTCTATACGCTGGGACCTTTAACTACCGACATTGCACCAGGCTATGATCATATCACTTCCGGGATAGGCGCCGCTATGATAGGCTGGTTTGGCTGTGCTATGCTGTGTTATGTAACACCTAAAGAACATCTTGGATTACCAAATAAAGAAGATGTACGGCAGGGTGTGATCACCTACAAGATCGCCGCTCATGCCGCCGACCTGGCAAAAGGCCACCCGGGCGCACAGCACAGAGACAATGCACTTAGCAAGGCTCGCTTTGAGTTCCGCTGGGAAGACCAGTTCAATCTTGCGCTTGATCCGGAAACCGCCCGTTCTTATCACGACGAAACATTGCCTGCAGACGGCGCCAAAGTAGCACACTTCTGCTCCATGTGCGGACCCAATTTCTGCTCCATGAAAATTACACAGGAAGTACGTGATTTTGCCGCACAAAAGGGTTTGGAAGAAGAGGACGCCATGACCGCCGGCATGAGGGAGAAAGCCGCTGCCTTTGCTGAACAGGGAGGAGAAATCTACCTGTAAGTATGGCCGCATTAAAAACTAAATGCTAAAATAGTTGATCTGGATTATCACATCACCTGAACGGATACACGAAGAAGTGGATATCATTGCGGCCTTATTGGCAGCAGGGGTGGAGCGTGTGCTGTTAAGAAAGCCCGGATGGTCAACAGCGCAGTACACTGCGTTGCTGGATAAGCTTCCGCCGGAATGCTACAGCCGTATTCTTATCCGCGATCAGCGCGCGCTGGCGGCCCGGTATGGCCTTGCAGGCGTGCACTGGAGCGGTGAAGGGATGCACCGGTTATTATCGGATGCTGTTGCCGGTAACGGAAAAACGGAACTGCCAACCCGTTATCTATCTCCGGAAAATTTCAAAGAAAACAGCACAGGTATTCATTCAACAGATGGTATAACGCTAACGGACAAACGCTTTCAGGCATTGTTATTAAGCCCGGTCTTTAACAGTATCTCCAAACCTGGCTATCATGGCCGGCTGGAAGGAAGTCTTCCTGATAAAAACAACCGGCAGGTACTCGCTTTGGGTGGTGTAGATCATACCAATATACATTTACTAAGAAACTGGCATTTTGATGGCGCAGCTTTGCTGGGAGCCATCTGGAAAACACCGGCGCAGGCCGTGGAAAATTACTACCGTATACAGCAGCTATGGAACAAGAGCGACCTTACGTGATGAGCTTTGCCGGTCTGGATCCCAGCGGGGGCGCAGGTTTACTGGCAGATATCAAAACATTTGAACAACACAGGGTAAACGGCATGGGCGTTTGCACGGCGATTACCGTGCAAACACCGGAACAGTTTGTATCAGTGGAGTGGATACCGGTAACGCATATACTGGCGCAAGCGAAGCCATTGCTATGCAATACGCGTTTGCAATATTGTAAAATCGGTATCATGCCGGATATACAATCCTTGCTTGAACTGGTAAGACAGGTAAAACAATTATCGCCCGGTATACGCATTATCGTGGACCCGGTATTGAAAGCATCGGCAGGCTTTTCTTTTCACGGCAGCATTCACCAGCAGGCGTGGAAGGAGCTGCTGTCGGAGATTTACCTGTTAACGCCCAACTACGATGAGGCATTGTTGTTAACGGGGCTTACCGACGGCGAAGCTGCGGCCCGGCAATTATCTGCGGGTTGTACAGTACTGTTGAAGGGAGGTCATCATAAAAATAAGCCGGGATATGATATGCTGTATACCGGCGATGTAATCCATACTTTCCCCTCGGTACTGAAAGAAGTATTTCCCAAACACGGTTCGGGCTGTGTGCTGTCCGCCGCCATCACTGCGGGTTTGGCACGGGGTTTTTCACTACAGGAAGCATGCGCTAACGGTAAAGTATATACGGAAAAATTATTAGCCAGTCATTCATCATTAACAGGATACCATCACATATGATCAGCAACTTACATTACATATCACAATCATCACATACCGATAATATACTCGCCGCCTGCGATGCCGGCTGCACATGGATCCAGCTTCGTATCAAAAATGAATCACCGGCCACGGTGTTGCCGGTGGCGGAAGCAGTGAAAAAGATCTGCGATCGCTACCAGGCATCTCTTATCATCAACGACTATCCACAGATTGCGGTAGCAGTAGCAGCAGCGGGCGTACACGTAGGCAAACTGGATATGACCGTTGCCGCCG
Organism: Chitinophaga ginsengisegetis; assembly: GCF_900168065.1. Lineage (GTDB taxonomy): Bacteria > Bacteroidota > Bacteroidia > Chitinophagales > Chitinophagaceae > Chitinophaga > Chitinophaga ginsengisegetis. Next base: position 758,901 of record NZ_FUZZ01000003.1, on the reverse strand, counting down.
CCCGCGCTATTACCGGCGATAAGATGATTGTTGGCGGCACCGCGAATACGCTTGCAGATATCCTGCAACACGTACAGGATGGCGCCAGTTACGTAGGTGTAGGCCCATACCGGTTTACTACCACCAAGCAAAATCTCAGCCCCATACTGGGGTTGAGCGGCTATCAATCTATCCTGCAATCTTTAAAAGAAAAAAATATAGGCATTCCCGTTATTGCCATTGGCGGTATCCTGCCGGAAGATATCCCGGCATTGATGGAAACCGGTATTCACGGTATTGCAGTGAGCGGACTGATTACCCATGCAACAGATAAACAGGCCGTTGTGAGCCAGATTCATCACCAGTTAAAACAATTATCTACATGGAGCCATTAATTATTGCCGGCAGGGAGTTTTACTCCCGCCTGTTTACCGGTACCGGGAAATTTTCTTCTCCCGAGGTGATGGAAAGTGCGCTGCTGGCCTCTGGCAGTGAACTGGTTACCGTAGCGCTGAAACGGGTGGAGATGGATAATAAAGCAGATGATATGCTGCGGCACCTGTCGCATTCAAGAATGCACCTGCTTCCCAATACTTCCGGCGTACGTACCGCCAAAGAAGCCGTATATGCGGCACAGTTAGCCCGCGAAGCACTGGAAACAAACTGGATAAAATTAGAAATCCACCCTGATCCCCGCTACCTGATGCCCGACCCCGTGGAAACATTGCTGGCGGCGGAAGAGCTGGTGAAACTGGGATTCGTGGTACTCCCGTATGTACATGCGGATCCGGTATTATGTAAGCGATTGGAAGACGTGGGCACTGCTGCAGTAATGCCTCTTGGCGCTCCTATTGGCAGCAATAAGGGATTGAAAACCTTCGATTTCCTGGAGATCATCATTGCGCAAAGCAACATACCGGTGATTGTGGATGCAGGTATTGGCAGTCCTTCCCATGCTGCGCAGGCGATGGAAATGGGCGCCAGTGCGGTGCTGGTGAACACGGCGATTGCCGTGGCCCGCAACCCGGTGCAAATGGCCGCCGCCTTCAAAGCAGGCGTGGAGGCCGGGCGCATGGCCTATGAAGCTGGCTTACCTGTCAGCAGTCAGCACGCAGTGGCCTCCAGCCCGTTGATCGCATTTCTCGATGAAGCATAATTATTTTATCATCTTATTAATCCTTCCGTATGTTTAAAAGCATATTTGATCAGTATGAATGGAATGAGGTAAAAGCCGGTATCTATGCTAAAACAGCCAGGGATGTGGAACAGGCCCTGCATAACCAGCGCCGTTCACTGGAAGATTTTGCTGCGCTTATTTCTCCGGCAGCAGCGCCCTACCTTGCCGAAATGGCGGCAATGAGCCAGGCGCTTACCCGGCAACGGTTTGGTAACACCATGCAGTTGTATATCCCGATGTATTTATCGAACGAATGCCAGAATATCTGCACCTATTGCGGCTTCAGCCTCGACAATAAGATCAGGCGGAAAACACTGAGCCCGGCGGAAATGCTGCTGGAAACAGCTGCCATTAAGGAAATGGGGTTTGAGCACGTTTTGCTGGTAACGGGAGAAGCAAACCAGCTGGTAAGCACAGACTATTTTAAGAAGACATTACAACTGCTCCGGCCGCACTTCGCCAATATTTCGATGGAAGTACAACCGATGGATGAACAGGATTACCGGGAACTGGCGGAGCTGGGACTACATGCCGTATTGGTATACCAGGAAACTTACCACCAGGACGACTATAAAAAACATCATCCTAAAGGGCGGAAATCCAACTTCGACTACCGGCTGGAAACACCCGACCGGCTGGGACGTGCCGGCATTCATAAAATGGGACTGGGCGTATTAATAGGGCTGGAGGACTGGCGTACCGACAGTTTCTTTACCGCGCTGCACCTCGCCTACCTGGAGAAAAAATACTGGCAAACAAAATACAGTATTTCTTTCCCCCGGCTGCGGCCATTCTCCGGCGGACTAACCCCCAAAGTAGTGATGAACGACCGGGAGCTGGTACAGCTGATCTGCGCCTACCGGTTATTTAACCAGGAAGTGGAACTTAGTATTTCTACCCGGGAAGAGGAGAAATTCAGGAATAACATTGTGAATCTGGGTATTACGGCCATGAGTGCCGCCTCGAAAACCAATCCGGGTGGTTATGTAGTAGATCAGCAGTCGCTGGAACAGTTTGAAATATCTGACGACAGGAGCGCTGCCGCTATTGCAGACATGCTGAAAAAACAAGGATTTGAGCCGGTTTGGAAAGATTGGGATCCTGCTTTCTCCGGGGAAATAAAAAAGGTGGTTGGTTAGGCCACCTGATAGTTATTGTTGTTTTTCATGGGGAGGTTAAAAGTAATACAAGAGATACTTCTCTCAGTCCTGCCAAAGATAATGCAGGTCCTTTAATTCTTAAAGCACCCTGTCAAACTGAACAAAATGAACAAGAATGAGCTTGTTGAACAGAAGCGCTGTTTATTCGTTGTTTTCGGGGTCTGATTTCAGAAAAACCCCTCATATCCACCGTATAAAAAAGGGCTGCTTCAAACGATGAGGAAGCAGCCCTGTACCGAAAATCCCGTAGTTGCCATATTACTTATCAATATAAGTATGATTGGAATTTCATGAATTCAAATGTAATATGGCAATCCTGAACAACCGCTTAATGTGTTGATTTGAACAAAAAGAACAGACAGTATACGTCTGCACAGAATGCTATTGGCTCACTACATTGCGGTAGCTCTTGATCGTATCGTGTGCTTCCTTAAGGTTCGCCTGCTGATTACCAATGATTTCCCTCATGCTGTAGGGCATGGCTACATCCATGCTCAGGGCATCGGCGTAGGCGCGCTGTACAGCATCTTCCCCGTACTCACAGGAGGAGAAAAGAGCATACCGGTCAGTACCCGTAAATGTGGTTTTTATGGCCATCCAGGTCCGGTATAGTTTTCCACTGACAGTGGTATCTGTTTCTGCATCTGCGCCCTGCGCTCTCAATAACAGGTTCAGTTCTCCTACATATTTTAAACTGTCGTTGATCATATGTTGAAACAGCGCTTTCACATCTGCGTCATCACTGGCATCCTGCGCTTGCTTGTATCCTTCTATCCGGTCATTATTGATTTTTACGAGATCGCTTAAAAGTGTGACCAACTTTTCCTCTTGTAACATGATCAAAAATTTATGGTTAAAAAAATAGTCTTATGATATAACTATTTTATTTCCAAAAATGCGTCCATACTGTAAAACCCTTTATCATGAAGTATTTGCGGATGGAGAGGCTGCTATTTTCCGTCCTTTTTTTTCTCGGATGGTGGAGAAGGTTCCACAATAGAGCGATGTCAGCAATGCAAAACAGCTGTATACAAAGCAATTATCTTATTGGCATAAATTTTCTAGTATAATAAGCGAATCAAATCCTTAAGACATGAACAGCCTTCTTTATGTAATTGCCGTAATTCTCATTATAGGATGGATACTTGGATTCTTTGTTTATTCAGCCGGTGGTTTAATACATGCCTTACTTGTGCTGGCTATTATTGCCATCCTTGTGAATATAATCAGGGGCAGGGCCTTATAGGATTACGCTGCACTTTATCCTTCCCTGTTTAATTGGTGATAACCATCAATTAAACAGGGAATTTTTATGTTTTCCAATCCCTACATTAAAATATACTTTACGTTTTTTAAACCCGCTTTTCGCCGTACCATGCGTGTGCATAACAAATCCTTCATGCAGTGTAGCGATCTGAATGCAGGAGATTTCCTAACTTGCCGCCATGAAAAAATACCTGCTTTTTCTGATCCTCCCTATACTGGCGGGCATCTTCAGTTGCAGCTCCACCCGTAAAACCGGTGCTGCTGCCAGGGGCATAGGCCAGCTAAAATTTATCGGTGAATATATTGTTCCGTATAACCTTCCTTTCAATGGTACGGTAACCGGTGGTTTATCCGGTATTGACTATGACGCGGCTACCGGGCAGTATTATCTTATTTGTGACGACCGTTCCGCGCTGAACCCGGCGCGCTTTTATACCGCGCGGCTTTACTTCTCCGACAAATCATTTGACAGTGTAAAGTTTACCGCCGTTACCACTTTACTACAACCCAACGGGCAGCCCTATCCCGATACCAAAACCAATCCTTCCCTTACGCCCGACCCGGAGGCTATGCGGTACAACGCCAAAAAGCAACGGCTGGTATGGAGCAGCGAAGGAGAACGTATTGTAAACGAAAAAGATACTATTCTTACAAATCCGGGTATTTATGAAATCAGTATGAACGGGCAATACCTGGATTCATTTGCACTACCGCCGCAATTCAGGATGCATGCCACAGAGAACGGGCCTCGACGCAACGGCGTATTTGAGGGTCTGGGATTTACCCCCAATTATAAATACCTGTATGTGAGCCTGGAAGAACCCCGTTATGAAGATGGGCCGAGAGCCGAAGTGGGGCAGGGCGCTTATACCCGTATCCTGAAATTTGACAACAACACCCGTCAGCCGGTGGCCCAATATGCGTATAAACTGGAGCCGGTGGCGCATCCCGCCATTCCTGAAAATGCGTTTAAGGTAAATGGCATTTCCGATATCATGGTGCTGGACAATGATAAAATTTTAACTATTGAAAGATCGTTTTCCAGTGGCGTAAAGGATTGTACCATCAAGGTGTTTATCACCGACCTTAGTCGTGCTACTGGTATCAGTGGTATTAATTCCCTCCGGGAGGATACCCGTTTCAAGCCGGCTGCCAAAACATTGCTGCTGGATTTTGCAAGCCTGGGAAAATATATAGATAACATTGAAGGCGTTACTTTTGGTCCTGTTTTGCCTAACGGGCATCGAAGCCTGGTGTTTGTAGCAGATAATAATTTTTCTGATAAAGAAGAAAACCAGTTTTTCCTTTTCGAAGTTATCCCATAAAAACAATAATGACCATCTGTTGTTATGATCAGAAAAACCTGCAATATGAAACACTTGCCATTATTGTTACTGTTAGTAATCTTTGCTGCGTGTCAGGGTTCCGGTACAAAAACCGGCCAGTCGGATAGTGCAGCGGTAAACTCTCCTTCTGACACTGCGTCAGGGGTTACTTATTCAGGAACGTTGCCTTGTGCTGATTGTGAGGGTATTGTTACAGAGCTGACCTTGCAAAAACAACCGGATGATCGTTTCACGCTGAAAGAAACCTACCAGGGGAAGAACCAGACCTTTAACAGTGAAGGCGTTTATACAATTGTGCATGGTACCCCGGCTGATCCGGCAGCTACTGTAATCCACCTGAATCCTAATAAAGACAAAAACCTCCAGCGCTATTACCAGCAGGTAAATGAAAATGAGCTGTTATTATTAGACTCCGATCAGAAAACGATACAAAGCGGGCGTAATTACACCCTGAAAAAGGTGCTTTAATATTCAAGGAATATAAAAGGAACGTGAGGAGCCGGTTTAAAATAAACCGGCTCCTCACGTTATATCAAAAAAGTCGCTTAAATTTAGCGGTGACCTGTGACCTTTTATCATTCTAACTTATTATGAATCGAATTCCGGGCTATCTGATTTTATGTTTATTCTTCTCTATACATGCCTATGGCAAAACACCGGCAGACAGTCTTCTGAAGGAGCTGAACAAGGTGATGGCGAAATCGGCTGTTTATGATTCCCTTAAAATCCGTGGGATTGACAGCATAAAACGCACCCGGCAGGCCGCCGGTAATGATCCAGCGCGCCAGTACCTTATTTGCAGACAGCTATATAATGCTTATAAGGTGTTCAACTTTGATTCCGCATTTACGTATGCCCAGCAGCTGCAGGTATTGGCCGGCCAGTTGCATGACCCGGTATTATTAACGGACGCCCGGGTGAAGCTGGGATATGTTTTATTGTCGTCGGGCATGTTTACCGAAACCGCAGCTTTTATTAATACAATTGATCCCACCGGAGCCCCGGACAGTATCCGGGTGGAGTTTTTCCTGATGAAGAGCCGGTTGTATTTCGACCTGGCAGATTATAACCAGGATAAATATTATACCCCTACCTATATTAAAATAGCCAGTACATATGTAGATTCTGCCCTTCACCTGATGACACCCAACTCTGTTGCATATAAATACAACAAGGGCTTGCAGCTATTCAAGCTGGGGAACATTCCGGCAGCGCTGGCCATTTTCCCGGATCTGGACCAGCCAGACATTTCAGGGCGGCAATTGGCTATATTAGCCTGCACACTTGGGTCTATTTATGATGCTGCCGGCAATAAGGATACCGCTATTTGTTTGATGATCAGGTCGGCCATTGCGGATCTGCAGACTTCCACGAAAGAAACGATGGCCGCCTACAGCCTGGCCACCCTGCTTTTTGAAAAGGGCGATGTAAAGAATGCATCCCATTGTATTGAGCGGGCTATTTCGGAAGCCGTTTTTTATGGCGCCCGGCAAAGAAAGGTAATGGTAAGTAGTATTTTACCAATTATTGAGCACGAACGGATCAATACCGCAGAAGAAAGAACCAGATCGCTGCTGATTTATGCCGCTATTGTAACCTTATTACTGGTGGCGCTGGTGATACTGGCCATCACTGTATTCCGGCAGGTACAAAAATTAAAAGCCGCGCAGCGCATTATTACCGCAGCCAATCTTAAACAACAGGAAATCAACAACCAGTTACTGGAAGCCAATAAAATTAAAGAGGAGTATGTGGGGTATTGCTTTAATATCAATGCTTCCTATATCGGTAAAATAGAAAAGCTAAAACAGAACCTGGAGCAGAAATTAACTGCCAATAAGCCTGCAGAGCTAAAATTTCTTGTAAATAATATCAATATCAGGCAGGAGAGGGAAGAACTTTTTACCAGCTTCGACCGGGTATTCCTTAAAATATTTCCACACTTTGTGGCTGAGTTCAATGCACTTTTTGATAAAGAGAACCAGGTGATCCTGAAAGAAAATGAACTGCTGAATACAGACATCCGGATTTTCGCCCTGATCCGTATCGGTATCAACGACAACGAAAAAATTGCCCGTATCCTGGAGTACTCCGTGAATACTATCTACGCCTATAAAACCAGGATCAAAAAGCGCGCGCTGATCCCAAGCGAAGAGTTCGAAGCCCATATTATGAACATTAAAGCCCTGTAAAAAGCGGGAAAAACTGTCTCACAACATTAATATATAAAATATTTATATACAATAATAACTAGCTGGTTATCAATATCATCCAAGATATAATTTTGGATTATTCGGCTTTATTTTCTATATTTTAACTGTAAAACTTGTTACCCTGCTGATTGATTTTTTACTTTGAATCAGTAGAATGATAAATACCAAATTCTAAATTCTAACTAGAGAACTAAAAACCACTAAAGAAGACGGAACGACCAGGGTCGATTCAAAAAGACAAACATTATCCACGTTGACAAATTGCGGGACATCCCCGCAGACAACGCCTTATTTCCATTATTAAAATTTCACTGAAAAACATTTAATCCACGGAAGCAGTATTACGTGACTGCTTAAAAAATCCACTTTATGTTTAAAACAAGATCCATCAAGAATCTTTTTTTGTGCACATTGCTTTTGGCAATACAAGGTATTGTAGCCGCACAAAACAAGACCATTACCGGCAAGATCACTGACAGGAACGGCGTTGCTATCCCAGGCGCTACTGTTCAGGTAAAGGGTACTAAAAGCGGAACTTCCGCTGATGCCGATGGGGTTTTTAAAGTAACAGTACCTCCTGAAGCTTCTGCACTGATCATCACTTTTATAGGATATACTTCCCAGGAAGTGAGCATTGCGGGCAAAACAGCCGTAAACGTACAGCTGGCACAGGAAAATACGACCCTCACGGATGTGGTGGTAGTAGGTTATGGTACCACCCGTAAAAAGGACATTACCGGCGCTATTGCCCAGGTGAAAGCCGCCGATTTTAATAAGGGTATCACTTCCGCCCCTGATCAGCTGATCCAGGGTAAAGTATCCGGATTGATGATACTGAATAACAACGGTGCTCCCGGCGCCTCCGCCACGGTAAGGATCAGGGGTGTGTCTTCTGTCCGTACCGGCAACCAACCCCTTTATGTGGTAGATGGAGTTCCCCTGGATGGCCGTGTGGCGCGTCCTTCCCTGAGCCTCACGGGATTGGGACAAACACCGGACGCCAACCCACTCAACTTTATCAACAGCAATGATATTGCCACTATGGAAGTACTGAAAGATGCTTCTGCCACCGCTATCTATGGTTCCCGTGGTTCAAACGGTGTAATCATCATCAATACCAAAAAAGGAGTAGCCGGTCCTACCGTAGTAGATGTAAACTATTCCGTGGGTATGAGTAACATCATGAGAAAGCTTGATGTACTCAATGCCGATGAATACCGTGCTGCTTTAAAGGAATACAATCTTTCCGGTGACGGCGGCGGCAGCGCCGACGGACTTGGCTCTATCCTCAGAACCGGTGTTACCCAAAATGTACAGGTGGCGATGAGTGGTGGAAGTGAAACCGGCCGCTACAGGGCATCCTTTGGTTTACAGGACCAGCAGGGTATTGTGAAGAAAACAGGCATGAAGAAATACACCGCCACCCTTAGTGGCCAGAACAAATTCCTGGAAAGCAAACAACTGGGAATCGATTATGGCATCATGGCGGCACAAACCAGCGAACAGTTAGCGCCTATTTCCAACAATGCCGGTTTCACCGGAAGTTTGATCGGCCAGGCACTGCAGTGGAATCCAACCTTACCGCTGACCAAACCGGACGGATCACTGAACATCCTCGCTAAAAACCAGGCGATCAACCCCATGAACATGTCGCAGGGTTATAACGATAAAGCTAACATCAGCTATATACTGGCAAGCATTTCCCCGTACTTCAAATTCAATGACAACTGGGAATACCGCATGATGTACAGCGTAAATCACCAGGTAGGACAAAGAAGGGCTTCTCTCGATTCTTCCATTAACATCGACCAGATATTGGGTCAAGGTATTGCCGCATATAATACGGCAGAACTGACTACTCAATTATTCAATAATACCCTGAGCTATACCAAAGAGTTCTCCACTGGCTGGAACCTGGGCGCAATGGTAGGGTATGAATACCAGAAATTTGCCTACTCCGGTGTGGGCCTCGGCGCCAGAGGGTTTCCTACCAATGCGGTAGATTACACAGACATCCTCCAGACACCTGACCAGGTGAATACCAATATGAACTCTTTCCGTAATCCAAGCTCTGAGCTGCAATCTTTCTTTGGCAGGGTAACTATAAATGCAAAAGAAAAATATATCCTCACCGCTACAATGAGGGCTGATGGTTCCAGTAAATTCGGCGCCAACAACCGTTATGGTTACTTCCCTTCCTTTGCCGCCAAATGGAATATTTCCAACGAAGGATTCATGAAGGATAACACCTTCTTCAGCAACCTCGGATTAAGGGCCGGTTATGGTATTACCGGTAACCAGGAATTTCCTGCCGGTGCAGCACAAGCCCAGTACGGTTTAACTACCGGCGGGAAAGCCAGCCTGATCAACGTACCAAATCCGGACCTGAAATGGGAAGAATCCAAACAACTGAACGTTGGTGTGGATTTCGGATTCCTCAAAGGAAGGATCAGCGGTACCGTGGATTACTTCCTGAAAAACACCACCAACCTGTTGTTCAGCTTCCCGGCTATTCAACCGGCGCCGGCCTCCAGCTACTGGATCAATTTACCGGGTAAAGTAATGAATACCGGTGTGGAACTGTCGCTTAAAGGAAATATCATTCAGTCTAAAAGCTGGTTATGGAACCTGGGCGTAAATGCTACCTGGCTGAAAAACGAAATGTCGGGTTATTCCGGTCCAACTGTTAATACCGGTTCTATCGACGGACAGGGCGTGTCCGGCGTAACCTCACAGCGCCTGGCTAATGGTTATCCGTTAAATACTTTCTATCTCCGCAGATTTGAAGGCTTCGATGATAAAGGCGTGAGCATTTACTCCGATAACGGTAACACCCTTTATTACATGACTAACCCGAATCCAAAAGTATTACTGGGTATCAATACAGAAGTAGCCTATAAAAAATGGAGCCTGTCTGCCAGCTCACACGGCGCCTTTGGTTTCCAGGTGTATAACAACACCGCCAACACCGTATTACCAATCGGTAACCTGGGCTCCAGGAACATTGCGAAAGCACTGGTAGGTAACGGAGAAGCACAAACTAACTCTCCGGCCGCTTCTTCCCGCTACCTGGAAAACGGCAACTTCCTGAAACTGGATAACCTCACCATCTCCTACAACTTAGGCCCGGTAGGTAAAGTATTCAGAGCTGCTGCCGTATCCGTAACCGGTCAGAACCTGTTCGTAATTACAAAGTATACTGGATTTGATCCGGAAGTAAATACTGATAAAAACATAAACGGTGTAAGCTCCTTTGGTATCGAGTATTCTCCATACCCAACTGCAAGAACCTTTATGCTTGGTGTACAGTTTACCTTATAATCTACTTCTAAAAAAAGACCACAATGACGACTCAACATATAATTAAAACAGCATTGGTAATTGCCTGCAGCGTTGGCTTTACAGCCTGCAGTCTGAATGAAGACCTGGGAAGTAACCTGAATCAGCAACAGGCCGATTCACTGATCAAAGCCTCCCAGTTGCTGGGATCCGCTTATGATAACCTGCAGAATGCCTACCAGGATTTTTCGCAGACCTGGGGCATGTGTGAAATCAGTACCGACGAAGCGCTCGGACCCACACGTGGCGGCGACTGGGATGATAATGGTGTATGGCGCGCCCTTCACCAACACCAGTGGACACCAGACCATTCACATATTCAGAATACCTTCAGCGCCCTCTTGCTCGAACAGTTCAGCGCTACCAACGTATTAAATTTCCGCCCTACGCCAAGACAAGAGGCGGAAGCACGTTTTCTGCGTGCCTTCTCTATGTTTGCGGTGATTGACCTATACGGCCAGGTTCCCTTCCGTAGCCCGGGCGAAAACCTGCTGGAAGCACCAAAGGTGTATAAGGCAGCAGAAGGTCTGGACTTCATTATTTCTGAACTGAATGCCATACTGCCTAACCTGCCGGATAGAGTTACCGCCAAGGATGCTTATGTAGCCAACCAGGATGCGGCCCGCTTCCTGCTGATGAAAATATATCTGAATAAAGGCGCTTTCCTGAACAGAAAAGCACCCACTTTCGATGCCGCTGACATGCAGAAAGTGATTGCCCTGGCAGATCAGATAACAGCCAGTGGCTATAGCCTTCAGCCGAAATATTTCGACACTTTCGCAAGGGATAACGATGCGAAGTCCACCGAAAATATCTTTACCCAACTGAACGGCCCCGGTGTCAGTAACAACCGTAACGGCAACAACGTATACTGCCGTTGGATGTGTACCCTGCACTATAGCCAGAACCCCAGCGGATGGAATGGCTTCACCACTTTGTCTGATTTCTATGATTCATTTGAAGCAACAGATACCCGCAGAGGCGGCGACTATCCAGGTGTTACCAATGTTTCCGGTTTGAAAGTAGGTTTCCTTTTGGGCCAGCAATACGACCAGAACGGTAATAAGATCCTGGACAGAAGCAACCGCCCGCTTATCTTCACCCGCGAAGTAGAACTGAGAGCCACCGGTACGCAAGTGGAAATGTCTGGTATCAGGGTAGTGAAATATCCTCCTGATATGGGTTCCAGCGGCAGCAATGCTACCAACGACTTCGTATTTTTCCGTTATGCAGATGCAGTGCTGATGAAAGCAGAAGCGCTGCTCAGAACAGGCAATGCGGCAGCGGCACTCGTGATTGTAAACGACCTGCGTTTGAAACGCGGCGCTACTCCATTCACCAGCCTTGACCTCACCAAAATGCTTGCTGAAAGAGGCCGTGAATTATATTGGGAAGGCTGGAGAAGAATGGATCTGATCCGCTTTGGTAAATACCTGGACGCATGGCAGCTGAAAACTGCAAGCGATCCAAAATACCTGCTGTTCCCGATTCCAACCAGTGATCTCGCTGTAAATAAAAACCTTGTACAAAACCCGGGTTACTAATAATTATTCTTTTGTTGCGGGCAGGACCGGATAAGTCCTGCCCCGCAGCAAAACCTTCTCCCAAACTATATTTCATATCTGTTACGCATTACACAGCTAATGCGACAGGGGAGTTTTTTGCGTAGCAATTCAATCATTCTTATGTATACAAAAGCTCTGCTAAGGCGCTCAGGATGGATTTTACTGGTTTCCTGCCTGTCGGCCCAGGCACAAAACCAGGTAAAAAAGATCGGTAAAATAAATACGGTCAGCATCTCAGGGCAACAGATAAAAATCAGTGCAGAAAATGCATTCGCGGAAATCACCGTGTACAGCCCATCCGTGATCCGTGTAAGAATGGATCAGCATCCGCTTGCCGCAGATTTTTCTTATGCCGTGTTTGCCAAACCCGCCACCACCCGGTTACAGACTACCCAAAATAACAATGAAATCAATATAACTACAGATTCCCTGCAACTGCGCATTTCCAAAAATCCGTTTGCCATCCGTTTTCTTACCCCTTCGGGAGAAGTGATCAATGAGGATGAGGATGGATTAACCACTTCCTGGATCGGCGATGAAGTAACAACCTACAAGAAAATGCAGGAAGGAGAGCGGTTTATTGGCCTGGGTGAAAAAACAGGTAATCTCGACCGTAAAGGTGAAGGCTATACGAACTGGAACTCCGATAAGTTTGGCTACGCGGCCAACCAGGACCCCATATATGCCACCATACCGTTTTACGTAGGCATACATCATCATATTAACTACGGTATCTTCTTCGATAATACCTTCCAGAGCGATTTTAACTTCGGCGCCAGCAATAACCGTTTTTCTTCTTTTGGCGCAAGAGGAGGAGAGATGAATTATTATTTCATCTATCACCCTCAGATGGCAGATATCATTACCTCCTACACCAACCTCACCGGCCGCATGCCTATGCCGCCGCTGTGGAGCCTCGGATACCAGCAAAACCGCTACAGCTATTACCCCGACACAGAAGTATTACGCATAGCGCAAACCCTGCGGGAGAAAAAGATTCCTGCAGACGGTATTACACTCGACATCCATTACATGGACGCCTATAAACTGTTTACCTGGAACAAAGACCGTTTTCCCAATCCCCAACAACTCAGCAAACAACTGAATGATATAGGATTCAAAATTACAGTGATCGTAGACCCCGGCATAAAAGTAGAAGAGGGCTATGCCGCTTACGAAAGTGGAAAAAAAGAAAACATCTTCATCAAATATAGCGACGGACAAAACTATACCGGCCAGGTATGGCCCGGCTGGTGCCACTTCCCGGACTTTACCAGTGTAAAAGGCCGCAACTGGTGGAAAGGACAGGTAAAATCGTATATGCGCGACGGTGTGCGCGGTATATGGAACGATATGAATGAAATTGCCACCTGGGGGCAAAAGATGCCTAACAACGTGATCTTTGATTACGAAGGTAGCCCGGTAACCCATCAGCAGGCGCACAATGTATACGGCCTTGAAATGGTGCGGGCCAGCTATGAAGGCTCCAGGGAGGAATTAAAGAAACGTCCGTTCCTGCTAACCAGGGCCGCTTATGCCGGCTCGCAACGCTACAGTGCCATCTGGACCGGCGACAACCGGGCGGAGGAAGATCATATGCTGCTGGGCGTTCGCCTGATGAACAGTTTGGGTGTTAGCGGTATGCCTTTCTCCGGTATGGACATCGGCGGTTTTACCGGGAATCCTACCGTGAGTTTGTATGCCCGCTGGATGCAGATCGGCGCATTCATTCCTTATTATCGCAATCACACAGGCGTAAATACCAAGTCGTCTGAGCCGTGGGCATATGGAGAAGAGGTGCTGGAAATTTCCCGCAACTATGTAAACCTCCGTTACCGTTTGCTTCCTTATCTCTACAGCTCCATGTACGAAGCTACACGTACAGGCATGCCCGTTATGCGTACCCTGGCGCTCACCAATACCTTTGACGCCAATGTGTACGATACCCGCTTCCAGAACCAGTATGGTTATGGCAATGCTTTTATGATAGCTCCTTTCGAGAGCACTAAGGAATTCGGTTCCATCTATTTCCCTGAAGGAAAATGGTATAATCTTTATAATGATACCATCACTGCCGGTAAGCAGGAAGTAATTACACCACTGAATATAAAAACGCTGCCGGTATATGTAAAAGAAAGCAGTATCATCCCTATGCAATCGTTGATACAAAACACTACCGAAAAGCCATCAGATACGCTTTTCCTGCACATCTACAAAGGTGATAAACAAAATACATTTGTTTATTATGAAGATGACGGAGAAACTTTTGATAACGAGAAAGGAGTGTATTATCAACGGACTATCGCTTATCATCCTGCTGATAAAAAAATTACACTGGAAAAAGCAAGTGGTAGTTATGCATCCAAATTTCATCACATTAAATTATTACTCCACGGATTTGGGGACCAAAAAAGTGTAACCGTTAATGGTAGTCCGCTATCATTAGTGTCAACTGGTTATTCTTTCCTTTCACCTATATCACGCTTTGATCCGCAAGGATCCTCGATTCCCGCAGAGCGTTGCACTGTACAGCAGGCAACCTTTGATAATGGTAATCAGCTAATTAACGTGGATTTGTAATAATAAGAACGGCCTCCTGGATTTTCCGGGGGGTCTTCTTTATATTTGGGCATGAAATATCTGCCTTTTCTGCTGTTGCTTTTCCTTTCTGCCTGCATAGGTATTACCCGCCAACAAAATATAACGGTTACTGCCGTACGTGATACTATCTCCCCTGATATAAGTTCCCTGATTAATCTTTACCAAACATTCGAACAGGACACCCTGGAAATTTTACCCGGCGCTTACGGAGATCCCGGCAGCTGGCATTTTAGAGGTACCGCCATCGACAGCCAGCTACAGTCATTATTGAGCGACCGCATGTATAATAAAGATTATCTTTTTTATGCCTGCTATAAATTCAACCTGGATCCCAATACAATTGGTCTGGTTACCAGAGCGCCTTCTGAATACGAATCTTCTTCCGTTAAATTATTCGCTTACCATAAGCAAACAAATACTATCACATTTGAAACTGAGCTGGCAGAAGAATTTGGTGACGCCGGTGATGTGCTGATTAAAAACTCCTGGCTGTATCATTCTCCCGACAGCAGCTGGCGGGTGATCCTGGAAAATTTCAGTTCCAGTCAGTATGGAACTCCGGAAGATACCGTTGCCACCGAGTCTTATGACTACTACCACTTAAGCTGGAATGGCAACAAAATAGATACGGTGAGTACCGATAGTTCCGCTTTGGTGCGGGTATATAAAACGATGACCCCGGTGAGGAAAAAGTAGTGTTTGTTTGCTACAACTTTTAACCATTATCTTTGGGATGTCCTGATCCCTGTCTTCACTATCAACTTAAAGCCGTTGTTATGAACTTTAGTATCATCACTCCCGCAGATGCAGCATATGATGAGTGGAACAACCGTGGCGTTAACCAGAGATGGAAGGGACATCCCTCCGGGATTATTCCCATAACTACTGCCGATGAATTGAAAGATGCGCTGCAATATGCAGTAGATAACAACAAACGTGTAGCGGTGCGCGGTGGAGGCCACTGCCTTGAGAACTTTGTAGGTGATCCGGCAGTAGAAATCGTAATCGATATTTCCCGGATGAAGGGTATCCGTTATGATGAGGAAATGAACGCGATTGAAGTGGCGGCAGGCGCAACTTTGGGAGAAGTAATTGAAACGCTGGATCACCGGTGGGGCGTTTTACTCCCGGCAGGACAGCACCCGGCCATTGGTACAGGCGGACATATATCCGGGGGCGCCTTTGGCTTTCTTCATCGCCATCATGGACTGGCGGTTGATTATTTATATGCGGTAGAAGTACTCTGCGTAAATAATGAGCGGCAGGTGGAAAAGGTAATAGCCACAAGGGAAGAGACAGATAGCAACCGGGAACTCTGGTGGGCGCATACCGGAGGCGGTACCGGAAATTTTGGAATCGTCACCCGTTATTGGTTTCGTGCGGCCGGCGTGAATGAGCGCGATCCCTCCCTGTTATTACCCAAATCGCCGGAAGTATTGGAAACAATGGAGATGGAGTGGGATTGGGAACAGGTAGACGAACATGTATTTAAACAACTGACAGAGAATTTCGGGGAATGGGCGAAGATGCACAGCAGTGCAGACACGGAGGCCGGAAGCTTGTTTGCCACTCTTTTCCTGTCGAATAAAGTAACCGGAAAAATTATGTTGAAAGCGGTGTTATCAGATTGTCCGGAAGAAATAGCAGAAGAATTTGCCGCCGCAATTTCTGCCGGGCTCGGTATAACGGGAAGAGCTATACGAAAACCGATGCGCTGGGTGGAATTTGCATTGCAGCCGTTTCCGGATATTTTCGTAGAACAGCGGGTTGCCTTCAAAGTAAAGGATGCCCTGTTACGCGCACCCTATACACCTGCACAGATAGGGGTAATATACCGGTATCTGACGGAGCATAATGATGTGCCTGGAGGTTCTGTTGGGTTAGCATTTTTTGGTGGCAAAATGAATGCTGTTGCTGCAGATGCTACCGCATTCCCTCAGCGGGACTCAATTTTAGCGACTGCCTGTACATCCGGGTGGTTAGATGCGGCAGACGAAGCGAAATCTGTTGCATGGACACGTAATATTTACCAGGAACTGTTTGCGCAAACAGGCGGAGTACCTGTGCCTGGTGAACAGGCAGGCGGATGTTTGATTGCGCACCCGGATGCAGATATGGCAGATGAACAATTTAATAAATCGGGCGTGCCGTGGCATGTGTTTTACTACCAGGATAATTATGAGCGGCTGCAACGTGTAAAAGGAAAGTGGGATCCGTGTGGGATATTCCGGCACCGGTTGGGAGTAGAAGCGTAGACGGGGAGGGGTTAGCACATTCCTGCCCGGAGGATGTATAAACATCTATTTAAAATTCCTTGCTTCAGCAAACAACGTCGCTGATATCTCCTCTTTTTTTGATTGCGCCTGCATTAGCTGATTTTCTGTTTTTGAAGGAAGTAATTGCCGTAAGAATTTAGACAGGTCGTAGCAACGTTTCACAATAATGTGTACCACTTCACCTTCGCGTTGCAGGGTTCCTTCCACCATCAGCAGCCTGGCCTGCAGAATTTCCTTGCGGTACTTGTCAAACTGTTGTTGAAAAACCACCAGGTTACTGCATCCTGTTTCATCTTCGATAGTGATAAAGCAAACGCCTTTGGCGGTACCTGGTCTTTGACGCACCAGTACAAGACCTGCTACTTTCACTGCTGCACCATTCATGGCCCCATCCAGTTCTTTTGCAGAGAGAATATGCAGCAGCTGTAATTTTTCCCGTACAAAGCTTACCGGATGTGCTTTTAAAGACAGTGTAGTGGCACTGTAATCGTGTACCACATGTTCCGAGATAGTCATTTCCGGTAGCTGTACCTGGGATTCAACAGCGCTTTCAGATGGCTGTCCCGTGAAGATACCAATGGGGCGGTCGTGAAGCGCGGATACCTCCCAAAGCGCCTGACGGCGATCGAGCCCCATCGACCGGAAGGCATCTGCATCGGCCAGTTTTTCCAGCGTGATCAGGGTAACGCCTGCATCCCGGAGAGCATGAATCGTTGTATAGCCTGTAGTCCGGCATGCAACTAGCGCCTGTACATCATCCTGGCTGATACCTTTTATTTGGCGAAATCCAAGTCGTAGTGCACACAACCTCTCTGTTTTTTCTTCCAGTATATTATCCCAGAGAGAAAGATTTACATCTGCCGGCCGTACTTCCACACCATGTTTACGCGCATCAATAACAATTTGTGCCGGCTGGTAAAAGCCCATTGGCAAACTGTTTAACAAGGCGCATGCAAAAACATCCGGATAATGATATTTGAGCCAGCTGGAAACATATACCAGCAGGGCAAAACTGGCGGCATGACTTTCAGGAAAACCATAACTACCAAACCCTTCCAGCTGCTTAAAAACCCGCAGGGCAAATTCTTCTTCGTATCCTTTTGCGACCATGCCTTTTACCAGCTTTTCCCTGAACCGGGTTACCTGTCCGGGTGCTTTGAAAGTGGCCATGCTCCTGCGGAGTTCATCTGCTTCTGCCGGGGTGAAGCCGGCGGCTACAATAGCAATTTTCATTGCCTGTTCCTGGAACAGCGGAACACCTAACGTTTTGCCGAGGATTTCTTTCAGTTCAGGAGAAGGATAAGTAACCTTTTCTTCGTCATTACGGCGGCGCAGATAGGGATGCACCATGTCGCCCTGGATAGGTCCGGGTCTTACAATAGCTACTTCAATCACCAGGTCATAGAAGCAGGTGGGCTTTAACCGTGGCAGCATGGATTGTTGTGCACGGCTTTCAATCTGGAATACGCCGATAGTATCTGCATGGCCTATCATTTCATACACATCCGGATCATCCTGCGGAACACTCGCCAGGGTAAGAGGGCGATCGTGATGTACTTTTGCCAGATCGAAGGCTTTGCGGATACAGGTAAGCATACCGAGGGCCAGCACATCTATCTTAAGAAATCCAAGTACATCAATATCATCTTTATTCCATTCAATACAGGTTCTGTTTTCCATGCGTGCATTCAAAATAGGACACAGATCAGAAAGGGCGCCCTGCGTGATAACAAAGCCACCGGTATGTTGCCCGAGCTGACGCGGAAAACCGATGAACTGCCGCGTAAGCTCCAGCATTTTCCGCAGATGCGGATCACGCGGATCAAATCCCTGTTCTGCAAGTCCTTCCCCTTCCAGCCATTCGGAAGTAAATTCCCAGACGGAAGCAGAGAGGCGATTGATGGTATCAACAGATAAGCCCATTGCCTTTCCCACATCGCGGATAGCGCCTTTTTGCCGTTGTTGTGTAACGGTAGCTACAATGGCAGCACGGTTCCGGCCATACTTTTCATAAATGTATTGAATCACTTCTTCCCTTCGTTCATGTTCAAAATCCACATCAATATCAGGAGGCTCATTACGGGCGGAGGAAATAAACCGTTCAAACAGCAGGTCGATTTTTGTAGGATCAACAGCAGTGATTCCCATGCAATAACAAACCGTGGAATTTGCTGCTGAACCGCGGCCCTGGCAAAGGATTCCCTGCTGCCTCGCAAAACGGACAATGTCATATACAGTCAGGAAGTAAGATGCATAATTCATCTCTTTTATGAAAGAGAGTTCATAGTGAATCGCAGTAGTAATTTTTTCCGGAATATCATCCCCGAAATGCTCCCTGGCGCCCTGCCATGCTAAATGTGTAAGTTCTTCCTGGGGCGTGCGGCCGTTGCTGGTAATTTCTTCCGGGTAGATGTATTTAAGTGAGTCGAGAGAAAACCGGCAGCTCTCTGCAATCTCTTTTGTACGAAGGATGGCATCGGGATATTGCCGGAAGAGGCGTAACATTTCCTGTTGAGGCTTTAAGTATCTTTCTGCATTTTCGTGCAAACGGTAACCCGCCGTGTAAATGGTACATTTTTCCCTGATACAGGTTACAATATCCTGTAGCTGCCGGCGCTCGGGGATATGATAATGTACGTCGCCGGTAGCTACCAAAGGGATATTATATGCAGACGATAACTGTGAAAGACGATGTAATTTTTTAAAATCATCTCCCTGATAAGAACGGGTGGCAGAAAGATACAGGTTTGTTCCAAGTGCCTCCCGGTACTCATTCATGGCCACGCTGAAGGTGGGATCAAATTCAAATTTTTCATTCAAAGATGCGGGCGGTAATGCAATAAATTTCATTCCTGCTGCATGTTCAAATACATCATTTTTGTATAAATGACATTGCCCCTTCTCGGCTCTCAGATTGCCTTTGGTGAGCAACGCTGAAAGGCGCCCATATGCCTTTGTATCGGTAGGATAAGCAAGTAATGATGGGCCATCCAGCAGATCGATCCGGCAGGCGGGTATAATGCGTATGCCACTGGTTTTTGCAGCGGCATGGCCGCGAACAATGCCTGCAAGACTATTCCGGTCCGTAATCGCTATTTCTTTGTAACCCAGTGCAGCAGCCTGTTCTACCAGTTCATCCGGATGTGATGCTCCCCTTAAAAAGCTAAAGTTGGTAGTTACCTGCAATTCTGTGTAGCTCATATCTCCTCCATTTTCTCATGCAAAAAAACCATGAATAAACCAGGCGTGAGGTTTATCACCGGTGTAGTGCCCCAGCCTGAACAGCCAGTAGCGGCTACCGGTATCATCTTCCACTACATAATAATCCCGGTGTTGTCCTTGTTGCAGCCACCATTCACTTTCAATCCGCTCAGGGCCATCGGCTTTCTTCACTTTATGCACTTTTCCTTTATACCGGAAATGCATCGGAGGATAATCGGGTATAGGCGCCGCTACTTCTATCGGTTCTGGCCTGGAGAGCAGTTGAATGGGACGGCGTCTGTCTGTTCGCCATGAAGTATCTGTTTTTTCATGGAGGCTGACAACCGGTTTAACAGACCACTCCGGCCAGTGATGTTCAGCGGGCAGGTAACGGTGAACGGTTCCTTTGCCGGTCTTGCCTTCCAGCCGGTCGATCAGTTCGGCGATACTCACATCTTCCAGTCCACCTGCTGCATTCCAGAATGTTTCCTGCAACGGGCGCACGTCTTCCACTTTAGGAGCCTCCAGTACAAATAGTTCGATACCCAGGTCTGGTTTGATCGTTGGTATTTTCGATTCAAACAGTTTGAACAGGTGGTTGGTGTTATGTGATGGATGTCCTGTGCCTATCTCCAGTTGTTCAATTGCACCATCTACCTTATAACATTTCAGAACAGCGCTCCGCAATCCTTTCTCTTCCTGGGAAAGGCGCTGGCAAAGGGTTTCCAGTAAGCGCCTGAGCGCAATTTCGATACCTGTACCTGTTACAATAGGCTCCAGGCATGGCAGCCGTTCCTGGTAAGGTTCAACCGGCAGCAGGGGTTGAATTACCTCATCTTCCAGTCCTGTGAACTGGTCAAGCCGTAGCAGCATTTCCCGGCCAAAGCGCCGGCGGAGCACTGTGCGGGGCATTCCAATAAAGCTTCCTGCCTGGCGCAGGCCTAATTTCATTAACCGTTCACAGATAGCAGATTCCAGTCGCAGTGCGGCCGGAGGCATATCCATTAATGCAGCCATCTGTTCACCGGCAGGAATCACTGCCGGTGTTTGTCCAAACCTGGGGATGGCCCATGCAGCACCGATCGTATCAGCCATTCCTGCACGCACCTGGTATCCAATGTGCGTAAGCCTGGTCACTATCTCTTCCAGGTATACTTCTTCACCGCCCCAAAGGTGGGCGCAGCCGGTAACTTCCAGCAGCAGGCCATCGGGAGGATCTGTTGCCGTTACAGGTGTAAAGCGGATGGCCCATTCCCCGAGTGCGTTTAGTATGCGGTTCGATTGCCCGGGCTTATCATCAATCACCTGCAGTGTGCCGATGAGCGCCCGTGCATCTGCTACGGCCATTCCCTTTGTGATGCCCTGCAATTGCGCCGTTCTACTGGCGGCTGTTACAATCATCCGTCCGTGATCCGGGATGGCCAGTACAAAAGCTTCCTGTCGTAAAGCAGGGCGGCAACGGATTAGCCAGTCGGTCATCAGATGAGGAAACCATATAGAAACGAAACGCCTGGCCATACTACCCGATTTTGCGAATCAGCTCCGGCGGTGCGGAAGATGATGGCTCATCCATCAACCTGAACCTGCCGGTGGACCATTCTATTTGCCAAATGCCGGGCTTCCCATTCCGGATCTTCAGTAGTTCAACATTCCAGCGGGGATAACCAACACCAGGCAATCCATCTTCCGGTTCGCTGGCTAATGATGTAATGCGCCAGCGGGAAACGCAGGCAGTGGTATTAAAAACAGTGGATTCCCGGCGAATAATAAACCCTGTTACCCTGCTTTGTTCTACCGCCAGCTGCAGGCGCCGGGAGGCCGTAAAACTGACATCCTTTACTTCCCCGATCACTGCGGCGAGCCCTTCACATTTTAATGCTTCTTCCATTGCCCAGAGTACATCCTTCTCCCGTTTCAGATCTACAAAAATGAGCCGTTCCGGCTCGATACCAAAGGTTTTCAATGCAGGCGGAAAAAGCGTTCTGCAGGTGCTGATCCATATACAGGCGCCACCACCTTGCATCAACGCGTTCAATAAACCACCGATAAATCCGGCGGTGGCGGCAGTGTGTTCTGCTGCTGCACTCACAAACTCATGTATTGCCCCGGTTGGAAATGTTGCATTCGGAAAAGCAGCTGTAACCCGCCCAAGTCCCATATCCACGCTCGTATTACCGGCTTGTTTAAAGCCCTGCAAAAGGAGGATTTCCCTTTGCAAACCGGCAATGATAGCTGCTTTTTCTGCGGGCATAGTTGACAGCTGATTTAAATATTTCTAACTAATTTATTTAGCAATAATACTAAATTAATTAGTAATTTAGCAATATTATTTACGGATATATGTAACTTGATCTGCTGATTATTGCGCGGCTCTCCGTTAAGCTGTAATTTTAAATACCATTCAAATAAAACGCATCGTCATGCTACAGAACAGGGTTAATCCATTTGGTAATATTATCCGGACAGAAGCGAGAGGACTTTTTATGGGGAACCGGGGAGTGATACACAACCACGATCAGGAAATTATCCGCCCATATAAGATCAAGACCTGGATTACCTGTGTACTGGCGTTTAAAAACAGGAGAAGACCGGTAATGGCTCCCGACCGGTATACAGAACTCTTCTTTATGGACGAAGCCACCTCCTTTGCTGCCGGCCACCGGCCCTGTTTTGAATGCCGTAAAGCAGAAGCTCATCAATTTAAATCGCTTTGGCTGAAAGGTAATCCGGATAAAAAGTTTAACGAAAAAACGCTTATTAAAGAGATCGATAACATTCTTCATGCAGAACGGATAGATAAGCATCATTTAAAAGTTACATTCGAAGAAAGCCCGGATGCCTTGCCTGACGGCACTTTTGTGAGTATCGGGGAGGAGCCCTATCTTCTTAACAAGGGATTGTTGTATTTATGGTCGCCCGGCGGTTATTCTAAAAGCATCCCTTTACCGGGGAGGGGCAAATTACCTGTTTTAACGCCAGCCTCTGTTGTGAATACCTTCAGGGCGGGCTATATTCCTCAAATGGCTGTTTAATATCGTTAAGGGCAAGAAACGGGTTCTTTTACATGTATGACGATGGTAAATTTGTATCATCATAAAAAATAAAAAGATGACCTACTATCATAAAACAATGGACTCTCCCGTAGGGCAACTGACGCTGATAGCGAGCGATAAAGGTTTGGCGGCAGTGCTGTGGGAAAATGAACTTCCTGACCGCGTAAACATAAACGCCGGCACAATTGATATACATCATCCTATCCTCTGTCAGGCAGAAGAGCAACTCAATGAATACTTCGCCAAAAAGCGAACTTCTTTTTCTGTGGAACTGGATTTTGTGGGAACAGCATTTCAAAAGAAGATATGGAAAGCACTGCTGACGATTCCTTTCGGAGAAACGAGGACCTACGGTCAGATCGCCAAACAAATTGGTGATCCGAAAGCAGTACGTGCTGTTGGCGGTGCCGCCAATAAAAACCCTATTTCTATCATTGCTCCTTGTCACCGGGTAATAGGCGCTTCCGGAAAATTAGTTGGCTTTGCAGGTGGTATAGCCAACAAGAACCGCTTACTTCAGTTAGAAAATAAAGTTAGTCCAACGTTATTTTAGATACTTGTAGAGGTGGGTAGTTTATACTATCTTTCCGCAAACTCGAAGTAAGTGTTGCATACCTTTTCAACGGAAAACTTTCACTCCATTTGTGATCAACTATGTACCCATGATCCGGAGTTAGCCTTCATTGTAAAAACATATGGTTATCCACCGATGTGGACACGACCCAATACATTTGAAAGCCTGATACATATTATACTGGAGCAGCAGGTATCACTGGCATCCGCCTTAGCGGCGCTCAATAAATTACGGGAAAGGCTCACAAAAATAACTCCTGCCAAACTACTGGAATTAACGGACGAAGAATTAAAAGCCTGTTATTTCAGCCGGCAAAAGACATCGTATGCCCGGTTTTTGGCACAGGCGATTCAAAGCAAAGCATTCAATCCTAAAGCAATGGAAATGCTACCGGATGAAGATGTCCGGAAAGCACTGGTAGCGCTGAAAGGAATCGGCAACTGGACCGCAGACGTCTACCTGATGTTTGTGCTGCAACGGGCGGATATTTTCCCTATCGGCGACCTTGCTGCGGTGAATGCACTCAAGCAGGTGAAAAAACTGCCCAAAGACACTGCTCCAGAGAAACTGCTGAAAATATCAGCAGCATGGCAGCCCTACCGGACCGTTGCCACTATGATATTGTGGCATTATTACCTCTCGCTGCGGGTGAAAGATACTTCTGCAGAAACGGAGAAAATAAAGAAGGCGGTGACGCTTTAGGGGTGAGTCGTACAAGGACTTGAATTGTTTGTGCAAAATACCCGGCGACTGTGTGAAGAATTGTTCCACACCATTATGCCTGTTTGCAGGGCCATTGAGGGTTAACGTTTGTTTGAAATCACAAAAAAAGACCGGGAGAAGAATGGAAATATATCTCCTGTATTCAGCAACCGGAAAGTAAGTGTGATACCCGCGGAAACGCGCCCTAGTCATTTCATCAGTATTTTTAATACTTCTTCTTTGCGTTGGCGGGAAACAGGTACCTGGCTGCCATCTTCCATAGAAATGGCACCACCTTCTGTTTTTATCCAGGCTGTAATTTTGTGGCTGTTGACCAGGTGGGACTGATGCGTGCGTATGAAATGCTTGTCCGCCAGCAGATCGTTGTATTCTTTAAGGGTTTTACAAACAATCAGTTTTTTTTGACCGGAGATATATACATGCGTGTAGTTACCTGCTGCTTCGAGGCGAATAATATCTCCCGGCAGGGCAAAAATAATTTTATCCGCCAGTGGGAATGCGATACGGTTTTCTGCCATAGGCTTGCCCATATTGGCTACCAGTTCCCGCAAACGGCTGTTTTCCTGCTGGGGTACAATCTGCGCAATCGCTTTTTCTACAGCGCCGGAAAGTTCCAGTACATCTATGGGCTTCAGCACATAGTCGATGGCGCAGGCTTTTACTGCCGCAATACCATAGTGGTCGTAAGCTGTTACAAAAATAACCTCAAAGCGCCTGTTGGCAGGAAGTGATTGCAATAGCTGGAACCCTGATCCACCGGGCATTTCAATATCCAGGAAAAGAAGGTCCGGTTCCAGTTGTTTGATGAGTCTGAGCGCAGTGGCTGCAGAATCGGCTTCTCCAACTATGTCAACCGCCTGGCAGTATTCACCCAGGAGTACACGCAGATTATCCCTGCTTTTTGCCTCATCGTCTACAAGAATACTTTTTATCTTCATACGCTTTCAATTGGAATAGTGAGTAATGCCGTTGTGCCGTTCCCGTTACTAATATGCAAACTGGCTGTTTGCCCGGCGATACTAAAGAGCTGCAGTCTTTCCCGTACCAGTTTTAGCCCTACACTTTTGTGCGAATCGTTACCAGCTTCCGGATGATATCCCGGGCCATTGTCGTACACTGCAATCAGTAACGCTGCATGTTGTTTCCCGATGGTAATGCGGAGCAGGCCTGCTTTTCCTTTGGAAGAAATGCCATGCAGGATAGCATTTTCTACCAGTGGCTGTAAAATCATACCGGGTATATCTACCAGATCTGTAGCCAGTTCTTCCGGTGTATCCATTTCAAAGGAGAAATTAAAACGCAATTGTTCAAGCTCACAGTAAAGGCGTATGGTAGCCAGTTCATCTGCCAGTGTAATCATATTTTTTTCGGCATTGTGCAATACACTTCTCAACAACAACGAAAATTTTACAAGATAGGTATTGGCGGCTTTATATTGACTGGTGTTGATCAGCGATTGAATGGAGTTGAGTGCATTAAAAATAAAATGGGGATTCATCTGTGAACGGATGGCTTTAATTTCCAGTTCCCGGATCGCGGTTTTCATGGCTTCCGCCCGTTTAATACGCTGAATGCGTACCCGGTAAATCCAGATACCCACCAGCACGGTAAAGAGGATGGAGCCAAGGCTCCATCCAATAATATTCATCACGCCGGCTTTTTGCAGGGCCGAAAAGCGGGGCGCTTTTGCTGCATCATCTATGGCTGTATTCAGATCATCCCATATGTTATCGTCAGAATAGATGTGATCTGATATTATTTTTCCCCATTGATCCAGTACTACAACATTTTTCTTGCCCATTTCGGCTATCCCATATACTTCATAGTTTTTATCTCCCTGGTTTTTTATTTCAATACTGCTAAAGTTGGGCAACGTACCGAGTTCCGGATCGTGTTGGCGGTTAAAGCCGGGCTCATTTATCCATGCGAACACAAAGGTTACTTCCGGATGCTTTTTAACCATTTTAACCAACGCACTGTCCTGAAAGTAGCTGGCATGGTCAAATATGAGGCAGGTGGTTTTACCACGCTGTGTTTTTAAATCGTACGTTTTACCATTGGCGAGCGATAGAATTGGGAAGGGCATTGTATTACCCGGCGCCCAGTGTTCCATGAGCTTCCAGTCCTTGATGATAGGCTTAATGATACTGCTGTCGTCGCAGTTACGAATAAAATCTTCGAAATAAGGTTTCAGCCGCTGATTTTTTACAAAGCTATTTGCTTTCATGCTTTCACTGATCCCTTTTGATAATTTATAGTACAGCGGGTATCCTTTCAGCATAGAAAGCAGGACAAAGTAATTGCTGTAAAAGGAAGATTCTTCTGAACTGCCGCCAGCAGAGAGACTGATGCGTGACTGTTGATAAATCAGGAGCCAATCCAGGTATTGATGATAGAAAGAGAAGTTGGTGTCATGATAAGAATTCATTGCCACCGGCATGGTATCAATACCAGTGGTGATCATTTCCGGTATGCCCTGGAATGGCCGTTTTTCCGGAGCTACCTGATAGCCATGAGTATACAGAAAAACCAGCCAGTCATCCGCAATGCGGTATTGCCAATTGGTTTTAAAGTAGTCGATACTTTTGGGAGACGCCTTTCCCTCATAGGTTTGCAACACTGCCTGGAATCTGGCATTTGCGCTTTCCTGTGCGTTAAGCACTTCCTGTAGGGTTTTATTTCTGTACATGGTATTCATGCCCTCATCACCGTAAAAGATGTTATTCACCTCCTCTGCCAGCATAGAACTCCATTTAGCACCGCCCGATAGCTTTCTGGGTTGCCATCCACGGGAAGTATCGGCATCCGCTTCAATGATCAGCGTATCACCCGGAGCTAAGAAAACATACCCTCCGTTATTTTCCATGGTAATATACCGGCGTTCCGGTTTTGTTAACAGTAACGGACAATAAAATTCACCCCGGCTATTAATGGGAAAACTGAACGTGCTGCCTCCCAATTCAATCTCCACCTGCTTTTTGTGGGCATGTGCCAATGTGCCTTTTATTAATGTATTGCCTGCAACCGGAAAAGATGCGCCGGTAAGCAACTGGGCGTATTCATACTCAGTTTTGGCGGGAATGAGACCAGGTATGCCGTTATTGATGCTACGTAATTTCAGCATCGCTTCTATCGCGGGGTGCAACTCCTCCGGCGGTATAGGCGAGTAAGTTGAACGGATGGATATGCCGACCTGCTTTTGAGGACTATAACTCGTCATCATCACCGGCAAAGGAGGTTGATCTTTGTCGGCGGTTAGTGATACGATTTCTCCGTTGGCTGTAATTTCCAACCGGAACATCCCTTTAGGTGGCTTTTTATCTAACCCTTGCTTATAGGGAGGATAATAACTGTCGTACCCCATCCAGCCAAATTTCTGACTATACGGAGTATACGCTACAACTCTTTCAAGAGTGATACTGTATTGCTGGTTGCCATTCGGCAACTGGTTCCGTAACTGATACCTCAGCACATACTGGCGTTGAAACTGTAATAACGGCTCCATCACGGGATAGTAATCATTATCCTTGTGCTTCGTAATCTGCATATCAAACCAGTCGCCCGGTTTCAGGGCAAAGTAGCCGGGCTTGCCCTGTGCCGGTAGCAGGTAAGGCAAACAAAGCAGCAACCATAGATAAACTGTTCTTTTCATGATACAATAATTTTATTGTACCAAAGCTATCTTTATCAGACGCCCGGTTTACATCCACTTAGCAAACGGTAAAGCTGACTGAATATCCGGTGAATATATAACCGAAACGGGTATTTTTTGCAACTCTTTTAAAGCGGTAATTCCGGTGAAGTATATATTTCAGGGGCGTGAGCCAGCAACTAGTCCATTCTGTGAAATGGCTGGTCTGCCTCTTGGAGGGAGGGATTGCTTTTGCCGGGACGAATCTGTGTTGGCAATGCCAGAGCGTCGATCAACAATATGTTGGCGCTCCATTGTTTGCTGATCCCCTGGATATAACGACCATTGTTAAGTGTTCCCATTTGCCTCCTGTTTAAAGGGGAAAGCAGCAAGGGGTGTGAAAGTCCGACAATAGTCAGAACTTTTCCCTATAAATGAAAAGCACCTGGTTTAGCGCTTCCTGATACGAAGGACTGATAATAGTAGATACCCTTTTCAATACTTTTTTATGGCTATAATAATTTGCGAGTACTGTTCTGCAATGTCCCCACGGATAGTCAGGCTAAGGTTGTTGGATAACCTTAGCCTGAGAGTAGTCCTATTCTAATTAGATCATATTTACAACTTTAGTTGTTACCCAAAAACCGGTAGAGATATTCCTGGCAAGCTGGATATTCCCATCAGATGTTACACTATAGGTATTCACGACACTTGCATAGCTATTATTATCGCTGAGTAATGATTTTATTTTCACGATTCCGCTGGTCCGTGACCGGGATATTACCAGGTAGTCGATAAAGTAAGAGCTGCCATCTATCTGGGAGAATCCTCTTACAGCAATCATACAGGAAGCGCGTGTAGTTGGTATGGTTAAAATTGTAACCGGAGCGGTACCTGTAACAGGCTCAGGTGCAGTATGCTAAGGCCTTAATTGACTTCTAAGTAGCGAACTACCAATCCATGCAATTCTGGTATTTTCTATTTTATGATCAGAATATATAGTCAATGCTTTTCATTTTAATGGACCAGTAACGAGTGTCAGGACAGCTATAAATTAAACAATCAATTAAAGAATAAAATGGAGTTCAGCAACAATATGTGGTGGTAGATACAGTTGCTTTGCTTATAGCTCCTTTTTTGCCGTTTGCCTAGGATATTAAAATTTTTCATGGATGCTGACGGATTAATTCCAATTAAAGAAATAGTCATAACTATATTAGGAAAAACATTTTGCATTGATTTGATGAATTATGATTCTGATTTAAGTCAGGCGTTTAGTAGTTGAAATGTTGAAAAGCATATTATGGCCCCTCAGACACGAATGCAATAACAGTAATGCACCTAAGCAATCAATTCCGGTTCGGGAAACTGGATCGACTCCTTTATATAAACATAATAAAACATGCGACTTCAACATCACATTAATTGTTAAGAACATTTGATTAACAATTGCTTAACAAAACAGTCACAACATTAATTCAATTATTGAATTAATTTTACGCTGTAACTGGTGGCATAAACAAATATCAACCATCCTTAATGCTATCAGTTAGATAACCGCATTTTTTCTCACTCTGAAGCGGTTCGATAAGTCAATAAGAAACTGTTGATGGAATGAATAAGTGGAACTTATCTAGTGCTTGTCGTTTTATATTCCCTGAAGTTTAGTTTTCATTTATTTTGTATTCATACAGTTATGTGCATTGCATATGCTTTATGGATATATCTGGCATGAATAAGCTGTACGTTATAACAATAGCGCACAGGTAAAGTAATGTTATCACAATTAGTGATTATAAGCTGTATGCAGCTCATAACAGGAAAAATTTCAACACAAAAGCTGTACAGTATATTAGGGATTAAATGGGGAGAAAATTAGTTAGGAAGTTCAAAATTTTCTACTCAGATTTGTATAATGATGGTGTTATAGCCATCCAGCTGATTTGTAAAATATATAGGCAGGATAAGATAAAAAAAATCCGGACTGAGAGAGACCGGATCTTAAAGTAGCTGTAGCAACAAAGGCTACAAATACGATGAAAAAAAGAAGAAAGTCCTACAGCAAAATTCGTAGGCAAAAACCTACTCGTAGAAGCGAGAAGGAACCTGTAACACCAAACCGCTGTAACGAGAGGGTGTCATTTTTTAATTCAAACAGTGTAAAACAAATTTTGTTGAATTTGCCGCTGTTAGTCAAAATGATCGTTTGGATTGTTGAATTGTTCAAGAATCACAATCTCTGATCTAAAATAAAGACCTGGTGTTCCAAGCGCCGGGTCTTTTTTTGCAGCTATAACTCCTATTTTTGAATTAAAATGAATTTCGAATTCAATTATATGATGTAAAGTAACAACAAAATCTTCGAATTCTAGAAAAAAGCATCACAAATTTCAAAATTCACGCTGAATCAATAACCTTAATATAGGTTAAAGTCAAACAAGGATAACGTTAAAATGAATTAATGATACTATTTTAACAATTTGACATGAATTTTATAGTCCAATATTAAGCTTTCAAGCAATTAAAGACCTCAAAAGCATATTTTCAAGCAAGATTATGCTCAAAATTAATCAATTGAGCATCTTTAACTTAGACTTCAAAGCACCTTTAATGACAAACTTTCAATTTTTCTGGCATATCTATTAGAATTATTTGCCTTAACCTGTCGCAGAGCTGTAACATTGCTTATGCTCTACACGTGAATTAAAACCATTAGTTAAAAAACAATCATTCAAGGGCATTTAGAAATTGTAATCTTTCTGTCTAATCTTTCAACTCCTGAAAGTTGCCAGTTCTCTATTAATATTTAGAGCGCCCTTTAAAATAATTGCTGAAAGATTCGATGTTATAGATTTCAGTGATGCGTTCGATTTCGAATAATTATTAGATCATCTACAATATACTTGAAATTGGTGTATTCAAAATTCATCTCGTTATTTCAACAATTGTCAAAGTTGCTTTATCATTTAAAATTACATTCATTGGATTAATACCATCCACAGGAGAGTGAGTAAAACGTAATTTGATTTTAAGATTAGGCTTATTGCATTTATTCAATTTTTAAAGATAAAAACCAATTACGGCTAATAAGAATTATTAAGTATTGGGTAATTAACAATTTGCTAATTTTTACTTTTACCGACATAAGCCTACTGCTAAATTAGTAACCCTCATAGGCGCATTTTATGGTGTTTCAATGCTCAAGGAGCATTTGATATTATCCTTTCAACATCGTCCATTGTATAAAGAATGGCAATTGGTGTTTGTTCCCAGGGCTTTATATAATGAAGCCAGTGATTTTCAGTAAACGCAATTGCTATGGTATAAGTCGGGGTATCAAAGCGATAATATTTTTTCGGATTCTCTTGAAGAATAAACCCTCTTTCAATGAGGGCTTCAGGTGTGATCCGATTATTATAATTATCTTCAATGATATCATGTAACTCAAGATCAATTTCATGGACCCATAAGGGCAATACCTGGGCGCCAATCCTCCACATTCCTTCCTCATCCTTTGCCATTCTAAACTGGTCTACATGTTCAATTTTTATGGAATAATGTAATTCATTTCCATAAAAGGTAGGAGTAAAATCAATAAGCTTTTCTCCATCAGCTGTTTTTACTGTCTTTCTAAAATGGGGATACATATACATTATTTTGAAAACTAAATGTTCTCTATTTTACGACTAGTCACAAATCTGGATCAGAATAGTCATATACATACGTATTTTAAATTCAGGCATTCTAAGATAACCCAATCTTAAATTACAGATGTAAATCAAATGTAAACGATTCTATATTTTCAAATTATATATAAATTATTACGCTCTCCCTTTAACTTTATCATTCAGAAATAACCTACCGAAAGTGTTTCTCATGCATTACTGCCCAGAATGAAATATATAAATAACCGACAATGACAATAATTAAAACAAGAATTTCGCCAAATGAGAGTTTCGTATTTGAACTTTGTTTTATCACTGCTTTGATGGGTTGATATACATGAAGGTTAGAATTCCCTATTCCTTCTGATAGACTTGAATAAATTGCATAACCGATAATTGTTATCACGGTCATGAGTATATACATTGCTCCAGTAAAAAAAACAGCCCCTAAATTCGAATATTTCATCTCACTACGCGAGTTCATGAAAATAGCCAAAGGACCCGCTAGGAATATTAACCATCTAATAATTTGTCTAATAGGACGTAGGTATAGCCATTTTGTCCACCTTACAACATAAAGAAAAAAAATAAGATGCAAAGGAATTAATAAAATCACAAGCTGAGATTGATTACACACTGAAATAATAGATTATAGCACTTAGTGCCCTCGATTCCTTACCTTACTTATTCTATCCCTACAGGAGCAGTGGGAGGAGTTTTTGTATAATATTGTATGGCACTATCAGTTCTGCTTCTCAAAATAGCTAACGGCCCATCAACCTTTAGTGCTTCCGTAATATTAGGGACATAAGCGTCATTAATAATAATCTTTCGGTAGCCTATTGCCAAGTCATTTCCCATAAAATTTACTACGGTTTCATAACCAGAATGCGCTATCGCATCTCCTATGGTATTTGTGGATGCTTTTTCAATAATAATAGGGGAATTTCTTTTGATGTCAAAGGTCATCTCTGCCGCTCCAACATTTAGAGGTGTTTGGTCAATAAATGATATAATATCCCCAACTAAATCCAGATGATCATTGAGTACTTTTATATCAAAATCAATTAGCCTAAACTGAAAATGACTTTCAATTCTTTTTAAATCTTTGCACTTATTTAAATACAGCTTTATTCCTTCGTCAATTACTGCCGGTAATAATATACTTGATAACAATAAACCATTACTTCGAATAGTCATCTTATTTCCACCAATAATTGCATTTAACAATTCATGAAATTTAATAAGTGTATTGAGGTTTTTAATTTTATCCGGATGTTGGGTATTGATTTTAAAATTCACCTCCCCATTTAACATAGGAGTAGCCTCAATCTGGAGACCATAATTTTCGTAGTTCAAAATTGTAACCAGATTTCCTTCAACGCCATAGATTTTAGCACGGAGATCAAAAATTTCAAAACCATTACTGAAGTACAAATCAATGTTTCGCTCCAGATCTGGTATTGCCTGTAGCATTAACCCTTCGATAGGTAGCGAAAATCCTTCGATAGTCATAGAGACCTCCTTCATTAATTCCGTCGGAAAAACTATCGGCTTTAAGTTTTTTCTATTTAAAACATCAGTTAAGATATTTTTAAAAGGATGTTTTTTATCAAATGAAAAAGCCATACTTCCTTTTGCATCCCCATTTGCACCAGATAGTCCACTGAGGACATATCCCTTTTCTGTTCCTACTAATCTTGGTTGCAGATTATTGTCCTTGCATATTTCCCTGAAATCCTCCGGTGCTATTATATTCTTTTCAAAATCAGCAATTAAATTTTTTTTTACACTTTGTTCAAGCGCTTCAATAAAGTCTTCTCCTGAAGAAGGGATAAATTGAATATTTCTTTTCGACAATTCAAGAATTTTATGTGACGGCAGGCTTGGAATTATAAAATAGCTTGGCGGCATGTTCTTTCCTAGAGGTTCAAAAATTTCGTCAAACTTCAACTTGATATTTAGATCTTCCAATGTATAACCAATAAAGAGAATGCTTTTCGTAGCCATTCTTTCATTAAGTACTTTCCAAATAAGGTTATCACGTCGATTTTTAAGAAATTCCAGATATTGGTCTTTTGTCAATACAATACTATCTGGATTTGAAAGATCACCGTGAATCTTAAAAATCTGCGTTTTACTTTTATCTATATATGGGACTTGCTTGTCATTTAAAATCAATTGTCCTTTTTCCCCATAAGCATTTTCAAATAACTCATCATAATTTGTTGTAATAATGGTTTTAATAAATGGCAGCTTCGCTAAAATATCATGGTTTTTTGTAGAAATGGGCTTCCTTTTGTAAGCTTCTGTTGCCAAATGGATTAATGGGTTTATTGAGCCCAAATGAAGACTTTGATATTCTTGTGATAAAACGTCAAGGGTGTAGGACTCAATTGAATTTAATTGAAGTTTTTGTTCGTCGGATAAATCATTATAAATTATTTTCTTAAAATTCTCTCCAGATGGGTATCCAGCATACATGGAAAACCCAGCCCCGGCCCAAAGGATAACCTCACCTTTTCGAATAAGCTCAAACAATTTTTCTTTCATATATAAAATAATTTCACCTTATTACAGAAATATAGTGTTTTACAGAGAAAAGCGTTTACAACCTAAGGTTTATTAGTAATAAGCTAAACAGATTTATTATTTATCAAAGACATCTGTTCTTTCATAGTCAATCCGAATATCCTCATTTTCAAATCCAGTTAACTCATTTATTGAATCTGAGTAAGAAAGACGATGTGTTGAAGTTATTTCCCCTGCAACTGACTTATTAATGAAGAAAACCTCTTTCGTCATATCATTAAAGAAATAATTTTTAATTGTTGATTCTCTTTTTTTCTGTTGTAACAATTTATCATATTCAAAAAAGTCTCCATTATTAATGTAAATCCGCTGTACGTCAATAATAATAGCCCCATTTTGCTTTGATTTTATATGTCTTTTGATATTCCAATCGCCATTCAGCCAATCAGTATTAGCCATATTCAGTATAACATTCAATTTGTTTTGAAGCAGTACTTTTTCATCCTGAGCTTTAGAAACATTGGACTTTTCTTCTTCTAATTGAGCTTTAGTTGTTGCGTTATCACGTAGTATTACATCCTCTTTCAATATAAGGTCTGATAAATATTTTTGCTTTTCCTCATTATCCCTTAAAACTTTAAAATATTTAGCTGCAGGCACCTTGCCAGCACTTCTTATTTTTAGGTTCCAGGTAATACTAATTGTCTTGATCCATGTCAAAAAAGCCATTATTACCAATCTTATAGGAGGAAATACAAAAGTATAAAGTAGTGAACATTTTAATGGGACCCATAATGACCTTCCCATTTCAAGATTCTTACTAATAAGTTCTATATAGGATTTATATCCGTCAGTTGCTAATTCTGATCCTTTATAAAAGATTAGTCCAATCGGTATTTGCCAATTATACACCAACCATGCGATAATAAATGAAACAAAAAGGGGATTTGTAACCCGATCACGGAGATCATAGAAAAAGTCTGAAATTTTATCCATCAGTATTGGGGCTGTTAAAATTGTAAGATCTAAAAAAACGTGAAACATAGTCAGTAGAACAGCCATAAAGATACTTTGAGATATCCTTTGGATATCGACTTACCACCAACAAAACTCTTAATGAAAATAGGAAATAAAATTTAATAGTTATCGGCTGAAATGCCAATTTGATAAATTCGGCAAAAACAAATTAATTAATAATGCTTAAGTATATTAGGCCTTGCTTCTTTTCCTTAAATAGCTATAAGTATCCACAAATTCGATATCAAAGCTAGTTGGGATATCAAAATATGCGTTAATGGTATCTTTTAATCTATCAATAAAATCGAAGGCCATAGGAACTACGCCCTCACTGCTAACGGAGCTAGAGCCTTTAAAATCATCTGGAGCAATTATTTCAAATTTCCCTCGGCATAAGTTTATATTAACTAATATCATTATTAGCAATCATAATTGCAGATTGGCATTTATTCTTATTCTATACAACAATCTATTTTTTATTACCATAGTGCCGGCGTTTCTTTCATAATAGAATGGTACTTAATGCAATTTCATAAACATTCTTGTTATTCTCAAGAAATTGGTTGAGCTTATTTGTGTCAGCCTTTTTTCATAGCTATTTAATATGTTAGGAGTTAAATCGCACTTAATTAATACTCATTTATAATACATTCTAACCATTATTGTATCTCCCTCTTTCACTTAAAATCCTTCGCTAAAAAACTCATTCAAAGTCATTCCGAAAGCATTTACTACCTTCACTAAACTACTAAATCTCAAATCTTTCCCCTGCTCATACCTTCCAAACTGCGCACGTGGAATATTATGCTCATAAGCAAAATACTCATAACTGGTATACCCGGCCTTAATACGCAAATCCTTAATCCTCGCACCCAATTTCGCGAGCTGGTCATCTGGATCAAGTTGCACTTTTTCAGTGTTTTTCTTTTTGCTATCCATATACTAAAATAAATGAATAGTTTACACATAAGTAACCATTAATATAAGACTACTTAAATAATCCTACTAATAAAATACCACTAATAAGTAGCTAATTTCATTTATTTTTATTAATTTGCTTCAAAACCTAACAATATGATCAAGCCATCAGGTTAAAAAAAAATCAAAGTACTATTTTAGCGATCTAAAGATATTTTTAAGCTTCTTGCTTTAGATCTCGTCCTGGTAAAACTGGTAATTTGAAAGGCGACGAGGAGGAAAGTGGGTAGCCCATGCTATGACGCATGGGCTCACTTAATCGTCGCCAGGTATACCAGTACCTCCAGGGCGTTAAGTTGGGTCCTGCGTCTTTTTCTTTTAGGCCCACCTTATTCCCACAAAACATCTGTTTGGCATTGCACGACCTCCCTGGTCGTGATAGAATGGCTTTGTCGCTAAAGACAGCTTAGTTAAATCACTAAATCTATCTCTTATGCAAAAAAGACAGCACCAAATTTCACGAAAGAAGGCGTGGCTGGAAAAGCCATTTAAGTTAACAGTTGGTGAAATGAAAGCCCCAACTTCTGTTATAAAAGGTTTCTTTATGACCTATGACCTTCCTGCTATTCATGATCATTTTAGTCTTCTACTAAATAACGTCCCAAATAATATCTCTGCATTTCTGGATGCCCTTGAGTTTATTGATAACGTTGAAAAGCTAGTTGAGGCTAACCACTTTCTTCTCAGGAAAAATTCATAGCAGATAAAATAGACCAGCAAACCACACCTAAAACTATTCTTAACAGTATAAAATATGATCATGAACACATCAGTAAATACATTATTGCAGATACATACTATGTTCTCAAAACTGCCGATTACTTTCAGAGAAAGGGTCTGTGAAGAATGTAATTGGAGCTTCCCAACTTTCTATAGAAAAATGAGGATACGGGATGAAGAACGTGACGGAAAAGTCGTTCTGGCATTAAGTAACGCGGAAAAGACAACTATACTGCAACTAATGAATGAAGTTGTCGCGCAAGCAGACAATGATATAAAAGAATTCATGCACCAATAGCGCCCATAAAGATGCAGCCACCATTATATAGTGGCTGCATCTTTAGTCTTCTAAGATTCAAATCATTGCTACCAAAGGCGGGGTCGTTTTTCTGTATTTTGGAGTGAGGTGTCATAAATATCTATCTTAGTCATATACCTCTCTAAACCTATTAGTGCCGGGAATGCGTTCCAATTTTGTACCCTCGGGCATATCCAAATAAGGTATAATTGTAGGGTCATAGTTGGCAATGGTGTTTACGTGATAAACACCACTATTGCCGCTATTAGCCAAATAATCTGAGGTTTCGCTTCCCTCAAAAAACCGCCAGCCGCTATCCATCTCGTTAATAGGATCTTCCCTATACATATAGCCGATATCCATACCATCTACTACAATCCTATCCGTGGCGATTGCCCCACCCATCGGTGGAATTAATTCAACCAATTCTTCAGCCAAGAGTTTGAATTTCTTCTCCATCCAACATTTTTCATTAAATCTATGCCTTTTTTATTATTACGAGGAGAAGGTTAGTTAAGCGTAAATGGGGGCTTTCGTTAAGGGGCCGATAAAATATTTTATAGCCTGGGATAGCGTTTTTTCTTCTTTTTCTTCTTCCTAAACTGGTTCAGTAGAGCCAAATCTTGACTGTAATCAACGTAAACAGGGCTGAGCAAATCCCTAATAATATCGCCAACCAAAGTTCCCGTCTCCGTTGTTGTCTGCGGCTGACCACTGTTTGATTGTGTAAACCCTTTATTAAAAGTTCCAGATTTCCCAGCAGAAATTGAATATCCTTCGAATACTGATATATGACTTGATGCTCGCTGTTTAGCCTGCTGATGTGTCTTTGTTGCTCTATCTGATACTGCGTTTGAGTTGCCTTGTACCAGGCTTGAATTTCTTTCATGACTGTGATAATCGTTTCCGGGTCCATTGCTTGTGTTGCGGGATTTAGTTCTAATGTTTGCTTCGCATATTGCTGTATGATCTCTTTCTTGTTCATAGCTAATTATACTTTTTACGCTGCTCCATTTATAGGTATTACCTAAAGCAGCTCCTTTAAAAATCATTCCTTCATAACCATAACTAATACCGCTCACAAAGCCAGTTTTCGCCTGGTTAAATAAGATATTTACACCTCTGGCCTCCAACGATTTTATGAACTCAACGGTTGACAGATATTGATTCATCGCACTTTTAACTAGCGTTTGGAGTTTCATTTTAGTTGAAATTTCATCTTTTCGCTTCATCATTTCAAGCTCATTCTTCGTCATTGCCCGCTCTTGTGACTGGCAACTTGATTGAACTTTTATCAAATTATATTGAATCTCAAGTTGCCTGATGATCTTCTCGCTACGGGCAAAATCCTGGCTGTCAGATAATACTTTTCCATCAAATCCTATTCGATTAACAAGAATATGTAGGTGAGGATGATCCGCATCGCGGTGACGAAAAATTATAAACTGGTGTTGCATGAACCCATTTCTATCCAAATAATCCTTTGCAAGCCCATGGAGCTGTTTACGTTCGCGCAAAATTTGCAGAATGGAAACAATTAAAACTCCTTTTATACCACCGTAGCTATATACTAACATCCCAATTGATTTTAATTATCGATGAATATCTCTTTGGTAATATTTCTATTGCTTTAGTATATATCTAATAGCCTCAAATTATTTGCTATGAATAGCTTTAATAAAAAAACAACTTTCAATGGTGGTAATAAAAATGAAAGAGAAATGAATAAAAAATTATCTTCTCTTCCTAACAAGCCTGGTAACTGGAAGTCCCTAGGCGTCAGAGAACTAAATAGATCTGATGTCCAAATGATCCGACCAGATGAAAAACATATCGACAAAACAAGTATCAAAACAACGCTATCAGAATCACCGCAGATTCGCGATGAGAAAAAAACAACTAGTTCAAGCACATCTAAAGTTACCTCAAAACGTAACTCATTAGATAGAAAGAACCAACTTTCAGGGCAGTCAACCGTAGCATCTCCAGGATTGACAGTTTCAGACTTCTTAATGACCTCCCCCCAAACGACAGTAGAAAACCTAAAAGAGTGGATGAAAACACCGAAAGCCGCTTTTTATTCAGAAGAAAACATACTGTTTCAGTTCGATGATGTAGCATTATCACTACCAGCTATTGTTAGAAATGAAATCTGTAAAGAATTAGGTTGGTCCATCCCAACATACTACAGACATAAGAAAGGAAAGCAAAAAAAGGAGCTTAGCCCATCTCAAACAAAAACAATAACGGATATTATCTGTAAATATTCATCAGGGTTGATGCATTTTATTAACACACTACTACGCAATACTTACATTGATTTACAGGGATGATATTAGATACTGGCTATTTAATACTTTATCTATCAATTGAACGCTTTTAAGTTCCATTATATATAGATCTTTAGGAGCATGTTTCTACATATTCCTTTCCTCAAAATAATAGGATACATCCCTGTTAAAAATATATAATTTACTTATTCGAAAACGCTAAACTCACTTAAAGCGAGATGGGATATAAGGTCACTATGGCCCCTATAATGACTTTATAAGCTATGCGGCGAAGGTATCAACTGATTGTTATCAGACCGATATAGCGGCCATAGTAGCTGTATGGTGGATTATAGTTGATAGGTCGGCCCTTAGTTAACTGCTTTAAAGCAGGTTATTTAGCAATGATTCTAATTCGCTCTGGGTCTTAATCAAAACTACTCTTGCACTACTTCCCATATTAGGTCCAACAATACCTGCTGCTTCCAATTGATCCATTAGCCGTCCGGTGCGATTATATCCTAATTTCATTCTACGTTGCAATAAAGAGGTACTTCCTTGTTGGGATTGGACTAATATCATTGCAGCTTCTTCAAATAATGGATCACGATTATCAAGAGTTAGCGCCACTTCTTCAGTTGTATCTACATATTCAGGTAAGAGATAAGCACCCGGATATCCTTCTTGTTTGTTAATATCTGCAATTATGGCTTCAATGACTGGTAGTTCTAAACTAAAAGTTCTGCCCTTTTTTACTTTCCCTGAATCCAAAAAGAGAAACTCACCTTCTTCAATTAGTTTTGGAACACTTTCCGTATCAAGGAATTTGCGGTTATCTCTCTTGTCATTCAGTCTAAAAACTATTCTGTGTTGAATGAGCGACTTAATACCTGGAGATATTGTATCACCCATAATCTGATTTGTACTTATTGTTACCAGTATTCCAACTTTATACCCTGAACTTAGCACATTCTCAAGTGCCTTGTTTACCTCGCTTTTGTTAATAATTAATATATCAGCAAATTCATCGATAATCAAAAATAAATGCGGTAAGTACCGATGTCCCTTTTGAGGATTTAATAGGCGACTGCAAAACTTATCATTGTACTCAGTAATATTTCGACATGCAGCTTCTTTCAATAAATCATACCTCAATTCCAATTCTATAGTAAGTGCATTTAATGTGGCTAAGGTCTTGTCTGGTTTGCTTACTATGGGCTGATCATCTCCATTAGGTAATTTTGCCAGAAAATGTTTTTCCAACAAATTGTATAATGAAAATTCAAGCTTCTTGAAATCAAAAAGTATAAACTTTATTTCTGCAGGATGTTTTGTTAGTAACAATGAAATTATTAATTGATGAAGGAAGGTTGATTTCCCACATGACGGAGGTCCCACTACTAATATATTCTTTAACTCCGCAAAATCCCTTATAATTAATTCATTGGTTTTGGACCAAATTATTGGAAATGCATGATTACTTTTTTCGGTCCATAAGGCTTTAAAGGATTCGTTAGCCCAATAATAGGGGAAGGAATAATTTGGCAAGTCCAATAAAGGTGAATATTTCGCAGTCTCCATTATCAGGATATTTATTATCTAATAAATATCCGCTTTTATAAACAAAATTTAATTATAAAAATATAATTAAATGACAACGAAATCTTTTGAAAGAATTTGGGCATTAAAAGACTCTTAGATACCTTCAATTCGAAAATGAAAGAGGGAGCCTATTTTTTCAGTTTCAGGTCAACCAATTGCTTTAAATCTACATTTAAGGCGATTGCAATAACATAAAGAGAGGATATAGTAGGGTTATTTTCTCCCCGCTCAATGCGGCCTATTTGGGATAGGGGTATGTCAGCCTCGTTCGCCAGATCCTCCTGCGACATATCACGCTGTAAGCGCAGTTCTCTTATTCTGGCTCCCAAGGCTTTTACCAAGGCAATGTTCTTGACATTTATCACCTTGCCAATTTGGGGCTTGTTTATGATTTTTATTGACGCATATATGCGTTATTTTAAATAATATGTATATATTAGATATTGAGTATAAAAATTACACCCCAATTCACTTACAAGATGGATAACTGGGATTATTCAATAAAAATCAAACTCAAATGAAGAAAATTTTCTTGGGATCTATTGTACTCCTCGGCTTCAACATGGCCATTATCCTTACTCAGATGAGCTGCAAGAAGGAAGCAAGTGCTCAAGCTAGTGGTGGTTCTACTGCTGCTAATTTGATTCTGTTTTACAAAACAAATGCACGGGAACTCTGGCTTTCGAATGTAGACGGAAGTAATCAGCGGAAAATTCCTATTGTTTTGGCTAGTGGATTAAAGCCAGGAGAGGGCGGGCTAACTGTAGATGGAAAGTCAGTAGTATTTGAAGTGTTTACTGAATCTACAGGGGTAAATGCTGGTATTTATTCTTGCACATTGGATGGCGGAAATTTGAAGAAAGTCATATCCGCTGGTACTGATGAATTGTTGTTACAGGATGTAAAATAATAGTTTCTAAATGACAGAAAAAATTTTCTTACACAATAGCGCATATATGCGCTATTGTGTTTATGGTTAAATCCTACTACTATGAATTATATAGTTACAAAACCATTAAAGAATACAGGTCTGGCGGTATTCTTAGCAATCCTATTTGGCGGTATTGGGTTATTCTACTCTTCTATTTTAGGGGGAATCATAATGACTTTGGTATTCCCAATAATTCTAATCCTGCTTTTCTTTTTAGGCAAGCTTTTAACATTAATTCTCTTATGCTGTAGCTATTATTTAATTTGCCTTATATGGGCTGTAGCTGCCGTAAATTCTTATAATAAGAGAATCATGCTGGAAGCAAATCCTAAAGATTATCACAGTGGAAGTAGTGGAATAGCTTCAGCAAATTTTGAAAATGATAATTACTATGATAACTATAGGAAATCGCAGAAAGCAGATAATACCTTCTTATGGCTTCTGATAACAGTAATTATTTCCGCATTGCTTTTTTATGGTGTCTATCGCTTTCTGAATGACACACGATTAATACCCAATTCACGGGAACAACTAAAGGAAATTCATAGAAGGAGACCTGCTTCTGAACAAGACTAACTGATTGCGTATGAAAAAATACAACTCTAATTCACAGTAAAAGCCTTATCATCAAATTTAGTTACCTTCATTTTAACGACTGATTGATCATTTGCTTTTATTCCATCCAACATTTCTTTCATATACATAGAAGGTAAGGCAAGCCCATATCCTAACTTGTCAATTTCCAAGTGATTTTTAAAATCTGTCGGTATTTCCACTACCATTCCGATGATCCTGCCCAGCTTGTCAAAGATAGGTCCACCACTGTTACCACCTTTCACTTTTGCATTAATCAATATATACTCTATCCCATCCATATATTTCCGTTCCTCAGCAAGAATTTCTCCTTTAGAGGTTCTAAACAAAGTTGAGTTTATTGCCGTTTTATCAGCAATTTGTATTGCCTCAAAACCAGTAATAGGAGGGTATCCCATTGTTAAAATTTCATCAAGTACCTGTCCTGGAGCGAAAAGTACAATAGATGGCTCATTCAAAAAATTCAGGGCATCCATCTCACGTGGACCAATTCCCTCAGGTTTAGGTGTTGTGCAATGCATTTCAATTTCAGAAAAAGGCCTATCATCAATAAGCAAAACTGCAATATCCAAATTCTCATTAGCAGAGAAATATACCTCATTTACTTCTATGA
Organism: Chitinophaga ginsengisegetis; assembly: GCF_900168065.1. Lineage (GTDB taxonomy): Bacteria > Bacteroidota > Bacteroidia > Chitinophagales > Chitinophagaceae > Chitinophaga > Chitinophaga ginsengisegetis. The sequence goes on along the minus strand of NZ_FUZZ01000003.1, from coordinate 715,577 downwards.
TTGATCCATCATTGGCTAATAAGGAAACTTTATCTAGCTTTTCAATACAATGCCTTGCTGTAATGACTACTCCTGGTTTATAGACAAAACAAGAGCCAACAGATAGATCTCCATCTGGTTTTACAAGTGAGAGAGGTAGTACCACAGGCGAAAATCGTTCTCTTACAGCCAAGAATCCTTCTACCAAAAGATCATAACCACCATATTTGCTAATATCCGTTTGATAATGCCCTTTGTTTGTGTAATAGTGACTTTTATAGTAAGGGTGTGTACCTGAATTTCCCATATGATCGAGTAACCCTTCCTGTTCAAGTCGTTTACAATATTTTACATTTTTGTATACATGTGGGCCTAGATGGCGATTATCTTCAATGAAATCCATCATTGAATAAGGCCTTAATGAACGACCATCCTCATATCCGTCATTAAAGTAGTGTAAAAGCTCATGAGCTAAATACATGCTTAGTAAATTTTAATCTATTAAAATGTGAGATATTTCATAGTAGTATCATAGATACACACGTTTAAATCTATTTACTATCTCGGTTGTTTGTATGATGGCTCTATCCGTATCTAGCCTCTTTTTTATTGAATCTTCCAATCTATTGAATGGGCGAATTTCCAAGGAGAAAACAAACTCAATATTTAATTGCGAGTTTGGAACATAGATTTTTTTTGAATAAACCATTGAGGGATAGAATCCATGCTCCTTATCAAACTCACTAATTATATATATTAGCATTCTTTCAATTATATCTAGAGATATATTAGGGGCTGGATCAAATCTTACTTCTGCTCTGCCTCTATCCATTATCTCCTTTTCATCAAACTCTATGTCCAAATTATGAATATCATCATCATAATGCCCTTCACAACTTGAGAATGTCTCAACAATCTTAGTTTCATTTAGTGCATTTACTAACGGCAATATTTTAGGTTCAATGGGAGGTGTCATTGTTTTAATTCTTATTTTTTACCCAATACCTTCATAGTTACGTAACGTCTATGGAGTTAAATATTTTCTAATATAACGAATATATTTTTCTAATACAATTGTATGTATGTATGTATACATAATATAAAATCGAAACCTTTCAAAATCTTTGGCCTCCCTTAAACCCCTTTCTACCTTCGCAGCGAAAATTTAAAACCCCTTCAAAAAGATGGTAAAAGCTGATTTTGACAAAGTAAATCACCTCTTTTTATCTTATCCTGATGGCTTCAGCAATGAATACAATGAATTGGTGCCATTCTTTGATAAGCTAATCACTAAGATCCCTAATGATATACACTTACACGTTATCGTTAGTAACATCCGTGCAAAACAAAAATTGGAATTTAAATTTCCAAGAAGGACAATGGATATTATTGTGGAAGAAGGTTGGAATGAAATCTGGCTAAGAGATGTAATGGGAATTTCTAATGGTGAGCATATATATAAGCCCATCTATGAACCTAACTACTGTAATTATCTGACTAAGACAATGAATTACCGAAACCTTAATAATGTTGCGATCAATATAATTAAAGACCATCTACAAAAGGGAATCGTGCAGGTACCCTTAAAATTAGACGGTGGTAATTTCATCGCTAATCATCGCTTTGCCTTTATTACAGAAAAGCTGTTACAGGATAATGATCTACCAGAAAAGGAGATAACGGCCATTATTAAGAATAAGATGGGAGTAACACCGATACTTGTCCCAATGAACAAGGGGGACGTAGTGGGACATACTGACGGTTATATGGGATTTATTGAGGATGATATTATCTGCATCAGTGAATATCCAAAGTTGGATAGCCTGAAGGACGATAATAAATATCTGGATACCCTAAAGGGGATTTGTGGAGATCTCAATCTAAGGATTCAACCCATCCAGGATAGGCCATTGGGCTATTCCATTCCCTGCGAATGCGAAGCTAAAAAGAAATGTTGCACCTATACAGCTACTGGCTGTTATGTGAACTTCCTGCGATTAAATAACACGATTATCTTACCTGAATACACATTAACCAATCTAAAAGAAACGATGTACTATAACAATGTAAATGAAGAAGCATTATCCAAATATGGCTATCAGGTAATAAAAATCAATTGTGATATGCTCGCGCAGCATGGCGGCTCGCTAAGATGTTTAAGTTTCACTTGCTAATAAACCACGGAAAAAAGCTCCGCATTTCCGATTAAGAAGCCAGTGCTTACAAACCCACTCGTAATCCAACAATTGAAAAATATGAAAATTAAATCGTTTGAAAGTGGCCATAGGAGGGTAGGGACCACCACACGGACAACCAAACCGGCACAAAAAGAAAAAGCGCCGATTTTACCGGCGCTTTCGCAAAATTTAAGTGGTCCCACCAGGGCATGATCCTGGGACCCCCTGATTATGAGTCAGGTGCTCTAACCAACTGAGCTATAGGACCCGTTCCGAAGAACTAATTCCCCTTTTCAGGGGACGGCAAAATTAATTATTTTATTGAATTAACCTAAATTTTTTTTAATACCAACGCTTACGCATATACTTAATAAATTTGCGGCATGCAAGGCATAAAGAACATTATTTTCGACCTGGGTGGCGTTATTCTGAACATCAACTACCAGCTTACCAACGACGCATTTGTTGCTCTTGGCGTGAAGAACTTTAATGAGTTGTATTCACAGTTTCATGGTTCCAGCCTATTTAACGGCCTGGAAACAGGGCATGTTTCCGTGGAGGAGTTTTTGGCGGAAATGCAGCGGCACGTGCCGGAGGGGGTTACGGACGGGCAGATAACGGCAGCATGGAATGCGATGTTGCTGGATTTCCCGTTACAGCGGCTGCAGTTATTGCAGCAGTTGCGGCAGCATTATAATCTGTATTTGCTGAGTAATACCAATGCGATACACCTGGAGGCTTTCAACCGGTTGTTGCAGGAAAGCAGGGGAATTCCTTCGCTGGGCAGCTTTTTCGACAGGGCTTATTACTCGCACCTGATGGGTTACCGCAAGCCGGATAAGGAGTCGTACCTGATGGTGATGGAGGAGAATGGGTTATTGCCGGAAGAAACATTGTTTATAGATGATACGCTGCCAAATATAGAAGGAGCGAAGGCTGTGGGGTTGCAAACCATTCATTTGCAGTCCCCCCGAACGATTATGGATATTTTTCAGCCCAAAAAGGCGTTATAAAAAAGGCCGGTGATGCACCGGCCTTTTTTTATTTAATTTCTTCAAAATCGATGTAATCTCCCTTATCCACATTTTTGGGTTGTGGGGTGGGAGGAGGTGGTGAACCTTTTTGTCCGCCGTTTTGCTGTTCATACTGCTGACGCATATGATCCTGCATATCGCTCATTTGTCTGCGCACTTGCTTGGTAACTCTGTAGCCTGGTATGATCAGGTCGAATACCAGTTTGTACAGCAGCCAGGCCAGAAATATAGAAATTATAAATCTTAACATAATGACACGAAGGTAGCGGAATATACATTCCGACTTCCTGAAAATCACCTCATTTTAAGGTTTTTTTAACTTTCCGGGAGAGATTAAAGTCCGAGTAAAGCTGCGGATGCCAGGGCTTCTTTTTTATTGAACTGCCAGGTCATTTTGCGGGCGTTGATGGCGTCTATAATGGTGCCGATGCCGCAGAAGCCGAGAGTAATGAAGTATACAATTCCCATAGCGATCTGGTCTACCAGGAAGCGTTGCACGCCGGCTACACCCAGGAAACCTATGAGGCTGCAGATAAGAATTGTTTGGGGATCTTTACGTCTGCCCTGGTATACGGCCAGAAATCTTTGCTTGTTTTCGGCGGAATAGCCCTTGGTAAGTTCCTGTAGCCACATCATTTCCTCGGCTTCGATTCCGGGGAGCATCGCAAATGAAAAGTCGTTCATAGTGTTGGGTTTATGATTGTTTGAAATCAGCGTATTGATACCGGGCCAGTTGAAGGATGCGATACAGCAGCACTACTACTACCAGGGGAGCAAGCCAGTGGTGTTGGATGGAGGCGGTCCATTGTCCGTGTAAAAAATAATGAATACCGTGACCTAATCCGCAGCCGGGGCAAATGGGGATACCTATATTTTTGAACAAACACAGGCTGCCTGCATTTTCGTCGGGCTTCATCACATACAGGAGGGTAAGGCCCAGGGGCCATGCCAGCAGTTCGATATTTATTTTTCGCCAGAAAGCGGTGGTCACGTCAGATATTTTAAAAATACATATGAATGATGGCAGAGCATCTTACACAAATATTTAGATACAAGTTAAAGAAATAGTTTTTCAATCAAAATAAAATCCTAATTTTGTAGAAGGAAAAATGATTCAAACGAAGGGGACGAGATATTGTCCCCTTCGCGCTTTTTGTATGGCAAACGAACACGTGATAAAAACTATCCGGGAGATGGCAGAAGGACTGCTGGCGAATGATCCCGACAATTTTTTGGTAGACATCAGAATTAAGCCCACTAACAATATCAAGCTCTTTCTGGACGGGGATAAAGGGGTGCCGGTGGCTACGCTGGTGTCATTCAACCGTCAGTTATATCCTTTGCTGGAAGCGGCTGAACTGTTCCCAAATAACGATTTCTCCCTGGAAGTTTCGTCCGCAGGCCTGGATGAACCGCTCAAACTGCACAGACAATACCTTAAAAATATTGGACGCAAAGTGGAAGTTACCCTGCTGGATGGCTCTGTAAAAGAGGGCACCCTCCAAACGGTAACCGAAGATGCTATTAATATCGAGGAACTGATTGGCAAGAAGAAAGAAAAGAAATCAACTGATTTAAAACTTAATGAAATAAAGCACACAAAGGTGTGCATCGTGTTTTAAAATATAACAACTAAACATGGCTAGTATTAACTTGATTGAGTCATTTACCGAGTTCAAGGAGGCGGAAAACATTGACCGTCCTACATTGATGAAGGTCCTGGAGGATGTGTTCAAAACGCTTCTGCGGAAAAAGTATGGCTCAGATGAGAATTTTGACGTGATTGTAAATACCGAAAAAGGTGACCTTGAAATATTACGCCGTCGAACCATTGTAACGGATGGGGAAGTAGAAGATGATAATGCCCAGATTGCCTATTCCGAAGCTATTAAGGTAGAACCGGATTACCAGGTAGGCGAGGATTTATATGAAGAGGTAGAGATCATGGATTTCGGCCGCAGGGCTATCCTGGCGGCGAAACAAACTTTATCTGCCCGTATCGGCGATCTGAAAAAGAACATCCTGGTAAAGAAATATGCCGACAAAGCAGGTGAAATTGTAAATGGTGAAGTATACCAGGTTTGGAAAAAAGAAGTTTTATTGCTTGATGATGAAGGGAATGAGTTAATTTTGCCTAAATCTGAACAAATCCCCACAGATTATTTCAAAAAAGGGGAGAACGTAAGAGCGGTGGTGAAGAAGGTGGAAATGAAAAACAACGCACCACTCATCATTCTCTCCCGCACACATCCATCCTTCCTGGCTAAATTGCTGGAAATTGAGGTGCCTGAGATCTTTGACGGGCTTATAGTGATCAAGAAAATTGTTCGTGAACCAGGAGAAAGAGCCAAAGTGGCTGTTGAATCCTACGATGACCGTATAGATCCGGTAGGAGCCTGTGTGGGTATGAAAGGAAGCCGTATACATGGCATAGTGCGCGAACTGAGAAATGAAAATATAGATATCATTAACTTTACCACCAACATTCAATTGTTGATTCAGCGTTCATTAACACCCGCCAGGATCAGCCGCATGGAAGTGGATAACGAAAACAAATACGCTTCCGTTTACCTTAACCCCGACCAGGTATCACTGGCTATCGGTAAAAAAGGAGTAAACATTAAGCTGGCTTGTGAACTGACTGGTTTTGAGATTGATGTATTCCGTGATGAAGCGCAGGAACAGTCTGAATTTGATATCGATCTGGAAGAATTCTCGGATGAAATCGAAGAATGGATAATAGATGAGCTTAAACGAATAGGTTGTGACACTGCCCGCAGCGTATTGGAGCTGACCGTTGAAGAACTGGTTCGCCGTTCCGATCTGGAAGAAGAGACAGTGCAGGATGTAAGAAGAATATTACAGGAAGAGTTTGACAAAGAATAAAGCCGAGCCACAACCCTTCCCAGGTAAAGGCCTTATTAGAAAGGGAATTGATTTTTTCGAGTTATTGTTTAAACGTAAAAAAACATCCCGTTTTGAAGAAACGGGAAACAGGGGAGGCCCGAAATACGATATGCCTGAAACAACAAACAACACACCACGATTGCTGGCTGCAGCCAAAGAGTTTAATATTGGTAAGGAAACCCTCATCGATTTCCTTGGCAATAAAGGCTTTGATATGGACGGCTTTGGTTCTCCCAATGCCCGTCTTACGGCTGTTATGTACACAGCACTGCAGTCGGAGTTCCAGCAGGACAAGGCTAACAAGCGCAAAAGCGACCAGATAGCCCTGCCTAAAGGAAGCGTGTTAGAAACGATGAAGAAGAAAGAGAAGGAGGAAGCGGAAGCGGCGGCTAAAAAGAATACCACTAAAGAAAAAGAAGAGGCAGCTCCTGCTCCTAAACAGGAAGCAAAACCTGAACCTAAACCGGAACCAGTTAAGGAAACTCCTAAACCGGAACCGCAACCACAGGCGAATGTTGCCCAGGCAACCCCGCCTCCCGCAAAGGAAAAAGCTGAACCGAAGCCTGAACCACCCGTTGTTACAGCTCCCCCTGTTGCGGAAGTTCCCAAAGCACCGGCAACGCCTCCTCCGGCAGAACCAGACGCAGTGAAGAAAACGGATTCGCCGAAAATCAACGGCCCTAAAGTAATCACCACTATCGATCTGGACGCCTTAAACCGCAATAAAAAACCAGTTGCTAAAAAAGCAGACCAGGAAGAAACCCCGGCTCCGCAACCAGAAGCAGTGAAACCACCGGTAAAAGAAGAAAAACCGGCTCCCGTTACACCCGCTCCTCCCGTTGCTGAAAAACCGGAACCTAAACCCGTTCCTGCCCCTCCCGTACAGGAAGCAACTACAGCACCAACTGAGAAACCAGTTGAGAAAGCTGATAAAGCTGAAAAAGTGGAACAGGCCCCTAAAGCCGAAACCACTCCACCGGCAGAGAAAGTAGCGAAAACAGATAAGACCGATACGACAGAAAAAACGGAAAAAGCCGCACCGGTTGAAGATAAACCTGTAGTTAATAAAGTGGAAGAAGTATTACAAGAGGCAAAACCGGCTGCAGTCAAAGAACCGGCGCACATTCCTGTTAAACATGTCGTAAAGACGGAAAATCGCAAACCCTCTACTGCCGAAAACACCCCACCAACACCTCCTCCCGCAGCCCCACAGGCACAGGACGAGGCATCTGGTGCTGCTGTGATTGAAAATATCCAGGCCGAAAAATTAACCGGCCCTAAAGTAATCGGCAAAATTGAGCTGCCAGTTCAGTCTGACAGACGCGATAATAATAAGAACAGCAACTTTAGCAGGGACGAGAAACGCAAACGCAAGCGTATCATCGTGGAAAAGAAACCTGAACCCGTTCAGCCTAAAGACTTTAAAGAAGGTGACCGCAAAGAAGGCGGCGCCCCAGGCGAACATCGCCCGCATCAACATGGTGGACAAGGCGGCAACCGCCCTCACCACAATGATAACCGCGGAGGTGGACATCAGGGCCAGGGCGGCGGAAATCGTCCGCAAGGCGATAACCGTAACCATAACCGTCCGGGCGGCGCCAACACAGGCACCGGCGGCGGTAACTACAACAGACCTGCCGGACAAGGCCAGGGTCAGGGCGGAGGCTATAACAGGCCAGCCGGACAAGGCGGTCCAGGCGGCGGAGGTAACAGACCAGCCGGACAGGGTGGCGGTTACAACCGTCCAGGCGGCGGACCAGGTGGTGGTGGCAACAGACCCGGACAAGGCGGAGGCTATAACAGGCCAGGCCAGGGTCAGGGCGGCTACAACAGACCAGGTCAGCACCGCGGTGAGGATAAACGTACTACCGAAGAAAAAGAAATCGATAAGAACGAGATCCAGAATAAGATCAAGGAAACAATGGCCAAGCTCGGTGGCGGCGGTCGCGGTAAAAACGTGAAAGCTAAACACCGCAGAGAAAAACGTGAAGAAAGAGCCAACCAGAAAATTAACCAGGGCGATGGAGACAACAAACTCCAGGTAACAGAATTCGTTTCTGTATCCGAACTGGCTAACCTGATGGATGTAAGCTTCGCGGAAGTTATCTCTAAATGTATGGGCCTCGGTATCATGGTATCTATCAACCAACGCCTCGATGCGGAAGTAATAGAACTGGTGGCCGGCGAATTCGGATACGAAGTTGAATTCATTGGTCTGGAAGATGCAGAAGAAACCGATGATGAAGATGAAGTAGACGATCCTGCAGATCTGGAACCACGTGCACCGATCGTAACCATCATGGGTCACGTCGATCACGGTAAAACCTCCCTGCTCGATTACATCCGGAGTGCAAACGTGGTAGCCGGTGAAGCCGGTGGTATCACCCAGCACATCGGTGCGTACCAGGTAACAACTGCCAGCGGCAAAAAGATCACCTTCCTGGATACTCCGGGTCACGAAGCGTTTACCGCAATGCGTGCCCGTGGTGCCAAAGCAGCAGATATCGCTGTAATCGTGATCGCTGCTGATGATGCTATCATGCCGCAAACAAAAGAAGCAATCTCCCACTCACAGGCGGCCGGGCTGCCAATGGTATTCGCTATCAACAAAGTGGATAAAGAAGGCTCCAACCCTGAGAGAATCAAAGAACAACTGGCCGGCATGAACCTCCTGGTGGAAGACTGGGGCGGTAAATACCAGAGCCAGGAAATATCTGCCAAAAGCGGGTTAAATATCGATGTGCTCCTCGAAAAAATATTACTGGAAGCGGAACTGCTGGAATTGAAAGCCAATCCCGACCGCGAAGCCTCCGGAAGTATCGTGGAAGCTACCCTGGATAAAGGTCGCGGTTACGTTGCCTCCCTCCTGGTACAAAATGGTACCCTCCGTCAGGGCGATACCATCGTATCCGGCTCCTTCTTCGGAAAAATCAAAGCCATGTTCAACGAACGCGGCCAGAAAATGGAAGAAGCAGGACCATCCATGCCAGTACAGGTACTCGGCCTGAATGGTGCGCCACAGGCAGGTGAGAAGTTCAAGATGTACTCCGAAGAATCTGAAGCCAAAGAAGTGGCTAACCGCAGAGCACAAATCGTTCGTGAACAAGGTATCCGTACCAAGAAACATATCACCCTGGATGAAATCGGCCGTCGTTTGGCTCTGGGTAACTTTAAACAGCTCAACCTCATCATCAAAGCCGACTTTGATGGTTCCGTAGAAGCATTGAGTGACTCCCTGCAGAAACTGTCTACCGAAGAAATCGTGATCAGTATCGTTCATAAAGCAGTAGGTCAGATTACAGAATCCGACGTATTGCTGGCAACCGCTTCTGACGCCATCATCCTCGGATTCCAGGTACGACCTTCCTCCCAGGCTGCCAAGCTCGCGGAGAAAGAGAATATCGAAATCCGTAACTACTCCATCATCTATGACGCGATTGATGAAATCAAGAGCGCGATGGAAGGGATGCTGGAACCAAAAATCGAGAAGAAAGTGGTGTGCAACGTTCAGGTGCGCGAAACTTACAAATTCGAGAAGGTTACCGTGGCAGGTTGCTTCGTTATCGATGGCAAGCTGACAAGAAACACCCGTATCAACGTGGTGCGCGACGGTATCGTGGTTCACACCGGCGAACTCGGCTCACTGAAACGTTATAAAGATGATGTGAAAGAAGTGGCCGCCAACATGGAGTGTGGTTTGAGCGTTCGCGGATACAGTGACCTGAGACCTAACGATAACATCGAAGGGTTTGAAGAAGTAGAAGTGAAGAGAACTTTATAAGAAGCCTGTAGCCCAAAACTACCCGCTTTAAAATAACATACAGCGAAGAAAAGAACGATCCGTAGTGTAAAACCTATCATCGTTATTTTCTTCGCTGTTTTTTTGGCTAAGATGCTTATGGCTAAAAGGCGGCAGCTTATCTAAACTTTTGTTAAATCCATCGACATTCCCTATGCTACTGACTTTTAAATGGTTATTTTTGGTTTTTACCGCTTTTGTATGAAGAAACTTTTAGCATTATCCGCAGGCGCTTTGCTGCTATGGCAGGCTTCTACGGCCCAGAAACTGGTGGCAGACAAGATTATCGGGGTTGTAGGGGATAAAATTATCCTCAAATCCGATATGGACGGAGCACTCAGCGATCAGCAACACAACTCGCCCGATGGCAATCTGGCGCCCGATGCTGCGTGCAAAACACTGGAAATGCTGATTTCCCAGAAAGTAATGGTGTTACAGGCGGAAAGAGACAGTTTACCGGTAAGTGACGGCGACGTGGAAGCCCAGATGGAAAACCGTATCCGCTACTTTGAATCCATGTACGGCAGTAAGGAGAAAATGAAAGAAGTTACCGGCTACTCCATTTACCAGCTCCGCGAACGCTTCCGTCAGCCTATCAAAGAAGGTTTGCTGGCCCAGGCAATGCGCAACAAGATCATTGAACCGGTAAAAGTAACGCCATCAGAAGTAAAACGCTTCTTTGACGCCATCCCGAAAGATAGTCTTCATTTTTACGAGTCAGAACTGGAAATAGGTACCCTCGTGCTGCAGCCCAAAGCTACCCGCGAAATGGACCAATACGCCATCGACCGCCTCCTCGATTTCAAAAAACGTGTTCAGAATAAAGAATCCGATTTCGGCTCCCTCGCTATCCTCTACTCCGAAGATCCGGGCGTAAAAGATAACAAAGGCGTATACACCCTGAACCGTAACGATAAAAATACCTGGGATCCCGACTTCCTGGCATCCGCTTTCCGTTTGAAAGAAGGAGAAATTTCCTCCCCGGTGAAGTCGCAACACGGATACCACCTGATCATGATGCTGAAACGCTCCGGCGATAACGTTACTGTACAACACATCCTCGTAAGAGCCGCAGTAACCAAATCCGACCTGGCAGGCAATACCGCCAAACTGGATTCTATCCGTAAAAGCATCGTGGCTGGCAAAATCACTTTCTCGGAAGCAGTAGCCAAATACAGCGACGCGCCAAGCGCCAAATTTGATGGCGGTATGATGCAGTCCAAAACAGGCGACGGAAGCACCCTGATCACCATCGACCAGCTGGATGACCCTACCGAAAGGGATATCGTAATGATGCTCGATACCCTGAAACCAGGTCAGATTTCCGCCCCGGTACAGTTTACAGATGAAAACGGCCGCACAGCAGTACGGATCGTGTACCTGAAAACACGTACCCAGCCGCACCGCGAAAACCTTACAGATGACTATTCCCGCATCCAGCAAAGAACACTGGATATCAAACGCGCGGAAGCCATCAATAAATGGCTCATCGAAAAGATCCCGACCTTCTACGTACACGTAGACGATCAATACAAAGAATGTAATCATATCAGCCAGTGGATGGCTGCACTTGCCAAGCAATAATCAAACTATTTATATAAAGCGGAGATAGGAGCGGGAGCTTTTATCTCCGCTTTTTTTATGCCCTGATACTGAATAGGCAAAGGCTGATAGCTTTACCAATCGCTTTCTGGTTTTCTCCTTTTTTGGCGTACCTTTGCGACTTCAATTTTCTGCCATGAGTGATGCGATCAAACATGAATGCGGTCTGGCATTTATAAGATTAAGAAAACCGTTTTCCTACTACCAACAAAAATATGGGAGTGTTTTCTATGGGCTGAACAAACTATACCTGCTCATGGAAAAACAACATAACAGGGGCCAGGATGGCGCTGGTTTGGCTACCGTGAAACTGAACACCGAACCAGGCGTTCCCTTTATGCACCGCATCCGCAGTGCTGCTCCGCAGGCCATCGGAGATATTTTTGCGAAAGTACGTGACGAAATACAGGAGATAGAAAAATATCAGCCGGAAATCACCAAATACCCCGGCCTGATGAAAGGCCATGTGCGTTTCCTTGGTGAACTCATGATGGGACATATCCGTTATGCCACCCAGGGTAAAAACAACGTGGAACTCTGCCATCCTTTTGTACGCTACAACACCATTCCTGCCCGCAACCTCGCTATGGCAGGAAACTTTAACCTGATAAACACCGATGAACTGTTTGAGTTTTCCAAGGCACAACCTGGTGAAGTTCACAAAAACAGTGATCTGGCCGCCATGCTGGAAGTGGTACACCATTTCCTCGCCAAAGAAGACAATGAAGGCAGCAACGACCTGGATATCAAAAAGATTCTCCAACAGGCATTTTCCATGTTTGACGGAGGGTACCACACCTGCGGCCTGATCGGCTCCGGTGATGCTTTCGTGATCCGCGATGCACACGGTATCCGTCCTTCTTACTATTATATTAATGACGATGTAATTGTAGCTGCCTCAGAAAGGGCCGCGATCCGCACTACCTTCAACGTAGGCGAAAATGAAGTACTGGAACTGATGCCGGGTAATGCGCTGATCGTTAAAAACAACGGCGACTACTCCATTGAACAAATTCTCGAACCCAAAGAACGTAAAGCCTGCAGCTTTGAAAGGATTTACTTCTCCCGTGGTAACGATGAAAAAATATACAAGGAACGTACTGATCTGGGCCGTCACTTATCCGGTACCGTATTGAAGGCCATCGACAATGACCTCCGCAATACTATCTTCTCCTTTATTCCAAATACTGCTGAAGTAGCCTTCTATGGCCTGTTAAAAGGACTGGAAGAATATCTCAACAAAATAAAAGTAGAACGCATCCTCTCCTGGGGTAACGATTTTGATGAGGAAAAGCTTACCGAAATGGTGAACCGCCGGATCCGCATCGATAAAATAGCTACCAAGGACGTGAAAATGCGTACGTTCATCACCGAAGACTCCAGCCGTAATGAAATGGTACAACACGTGTACGATATCACCTACGGTAAGGTAAGACCCGGTATTGACTCACTGGTGGTAATTGATGATTCTATTGTACGTGGTACCACCCTGAAGGAAAGTATCGTGAAGATGCTGGACCGCTTAGGACCCAAAAAGATCATCATCGTATCTTCTGCCCCGCAAATCCGCTACCCGGACTGCTATGGTATTGATATGAGCAAGATGGGCGATTTCGTAGCCTTCCAGGCGGCCATTGCCCTCCTGAAAGACCACGGCAAGGAACACATCCTGAATGAAGCCTATGGCCTCTGTAAGGAACTGCAGCGTACCAACACCCTTCACGCACAAAACGTAGTGAAGAACATCTATAAGCCGTTTACCCCGGAACAGATCTCTGCCAAGATTGCGGAAATCCTTAACCCTGGCGGTATTAAGGCCGAAATAGAAGTAATCTACCAATCTATCGAAAGCCTCCACCTGGCTTGTCCGAACAACCTGGGCGACTGGTACTTTACCGGTAATTACCCTACTCCGGGCGGCAACCGTGTAGTGAATAAAGCATTCATGAACTATATGGAAGGCAAAAACGAAAGAGGATATTAATCGTATAAATAATCAGAGATCTGGTCATTTAGCTATCAGAAGAGTCCTTCTTTTGAGCTGAATAATCAGATCTCTTATTATTTAAATGACTAATTGTTTTCATGTTAATTTTATCTTAAATAACCTCTCGTATTCTGACTGTATAAGTCTAACAAGTTAACTTCCTGTAAAATCTGTATTTTCGTTATAGTTAATTATAGGTTTTCAGCCCATGAAAACATTACTACTTATACGTCATGCTAAATCCAGCTGGACCGATCCGGACATGGATGATTTCGACCGGCCCCTCAATAAACGGGGAAAAGCGAACGCGCCCGAAATGGCGCAACGCCTTATTACCCGCGGCATGGTGCCGGAATTAATTATTTCCAGCCCCGCCAAAAGAGCCAGATCCACCGCTAAAATAATGGCAAATGAGTGGAGCTATCCCAAACAGGCTATCCTGCTGGAAGAAGAACTGTATCTCTGCTACGCTGCCACCTTTCTGAAGGTGATTACCAAAATTGATGACGACTTCGGCGCCGTGGCCATCTTTGCCCATAACCCAGGCATCACCGATTTTGCCAACTACCTCACCGAAGAAATCAGGATAGATAATGTACCCACTACCGGTATCTTTGGTATCCAGGCAGACACCGATAGCTGGAAAGATTTTGACCTGGCAAAGAAAAAGTTCCTCTTCTTCGAGTATCCCCGTAAAGATTAGTCTTTCACAATTTTATTGTAGGAAGCAGTAATTCCCTTGATCAGGGAAGAACTGAAGCCCTGGTGTTCCATTTCGTTGAGACCTGCAATAGTACAGCCTTTGGGCGTGGTTACCTTATCTATTTCCTCTTCCGGATGACGGCTTTCTCGGATCAGCAGCTCTGCGGCGCCTTTTACCGTTTGTGCGGCAATTAAACTGGCAGTACGCACATCAAATCCAATTTCAATTCCTCCCTGGATATTTGCGCGGATGTAGCGCAGCGCAAAGGCAATACCACAGGCGCCCAGCACCGTAGCAGCATCCATCAGTTTTTCATCAATGGCTACTGTAGCGCCCAACTGGTCGAACATCGTTTTCACATACCGGATCTGCTCTTCGGTGGCATGTTTGTGGGCAATACAGGTGATAGATTCCTGGATGGCAATGGCCGTATTAGGCATAGCCCGCACTACCGGCATGCCGGGTACCACATGTTCCAGGTCGTCGATGCTAACACCGGTAACCACGCTGATCAGTATATGTTTTGCCGGGTTAAAGGAACCCTTGAACTCCTGCAATACCTCCCGCACATTGTACGGTTTTAAAGCCACCACAATTATTTCCGCTTCGCGGATGGCAATATCATTATCCGTTTCTATCCGCACACCTGCGTCACGCAGGTCGGTAAGGGTACTGGTGTTACGCTTGGTAACGATGATATCGCCTGCCTTTGAAAACCCGCTCTTCAGCAATCCCTGGGCGATGGCCGATCCCAGATTTCCTCCACCTATAATGGCTATTTTTTTGGCTGACATAAAAAATGAAGATTACATTATAAATCGTAAGAAAGGTATAACAAATGCTGCATCCATGCAAACGGCAACGATTCATTAACTTGCGGACATGCAGGCATTACAGACAGCAACTGCGTTTTACGCCAGGATAAAAGAAGCCCACAGCATTTCGGATACGGAAGATAAAACCCGTCACTATAAACAGATCCTGGAGATCCTTTTCCGGGAACTGACCCGCAAGGAAACCCGCTCTTTCGGGAACCTGTTTGCACGCATGCAGTTTTATTTTGACCGGCAATCCGTTCCGCCGGACATCCATCAGCAGCTGACAGCACTACGCATACTAACCAACAAGGCTACACGGGGTATGTTTCCCCTGCAGGACGCAGAACACCTCCTGTGCATCAAAGCCCTTACAGAATCTGTTGCCTGGTGCTATCAGTCAACGCCGCCGGCAGAACTTACCGCGCTGTACGCCCCCACGGGATCACATAAATTATCGCTCGCATGGCAACACCGCCCCGGCAGCCTGGCACTGCTGAAATGCATGGTTACCGCCGTAGGCACACTTACCACCAGCGCGCTGGGAAAATACACCCTGCTGCTGGATGTGAAAAATGATGAGCAGGGCGATTTTCAGCTGCTGCTGGAACATATGGATCCTGTAGCAGTAGTATCCCTGCATGGCTTGCTGCGGCCTTACGACACTATTCATGTACTCCACTGCCGCCAGGGCGCCAGCGGACACGAATACACCACCACCAGCGAAAGCCAGGTGGTGCTGGAGCCGGATCTGCTGATAGATATCAGCGACCTGGCGGAATGCTTTACCCATAAAGGACCTAACCGGTTATTATATCTTGTTAAAAAACTCACTCCCCAGCAATCCAGCCCGGCGGCATTTAAAGGAAACCTGGTAAATGCCCTGCTGGATGAAATGCTCCGCAACAGGGAAATAGATTTCAAAAGCTCATTTGTGGAAGCAGTGGCCGAAAACGTGCTACAGGCAGCCGCTTACGGCCGGGAAAAGATCAACGAAATGTTCCGCGATATCCGGCAACAACACTGGGGCAACCTGCATAATACTGTAAAGGAACTACAGGATAAACCGGTGAGGATAGAACCCACCTTTTTCTCCGCCCAGTACGGCTTGCAGGGGCGACTGGATCTTATGGCGGAAGATGATACCGATGAATACCGGAAGGAAATTTTTGAACTGAAAAGCGGGAAATGCCCCGACTTCAACACCTGGAAGAACCATGAAATGCAGGTAGTGGGCTATAATCTCCTGCTGCGCTCTGCTTTTGGCCGGCAACGCAAGGGGAGTTCTGCCATCCTGTATTCAGCCGCTACCACCAATCCGCTGCGGAACGTGAGCAGTACCCATCACACCGAAAATGATTTACTGTTGTTACGCAACGAAGTGGTGGGGATGCTGCTGCGGCTTGCAGGAGGGGAGTTTGAAATACTGTCCGCCATCACCACCGCAGCGGCGATTGGCCTGCCTTCCTTCAGCACGGCGCATTTCACCACTTTTGAACAAGCCTGGCAAACGGCGCCACCCGTAGCAAAAGCCTACTACCACGAATTCCTGGCCTTTATGCTGCGGGAATATCTCCAGGCAAAATGCGGGATGTTTTCAGAAATTAACCGGGAGGAAGATGCCGACGGCTTTGCAGCGCTATGGCTGCAACAGGAAAAAGATAAACTTTCCCGCTTCAATATTATACCGGGGCTACGCTTCCGGGAATTTGACACCGTTAACAGTTCCGTGTTATTTGATATAGTCGTTCCCGTTAGCCATAACTTCCGCAGGGGAGATACCGCTATCATTTATCCGCGTACCAGCACGGAATTACAGCCTTTACAACAACAGCTGCTGAAGGGCAGGATAGAAGATCTCGGAAAAAACCAGCTGAGCTTCTCCCTGAATAACCGGCAGATGACGCTCGACTTTTTCCGCCAATTTGATGAGTGGATCATAGAACATGATATTTACGAATCCAACTACTGGATAGCGGCGGCTTCGCTTTTCCATGTGATTTCCCCGCTTTACCGGGAGCGTACCAATATGCTGCTGGGCCTCGCCACGCCCCGCTGGTACCCTTTGCAGCACACCACACCGGCCATGTTTAACCCTAACCAGGAACAGCTGGTGAAGCATGCCCTGGAGGCGCAGGATTATTACCTGTTACAGGGGCCGCCGGGCACCGGTAAAACATCTTCCATGCTTACAGCTATAGTGGGGGAGATGGTAAAACAGGATCACTATGTGATCATTGTTGCCTTTACCAACAAGGCAGTAGAAGAAATATGCCATAAGCTGACGGCTAAAAATATTACGCACCTGCGTATGGGCGGGCGTAACTCAGACGCCTCGCTTACCCTCCGGCAATATTGCCTGGAAGGCTCGCTGGATGAAGCGCGCAATTATATTACCAGTCACCGCGTATTTGTTGCCACGGTAGCCACTATGGCTACCCGGCTGGAGCAGCTCACGATGATGGGGATTCCTACCGATACCTTAATTGTGGATGAAGCTTCGCAGTTAACAGAGCCACAGCTCCTGGGGCTGCTGATGCCCTTCCGTAAATTTATCCTGATAGGGGATCAGAACCAGTTGCCGCCGGTGGTGGCGCAGGAAGAATATTTCTGCCAGGTGAAAGCGCCCTGTTTACAGGAGCTGGGTATCCGGGATTTGCGGACCTCTATTTTTGAGCGACTGATACAACGCTGTAAAACCAGCCACTGGCGCCATGCCTGGGGTATGTTGAATACGCACTTCCGGATGCACGACAACATCGCAGCATTGGTAAATCATTACTATGCGGGGCAGTTATCTTCCGGAAGGGAAGAGCAAAAAGCCGGTTTCGATTTGTATGCCGGTCATGAAAATTTGGGATGGGAGCGGGTTTTGTCTTTAGGAAGAAAAATATTTATTGGCAGTCCCTATGAGCCGAGTTCCAAGATGAACAGAACGGAGGCGAAGTGGGTGGTATCGCTGCTGCGTCACCTGAAGGAGCG
The DNA here is from genome assembly GCF_900168065.1 of Chitinophaga ginsengisegetis. Taxonomy (GTDB): domain Bacteria; phylum Bacteroidota; class Bacteroidia; order Chitinophagales; family Chitinophagaceae; genus Chitinophaga; species Chitinophaga ginsengisegetis. The sequence goes on along the minus strand of NZ_FUZZ01000003.1, from coordinate 697,592 downwards.
TTACGGTGCGGGTTTCAGCAAAGATACCGTGGGGGTGGTTACGCCGTGGCGAACACAGATCAGTCTTATCCGGGAATTGATTGCGGATGATGAAGCACTGCAGGACATCAATATTGATACGGTAGAGCGGTTCCAGGGTTCTGAAAACGATATTATCATTGTGTCGCTGGCGGTATATCATGCCGCGCAGGTGCAAACGTTGCAATGCCTGGGGCAGTTTAACTGGGAAGAAGAGGTGATAGAGGTAGACCGGAAGTTGCTGGTAACGTTGTCGCGTGCACGAAAACAGGTGATATTGCTGGGATATGAGCCGGTGTTGCAGGATAGCGCCCATTACCGGAGGGTATTGGGGGAAATGAGCAGAGGCGTGCTCTAACGGTGGATACTATACGTAATACGCTGCCAAGTAACAATGGCCATACGGTTGGTATGGCCATTGTCAGACAACATCATATATGATCAGTCCTGGTAAACCAGGCTTTAATCCAGTGTAACGTGCCCCCAGTTTTCACCGCTTTTAATGCGGTAGAGCTGCATTTCACTGATATCGAACTGTTCAGCGATTTGCTTCATTGTTTTTTTGCCGGGTTTATTCAGCAGGCGTTTGATGCTCTTTACTTTGGTAACATTCAGTTTGAGTCCTTTCACGCGGTTGCGTTGCTTTTCCTTATAGGCAAGCTTGGCGGGGCTTTTTTGCTGATGTTCTTCCATTTCCTCTTTGGTGGCCCATTGGAGGTTGGAGGCTTTATTATTCTTTTTATCGTAGTCCAGGTGTATCACATATTTATGTGCCCGTCCTCCTTTTTTGCTGAAAAGTTTCGCCACTTCCCGGTGAAGGTAGAGTGACTGGTAGCTATCTGCAGGCTTTACGTTTAATACCGTATAGCCTTCTACGGTAGACCCCGTGAGCAGCTTACCATCTTCGGTACTTTCATGATAACTGATCACTCTCCCCATGTTTGAAACAGCGTATTTTTTACGCAGGGCAGATTTGTTTTTAATCTGTAAGTCTTTCCAGACTTCATTTTTCAGATTTTTAATTGTGGTCATGTGAAAGTAATTTTTATTTTTTTTATATCCTGGGGTAATCCGTTTATCCGTAAACGTTACAACCGGCCATTTCATTATCAGCCGGCAGAAAATCGTGTGCAGCTAATTGGGGAGCGGCCCTCTCGAATATATGGTCCTTGTATTGTAACACAACCGCGTCTAGTACTTCCTCAATCTCAGCTAATGTATTGTAAGTTACTAATTGTTGTCTGAATTCCTTTATATGCGGCAAACCTTTGAGGTAATTTGTATAATGCCGGCGCATTTCCAGTATGCCTACTACTTCACCTTTCCAGGCAACTGACTGGTGAAGGTGTTTTTTGCAAACTTCTACTCTTTCCAAAACAGTTGGCAGGGGTAAATGTTCGCCCGTCTTCATAAAATGCTTGATCTCCCTGAAAATCCATGGATAGCCGATGGCGGCTCTTCCGATCATAACACCATCCACGCCATATTTCTGCCTGGCAGCAATTACCTGTTCCGGCGTACATATGTCACCGTTACCAAAGATAGGAATTTGTATGCGCGGATTGTTTTTTACTTTTCCGATGAGGGTCCAGTCGGCGCTGCCTTTATACATCTGAGTACGTGTACGGCCATGAATGGTAAGGGCTTTGATTCCTACATCCTGGAGCCTTTCCGCTACGTCTTCAATATTTTTGGTGTCGTCGTCCCAGCCGAGGCGGGTTTTAATGGTTACCGGCAACCTGGTTGCCTTTACTACGGCGGCCGTAAGTTTTACCATTTTAGGAATATCCTTCAGGATGCCGGCGCCGGCGCCTTTACAGGCTACCTTTTTAACCGGGCAGCCGAAGTTGATATCCAGCAGATCAGGATTAGTGGCTTCCACAATTTGCGCGGCCAGCGACAGGGACTCTTCATCTCCGCCGAAAATCTGGATTCCTACCGGACGTTCGTAGTCGAAAATATCCAGTTTCTTGCGGCTTTTGATGGCGTCACGTATCAGTCCTTCCGAAGATATGAACTCTGTATACATGAGATCGGCCCCATTATCCTTGCACACCGCACGAAAAGGCGGATCGCTCACATCTTCCATGGGCGCCAGTAATAAAGGGAATTCTCCCAATTCAATATTTCCTATCTTCACCATAATTTATATAACCACAGCAGCTTTTGCCGGAGTTATTATTTTAATATTTTATATACTATTTCTTTTACAAGCAGGATTTCTTTGCAGTAACGGCTATCGTTCAGCAGTTGCGGTAAGCGGTAAGCATCTGCAAAAACTTAATTTCGCGCTGTAAATTTACGCAAAAAAAATACAGTATCTTCTTATGTCCGGTTATCTGAAGCAGTCGCCCGTTTCATTGCAGTTTGTCTCTTTCCTGGGCTTTTCCTTTGGGTTCTTTGCCCTGTACCTTTATGCGCTTCAGGCGATTACGCCGGGTGTTACCGGTCAAACGCTGGAAGCGCTCCAAACCGGTACGCTTACAGACCCTAACTCGATCGGCTATCTGAAAATAACACAATTCCTTTATACCGTAGTCGCCTTCTTTGTACCAGCGGCGCTTTTTGCCTACCTGTGGCAGCCTTATCCGCTGAAATACCTGGGGCTTAAAACGCCTGGCGGGTTGCAGGTTATACTGGCGCTGCTGGCCATGTACGGTAGTTTGCCCTTAGCCAGCCTCCTGGGTGAATGGAACGAAACCTGGCCGATTTCCCAATCAGCCCGTGACCTCCAGGATATGGCGGAAAAACTGCTGGGCGTTATGCTGAAGATGCCTACCCTGAAGGATCTTTTCATCAACCTGGTACTGGTAGCCATTGTACCGGCTATTGCGGAAGAACTGTTTTTCCGCGGCGTTTTACAACGGCTCATTATTAAAGCTACCGGGAAGGTATGGCTGAGTGTATTTATCACTGCTATCTTATTCAGCGCCATCCATGGCGAAATGCTGGGTTTTCTGCCCCGCGTGCTAATGGGTTTTGCACTGGGCGCTATCTATGTTATCAGTGGCAACCTGTGGTTAAGCATCTTCGCACATATCCTGAACAACGGGCTGCAGGTAACCCTGCTGTACCTTTTCCAGCACGGCATGATAAAGGATGACCCCATGAAAAACACACCCGTGGCATGGTATTATATTGTCTTAAGCGTTCCTGTAACCATTGGGCTGTTTTGGGCGTTAAGTAAAAAATCAACCCCCTTGATGACAGACCCGGTGAGTAAAAAAGATGGGGAAGAAGTAGACGAAATTGGAACAGACGAAAATTTGTAATCTTAATAAAAGACACTAAAACAATCATTATGGAAAAAGGCTGGGTTAAAATTTTTTCGAGCGACAGGCCCTTTGAAGCCGAAATAGTAAAAGGTATGTTACTGGATAATGACATTGAGGCAGTGCTGCTCAACCGTCAGTCGTCTTCTTACAATATCACCCTGCCGGGACAGGTGGAACTGTATGTGCATGAATCGATGGAAAAATTGGCCAAAGACCTGGTGCACAATCATAACAATCTGCCTACCGGCGATCCTAACCAGATAGAAGGGGAAGAATAAGTGACAGCACCCGCGGGTGGCGCCCTCCCGGCAGTTCCCTGAACGGGATTTGCTCCGTAGGGTATTTTTATCCACTTTTGCGGGTAGAACTTAATCAACAGATATAACCATAATGAAGACATTTTTCACCCGCACTGCCTCTGCGCTTGTGTTTGTGGCAGTAATGCTGGGAGGGATCCTATGGGCCGACTATACTTTTTTCCTGCTTTTCTTCCTGATAGGCTGTTTTGCCCTCCAGGAGTATTTCAGGTTGCTGCGTGGAATAGATGCCGATTATGCCGGTGTTTCATCCTGGCATAAATGGGGCGCTACCATTGCAGGAGCCGCCATCCTGCTTACTTTTACCGGAGATAATTTTCAGATAGGGGGCATCCCCACCGGGCTTATCGGCTGGTGGACAGCCGTTATTTTCCTGTTGGTGATGCCTTTGGGAGAAGTGCTTATGAGTAAAGATTTCTCTTTAAAGAATATCGGCTACTCGGCTATCGGGTTACTGTATGTGATCATCCCGTTTGGGTTGCTGATCCATATCCGGATGAATGCTATCAACATTCACTATACCCCGGAAAACGTAGGTACCGCTCCCGGCTGGCTTATTCCTTTACTGCTCATCATATTCATCTGGATTAACGATACAATGGCTTATATAGTAGGGTCGCTGATAGGGCGCACGCCTTTTGCCCCTGCTATTTCCCCTAAAAAAACCATCGAAGGCACAGTAGGGGGAATGATCCTCGCGGTAGCCACTGCCGGCATTTATGGCCACTTCTGGGGCTATCAGTACCTCGCGTTGCAACACTGGATAGCGCTGGCCCTCATTGCCGCCATATTCGGTACCATCGGCGACCTGATAGAATCCAAACTGAAAAGGATGGCCGGCGTGAAGGATTCCGGCCGGATTATGCCCGGCCATGGCGGTTTCATGGACCGGTTCGATTCACTGCTGCTGGCGGCTCCCTTCGCCTGGATCTACGTTCAGTTCTTTATGATGCACTAACGTAACATTCGTATGCGAAAAAAAACTGAATTGAAGTAACTTCGCATCAAGATTAAACACATAAATCAATCATCTAATAAAAAAACAATGAAGATCCATCGTGAAGGATTTGCTACCATTTCCCTTGTATTCCTGGTACTGGCGTTAATAAACGGAGCAGTATTTTATTGGTTCGGTAACGCGCCGGCACTGTGCTGGACGGTATCCATTATCTCCATTGCGTTCTTCCTGTTCATCGTTTCATTCTTCCGTATTCCCTCCCGCCAATATACAACAGGTGATTCGCTGGTGGTTTCTCCCTGCGATGGTAAAGTAGTGGTAATTGAAGAAGTATATGAGCCGGAGTATTTCAAGGATAAGCGTTTACAGGTGTCTATTTTTATGAGCCCTGCCAACGTGCATGTAAACCGGAACCCTATCAGGGGTACCGTGAAGCTGTCGCAATACCACGCCGGTAAATACCTGGTGGCCTGGCATCCAAAGTCTTCCACTGAAAACGAAAGGCATTCCGTGGTAATCGGCAACGGTAAAACGGATATCCTGGTAAGACAAATCGCCGGCGCACTAGCCCGCAGAATTGTGAACTACCTGAAACCAGGCATGGAAGTAGGTCAGAATGAAGAAATGGGCTTTATCAAGTTCGGTTCCCGTGTGGATCTTTACCTGCCTATCGGTACGGAAGTAGCGGTACAGCTGGAACAGGTGGTACAGGGCGGTATTACAGTTATTGCCAAAATCTAGTATCTTTAATAGCTAAACGGCATCATTATGATAAAGAAAGCTTTTACCGGTATAGCCGCATTACTGCTGATAGCAGGCGTAGCGCTGGCACAGGAAAAAACCAAAGCAGCTGCCAAAACGAAAAAGGATTGTTCCGCTGCCTCGTGTAAAACTACTGCCAAAGGTAAAAGCTGTTGTCAGCAGCCGTCTAAAACCGCCAGCCTGAGAATGGCTGCCGCTACCAAAACAAAAGCGAAAGCACAATAAAGAAAGAAGGAGATGCGGTTATCCACATCTCCTTCTTTTTTACAGAATATTTCTCAGCTCCCGAAGGTGCCCGATCACATAAGTAGGTTGAAAATCCACCGGTGGTTTAGCCGGGTTAAAATATACCTGGTCCATTCCCACACCGTGGGCGCCCTTGATATCCAGCTCCATTGCATCTCCGATCATAATACTCTCTGTAGCGCTGGTATTGGCTTTGCCGATGGCGTAATCAAAAATTTCCCGGTAAGGCTTTAAGCTTCCCGCCACTTCTGATGTAACGATATGTGTGAAATAATGATCAATCCCCGCATTTTTCATTTTCAGCAACTGTGTTTCCTCGAAACCGTTGGTGATCATGTGCATGGGGTATTCCTTTGCTGCCAGGTATTCCAGCGTTTCCTTTGTTTCGGGGAATAATGCTTTTTTATACGGCAGTATTTCCAGGAATTCATCGCTGATTTTCTGGGTCAGTTTTTCATCTCCTATTTTAAAATCAATCAGCGTAAGACGGAAGCGTTTATCGCGCAGTTCACGGCGGGTGATAAATCCTTTGCGGAAGCGATCCCACAGGCGTTCATTATGCTCCACATAAGAAACGGAAAACGCCTCAAAAGATGGTATTCCCCTGCTCTCTAAAGCATGGCTGTTGTACAGCTCCAGCAAAGTTTCCTGTTCATTTGTTTCAAAGTCCCAGAGGGTATGGTCCAGGTCAAAGAAAAGATGTTTGTATTTCATGACTGCGCAAAGGTACAAAATACCTCAGAGATGGTTGAAAGGCGCCGGTGTATTCAAAGTAAATTCCTTATTTTACTGCATTAATGAAAGAAACTATGAATGCAGTAATTACGGGCGCCAGCAAGGGGATCGGAAAGGCTATAGCGGAAAAACTGGCGCTGGAAGGATTTAATGTGGCCATTTGTGCGAGACATGCAGATACACTGGCTTTGGCCAAAGCGGATATTCAGCGGAAAAACCCGGCGGTAAGCGTGCTGGCAGAGGTGGTGGATATGGGAGATAAAGCACAGGTACTGGCTTTTGCAGATAAAGTTAACGCAGCATTTCCGCAGGTGGATATACTGGTGAACAATGCCGGTATTTTTGTGCCGGGCGCCCTTCACCAGGAAAAAGAGGGGCTACTGGAAAAGATGATGGCGGTGAATGTATACAGCGCTTATCATCTTACCAGGGCATTATTACCCGCTATGATCGCCCGGCGTAAAGGATATATTTTTAACATGTGTTCCACTGCCAGCTACCGTGCATACCCCAACGGCGGTGCTTACAGTATTACCAAATACGCCCTGCTCGGTTTTACAAAAAACCTGCGGGAAGAGCTTAAGTCGCACTACATCGGGGTTTCGGCGGTAAGTCCGGGCCCTACTTTAACCGCTTCCTGGGAAGGCTTTGACGCGCCGCCCGACAGAATGATGCCCCCCGAAGATATTGCCAGCGTAATATGGGCCGCCTGGACAATGGCCAAACAAACAGTTGTTGAGGAAATTGTACTGAGACCCATGTTGGGAGATATTTAAACATCTTATTATATTGGCTTTTTAGCGGGTAGAAATTGTTCTTTCTCCAGATAACTAAATAAGAACATATTAAAATGTTTTAACTAACTTTTAACGGGGCCTTACAGCGCTTCCGGCGCGGCTTTGGTTAAATTTGTTGACATAATTATGATGTACAGATTTTGCATAAGGAAGTGTATTTACGCCATTTTGATTTGTATAGGACTGGTAGCTTGTGCCCACGCACAGGAATTCCGCTTTACTACCACTGTGAGCAATAATGCCGTGACGCAGGATGAACCATTCCAGATCCAGTTTATGCTGGAAAACGGCGTAAACGTCTCCAGCTTTACTCCCCCCAGTTTCAAGGATTTTGAAGTACTACAGGGCCCTTCTCAAATGCAGGGTCAATCTATTTTCAATGGAAAACGGTCTGAATACATTGCACTAAGTTACCTGCTGCAACCCAAACATGTGGGCAGCTTTACCATCGCTGGCGCCCAGGCCCGCGTAAATGGAAACATCGTTAAATCAAACCCGGTTTTAATTGAAGTCAGAAAAGGCAATGCACAGCAACAGCAGCAGGCGGCGCCTCCCTCTGCCGGCTATCCGCCACACCGCGGACCATCCGGTGGTAATGAAGATATCCAGGAAGGTATCCTGAAGAAAGGAGAAGACATCAATGAAAAACTAAAGAAGAATATTTTCCTGAAGGTTGAAGTAGATAAAACCAATTTATACGAAGGCGAGCAACTAACGGCCACGTATAAACTTTTCACCCGTCTCCCTACCAATTCCAGCGTTACCAAAGTACCCGCATTCAAAGGATTTTCCGCTAAAGATATTGAGCTGCCAAACCCGCCACAGGCTACTGAAGAAAGGGTAAACGGCATTCCGTATAAAGTATTTACCATCCGCAAAACATTGCTTTTCCCACTGCAATCAGGCGCCCTGGAACTGGATCCTGTAGAAGTGGATAACCAGGTACGTCTTGTGAAAATGGTGAGCAAAAAAGGCGGCAGCAGAGGCAGGGATCCTTTTGAAGATTTCTTCAATGACCCGGCATTCAGAGATCCTTTCTTTGATGATTTCTTTAACCGTCCGGAAGTGGAATACCAGGATGTTCCCTACAAAATTCAGAGCAACCCGATAAAGATCAATGTTAAACCCGTTCCGGTTGACGGGCGCCCCCTCAGCTACAATGGCGCAGTGGGTAAATTTAACATGACTGCCGTAGTGGACAAAAAGAAACTGACCACGGATGACGCCCTCACCCTGAAGGTTACCATCAGCGGACAGGGTAACGTAAACCTGCTGAATTCCCCTAAGGTTGAAACACCTACAGGCTTTGAAAAATATGATCCGAAAGTAACCGACGACATAGAAAAAAACAGCAACCCGCTTTCCGGCAGCCGTACTTTTGAATATGTGCTGATGCCACAGGAAGCCGGCGATCATACCATCCCGGCAGTAGAATTCTCTTACTTCGATCCCGTCGCCAACACCTATAAAACACTCCGTTCCCAACCTTTCGATATCCATATCGAACAGGGCAAACATATTAAGCAGGATAAACAGGATTATGGCACCGGTAAAAATGAACTGGTGAAAAATGAAACCGGTATCCTCGACTGGACACGTAATCACAGCTGGTTTATTCTCAGCCCGTGGTTCTACATCCTGCTGTTATTACCGCTGCTGATAGCCGCAGGGATTATTTTCTACAAACGCCGCAGGGACTATAACACGACCAATGCAGCTGTGCTGAAACACCGCTATGCCAATAAGGTAGCGCTGAAAAGACTGGAACTGGCCGCGCGCTATCTGAAAGAAGGGAAGGACAAAGCATTTTATGAGGAAACTTCCCGCGCCGTTTGGGGGTATCTCAGTTCCAAACTGAAAATCCCAATGGCCGATCTCAGTAAACAACTGATACAGGATAAGCTGAGCGCCCGTCATATCAACGGCAGCAATACGCACGACCTGTTTGCCCTGATCGATAATTGTGAAGTGGCCTTATATGCACCCGGACAGGATAACCGTAAAATGCAGGGTACATACGAACAGGCGGTGAGCATCATCACCAACCTGGAAGATGCGTTGAAGAACTAACTACTTAACGAAAGGCGAAATGCTGAACTACAGAAAAATTAAACCGGTATTATTGGCTGCTATATGCCTGCTCTCTTTTACCCTGAGCCGTGCACAAACGCCGTTACAGAATCAGCAACAACGGTTTGAAGATGCGAACAAGCTCTTTAACCAGAGTAAGTTTACAGAAGCCGCCAGGGTTTATCAGCAGTTGCTGGATGAAGGTCATACACAGAAAGCACTTTACTTCAACGCCGGTAATGCCTGGTATAAAGCAGGTAAAACCGGACAGGCTGTTTATAACTATGAGAAAGCACTGCAGCTGTCGCCAAACGACGCTGCGGTGAAACATAACCTCGCTATCGCTAATCAGAAAGTGAATGGTTTTGTGGAAGAGTTGCCGATGGTATTTTTTCAGCAGTGGTGGTTACAGCTCCAACATCTTCATAAAGCCAATGGCTGGGCAGTAGGCACCATCCTCTTTTTCTGGCTGTTTATTGCCGCTGTTATGCTCAATGTATATATCCCCGGATGGAGAAACAAATTTTTACGCTGGGGCACTTATGTGTTGGGAGTATTGTGTGCGTTATACCTGGTCATGTCTGTAGATACTTACCTGTGGTCCAATAACCATGAAGCAGGAGTTGTAATGAATGGTAACATCCGGGCGAAAACATCGCCAGACGAAAACAGCAAGGATGCTTTTGAGGTGGGAGAGGGCATGAAAGTGCGTATCACCGATGCCACGCGCGACTTCTGTAAAATTGAACTGGCCGATGGAAAAAACGGCTGGATCAGTTGTAATTATATCAAACGGTTATAGTCTTTCGATGCGTTGCAGAAAATCCTGTTTCTTATCCCGTGCCAGTGGCACACTGTAGCCATCAGACATGATGATCTCCCCGCCATCTCCTTTAATATATTTCTCCATAAAAGACAGGTTGATAAGGAAGCTGCTGTGCACGCGGAAAAATCCTTTATCGGCCAGCCATTGCTCCATTTCCACAAGTGTGCGGCATACCATCACGGGCTTCTCCGGCTCCTGTAAATGCAACCGGGTTTGCGTGCCGGCGCCTCTGCAATAAATAATATTCTTCGCAACTACCATGCGCAGGCCATCTGAGGTAGGCAGTGCCAGTCGTTCGTCCTGGTTGAGGTGCTGTTGCAAAAAGTGGAGGAGGTCATCTACTTTTCCCGCGGTAACGAGGGTAGATTGGGAGCCGGCTTTTTCCACCGCATCTTTCAGTTCCTGGCTGTCGATAGGTTTCAGGAGATAGTCTAACGCGCTGTGATGAATTGCCTGCAGGGCGTATTGATCATAAGCAGTAATGAAGATAACGGCAAAGGAATGATATTCACAGGCTTCCAGCACCTGGAAACCATCCATTCCCGGCATTTCAATATCCAGGAATACCAGTTCGGGATGTAGTTCATGAATGGCAGTCAGGGCTTCAGGACCACTGCTGCAAACGGCTTGTACAGAAACGTGCGGGCAATACCTCTCTAACATCATGTGCAGTGCATCCCGACTATGCTTCTCGTCGTCCACGATAATGGTACGCATTTGAGATCAGATTATGAAAGGTAGTTTCAGATTTACTGTTGTAGGAAAGTATATGGTCATTGATTCTATTAAATCCATGTAGAAATTAAGCAATTTAGCGGACATTTCCAATTTAAGCCTACCCGGCCAGGGATTGGCGGGCGGCTACATGTTGCATGCTGATAATAAGGCGGTTGCCAGAGGGTTCGCGCTCTTCATCATACATCTGCAGGGCTTTTATACTGGCCTGCATCTGATATTTCTCGCTCATCATATAAAGCCGTTCCGAAGCGATATCGATACCGGAAGCCTGTCGTTCGCCGGTGCCGTCCAGCATTTCGGTGATCAGTATGCCATTATCTTCCAGCTGGATCTGGAGCCGGTCATTTTCTTTGGAGATGGTGATCCGGAGTAGTCCGCCCGATTTCTCGGGGCGTAGCAGGATCCTGTGCCAGATGGCATATTGCACATAGGGCTGGATGATCAGGGGTGGGATGAGGGTAAACTGCCGGTTTACTTCCGGCGTTACGATGAGCTGGTACTCGAATTGTTCATCAAATCGCAGCTGTTCCAGCTGTATATATAATTCCAGGGCATCCAGTTCATCCTGGAGGGAGATCCATTCTTTATTGAAATTACCGATCATGAGGCGCATGAGGCGGGAAAAGCGGGTAAGATAAAGGGAAGCCATGTCCGTACTGGTGGTAAGGATATAGTGGTGAATAGCGTTAAGGCTATTAAAAATAAAATGCGGGTCCATCTGCGCCTGGAAAGCATGGAGTTCCAGGTTAATCAACGCATGGTTCTTGGTGATTTCTTTCGCTGAGGCTCTCCTGATTCTTCTTTCCCGCAGGGTAAAAAATACTATTAGGGTAACGAGACTTAACAAAAAAAACAGCCAGAAGGGCCACTCCGCAGCAAAGACGATATCGGTATAATGTGCCACTAACTAGGTTTATAGGAAGTATACTTCTTCTCTACTCTTATAAGCGCAATAAATATCGGCTAATTAATCTCCAATATAAAGTGGGATTTACTACGAGGTCGGATTTTACAGGAAAGTGGGGAGAATAAGGTGAAAAGTGGCTGTTTGCTATTAGCATTTAGCGTTTAGCAAATACAGCAAAGATGCTTATACTTATCTACTGCTGCATTTGCCAAATGCCTGGTATCTAGGCTTCCGTAAACTTATAGCCTACCCCTCTTACGGAGTGGAAGTAGCGGGAGTTCCGGCTATCTTCTTCAAAATATTTACGGAAATTGAGGATAAAATTATCGATGGTCCTCGTGGTAGGATATACGTTATAACCCCAAACCACCTGGAGGATCTTTTCGCGGGTAACTACTTCGCCCTTGTTTTCGATGAGCAGTTTTAGCAGCATGGCTTCTTTCTTACTCAGTTCATAGTGTTTACCATCTTTACCAACGCATTCCTGTGCGGCGAAGTCGATTACATTATCGCCGAAGCGGTATACGTTGGGTACGCTGTCTTTGTCCTGGATCTTCTTATTTTTTACGATGAGTTTTTCCACCCTTAACAGGAGTTCTTCCAGGTTAAAGGGTTTGGTCATATAATCATCGCCGCCTTTTTTGAGGCCCAGTACGCGGTCGGCGCTGCTGTTTTTGGCGCTCAGGAAAAGGATAGGAATTTCATTATTCTGAATACGGATGTTTTCGCATACTGCGATGCCATCCATTTCAGGCAACATGATGTCCAGTATAATGAGATCGAAATATTCGTTTTTTACTGCTTTGAGAGCAGCAGTGCCGTTGTCCACTGCGGTGACCTCGTAACCTTCCAGCTCCAGGTTCAGCTTCAGGGCTTCCTGGAGATTTTCTTCATCTTCCACCAGCAGTATTGATGCCTTTGTCGCTTCCTTCATGTGTTATTGTTTGATTTTTACATCGAATCCGGATTCTGGTATTCATCAATCCGTCATCTAATTTACGCCGTTTGCACGGAATATTCAGGCCAGGATATTTCAAAGCAGCTACCGGCAGGTACATTGTCTTTCACTTCAATGCGTCCGTTGTGCTGTTCCACGATTTTGGCGGTCAGGAACAGGCCCAGGCCGGAGCCTTTTGCTTTGCGGGTATTTTCGTTGCCCACGCGGTAAAATTTCAGGAAGATCCTGCTTTTTTCTTCTTCCGGTATTCCCGGGCCTTCGTCGATCACCTGTAATTTCAGTTGCTGATTGCTTTCAAACAGTTTTACAGAGATGGTGGTGTTTTTCGGGGCATATTTCGCGGCATTCTCCACCAGGTTGCTCAGTACAATTTGTAAAGTCAGCTTATCACCATCCATCCACACGTGCGGTAAAATATCCGCGATGATCTGATGGGTACCAATGCGGCCATCAAGGTCTTTGATACTGTTTTCTATCAGGGCTGAAAAATCCAGGTATTCTTTAAACACCTGGTATTTGTGTGTTTCCAGTTGCGCTGCCAGCAGGATGTTGTTGCACAGCTGGTCGAGGCGGTTGGTTTCACGGATGGTATTATTGATCAGCTTCAGTTGTTTTTCTTCGTCGAGTTTATGTTTGCGGATCGTTTCAAGGTTCAGCTTAGCGGCAGCGATAGGTGATTTTAATTCATGCGTTACGGCCATCATAAAATTCTGTTGCTGCCTGCTGAGCTTCATATACTTCCACACGGCCCTGTAAACAAAAAGTGCGCCGAGCAAAATGATTCCTAAAAAGATAAGACCTTCGCCCAGGTATTTAAAAGAGCGCATGTGCTCTTCTTTGTTGATCCGTTCCAGTTGCAGCTGATGTTCTACCGGTTGTGCGAGGCTGTCTACCCGCAAAGAAAGGTTTTGTTGTTCAAAGCGGCGGATCTGTTCACTTTGTCTGAACAGCAAAATGCCCCACCAAACCAGTGCGGCAATTGTGTACGCCATTACTAAAAAATAAACGAAGGAAACGGATTTCCCTTCCTGCATTTTATTGAAAATTCTTTTCATCATGGCCTTGTGCCGGCTTTCTCAATCCGCAAGCCAACATTCATTACATGGGGGAGCGGATTTTGCCGCATATTTTGTTCAAAGGTAAACCTGTAGGTACCTGGTTTATTAAAAATAGCACGTTGCTGAATGAAGATACGGTGTTCATAAATATCATCCAGGCCGGTACCGGACCATTTGCCGGTTACATCTGCGAGTGGCAGTTCTACCCGCTGTTCCTTTAATATGCTGTCGCCAGGGTACTGTGTACCTACCAATAACCAGATATTACTGTAAGGATAAGCATCGGTATGCCTGATGTTTACGCAGATATTGTAAAGGTACGCAGTATCTTCCGGTTGTATTTTTACTTCAAAAGATGGTTTATAGTCATATGTCCACTCATGCCCGGGAATCTCCAGGTTCTTTTCGTAAGTGTCCATTTTAGGTGGCATGCAGGCTGCAGCCAAAAGTAATAAGCCCGCTGTGGCCAGGAAAAGTTTGTTCATACGGTATTCGCCTTACTATAAAACGTTTAATACTTGTTCTTTGGCTTTTTCCAGTTCATCTTTCATCAGCACCACCCATTGCTGTATACCGGCGTCGTTGGCTTTGGAACCGGTAGTATTGATTTCACGGCCTATTTCCTGCAACACAAAACCCAGCTTCTTGCCTTTGGCAGAATCATTGTCTTTCAGGATTTCCCTGAAATAACGCAGGTGATTTTCCAGGCGGGAGAGTTCTTCTGAGATATCCAGTTTTTCCAGATAGAAGATCAGTTCCTGTTCCAGGCGGTTGCCATCTACATTTTCTTTTCCTACATGCTCGGCCAGCAGTCCTTCGAGGCGTTGACGGATACGGTCTTTACGGAGCGGATCCAGTTCACGTACCTTCTGCATATAGGTATCGATATTATCAATGCGTTGCTGCAGATCGGCTTCCAGCATCAGTCCTTCATCCTGGCGGTGTGTATCCAGGTCTATCAGGGCTTCGCGCAGCGTGTCTTCCACATCTTTCCATTCTTCTTCGGTCATTTGCTCTGATGCCGGACTTACCACTTCCGGTAATTTCATCAGCACGTTGAGCATATCTCCCTGCGGGAGTTCCAGCTGGTTGGCCAGCATAGTGATGGACTGGTAATAATATTTCGCAAGGTCTGTATTGATCACAACCGGGCGGGTGGCGCCGTTCTGGCGGATATTGATTGTTGCATCAAGGGTGCCGCGCTGCAACGTTTGCTGCATTAGGGTACGGATGTCAAATTCATAGGGTCTTAACAAAGGAGAAAACTTCAGATTCACCTCAAACTGCTTTCCATTCAGCGATTTGATCTCCACTACGATACTAGTTTCGCCTCTTGCGCTTTCTGCCCTTCCGAAGCCGGTCATTGATTTCAGCATAATAGAAATTTGTAGGTGACAAACCTAGTTAAAAAAGCTGAAAGCATAAAGCTTAAAGCAAAAAGCGGGGGAGGGCGGCGGGCAGCTGCGGCCCAACCCGGAGGATACTGTCATGCCAATGGGCCACAATGGCTACTTTGTCCTTAGCTTTAACTTCCGGTAGATCTCTTCCCGGCTCAGTTCCACCATCTCTCCTGATTGCATGCCCGCAATGGTGATATCTTCCATACGATAACGGACAAGCCTCAACGTAGGAAAGCCTACGGCGGCAGTCATCCGGCGCACCTGCCTGTTTTTGCCTTCCTGGAGCACCATCCTGATCCAGGGCGCGGGAATACTTTTACGGAAACGGATGGGCGGGTTGCGTGGCGGCAACAACGGCTCTTCCTCAAATATTTCCGCCCGGCACTGTTTGGTGCGGTATAACTTACCATCTACATTGATCTGTACCCCTGCTTCCAGGCGCTGCACCGCTTCTGCGGTTATGGCGCCATCCACCTGCACCCAGTACTCCCGTTCATGCGCGTGTTGCGGCAACAATAACTGCTGGTTCAATGTCTTATCATTTGTAAGGATCAGCAAACCCTCGCTATCATAATCCAGTCGCCCTACAGGATACACATCTGAAGGCACTTTAAAATAGTCGGCCAGGCACGCCTTGTTACCTTCAGGTGTGAACCGGGTTAATACCTCATATGGTTTATAAATAATATAATAATAAAGAGCCACGAATGCTTTTGCTTTGGTTAAGGAGCCGTAAATTAGTACTTTTGCAAATTGATTATGGCTACATCGTTCCACAATCCTTCATGTCATCATTGCAAGGATCGCTTCTCATCAATATTCTGCAAGGCGGAACAATGCAATCTCGATCAGATTGCAGAAGCCAAAGTATGCTCAGTATACAGAAAAGGACAGGTTATTTTCCATGAAGGAGCTTATCCCTTTGGCGTGTACTGTGTAAACGACGGCAAAATAAAGCTGTCGCACAGCGGCGATGATGGCCGGGAACAGATCATACGCCTGGTGAAAGCCGGCGATATCATGGGCTACAAAGCCCTCCTGAGCAACGAAAGGTACACCGCTACCGCTACTGCCCTCGAAGATTCTTCCATCTGTTTTATACCTAAAGATCTGTTTCTCAATATTCTACAGAAAGATGCATCCCTTTCTTTTGAAATGATGCGTATCTTATCAAGCGAACTGCGCAAAGCAGAACTGAAAATAACCCACCTGGCGCAAAAGCCGGTAAGGGAACGCCTCGCAGAAACATTGCTCTTTATCAAAGAAACTTACGGCCTCGAAGAAGATGGTCATACCCTCAGTGTGCGCCTCTCCCGCGAAGAAATTGCCAACCTCGTAGGCACAGCCACCGAATCCGCTATCAGGCTACTTTCTGAATTCAAGAAAGACGGCATGATAGAACTGGAAGGCAAAAAGATCCGCCTGCTCGACCTCCCCGAAATTGTCAGAACTGCAAACCTGCAGGAGTAGCTCCAATCCTGATAAATATCATATCCTCCCTTGACGCATATCATTGCGCCCCTCTGCTGCGACCGGTACTTTTGTAATAGTTCAAAAGACCATGTTCATGCTCGCTTATTCTATTATCAACTTTCATGAATTAACACCCGGCAATTTATGCAATGTGATTGCCAGCAAATTCCATCTCCCCATCAGCCATCAAACAGAACAGGTGATGACCTACTTTAACCTGGACCGGCAGGAAGACCACACCGCCCCGCCGGCCGCAGATCTGCAACAACTCCTGTTCGGGAAATTACAAGCCGAAACAGCCCAGCTGATACGAAAAGAATCAACAGTGCTGTTCCCGGTAATCCGCAATTCATCTGCGCTTAATAATAACAAAAAAAATATACCACAAACTGTTTATAACAGCATCCAGCAATCGTTTCAACAAGTGTTGCTCCTGCTTCAGAAAATCCGCCAGGTTTCCGGCAATTACCAATTGCAGGCACAATGGAGTCCGGCATACAAATTATGTATAGGCGATCTGTTCATCACAGAGCAGCTCATACAGCAATGGATATACGTAGAACAAAATATCCTTTACCCCGCCGCTATTCCCGGCCATACCGTTGTAGTAACCGAACATGAAATTAATAACGTAATTATTGACTGATGGCCGTTTCTTCGCAAACCAATACCAACACTACCTGCTATCACTGCGGGGAAAACTGTACTGACAACGATATCACACTATCCGATAAAGTATTCTGCTGTACGGGATGTAAAACCGTATATGAAATACTGAACCAGTACGACCTCTGTGAATATTACGACCTTAACAGCAAACCCGGTATCAGTCAGCGGGTAGCGGTGCGAAGCGATAAATTTGCCTTCCTGGACGACGAAAAAATTGCGCAGCAACTCTATCTTTTCAGGGATGATACCCAAACACATGTTTCCTTCTATATCCCGCAAATTCACTGCAGCTCCTGTTTGTGGCTGCTGGAAAACCTGCACCGGCTGGAGAAAGGGGTACAGCGGGTAACTGTTAATTTTAGCAAGAAAGAGGTACTGATCATCTATTCACATACCGGGACTTCTTTAAGAAGGGTTGCAGAAATATTAACCGCCATCGGTTATGAGCCATACATCAGCCTGCAGGACCTGCAGCGCAAAAAGCCCGCTGTTAACAGGCAGCTGGTGTACCAACTCGGTGTAGCCGGATTTTGTTTCGGTAATATCATGCTGTTGAGTTTCCCCGATTACTTTGCCAGTGCGGGCGGTCTTGATGAAACATTTAACCGCCTGTTCCGGTATATGAACCTGGTACTCGCCCTGCCGGTATTACTTTACAGCGCACAGGCGTTTTATAAGTCGGCCTGGAGCGGGTTAAAACATGGGTTCCTCAATATAGACGTGCCTATTGTGCTCGCCATCTTCGTTACTTTTATACGCAGCTTTGCAGAAGTGATCAATGGTCAGCCGGGATATTTTGATTCCATGACAGGCATCGTATTTTTTATGCTGATAGGAAGGGTATTACAGGACAAAACTTACCAGGGGCTTTCGTTTGACCGCGACTATACCGCTTACTTTCCCATAGCCGTGAGCGTTATAAAAGAAGATAAGGAAATTCCGACCACGCTTCCTGAGCTGAAAACCGGCGATACCATCCGTATTCATAACAATGAACTGGTACCGGCAGATGGTATTATTGTGAGAGGAAAAGCACTGATAGATTACAGCTTCGTAACCGGGGAGTCGGCGCCCGTCAGCAAATCGATCGGAGAAATTATTTATGCCGGCGGCAGGCAGCTCGACGGCAACCTGGAAATATTGACCATTAAAGAAGTAGCACAGAGTTACCTCACCAGTTTATGGAACCGTGATGAACTAAGGAATAAAGAAGAAAAGCAGGTGTCTTTTGTTCACCTGCTGAGCCGTTATTTTACGTGGGCAGTGCTGTTTATTGCAGCGGTTACTGCAACTTACTGGTGGGTACATGAACCGGCGCGTATATGGCCTGCCGTTACGGCCATCCTGATCATTGCCTGCCCCTGTGCATTGCTGCTGGCCTCTTCCTTTACCAATGGACATATTTTAAGGATCCTCAGCCGGCACCGGTTTTACCTGCGTAATGCACAGGCCATTGAAAACATGGCTAACGCCACACATATTGTATTCGATAAAACCGGTACCCTTACCGGTAAAACAGGCAGCTCCGTTATTTATTACGGCGATGTACTTACTCCGGGGCAGGAAGTAATGATAGCCACGCTGGCCGCACAATCCACTCATCCTTTAAGCAGGGCAATTGTTCAGTATTGCGGCGATCCGGTGTCGCGGCATATACACGACTTCCAACATTTTACGGGTAAAGGCGTATGCGGATGGGTAGATGGATTCTTTATCCGCCTGGGCAATGCAGCGTTTACCGGCGCGCATCGTAAAAATGAGCAGGAGGGCAGCATCGTGTATGTATCCATCAACGAAAAGCTCTGCGGGTTATTCACAATCCGCAACAGCTACCGGAGCGGCTTACGGCAGTTGATGCAACAATTGCAATCTGTTTATCCCTTATCTGTACTTTCAGGAGATAATAATCATACTATCACGCAATTAGGTCAGCTGATGGGCAACAATGCCACGCTTCTTTTTGAGCAACAACCGGCAGATAAACTCGCTTATATCATCTCCCTGCAAAAAAAAGGAAAAAAGGTAATGATGATAGGTGATGGGTTAAATGACGCCGGTGCACTGAAACAAAGTGATATCGGGATTTCACTGACAGAAGACAGTAACAATTTTACGCCTGCCAGCGATGGCATACTGCATGCGGATCAGCTGCCATTGCTGTTCTCTTTTATCCGGTTGTGTAAAGCTAACAAACGTATTATCCTCATCAGTTTTATATTATCGCTGCTGTATAATATTACCGGCTTATACTTTGCAGTGCAGGGAATTTTATCGCCGCTGGTAGCGGCCATACTGATGCCGGCCAGCTCTATCAGCATTATCCTCATCACTTTCAGTTGCAGTGAATGGCAGGGCAAAAGGCTTTACAGCAAAGCATTGCAGCAAATGACTGATAAAAGTCATATTCCTGATTGAGTAAAGTCATAGTAGTAAAGGTAAGCTACTGTTACCTTTGCTATCACACGAAACATACACAGTAAATCTAAGCAAAACCTCAAATGAGCCCGAATGAAATGGGCGTGTAAACAGCCACTGAAAAAGGCTGTTTACACGCAACGGGTGAGGCATGCCGGAAAGGAAGTATGTATTACATCACAATACACCATCCATGAAAGGAATGAACGTAATGCAGGTAGCGGGAAATGAAAAAGTGAAGAGTTGTGCTATACTGAAAACCAAACGCTTTGACGCCACCCTGCTCATTATGCAGCAGGGACACCAGATTCCGCCGCATACATCGCCGGCCCAGGCCATGATCCTGATACTGGAAGGGAGAATTGCATTTATGCTGAACGACGAAGTTACCATCCTTGAATCCGGTGACGTTTTTTCCTTTGGCGCCAACGAAATACATGCGTTGCAGGCATTGGAAACAGCCCGGTTTATTCTCATAAAATAAATAGCCATGAGCGTTATCATCATTTTACTCGGTGTTAGTTTGCTAGTAGCCATAGGCTTCCTCGCCGCCTTTATCTGGTCTGTAAAAAACGGGCAGTTTGAAGATGATTTTTCACCGGCACACCGCATCCTCTTTGAAGATAAACGGGATAACGTTAACGAATAAACGCATTTATCAACACCTTTAAATACCACTATGTCACTCGAAAAATTTTATTACGACAACCGCACGGTGAAATGGTTTGCCTACGCTTGTGTGTTCTGGGGGCTGATAGGCATGCTGGCCGGGTTATGGGCAGCGCTGGAACTGGTGATCCCCGGCCTTAACGCTGGATTTGCCCCTATTACCTTTGGCCGGTTAAGACCCGTACATACTAACGCCGTTATTTTTGCATTTGTGGGCAATGGTATTTTCATGGGGGTATATTATTCCCTGCAACGGCTTTGTAAAGCCCGTATGTTCAGCGATCTGCTGAGTAAAATACATTTCTGGGGCTGGCAGGCTATCATCGCCGGAGGCGCTCTCACCCTCTTCCTGGGCTACTCCACCGGTAAAGAATATGCAGAGCTGGAATGGCCGTTTGATATTGCCATTACCCTCATCTGGGTAGTGTTTGGCGCCAATATGCTGGGCACTATCCTCCGCAGGCGCGAATCACATTTATACGTAGCCATCTGGTTCTACATTGGCACCTGGGTAGCCATTGCCATGTTACATATTATTAACTCTTTTGAATTCCCTTTATCCCTGTTCAAAAGTTACAGTTGGTATGCGGGCGTACAGGATGCGCTGGTACAGTGGTGGTATGGACATAATGCGGTAGCGTTTTTTCTCACTACGCCTTACCTGGGACTGATGTACTATTTTGTACCTAAAGCCGCCAACAGACCGGTGTATTCCTATCGCTGGTCCATTATCCATTTCTGGTCGCTGATATTTATTTATATCTGGGCCGGCCCGCATCACCTGCTGTACACCGCTTTGCCTGAATGGGCGCAATCGCTGGGAACAGCATTCAGTATTATGCTTATTGCTCCTTCCTGGGGAGGTATGCTCAACGGCCTGCTTACCCTGCGCGGCGCCTGGGACCGGGTAAGGGAAGATGCGATCCTTAAATTTTTTGTGGTAGCGCTGACCTGTTATGGCATGGCCACTTTTGAAGGACCGATGCTGTCACTGAAAAATGTAAATGCCATCAGCCACTATACCGACTGGACCATTGCGCACGTTCACGTAGGAGCGCTGGGCTGGAACGGCTTCCTTACTTTCGGCATCCTTTACTGGATGATCCCACGCATTTTTGGCACCCAACTTTTTTCCCGCAAATGGGCGAATACCCACTTCTGGATCGGCACACTGGGCATTATCTTTTATGTAATTCCTCTTTACTGGGCGGCCTTTACGCAGAGCATGATGTGGAAACAGTTTACGGAAGAAGGACAACTGAAGTACCAGTTCATGGAAACAGTTACCACTATCGTTCCTATGTATGCGCTGCGTGCAGTGGGCGGTATGTTATACATCAGCGGCCTGGTACTGATGATTGTTAACCTTACCAAAACAATCCGCAAGGGGGTGTTTATTCCCAACGAAGCAGCGGAAGCGCCTGCGTTACCAAAAGAAATTGTTACACACGGTAAAGCACACTGGCATAATTGGATAGAACGCCGTCCTATACAACTGGTGGTATTCAGCCTGGTTGTGGTAGCCATTGGCGGCCTGCTGGAAATGATGCCTACCTTCCTGATCCGCAGTAATATTCCTACTATCAGCAGTGTAAAGCCATATACTCCGCTGGAACTGCACGGACGTGATATTTACCTGAGAGAAGGTTGCTATAACTGTCACTCACAAATGATCCGTCCTTTCCGGGATGAAGTCGCCCGCTATGGCGAATACTCTAAAGCCGGGGAATTTGTATACGATCATCCGTTTCAGTGGGGATCCAAACGTACCGGTCCGGATCTGGCCCGCATCGGTGGCAAGTATCCGGACTCCTGGCACTTTAATCACATGCTGGATCCTACCTCCATGACGCCGGGTTCTATTATGCCTGCCTATCCATGGCTGTTCGAAGAAAGAGTGGATAAAGGTAAAACGCCGGCCATGATCAATGTAATGCGGAAGCTGGGTGTACCCTATGCGGCAGGTTACGAACAACAGGCCATTGCCGACATGGAGAAACAGGCACAGGGCATTGCAGCATCCCTGCAAAAGGATAAGCTGCCCATCAAAGCAGACCGTGAAATTATTGCATTAATAGCCTACCTGCAAAGGATGGGAAAAGATATTAAATCCGCTCCCAAATCTGCACCGGTAGCCGATAACGCTGAATTTTAAAACGCAATCTCATGAAGTTCATTAATTACCTGGGATCTATAGCCGGCATCAGTATTTACCCGATGGCATCGCTGCTGTTGTTTACCACTTTTTTTGTGGTGGCCTCACTATGGGCTTTTAAAGCCGATAAGAAAATGGTGGATCATATCAGCCGTATTCCTTTAGATAATGACGACACAAATGCCCAATAAAAGAAAAACAATGAATAAGCAGTTTATACAACTACTTGCCGGCAGTTTATTATGCAGTATCCCCGCCTTTGCGGATGGTGGAGCAAAGGCGCCTTCGGAATTATCTGACCCGGTAGCCCTGGTATTACTGGTAGTAGCAGGAGGATTATTACTGGCCATCGGCATCCTGGCCAATGCAGTACTGGGCGCTATGGATATTTTCAGGGAGAAGATGAAGAAAGATGCCGGTAAAGCTTTACTGGTTGGTGGTATTGTTATGCTGACACTCATGAGCAACAGCGCTTTTGCACAAGAGGCTACCACTACTGCCAGCACTTATTTTACAAGGCTGTCGCAAACCTCTTTCTACCTGTTAATATCCGTTATTATACTGGAGCTGGCGGTAATCATCAGTCTTTTATTCCTGCTGCGCTACCTGGTAGGCATCAAAAGAAAACGTAAACCGGCGAAAGCAGTGGCGCCTGGTAAACCCAGGGTGTCGTGGCTGGAAAAAATCAATAAAACCCGGACGATAGATGCAGTGGCAGAAGCAGAAGAAGACATGGGCCATGATTTTGATGGCATCCATGAACTCAATAATCCTACACCTCCCTGGTGGAAATGGGGATATGTATTTACCGTTTGCTTTGCCATCGTATATTTCTGGCGTACAGAAGTTTCCCACTCTGCGCCCAGCCAGCTGGAAGAACTGGCGGTGGCAGAAGAAAAAGCAGCCATTGCCAAACAGGAATACCTGAAAAAAGCAGCCAACAACATCGATGAAAACAATGTAACCATGCTTACCGATCCGGCTGATATAGCTGCAGGGCAAAAGATATTTGTTTCCAGCTGTGCGCCTTGTCATGGCCCTCAGGGACAAGGTGTGGTAGGCCCCAACCTTACCGACGACTACTGGTTGCATGGCGGCAAACTCAATGATGTGTTTAAAACAATTAAATACGGCGTGGCAGATAAAGGAATGAAATCCTGGCAGGAAGATTTTTCGCCCAAACAACTGGCGCAGATAGCCTGCTATATCAAAACCTTACACGGCACTAATCCGCCGAATGCCAAAGAACCACAGGGACAGAAAGAATAAAGCAGCCATTATGACCAACAGCACATTCAGAGATACAATAGCTACCGTTGACGGGCAAGGCAAACGCAACTGGATTTATGCAAAGCAACCAAAAGGCCGCTGGTATAATATCCGGAGTTGGGTGAGCCTCCTGTATTTTAGCGTTTTTTTCAGCCTGCCGTTTATTTCAATAAATGGCAGGCCCTTGTTTATGCTGAATGTGGTGGAGGGGAAGTTTATACTTTTTGGCGCCATCTTCTGGCCGCAGGACTTCTTCATTTTCGGACTGGCGATGCTGGCGTTCATTCTTTTTATAGTAGTGTTTACAATGGCCTTCGGAAGGCTTTTCTGCGGATGGATGTGTCCACAAACCATTTTTATGGAGCTGCTGTTCCGCCGGCTGGAATACTGGATAGAAGGAGATGCGGCGGCGCAAAAAATGTTGCAGCAGTCGCCCTGGAACACCAATAAAATTGTCCGGAAAACAGGCAAGCACCTTGCCTTCTATGCACTGTCTTTTCTCATTGCCAATATATTCCTGGCCTATATCATCGGGGCCAAAGCGCTGGGCAGGATTATCACCGAACCCCTGTCGGCACATACCGGCGGCTTTATTGCCATCATCGTGTTTTCAGGGGTGTTTTATGGCGTATTTGCCTTTATGAGGGAGCAGATCTGCACGATTGTATGCCCGTATGGCCGTTTACAGGGGGTATTGCTGGACAGGAACTCCATTTTGGTGGCTTATGATTATGAAAGGGGAGAACCCCGTGGAAAGTTCCGTAAAGACGATTCCCGGGCACATGGCGACTGTATCGACTGCATGCAGTGCGTAAAGGTATGTCCTACGGGGATAGATATACGGAACGGCACCCAGCTGGAGTGTGTAAACTGCACGGCCTGTATTGATGCCTGCGATTTTATGATGGAACAAACCGGCCGGCCGAAAGGACTGATCCGGTATGCTTCCGAAAACGGCATCGCCAGCAAACAAAAGCTGCGCTTTACGCCGCGGCTCAAAGTATACTCCTCAGTACTGGTGGTACTACTCACTGCCATCGGCTTTATGCTGGGCAGCCGGAAACCGGTAAGCGGCACTATTATGCGCACAGCAGGTATGTTGTACCAGGAAAGAGGTACCGATAGTTTGTCGAACCTGTACCGTATTAAACTCCTCAATAAAACCGGCAGGGATATTCCACTCGGGTTGAAACTGGAAGATGAAAGCGGCGTGGTATCCATGATTGGCAATGCCGTGATCCATGTAAAGGCCGAAGGACAGGGAGAAGGTACTTTCTTTATTGTATTGCCAAAAACAGCTGTACACCAGCGTAAGTCAACTTTATATATCGGGCTGTATGAGCACAACGAAAGAATTACCCGTTTACGCACCACGTTTTTAGGACCGGTGCAATAAACAGGACAGGGCGTTCACATCTTAAAAAATTATTACCATGAACTGGGGACATAAGATCATCATAGTGTTTGTAATATTCGCCGCCGGCATTTTAACGCTGGTTACCAAAAGCATGCGTACCAGGGTTGATATGGTAACGCCTGATTACTACGGCGAGGAATTAAAATACCAGCAGGTAATTGATGGAAAAGAAAATGCCGGGAAATTATCTGCTCCTGTTGCTGTATCCCAGGAAGATACCGCTGTACTGATCTCTGTTCCAGTTGAGCTGCGGAACAAACAAATCACCGGTAAAGTAACCTTTTACCGGCCTTCCGATTCAGGCAAAGATATATTCATGCCGCTTCAACCCGACCAATCAGGGCGGCAATTGGTTAGCCGGCAGCTATTCATCAGGGGACAGTATAAAGTGAAGATAGCATGGACCATGAACGACCAGCCATATTACCAGGAACAACTGGTAAATATTAATTGAGGATAGTTATTTAAAAAATTACAAAAGATATACGCATTATGATCGCTTCATTTATACTGGGGTTTGTGGGCAGCTTTCACTGCATAGGAATGTGTGGTCCTATTGCATTAACGCTGCCCGTACAACATCTTAACGGTAGCCGGAAGTTAGCGGGCATCCTGTTATACAACGCCGGCCGCATCAGTGCCTATGCCATTCTCGGATTAGTTTTTGGCTGGCTGGGCAGACAGTTATACCTCGGCGGTTTACAGCAATGGTTATCGATTATCATCGGCAGCTTATTGCTTGTGTTGGTAATATTGAAATACACCGGCATAAGATTAACAAAAGACAGGCATCTCCC
Source organism: Chitinophaga ginsengisegetis (assembly GCF_900168065.1). Classification (GTDB taxonomy): domain Bacteria; phylum Bacteroidota; class Bacteroidia; order Chitinophagales; family Chitinophagaceae; genus Chitinophaga; species Chitinophaga ginsengisegetis. The sequence continues at coordinate 671,663 of NZ_FUZZ01000003.1, read as the reverse complement.
GGATATTTTCACTTCAAAAATAAAATCCCGGCTGGGTAACCTGTTACGGCAACAGCGCTTCCATACTTTATATGCCATTGGCTTTCTGAACGGACTCCTTCCATGCGGGCTCGTATACCTCGGTATTGCCGGTGCAGTTGCCTCCGGCGATGTGCTGAAAGGCATGTTGTTCATGGCTGCCTTTGGTGCAGGTACTTTACCTGCTATGGCCGGTGTTAGCTATTTCAGTCACCTCATCAGCATACCGGTTCGTAACCGGATGCGCAGCATGATACCGGTTGCAATCAGTATCATGGGTGTGTTGCTGATCCTCCGTGGGCTGAACCTGGGCATTCCTTACATCAGCCCGGTGATGACGCCCCATAGTGAACATGTTGTTGAAAATTGTTGTCATAAACCATCAAATCATGAGCCTCATCAGTAAATATAACGTGGCCGCACCGCGGTACACCAGTTACCCTACTGTTCCTTATTGGGAAGAGCAAACTTTTCATCCGGAGAAGTGGAAGGCGCTGTTGAAGAAATCATTCCTGGAGTCGAATGGTAAAGACGGGATCAGTATATACATTCACCTGCCTTTCTGTGAAAGTATGTGTACGTATTGTGGCTGTAATAAACACATCACGGTTAATCATGGAGTAGAGGGCCCTTATATTGAAACCCTGCTGAAGGAGTGGCAGCTGTATGTGGATACCTTCGGCGGGCGCCCCCGTATCCGGGAAATACATCTCGGCGGAGGCACACCTACCTTTTTCAGTGCAGCGCACCTGGCCATGTTGCTGAATGGTATTTACCGCACTGCCGAGCTGCTGCCTGATGCCAGCCTAAGTTTCGAAGGTCATCCCGGCAATACCACACCGGAACATCTTCAGTCGTTGTACAACCTCGGCTTCCGCAGGATCAGTTTAGGCATACAGGACTTTGATATGCGGGTGCAGGAAATCATCAACCGCTTACAACCTTTTGGAATGGTGGCATCCGTAGTAGAGAACGCCAGGAAGATTGGATTTACCTCCATCAACTTTGACCTGATCTATGGCTTACCGTTGCAAACGCTTACAAGTATGCAGCATACAATTGATAAGGTTGTCCGGTTACGCCCCGACAGGATCTCTTTTTACAGTTATGCACATGTGCCCTGGATAAAAGGAACCGGTCAGCGTCGTTATACAGAAGCAGATCTGCCAAAGGATGAAGAGAAACGGCAGTTGTATGAACTGGGTAAGTTATTGTTCGACAGTAATGGTTATACAGAGATTGGTATGGATCATTTTGCACTGCCGGAAGAGGCGTTGCACAAAGCTTTCCAACAAGGGCGGTTGCACCGGAACTTCATGGGTTATACAGATTCTCCCACATCGCTGCTGGTTGGCTTGGGAGCATCTTCCATTGGCGACAGCTGGTATGCTTATGCACAAAATGAGAAGAAGGTGGATGCTTACCAGGAACTGGTGAACAAAGGTGAGTTTCCGGTGGTGCGAGGTCATATACTGAACGAAGAAGACGGACTACTGCGGAAGCACATTCATGAGCTGATGTGTCATTTTGAAACTACCTGGCACAAGGCAGATACACAGTGTGATGCGATCATTGATGGCCTGCAGCGATTGCAGGAGCTGGAGAGGGATGGGTTGGTGCAGGTACTGCCTCAGAAGGTGGTGGTTACGCCTGAAGGAAGACCATTTATCCGCAACATCTGCATGGCTTTTGATGCAAGGCTGTGGCGACAAGTACCACATTCACAATTGTTTAGCAGCGCTATATAAAGTCTTTTGTTTTTTGTGTTCCACACAATTAAACTGATTAAGCTGATTACATGGATTTACTTTTTTGATTTTACGGATACGCGCAGAAGGCAGGCAAAAATAAAATTCATGTAATCAGCGTAATCAGTTTATCCCGGACAGGAGATTTTTTTTGCTTTTTGGGGCAGAAAAACCCAAAAATTGAAAAAACGGGGGTGTTGCCCGGGTTATGCATTTACCGGGAAATGGGGATGAAAAAAAGGAAGGTGTAGTGATGAATTTTAGTGAGATAAAAATGCGATCTGCTGTAACGCTTTATTCATGCGGGTTTCAGAGGCAATAAAAAAAGTCTGACCGTTGGAACAATCAGACTTTCTTGTTATGTGAATGGGTTAGTAAGTACAGGGAAACAAAATTCCCTACACAATATTAAAAAGAATTTCATCACAAAAGAAAAAATTTACAAAAAATTTTATTCACACTACTAAAATAATTGTGGATAACAGCAGATTGAAACTTTCTGATCGTCGTTATCATGCCTTCATATTTTGATTGTTGCAATCGCCGATTTACTACCTTTGTTGCTCTTAAACATTATTCAATAATTCAGAGTATATGAAGTTCGAAGCACCTGTTGCAGTAACGGAAATAGCAGCATATATAGGCGCAGAGCTGGTTGGCAACAGCCAACTGATGGCCACTGGCATCAATGAAATACATAAGGTTACACCGGGAGATATTTCCTTTGTTGACTTTGAGAAATACTATAACGCCAGTCTGCAATCGGCAGCAACAATCATTATCATTAACAAAAAGGTAGATTGTCCGGAAGGCAAGGCAATTCTGGTGCTGGACGACCCCTTCAGTGCATATGTAAAACTGGTTAAAAGATTCAGGCCATTTGAGCCGGCAACCAAAGCCATCAGCGATAGTGCCGTGATAGGAGAAGGCACTGTTATTCAACCCAACGTATTCATTGGCAATCATGTGCGCATTGGCCGCAACTGTCTCATTCATCCCAACGTAACGATTTATGACTACTGTGAAATCGGAGACAACGTAATTATCCACGCAGGAACAGTACTCGGATCGGATGCTTTTTACTTTAAGAAAAGAGCAGAGCGCGAAGTGATGTATGATAAACTGGAGAGTTGCGGAAGAGTGATCATTGAGAGTGATGTGGAACTGGGCGCCGGCTGTACCATCGACAAAGGCGTAAGTGGCGACACCATCATAGGCCGCGGCACCAAACTGGACAACATGATCCATATTGGTCATGGTACCGTTATCGGTAGAAATTGCCTCATTGCTGCACAGGCAGGCATCGCCGGCAAAGCCAAAATCGAAGACAATGTGATCCTCTGGGGACAGGTAGGCGTGAATAAAGATCTCACCATCGGAAAAGGCGCCGTTGTACTCGCACAAAGCGGGGTGCCTGCTTCCCTCGAAGGTGGTAAAACATACTTTGGTTCCCCGGTAGAAGAAGCCAGGACAAAAAAGAAAGAACTTGCCTGGATCAAACGCATCCCCGAAATGTGGGAGAAACTGAAAGAAACCAGGTAATCATCCAACGGCGGGAAGCAGCATCACTACTTCCCGCCGTTTCAGCATATTCAAAACCACCCGCTTCATGAAGTATTTGTTTGCCGCCTTACTCCCCCTGCTGCTCTGGAGTTGCAGCACTACCAAGCCCGCTGCCGTTAAATCATCGCTATACACCAACGACCAGGAATGGCCGGTGAAGGTGAAAGACGGCTGGCTTACCGCTAAAACCATTTCTTTTGGCCTTTATTCCACTACTTCCCGTAAAAACGGGGTAGCGGAAGCTACCTTCATCAAAGACCCGAAAAACGCCTTTAATTTTTATCTGAACGGCAATGAGGAACACCTGTTGATACAAACCATGAACACTACGGCAATTGTGTTTTCCAACCGCGATTTACCGTCTTATTTAAGTAGTTTGCCGGCAGCTACGGACCTTCGCTATGCCTTGATCAACGGCACGAAGAATGAGCCGTTAAAACGCTGGGAAATGATCATTAAAAGCCCTCATTACCTGGAGCTGAATGAAAACAAACCGGCTGGCGTATTAAGGTCTACGGATACAGATATACGCATTACCGCCAATAACCGGTTCGGCAAGGTGAATTCCTACGAAAATGTGTGCTACGAATTTCAATACCGCGGGCAACCTGTGGCGGCAGTAATACCGGGCGAAAAACCACGGGTATGGATGAGCAGGGAAGTGTCTCCTGAAATCTCCAAAACACTGGCAGCAGCTATAGCGGCGTTCCTGTTTTGAGTGGAAAGCGGATGTAGTCTTACTCAGGATTGAACTGATTTTACTGATTTAGGGATTTTACTTTTGGGGATTTTATAAATGATTTGGGGAGATCTAAGCGAATATACCCGCTAAGATCTCCCCAAATCATTTATAATCAAAAGTGATCAAATTCCTAAATCAGTAAAATCAGTTCAATCCTGAGAAAGACCAACTCCCCGTTCCCGGAGGTAGGCGGCAGAAATATTCCGGATGGTTTCTTCCAATGGCCGGAACTGAAACCCCGGTAAAGCCTTTAAGATCTTGTTGTTTTCGTAATATACTTTGAGCTGGGCAGTACGGGCCGTTTCTTTGGTGATGAGCGGATGTTTGCCGGTAAACATCGCCTTTACCTTTTCAAGGCGCCACACCGCTTCGGCCATCCAGGGCTTTGCCGCAATATGCGGCGGCTTCTTACCAAGCGCCTGCGCCATAGTGGTAAATAACTGCTGATAACTCCAGTTATCTGCTGCCAGGATAAACCGCTCCTCGTTGATATCGCTGTCCATTAACCGTATCATGACAGCTACCACATCCTCCACATCTACAAACCCATTTACACCCTGTGTGTAATAGGGAAATTCTTTCCAGGCATTTTTGATCAGGGAGCCGGAGCCTTCATCCCAAAAACCCGCACCCAGGATAATGGCAGGGTTCACAATCACAGCATCCAGTCCTTCCGCAATACCTCTCCATACTTCCATCTCTCCCTGGAACTTACTGATGCTGTAACGGGAATTATTTTTACTGTCTTCCCATTCACATTCCTCATTTACGGCAGCACCAGGCTTTGCCCTACCGATAGCAGCTACAGAGCTTACATACAGGAGCTTTTTAACACCTGCATCCAATGCCATATTCACCACGTTAGCAGTGCCTTCGGCATTAATTTTCAGCAGGCGGTCTTTGTCCGCTGCCTGGAAAGAAACGACTGCAGCACAGTGATATACCTGTGTTACATCCGTCATGGCATCTTCCAGTGCGCACACGTCCAGGATGTCGCCTGGTACCCATTCTATTTTATCGGAAATATCCTGCAACCGGGGAGAAGGTTGTTTACGGTACAATGCCCTCACAGGTTTCCCTGCGGCAACCAATGCCCGGATTAAATGACTACCCAAAAAACCTGTACCGCCGGTGACTAAAATCATGAAGACAAAAATTCTTTTTTCTGAAAGAGGTTCAAAAATAACTAAAACCTGTTATTGTTCGTACCTGTAAAAACCCAATCCTGTTTTACGTCCCAGCTTACCTTCCTTCACCCGCTGTTCCTGCAGTACATTAGGTTTAAAGCGGGGCGCCTGCTCAAAAGCATCATACAGCGATTGCGTTACCGCCAGGTTGATATCGTTACCTATCAGGTCCATTAATGCAAAAGGACCCATTTTAAACCCGGCTGCTTCCAGCAGCTGGTCGATGGTACTGAAGTCTGCCTGACCCCGTTCTGCAATATGCATGGCTTCCAGGTAATAATGCCTGGCCACCCTGTTCACAATAAAACCGGGAGAATCTTTTACCCTTACCGGCACTTTACCCATCTTCTCTGCCAGTTCATAGATGGTATCTGCTACTTCCGGAGCGGTTTCCTTTCCGCTTACCACTTCCACCAGTTTCATCAGGTGTGCAGGATTAAAGAAGTGCATGCCCACCACCCTCGATGGATGAACGCTGACAGCCGAAGCTATTTCAGAAACAGAAAGGGAAGAAGTGTTGGAAGCAAAAATGGTTTCCGCGGTATTGATAGCGGCCAGCTGGTTAAAGAGTGCTGTTTTGGCGGTTATTCTTTCTACAATAGCCTCTATGATCACATCGGCTACACAATCTTCGATAGCTGCGGTAAAACGGATCCGCTGCAGGATGCTGTCTTTATCTGCAGGGGTAAGTTTCCCTTTTTCCACGGCTACCGTCAGGCTCTTCTCAATCTGTGCTTTCGCCCTGTCCAGGCCGTCCTGCTGAATATCAAACAACAAAGTAGTAAATCCGCTGTAGGCTGCTATTTGTGCTATTCCGGCACCCATAGTGCCTGCGCCGCATACGGCAATAGTTTGAATCACTTTTTGAGGTTTTTCATCCGGTTATTACATAAATGCAGCGGAATATTCCGCTGCATTTATGTAATAACCAAATAGCCTGGTAATAAATATTTACACTGCTCCTTCAAATTGTTCCAGGAAACGGGTGTCGTTTTCAGAGAACAGGCGCAGATCTTTAATCTGGTATTTCAGCATGGTAATACGTTCTATTCCCATCCCGAAGGCAAAGCCGGAATATTTTTCCGGGTCGATGCCGCAGTTGGCCAGTACTTTTGGATGTACCATTCCGCAACCGAGTATTTCCACCCAGCCGGTTTGCTTACATACATTACAGCCGGTACCTCCGCAAATGAAGCATACGATGTCCATTTCCGCGCTGGGTTCTGTAAACGGGAAATAGGAGGGACGGAAACGGATGCCTATGTTTTCGCCAAACATTTCCTGGACAAAGTGATACAGCGTTTGTTTGAGGTCTGCGAAAGAAACGTTTTCGTCGATGTACAATCCTTCTACCTGGTGGAAGAAGCAATGTGCACGGGCGGAAATGGTTTCATTACGGTATACTCTTCCCGGGCTGATGATGCGGATAGGCAGTTTGCCTTCTTCCATCACCCTTACCTGGGCGGAGGAAGTTTGGGTACGCAGCAGCCAATCCGGATTTTTGCTGATAAAGAAAGTATCCTGCATATCACGGGCCGGATGATTTTCCGGTAAGTTCAATGCTGTAAAGTTGTGCCAGTCGTCTTCAATTTCCGGTCCTTCGGCAATGGTAAAGCCCAGGCGCTCAAAAATGCGGATGATCTTATTCCTTACCAGGCTGATAGGGTGCCTGGTACCTAACCGGTGAGGGGCGGCAGGCAACGTATAATCTATATCGCCGGCATCTGCGCCACCAGCATCTTTCAGGTCACTGAATTGCTCGTAGCGGGATTCCGCGAGTTGTTTAAATTCGTTTAATATCTGCCCGAATTCTTTCTTACGGTCATTCGGTACCTGTTTCATCTCCCCGAAAAGAGCTTTCACGATACCTTTTGTACCCAGGAATTTTATGCGGTACTGTTCCAGATCCGCTGCGCCGGCAGGCGTAAAAGCCGCTATTTCTTCTTTGTAGGCTGCTATTTGCTGTACTAACTGTTCCATAAACAACAAAGATAAGCGTTTAGGCGTAAACTGAAGAGGTTTACCCCTTGCTCCTTTTTTGCCGGAAATGACGTATATTTTCATGAGCAAATCGAGGGGGTTATGCCTGTCACTATACACACTGTTATGCTGATACTGGCTGCAGCCGGCACCGCCATTCTTTTTCTCCTTTGTCTGCATTACCGTTCCCGTTACCTTCTTTTCAAAGGCAGTAGCGAAGCTATGATCCGGAACAGCCACCAACAGGAGGCTTCCCTGCTTCTTCTCCACAAGCAGCTCACCGAACTAAAACTGGTGAACCTGAAGTCACAGGTGAACCCACATTTCCAGTTTAATTGCCTCAACGGCATTTATACCGCCCTCATGACCGGGGAAACGGCGCTGGCACAGGAATACATTTCCCGCTTCGCCGGCCTGCTCCGGAAGGTGTTAATGCTGGCCGATAAGAATTTCATCCCTTTACAGGAAGAAACCGACCTGCTGGAGCTTTACCTGAAACTGGAACAATTACGCACCAATAACGGGTTTGAGTATACGCTCTATACCGATCCCCAGATCTCTCCATCGGCCTTATATGTGCCCTGTATGCTGGTACAACCTTTTGTGGAAAACGCCATCTGGCATGGCCTCATGCATAAGAGCACAAACCGGCTGCTGCAGATCCAGTGGATACAGCTGGCGCCGAACCTGTATGCCTGCGAAGTAACAGACAACGGCATTGGAAGGGTACAGGCCCTGCAATATCATCACGACGGGCTGAAAAGCAACAACCATCACTCCCGCGGCATGGAAATATGCATGGAAAGGGCCACCCTTTACCGAACCATGTACCATAAACAATTTAATATTGAAATCTCCGACCTGCCCGGAGCGGAGAATACGGTGGAGGGCACCCGTGTGTATATTACTTTTGAATCCGACCCGGCCATGAGCCGTTAAAAAATCAGTTTGTAACCCACTCCCCGGATGTTCACAATCTGTACGCGGGAATCATCTTTCAGGTACCGGCGGAGTTTCGTGATAAATACGTCCATACTGCGGGCATTAAAAAAATTATCATCTCCCCAAAGGTCGAGCAGTACAGCCTTACGCTCCATTACCTCATTTTTGTTATCGTATAGCCGGCGTAAAATGGCCGCCTCGCGGTGCGACAGGAACTCGATGGAATTATTACGGGCAAGGGTTTGTTTGGTATAGTTAAAAATATACTGGCCAATGGTTACAGCGCCTTCTTCCATTTCACGGGTGCCGGGGTTATCGCCGAAACGTTTCAGCAGGGCCGTAATACGCACTATCAGCTCGTCCATACTGAACGGCTTTTTCAGGTAGTCGTTTCCGCCCAGTTCAAAGCCTTTCACCACATCGGCCGTCTGGGATTTGGCGGTCAGGAAAATGATAGGAGTGAATTTATCCTGCTTGCGGATCTCTGCGGTCACCGAAAAGCCATCCATGTTGGGCATCATGATGTCCAGCACCACTACATCGGGATGTTCCTGCTGGTAAATACGCAGCCCTTCTTTGCCATCGGCGGCATACAACATTTCAAATCCCCGCATTTCAAGGCTGTCTTTCACAATTTGTCCGAGCTGCACTTCATCTTCTATCAATAATACTTTGGGCATAGATCTCTTTTATATGGTTAAGCAGAAGGGATGATAATGGTAAATTCGCTGCCTTTATCCGGTTCACTTTGCACCTGTATGGCGCCGCCATGCATCTCCACTATTTTCCGCACGTAACTTAATCCCAGGCCAAATCCTTTTACATTATGCAGGTTGCCGGTAGGCACCCTGAAAAACTTATCAAAGATGCTGCCCTGGTATACCTTCGGAATGCCGATGCCATTATCTTTTACCCGGATCTTTAAGATACCGTTTTCAAGGCTGGTTTGCAGATATAATTGCACGTGTTCGCCGGAATACTTAATAGCGTTATCCACCAGGTTGTTGATAGCGCTGGCCAGGTGTGTTTTATCAACAAACACGGTTTTGCCGGCCAGGTTATTATCATAACGTAGCTGTAGCTGTTTTCCTGCTTTAAGCTGGTGGTTGGAAAGGATGTTATCAATCACTTCATTCAGGTCTGTTTCCTCCCGGAATAATTCAATATCTTCTTTTTCTTCGGCAGCAATATGCAGTACCTTTTCCACGAGGTCTGATAAGCGCTGCAATTCATTTTTTGATATATCGAGATACGTTTGTGTTTTACGCTGGTCGTTCAACGCATTGAAATTCTGTAATGCCTCTACCGCTGCAGACACTGTTGCAATGGGCGTTTTCAGCTCATGCGTCATGTTATTGATAAAATCATTCTTTACTTCCGACAGCTTCTTTTGCTTAAGAATTGTTCTGAGCATATACATAAAGCTGAGGGTAGTAAGCACCAGTAATACCAGTGAGCTGAGCAGGGTCCAGATCATCTTCTGTAAAATAAACTGCAGGGGAGAATCGAAGCTGGCCTGTACGAATAAGTTGCTGGCAGGGTTAAAAGGAATTTTAGCCGTTTGCCTGGGTTCTCTCCGGCGGATGCTGTCCCTGAACGTTTCCCTTTCAAAGCCGCTGTAGTTCAGATGGAAGGTATCCAGTTCATAAGGCGTGGCTATCTGGCGGTTGGCCAGCTCCACTTTGAATACCGAGTCCAGTTTTTTAAGATTGGTGCTATCGTCGTGTAAGTTGCTGGTAATGAGGAACTCAGAAATCTGCCTGGCCAGTGTATCCACATATATCCTGTTGGGTGAGTCGCCCGGGAAGGCTGTTGTCCTGGGCTGCCCCGGGTAGCGGTCGTAATGCTGCCCCTTGAAGCGCCTGCCTTTAGGCATACCTATTTCTTCCAGCTGATCTGCCAGTCCGCGCATAGGTAACTTCAGCGAGTCTTTATCTTTCCCGAAATAACGGATATAGCGGCGTACATCAGAAAACTGCTTATTGAACACGGCCATCCGCAGCGATTCGTTGATCTCTTTATTGAACTGTTCCTCTCTTAATTTGTATGAATTGTACAGCCAGTACCCCTGGAACAGAAATATGCCCAGGATACAGACAGACATGAGGATGAGAATATTTCTGATTCTTTGTCGCATGAAAGATTTTAAGATCCTTACAAAACTATCCATTCCACAGGGAAAACAAGACAATCCCTTAACAGTAATTAACAGTAAATAAGGAAGATTAACGCTTACAGACAGCCCTTAACAGTAAATAACAGTAAATAAAGCTTTTTAACCCAAAAAATGAAAGCGAAGATTCACATTTGCTGTAAAATCAATCAGGTATGAACCGAACTATCCGTTTATTCATCGCAGCAGCTACGCTGCTATCTGCTACCAGCCCTGTATTTGCACAGCAATCAGGAGTAATAGAATATGAAGTAACCGCCAAAACAGACCCCGAACGCATGCGCGGATTCCAGCGTGGTGGCGACGATGCTCCCGAAATTCCGGATGTCATCACCTTCAAACAGGTATTTACTTTCAGCAACAACCTCGGCAAACTCACTACAGAACGCCCTGAAGGCGGTGGCTTCGGCGGCAGAAGACAACGCCCCGAAGGAGATACCAGCACCCGTAATCCACGCAGACAAGGCCCCGGCGGCATGGGTATGGGCATGATGGGACGGGGAGGTAACGCACAGTATGTAGACCTGGCCAATAAGAAGTATGTACAGGTATTCAGCACCTTCGGCGATGATAAGAAAACTTATTATACAGAAGAAGATTTCATCTTTACCGCTAATAACAAGTCGTCCGACAAAACCAAAAAGATTGCAGGATACAACTGTAAAAAGGCCACCATACAGCTGAAGGACGATACCTACACCGTTTGGTATACCACCGATTTACCTTTCAGTTTCTCGCCGGTGAACGGATTATTGCCCGACAGCAACGCCGTAGTGCTTTCTGCTGAAGGCAGCAAACGCGCATTCACCGCAAAAAGCGTTAGCCTGAAAGCCGTAACAGATACGGATCTTAGCATTCCTGCCGGTGCAGAAAAAGTAACGCAGGAACAGATGAGAGAAATCAGGAAACAGGAAATGGAGAAATTACGTAAGCGGCAACAACAATAAATAAATTTCATCCTAACTTTCCCCTTTCCTGTTAAATTCATTTATGAAGAAACTTATACAACTCTTGCTGATACTGGGTTTGGGCATTATACATGCCCAGGCTCAGGCTCAACAAGGAAAGATTAAAGGCCAACTGACTGACTCTACCTCCAGGGATGCCATGCCCGCTGCCACGGTAGTGCTACTGAACGCAAAAGACTCCAGCGTTGCCACCACCACCATGACAGACAACAAAGGCAACTTTGAACTAACCAACATCGCCGATGGCGCATACCGCCTGTACGTAAGCTTCCTGGGCTATAAACCCATCAATAAATCAATACAGATTAACCAGGACCATAAAGAATTATCTCTCGGCAACATCCCAATGGTGCTCAAAGGAGTAAATCTGAATGCCGTGGAAATACTGGACGAGAAGCCACCCATTGTTGTTAAAAAAGATACCCTTGAATTTAATGCCGATGCATTTAAAACCCGTGAAAATGCAGTGGTAGAAGACCTTTTGAAGAAGCTACCCGGTGTTACTGTAGATAAAGACGGCGCTATTACCGCACAGGGAGAAACTGTTACCCGTGTACTGGTAGATGGTAAACCGTTTTTCGGTAACGATCCCAAACTCGCCACCAAAAACCTTCCGGCCAATATTATTGATAAAGTACAGCTGATAGACAGAAAATCAGACCAGGCACAGTTCACACAAATCGACGACGGGCAAACAGAAAAAACAATCAACATCACCATTAAGAAAGATAAAAAGAAAGGATTGTTTGGCCGCGCTACCGCAGGCTATGGCACCAACGACCGCTATGGCGTATCCCTCAGCTTAAACCGCTTCAGGGAAAACCAGCAGATGTCGTTGCTCGGCGGCGGTAATAACGTAAACAATATGGGCTATACCCAACAGGATGCGATGAGCTTCAGTTCTGCCGGTGGTGGAAGAGGCGGTGGTGGCCGCGGCGGCGGACGTGGTATGCAACAGCTCATGGGCGGCGGTAACAACAGCGGTATCACCCGCAACTGGAACACAGGCCTCAACTTCAACCAGGACTTCAGTAAAAACCTGATCGTTAACGGCAGCTACTTTTTTAATGATACCAAAAATAATATAGAACAAAAAACGGCAAAGCAAACATTCAGTACAGATAAACAAGGTAACGCCACCACCAACTACGATAACACCAATTCCACCTCCCAAACAGATAACAGCAACAACCGCTTTTCTGCAAGGGTGGAATATACAATCGACTCCTTTCATTCACTGATTTTTTCACCAACGTATTCCCTTACAAACGGCAACAGCTATAGTGTTACAGACAACCTGTCGCTGAACACCAACAAGGATACATTGAACAGGGGACTTACCTACAACGATGGCCAGGGCCACAATGAAAATTATGGTGGTACCCTGTTATTCCGCAAACGGTTCAAAAAAGCAGGCCGTACACTGAGCCTTAACTTTAGCTACAACAACAGTGATAATGATCAGGAGAACTACGTAAAGTCAAGTATCAACTACGTTTCTGCCGACAGTGTTGTTAACTTCAATCAGCGCAATCAAATAAATACCAATAGCCGTAATGAAGGTGTAAACCTTACCTACACAGAACCGTTGGGAAGGGACCGTTTCCTGGAAGCAAATTATGGCATCACGAAATACAACAGCAACAGTACCAAATACACCTACGATTATGATGATGCGAAAGGAGAGTACAATATCATGAACGACTCGCTGAGCAATTCTTTTACCAACAGTACATTGAACCAGCAGGCCGGCTTTGCTATACGCACCAACAAGCTGAAATATGATTACTCCATAGGATTAAATGTGCTGTTTAATAACCTGGAGAATAACACGTATTCATTCCTTACCGGGAAAGATAGTCTGATCACACAAAACACAGTCAACTTCTCTCCGCAGGCATCTTTTAACTATACCTTTTCCAAAAACAAACGGTTACACATAAACTACAACGGGAATACACAGCAGCCATCCGTACAACAGCTGGCGCCTGTGCCGGACAACAGTAACCCGCTGTATATCCAGCTGGGTAATCCGGACCTGAAACCATCTTTCACCAATAACCTCAGCGTTAATTACAACTCGTTTAACAACATCACCTTCCGGGGTATGTTTGCACGGTTGAACGGCGGTTATACCGTGAATAAAATTATCAATGCTACTACCCTTGATCCTGAAACAGGCAAGCAAACTGTAAGGCCGGTAAACGTAAATGGCAATTACAATATTTCCGGTATGGTGCACAACTCCATTCCTTTATCTAAAACGCCCGGACAAAACCTGAACACAGGAACTTCCGTGAGTTATAATAAAGATGTAATTGTGAGCAATGGCATTAACAGCAGTACCAATTCATTGCAGTTGTCGCAATCCGCCAACGTAAGTTATATGTACAAGGAGCTGTTTGACGTTTCACTGGGCGGCAGCGTTAATTTCAATGCCACCAACTATTCACAGGCCAGCGCAGGCGCCAATGATACCCGCTACCTGGATTACAACATCAATACCGACTTCAACATCAATCTGCCGTTGGGATTCATGATAGGCAGCGATATTACCTGTACCATGAACCGTGGCCGTCAGGCGGGGTATAACCTTACCTCTACCATGTGGAACGCCAACGTTTCAAAGTATGTATTCCCGAAAAAACAGGGGATGATCAAGATCCAGGGATTTGATCTGCTGAGGCAATATATCAGTGTATCCCGCACCGTGGCAGATAACTACATCCAGGATGTGCAGAGCAATGTGTTACAGCAGTACTTTATGGTGAGCTTCACCTACTTCCTGAATAAGTTTGGAGGTAATACCGGTAAGGGAGAAAGAGGCAACCGTATGATGGGTTTCCCTCCGGGAGGCGGCCGTGGTGGAATGAGACCAAGAGGCTTCTGAGTTAACCATTTATAGAAAAGGGCATTATTAATCTCTGTTGATTAATAATGCCCTTGTTATTTTAAGAATAATTCAGATCGACACCGTTCTTCTGGGGGCCCTTACCCGCTTCAATACCCAGGCGAGGGTAAAGGTGGGAATAAAATCGGTGCCTGGAAATAACTCTTCCATAAAGTTAAAAACACTACCGAAAGTACCAATAGTGCCGCCAAACATACGGTAGAAAATGATGGCAGAAATCGGGGCCCAGATAAAGTCGCTGACATCCCCTAATACCGGAACTGCGTAACTGGCGCATCCTAACAGGTCCATCAGGATGCAGATCCATAAACTGGGAGTATATTTTTTTTCCATATCAACCTCCGCTTTTCAATACTTAAACAAATTACTTACCAAAATCTAAACTAACTGCAAGTTACTATATAAACGCGGGATGAGCGCGGTTGGATCTACGGGAAAAATAAAATCCGTATTTCCACGCTCTTTTCCTTCCAAAAAAGGCGGCGGGAGCTTGTAAGTAAACATAATTTCGCCTACATTGATGGCAGTTTTAAAGCAAACCTTTTTATGCATCAGGAAAACTCTCGCCGCGATATGATTAAGAAAGTAGCCACAATGGCCTTCGCATCCACCGCGTTATCATCCCTCTCTACCAGGGTAGCTGCACACGATCTGGCAGTAGGTGAAGAATTAAAAGGCAAAATTAACCACTCGGTATGCGCATGGTGTTATAACATGCCGCTGGATGAACTGTGTAAGGCGGCCAAACAAATAGGCATTCATTCCATTGACCTCGTTGATCCGAAAGACTTCGACATTCTCAAGAAGAATGACATGATCACCGCTATGGTAGCCAGTAACGGCCCGGATTGGAATATTGGCAAAGGATTTAACACCGTTGCCCACCACGATAAACTGGAAGAGTATTTTAAGCATTATATAGATGAAACCGCAAAAGCCGGTTTTACCAACCTGATCTGCTTTTCAGGCAACCGTAACGGCATGAGCGACCAGCAGGGCATTGAAAACTGTACCAAAGGCTTACAACGCATTATCGGCTATGCAGAAAAGAAAAAGGTAACGCTGGTAATGGAGCTGCTGAACAGCAAGGTAAATCACCCCGACTACCAGTGCGATCATACCGCCTGGGGCGTAGAACTGTGTAAATCAGTGGGCTCTCCCAATTTTAAGCTGTTATACGACATTTACCACATGCAGATCATGGAAGGGGATGTAATCAGTAATATCCGCAGCTACCACGAATATTTTGCGCATTACCATACCGGCGGAGTACCTGGCCGTCATGAAATTGATGAAACCCAGGAGCTGTACTACCCGGCTATTATGAAAGCAATCTACGAAACCGGCTTTAAAGGCCATGTGGCCCAGGAGTTTATTCCTGCCCATAAAGACCAGATCGCATCGCTCCGCCAGGCGATAGGAATCTGTGATCTGGCTTAAATTCATAAATATATCCTACTTTCGCGGACCAGTCTACTAAAACAGTAGGGTATACAACATGAATCAATCTTACAAAAAGCCTTTATCATGGCTGCTCAACGAGTCGGCCAGTGAAAGTAAAGATACCCTCAAACGCACGCTGAATGGCTTTCAGCTGCTGATGCTGGGCCTGGGTGTTATTATCGGTGCTGGGTTATTTTCCCTTACGGGACCCGCAGCCGGCAATAACGCCGGGCCGGCAGTTACACTTTCCTTTATAGTGGCAGGTATTGGCTGTGCTTTTGCCGGTCTTTGCTATGCTGAATTTGCCTCCATGATCCCTGTGGCGGGGAGTGCATACACCTACGCCTATACGACGATGGGGGAGCGGCTTGCCTGGATCATCGGGTGGGACCTGGTGCTTGAATTTTCGGTAGGAGCTGCCACAGTGGCCATTAGCTGGTCTAACTACCTGGTAGCCTTCCTTGCAGGATACAAAATTTACATTCCGGCGCAGTTTTCACATTCCCCGTTTGAAACCATAACCCTGGCAAACGGTGTCACCACCCACGGCTATTTCAATCTTCCTGCAGCATTGGTCATCATCCTCATGTCGGCTATCCTGATGCGCGGCACCAAAGGCTCGGCCATCTGGAACGCAGTAGTGGTATCGCTCAAAGTGGGCGTAGTGCTTGTTTTTATTGCCCTGGGCTGGAAGTATATACAACCGGCTAATCTCACCCCATATATTCCTAAAAACACAGGCACCTTTGGAGAATACGGCATATCCGGTATTCTACGGGGAGCAGGGGTTATTTTCTTTGTATACCTCGGTTTTGATATTGTGAGCACCGCGGCGCAGGAAACCAAAAATCCGCGGCGCAATATGCCTATAGGCATCCTCGGATCGCTGGCTGTTTGCACGGTTCTTTTCATTCTTTTTTCCCATGTGCTCACCGGACTGGCGCCCTATAAAGAGTTTAAAAACAGTGCGGCGCCGGTGGCTATTGCCATTGCACACACGCCTTACAAATGGCTGGGGCAAATGATTATCCTGGCCATCATAGTAGGTTATACCTCCGTGATCCTCGTAGATCTCTGGGGACAATCGAGGGTATTTTACAGTATGGCTAAAGATGGGCTACTGCCAAAGATCTTTTCGGATGTTCATCCCCGTTACCGTACCCCGTGGAAATCGAATATCCTTTTCTGTGTGTTTGTAAGTTTGTTTGCGGCACTGGTACCGGTAAGGGTAGTAGGGGAGATGACCAGCATTGGTACCCTGCTGGCGTTTGTGATCGTATGCGCGGGGGTTTGGATCATGCGGTATTCTATGCCGGACGCACCGAGGGCATTTAAAACACCGTGGGTTCCCTTTGTACCGCTGATGGGCATTATCACCTGCGCGGTGATGATGGCGTTCCTGCCCTGGGATACCTGGCTGCGTCTCATCGTATGGATGGCGATAGGGATGGCGATCTATGAATTTTACGGTAAGAAACACAGTAAAGTACGCAACCAGCTGAAAAGCTAATATTTCCAGTCCTGCCGCAACACGCCCATTACCACCATATCCACATACTGCCCGTGCAGTTTGGCGCTGTGGCGAAGGGTTCCTTCTTTGGCAAATCCCAGTCTGATCGGGATTTGCCCGCTACGTTCGTTTTGCAGCACAAAGCGGATCTCTATTTTATTCAGGTGGAGTTTTTTGAAGGCAAAGGAAATGAGTCCTTTGCACGCAGCGGTGGCAATGCCTTTCCGCTGAAAATCTTCTCCTATCCAATACCCAATTTCTGCTTTCTGCAACTGGTGATCCCATCCATGAAGATCAATAACACCGCAAAACTCTTCTTTGTACCATACGCCCAGTGCGATGGCTTCCTGTTCTTCGGCTTTGCGTAACATCAGCTGTATAAAACGGAGGGAATGTTCTTCGTTGGTATTATAATCTACCCAGGGTAAAAATCTGCGCAGGCTTTTACGCGATACATCCAGTTGTTTATATACCAAAGGGGCATCCTGCACCTGTAGCTGCCGGAGGTATATGTCTTCATTAACGGTTACTTCGAACATAACTGGATTTAAAAGGGCGTTAAACTTACACCGATTTCCCGTAAAATCCAACCAGCTCGCAGTAAATAGCCGCTGACCTTTAGTTTTAGTGTACAAAAACTAAAAGCCCGCGGCTGTTTATTCCCTATTTATTACCGTTTACTGTTTTGCTAACAACTGTTGTTTAGCCATATCTTTTACTACCTGCTGGGCGTATAATACGGCCATTCTTTCCGTTGTTGGCGGGTCGAAAGACTGTGACTGTACGGAGTACAGCATTTGTCCGCTTTTCATATCATACAGGTTAGCTTCCCACTGATACTTGGTGTTGTAGGTATAGTATCCCGGTGCATACATCCTGGACGACCACATAGAGTAATAAGGCCAGAAGCCATAGTAGCCGTAAGGTGAATAACTGGGAACAAAGTTTCTTTCCCTGCCTTTATCCAGCATTACAATGGTCATGATCTGGTTTACATCACTACCCTGTAATTGCTTCAACACCTGCTTTTCATTCATTTTAGCCATGTCGTTGGGGCCGTAGGTCTGGAGTGCAGATACGGCATTATATCCCTTTCTTCTCAGTTCCGATACGGTATAATTTTCCATCTGGCTGCGCAGGGTACGGTCTCTCTGAGGTACCAGCGCCATTACCATTATTTTGTTATCCTTTTGCAGTTGCTGTGCATCATTGGAACGCCAGGAAGACGTTACTTTGGTGCTTGAACAGGCTGCCATGACGATCATTGCAAATCCCGCCATGATAAGACCCAGCTTTTTCATATTCCCTCCTTTAGTTTAATTAGTTAGTTTGTAACTGTTAGACGTAGAACAAGACGATTTGTAACATGTACACGATAGTTTTAACAAATCTTTGAGACTTGTTAATGATTTGCTAATGAATGGTTTATGCACAATAAAAAAGTGCTTGCCCTGGGATGCTTAGCGGAAGTTGTCCTGGGACACTGATTACGCTGATTTTACTGATTGGCTATTGTGATTTTGAGGGATTTGGGGAGATGAGTACACTCGTCAGATTTTAATTTCTGCATTGATATTTCTCTGGAAAATTGGCTTTATTTTCGCTTTTTGTATGATTTTCGGAAAATTCAGTGAATTTGAACGGCTTTTCTCCATCACCATTCTTTAAATAGTTTAAAAAGATGAGCCCGTTTAAGGGCAAGGGTTTATTGAATGCCGTTCACTCACTTTCGCCGGTATATCAGGGTACTGTTTCACTTATAGGGCAGAATTGCGCACAACGGCCCGAATTTTTTCGTCTGTAATGCCCTGTGGTAAACGATCCTGGGATCAAGTCCACGTCCCCTCCACGTCACCTCCACGTCACCTCCATGTAATAAGCATGTGCTAAGTATCTGCTAAGTATCTGCTAAGCGTATGCTACGTAGGAACGAAGCATCCTAAAAGCAATCTTTAAAGGCAATTTTTATTCAATCCCTATCATCCCCCTCACCAATCTCCCAAAAGCCAAAATCACAAAAGCCAATCAACAAAATCAGTGTAATCAGTGTCCCAGGACAACCTCGGCTAACCTTCGCTAAAATCACAAAACCCTGATCAGCCAATCAGCATGATCAGGGTTCCGGGACAACCTCTTGTTTAAGTTAGTATTTTTCTTATCAGTAGTTGATTACCTGTTCTTCAATAGCGGCAGGCAGCTCTCTGAATTTGTACAATTGTGTGCGTAACTGCGGTTCAAAACCGGCTTCACGGATCGCCTCCTGCATAGACAGGTAGGTGAAACGATGCGGCGCTCCGGCGGCGCTTACCACATTTTCCTCGATCATGATAGAACCAAAGTCGTTGGCGCCGGCGTGCAGGCAAAGCTGCGCCACCTGTTTACCCACGGTTAACCACGATGCCTGGATATTTTTAATATTCGGCAGCATGATGCGGCTCATGGCGATCATACGGATATATTCTTCTGCGGTAGTCATGTTGTGTACGCCACGGATCCTTGCCAGCAGGGTATCCACATCCTGGAATGTCCAGGGGATAAAGGCAGTAAAGCCATAATTCCCTTCCGGCTTTTCGCTTTGTACCTGCCGGATATCCACCAGGTGTTCAAAACGTTCCAGCACCGTTTCCACGTGACCAAACATCATGGTAGCGGAAGAGGCAATGTTCAGTTTGTGCGCTGCACGCATTACATCCAGCCACTCCTGCGCACCGCATTTTCCTTTGGAAATGAGGCGGCGTACGCGGTCGTTCAGGATCTCAGCACCGGCGCCTGGAAGACTGTCCATGCCCGCTTCCTGCAGGGCGCGAAGCACTTCTATATGCGTGCTTTTTTCCAGTTTGGTAATATGTGCTACTTCGGGGGGCCCGAGGGTATGTAATCTTAATGCAGGATATAACTGTTTCAGTTCTCTGAAGAGATCTACGTAAAAGCTGAGGCCCAGTTCCGGGTGGTGTCCTCCCTGTAACAACAGCTGGTCGCCGCCATACTTAAGGGTTTCCTCGATCTTCTTTTTGTACTCTTCAATTGGCGTAATATAAGCCTCTTTGTGGCCGGGAATGCGATAAAAGTTACAAAACTTGCAGTTGGCCGTGCATACATTGGTGGTATTTACGTTCCTGTCTATCTGCCAGGTTACCTTTCCATGTGGAACCTGTTGCTTGCGTAACTCGTTGGCTATTTCCATCAATTCTGCCAGTGGAGCATTTTCAAACAGGTAAACGCCCTCTGCTGCTGTCAGAAACTCAAAGTTCTGCGCCTTTTTGTATAAATCCTGAAGTTCCATATGCTGTGTTTCTAACCCTGAATAACTTCAGCAAAGGTAGTATTTAGGCAATTAACCGCCTGTAATAAAAATATTTTATACGAACACTATTTAATGTTAAATTTATAGCAATACACATCCCCTGCATCAACCAAGTATGCTTAGACCAATTCTGTTACACGTTATGCTGCTTCTGGCAGCCGCCGGTATATCGATGAGCACCCAAGCCGGAAATGCCACGTTCGATAACGATAGTACACGCGAAGCTATGCTGCTTACGCGCTTCCACTTCAAGCAATACTATGGGGGAGTTGTAGTGATCCAGGCATTGGTCAGCAATTATCCTGATACCCTTCAGTTCATCCTCGATACAGGCAGTGCAGGCATTTCACTGGATACTTCTACCTGCGTGCGACTGGGAATAAGCATGGAACCATCAGACCGGATCATTAAAGGTCTTGGCAGCTCCAAGCCGGTGTCTTTTGCGCGGCATCACTCCCTGAAGCTGCCCGGGTTAAAGGTCGACAGCCTCGACTTCCACATCAACGACTATGAGCTGATCAGCCAGGTGTATGGCATACAGGTAGATGGCATCATTGGCTATAGCTTGCTGAGCCGGTATATTGTGACGATAGATTATGATACCGAAGAAATTATTATTTATTCCAAAGGAAAATATACTTATCCCAAAGGTGGTCAACTATTGCGACCATCCCTTACACAGATCCCGCTGATATCCGCCCCCCTGAAGAACTCCGTGCGCACCATCACCAACCGTTATTATTTCGATACCGGTGCCGGTATGTGCCTGTTGCTGTCGTCCCAGTTTGTAAACGACAGCAGCGTATTACAGGGCAAAAGACGCCGCACCAAAAAAATCATACAAACCGAAGCCCAGGGCCTCGGTGGGAAGATGACCATGTCGCTCACCACCGTCAATGAATTCCGCATC
Organism: Chitinophaga ginsengisegetis; assembly: GCF_900168065.1. Taxonomy (GTDB): domain Bacteria; phylum Bacteroidota; class Bacteroidia; order Chitinophagales; family Chitinophagaceae; genus Chitinophaga; species Chitinophaga ginsengisegetis. The sequence continues at coordinate 650,264 of NZ_FUZZ01000003.1, read as the reverse complement.
GGCAACTACAGTTTCCGGAATGTGCCCACTTATGTGTTCGATGATAAAAGCAACGTTACCGCTTATCCTTTTCTTGGCGGAATGATAGGGAACGATTTGCTCCGCCGTTTCAACATCACACTCAACTACGGCAAAAAGGAAATATACATGCTGCCCAACACGCATTTCCGTGATATGTTCGACTATTCCTACACAGGTCTGATCATCTACCTGATCGATGGAAGGGTTGAAGTAACTGATATTATCAAAGGATCGCCGGCAGAAAAAGCAGGCTTCAAAACAGGCGATATTATCATGGGCATCAACAATAACCTGGGCCCAAACCTCCAGCTGTTCCGCGAATTATTGAAAAACATAGGCACCAGGGCCACCTGCCTGGTAAGCCGGGATAAAGAACTCCTCATTAAAAAATTGCCAATAAAAAGTATTCTTTGACGTTATTTGTGTCATGTGGCGCTTTTTATTGACAGTAACCATCGTATTCAGCTATGCCCTAATGCCTGCCCATGCCCAGCGCAGAGGCTCATCAGCAGCAGCAACGGATAACAGCAAACCAGTAGCCGTCATTCCCTTCCAACTGGTAAACCGGCAGGTGATTATCCCTGTTGCGGTTTCCGGCAGTTCAGATACCCTTCATTTTATTTTTGACAGCGGGGCAGAAGTAACCGTGATGAACATCGCCACAGCCGCCAAACTACAGCTCAGAAATGCAGGGAATGCCTTCTTAACCGGCACCAACAATGCAATGGCTAAAACGGAACTGGCTACCCTGAATGCCCTCTATCTCAAAGAACTCCGGTTGCCTTATGTGAAAGTATACCTGGAAAACCTCAGCAACCTGGGGCCGGTAGACGGGATCATAGGAATCGCTTTGCTAAAGCTTTACATCGTAAAAATTGACTACCGTTCCAAACAGCTCGTACTGTATAAGTCCGGGAAAACGCCCGTTGGCAATACCGGCCGGCTGCTGCATTTTCAGCTGAATTTCAGCACACCGGTGATTGATGCCTCCATCCAGCTGCCCGATGGCCGCCGCTTACCCGGCCATTATCACATCACCACCGGCGGCGACTATGGCATCCTTTTTAACTGGCCCTATGTAGATAAATACAAACTCAATACCCTGCTTCCCACCATCAATACAGACCGCGTACAGGATATGCTGAAGGTATTGTACTACATCAATAGTTCGGTGCCCTCACTGGAAATGGGCGGCCGCAGCATCCCTAATGTGCCGGTGAGCTACAGCAAGGATATCGACGACCTCGGCGTATTCACAGAAGTAGCCGGCTCCATTGGTTATGATATCTGGAAAGACTACACGCTTACCATTAATTACGATAAGAAGGAACTGTACCTCGAGTAGCTTTTTGTTGCTTTGAGCTGAAAGCTTACCGTAATTCCCTATTTTTACCATATTGACCAATAAAAAGATATGATCCATTATAATAAGTTTACGCTGGCAAACGGACTGAGGGTAATTGTTCACGAAGACCATACTACGCCAATGGCGGTAATAAATGTACTGTATGATGTAGGAGCGAGAGATGAGAATCCGGCTCAAACCGGCTTTGCCCACCTGTTTGAACACCTGATGTTTGGCGGATCCATCAATATTCCCTCTTACGATGAACCATTACAAATGGCTGGTGGCGAAAATAACGCGTACACCACCAGTGATCTGACCAACTACTACATTCAGCTTCCGGCAGAAAATATTGAAACCGGTTTCTGGCTGGAAAGTGACCGCATGCTCTCCCTGGCCTTTGATGAGAAAAGCCTGGATGTGCAACGCAAAGTAGTATCAGAAGAATTTAAAGAACATTACATCAATAAACCTTATGGAGATGTATGGCATAAAATGCGCGAGCTGTCGTACACTACCCATCCCTATCGCTGGATGACCATCGGTAAAGAATTATCACATATTGAAAATGCTAAACTGGAAGATGTAAAAGCATTTTTCTTTAAGTATTACCGGCCCATAAATGCCATTCTTTCCGTAGGCGGTAACGTTACGGTAGACCAGGTGAAAGCGCTCGCAGAAAAATGGTTCGGCGACATTCCTTCCGGCGAAAAATACTATCGCAACCTGCCGGTTGAACCCGCCCAAACGGCCGCGCATAAACTGGAAGTAAAAGCCAATGTACCCCTGGATGCATTGTATAAATGCTATCACATGTACGCCCGTACGGACAAGCGTTATTATGCAGCCGACCTGATCTCCGACATCCTCGGCGGAGGCAGCTCCTCCCGCCTGAACCAGGTACTGGTAAAAGAAAAAAAACTATTCAGCAATATTGAGTGTTATCATTTTGGCAGCCTCGATGCCGGCCTGCTAACCATAGAAGGCAAACTGGTAAAAGGCGTAAAGATGAAAGATGCAGAAAAAGCCATTCAACAGGAACTGGAAAAACTGCAACAGGAAGTCATTTCAGAAAGAGAACTGCAAAAAGTAAAAAACCGCGTGGAAAGTTTGCTGGCTTTTGAAGACATGAGCCTGCTCAACCGCGCCAATAACCTGGCTTTTTATGAACTGCTGGGCGACGCTGCTCTGATGAACCGCGAATTTGAAAATTACGAAGTAGTAACCGCAGCAGAAATACATGAGGAAGCGAAACTCCTTTTTGATGAGAAGAATTCAAATACCATTTACTATTACGCTGCCAACTAAAGCAGTGACTTGTTTTCGGCCCTCACCCTTTAAATAAGACACGATGAACAGAACTATTGCCCCTCCCATTAAAGATGCGGTGGATTTCGATATAAAACTGAAGCCATATGAACAGTTCACCCTGGACAATGGCATCCCGGTATATGTAATGAAATCTGACGAACAGGAAACATTACAGCTGGAGCTGGTATTTCCTGCAGGCAGCTGGTATGAAAGCGAAAGCCTGGAAGCCACAGCCACCAACTTTCTCATGAAAAATGGTACCAGCAAACATACGTCGCAGCAAATCAACGAAAACGTAGATTATCACGGCGCTTACCTGAACCGTAATGCGTACCATGAAAACGCCACCTATACGCTTCACTGCCTCACCAAGCATACGGAAGTACTCCTCCCGGTGCTGCAGGAAGTGATCCTGGACCCAATATTCCCGGAAGAGGAACTGAACCTGTACAAGCAGAACCAGAAACAAAAACTGGCAGTAAACCTCCTCAAATGCGATTTTGTAGGGAACCGCTTTATTGATAAATACCTGTTCGGGGAATTCCATCCATATGGCCGCGTAAGCTCCATGATGGCATATGACGCCCTACAACCCGAAGGATTGCAGGCGTTTTATAAGAAGCACTATACTTACAACAACTGTAAGATCTTTGTAGCCGGCAACCTGCCTGCCAACATGATCCCGTTGCTGAATCAATATTTTGGTACCACCAAATGGAACGGAGATACACACCTGGTTAAACTCGATCTGCCCATACAACCGGCGGAAGAAAAAAAATTCAGGATCTTCAATGATGAAAATGGCGTACAGGGCGCAGTACGCGTGGCCCGTCATTTTCCAAACCGTTACCATCCCGATTTTCCGAAGATGCTGGTGTTAAACACTATTTTTGGCGGCTACTTTGGCTCCCGCCTGATGAGTAACATCCGGGAAGAAAAAGGTTATACCTACGGCATCTATTCACAGTTGTATAACTTCCGTCAAACCAGTGCGCTGAACATCCAAACGGAGGCCGGCCGCGATGTTTGCGAAGCTACCATCGATGAAATTTACAAGGAGCTGCTACGCCTGCAGAATGAACCTGTTCCGAAAGAAGAACTGGACCTGGTTCGTAACTACATGATAGGTTCCATCCTGGGCGACCTGGACGGCGCTTTCCAGCTGATCCAGCGCTGGAAAAACCTCATCCTGAACGACCTGGATGAAAACTACTTCTACAATAACATCAAAACTATCAAAACCATTACCGCTGAAGAATTGCAGCAGCTGGCGAAACAGTACTTTACGCCGGGCGATTTTTATGAACTGGTAGTGATTTAAAAAGATATATGCCGACAAAAAAATAAAAGGTTTCCATTAACGGAAACCTTTTATTTTTGGATAACCTGTATTATCCCCATCCACTGGAAATCAAAGTACCTTAAACACTGTGCTCATGGAACCATTACCTGATTATCTTTCAACAAATAAAGAGCTATGGAATAAGCGTACAGGCGTTCACGTACGGTCTGATTTTTACGACCTTCCCGGCTTTCTTGATGGAAAAAATTCCCTGAAAGAAATAGAATTACAGTTACTTGAAACGGTACAGGATAAGCAGATCCTTCACCTGCAATGCCATTTCGGGCAGGACACCCTGTCTCTTGCCAGGATGGGCGCCACCGTAACAGGAGTGGACCTTTCCGATGCTGCCATTACGCTGGCAAATGAGCTGGCGATTCAATCCGGGCTTGAGAAAAAAGCCCGCTTCGTTTGCTGCGACGTTTATAGCGCGCCCAATCACCTGGACGGTGTTTTTGATACGGTATTCACCTCTTACGGAACTATTGGCTGGCTACCGGACCTTGATAAATGGGCAGCCGTAGTGAATCATTTTCTGAAACCGGGCGGATCATTCGTGATGGCAGACTTTCATCCCGTTATCTGGATGTTTGATGACAACATTAAAGAAATCATCTACAGCTATTTTAACACCCAAACCATTGTGGAAGAAACTACCGGAACCTACACCGATGGAGGCAGCGATATCCGGCATACTTCCTATTCCTGGAATCATCCGCTGAGTGAGATCGTTTCTTCATTAACCGCGCAGGGATTGCAGCTCCGGGTATTCCAGGAGTTTGATTATTCTCCCTATAACTGTTTTAGTAACACCATCGAAAAAGATGGCCGTTTTTATATCCGGGGAATGGAAGGAAAACTGCCAATGGTATATGCTTTTAAATTCTTCAAACCTTTATAACATGAAATCTCTTGTTCTATTTCTTTTACTGGTTACAGGCAGCATGGCCGCCTTTTCACAGTCGCAGTCAGAATTAAATAAACAGGCCGGCCAGGAATATAAAGAGGCCGACAAAAAGCTGAATGATATCTACCAGCTGATCCTGAAAGATTATGCCGCCAACAAAGCATTCATTAAAAACCTGAAAGATGCGCAGCGGATCTGGATACAATTCCGTGATGCACAGGTACAGGCGATGTATCCTGCTGCCGCCAAAAGCTATGGCAGTGCATTTCCCATGTGCCGGGCCGGTTACCTCACCGAACTTACAAATCAGCGTACCGAAGCCCTGCGGGTTTGGCTGAACGGACTACCACAGGGAGATGTTTGCACCGGCTCTATCGGCGATAAACTGGGCAACCAATAAGAAGGACTACTGATATTAGTATTTTATTAAATATATTTTGTATATTTGATGATCACACAGTCCCTATGCGAAACCTGATCATCCTTCTTGCGTTATTCCTGTGTTCGAAAGCGTATTCACAATCACAACAAACAGCGCTGGACACACTTGAAATCCGCTACCAGCAGTGCCTTGGCAATAGCCACAATATGTATAGCTGCGCAGTTACCTATTATAAACAGCTGGACAGTTTACTGAATACCACTCTCCGCTATCTCTATTCCAGCCTGAATACCGGGCGGCAGCAAAAGCTGCAGGAAGAACAGCTGGCATGGGAAACAAAGAAAGAAGAATATTTTAAGAAGATAGATGAGCGGGTGGAGAAGATGCATAAACGCACGATGGAAGGATTGGATGATGAAATGATTTCCACTGATAATAAGGCTGCTTTCATCAAAGAGCGGTTAACTACTCTTCTCAATATTTGATATTGTCTCCGTACAATGATGTTCATTGTACGGAGACAATAACGCTTAAAGTCTTTCCTGGTGGCGCAGCCAGCGCTCCGGCATTTCATTGTTGCTGGCCATCAGGTAATCGTTATACGCACATGGTACAAATTCGCGGTCGGGGAGCTGCATCCACCAGCGGCCTGTTTTCTTGCTCTTCAGGAAAACGGTTTCTATATCGGAGAAGGCTATATGAAATTCCCAGAAAGCATCGCGGTCGTCCAGCAGGGCTTCTTTATTTTTCACAGCGCGTCCATCCATAAAGTACCACATCATCTGGGAAATTTGCCGGGCGGTCAGGTGTTCTTTGTCTTTTTCAGGGCGGTAGCCGTAGATACCAAAAGAGGAGAGGCGGCTGCTCATACCAGCGTACCTGGCCAGGGAGCAGGCTTCTTCACCGCTGAAGCCATTGGGCGAAAGCTGGTTGGCCGGCGCATCTGTGTGCCGGATAATATTGATATCAAGACTGAATAAATCTGAGTGGCGTAATACCGGTTCTGCTTCCTCCATATTTTCACGGATGCGGCCAAGACGGTAGCAGTCGAAGCGAAGCTTATCCAATGTTTCTAACATCCGCGGATGTACGAAATAACTCTGGAAACCGATATGATTGTAATGACGCAGGTAGTTGGGTTGCTCAGTGAGGATGTCCATTAAAAAGCGTTCGCTGCGTATACTGGAGTCTTCTTTCAGGTCGATCAGCGCATCGGCAACAGTGGCTTCAATAATTAATTGTTGCGACGCATAGGCTTTATATTGCGGGTAGGTAAGATCGTGCGAACCGCCCAGGATGATCACGGTTTTATTGGCGGCTAATAATTCTGCAACAACTGTTTTCATAGCAGCATATGCATCTGCGAGAAATGCACCTGGCAGCAGGTTGCCAACATCCGCGAGTTTGATATCGCGGTGCCAGTTGTACAAGCGGAAAAATTCGCGGCGAATAGCATCAGGACCGTGTGTATCCGTTTTGCCGGATTCACTGCCTCTTTCTTCTCCTACACCCAGCAAAATAATATCTGCTGCGTCTATATCCGGATGGTGATCATCTTCGTATGCGTCAATTACACCGCCCACCTGGAATGGATCGTATTCCTGGTCATCGTTTAAAAATGCCTTTGAAACAGGATGTAGGAAATCCTGCAGATGCGAAAAATCTGCCATCAGTAAATTGCGTTTATTTGATGGCAAACGTACAACAAGAATTTAAAAAAAAGCAAAACCAGGCAGATAAGGGCAGCGGGTCAAAGCTACTATAACGGGAATTTGTAGAGGTAAGGCTACTAGTTCTTGTGAATAATAAATTCGAAAGGCTTATGCGACTTACGTGAAATTGCTTTTTCCAGCACGGTTCGTTTGCTGGTAATCCGACTCTTGTTACAATCCATAACTTCCATAACTGCACAGAGATAATCCATCGTCTCAATCAACGAAAGCATTTCGCTGATTTGTCTCACCGCAGATTGGATCTGCTGTTCCGTGTACCTATCTTCATGTAGCAGGATTAATAAATCTCTATCTACAGGTTTCATGAATAAAAAATTTGACTGTTCCCCGAAATATTGTTTGGCCAGGTATCAAAGGATAGTTCAAAAAGATAAGGCAAAAATTGTTTAGTTGTCAGTCGTTGTCAAAGTCGTCGTTGCTATCAAACAGATCGTCTTATTTAGTGCATTCTTTTTTTATTCATGGTAGGACAACCGCAATCGTTTTTCTTAAAAACTTTACACCCTTCCATCATCAGGCATCCACAAAGAAAAATGACTACGATCCATTTTATACTTTTCATACTACTATACTAATTATATACTGGCTATTTTTGAATACCTTCCTTAAGTGTTTACCTTTTCTTAACAATGCCCTTTTGTAATTTAAGCTAAATTCGTAAAAAATATTAAAATATTTGTCCACAATTATTGCGTCCCGAAAAATTTTAATCGTTCCCCTGGATTGGGGCCTTGGACACGCCACCCGGGATATTCCGCTCATCCGTGAAATGCTAAACGCAGGTTGTCAGGTTTTTATTGCAGCGGAGGGCAAACACGCAGCCCTGCTACAGCAGGAATTCCCGCAACTGACCATACTTCCACTGCCTGGCTACCGCATTCAATATGCACAAAAAGGACAGTTTTTCGGACTGAAAATCATCCAGCAGATACCCAAGATTTTCCGTGCCATAAACTATGAGCAGAGATGGTTGAAGAAGATAGTCGCTGAGTATCAAATCAATGCAGTTATTTCAGACAACCGCTTTGGCTTATATCATAAAAATATTCCTACTGTTTTCATTACCCACCAGCTCCTCATTAAAACGCCTTTTGGTGGTTGGATAGAGCGGACCCTGCAAAAAATAAATTATCGTTTTATTAACAAATACAGCGCCTGCTGGATTCCCGATTTCCCCGGCAGCAACAATCTCTCCGGCGAACTGGCGCATCCCGGCCAATTACCTGCCCATACCACCTATATCGGTTGCCTGAGCAGGTTTGAGCCCAAACCCGGCGTGGAAAAAAAGTACGATCTGCTGGTGCTGATCTCCGGACCGGAGCCACAGCGCTCCAACCTGGAAAAGCTGATCCTGGACCAGGTTAAATCCTTGTCCATCACCGCACTGATCGTCAGCGGAAAGCCCGGCACGCCACAACACGAACAGGTAGCCCCGGGCGTTACACAAATTAATCACCTCAACGCCAGCGAATTAAACGAAGCCATGCTGGCGTCAGATATGGTATTGAGCCGCTCCGGGTATACTACCCTGATGGATCTGGCCAAACTGAATAAAAAAGCAATCCTTATCCCTACACCCGGACAATCAGAGCAGGTATACCTGGGCGAATACCTGATGGAGAAAGGGTACTTCTATTCCCTTCCACAGGAACGCTTTCATCTGAAAACAGCGCTGGACGAAGCATCCCGCTTCCCGTTCCGGTCTTTTCACCATGAACAGGATATGAACCAGTACAAACAGGTAGTACAACAGTTTGTACAGTCACTCTGAGCTTATTTAAAAAAAGGGGATGTCTGAAAAACTCAGACATCCCCTTTTAGTTCCATATCGTTAAAAAGACTGCTAAATATTTTTCACGTCTGCACCGGCATAAATCTTTCCACCTGTAATAGCCACCGGGCGCTTCAGAAATGAATACTCCTGTAATATCAGGCTACGGTAATCATCTTCCGTTAACGTTTTTTCATGTAATCCCATTGGCCGGTACTGTTGCGATCTGCGGCTGAATAAAGATTCATAGCTGCCGGAAAGCGCCTTCATTTCATCCAGCTGCTCCGGCGTGATTTTGTCTTTCTTAATATCCTGCAAAATAAATCCACGCTCCTTTGCCTTCGTTTCTTCCAGAATTTTCTTACAGGTTCCGCAGGTCGACAAATGATAAATTTTATTCATTCTTTTTTGTTTTTTTTTATTTGTAAAGTTACATCCTCACCGTATATGGTAGTACTATCTTAATTTTGCAGATTCAAATTAAATCTTGTAGGTTTAGCAATGGAAAAGAAATTATTTTTACTGGACGCCATGGCACTGATTTACAGGGCTTATTACGCCCTGATCAGGAATCCCCGCATCACCAGTGCGGGTCGAAATACCAATGCGCAGTTTGGTTTCACCACTACTTTACTGGACCTCATCAATAAAGAAAAGCCTACTCATATAGCCGTTGCGTTTGACACGCACGCGCCTACCGAGCGTCATACCACTTATACTGATTATAAAGCCAATCGTGAAGATGCACCGGAGGATCTGCTGGATGCATTACCGGATATCAAACGGATCATTGAAGGTTTCAATATCCCTGTAGTAGAACTGGATGGCTATGAAGCGGATGATGTAATCGGTACGCTGGCATGGCAGGCCGCTGATGCAGGCTACACCGTTTATATGGTAACCCCGGATAAAGACTACGGACAGCTGGTACGTGATAATATATTTATCTACAAGCCGCCATACATGGGCAACAAGGAAGAGATCATGGGGCCAAAGGAAGTGTGTGAAAAGTGGCAGATCAAAGATGTACACCAGGTAATTGATATCCTCGGCCTCATGGGTGATGCAGTGGATAATATCCCCGGTATTGCCGGCATCGGTGAAAAAACGGCGATGAAACTACTGGCACAATATCATACCCTCGAAAATGTGCTGGATAACGCCGATACCATTGGTGGTAAAATGGGAGAGAAGATCAAAGCAGGTCGTGAAAATGCCCTGCTGTCCAAAGAACTGGCTACTATCATCACAGATGTACCGGTTACCTTCCATGAAGAAGATTTTTGTATCAAAGATTGTGATAAAGGAAAGCTCACCGACATTTTCATGGAGCTGGAATTTAAAACTCTTGGTAAAAGAATACTGGGAGATGGTTTTGCCGGTAGCGCCAGTGTGGAAGCTAAAGCGCGGGTGGTACAAACAGATCTCTTTGGCACCGTTGTTACAGAAGAAGTAACCGTAACCACCGAAACAGTGGAAACCGGCAACATCCTGCTGGCAGACAAAAATATTCACAATACCCCTCATGAATACGAGGTAATTGATACGCTGGAAAAAAGAACCGCCCTGTTGCAGCAGTTGCTGCAGCAGTCTGAGGTATCTTTTGACACAGAAACAACCGGCACCGATGCCAACGATGCGGAGATTGTAGGCATGAGTTTTTCCTTCAAAAAAGGCGTCGCGTACTACATTCCCATGCCGGCAGATAACACTGCCGCACGCGCCATCATTCATGAATTTACACCGCTGTTCCAGCACCCGTCCATTATACTCATCGGTCAGAATATCAAGTATGATATGCTGATCCTGAAATGGTACGGTATGGAAATTACCACCGCCCTGTTTGATACCATGCTGGCGCATTACCTGATTGAGCCGGAAGGCCGCAGGAGCATGGATGTGCTGAGCGCGCAATACCTCCAGTATGAACCTGTTTCCATAGAATCCCTGATCGGTAAAAAAGGAAAGGGACAAGGCAGCATGCGGGATGTGGAGATAGAAAAGATCAAGGAATATGCTGCGGAAGATGCCGACATCACATTGCAGCTAAAAGAAAAATTTGCGCCGATGCTGCCTGAAAAGGCCGTAGACAAAGTATTCTACGATATTGAAAACCCGCTGGTGAAAGTACTGGCCGACATGGAGTACGAAGGCATTGCCCTCGATACAATGGCGCTGGCCGACTATTCAAAAGAGCTGGAAATAGAAATTAAACGGGCGGAAGAAAGCGTATACGAACAGGCCGGCGTACGTTTCAAACTGGCCTCGCCAAAGCAACTGGGAGAAGTGCTGTTTGAAAAATTACAGCTGGACCCCAAAGCAAAGAAAACACGTACCGGCCAGTATGCTACCGGTGAAGATGTGCTGCAAAAGCTTTCCAACAAGCATAAAATAGTAGAGGACATCCTCATTTTCAGGGAGCTGAGCAAACTGAAATCTACCTACGTAGATTCGTTGCCGTTATTGCTGAATAAACGCACCAACCGCATACACACATCCTATAACCAGGCAGTGGCAGTAACCGGTCGTTTAAGTTCCAATAACCCCAACCTGCAGAACATTCCTATCCGTACAGACAGGGGCCGCGAAATAAGGAAAGCCTTTATTCCGCGCAATGAGGAGTTTGTGTTATTATCGGCCGATTATTCTCAGATTGAGTTGCGCATTATCGCCGCCATCAGTGAAGACAAAGAAATGATGGCCGCCTTTCAGCAGGGAATAGATATCCACGCAGCTACTGCAGCAAAGGTATATAACGTACCCCTGGAAGAAGTTACCTCCGATATGCGCCGCAATTCAAAAAGCGTAAACTTTGGAATCATCTACGGTGTGAGCGCCTTTGGCTTGTCGGAGAATCTGGGTATTCCCCGCAGTGAAGCCAAAATGCTGATTGATAACTATTTCGCCCAGTATCCATCTATCAAAAAATATATGGATGACCAGATAAAATTTGCGTCAGAAAAGGGTTATGTTCAAACCCTGCTGGGACGTAAACGCTGGTTAAAAGACATTAACTCATCTAACGCGGTAGTACGTGGCTTTGCCGAAAGGAACGCCATTAACATGCCTATCCAGGGTACTGCGGCAGATATGATCAAACTGGCAATGATTGCTATACATAAAGCGTTCAAAGAACGAAACCTCAAGTCCCGCATGCTGTTGCAGGTACATGATGAATTGGTTTTTGATGCGCATCGTTCTGAACTGGAAATTATTAAACCCCTTATATTAGATCTTATGCGTAATGCCTTGCCGTTGTCTGTTCCCGTTGAAGCGGAAATGGGTACCGGTAATAACTGGCTGGAGGCGCATTAAAATTTTGGCTGTGGCAATTGGCTTTTAGCAGGTAACATCTGATCCGCGGGAATATTTTCCCCGGCAGGATTGTTAAATGCTAAAAGCTAATGAATTAAATGCTAAAAGCTGCTATTGTATTTCCCAAAACAGTTTACTAGTTTTCAAACATGATCCAAACACCTCGACTACAATTGTTGCCGTGCTCACTGGAGCATTTCGAATTGCTATTACAGGGCAACGATCACCTGGCCGACCTGCTTGGCATTTCTATCCCGGAAGGTTGGACAGAGTATCCCGAAATGGTACTGGTGGCATATGATAAGTTACGCAACGACCCCGCCATGCTTGGCTGGTTCTTTTACCTGGTAATTCACCGCGCCGATAAGCGCCTGATTGGCGCCGGTGGCTTCAAAGGCAAGCCCAATGAAGACGGGCTCGTGGAAATGGGCTATGAAATAACAGCCGCCTACCGAGAAAAAGGGCTGGGCACCGAAATGGCCGAAGGGCTTATCCGCTTTGCCTTCGGACATTCTTACGTTCACCGGGTGATTGCCCACACCGAAGAAGAGTATAACGCCTCCGTTAAAATATTACAAAAAGCGGGGATGCGATTTGTAGGTACATTTAAAAATAAAGAAGGAGAAGATCTCTGGGAATGGGAAATTACCCGTAATCATTACCAGGAGAAATAACTGTAATTCGCGTGAACAATCATTAAAAGAAGCTGTAGCAAACCCCGTTCATCCATCTTTTCGTCCGTCAAATACCCGCTTTCCCTTATTTTTGGTCCTTGTTTTTAAACCAATCATTGATATACTCATGAAGAAATGGATAATGTGTGCAGCCATGCTTTACAGCATAGGCGCGTATGCACAAAACAGTACCAACGTAGAGGGAAGCCGCTATCAGTTTACCGTTTTAAAGAACCTGGATGCAGGAGATGTACAGAACCAGGGACGTACCGGCACCTGCTGGTCTTTTTCCGGCCTGTCTTTCTTTGAATCAGAAATACTCCGCACCGGTAAAAATAAAGGACTGAACCTCAGTGAAATGTACGTGGTACGCAAAATGTATCCGTTGAAAGCCGCTAACTATGTACGTATGCATGGAAAAGCCAACTTCGGCGAAGGTGGCGGGTTCCCGGATGACCTGCTCTGCCTCCGTGAATACGGCCTGGTTCCACAGGGTGCATATGATGGCAATAAAGGTAAAATGTACAACCATGCTGAAATGGAAAGCCTCCTGGAAGGTATGGTGAATAAAATAGGTAATGCACAGGGCACTATCAACCCCGACTGGGCAAAAGCTTTTGATGGCGTGCTCAATGCCTATATGGGCGACGCTCCGGAAAAGTTCCAGTATAACGGTAAAACATATACGCCACAGACCTTCGCAAAAGAACTGGGCCTGAACGCCGATGATTACGTACTGATTTCTTCCTTCACCCACCACCCGTACAACTCACAGTTTGTACTGGAAGTTCCGGATAACTGGAACTGGGAAAAAGTATATAACGTAAACCTGAATGACTTTACCAACATCGCTGAAAATGCTATCCTGAATGGTTACTCCATTGCATGGGCTGCTGATGTAAGCGAAAAAGGATTCAATTTCAAAGACGGACTGGCCATTGTTCCTGAAAAAGACTGGGCCGATATGTCTGCTGAAGAAAGAAGAAATGCTTTCCTGGAACCAGGCAAAGAAAAAACAATCACACCTGAGGTACGCCAGCAGGCTTTCGATAACTTCGAAACGCAGGATGATCACGGTATGCACATCGTAGGATTGGTGAAAGATCAGAACGGTAACAAATACTTCCGCGTGAAAAACTCCTGGGGCACCGACAATCCGGGTCAGGGATATTTCTACGCTTCTGAGCCTTACTTCGCATATAAAACCACCTGCTACATGGTAAACAAAAAAGCGTTACCGGCAGATATCGCAAAGAAACTGGGTATTAAATAGTTTTTTTAAAGAGATAGAAAAGAGGATTTACCTGCGGGTAAATCCTCTTTTTTTATAGGGTTCTTTTAACCATCAGATTGGGTGTTTAATGCACTTTCCCTTTCAGTTAACCATATTTATCTTTTTAAAATATATTTGCTTTGATCAACTAATTATCATTGACTTTGGCAAATATTATCTTCCAGAATAAATACAGTAAAAGAGATCAACGTTTTCCTTCCTGTTGCTGGGCATAAGAATAGCTTCCTAAACGGAACTTGAGAGGCACTCCTGTTTGTTTCTGCCAAACCCATTCTTTCTTACAAAAAAAACCAAAGTGCTGTTGGTAATAAGCATCGGCCGCAAGGCGGTAAACCGGTGCAGCTACAGGAACCGGAGCGGGGAATTTCCGGGCGGAAGAGGAAAGCAACGTGGCTGGCTTTAATGTGAAGCCAGCAGTATCAGACAGCATAAAAGGCAACGGCTTCACCGTTACCAACGACACCGGCGCTACCGGTTTCAATATAACCGTTTGCGCCCCGGCCATCATGCCGGGGAATAAACAAACCACACTTATCCACCACCGCTTTTGCATATGATCAGGATATTTCTTCAAAACTTCCAATACCCTCACGGATCAACACCGGCTCTGCACCAGTACAATCCACCACAGTAGAAAAACCCATACCGCCGGGACCACCGTCTATTACAATATCTACCTGGTTGCCAAACTTCTCATAAATGATCTCCGGGTCTGTGTATTCTTCCACGTAATCTTCTATCGGCAGCGTGGTACTCATAATAGGATTGCCAAGTTCTTTTACAATGGTGCGGCAAATATTATTGTCGGGCACCCTGATACCCACGGTATCTTTTTTCGTTTTCAATAACTTGGGCACCATCCTGCTGGCCGGCAAAATAAAGGTATACGGGCCTGGCAATGCCTTTTTCAACATACGGAAAACGGGCGTATCCACACTCTTCGCGTAGTCGGACAAATGACTCAGGTCGTAACAGATAAATGAGAAATTTGCTTTTTTCGGATCTATCTGTTTAATCCTCGCAATACGCTCTATGGCCTTATGTTGTGTAATATCGCAGCCCAAACCATAAACCGTATCGGTTGGATAAATAATAATTCCTCCGTCTTTTAAACATTCAATGATCGTTTTTAAATGACGGGGATTCGGGTTATCCGGGTGTACGTTTAATAGCATATATAAAGTTAACGATTGTGTTTCACTTTCAGGTTTTTAGCCTACCTTTCGTCCCGATTTTTCTAAACCTACGCGATGAATTTAAAAGGCATTGTTCCCAGAACGTGGAGGAGATTGAAGAGAGTAGTACTGGTTTTAATTGTTGCACAATTTTTATACATCCTCTTATTGAAATGGGTGAACCCGCCTATTACCATTACAGAAATCGGCAGCTGGTTCAGCCTTTGGGGAACAGATAAAAAACTACAGAAAACGTGGGTAAGCTACGATGAAATATCCCAACACGCCAAACTGGCTGTAATAGCCAGCGAGGACCAGCTTTTTACGGATCATAATGGCTTCGACTTTAAGTCCATCGAGAAAGCGATGAAGCATAACCAGCAAAGCAAAAAAATAAAGGGTGCGAGTACGATCAGTCAGCAGGTCGCTAAAAATGTTTTCCTCTGGCAGGGCCGCAGCTGGCTGCGCAAGGGGTTGGAAGTATACTTCACTTTCATGATTGAAAAAATATGGGGCAAGCAGCGTATCCTGGAAGTATACCTGAACGTGGCAGAAATGGGAGAGGGCGTGTTTGGAGTGGAAGCCGCGTCACAGGCAAACTATCAAAAAAGCGCCGCCAGCCTGAACAGGGAGGAAGCCGCCATGATTGCCGCCTGTTTACCCAACCCGCTTAAATATACCATCAATCCGCCTGCGCGGATCACGGCTTACCGTCAGCGTAAAATACTGGTACAAATGCGTAACCTGGCGCCGGACCCCGATATCATGGAGCTGGTTACCGGCAGAAAGTAATCAGGTTCTGTTCAGCAACTCTTGCACTGCCGCTATCGCCAGGGCTTCGCGCTCTTCATAACTGCCCCTGATATCTTTCCATGCAGCACCGGAATTAGCTACTATCTCCCGGTAAATATTATAAAAATAATGGCGCATTTCCGGATCGGGATATTCCCGCTGCGGATCTTCTTCCCACGGCAGATCAATATAAGTGAGCAGGTACAGATCGCACTGCTGGCGGGCAATCTGCTGTAAGATACGCGGATCGCAGCGGCCGTATTTATGTTCGCTCCACACTTTAATCACATACAGATCAGTATCGCAGATCAGCACGTTGTTAGCCTGCCGCGCCATATGTTGCTCCAGCGCTATCTGGCCGGCGGCAATTTCCAGCAAATCGGATTCTTCGTATGGCCGTTGGAGTTGGTCAATATACTCACGGGCATACTCCGGCGTCCATACCGTATTAAAATGCGCCGCCAGCTTTTCGCTGAGGGTGCTCTTCCCGGTAGATTCAGGCCCTATAACAACTACTTTCTTCATTTATGAGACATTTCTCTTTGCAGCACTTCTTTTCTCCAGCTAAGATATCCGAATATGGCAATGGTAAATAAAAAGACGGTTAACCCGGCAGTAAGATACAGATGCTTATATAACAACAGCGGGATGGCTACAAGGTTGGAAATATTGAGCAGTATCCAGTTTTCCAGTTTGCGCTTGGCCAGTAACCACATACCCGCGCAGGCTGTGGCAGATACAAAGGCATCCATCACCGGAACATTGGAATCGGAAAAACGGCTTAACAGGAAATAGAAAATTCCCCAGCCGGCCAATGCAATGAAAACGGCGGTAGTCAGCTCTTTACTGTTGCTGCGCATCACCGGCGTTGCCGGCTGCTCCGGGCCCTTCTTTGCCCAATAGATCCAGCCGTATACGCTCATCACGAGGTAATACGCATTCAGCGCGGCATCGGCATACAGCTTGAAATGTTCCCTCGACAGGAGATAGGTATAAATACCCGTGCTCACAATGCCGGTAGGATATACCAGTATGTTATTATTTTTTTGAAAGATGACCGATAAGACAGCAAAGAAAACGGCTACTGCTTCCAGCCAGGTCATCTGGTGAAGACCTTCTAATATGCCCTGGTATAAATCGTTCATAGTGCGAAAGTGGATAATTAATTCCGGATTATCACATCCGGGATGCAGCATCTGCTGCATCCCGGAAAAATTATTTCTTTTCTCCGATCAGTGTACCGGATACATTCCAGAAACTCTGGCTGCTGCCTTCCGGCTTTCCCTGCGGAATAGCCACCTGTATGGTATGTTGCCCGGGGGTGATATCGGGTAAAGAAATGAATACCGGCGAGGTAAGCGTACCCGGGCACCAGTTGGAACGGCTCAGGTCAGAAGAAGAAAGCCCGTTGCCAAAGTTACCGGAAGCAGGGTTGGATAAACGATAGGTAGCGCAATCTGTGCGCCACGGAATAAAATGATACACCCGTTTTCCATCTACAAAAATTTCATTCTGCTTAGGATTAAACTCATCGCCTCCGCCCCAGCCACCATGGCCGGTAGTCAGAAACCTTAACTGAATATTTTTAACTCCTTCAGGAATGGTAACGGTTACCTTCAGGGAGTCTTTGTCAAAGAGGGTAGCATACTCCTGCCCGGCCATTTCCATCAGGTTGGTGGTATTGAAAACAGGGTATATCCAGTTGGCAGCCGGGCGGTTTTCATCTTCCGGATCACCCGGATAATATTTAAGGCTAAGGCTTACCTTATGGCCACCTTTATCGTAGTTGCCGATATATACGCCCAGCCACACATCGCCCTGAAGGCGGCCATGCAGCTCTGTGATGTCTTGCTTATAGATAACGGAATCCGCCCAGTTGTAACCGGCAATCTTAACCTGGTTGTTAAACTGCCGTACACCAAAAGGCGTAAAGAAGCGCAGCACTTCCAGTGCAGGCAAATAATTATCGGTGGCTACCATGCCCTGGTATTGCCTGCCGTTTTTAGCGGTGAATAACGGTAATGCCCCAACGCCCTTTTGCAAACCATCCAGGAAAGAGGTGGCTTTATCTGCCGGGATCATAAATACGGAGCCGGTTCTGTCGTACGCATCGCCGTTGGAGTATTGTGTGAGTTCCGCAAACAAAGTCTCGCCCTTCTTTACAGCCGGCAGGCTTACCTTTTTCAGGATCACGGTGCCTCCTGCAAAATGATAGGTTTGGTTCAGTTGCCCGCCGGAAGGGTTAGGCGTGTTGTTACCCCAGCTGATCTGTTCCTGGTTAAATACCGGCAGGGTAGTATAGCGGCTGTCTATTACCTGCCGTGTATATGCGGCATCGTTTACCAGCGCGCCGGTGTTGGACGGCCAGGCCAATTCGGCATCTGTAATTTTGCGCCAGGTAATTTTCTTTGCCACTGTTTCACTGTTGCCGTTGCGCACCGTTTTAAGCACCAGGCCCAGGCCTGGCGCGAGAGTAAGATTGGGCGTGCCTTTCAGCGGGAGATCGTTGGTATACCATACTTCAATGGTATTGGAACGGATAAAGAGCTTTGCTTTTTTACACACATATCCGAGGATGGTGGCAGTATCCGGCAATAACTCCGGGGTGGTATATTCAGAGAAGTTTTTTTTCAGCGTATATACTTCCCCGTTGGGAAGACTTAACACCTGCAGGGTAGCTTGCTCCTGCAAATCCAGGAACTGCTGTTCTTTTTGTTTGTTGCCGCCGGGAACGATGTGTGCCCGGTGATGGTCAATCATCAATTGCAGTTCGTTGCCGGGGATGGCTTTCCCGTTGCTGCTGAAGCCATAGGTAATAACGGCCGATGCGCTGTCCACATTCTTTTTCCTTTGCGCCAGTACCGGCTGCAGGGCGAGCGCCATGCCGGTAACGATCAGTAGTAATCTTCTCATTGTAGCTGTTTGCTTTGTGTTGTATAGGTGGAGCGGCTGGCATTTACGCTAAAAAAAAGCACAGCCATAAAGACTGTGCTTTCGTTTAACACTATCATTCACTCAACTATGGCTTATTCTGCTTCTGCCACAACTTCCTTCACTTCTGGGATCATACGCTTCATCATGCCTTCAATACCGGCTTTCAGCGTGATCATGGAGGAGGGGCAGCCTGAGCAGGAACCTTGCAACATCAGTGTAACCGTACCATTTTCATAGTCTTTGAACTGAATGGCGCCGCCATCCATTTCAACCGCAGGTTTCACATAGTTTTCAAGTAATTCCTTAATTCGTTTTACCACATCTGTATCGTCTGCACTCACTTCATTGCTCGCAGTAGATTTGGTAATAACTACCTCATCTTCGTTGATAACAGGACGGGAGTCTTCCAGGTATTCTTTCAGGAAGGCCTTAACAGTAGGAATTATATCGTTCCAGTCAGTTTCGCTGGTTTTTGTAAGCGTAATAAAGTTAGCCATAATAAATACGCCCCTGATGAAAGGGAAGCTAAACAGCTCTATGGCTAGAGGAGACGGTTTGGCACTGGCTTCATCCGGGAAATCAATGCTCTTGCCTGGGTACAGAAGCTTGTTTGCCACAAACTTCATCGTTTCCGGGTTTGGCGTCATCTCCGTATATATGCTGATGATTGGATTTCCTGTTTTAATCATTTTATCCTAATTTACTTATGCAAAGGTAGCATTTTTCAGGCAGATTTCCGGGACGCATCTGAATGTAGTCTATCGAAATTTACGATCCCGGTATAGTTCCCGGTGATATCCCCGTCACACCTCGATCTTCTTCATATTATACAAATTTTTCATTATGTTATTGAAAGAACTCTCTCCAAAAATTTATGACGCACTGAACCAACAGGTGGAAATGGAAGCGGCCTCCTCCCAATATTATCTTGCAATGGCCTCCTGGGCCGAGGTGCAGGGGTATAATGGCGTAGCCCAGTTCCTGTACCGGCATTCCGATGAGGAAAGGGCCCACATGCTGAAGCTGCTGAAATTTATCAACGAAAGAGGCGGTCATGGCCTGGTTCCGGCACTGAAGCAGCCAACCGTGAAGTTCAAAAGCATACATGCCATTTTTGAGCATGTGTTCAGCCATGAGCTGCTGGTTTCCAAAGAAATCAACAACCTTGTGGATATGTGCCTGAGCGAAAAGGACTATGCCACCCACAATTTCCTGCAATGGTATGTAACCGAACAAATTGAAGAAGAACGCCTGGCCCGGCATATCCTCGATAAATTAAAACTGATAGGAGAGGACAAGGGCGGTCTTTACATTTTTGACCGGGACCTGGCCGTGCTGGACAGCAACGACAAACACTAAACATTAGATTTAATTATTGCGCGTCACTTATTACTTTTGTGATCATATATGCAAACATCAAAAGTTTTAAAAGCCCGCAAAAGAATTGCCCTTATTGCTCACGACCATAAAAAGGCGGAGTTAATTGAATGGGCCATCTATAATAAAACAGTACTGAGCCGGCATGAACTATATGCAACCGGAACAACCGGCCTGCTGATAGAACAGGCGCTGGATGTATCTGTAAGAAAACTCCTGAGTGGCCCCCTGGGCGGCGATCAGCAAATTGGCGCCCTGGTGGCCACCGGAGAACTTGACGTGATCATTTTCTTCTGGGACCCGATGGAAGCGTTGCCTCATGACCCGGATATCAAAGCCCTGCTGCGTTTAGGCGTGGTATGGAATATTCCGATGGCCAGCAACCGCGCGTCTGCCGACTTCCTCCTTACATCACCCCTGATGCACCAGGAGTACGAAGCCAGTCTGCCGGATTACAGCCAGTATACAAAAAGGAAGATATAGCCGCCTGCTGCTACCCGAATTTTCCGTACTTTAAACAAAAGCTTCGGGAATGAAAATTGTTTTTACCCTCTACTTTACTACCATTCTGACTGGTTGGGCTTTGCTATGCAATGCGCAAAACGATAGCAGCAAAGCTACCCGCGACTCCCTCACCGACTCACAACTGATCCTGACCACCCGCCTGCTCCGGGAAAGCGATTCCCTCCAGAAAGCAGATAATGAACAGAAAAAACAACTGCAGCAACAACTGCTGCTGATCACCAACGACAACGATAACCGCAAAAAAGAACTGCAACAGAAGCTCTCTGCTTTTGAACAGGCCGACTCACTGAAAAAGGCAGCCGCCCGGCAGCGCATCATCCAGCTGAAAGCCACTAACAAAGGCATTCCGGTTGTTCCCTTCCACCGCGACACCCTCTTCTATATTTATAATAAACTGGGACCACTGCATCCCAGCGACCGGGCTGCGAACATTGACCACAAACTGGCGCAGCTGGCCGACGATCCTTTCTTTGTCCCCGATTCCATTAAGGTTATACCAAACGAAAACAATATAGACGTTACCTATAATGAACTGGTGCTGTTAAGCGTAACAGATGACGACGCCCTGTGGCTGGACCACGACAAAGCAGAGGTAGCGCAACAATATGCTGCCGCTGTACGCAAAGCAATACTACAGGAAAAGGAAGACAGCAGCCTGCAGAATGTTCTCATCAGGATAGGCTGGCTACTGCTTATCATCGTTGTTTTTTCCGCTATTGTGTACGGCATCAACCGCTTGTTCAAACGCCTGCGCAAAAGGATTGTCCGGGAAAAAGACCGCTACTTTAAAGGCGTGAAAGTAAAAGACTATGCGCTGCTGAACCAGCAAAAGCAGATAGGTATTGTTTTTAACATATTGCGCGTAGTACGGATCGTAGCTATCCTTCTCGTCTTTTATATCACACTTCCCTTTGTATTCAGCATCTTTCCCTGGACAAAAGGGATTGCCGATAAGCTGATCAACTGGACATTATCTCCCATAAAATCCATCCTGCTAAGCTTCTTACACTATCTTCCCAAATTACTCACGATCATCGTGATCTATTTTGTAACGCGGTACCTCGTAAAACTCGTAAATTACCTCGCCGAAGAAGTGGCTGCCGGCAACCTCTCCATCAAAGGCTTTTATGCCGATTGGGCAAGGCCCACCGGAAGCGGTATCAAGTTCCTGCTGTATGCTTTTATGTTCGTGGTAATATTTCCTTACTTACCCGGATCGGATTCAAAAATATTCCAGGGCGTTTCAGTTTTCCTCGGCATCCTGTTTTCATTAGGCTCTTCTTCCGCCATTTCCAATGTGATAGCGGGTTTTGTAATTACGTATATGCGTCCGTTTAAGATCGGTGACCGGGTGAAAATCGGGGAAATTACGGGAGATGTAATAGAAAAGAACCTGCTGGTAACCAGGCTGCGCACGATTAAGAACGAAGAAATTACGGTGCCCAACGCCAGTATATTAAGTGGCCATACCATTAACTTCACCACATCCAGTAAAGACCTCGGCCTCATCTTACATACTACTGTTACTATCGGCTATGAAGTGCCCTGGAAAAAAGTACATGAAATGCTGATCAAAGCAGCTATAGATACGGATGGCGTTATGAAAGACAAACCTCCCTTTGTTTTACAAACCAGCCTGGATGATTTTGCCATCGCTTACGAAATCAATGTGTACACCGATCATTCCCATAAAATGGCGGTCATCTACTCGGATCTCCACCGGCATATTATCGACGAGTTTAATGCTGCAGGTATTGAAATTATGTCGCCGCATTTCATTGCCCACCGTGATGGAAATATGACCACAGTTCCAGCGGAATATTTACCCGAAAATTACCAGGCGCCTGCCACAAAGTTGAAAATGGAGAAGGATTAGTTTCCGCTATCTTCATAAGAATCACATATTTGTATCGGATCAGCCTTGCTTTTTGCTATTTTCGCATCTTACGGTTAAAAAGTCAGGCTGATGTTGAAGCAATTTATAGCAGGCGCAATACTATTGATTATTGGAATGCAGCAGGCATGGGCGCAATTGCCCCCCAAACGCGAACTGAGAGCGGTATGGATCGCCACTGTGGAAAATATTGACTGGCCATCGCGGCGCGGGTTAAGTACAGAACAGCAAAAACAGGAGTTCATTGCTCTACTCGACCAGCAACAGCGAAATGGTATGAATGCAGTAGTGGTGCAGGTGCGCCCGGCTACCGATGCCTTTTATCCTTCCCCTTATGAACCCTGGTCCGAATACCTCACCGGCGTACAGGGGCAGGCGCCAAATCCTTACTATGATCCGTTACAATTCATGGTGGAAGAAACACATAAACGCGGCATGGAATTTCACGCCTGGTTTAACCCGTACAGAGCCGTGTTTAATACAAGCCGCAGCAGCGTGGCCGCCAATCACATCACCCGCCTGAAACCACAATGGTTCGTTACCTACGACAATAAAAAATATTTTGATCCGGGCATCCCGGAAGTGCGGGAATATGTAACGATGGTTATCCGCGATGTGGTGAAACGCTACGATATTGACGCCGTACATTTCGATGATTATTTTTATCCTTACCGCGTTCCCGGAAAGGAATTCCCGGATAACAGTTCCTACCGCCTGTATGGCAATAATATGATGAAAGATGACTGGCGCCGCTCCAATACAGATGCCATCATAAAAATGCTGAGCGTTGCCATCAAAGCAGAAAAGCCCTGGGTTAAATTTGGTGTCAGTCCTTTTGGCGTTTGGCGTAATAAGGACAAAGATCAGGAAGGGTCTTATACCAAAGGCGGTCAAACCAACTACGACGACCTGTTTGCCGATATCCTGAAATGGCTGAAAAACGGCTGGATCGACTACGTAGCGCCGCAAATCTATTGGGAGCGCGGACACCGGCTGGCCGACTACGAAATATTACTGAACTGGTGGAGCCAGCATGGCTATGGCCGCCAGGTGTATATTGGTCACGGCGTATACCGGATTGGCAGCAATGCTGCGTGGAAAAACCCGAATGAGTTACCGGCACAAATAGAAGAGGCCAGAACACTGAACACTATCCAGGGCAGTATTTTTTACAGTGCCGCCTCTTTCCGCGGCAACCCGCTGGGTATTGAAGATGCGTTGCGTACCCGCGTTTATAAATATCCCGCACTACGGCCAATCATGTCGTGGCTGCCAAAGGAAACACCGGAAGCGCCTTACTTTATTGATGCATTTGAACGGCCGGGAGGATTGGAAATACACTGGGCGGATGATGATACCAGCGGTCATACCAAACAATATGTACTGTACCGGTTTGAGCAAAATGAGGCAATTAACGTCAGCGACCCTACGAAAATTATCAGCATTCTGTCGCAGTCTTCCGATCCCGAATTTAAGGACCTCACTTATGTGAAAGGAAAGCTGTATACCTATATAGTAACGGCACTCGACAGGTTGCAGAATGAAAGTCATATCAGCGAACCGCTGCGTATGCGGCAGGTAAATGGTAAAGTACAATTCCTCTTTGAGCCATAGCTGCGGGGAACAGGCGCATTAAAAAATCAGTGCGCCTGTTTCCATATCTATCGCGGTAGCTTCTGCGGGCAGTTTTAATTCCGGGAAGGCATCTGTATGCTGCAGGGCAGTAGTGGATCCAAGCAAACCACCGGCAACCCCTCCAATTAAAGCCCCGCCAATGATGGCTGTTTGTCTTCTTTCATATGCCGACAGGTAAGACGTGATCACATAACCATGACCGCTCCTGGACAATCCTATCAGCGATTTGTTGGTGTACTTGAATACCGCTCCGTTTTTTACCACGCCCCATAACGCAGGAATAATTGTTTTCTGACCGTCGCCGGGAATCGCATACACCTTCACTTTGCCGGCTTTTCCCTTTGTTTCAAATTGCAGGATATCCGGCTTATTTTCCAGGAAACTGGCAAAAGACAGGTACACCCCGTCGTTCATCACCGGAGCTTTCAGCGCCGGCAGCTCCCGTTTTTTTGCATAAACATCTGTGATACCGGCGTAGGAGAGCCCTGGCTGCGTGTCGGCCAACACGGCATCTATAGTGTCTATACCTGCTGTATAAAATTCCTTAAAGGCATTTGAGATATTGTTCCGGTGTTGATGGGTTACATCAAAGCCGTTGTTCAAATGCACTATATCCATGACTTTCAGCAGTTTGTAAGTATCCTCCCCGGTTTGTACATAGGCGGTTGCCTTTACGCGGACGTAGGCTTTTTCACCCATCATCTGGGTACGTTCTCCAATGCGCAGGTCCTCCACCACCCATATCAGCCGGGGTTTACCAGGAGTAAATACGCCGCCGAAGGTGTTATTCACATATTCCTGCAGGTATTGGCCCATTTCCTTATCGGGAATGGCTTCCGCCTTATTATTGAAAAGCCCGGTTTGCAGAAACCCTATGCGGCTGGTATCCCATACTGCATTGACGATGGCGATCCCGGATACTTTAGCCTGCAGGCTATCTGTAAAGGGGGAGGCTTTACCCAGGCTTACTTTTTTTTGTGAGATGGTAGCCGGTGCTTCGGCGGCGTCCTGTGCGCGGGCCGGCAGCAGAAACCCGGCAGACACTAAAAACGCACTTATGAATAGCTTCTGGAGCATAAAATTGGTATAGGCGTTCATGTTAGTAAAGGGTATCATTCAAATATAATACAAGGTGGCTGAAAAAAGTACCCCGCATAAAAGTGTTATAATCAGGGGCGCCCTTAAACCTGTCAGCCTGAGCCTTAAAACGGGGCCAATTTGTCGTGAGGGAGCAGTCATTTTTTCAAAAATTCTAACAATTAACCTCCTCTTTTTATATTTTTCTAAATTTTAACCGTCTGACAAAAGTTTATACAAAAAATACCGCGTTCCTTTAGTATCTTTAAACCGTTCCCGAATTATATCGTACACCATCACCCGCGGCGCAAGTCAGAAGGGAAGGGTGTGCCAAAGCAAAAAATCTAAACCAAATGGATGAAGTGAAGCAAACGCAAGGTTTATACCGTCCGGAATTTGAACATGATGCCTGCGGAACAGGTTTTACTGCCCACATCAAGGGTCGTAAATCCCACCATATTATACGTGATGCCTTAACCATGCTGGAAAACATGGAACACCGCGGAGCCTGCGGTTGTGAGCAGAACACGGGAGATGGTGCAGGGATACTGTTTCAAACGCCCCACGAGTTCCTGTATGACGAATGTCTGAAACTGGGCATCGCCTTACCGGAATTTGGAAAATACGGTGTAGGCATGGTCTTCTTTCCGAAAGAACCACGCTGGCGTGAAGAATGCCGCGAGATATTTCAACGCAGCGCAGAGAAACTGGGCCTGGAAATTCTTGGCTACCGTAAAGTACCGGTACGTCCGGATGGCATTGGTGAATCTGCCCTTTCTGTAGAACCGGAAATTGAACAGGTATTTATCGCCTGTCCTTATCATATCAGCGATCCGGAAATTTTTGAGCGCAAACTGTTTGTGCTCCGTAACTACGTTTCCAAAACTGTTCGCAATACCGTTCCAAAAGAGAAATCGCTGTTTTACATTGCGTCCCTCTCTTATAAAACAATTGTATACAAAGGTCAGCTGACCACCTACCAGGTGCGTCATTACTATACAGACCTGAGCGATGAGAAAATGGTGTCTGCCTTTGCCCTCATCCACTCCAGGTTTGCTACCAATACTTTCCCCAGCTGGAGATTGGCTCACCCTTACAGGTACATTGCCCACAACGGTGAAATCAATACCCTGAAAGGTAACCTCAACTGGCTCCGCGCCGGCGAAAGGGACTTTATTTCCAAATACTTCAGCAAAGAAGAGATGGAAATGCTGCTTCCCATTGTGGAAGAAGGCCAGTCCGACTCCGCCAGCCTGGATAACGTAATTGAACTGCTCACCATGACAGGCCGCTCCCTGCCGCATGTAATGATGATGCTGGTACCGGAAGCATGGGATGGCAACGAAGACATGGGCGAAGAAAAGAAAGCATTCTATGAATATCATGCCTCCCTCATGGAGCCATGGGATGGTCCTGCTTCCATTTCTTTCACCGATGGTAAAATCATTGGCGCTACCCTGGATCGTAATGGTTTACGTCCAAGCCGCTTTGTGGTAACAAAAGACGATCGCGTAATCATGGCTTCTGAAGCCGGTGTATTACCCATCGATCCAAAGAATATTAAAGAGAAAGGCCGCCTGCAACCCGGTAAAATGTTTATCGTAGACATGGACCAGGGCCGTATCATAGGTGATGAAGAGCTGAAACAACAGATCTGCTCCCAGCAACCTTATGGCGAATGGCTGAATAAATATAAGATCCGCCTGGAAGAACTGCCGGAACCAAGAGTAACCTTTACTCACCTGGAACACGACCAGATCTTTAAATACCAGCGCGCATTCGGTTACAGCACAGAAGACCTGGATCACATCATTGCCCCAATGGCAATTGATGGCAAGGAACCTGTTGGCTCTATGGGTACAGATACCCCGCTGGCAGTACTGAGCAATCAGCCACAACATCTCTGTAACTATTTCAAACAATTGTTTGCACAGGTAACCAACCCACCGATTGATCCTATCAGGGAAAGACTGGTGATGTCGCTGGCTACTTTTGTAGGCAACAACGGCAACCTGCTGGATGAAGATCCGCTGCACTGCCACGGACTGGCATTGCGTCACCCGATTCTCAACAACCACGAACTGGAAAAGATCCGTAGTATCGATACTGGTTTGTTCCAGGCCAAAACATTACACACTTATTTCAAGGCAGACGGTAAGCCCGGCTCCCTGGAAAAAGGATTGGCCCGCTTATGCCGCTACGCGGTAGATGCAGTGGAAGATGGTTTTGAAGTGATCATTCTTTCTGATCGTGCTATCGACTCAGAACACGCCGCTATTCCATCTATCCTGGCTGCATCTGCAGTTCACCACCACCTGATCCGTAAGGGTTACCGTGGCCAGGTAGGACTGATCGTGGAAGCCGGTGATGTTTGGGAAGTACACCACTTTGCCTGCCTGCTGGGCTTTGGCGTAACCGCCATCAACCCGTACCTGGCACTCAGCACCATCCGCGATATGAAGCTGAATGGCAAACTGGACACCGCTCTCGATGTAGATAAACTGAAGAAAAATTATATTAAAGCAATCTGTGATGGCCTTCTGAAAGTATTTTCCAAGATGGGCATCTCCACCCTGCAATCTTACCAGGGGGCACAGATCTTTGAAATATTGGGTATCAACCAGGCAACTGTTGATAAATATTTCACCGGCGCCGTTTCCCGTATACAGGGATTAGGCCTCGATGAAATTGCCCGTGAAACACTGGCTAAACACTGGATGGGCTACGGTCGTAAAGAAACTCCGGTTCAGCGTTTAACAGAAGGTGGTGTATATCAGTGGAAACGTAAAGGAGAATTCCATCTCTTTAATCCCACTACTATTCACTATCTGCAACTGGCTACCCGCATGGGCGACTATGCTGCTTTCAAAAAGTATTCAAAGGCAGTAAACGATCAAAGCGAAAAAGCAGCCACTTTACGGAGCCTGTTTACGTTTAAAAAGAATCGTCCATCTATTTCCATTGATGAAGTAGAACCAGCTTCCAGCATCTTCAAGCGTTTCGCTACCGGTGCCATGAGCTTCGGATCTATTTCCCACGAGGCACACTCCACACTGGCCATTGCTATGAACCGCATCGGCGCAAAAAGTAATACCGGTGAGGGTGGGGAAGATGAGCTGCGTTATGAGCTGCTGGAAAACGGCGACTCTATGCGTTCTGCCATCAAACAGGTTGCCAGCGCCCGTTTCGGGGTTACCAGCTACTACCTGACCAATGCCGACGAACTACAGATTAAAATGGCACAGGGTGCAAAACCCGGCGAAGGCGGGCAGTTGCCCGGCCATAAAGTGGATGAGTGGATCGCAAAAGTAAGGCACTCCACACCAGGTGTGGGCCTCATTTCTCCGCCTCCTCACCATGATATTTACTCTATTGAGGATCTGGCGCAGCTGATCTATGACCTGAAAAATGCTAACCGTGCCGCCCGTATCAGCGTGAAGCTGGTATCCAAGGCTGGTGTTGGCACTATCGCAGCCGGTGTTGCAAAAGCACACGCCGATGTGGTACTGGTTTCTGGTTTCGATGGTGGTACCGGTGCTTCTCCGGAAAGCTCTATCAAACACGCAGGTTTGCCGTGGGAGCTGGGCTTAGCAGAATCACACCAGACCCTCGTAAAAAATAAGCTCCGCAGCAGGGTAGTACTGCAAACAGATGGTCAGCTGAAAACCGGCCGCGACATTGCGATTGCTACCTTATTGGGCGCTGAAGAATGGGGTGTTGCCACCGCTGCCCTCGTGGTAGAAGGTTGTATCATGATGCGTAAATGCCATGTAAACACCTGTCCTGTTGGTGTGGCTACCCAGGACCCTGAACTGCGCAAACGCTTCACCGGCGATCCGCAACACGTGGTAAACCTGTTCACCTATCTCGTGGAAGAACTCCGCGAAATCATGGCTGATCTGGGCTTCCGCACCATCAATGAAATGGTGGGTCAGGTAGAATGCCTCCAGATGCGTGATAACATCACCAACTGGAAAACACAAAAACTGGATCTGTCACCGATCTTATATAAAGAAGAAGCTTCTGCCGAAACCGGCCTGTACAAACAGGAAGAACAGGATCACGGCATCAGCGAGGTAATCGACTGGCAATTGCTGAAGGCCGCACAGCCTGCACTGGAAAAGAAAGCCAGGGTATATCAGCAGTTCCCTGTAAAAAATACAGACCGTACCATCGGTACTATCCTGTCTAACGAAATATCCAAACGCTACAAGAGCGAAGGATTACCGGAAGACACCCTGCACTTCAAGTTTATCGGATCTGCAGGCCAAAGCTTCGGCGCCTTTACCACTAAAGGTTTAACGCTGGAACTGGAAGGAGAAGCCAATGACTACTTCGGTAAAGGTTTGTCTGGTTCCAAACTGATCCTCTATCCACACGGAGAAGCAGGATTCAAGGCGGAAGAAAATATTATCGCAGGTAACGTTTGTTTCTATGGAGCTACTTCCGGTGAAGCTTTCATCCGCGGTAAGGCAGGCGAACGCTTTTGTGTACGTAACTCCGGCGCTACAGTAGTAGTAGAAGGAGTAGGTGATCACGGATGTGAATACATGACCGGGGGTAAAGCGGTGATACTGGGTGAAACCGGCCGTAACTTCGGAGCAGGTATGAGCGGTGGTATCGCTTATGTATACGATGTGAAAGGAACTTTCGCCAACTACTGCAACAGGGATATGATCGACCTGGATCCGCTGGATCCGGCAGATGTAGCACTGTTACAGGATCTGATCACTAAACATCATGCCTACACGAACAGCACTGTGGCGAAGTTTATCCTGAAAGACTGGGAAAACCAACTGCGTCATTTTGTGAAAGTATTCCCGAAAGAATACAAGGCAGCATTGAAATCAGACAAAGTACAGGGTCAGAAAGTAGGTCACTAATTGAACAATTAACATTCATCATCAAAATATCCCTTGCAGGTAAGGGACTTGTGGAGGAAAATTATGGGTAAACCTACAGGATTCCTGGAATTTACACGCGAGCTGCCCGGGAAAGCGGATCCCCGGGAAAGGGTTGGTCACTATAATGAATTTGTAGAACGCTTCCCCGATAATAAATTAAATCAGCAAGCGGCCCGCTGTATGAACTGCGGGGTGCCTTTTTGCCACAGCGGATGCCCGCTGGGCAATGTGATACCGGAATTTAACGATGCCGTATACCGTCAGGATTGGAAAGAAGCGTATGATATACTGTCCTCTACCAATAACTTCCCGGAATTTACCGGACGTATTTGTCCTGCTCCCTGCGAAAGCGCCTGTGTGCTCGGTATTAACCAGCCCCCGGTAGCGATCGAGGAAATAGAGAAACATATCATTGAAGTAGCATTCGATAAAGGTCTGGTACAGGCGAAAGCGCCCCGTATGCGTACCGGCAAAAAAATCGCTGTTATTGGTTCCGGCCCCGCCGGTTTAGCCGCAGCAGCACAATTGAACTATGCAGGCCATACCGTAACCGTGTTTGAACGCGATGATGCACCAGGTGGACTTTTACGCTATGGTATCCCGGACTTCAAACTGGAAAAATGGGTAGTAGACCGCCGCGTGAAACTGATGGAAGAAGAAGGAGTGGTGTTTCAATGCAATGCCAACGTAGGCGTTAACGTTAGTACCAATGACCTGCTGAGAGAATACAACGCAATTGTACTGGCTGGTGGTTCCACCATTCCACGCGACCTCCCGATTCAGGGCCGTGAGCTGAAAGGCGTACACTATGCGATGGACTTCCTGAAGCAGCAGAATAAAAGAGTCAGCAATATTGCAGTAGAAGGCAGCGATATATTGGCAACCGGCAAAAATGTAATTGTAATTGGTGGTGGTGATACCGGCTCCGATTGTGTGGGAACCAGTAACCGTCATGGCGCCAACAGCGTTACGCAGCTGGAATTATTACCAAAACCTCCGGGTGAACGTACGCCGTATATGCCGTGGCCAACCTACCCAATGGTCTTAAAAACATCCTCTTCCCACGAAGAGGGAGCAGACCGTAAATGGGCCATTGCTACCAAATCCTTTATCGGAGATGACAACGGCCACCTGAAAGCCCTGCGCCTGGTAGACCTGCAATGGACCGCCAGCGCCGACGGCAGACCAGCAAAATTCACGGAAGTTCCCGGTTCCGAAAGAGATGTACCCTGCGAGCTGGCCTTACTGGCTATGGGCTTCGTACATCCCCAGCACACCGGTTTACTGGATCAGCTGGAAGTGGAAAGAGATGAACGCGGTAATGTAAAAGCTACCGAAAAAGATTACCTGACATCCATCCCTAAAGTGTTCACTGCCGGCGATATGCGCCGCGGACAATCACTGGTGGTATGGGCTATAAGCGAAGGTCGTGAGTGCGCAAGAAAAGTGGACGAATTCCTGATGGGTAGCTCCCAGCTGGAAAGCAAAGACCATTCATTGCAGGCAATGGCTTTATAATTCAATTATGTAAATCAAATTTTTTCTCATAAGCAGGTTTAGATTTTGTTGTAACCTTCAGCCGGGCCGGGTTTTTACCCGGCCTATATTTTTTTAAAAAGACAGGATCCTCTCCCAGAAATAGCCTGTTCCTGTTCAATACCTCCTTTCCTCCGGGTTTTAAAGACATAATTCAAACATCAGCAGAAACAATGCAGGTGTTCAGCTATTTCCAGGTATCGCCACTCCCTAAACCCAATACATTTGTTAAATTATGAAACAACTGTTGTGTTTTTGGAGCCTGCTGTTGCTGGGCATCTCCGTAACGGGGCAAAATGTGCTGATTACCGATGCGCCTCAACTAAAGAAAGGGCTGTACAAGACCTTTGAGGAATTTCAATCAAATAATCCTTCGGAAGAAGGCGACCTCGTAATCAAAAACCGCAGCTCGGCCGCGCAGATATACCTGCTCGCCAACAGAAATGAACTGGTGCTCCGGGATGGCGCCGGCCAGGAACACAAACTGAAAAATTACTGGGGCTTCTGCGACGGAAAGAATATCTACATCAAAGACAACGGTCTCAATAAATTACAGGAAATCGGCTACTACTGCATATATGCTCTACATGGTATTCAACCTTCGCGGGGCTATATTAATCAGGCCGATATGACTACCAACAGCATCAACACACCCGTCGTGCTCAAAAAAGTGCTGAATGTGGTGACTGGGCAGATCCTGGAACTATCTGCCTACAATCTCAAAAAATATATCCTTCCACAGGACAGCGTGTTGCTCGATGAATTCAGGGCCGACAAGGAGAAGAAGGATCAGCTGGAGTATTACATTTTCCGGTTCAACCAACGGAACAAGCCAGAAATAAAGTAATTAAATTTCTTTCAAAGTGAGAATGTTTAAGTTTCGTTAACCTGCTGCTGTTGTGGCTTCGGTATATTGTGCGTATCACAATGTTGTGAGATGAATAAACACTTTTTCATAAAAAAAGAATTGATTGAAGCACTGTTTAAACAATTTGAGCAGGCTTGTTATGAACACAAAGGTATTGAATGCTGGAGCGCCAGGGAATTGCAACAAATTCTTGGATACCTGAGATGGGAAAACTTTTTCAAAGTCATTGAAAAGGCCAAAAATTCCTGCGAAAACAGTGGAATTGTCGTCTCCGATCATTTTCGTGACATCACGAAATCGATACCTGTTCCTAAAGGTGGCCAAAGACAGCTTCAGGATATCGCCCTTACCCGTTACGCCTGCTACCTGATTGCTCAAAGTGGCGATACCCAAAAAGATCCGATTGCGTTTGCACAAACCTACTTCGCCGTACAAACCCGCAAACAGGAAATCGTTGAAAAAAGATTACTGGATATTGACCGCCTCAATGCCCGGGAAAAACTATCGAAGTCAGAAAAGGTCCTATCTGGTATTATTTACGAAAGAGGAGTGGACGATAAAGGATTTGCCAGGATCCGGTCCAAAGGCGATGAAGCCCTTTTCGGCGGATTTACCACCCGCGATATGAAGAGAAAACTGATTGTTCCGGAAAACAGAGCCCTGGCAGATTTCCTTCCCACCATTACTATTAAAGCAAAAGACCTCGCAGCGGAAATTACCAGCCATAATGTAGTAGAAAAAGATCTGAAAGGAGAAGTTGATATTACAGAAGAACATGTCGATAACAATACTGCCGTCAGAAATGTACTTCTCGAAAGAGGTGTAAAACCGGAAAGTCTCCCTCCGGCAGAAGATGTGGATAAAGTTAAAAAACGACTTGAAAAAGAAGATAAAAATGCCCTGAATCAGGATAACTAAGTAATAAAAACCAACCCGTCCGATCCATTTTCTTTTCGCCAATCTGTGCATATTACTACTCACCCCATTCTGTTTCTGCACCAAAAAAAGTATGTCCGTTACCGTATTTAATGTATTCTTGCAATTACTATTTATTCCCGGTACTCCTGAGGTATGGATTTTGTTGTACCCCGCAGGCAAGCGCCCGGTTGCACTATCCTGCCGGTAAAGTAAACCATAAGCACGCTTTTGCGTTTATATTCAGTAATTTACTTTTGTAATATATCATAGTGACAGAACCAGCAGAAACCGGAGAAAAACACGGCCGCCCCTGGTGGCGATGGCTTATATGGATTATTGTTGCGGTGCTCCTATTGCCCGTAATGGCTGTTTTATTATTACAACTGAACGGCGTCCAGAATTATTTAAGAGAACAGGGAGAACTATACCTGCGGAAGAAACTGCACACAAAAGTGCAGATCGGCTACCTGCGCGCACGTGGCTGGCAGTACCTGGAACTGCGTAATGTATATGTAGCCGATACCTCCAACCAGGCCCTTTTCTACACCGGTTCCCTCAGGGTACATTACAACCTGCTGTCACTGATCAGTAATGAACTGAAAATAGATAAACTGGAATGGGACACCTTACTGGTAAATGTATACCGGCATCCCGGCGATTCCGCTTTTAATTACCAGTTTGCGGTAGATGCGTTTGTGACACCCTCCGGTAAAAAAGATACCCTGGCGCCGGAAACCGGTACCACCTTACAATACCGGCTGAAAGACATCTCATTCCGTAAAGTGAAAGTAAGCTATGCCGATGCCCAGGGTGGCATGTCTGCCATACTCACCTGGGATAGCTTGCATGTTGATCCGGACGACCTGCTCATAGATGATGGCATTTACGCATTCAGGGGTATTACCCTCGATGGACTGAAAGGCTTTTTCCGGCAACAATATATACCTCCGGCTATTACATCAGCCGCTCCGCCGCCGCCACCTGCTGATACCAGCAGCGCATCCCTGCACCTGCTCCTGAAAAAACTACAGATCAATAACAGTAATTTCCTGTATACAGATGAAGGCTCCGGTATTACTACCGCCTGGAAAATAGGCGCCCTCCAATTACGGAACAGCAACCTGGACCAGGACTCCACCCGGATACAGGTAGGAGATCTCTCCATCAGCAATACCACCGGTTTGGTGATGATGGTGCCCGGAAAAGATTCCGTTCCTGCCACACCAAACGACACCACACCAAATACATGGCAGGTATTTGCCACCCAGGTAAATCTTGATAAGCTGGCTTTACGCTACGATAACGGCGGCCCGGCTCCAAAGGCCGCCGGACCAGATCCTGACTATAATCACCTGTTCCTGACCCGCTTCTCCAGTAAAATCAATAATATCCGCTATAAGCCCGATAGCATTATGGTGGGTATAAAGTCATTAACTGCCCGGGATAAGTCCGGCTTTACGATCCGCAAAGCCAATATGGACGTATTGTTTACGCCGTATACACTGGCGCTGCGCAATTTCCTGCTGCAAACCAATAAAAGCATCTTCCGCAAACAGATCATTGTAACAGTCCCTTCCTGGTCAGGCATTTCCGACCACCTCGATCAACTCGGACTGGATGCCAATCTCGATTCCGTGCATATAGCACTGGGAGAGTGGCTGCCTTTTGTTCCTGATGCCCGCAAAAATAAATCATTCGACCAGCTCTGGAATAAACAACTAACGCTGGCGGCTATACTAAAAGGAAACCTGGGAGAACTGAATATTAAACAGCTTTATGTCAACGATCACGAAGGCAACCTGATTAAAACAGACAATGGCCAGGTGTTCCATGCTACAGATCCGGACCGCCTCAGTGCCAATCTTCCTACACTTCATATACAAACAGGAAACAAACCATTGCGCGCCTGGCTGCCGGCCGGTACACTGCCAGATACACCACGCCTGCCGGAAAACATGCTGATTACCGGTATGTTCAAAGGCGGCATGAAAGACCTGGTTACCCAACTGCAGCTGAAAAGCGAAACCGCCAATGCGAATATCAATGCGCATCTCGTTAATATCACCGACAGCATCCGCAGCAGCTATACCATCAGTATTCCCTACTTCCGCGTAAACCCCGGCGCCATGCTATACGATACCACCTACGGCTGGATGTCCGGAAAACTGAGCGCTACCGGTGAGGGCTATACGTTAAAACAAATGGTGGCCAAAGCCACCGCACAACTGGATGAAGCTACCTATAACGCCTATACGTATCATGATGTAAGTGTAGTTGCCGGTATCAACAAAGGCGACTTTGAAGCACAGGGCGAAAGTGCGGATAGCAGCATCACCGCCACTTTCGATATCAGCGGGCAACTGGTGGATACTACCATCCAGGGGCTGAAAGTAAATATGGAAGTGGCTAAAGCCGATCTTTATGCTACCCACTGGTATACAGAACCATTAACTATACGGGGAAATCTCCTGGCAGATTTTAACAGTATAGAACCACAGCGCATTGAAGGCAATGCCTTTTTAACAAAATGGCAGATCGCCACACAGGGACAGGTATTTCCGCTGGACAGTATCTCCCTGATAGCCGAATATAAAGATCAGCAATACCTTACTTTAAAAAGTCCGTTTGGCCTGATCAGCGCCAACGGCCATATCGATTATACAAAGGTGGGCTCTGCATTCGCCAACATTATCAGCAAGCCATTGCTGCCGGCCGATTCGGGCGTTATTGTGCAGGTTCCCGGCGGACAATCACTGCAATGGAATGCTTCTTTGCAATGGCCAAAGAGTTTTCAGCAGATGATCCCAACACTGCGCATGGAAGTGCCATTGGTGATGAATGGCCGCCTTAACAGCGACAGCAGCCTGTTCATCGCAAATGCATATCTTCCGAAAGTTAATTATGATTCCCTGCAGGTCGACAGTCTGCGTATGGGCGTTTCTATCCTGGATACTTCTATGCGGCTTGGGGTTTCACTGGCTCGTATGGCGCATCCTTCCTTCCCGCTGCAACACACTTATCTCACAGCGTATGCCAATACCGGCGTGGTTGATTTTGACGTTGTGCTGGATGATATTAAAAGGCAGCCCAAATATAAACTGGGCGGCATTTTCACCTTCCTGAAAGAGAATGCTATGCAGCTGTCCCTTAAACCCGGACTGCTGCTGAATAAACAGGAATGGACGGTAGCAGAAAACAATATTCTCAGGATGAAGAACGGCGCGCCGGATACCGCAAATATCAAACTGTCGCAGGGCGATCAGTCCATCCAGATCGTGACCCGGCCGGATACCAGCACGGTTCCCGCCCTCCAGGCCAACATTGCCAATTTCAAATTATCTACTATTACCGCACTGCTGGCAACAGACACGCTGCTGGCCAACGGTACCCTCAATGCGGAAGCCACGGTCAGGAACTGGAACCAGTCGCCACTGATCCACGCCACACTGAAAGTAGACAGTCTAACGGTGAAGAATACACGCATGGGAACACTGGATGCCAATGTAGAAAACAGTGGCCCCGGTCAATATAAACTTACAGCCGGATTAACCGGTAACGATAATGATATAAAAGTAGATGGTACCTACGACACAACCATCAACGCCCAGCTTGATATCAACAAACTAAGCATTGCCTCACTGGAGCCTTTCACTATGGGCAGCGTGACTAAAATGTCCGGCAACGCTACCGGGCAGTTCAATATTACTGGTACTCCTTCTGCCCCCAAAGTATTGGGAAGCCTGCACTTTGATAATGCCGCCGGCATGGTAACCATGATTGGCAGCACTTTCCACCTGCCGGATGAAGATATTGTGATAGACGAAAGAGGTATACTGTTGAATAACCTGGTAATAGCCGACAGCGCCAATAACGAGCTGGTAGTAGATGGCCGCATCAATACCAGGAACTTTACACGGTATAGCTTTAACCTCGATGTTACCGCCGATAACTTCATGGCACTTGGCCGGCAACAAAGCCCGGATCAATGGATTTATGGCCCTGCTTATATAGATAGTAAAGTGAAGATCCGCGGTACGCTTGATCTGCCAAGAATTGATGCCATTGTAAAGCTGCGCGACAAATCCAGCGTTACCATGACGCTCCCACAGGAAGAGCCAGGACTCGCCAACAGGGAAGGCGTGATAGAATTTGTGGATAAATCCAACCCTGTCGATTCCGCACTGCTGGCCCGTGAAGACAGCCTCCGGTTTAAAACCACGCGGTTAAAAGGCATGTTCCTGTCCGGTAACCTCGATATTACGCCGGAATCTGTTCTTAAAATTATTATCGACTCACAAAATGGTGATTATGTACAGGCGAAAGGTACCGCCAGCATCAACGCCACGCTGGATCCCAGCAGTAAACTAAGTCTTACCGGCCGCTATGAAATAACGGAAGGTAAATATGAGATGTCGCTGAACCAGCTCATTAAACGCTCCTTCGATATAGAAAAAGGCAGCTTCGTATCCTTCAATGGAGACGCTACCAGCGCAGATCTGGATATCACCGCCAAATACACGGTGAACGCTCCTGCGTACGATCTGGTGGCAGACCAGCTCCAGAGCATGTCTGCCGAGCAACGCAATACCTATAAACAACGGATGCCATTCCAGGTGTACCTGATGATCAAAGGCAACCTGATGAAGCCGGATATCAGCTTCCGCCTGGACCTGGCAGAGAAAGACCGGAATACGCTGAATGGAACACCGTATAACCGCCTGAAACAAATTAACCAGGTGCCCTCTGAGCTGAATAAACAGGTGATGGGACTGCTGGTGCTGAACTCCTTTATTCCGGATGATCCTATGAATACACTCGATGGCGGCACCGGCGGGGGAGTAGGACAGGCGGCGAAAAACAGTGTAAGTAAAATACTTTCACAACAGCTCAATAACATGGCGGGCAACCTGATCAAAGGGGTGGATCTTAACTTCGATTTGCAGAACCAGGAAGATTATTCCACCGGCACTGCACAGGAGTCTACCAATCTGAAAGTGGGCGCCTCCAAACAGTTATTCAACGATCGTTTAACCGTTTCTGTTGGTTCCAATATCATGTTGCAGGGAAACCAGCAAAACGCCAGCTCCCTGATCGGCGATATCTCTGTGGAATATAAACTTACCCGCGACGGACGTTACCGGATAAGAGTATATCAGCGCAACGATAGCCAAACTGTGCTGGAAGGACAGGTAGTGGAAACAGGAGTAGCTTTTGCACTGATCATGGACTACGATGAATTCCGTGAAATTTTGCAGCGGTCAAAATCTGAATCTAAAAAACAGAAACTCCGCGACAACAAAAAAAATAAGAAAGACGATAAAAATACGACAACGCCTGATGCGAAAAGTAAATAGCCATATCATCATTTGCTGTAGCCTGTTTTGCCTGGTATACCTGGTAATCAGCTCCTGCAGTACCACGCGTACC
Source organism: Chitinophaga ginsengisegetis (assembly GCF_900168065.1). Classification (GTDB taxonomy): domain Bacteria; phylum Bacteroidota; class Bacteroidia; order Chitinophagales; family Chitinophagaceae; genus Chitinophaga; species Chitinophaga ginsengisegetis. The sequence goes on along the minus strand of NZ_FUZZ01000003.1, from coordinate 611,107 downwards.
GTACCCGAAGGAGACCGGCTATATACTGGGAGCGAAGTAAAATGGATCACTGATAGTATTGCTAAAAAAAGACCGAAGGATTATAGTTCCCTGATGGAAGGAATGGATAAAAGAATCCGTCCCAACAGGAACCGTAAATTCCTCGGTATGCCCATAAAACTGTGGCTCTATAATTTAGGCAATGAACCTAAGGGAAAAGGATTGAATTACCTGCTGCGCAAAAAGTGGGGGGAACCGCCCGTTTTACTAAGCCAGGCCAAACCCGACTACACTTCACAGGTGCTGGAAGAATACCTCGTGGATAACGGCTATTTCCAGGCCGGGGTTACTTCTGCCGTTAAATTATCCGGTAAGAAAAAAGCTTCCATGAAGTACACCGCTACGCCCAATCACCGGTACACTATTAAAAGCGTCACCTATTTAACAGATAGTAGCGCCATCGGTAAAACGGTTACTTATACCAAACCGGAAAGTTCATTGATCATCGGCGCCAATTATTCGCTCGATTCAATCAAGGCCGAACGGGAACGCATACACGCTGCATTAAAAGAACAAGGCTATTATTATTTTACTCCCGATTATTTACTGGTACAGGTAGATAGTACCAATAGCGGTACCGTAGATCTGTTTGTGAAGATAAAGGACAACACACCCCTGGCAGCGCTTCGCCCTTACAGGATGCACGACATAGTGCTATTCCCTGACTACTCGCTGGACAACGACTCCGCTTCTACACAGGGAACTCCTATAAGATACAAAGGCATTTATATTGTGGATTCCGCCCACCGGTTCAAATCATCCGCATTTGACCGGTCCGTGTTTTTACGGCCGGATAGTTTGTATCGTCTGAGCTCACATAATATTACGTTGCAAAGGCTGATTAACCTGGGCGTATTCAAATTTGTAAAAGGACAGTTTTCGCCGGTACGCGATACCTCTGTTCACAACCTGGTAGGAGGCAGCCCAAATGTCACCAGCACCAGGGACAGCTCCCGTCGACGGGATGCTTCCGGCAGAAATTTGAACCGGCGCGATAGTACCTATTCCCGTGATACTTCCCAGGCCAGCAACTACAGGGCGATGGTGAATAACCGGGTGGCGCTCGACAGCGGCTGGCTCGATGCAAAGCTTTTCCTCACCCCCTATAAGCGTCGTTCTCTTCAAACAGAATTACGCGGTACGTCTAAATCTAACGGGTTCATTGGATCACAGATACAGATAACCGCTAAAAACCGCAACTGGCTGCATTCTGCGGCATTGCTGGAAATCGGGTTACGTGGCGGGTTGGAGTGGCAAACCGGCAATAAAAACGCAGGCGGATCTAATTCATATGGCCTCGGCGCAGAAGTAGCCGTTACTTTCCCGCGGTTCATTACGCCCTTCCGCGGACTGAATATCCGTACCCCCTATGTGCCTAAAACAAGAATAAGCGCCAGCTATGAACTGTACAGCCGTGCAGACCTGTATAACCTTAACGCGTACACGCTGCAGCTGCAATACCTCTGGCAACGGACACAATACCTGAGTCATATCTTTGCGCCGGTGGCGCTTACATATGTGCTGCCTACCAAAACAACACCGGCATACGACAGTATCCTGGCAAACGATCCGAGTCAGCGCAACGCTATTGAAAAACAATTTATCCTGGGCGGCAACTACACCATCACCTACAATAACCAGCAGGCCAACCGGGTGCACAGCTTCTACCTGAGTGGGAATATAGATATCTCAGGCAACATAGCCGGGTTAATCATTCCAAAAAATGATACCGGGCAAAAAACATTACTTGGAAATTCATTTGCGCAATATGAACGATTCACTGCGGAGGCGCGCCACTACTGGCAGTTGGGCAAAGGTAAACAATGGGTAAACCGCCTGTTACTCGGCTATGGTTTGCCATACGGTAACTCATCCACCCTGCCTTTTGTAAAACAGTTTTTCACAGGTGGTAGCAGCAGCATCAGGGCGTTCCGGGCACGTACTCTCGGCCCTGGATCATATCACAATCCTGCCGTGGATACTTCAGCCCTGCTGGCCAATGAAGCCGGCGATATCAAACTGGAATTCAACTCCGAGCTGCGTGTACACGTAGCCAGTGTGTTCAATGTGGCCGCCTTTGTAGACGCGGGTAACATCTGGTTGCAGAAAGAGGTACCGGACAAACCAGGCAGCAAATTCGCCTTCAATACTTTTTATAAAGACATTGCCGTTGGCGGTGGTGTGGGCCTACGCATTGATGCTTCTATTGTGGTAGTACGCCTCGATCTGGCTATTCCCTTCCGCATTCCTTACCTGCCGGAAAATGAACGCTGGGTGTTTGATAAAATAAATTTTGGCGATCCTGACTGGCGCAAAAAGAATCTTATTCTCAACATTGCCATCGGGTATCCGTTTTAATATTACGGGGAGATGTTCTTGAAATCATCTCCCCGTAAATTCATACTCAGAGCACATCTTTCAGGTGTTTGTAGTTAGATTTCACTGCATCAAATACATCTTCATATCTTCCGCTGAGAATTAGTTTTCCCATCCACAGGGCAAATCCCTTCATCTGGGCAAACTCTACTTTCGGCGGCATTGCCAGTGACTCCGGATTGGTAAATACATTTACCAACACCGGCCCCGCTGTTTCCACTGCCTGGGATAAAATGCTTTCCACCTCTTCCGGCTTACGGATGGTAAATGCCGTGAAGCCCATTGCCACAGCCACCGCTCCAAAATCTGGATTCACCATATCCGTTTGCCAATCGGGAAGTCCGGCTACTTCCATTTCAAGCTTCACCATGCCCAGCGCCCGGTTATTAAACACAATTACTTTTACCGGCAGTTGATATTGTTTAATGGTCATCAGGTCGCCCAATAACATCGTTAATCCTCCATCGCCGCACAGCGCAAACACTTCCCGGCCCGGTTGCGCCAATGCTGCGCCAATAGCCTGCGGCATGGCGTTGGCCATAGAACCATGATTAAAAGATCCCAGCAACGTGCGTTTGCCGGTGCCTTCAAGGTAGCGTGCCGTCCAAACATTCGTCATGCCGGTATCTACAGTAAAAATGGCGTCATCAGCTGCAATTTTATTGAGGGTAGAAGCCACAAACTCCGGGCTGATGGCGTTTTCCTTGCCGGTATCTTCCACATAGGTTTGCATTTTCTTTTGCACTTCCTGGTAAAACGCTACCATCTCATCCAGGAATTGCCGGTCGGTATTTTCTTTCAGCATTGGCAAAAGCGCTTTCAGTGTATCCGCGATATCCCCACACAGCCCCAACTCCAGTGCCGCCCTGCGGCCGAGCCTTTCCGGCTGGATGTCTACCTGGATAATCTTTGCCTTCTCAGGAATAAATGGTGTGTAAGGGAAATCTGTTCCCAACAGGAGCAATACATCTGCTTCATGCATACTCTTATAAGCCGATGCAAGCCCCAGCAGGCCGGTCATGCCTACTTCATTGGGGTTGTTGTACTGAATCCCCATTTTTGCCCGGAACGAGTATGCAATAGGCGCTTTTAACAACTGGGAAAGGGCTACTACTTCGTCGTGCGCTTCTACGGCGCCCAGGCCGCAATAGATCGCAATTTTCTTTGCATCTCCGAGCAAGCCGGCCAGCTGCTTTAATTCCGGAACAGAAGGACAAATAACGGGTTTAGGATGATACAGCTTCGTGGCAGTAGGAATTTCCTTTGCATCAGCGGCAGCTACATCTCCCGGTAATCCTAAAACCGCTACACCATGCTTATGCACGGCATGTTGCAAGGCGGCCTGCAACATGCGGGGAGCCTGTTCTGCAGTTGCAGCTACCTGGTTATAATGACTGCAATCATCAAACAACTTAATGGTATTGGTTTCCTGGAAATAGTCGCTTCCAAATTCATTGGTAGCACAGGTAGATGCAATGGCCACCAACGAAGCGCCCGACCGGTGTGCATCATATAAACCGTTGATCAGGTGAACGTGTCCTGGCCCGCTGCTGCCGGCACAACAGGCCAATCCATTCAATTGTGCTTCCGCACCTGCGGCATACGCGCCTACTTCTTCATGCCGTACGTGAATCCATTGGATCCGGCCATCGCGGCGCACGGCATCGTTGATATGATTTAAACTATCGCCGGTTACGGCATAAATACGCTTGATGCCGGCGGTTGCCAGCATATCTACTAATTGATCCGCTACAAGTTTTGCCATAAATAATTTGTTAGAATGAATGCCTGATAAAAACAGCTGATCTCTCACATTGTTCAGCTGTCTGCCATTCATCAAATTCCCCGCCACCGGTCACCGAAAGCCTCGGAAAATTGACTTATTTTTAGGTCATTGTCTAAATCGCTATCCGCCATGTGTATCCCTGCACCCTTACAACGCAATTGGGTATTGCTGTTCATTATCCTGATAATGACAGGCGCCTCTTCCTGTAGCCGGAAAATTACCGAAACCGGAAAAGCTTCCTATTACGCCAACTCTTTCGATGGAAAACGTACCGCAAGCGGCGAAACCTTCCACCAGCGGTCGCTTACGGCCGCACATAAAACGCTCCCTTTCGGTACACGCGTTACCGTTACTAATGTTGCCAACGGAAAAAGTGTAAAGGTCCGTATCAACGACCGGGGGCCGTTTGTACCGGGGCGGATTATTGATCTTTCACATAAAGCAGCCTCCAAAATAGGCATGCTGAATACGGGTGTTGCCAATGTGGAAGTGAAATACAAAAAGAAGAAAAAGAAATAAAAGCAGGAGTGAGGCGCCTCACTCCTGTATGTGGTAATTATCCTAATTGATGTACTCCTCCTTTACGTGCTTCATTGCCTCGCTGATCGTGCGGGCCTTCGGCAATTTCTTCAATCATTTTCTTGCAAAATGCCGGCAAATCCTTTGGTGTCCGGCTGGTAACCAACCCTTTATCGGTCACCACTTCTTCATCCACCCATAAAGCGCCTGCATTTTCAAGATCCGTTTTTAACGATGGATAAGATGTTACCTTCCGGCCATCAAGTTCATCGGTTTCAATCAATGTCCACGGACCATGACAAATGGCCGCAATAGGTTTGCTTTCGTCGAAGAAACCGGTAACAAAAGCAACTACGCGGTCGTTGGTGCGCAAACGATCCGGATTTATTACGCCTCCCGGCAATACCAGCGCATCATAGGAAGATGCCACCACATCTTTTATATCCTTGTCTACCGGGTAGTCTTTCCCCCAGTTTTTTTCCGCCCAGGCGCGAACGGTTTTCCCTTCCGGGGAAACAATATCTACTGTAGCGCCTGCATTCTTCAACGCTTCCAGGGGCTTTGTCAGTTCTACTTCTTCAAATCCATTTGCTACTAAAATAGCTACCTTCTTATCTTTTAATTGGTTTTCCATAAAATAATGTTTTATATAGTTTTTGGAAATATCCTGCCTCCGGCAGATAAATACCGCGGCAGCATACTTATCTGCCACAAAAACAATTCCCTTTGTCTTCCCTTACGCGCACAGTACTTCCCACAAGATCAGTACGTTTCTGCCCTGTATAAATTAATGCACATACCGTTGATTGTATGGGAATCTCATTCGATTGTAATTTTTTTTCCGCAAAATTGCATTTGGAAACAGATGCTGCTTTATTTGTTGACATACAATTAAGAACAATGAACAAGAAAACACTCCTCGCAGCATCGCTGGCTATTGGCTTTGCTGTTAACAACGCCTTTGCACAGGCGCGGGTGGCTGAGCTGCCTGGCTTTGCCGCCTATGCCGATCCGGTAGAAGAACATGTAGAGATCAGTGAACGCGACGGCGTTATACACTGGACGGATAACAGCAACACCGTTAATTTCTATTTTCATGTAGCCACTCCCGGCTCGCTCAAAGTATCACTATCAGCGAAAGCCGATGCTGAAAGCAAAGTATCTGTTTCGGTAAATGGTACAGAAAAAATAGTTAGCATTCCTTCCAATACTGATTTCGTAAATATTCCTGCCTTACAAACAACTATTAAAAAAGCAGGCTTCTATTGTGTATCATTAAAAGGAGTGGAGAGGAAAGGAAACGTATATGCAGATGTTAAAAATGTAACCCTTTCCGGCACGGCCGTCAAAGATATTCAGTACAACGCCAAACCCTGGCGCCGTGCGGCTTCTGTACATTTAAACTATCCTGTTCCGGAAGGTAAAAATGTAGAGTGGTTTTATGGAGAAATTAAAGTGCCGGAAGGAGAAGATAAACTGGGCACTTATTTCATGTCCTGCGGATTTCACAGGGGTTACTTTGGCATGCAGGTAAATTCTCCTACCGAAAGAAGGATTATTTTTTCCGTATGGGATGCTGGCGGGGAACCGCAGGAGCGCAGCAAAGTAAAGTATGAAGACCAGGTGGTGATGCTGGCAAAAGGAGATAGTGTGGACGCCAGCGGGTTTGGCGGCGAAGGCACCGGTGGGCATAGCCATTGGGTATACAACTGGAAAGCCGGAGATACTTATCGTTTCCTGATGCACAGTGTACCAACAGGCAATACCACTACTTACACTGCCTATTTTTATGTTCCTGAACACAAAGAGTGGAAACTGATTGCCAGCTTCAGAGCCCCTAAAGACGGGAAGTATATGGGACATCTTTATTCTTTCCTGGAAAATTTCTCTTTTGAAAATGGTCACCTCGGCCGCAAGGGATACTTCGGTAACCATTGGATCAAAACCAATACCGGCGAATGGATAGAGCTTACCAAAGCAAAATTCTCCAATGATGCCACCGCTAAAGCAAAAGACAGGCTCGACTATGGCGGGGGCTCAGAAAACGGATGGTTCTACTTATGGAACAGCGGCTTCAAACCTGCCAATGCGCAGTATGGCGATTTGTTTGAACGTCCTGCCACCGGTACTCCTCCGGTTATTGAGCTGCCCAGGTTCTAAGCTATTACACAATTCATCATATTTAATCCATGTCGCCCGGCTCTAACAATGCCGGGCGATTTCTTTTTTTTATCTCTCAAAAAACAATCTGTTACCAGGCCCAGACAATTAGTCCACATACCCCATAGGATTTAAGTTACGCATTTATTTTCAGCCTTATGCGATTCGTTTCCGGCAAAAGCCGGGGCTAAACAACTTTCGGCCAACAGGTGTAATTATTAATGTATAGCAGGTATTCTGACCGATTTTTACTTTAAATTCGGTAATCAATCCTGGTAACATCAGCAAATATGGCCTTCAAAAATAAATTGCCTATTCCCGGCGTAGTACAAGTACTAAACCCATTCAAGGTGAAGAAGCAACGCATCATGAACTTTAACCCGGCGGAAGGAGTAACCACCCGCAAGCCGGCGGCAGAGACCAAGATCACCGTTTTTGATTATAATATCAGTCTTTGTTCAGAACTGGTGCTGAATAAAATAGAAGAAACTTTCAAGTATGCAAACGCTCCGCAATTAAGCTGGATCAACATTGATGGTATCAGGAAAGAAGAGGTGCATGCCGTATGTGAACAGTTTATAATCCACCCATTACTGGAAGAAGATATTCTGAGTGTAGGGCAACGGGCAAAGATGGATGAAATCAATGACCGGATGTTTTGTTTGCTTCCAATGATTTATTTCAATAGCGAAACTTCTTCTATAGACCTGGAGCAGGTAAGTATTGTATTAGGCAGAAATTTCGTGATCTCTTTCCAGGAAGATCCCGCACGGGATGTATTTGACCCGGTGAGAGCAAAACTTTTAATAACAGGATCCAGGATCCGCAACGGTGGCGCAGATTATCTTTGTTACTCACTACTGGATGTAATTATCGATAATTATTTCATCGTGATGGATAAACTGGGGGAAAGGATTGAAATGATGGAAGACCTGGTTCAACATCAGCCCAATACCCGTACGCTGGCGCGGATTAATTATTTACGCCGCCAGGTTTTCCTGTTCAAACGGGCTATTGCGCCGGTAAGGGAACTGGTGAACGGTTTTCTGAAAAGTGAAAGCGATCTGCTGGATGATAAAGTGACCAAATACTACAAGGATGTATACGATCACATCATTCAATGTAATGATCTGGCAGATAACTACCGGGATATGGTGCTGAATTTACAGGAAATGTATCATACCCAGTTGAATCTGAAGATGAATGAAATCATGAAAGTGTTGGCGGTGGTTACTACGTTAATGGCACCGCCAACACTGCTCGCTGGTATATATGGAATGAATTTTCACAACATGCCCGAACTGGCATCTACCAACGGTTATTATTATACCCTGGGAGGCATGGGCATATTATTGGTGCTGATGATAATGATATTCCGGAAAAGAGGCTGGTTTTAGCTCTTCTTCTTATAAACGGGTACAGTAGAGCAGGGCTCTCCATACATAATACTCTTTACTACCGGGCGTAACAGGCGGGTAATTTCCGCATAGGCAATTTCTCCTACCCGTTTGTCACCACATCCTTTAATAACAATTCTTTTGTCAGCAAAAGCGGAGAGGTCAATTTCTCCCAGGTTCCTGAGGTACAACGTGTTGTGTATAAATTCAGCATCGCCGAAAGCCGCATAGGCCGCTACCGGTTCCAGGTTGGTCATTACCAGCATATAAGCCCATAAAGGAATAACGGCATCTGCAGAACATACTAACCCCACATTTTTTCCGCGGTACTGCTCCCAGTCGTGCGATTGCATAGCTGCCCGGAAATCCTTTTCTTTCAGGATGAGTCCCATAAACAGGTAATCCTTCATATCAAAAACAACAATTTCCCCCTTTGGGTAAAATTGTTCCAGATCAATGGTTTCCAATCCACTCTGCGCTACTTTATTTATGATTTCTTCCATTTTATCCCTATTTAAGAATACAAATTTACGAATATCGGCGCAGGAATAGGAATAAGGGGTGAAAGGCAGGAGGAAGGGAAATAAAAAAAGGGAAGCAGTAGTGCTTCCCTTTTTCTTATGTCAGTAAAAAATGTAGTGGTTTAGAAGAATTTACCACGGGTATCCTTCACGTCACTTTTCTTTTTCAACACTTCAAACAGTTGCTGATCCAGCATGGATTTAACACCCTGTTCGTAAGCAGCCTGTTGGGAAGCGATATCCTGAGCCGGTTGAGCAGACGGCTGGAAGCTATCTACCTTAATCACATATACACCTGCATTTCCTTCAATTGGAGCAGATACGGTTGCAGTACCCCATTTCTTATTGAAAGATGCGCCAGCAACACGTGGCTCAAAGCCCAGGGAAGCGATGAACGGAGTAGCGAAAGAAACGCCTTCCGCGTTCAGCACCGGTTGGTTGGTTGCTTTTGCTGCAGCGTCCAGCGAAGCCGGAGTTTGCAGTTTAGCCATAATCTGTTCTGCTTTCTTATGTTTCTTAACTTCAGCTTCTACCTGAGGTCTAACATCTGCAAGCGGAGCAGTACCTTCTTTACGTACATTGGTTAAAACGGCCACTACGTATTTATCATCGAAGGTAAATACTTTGCTTACATCACCTTGTTTGGATTCGTAAGCCCAGCGTACCAGTTCGCGTGATTGTCCGATGCCGGGGATCACGAAATCCATTGGACGCACATTATCAGCGATTCTTTTATTCAGCTTTTCCTGTTGTACTGTTTTTTCAAAAGCTGCAGCATTACCGCTTTTACCGGCAAAACCGCTCGCAGCACTAAATGCGTTGTTATTAGTTTCTTTGCTGGCTTCTACAGACTTACCGAGATAAGCTACCTTAATAGCCGGACCAATATTTTTCTGATCCAGTATTTCCATAACGTGGTAACCAAACTGCGTCTTCACCACTTTTACCTGTCCTTTTGAACCATCGAAAGCGAAGTCTTTGAATTCAGGAACAAATTGGGAAGATGGAGTCAGCTCATATTCACCACCGGTTTGTTTGCTACCCGGATCATCAGAAAACTGATTAACCAGTGCTTTGAAATCGGCGCCGCCTTTTACAGCCAGCTCGAGGCTATCTGCACGTTTTTTGGCAATAGAGTCCGGTAAACCACCCTGAGCGCCGGAAGCGATGAGGATGTGACGAACTTTTACGCTATCTGGCATATTCTTACGATCTACCATTTTCGCAAAAACGATCAGGTTATTATCGTAGTATGGTCCGAAAACGGTTCCTACAGGCAGATTCACGATAGAATCTTTCATAGGAACTTTCGCTTCGTTCCTGGAAATATATCCGTCGTAATATTTAATATCTGAATTACGGTTAATAAAACCGGCGATGTTATCTTTTGTAGTATCCAGTTCCAGCTTCATTGCCATGATCTGCTGGATAGCAGCAGCTGAATCGGCGGCAGAAGGGATCGCATCAAAGGATACATATTCAATTTTACGGGATTCTTCTACTTTAAACAGTTGTTTGTGATCCTGGATAAAGCGATCAAGTTCCGCGTCTGTTACTTTAATAGTGGAATCGGCAATGGTAGCATAAGGAACGCTTACATAAGATACCGTTGCTGTTTGGCTGTTATCTTTCTGTTGTTGTTCTGCCAGCCATTTTGGATAGTAGATACCTTGTTTAACAAGGGTTACATATTTCAAACGCTCCTGGTATTTGGCAATATAGCTTTCCAGCTGGTGTAAACCTTCGCGGATCTGCGGGTTACTGCCTGCCTGTGAAATAGCCTGTTGCAAAGCATTGCGGTCAAACTGGCCATCGCGGGTAAATTGTTGCACAACTACCGGGTTGGGGTTTTTACCTTTGATTTGGTCTACAACTTCTGCCTCAGTTACGTCGATACCCAATGCTTTGTATTGAGCCTGCATAATTTGTTCATTCAGAAACTCGTTCCAAACCTGTTCGCGGATATACTGACGTGTTTGTTCGTCAATATTGGGCATTTGCTGACGCGCGTTGTTTTCTGCGTCCTGAATACGACGTTGATACTCTGCTAAATCGAGATCTTCACCATTTACTTTACCCACGCTGGTATCGCGACGGGATAGAGAACTTTTGCCAAAAAAGGCATCCTGCAACAGGAAACTAACAATAGCCAGGCAAATCACTACAACGATCATGACGGCGTACTTGTCCCTGATTTTCTGAATTACTGACATATATTATATAGTCTACATTTTTAAGGATAGCAAAAATAGAATAAATAAACTGTAACTGCAAAAGAGTATTTTTTGCTCTAAAACTCAATACAGTAAAGGGTTTCAGGTGCTTATAACACTTTTGTGGACTATGTAACATTCACAGGTTTTCCACATGACGGGCTTATTAACAACCTCTTCTTTTTCAAGGGCTAAATATTTTTAAACGTTGATTACAGCAGGTATTTCGCCCAAATTAAGTGTCAAAATCTAAAAAAAGGTTATTCACAAATGTTAAAAAAGCGGATTCTCTAATCCACATAAAATTGTGAATAAAACAGGGCTAATTTAAGCCTGTATGCATTTTGACCATTTTTCATCTCCAAGAGTTTCTTTTCCACAATTGATGTGTAAAAACCCCTGTAAAACGCAAAATAAGGTGGGAAAAGGTGCCTCTGCTCACAGGTAAAACTAATTTTGTTATTGTGGTTAAATTTACCCTTAAAAATCAAAGCGTGGAAATGTGGATAGCAAATGCCTTCTTTTAACATTTTCCTAATACACAGTTGACGAAAAAGATTTTCACCAGGGAGGATATCCACGTATGTGGATGAAAGTAGGAAAAGCCAGTATTGGCGCGGAAATGGCATGTTAATTTCGTGTGGAAAGCGTAATAAAAAGGAATAACAACTACATTTGTACGTGAGCCGGAAATTAAATTTCCACATATTCACAGCCCTAATAGTAGTGGGCTTTTCTTTTAAATATTTAAAGAAGTATATAGCTATGATTATGGAAATCGCTGACGCGAAAAAAAATTTGCAACGCAACGGATTTTTGGATATATCAGTCGATCCCTCCCTGGATTTGTTTGAAGCGATAGAAAATTTGAAAAAGAAGAAAAACGCTATCGTCCTGGCGCACTATTACCAGGAACCGGATATCCAGGATATCGCAGATTACATCGGAGACAGTTTGGGACTCAGTCAGCAGGCTGCCAAAACTGATGCGGACATGATTGTTTTTGCCGGCGTACATTTTATGGCTGAAACCGCAAAAATTCTCAGTCCCCAGAAGAAAGTGCTGTTACCCGACCTGAAGGCAGGTTGTTCTTTGGCCGACAGTGCCCCTCCGGAGCTGTTTAAGAAGTTCCGGGACCGTTACCCTGACCATATCGTGATTTCGTATATCAACTGCTCTGCGGGTATCAAGGCGCTCAGTGATATCATCTGCACGAGCTCCAATGCCGAGAAAATCATCGAAAGCGTTCCCCGCAACCAGCCGATCATATTTGCCCCCGACCGGAATTTAGGGGCCTATCTGATCAAAAAAACGGGTAGAGACATGGTTTTATGGAATGGCGCCTGCATGGTACACGAGATTTTCTCCCTGGAAAAGATTACAAAGCTGAAGATTCGTCATCCCAAAGCCAAAGTGATTGCCCACCCGGAATGCGAACCGGCGGTTCTGGCCATTGCGGATTATATCGGATCCACCACAGGTTTACTGAAGTTTAGTCAAAAGGATGATGCGCAGGAATATATCGTTGTTACTGAAACCGGCATACTGCACCAGATGCAGAAAGAGAATCCCGGTAAAACATTTATTCCCGCTCCACCCAATAATGCGTGTGCTTGTAACGACTGTCCGCACATGAAATTGAATACGCTTGAAAAATTGTATTTGTGTATGGAATATGAACAGCCGGAAATTACAATGGAAGAAAGCCTGAGAATAGCCGCTAAAAAGCCAATTGAACGCATGCTGGAAATTAGTGCACAGGCTGGACTTTAATATAATTAGTTGATTTACATAGTTATTTAGATTTTACTTTTTATATATAGGAAGTTAATAGTTTACGGAAGGCCGTGAGAATTTAATATTCTCACGGCCTTCGTATTTAGGTACGAATCAATTAATTCTCAGCGCGTTATGAAGGCCGTGAGAAACTTATATCCATGACGTAACTGTACCATTCTTCGTAAAAGCCAATGCAACGCAATATTTTTTGATGTTAGAAACCCTTTGAAATTGTTTTTTAGTGCCCTGAGAATTAAAAAAAAGTAATCGGCATTGGGTAAGTGAAGGATTTAGAAGAATATTTAATTCTCAGCGCACTGATATTGGCCTGAGGATGTGATATTTCTTTTTTATCACGCAATAGCGTGCGGAATTTTCTTTCAGGGAACTCTCGGTTGTTATTTTTTAAACGCGTTGACAATTCAATATTTTCTATAATGATGTGGAAACCCCATGCTTTCCATTTTCGTTACATTCTCAAGCCTTTTATTTTTTCACAAATAATTTAACGAAAGCTTTTCTCTCCTCTTTTAGAGGCTTCTTTTCGGAGTTGTTTGGAGATCTTTATCCATCTTTTTTGGGGCAAATGGGAGCTTTCCAACTGAGCAACCATTTGATTTTTAAAGAAGGCTATGAGGATTGAATATTTCTCTTTTTACTGGGGTTACCCCGGGATTTTAAGTTTCATCCAATTCTCAGCTGACTTGTAGTTTGCTGAGAATGAAGTGTTGATTGGGTTACCCCGGATGGGCTTGATTTTATTCAATTCTCAGCGCGTTGTCAATGCGCTGAGAATTGAATATTTAACTTCGCTTTGCAGCTGTTCCTGCTTTCCTGAATTATATCGCAACTAGGCCGCACAGTAAGTGCGCTGAGAATTGAGTATTTAACTTTCCACTTTTAGAAATACGGAGAAATATTTTTCAGACGATTGTCAGCGTATAAGCAAGGCCCTGAGAATTGAATATTCAGAAAGGTTTGCGGACTTATCCTGGGATCAGATTTTTGAGCATATCTCAGCGGCTGACGAAGGCGCTGACAATTGAATTTTTTTATTTTTCCCGGAGACAATCCTGTTTTTCTTGAGCGGCTGGATGCTCAGGTCACTGGGTATGCGCTGAGAATCGGACATTTTTTGCTATGCCGGATAAATGTATGCTTGTGTTTAATTGTAAGCGCTTTGCCAGGGCGCTGAGATTTACATTTTCTTAGATTCTGTGGGGGAGTGCTGGAAAAATTCAGAGGAATCCATTCTTAATGCATTCAAATTTCTAGGTTTTAAGATGGAATTTATTGGAAAAGTGAATGCCGGAAGAGGGCCTTTATTAAAAATTTGGTGAAAAAATTGAGAAAAAAAGAAAAATTTGTTAACAAATCGGGGTAAAAAGCACCAAATGATGCTCCTGGAAATATGAAGAAAGATGGTTTGGAAGATTTGTTGATAAGTGAGGTGATCCGGTCAAAATTTCTTTTGAAAAGACTAAAAATCCCGGAAGTATGTGGAAAAATGAGGTTAAAAGTGTGTTTTTTCCGAAAAAACGCTCTTTTTTATAAAATTTTCTTGGTTTTTGGGGATAAAAAAATAGAGGAAAACTAAATTTCCTCTACCCAAATATGATCTGCTTCTGTTTTTCTAAGTGACAAGTTATAGCCGGCCACCATAATTGAAATTGGATCTCCTAAGGGAGCAATTTTTTCAATTTTTACTGTTTCACCTGGTACGCAGCCCATTTCCATCAGTTTAATATGAAGATCGTCTTTCGCAAATTCTATAATTACCGCACTTTTTCCTGTTGAGAGGGACGATAGTTTTATAATGCCTTTTTTCATTTCCTGCTTGTTAATCTGTTTAAACTTTGTACCAGCACAATGGGGATGCATACTTATGAATGATAAGCAAAGTTACCTCTGTATAGCCAATATGCAAAAAGAAAGGTCATCCAATCCAAAATTTCACTTTACTTTTACATCCACATAAATTTTTTGATTATAGATGGCTATTCAGTTTACATCGCATGAGGTGAAGGATTATTTAAAGGAAAAGAGGAAGTTGAAATCGTTTCTAAGTGATCTTTTCTCCGCAGAAGGGCAGGGTTTACGGAGTTTACATTATGTTTTCTGTTCGGATGCTTACCTCCTGGAGATTAACAAGCAGTTTTTGCAACACGACACGTATACGGATATCGTAACTTTTGAGATGGGAGAGGATCCGGCCATTACGGAGGGTGAAATATATATTAGCGTGGATAGGGTGTTGGAGAATGCAGACAAGTTTGAGGTGCCTGTAGCACAGGAACTGCACAGGGTTATTTTTCACGGCGCGTTGCATTTATGCGGTTTCAAAGACAAAAGTAAAAAGGATGCCGCCCTGATGAGAAGTAAGGAAGATGAATACCTGGTAAAGTATTTTGGTAATAAAATAGTCTGAGGATGTTCCACGTGGAACATTTCTTATTTAGGAATAGTTGATCTAAAAGACCAGGTGATTACAGGTTGAATTTATATCCTGGATACACTATTGTTACTTCTCGGATACTTCTCACATACTTGTCCGATACTTAGGACTCGTATATGCGTTGTACTCCCTATACTGTCCCTATATAGTTCCTATACAGTCCCCATACTCTCACAATACACTTACCATACAGTCCCTATACACTCCCCATACACTCACAATACACTCACAATACACTTGGCATACACTCCCCATACACTATGCCCCTCATGAAAACGGGTAATTTGGGTGTAAGGTGGTGGGAAGCCCAAAATTATGTAACCATTGTTTGGGTATTCGAAAGAATTTAATCATCTCTCGACAGAGACCTGTTTTATAGTACATATCAGGTTTTAGGACCTTATTATCCCGAGGAATATATTGGGAGCATCTCTAATGAAAGAGATTTAAAAGGTAAGAACTTATTTTTGGGTATAGATGTTCCACGTGGAACATTTATACCATTTTTTGGATGGTATTTTTCCTGGACTGCCTTTGAATATTTTTCCTGTTTAACGAGGATTGGCTGTTTTTAATCTTGTAGCAGTTTATTGCGCACGCCGATACGCGTGTTGATCCTGTATGATTAGATAATCTTTAATTGATGGTAACAAAGCTCAATCTTTATTTTCTATCAGGTGGTTAACAAAGGGGATTTGTTTGTGCAATTAAGGGGAATAACCTTTTTAGAGGATATCCCTTGAAAGAGATACGACAAGATTGATTTCCTCTACAGCATGGTTACAAAAACACTTCTGTTTCGAAGTAGGTGTAACTGCATTTTCTTTCACCCCGTCTCTATATCTAACCTTGAGGCATCTGATAATCTGTTTTCCATATAGATTTAGTTTGGAGAAGATACACATGGCTCTTTAGAAGGTAGAGAATGCTTATGCAGTGTCCTCCTGGTTTGTCCTTCCTGATGCGCTAAATATTTATACCCGCGAAATAGCTGTGTTTGGGATTTGATTGGTATTTACCTGCTTTTATGTTAGGGTACTACAAATGAGAAGGGGAGCTGCCATATGTGTATTTAGGGACGACTTAATTAAACGGGTTCCTGGATTAAGGAAACCAGCATTAAAGAAATAGAAATTAACTGGTATTAATAGAGTTTTATAAGAAGTTGTTTTCCGCGTGGAAGAGAATCGATGAATAGTGTGTTATACTCGGAAGAATAAAAAGAGTTGAATGGTATTTATGGCTTTTAGATAGCGTCTCTTTATGAAGACAAGGAATTAAGCTTAGGGGGCAGTTTCCGGAGCGCCACCAAACAATATCGAGTACTTGTAATGAAGAAACGTAGATGTATATAAAAAGGGAAGATGACGATCTTCAAAAGAACCGCCTTCTTGTGTGACCTGAATTATTTTTATTTGGAGAGTCTTGGTCAGAAATGAAAGGCATCAGCATGGCGATTTATTTACTTCTGTGAATGGAAGTGCTTGAGGAAAATTGCTTGAAGGAAGAGATTAAGAAGGGAACGGATGAGCAATGAATGAATCAGATTTACCAACTTGTTTTCCGGTGTTTAATGTGAGTTTTGAGAAGGCTTGGCTCATATGCTGCTGGCTTTTTGATTTCAAGAAAGCCTTTATGTCAGGGGAGGCATCAGGGGATTAGACTTTTGTCCGGATAGTTTATAATAAATGTTCCACGTGGAACACCCTTTCTCCAGTGAACAGTATATACGATCATTGTAAAGGCGAGCCTCTTAATTCTTCCTTATCAATGTTCCACGTGGAACATTCCACATTGGCAACCACATTCTCCTTACTTCTACGTAATTTTGCACTTTCTAAAGTTATTATGTTTCCATCATACGATATAATTGTTGTAGGCGCAGGACATGCAGGTTGCGAGGCCGCTGCCGCTGCTGCCAATATGGGGTCCAAAGTTTTATTGGTAACCATGAATATGCAAACCATAGCTCAAATGAGCTGTAACCCTGCTATGGGTGGTATTGCCAAAGGACAAATTGTAAGAGAGATAGATGCCCTCGGAGGATATTCCGGAATAGTAACGGATCAATCTATGATCCAGTTCCGTATGCTCAACCGTTCAAAAGGTCCTGCAATGTGGAGCCCCCGCACACAGAATGACCGCATGCTTTTCGCTGCAAAATGGAGGGAAGCACTGGAAAAAACACCGAATGTTGACTTTTACCAGGATATGGTAAAGGGCCTTTTAGTGAAGGATGGAAGATGCCACGGTGTTATCACCGGATTAGGGCATGAAATTCAGGCGAAGGCGGTGGTACTCACGAACGGAACATTCCTCAACGGGGTAATTCATATCGGGGACAAACAATTTGGCGGTGGCAGGGTAGCAGAGAAAGCGGCTACCGGTATTACAGAACAACTCGTTTCCCTGGGTTTTGAAAGCGATCGTTTAAAGACAGGTACCCCTCCACGTATTGATGGAAGGAGTCTCGATTATTCCAAAATGGAAGAACAGAAGGGGGATGAAGAAATTGTAGGATTCTCTTACCTGGATGTCGAAAAAATTAAACCGGCGCAACAAAGAAGTTGCTGGATCACTTACACCAGCGATGCCGTACACGAAATGCTGCGTACAGGTTTCGACAGATCACCTATGTTCCAGGGACGTATTCAGGGAACAGGACCCCGGTACTGTCCAAGCATTGAAGATAAAATAAACCGCTTCGCGGAAAGGGAACGCCACCAGTTATTTGTAGAACCGGAAGGTTGGGATACCGTGGAAATATATGTAAACGGGTTCTCTACCTCTTTACCGGAAGATGTGCAAATGAAAGCACTTCGCCTGGTACCAGGGTTTGAAAACTGCCGGATGTTCCGTCCGGGATATGCCATTGAATACGATTTCTTTCCGCCAACACAGCTCCAGTTTTCCCTGGAAACAAAGCATGTTCAAAACCTCTTCTTTGCAGGCCAGATTAACGGCACTACCGGATATGAGGAAGCTGCATGCCAGGGTATTATGGCGGGCATAAATGCACACCTGAAGGCCGGGGAAGAGGCGCCTTTTGTATTGAAAAGGAGTGAAGCATATATTGGAGTGCTGATCGATGACCTGATCAATAAGGGTACCGAAGAGCCGTACCGTATGTTTACCTCCAGGGCAGAATTCAGAACCCTGTTACGCCAGGACAATGCCGACCTCCGCTTAACGGAAAGGAGCTATAAAATGGGACTGGCGTCTGAAGAAAGGATGCAGAAAGTGCAGGAAAAAAGACAAGGAGTTGAACAGATAAAACGTATCCTGAAAGAATTATCAGTAGAGCCGGATGAAATCAGCGGACTACTGGCTGAGAAATCTTCTGCTCCGTTAACGCAGAAACAAAAAGCACATCAGATTTTGTTGCGCCCCGGACTCGACATTTTTGCTATGAAAGACCAGGTGGAAAAAATCGGACAGGCACTCTCCGGATTTAGTAAGGATATTCTGGAACAGGCAGAAATCCAGATTAAGTATGATGTATACATTGAAAAAGAAAATGAACTGGTTCAGAAAATGAGCCAATTGGAAGATCTCGTAATACCTTCCAATTTCGATTATGCTAAACTGGTTTCCTTGTCAAATGAAGCAAGACAGAAATTTAATAAAATCCGTCCGCATACTTTAGGACAGGCAAGTCGTATAAGTGGAGTTAATCCAAGTGATGTACAAATCCTGATGGTTTATATGGGACGATAAAAATAAAAAGTTTTATAAAAGCGGGTAACGTTGTTTTTTACAATCTACCCGCTTTTTTATTTTTAACGGGCACAAACAGAAAAAAATGGCAAAAATGCCGCAAAATCGACCTACAGAAATGGGGTAAATTTTAATTATCTCTAATGAGGTGGATCTAAGTGTTGAAAAAGGGTAAGAGGGGATAAAAGGGGCTAAAAACGCATATTTTTTAAGGAAAAGTTTATTTTTGTAGCGAAAGCAACCTTTTTTGATTGCCAAGCGTATCTATCTTCAGTTTGGAGTTTTATTTAAACAATCATTTCCTGATAAGAAAATTATAACGCACCTAATACCAAAAAAGCAGGCAAGAATATTTTTGTGCATGAGCTGAATAATATTAATGAACTGATTGCTGGTTGCTGCAGAAAAGAACGCAGCAGTCAGGAAGCGTTATACCGGAACTTTTTCGGATATGGACTCAGCATTTGTTTGCGATATGCACAAAACAGGGATGAGGCAGTTGAAATCATGAATGACGGATTCCTTAAAATATTCCAACACATTGAAACATTTGATACCTCCCGGCCATTTAAAACATGGCTGGCAAAAATTATGGTAAATACTGCCATCGATTTTTTAAGAGGTAAAAAGAAACTGGTTTTTACGGATGATATCAACCAGGTACCAGAACCCGGAACAGATGAAAAAATAATTGATAAACTATCCTATGATGAATTGCTGAAGCATGTTCAGGCTTTGCCTCCGGCTTACAGAACTGTTTTCAATCTGTATGTGATGGAGGGCTTCCAACACCAGGAAATAGCAGGTATGTTGCGAATCTCAGAAGGAACTTCCAAATCAAATTTATTCAAAGCAAAGAAAATACTGAAAGACAGAATTATTAAAGCATCCATGAGTACTACTGATGGAATAGACATAAATATGCCCTTATACAAAAATGAATGACGCGTTTGAAAATAGTATCCGTAACAAGCTAAATGAAGCTGATATTCCTTTTGACCAGGATGCCTGGAAAAAAATGGAATCAAAGCTGGATGCAGGCGATAATAATAAACGCCCGGCCGGCTGGTGGTGGCTGTTATTATTGCCCGTTCTGGGCGGCTTAGGCTGGTGGATCATGCAACCATCAGCTACGGATAAAGCTGTTTCACGTGCAACAGTAGCTTCCCCACAACAACAGGACTCCGTTATAACAAACGGACAGCGCATGGCCACTCCGGATAGTAATGCGGCTCATTTAAGGGAAATAACTGCGCCAACTAAAACACATCAGGGAAGTAATTCATCGTTAGAAAAACAACAGCCTGATGCGAATACCGCAACAGGAAATTCCTCCCAACAGCAAACGGTATCCCCATCAGGAATCCATCTGCCAAAAACAAATGCGGCAACCGTAAACACCGGCCGCCAGCAAACCTCTTCGCCTGCAGATACCTATCTGCCGAAGGCAAATAAAACAACAGATCAATATATACCGGAAAAAAGAACGATACCAGATATTCCTGTTGAATCAGGAAAAACAACGGGCAATGATAATGGTGATGAGTCTACTATAAAATACTCCGTTTTCGATTTGCTGAAAACAAAAAACGCTAATAACTATAACGTATATACGAAAATAGGAATACCCCGCGAAATACCTATAAACAATGAGATACAGCCGGATCAGGAAAAAAAAGTTGCACGACGAAAGATTAACTCAAAAGGACTTTATGTCGGTGTAACATTCGGACCAGATCTGAATATTGCGCCTTCGTTTAATTATGGAAAGATCGGTTTTAATGCCGGCGTACTGGCGCACTATTATTTTAACAAGCACTGGTTTGTTACAAGTGGAGTAGTATACAGTAAAAAATTATACGGCGCTACGAGCAGCGATTATAGAAATCCCAACTACACCAATCCGTATGATCTTGTGAAAGTAAATGCGAATTGTGACGTGCTCGATATACCCGTGAATATAAATTATACCTTCTTACAGGTAAAAAATAATACGGTGAGCGCCACACTCGGTATTTCCAACTATATTATGCTGAAAGAAAAATATCAGTATATCTACAAATACACTCCTGAAAAGGAAAGAACAGTAGAAAATGAAAATCAGCATTATCTCGCCATCCTGAATGTAGGCGCCCTTTACCAGCATCCCGCCGGAAGAAGATTAATTGTTGGAGTACAGCCATATGCAAAAATTCCCCTGCATGGGGTAGGATTGGGACAGGTGAAACTGTACTCTGCCGGTTTATCGCTGCAGTTAAACCTGGTAGGAAAAAAACGCTGATCAATCCTGTAAACAAACATTCTTCTGCTTTGTTATCTTCCTGATACAATGCCTGCTGCTTTATGTGGCACGGCATTTTCTGCTTTCGTATTTAATAAAAGGTTTGATTATGAGCAACAAGAAAAATAAAACCAACAAGGAAGACCAACAACTGCCAAAAAAAGAGGAAGATCAATTTCCGGGATACCCGGAATACCCTGCCAGCGAAGATATCATGAATAAAAAGAACCGGGATAAAGAAGTAGACCTGGATATCAACGAGGTAACCGGCTCTTTCCGCAGAAACAGTGAATTGCCACCGGATAAAAAGAGGTCCAGGGAAAACGATGAACAGGAAGAAACCTGGCGCCAGGATAAAGTAGGAGATGACCTCGATATTCCCGGTGCAGAACTGGACGATGAAGCAGAAGCCATTGGGGAGGAAGATGAGGAAAACAATATTTACAGCATAGGAGGCGACAGACACGAAGATCTGGAAGAAGACAACGGAGAGTTCCTCGACCTGGAAGAAGACAAGGATTAGGGCTTATAACAATGGTGTAAGAAGACGACACACTGCGTCCATAAACCGTTTTATAACATTGCGCCTGTTCCAGCGGGTTTCCTGTACAGGAACGGAATATAAAAGGTCTTCTTCAAACACTTTATTAAGCCGGGTAGCCACCTCATTATCATAGATCAGAGCGCCTATTTCACAATTCAGGTAAAAGCTGCGGTTGTCGAAATTAACGGAGCTTACCCATGCAAGATTATCGTCTATTACCATCGTTTTAGCATGAATAAAACCACGGGTATAGAAGAATATTCTTACACCCGCAGCCAGCAATGGTTTCAGGTAGGAGAGGGCAGCATGTTGTACAATATAGGAATCACCTTTGAGCGGTAATATCAGCTGTACGTCTTTCCCGGCGAGGGAAGCCATTTGCAGCGCCGTGAGCAGTTCTTCTGTGGGAATAAAATAAGGGTTAGTGATCCGGATCCTTCTCTTGGCAATGTTAATAGCCATGAGAATACTTTGCATGGCAACAGGCCATTCTGAATCGGGACCACTGGCAACAATATCCACAAAACAGGTACCCGTGAGATCAGACCGGTGAAAGAACGGCTCTGCAAAAGGGAATACTTCTTTACTGCAATAACGGTAACTCATCAGAAACTGCAACTGCAGGATGTTCACGGCATCGCCTTCAATTTTCAGATGGGTATCCCGCCAAAAAACAGGATGCTTGCCGTTGTTGATGTATCGTTCATCGAGATTGATGCCACCGACAAAACCAATCCTGCCGTCTATCACAATAATTTTGCGGTGATTTCTATAATTGGCGTTCAGATAAAAATCTACCAGTACGGGGGAAAAAGGGTATACGCTGGCGCCATGTGCTTTTAAGCGATCAGGAATATCCCCGATCCGGTCGCTGCCCATATCATCATACAGAAAGCGCACCTGTACACCCTGGTTTAGTTTTTCTATCAGGATGTCTGTCACTTCATTACCCACATCATCCGCTGAAATCATGTAGTATTCGATATGAATATGGTGTTTCGCGGCACGCAGCGCACTGAAAACGGCCGGGAATTTTTCTTCTCCGTTAATCAGTAGTTGTACGCGGTTATTTTTACTCAGGATCGACTGCCTGGTATTGAGCAGCATGGCAGAAATCTCCTGTTTATTTCCTGCCAGTCGGCGTAACTCCACCTGCATTTGTTCTATCAGCGGTTTCTGGGACTCCCAGTACCTGGAAAATAACACCTCATCTTTACTGCCTTTCAGGGTAAACCGTCTTCTTTTGCGCAGATCACGTCCCAGGTAGTAGTAAACAATCAAACCAACCACCGGAATAAACACCAGCACCAGGATGTAACCGATAGCCTTTACGGGGTTGCGGTTTTCCAGCAGAATAGTGGCAATCAAACCAATGAAAATAAGGATCAGTAAGACAATACTGCCTATTTTGATATAAATATGCCATTCAGCACCTGTTAGATAACCGATCAGTGTTGTCACCAGTAAAAGTTATTTAAGCTGTAAAACAAGGTATTAATATTAACATGTTTCCGTTAAAATAGTTACGGGCCGCTTTTTTATCAGCATTGGTAAATGAATCAGTATACCGACTGTTGCATTTAACAAAGAGAAAGCCGTCATCCAGCTATTTTCCCGGGAGAACCCACCGAGGAATAACCAAACCAGGAAATACACGTGGAACCATAATGGAACAATCCACGCTGCCAGCGGAAAATAATGATCGCTGATTTTATTTCTCCTGGCAAAGCCTGTTACTACCATTAACGCCAGTAATATTATTAATGCAATAAGCCGGTGCATGCTGCTGATGCCAAATGTCTGCTTCAATAAATCGGCCAATGGGAACAAGGATACCCACAGGGCGGCCTGTGAAAGGATAATGGAAAGTAAAGGCAACACGGCTTTCCATAGCCGGGTAACCGCCACTTTTTCCAGCAACCGGCCAAAAAGCGAATAAAAAAATACTACCAGCAGCCAGCCATAGAAATTAGCGTATGGCACGCCAAACCACTGCCCCGTAAGTGTTTCGGAAGGGTACCCCCTGCCCACCCAATCCCAATGCCACATATGCAGGCGATACGCCACTACATCCATACTTCCGTCGATGTTCAAAGCCAGCAGGCTATCTAATGCAGCAGCGGCCCATAGCGGCAGCCCGAAATTATCTGTAAATAAACGCGACGAATAAATGATGACTGCCCAGCCACAGCCAATACAAAACGGAATATTATGAGGCGCCTTACCCAGCATAAGCCAGAACTGCCCGTATACATAACCACTGCTGGTGGCTACGTTCACATATTCCAGGAGCAATCCGAAACATAATGCCCCCAGCAACCATGCAATGTTCGCTGTACCTTTTTTAAGGGCATGCCAGCCACAAATAAGCAGCAGGGCGTACATACAGATCTCTGTTAGCGGAAAGCAGTATCCGGGTGCGGCACCGTAAGGCATATTAGCAAAAGGAAGCATATCCCTGTAGTTTGAAGTACTGAAGATAATAAATCAGCTGCGATTCACTTTTCTTAAAAGAAAATGCGCTGTTTCCAACAATACTGGAAACAGCGCATTTAAATATAACGTACTTATTCGGCTGTTATTTCAAGGATATTACTGCTCAGCGACCTGCCATTCCCGGCCACCAGCTGAATACCTTCTTTCATCAGGAAATCGCCACTGTAGAGCTTATCAAAGTGGTATGAAGAATGTGTTCCGGGAAAGAGATTTATTTCGTTGATGCGATAACGTTTTTGAGGATCCAGTCCCTGTAGTTTCACCATTGTGAATACGTCGTTTTTTGCGATGTTCATCAGGTAGCTGAAAACGATGCTTTTCTGCTGATCGTCGCTGGTATACTGGAATACCGCCCTGTTTTCTTTATAGGGAGAAATAAGCCGGTAAAGATTACCATACCACACTATATCACTGATACGCTTATACGTAGTTACGGCATCACGACTGAACTGTAATTCTTTCTCTGTAAAATCATCCACCTTGATATCGTATCCCAGTTTGCCCATCATGGCCACATCGGTCCGGAATTTCAGTGATTGGTTTCCCCAGTTGGTAACATGTGCTGCCATTGTATTGGCCGGGAAGAAGTGGGAGTATCCGTACTGGATATAAATTCTTTCCAATCCATCGGTATTGTCGCTGGGCCAGAATTCGGTGAAATATTTCATGGCGCCATAATCTGTACGTCCGCCACCGCCGGAGCAAAGCATGATCGGCAGGTGAGGATATTTTGCTCTTACCCTGTCGAGTACTTTATATAAGCTGCGGGTATAATCAATAAAAAGATTCGATTGTTTTTCTTTCAGATAAGGAGAATAAGTGTTGGTCAGCATCCGGTTACAGTCCCATTTGATATAAGCGATGCCCGGGTTTTCAGACATGGTTTTGTCTACCACACTATATACGAAATCCTGTACAGCAGGGTTGGTAAGGTCCAGCACCATCTGGTTGCGGTAATAGTTTTCCGCGCGGTTTGGCAGGCGAAGTATCCAATCCGGATGCTTCGTATATAATTCACTTTGTGGATTTACCATTTCCGGTTCCAGCCAGATGCCGAATTTAATGTTTTGTTTTTCTGCTTCCTGTACGAGGTAACCTAATCCATGCGGAAGTTTGGTGGTATTGTGTTCCCAGTCGCCCAGACCCGCATTGTCTGCATTGCGGGGAAATTTATTGGCAAACCAGCCGTCGTCGAGCAGGAACATATCTACGCCCAGTTTTTTAGCACCGCCGAAAAGACTGGTCAGCCGTTGTTCGTTGAAGTCCATCCCGGTTGCTTCCCAGTTATTGAGCAGGGTTAAACGTGGGGTATGTCCATCGAGGATACCGTAGTTGAGCGCCCAGTGATGAAAGTTTCTGCTGGCCTGTCCGGCTCCTTTGGCCGACAGGGTGAAGATGAATGCCGGCGTGGTAAAAACGTCATTGGGTTTTAGCGTATAGTCGCTCGCGTAAGGATTGATCCCGGAATTAACGTGCAGGGTATTATGTTCATCTACTTCAAAACCAAATTTGAAATTTCCGGTCCAGGCCAGTGTTCCGGCCAGTACTTCCCCGTTTTCTTCTTCTGCGGGATGATTCAATGACAGCAGGAACAGCGGGGATTGCAGCATGTTGGCTCTTACTCCCAGTTTACTGTCGAGGATCTTCATCCCGGTAGTAAGATATTGTTCCTGCATACCGGCTTCCTTTGCCCAATCGCCGTGGAATTGTGTTAACCAATATTTATCTGCTTTCAGGTGAAGCATAGAAGAGGCGTATGCGGTTAGTTGTACCGGTTTTTTCTCGTTATGTTTTACCTCTGTCCATGCTTTGATAATATCTTCTTTATAATATGCTTCAAAATGGAGGATAACGGTTACCGGGTATACGGGATCTTTGAGTGTAATGGTAGTAGTAGTGATATCGTCATTTGTTTTTACTGAAGTATGGCTACTGTACTTTAGCTCCAGCGAAGGGTTTCCGTCGTTGTGTACAATACGGATAGCCGGATCCAGCAGGCTTTCCATTCCTGCGGTTACATAGGCTTCCTGTTTTCCCTGTGCAAGGGTGTCGGCTGTGGCTGGCTGTAATTGTTGCCCGAAGTATTGTTGTGTTAACCGGCCTTCGTGGTTAATGCCATACAGGAGGCTGATGTTGCGGGTGGCAATGCGAATATTTTTCTCTTGTGCAGATACCCAGTGGGTTAACAGTATAAAGCTTATGCAAAGCAGTTTTTTCATGCTAAAATATTTACTACGAGGAATAAGCGTACAAAATACAAATAAAAAGGAAGGATTACATGATAATTTACGGGAGAAAAGGTCCCTTTTCCCGCAAAGGCGTTCCCGTGCAAAAGTGAACAAAAGTTGTCCGGTAGCGGACAAAAATTCTCCGTAATGCTGTTGATCATCAATATGTTGAGGTGCGGCATTTTTTTCGCGGGAAGAAGAAACCACTATTCATTCGTTTATGATAAAGAACTACTTTCTGATTGCTTGGAGAAATATGGCGAAGAACCGTTTTTTTGCTGTGGTGAATATCTGGGGATTAGCTATCGGGATCACCTTTGTATTGCTGATTGGTGCGTATACCTGGGGAGAGTACCAGGTGAACCATTTTGTGAAGAACAGCGATCGTATTTTTCTGCTGAGAAGCAAATGGGCAAACCCGGAAACAGGGGTAGAACTTGCAACGTTAGGACCACTAACAAAAGCATTGCAGGACAATTATCCTTCATTGGTAGAAAAGGCTTATGCCCATGATGGGATTAACGTTGTTATTTCAGTAGGAGATAAACACTTCAGGGAAGGGGTACAACCAGGGGATTCTACTTTTTTTGAGATGTTTAATTTCCCGGTTGCCTATGGCGATCCGCGTACAGCAATGGATAAGCCTAATGCAGTGGTGCTCACGGAGAAAAAAGCAAAGCAGTATTTCGGTCAAACGGATGTAGTAGGGAAGTTACTAAGAATACAATCCTTCGATGGCAGGAATGATAATTTTGAAGTGACAGCAGTAATAAAAGATCTGCCTTTTAACACCATCACTAATTTTTTTAAACCTGGTAATGAAATATTTCTTTCACCTGCCAGTATCCGCTATTTCGGAAGGGAGTTTGGATTTACCAGCTGGTTGTCGCCCAATATTGTGGGTTATGTATTGCTGAAGCCAGGCGTTACTGCCGAACAGTTGCGGGGTCCGATAAAAACGCTTTTAGCCACCAATACCACCGCAGAAATTCAACGTACGCTGGAGGTAACACCGGTGGCTTTAAAAGACTGGTACCTCATGATGAATAAAGGGCTGGCAGGAAAAATGATCGCCGTTTTTTCTTTAGTGGCATTGTTTATTCTGCTGATGGCGATTATAAATTTTGTAAACATTTCTATCGGTAATTCTTTAACAAGATTAAAGGAAATAGGTGTACGAAAAGCGATGGGAGGAAAGCGGCTGCAGCTGGTGCTTCAGTTTATCACTGAGTCAGTGCTGATCGTTACGTTTTCTTTTATTGTATCGCTGGGTTTATATTTTATACTAAGACCATTATTTGGTGAGATGATCGGAAAAGATATTCCAGCATTATCTTCTTTTCCTGCCTGGTTTGCCGTGTTGCCGTTGGTCGTTATCCTGTTTACCGGCTTACTCGCAGGGATTTATCCTGCGTTTGTATTGTCTGCGCAACCTTCTGTAACGGCGTTGAAAGGAAAGCTGAAGGATGTAAAGGAGAAATTATTTTTCAGGCAGTCGCTGGTAACGGTACAATTTGTAACGGCTATCGTGGTGTTTATTGCCGCGATTGTAATAGACCGGCAGGTGGCTTTCTTTTTCAATTCAGATCTTGGGTATAACAAAGAGAAGGTAGTAACTGTTGCGGTGCCACGCGACTGGACCACAGCTGGTGTGTCGCATATGGAACGTATGAGGGATGAATTTCGCGCCATGCCGGAAATAAAAGACGCCACCTTTGCCTATGTAATCCCGGATGGAGCAGCCAGCGGAGCCAGCAAGATTTACAGACCGGAAAATGATTCCAGCACTGCTATTTCAGCAGTATCGCTTATTACAGACGAACGTTACCTGGCCACCTACGATATCAAACTGGATGCGGGGAATTTTTATAACGGCACTCCAGGGGATTCTGCAAAAATTGTTATCAATGAAGCAGCCGTAAAGGCATTGGGCTGGAAGAGTGCGGAAGAAGCCATCAATAAGCCGCTGCGGTTGCATAATTTTAGCCCGGTGGTGCATGTGAGTGGCGTTACCCGCGATTTTCATTTTGGCACCCTGCATGACGCTATTACCCCGGTTTATTTTCAACCTGTGCGGGGTGCGAATATATACCGGTATTTATCGTTCCGCTTTAATGCGGGAAATACAACTGCGCAAATAGCAGCATTGCAGCGCAAATGGCGCCAGGTTTTCCCGGATGCTCCTTTTGATTTCAAATTCCTGGATGATAGTATAGCACAGCTATATGATACCGAAACACAGATGCAGAAGGCTGCCAAGGCGGCTACAGTAGTATCGCTGATGATTGTATTGCTGGGAGTACTGGGAATTGTTACTATGAGTATTGCAAAAAGGAATAAGGAGATGGGAATAAGAAAAGTACTCGGTGCATCGGGCTTAAACATACTGCTGCTTTTTATAAAAGAATTTTCAGGAATCATTGTTGTTTCCAACATCATTGCCTGGCCGTTATCATGGTATCTCTTACATGGCTGGCTGATGGATTATGCTTACCGGATCAATATCGGCGTATTACCTTTCCTGGTGGTGGGTGTTACCCTTGCAATACTGGTAGGGGTGATCACAGTAGGGATGACCAGCCGGTTAGTGGCTGTTAACCCGGTAAAGAGCCTGAGAACAGAATAATGTTTATTTTAGTAATTGTTTAAAGAATTACTAAAATGGCCACTCAGATTATCATTGTACTTGTGCTTACGATGTTTATTAACGGGATGACAACCTTATCCTATGCCGTGAGATTGGTGGGCGTAAAAACCGGTAGAATTGCCATTACTTTTTCTTTATTTAATATCCTCGTTCTTTTATCCCGCACCGCCAATACTTTGCAGGCGCCGTTACTGGCCAAAACAGTAGAGCAGGATCTGAAACACGGGGTTTCATCCAATACAGGGATATTCAGGTATATTATCCTGTCGTGTACGATTGGTGCCATACTTGGCGCACTGCTGATCCCTACTTTTCAGCGGTTGCTATCTAAAGCCGTGTCGCATTTTAGTGTGCACAAATCTATTCCCAGGTTGTTTTATGTTGGCTTGTCCGGCGCCGGTATGCAGTTTGTGAAAGAAAGTATGCGGATGCCAACAAAAGAGCAATTTCTGGAATTGCCGGCTCACAGGGATATTCCCTGGCGCATTTTTATTTACAATGTGTTGGCCAGTGCTATCATAACTATTTCAGTTTTATCGTGCGTTTATGCTGCGTATCTGAACCCGGAGTACAGAACAACCGCCAGTAATTTATCCGGTGTTATAAACGGTTTGGCCACGGTATTGATGGTGTTGTTTATTGATCCGCATTTATCTATTCTTACGGATGATGTGGTATTGGGCAAGCTTTCAGAGGGTACTTTCAGGAGATTTGTTTCCTATATGGTAATTGCCCGTATCACCGGAACTTTGCTTGCACAGCTGTTGCTGTTGCCGTGTGCGCAACTAATTGCATGGCTGGCAGAAAAAGTATAGTCTGTTTACAATTGATTAACAAATTTTTGAAATTTTCCGTGTTTTTTTGAAGATGAATTTTAACCCACGGAAATTATTTGTCATTGTTGGTGAACCACATTCAGGCAAAACAAGAACCATTCAATACTTGTTTCAGAGAAAGCAATTTTATCTCTTTAAACAGCCCATAAAACTGGATGCGTTGTGGAACAAAAAATTTATTGTTGTAAATACGCCGGACCCTTACTGCCGGGCAGATGACCAGCTTAACCGTATTAAATCTGTTATACAGTACCATACTGCATCAGATACCTCTTTTCTTTTTAGCCTCAACCTGGTATTGGATAACAGTGCATTTGATATCAGGAAGATCCTGTTATATTTTAATCAGTCTGCTTTTGAGGTTTATTATTTTGTTTTATACTCGAGCTGGTTTGATAAGAAAGTGATAAGAGAGGAGCATATATTTCAGCTGCAACAGCTGGCAGAAAATGGCAGTATTCACCTGTTTGATAGGTTGGTTACCCAATCAGGACTGCGGTTTAACGAGAGGGTGGAAGAGGTGAAAGAGGCTATAGGAAAGATACTGGGAATAGCGATCAATGTAGATCCGCAATGAAAGGGCCGATGGGCGCGACGGTCATGCGGAAAAGCATTGTTATATAGTCAGGATTGGCCCCGGCTATTGTTAATTGTTTAAAAGCAGTCGGATATTTCAGATATTTGTACCAGTAAAGCATTTGAATATGTTCAAGGTGCAATCTTTCCGGCCACACAGGTTGTTACAGGATTTTGTACTTACTTACCTGATCCTGGAAAGTGATTTCCAGGAAGAAGGCTGCCGGAAGATGACCATACTGCCGCATCTTATTCAAAGCATTGTATTTAATATAGGCCCGCCGGATAAGGTTTATGATGTTACCAATAAGGAATATGTGGCATCAGACAGTATTACAGGCCCTAATGATATTGCTTGTGAACGCTGCATATATGCCGGAATGAAAAGCCTGGTGGTAAATCTTAAACCTGGCGCCTGGTTTAAACTCTTTCATATTCCGGCAACAAACTTCACAAATAAAAGCATTGATCTGTCGGTTGCCGGTTCTCAAATACATGAACTGGGAGAGTTGCTAAGGGAATGCAATAATGGCCAGGAACAGGTTGCTATGCTGGAAGCATTTCTTCTCCGGCAGTTATTAAGCGAAAAAAAATATTCCAGAAGTTTAAATGAAGCGATACAGCTGATATATGCAGCAGACGGTAATATTACCATCCGCCAACTGGAGTTGGGAACCTATTTTACCAAACGTACGTTAGAAAGAAACTTCCTGGAACAAACGGGGCTTCGCCTGAAAACATTTTGTCGTATTGTGCGTTTCCGGCGAACGATTGAATACATAGAAAAGGAAAGAAAAACTCAATGGTGTTTATTGGCCAGCAGGTTCGGGTACAGCGACCAAACTCATTTTATCAAAGAGTTCAGGCATTTCGCGGGATGTTTACCACATGAATATCCTGGTTTCCGCAGCAGCCTGGAGCAGGCGTTGGGGATTTAAATTTTGTCACTTTTATCCGATAGTTCCCTTTCTTATTTTCCTAAATTAGCATCACTTGTAATTCCCCGTGTTAGTACGGTTAATCAATGATAATATTGGTTGACGAAGTTGGCCGTATTAATTATGTCGAAAATACATCTTCTGATATTTTTGACCGTCTCCTCGAAATTCCCCGCATTCCTTTAAAGCTGGTTTTATTGACTGCCTGGTATTAGCAATGGCTGATGTTACAGGTAAATATTGCATTCATCAAAACAGCAATCATATGAGTTATACTGAAAATGAAGCAACCAACCGCCGTGATTTTCTCGGGAAAATCATCGCAGGGGCAACGGTGCTTACTATGCCGTCCTTTGTTCCTTTGGACCTGCAGGCGGCGTTCGCCCCCGAAAAAATGAATATCGTTCCCGAAGACGCCGAAGCATGGGTGAACAGAATCAAGGGCAAACACAAAATGGTGCTGGATGTGGTTCGTCCGCACGACATACTGCCTTTTGCGTGGCCCAAAGTGTTTTTACTGACCAATGCCGCTACGGGTACGCCTGAAAAAGAATGCTGTGTGGTAGTGGTATTGCGTCACGACGCGATTCCATATGCCATGAAGAGTGAGCTATGGGAGAAATATAAATTTGGAGAAGTATTTAAAGCAGATGATCCTGCCACAAAGGCGCCGGCAGTAAGAAACCCGTTCTGGCAGCCGAAGCCGGGAGATTTTAAAGTTCCGGGCGTTGGCGACGTAGCTATCGGGATCAATGAACTGCAGGCCAGCGGCGTATTATTCTGTGTATGTAACATGGCGATAACAGTGTACAGCGCAGTGGTGGCGCAAAACATGTCGCTCGACGCTGCAGAGGTCAAGAAAGAATGGATCGAAGGAATCTTACCGGGAATACAATTGGTGCCTTCCGGTGTATGGGCTGTAGGTCGCGCCCAGGAACGGAATTGCGGCTACTGTTTTGCGGGATGAAACAGATTTCTTTCCGGGTGTTGTGGAGCATGGTGTTGCTGGGATTGATACTGGTTGTTATTAAAGTGTTTTTCAGCAACCAGGTTAAACACGAAAAGAAGTCAACAGAAGCGCTATGGCTGGCTCCTGATACGGGTATGATTCCGCATATGCCAAATGGGGCAATGATCCGGTATGGCCGGGATCTTATTGCGCATACTTCTGTATATCTGGGGCCAAAGGGAAAAATTGCGGTCATCAGCAATGGCATGAACTGCCAGAATTGCCACCTGGACGCCGGTACTAGGCGCTGGGGAAACAATTATGGAGGCACGGCATCTACATACCCGAAATTCAGGGAAAGGAGCGGCATGGTTGAATCGATTGCCAAAAGGGTGAATGATTGTCTGATCCGCAGTCTTAATGGGAACGCGCTCGACAGTAACAGCCAGGAGCTCAGGGCTATTATCGCTTACATACAATGGCTTGGGAAAGATGTGCCTAAAGGATACAAACCTCCCGGAAGCGGAATAAAAGAGCTGCCGTACCTCGAAAGAGAGGCCGACACGATAAAGGGCAAGCTGGTATATGTGCAGAAATGCAGTAAATGTCATGGAGAGAATGGCATGGGTAAGCTATCAGCAAGTGCTGTTGAGTATGAATATCCGCCTTTGTGGGGAGAGCACTCTTATAATACGGGCGCCGGCATTTACCGGATATCAAGATTTGCCGGGTATGTAAAAAACAATATGCCGTTTGGCACCGACTATAGTAAAACACAATTAACGGACGAGGAAGCTTGGGATGTGGCTGCCTTTGTAAATTCACAACCACGTCCTGTTAAAAGATTCCCGGAAGACTGGCCAGTAATAAGCACCAAGCCGGCAGATCATCCTTTCGGGCCGTTCAGCGATACCTTTTCCGAGCAACAGCATAAATACGGTCCATTTGGTCCTATTCTGCATCAGAGAGACAAGCAGCACATTAAATAATTCCTCATTCAAATAAAAATATGATCATGAAAAAGTTGTTTGTACTTGTTGGATGTTTGCTGGGATATATTGCATCTTATGCCCAGGCTGATTACAAGGTAATATTTGACATTACCAGTAAATCGGTAGAGGATCATAACACGGTGATGCGACAGGTAAACGGTATCCTGAAAGGTAGTCCGGATGCACAACTGGAGGTGGCCGTTTACGGCGATGCATTGGATATGGTGTTAAAAGATAAATCAAAAATAACACCAGCCCTCACAGAGTTGCTGAACAATAAAAAAGTGAGCGTAAAAGTATGTGGCGCTACCATGAAGCGGAATAATAAAAATGCCAGTGAATTGATCCCGGGAGTTGAAGTAGTACCGGATGCTATTTATGAAATAATCACTAAACAGAGAGAAGGGTGGGGGTATATCAAAGTGGCGCATTAATAAAACAGGATACGCCTGTGGAGGTCAGAGCTCCTGGGCATAGTAAATGCTATGACCCGGTTGGATCGGCACTTCCGGGCATAAAAAAGGTCATCGTGAGATGACCTTTTTTTATTGTGGAAAGGAGCGGGGAGATGGTGAAGTATTTCATCGATGATTTCATCAAATTGTATAAATATCTGAGTCGGAATGCTAGTTGGGCTCTTCAGACGTAATCTTTAATTTATCATAGATTACAGTTGCAGATTTTTTCATTGCGAGCGAGCCATTTCATTAAGAAAATTAGTGAAACATACCTGGCCATCTAAATAATTAGTTTTCATATAAACATGTGTTTTTAACCATATTTCATGAAGGGTAATCAATTTTCATAAATTGGGGATAGCTATATTTAATGAAATAAGATGGTAATCAACAGTTTTTCACAGACAATAACGGTTTTTCAGGAGAGGACTTCGCTGAAAAAAAGTTATTTAGTTGGATATGGAGTTATATTGAAGGCCTGTAATTTAAAGGTTCCACTTCTCGGTATCCTGGCGCTTATCGGCTGGAATTGTTCAAAACATTAGGGGAAAGAGGAAGTATCATTAGAGCGTTTCTAGACAAGGAGAATAAGAAAAGGACGATAAATAAAATTTTATTTATCGTCCTTTTCTTAATGCTATTATGGTTCTAAAAGGTCTGTACTGTACTGTCTGCATTCCATCTCCCGTCAATGCCGACAGAGAGACCAGAAGTATCTGTTGTTATTCCATCGAAAAGATTTCCAGTAAGAATAGTTCTCTTGTTAGCGGTTATTGATATATCGTAAATGTCCTTTTGTGCGAGTACAGTGCCATCCGTTTTGTTACTGGTAAGTTGCATGGTCATTTTTGTCGTATTAGGTAATACTAATACATAAAATTCTGAAGTGAAATTGGTACTTCCTCTGAGAGAATCCGGGATATTGTATACCAGGGGATAATAGATAAATTGTCCCCGTACAGCATAATAGTAACCTCCTGAAGATAAACTTATTCCAGAGAACACATCATTCATGTCCGGTACAGAACTCGACGGAAAGGCGGAGAGCTTTATTGAAATACTCTTGGTGTCAAAAGGAATACGATCTTTAATAATCAGCTTTACTTTAGCGACCACCCGACTGAGAACAACTACCTGATCGATGGACCCATTTACACCTATTTGCATGAATTTGTAGAACGCATCGGTTCCTGGAAGTGTCAGATTAATGAGAGATGGACCAGCCTCAGGAGGATTACTGTAACTCAGCGGAACAGAATCTTTGGTACCCACTACAGATATTCTGTAATCCCCTGCTGGAAGAGAGTCTTTAAATACACCAAAATCCGGATTAGAGGAGTTCTGGGAGACTTGCTTTACAAATGTGCTATTGGAGGTATATATGACCATTACAAGGTGATCAATATATTTCTTCAGTGAATCTCCTGGTTGTTTCTGATTTTGGCCTGAAGAAGAGTTTCTGGCATCAATGTCTCCTATAGATTGAATAAAGTCATTTACTTTAAATGTAACTGCAAACTTTTCGTGTGGATTTGGAGTGGAGGGCTTATCTTCTGATTTTTTACTACAGAAGGTAACCAATACAGAAAACGCAATGAATATCAATGGATTAATTCTTTTCATAAAATATGTTTGATTTTAGGAAAAATGGTAGTATCGTTCGTAGTGCTTAATGCTGAAAAGGTAAGTAAAAACGATTATCAGTCTATTGATGAATTCAAACAAGAGAATTTGAATATTGTTGTTTAAATAAGCGTCAGCATCTCTATTTTTGATTAGGAGGATAGATAGAATGAGAAGAGAGTTTTATCCAGGATAGGGTATTCGTAGGCAAAAAAAACGGAATAATCAGCTTTGATACTGACTATTCCGTTTCTGTGGTGTGAGCCGGGATCGAACCGGCGACACAAGGATTTTCAGTCCTTTGCTCTACCAACTGAGCTACCGCACCATCCGTTTTTTGTTGCCCTCTCTCGTGAGGGGATTGCAAAAGTAATACATTCTTTTGAATTGCAAAATTTTTTTGAGAAAATTTTACGAAATCACTTTTTCACTGAGAATACTGCTCCAAAGTTCATGCCGCCAATGCAGCGACTGACGGGCATATTCAGCAGCTTCGTCCCATTTATTTTTGTCCGTGCCACATAATTCATTGACCATTTGCATGGCCAGTTGACTATGGTGATCACCGTCTACTTCTATGTGTCTTTCCAGGTAATAAATGAAGGTATCCAGCTTGCCCGGAAACTTCTGACCGAGGTCTTTCACCAGTGCGAGGAACATGTCAGGAATCAGGTCTTCCCTGCCGAAGGTAAATACGGCCGCCATAATATGTGCCTTACCGGTAGCAATCACCTCAAATGTGAAGCTAAGAAAGCCTTTTACGGCCTCAGGAAGGGCAGCTGTAGCCAGAATGCTTTGAATGGACTTTCCGGCTTTTATATCGGTTATAATCGCTTCTATGGGGCTGGTGTCGGCACCGGCCTGTTGCATGGCGCGTTCATACAGTTCAAAGTGGCTGCAACGGTTTCCTTCTTTATCCACGTCGCTTTCTTCACCAGTAACAATTTCATTGATCAGATAACGGGTCGCAGCATTGCCCACGGGCACCCAGGGTACATTTACACAGGTGAGTTGTTGCTGCAGTCCTTTCAGTAAAGACATAAAATCCCATACAGCATATACATGGTACTGCATAAAGGTGCGAACATCATCTAATGTTTGCAATTCAGCGTATAACGGGTGTGTTACTACTTTCTCCCTGGTGGAGGCGATGGTTTCCTGTATTTGTTTGATACTCATTCGTTGTAAATATTGTACTGGCAGCCGGCATTAATTGCCGTATACTACCAGGAATTTTATACGCATCAGCTTCAGTTGCTCCAGCGAATAATCATTTTCAATCAGTTCTTCCCTGGCAAGGGCAAGACTGGATGTTTCGCAGCCTTTGAAATACTCCATGATTTCATCCTGTGCATAGTCATCCAGTTCTTCATCCAGGCAGTAATCGATATTCAGTTTGGTGCCACTGGCTACAATGGTTTCCATTTCATCGAGTAACTGGGAGAGGGAAAGCTCTTTATTTTTTGCGATGGTTTCGAGCGGTATTTTCTTATCGATATTCTGGATAATAAATACTTTCATCCCGCTTTTATTCACCACGCTTTTCATAACGAAATCGTCCGGCTTGGTGATGTTATTTTCCTCTACGTATTTAGTGATTACATCCACAAACTGTTTGCCGTAGCGAATTGCTTTGCCTTTGCTCACGCCCTGGATTTTTTCCAGTTCCTGAACGGTGGTAGGGTATTGCGTCGCCATGTCTTCCAAAGAAGTTTCCAGGAAGATAACAAACGGCGGAAGGTTCTTTTCTTTGGATACTTTCTTGCGCAGTTCTTTCAGCATTTCAAACAATGCAGGATCTGCAGATGCCTGTGCTTCTGCTGCAGCCTCTTCTTCTTCATCCAGGGTATCTTCATCAAACTGGTGATTCAGCGCTACCATGATGGAGTATGGCTTTTTGAGGAATTTGGCGCCCTTGTCGGTTACTTTGAGCAGGCCGTATTCTTCAATATCTTTTTCTATGAGCCCTTCCAGCATCATCTGGCGCATCAGGGAGTTCCAGAAGTGCGCATCAAATTCTTTTCCTTCTCCAAACACATCCAGTTTATCGTGGCGGTAGGTGCTGATCTGGGGGCTGGTTTTCCCGGTGATGATATTGATCACATACTCACTGCCAAAGCGCTCTTCGAGAGCACGAATGGCCTTCAGCATGATCACTACCCGGTTCTTGACCTCTATTTTTTCTTTCGGGTTGCGGCAGTTGTCGCACTGTCCGCAGTTTTCCGTTTCGTAATGTTCTCCGAAATAGTGCAGGATAACCCTGCGGCGGCATACGGCGCTTTCAGCATATGCCACGGTTTCGTTAATGAGCTGTGCGCCCATTTCACGTTCGCTGAGCGATTTGTCGCGCATAAGGTGTTCCAGTTTCTGCACATCCTTATGGGAATAGTAGCAGATACAATGCCCTTCCAGTCCGTCCCTTCCGGCACGACCGGTTTCCTGGTAGTAGTTTTCGAGACTCTTCGGGATGTTGTAGTGGATCACAAATCGTACATCGGGTTTGTCGATCCCCATTCCAAATGCAATGGTGGCCACAATTACCTCTGTATCTTCATGAAGGAACATATCCTGGCGCTGTGCCCTGGTAGTGGGATCCAGGCCGGCGTGGTAGGCTACTGCCTTAACGCCGTTGGCTACCAGCATATCTGCCAGTTCCTCGGTGGTTTTACGGTTCAGCGTGTAAATAATACCGCTTTTGCCTTTATGCTGATGAATGAACTTAACAATATCCTTGATGGTTTGTTCCTTTTTGCGTTTTGGCCTGATTTCATAATACAGGTTTGGACGGTTAAAAGAAGAAATAAAGATATTGGCCTTATTCAGACACAGGTTTTTTACGATATCGCTCTGTACTTTGGGGGTAGCAGTAGCGGTCAGGGCAATAATGGGCAGGTTATCACTGATCTGGTCGATCATTTCCTTCAGGCGACGGTATTCCGGCCTGAAGTCATGTCCCCATTCAGAAATACAGTGTGCCTCATCTACTGCAATAAAGGAGATCTCCAGTTCCTTGAAGAAATCCAGGTTTTCCTGTTTGGTGAGCGTTTCCGGAGCTACGTAGAGCAGCTTGGTTTTTCCCGCCGTCAGGTCGGCCCGCACTTTCTTGATCTGCGCCTTAGACAAGGTGGAGTTTAGAAAGTGTGCCACATTATCCTTACTGCTGTAGCCTCGTACCAGGTCTACCTGGTTTTTCATCAGCGCAATAAGGGGTGAAACGATCAGCGCACAACCCGGTCTCATCAGCGCCGGTAGTTGATAGCATAATGATTTACCTCCGCCGGTTGGCATTATCACAAAAGTATCTTTGCCTGAGAGGATGCTATTTATAATTTTTTCCTGATTTCCCTTAAAGGAATCGAACCCGAAGTGTTCGCGTAATGCATCCATCAAACGTTCCTTAACAACAGCCATTGCATTCAAATTTTAACTCTAAAGAACCATCAAATGACGAAATATATTTATATGTTTTTTAGGGGACACGAAGTTACTTAAAAAAGCGCGGAGTATCAATATAAATTACTTAACCGCTCCAGTGCTGGTTAAAAAATGATAAATTTGTAAATCGTCATGAAAAGGAATCAAACTATCAATATAGGACAGGTAGCCAGGCGCACAATTGCGATGGAGGCATCAGCTATTAATGATTTGCAGCATTTTATAGATGCAGATTTTGAAAAAGTTGTTGAAAGGATCGCTCAATGCCAGGGGAGACTCGTGGTAACCGGCATTGGTAAAAGCGCCATTATTGCCCAGAAAATAGTGGCGACATTTAATTCTACCGGTACGCCTGCCCTTTTCATGCATGCGGCAGATGCCATCCACGGAGATCTGGGGATGATCAGAGAGGAAGATGTAGTGATGTGCATCTCTAAAAGCGGCACTTCCGCCGAAATAAAGGTACTTGTTCCCCTGGTGAAGAATTTTGGCAACACTTTAATTGCGATGGTGGGGAATACCAGCTCGTTTTTAGCCCAGGAAGCTGATTTTGTACTCAATACCACCGTTAGTAAGGAAGCCTGCCCTAATAACCTCGCACCCACTACCAGCACCACCGCCCAGCTGGTGATGGGAGACGCGCTGGCCGTTTGCCTCATAGAATGGCACGGATTTACTGCAGCAGACTTTGCAAAGTTCCATCCCGGAGGCGCTTTAGGAAAGAAATTGTACCTTAAGGTCGGGGATCTCAGCAAACAGCATAAAGCCCCGCAGGTATTATCAAACAGCTCATTAAGAGAGGTGATTGTGGAAATTTCATCTAAAATGCTGGGCGTTACTGCCGTAGTGGATGAAAATGGATTACTTCAGGGTATCATTACAGATGGTGACCTGCGCAGAATGCTGGAGAAAGATGTTCCTACAGCAGCTGTAACGGCAAAAGATATAATGTCGCTTCACCCGAAATTGATCCAGCAGGATCAACTGGCCATCAACGCTTTAGAGATGATGCGCCAGCATGATATTACCCAACTGCTGGTAATGGACGGTGAACGGTATCAAGGTATTATTCACTTACATGATTTAATCAGAGAAGGAATTATTTAGAAATGACACAGCTGAACAGCCATTTTTATGTGGCAATAATGGCAGGGGGGATAGGCAGCCGGTTCTGGCCCCACAGCCGCACAGACAATCCCAAGCAGTTCCTGGATATCCTGAACACGGGAAAAACCCTGCTCCAATGGACTTATGAACGCTTCGCGCAGTTCATCCCAAAGGAAAATATATTCGTGGTAACCCACCACCAATATACCAGCAAGGTGAGTGATCAGTTACCTGAACTGCCCACAGCCAATATTGTGAGCGAACCATCCCGTAAAAATACAGCTCCCTGTGTTGCCTATATTTCCCACAAAATCCATAAACAGGACCCGCTGGCCAACATTATCTGTGCGCCGGCAGATCACCTTATCATGGATGGACCGGCGTTTACCAATGCCTGTTTAAATGCGTTGCTGTTTGTACAGAAAAACAGCGCCCTGGTTACCCTGGGGATCAAACCTACCCGGCCCGACACCGGTTACGGCTATATCCAGTTTGAACCACAGCACGTGGCAGATAATGTATACCAGGTAAAAACGTTTACAGAAAAGCCTAACCTGGAACTGGCTAAAACGTTCCTGCAAAGCGGCGATTTCCTCTGGAACGCCGGCATCTTTGTATGGAATGTAAAAACTATCCTGGCAGCTTTTAAACAATATCTTCCGGAGATAGATGAACTCTTTGAACAGGCTACTCCCGCACTCAATACCCCACAGGAAAAAGAGGTAATGGAGAAAGTGTACCCGCAGTGCACCAACATCTCTATTGATTACGGTATTATGGAAAAGGCCAGCAACGTGTATGTGATCCCGTCCAATTTTGGATGGAGTGACCTGGGCACCTGGGCTTCCGCTTATGAGAACCTGGAAAAAGATTACCTCGGCAATGCAGTACAGGGCAAAAACGTAGTAGTGATCGATGCTACCAAATGCATGGTGAAAGTGCCCAACGAAAAGCTGGTACTCCTGCAGGGGCTGGATGAGTTTATCGTAATAGATACAAACGATGTGCTGCTCATCTGCAAAAAAGAAAATGAACAACAGATCAAGGAATATGTAGGAGAAATCAAGCGCAACAAAGGCGAGAAGTTCCTGTAAATATTTTTGTGATTTTTGATATTGAAATTCAGATATTTAGTGGCTGAAAAGATTTTCTTACCAGCAGATGTCTGAATTTCAATATTTAAAAATCCGGTGATGATCTCAAAACTGCCCAATGTAGGCACTACTATATTTACCGTCATGTCTGCCCTGGCAGCCTCCCACCAGGCGATTAACCTCTCCCAGGGATTTCCCGATTACGACTGCAGCGACGAACTGAAAGCAATGGTAAATGAAGCCATGCAGCAGGGGCATAACCAGTATGCTCCCATGCCGGGACTCCCGCAGCTACGCAATGCCATTGCCGCAAAAATCAGTAGTCTTTACCACCAGCAGGTACATCCTGATACAGAGATTACCATTACACCCGGAGGTACTTACGCTATTTTTACCGCTATTGCTACGTGTATACATCCCGGTGATGAAGTGATTATTTTTGAACCGGCATACGACAGCTATATTCCAAATGTATTGGTAAACGGGGGAATACCCGTGTTGATTTCCCTATCGTTTCCTGGCTACCGGATTAACTGGGACGAAGTGAGAAGTAAAATCACATCCCGCACAAGAATGATTATGCTGAATACCCCGCATAATCCCACGGGAAGCATCTTACAGGAAAATGATATGCAGGAACTGGAAAAACTGGTGGACGAATTTAACCTGATTGTACTGTCGGACGAAGTATATGAGCACCTGATTTTCGATGGCGCGCAGCACCACAGCGTATTGCGGTATCCTGCTATTTTCAGGAACAGCTTTGTTACCTTTTCTTTTGGAAAAGTATTTCATAATACCGGTTGGAAAATGGGTTATTGTGTAGCGCCCGAACACCTGATGAAGGAGTACCGGAAGGTGCATCAATACCTTTGCTTTTCGGTAAATACGCCTATGCAGTATGGACTGGCCAAATTCCTGGAAACACCGTCCCATTACCTGGAGCTGCCCGCATTTTACCAGCAGAAAAGAGATTATTTCCTTGAGTTAATGAAGGACACCCGGTTTACCCCGTTGGCCAGCCAGGGAAGTTATTTCCAGCTGATGAAATACGACCGGATATCGGATGAAGGAGACAAGGATTTTGCACTCCGTATGACCAAAGAGTTTGGTGTGGCGGTTATCCCGGTATCAGCTTTTTACCAGGATGGAAAAGATGATCATGTGATCCGTTTTTGCTTTGCCAAAAAGCAGGCTACATTAGAACAGGCTGCGGCGCGATTGCAACAGATATAAAAAAAGGAGGCTGCTGATAACAGTTTGATCAATGCCTTTAAATAATTGATCAAACGTGTCGTCAGAGCCTCCCTCTTTTTTATGAAAAAGCAAATTTATTCTCTTTTATAAAAAGCAGGACGGATTAAA
This sequence comes from Chitinophaga ginsengisegetis, assembly GCF_900168065.1. GTDB lineage: Bacteria > Bacteroidota > Bacteroidia > Chitinophagales > Chitinophagaceae > Chitinophaga > Chitinophaga ginsengisegetis. The sequence continues at coordinate 568,576 of NZ_FUZZ01000003.1, read as the reverse complement.
CAGCTACGGCTGTTGCTCCTTCCGGTCTGTTATTTTCCAGGATCAGGGTATGCTCCATAAAGCTTACGATCCCTGTTTCTACGTCGTAAATAGCACCGATAATACCCACTTCTCCTTTCTGGATCATTTCACGAAGAATATTGCTTTGTTCCATAATGGCCTGAACAGAGCGTTGTACATGGATAGCATTTACAGCTTCCACAAATTCTCCGTTATGAGAATTACGATCCTGTTTAACAGTTTTCTCTGCAAATACAGCCGGGGCTATTTTATTTAACAGCCCGGTAAGATTCCCCATTTCAACTGAGTCGCAGGCGCCCTTGATAGCGCCGCATTTGGTGTGACCCAATACCACGATGAATTTGGAACCCGCTATTTTGCAGGCATATTCGAGGCTGCCCAGTACGTTATCAGAAATAACGGCGCCGGCTAAACGGATACTGAAAATGTCGCCCAATCCCTGATCAAAGATCAGCTCTGCAGAGGTGCGGGAGTCCATGCAGCTAACGATGGCAGCCATCGGCCACTGTCCGTCGGATGTATCGTTCACCATTTGCAGCAGGTTACGGTTCAGGCGGAGGTTGTCCACAAACCGGGTGTTACCGGCCTGTAGCAGTTCCAGCGCTTTTTTAGGAGATATATTGGCTTGAGATATTTTATTCAGTGTCTTCATTATTGTCATTTTTTGAGATTGAAAAATGAACGGATATTAAGCATGGTATTCCGTTCCGTTTTTTTATTAAAGGCATAGATGCCTTTAATTTAACTGCAGTTCTTTCAGCAACTCTTTATGGTTACCGGAAGAAATAGTGTGTACCTGCGGAGAGTTCAGTCTTGACTGTTCTTCAACAGAAAGGTCTGGCGTGTTTTGAATGTTGTACACGGTTTTAAACCCCGTTAGGATTACTTTGATATTTTTTTGTGGCGCTTTGATGTCTTTGAATTCGCGGATAGTCTGCAATACATCAAAATCGATGTAGGCAGTTTTGTGCGCATCAATCACCAGTGTGATATTTTCCGGCATGTGATCCAGCGTAAGCAGGATGCTGGCTTTGTTCAGGAAAGAAACTTCCTGTGCCAGTTCCAGGCGGATGCTGTCGCCGGTATGGTATTTTTCTTTGCGGAAATAGTAAGAGCTCTTCATATTACCACGTAAAATGGCGAGCACGCTTACCACCATACCCAGCGCGATACCAATCAGCAGATCGGTAAACACGATGGCTACTACGGTTACAACGAAAGGCACCCATTGGTACTTACCGTTTTTGAACATTTCCTTAAAAATGGAAATTTTGCACAATTTGTAACCGGTTACCAGCAATACTGCCGCCAGGGTAGCCAGCGGAATTTTATTTAACAAAACCGGGATCAGTGCTGTACAAACCAGTAATAACGCACCATGCGTCATAGTTGCCAGCTTGGTTTTACCACCGGCATTGATGTTAGCGCTGGAACGCACGATTACAGACGTGATTGGCAAACCGCCAATTAAGCCACTGACCATGTTACCAATACCCTGTGCTTTCAATTCCCGGTTAGGAGAGGTGTAGCGTTTCAGGGGATCGAGTTTATCGGTGGCTTCCACATTCAGCAGGGTTTCCACAGAAGCTACTATAGCAATAGTAATACCGGTGATCCATACATCCTTGTTAGTGATGGCGCTGAAATTCGGGAGCGTGAACTGGTTTACGAAATCACCAAAGCTACCAGCTACAGGTAACGATACCAGGTGATTAGATCCCAGTGCCAGCAACTCACTGCCGGAAAATGCTGTGTTCAGCAATATGCCGGTAATTACTGCTACCAGTGGCGCTGGCACTACATTGAGCTTCGGGATCTTGCTCCAGTACAGAATAATGAAAATGGAGATAATGGTGATCAGTGTTGCGCCAAGACTAATGTGATTAATCGTGGAAAGCAAAGCACTGAAAGTATTTTCGCCATCTACCTGAATAAAGTTGAAATCACCTTCCGAATCGGCATCATAGCCAAATGCGTGTGGTAATTGTTTCAGGATAATGATGATACCAATAGCGGTAAGCATTCCTGTGATTACGTTGGAAGGGAAGTAGTTGGCTACTGTTCCTGCTTTAATTAATCCCAGGATCAGCTGAATGGCGCCGCCTATTACCACACTCAGGAGGAATACATCGAACGCACCCAGTTTGGTAATAGCCACCAGTACAACAGCGGTAAGACCCGCTGCGGGGCCGCTTACACTCAATTGCGAGCCGCTTAAAAAGCCAATCACCAGGCCACCGATGATACCGGAAATCATACCGGCAAACAAAGGAGCCCCGGAGGCCAGGGCTATACCCAGGCACAACGGCACCGCAATGAGGAAAACAACAAGGCCGGCTGAAAAATCGCCTTTTATATTAGAGAATAATGATGTCTGCTTGTTCATAAAATTTGCTTTTCCGTTGAGGGATCGCACTTCCGGATAGCAGCCAATGCTGCAACCGTGGAAGCTACAATGATAGAATAGTACTCCCGTTAACGGCTTAAATACGGATATCGCCTTAATGGATACACGTAGCCCGGGCAGTGTTTGAAAAAATCAGTAATAAATAAATAGAAAAAACAGCTGTTGTAATTACAACTGCAAAACGAAATTATGCGATGTGCATATTGGGAGGAGGGGCATGTATTTCCTGAGCAGGGTTGCTGGGAATATCTTCCATTAAATGATATTGTAAAATACCAAGAATGAGCAATGGATTAAACTGAATTTCATCAAACTGTTTACAGAATTTCAGCTCTTTTGCAATCTTTATATGATCGCCACCACAATCAACCGGGTGTTCTTCCACAATCTGATTATTAAACAGCAGCTTCCCTACTTCCTTGATTGGAAGCAATTGTGACACCATCAGTGCCAGGAGGAATATGCCGATTAATTTCTTCATGTGTATAATACGCTTAATGCAAATGTAATAGAGGATAACCATAAATGGTAAATATTCCCAATTAAAAAAATGTTAAAGGACTTTAACATAAAAAGGCCATGCCGGCTGTAGTTTTCCGTTTATCATGGCTCAAAACCGGTCATCATTATCCTGTCACATCCGTTATAACTGTTTTTTTCCGGAAGAAGCGCATCTGTATTGGATTTTATAGGCTTTACCGGGTAACGTTCTAAACAAGTTATTTTGCTTTCTATGGTATTGTGTATTGCATAGTAGTAAAAGTTTCCTATTTTTGTATCGTAAAGTTGAAAGAATAGCTATCAAATACTTTAATAACTGATCAGAAACCACCATTAGAAAAAAAATTAAAGCTCACTTGCCATGAACATTGATAACACACAATCGCAGATGAGGAAGGGAGTGCTGGAGTTTTGCATATTGTCCGTCATTAAGCAAGGAGAAGCTTACCCTTCAGACATCATCGAAAAGATGAAGGAAGCAAAGCTGGATATCCTGGAGGGCACTCTTTATCCTTTATTAACAAGGTTGAAAAATGCGGAATTGCTCACTTACCGTTGGGTTGAAAGCAGCTCAGGTCCCCCACGGAAATATTTTTCCATGACAGATAAAGGGGAAACCTTTTATAAAGAACTGGAAAGCACCTGGAACGAACTGGCTAATGCCGTGCATCAATTAACACAAAACAGTACACCCCTGTAAAGGAAGACTAACCTAAAACCTAAAATCAACTGGTAATGAAAAAGATAATCAACATAAACCTTTCGGGCCGCCTTATCCCCATCGAGGATAGCGCGTATGAGATACTGAACCAGTATCTCGGGAGCCTGAAGAAGTATTTCTCGAAAGAGGAAGGCGGGGATGAAATCGTGTCTGATATTGAAAGCCGCATTGCTGAAATATTCCAGGATAAATTGAAAAAGGGCGCTCATTGTATTACTGATGAAGATGTGATTGCGGTGAAAGCCTCTATGGGTACGCCTGAGCAGTTCGACGATGCTGCCGGTGAAAGCACCCAACAGCAAAAAGAAGACGATCCCTTTGCAGGATATATTCCCCGCCCACGCAAACGCCTGTACCGCGATCCGGAAAATAAAGTGCTGAGTGGCGTATGTAGCGGTTTAGGCGCTTACTTCAACATCGATCCGGTGATCTTCCGTATCATATTCGCCCTGTTGGCGATTGGGGGCTTCGGTACCGGTATCCTTGTATACTTCATCCTCTGGATAGCTACTCCGTCTGCCGACACGGCAGCGGAGAAGCTGGAAATGAGAGGAGAGAAGGTGGATCTGAACACCATCAAATCTACCATCCAGGAGGAATTAAATCATATGAAAGGCCAGGTGAAAAATGTAGGAGATGATATCCGAAATTTTTCTCAGGGCCGCGGCAAGCAGGTAGGTAGCGATATCGAACGCTTTTTTGTGAGCCTGGCAAGTGGATTAGGTAAAGTGTTGGTAGCTGTTACCAAAGGGTTCTTTTACTTCTTCGCTGTAGTGATGCTGATCTGCCTGATAGTGGCAGGAATAGCCATTGCAGCCACTTCCGCGGCCCTTTTTCCCATCAAGGATCTGTTACTCGGCGCCCCGGTGCAAAGCGCATTGTTGTGGCCTGCAGTTGGATTGCTCATAGGCATCCCGATTGTTGCGCTGGTTATATTCATCATCCGTAAACTCACCGGCGTAAAAGAAGGCAACCGCTATGCAGGTTATACCTTAACCTTCCTCTGGCTACTCGGACTGACTTTCGCCGCCATCATTGCTATATCTTTTGTAAAAGATTTCAGAAGACCGGCAACTGAAACGGAAGCAATAGCTATTCAACAGCCATCGAAAGGTAAGCTGATACTGAAAAGAACACCCGGTATCCTGTCTGAAATCAATGGCGATGACATCAGCTTCTTTGACGATCACTTACTGATCGCAGATGATACCGTGTTGATTAACTACATCCGGATACGGGTTGAAAAAAGCCTGACCGACAGTTTTTCTGTAGATGTATCCCGCTTTTCCAGGGGCCGTACTGTTCAACAGGCAAAAATGCTGGCTCATGATATAGCGTTCCACCTGAACCAACAGGACTCTGTACTGTACCTGCCGGAAGGGTTTTCCCTGCCGCCGCACTCCAAATACCGCGGCCAGCGTGTTACTGTAACCATTAAAGTACCGGTAGGAAAGAATATTGAAATAGACAGGGAAGTATACCGTAACTATGACTTCAGCCGGTACGACCGGAGTGACGATGGCGACTGGGATAACGATTTCGACAATGACCAGCCCGGACCATTGAACCTGAAAATGACCCCCGATGGTACCGACGACATCAACGAAAAGAAACCAGCTCCGGAAAAGGCGAATACCGACTCTTCCAATGAAGGCTACCGTTACAAGGGACCAGCCGCTGAAAACGCAGTGAAAGCGGTAAAAAAGAACCAGCCCATTGAAGGGGATGTATCTTTCCTGGCTTACTCCCTCATTAACATGTTTCACAGTTAATCTATATAAATAATTAATTTTTAAAAAGATAAAGCGAAAACAAGCCCTTGTTTTCGCTTTATCTTTTCCAGCAGATTACCTTTCTGAGATTTTCCCGATCGGATCATTCCACCGACCGATTAATGTTTAACTTTGCATCTTCAGCAATTAATATTAATAAATAGGATAAGATAAGGAATGCAGGCACCCATAAACATCGCGCTGGTAGGTAATCCGAATAGTGGTAAAAGTTCCCTTTTTAATGCGCTCACCGGCTTAAACCAGAAGGTGGGTAATTTTCCGGGTGTAACGGTAGATAAAAAAACCGGGATAGCTCAGATAGTATCCGGCGTAACCGCCAATATTATCGACCTGCCGGGAACTTACAGCCTGTACCCGAAAAGCGCCGATGAATATGTTACCTATGACGTGCTGATCAACCAGCAAAATGAAGACTCTCCCCGTCTCGTGATCATTGTAGCGGATGCCTCCAACCTAAAACGCAACTTATTATTCTGTTCCCAGATCATAGATCTCAAAATCCCGGTCATCATTGCCCTCACCATGATGGACATTGCCCGCAGGAAAGGAGTGGAGATAGACCTCGATGGATTAGAAAGAGAACTGGGCGTGCCCGTAGTATCCATCAATCCAAGAAAGAACAAAGGCGTTACGGAAATCAAGAAAGTAATAGATCTGGCGATGCGCTCCCATTACAGCACGCCACCGAGGGATTTTATTAACAACAATGCACTGGCCAAAGACGTGATTGATGAGGTACGTAAAACAGTACCGGTGAAAAGTGACTATGGCGCCTTACATATAGCCGTTAACGTAGACGACCTTCCTTTTGTAGACAAAGCACAGAAAAAGGTCATCCACAGCTCGCTGGAAAAACACCAGTTTAATAAAACAAAGATTCAGGCCGAGGAGATCATGCAGCGGTATAGCCGGATCAAACATATCATGAAAGCCACCGTAGTGGAAAACGATCCACTGCAGAAGCAATTGCGGTCTGAAAAAATAGACGACCTCCTGCTGCACCGCTTCTGGGGATACGTGATTTTACTGGTGGTGATGTTCCTCCTGTTCCAAAGCATTTTCTGGCTGGCCTCTTACCCGATGGATTGGATCGAAGGCGGCTTTGGGGCGCTGAGCGGATGGCTGAGCAGTACCCTGCCCGATAATAAAGTCACCGACTTCTTCATCAACGGAATCGTTGCCGGTATCAGCGGCTTTGCCGTGTTTATCCCCCAGATCATGATCCTGTTTGGGTTGATCACGATACTGGAAGATACCGGCTATATGGCCCGTATCAGTTTTCTGACCGACCGCCTGATGCGGCAGGTTGGATTAAACGGAAAATCTGTGATGCCCTTGATCAGCGGAGTAGCCTGCGCCGTACCTGCTATCATGGCTACCCGTACCATCGAGAATAAAAAAGAACGGCTTATCACGATCATGGTCACGCCTTTAATGAGTTGTTCTGCAAGGTTGCCTATTTATACTATGATGATTGCGCTGATCATCCCCGACAAACGGATCTTTGGCATACTCGGTTTGCAGGGACTGATCATGATGGGGCTTTACCTGTTGGGCTTCTTCATGGCTATCTTTATTGCGGCCATCATGAAACTGTTTGTGCGCATTAAGGAAAAGAGCTACTTCATCATGGAATTGCCGGTTTACCGCTCCCCGCGTTGGGCCAACGTGGGAACTACGATGGTGGAGAAAGCGAAAATATTTGTGAAAGATGCAGGTAAAGTGATTGTGGTAATATCTGTGATCCTTTGGTTCCTGGCCTCTTATGGCCCCGCCAGCAGAATGGAGCCGGTACATGCAAAATATGAACAACTCCTGGCGAAAGTGCCGGCAGAATCGCCCGAAGCTGCAGTGCTCAATAAAGAATTTCAATCTGCCAAATTATCCAACTCCTATGCGGGAGTGCTTGGTCACGCAATTGAGCCGGCCATTCGTCCGCTGGGCTTTGACTGGAAAATAGGTATTGCACTGATCACCTCTTTTGCCGCCCGTGAAGTATTTGTGGGTACTATGGCTACCCTTTATAGTGTGGGAGAAGATCCTGATAATAATAACGCCACCCTCCGGGAAAAACTGTCGTCGGCTACCTGGCCTGATGGGGCACCGGTATACACGCTGGCTTCCGGGTTGTCCTTAATGATTTTTTATGCATTCGCTATGCAGTGTATGAGTACGATGGCCATTGTAAAACGTGAAACAAAATCATGGAAATACCCGCTGATACAGCTTGTTTATATGACCGCGCTGGCCTATGTATGCAGTTTGATCATCTTTAATATCTTCAAATAATATCATGTACATTGCAGGTATAGTTAACCATAAATGCAATGTTTATGAAATGGCTTTGTTACAGCTTTTGCCTGCTTTTTGCGCTGCCTGTGATGGCGCAAACTTCTGTTGATTCAACGCAATTGATGAAGGATGTTAAAACGTTATCAGCGGATAAAATGGAAGGCCGGAAAACCGGCTCCCGCGGCAGCCGTATGGCCCAGTTCTATCTCCTCGACCGCTTCAAAAAAATAGGTTTATCCGCTTATCACGATACCTACGAATATCCTTTCTATTTCCAGGAAGGAGATAAAAAAATTATGGGTACTAACCTGTACGGCTATATCCCCGGTAAGCTGAGCACAGTGATTGTTATTTCTGCCCATTATGATCATCTTGGTATTACCGCTAAAGCCAATGGTGCAGACACTGTATATAACGGTGCAGATGACAATGCTTCCGGCATCGGTGGATTACTGGCTATGGCCACTTATTTTAAGCAGCACCCGCCCCGTTATACCCTCATTTTTGCCGCTTTTGATGGAGAAGAAGAAGGGCTGCAGGGTGCTAAAGCCTTTGTAGCACAGCCACCGGTACCGCTTACACAGATCCGGCAGAATATTAACATGGATATGATTGCCCATAACAACAAAAACGAACTGTATGTATGTGGCACATTCCAGTTTCCTGATCTGAAGAAGTATATAGATGATGTGGCTGCCCGCAGCAGCGTGAAGCTGATCGCCGGCCATGATAAACCGGAAAGCGGTACAGACGACTGGACGAAGCAGAGCGATCAGTATGAATTTTTTAAACAGAAGATCCCGTTCCTGTACTTTGGCGTGGAAGATCACCCCGATTACCATCGTCTTTCCGATGAATATTCCCGCATTAATCATTCTTTCTATTACAGGGCGGTACAGGCAGTGCTGGAAGTAGTAAAGAAGCTGGACAGCGATATGCCGGAGAACAAATACAGCGGTGCGAAAACAATGTAGAGAAGAAGGCCGGTAGCTTTTTCCGAACTACCGGCCGTAAATATTATTGCCGGATGGTTTGTATCATCCCTTTGAATTTAGTGGATTCCAGCCTGTTGGCGGGTGTTACAGCCAGCCTGTTTCCGTTTAATTTTGCAGTGCGGCCCAGTGAACCGGCATCAACACCCATATCAGTAAGTGCAGCGCGTAACAACGGATCACTAAGGGAGCCCCAGTCGAGAGAAAAGTTATCAGTTACCTTTATATCCGCCGGAAGGCCGCTGAAATAATCGCCTTCGTTAGCCGAATTTTTTGTCTGGAAGTTTACCGCATACATATCGTATTTACCAAAAGAGATGTTGATAAAACCAACCGGTTTGCCATAAGTGTTACTTCCTACCAGCTTGGTAGTCATCACCGGTTTCAGCACATTGTACAGCAGTTCGCTGGCAGATACGGTGTTACGTGTTCCGAGGAATGTGACCTTGTTTAAAGCAAGGGCGCCGCTTTTCTGGAACTTCGCTGTTTTATAAGTGGTGGCTTCGCTGTAGAAGATATCCGACCAGTTTACGCTGGGGTAATAAGGTACGGCCTTCATGTATTTGAAATAGGGGCCGTAATTATTGGTATTCACGTTATTATTGAAATACTGGGAATACATGGTGGTATTGGTTTTGGCCGCAGGTACCAGTATGTTGGCAAGATATTCTGCCGTTTCAATGAGCCCACCGCCGTTATACCGCAGATCGATGATCACCTGCTTTACGCCAGCCTTTGTATAAGCATCGAAAGTTGAGTCGATCTGCGCTTTAACATCAGATAATGCTACAAAGTTATTAAAGACAAAGTAGCCGATTTTATTGCCGTTGAAGTCATATAAATGAGAATAAAGAATAGGGTTTAACTTATAATCTACACGGCTTAAATTATACTGTTGGGTAGTGTTGTCTGGTTTGCGGAAACTCCAGGAGGTGCTGGCGCTGCCGAAGGCAGCATTCAGCATATCATTTGTTGCATCATCATTTCTGAAGCGGGTAACCTCATTTACGGCAATTAATTCCCAACCTCTTTTGATGCCGGCTTTGTCGGCCGGAGAGCCGGGATATGCGTATACCACAAATAAGGTTGAATCTGTTTGATAACCGACTTCAAATCCCATATCGCCCGCAATTCCTTGCTGCAGGGCCCTGGACGTGCCGCCATTATCTACAAAGCTGTACCTGTCGAGGTTATTGCCGGAAGCATCTTTTTTATAAGTTCTCAGTGCATTAAACAACACGATCGGGTTTGCATATTGATTGGGCTTGAACGTTGCAGAGTCGGGCAGCACATCGTTCCAGAGGTAAATATCTTTTGCGATAAAAAAGACGCTGTCGTTGACGGAGCCGGTTACGCCGTTATCTCCCCGGTTTCGTGGAGTGTTACTATCTTTTTTATTACAGGCAGACATCAAAAAAATGAGCGCTAAGCCAGTGAGCAGTGAATGGTAGAAATTATTTGGTTGCATAGATCCTTTTTTATGCTGCATAACCGCTATGAATAAACGTTAAAACGGGTTGTTATTGTATGGGGGTAAAGTTAATGCCTTCAATACCCAGTTCTTCCGGAAGCACCCCGTTATTTTTCAGTCCTACATTTACTCTATCCCGCCAGCGGATCTGTTCCACGGCGTTTAGTCCGTGGTGGGTTTCCTGGTCGAAACGGTATTGGAGGCGGTTCATTTCCCGGAAAGACTGAAGGTACTGATATTGTATGATACTATCGTAGTCATCGCGGTTTAACGCGGTTTGCCGGAGCTTCTGCTTAAACCGTTCCACTACCAGGCGGGTAATATCGAAATGAAGCTGTTCATGTGCCAGGGCATAGCTGTTTCTTGCTTCCGGTCTTACCCAGGATGCACTTTTTATAAAGAACACCTGCAGCCGTAATGTGATCCGGAGGGTATCGTTTACCAGGTTACTATTGCCTTCATAGGCGAAGCTGGTGTAGGAAACTGCAGCGCTGGGACCATTGGGCGATGGTTTTGCCAGAAAATCCTCCCATTGCAGTTTTCTTTCGAAGTCATAGTAAATAGTATCGGATCCGGGTGGCGCCGGGGCTTGTTTTTCTTCAAAATTCAGCTGAATGACGGTAAAATGCCGGGTCTCCGGGCACGGTTTTTTATGCCCGTGGGACAATAACAGAAAGCTCAGTATGGTAGCAGCAGACAGCATTATCGGTTAGAAGTTAATAAAATTAAGGGAATGCCCGGCTATCTGTTTCATGCCGGGAAAATTTGGCGATTCTATAACATTTGAATACCGGTGTTTTAACAATCTATTCCTGCTGAAACGGTGTTTTTTCCGTAATTTACTACCGACCAAAACAATCGCACTATGTACGGCGGTGGATATATTTTCGATGAACCCAACAGAAATCAGTTGCGGGAAGAACAACAGCATGATGAGCCGGAAAAGCTCGCTGCTTTTGAGGAACGTATTGCCAAAGGGGAAAAGATAGAACCCGGCGACTGGATGCCGGTAGAATACCGGCGGCAGTTAATACGCCTTATTGAACAACATGCTCACTCAGAAATTATCGGCGCATTACCGGAAGGCACCTGGATTACGAGGGCGCCGGGCTTTAAGCGCAAGCTGGCCCTGATCGCCAAAGTACAGGATGAAATAGGCCACGGGCAATTACTCTACAATGCGGCCGAAACACTTGGCAAATCGAGGGAGGCCATGATCAACGACCTGCTCAGCGGCAAATCCAAATACTCCAACGTATTTAATTATCCCGCTGAAACCTGGGCAGATGTGGCTGTAATCGGATTCCTGATTGATGCCGCAGCAATTGTAAACCAGGTTGCCAATGCCAAAGGATCCTACGGTCCTTACTGCAGGGCGCTGGAACGTATTTGTTACGAAGAAAGTTTCCATCTCAAACAGGGCCATGATGCTTTTATTGAACTGGCAACGGGTACACCGGCGCAGAAGGAAATGCTACAGGATGCTCTTAACCGTTGGTGGCAGCCGATCATGCATTTCTTTGGTCCCCCGGATAAAAGTTCCAGTCACAGCGAAAAACTGATGCAGTGGAAAGTGAAAATGGCGAGTAATGATGATATGCGGAATCAATTCCTGGAATCCTATGTGCCCAAGATCTGGGAACTGGGGCTTACCCTGCCGGATCCGGCGCTGCGCAAGAATGCGGAAACCGGCCGTTGGGAATATACAGATCCCGACTGGGATGAGTTTTTCAGGGTGATCAACGGCGGTGGTCCCTGTAATATGGAACGTTTGCAGGTGCGCAAGTGGGCGGAAGAAAAAGGGCGCTGGGTACGTAAAGCGCTCATGAAACCAACAGAAAAACGGGTATTGCCCGTGGCATAGGATGCGCCGGTTTACCGGCGGTATTGTGTGCGTCAAAACTTTATCATTAAAACTATTCAAATATTCATGTCTAACGATTCTTTAGATCCCCGTGTAAACAGGCTGAAACTGGGCCCGGCCGGGGAAGTAGTGAAAGTAGAGGAGGGCGAGAACTGGAATATATATGAGGTGTTTCACCAGGAGAAAAGAGGCGCTCACCATGAGCATGTGGGTTGCGTGCATGCTCCGGACCCTCAGCTGGCGCTGGTATTTGCGAAGGAGCAATTTGCCCGGCGGAAAAAATGCGTAAACCTGTGGGTAGTGAAAAGCGCAGACATCCTGGCTTTTGATGTGGAAGATGAAGATATGTTTGCCAACAACATGGAGAAAACTTACCGGGATGCCAGTGGCTTTAAAGTGATGGAGAAGATCAATAAATTCAAACAATCCAAATGATGAACAACGCAGCACTAACAGATCTGATTATAAAAATGGCAGACGATGAGCTGATTCAGGGGCATCGTAATTCTGAGTGGACCGGGTTGGGGCCTGTGATGGAAGAAGACATCGCTTTTTCTTCTATGGCACAGGACAAAATAGGCCATGCGTGGGCGTTGTATCGCATCCTTCATGAAGATCTCGGAGGAAAACATCCGGATACATTTGCCTTTCTGCGGCCGGAGAAAGAATTCAAATCATCACACCTGGTAGAAATGCCTAATGGCGAATATGATTTCAGCCTGATGCGGCATTTTTTATTCGATCTGGCGGAGGCCATCAGGTATGAAAGTTTACAGGACAGCAGCTATGAGCCTTTCCGGCTGCTGAGTAAAAAAGTAAAGGGGGAGTTGAAATATCATACGCTGCATGCGAATGCCTGGATCATGCAACTGAGCAGGGCCGGAGAAGAGAGCTACGACCGGATGCAGCAGGCGCTGAACCAGACCATTGCACTGGCAGCAGGAATTTTTGAACCATCACAGCACTATGAAGAAGCGTTGATTGATGATAAAGTGTATCCTGGTGAAAAGGAGTTGTATCATCGCTGGCTGGATCGTATTTACCCGGTGTTGGTGAAGGCTTCCCTGAACCTGCCGGAGATGAGTGCTATTGTGCCGGTGTATGGTGGTCGTCATGGACTTCATACTCCGCACCTGCAGCCGTTGCTGAAAGAAATGAGTGAAGTGTTTAACCTGGATGCGGAGGCCAGCTGGTAAATGATGTCTTCCCAAACAATTACGATAGCCGCAGTATATGCATCACTGGAACATGTGATGGACCCGGAAATCCCGGTATTGAGCGTGGTGGACCTGGGCATGATCACGGGGGTGGAACTGGGTGAAGCGGCGGTGCATATTAAAATGATCCCCACCTTTGCGGCATGCCCGGCAGTGAGTTATATCCGGCATAATATTAAAACGGTGCTGGAAAGTGAACTTGGTATAGCCGTTAGCGTTGAAGTAGACAAACAGGAACACTGGCATAGTAACCGGATGACGCCGGCGGCCAAGGAAAAGCTGAAAGCCTTTGGGATAGCCCCTCCTAAGGTATTGTCCGGCGAGGTAAGTACAGAAATTATGATGGAGGTTCCCTGCCCGCATTGTGGCAGCGAACAAACTTATTTACGTTCTCCTTTTGGCTCTACGTTGTGCCGTGCTATTCATTTTTGCAAGGCCTGCGGTCAGGTGTTTGAGCAATTCAAACCACTGGAATAAGCCTTATTTCCATGTTCCCGCTATAAATACCTATTTTTACACGCATTATGAAGTAGCCATTGGCAATTTATACGATGAAAACATGAGAATAGGCTTGTATTTTGGGTCTTTTAATCCTATACACACGGGGCATTTGATCATTGCCAATTACGTAGCGTACAATACTGATCTTGATAAAGTATGGCTGGTGGTTTCGCCGCATAACCCGCTGAAACCACAGTCGGCCTTACTGAATGAGCACGACCGATTTCACCTGGTGGAGCTGGCCATCAAGGACGAGGTGCGGCTGCGCGCCAGTAACATTGAGTTTTCGTTACCCCGGCCTTCCTATACAGTGGACACGCTCACTTATTTACAGGAGAAATTTCCTACGCAGGAATTTGCCATTATTATGGGAAGCGACAGCTTTCAGAATTTACCGCGCTGGAAAAACTATGAGCAGATTGTGAAAAACTATCCGATCTATGTTTACCGCCGGCCGGGACACGAAATAACAGACACCTTTGGCGCCCAGATTGAAATACTGGATGCGCCTATGCTGGACATCTCTGCTACTGATATCCGCAAATGGCTGAAAGAAGGCAAATCTGTACGTTTTATGGTACCTGATAATGTGATTAATTATATCTCTGAAAATAATTATTACCGCTGATCACCTTGTTCCGGGCGTGTCACGGATATCTGTATCAGGGGAGGATTTTTTCTGGGCGATATCCCTTCTTTTTATCACAAATTCATTCCCATAGATATCCAGCAAAAGGATAAACATGGAGATGAGTAACGGGCCGAAAATAAGACCGATGAAGCCAAAGAGACTAACGCCAATGATTACACCGAATATAGTGATGAGAGGATGTACGTCTGCAATTCGTTTAGCCAGCAGCATCCGCGCGATGTTATCGGAGGTGCCTACAACACCGAATCCATACGCCAGTACAGCAATGCCCTGCCAGGTACTGCCGGAAGCCAGTAAATAAACACCCAGGGGCACATATACCGCGGCGGCGCCTATTACCGGCAGCATTGCTGTGAAACAGGTAATTACAAACCAGAAGAATGGCTGGGGGATTCCAAAAATTAAATAGCCGATCAAAGAAATAATACCCTGTACCACCGCAATGAGGGGGATACCTACGGCGTTGGCAATTACCAAAGTGTTGAACTCTTTACCCAGTCTTTCCACATTTTTATCTTTCAGGGGAATATATTCATACAGGGTTTCTTCCATTTTCCGGCCGCTTACCAGCATAAAATACAGCATAAAGTACATGAGGGCAATAGTGGTAAGCGTATTAAAGGTGGCGCCCAGGAATCCAGGCAGAAAACCAGTGATACCTTCCTGTATTTTTTGCAGCCTTTCTGCAGTGAGCAGGCCAAATCCCAGGCTGTTTTCCAGCCGGGCATTGGTTTGTTTCAGGCTGTTGATGAGCTCTGTAGAGTGGTTTGCGGCATATGCAGCTTTAGCCCCTAGCATGTTTATCAGCATGCCTATTGGCAGCAGGATTACGAGAAAGGACAGCACCATCAGCAAGGCAGCAGCGAGGCTCTTCCTCCACTTGCGTTGTTCTACAAGTTTGAACATCCATTTCCGGCAGATCACATACAGGGTAACGGCCCCGAGAAAGCCGGGAAAAAAGGTAAACATCTCCATAAACAGGAGCACAGCAAGAAAAAGGATCAGGAGTAAAAAGCCAATTTGTTTAAGGCGGTCGTTGTCAAGATAGCTCATAGTACATAATATCGTGTAATTATCTGGAATGTCAAAAAGCAGACCGACAGCCTGTGATACTTTTATAAAGCCTAAACAAAATTGCCGAGAGCTTGTTCTTATTTGGCGGAGGTTTAACACAGCTTTTTATTCAATTGTTATTTATGGAATAATGTTTGTTGCACCTCTGTTACCAAAAAAGAAAACCTAATTTATAACATCTTAAAAACCTTTAGTTATGAGTACAAGTTCCAAAGCCGTGGTTTCATTTATTGTAGGTGCAGCCGTGGGCGTTGCAGTAGGGTATTTCCTCAATTCAGATAAAAAAGATGAACTGGTAGAAAAATTAAGAGATCAGTCTGAAAAGCTGAAAGAAAAATGGAGAAAGAAAAAAGATCAATTCCAGGATGAGTTAGAAAATGAGTTGGCATAACCCCATTTGAATAAATTGATTTGCATGGAAGATAATTTCAGCAACTATTTTACCCAAACGGGTAAAGTAGCCAGGGAATACCTGGAAACCAGACTGGACCTGATTAAGCTCCAGGCAGCAGGAAAGCTGTCAAAAGCGTTGGGATTGTTTTTCTCGCTTTTGATGGCTTTCCTGCTGTTCTTTTTTGTGATTGTGTTCCTGGGCATGGTAGTAGGCTTCTGGATCGGTGAAATGACCAATAGTTTTACAATTGGTTTCAGCTGTGCCGCGGGATTATTTATTTTGTTATTTCTTGTTATTTTGTTGTTCCGTAAACAGCTGATACAGCGGCCGCTGGCTAAATTGCTGATTACTGAGCTGGTAGATGAAATCACTGAGCAGGATGAGCATTCCAATCATATTCATAATCAGCGGGCGAAGGAATATCCTGAGCAACCTGTGGATCCCGGGTATGTTCCGGATGAAGAAGCCACTGAAAACACCATGAAAGGATAAACAATGATAAATGTTTACACATGAGTAAGAAAATAAACAGCTTCGAATCACTGGAGCTGGAAATTGAACGGTTAAAAATGAAGTCCAGGCGGCTGGAAAATGAGATGGGTAACAGGGTAGATTATTTCAGGGACAACTATAAAAAGATGGCCCTGAATGCTGTTATCCCCGGTAGCGCAAAACATAGCGGTGCCCTGAACGTAGCCATGAACGTGGCTAAGATTGCCTGGGGAAGTGGTAAATTTAAGAATTTTGCTACCGGGGCATTAATGACAGCACTTGAGTTTATAGGAGTTCAGTTAGGCATCAACCTGTTTAACAAGGTGACGAAGGGTCGTCGAAAAAAGAAAGAGCCAGTGGCTGAATAAAGGAAATAGATTTTGGTAAAAATCCCATCACTATTACATCTGCATTGTCTGCATCGGGTCCTTTGATATATCCTCCTGCGCCGTTATCCAGCATAAATGATATGCGCAGGGAAACGGTAACAGTTTTACCGGAAGGATCCGCGGCAAAAGTGGGAAGCAATCCTGTAACGCGTTTTACCTCATCACCCAATGCTTTATCCGGTGTTTGCAGCACCTCTATATCATTGATAGTTCCGTTGGGTTGAATTTTATATTGTAGCATAACTACACCAGCCGCTTTGTTTTGCTGGCTTGCCCTTGGATAGCGGACGTTTTTTGCAAACGTTTTGCGGTATGCACTTTCCCCGCCGGGAAAACGATTCAAAAAGGTAGAGTCGGTAGTAATCCCCTTAACTGCACCATTGCTTTCAGCCAATGCCAGGTCCAGCAGCTGTTGCGGGCAGCTTTTCACAGGAAAAGCTCCTATACCGCCTTCCTTTGGAAAACAATAGAAGAAATAAGTATCAAACGGATTTCCCGATGTTTCCTTCATTGACCACCTTTCAGCTGTCAGTTTGAACTCAATATCTGTGATTTCCCCGTTCTCATTACGTTTGAGGGTTGGGATGTGCAGCGTTATTCCTTTTTTCAGCAGCACTTTCTTCATCACTGCAAAATCTTCATCGGTAGTTAGGCGCGTAACAACTCCATAAAGTTGATCTTTTTCTGTGGCCAGGTATTTACTACCTGCATCATTTTTCGCGGACGAAGGGGCGGTAGCCGCCAGAAGGCCGGCTGCCAGCGCCAATACCGGCAGCAACAGCAGGTACCGCCAGGTGCGTAACCGGGGTGATTGTGTTTTGTTCATCATGAGTATTCTGTTTTTAATGAATGACTTACTAAAATGATTCACGATTGTTACCCGGCTTCCGGCCAGGCCAATCTTCAGTAAACTGTACTGGTAGGCATCCGGCGCATCTGTAGTTTGGATAACGGCTTCATCTGCCAGGAATTCCAGGTTCAGCTGCAGGGCCCTTTTGCAACGCCATGCAAAGGGATTGATCCAGCAAATGCAGCAGTAAAAGGCAGACAGCAGCATATCGGCAGAGTGGTATTGCTGTACATGCGCTTCTTCATGTTTGAGAACATGTTGCAGTTCCGTGTGTGCGTGGGCGTTAGGATCGAAGAAGATGGTTCTCAGGAAAGAGAAGGGCGCCGTTATTCCGGGGAGTTGCACATAGCGTATGTTGTTGCGAGTATACACATTGCCTGCCCGCACCAGTTGCCTGATTTTTAAGAGCTGCAGCATATGCAGCAACAGTAGCAGGACGACTACCGCTGTGTATACGGTAACCAGTATGGTGGCGGCATGTTGTGTCAATGGATCCCACCAGTGGCTTACTATTGCCGTGGTGGTTGTTTGCGTAGATGCGTGCGCGTTATCGCTGAAGTAAACGTTTACCGGGGAGGCGCTTTCTGTTGGCTTTTGCGTCCAGCGTAGTGCCGGAAGCGGAAGCAGTGGTAATGCTGCAGAGAAGATGAAAGCACTCAGCAGAACTATCCTGTTATACCTGTAAAATGTTTCTTTTTTAAAACAGCTGATATACAGGAGATAAAAAAGCGTCATCGCGCAGGATGCTTGCAGAATGTATATAAACAGGGTAGGCATACGTTATTTTTTATCTTTTTCAATCATCTTCACCAGTGTCTTCATTTCTTCCGCACTTATTTTTTCTTCCTTGGCGAAATAGGCCAGCATGTTGAGATAGGAGTTATCAAAGAAAGTATTGAGTACTTTTTTCATAAAAGTATCTTTATAACTTTCCTTTGCAATGGTGGGATAATACTCGAAGGAGCCACCATATTCATGATGGGCGAGATATCCTTTTTCTTCTAGTCGCTTCATGAGCGTGGCGATGGTGTTGTAATGAGGTTTCGGGTCGGGGAGTTGCTCGATAGCATCCTTTACGAATGCTTTTTCGAGATCCCACATTACCTGCATTAACTCTTCTTCTTTACGGGATAGCTTTTTCATAACACGAATCTATAACTATTTTAGTAGTTTAAAAACTATTTTTGTAGTATTAAACTATAAATGTAGTTAATAGATTGAATGTCAATAAGAAAAAAATCAGCGGGAGGGAATTATCCCCAGACTTTAGTGCCTTCGCTGCAATTGGCGCAGATATCTATGTTTTTGCGGGTTTCGAGGATTTCACTACGGAAACGGATATACTCTTTATTATGCCATAGTGCCTTAAAGGATTCTTTCTTCAGATCGCCCAGCCGGTGCTGTGCGTCTTTGTCGAAGCAGCAGGGCACCACAAGGCCATCCCAGGTAACCACCGGGGAGTGCCACAGGCGCCAGCAATGGTTGCTCAGCTTGTTTTTTATGGCGTAGGTACCGTCTTCATTGCGGTGGTAGCGCGAGTATTTATCAATGGTAGGGATTAAGCGGTTGCCTTCTTCATAATCATATACCTGGGCTGTTTTAAACCGCACCTGGTCTACGCCTATTTCCTTAGCCAGCCGTTTAATATCTTCTATCTGGTGTTCATTGGGTTTTACTACGAGGAACTGAAAGAAAACAAAGGGTTTAGATGAATTCAGCTCTTTTTTCCATTTTACGATGTTTTTTGCACCTTGTATCACTTTATCAAGATGACCACCTACACGATACTGCGTATATACGTCCTGGGTAGTACCGTCGATAGAGATAATGAGCCTGTCCAACCCACTTTCCACCGTTTTCTTTGCATTGGCGTCTGTAAGGTAGTGAGCGTTGGTAGAGGTAGCGGTATATATTCCTTTGTCTGCTGCGTATTTCACCATGTCCAGGAAACCGGTATTGAGATAAGGTTCTCCCTGGAAGTAAAAGATCAGGTATAGCAGTTCTTTGGAAATTTCATCGATCGTTTTCCTGAAAAAATCCTGTTCCAGCATGCCGGTAGGGCGGGTAAACGCCCGGAGTCCACTGGGACATTCGGGGCAACGGAGATTGCAGGAGGTGGTGGGTTCAAAAGATATAGAAATAGGATAACCCCACTGAACCGGCTTACCGGTCCACTTGCTCATAAAATAGCTTCCAAGTACTTTGCCGGCATTCAAACCGCGGCGCAACGTGAACTTGGAAAACAAATTAAGGGTATCCTTCAGGTTAAAATCGGGCATAAAAAATCACTTGACCATTGTAAAAGTAGCTCCTTTAAACAAATTATAACCTATACTTGCTGTAAAAAATAGGACTGCCGGCAATTTTACAGCATCCTTACCCAATTACCCTGCAACTAACAGAAGCAAAAGTGAAAAGCATCCGGATCCGATTATTATTAATATTACTGGTAGTATTAGCCGCAGTGGCTTATTTATGGTGGCGCGAGCGGGAAAAGCAAGTGAAATTTGTGCGGTACGAAGAATTTGGAATTGACATGCCGGTGAATTATAAGATACACGGTATAGATGTTTCTAAATTCCAGAAAGACATCAACTGGGCAGCAGTAAAGCAAATGCAGGTGGATAAAATTCGTATATCCTTTGCGTTTATAAAAGCAACAGAGGGTATTACACGGCAGGACGCCGCCTTCAAACAAAACTGGGACAGGGCCGGAAAGGCTGGCTTAATCCGGGGCGCTTACCATTTCTTCTATGCCACCCGGGATCCGCTGAAACAGGCCATTAACTTTCACAATGTGGCCGACCTGCAAACCGGCGACCTTCCGCCGGTGCTGGATATAGAAACCAGTAATAACCAGCCTGCGGCGGTAATCCGCAGCACCGCAAAGATCTGGCTGGAAGAAATGGAGAAAGTATACAAAGTAAAACCCATCATCTACACCAATATTCATTTTTACGAAACGTATCTTGGCAGCGAATTTGACCGTTATCCTTTATGGATTGCACATTACTATCAGAAAGAGCGGCCGCGTTCCGACAGGGCCTGGTTGTTCTGGCAGCACAGCGATATCGGCCGGGTAAATGGTATCCGGACCACCGTGGATTTTAATGTATTTAAGGGCGACAGTACAGACCTTGCCAAACTGTGCATACCTTAGTATTGCTGATATAAAAGATTATGGAAGAAGAACAGGAAAAACCGGCGCCGGATCCCAATAAGATGGATTATGAATTGTTTCATTTCCTCATAAAAATTATGCGGACCATCTTTATTGGCTTTTTCTGGTTAATGATCAATGTATTCCTGGGGTTGTACCTGGGATTTGCCGTGCCGGAGGAGTCTACCCCCGGCAGGATGATCTTTTTCTATAGCTGGTTTGGGATTTCTATGGCAGCGTATCTTTATTTTGTATGGCGCATGTGGCGCAAAAAGATGAGCGCTCCCTGATTAGTTAGCAATGGATCTTCTGCCCAATTCCATTGTCCAGTCGTTGTTATAGCGGCCGATGCCAATCTCTGTAAATTTAGCATCCATCATATTATGACAATGTTTCGGGCTGTTTAGCCAGCCGAGTATCACGGCCTGTTCATCGAGGCTGCCGGTGGCAATATTTTCCCCGTAGTAGTTCCATTTGTACCCGGCGGCATCCAGACGGGCGCCAGGCGTAGAGCCATTGAGCCCGGTATGATCGAAATATTTATTCAGTACCATGTCTTTGCTGTGATCATAGGCTGCTCTTTCCAGCAGGCCGTTCCAGGTAACAGGGCTCACGGCGGGCATCTGTTCTGTACCGCAGTTACAGCCGCGGCTGCGTAATCCGTTTACCAGCAGTAATAAGGCGTTGCGGTCCACTTTATTTTCGGGCACCACCGACGTATCTGCAGGAGGTGTTTTTCCCGGCTCATCCAGGGCCAGATCTGTCTTTTTAGTACAACTGCAATAAATAATAACAGCCATCAGTGCGGTGGCAATACGCATAATTTTCCCGGGCATAACCAGTAATAAGTTATAGTAAATAGATACCGGGTTCTAAACAGGACTTGGATTAAAACTAAAAATCGGCTTTAGGAGGAACTTGATTAAAACTACTCGTGGTTGATCAGAGGTTACGGGTTAAAACTCGTTTGAGGCATCGAAGATATGAGATAATGATCATAGTTTTTGTAAATCTAATGTTAATCATAACTGCAATATTTCCGCACCCGTTATGTTGTTATTCTTTCTCACTGTGCATCAGGGTTTTGTGGAACTGATGCCCCGGACACAGTTCGCTAAGTGCCCAAAACGGCCTGTTTTGCAGGTGGAATAGTGTTTGTGATCCTTCTGTGTATCTCCATATTTTCATCTTCAAAAAAGAACGTATGAAAAAGAAGGAAACAGATCATACCGGTGAATATCATGACAGGAAGAAAAAACCGGTAGATATACTGGATCAGGATAAAGGCACTACTACCCGTAATCCCTTACATGGCGATTTGTCTGATAAACCTGAGAAGGAGAACAAAGCCGTAAGGGATAGTGAAGCCGGTAAAAAATCAAAGCATTGAGCTTTTTACCATATCATATGAAAACTTTCAAACTTTATTTCTAAAGATAAAGAAGTCCAGAACTTCTTTAATGTTGTGGTGTATAGCGGCCATCCTATTCCTGGGATGGTTTTTTTTAGCTGCTATGGTCAGCAATAATTTTCCATTGTCCTTTTATTTTTTGTAAGATGAGGCTGAAGTGGCCCTGTAGGTCTCCTATAGTCCTTTCCAGGTGCCATTTCCCGATTAAGAGGTAGGTATCTGAAGCCAGGGGTTTGAATTCCAGCAGTTTAAAATCCAGTTTACCCATTGCGGCGGCATCCGGATATGTTTTCTTATAGCGGTCCAGCGTGGCCTGCCAGCCATAGGTTACCCCGTTTTTGCCAATAAACAGCAGGGAATCGGAATGCCAGTAGGTAGTCATGAAGCCCTCGATATCCCCCTTATTCCAGGCAGATGTTTGTGTGGCCATGAGTGCAGCAATCTGCTGCTGATCGGCGGGCCGGGCTTTCTGTGCGTGGGTGGGCATTCCGGCTAAAACACCCAACAGGGTAAGGAACAGTATAAAACGCATGGTGAATTTTTAGCAAAAGATAAACAGTTTTTCCGATGTAACGCAATGCCTATTATAGTAACTTTGCAGCACTATTTAAAAAGCACTCATTCAAATTATATTTTAAAATCAACAGTTTATGCCCGGATATGAACTATTTGGAGCCGAGGAAAGGAAAGAAGTAAACGACGTACTGGAAACAGGAATAATGATGCGTTACGGATTCGACGGTCCGCGTAAAGGCATCTGGAAAGCAAAGGAGCTGGAACAGGCTATTTGCGATAAACTGAATGTACAGTACACCCAGCTGGCCTCCAGTGGTACAGCCGCGTTAACCACCGCTATGGCAGCCCTGGGATTGGGCGCCGGCGATGAAATCATTATGCCCACCTTTACTTTTGTGGCCAGCTTTGAATCGGTATTTTCCGTAGGCGCTACACCGGTACTGGTAGATGTGGATGATACCCTTACCCTGGACCCCAAAGCAGTGGAAGCTGCCATCACTCCCCGTACAAAGGCAGTAATGCCGGTGCATATGTGTGGCGCAATGGCGGATCTGGATGCGTTACAGGCCATTTGCAAAAAGCATAACCTGTTCCTGCTGGAAGATGCCTGCCAGAGCTTCGGTGCTTCCTATAAAGGGAAAGCGCTGGGTTCTATCGGTGATGCCGGTACGTTTTCTTTTGATTTCGTAAAAACAATCACCTGCGCAGAAGGCGGCGCCATCATTACCAATAATAAAGACATTTATACTAAATGTGACGGCTATACGGATCATGGTCATGACCATCTCGGGGTAGACCGCGGTGCTGATCTTCATCCGTTTATCGGTTACAATTACCGTATTTCTGAACTGCATGCTGCAGTAGGACTGGCGCAGATCCGCAAACTGGATACCTTCCTGGAAATACAGCGTAAAACCAAGAAAATATTCAAAGACGCACTGGCTGCTGTGCCGGGTGTAACCTTCCGCCGTTTGCCTGATGAAGCCGGCGACAGCGCTACCTTCCTGTCGTTTTTCCTGCCGGAAACAGCCCAGGCAGCCAAAGCGGCTGCTGCGATGAAAGCTGCAGGACTGGCCGCCTTCCATTACTATGATAACAACTGGCACTACATCCGCCAGTGGCAGCATTTTAAAGAAGGAAGTGTATTAACTCCTTTTGCAAAAGAACTGAAACAGGCCATGGAAGTTTACAAAACCAAAGAATTCCCTGCTTCAGATGCTATTATCGGCAGAAACATTTCCACCCCGATCAACCTGGGCTGGAGCGATGAGGAAATCCGCGAAAGAGCAGATAAACTCGTGAAGGCGGTTAAAAGCGCATTATAATTGATCTGGTAAAGGCGTGCGGCAGCAATGTATATTTGTTGTCTGCGCCTTTGCAGTTAAACCAATACTACATGAGAAAAATAGCGTTGATACCTGCCCGTTATGGAGCATCCCGCTTTCCAGGTAAGATGATGGCTAAGCTGGGTGATAAAACGGTGATACTCAGAACCTATGAATCTGCTGTAAACACCGGGGTTTTTGACGATGTAATGGTAGTGACAGACAGTGATCTTATCTATAATGAAATTGTAAATAACGGAGGCAAGGCCGTTATGAGCAAAAAGGAACATGAGTGCGGTACCGATCGTATAGCCGAAGCCGTTGTAGATATGGATGTGGATATTGTGGTGAATGTGCAGGGAGATGAGCCTTTTACACAGAAAGCGCCGCTGGAAAAGCTGTTGAAAGTATTTGAAGGAGAAGAAGGAAAGAAAGTACAGGTGGCTTCGCTGATGCAGGAACTGAAAGACCCGGCATCCATTGAAGATCCTAATTACGTGAAAGTGGCGGTAGATAAGAACTTCAACGCATTATTCTTCTCCCGTTCCGTTATTCCCTATCCACGGAATAAAGATATCAAAAGCATCTACTACGAACATATCGGTATTTACGCTTTCCGCAAACAAACCCTGCTGGATTTCACACAGCTGGCGGTGACTCCGCTGGAGGCCGCCGAAAAGATTGAATGTTTGCGTTACCTGGAGAATGGCATTCCCATGAAAATGGTGGTGACTTCTTATATGGGTGTGGAAATAGATACTCCGGAAGACCTGGAGAAGGCAGCAAAACTTTTATAATACCTAACTAACACGGATATATGAAATTCAGGAATTTTAAAATGGTGGACTACGTAGTTTACGGCAGCGGATGTTTTGATCAGCTGGGTGAAATACTGGCCCCCAGGCGCATAGGTGATGCTCCCATGATATTCTTCGTGGATGAGTACTTCCAGGATAAGAATGAATTTTTGGCCCGTCTTCCGTTGGAAGGGAAGGACAAAATTGTGGTGATTGATGTGACCGATGAGCCTAAAACCAAAACAGTAGATAAGATCCGTGATGAGCTAAAAGCGGAATTCGGCACAGTATCCGGTATCATTGGTATTGGCGGCGGTTCTGTGATGGACATGGCTAAAGCGGTATCCCTGATGATGACCAATCCGGGTTCTTCTGCTGATTACCAGGGATGGGATCTTGTGAAAGTAGCCGGTGTATATAAAGTGGGTATTCCTACTATTTCCG
The DNA here is from genome assembly GCF_900168065.1 of Chitinophaga ginsengisegetis. Lineage (GTDB taxonomy): Bacteria > Bacteroidota > Bacteroidia > Chitinophagales > Chitinophagaceae > Chitinophaga > Chitinophaga ginsengisegetis. Next base: position 543,292 of record NZ_FUZZ01000003.1, on the reverse strand, counting down.
GTACAGGAGCGGAAGTAAGCCGTACCTGTGTGTTAACAGGGCCTACCCGTAAGCTGGGTATGAACTCAGACTTTACGCCGTTTGATCAGATCGTGCTGGACCCCTCGCTGACCAGGACCGTGGAAGCAAACCAGCGCTTTTATACAGCGATGGACTGCTTTATTCACTGTGTGGAATCGCTGGAAGGGACTTACCTGAACGCATTCAGTAAATCATATGGTGAAAAGGCGCAGGAGCTGTGTGAAGAAATTTTCCTGCAAAAGGATCAGTGGGATGATGATGCCGACGAAAAGCTGATGATGGCTTCTTATGCAGGCGGGATGAGCATTGCGTATTCCCAGGTGGGAGTGGCGCATGCCGTGAGTTATGGCCTGGCGTACCTGCTCGGTACCAAGCATGGTATTGGTAACTGTATAGTGTTTGATAAGCTGGAAGAATTTTATCCGGAAGGAGTGATCAAATTCAAGCAGATGGTGAAAAAGCACAAGATTGATATTCCGCAGGGTATTACCAAAGGCTTAACAGATGAGCAGTTTGAAACGATGATCAATGTGTCGCTGGGTATGGCGCCGTTGTGGGAAAATGCGTTGGGCAAGGACTGGCAGCAGATTATGACCCGCGAAAGACTGCGTAAGCTATACGAGCGTTTATAACTGGGTTAACTATATTGAAAGCAGGAACGGGCGGAACAATTTCCGGTTGTTCCTGCTTTTTTAATGATTTTTGAAGAAGTTTATCTATTCACCGCAACGCAGATTCAGTGCGTAGTAATAAGTTATTTTGCTTTCAGAGGAAATTATCATGATTACACTAATCGTCATTTCGGGAATTGTGATACTGGTGCTCGGCTACCTTTTGTTCGCTGCTAAACAACAACAGCGTGCCCAGGAGGCGGTGCTGACGCAGCAGCAGGGTATTTGGCAGGCCAGCCAGGCGGCCCTGCAGGAAAAGTATAACCTGCTGGAAGCCCGGCAGCAATACCTGCAGAATATGCTGGATGATAAAGGGGCATTGGTGAAAGAGAAGCAGGAGCAACTGGAACGGATAAACGAAGAGTTTTCGGTGCTGATGTCTGAGCAGGGCCGCATCATGGAGCAGAATAAATATCTCCAGTTGCAGTTGAGCGGGGAGAAGGAGCGGTTGCAACAGGTGCAGCAGGATTTTAAAATCCAGTTTGAAAATATTGCCCAGCAACTGTTACAGCGTATTTCCGGTACGTTCATGGAGCAGAACAAGGTGAAAATGGATGATGTACTGAAGCCGCTGGCCGAGAAGATCGACAACTTCCGCAGTAGCGTGCAGCAGTCGCTGGTAGCGGAAACGGCGCAGCGTACCGAGTTAAAGAATGAGTTGCAGCGGTTGTTACTGCTCAATCAAACGCTGTCCAAAGAAGCGAATAACCTGACGAATGCGCTGAAGGCAGATACGAAGAAGCAGGGAAACTGGGGGGAAATGATCCTGGAAAGGGTATTGGAAGCTTCCGGGCTGGAAAAGGGGGTGCATTATTTTACACAGGATGCGCAACGTGATGAAACCGGGCAACTGAGAAAACCCGACCTGGTATTGCAGCTGCCGGAAAACCGGCAACTGGTGATTGACTCCAAGGTATCGCTGAAAGCCTATGAGCAGTATTGCAGCGCCACCAATGAAGATGAAAAGAAACAGGCACTCAGGATGCATCTGCAGTCGGTGAAAAACCATGTAACCGAACTAAGTGCCAAAGCTTATCATACGCTGTATAAAAACACTACCGACTTTGTGATGTTGTTTATCCCCATTGAGCCGGCTTATGCGCTGGCCATTATGCAGGTGGACGAAGACTTGTATGATTTCGCTTTCCGTAAAAGGATCATACTGGTGAGTGTACCATCTTTACTGGCTACACTTCGTGTGATTGATAATATGTGGCGATTGGATAAACAAAATAAGAACGCGGAAGAAATTGTAAGACAGGGAAGCGCCTTGTATGATAAGTTTGTGGGCTTTGCAGAAGATATGGGCCTGATCGGGGAACACCTGAAACGCAGCCAGAATGTTTACGAAAGCGCCATGAATAAGTTATCCACCGGTAACGGCAATCTTGTGGGCCGTGCGGAAAGAATGCGCAAATTGGGTCTTGACAATAAGAAGGTGCTGCCAAAAGATCTGAAAGCAGATCCGGCTGCAGACCTGTCACTGCCTGATGAAGAGCAGATTACTGTAATTCCTGCAAAAGGGATTGCAGACACGGATGTTGTGGAATAGTGCGGAGGAAAAAGCAGGGGCATCAATGATGCCGGAGGGAAGGCGCAACTATGGGACCACCTTTACTATCCGCTGCTTTACCGCGAACATCTTCCGGGACTGCAAATTACAACTGCTGCGGAGCAGCATCAGTTGCCTTCCTGGGTTTATAGATGAAACTGAGATATAAAGTAGCCATTATCGTGATAGCGGCAAATACATAGAACGTAACCGGGAAATTGGTGGCGTGATTATTATAAATGAAAGCCGAAAAGTAAGCTCCCAGGCCGATACCGGCTTCCATGGCAATATACATACTGGCCAGTGCGCGCCCACGATGTTCTGGCCGCCCCAGATCAACCGTCCAGGCAGTAACGGCAGGGGAGTTGAGACCCACAGAAATTCCGTATACCACTGCGGAGGAAAGGAGTAATATGCTATTATGGGCCAGCGCCATCATCAGCATGGAGCCAGCCATCATCAGCGCGGAGATCTTTAAAACAGGTACGCGGCCAAACTGATCTGATACCCTGCCCGCTAATAACCGGATACCGATGGAGCTGACTGTGAAGAAAGTGAAGAAGAGCCCTTTATTGCTTATTCCCAGGTAGGCGCTGAAATCCGGTATGATAGTGAGAATGGCGCCATAACTGAAATAGGTGAGGAAAGTAATGATCACCGGTGACCATACCAATGGTTCAAAGATCTCATTACCGGAAATCTTTAGCAGGGAAAACCGGAAGGGCTGCTTATTGGTAAGGGTTTCTTTCATCCCTATAAGAATAACCACAGACAACAGCGCAAATACAGCAGACAACTGGAACATGATGTTAATATTCCATCGTACCGCCACATATCCGCCAATGGCCGGCCCCATAGCCATACCAATGGTACTGAATAATCCCACCATCCCCATCGCTTCGCCACGCCGCGTAACCGGCACCATATCAGACACGTAGGCAGAAGTGCCCGTAGGCTTAAACCCCGTAGAAAATCCGTGAAAGAACCGCAGTAACAGAAACGCACCCACAGAACTGATCAACGGATAGATCAGGCTGCACACCACACATACCAGCGACCCGAAAATCATAACAGGCACACGTCCTATGGTGTCTGTCAATTTTCCGCTGAATGGCCTCGACAGCCCCGCCATTAAGGTAAACAGACCAATAATATATCCTTTGTAATCGGCGCCGCCCATCCGGGTAAGATAAGCCGGCAGCTCAGGGATCATCATATTGAAGCTGGCAGAAAAGAGCGCATTACTAAGACAAAGAAGTATAAAATGCAGGGTGTAAATTCTTTCCTTCGACTGATACATGCACACAAAATTAGGAACTATGGTACAATTTTAGCAAAGTAATTGCCACCCCGGCGATCTCATGAACAAAAATCAGTAGTGGTCTGTTTATATTAACCGGTTGTTAAATTATGACAATCATCATAGTCCGCTAATCAGGGAAATATTAAATTTATAGTAACCAAAAAAACTCGATGATATGAAAGCAAACATTGGTGTTTCAGCAGAAAACACAAAGAAAATAGCACTAGAACTCAATAAAGTATTGGCTGATGAATTATTGATTTATGCTAAAACACGCAATTCCCATTGGAATATCGAAGGAAGTAATTTCATGGAAATGCATAAGTTCTATGAAGCACAATATGAAGAGCTGCAGGACTTTGGTGATGAGGTAGCAGAATACATCCGTTCACTGGGACACTACGCAGAAGGCCGTTACGCCGATGTATTGAAACTGACCAACCTGCTCGAATCTGAGTATTCCAACGACCAGAAAAAACAACTCAAGGAATTACTGGATGATCATGAAACAATTATCCGCAACCTGCGCAGGCTCATCGACGAATTTGATGAGAAATACAAAGATAAAGGGGCCGCAGATTTTGCCACCCAAATGCTGCAAAAGCACATGAAGCTGGCCTGGATGATCCGCGCATACCTGAGCTAAACAAAGCACTTAAAATAACTAACGTGCTGGTGGCAGTAAATAACTGTAGCCGGCACGTTTTAGTTTTCATCAATTGGCTACCTTTGCTGATGTTCCCCTTCAACCCAAAAATTAAAACAATGGATAACACCACGAAAGATCTCCGCCTGGCAGTGCTGATAGACGCTGATAACATCCCGTATCACAATATTAAAGGTATGCTGGAAGAGATAGCCAAGTATGGTAATCCTACCTTTAAAAGAATTTACGGCGACTGGACGAAGCCCACGGTAGTAGGATGGAAGGGGGTACTCCTCGATTATGCGATCACTCCCATCCAGCAATACAGTTATACCTCCGGTAAAAACGCCACCGATTCGGCCATGATCATTGATGCAATGGATATACTGTATACCGGGAGGGTGGATGGCTTTTGCCTCGTATCCAGCGACAGCGATTTTACCCGATTGGCTACCCGCCTGCGCGAGGCCGGGATGATTGTATATGGTATGGGAGAACAAAAAACGCCTAGTGCGTTCAGGGCCGCGTGCGACAAATTTATTTACCTGGAAATTTTACAGGTCAGAGAAAAGAAAACAGATACTGAAAAAACAACAAAGACTACCAAAGACAAACGGAACAGCATCAGTAAAGCGGATAAGCAACTGGTATCTTTAATATCCACCAGCATCAATGATATTGCAGATGAAGACGGATGGGCATACCTGGGAGAACTTGGTAACCTGCTTTTGAAGAAACAGCCCGATTTTGACTCCCGTAACTTTGGATTCAATAAGCTGGTGCAATTGCTGAAAAGTTTTCCGGACTTTGAAATAGATATCAGGGAAAGTGGAAAGAAAACCGGGAAGCTGGTGTACGTAAGAACTGTATAATCCTATGGCATATAGAAAGATCAGCATAATTCAGGGCGACATCACAAAAGTAAAGGCAGATGCCATTGTTAACGCGGCCAACTCTTCGCTTTTGGGTGGAGGTGGTGTGGATGGAGCCATTCATCGCGCCGGCGGGCCGGATATACTCAATGATTGCAGGGCCATTGTTGCCCGGCAGGGAGGCTGCAAAACCGGCGAAGCGGTTATTACCACTGCCGGTCGTTTACCGGCAAAACATGTTATTCATACGGTAGGACCGGTTTGGAACAACGGCACCCGTGAAGAAGATATCCTGTTGGCCAATTGCTACCGGCACTCACTGGAGTTGGCCGACCGGCACCACTTGAAAAGTATTGCCTTCCCTAATATCAGTACAGGCATCTACCATTTTCCTAAAGACCTTGCTGCAAAAATAGCGATGGACACCATCGTGAAATACCTGGAGAAAAATACAGAAATAGAAGAAGTGATCCTGGTATGTTTTGACGAAGAGAATTTGCGTTACACCGAACACTATTATAACCAGTATATACGTCCGGAAGAGTGATCCGGTATACTTCCGTGCTATCGCAGCTTACCATGAAAAGCTGGAAGTTTGAAGAAACTTTATAAATAGAAGGGGCCATCTCATTGAGATGGCCCCTTCTATTTATAATGCGATGTGAAAAACTATTGCAATTAGATTTTTGCGTATTTAACCCATGCGTAGATAAACATGGCAGCAAAAATGATAATGGCCACAGGAGCCAGGAAACCTCCGATACTATCGCCAACTTTATAAAAATTGGTGGTGTGTACTACTGTTAAAAGATTCATCAACATTGTATAATGATTTTATATTATTCCGGATGCAAATTAAAACTTTCAATGCATATTCCCAATCAAACGGCCGGTTACCAGTTGGTTAATTGCTGTATGTACTTGTCCAGCCTTGCTTTGGCGAGAAAATTTTTTTCCAGGGAGCCGGCAAAAGGCACGGGGGTATCCAGGCTGGCACACCGCATCACCGGGGCATCCAGGAGAGGGAAGCAGTGTTCAGCGATCCAGGCGCTGATTTCCGCGCCAAAGCCGCCTGTCAGCGTGTCTTCATGCAGGATCAGCACTTTACCGGTTGCCGCTACTATTTCGCGGATGGCCGCGTAATCGAGAGGCAGCAGGGTACGCAGGTCCAGGATAGCGATAGAAAGCGCCGGGTGTTGTTGGGCGTAGTCCAGCGCCCAGTGTACGCCGCTGCCCCAGGTAATGATGCTGATATCTTCTCCGGGCTGTACCAGCGCAGCTTTCCCTATTTCCAGGGTGTAATAATTATCGGGTACCGGTCCGCTGATGCTGCGGTACAGCGCTTTATGTTCGAAATACATGACGGGGTTGGGGTCGGCGAAAGCCGCAGTGAGCAAGCCTTTGGCGTCTGCAGGGTTGGAAGGGTATACCACTTTCAGGCCGGGTACATGGGTAAACCAGGCTTCGTTGGTTTGTGAGTGGAAGGGACCGGCACCAACGCCGCCACCGGCGGGCATCCTGATCACCACATCTGCCGGTTGGCCCCAGCGGTAATGTATTTTTGCCAGGTTGTTCACAATCTGGTTGAAGCCACAGGTCACAAAATCAGCGAACTGCATTTCCACCATGCTCTTGAATCCCCCGATGGAGAGGCCCAGTGCAGCGCCGATCACCGCGCTTTCGCACAGTGGGGTATTGCGCACCCTGTTTGCGCCAAACTGTTCCAGGAAGCCTTCCGTGATTTTAAAAGCCCCACCATAGGCTGCAATGTCCTGCCCCATCAGGATCAGCTCCGGGTGTTGCTCCATCGCCTGTTTAAGACCGTCGGACAAGGCATTGATAAAACGCTTTTCTGAAGATGGTCCCGAAGCGGCTATGGGAGCGGGAGCCGGGGCATAGAGGTCATTTAGTTCTGTTTGTGTATTGGCAATAAACGGGGTATCGGTAAGGCCCGCGGCCACTTGTACTTCTATTTCATGTTTCAGTTCTTCCCGGATAGCGGACATATTTTCTGCAGAAAGTATGTTTGCGTGTACCAGGAAGGATTCATATTGTGTGATAGGATCTTTTTTACCCCATTCCTCAAACAGGGCCGGAGGCACATATTTTACGCCGCTGGCTTCCTCATGGCCGCGCATGCGGAAGGTCATGGCTTCTATCAGTACTGGTTTCTGTTCCCTGATGGCATAGGTTCTTGCGGTTCGTATGGTTTGATATACTTCCAGCAGGTTGTTGCCATCTATCTGTACACCTTCCATGCCGTAGCCAATGGCTTTATCTACCAGGCTGGCACAGCGATATTGTTCACTGACGGGAGTACTTAGTCCGTAACCATTATTTTCTATCAGGAAGATGACCGGCAGTCCCCATACGGCGGCCACATTGAGCGCTTCATGAAATTCTCCTTCGCTGGTACCGCCTTCGCCGGTAAAAGTGAGGGATACCTTTTCTTCTTTTTTCAGTTGGTGTGCCAGTGCAATGCCGTCGGCAATGGAGAGCTGGGGCCCGAGATGGGAGATCATACCACATATGTGATGTGGCCTGCTGCCAAAGTGAAAGGAGCGTTCGCGGCCTTTACTGTAGCCGTCTTCGCTTCCCTGCCATTGCTGCAATAGTTTGTGGAGCGGCATTTCGCGGGTGGTAAACACGCCGAGGTTGCGGTGCAGTGGAAGTATCCACTCGTCTGCTTCCAGCGCCAGGGTGGCGCCTACGGCAATAGCCTCCTGGCCGATGCCTGAAAACCATTTACTTATTTTACCCTGTCGAAGTAACAACAGCATTTTTTCTTCTATAAGCCGTGGATATACCAATGCTTTATAGAAAGACACTAATTGCGCATCGCTCAGGTCTGACCGGTCAAAGTGCATGAATTGGCTTTTTAACAGGCAGTAAAGGTAAGGGCTAATCGTTGTTACCGCCGGCAAGGCTGATCATGACGCTGTTGATTACGGTCATGACTATACTGAAAAGCAGGGCCCACCAGAAACCGTCCACTTTAAAACCGGGTACCAGTTTAGCGGCCAGTAGAATGATCAGTGCATTGATAACAAAAAGAAAAAGCCCGAGGGTAACGATGGTTACCGGGAATGTCAGTAAAATGAGCAGGGGTTTAACCAGGGCATTTAACAGCGCTAACACCAGCGCCAGTATCAGCGCGGTAATGAAGCTATCAACTTTTACTGCCGGTTTCAGCAGGTAGGCGGTTAACATGGCAGCTAAAGCACTAACTAGTATACGAAGCAGGAAACCCATTGTACGTCATTTTACTAGTTAAGGTAACGAAAAAAAAAGTGAATGGCAAAGTTTAGCTGTTGGTAACAGGTAAATGTTTTGTTACCAACAGCTACTTATCAGTTGTTTATATAAAACTGTCTGCTTCGCGGTATGCCTTTATCAGTGCGTCTTCGCCTTCTTTTCCTTTTCCGGCGATCCCGTGTTCCATGCCCAGTACACCTTTATATCCTTTGTTGTGGAGATGTTTAAAGATGTTTTTATAATTGATTTCGCCGGTGCCAGGTTCCTTACGACCGGGGTTGTCGCCGATCTGGATATAGGCAATTTCATCCCAGCACCAGTCCATTACAGGAATGAGGTTACCGGTATTACGCTGCATATGGTAGATGTCGTATAAAATTTTGCAGGAAGGACTTTTCACGGCTTTGCATATTTCAAAGCTTTGTTCGGCGGTACGGAGAAACAGGTCGGGGTTATCGCTCAGGGGTTCCAGCACCATGATGAGGCCATGCGGTTCAAAGATTTCCGCGCCGCTGCGCAGTGCATCGATTACGTGTGCGGTTTGAACGCCGATCGGGAGCGTCCGTTCAAAGTAGCCGGGTACAACGGTGGCCCATTTGGCGTTACAACGTTTGGCTGTTTCCAGGCTGGCTTTGCAGGTTTTAATAAAGGCCTCTTTAAATTCCTGTTTGCCTGTGGCCAGGGAGGGTTTCCAGTTGTTGCCGGTATCTACTACAAACACGCCCATGGTCATGCCCAGTTTATTCAGGAGTTCGCCTATTTTGGATTGTTCCTCAGGAGAGCGCCCCAGCATGCCATTGTCTTCGATAGACCGGAATCCCTGGTCGTACATATATTTTATCTGGTCCAGGAAGTTGCCGCCATTGGCACTGTTTTTAAACATGCCATCATGAGGGCCATAGTTCATGTTAAACGGCTTTCCGGCCACGCTGGCGTTATTGGCGCTGGCCGCTTGCGCAGCGTTGCTGATGCCTCCCAGTGCCAGTGCTGAAATACCGGCCAGGGTGCCGTTTTGCAGGAATTTTCTTCTTTCCATAACGTTTGATTGATTGTATAATTGACAGGGAGCTAAATTTAATCGCTTTTCTAAGGAAATACTAATATTGATGAAAAATTTTCAATTCATCAGCCCATTTTCGCATTCATAAAAAAATATTGCTTTCCAGATTAGTTTTTTTTAGATTCACCCACTTATATATTTTCAAACACGTTAGATGATAAAACAGTATGTGACCTTAGCGCTGGGCGGATTGTTCAGCCAGGTTGTTGTTGTAGCACAATCAAAACAGGCATTCGAAGCTTATAGCCAGCAAATCCCCGGAACCGATGTCAGTTTTAAAATGGTACCAGTAAAAGGAGGCAGCTTTCAACTGGGAAGCCCCGACAGTGAAAAAGGAAGGAATAAAGATGAAGGCCCGGCAAAGAAGGTAGCAATTTCGGATTTCTGGATGGGCGCCACAGAAGTTACTTTTGACGAATACGATATATATGCCGATGCGGAAAAGGATAAAACCCCCACACCGGATGGAATGACCCGTCCGAGTCCGCCATATATTGACCTTACCCTGGGAATGGGCAAATCCGGTGGATTTCCCGCCAACAGTATGAGCCAGTATGCAGCCCTGATGTATTGCCAGTGGCTGTACATAAAAACCGGTGTTTTTTATCGCCTGCCAACAGCGGCAGAATGGGAATATGCCTGCAGGGCAGGTTCCACTACAGCGTATCCTTTTGGCGCCGATGCCGGTGAGCTGAAAGAGTACGCCTGGTTCCAGGGCAACAGCGATAATAAATACCATAAGGTAGGACAGCTGAAACCCAATGCCTGGGGACTATACGATATGCTGGGCAATGTGGAGGAATGGACACTGGACCAATATGATGAAAACGGCGTAGCCAATGCAGCTGCTACTGATCCCTGGACACAGCCTACCGCTAAAACCCCGCGGCTGCTGAAAGGCGGCAGCTTCCAGGATGAAGCCCCGCTGCTCCGCAGCGCCGCCCGCCTGAAGTCGGACCCCATCTGGAACCGCCGGGATCCACAGATCCCAAAAAGCTCCTGGTGGAATGCAGACGCCCCCTTTGTTGGCTTCCGGATAGTAAGACCAGTGAAACAACCAACAGCAGCAGAAGCCACAACATTTTTTGAAGAGATGATCGCGAAATATAAAGGAGCACGCTAGAAAGATTCAACATCCAAAAATCTAAAAATCTTATTCATTTATGGACAACGAAAAGAAATTCCACGGTGAAGGCCGCCGCGAATTCGTAAAGCAAACTACCTTGCTTGCGGGCGGTTTGTTGGCTATGCCTATTTTATCCAAAGCAAATTATTTCTCAGGATCTACCGGTGTTATCAAAATAGCCCTGATTGGCTGCGGTGGCCGAGGTACAGGTGCTGCCACACAGGCGCTCAGCACAAAAGAAAATGTGGAGCTGGTAGCGATGGCGGATGCCTTCCCCGACAGGCTGAGCAACAGCTTTAATGATATTAAAGAAGCACTGGGCGATAAAGCCAACCGGGTAAACGTACCTGAAAGCAATAAATTTATTGGCTTCGACGCTTACAAACAAGCCATTGCACTGGCGGATGTAGTGATCCTTGCCACCCCTCCGGGTTTCAGACCCATTCATTTTGAAGAAGCGGTTAAACAAGGGAAACATGTCTTCATGGAAAAACCGGTAGCAACAGATCCCGCCGGTATTAAAAAAGTACTGGAAGCTGCTGCTGTGGCTAAAACCAAGAAGCTGAACGTAGTAGTAGGTTTACAACGCCGCTACCAGAATTCTTACCGCGAACTGTACAAACGCTTCCAGGATGGTATGATCGGTGATATGCTGTCGGCACAGGTGTGGTGGAACCAGGGCGCGCTGTGGGTAAAACCCCGCAAGCCCGAGTATACTGAAATGGAATACCAGATGCGCAACTGGTATTATTTCAACTGGCTCTGCGGCGATCATATCGTAGAACAGCATATCCACAATATTGACGTGGGCAACTGGTTCATGGGCGCTACCCCTGTTACCGCAGGTGGTATGGGCGGCCGTGCTGTGCGTACCGGCAAAGAGTTCGGTGAAATATTTGACCACCACTTTGTGGAGTACCGCTATGCCAACGGTGTAGTGATGAACAGCCAGTGCCGCCACTGGAAAGACGCTCCCAGTAAAGTAGACGAGGAAATTGTAGGAACAAAGGGCCGTATCTACTGTGATAAAGCACAGATAGTGGATCATAAAGGCAAAGTGTTATACCAGTTTGATAAGAAGAAAGAAAACAATCCTTACCAAACGGAACACGATGAACTGTTTGCCGCTATTGCCAAAGGCGAATACAAATTTGCAGATGCGGAAAGAGGCGCGCAGGCTACCCTTTCTGCGATCATAGGCCGTTTGGCTACTTATTCCGGCCAGGTGATCGATTGGAATGTAGCGCTGAACTCCGGTCTGGATCTGCATCCTAAATCATATTCATTTGATGCACAGCCGCCGGTTATGCCGGATGCTTCCGGTAATTATGCTTACGCAAAACCAGGCATTACCAAATATTTTACCTGATAAAATTACCAGGCCAAAAAAACGGATCAGGGATTTATGGGAAGATCAATAAAATGGTCTTCTCATAAATCCCTGTTTCGTAATGCACAATTCGTAATTTCCATCTATGAAAAAATTACTGGTAGTAATTATATCCATATTAACCGGAGGAAGTGTAACCGCCCAGGTGGCGGCGATAAAGAAATGGGCAGAAGCAGAGCTGCTTCATAAAATACCAATGGAGCAGGCACATGTGGGCATCTGCATTTATGAACCGGCCACCGGGAAATATTGGTACCAGTACCAGGACAATAAGTTTTTCACGCCCGCATCCAATACCAAGATCTTCTCGTTGTACGCAGGATTGAAACTGCTGGGGGATTCTCTTCCGGCGGCGCGGTATTATGAAAACGATACGGCTCTCTTTGTAAAAGGAATGGGTGACCCGTCTTTTCTTCACCCGGACTATAACTACCAACCCCTGCTGCAGCTGTTGCAGCAAACCGCTAAAAAGATATACCTGGTGCAGGGCGTAAATGCCAATCAACGTTTCGGCCCGGGCTGGAGTTGGGGTGATTATGCGGACGATTATCAGCCGGAACTAAACGAATGGCCTATGTACGGCAATGTGGTACGTATCCTTCACCAGGGAAATAACAATAGCATCACACCTGCTTTTTATGACCTGGATATTATGGAAGATGATACCCTGAGCGAAACTATCACGTCGAGGGATGAACGGAATAATTTATTCTACCTGAAATACAATCCGAAAGATAAAGCATTGGAAAAAGCCGAAGTGCCTTTCATCACCGGATCGGTACAGGAGCTGCGGCAAAGGTTGGAAGACACGTTGCATAAACGTATAGGGCTGGCCGTTATACCGCCGGCGGGAAACTACACGGTACTGAAAAGCATCCCGGCAGATTCGTTGTTTATCCCGATGATGGAGCGCAGCGATAATTTCTTTGCAGAACAAACACTGATGATGGCCTCTTCCGCTTTATGGGATACCATCAGCAGCGCCCGGACCATTAAGTACCTGCTTGCCGGCGACCTCAAAAGCCTGCCGCATCCGCCGCAATGGGAGGATGGTTCCGGTCTTTCCCGGTATAACCTGTTTACGCCCCGCGACTTTGTAACCGTGCTCACCCTGATGCGGGAACAGTTTCCGCAGGAACGCCTCTGGCAAATTTTCCCCACTGGCGGCAGGGGAACAATGAAGAACTATTATCAGCAACAGAAAGTACACGCCAAAACGGGTACGCTGAACGGTGTGGTAGCATTAAGCGGCTACCTGGAAACAAAGAAAAAGAGAACGCTGGTATTCAGTGTGCTGGTGAATAATCATCATGAATCCGCTACCAGTGTAAGAAGGGCGGTAGAGCGGTTGCTCTCGATGGTGAGTGCGGCCTATTAAGGCTTTATGGTATAAGAAACGATGGTGGTAGTATCATGCAGCTGATCAGCTTCTATCAGTCCTACTCCTTTGCCGTAATAGCTGGTAGAGATAGTGCCCACAGAAACCGGGTTGCCAAAAACAATGGCATAGGCGTCCATTTTCACGGCGATCACGGAGGCGTAATTTTTGCCATTCACCGTTTTGGTGATATCCTTTTCTGTGATGGTGAATTCCAGGATACCGGAGGTGGTTACGCCACCGTTGTTCACAGTAATAGTGTCTTTCCAGCTGGTGCCGGCGGGTACATTATCTTTCAGGTAGGTAAGCTCCAGGCTGTCTGCGCTGTAACCCTGAAAAGTAAGGATGCTGGCCACTTGTGTATAAATGCCGTCTTTACAGTTGGAGCAGGTAAATACGCTGTCGTTCCCCACTTTTTTATACACAATGCCGTTGATGGTTGTATCTTCTGAAACCGTGAGGGTATAGGTAATCGTGTCTTTAGCGCTATTTACGTTAATGTAGGAAAAGGAGGAGCCGTTCGTGTAAGGAGCATATTCGCAATTACTGTTGGAGGGTTGTGTACCTTCTCCTTCATTGCTCATTTCCTTACTGCAGGAAAACAGCAATGTTACCATTGAAAGGATAGCTATGAGAAAGTAACGTTTTTTCATAAAACCATATGGTTGATGTTACTATAACGTTCAAATAACGCTTAAGGGTATAAAATTATGCAAAAAAAATCACCAGTATCTCCACTGGTGGGTTTTTAATAATATAATAATCAGGAACTGCCGGCCGATCCTGAACCGGAAACGGCCACTGAGTGGAGCTGATAACGGGATTGGCAAAAAGATCTGCGGCAGATAAAAATTGCAGCGGGCTGACCAGATACCTACTTTTTGAACCTGCAACGGCAAAACGCCCCAGGAACCGGGCACGGAACTTTTCACACAAGAAAAGTTAGTCTCTCAGATACTTATACTAGTAGAAATTACATTTCCTCTTTTTTTAAGGAAGAATTTTTAAAATAATTGTATTTGCGACATTTATTTTTAGAAAATAATTAAACCTTTCATGTTTATCTTACATAGACATGAATACCCGTTTCGTCGTTATGAAAAGCTAGTTAACAGACAAATTTCATCATCTTCCAAAATCACTTGTAGCATGAACCCACGTTATGCAAAGGCTACGCTATTGCTATGCCTTTTTGCAACCACCAGCAGCGCCATTACCGCGCGTGCGCCATTACCCAGCGTATGGCAACAAGGAAATCTCACAGTTAAGGGAAAGGTAAAAGACATCAACGGTAACCCGCTGCCCGGGGTTACGGTGTTGGTGAAAGACTCTAAGAAAGGAGCCACTTCCGATGAAAAAGGTAACTATGTACTAACCGATGTAAAAAAAGATGCGGTACTCGTATTCCAATACATCGGCTTTGATGCACAGGAGCTGAAAGTAGACGGAAAGACGGCCCTGAATGTTGTATTAAAAGAAAACCAGAAAACACTGGACGAGTACGTAGTAGTTGGCTACGGTACACAGAAAAAAGTTACTAAAACCGGCGCAGTATCTTCTGTAAAAGGCGCCGAGTTACAGCAGTCACCAAACGTTAATATCTCTAATTCGCTTGTTGGACGTATTCCCGGCATTATCGCCGTTAACAACAGTGGAGAGCCCGGTTACGATGGCTCCCGTATTTTTATCCGTGGCCGCAGTACTTTAGGCAACAGTAACCCGCTCGTTGTAATTGATGGTTTCCCGCGCGATGGCTTTGAGCGCATGAACCCCAACGACATCGAAAGTGTTTCCATTCTGAAAGACGCTGCTGCGGCCATTTATGGTTCCCGCGCAGCCAATGGCGTTATCCTCGTTACCACCAAACGTGGTAAGGGAGGTAAACCTACACTGAGTTACGGCTTTAACCAATCTTTTGTAACACCCACCAGGCTGCCGGAAATGGCTGATGCGCCTACGTATGCTAAAGTGGTGAACGAAATTTTAAAGTATGGAGGAGACGCTCCGAAGTATACAGATGAACAGATCAAGAAATTTGGAGATGGATCCGATCCATGGCTGTACCCTAACACCAACTGGTACGATGCCGCGATTAAAAAATACTCTTTGCAAAACAGGCACGACCTGTCGCTCAGCGGAGGTACAGAAAAAATGTCGTACTACGTTTCCCTGGGGTCGTTATTCCAGGATGGTATTTATAAAAGCAGTGCTACCAATTACAAACAACAGAACGTAAGAGCCAACCTGGATGCAGTAGTAAGTGATTACATCCGCCTGCGTTTCGACCTGGCAGGGCGTCTCGAAAACAGGAACTTTCCTCCACGCAGTGCCGGTTCTATTTTCAGATCACTCATGCGCGGCCGCCCTACAGAAAACGCTATCTGGCCCAACGGACTACCCGGGCCTGATATTGAATACGGCGATAACCCCGTTGTTACGGGAACAAATGCAATCGGTTACACAAACGATAAGAACTATGTGATCAACACCAACATGTCTGCCGTTGTGAATATTCCGGGGGTAGAAGGATTGTTTGTAGATGGT
Source organism: Chitinophaga ginsengisegetis (assembly GCF_900168065.1). Taxonomy (GTDB): domain Bacteria; phylum Bacteroidota; class Bacteroidia; order Chitinophagales; family Chitinophagaceae; genus Chitinophaga; species Chitinophaga ginsengisegetis. The sequence continues at coordinate 527,474 of NZ_FUZZ01000003.1, read as the reverse complement.
AGTTTTGCATACGATCAGAATTTCGACTTCTACAAATCCTACATCAAACCCTGGACGTTATACACGCTGGCAGATGCCAATGATCCTACGCATAAGCTGAATGCGGGTTCCAGGGGAGTAAGCGCACCGGAGTTAACGGAACAGTTCAGTACAACACGGCAAATCACCGTCAACTTTAAAGTGAACTATGTACGTTCTTTCGGAAAGCATAACCTCAGCAGCTTCATCGCCTTTGAACAGGCTACGTTGAAAAATGACGGCTTCTCTGCTAACCGCAGGTACTTTATCAGCGATAAGCTGGACCAGTTGAATTTAGGCGGTGATAAAGAAAAGAACAATGCCGGCAGTGGTTTTGAATATGCCCGCCGTAATTACTTCGGACGTATTTCCTATAATTACAAAGAAACCTACCTGTTTGATTATAACATGCGTTACGACGGCTCCCAGAATTTCCCGGAAGGCCGCCGTATGGGACTGTTCCCCGGCGCTTCAGCAGGTTGGGTATTATCTAACGAAGCCTTCTGGAAAAAAAGCATTCGTACGCTCGACTACTTTAAACTGCGCGCATCCTGGGGCCAGATGGGTAACGACCAGATAGATCCGTTCCAATACCTGAGCACCTATGGCTTCAGCGCCGGTGGTGTAATGCTGGGCGGCGACTTGAATAAAGGGCTTTACCAGCTGCGGTCACCCAATGAGTCCATCACCTGGGAAGTAGCCAATAACTATGATTTCGGTATCGAAGCAAAAATACTGGGAGATAAGCTGGCCTTTGAAGGAGATTACTTCCTGACAAAAAGATCCAACATCCTCGCCAGCCGCAGCCAGTCGATGCCCGGTTATACCGGTATGACCCTGCCACAGGAAAATATCGCCAAAGTGGAAAACAAAGGGTTTGAACTGGTATTAAGCCACAAAAACGACATCAAAAAATTCCATTATGAAATTATAGGAACGGTTACTCACGCAGAAAACAAAGTATTGTTCTTCGACGAAACGCCAAATCTTCCGGCATATCAGCAGGCTACCGGCAAACAGATAGGTGCGCCGCTGTATTACCAGGCCATTGGCATTTACAAAACACAGGATGAAGTAGACAAGAGCGCACACGTAGGCGGCGCAAGAGCCGGCGATGTTATCTTCCTGGATAAAAACGGCGACGGCGCTATTGATGATCTCGACCGCGTTCGTATGGACCGTACCGAAAATCCTACCTGGATCTTCGGGTTAACCATGACCGCCAAGTTCAAAAACTTCGACTTCACCATGCTGTGGCAGGGCGCTACCGGCGCAAGCCAGTACCTGCGTACAGAATCCGGGTTGATCGGTAACTTCCCGATGGCATATGTAAAAGACCGCTGGACAGAAGACAACATCAACGGATCATGGCCAAGAGCGTACGACCGTGACCGTGAGTACTGGGTAAACCGTCAGAATACTTTCTGGTATTGGAATACCAACTATGTCCGTTTAAAAACCCTGGATCTTGGTTACAATATACCTACCACTCTTTGCAAGCGGATTGGACTGCAAAACCTCCGGGTATATGTAAGTGGTCAGAACCTGGTCACCATCGACAAAGTGAAGATTTTTGACCCTGAAGCGCCAAGTGGAAGCGGACAGTTCTATCCGCAAACCAAGATTTACAATGTGGGATTAAACGTAACCTTTTAATTAATGTGCCATGAAGAAAACAACAATCATCAGATATATAGCGGGAGCGTTTTTACTATGCGCGGTTTCCGCCGGTTGTAATAAAGACTTCCTCGAAAAGAAGCCGTTAACCGAATATGAAGAAAACGACGTGTGGAAAGATGTGGGCCTGGTACAGGCGTTTGTAAACGACCTGTATGTACAGATGCGCTCCGGCTACCTGGAAGTAATGCTTTCCTCAATGACAGATGAAAGCCGGTTTATTCACGACTACAACACCTCCAGGGTAGTGCAGGGGAACGCCTCCGCTGATGATGTAGGCGCCATCAATGATTTTGCCAGGTGGGATTTACACTACAAGGCTATCCGTAACTGTAATATGTTCCTGGAAAAGGTGGCGCAAGTGCCTTTCACCGATGAAGCAGTGCGTACACGCATGACCGGCGAGGTGCATTTTATGCGGGCCTGGTACTATCACCTGTTGGTGAAATACTATGGCGGTGTTCCGTTGATCACCAAAACCTTTAGTATTAAGGGAGATGAACAGGAGATCCTGAGTGTGAAGAGAGCCACTTTCGACGAATGCGTTAAGTTCATTGCAGCAGAATGTGACCTGGCCACCCAACAACTCCCGGCTTCCTATGATGCCGTGGCGAGCAAAGGAAGAGTGACCAAAGGCGCCGCTATGGCCCTGAAATCCAGGATCCTGCTTTTCGCCGCCAGCGACTTGTTCAATGATGCGAAAGTACCGAACGATTTAATGGGGTATAAATCCGGTCTGCAGAAAGACCGTTACAAACTGGCAATGGATGCGGCTAAAGCGGTGATGGATCTTAACACTTATAGTCTTTACCAGCCCACTGCCAACCCGGTAGAAAATTATACCCGTGTGTTTCTCGATAAAGATAACCCGGAACTGATCTTTATCAAGCAATATGATAAAGCATTACTGGGTACTTCGCACGACCTGTATAACGGTCCTAACGGGTATCATAACTGGGGCGGAAATGTGCCGATCGAAAACTTTGTGACCGGCTATCAAATGAAAGACGGGACTGCTTTTTCCTGGAGTAATGTTGCCCAGGCAAAGGCGCCGTATGAAAACCGTGATCCCCGCTTTTACGCCACCATCCTGTATGATGGCGCTAAATGGAAACCACGCCCTTCCGATGCAGCCAAAACCGACCCGGTGGGGGTGATACAAACCGGAAAATATGAAGCTGCCAATGGCAGGGATAGCGTTTGGGGACTTGATACCCGTAATAGTACCATCGAAAACTGGAATGGTACTTACTCCGGTTACTACCTGCGTAAGTTTATGGACAAGAACCTGGATGCCCAATTCTTCCGTGGCGACCAGTCCTGGGTCTTCATCCGTTATGCGGAAATTTTGCTGAACTATGCAGAAGCAGCCATCGGGTATGGCGATGAGGCAAATGGCCGTATTATATTGAACAGGGTGCGTGAACGTGCCGGGATGCCTGCTACTACTGCATCCGGAGCTGCTTTATGGGCCGTGTTGAAATATGAAAGACGGTACGAACTGGCTTATGAAGAACAACGTTTCTTTGATGCCCGCAGGTGGAGAGATGCTGAAACGGCTTTCAACGAAAATGCCAAAGGTATTGAAGTGTTAGGGTCCATGATTGCCGGGCATCCGTTTGTATATCATGTATACAGTATCCAGGACCGTAAATTTAATAAGGCGAAGAATTACCTGCTGCCCATTCCTGCCAATGAAATCAGGAAGAACAGTAACCTGAAACAGCAGGAGGATTATAAGTAACAGTATTCATGTACTAGCTTTTCATAAAAAGAAAATGCCGCGAGATCGTCGCGGCATTTCTTTTTATAACAGGTATAATCATTTATACACCCAGTGACCAGCCATCGCGGTAAGTGCGTTTCACAAACTGGTTGGCTTCGTCGAAGTTGGTAATCTTCATATTGTTACCATCCCACAGCAGCTTGATATAACGGCCCGGATAATCAAAGCCTTTACCATTTGCTTTCTCCTTACGGATATCAAAGCTACGGATAGCCAGGTTAGCCATCAGGATGGTTTCAGTAAGCGGACCGGCAATATCGAACGGAGAGCTGAGCGCTTTCTGTTGTTTGCTGCCGTAACCGGCGATAGCCGCGTTCACCCACTGTACGTAGTGACCTTCCGGTACACGTGCAATAGTTTGCGGCACATTCGCTTCCGTAGTGCGGGAAGTAGGCAGCAACTTAGGATACATACCGTAAGTACCGCACATCATTTTGCCTTTATCACCGATAAACAGGGCGCCGTTACCACCGTCACCCATTGTTTCGTTAGGACCCAGTTCTTCCGGACGTTCCGGTTGAATACCACCGTCCATCCAGTGAAGGGTTACTTCTTTACCATTCTTTCCAGGGAATTTCATAATTACATGGGAAGAAGGAGGGCAGCTTTCCGGGAAATATCCGCGGGTGAATTCTCCTACGTATACGCTACCAACGCTGCACTCTACAGAAGTAGGGTAGCCCAGGCCCAGTACACGGAAAGGAGGTTCAATAATATGACAGCCCATATCGCCGATGGCGCCGGTACCGTAATCCCACCAGCCGCGCCAGTTGAATGGTACCAGGTTGCCTACGTAATCTTTTTTAGGAGCGGTACCTAACCACAGGTCCCAGTTCAGTTCTGCGGGTACTTCCTCGCGGTTGGTTGGCCAGGGAACGCCCTGTGGCCATACCGGACGATCTGTCCAGCAGTAGATGGTGTGTACATCTCCAACAAGACCGGCATTGTACCATTCCATCAGCTGACGAACGCCATCACCGGAAGAGCCCTGGTTACCCATCTGGCTTACTACCTTGTATTTGTTGGCGCCCTGCGTAAGCATACGTGCTTCGTAGATGTCGTGGGTTAATGGTTTCTGCACATATACATCCTTCTTCAGCTGCATAGCGCCCATTGTTGCTACGGCGTGTGTGTGATCCGGAGTGGATACGGAAACGGCGTCGAAGTTTTTGTGTTCCTTGTCAAACATTTCCCGGAAATCAGTATAGAACTTCGCCTTAGGGAATTTCTTCACGGCTTCGGCTGCACGACGTTTGTCCACATCACACAGGAAAGTAATATCAGCCGGGCCTTTAGCAAATTCAGATATATCGCTGAAGCCTTTACCGCCTACACCGATACCTGCTACGCGCAGGCGATCGCTTGGCGCTACATAGCCTCTGCCTAATACATGACGTGGAACTATCATGAAACCGGCGGCGGCGAGCGCACCGTTTCTCAGGAATGATCTGCGGGAAACACCGTTTTCTCCCTCATTCTTTTTTTCTGGAATCATTGATGTGAAGTTTTCTGGATTTAAATTATGAAATAGCAAGTTAAGTCGTTATTCCCAGGTCATCAGCTTGCCCCTGTCTTCGATTTTCAAACAGGTAGCCAATGTTTTTTCATCATAGGCATAGCCGTACTGCTTCAATACATCTGCAGGTACGCCATCCCATTCGTTGGGCGTATTACCGATGTAGTTGAGGTCCTTGATGCCCATTTTACTGGTGAAAAATCCTGTGGCAGTGAGATTACGCATCCGGTTAAAGAAGGCCACACCCTGGCTGTTTTCCGGAGATGCTTTTCCCGGATAAGCTACCAGGTCTACCACTGCGATACGTTGTTCTGCAGTGCTTTCTGCAAAAGATTTATTATACCGTTTGGCACATTGCATATCCAGCCAGCGTAATCCGCCCCGCATAGGCAACTGGTGTTCCGGTATATCTTTTACAATGAATTCTATAAACTCCGGCACCTTTGCATCGGAGGCGCTGCCGGAATGTTCATCTGCCGGGATAATGATATCCGCCAGTATGGTGATGGTTTTCATTTCAGCGTCTGTGAAAAACTTTTCCTCCATCAGCTTTTTATCCCGCGACACTTCATCCGGAGTACGGCCATAGCCGGCTGTTTTCACATTAGGATGATCATTTTTATCGGCCGTTGTTTTTTTATCTTCACAACCAGTGGCAGATAAAATGGTACCAACTGATAACGTTCCCAGTGCAAGCGCTTTGAGTGATTCTCTTCTATCCATGAAAAAAACTTAAAAAGATTAGAGATTCTGTTTCTTCAATTGATCCACGATATATTCGGATGCCCGCATAGACAGTGCCAGTATGGTCCAGGTAGGATTTTTATCTGCCTGCGACACAAACGCGCCACCATCTACCACGAAGAGATTTTTTACTTCGTGTGCCTGGTTAAATTTATTCAGCACGGATTTATTAGGATCGTCGCCCATGCGGGTGGTACCTACTTCATGAATAATGCGGCCCGGATTTTCCAGTCCGTATTTGGTATCGGCTCCCGGTTTGGTGCCAAAGGCAATGCCGCCCATTTCATGAATGATTTGTTCAAACGTGTCCTGCATGTGTTTGGCCTGTTTGATTTCATGATCGCTCCAGGTGTAGTTGAAGCGCAGAACAGGAATTCCGAACTTATCTACTACGTTCGGATCTATTTCACAGTAATTATCTTCCCGCGCAATACATTCGCCCCTGCCGGCAAAGCCGATCTGGGAGCCGTAAAAGCGGCGGTAGTCATCTTTCAGTGAAGCGCCGTAGCCGCCGGCAGCTTTGGTTTGGCCATCACGACCAGGAACCCGGCCGTTCATATTTTCCATACCAAAGCCGAAACCATAACCGGGCATGTGCATGCCACCGCCAAATTCAATGTGGTAGCCGCGTGCAAAGTCCAGTTTCTTGTTATCGCCCCACCAGGGAACATACATGTGCATGCCGCCTACGCCATCTTCATTATATCTTTTGCGGTCCATCAGCTGGGGGAGGAAACCTCCGCGGGAGGAGCCGGTAGAATCGTGCAGGTATTTACCCACTACACCGCTGGAGTTGGCGAGTCCGTTCGGATGTTTGGCTGATTTTGAGTTCAGCAGCAAACGGGCCGATTCGCATGCGCTGGCGGCCAGCACTACTACCCGTGCGTTCACGGAATATTCCTGCAGGTCTGTTTTATCTACGTAAGCTACGCCGGTGGCTTTGCCGTTGCCGTCTGTTAATACTTCCCGCACCATTGCGTTGGTGTAGAGGTCCACATGTCCGCTTTTCATGGCTGGTTTCACCAGCACAGAAGAGGCGGAGAAGTCGCCATACACGGTACAGCCGCGGTTACACTGGCTGCAATAGAAGCATGGGCTGCGGTCTTTATTTACTGAGCGGGTTAATATGGAGAGGCGCGCCGGGATAACGGGGATGCCTAAACGATCGCCTGCTTTCTTCACCATCAGCTCATGTAGCCTGGGTTTGGGCGGCGGGAGGAAGAAGCCATCCGGTTCGTTGGGCAGGTTTTCTTTGGTGCCGAATACGCCGACCATCTTATCTACCCGGTCGTAGAAGGGTGCTACCTCATCGTAGGTGATGGGCCAGTCGTCGCCGAGGCCATCATAACTTTTGTGTTTGAAGTCGCGTGGGCCAAAGCGCAGTGAAATGCGGCCCCAGTGGTTAGTTCTGCCCCCTAACATGCGGGAGCGGAACCAGTCGAATTCAGTTCCGTTTTTTTTCGTGTAAGGTTCACCGTTGATTTCCCATCCGCCGTAGGATGCGTCGAAGTCACCGAAAGGGCGGGTGGTGCTGGCGCCTCTTCTGGGCGATTCATATGACCATTTCAGCTGTGTTGCCTGCTCGGGGTCGGCGGGGTCGTATTTAGGACCTGCTTCCAGGAGGGCTACTTTGAGGCCGGCATCCGATAGGATTTTTGCAGCCATGCCCCCTCCGGCGCCGGAACCAACAATACAAACGTCATAAACCTTCCCCTGTTTTTTGATTTCGAAAGCCATTTGCGTGGATATTTTAGACTTTTTAGAAGAACACCGGTTTTAAATCTATAAATTAAATGCGGAAAAAGAACGGTTTTTTTTATGAGTGATCATACAGCGTATATTATTGGTGTAGATATAGGCACCAGCAGTACAAAATCGATTGTGCAAGGAATGGACGGAAAAATTCTGGCGGTGTTTCAGCAGGCATATGCTACCAGTCACCCGCAACCGGGATACAGCGAGCAAAAGCCGGAGGTGATCCTGGAAGCGGTGATAGCCGGTATCCGGGAGGTGGTGGCCCAGGCTGGGGGCGCCCCGGCGGCCATTTCCTTTAGCAGCGCCATGCACAGTATGATGGCTGTGGGTCCCGATGGGACGGCGCTTACGCCGCTGATCATCTGGGCCGATAACCGGAGTGAACCCAATGCGCTGGCGTTACGCGATACCCCGGAGGGCAGGCAAATTTACCGGCAAACCGGGACCCCGGTGCACGCCATGTCGCCCCTGTGCAAAATCATGTGGCTGCGGGAGCGGCAACCGGCTGTATTTGCCGCTGCAGCGATATTCCCGGGCATCAAGGAATACATCTTTCATCATTTCTTCGGACGCTGGATAACAGATCACTCTATTGCCTCGGCCACGGGCCTGTTTGATATCCATACGCTTCAATGGAACGAAACGGCTTTAAGTGTGGCGGGTATTACCGCTGCGCAGCTGCCTCAGCCCGTGCCGGCCAATTATGTGGTTAGCGGGCTATCCCCTGATATGGCGGCCACACTGGGCATCCCGGCCGATACGCCGTTTGTGATAGGGGGCAGCGATGGCTGCCTGGCCCAACTGGGCAGCGGCGCGCTGGACGCAGGGCATGCCACGCTTACCATTGGCACCAGCGGCGCGGTAAGAATGGCGGGCGCCCAACCACTCACTGATGCCCGTGGCCGGTTGTTCACGTATCTCTTAACGGATGATATCTATATTACCGGTGGCGCCTCCAATAATGGAGGCGTGGTGCTGCAATGGCTGGTGAGGGATTTCCTGCGGCAGCCTCTGAGTAGCCTTAACGACCTGGTGGGAGAAGCATTGGTCACGGACCCGGGCAAGCTCCTTTGTTTGCCTTACCTGCTGGGGGAAAGGGCGCCGGTGTGGAACAGTCATGCCACTGCCGCCTTTATAGGCATTCAGCCCCAGCATACGCCGGCGCATTTCACCCGGGCCGTGCTGGAAGGGATCTGTTTTGCATTGCTGAGTATCAAAGAGGCCCTGGAGGAAACGGCCGGGCCGGTGCGGAAAATCTCTGTGAGTGGAGGGTTTACCAATGCGCCGGGGTGGATTCAGTTGCTGGCAGACATCTTTGGCCAGGAAATGCACCTGCAGCAGGAAAGCGACGCTTCCGCACTCGGTGCGATCCTGTTGGCCGCTGAAGTGCTTGGATGGCCGCAGAGAGCCCCGGAACCCACGCAAACGGTATTTACGCCGGATGCCGCCAAATTTGAAGCGTATCGTAAAAAGTATAAGATGTTCCTGCAATTGTACGGGCAGATTGAAGCCATTCTTGTAGCGGAATAATGGTATAGGACAGCCTTAGCAGTGGCCTTGCACATAGATAGGACCTGCATTACACATGGACTAAACGCGGAGTGATGGTGGAGGTGATGTGGACTTGATCTGGAAAGCCTTTACTGTAAAGGGTTTGGAGGCTATTGAAAGGGCGGCGTTATGGAGGTTGAGCCGTTGTTTAAAGGTCCGGGGAGAAGAAGGAGGCGTGCCTGCTTTATCTCCCCGGACGTCTTAACATCCTGAAAATCAATTCCCCCGTTCAAACATACGGGCGAGGTCTGTGAGTTTGAATGATATAAACGTGAACTTACCGCCGGGTGCTACATTGGGCATGCTGCAGGCGAAGAGTTCATCGATAATATTCTGCATTTCGCGGGCAGCCAGTATTTTGCCGGCCGGTATGGCGTTATTACGTGCCATTGAGCGGATTAGTTGCTCGCGGTTATTTACTTTCAGTTCGTGGCTGAAGTTTTTGAATTGCTCCAGCAGGTTCTGGATGGTGGCATGGTCGTTACCATTCTGAATGTCGGCGGGGGTACCGCGAACGATGAAGGTATTGTTGCCAAACGGTTCCAGGTCGTAGCCCAGTGTTTGCAGGTCGCCGAGCATTTCGCTGACCAGGGCTGCATCTGCCGGGGGCAGCTGCAGGGTTTGCGGGAACAGGCTTTGCTGGGTGGCCATGGGGGCTTCCTGTAAGGCACGCTGGTAGCGTTCATAGAGGATCCTTTCATGGGCAGCCTGCTGGTCAATCAATATAAATCCTGACTTAATCTGCGACAGGATATATTGCTGGTGTACCTGTACCGGTACTTTCTGGTCGGTGGCGGTATCCTGCCAGCGTTCATCGATCACGGAGGCGGTGGCGTGCGGCTGACTTTCGTAAGTCACGGCCGGGCGTGTTTCCGGCTCCGGGGCGATGGTATAAGTGCTTTCGTTGTTGCTGTTGGTTTCGTACAGATCTTTCCAGTGCTTCAGGTTGCTGCTGTTGCTGCTTTTATCGATCATGTGCGCCTGGTTGGCCTGTGTAAATGATTTATACAGGGGACTCTGGGTTGATTCATTCTGCTGCTGGGCGGTGAAGGGTTTGCTTACCGCATCCAGTGCCTGAATGCTTGGGTCCAGGTCGAAATCCAGTGTAGCAGTGATGCTGAACTGGGCCAGGGAGTGTTTTACGGCCGACTGCACGAAGGCATACATGAGTTTTTCATCATCGAACTTGATCTCCTGTTTGGTAGGGTGTACGTTGATGTCTACATGTTCGGGGTTTACGTCAATAAACAGTACATAGAGCGGGAAGCTGTCTGCCGGGATGATGTCTGCAAAGGCGTTCATCACGGCATGGTTCAGGTACGAGCTCTTGATAAACCGGTTATTGACGAAGAAGAACTGGTCGCCCCTGGTTTTTTTAGCGGTTTCGGGTTTTCCTACAAATCCGTACACATTCATGTAGTCGGTAGTTTCCTTTACGCTTACGAGCCGGGCGTTATAATGTTGTCCCAGGATGGCCACGATGCGCTGTTTAAGCGATCCTTTGTCCAGGTGGAACAGCTGTTGATTATTATTTGTCAGGGAGAACTGCAGTTGGGGGAACGACATGGCCACGCGGATGAACTCGTCTACGATGTGTCTCATTTCCGCGGCGTTACTTTTCAGGAAGTTTCTGCGTGCGGGCACATTGAAGAACAGGTTTTTCATGGCAATGCTGGTTCCTTCAGCGGTTTGACAGGGTTCCTGTTTATTTACGAAGCTGTTGTCAATTTCCACATAGGTGCCTACTTCTGCGCCTTTTTTGCGGGTTTTGAGTTCTACCTGGGAAACTGCGGCAATGGAAGCCAGCGCTTCACCTCTGAATCCCATTGTAGTGATCTGGAAGAGATCTTCTATGGATTGTATTTTAGAGGTAGCATGGCGTTCAAAGCACATCCGGGCATCTGTTTCGCTCATACCGCCGCCGTTATCAATTACCTGCACTAACTCTTTTCCTGCATCTTTAATGATCAGTTGAATATCGGTAGCACCTGCATCCACTGCATTTTCCAGTAATTCTTTTACCGCTGATGCCGGTCTTTGTATCACTTCCCCTGCAGCTATCTGGTTCGCTATATTGTCTGGTAATAAATTGATGATATCCGCCACTTACTAGCCTTTTGCTGTAAAGTTAACAATTTATATGCAGTTGCTGGCCGGTGATTATCAGACAGTTTTAAACAAAAAACTAACTGTTTTGTTAATTACCCCCTTGATTTGCAGGAAATAACAATCCATTATGCTTGTTCATACGTAATTTAGGTAGAGATAAAAAAAGGAACCGGCCAACGACCCAACAATCACAATGCTAGTGTTAATGAGAAGTTAACGAATCAAAACTTTACATATGTACCTATGGAATCCGATATTTTTGACTATCTCTATCAGGGTCACCAACTATACTTATCCCTAAAAATGGGGAAAAAATGAAATCAATGGAAGATGGAAAAAAGAAGGGAGAGATTTACTCCCACACAGATGCCGCTAAAGTAAATCTGACAGACGAAGAATGGAGAAAAGTACTGCCAACGGACGTATATCATATTGCCAGGGAAAAAGGAACAGAGTGGGCTTTTACGGGAAAATACTGGAATAGCAGCGAGAGCGGAACCTACTACTGTGCAGCCTGCGGAAATCCGCTATTTGTTTCCGATGCCAAATTTGAAAGCAGCTGCGGCTGGCCCAGTTTTTTTCAGCCACTTACCAAAACCAGTGTTATCTATTCTCCGGACAACAGTCATGGGATGCATAGGACAGAAGTATTGTGTGGCCGCTGTAAATCCCACCTGGGGCATGTATTCGACGATGGTCCACCACCAACCGGACTCCGTTACTGTATTAATTCCGTGATCCTCGACTTTGAAAAAGCGAAAGAAGCGGATAAACATTACCAGCAAGACAATAAATCAAGTGACCCAGAACTAGAGTAGTCAACATTCTTCTGCCTGATTGCCAGCATCATCTGTCGGTTGAACAATAAAAAGATGTATTTTTATTATCATCAACCCCCGACAGTCATGAAAGTACTTAAAACGCTCGCCTGGATCATAGGAATCATCCTGTTCATTGCAATTGTGCTGATCTTTTTTGCGCCCACTACTATGCATGTGGAGCGTTCGGTGGAAATTAATGCCCCCGCGACGATTGTATGGAATGATATTGTGAAATTCGAGAAATTTAACGAGTGGAGTACCTGGAAACAGATGGACTCTACCGCCAGGTATACTATTACCGGTGAAGATGGCTCTATTGGCGCGGTTGACTCCTGGAAAGGCAGCAAGATCGGGGAGGGAAAGCTGCAACACCTGTCTATGGACCCTTATAAGTCGGTTACCCAGAAGCTTACTTTTATCACTCCGTTTGCCTCCGAGTCGGATGTGTTTTTCCGTTTGTCGGAAGCAGCGGGTAAAACAAAGGTGACCTGGGGATTTGATACGCATTACGACCGGCCCATGAATGTAATGACCCTTTTTATGAAAGGTGCGCTGGAAAAGGACTTTGAACAGGGGCTCAACAACCTGAAAAGCATGGCAGAGGCAGAAGTAAGAGGACCAAATGCCCCCAATGGCATTGACGTGACTGTAAAAGAGATGAATTTCCCGGCAACAACGTATGCGGCTGTACGAAAAACCATCCCCATCAGCAAGATCAGCGACTATTACCGTTCCAACCTCCGGACTATTTATAATGCGGCCTCCGCTGCCCGGTTACAGCCAGGCGTGCCCTGCGGCATCTTCTTCAGCTGGGACAGGAAGCAGGGGCAAACAGACATGGCAGCGGCCATACCGGTACCGGAAGGAAGCAAACCCGCACCAGGATATGAAATCATTACCCTCCCTGCGGCACAGGCGGCGTATGCCGACTATGTAGGGCCTCATAGCAAGGTAGTCAACGCACACGTGGCGATCAGAAACTTTATAACCGATAAAGGGAGGACCATTATTCCACCCACTATAGAGATGTATGTGATTGGTCCGGGCAAAGAAATGGACAGTAGCAAATGGCTTACGAAAGTCATTTACTTTATGAAGTAGTTATCCGGAAGTAAAGAAGCAAAAACGATTGGCACGGCATTACAGGAGGGAAGTACTATTTTCCCAGTGTGTTGGCATACTTGGTTGGTTCAAACTCTATGATCTCATAAAGCGCCAGCTGGAACCTTTCCAACGGATCTTCACTCATAATCTCTTCTACCTCCCTGCGGCTGGCGGCATTACAGAGAATAACAGACCCGGACTTCGGCTTTCGCCTGCCTGATAAGATGAACCGGCCACTGTCGAAGTGCTTTTGCAGGAAGGCGGTATGCGCTTCCATGTAGTGTTCTACAGCCGCAACGGGCCGTATGTATTGTAGCATAATCAGGAACATAATGGTTTTTCTATGGTATTTAGTAATAGTTTCATAGTTAGTAGCAAAGGTATAAACTTAATCAGTATTGAAATATTGTATGTACCAGGGAAAAATGAGACATATGCGCTACAAAAATATACGTACTTTTGCACGAATGAAATACCACGATAGTGGGAATGTACTGTTTGATATAGTGTTGCTCCGAATAATTTTTCTTAATTTTTAATGCTTTTATGAAAAAATCAATTTCCAAAGTTTTGTTAGCCGCTGTGACGTCAGCGGTTATGCTGTCTTCCTGCTCTAAGACCCCTGATGAGAGCCGGTACATTCCGAAAACAGCCGGTGTGGTAGTAGACCTGAATGCCAAACAACTGACCACCAAACTGGTGACAAACGGTATCACAATGGATAAACTGTTTGAAGCCACACAAAGTAAAGACACTTCCAATGAAGTGATGAAGGCGTGGAAAGATGCCGAAAACTCCGGTATCGACATGCAAAGCCACTTCTTTGCCTCTTTCGTATTCCAGGGCCAGCCGGCAGAACACAAATCTTATATCAGTCTTACCGCGAGCCTGAAAGATGCCGACAAATTTGAGGCCTATCTCAAAAAGAACATCGCCAACTTCTCCCTGAAAACACAAAATGACTTCAAATATATCTGGGAAGAAAAGCAACATGCCGTAATCGGATGGAATAAATCTGCCGTTATCTATATCAGCGCAGTAGATCCAAGTAACCTGGAAAAGTATAACCCGGGCGGTTCTTCATCTCCCGATTATGGAGATCCTTCAGAACCCATGATAGATTCTGCAACTGCAGTAACAGATTCCGCAATGGCCATTCCTGCCGCCCTGACGACTGCAGAAGACGATGCGCAGATCAAAACCTGGGTAGCTGAAGTGGATCATCTCTTTCACCTGAAAAAGGATGAAACAGCTGGTTCCATCGAGCCTTTCGCCAAATTACTGAAAGAAGATGCCGACGCCGGTATCTTTGTAAACCCGGAAGCTATTTACAACAGCGGTCAGTTCACCATGATCCCTGCCAACGTAAAGAAACTGATGGAAGGCTCTTTCTATACCGGTACAGTTAACTTCGAAAACGGTAAAATCGTTTTCAATGGTCACTCTTACATGGGTAAAGAATTGGCGGCTATCTATAAAAAATATGGTAAGAAAGAGATCGATATGGATATGCTGAACAAATATCCTTCCCAGAATATCACCGGTTTCATTTCTTATGCCTTTGATTTCCGCATGATCGGCGATATCGTGAAAGCGACCGGTATGGATGGTATGGTGAACCTGATGATGGGTAAATCCGGCCTGTCTATGGATGATGTGCTGAACGCATTTGAAGGCCAGTTAACTTATGTGGCTTCCGATTTCGCTATCACCAAAAAGGAATCTCCTTATTTCCCCGGCGAATTCACAGAGAAACCAGATGCCAAATGGATCTTCAGCCTGAAAGTAGGTAACAAAGATGCATTCAATAAAATCATGACTTCCCCGATGCTGAAAGAAGTATTTACACGGGAAGGTGACCACTATACCGTAGTAAATCCAATGGCAGCGGCTACCATGCCGGCTATGTCCATCAACGAGAAGTTTGTAACACTGGGCTCCGACAGTGCTTTACTGCAGGAATACCTGGGTGGTAAAGGCCACATCAAATTACCTGATGGTATTGAAGGGAAAATAAAAGGCAGCATGCTGGGCGGTTATGTAGACCTGGAAAAAGTGACTGCTGTGATCCCTGAAGATAAAATGGACGAAGACGAAAAACCAGTGGCGAAGAAAGCAAAGGAACTGCTGAAAGATGTAACCTTTGTAAGCAAAGCCGACGGTGGTGATGTACAACATGGAGAAGCAGTACTGACCTTTAAAAATAAAGATCAGAACAGCCTTGTACAGCTGATCAACCTGGGCACCGAAGCTGCAAAAGTAATGCAGGCAAGGAAAGCAAAGGAAAAAGCATATGAAGACAGCCTCTTTGCTGCACCGGTAGATACTACCGTTGTTGCACCACAGTAATTTATAACCTTACCAGGAAAAGGGCGCCGGAACATCTCCGTTGCGCCCTTTTCTTTTGCGAAAAATATATCATTTATATTCGCTACTGTTAACAGTAAATGCCACTATGCAGATTCAGCTCAATCAGCTCATGCCCATACCATTGCAGGATAAACTCCGGCAACGGTCGTCGGACATCTGGAACCAGGACGTAACTTTTCAGCCAGGCAGTTTGGTGAAAATCAAGGCGCCTTCCGGTACCGGCAAAACTACCCTGATTCATTACCTGTATCATATCCGTTACGACTATACGGGGAAAGTACAGGTGAATGGCCAGCCGTGGCAGTCATATAATAAGAATGAAATAGCCGCCATGCGGCAGCGGGATATCAGTATTGTATTCCAGGACCTTCGGCTTTTTGAACAGCTCAGCGCCAGGGAAAACATATCGCTGAAGCGGGTAATGGAGCCAAAGCCTTATTACCCTGCGGAGAAGATTGATGAAATGGCCGCCCGGCTCAATGTATCGCATATCCTGGAGCAAAGCGGCAAAACCCTTTCGTATGGCGAAAGACAGCGTATTGCTATTATCCGGGCGCTGGTACAACCTTTTCAGTGGCTCCTGATGGATGAACCCTTCAGCCACCTGGATGAAGAAAACACGCAGCGCGCCGCTGCACTGATTGCCGATGAATGTAAAGCCCGCAATGCCGGGTTCATTTTAACCGACCTGGATAATGACCAGCACTTCCCTTATGATGTGCATTATCATCTTTAATGTTATTTCATGCGTCCATTTTTTGAATTACTGAAGAAAATTATTCAAACCGGTGTGGGAAAAACCCGGTTCCTGATGGCGGCAGTTGGTTTGGGCATTGCTATGTTGCTGATCCTCATTGCCATCCAGGCGCATTCCAACTTCAGCCAGCTGCTGTACAGCAGCAGAAACCAGAATGAAACGGCCGATTTCCTCGTGATCAATAAAACCATCACCAACGCCATGATGGGACAGTCGGCCAAGAGTATTTTTACCCCGGAAGAAATTGCCACTATAAAAAAGCAGCCATTCGTACAGTCGTTTGGGTTAGTAACCTCCAGCCAGTATAAAGTAGTGGTTCAGGCGCCCGGCGACCTGCACTTTGCTACTGATATGTTTTTTGAAGCAGTACCGGACAGCTTCCTGGATGTGAAAGGACAGGACTGGAAATGGAGTGAGGGCGACCGCACCATTCCTATTATTTTGCCTAACGACTTCCTGAACCTGTACAACTTCGGCTTTTCCCTGAGCCAGGACCTGCCGCAGATTTCACAGGAAACCGTGAAAGCATTGCCACTGCAGGTAAATATTTCCAACAACCAGGTATCGGATCAGTATATGGGGCATATTGTTGGTTTCTCCGACCGGATTTCCTCCTTCCTGGTACCGGCGTCTTTTATGGCCTGGGCCAATGAGAAATACGGCATGACCACTGCCGCGGGTACTTCCCGCGTAATCATTAAAACGCCGGACCCTTCTAACCCCGACCTGGTAAAGTTCCTGGAAGACAACGGCTATACTACCAACCAGGATAAGCTGAAGTTCAGCAAAACAAGACTGATTGTACAAACAATTGTATCGGTGGTGGGATTTTTTGGATTGATCTTACTGTTTTTTGCGTTGCTGGTTTTCAGCATGTTTATACAACTGGTGATTGCTTCCTGCAAGCGGGAAATTCAATTGCTGGTGATACTGGGCACTGCTCCCAAGCAGCTGCAACGGTACCTGCTGCGGCAGTTTGTACCCCTGTATATTGTTATCGGGATATTGTCGCTGTTGCTGGTAGCCGGACTGCAATACTGGGCGGCACGGGAGCTGGCGCAGCATGAAATGCTGGTAAGCACCTGGCCGGGCGTGCCTGTGTTTGCAGGTATTGCGCTGGTGTTAGGACTGGTGTATATCGTAAACCTCCTCACCGTGAGGAAGTATGTAAATAATATTTAGCCCTGTGGTGGCCGGTATGGCATGGTAAAAGTGTTTTTGCCTCTTTGTGAAATGAGCAGATAAGGCACCCAGATAGCCATGCGCAGCAATGGCCACAGGATAGAATTAATGTTGAAGATATCTTTTGGTTTTTCTGTTTTGAAGAGATAGTGATTCAGGGAATTATCTGCATAAATAAAAACAGTAGCAATAAAATAAAAGGTAGCCAGCGCAAAAGGGAAGGTATCTCTGCGTTGGAAAAACAGTACTGCCAGCAGGATACTGTATGCCAGCATAAATATATTGACCATCATTTCCATGATGAGGAAAAGCTGTACCACGGTGATATTTCCCAGATCCTGCCGGTCGGAAATACTGATCCAGTACGAGTAATCAAATACGGCCATTTTACAGATGCCAGTGATTTCTCCCATTGGCGTAAACACTAACCCGATGGCGAGAAGTACCAGTCCGCCGCCAATTGGCAGGGACTCCGGTGTTTCCCCGGCCGGGGTTACGGAATGTTTATAAAAAATAAATGCAAGGCCGGCAAACACGCCGGCAAATAACAACGCCAGTACAATGGCCAGCCAGTTTCCTTTTCCATCAGGATGGCGCGCAGCAGCGGTTCCCGGATTCCAGGTAAGATCCATAGAAGTTACTTCATTCATCTTCTTCAGATCCTTCACATATTGTGGTATAAACTTTACCGGGATATGATCGCTGAAGGTTTTGAAATGATAGGATAATATAACCTGCTGTTCCTTGATGGTAGCGGTATAGTCGAACGTGTAATATTCATTTTGTAAGTGCAGTGGCGTTTGATCCAGCGACCACTTAACGGGTGTATGCAGGATGATCTGGTAATCGAGGTCGTATGGATAGCGGATGCTGACAGGGATCTTACGTTTATCATCGGAGATAAAGGAAAGCGCATCATAAAAAGATTGCGCATTGGTAGTAAACAACAGTTTATTGCTGCTGCTGTCATTTTTCCAGATATCGTGTACCAGGTAGCTTTCGTTCACATATATGGTGTTGCCGGCAACGCTGTCGCGGGTGGTGATAGAGTCCCGGATCACCACATCTCCATAAAGCTTTTTATAAAAGGCGAGATAGGACTTCTCTTTGTCCTTCATGCTGGTACCTGCCAGTTCTGCGCGTTGTGCATCTGCATCATCGCGGTGGTAGGTAGTTACCACTTCCAGTTTCCCATCTTTATTTGCATCGTCCGGGAGTGTGAAGATTTCGCGGACGGCAATTTTGCCACGGGTAGTGGGGATGACAGGCGTGAGCTGTGTGGTGGTATCGGTTACCACTAATGCCCGCCCGTAATCGGGTTCGCATAAATCGGCGAGGCTTCCCCGTTGGTACGACATGGTACCATCCAGCCAGTATACTTTGTTATTCAGTACTGCGTGTACAATGGCATGGTTAAAGGCGTTGGGAGAAGGGAGTATTTCGCTGACGGCTTCCCGCAGGTCGGTATTCACATAAGCCATATCGGCCACGATGTTGTTAGCGCGCAGGATGGTGCAGAGTAGCAGGGCTTTGTCTTTACAATCCCCGAAACGCTGTGCCAGCACCCTGTCGGGGTTATTGGGGCGATGGGAGTATTCTCCCATTTCGATACCCATGTACCGGATATCGTCCTGAACAAACCGTAACGCCTGCAGCAGGTAGGTGGCAGGATTACCGTTGGCCGCCTTTTTAAACGCGGCGATTTTGCCGGCCAGCAGCGGGCCGGGAGCCGGTGTTTGGTTCACCTTCATGCCCCATTGCGCTACCTCTTTCCAGGAAGGATATTCGCTTACCTGTACGTAGGTAAAGGGATTGTACCAGGAAGGAACAAAGTTGGTGTTATCGGTTTCCCTTACGTCTACTTTATTCCATTCGTATACAGTGAGGCCGTTCCATGATTTCTGGAGAGGGGCTGCTGCATTATTATACCGTTTAAACCGGATTTGCCTTTGCGGGCTAACGATCAGGTTTTTATAGTAGTTAACAATAGGTTCGTAGGCAACGAAATAGATGCGGCTATCCAGTTTCCCGTTGAAGATGGGGTTGTCGCCGTTAATGGAATAGGCGTATTCTATCTGGTCGCCTTTCCGCACATCTTCGAGGATCAGGTAAGCCGTGTAGGTGCCGCTGTAGATGAAGCGCGACAGGTCCTGTTCTTTCTGAAGGAGCTTGAATGCTGCACCGGGCAGGCGGTTGATTTCCTTTCCGTCGCGGTGGATCACTATTTTATGGAACGTAAGTTTTTCGTATTGGGGGTCATAGTCCACTGAAATTTCTGAACCGTTCTGGATGCCTGCTTCCGAGATAATTTGCCGGATGAAGTGTTGGTAGTTGCTTTTCAGTTCTGCATGTCTTTGTTCTTCCAGCAGCAGGAGGTAATAGCCATCGCTGATATTTTTGGCGTTGGGTTTTTTGGAGAGATCGGGCGTGAAGGGAACGAGCCATGCCGGGGCCGGGCTGGTGTTTACTTTTTGGGCGGGTGCAATGGCGGGGGTTAGTATCAGCAGCAGGGATAATACTAACATCCAGGCACGGGAATTTATGACGTGCATAGTACAGTTATGTTGATTGATCCCCCTTTTTGGGCGGCCGGGTATAGGGGAATAAAAATTTTTGTTGATGAATTTACGGTTGTTTTCCGACAGTTAACATATAAACTGCAAAAGATGCGAGCCAGTGTTCGCCGGCATAGCTACCGCTGAAAACCTGTTTTAGTCCTGCTTCCATGTGTGCGTGGGCCAGTTGCTGAATGGCCTGCTGGTTTTTGCCGCCGTGTTCGGCGATGGCTTCCAGGCACCAGGTGCGGCTGAGGTTTAATCCATCGAGGTGAACGAGTTTTCCGTCGGTTCTGTCTTTTACCTGTGCCACCTGCAGGATACTTATCTTGTTTTCAAAGAGGCCGGGTAAAAACGCGTATAGCCATTTGCGGTAGTCGGCTTCCGGCATCACCCTGCGCATCAGGTCTGCTTCTTCGAGGGAGGGGGAGAGGAAGTCGTAGCCACCGGGTTCCCATTGTATAGGCGCATTTTTATCGGCGGCGTAGAAGCGCATGGCGGCGTTGTGTATGGCTTTTTGCAGGGCTTCATCTTTCGCGGTAACGGCATAGTCCCAGGCGAGGCATAATCCGAAGGCGAGGTTGGTATGTTCTCCCACGCGGATCGGGTACATGATTTTATCGAGGAACTGGATATAGGCGGTGGAAAACTGGGTGGCCAGTGGCTGCAGGTTTTGGCTCATGGTTTTACCCAGGGGATCGTTCCAGGTGAGCAGTTCATTTTGCAGTTGCAGGAGCCAGCTCCAGCCATAGATGCGTTCAAAGCTTTTGTTTTCAGCGCTGCTGAACAGTTGTTGTTCAATTTTTATATTTTCTGAAGATAGGTGTGCTGCCAGTTTGCTTCTGATGACGGAGGCTTTGGCCAGGTCGGGGTAAGACTTCAGCAGGCGCACCAGCATCCAGTGTCCGTGTACGCTGCTATGCCAGTCGAAACAGCCATAGAAAGCGGGGTGATAATTTTTCGGCGCCGTCAGCAATGAGCTGTCGGTGAATACGATCCCTGTTTTATAGGGGAATTCCAGGTCCAGGCATTTCAGGGGCAGTTCTGCCAGTTTATTGGCGATGTCCCGTGTTAAGCGGGTAGCTGGTGCCGGATTGGAAGAGGGTACCTGTGCGCTCATGTTGAATGAGAAAAGGAGGATGACGGATAATTGGCCTAAAAATTTCACGACGGAAGGATGCTTTTATCTGTTAAATAACAATTTTACGTAGAACATGGGTTGGCCCAGTTTCTTGCGGAGGTCTACCTCATGGAACATGCATGACATCAGGTCTTTCAGCTGTTTATTGCGGGAGCCCATTTTCATCAGCATGTTAAACAGCCACGGGTATTTGATGAGTTTCTGCAATTTGGTGCTTACCTGTAATTCCGGTCCGAGGATGCGGTATACGTGTTCATCGTATGCGTTGAAGAAGGTATCGGAATAGTCGTTAGCGGCAATGGCTGCAGCGGCTTGTTGGGCGGCTATTCTGCCGGAGTACAGGGCGTTGCCGATGCCTTCCCCGGTGAAGGGATCAATGAGAAATCCGGCGTCGCCAACCAGCATGTAGCGTTCCCCGTGCAGTTTTCTTTTTTTGCTGCCGAGGGGGAGGCCGTATCCGTCGATGCTACCGGTGAGTTCCGCGTTTTTGAAGCGTTCCTTCATTACGGGATCGGTGGCGATGGTATCCAGCATCAGCTGTTTCAGGTTTACCTTTTTGTTGCGGGCGGAGTTGCTGAGCATTCCTACGCCTACATTGGCTTCGCCATTGGGAAGGGGGAATATCCAGATATAGCCCGGGAGCATATTTTTCAGGAAGTGCAGTTCAATGAAGTTGTCTTTATGCAGGCCGGTGATGCCTTTGTAATAGGCGCGGATGCCGGCTACATAATGTTTGGGTTCCATTTTGATACCGGCCACATCGCGGGTGAAGCCGGAGTGGGCGCCGTTGGCTACTATTACCACGTCGGCTTTTACTTTGAAGGAGCCGTCTTTACTGGAGAGGTGGTATCCGTCTGGTTTCAGTTCATATTTATCGATGCTTGTGCCTTCGAACAAACGGATTTCGGAGCGGCGTTTCATTTCATCTACGAGGAAGTTATCAAAGTCGATACGTTTGCAAACGAAGCCCCGTGGGTTGCTCTTATCTTCCTGGTAACCCAGGCGGTAGGGGATGTCCATTCCGATACGGTTGGGTGCTACGAAGGTAACGCCCCAGCTGTCTGCTTTAAACATGGCTTCCTGGAGGCGTTGTCCGATGCCCTTGTCGATACGTTCCAGGAGGGTGAGTACTTTTCCGCTTAGTCCGTCTCCACATACTTTATCCCGTGGGAAAACGGCTTTATCTACCACGATACATTCAATGCCAAGCTGGGCGAGTTGCAGTGCTGCGGTGGCTCCGCCGGGTCCTGCGCCTATGATACAAACTTTTGTTTCCATTATTAATGATGCTGTTACGTGCTGGTAAGATACGGAATAGTGTGGATTTAGCAGAGGGGATTGCCTCCGTTAAAAATCCGCTATATTTGCCGTTCTTAAAAACACACGAAACATGTTTGGTGATTTATTTGGAAAGCTGACGCAGATCAAGCAGAAAATGCAGGAAGGCAAAGAGCGTCTGGCTACAGTAACTTTATCCGGTGAGGCCGGTGATGGCGCCGTAAAAGTAACCGTGGATGGTAACCGTCAGGTGAAAAGTATTGATATTGCGGAGCGTCTTTTTGCACCGGAGCATAAGGAAGAAATGGAAGACCTGTTGCTTACTGCTCTGAACCGTGCACTGAAAGATGCAGAGAATTCCTGGGAAGCAGAAATGAAAAACGCTGCCGGCGGAATGCTGGGTGGGCTGATGTAATATATTTTCAATACAGGGGATTGCCATATGTACCTTTAGTATATATGGCAATTTTATTTTATGGAAATACTGAATAAATTCTGCATTGCGTAAATAATATTCCGTTTCCGATACCATAATACCCCGCGCGTGGATTTTCTTTGCAGGTACGATCGACTCTGATATGAAAGTTTTCTTCCGGCGCATTCACTTATACCTGGGCCTTACTGCCGGCCTGGTCATTACTATCAGCTGCTTAACAGGTGCCTTACTGGTATTTGAGAAGGAGCTGACAGAGGCGTTTAACCACGACCGTTATTTTGTGGAGCCGGGAGGAGCGCGTTTACCGCTGGATAAGGTAGCCACATTGGTAAAGGAGGCCGTTCCCGGCGCAGGTATTTCGAGGATCCAGGTGTTTGCCGACCCCACCCGGACGCTACAGGTGCAACTGGAAGAAGGTAAAAAGGGCGGGCAGAAAGAAGCCGGAGCTGGTAAGGAGGGAAGAAAAAAAGGAACCGCAAAAGCCGGTGAAAAAGAAGCTGCCGGACCCAAAAAAGAAAAAGGACGTACGGCGTTTGTAAATCCCTACACCGGTAAAATAATTGAACTCTACAGCTATCAGCAAACATTCTACTACCAGGTATTTTCCCTGCACCGCTGGCTGCTGGCTGGCGCTGTTGGCAAGCTTATTACCGGTATCAGCACACTCATCTTTTTCTTTATCCTGGTTACGGGCATCATTCTCTGGTGGCCCAAAACGCGTAATATTTTCAGGCAGCGGATCAAAATTAAGTGGGATGGCAACTGGAAACGGGTGAATAATGATTTGCACATTGTGCTGGGTTTTTATACTTCCATCTTTCTTTTTGTAACTGTTTTCACTGGTTTAACCTGGTCGTTTGAATGGTTTAACAAAGCGTTGTACGCTTCATTGGGCACTTCCCCGAAGCCCCTGGCAGCACCGCTATCGGCTCCGGCAGTGGAGGCCAGTGGCAAAAGTATTTCTTATGAAACCGCAATGGCAGTAGTAAAACATGCTGTTCCTGATGCGCTGTTTTATTCCTTTACTGCGCCGAAAGACAGCTCCGCGGCTTTTATGGTAAGCCTGCTTCCGGCGGATGCCTTACATGAAGCGGCCACCACTACTTATTACCTGGATCAGTTCAATGGGAGCGTACTGACATCGCAAACTTTTGCGCAAAGGAACCTGGGGCAAAAGATCCGGGGAACCATAAAGCCACTGCACACCGGCGCTATCTTTGGTACGCCTTCCAAAATATTTGCTTTGATCCTTGCGTTGCTGGGCGCTATTTTCCCTGTTACAGGCACCCTGATGTGGCTGAACAGAACCCGGAAGAAAAAAAAGAAAGTGGCCTCTCCGGTTGTATCCAAAGAAACGACTGCACAGGTAGCATAAAACAGGCGCCTCTCTCCGTTTTCCGTTTCTGAAAACACCCTTCAGAAACGGTAGGTTTTTACCGCATTTCTCTCCATCCGCTTTTAACATTTTCTTTGCAAACCCTTACCCCTGCTAAGTTTTAACATTTCCACACAGAATATGGAATAGCATTTGGCATATACCTGCTAAATGATATTACCTATATGATTAATCAGTATGAAGTGCCAGCTTGTATTGAAGACACGATACCGGCACTAAGAAAAGCGTTACACCAGTTTCCGGCGGTATATCATATCTACGAAACCATCGGTTGTTTTACGGAGTATACCGACAAGCAGCTGAGGGAGCAGAATTTTACGGTAGCAGGCAAGTGTTTGCAACTGGCCGGCCGGTTATACGAACGGGGTAATACGGTTGTGAAAGAAGCGATTACCCGTATTTTTTTACCGGTACTTTGCCGGGTTCCCCTGGCAGATGCCGTGAGCAGGATCCGGATGTATTCACTGATACCGGATTCAATATATCCACTTTACATACAACATCAACTTACTGGTAATGGAAACAGATGAGGAGATTGTCGTCCGGTTGGCTACGGCTATGGACGTTGATTTTGCCCTGCTTATAGTGGCAGAAATGGAAGCCTCTGCAAAGGCAAGGGGCACCGGGATTGCGAAAAGAAATCCTCTTACTATTAAAGAAAAGATCCTGGAAGGGAAGGCCGTTATTGCCTTTACGGCGAAAGGAATATGGGCGGGATTTTCCTATATACAATCCTGGGAAGAAAACAGGTTTGTATCTAACAGCGGTTTAATTGTGGCGCCGGCATTCCGTGGATTGAAAGTGGCGCAGGCCATCAAGCAGAAAATATTTGAGTTAAGCCGGCTGCTTTATCCACAGGCAAAAATATTCAGTATCACCACCGGGTTACCTGTGATGAAACTAAATACCCGGTTGGGTTTTGAACCGGTTACTTATAATGAAATTACACATGACCCTCTTTTTTGGGAGGGATGTAAAAGTTGCGTGAACTATCCTATCCTGGCAGGCAAAAATTACAGGAATTGTTTGTGCACTGCCATGTTGTTTCAGCCGTTTCAATAATTGAAACAAGAGAACCCTCTTACGGTGAAATTACAGCCAATGAATCAACCGGCGATGCTTTTGCATTGCCGGTTTTTCGCGTGTTTATTATCCATTAAAGTTCACATCAATAATGAGTAGCTTATTGATTTTGTTTGTTGTTTTTTTGTAGCATCCATCCAGCCGGATGTAGTACCGGCTGATTTCGATTTGTACGGGCGGTTCGGGGAAGTTGTTCAGCTGTGCCACCCGGGCATAAGTGCCGGGGGTGCCATGATGCTTTACGTGTTGCTGTAAAGACTGTAAGCTGGCAGGAGGAAAGCGGCTTCTTTCTGCCGCCGTATATTTTTTGCAGATGAAGAAGTTGCTGGCTTCGGGGAGCAGTGTTTCCCAGGGAGAGCGGTAATGTTTCCATCCGGGCAATGGTTCCGTGTCAATAACAGCGCTGGTTTCGTAGCACTGGGATACTTTTATCCTGTCTGTTTCGCCGGTGGTAACGGCGAGCATCTGTCCTTCGATGGTATGGAGGTGTGCCAGCCGGAAGTAGAGGGTATCCGGGCGCAGTTCAAAGTCGTTGAGTTGTGCATCCGGTATGATCCAGTCCAGCGAAAAGTAGCAGTCACCGAAACGGATATACGTAGTAGAGTCGCGGCACACTACATATACTTCGTTGGAGGCTACCTTCATTGTTGGTGCAGGCATGGCTATCAGCTGCATGGTATCGATCTGCACGGGTTTATCCTTCACGGACTTTACGGTTCGATGGCAGGCAGGGAGCAACAGCAACGCGATTGCGGGGAATAAAAATATCTTCATGGTATACGGGATACTGTAACGAACATTGACGTCAGGAATAGTCCCCTCTTGCGTCCGGAAACAGTTACTCTGCGTCTACAGCGTCGGTTGTATCTACTTTCCTGTTAAGCGCCTCCCATAAAATATCTTTTAGTTCACTGAGGCCCTGGTTTGTAACAGAGGAAATAAATACATGTGGAACATCTTCCGGCAGCTCCGCGGATATAGCGGCTTTCAGCTCATCATCCAGCATATCGCTTTTACTGATGGCCAGCAGAAACTGTTTATCCAGTAATTCGGGATTATATTGTTCCAGTTCATTTACCAATACTTCAAAATCTTTGCGGTGGTCTGCACTATCAGCTGGAATAAGGAATAATAATACGGCGTTTCTTTCAATATGTCGTAAAAAACGGTGGCCTAAACCTTTTCCTTCGTGGGCGCCTTCGATGATACCGGGGAGATCGGCGATGCAAAACGATTTACTGTCGCGGTATTCCACCATTCCGAGTTGTGGGGTTAGCGTAGTAAAGGCGTAGTCGGCTACTTTAGGTTTAGCTGCGGTGATGGTAGACAACAGGGTGGATTTGCCGGCATTGGGGAAACCAACAAGTCCCACATCTGCCAAAACTTTTAACTCCACTACTTTCCAGCCTTCCCTGCCGGGCATGCCGGGTTGTGCATATTCGGGTGTTTGGTTGGTCGCAGATTTAAAGTAGGCGTTACCTTTACCGCCTTGTCCGCCGGGGATCCAGATAACTTCCTGGCCATCGTGGAGAATTTCGGCTTCTACCTGGCCGGTTTCTTCGTCTTTGGCCTGTGTGCCCAATGGAACTTCAATGATAATATCCTTACCAAAACGGCCGGTACAGTTGTCGCCACTGCCGTTTTCCCCATCTTCTGCAAGCAGGTTTTTATGCCAGCGGAGGTGCAGGAGGGTCCACAGCTGTGAATTACCTCTTAAAATAACATGCCCGCCTCTGCCGCCATCGCCGCCATCAGGGCCGGCCTGCGCATTAAACTTGGTACGCATAAAGTGCATACTGCCTGCGCCACCTTTCCCGGATTTACAAAATACACGGATATAATCTACAAAGTTTGCTTTTTCCACTAGTTCTCAATTTTTAATACTCTGGGGTCCCTTACCACAGAAAAACAAAACGCAAAGATCGTGAAGTTTGAGCTAATTAGCACCATCATGTGCCAGGAGCTCTTTACTTACAATCTTTGCGTTGTATAATAAGATGCTAAAAGTCTTTATCACAGCGGGATTCCGCTTACTGCACTTTTTCTCCTACCAGTTCATCCAGTTCTTTGGAGAGCAGTTCGAATACTTCTTCTTCGGTGCCGTCGCCTTTCACTTTTTTGAATTTGCCGAATTTGGCATAGTGATCAGCCACAGGAGCCGTTTTGCTATGGTATTCCACGATACGTGCTTTCACTACATCTTCAGAGGCATCATCGCTGCGGCCGGAGGTTAAGCCACGGTTCAGCAGGCGTTTAATCAGCGCATCTTCCGGTACTTCCAGTGAAAGAACGGTAGAAATAGAAGTTTTTTTCAGTGCGAGCAGCTTGTCCAGCGCCTCTGCCTGCGCAGTGGTACGGGGAAATCCGTCGAAAATGAAACCACGTGTATCAGGATTAGCGTCCAGTTTGGAACTGATCATGCCAATCACCACT
This sequence comes from Chitinophaga ginsengisegetis, assembly GCF_900168065.1. Taxonomy (GTDB): domain Bacteria; phylum Bacteroidota; class Bacteroidia; order Chitinophagales; family Chitinophagaceae; genus Chitinophaga; species Chitinophaga ginsengisegetis. The sequence goes on along the minus strand of NZ_FUZZ01000003.1, from coordinate 499,762 downwards.
TCATCCGGTACCAGCTGGCCCTGATCCATAAACTTCTTGGCTTCCAGACCCAGTGGCGTTTTATCACCGATCTCGCTGCGAAGCAAATCGCCCGTGGAAAGATGAATAAGTCCGTACTTCTGGATAATGTTAGCACTTTGTGTACCCTTGCCGCTACCGGGAGGGCCAAATAAAATGAGATTGACCATGTTTTATTAAAATCTACTTTACTCGCAAGGTTGCAAATATAAGAAACAGATGAATGTATTGGTAATTAAAATTACGATTGATTAAACTAAATGTAAATATTCTGACAAAATAGTAAACACATTTTAATTTTTTACCAGAATTCGTAAAATATCTTCAACAGGGTATTCTAATTTAATGAAATACTTTGGATCTGACAAAATCATATGATTATTATTAGTAATTCTTTGATATTCAGGGCTGTCACTCTGGATTTACGCATGAATATTTGTAAGTTTATGACATGAGGAAACAATTATTGGTTGCAGGACTTACAGGCCTAATGATGACAGGCAGCGCCATCTCAGCGCCCCTGGTGTTTAAGGAAAAGAAGAAGCATAAAAAAGTGACCGCACAAAAGGTGACGCCACAGCAGGACAAAGCCTCACAGTGGGCAGATAGTGTGTTTCAGTCGCTTACCCCCGAAGAACGCATTGCCCAGCTTATTATGATCCGGGCGCATTCCAATCTCGGGCAGGACCATATTAATGCCGTCATTAAAGATATACAGGATAATAAAGTAGGAGGAATTATCTTTTTCCAGGGTGGCCCGGTACGGCAGGCCAATCTTACCAACTACTATCAATCTATTTCCAAAGTACCCTTACTGGTGGCCATCGATGGCGAATGGGGCCTCGGCATGCGCCTCGACAGCGTTATTTCGCTGCCGCGGAACATGATGATAGGCGCCATGCAGGATACCGCACTGGCCTATGATGCCGGAAAGCTCATGGGAGAACAATGCCGCCGTCTCGGGATTCATATCGACTTTGCGCCGGACATGGATGTGAATAACAACCCATCCAACCCCGTAATCAACGACCGCTCCTTTGGAGAAAATAAATACCAGGTAGCCCGCATGGGGGTAGCTACCATAAGAGGCATGCAGGACGCCGGTATTATGGCCTGCGCCAAACACTTCCCCGGTCATGGCGATACCAACGTGGATTCGCACCTGGATCTGCCGACTATCAATAAAACGCGCGCCCAGCTGGATTCGCTGGAGCTGTATCCTTTCCGCGAAGCCATTGCCGCCGGTGTGCAATCTGTGATGATCGGCCATCTTTATATTCCATCTATCGATAAAAAACCAAATACGCCTACTTCCATTTCTTATAATGCCGTTACCAAACTACTGAAAGATGAAATGGGTTTTAAAGGACTGATTGTAACCGATGCACTTGAAATGAAAGGCATCGCAAAATTTTATACCAACGGACAGGAATCCTTACAGTCGCTGCTTGCGGGCAACGACCTGATGATCCTTCCTTCTACCGCTGAAGGCAGTGTAACGGCCATCAAAAAAGCGATCAAAGCGGGTAAGATCAGCCAGGAAGAAGTAGACGGACGTGTGAAAAAAGTGCTGCGCGCCAAATACAACCTCGGACTGTGGCAGCCGCAACATATCAATACCGATCATCTGGCGGAAGATATCAACGCCAAAACAGATCTTTTACGTAAACGTATTGCGGAAAATGCGATCACCCTGGTACGCAACGATAAAAAACTGGTGCCTTTTTCACCGGCCATGACCCAGCAAAAGCTGGCGGTGATTGCTGTTGGAGCGGATGCCAGCAACACTTTCCTGGAAACCGTGAAGAATTATAAACCCGGTACGGACGCATTTATTTTCACTTCTCGGCAAACGGTACAACAGATTGCACCTATTGTATCCCGCATCCAGCGCGACTACAAGGCGGTTATTATCAGTTTGCACGACTACAGCCGCCGGCCCGCAGGAAACTTTGGATTGTCTATGGCGGAACGGTTGATTATCCGTCAGCTGCAATCGGAAATGCCTTCAGTAACTGTTGTTTTTGGTAACCCGTATGCGATCCAGTATTTCTGTGATGCGCCTCACCTGGTGGCTGCTTATGAAGATGACAGCACTACCCAGAGAGCGGCTGCAGATCTGCTTTTCGGGCAGCTGGGCCCCTCCGGAAAATTACCGGTAACCGTTTGCCCGGATTTACCTTCCGGCACCGGCATCACTTATGAAGTGAACAAGTTTCATTTATTGCCCACAGCCACTGCAAAGGAAGCAGGCATTAATGAACAGGCGTTGCTGCAGATCGATGGTTTAGCTAACGATATGATTGCCCGCGGCGCAGCGCCGGGAGCGCAGGTGCTTGCCCTGAAGGATGGAAAAATTATTTATAACCGTTGCTTCGGTCATTACGAATACAACAAACAGGAACCCGTGTCGCCAACGGCTATTTATGACCTGGCCTCGGTAACCAAAGTATGTGCTACCACGTTATCGGTGATGCGGTTATATGACGAAGGGAAACTGAACCTGGACGCCACATTGGGCGTATACCTGCCGCAGGTGCTGGGCACTGATAAAGCAGGGTTACGGATCCGCGATATTCTTTTGCACCAGGCAGGACTGGTAGCTTTTATACCCTTTTATAAAGAAACCCTTTACAACAATGCGCAGCCCGACACGGTGTTATATCACAGCAGTCCCGATGCTACGCACGGCATCCGCGTGGCAGAACAGATGTACATGGAAAACAGCTATGTTGATACCATGTGGCAAAGGATATTAGACAGTAAGTTGTCGCCCCGGCAGGGTTATGTTTACAGCGACTGTGATTTTATTTTCCTGGGAAAAATTGTAGAGCAATTAACGGGTAAGAAGCTGAATGAGTATGTGCGTGAAACGTTTTACGTACCGCTGGGATTGGCTACCACCGGCTTTTTACCGAGAACGCGTTTTCCTTTGTCGGAGATTGTTCCTACAGAGCGCGAGTATTCTTTCCGTATGCAGTTATTACGGGGAGATGTGCATGACCCCGGCGCCGCTATGTTTGGCGGGGTGGCGGGGCATGCCGGATTATTTTCCGATGCGCATGATGTGGCAGTAATTATGCAGATGTTGCTGAATAAAGGATCTTTCAATGGCGTACAATATATTAAGCCGGAAACGGTGAAGTTGTTTACGGCCTATAACAGCAATATCAGCCGTCGTGGCCTGGGATTTGACAAGCCGGAAAAAGACAATGCCACCCGGCGGGAGCCATACCCGGCCAGGAGCGCTTCTGCGGCTACTTTCGGGCATACCGGTTATACCGGTACCTGTGTATGGGCTGACCCAACATCGGGATTGGTATTTATTTTCCTGAGCAACCGGGTGTATCCTAACGGTGGCGTTAATACGAAAATAGCGGCGTTACATACCCGGGAGAAAATGTTTGAAGCGGTGTATGAGTCTGCCCGCAAATAAGAAATAACGGATAATAAAAGAAGAGGTGGTATCGTTTAACGGATACCACCTCTTTTCATTTTTCAATTATGCGATGCGGGACTACTCTGATACGGAAACGCTCCTGTTGATCATGGTTTGCGTTTTTATGGCAATAGCTTTCTCTGCCAGTTTGTTTTTGCCGCTTCTGATTTCGAAGGTGTAATCTCCATCCTCGAGAGAACCGAGGTTGTAACGTGCTTCAAAGCGCAGGGTGGCGGGCAGTGTTTCGCGGTGCAGCGTGTTATTGAAATTGTCTTTTATGTAGAGCGTCAGCTTTTCGTTGGAAGGATTATCCACAGAAAGCTGGAATAACAGCTGATCCTTTTGCAATTGTGTGATGTGTACGTTGAAAGCCTCGATGGGAGCTTCGGGTACAGGTTTTTCTTTTGCCAGTCGTGCTGCATTATAAGCAAAGGTTTTTGACTGTGCTGCAGCATGTAAAATTGGAAAGAGGATAGTAACAAATACCAACAAAGCTACTTTGGGTGCTAAAACAACAAAACGTAAGTGTTTCATGACATTATTTTTTTAATGTGTTCGTCTTTTTTTTAATTAGGGCGGTATTAGCTAATACAATGGTGCCGTTTAAATTTTCAATGCAAAGCTCCGACTTGCGGATTAACGGAACATTACGCCTTTGTTAAAATAATGTGAGTATTTAGCCCGCTTGTTCGGCATTCATTCCCTATTTTTGCAGCGTTTATGGAAGCAGTTACAATAAAAAATAACCGCCCCGTGGCTATCTGGTTATATATAGGCGTGGGCATGTTGATAGTTCAGGTATTGCTGGGAGGGATCACCCGTTTAACCGGCTCGGGCCTGTCCATTACTGAATGGCAGCCGCTGCTGGGCGCTTTCCCACCAATGAATGAAGCCGCCTGGCAGAAAGCATTTGATGGCTATAAACAGATAGCGCAGTACAAGTATGTTAATAATCACTTTACCTTATCGGATTTTAAGTTCATTTTTTTCTGGGAGTGGCTGCATCGTGACTGGGCGAGGCTGATGGGATTTGTGTTTATCATTCCGTTTATCTACTTTATTATTAAGAAGAAGATTAACAAGAGTATGATTAACCCGATGATCATCCTGTTTGTATTGGGGGGCTTGCAGGGCTTGATAGGATGGATCATGGTGAAGAGTGGCCTGAATGAAGAAAATTTGTATGTTAACCATATCCGCCTGGCTATTCATTTTATATCTGCGCTGGTATTGCTGGCATATGTATTCTGGTTTGCGCTGAAACTGAGCGTACATCCGATAGAAATATTAAAAGTTCCCGCTTTATACAAACTGAACATCTGGTTGCTGGTATTGCTGGTAGTGCAACTGGTATACGGCGCCTTCATGGCCGGATTACATACCGCACTGGTGGCGAACACCTGGCCGGATATCAATGGTTCCTGGGTGCCCGCCGGCATGTTTTCCCAGGGTGGATTTGCTACAGATATTGCGCATAACCCGATAACCATTCAATTTATACATCGCGGACTGGCTTACCTGATCACTATCCTCATCGCTGTTTGGTGGTGGAAAGCAGCGCAAACGCCGGCAAACAGCCTGTTACACGCCATCCGTTACCTGCCTTTGCTGTTGGTATTGCTGCAGGTGCTGCTGGGCGTGCTGACCCTGTTAAACAGCCAGGTGAAGATTCCTGTGAGTTATGGAATTTTGCACCAGGGCGTGGGAATGTTGCTGATGCTGTCGCTGATCTGGACCCTGTTCCTTAGCAGGGGCGTTAGAAACGGGAATTGATTTTCCGCCCGGACCAAATTCCCGCAGCCATAAATCCGTAAATTTTCCGTAGGTTTATTCGTAATAATCGTCTGATGAAGGTGAAGTTATTACTGATAAAAACTTACTATTCTTTCCCTATACAGTTGCTGCTCCTGCATTTCAGGAAGTACCAGGTATTACTTATTTTTTGGGTGATCCTGTTCAGCACCATCAACGGCGGTTTTGCCAAGGTGTTTGGCGGAGATGCACTTTACCTGGCGCCGGAATACCTGGGCAAAGTAAATTTCTACAGTACTACTATCCTGGGACTGGCCACCGGCATGTTTATCATGAGCTGGCAAATTACCACCTTCATTTTGCATACCGGACGGTTTAAGTTCCTGGCCACCACTTCCCAGCCATTTTTCAGGTATTGTCTTAATAATGCTATCATCCCGCTGATATTCATTTTCAGCATGCTTTACCGCGGATGGGAATACCAGCGTTACGAACAGCTCAACACCGTTCCGGATATTATGCTGCTGGGCGAAGGGTTTATCTGTGGGGTATTGTTTATCTTCTTCTTCTGTTTTTTTTATTTTTTTAATGCAGATAAAAATATCGGCCGCCGCCTGGAAAAGCGTTTCGGTAATCCGCGTAATTTCCTGCGGATGATCCTGAAACCCAACCAGGACCCCGACGAAAATGCACTGCCCGTTCATAATTATTTCTCCACGCCCTGGCGCATCAGAAGGGCGAGGAATGTAGATCACTACAATAAGCACTACCTCGACAGCATCCTTAAACAACATCACTTTGCGGCCATGATCACCGTGGGCTGCTCGCTGGTTTTCCTGGTGATACTGGCTTACATGATGGATTACGATATGTTCAGAATTCCGGCCGGTGCCAGTGTGTTGATTTTTTTCGCATTTCTCATTGGAGTGGCCGGTGCCTTTTCCTATATGCTACAAACCTGGTCTATTCCCATATTGCTGGTGATGTTGTTTGGTTTGAACTGGATGGTGGAACATAACTGGGTAGATAACCGCAATAAGGCTTACGGCCTGAATTACCGGGACAAAAAAGCGCGTCCCGAATATAGTGTGGCGGCTTTGCAACAATTTTTTACCCGGGAGAAATATGAAGCGGATAAGAAACAAACCTTACTGATATTAGAGAACTGGAGAAAGAAATTTCCGGCGGGGAAAAAGCCCCCGCTCATTGTGATGAACTTCAGCGGCGGCGGCAGCCGTTCGGCCACCTGGAGCGTAAATGTATTACAACGGCTGGACAGCATGCTGCAAGGCCGGTTGATGAAGCATACCGTGCTCATGACCGGCGCTTCCGGTGGTATGCTGGGCGCCAGTTATTTCCGGGAGCTATATTATGAACAGCAGCAGGGCAAGCCTATCCGCCTGTCTGATAATATCTATGCCGAGAAGGTGTCGCAGGATTTACTCAATTCTGTATTTTCGGCTATGGCAGTGAATGATTTTATTACGCCCTGGAGAAGTTTCAGCATCGGGAAAAATCGTTACGCAAAAGACAGGGGCTATGCGTTTGAAATGCAGCTGAATGAGCATACAGACAGTGCTTTGGATAAAACGCTGAAAGATTACCATGCGCCGGAAGCCAATGCAGAAATTCCTATGCTGATATGGAATGCTACCATCAATGCAGACGGGCGCCGGTTAATGATTTCCCCGCAGCCGATCAGTTATTTGTGCAGCCCGCAGTATCAGTATCCCACACGGCAGGTAAGGGATATCGACGGCGTGGATTTCGGGCAATACTTTGCGGCGCAGGATGCGATGGATCTGCGTGTAACCAGCGCAATCCGTATGTGTGCAACTTTTCCTTATGTGCTGCCGAATGCGTTTCTGCCCAGTAATCCTATTGTGGATGTGATGGATGCCGGTATCCGCGATAATTTTGGCCAGCAAACCACGTTGCGTTATTTGTATACATTTAATAAATGGATCAATGAAAATACCAGCGGGGTGATATATATCCAGATCCGCGACACCCGCAAAAATGATATTTCCCCTATCAAGAAAACAAAGGATCTGAGCGACCTGTTGTTTGAGCCGTTGTTTACCATGCAACAGCACTGGAGCGCCATGCAGGATTTTGACCAAGATGATTTACTGAACTACATGGAAGGATATTTCCCGGAGAAGTTTCACCGGGTGATTTTCCAGTATGTGCCGCAAAAGCAGGACAAGGCGGCGGCTTTGTCGTGGCATCTTACCTCCCGGGAGAAACTGGATATTGCGCATGCACTGGATAATCCTGCCAATCAGAGTGCATTGGAGTATGTGGTGAAGCTGCTGGAAGAATAGCATTATTCACGGTGTTTAATTAAAATAAATTTCCTGTTATTCCTGCAAAAACTTCAGCAGGGGAGCAATGAACTTCGTATAGGCTTCAATGTGGGGAAGATGTCCTACACCTTCAATGGGAACGAGTGTGGCGTGTGGAATTTTTTTCGCAGCATTGTTTCCCAGTTCAGGGTAATTCCCCATTGTTTTGCGCACTTCTTCCGGGACATTGGCTTTGCCTAAAGCGGTGCGGTCGCGTTGTCCTATAATGAGGAGGGTGGGGGCAGTAACATTTTGAAACTCATATAGCACCGGTTGGGTAAAAATCATATCGTAGGTGAGGGCGGAGTTCCAGGCCACCAGCGAGTAGTCGGGGCTGCTGGTCCAGCTGGCCTGCAGCTGTGCCCATTTATCGTAGGTGGGCGACCACTTGCCGGCGTAGTAGCTGTCCATCATATATTGTTTGATCTTCTCATAGTTCTGTTGCAATTCTGCTTTGTACCATTTATCTACTGACTGGTAAGGTACTTTCACTTTCCAGTCTTCCAGCCCGATGGGGTTTTCCAGGATTAGTTTCTCGGTTACTTCCGGGTACATCAGGGCGAACCTGGTGGCCAGCATACCGCCCATTGAATGGCCGAGCACTGCTGTTTTGGTGATGTGCAGGGAGTCGAGCAATGTTTTGGTGTTTTGCGCCAGTAGCTGAAAGCTGTATTGCAGGTGTTCGGGTTTTGAGGATTTACCAAAGCCAATCTGATCCGGGATGACAACGCGGTATCCGTTATTGCTGAGGTCTGCTGCGGTGCTGTCCCAATAGGCGCCGCAGAAATTTTTGCCGTGGAGGAGTACAACTGTTTTGCCATTGGGGCGGGAGGGTTGAACATCCATGTAGGCCATTTGAAGGGCCTGTCCCTGTATTTGTAATTTCAGGAAATGCACCGGGAACGGGTATTTATATCCGGAGAGGGTGATATCCTGGGCTGGTATTTGTGCATATATCCGGGAGGAGATGAGGGAGAGGCAGACGATGGCGAGGATATATAATTTCTTTTTCATGAAGGCGGTATTAAGCAGTTAAAACGCAATGGGGTGGGACAAAATTGACGCCATAAAACTATTTGTTTGCAATATTTGGATATAATTAATTGTAAATCAATGATAACCAACCTATTGCAAGAGCGATTTCCGGGCTGACCAAATGATTACATTTATTTAAAACGTGACACCCTCATTCTCGCTATGTTTTCGTACCTTTGCGCCTTCTTTTTGTAGCTATTAGCGTAAATTTAGTTAATGGCTGATAGCTAAAGATTTAAGTATATGAACATTCGTAATATCGCAATTATTGCACACGTAGACCACGGTAAAACTACTTTGGTTGACAAAATCCTTCATCAGGCTAATGTATTCCGGGCTAACCAGGAATCAGGCGAACTGATCATGGATAGTAACGATCTTGAAAGAGAGCGTGGTATCACCATATTCAGCAAGAACGCATCTGTTGAGTACAAGGGAACCAAAATCAATGTGATTGATACTCCGGGCCACGCCGACTTTGGTGGTGAGGTAGAAAGGGTATTGAAAATGGCTGATGGTGTTATCCTGCTGGTAGATGCTTTTGAAGGTCCTATGCCACAAACCCGTTTTGTGTTGCAGAAGGCTTTGCAGCTGAATCTGAAACCTATTGTTGTTATCAACAAGGTAGATAAAGCTAACTGTCGTCCTGATGAAGTACACGATGCAGTTTTTGAATTGTTCTTTAATCTGGATGCTACAGAGGAACAACTGAACTTCCCGACATTTTATGGCTCTGGTAAAAATGGCTGGTTCAACAGTACATTAGAGCAGAGTGAAGATATTTCTCCGTTGATGGATGGCATCCTGGAATATGTTCCGCAGCCAAAAACTCCGGAAGGTAACCTGCAGATGCAGATCACTTCACTGGATTACTCTTCTTTCCTGGGTCGTATTGCTGTAGGAAAAGTGGCCCGTGCTTCTATTGAAGAAGGACAGTGGGTTACTTTGATGCAGACAGATGGTACCAGCAAGAAGCAGAAAGTGCGTGAGCTGTATATCTTTGAAGCGTTAGGTAAGAGAAAAGTGACTAAAGTATTTGCCGGCGATATTTGCGCGGTAGTTGGTATTGAAGGTTTCAACATTGGTGATACTATCGCTGATGCAGAAGAGCCGGAAGCATTGCCAATCATCAGTGTGGATGAGCCTACCATGAACATGTTGTTTGGTATTAACAACTCTCCGTTCTTTGGTAAAGATGGTAAGTTTGTTACTTCCCGTCACCTGCGTGACCGTTTGATGAAGGAAACTGAAAAGAACCTGGCACTGCGTGTAATGGATTCTGACAGTGCTGATAGCTTCATGGTGTATGGTCGTGGTATCCTGCACTTAGGGGTATTAATTGAAACCATGCGTCGTGAAGGTTATGAGTTGACTGTTGGTCAGCCTCAGGTAATTGTGAAGCATGTGGATGGTAAAAAATGCGAACCGTACGAAACCCTGGTGGTAGACGTTCCGCAGGATTTTGCCAGCAAGGTAATTGACCTGGTAACCCGTCGTAAAGGTGAGATGCTGATCATGGAAACCAAGGGTGAAATGCAACATCTGGAGTTTGAAATTCCTTCCCGTGGTTTGATTGGTTTGCGTACACAGATGCTTACTGCTACTGCAGGTGAAGCAGTAATGGCGCACCGTTTCAATGATTACAAACCATGGAAAGGTGCTATCCCAGGCCGTAATAACGGTGTGCTGATTGCCAAGGAAGCTGGTACTACTACCGGTTACTCTCTGGATAAGCTGCAGGATAGAGGATCTTTCTTTGTTGATCCGGGAGAAGAAGTATACAAGGGTATGATCATTGGTGAAACCAACAAACCGGGCGACCTGGTGGTGAATCCGAATGAAGGTAAGAAACTGACCAACATGCGTGCGAGCGGAACCGATGGTGCTGCTAACATTGCACCTAAAATACTGATGACACTGGAAGAATGTATGGAGTACATCCAGCATGACGAGTGTATTGAAGTTACTCCTAACTTTATCCGTATGCGTAAGGTTATACTGGATGAGGAAGAACGTAAGAGATCAGCTAAGAGCATGAAAGCAGAAGCTTAATTGCCTTTGTTTGTAAGATAATAGTGAAAAACAAAGCCGCTCCGTTTTACGGGGCGGCTTTGTTTTTTGGAGGAAGTAGAGGGGGGACTTCACTCCCGGGCAAAAAAATCCCCGCCCAGGATAAGGCAGGGATGTGCATACTAACCCAATGCTTACTAAAACTAAAACTAACTTCTATGTATGTTTAAATACTAAGTTTCAATTCAATGCTTATTCAAATCAATAGCAGCCAATATTAAGCGGCATCCTGTTTTTCCTGAATCTTCACTTTAATCTTTGCTTCGATTTCTGCTGCCAGTTCAGGGTTATCATTCAGCAGTTGTTTCACTGCATCACGGCCCTGGCCTAATTTATTGGTGTCATAGCTGAACCAGCTACCACTTTTCTGAACAACGCCATATTCAACACCCATGTCTATGATTTCTCCCGTTTTGGAGATACCCTGACCGTAAACGATATCGAATTCTGCCTGGCGGAATGGCGGTGCTACTTTATTCTTTACTACTTTCACTTTCACACGGTTACCGATTGCTTCGTCGCCATCTTTAATCTGGCTCATGCGGCGGATATCCAGCCTTACAGATGCGTAGAATTTCAACGCATTACCACCGGTGGTAGTTTCAGGGTTACCAAACATAACACCTATCTTTTCACGCAGCTGGTTAATAAAGATGCAGCAGCAGTTTGTTTTGGAGATGGTGGCCGTTAATTTACGCAGTGCCTGTGACATCAAACGGGCCTGTAATCCCATTTTACTTTCACCCATTTCACCTTCCAGTTCACTTTTTGGTACCAGGGCGGCAACAGAGTCAATTACGACTACATCTACTGCTCCGGAAAGGATCAGGCGATCTGCTATTTCCAGTGCCTGCTCACCATGATCCGGCTGTGAAATCAACAGGGAATCCACGTCAACTCCCAGTCTTCTTGCGTAGCTGCTGTCAAAAGCATGCTCCGCATCTATAATGGCGCAAATACCGCCTTTTTTCTGTGCTTCAGCGATTGTATGGATGGCGATGGTTGTTTTACCGGAAGACTCTGGTCCATATATTTCAATGATCCTTCCCTTTGGTAAACCGCCAATTCCAAGTGCGATATCAAGGCCCAGGGAACCCGTGGAAATAATCTCCATCGGCGCTTCTGCTTTTTCCCCCATCATCATCACAGATCCCTTACCGAAATCTTTCTCAATCTTGTCCATTGTGAGGCGCAGGGCCTTCAGTTTTTCTGCATTGGCTGTAGACATATAAGTAATGTTTTTACAAATTTAATAGATAGCTGATCACAATTAGAAAGCAAATTAATTGGATTGCTAAGTTATGATCTAAATTTTTATTTTCCTAAATATTTTAGCATTTTCTTTTAATTGCTAAATAAAATAGTAATCTTTTTCCGTGCTGTTCAAGAACTTCCTGTCAAAAAAAATTTATTCTTAAGATCTTAAAAGGGTTAACCCGCAATGGCATAACAAAGATGCGAACCCATTACGCATTGAATATGCGTAACAACAAAACCTCAAAAAAATAATTATCCGCAGGAAGTGAGAATTCTACTGCATTTTTAAAAAGCGTAGTTATACGCTTGAGTATCAGCGCAGAAAGTTTCACTTTTGTACTGTCAAGTTTAGTTGTTGAAGTTAATCCCCTACTGTTTGTTAAAATTGTTTGTTAGCCTGCCTTGCGGCCTTGCATCCATGTGAGGAAGAAACGGTGAAGCGGTCAAGGTTAAACCCCAAAATTTTTTTTATCGCCATTCTAATATGTTGTTCTCCCTGATCCCTGGCTGGTGGCTGACTTATTTCAGCATTTACCGGCAGGGGAGCAGGGATAGAATGGTGAAATGCCTATTTTACAAGTATCCAGCAAGCGGCCAGCTGCGAAACGATCCCAATCAGGAAACCAATATAGATTTCACGCGGTTCATGCGCTTCCAGTACCAGGCGGGACGTAGCCACAATACCGGCTACAAAGAAAGTAATAACCAGTGGTATGGAGACGTTCATATGCATTCCCCACATCAGCGACAGTAAAAGACCTATCACGCCGCCCCAGCCTACGGTATGCATACTGGTTTTTATAAAATTATTGCTAACAAAAGCGATGGAAACACTCAGGAACACGCCCAGGAAAAACGCCGTGTAGAATTTTGGCGCCCTGCCTTCCTGCTGAAAAGTATAAAACGCCCAGAAGTAATAGGTGATCATGGCCACATAAGGAATGATCCTGTCGCGCTGGGTTTTCATATGAACGGAAGAAACAAATTTCAGCGCCTTGGCCAGTAAAAGCGTGAGCACCGGAAACCCGATACTGATAATAGCTACCCTGAAATACAGCATGTCGAAGGCAAACCTTTTGCTCAGCGGCTTAAAGGCTACCATGTATTCCGGAATAGATTCCAGCACCAGGAATGTTACCAGCAGGGGAATGAACAGCGGATGTGAGAGATAGGAAATGATCAGTGCCAGGGATTTCATTGCCTTTGGAAACTCCGGCTCCAAACGTATATTTCCGTTCCGGTCTAAAACAGCTTGTTCTTGCATGGTGTGGTTCTTATAATTCTTTACGTAAACGGGCTACCGGAATATTCAGCTGCTCCCTGTACTTTGCCACCGTACGGCGGGCAATGTTATATCCTTTATCCTGCAGCATTTTTGTGAGGTTTTCATCACTGAGCGGCTTACGTTTGTTTTCTGCTTCAATGAGGTCTGACAGGATCTTTTTTACTTCCCGGGTGGATACTTCCTCGCCGCTGTCGGTAGACAGGGATTCGGAGAAGAAGAATTTCAGTTTGAAGGTACCGAATTCGGTTTGTACATATTTACTGTTGGCCACGCGGCTTACGGTAGAAATATCCAGTTGTGTACGATCCGCGATATCTTTCAGGATCATAGGCTTCATGGTGGTTTCATCTCCCGTAAGGAAAAATTCGCGCTGGTAATCCATGATAGATTCCATAGTGGATAACAGCGTATGTTGCCGCTGCTTGATGGCGTCTATAAACCATTTGGCAGCATCAATTTTCTGTTTGATAAACAGTACGGCTTCTTTCTGGCGTTTATCTTTCTTGTCGCCCCGGTCGTACTCCTTCAGCATTTCGCGGTAACCGCCGGATATGCGCAGATCGGGAGCATTACGGGAATTCAGTGTAAGTTCCAGTTTACCGGCATTGTTTAAAATAAAGAAGTCGGGTAGTACGTAGCTCTCCGCTTTATTCAGCGTAGCAAAATTGCCGCCTGGCTTAGGCGTGAGTTTGATGATCTGGGTAATGGCTTCTTTCAGCCCTTCGTCAGAAAGGCCTAATGCCTTCTGGATCTTCTCATAGTGCTTCTTGGTAAATTCGTCGAAGTAGTTTTCGAGGATGAGGTAGGCGTTGTGTACGCCGGGATCGTCCTGTGCTTTACGTTTCAGCTGGAGTAAGAGGCATTCTTTCAGATCGGTGGCGCATACGCCTGCCGGATCAAAGTCCTGGATCTTTTTGATCAGGGAGTTGATTTCTTCTTCGGTGGTGTCAATATTCTGCGAAAAGGAGAGATCGTCTACCATAGAGCTGATTTCCCTGCGCAGGTAACCGTCGTCGTCTATGCTGCCGATGATATGTTCAGCAATGGCGTTCTGATGGTCGTCCAGCTCGAGCATGCCCAGCTGGCTCAATAAGTGTTCATGGAAAGATGTTTCCACCCTGATCGGGATGGTTTTATTGCTTTCGTCCGGATCAGGATAGTTATCATCACGCAGCTTGTAATCTGCCACATCATCATCTCCTTCACTTACATATTCAGAAATATCGATATTGTCGTACTCATTTTCACTGCCGTCGGGTTCAAATTCATCTTCTTCCGCCGGTGCTTCGTACTCTTCCTGTTCTTTGAACTCGTCTTCACCAGCCTCCTCGCCATATTCCAATGCCGGATTTTCTTCCAGTTCCTCTTTGATCCTTTCTTCCAGGTTCACAGTAGGTACCTGCAGCAATTTCATGAGCTGAATTTGCTGGGGTGAAAGTTTCTGTAATAATTTCTGCTGTTGTGTCTGCTTTAACATAATTATTCCCTGTCAGGGCAAAATTAATAAGTATAAGGTTAACAGAGCGACTCGCTGTCAGCATTTAGCTTTTAGATAACGAAAAGCTATAAATCCAGTTCCAGCTGCTCCGGCAACAAACGGAATGTTTTGCGGTGAAATGGCGTATCGCCAAATTCCCGGATGGCATCCCGGTGTTGCCTGGTAGGGTATCCTTTGTTCTCATTCCAGCCAAAGTGTGGATATGTGGCGTGTAACTGCTGCATATATTCATCACGATAGGTTTTGGCCAGGATGGAAGCTGCTGCAATAGAGGCATATATGCCATCGCCTTGTATAATGCAGGCGTGTGGTGTATTGCCGTATGCATAAAAACGGTTACCATCTACCAGTATAAATTCAGGTTGCTGCTGTAACTTCTCCAACGCCAGGTGCATAGCTTTGAAAGAAGCTTTCAGTATATTTATCTTGTCTATTTCCACATTATCTACACTTGCCACGGCATAACATACTGCTTTTTTTTCAATCACCTTTCTCAGCTTTTCCCGGTCTGCCGGTTTCATCTGCTTGGAATCGTTCAGCAACGGATGTCTGAAATTCTTTGGCAGAATGACGGCCGCAGCAAACACAGGACCCGCCAGGCATCCCCTTCCGGCTTCATCGCAGCCGGCTTCTGTTAATAATTCCTGATAGTAAGAAAGTAGCAAATCCAAATCTATTAAGCCGGGTAAAATTACAAGATTAATGTTCAAGGAACAAGGATTGTGGAATTTTGAAGCAATACCGCAGCCTTCTATTCATCTTTCTTAAAGAGATCTTTAAAATCCTGTTTGAAATCTGTCCACTCCTTATCAGATTTTTTCATCAGCTGGTCGGCGGCTGCCCGGGTGCTGTCCCATTTATCGGCGCTGCTGTTTTTTACGTCTTCCAGCTTTTTGTTCATCTGTGTTTTCAGCGTTTCCAGTTTTTTCCGGGCAGCCACACTTTTCTCGTCTCCTTCTTTCTTTAACTCCTCCGTGGTTTTGTCTATTTCCCGGATACGCTCCTGAATAGCTTCTTCCGCCTGTTTCTTTTGCTCGGATAAATAATCGCCCGTGCTGCTGGCGGCAGATTTTATATCCTGCCCGGCTTCTTTAATGTCTTCCTTTATTTCTTCTTTCTTTTCCTGTTGAGTGCTACTCTCGTTACAGGCAAATAAAGCGGCAATGCCCGCCAGTAAGAATATCTTTTTCATGTTCCGACGATTTTTTTGTGTGTTTAAATACTGGCACAGCCTTCCGGCCGTACCCCTTTATCAAAACATATTCCAGTTTTTTTGTTCACGCCCGGATCATATTTTAATATTTATCAGATGTTTGCGGCCATTGGTCCTTATACCTGCGCCCGGTAACAAAAAATTAGCTAGGTTTGAGGTCCTTAAAAACAAAACCTGACTTAATATGAGAAAAAAATTACTGGTTTTGCTCTTATTGCTTAGCGTAAGTATCAAATGGGCTAAAGCAGATGAGGGCATGTGGTTGCCTTATTTACTGGGGCAGCAAACGTACAACGACATGGTGAAGAAAGGATTGAAGCTGACGAAAGAACAGTTGTACAGCATTAATAAAGCATCCCTGAAAGACGCCATCGTTATTTTTGGTGGCGGCTGTACCGGTGAAATTGTAAGTAATGAGGGCCTCATTTTTACTAACCACCACTGCGGCTACGGCGCTATTGCCGCCGCCAGTTCTGTAGAACACAACTACCTGAAAAACGGTTTCTACGCAAAAAATAAACAGGAAGAAATTGCTTCTTCCCAGCTGTCTGTACAATTCCTGGTAAAAGTGGAAGATGTGAGCAAGGAAGTGGAAGACGCCCTGAAAGGACTTGATGGCGCTGCAAGAGCCCAGAAAGAACAACAGGTTTATGGCGAAATTATCGCTAAAACTATTGCCAACACCGGCTATGAAGCGAAGGTGGTGCCTATGTTCAAAGGCAATCAATACCTGCTGTTTGTATACGAGCGCTATAAAGATATCCGCCTGGTAGGTACGCCTCCTGAAAGCGTGGGTAAATTTGGCGGTGATACCGACAACTGGGAATGGCCCCGCCACACCGGCGACTTCTCCGTGTTCCGTGTGTATACCGGTAAAGATGGCAAGCCTGCTGCCTATGCCGCTGATAATGTGCCTTTAAAGCCAAAACATTTCCTCCCGGTATCTATCAAGGGTGTAAAGGAAAATGATTATGCCATGATTTTCGGTTACCCCGGTGGTACCAACCGTTATGAAACTTCTTACGGCATACAGCTGAAAACTGCTATCGAAAACCCTTCCGTGGTAAATCTCCGCGATGTAAGACTGAAGGCTATGTTTGAGCAGATGAAGAAAGATCCTGCGGTAAAACTGCAGCTGGCATCTTCCTATGCCGGAATAGCCAACTACTGGAAGTTTTTTGACGGTGAAACAAAGCAACTGCAGAAACACGGTGTGCTGGCCGATAAACAAAAACAGGAAGCTGCTTTTGCCAAATGGGCACAGGGCAAACCTGAATTTGCCAATATCCTTTCCGACTACGAGGCAGCCTATAAAGCATGGACTCCCTACGCCAAACAACGCACTTACCTGAATGAAGGTATCATGGGTTCCCCGGTAGCGGCTTTTGCGGCTTCTCTAACGGCCGTGGAAAGAGCACTGGTAACACCTGGTGCTCCTAAAGATGCCGTTAAACAGGCAGTAGATGCAGCTGATAAAGCGCGTAAAGTATTCCTGGAAGGAGAAAACAAACCATCCGACCAGAAAATCCTTGCAGCTACCTGTCATATGTTCTACACAGACATCTCCAAAGATCAACATCCGATTGGTTTTTATGATGCACTGAAAGCAAAATACGGTCCTCTTGATGAAGACAAAACATACAATACCTGGGCTGCTTCCTTAATGGCCAACACGTTTATTTTTGATGATGCCAAATGGAATGCATTTGTAGCAAACCCGGATGCAGTAACCCTGCAGAATGATCCGGTATTCGCCTATGCCAACGCATTCATCAAAAATTATGTAGGTAAATACCTGCCGTTATATAACCAGTTCAATACAAAGAATAACGATCTTGGCCGCGCTTACCTGAAAGGTGTTATGCAGATGAATCCTAACGCCAACAGGTATCCCGATGCCAACTTTACCATGCGCTTATCTTATGGCCAGGTAAAACCATATTCTCCGCGTGATGCCGTGCACTACGACTATGTAACCACCATGAAAGGGGTAATAGAGAAGTATGTACCGGGTGATTATGAATTTGACCTGCCTGAAAATTATGTTGACCTGTACAATAAAAAAGATTTCGGTCAGTACAAAGATGCCAAACGCAATGATATTGTAGTAGGCTTTATCACAACCAACGATATCACCGGCGGTAACTCCGGCTCTCCTGTTATCAACGCCAACGGCGAACTGATTGGGCTTGCTTTTGATGGTAACTACGAAGCGCTGAGTCATAAAATTCAGTTTGATTCCGAGTACAATCGTACCATCTGTGTAGATGTACGTTACGTACTGTGGTGCATTGACAGACTGGGCGGTGCAAAAAATATTATTAATGAGCTGAAACTGGTGAAATAACCGGCTGGTAAGCATTTGATCAGAAAGTCCCGCACTGGTAGCCCCGGTGCGGGACTTTTTATTGCGGATTAATGCTGTTTTACTGAAAACATTTTTTTGCTGCATGGTGTTATCCCCATAGGCTGTTTCCAACATCTAATAACAACCGTGCATGCATAAACGAACCTTATTCCTTGCTATCCTGTTTTTTGTCTGTGTCTTTTCTGCCAGCGCATCTGCATGGCCACCGGGAGATACTACCGCCAGGGATTCTTCTATCGAAAAAATAGCCGGATTTATCAAGAAGATATCTTTCGGGGGCGTTTTCCAGGCCAGGTATACCGGGTCGCTGGTACGTGATGTGGATGTAAACGGGATGCATCAACCAAATGCAGAAGAAGTAGTGCGAAACAGTTTCAGTATCAAGCGTGCGCGTTTACAGGCCAAGGCACAGGTAAGCGACCGTTTTACGGCAGCAGTGCTGATTAACCTGGCTGAATTTTCCGGAGATACCAAAGGGAAGGTCCTTGAAAATGCGTATATCTCTTACCGTTGGAACGATGCAGTTAACTTCACCGTGGGGCAATTCCGGCCATCTTTTGGTTTGGAAGATCTGTACCCCGTAGATATAATCCAGTCGATGGATTTCTCCAATCAATACGCTGCGTTCGGCAGCAACGGCTGGCAAAGCTTCCAGATCGGCGTGTCGATGTTCGGGTCATTTAACCAGGACAGTAAGATCCCTATGAAGTATGCTGTTTCCGTGGTGAACGGGAACAACCGCAACCAGCCATCAGATAACGACAACGGCAAACTGGGAACGGCCCGGCTGGAATTCGGAGAGATGAATAAACTTTCGCTGGGGCTAAATGGTGGCTTTGGCGCGGTGAAACGACAGCGCGTGTATGCTTTGGGGGTAGATGTGAGCGGAGTAATTCCACTGGCGCCCAAATGGGATCTGCAGTTGCAGTCGGAATACAAACAAGGCAACAATCACCAGCTCTACTACGCCCTGCCAGACAGTATCCGCGGTGGGGAAGGAGTAGGCCGGTATATTATGGATGGAATATACGTGCTTCCCAATTTGCGCTATAAGATCAGCTATCATAAGCTGACCTCTATCGAGTTTTCCATGCGCTATGAATATTTTGATGAAAACAAAAAACATAATGGCGCTATCCGGCAATCCTATATCCCCATGATCAGCCTGGCTTTTCTGAAAGATTATGGTGGCCGTATTCAGTTAGGAATGCAGATAGACCAGTATAACAAAGATATTCCCGGAACAAAAACGCATAACAGCAACCTGCTGATTGTGCAGGTACAATGCAGGTTTTAATAAATGTGAGTCTATATGAAAGAAATCAAGTATCCACAACTGTTAATTACACTCGCGGTAGGTTTGCTGATCTGGTTTATTCCGGCGCCGGAAGGAGTGAAGCCGGAAGCCTGGCATCTGCTGGCTATTTTCCTGGCAACCATTGTCGGTATTATTATGAAGGCGGCAAGCATGGGCACTATGTCGGTGGTGGCTATTACGCTGGTGGCCATCACGGGTGTGCTGGCGCCGGGTGATCCGGCGAAATCAATTACGCTGGCGCTCAGTAGTTTTGGTGATAAAGTGATCTGGCTGATAGGTATTTCTTTTTTTATTGCGCGGGGATTTATTAAAACCGGTTTAGGAAAACGTATTGCTTACCTGTTTATCCGTGTGTTTGGCCGCAGCTCGCTGGGACTGGCTTACGGACTGGGTTTGGCTGACCTGGTACTGGCGCCGGCGGTGCCCAGTAATACCGCGCGGGGAGGAGGTATTATTTATCCCATCATGAAATCTATGGCCATCAACTTTGGTTCCATGCCGGAAGACCCGGCCACCCACCGAAAGCTGGGCGGCTATCTTACATTGAACAGTTATAACATGAATCTTATTACGTCTTCCCTGTTTTTAACAGGTACGGCGAGTAATCCCATGTGTCAGAAGTTTGCGAAAAACCTGGGCATTGATATCTCCTGGATGTCGTGGTTCACAGCGGCAGTGGTGCCGGCGATTATTTCCATTATTGCAGTGCCGTGGATACTGTATAAGATATATCCGCCGGAGTTGAAGTCGACAGGAGATGCGCCTGCTATGGCATCTGAAAAGCTGAAGGAAATGGGACCGGTGCACCGGAACGAGTGGTTGATGCTGCTGGCATTTGTGATCCTGTTGTTCCTGTGGATAACAGGAGATCTGTTTGGAATAGATGCTACCACTACCGCCCTGATAGGACTGGTATTCCTGCTTATTTCACAGGTGCTCACCTGGGATGATGTGAAGTCGGAGAAAGGCGCATGGGACACCATTGTATGGTTTTCTGCGCTGGTAATGATGGCAAGTTTCCTGAACAGCCTGGGTTTCATTCCGTGGTTCAGTGATCTGATCAAACAGAAAGTAGGCGGTATGAAGTGGACGATAGCTTTCCCGATTATAGTGCTGGTATATTTTTACAGTCATTACATTTTCGCCAGCGCTACGGCCCATGTGGCGGCGATGTATTCCGCGTTTTTAGGCGTGGGTATTTCTGTAGGCATACCGGGTATGTTGCTCGCATTGGCGCTGGGATACTGCGGTGGCATCTTCGGAACGCTTACCCATTATGGTCATGGACCTGCGCCGGTATTTTTCGGAAGTACTTATGTAGATCTGAAAGACTGGTGGAGATGCGGGTTTATTCTGAGCATAGTGCTTATCCTTATCTGGATAGGCATTGGCGGCGGTTGGTGGAAAGTATTGGGTATCTGGTAAACGAATCGCAGAAAAGATTTTTATGGGTCAATGGAATTGGTGTTGAAGCAATAAAATCATATAACCGTATCCGTAATTCTACGTATTTTTTTGATCGATTGTTTTTTTATTGAAGGAATGATTGTACCTTTGCGTCCGTTTGAATACCGAATATATACTGTTGCCGATAAGAGTTGCAATTGCAATAGTGTTAACCCCGGTGAATTATTTGTAACAGGGTTGTGACCCCCCAAAAAGAAGAAAAAAAAGATGACACAGTTTAAATTGTTTGTGACAGCCCTTATGCTGTTAATTATGGCCATGACGGCCTGTTCCCCGAATTCAACAGAAAACACCGCTGAAGTAGTAACTGTAGAAGGACATGCAGGAAATTTCCTCCTGATTAAAGGACACGGTTTTAGTGAAGATTTGCACGAAAATAAAGTGAACTTTGGGAACGTACCTGCGCAAATTCTGCGTGCAGATGGTAACTCCCTTTTGGTGCAGGTACCTGTGCAGAAAGCCACCACAGTGCCTGTAGTGGTTGCGGTAGGAGATAATGTATCCAACGCGATGTTGTTTGCATATCATCCCAAGCTCGTAGCAGCGAAGTAAGCGTGATGAATTAAAAATTGCGGATTGCGGTTT
This sequence comes from Chitinophaga ginsengisegetis, assembly GCF_900168065.1. Lineage (GTDB taxonomy): Bacteria > Bacteroidota > Bacteroidia > Chitinophagales > Chitinophagaceae > Chitinophaga > Chitinophaga ginsengisegetis. The sequence goes on along the minus strand of NZ_FUZZ01000003.1, from coordinate 478,109 downwards.
TATACACAGATAGTAATGCGAAGATTTTCTTGCATTGGCGGAGCTGTGTATAAAACCGCCATTCGTAATAATGTTTTAATTTAGCAGCTATGTATAAAGAGTTCCGGCCACATCCGCTATTGACTACATATGTAGACGCCTACTGGGTAGCTGGTGGACCGCATTTTATGCAGCAGCGTATATTACCGGATACGTGTGCGGATATTATTTTTAATATTAGTGAAGACATCACCGCAGCAGCTGATGGAGCGCTGAAAATAATGCCAGGTAACGCTTTTGTAGTAGGCACCATGACTACCTTCCATGATACTGCCTTCCATGCAAATACCTATTTGTTAGGAATCCGTTTCAAACCGGGCGGGCTGAGTGGTTTTACAGGTTTGCCTTTACAACTGATTACGGATGATCATGTTCCCCTGCGCGATATTTCTTCCGGATGGCATGTGGCGCTGGAGCCATTGCTACTGAAGGCATCGGGGATAACTGCAAAAGTAGTGTGCCTGGAAAAGTTCCTCTTACAGCGGTTGCCGGCCGGTAATATCATCTCCGGAAAAATGCAACATAGTATTGCGCAGATCAGGCAATCGAAGGGAGCCATAGCAGTAAATTTTTTGGCCGCACAGGCATATATGAGTCCCCGTAATTTTGAACGCCACTTTTTGCATACAACCGGCGTATCTCCGAAAACTTTCACACGTATTGTAAGATTTCTAAGTTTAAAGCAGCAGCTGAAAAGCCTGTCCAATCCCCACTTATTGTCGCTGGCGCTGGACCACGGATTTTATGATCATGCACATCTCACCCGCGAGTTCAGGGCGTTTGCCGGGGAAAGTCCTACCGGCTATATGCAGCGGTGATACAAATAACTTTGCTGATGTTGCGTTCTTTTTAATGGACGATATTAAATATAAAAAAGCAGCAAAGGCCGGACCCTGCTGCTTTTTCTATGATGGATTATCTGAAAATAATGTTACAGTGTTTTATCCTGCATGCCAAACATCACCACAATTTTCCCGTCTTTATAGAGATTTAATGTTTGATCAGCCACATCATACCGGAAAGTATTATCACTGATGAGTTTCAGGAATTCAGCTTCACGGCGCATTACATCTGCATCCGGGCAGGCCATGCGGGTGCTGATGCCCTGTGTGAATTTTATTTCATCGCCGGCGGCGTTGTATCCACCTGAAATGCTGTTACAGCCGCCTTTTCCGTGGAAACGTTTTTGATTGGTATCAAATTCCAGCCAGATACCGGAGTTACTTAGCGTAGCGTCATTCAGTTTGATCACGTTCCATTTTTTGCTGCCAATGAAAGCCCACTGGTTATTGTTTGAAGCGTTGCCCTGATGATCGTTGCCATTACTTTCCAGTGTAAACTGCATCACCAATTTGCCGCTTTCGTAGAGATCAACGGTTTCTCCGTTTACGGTGTAGGTAAAGGTACGTCCGCCGAGTTGTTTCAGGAAGTCGGATTCACGGCGCATTACATCTGCATCGCCGCACATCATGCGGGTGCTCATGGCCTGTGTGAAAGTGATCTTATTTTTAAGGGCGGTATAGCCCCCGGAAATATTGTTACAGCCGCCTTTGCCGCTGAAACGTTTTTTGCCTTCATCAAACTGCAGCCAGATACCGGAATTGCTGATTACTCCGTCATTGATCATTTTCAAGGTCCATTTTTTATTGCCAACAGCTGCCCAGTTATTATTGGAAGCGCTGCCATCTTTTTCTTCCAGGCGGAACTGCAGTACGGTATTGCCATTTTGGACGAGGTTCAGCGTTTGCCCGGATACAGCATATTGAAATGTTTGATCGCCTAATTGTTTCATGAAGGCGGTTTCGCGGCGCATCATGTCTCTGTCGGGGCAGGCCATCAGGGTGCCGGCGGTTTTGGAAAAGGTGATATTGCTGCCGGAGGTGGTATATGCGCCCATCATATTGTTGCAACCACTTTTACCATGAATACGTTTCTTACCGGCGTCGAACTCCATCCAGATGGCGCCATCCGAAATATCTTCATTATCCATTTTCACCAATACCCATTTTTTTCCGGCGATAGCAGATGAAGCTGCGCTGCTGATCTTCTTTTTTTCCAACACTTTGGTGAGGGTATATTTCAGGGAAGAGCCATCTGCCGGCGGGTTCTTTACCTGGGTAATTTTTACCCTGAGCTTATAGCGGTAGCCGGGGGTATATTTAAAGCCGTTGATATTGGTATATAAGTTGGACCAGTCTGTATCATTTACTCCTTTTATCTGCAAACACTCCATAGGAGCCACACCAGTGCACGGTTCCTTTGATTCTTTTACATAAATAACCTGTGTTTTGGCGGGTGGTTGTTTGCTTTGTACCGGGGCCATAAAGGTGGTGGCGAGGGTGATTGCTAATTCAAGTAACATAAAATATAGATTTTAATAATTAACAACAAAAGGAGTCATGAGGTTGTCTCTTTTGAAGGATTGCTCCATATTTTGCAAAAACGCTGCCAGTCTCACTTTTAGGCGCTGGTATTACCTGGTACTGCTATGGTGGACAGTTTGACGGGCCTTCCCGATTTGTTTGATAATAGATTCGTAGTAGCCCAGTTTATCTTTGCCGGGAAGGCTTACAATAGTTACATCATTCGCGGTGAGCAGGTCCAGTTTAAATTTAGATGCTGCCACATATTCTTCCGGAATATAGTAGAAGATGTGATTGGGGACCGGCACATTTTTATGATGAAACTTTTGCCTTGCCCTGTACGTGAGCAGCCACCAGAGATCCGTTTCCACAAAATCGAGCGACAGGCCAAAGATGTGGATATCATCTGTAAAGAAGAGATCTATCCAGGAGTGAAAATACACTTCCCTGGCATGAATACGCCGTAGCAGCGAAGGCTTGGGTACTTCTTTGGAAGAATACACGGTACCGCTCACCACGTAGTTGCGCATCAGTTGTAACTGGCCGCCATAGTGTTCAAATCCCAGGTTGATACTCATGGGGTTGAGACAATCGCCATGAATATGCCAGTATTGGATATCATCTACTTCATATCTCCTGAAAATGCTGTAAAACTTTTCCTTGATGATACTGGTGTTCTCCAATGGTATCTGTCCTTCCAGCGTAAATTCATAGTTGGTAGTGAGGATGTGTGCCGGCTTCAGCTCCCGGATGGCGCTGTGCAGCGGGTTAGCTTTTATTTCTGCTGCTTTGATAGCGATGAATGATTTGAGATCTTTTTCTCTTATCCGGTGATTTTTGCTGGCGGTTAAAAAGATTTCTTCATACAGGAGCGGGAATGGTTTTTTATCGTCCAGTTCCACGCAATCTCCGGCGTGGCAAAAGGTGATAATGTCCTGCAGCAGGTCTTTCCAGCTTTGACCGCGGGAGATGTTGTTGATGTCATTTCCGATTAATAATACAAGGTTTTTCATAGTATATGCCGTCTTTTAAGGGTGGATAAACCGGAAGGTGAGGTTAATTCTTCCGTGTGATATTTTAGTGGTTTTGGGAACCTGGTGTTCCCAGTATTCCTGTAGTGGCCCTTTCATAACGAGCAGGGAGCCGTGTTGCAGTGATAGTTCGTATTTCCGTTGATGATCACTTTTATAGCGTAGCTGGAAACGACGTGTAGCGCCAAAATTTACTGAGGCAATTACCGGGTTACGCCCAAGTTCCGGCTCATCATCTGCATGCCAGCCCATGGAGTCGTTACCATTGCGGTAAAGGTTCAGTAACACACTGTTGAACGCCTGGCCACTCACCGGTGTAATGCGGTCACGTATCTGTTGTAATTCGGCTGTCCATGCTTCCGGGGAAAAGATATTTCCGGAGAATCTATAGGAGCTGGCAGCATCGCCATACCAGGCCATTAAACGTGGAAATAATACCTCTTTGCCGTATATTTTCATGGATTCCTGTTTCCAGGTAATAGTGTCCTGCAGGACCTGCATGAAATGGTTGCTTTCCGACAGGTTAAAAAACTGCGGATAGTAAGCCAGCTCTCCATTCAGTAATGAAATCTTCCCGGCATCCTCTTCATTGAAAAAACTTCCCTGCACACTCATAACACAAATTTACAACCGTGCTACGCACTGTATATGTCAAGTTATTTGTCCGGGGTATTATCTTTCCACGACCAAAGGTAGCGGCAGGCATGTGTACGGTAAGGCGCCCATTTTTCAGAGATTTTAACCAGTTTATTCCGGAATGCTCTTTTATCTTCCGGGTCCAGTTTGTAAAGCTTGATCATGGCCTGTTGTAAGCCCCAGTCGTCCATTGCAAATACATCTTCGCGGCACAGGTGAAACATCAGCAGCATTTCCACTGTCCAGCGGCCCACACCCTTGATTTGTGTGAGGTAGGCAATCACTTCGTCGTTGCTCATTTTTTTCAGCTTGCTGTCGGTCAGTTTTTCGGCGATAACGAATGCCGCCACATTTTGCACGTAGGTAACCTTAGCATTGGATAAACCAATACCACGAAGCGTTAACGGCGGGGTATCCAGTATTTGCTGCGCTGTTGGCTCCCGGCGGCCATAGAGGTCAAGAAACCGGGAATAGATCACATCTGCCACTTTGGTGGATAGCTGCTGACTCATAATAGAGCCAATCAGTTTCAGGCAGATATTTTTTCGTATAGTCAGCTCCGTTAACGGGCCGGTGATAATTTGCTGTAGCTTTTTATCCTTGCTGAGATGGGCCACATAATGTACCGGAACAGCGTCCGGGGTGCTTTTAGACCTGGGCATAAACTGTTTTTTAAAGTTAATACGTCACATCATCCTTCACCCCGGAGCTCCAGTGAATTTATTAATAACTAAACGGCTGTGTATAGATTACCTGCAACAGTGTTTGTCCTACTGTCTGCAACGTTTTCCGGTCAATCACATCCATATTGTCGTTTTGTGTATGCCAGTGAGGGGCAAAGTCGTTGTTCGACTGTAACGCAATGATATCGAATGTCGGGATATTCGCGATGGTATTTACCGCGATATGATCATCCGTGATAAATGCGCCGTTATTTTCATAACGGAATATATCAGAATAGCCGAGTTTGTTGGCTACATCCCAGAACATTTTCATCTGTGCGCCTGCGTATTGTTTGGAGGAGCCTTCCATGTAGAACTGGGTGCCGCGTCCACCCACCATGTCCAGGAGGATCCCGTAGTTTGCTTTGTAGCCGGGAATATGCGGGTTTTTAGCCCAGTACTGGGTACCAAGACAAAATGAGTTTTCATCATTTTTAGCGCCGTAGTCTTCCACGTCTACGAGCAGAATGTCTATGCCGGTTTCCGGTTTTTGTTTGTGGAACTGCCGGGCGGCTTCCATCAATACGGCTACGCCGCTGGCGCCATCGTCTGCACCGTCCAGCTTCTTTGTTTTATCAAAGGCATCTTCATCCGCCCAGGGACGGGTATCCCAGTGTGCCAGCAGCAAAACGCGCTGTTTGGCCGCGGGGTTGAAACTGGCGATGATATTGATACAGGGCAGTTTTTCGTTTTTCGGCCCGGTAACAGTAGTGCGCTGTACATACACGGTATCCGCCCAATTGCGGAAGTTGCTGATCAGCCAGCCGGCACATTTCTCCTGTGCGGGCGTATTAGGTATCCTCGGGCCGAAACTTACCTGGCGTGCGGTGTACGCATATGCAGAATCTGCCTGGAAAACAGGTACGGGTACATCCACTTTCGCCACTTTGCTGTCGCCGGTACTGTCGGTGGTGTTATCGGTTGTCTGACTATTCTGCTGGCAGGCGCCGGCCAGTAAGGCCAGCGCTGTCAGTGTAATAAGAGCTTTACGCATTATCTTCCGGAATATTTATTTTATTGAAGACTGTAGGAAACGGTACCGTCTTTTTCATCTTTCAGCTGAATGCCTACAGACAATAATTCGTTACGGATTTTATCGGAGGTTGCATAGTCCTTGCGGCTTTTGGCTTCCTTCCGCATTTCAATCAGCATTTGTAATACGCCATCCAGTTTATTATCTTCCCCGGCGATGGATTCCTGTTGTATGCCGAGAATATCCACCAGATAGGTTTTCCAGGTTTGTTGTAACAGTTGGAAAGTATCTTCACTGATTTCGTGCATTTTTATCTGTCCGCCTTTCAGTGAGTTGATCACCGGTGTAAGTTCAAACAGGTTGGCCAGTACTTTCGCTGTATTGAAATCGTCGTTCATGAATTCCGGGCATTCCAGGCACCACTGACGTACCTGTTTATCCAGTTCTTCATTGATGCCCTGGCCGTTGGCTGCGGTATACGTCAGCTTCTGCAGTGTTTCATAAGCTGCCCATAAGCGCTGGAGTCCTTTTTCCGTGGCCTGCAGGGCCTCATTGGAGAAATCCAGGGTACCGCGATAGTGTGTTTGCAACACAAAAAAGCGGATGGTCATGGGGCTGTATGCCTTTTCCAGCTGCGGGTTTTCACCGGTGAACATTTCGGTAAGCTTGATGGTGTTGCCATAAGACTTACCCATTTTACGGCCGTTGATGGTGATCATGTTATTGTGCATCCAGTAACGGGCCATCATATCGCCATGTGCAATTTCGCTTTGTGCAATTTCGCATTCGTGGTGTGGAAACTGGAGGTCCATGCCGCCACCGTGAATATCGAACTGGGCGCCCAGGTATTTAGCGCTCATGGCAGAGCACTCAATATGCCATCCCGGGAAACCTTCGCCCCACGGGCTGGGCCAGCGCATAATATGTTCTGGTGGTGCTTTTTTCCAGAGGGCAAAATCTGCTTTGTTATGTTTATCATCCTGGCCTTCCAGTTCCCTGGTGGTTTCCAGCATATCTTCCAGTACGCGGCCGCTGAGGATACCGTAGTCGTAGTTGGCGGCATATTTCTTAACATCGAAATACACGCTGCCGTCTACTTCATATGCGTAGCCTTTTTCCATGATCGTTTTGATCATTTCAATCTGCTCAATGATATGCCCGGTGGCAGTAGGTTCTATGCTTGGTTCAAGGTTGCCGAACTGCAGCATGGCCCAGTGGTACAGATTGGTGTATTTCTGTACCAGTTCCATTGGCTCCAGCTTTTCGAGTACGGCAAATTTGGAAATTTTATCTTCCGCCGCGCGGCCTTCTTCTTCAAAGTGGCCGGCGTCGGTAATATTGCGAACATAACGTACTTTATATCCCAGGTATTTTAAATAGCGGAATACTACATCAAATGTAATATAGGGGCGGGCGTGGCCGAGGTGTGATTCGCCGGATACGGTGGGTCCGCACACATACATACCAACGTGGCCCGGGTGTAAAGGTGTAAATACTTCTTTCTGACGGTGTAATGAATTATATATCCTTAGTTCTGACATATGCTGTAAATGACAGATGCCATATAGCTGACATCTTATTTTTTGTTGATGGATGGCAAAGATAAAAATTGTTTTCCTGGTACAAGCAGGCAACAACATCGGTCAGCCCTAAAAATATTATACATTTTCATAATTGGTTACAGTTATTTATTTACTTCTACTACTGTTTTTCCGCTACCGATCAGGCTAAGATTGGTAATTACAGGATAATGGTCAGACAGGTCTGAGTTAATTTTCCGGAAGCTGTTTACCTTAAAATGGTTACTGACAAAAACATAGTCAATACGCAAGGTAGGTGCAAGCCCTGTAAAAGTACGGCCAATTCCGAAACCTTTTTGCAGAAAAGCGTCCTGGAGATCGCCTTTAATGGTAAAGTAGGTGTAGGACGCCGGGGTATCGTTAAAGTCGCCACAAACGATCACAGGATATGGACTTTGCCGGATAAAATTGCCTACAATATCGGCTTGTTGACTGCGGCGGATATACGCCTCCCGCATTTTCTGGATAATGCTTTTGGTAGCCTTCAGCCCGGTGTCTTCCTGGTTTTTGATCTTCCGGATGGCGGAATAATCTTTTTCGTTGAAGCGATAGGATTCCAGGTGCATATTAATGATCCGCAGGGTATCCCGGTTTTTTACGATATCAGCATAAATAAGGCTTTCGCTTCTGGGGCCCACGCTCATTTTCACTTTATCGGATGCTATAATGGGAAAACGGGAATAGATGATAGATCCCCAGTGCTGCATGCCGTCGCGGTTAAAATCGCTGGAAAAGTAGCGGTAAGGCAATTCCATTTCGCGGGAAATATCCTCGCGGTTATTAAAGTCGTTTTTCTTTTCGGAGGTATAAAAATCCTGGAAGCAGGCGATATCCAGCTCCTGTTTTTTGATCATGGCAAACATGGCCTGCCGGTTGTATTTACTGTCTCTTTCGCGGTATAGTCCAAACTGGCTTACATTGTAGCTCATTACGGTAAGGGTATTGCCAGTGGTGGCCACTTTATTCCCGGCGGGCATTTTAAAGGCCACAAACGCGCTGATAGATTTCCAGCCAAGCAGCAGCGCGATCAGGGATAGCAGGGTATAGCGATAATTAAAGAACAGCCACCCGATCAGGAATACCACTAATAGCGCCAACAGGAACGGGAACGCCAGCGTAATAAAACTGATAGGCCAGAACCAGGCCGGTGAAATATATGGTGCCATACAGGCTGCCAGGAAAAGTAATACCACGGCGAAATTGATGATCAGAAAAAATCCTTTCGTAAATAGTCTTAAAAAGCGCACCGCGTCATACTTTGTTGAAGTACTAAAGTTAGTTTTTTTTCAACGAAAGACAGGCCATAACCGGGAAATGCTCTGATGGCCGGGGATGAAAAACCTTACTTGCGTGGACGGTCAGCGGGGGCTGTGCCAGGATGTAGTCGATCCGCAGTGAAGGCGACAAATAGGAGAGTGTGCGACCCCAGCCCACACCGGTTTTGAGGAATGCATCCTGCATATTGCGGCTGATGGTTTTATAGGTGAACGAAACAGGCGTGTCATTGAAATCGCCGCAAACAATGGCAGGATAAGGGCTTTCGGCAACCAGCGCTGCCAGTTGAAGCGCCTGTGCGGATCTTGTCCGGAAAGTGCTCCTCATTTTATAAACCAGGCCGGTTCCTTTCGGTGCTTTCATGTTTTCATAATCCTCACCTTTAAACATATACGAAATGAGGTGAACAGCAAACACCCGGATAGTATCTCCTTTTATGGCAATATCTGCCCGGAGGAAAGTGCTGCCGCTGCCCGTTTCGCTTTCCCCGCAGGGGATTGCCGAGGCAGCGATCACAGGATAACGGGAAAACAGCACAATGCCGTAATGCCAGCTTTCCCAGTGGATTTTGTCGCCGGTGAAGTAATGATACGGGTAGTTCCCGGCGGATTTGATGCGTTGCATATGCTGATCCTTACCGGGTGTATCGTTGGTGTAAAACTCCTGCATACAAAGAATGTCCGGGCTGCCGGACGCAATGGCGTTGTAGATCGCCGCTTCCTTGTCCTTATCCGTTACATATCTCTCTAAACCCATACTGCTGGTATTATAGGTCATGAGCGTAAACTGCCTGCTGTTGGTTTCCTTGCTGATTATATTTTTCCGGAAGATGTGAACGCCCCAGGTAGTTAATGCTGCGGGCACTGCACAGAGTATAGCCATTATATTCATCAGCACATATTTCCGTTTTTTATACCATGCCCATACGCAGGTATATAAAAAACAAAGCGGGAAGAGAACGGGAAAGAAGAATCCGGAAAAGCCGGCGGGCCAGCATTTACCCGGGTTGATACCGGGAAGAAAGGTACTGAGGAGAAGGGCCGCCACCAAACAAATGTTACTCCAGAGCAAGGTACGGCGTACAATGATTTTCAGCATAGGGGGACAAGCAATTACGAATTAATATTTTCAAAGTACAAAAAAAAGGGAAGATGCGCGCGGTCTTATAGTGCCTGCATCTTCCCTGTTATTAGTGAAAGTATTTTCTAATCCGTAATACTTTTATTCTGTTTTACTTGCTCTTAACAGCGTGTCTCTTTCTTCTGCAGAAAGGGACGCCAAACCGTTTTCGTTGATCTTATCAAGGATTTCGTTCAGTTTCTGCTCCGGCACTTTGCCAATGCGTCTGTACGGTTGTTGTTCTGCATCCGGCTGGGAAGTATTCTTTCTTTTAAAATCATCCGGGTTAATGCGTTGTGATGCCGGGTGAAATACATGGGTGAGTTTAAAGGCCAGTTTGTTGAAGCCTGCGCCCATATCCCTGCCTTTTTTCCACTGGTACATATAAAGCCAGCCTGCCAGTGCACCGCCTGCCAGTACCGGGATGTAGGTGTATCCGTAGCTGGAGGACGCCATTAATGCTCCAACAGAAAGCGCTACAAAAACCAGGGTGATGATCCAGAGGGAAATACCTCCTGCCAGTAAAGGGAATATGCGGTAGCGCGGAGCGATAGTGGTAACGCCAACAGCTATTGCCATAATACTGCCGGCAGCGCCCAGTGTATATTCATTGGCAGCGAGTGCATGAAAAGACGGGATCAGCTGCATAGCCGCCACATACATAAGATTACCACAGAGACCTCCGAAGAGATATAACGGTAAAATCCGCTGGTAGCCTGCCAGGTGTTGCATGAAGGTGCCAAAGCACCACAGCCACACCATATTGGAGAAGATCTGCCAGAAGCTGATGTGTGTAAATAAGGAGGTGACCAGCGTCCAGGGACGGGTCAGTAATTTGGATGGATCTGCCGGAAGCCTCAGCCAGGTCATAATATCCTGGTGAAACCGGGGTTCACCCACCTGTTCCATCTGGTATATTACAAGCGTAAAAAACAGGAAAACGAAAATCGTAAGATTAACGACCATCAGGTGTGTCACCATATTTCTTCCTTCTCCTAAAGAGAGGCGGGGCAATTTCTCTTTTTCCAACGCATGCATGGTACAAATATTTTTCAATACAAAAATACGTCAATAATACAGTTGTCTTAATAAAAATCTGTTCTCTTCTTACTCCATCCTCTCAGCAGCAGGTAAGCAAAGAGTGCGCCGCCGAGATGGGCAAAGTGGGCCACATTATCGCCCGCAGAATTCTGGATACCGGAATACAGTTCCCCCAGGATCATGAAGCCTACCACAAATTTGGCCCTGATGGGGATCATCGCAAAGAAGTACAGGTACCGGTTGGGGAACAGGTACCCAAATGCGAACAGGATGCCATATACTGCACCGGATGCGCCCAGTGTGGCGCCATTCCGGTAATAGTTAACGTAGTTTTTAACATAAAGGCTTGCCATTTCCATAGCCGCAGGATCGCGGGCCGCCAATGCACTTTTCAGGCTTTCCATGTTAAAGTTGGCCAGGTTGCCGATGTCGAACTTATTATCCAGCGCCACAAAATTGGAGAAACTGGGATCATTCAGGAATTGCGCGGCATACCGGTTAAGGCTCACATTTTCATAAGTGAGTACGCCCATGTGACACAGGGCTGCGCCCAAACCGCATATTATATAAAAAATGAGGAAACGCTTGGGGCCCCAAAGGTTTTCCAGGGTAGCGCCAAACATCCACAGGGTAAACATATTGAAGAGCACATGCAATATGTTCTTCGGATCGTGCAGGAACAGATGCGTAATGAACTGATGTGGTTTGAATAGTTCGGAGCCCCAGTAGTGGAGGGCAAACAAACGACTCAGATCATAATCAAATTTGCTCAGCAGCGTAACCTGCACTAACCAAACCAAACCATTAATGATCATCAGATTTTTGATCACCATCGGCAGGTACTGAAATTTTCCGGGCCTGTACTCGTTCATTGTTGCTAGTTATTATCTCTTTTTTTCAACAACACCACATTTTCGATGTGATGGGTGTGCGGGAACATATCTACCGGCTGTACCTTTTCCACTGTATAGAGCGAATCCAGCAAAGCCAGATCCCTGGCCTGTGTAGCGGGGTTACAACTAACATATACAATCCTGGGGGCGCCGATCTCCAGCAGTTTATTCACCAGTTTTTCGTGCATGCCTGCCCGTGGGGGATCAGTAATGATCACATCCGGCTGACCATGTTGTGCAAAAAACTCATTATTACAAATATCCACTACATCGCCTGCAAAAAAGGTGGCATTATCCACATTATTACGGGCGGCATTTTCCTTTGCATCATCTATGGCTTCCTTTATCAGCTCAATACCCACCACTTTGCGGGCATTGCGCGAAACAAAGATGCCGATGCTGCCGGTACCGCAATATAGGTCATATACGATCTCGGATCCGGTTAATCCTGCAAAATCCCTTGTTACCTTGTACAATACTTCTCCCTGGTAAGTATTCGTCTGGAAAAATGACTTGGGACCTATCTTAAAAACAAAATCCTCCAGTTTTTCTTCTGCATATCCTTTACCAAAATAAATCTTCGGTTCCAGGTCGAAGATGGTATCGTTTCCTTTCGGATTAATGGTATACAGCACTGTGGTAATGGCCGGCACCGTTTTCAGCAAATGATCCAGCAGGGCAATCCTGTTGGGCTTGTCTTCATGATGGATCACCAGGTTTACCATAATTTCCCCGGTAGTACAAAGGCGGATCACCAGGTTACGCAGCCATCCCTGTTGTGCACGGATATCATAAAATGTGAGATCGTGGGAAACTGCATATTCACGGATGGTGTTGCGGATCAGGTTTACGGGCTCCTGCATCAGGTAGCAGGTATCTATATTCAGTACTTTATCGAACAGCTTTGGTACATGGAAGCCCAGCGCGGGTCTTACAGGTATTTCGCCATCATTGGCCCTGATCTCTTCATTAGTAAGATATGCCTTGTTGCTGAAGGTAAACTCCAGTTTATTGCGGTAATGTTCAGTATGAGCGCTGCCCAGGATCGGTTCCATTGGCGGCAGCGCCAACTTTCCAATGCGTTGCAGGTGGTCGGCCACCTGTTGTTGTTTGTACTCCAGCTGCAGGGCATAAGGCAGCATTTGCCATTTGCATCCCCCGCAGGTGCCAAAGTGCTGGCAAAAAGGAGTTACTCTTTTATCCGAATAGCTGTGAAAGTGAACCACTTTCCCTTCTGCCCAGTCTTTTTTGTTTTTACCAAGACGAACATCCACCACATCGCCAGGCACTACTCCGCCTTCAATAAATATCACTTTCCCGTCATGACGGGCCAGGGCTTTACCTTCTGCCGCATAAGCAGTAACCGGTACATTTTCTAAAACAACGTTTTTTTTCCTCACGGCTGCAAAGGTAATTGAAATGCTGAATCCTGCATCGTAATTCATACGAATTACCACTCAGCACACCTCTTTCCTTTTTCACTTTTTTCCGCTTACATTTACATATTGCTTTCAAATATTATGCGTAAACTTTTTTCATTACTGATAGCGGCCCTCCTGGTGCAATTCAGCCTGCAGGCGCAGGGTTACCAGATTTCTGTAAAGCTGAAAAACTTTACCGGCGGGAAGTTTTTCCTGGCTCATTACATGGGCAGATCCACCTACCTGGCCGACTCTGCAGAAGTAAGTCCTGCGGGAGAAGTGGTACTGAAAGGCAAAGAAAAACTGCTGCCAGGCATTTACCTGCTGGTACTGCCCGGTAAACAGCAGTATATTGAAACCCTGATAGATAAGCAACAGGTTTTCAGCGTAGCCATCGACACCAGCGATCTTGTTAATAAAACGGTATACAAAGGCAGCCCCGATAACGATGGGTTCCTGGCCTACAATAAATTTCTTTTCCAGCAGGAAACATTGAGCCGCAGTATCCAGCAACAGCTGCAAACGGCCCGCACAGCCGCAGATTCTGCCAAGGTACAGCCCTTGCAACAGGAACTTGGAAAGAAAATCCAGGAATTCAGGACAGGCTTTATTGCCCAACATCCCGGCAATATTCTCAGCACCATCTTCCTGGCCATGAAAGAACCGGTAGTACCGCCACCACCGGCAGGAGCAGATTCTTTATTTGCCTATCATTATTTTAAAGATCATTACTGGGATGAGGTTGATCTTGCAAGCGATCGCCTGGTAAGAACGCCTGTCCTGGAAGGGAAACTGAAGAAATATTTTACCCAACTTGTACCGGTACATCCCGATTCTATTATTGTGGACTGCGATGCTATGATTGCCCGTACCCGCAAAAGCAAAGAGGTTTTCAAGTTTGTGTTGTGGTGGCTTACCTATAATTACGAGAGCTCGCCTTATATGGGTATGGATGCAGTTTTTGTACACCTTGTGGAAAAATATTACGTTCCCGGGGAAGCGTTCTGGCTGAATGACGAACAACTCAATAAAATTGTAGACAGGGCATATACGATGGCGCCTAACCTGATTGGCCGCCAGGCCGCTCCGCTGCAGTATAAAGATACCGCCGCCAGGTCGCTTTCCCTGTATAAAACTCCCGCGAAATTCACAGTGCTTGTTTTTTGGGACCCCACCTGCGGACACTGTAAAACAGAGATCCCCCGTTTGGATTCTGCCTGGAATGCAAGCTGGAAGAGGAAAGGAGTGGCTATGATCGGCATTAAAACGGAAGGTACCCGTGAGGAATGGCTGCAATTCATTCACGAACATCATCTGAATGGATGGATACACGGCTCAGATCCACAAGGTGAAACGAATTACCGCAGGTTGTACGATGTTTACAGCACCCCCATGGTTTATTTACTGGATGAAAAGAAAAAAATTGTGGCAAAAAGACTGGGAGTGGAGCAATTACAGGAGTTTCTGGACCGGGTTACCCCAAAAGACGCTGCGGCTAAGTTGTAGAAACAGGGGTGTAGAACGTAGAATATGCGCCTCGATATATATTGAAAATCAAATAGTTGATAGATTTTAACATTCCTTTGGCATAGTCTTTGGCTTTGTGGTACCGGACCATAAAACCAAAGATCATGAAGAAGATGTTATTATCATTCGCCGCATTAACGATTTCAGTTGCAGCGATGTCTCAGGCGAGAGTTGGGATTAAGGCTGGCTGGAACCTCTCCAACATTACTTACGATAACTCCGGAAATACAAAAGACAGTCGTTCATTATCCGGTTTTAATGTGGGAGCCATTGCAGATTTACCGTTAGTTCCGAAGATTTTGTCGTTTCAGCCCGGTGTATTTTATACAACCAAGGGTACCAAGCTTGAAACCGGGGACAAGAACAATTCCACCACTAATCCATATGCAAAGTACACCGTAAATCCATCCTACATTGAGATTCCTCTGAACTTCGTGGCTAAGTTGCCAATCGGTGAAAGTTCAAGTCTCTTTGCTGGTGTTGGTCCTTACTTTGCATTTGGTGTTGCCGGTAAGCAAAAGTATGAAACCACTATTGCCGGAGTACATGGCAGTGGTTCAGAAAGTATTAAATGGGATGATGATACCCCGTTTAATAACGATCCAAACACAGCATACAATAAAATGAAACGTTTCGACTGGGGTGGTAACGTACAGATTGGTGCGGAACTTAGCAATTTTCTGGTCTCTGCCCAGTATGGTATTGGTTTTGCCAAAGTGAATTCCGGTCAGGACAACAGCACAGATGACAAGGGTAAAAACCGTGTATTCAGTGTTTCTGTAGGTTATTTGTTTGGTGGAAAATAACCGGTTAACAAACAATTACGGAATTAAATTGTAATAACAGCAAGCAAGCAAAAAACAGGTTCATTCATTAGTTGGCAATCAAAAAATTAGGGAAGCGATACCTGACCTGTGGGTATCGCTTTTTTTAATCATTCAAATTACATCACACATGAAAAAGGTATTATTATCTGCAGCCGCATTATTGGTAGCCAGCCTTTCTTTTGGCCAGGCTAAATGGGGTATTGTTGCAGGGCCTCAGTTTTCCAGCATGACTGCAAAAAATGCTGTTCTAAACAGTGGAAAGAAAACCAGTTCTATTCTTACCGGTATAAGGGCCGGGGTTACAGTAGACATTCCGCTGGCAGATGAATTCTATATCGGAACAGGATTACTTTATTCCGGTAAAGGGGGTAAAGACAAGGATACTGATGTGAAAACGACTTTGTCTTATCTGGAGTTGCCCGTTCACTTTATGTTTAAACCAGAAGTAGGTACCGGCAGGCTGGTATTATCTGCAGGACCTTATTTAGCTTATGGTTTGGGCGGAAAGATCAAGGATACCGGATTTGGCGACTTAGATGTGTATGATGATGAAGCCACCGTGCTGAAACAAAAAAGATTTGATGCCGGTTTGGGTATCAATGTAGGTTATGAATTGCCTGTAGGACTGTATTTCGGTCTGAATACCGACCTGGGTCTGATAAATACGGCAGATAACACAGATAATGACCGTAGCTTTAAAAATACGTCCTTCGGCGTATCTGTTGGCTATAAGTTTGGAGGCAGATAACTATGCTCCGCATGAACTTTTTATTAACCACCCGCTAATTTCGGGTGGTTTTTTATTTTTATGAAAACCTTTGTTTAATTTCGCGTACAATAACCGACTGAGCATTAAGACTTTTCCCCCAAAATGATGTCACTGTGATATTCTTAATCCTTTTATTACCGAACCACTGATGAAAATTTTTACTCCTCTTTTTGTAACACTTTTTTTTGTTACAGTTACCTCACATGCACAGGTAAGTTTGGGTATTCGTGGCGGCTATATCAATACCGGGCTGGAGTCGTCCGGGAATGGATATGCGCCGGGCACCCAAAAAATAGATAGCTGGCAGGCGGGCATCTATACGAACATACCCCTGTTTAAAAATGGTTACCTGCAGCCAGGCGTCAGTTACGTAGAAAAAGGTGCAGGGCTGGATTACGCAGTATCCCACCCTGTTAATTTGTTTACATCGGGAGTAACAAAGCTGAAACTGCAATACCTGGAACTGCCGGTTCACCTGGTATACAAAGTGCCGGTAGGCTTTGGCAAACTGCTGGTAGGTGCTGGTCCCTATGCAGCTTATTGTATGCGCGGGGATTACAGCGTATCTGCTTACAGCGACAATAAACTGGTTCAATCGGGATCCAAGCGGGTGGATTTTAAAGCATCTCCCAATATTTTTGGTACCAACATGACCCTGCAACGCTGGGATGCAGGTCTTAATTTTATAGCCGGGTTGGAGCTGAACTGCTGTCTTTCCTTAAGTGCCCAATATGGCTACGGAATGGTAGATATTGATCAATCACAGGAGAACAATTATAAAAACAGGTATTGGGGCGTAAGCCTCGGTTTCTTCTTTGACCGGGAAGACTGGTAATTGTTTTTATGAGGAATGGTTTTTGTTAACAGGGGACGGATTTATACTTAAACGTACATGAAAAAAAATATTCTGATTGTTGTAGCCCTGCTGGTTGTTCAGATGGCAACCGCACAAGTTAGATTTGGACTAAAGGCCGGCTTTACCGGCGCCAGTATGAAGTTAACCGACCCTGCTGATGTTCCGGACCGTAATGAGTTCATGTTGCCTGCTTTTCATGCAGGCATTTTAGCAGATATCCCCCTGGCGAAATGGTTTTCGATACAGCCGGCGCTGTATTACAGCGTTGCTGGTTACAGAACGCGCCCGGAGCAGTCAACCGGCAACTATTACTATATCGCCAAGTTCAGATATAACTACCTGGAATTACCGGTTAACTTTCTGTTTAAGCAAAGATTGGGGCAGGGTAAAGTAGTAGCCGGCTTTGGTCCCGGCCTGTCCTGTGGCATTGGCGGGAAAGCCACTTATATCAGGGAAGGTACTAAAGAAGAAACAAAGAAGGTAAAGTTTGATGGTGATGAAACTGTTCCCGGAAACGCTAATGAAATACACGCCAACCCGGTAGACGTTTCAGCAAATTTCCTGTTGGGCTATGAGTTTAACGAAGGATTTATACTCACTGCAGGGTATTCTTCTGGCTTCATAAATGTAAGCACCAGGGAAAATTCGGAAGAGCTGAATCGTAGCTTCCGTATTTCTTTCGGGTATTTGTTTCCCCGGAAATAATAATGTTGTTGGATAATGACTTTTAGAAAGACTGCCCCCCACGGCAGTCTTTTTTATTTTTTTTAAAAGGAGATAGGGGTCATTCCTTTTTACCGCGTCTTATTAGCGAAAGATACCATCGGAAGATGGTTTCAATCATTGGACAGTTATAATTAAAAGTGTGACAGTTATAGGGATATGCCACTACGTATCTACGTGATGGCATTTTTTTTATATGAAAGACAGCAAAAAAGGGAAAGACTTTTGTCCTTCCCTTCTGCTTTTATAAGGAGTTAGGATAAGCTACATAATGGCTTCCACCGCCTGACGCACCACCTTAGGTTTACCCAACGTGTAGTAGTGCAGTACCGGCACACCAAAGGCTTTCAGTTCTTTCGACTGTGCAATGAGCCACTCGGTACCTACCAGTTCCACATCCTTGTCTGTTTTACATTTCAGGATTTCTGTAGAGAGGTCTGTAGGGAGATCCACATGGAAAATACGTGGCAGCATTGTCATCTGCTTCCGGGAAGTTAATGGCTTCAGTCCCGGGATGATAGGCACGGTAATACCCATTTCACGGCATTTGTTTACGAAGTCGAAGAACTTCTGGTTGTCGAAGAACATTTGTGTAACAATATAATCAGCCCCGTTTTCCACCTTACGTTTCAGGTGCGACAGGTCTGTTTGCATATTGGGCGCTTCAAAGTGTTTTTCGGGGTAACCGGCTACGCCGATACAGAAATTGGTTTTTACGCCGCTTTGCAGATCGTCTTCCAGGTAAACGCCGTTGTTCATATGTGCCACCTGGTCCAGCAATTCAATAGCATAGCTGTGTCCATGTGGGTCGGGTTCAAAGAAAGTTTCATTTTTGGGCGCATCTCCGCGTAAAACCAGTACATTGTCGATACCCAGGAAGTTGAGGTCTATCAGGGCATTTTCTGTTTCTTCCCGGCTAAAACCGCCGCAAATGAGGTGTGGTACCGCATCTACGTTGTAATGGTTCATAATGGCCGCACAAATACCTACAGTACCGGGGCGTTTACGGATTTCCACCTTTTCAAAGGATCCGTCCGCCTTTTTCTTGAACATATGCTCGCTGCGGTGATAGGTCACATTGATAAATGCGGGCTTGAATTCCATCAGCGGATCCAGGTGGTCATAGATAGACTCAATACTCTTTCCTTTAAGCGGAGGGAGGATTTCAAAAGAAATCAGGGTGTCTTTGGCCTTGGCAATATGTTCAGTTACTTTCATAAAGTTATAAGCTTTGAGGAAGGCGGCTGGATATAAAGCCAGCTTCCTGCTAAAATTACGCGGGCAAAAATAAGATATCCCCTTATTATTATCAGATCATTTTTAATCTTAGGATAACTATAACTAGGCTAACTGAATGAATTGTTTATTTTTGCTAAGTTTGATCATATGACATTAAGAATACATACAGACCAGCTGGTAAAGCGTTACGGCAACAGAACGGTGGTAAACCATGTATCTGTGGAAGTGTCCCAGGGGGAGATTGTAGGGCTGCTGGGGCCTAACGGAGCCGGTAAAACCACCTCCTTTTACATGGTAGTGGGGCTTATTAAGCCCGACGAAGGGAATGTGTACCTGGATGGCCAGA
Source organism: Chitinophaga ginsengisegetis (assembly GCF_900168065.1). Taxonomy (GTDB): domain Bacteria; phylum Bacteroidota; class Bacteroidia; order Chitinophagales; family Chitinophagaceae; genus Chitinophaga; species Chitinophaga ginsengisegetis. Next base: position 458,729 of record NZ_FUZZ01000003.1, on the reverse strand, counting down.
ACATTACCAAGCTGCCCATGTACAAGCGGGCGCAGATGGGTATTGGTTATTTGCCACAGGAGGCTTCCGTGTTCCGGAAACTGAGCGTGGAGGATAATATTGCCGCCGTGTTGGAAATGACCACCCTGAAAAGGGCGGAGCAGAAAGAGAAGCTGGAAAGCCTTTTGTCTGAATTCCGGCTTACGCACGTAAGAAAAAGCCCGGGTGATGTATTGAGCGGGGGAGAACGCCGTCGTACCGAAATTGCCCGCGCACTGGCGGTGGACCCGAAGTTTATCCTGCTGGATGAGCCTTTTGCCGGTATCGACCCCATTGCCGTGGAGGATATCCAAGGAATCGTAGCCAAACTGAAATACAAAAATATAGGTATCCTGATCACCGACCACAACGTTCAGGAAACATTGTCCATTACTGACCGGGCTTATTTATTGTTTGAAGGTAAAATCCTGAAATCAGGATCCGCCGAAGAGCTGGCAGCCGATGAACAGGTAAGAAAAGTGTATCTTGGCCAGAATTTTATTCTTCGCCGTAAAGATTACCTGGACGAAGCAGCTAAACAATAAAAATAATTCTACAGCATCCTATATGAGAATTTTAAGTCCTGCAATATCACAACTGGCAAGATTGCGAATGGGGCGTATTGCGTATTTCATGCAGTATCCCGTTCAGGTGCAGCAGCAGGTATTCCAAAACCTTATCAGTGCCGCTCAGTATACCGAATTCGGTAAGCAGTACGGCTTTTCAAAGATTTATAAGATAGACGAATATAAACAGCGTGTTCCTATTCATACCTATGATACCATCAAGCCTTATATACAGCGCACGATGGAGGGACAGCAGAATGTACTCTGGAATACACCCATCAAATGGTTTGCAAAATCCAGTGGAACCACTGCGGATAAGAGCAAATTTATCCCCGTAACAGTGGAAAGCCTGGATGAATGTCACTACCGCTCCGGCAGGGATGTGATCTCCCTTTATTACAATAATTTCCCGGACTCCGATGTATTTACCGGTAAATCACTGGTAATAGGCGGCAGCCACCAGGTGAACAAACTCTCTGAAAACAGCGACTCCTATTTCGGTGACCTCAGTGCCGTAATGCTCCAGAATATGCCGTTTTACGGCAATATGATCCGTACACCGGACCTGGAAATAGCGCTCATGGACGAATGGGAAGAAAAGATAGAACGTATGGCCAACGCCGTGATCCATGAAAATGTAACCTCTATTGCAGGGGTGCCTACCTGGACCATTGTGCTGATCAAACGTATTTTTGAACTCACCGGTACCGACAACCTGGCCGATGTATGGCCTAACCTGGAACTTTATATGCATGGCGGCGTAAGCTTTACTCCTTACCGCGAACAGTTTAAAAAACTGATCCGCAAGCCCTTAATGCATTACCAGGAAACTTACAATGCTTCCGAAGGCTTCTTTGCAGCCCAGGATGTGATAGGAGAAGAAGGTTTGTTGTTGTTCCTCAATCATGGCATCTTCTATGAGTTTATGCCTATGGAGGAATTAGACAAGGAAAATCCGCAAACCCTGCAACTGCAGGAAGTGGAACTGGGTAAAAACTATGCCCTGGTTATCAGCACCAATGGCGGCTTATGGCGCTATATGGTAGGAGACACCATCCAGTTTACCTCCCTGATCCCTTACCGTATTAAAATCAGTGGCAGAACAAAGTCGTTTATTAATGCCTTTGGAGAAGAAGTGATTGTGGAGAATTCAGATACCGCAGTCGCCAAAGCCTGTGAAGCTACCGGCGCAGTGGTAAATGACTACACCGCGGCTCCCGTTTATTTCAGCGATCATGGCAACGGCGGACACGAATGGCTGGTGGAATTTGAAGCAGCCCCGGATGACCTGAACCGCTTTACCACTGTATTGGACAGTACTTTAAAAGCTATCAACTCAGATTACGAGGCCAAAAGATATAAAGATATTGCCTTGCACATGCCGGTAGTGCATGTGCTGCCGGAAGGAACTTTTTGCGAGTTCCTGAAGAGCAAAGGCAAGCTGGGCGGACAACATAAAGTTCCCCGGTTGAACAACGACCGCAAGTACCTGGAAGAAATCCTGCAATTTGCGGCAGATCATATGAATGCTTAAAACCTATCAACTATAACATGAAATTACTGGAGAACAAAGTAGCCATAGTAACAGGCGCCAGCCGTGGTATCGGGGAAGCAATTGCTTTGAAATTTGCAGCACAGGGAGCAAACGTAGCATTTACATACGTTAGCTCCGATGAAAAAGCCCAGGCACTGGAAGCAAAACTGACCGCTTTGGGTGTAAAAGCAAAAGCTTATAAATCCAATGCAGGCGTTTATGAGGAAACTGAAACGCTGGTGGCGGATGTATTGAAAGAATTCGGTAAAATTGATATTTGTGTGAACAATGCCGGTATCTCCAAAGATAACCTGCTGTTGCGCATGAGTCCTGATCAATGGGATGATGTGATGAACGTCAACCTGAAGAGCGTGTATAACATGACCAAGCATGTAATACGCCCAATGATGAAAGCAAAAAGCGGTAGCATCATTAATATGAGCTCCGTAATCGGTATCATGGGCAACGCCGGCCAAAGCAGCTATGCCGCTTCCAAAGCAGGTATCATCGGCTTTACCAAGTCCATTGCACAGGAACTGGGCAGCCGTAACATCCGTTGCAACGCCGTGGCTCCGGGTTTTGTAGAAACAGACATGACCAGCTACCTCAAAGAAGGAGAGGGTGCTGCCAATTATATTGCCCAGATTCCGCTGGCCCGCTTCGGTACACCGGAAGATATTGCCAACGTTTGCCTGTTCCTGGCGTCTGATATGAGCGGTTATGTAACCGGTCAGACAATCAGCACCTGTGGCGGTTTATGTATGTAATTCAACGAGTTAAAGATGGTAAAACGCGGGCCTATAACCCGCGTTTTTTTATTGAACCTACTTTACGTATCTTTTCGCCACAGTGAACAATCTTGTGGACGAAGGAATACTTTGGAGGAAGTAAGTAAAAATATTAACCGGAAACAACGTCAACTACCCGCTTTTGAGTCATTATTCAAAGAGTATTATCCCGCGCTCTGTACATTCGCTTTTGATTTTGTAAACAGACATGAACTGGCAGAAGAAATTGTGCAGGATACTTTTTTGAAGATATGGGAAAAGTATAAGGAGCTGGACATTCAGGTATCTGAAAAAGCATACCTGTACCGCGCTGTTCAGAATAATTGCCTCAACTACATCAAGCAAAACAAAGTGAAGGCGCAATATGGCAGCGAACAACTTCAGCAGCTGGAGTCCCGTATTGCTCTCTTCAGCATCGCCTCCGGGCATTCGCCGGCCGAAAAACTGGAGCAATCCGAACTGGAGCTGATAGCCGAAAAGGCAATCCGCAAATTACCACCCCAATGCCAGGATGTATTCCGGCTTAGCCGTTTTGAAGAACTGAGTTACCCCGAAATTTCCCGCCACCTCGGCATTTCCATCAATACCGTGAAAACGCAGATGACCCGCGCCCTGCAAAGGTTACGCGATGAATTACTTCCTCTTCTGAAGTAAATAAAAAGTTTTTTTTCTTCTCTTGTCACCCTACCCGGCATTAAATGTTGTCTTACTACTTGTTTTCTATATGATGGGGCCTAACTATACACAGGAGCAGGCAGATGACCTGATCGCACGTTTTTTATCCGGCAATATTTCCCCGGATGAACAAGCAGCGCTAACGCACTGGATCAATGCTACGGCGGAGAACCAGTCTTATTTCCTGCAGCTCAGGGATGCGTGGCAGGCAACGGCACGGGAAGGAAATTATGATGCCGGCGCCGCCTGGGATAGTTTGCAGTATAGAACGGCCATAGAAGCGCCATTGGCGGTAAATAAATGGAAATATTATTTCCGTGTGGCCGCCTCTTACACCTTGCCTTTTTTAATCGGCGGCGGCCTGGTATATGCCTGGGCTTCCGGTAAAAAAGACAACAACAGTAACGCGCTGGTAACGGTAACCAGCCCAAAAGGGGCCACCACCAAAATTGAATTGTCTGATGGTACGGAAGTATGGCTGAACGCAGGTAGTAAACTACAGTATGCACAGTCTTACAACCTCCGCGGCCGCGAAGTAAAACTGGAAGGAGAGGCTTTCTTTAAAGTGCATACCAACGCACAAAAGCCTTTTACAGTAAGGGCCTCCGACCTGAGCATACTCGCGCTGGGTACATCTTTCAATGTAAAAGCATACCCGGAAGATAAAACTGTAGTGACCACCCTGGTAGACGGAGAAGTGAAGATAGATGGCAGCAAAACCACTACGCCTTTCGGACTCATGATGAAACCACATCAACATGTTGTGTATAAAAAACCGTTGTCGACAAACGATAGTGAACAACCGAAAACGCCTGTATCCGGCGGCGACAGCTCTACAGCTGCCCCAATAGAAAGCAGGGAAGTGAACAATACAGAAATATATACCGCCTGGAAAGACGGCAACTGGATAGTGGCCGCTCAAACAATGGACGAACTGGCGGTTACAATGGAACGCAGGTTTAATGTAAAGGTGATCTTTAAAGAACAGGAACTGAAAGAATACCGCTTCAGTGGCACTTTCCGTCAGGAAACGCTGGAACAGGTACTGAACATTCTAAAGCTCACGGCACCGCTGAAATACACCATAGACAAAGGTGTAGTTACCCTGGCGCTGGATGAGGAGCTGAGAGAAAAATATAATAAAGCATTTAAGACCCGGTAATGGCCGGAGAGAAGAGAGAACCATCATTCTATCACCTGTAAAACCAACTTACATGCCCGACATGAAGGACTAAAAAAATTGGGGTAATGCGACTTACCCCAATCAACGAAAATCACTGAATGGTGAATTGCCTTTGCGACGGGCAACCACCGTAATTATCGTTTAACTAAAATCTATACAAGTTTATGAAATCCACTGCAAACCTGGCGGCATTATTTTGCCCCGGGCGAAAATTATTGCTCATGATGAAATTGACGGGTCTGCTGATTTTCGGAGGTTTTTTACAGGTATCCGCTAATGCTTACGCGCAGGATAAAATAAAAGAACTGCATGCTGAAAATAAAAGCGTGAAAGATGTATTTAAACTCATCGAAAACAGCAGCAATTATCGCTTCTTCTACAACGAGAACTTTACTGATCTGAATAAGGCAGTGACCATTGATGTGAAAGATAAAAAGATCAGTGATGTGCTGAAGGAACTCTTCAACAACTCCAATGTTACTTTCCGCGTACTGGAAAACAACCTGGTAGTGATCACTCCCACGGGTACCGCACAGGTAAAGGTAACAGGATATGTAACAGACGCCACTACCAAAGATCCGTTGCCCGGTGTAACCATCACCGTAGAAGGCGCCAGCACCGGCGCAGTAACAGATGCCACCGGTAAATTCACTATCCAGGCTCCTTCAGAAAACAGCGTACTGATATTTTCCTACATCGGCTACCTGCAACAGAAAGTAACATTAGGCGGACGCTCCGAACTCAATGTTAAACTGGAACCTGATACGAAGAAACTGGAAGAAGTAGTAGTAATGGGTTACACCACTACTACCACCAAAAACCTCACCGGCGCAGCGCAGGCGGTAAGCGGCGCTAAACTGAAAGACGTAACCGCCAGCAGCATGGACAAAATGTTGCAGGGTAAAGTAAGCGGCGTATTTGTAGGGAATACTTCCGGTGACCCCGCTTCCGCACCCGTTATCCGCATCCGTGGTAACGGAACCCTTACTGCGGGCAACTCTCCGCTGGTAGTGGTAGATGGTATCATTGGCGGTTTACCCAACCCCAGCGATATTGAAAGCGTTACCATCCTGAAAGATGCCGCCGCGACTACATTGTACGGCGCCCGCGCCGCCAACGGCGTAATGGTAATTACCACCAAAAGAGGTAAAGCGGGCAAAACACAGGTAAACTTCCGCACCAACGTGGGAACCGCCCAGCTCAATACCGGCCATTTCCACCTGATGAACGGAACAGAACTGTACGACCTGCAGAAAGCCGCAGGAGCCACGCTGGACCCATCTCAACGTAATATCAACACCAACTGGCAGAAGCTGGCCTTCCAGAATGCCACCAACCAGAACTACGAATTATCTACCAGCGGTGGTAACGAAAAAACAAAATTCTACCTGGGCGGTAACTATTATAAAGAAGATGGTATCCTGAAAGGTACCGGTGTAGAGCGTTTCAGCGCCCGCCTCAACCTGGATCATAACATCACCGATAAGTTCCGCATCAGCGCCAACTTTGCTGGAACCCAAACTTCCGACCACGATAATTCAAACGGTTCGCTGTATCAGTACTACACCAACCTCCCGTGGGATAAGGCATACGACGAACAAGGCAAGCCGGTAAACCCGCTCACCGCCGCCACCTGGTATGGCAGGGATATGACCAACTTCCTCTACGACCAGCAGTATAATTATATTAAAAATAAAAGACAGTCGCTCGAAGCCCTGGTGAAACTGGAATACGATATCACCAAATGGTTGTCTTTCAGCTCCACCAACCGCGCGCAATATTACCACTTCAACCAGGAAAGCAACGGGGATGTGCGTACCTCCTCCGGCACCGACGACCGTGGTAACCTGTATAACTACTACCAGGATTCTGCGAGTTATATCAGCTCCAACCTGTTGAAAGCAAGATATACCATTAATAAGGTGCATAACATCGACGGACTGGTAGGTGCTGAGTTCCAGCAAGCCAATCTCAATGATATCAATGCAAAAGGTAAAGGTATCCTGCAGGGAGTAGAGGTATTGGATGGTACTTCTTCGCCGATGTCTATTGGCGGTACAAAAATAGCCCGCGCTTTTAATTCCTATTTTGTACAGGCCAACTATAACTACAATTATAAATACTACTTCACGTCTTCCTTCAGAAGAGACGGATCTTCCAAGTTTGGCGCCAATCAGCAGTATGGTAACTTCTATGCCTTTGGGGCATCATGGGCAGCATCTGAAGAAAATTTTATCAAGCAGATAAAAGCAATCACCAACCTGAAGTTAAGAGCCAGCTACGGAACTACCGGTAATGCGGAAATCGGCGACTACAGCGCTATCGGGGCATATTCTATCAATACACAGTACAATGGTTTCCCCGGCGCTTACCAGAGCGTGTACAATGTGCCTAACCTTTCGTGGGAGAAAGCATATAATACCAATATTGGTATCGACCTGGGATTATTTAACCGGATTAACCTGACGATAGAATTATACCAGAAAGATAACAAAGACCTCCTGTTCAACGTGCCGCTGCCTGCTACTGCCGGCTACAGCTACATTTCACAGAACGTTGGATCTGTGCGTAACAAAGGACTTGAAATCAACCTGAGTACAGATAACCTGGTAGGTACATTTAAATGGAGCACCGACTTCAACATTGGCTTCAATAAAAACAGGGTAACCGAACTGTATACCGGAAAGAACCAGATTGTAGATCCGATCAGTGGTTACTTCATCCTGCAACAGGGCCAGGATATGCGTAGTTTCTATATGCGCAAATGGGTGGGTGTAGATCCTGCCAATGGTGATCCGCTGTGGGAAAAACTCGTTACGGATGCTAATGGCAATGTAACCGGCAAAACCACTACCAACAATTACAACGATGCGTCTTTGCAGATTGTGGGTTCTGCCACGCCAAAATTCTTTGGTGGTATGCGTAATACCTTCTCCTATAAAAACTTCCAGCTCAGCGCCTTCCTGGCCTTTGTTTCCGGCAATGATGTATATAACAGCACCCGTGAACTGATGGATAATGATGGCGCGTATTATACCTATAATATGATGCAGCTGGATAAAGACTGGAACCGCTGGGAAAAACCGGGCGATGTGGCTACCCATCCGAAGTATACTATCAAAGGAAATAAAAACTCACATAAACCATCTTCCCGTTTCCTGGAAGACGGAAGCTACCTGCGTCTGAGAAACGTAAACCTGAGTTATGCGTTGCCCAAAGCCTGGCTGGACCGCGCGCATATTGGAAACGCCAGAATTTCTATTGGCGGTGATAACCTGTGGACATTAACCAAATTCTCCGGTCTGGATCCGGAAGTAGATGACAGGGGTATCAACTACATCAAGTATCCGTCCAGCACCAAATGGTTTGCAGGTCTTGAAATTAATTTTTAACAGGAGCTAAAAAGAGATGATCATGAAACACATGTCGAAATATTTTGCAGGACTGTTGCTGTTGTCAGTGGCTACTTCCTGTTCATTGAAGAAAGACCCGTATAGTGCTGTTCCGGATGATAATATCCTGAAAGATGAAACTAAATGGCCGGCGGCTACTGTGGGTAATTATGCGTTACTGAAAGAAGAAAGTTTTACGCGCAACTATTTCCAGATGGGAGAGTTCCCAAGTGATGATGTGGCGTTGAGCGGTGCCACTACCGATGCGCTCTTCTATTCTTATACTTACGGACACCTCACCAACCAGGCCAATGCATTGCAGATCTGGCGGGCAGGATACAAGGCTATCAACGGCTGTAATAAGCTGCTGGAAGTAATGACGGAAGGTAAGTCGGATGCCGTGAATAAAATGATCGGGGAAAACCTGTTCATCCGCGCCTTTGTACATTTCAGCCTGGTAAGGTCTTTCGGCCGTCCTTATACACAGAACCCTGCAACTAACCTGGGCGTACCGGTGGTAACTAAGTTCGATATAACTGCGATGCCTAAACGTAGCACCGTAAAAGATGTATACGCGCAGGTAGTAGCAGATCTGAAGAAAGGAAAAGACCTGATGGATAACTCCAACACCAACAGCTATGCCACCAAATACGGCGCTATGGCTTTACTGGCAAGGGTATATCTCTACATGGGAAAAAATGATTCTGCCCGTATTTATGCAGATTCTGTGATCACTTCAGGTCAGTATTCCCTGGTGAATACATCTGATCTTCCCGGATACTATACCAAAACCAATGAAAACAATAAGGAAACCATCTTTGCTATTCATCATACCCTGCAGGACGACCGTACCTGGGGCTCTATCGGCTCTATGTATTATATGTCGCCCGGTGGTATGGGTTATGGCGAAATGTATGCTTCGCAATCGTACCTCGATCTGCTGCACAAATATCCGGCAGATGCCCGTAACTCCTTTGTGCAGGCGGTTTACCTGAAAGGCGCTGATGGCCGGGATTCCGTGAATGCCGGCGGCCAGAAAGTAATGGCTTCCCGCAACGGCGTACCCAAATGGTATGTGCTGAAATATTCCAACCAGGATAACGTGCCTACCCTCAGTTCACCGGTGGTATTGCGCCTGGCTGAAATGTACCTTATCCGTGCAGAAGCCAATGCGAAGCTGAACAATAACGCTGCCGCCATCGATGATGTAAACACCATCCGTAAAAGAGCCGGATTAAGCGGCGCGGCACTGTTCACCGTATCAGACCTGCATGGCTATGCTTCTGTGCTGGATGTAGTACTGGACGAACGCCGCCTGGAACTGGCCTTTGAAACACATCGTGTATTTGACCTGTTCCGCAACAACCGGAATGTATACCGGAATTATCCCGGCGTGCAAACCAATCCGCAAACAGTTTCCTATACAGATGCAAGGGTGGTACACTTTATTCCCGAGCAGGAAATATTGCTTGATCCTAACCTGGTGCAAAACCCGATCCAATAGAAATACCGGTAAAAGCCCCGTTCACCGGGGCTTTTGCTTTTATAAAATAATCAGGAAAAGAAACCGCAACAGTAGTAAATTTATAACCGGTGAACATTTAAAAAATTGATTATCCTTCATGTATCAGACAAACCACCCTTCCCGCAATTTCAGGAAAGGATTGCTGCTGGCAGGACTTACTTTCAGCTTCCTTACCACAGCGCTCGCCCAGGAGTTGAAGTATACCAATAGCAACAACAACTGGAATGCAGACTCGCTCGGTAACCACCGTGCGGTAGTTACCTTCAACGGCGCCACCGGCGTAGCCCGCGTAGTAATCCCCTGGCGCCGCCGCGATGAACATCCGGAGCTGAAACGGATCATTATTGAAGATGCCAGAACAAAACAAAAGGTTACCAACGTAAAAGCGCTGGCGCTTACCCGTGAACAAGGCGATATCTGCTTTGAACCCACCTCCGGTAAAGGCGACTACTATATTTATTACCTGCCCTCCAGGAATGAAGGCCGCGATAACTATCCGAAAGGTGTGTACCTGGCGCCGGAACAAACCGCTGATAACAACTGGCTGCAATCCATACCGGCAGGCATAAAGCCCAATACCACCGTGAAGCAGCTGGAAGCCATCGACAGCTTCAATACTTTTTACCCGATGGAAGTAATTGCCACGGAAGCAGAAAGAAAGCAACTGCTGCTGAAACATCCGGGTGGCGGCTATATGCTGTTCCCTGAAGACAGGCAGTTTCCCATTAAAATGACGGACGACCTGCCACAGCGCTGGATAAAGAAAGGACCTTCGCAGTCCTTCTCCGGCGAAGCCGGTAAAGGAGAATACTACGCATTTCAGCTGGGCATTTACGCCCGTCATGAAATGAAGGATGTACAGATTTCTTTTGCCGATCTGAAAACGGCTACTGGTCAAACGATTCCGGCAACACAACTCAACTGTATCAATACCACCGGTACCACTTATGATGCAAAACCTTTTTCAGCCACGGTGAATATCCCGGAGGGAAAAGTACAGGCCATGTGGTGCGGCATAGATGTTCCGGAAAACGCTGCAGCAGGTATCTATAAAGGGATTGCCACTGTAAAGGCGGAAGGTATGCCTGCCATGCCGGTAAGGATCACCCTAACGGTAACGGATAAACTGGCAGTGAACAGCGGCTTTAACGAGCCCTGGAAACAAACCCGCCTGAAATGGCTGAACTCCACGCTGGCACAGGACGACGCCGTGATCGCCCCTTATACGCCACTGGAAATGAAAGACAGCGTGATCAGCTTACTGGGCCGTAAAGTAAGTATCAACAAAGATGGCTTCCCTGCCCAGATCCAGACTTTTTTTACGCCTGAAATGACTTCGCTGTCCACACAGCCCAAAAATATTTTCACCGAACCGGTACATTTCCATTTCATCAATGCCGCTACCGGCAAGGATCTTCACTGGCAAAGCAATGGCTGGCAGGTTACCAAACAAACGCCCGGCAAAATCAGCTGGAAAGCAGTGAACACCACTACCGGCCTGGAAATGGAAGTAAACGCCTCCCTCGAATTTGACGGCTTCCTCGACTATACCGTAAAAGTAACTGCCCTGGAAGACGTATCCCTGAAGGATATCACGATGCACCTGCCATTTGATAAAGGCGCCTCAAAGTATATGATGGGGCTGAACCAGAAGGGCGGGGTACGTCCGGAAAAGATCGACTGGAAGTGGGATGTGAAAAGTAAAAACCAGGACGGCGCCTGGATCGGCGATGTGAATGCCGGTATCCAGTTTAACCTGCGGGATGAAAATTACGTACGCCCGCTGAATACAAACTTCTACCTGCAGAAACCTTTACTGTTGCCCACTTCCTGGGGTAATGGCAATAAAGGCGGTATCACCATCGGTGAAAAAGGGAAAGCCATACTGGTAAACAACTACAGTGGTGAAAGAACCCTGCATAAAGGAGAGGTGCTGTATTATAACTTCCACCTGATCATTACGCCGTTTCACCCGGTTAACACCGATTTCCAGTGGTCTACCCGTTTCTATCACCGGTATAATAACCTCGACAGCATTAAAGCTACCGGGGCTACGGTGGTAAACATTCACCACGGCAACGACATCAACCCCTGGATTAACTATCCGTTCATTGAATGGAGCGCAATGAAGGATTACATTACATCTGCGCACCAGAAAGGATTGAAAGTGAAGATCTATAATACCGTAAGGGAGTTGTCGAACCATGCCTGGGAAACCTTCCCGCTGCGCAGTTTGGGGCATGAAGTATATACTTCCGGTAACGGCGGTGGCTTCTCCTGGCTGCAGGAGCACGTAGGTAAAGATTACATCGCGGCGTGGTTTGTACCGGAGTTTAAGGATGCCGCCCTCATCAACAGCGGCATGAACCGCTGGCATAACTATTATGTGGAAGGGATGAACTGGCTGGTGCAAAACGTAGGCATTGATGGTATTTACCTGGACGATGTGGCTTTTGACCGGGTAACCATGAAGCGCGTGAAACGTGTGCTCACAAAGGATAACCATCCGGGTATTATTGATCTGCATTCTGCCAACCAGTATAATAAATCCGATGGATTTATTAACAGTGCGGTACTTTATATGGAGCATTTCCCTTACCTGAACAGGCTTTGGTTTGGTGAATATTTTGATTATGAGAAGAATGATCCGGATTTTTTCCTCACGGAAGTAAGCGGTATTCCCTTTGGCCTGATGGGTGAAATGCTCCAGGATGGCGGTAACCAGTGGCGTGGTATGGTGTATGGGATGACTAACCGCATGCCGTGGACGGCTACATCTGATCCCCGTCCTATCTGGAAAGTGTGGGATGATTTTGGTATGCAGGGAACAAAAATGATTGGCTACTGGGTAGAGAACAACCCGGTTAAAACCAATAACCCGCTGGTGCCGGCTACTATTTACCGGAAAGATGGCGCGGTACTGGTTTCCCTGGCCAGCTGGGCGCCGGAAAACACCACGGTTAAACTCACCATCGACTGGAAAGCGCTGGGCATAGACCCTGCAAAGGCAGTGATAACGGCGCCGGATATACGCAGCTTCCAGCAGGGGCAGGTGTTTGGTAAAGATGCCAGCATCCCTGTAGAAAAGAATAAGGGCTGGCTGCTGATTATAAAGTAAGTTATAACTAAAAAGAAGGGGGACATCAGCTGATGTCCCCCTTCTTTTTTATAGCGTAGTTAAAAGCGTTTACCCGGTATCGTTACCCGGAATGTTTCCACGCATTTCCGGTCCTGCAGGGTTACATACACGGTTTTGCCGTCTTTATCCCCAAACACGAGGTTGCTGCATTGTTTTCCTTTCAGGGGTACTTCCTGGATCAGCTTTCCTTTCGGCGACAGCACGGCGATCACGCCTTTTCCCCACCTGGCCACGTAGAGATTTCCCACTTTATCGCATTTCATACCATCAAAACCAAAGTCGGGGAAGGTAGCGAATAAGGTTTTCCGGGAGATGTTACCGGCTTTATCCACCTTGTATTTCCAGATCTTCCGTTGCACGCTTTCGTTTACATACAGTGTTTTTTCGTCGGGGCTGAGTTCAATACCGTTGGTGGTGCCCATATTGCCTTCGAGCAGGATGGGGGTATGGTTGCCGGGGTCTATTCGCCAGATCTGGCCGGTGTTGCTGGCCCATTTGGGATCGCTGACAAAGATCTGGTCTTTGCTGTTGATACAGAGATCATTAGGTTGATTGAACTGATCAGAGTGAACGTATACGCCTACTTTTTTGGTTTTCATGTCAATAGTGAGCACATTATGCCGGATGAAATCCGGGAGGAACATGGTTCCTTTGCTGTTGAAATGAATGCCATTGGCGATGCTGCTATCGGGCAGTGTTACAAATATTTCGCCGGCGCCGGTTTTGGTATTTATCTTACCAATGGTACCATCCTGTTGAAAATTTACTACGTAAAAATTGCCTGCTTTGTCAAAGTTGGGTCCTTCAATATTTACGGAAAACATATTTTCTGCTGTCAGGTCGCGGGTTTCGTATACAGGTCTGTGTGTGTTTTTTTGCTGCGCCATCAGCGGGAGGCCGTATCCGGCCATCATTGCCAGCAGGCAGATATATTTTCTCATGTTCGTTTTATTTTGAAACTTTAAATTAAGGAACTATTCCAGATTTTTCAGCGTATATGGATGGGAGGGAGGGTATGTAATGAAATTATCAAGAAATAATTACCGGGGAAAACGGATCTGTTGCCTGTCAACTAATTTATTAATTTTGCGCCCATGATCCATGTTTCGGAGTTTAAAGATTTGGCGCAATTAACGATACACAAGGTAGGGAATCCCACTAACGACGAGGCCCTGCTCTGTTCCAAAGCGCCTTTGCAGCTGGAGGATGAAACGATCAGCCAGTTATTGGTAACATATTTTATTCAGCCGTTTGCCAATGCAGCAGAGTATTTCAGATTCCGTCATGACGCAGATCTGCAATTGAATGAAATATTTCAATATTGTCGACGTATATTTACTGACCAAAATGAATTCCAGGAGCAGTCGGTCAATATTGCCAAACATCTATATAAACATTCCACCCATCCTAAAATCAAAGGGGGAGAGCTTTATATAGCCTACTTTAGCAAGTGTCAGGTGGATGGTGAAGAGGTAGAAGCCATAGGCATTTTTAAGTCGGAGAACCGCGATACTTATTTGAAAGTATTTCTGGCAGACGAGAATTACCAGGTAAATTACGAGGACGGTATAAATATTAATAAGCTGGATAAAGGTTGTCTGGTATTTAATACGGAAGAAACCGAGGGCTTTAAGGTAAGTATCGTAGATAGCAACAGCAAACAAACCGAGGCGGTGTATTGGAAGGATGCCTTTTTACAGGTACAGCGCCGGGAGGATAGTTACCATCAGACAGAAACCGCGGTGGACATGTGTAAACAGTTTATACACAACAAATTGCCAACGGAGTATGAGATGGACAGAGTGGATCAGGTAGATCTGTTAAATAAATCAGCCGCTTATTTCAAGGAAAAAGAACAATTCCAACTGGACGATTTTGCGAAAGAAGTACTGGGTCATCCCGACGCCATAGCTTCTTTTAAGGAGTACCGAAACGAATATGCGAATCATTTTCAACAAGATATCCCTGACGAATTTGAAATATCTGCACCTGCTGTAAAGAAACAGCAGAAAGTATTTAAGAGCATTCTGAAATTGGATCGTAACTTTCATGTATATATTCATGGCAACCGCGAGATGATTGAGCGCGGTTTCGACGAAGCCACTAACATGAACTATTATAAGCTACTGTTTGAAAATGAAGCGTAAAACCGTGTGACAGACAGTAGAGGCGCCTGTGTGATTGATTTTGTGAAGAGATATAAATTAGCATTTTTTAAGTTTTCTCATAAGCAAAAACCAATTGTTAACAAAGGCTGCCTCGTCTGGGCGGCCTTTTATTTGGTTTTCTCTGATTACATTTCCATCATCTGGTATTTCAAAAATCTGCTGTCCCCGAAGGGGGGCTGAGGGGACATAGTGCATGGATAGTGCATCAATAGTGCATGAGGAGTGCATGAGGAGTGCATGGGAACAGTATAGATAGTGCATGGATAGTCCATCAGATACGCAGGTCCGAAGTATCGCAGAGGCATCCGGGAAGTAATGTTAACAGGAGATATAAGGCCCCATGTGCCCGTTAAAATATACAGGCAATAAAAAAGACAACCGGCTGGTTGTCTTTTTCATTTTTATTGTCCCTTTTCAGGATTGTTGTTTTTATTAGGATTAGGCGGCCGGTGTTTATGCCGTGGCGGACGCCTGTCTTGCCGGGGAGCGCCTCCCTGACCGGGTTGCGCCGGTTGTTGTCCGGGTTGTTTCGGAGCAGCTGGTTGTCTTTGTCCCTGCTGTTGGTCCGGGCGTGGTGGCTGTTGCTCGTTACGGGGTTGTTGTTCACGACCCTGTTTGGGCTGGCCTCCACCTTGTTGCCGCTGGCGGTTGTCCGGCTTCGGTTTACGATCACCTTGCTGGCGGTTATCGGGTCTTTGACCAGCTTTGGGGGAATCAGTTCTTGGCTGACCCTGGCCCTGGGCTTGTTTGGGTTCCCCGCGTTCCGGGCGTTCTCCACGCTCGCCACGTTCTCCGCCTCTTTGTTGTTTTTGTTTGTCTTTATCTTTCTGTTTACGCTTTTGTGCTGTTTTTTCGAGAGATTTCAGACTGATTAACCCAACCACATCTGCGTATCCGAGATCCGTTTCTTTTGGTTTGGCGGTTACTACTTCTACCGGTTTCAGGTCATCTGGCTTAATACCCTGCTTATTCAGGAGGCGTATTTCCTTAGCCCTGGAAATGGTGAGTGGATACTGTTTGTTACTGCCTTCATAAGAATACCACATGAGGCTTTTGAAGATATCCCGTTTCTGCAGGTGGGCAACGCCGCCGGCAGTTTCAATGTTATCCGCATCGTCGGGGAAGTCTTTCAGGGCATCGAGGTAGGTATCGAGCTCGTAGTTGAGGCAGCATTTCAAACGGCCGCATTGTCCGGATAGCTTGGCCTGGTTGATAGACAGGTTCTGGTACCGGGCAGCGGTAGTATTCACGCTTTTGAAATCAGACAGCCACGTGGAGCAGCATAACTCCCTGCCGCAACTGCCGATGCCACCTACTTTTCCGGCTTCCTGGCGGGCGCCTATCTGGCGCATTTCCACCTTGGCCCTGAATTCAGAGGCATATACTTTGATCAATTCTCTAAAATCAACACGATCGTCTGCGGTGTAGAAGAAAGTGGCTTTACGGCCATCGGCCTGTATTTCCACTTCTGCCAGTTTCATTTCAAGTCCGAGGTTGCGGGCAAGGGCTCTGGATTTTATGAGCGCCTCTTTCTCGCGGGACTTGTTGTCATTCATTCGCTGCAGGTCGTCGTTAGTTGAACGGCGTAGAACTTTTTTTACTTCGGGTGTGTCTTCAGCGCGTCGCTTCTTCATTTGTAGTTTTACCAGTTCGCCCGTCAGGCTTACTGTACCAACGTCAAATCCGCTAACTCCTTCTACAGTAACCATTTCTCCTTTATCAAAGAATTGTTTGGTTACGTTACGGAAAAAGTCCTTGCGGCTGCCATTGTTAAAACTCACTTCTATAATGTCAAATGGTGCTAAGCTATCACCAAGGGGAATATTGGACAGCCAGTCAAACACATTCAGTCTGTTACAACCTCCCGTGCTGCATCCTCCATTACTCTTGCATCCTGACGGCTTCCCTTCCACACCCGTACCACATCCGGCACAAGCCATATTATTAATTAGTTTAAATTTTATAAATAAGCATTTCAGGTTATTCCAGTTCTTCAAAATACGTTTTTCCTTTCAGAAAAACAAAAGGCCGGAAGCAACAAAGATAGGGAAAAGCAGCTGATAAGCCCCGCAGGATGCCGGTGGTTATTACATAACCGGTAAAGGTTTCTTTTTAAATATATATTGCAGCTTGATGGACAGGGCATGAAATAGCATCTTTCCGTTGGCGTTGCGTTCTATATAGTAGCTGGCGTTGTTCAGGGCTTCTGTAATTTCCTGCATCTGGTCCAGGTTGGCCAGTTTGGCCAGCTTGGCCGCAAAGTCCATTTCTTCTGTGGAAAAAGCCAGCTGGCTTTTATCCAGGTATTGCAGGCGGAGCGTGTGTTCCAGCAGGTTGATGAAATAGCGGAGGAACTGCTTTTGATTTTCCCTGCCGGTTTTTGCACTGGAGATGCCTTCGATCCATTCCTGGAGGGCCACCCGGTTACCGGTAAACAGGTGATTCAGCCAGCTGCGGAGCAATTCATGATAGTCGTCATCTGAATGCTGCAACAGGTACAGGGCCTCGCGGTAATTGCCTGCGGTAATGGTAGCCATCTGTTGGGCCTTTGCAGCAGGAACATTGCTTTTCTGGATCAGCGCTGTTACCAGGTCTTCTTTTGCCAGCGGATTTATTTTGATAAGATGTGTTCTTGATAAGATGGTGGCCAGTATCTGTTCCTGGTTTTCAGCGATCAGGATAAACAAAGTATTCTGAGGCGGTTCTTCAATCAGTTTCAACAGGCGGTTACCTTCATTGCCCAGGTATTCCGGCATCCACATCACCAGTATCTTATAACCACTCTCAAAACTTTTCAGGTTCAGTTTATGGATAATGTCCTGACACTCAGTAGCAGTAATGTTACCCTGTTTGTTTTCGGCGCCTATAAACTGCAGCCAGTCGTACGCATTGCCATAAGCATGTGTAGTTACAAATTCCCGCCATTCGGTGATATAGTCGGTACTCACAGGTTTGTCGCCTGTTTTACGCGGAATAACCGGGTAAGAGTAATGAATGTCCGGGTGTACAAATTGAGAGGCTTTGGTACATGCGGCGCATTGGCCGCAGGCATCGTGTGCTTGTTTGTTTTCGCAAACCAGGTATTGTGTAAAAGCCAGTCCGAGCGGAAGGCCGCCTGCACCTTCGGGAGCAAGCAGTATCATGGCATGACTTAGCCGGTTATGTTGTACGGATTGAACGAGCTGTTGCTTTACATCCCCTTGTCCTATGATATCAGAAAAAAGCATGGGCGCAAGATAACGAAAAGGGGTTTATTGAAGAGATACATAGCAGGCATTTTCAAACGTGCCGGTACCACTGATCTTCTTCTCATTATCTGTAAAATAAAAGGTGCCGGAAATTGTTTGTGCCCGGAGATTCATTTTACGGACTGTTACGCTGGAAGAATCTGTGGTCAGATAAGTGAATTCGCCATTGCTGTTTTTAATGGCTACAGCCACCAGTCCGCCGGTTTGTACTCCCTGCCGGGTATAGGTATAAGTTTTAAGGTGCAAACTATCATTCTTCAATCCGGCTTCGTCATACATACCATCTGTGAGGTTAAATACCACCCTGCAGGAATCGGATACGGTTTCCACGCTGAGGAATTTTAGTCCGCCGGTGTCTGTCCGTTCACGGAACAGGAGGCTGCGGCTAAAGGTCATGGTGTTGTTGCTGGTTCCAATGGTGGTAACCATTTGCATTTCCGGACATGAAAGCGAAGGGGGATCTACTTCGTGCTGGCACGCAGAAAGCATCACTAAAAAGCAAAGCAATGCCATTAGCGGCAAGGCGTTATTTGTAGGAACAAGGTAGTGTTTCATGAATATGGTGCGCGTTGTATAATGAATAACAGGATACTCACGTAAACGGATATACGTTTACGCAAGTATCTGCAAAATTTCTTTTATACACAAAAGTTAGATGTAGGTAATAAAAGAGCTACTTCTCAATTGCAGCAATCACTTCTGCCGACTCCGGCTGTGTTTTGGGAGAAAATACAGCTACCAGGTTACCTTTTTCATCCAGCAGATATTTCTGGAAGTTCCAGGTAACTTCAGCAGGCTCCATGTGTTTGGCTTTACTTTCATCCAGTAACCATTTGTACAGGGGATGAATGTCTGCGCCTTTTACGGAAATTTTGGCTGCCATCGGGAAGGTTACTGCATACTGCTTGGTGCAGAACTGTTGTATTTCCTTGTTGCTGCCGGGTTCCTGTGAACCGAAGTTATTGGCAGGGAAACCAACGATAACCAGTTTGTCGTGGTACTTCTTATAGAGTTTTTCCAGGCCTTCGTATTGAGGGGTGTTACCACACAGGGAGGCGGTATTCACGATCAATACTTTCTTTCCCTTGTATTTGGAGAAATCGATTTTTCCTCCGTCAACGGCATCTACTTTGAAATCATAAAGATGGGAGGAGGCAAAAAACATAACAACTGATAGTATAGCTAATCTGAACATATAGATTTTTTTTAAAGACAGATTAAAATACAGCGCGGGGCTGTATTTGTAAAGTTAGCATTCCCGTGATAAAAAAAGAGAAGAATTTAGCCTTCTCATTTCCAGGCATAGGCAAGACAACAAACGCTTACCCGGGCGCCGGCCTGTTGAAGGGCTCTGCAGCAGGCTTCAGTAGTGGCGCCTGTGGTAATTACATCGTCGACCAGTAGTACGTGTGAACCATCTGAAAGGTTGCCATTGGCCTGGAAAGCGGCGGCTACGTTCTGCCACCGGTCTGTTCGACCCTTTTTTGTTTGGGTGGCGGTGAATTGTTCCCTGCGAAGGGTGGCCGGGTATACCGGCAGCTGTACTACCTGGCCAATGCCATTGGCCAGGAGGGTGGCCTGGTTGTAGCCGCGCTTCTTTTCCTTACGGGGATTCAAAGGCACCGGCGCCAAGAAATCGATACTGCTGATCCAGGCACTTTCCTGCAGCTGGTAACCGGTTTGTTTACCAAGCCAGGTAGCAATATCCGGACGTTGCCCGTATTTAAACCGGTGAATCAGGTGTTGCAGGCCGGACGACTGGTTATAATAATACGTGGCAGTGGCCTGTTGTACGGGAACCCTTCCGCTGAATACCTGCGCTACCGGGTTGTTGGGATAACGCTGGAAATGGGTGAGGGGTAACGCCTGCATACAACGCAGGCATAGCAGTTCATCTGTTTGATGCAGATCAGTACCGCATAGCTCACAGCAATGCGGATAAAACAGATGAACCAGTGGGGAAAACAAACTGGTAAGCATCGATTGGTTTTTTTAAAGATATGGTAATCAGAATAACCGCTGGTACACTTCTTCCACTCTTCCTACAGCAATTACTTCGATATGGAATTTACTGAAATCAATTCCTTTTTTGTTGTAACGGGAGATAAATATTTTCTCGAAGCCAAGTTTTTCTGCTTCTGCAATGCGTTGTTCAATGCGGTTCACGGCTCTTATTTCACCGCTAAGACCCACTTCTCCCGAAAAACAAATTTTGGGTGAAATGGCATTGTCTTCATAAGATGAAAGCAGGGCGCATAATACCGCCAGGTCAATGGCCGGGTCTTCCACGCGGATGCCGCCGGCAATATTTAGGAATACATCTTTTACACCGAAGTGGAAGCCGCCGCGTTTTTCGAGTACGGCCAGCAGCAGTTGCAACCTGCGCAGGTCGAAGCCGGTGGCAGTACGTTGCGGGGTACCATAAACGGATTGCGTAACGAGCGCCTGTACTTCTACGAGGAGGGGGCGCATTCCTTCCATTGTGGCAGAAATGGCTACGCCGCTGAGGAGATCTTCCCGTTGTGAAATGAGGATCTCTGAAGGGTTGGTTACCTGTCTGAGTCCTGTGCCGGTCATTTCATAAATGCCCAGTTCTGCGGTAGAACCGAACCTGTTTTTGATAGTTCGGAGAATGCGATAGGCATAATGTTGGTCGCCTTCAAACTGTAAAACCGTATCCACCATGTGTTCCAGCACTTTGGGGCCGGCAATGGAGCCATCTTTGGTAATGTGTCCGATAAGGAATACGGGCGTATTACTTTCTTTGGCGAAGCGTTGTAATTCGGCGGTTGTTTCCCTGATTTGCGATACGCTTCCCGGTGCAGATTCTATAAATGGTGAATGCAATGTTTGAATAGAATCCACAATGACCAGTTGCGGCTGTAATTTTTTAATTTCCTGGAAGATTGTCTGCGTAGAAGTTTCGGTGAGCAGATAGAATTGTTCATTGGAATTCTGGATGCGGTCGGCCCGCATTTTTATCTGTTGTTCACTTTCTTCACCGCTGATGTAAAGTGTTTTGATATGCTTCAGCTGTAGTGCGTTCTGGAGGAAGAGTGTTGATTTCCCGATGCCGGGTTCTCCGCCCACCAATACCAGCGAACCCGCTACTATGCCGCCTCCCAGCACACGGTTCAATTCATTGTCGGGTGTTAATATTCTTTCTTCATCTTTCGTAACTACTTCGGCGAGGTTAATTATTTTGTGTGTCCGGGGAGCAGAGGTATCGTTGTTTTTCCACTCGGCTTGTTTGAGTGGAATATCTTTTTGCACTCTTTCTTCCACAAACGTATTCCATTCTCCGCAACTCGGACATTTTCCATTCCATTTCGCTGATTCATATCCACAATTCTGACAGAAAAAAGCGGTTCTAATTTTACTCATAATTTTCATAAAAAGGATGCGTTACAAAGTAACGTTTTTACATTTATTGAACCGAAATGATAAGAAGAGAAGTGTTAAAAAAGGAGATGAAGAGGTATAAAAAGAGAAAAGAGCCAAACGGAAGATTCCGCTGACTCTTTCTACTTACTAACCCATTAAATTCAGGTCTAAATTACAAAATGGCTTCAGAATAAAAAAGTTTATTTAATTGATGTGAATAACTTTTGAGGTATTGGCAGGATCTGAGAAAGTGGCTGCCATCGCTTGTTTCAGGGGTTGTTTTTATCTAATATTACTTTCATTGGAGGCTCGTAAAATGTTGATAAATAGGGTTGATGTTGATGATTTTTGTATATGAATAAATGTTAATAAAACACATTTTTCTAAATGACAAACAGGCGCTTTTTTGCGGTAAAAAATAATTTTAACGCCATAATGACAGTGTTAAATTTATAATTTCCAGACAAAAAGCAGGGATGGCAGTTAAGTGCTAAATAAAACTTAAAAGGGTGGATCTGGTGAGATATTTGTGCCATAAGATCATCTAACTTTATATCATTATGACACCTGGAATCATGTTTTTATCGCTGATTTTTGTGGGGATCAGCCTGCTGGTAAGCTTCGTGCTCAAAAGTAAGTTCCGGGCTTACAGCGAAATACCCACCTCTTCCGGTTTAACCGGTAAGCAGATTGCAGAGAAGATGTTGAAAGACAATCAGATATACGGTGTTCAGGTACGTGAATCAGAAGGATTTCTGTCCGATCACTACAACCCGGCCGATAAAACGGTAAACCTGAGTCCCGACGTATACAACGGCGCCAACGTGGCCGCTGCAGCCGTGGCCGCCCACGAGTGCGGACACGCAGTGCAGCACGCGGCTGCCTATCCCTGGCTGGGCCTCCGGTCCAGGCTGGTACCCATTGTGCAGTTCAGCTCCAATATCGTTTCATGGGTGCTGCTGGCCGGTATCCTCCTCATAAACACCTTCCCGCAGCTGTTACTGGCCGGTATTATCCTTTTTGGGCTTACCACCGTTTTTTCCGTGGTAACGCTGCCCGTGGAGTTCGACGCTTCCCGCAGGGCCCTGGCCTGGCTGGATAACACCACCATTATGCGCAGAGACGAACACGACAAGGCGAAAAATGCCCTCTGGTGGGCTGCCATGACTTATGTAGTAGCGGCACTCGCTTCTATCGCCACGCTGGTATATTATGTATTAATATATACGGGTGCAAGGAGCAGGAATAACTAATTAAATAAGATTATTATATTATTAAAGGCGGCCTGATGGCTGCCTTTTTTTTTGTTTAAAAATCCCCTTAGATTTAGTTCTTTTAACATTTAATTAAGAAAAGTAGAAATTTTTTTTTAGTTTTACTCCACGGAAAAGGTCAACCAATTTTCCGGTGTTTTGCTTATATGAGAATTAAGCCCAATGTATCACTTGTTCAACCAAATCATTCAACCAAATCATTCAACCAAATAGTTCAACCAAATAGTTCAGCCTGCTGACATTAAATCTAAATCTAAACTCAGAGCCATGATGCGATTCTTCTCATTTATGGGCATCCTATTGCTATTTTGTATGCTTTCGTTTGCCCAGTCCAAACAAGTTACCGGTAAAGTTACCGACCAGAGAGATGGTAGTCCCTTGCCAGGCGTAACCATTAAGGTGAAAGGTCTTAAAGAAGGGACCGTTACCAACGCCGACGGTGTATTTAAATTGAATGTGGAACCCGGGGCTTCTACCCTCATATTCTCATTTGTTGGTTATGCCGACCAGGAAGTGCCTGTTTCTGGCAGAAGTACTATTAATGTTGCATTGGGTGGCAGTACCAAAGACATTTCTGAAGTAGTGGTAGTAGGTTACGGAACCCAGCTTAAACGCGATGTAACCGGATCCATAGCCAAGATCAACGCCAAAGAAATAGAAGATATACCTGTTCCAAGCTTTGAACAGGCTATTCAGGGTAAGGCTGCCGGTGTGGTAATCGAATCCGGTAGTGGTAAAGTAGGACAGGGTATCAAAGTAAGAATTCGTGGTACCTCTTCTATCTCCGCCAGCAGTCAGCCATTATATATTGTGGATGGTATGCCCGTTGAAAGCAGTCTCCAGTCAGATGCCAATAATGAAGTTACCAACCCCCTCGTTGATATTAACCCAAATGATATTGAATCCGTAGAAGTACTGAAAGATGCGTCTGCATCGGCTATTTACGGAGCCCGCGCCTCTAATGGCGTGGTACTGGTAACTACCAAAAAAGGGAAGCTTAACCAGAAAACAATTTTTAACCTGGATGTAAACACAAGCTGGGCTAAGCCAACCAAAAAGCGCGGATTCCTGAATGCAAAAGAATATATAGATCTGATCCATGAGGCAGCAGTAAATGATGGTAAAACAGATTTCGCCAATGGCGATACCGGTTATGGTACCGAGCAGGAAGCTATAGATGACTATACTAAAATGTATGACTCAGATATCCTGGATTATTATTCGTTAGGCACCGACTGGCGGAATCTGGCTGTAAATACCAACTGGGAAGACCAGGTATATCGTGATGTGGCAAGATCCAACCAGGTAAACCTTTCCGCTACTGGTGGTAATGAAAAGACAAGATTTTTTGTTTCCGGTTTCTACAGCGGTCAGGATGCGATAGTAATCAATAACAGGTTCACCCGTTATGGTGCGCGTTTGAGCCTTGATCACCAGGCTACTGAAAAACTGAACATCGGTATCAACATGAGCGTTAACCGTTCACAGCTCGACAGGGTTACGGATGATAACTCTTTCTCTACTCCAGGTCAGCTGGTGGCACAGGTACCTATTTCTCCATTAATCGATCCTGAAACAGGAAAGCCCAATGCAAGAACTTTGTATGACAACGGCTTGCTGGATGCATTATACGATACCGATAAACAGATCACTTTCCGTACTCTCGGGAATGTTTATGCCAGCTACCAATTCCTGCCATGGCTGAACTTCCGCTCTGAAGTGGGAACGGATATCGTTAACATGAACGAAGATTACTTCAAAAGTAAACTATCGCAGGATGGAGCTGGCATTGGTAAAGGACAATCTATTAATGCACAAAGTATATCCCTGAACACTAACAACTTCTTCACCATTAATCCTGAACTGGGTGGCAAGCACAAATTGTCTATGGTGTTAGGTATGAGTTATCTGCAGAATGATAACCGTTCTGCGAGTATCCAGGCAGAAGGTTATCCGTCTGATGCGGTGAAGAATCTGTCAGGAGCTACCACAGTAACTTTCGGTAGTTCTGAAAACTATAAGTATACTTTCCTTTCTTATTTCTTCAGAGCTAACTATAGCTATAACGAAAAATATCTGGCAGGATTTAGTATAAGGGCAGACGGTTCTTCCCGTTTTGGCCCGGATAACAGATACGGTGTGTTTCCTGCCGGTTCATTGGGCTGGGTAATTTCGCAGGAAGATTTCCTGAAAGAATCAAAAGCGCTCAGTTTCCTGAAGTTGAGAGCCAGTGCGGGTTTAACAGGTAACGCCGAAATAGGTGAAAGCCGCTTCCTGTCCCTGTACAACATTACCAACTATCCCAATCTACCGGGTTTCCAGCCAAAAACCATTGGTAACCCTGATCTGAAATGGGAAAAAACAGTTCAGGTAGACGCGGGGCTTGAATTCGGATTTATAAATAACAGAATTTCCGGAGAAATAGATGTCTATAAAAAGAATACAACAGACCTGTTACTAAGTGTAAATATTCCGCTTACCACTGGTTATGCCAGCATTTACCGTAACCTCGGAAAAATGGAAAACAAAGGGATAGAATTTTCCCTGACCACCCGTAACCTGGAAGGTGAATTTAAATGGAATACTACTTTCAATATCGCATACAATAAAAATAAAATCACTGATCTCCAGGGACAGATCATCAATACCGGATCACAACGTGCAGTTGAAGGAGAAGCGATCGGATCTTTTTATTTACCGAAGTTTGCTGGTGCAGATCCTCAAACAGGTGTAGCATTGTATCTCGATTCAAGTGGCAAAACCACAACAGAGTTCAGTAAAGCGCCTAAAATGGTGGTGGGTAATTCTAACCCTGATTTTACCGGTGGTTTCACGAACAATTTCTCCTACAAAGGATTTGACCTGAGTGTTTTCTTCACATTTGTAAATGGTAATTCCATCTACAACGGTGCAGGTATTTATCAGACTACAGGATTTGCAAACGGGCTGGATAACCAGACAAGAGACATCCTTAACAGATGGCAGAAACCTGGCGATATTACCAATGTTCCTAAGGTGGGCTACTATTATGGTACCGGTGCAGAAGCAACTTCCCGCTATATTTATAATGGTTCTTATATCCGTTTGAAGAATGTAACACTGAGCTATAACCTGCCTAAAAGAGCTATGTCTGCTTTGAAGATTCAGGGTATTAAAGTATATGTGGCAGGTTACAATCTTTGGACTAAAACCGATTATCTGAGCGATCCTGAAGTGAATACAGCTCCTTTGGCATCAGAATCAAATACTTCTACCAATACTTCCGGTGGAGTTGACTTTTATACCATTCCTCAGGCAAGAACATTTACAGCAGGAGTGAATATCCGTTTTTAATGGACCATCTGCAATTAAAGGTTCTGTTATCGTAAATTAAAAACACTCAAAACATGAAAATCACAAAATATATAATCCATGCATCGTTAGGGCTTATGCTGATAGCGGGTAATGGTTGCAATAAAAAACTGGATGTGCTTCCTCAACAGCAGATAACGCCCGAACAAATCACTACCGGAGAGGATGTAAAAGCGGTTCTCTTTGGAAGTTACAGTGCGTTGCAGCATTTTAACTCTTACGGAGAACGTAACCTGTTTGTGGCTGATTTGCTGGCAGGCGATGAGCAACTGAAATGGGTAGGTACCTTTGTTAACTACAGACAGGTATTCCAGAAAAGACAGGATAAAACGCTCAGCATTGCAGAAGGCATGTGGGGCCGCGCCTATATTGCCATTGCAGGCGTAAATACCGTGCTGGAAAAAATCAGTGTGGTAGATACAAGTGAGCAAAAGAGTATTGCAGCAGAAGCGAAATTCATCAGGGGCATCGTTTATTTCGACCTGGTAAATTTCTTTGGACAGCCTTATTCTGCCGGTAATACTACCACCAATGAAGCGGTGCCGCTGATACTGGAATCTGTAGGAACGTATGTACCCGATAGAGATAACAAACCAAGAGCCTCTGTTGAAAACGTATACAAACAGGTGATACAAGACCTCACAGATGCGGCTGCAGGATTACCGGAATCTAATGATGACGGCCGCGCCAACAAGTATTCCGCGCTGGCTTTCCTGGCCCGTGTGTATATGAACCAGGGAAAATATGCAGAAGCGGCTACTGCCGCCAATGAGGTGATCACTAATGGCGGTTTCAACCTGGAAAGCACCATTGAGAAGGCATTTAATAATATAGCTGCTTCCTCTGAAGACATTTTCATTATCCAGCAAACTACGCAGAGTAATGCCGGTACATCTAACAATGGTATGACCACTTTCTATGCAGCAAAGCCTGTTGGAAGGGGAGATGCACAGATCCTGCCTGCGTTCCTGGATCGTTATGAAGACAACGATACACGTAAGGCTTTTGTATATAGCGGGGTGAGCATTACCGGTGCTCCCGGTACTTACACCGGCAAATTCAAGGATTTGTATAAGGCGATTCCAATTGTTCGTCTTTCTGAAGTAATCCTGACAAGGGCTGAGGCCAACTTCCGCAAGGGCGGGGCTCCTGTTGGAGGTGTAACACCGCTGGAAGATATAAACGAGGTGAGGAGCAGGGCAAAAGCCACGCCGTTGCTTGTGGTTACTTCCAATGACTTTGCGGATGAGAGATTCAGGGAGCTTGCCTTTGAAGGCGACCGTTTGTGGACAGTTAAGCGTTTGAAGCTGAAGGTGGGTAACCTGAACTACAATGATCCTAAACTGGTTTTACCGGTACCGCAATCTGAAAGAGATGTAAATCCCAACCTGAGTCAGAATCAGGGATATTAAAAGATATACGGCTATTTAAGAAAAGGCACCTGGTTGTTTGACCAGGTGCCTTTTTTTATGCACTTATATGATAAAAAAAGTAGTTATCAACCGTGTGGATAGCTGCTGTTAATAACTTTTATACAAATTCTTTATTGAAAATCAATTAATTGCAAGGGTGGTCCGTAAAAAAGTGCCCAAAATGTATGGTTATTAAGAATGAGCAATGTACCTTTGCACTCCCCATAATCGGGGAATTGTTTACAAGACGTAATTTTTATCGTATACAACAATGAATACATTAAGTTTCAGAACTAAATCGGCTAACGACGCTTACGTAAAGCGTGACTGGCATATAGTAGATGCTACTAACCTGACACTCGGAAGAGTAGCTGCTAAGATGGCTGCTATCCTGAGGGGTAAAAACAAGCCTTACTATACACCTCATACTGATTGTGGTGATTATATCATCGTGATCAATGCAGAGAAGATTGCCCTGACCGGCAATAAAATGCAGGAAAAAGAATACATGCACTACACTGGTTTCCCAGGTGGTCAGAGAATCGAATTAGCAAAGGACCTGATCCGTCGCCGTCCTGAAGTGTTGATCGAAAAGGCTGTTAAAGGTATGTTGCCTAAAAACCGTCTGGGCCGTGCGATGTACAAAAAATTATTTGTATATGCTGGTGCTGAACATCCTCATGCTGCGCAGAAACCACAACCATTAACTTTCTAATTTTTCTCTGATACATGGAAAAGCAAAAAAATACAATAGGTCGTCGTAAGGAAGCTGTTGCCCGTGTTTACATCAACAAGGGTACCGGTAACATTACAGTTAACGACAAAGATTATAAAAACTACTTTTCTTTGATCTACCTGCAGAACCAGGTGGAACTGCCTTTCAAAACTATCGAGGCGCTCGATAAATTTGATGTGAAAGTGAATGCACAGGGTGGTGGTATCAAAGGTCAGGCAGAAGCTATTAAGCTGGGTATTGCCCGTGCTTTATGCGAAGTGAACATTGAGTTCCGTCCTGCATTGAAAGCTGCAGGTTTGCTGAAACGCGATCCACGTGGAGTTGAACGTAAGAAACCAGGTAAAGCGAAAGCAAGAAGAAGCTTCCAGTTCTCTAAACGCTAATATTTTTGAGCTATTGGCCGTTAGCTCCGGGCTAATTCGCCGGATGCTAAAAGCTAAACATTATTTGATCCTTTTAATTGAGCAATATAAACATGGAAAATAATACCTCATTGCAGCAGCAGTTACTGGAGGCAGGTGTTCACTTCGGTCACCTGAAGAAAAAGTGGAATCCCAAGATGCTGCCTTATATTTTCGCAGAAAAGAAAGGTATTCATATCATTGATCTGAACAAAACCGTAGAAGGATTACAGGAAGCAGCAGCTGCCCTGAAATCTATCGCAAAGAGCGGTAAGAAGATCATGTTCGTTGCTACTAAAAAGCAGGCGAAAGAAATCGTGGCAGATGCTGCGCGTAACATCAACATGCCTTTCGTAACTGAAAGATGGTTAGGTGGTATGCTCACTAACTTCTCTACGATCCGTAAGAGTGTAAAGAAAATGCAGAGCATTGAAAAAATGCTGCAGGACGGTACATTCGATAACATTACCAAGAAAGAACGTCTTACTTTAAGCCGCGATAAAGAGAAAATGGAGAAAGTGCTGGGTGGTATTGCCCAACTGGCACGTGTACCGGCAGCGCTGTTTATGGTTGATATCAGCCACGAACACATTGCACTGGCAGAAGCTAAGCGTTTGGGTATTTCTACTTTCGGTATGGTGGATACCAACTCCGATCCTACCAAAGTAGATTTCGCTATCCCTGCGAATGACGATGCTACTAAATCTATCGCTATCATCACCAGCTACATCTGCGCAGCTATCGCTGAAGGTCTTTCTGAAAGAGCTACAGAGAAATCTGAAGAAGTAGAGGAAGAAGAAGAAGCAGACGATAAAGCACGCAAATTTGAAGTTGAAGGTGGTGAAGACCGTGAAAGAGGTCGCAAACCAGGAGCACCAGGTGGTGGTCGTGGTCCAGGCGGTCCGGGCGGTGCTAACCGTGGTGGCGGCGGCCGTGGTCCTGGTGGCCAGGGCGGTGGCGCTAACCGTGGCGGTGGCGGTGCTAACCGTGGTGGTGGTGCAGCAGGCGGACAACGTCGTCCATCTGGTGCCGGCAGCAGCGGTCCAAGAAAACCAGGCGGCGGAAGATAATATTTTAAGCTTTTAGCTATTAGCCTTTAGCAGTTAGTTCAACCAATATGGTCCCTAACAGCTAAAGGCTAATAGCTGAAAGCAGATTAAGTACTTGCAATAATTTTTACAACATAAAACTAATTATAGCTCATGGCAACAATTACAGCAGCTGATGTAAATAAACTGCGTCAGCAAACTGGTGCTGGTATGATGGATTGCAGAAAGGCACTGGTAGAAAGTGATGGCGATTTTGAAAAAGCAGTAGACTACCTGCGTAAGAAAGGTCAGAAAGTGGCCGCTTTACGTTCCGATCGTGAAACCAAAGAAGGCGTTATCATCGCTAAAACAGCAGCAGATGGTAAATCCGGCGTTATCGTGGGTCTGGGTTGTGAAACTGATTTCGTTGCTAAGAACGAAGACTTCGTAAAATTTGCACAGTCAATCGTTGATCTGGCACTGGCCAGCGGTATCAAAACCGTTGAAGACCTGAATGCTGCTCAACTGGATGGCGCAAGCGTTGCTGATAAAGTAAACGACCAGGTTGCAAAAATCGGTGAAAAAATCACCCTCAATAAATTCGAATTCGTTGAAGCTGGTGGCGTAACCTCTTACATTCACGGTAACTACCGCATGGGTGTACTGGTTGCTTTCTCTAAGCCTGTTTCTGAAGAAGTAGGTAAAGATATCGCTATGCAGATCGCAGCAATGAGCCCTATCGCAGTTGATGCAGATAGCGTTCCTGCTGAACTGATCGCCCGCGAAAAAGAAATCGCTGTTGAACAGGTGAAAGCAGAAGGCAAACCTGCTGAAATGGCGGAAAAGATCGCTGCCGGTAAAGTAAATAAATTCTTCAAAGAAAGCACCCTGCTGCAACAGGCTTTCGTTAAGGACAATAATAAGTCCGTAGCGGATTACCTGAAGTCCGTAGATGCTGACCTGAAAGTAACCAGCTTTAAGCGAGTTGCTTTAGGTTAAGAAAAACATATCAAAAAAAAGGAGAGAATTCGTTTCTCTCCTTTTTTTTGCGCATAACTAATCATACACATAAAAGGACAGTAAACAGGTATTAGAAAAGGCATTTTTTTCTTCCTTTCCTCCTTTCTGCATTTAAGTTGTATATTAGAATACCGTAATCAGTATTAGGAAAATCACAATCTTACAATATTTTATAGCGTCATGTTGCCAAAGTATAAGCGTATTTTGCTCAAATTGAGCGGGGAGGCCCTCATGGGGGATGCAAATTATGGTATTGATCCGAAGGTGATATCTCAGTATGCCTACGATATTAAGGCAGTTACCGATCTGGGAGTTCAGGTAGCCATCGTTATTGGCGGAGGTAATATCTACCGCGGAATGAACGAAGCCGATACCGGTATTGAAAGAGCCCAGGGAGATTACATGGGAATGCTCGCCACCGTAATCAATGGTATGGCTCTCCAAAGTGGTCTGGAAAGAGTTGGACTTTATACCCGCCTCCAGTCTGCCATCAAAATGGAACAGATCGCAGAACCTTATATCCGCCGCCGCGCTATCCGCCACGTGGAAAAAGGCCGCGTAGTAATATTCGGAGGAGGTACCGGTAACCCGTACTTCACTACTGATACTGCCGCCTCCTTACGCGCTATAGAAATTCAGGCCGATGT
Source organism: Chitinophaga ginsengisegetis (assembly GCF_900168065.1). Taxonomy (GTDB): domain Bacteria; phylum Bacteroidota; class Bacteroidia; order Chitinophagales; family Chitinophagaceae; genus Chitinophaga; species Chitinophaga ginsengisegetis. The sequence continues at coordinate 427,240 of NZ_FUZZ01000003.1, read as the reverse complement.
AATTCTCAAAGGAACCCGTGTAGATGGAATCTATACTGCTGATCCTGAAAAAGATAAAACAGCCACCCGCTACGAAACCATTACTTTCTCAGAAGTATACCAGAAATCCCTCAACGTGATGGATATGACAGCCTTTACCCTTTGCCAGGAAAATAAGCTGCCTATTATCGTGTTTGATATGAACCGTCAGGGTAACCTCCTGAACGTGATCATGGGTAAAAATGTGGGTACTTTAGTAAAGGGATAAGTAAACGCATAAAAAAAGCAGCGAAGACTATTTGTTCTTCGCTGCTTTTTTATGCCTTCAACCGGCGGTTATTTTAATATACTCTTCATCTCCGAAAGCGGGATGTACAGGGTTACCTGGCCCAGTGCATATGGCCCGATCTCGTAAGGCACATAACTAAAGGCTACTCCCTTGCCGGTAACAATCATATTGTTATTTGGCGGGATGTTCTTTACCAGCAGGTTCTGGTCCAATGCATCTTCTTCACTCATATTGAACCGTTTCCTGAAAGCTTTGTCCAGCAACCCGCTCAGCGCTTCTTTATAACCCGGTTTAAAAATATCATCGGGGGTAAGCACTTTACGTTTAGACAGATCCAGCGTGTAATAGGTGGCGCCCCAGTTGCCATGGGCCCCGCCGGTAAAGTCGTATGCATACTTTTCTATCACCAGTAAAGGCCAGGTGTTATACACTACTTTCATATCGTTATCTGTAGTCCAGTTCCATGATACGGCAGTAGTATTATCGTTAAACTCTGTGCTGTCGGCATCTTTAGCAGAATACCGGTAGCTCAGGATAAAGGAGTCGATTCCTTTTCGCAGGAATTTCTGCGGGTCAGTAGCGCGGCTATTCCCTGTTACCTGGCCTATAATAAACCGGGCGATGGTGCTATCCACCAGGGAGTCGGGCCAGATGATACTGTTGGACACGGTGCCTACCGGCGATTTGGATATGGATGGCGCCAGCCGTGCGGAATCGATCTGGTAGAATACTTTCAGCGGTACAGCGTTTTTCAGATCGGTATGCAGTTCAAAATGATAAGAGGTGCCATCACCATGCCACACGCCTTTAAATTTTCCATCATCAGAAAAATAACCGCTGAAGAGACGGTCTTCCGAGCTGTTATTGGTTTCTTCATAAATGTTCACCAGGGTAGAATCCAGGGTGCCCCATAAAGAAATGGGTTGCCCGGTACTATCGTCGCAATAGTAGCCGCGGAACAGGTGGGGCGCGGTTTTCAGCAATTGCATGGTAATTTCCTTATTGCCCAGTTTTCCTTTGAGCTGGGTATAGAAAAGGGGGGTAGAAGCCAGTGGTACAATGATGTTGGCGGTGTTAGCCGGTGCCTTGCCATTGTTGTTATTTCTTGTGTGACAGGAGAGTAGTGCAACAGCTATCAGCAGTACCAGTAGAGAAACTCTTTTCATAGTATGATTTATATCAGGTACATCAAAATTACTATTATCCTTCCATACCTTTGAGGACCCGTTTGAATCATAAAAATAACAGACCATGTTGAACCAGAAAATAGCTGATTTACGAAAAGATTATAAGCTGGCTTCCCTGGATGAAAGTGAGGTAGCGCCTTATCCCTTGTCCCAGTTTGGGAAATGGTGGCAGGATGCTATCAGCAGTGAAATTGATGAAGCCAATGCCATGACGCTGGCCACCAGTACACCGGATGGCCGTCCGTCTGCAAGGATTGTATTATTAAAGAGTTTTGATGACGATGGCTTTTTGTTTTTTACCAACTACGAAAGCCGCAAGGGGCAGGAGCTGGCGCTGAATCCGCATGTTAGTCTGTTGTTCTTCTGGCGGGAGCTGGAGCGGCAGGTTCGTATAGAGGGCACCGTTAGTAAGGCGCCGGTATCGGTAAGTAATGAGTATTACAACAGCCGGCCGGAGGGCAGCCGGATCGGTGCCATTGCCTCGCCACAGAGCAAGGTCATTCCGGGCCGATCTTTCCTGGAAGAACAGGTAGACCAGGTAGCGGCAAAATATCAGCAGGAGGCCCCCCAGAGACCTGATTACTGGGGAGGTTATATCGTGAAGCCACAGGTGATGGAATTCTGGCAGGGGAGAAGCAGCCGGTTGCACGACAGGATCCTGTATACATTAACACCTGAAGGAGGCTGGAAAATTGAGCGCCTGGCACCTTGACAAATCCGTCTTCCAAATAAAAATGCCGCTAAGATTATGTGAATAATCTTAGCGGCATTTTACTAAAAGCGTAAAATTAAGCTTTTGGTGCAGCAGCTTTTGCGGCAGTATTTTTTCTGGTCTTTGCAGATCTAACCTTACCGAAAGATTTACTGAAGATCTTACCTTTTTTGGTTTTAATATCTCCTCTACCCATAACGAATAATTTGAAGTTTGTTGTTGTTAAATATGATGTTATCAGGCTGCAAAATACTGTAATTCGATGAAATAGCGTAGTACTGGCCGTTTGATATAAAAAAAAAGCAAGAAACATAACTGTTCCTTGCTTGAATAAGTTGTGTTAACTGATTAGAGCTTGTCGGATAAAGCTTTACCAGCCTTGAACTTAGCAACTTTCTTAGCTTTGATCTTGATGATCTGACCGGTTTGTGGGTTTCTACCGTTACGTGCAGCACGTTTAGAAACGGAGAAAGTACCGAAACCAACCAAAGTTACTTTACCACCTTTTTTCAGGGTATCAGCAACAGCTTTGGTGAAAGAGTCCAGAGCTTCGTTAGCCTGGGTTTTGGTAATAGCTGCATCTTTAGCAAGCTTGTCGATTAATTCGGCTTTGTTCATAGTTAGTAAGATTTAACTAGTGAAAAAATGTTTGATGTGAGCAAATATAGCGCGTTTTATCAGATTACCAAATTTTTTACAGCTTTTTTATAGAAAATTTTATAGGCTGAAAAACGCTACTGGTAACGGTTACAGCTGATTGGTCTTTTACGTGCTAAAGGACAACCTTTTAGCAGGATCGCATAGAACCCTGTACCGTGGCATGTTTGCCTGCTTTTTTACTATTAACGCGGGATTGAGCCAACTATTGTACCAAAGTCCGGATGCCCCGAAAATAGTGGATTTCCTGTGGATAAGTTTAGTAAAGATCCCTTACTTAAAGCACCTCCATTACGGTTGTAAACGCAATAAAACGATCACCGAAAAGCTCATATCCTCTTTGCCGCAGGGCCTGTTGGTGCTGGTCTGCGAAGGATTGATAGTCGTCCAGGCTGTCTGCAAAATATTGCACAACATAGGTGGGTCCCTCTTCATCATCCTGCTCCAGCAGGCGGCTGATGCGGTAATCACGGAATAATCCCGTAGCCAGCATCGCCGGAATATGTTCTTCCCGCAACCATTGCAGCCACCGTAAAGATGTATCTGTGGCCACTTTGGTGGTTACATTATATATAATCATACGCCTCTTTATTTATACTGCCAGCTCCACGAACACCGGACAATGATCTGAGTGTTTTACCTGTTGATAAATAGTGGCATGTTTCAGCAGCCCTTTCAGTGGTGCAGATACGTTGATATAGTCGATACGCCAGCCCTTGTTATTGTTTCTCGCATTGGCCCGGAAGCTCCACCAGCTGTACTGATGAGGATCTGTATTAAAATGACGGAAGCTGTCTACAAAGCCGCTTTCAAAGAAACGGTCCATCCATGCGCGTTCTTCAGGCAGGAAACCGGTGGAGTTTTTATTGCCCACCGGGTCATGGATATCTATTGGCTTGTGGCAAATATTGTAATCGCCACATACAACCAGGTTTGGGCGGGTTTTCTTCAGTTCTTCGAGGTATTGAAAGAACTCTTCCAGCCACTGGTATTTATAGGTCTGCCGCAGCTCGCCGCTGGTACCGGAGGGGAAGTAAGTATTGATCAGGGTAATATCGCCGAAATCAAGCCTTATAAAGCGGCCTTCGAGGTCGCTCTGGCCGTGGCCACTACCATATTGTACAAAGTCGGGTTTAATACGGGTGAGTACTGCTACACCGCTGTACCCTTTCTTTTGCGCAGGGTACCAGTAATGTGCATAGCCGAGATTGTCGAATTGCTGAAAGTCGATATTTTCCTGGTGGGCCTTTATTTCCTGCAGGCAGATAATATCAGCGGGATCTGTTTGTAACCATTCTGTAAAACCTTTAGTCATGGCTGACCTCAGGCCATTCACATTGTAAGATATGATTCTCATGTTGGGTGTTGTTTAGGGAATTACATCCTTAAATTTACGAATTACGGACCTGTGGTCAGATAATAAAGGCGAAAAATTCCGCTGTTATCCCTCCACAGATCCGTAATAATTCAGGCTGTAATGCTTTTAGATATCGTATTCGAGGTTCGGACGGAGCCACTGTTCGGCTTCTTCCACTGTCCAGTTCTTACGGGCAGCATAGTCTGTTACCTGGTCTTTTTCAATTTTTCCGAGACCGAAATATTTACCTTCCGGGTTGGCGAAATACCAGCCGCTCACGCTGGAAGCGGGATACATGGCCAGTGATTCGGTAAGGGTAATACCAGTATTCTCGGTGGCGTTCAGCAGATCAAACAATTTCCACTTTTCGGTATGGTCAGGGCAGGCGGGATATCCCGGCGCCGGACGGATACCTGCATAGGCTTCTTTGATAAGGTCTTCGTTGCTCAGGTGTTCTTCTGTAGCATATCCCCAGAACTCTTTACGTACCCGTTCGTGCATCAGTTCTGCAAAGGCTTCGGCGAGCCTGTCGGCCAGTGCTTTCAGCATGATGCTGTTATAGTCGTCGTGTTCTGCTTTGAATTTATCGAGCCACTTTTCAATGCCTACGCCGGTGGTTACCGCAAAGCCGCCGATATAGTCGGTTTTGCCGGATTCGGCAGGAGCAATGAAATCGGCGAGGGAAAGGTTCGGCTGCCCCGGTGCTTTCTTTACCTGCTGACGCAGGAATTCCAGTTGTACCGGTTTAATGTCCGGTTGTTCGGGTGTTACCATCACGGAATCTGCGGCCACTCTGCTGGCGGGATAGAGCCCAATAACAGCATTGGCGCCCAGCCATTTTTCTTCAATTACTTTGTTTAATAATTCCTTTGCATCATTAAACAGGCGGGTGGCTTCTACGCCTACTACTTCATCGGTAAGGATCTGCGGGAATTTACCATGCAGTTCCCAGGCAATGAAGAATGGCTGCCAGTCGATATACTTCGCAATTTCCCCGAGGTCGTAGTTCTCAAACTTCATCACACCGGTCATTTTAGGCTTTACCGGGGTAAAGGTATCCCAGTTAATGACGGTTTTGTTGGCCTGTGCTGCTGCGATCGGGAGGAATTGTTTGGTTTGTTTTTTATTCTTGAAAGCTTCGTTCAGCTTTTGATATTCTGTTTGTATACCGGCCAGGAAGTCGGGTTTCAACGCTTTATTAAGCAGGCTGCCGGTAACGGTTACGCTGCGGGACGCATCCAGTACGTGTACTACGCCATGTGCATATTCCTGGGCTATTTTAACCGCTGTGTGTGTACGGCTGGTAGTGGCGCCTCCGATGATCAGCGGAATATTGAAATCCTGCCGTTTCAGTTCGCGGGCCACGTGTACCATTTCATCGAGACTAGGCGTGATGAGGCCACTCAAACCAATTATATCCACCTTTTCCTGGCGGGCGGTCTGGAGGATCTTTTCAGCCGGTACCATTACACCGAGGTCAATGATCTCATAGCCGTTGCAGGCCAGTACTACGCCTACAATGTTTTTACCGATATCGTGTACATCGCCTTTTACGGTGGCCAGCAAAATTTTACCGGCGGCTTTTATTTCTCCGCCATGTTCGGCCTGTATACGTAATTTCTCTTCTTCAATATATGGAGTGAGGATGGCCACGGATTTTTTCATCACGCGGGCGCTTTTTACCACCTGCGGGAGGAACATTTTACCGCTGCCAAAGAGGTCGCCCACGATGTTCATACCAGCCATCAGCGGGCCTTCGATTACATCCAGCGGACGCGGGTATTTCTGGCGCGCTTCTTCTGTATCTCCATCTATATAGTCTGTAATACCATTTACGAGGGCGTGGCTCAAACGATCTTCCACAGAGCCCAGTCGCCAGGTTTCATCTTTCTCTACTACTTTTCCTTTGGCCTTTACGGTTTCTGCGAACTGTATGAGCCTTTCGGTTGCGTCGTCTCTTCTGTTTAGTATGGCATCCTCACAAAGTTCGCGGAGGGTTGGTTCAATGTCGTCATAAATCTGCAGCATCCCGGCATTCACAATACCCATATCCATGCCTGCTTTGATGGCATGGAACAGGAATACGGAGTGCATGGCCTCCCTCACGGTTTCGTTACCACGGAAAGAGAAGGATACGTTACTTACGCCGCCGCTGATTTTTGCCAGGGGCATCAGTTGTTTGATGCGACGGGTAGCGTTAATGAACTCTACGGCGTAGTTATTATGTTCTTCGATACCGGTGGCGATGGCGAAGATATTGGGATCGAAGATGATATCCTGGGGATCGTATCCCACTACTTCGGTGAGTATTTTATAGGCGCGGTGACTGAAGCTCACTCTTTTTTCTTCGGTGTCGGCCTGGCCGTGTTCATCGAAGGCCATTACAACTACGGCAGCGCCGTAGCTTTTGCAGATGTGCGCCTGTTCAATGAATTTGGCTTCTCCTTCCTTTAAGCTGATGGAGTTCACAATACATTTACCCTGTACGCATTTCAGGCCGGCTTCAATGACGGAAAACTTACTGGAGTCGATCATCACCGGGATACGGGAAATATCCGGTTCTCCTGCCAGGAGGTTCAGGAAGGTAGACATGGCGGTTTCCCCGTCGAGCAGGGCATCGTCCATGTTTACGTCGAGGATCTGCGCACCGCTTTCTACCTGCTGACGGGCAACAGACAGGGCTTCTTCGAACAGTCCTTCTCTTACGAGACGGGCAAATTTCTTGGAGCCGGTTACGTTGGTACGTTCCCCTACGTTAATGAAGTTGGTTTCAGGTCTTACCACCAAAGGTTCCAGTCCGCTCAGGCGCATAAAGGGTTTGATTACCCTGCGTTCTTCGCTGACAATAGGTTCGTTGGCGGTATCTGTATTATTTATAGTTGTTTCGCTCATTTCTGCTGTAAGTGATGTTTGAATAGAAAACCTGCCACGGTTTGATCAGGCGAGTGTTTCGGCTAATACGGGTTTGAGGCGTGGTTTGATATGTTTCACATGTTCTGCAATGTGGCGTATATGATCAGGAGTGGTACCGCAGCAGCCACCTACTATGTTAACAAAGCCGGAGGCGGCAAAGTCTTCAATAATGCAGGCGGTATCTTCCGGTTCCTCATCATATTCCCCGAAGGCATTTGGTAAGCCGGCGTTGGGGTAGCAGCTAACATAGCAGCTGGCTATGTTGGAAAGCTCCTCTACATAGGGGCGCATCTGCTGACCGCCTAAGGCGCAGTTTAAACCGATGGAGAACGGATTGGCGTGCATCACAGAGATATAGAATGCTTCCAGGGTTTGCCCGCTGAGGGTTCTGCCGGAGGCGTCTGTGATGGTACCGGAAATCATTACCGGGATCTGGGGTTTCCCCGATTCGCGGTAGTACTTCTTGATGGCATAGATCGCTGCTTTGCAGTTCAGCGTATCAAAAATGGTTTCTATCAGGAGGATATCCACACCGCCTTCAGAGAGGCCACGCACCTGTTCTTCGTAGGCTGCGGCCACTTCGTCGAAGTATACGGAGCGGAACCCGGGATTATTTACATCCGGCGACAGCGACAAGGTTTTATTCATGGGCCCTATGGCGCCAGCCACAAAACGGGGCTTGTCGGGGTTTTTAGCGGTATACTCTGCAGTAGCTCTTTTGGCTATCTGTGCAGCGGCTACATTCAGCTCATAGGCCAGTGCCTGCATATCGTAGTCGGCCATAGCAATAGAGGTGCTGCTGAAAGTATTGGTTTCAATAATGTCAGCCCCGGCTTCCAGGTACTCCTTGTGAATGGCTTCAATAATATGAGGCTGTGTAAGATTAAGGAGGTCGTTATTGCCTTTAAGATCACTGGGATAGTTAGCAAAGCGGGTGCCCCTGTAGTCGGATTCCTGGAGTTGATATCGTTGGATCATGGTGCCCATTGCACCATCGATAATAAGTATGCGCTCATTGGCGCAGTCTTGTAAAGATTTCATATTTATCAAGGCGTTTATTAGTTACAGTTAAGAAAAGAACAGGGTCGAACAATAAACAAATCCACCCTGAACGAGTCCACAAATATAACCTTTTCCCAGCTAATTTATTGTTTTGTGATTTGCGTGGATTCCGGGATCTGCCCGGCTTTGATCTGCTCTTTTTCAGGCTATATATCTCTATAAATAAATATAGATTTTGTTTATACCTATAAATTTAATTTGGAAGTAGTCTACAAAGTCTACTATATTTGTAGGGTAATAGAAAGATACAATGCAACAAAATGATAGAAATATAGTGATTTACCCGGTTATGGCCTCCCACCAGCCCTTTGCCTGCACTCCTTGTAGTTGCCGTTGCTGCAATTAACAGATTCATCATTAGTTCTTCTCAAATATTTTATTACAACAAAACTAACGTCAGTCATGACTATATCAGAACATATTCATACCCTGCATCAGCACCTGGCAAGCCTGGGATTACAACCAGTGCCCCAATCCGGCAACGGAAACCAGTCTGAAGTGTTTAAGGTATGCTTCTTGAATAAATATGAAATGCAGCGGTGGAAAGAGCTGCAACAACAACAGGAATCAGAAACCAATCATACAATATTTCCGGACCATCCTTCAAAGGATGCTGTCTGACAACTTTTCATAACGTGGAATTACAGGTTAAACGAAGACGGGTGCTATTGAGCACCCGTATTTTTTTATATCACCTCAAGGCGTTATTTATTTGTTCTGTACATAGCTTTCCAGTGGTAACCGGTTGCTGATAGACCTCGCCAGCGTCATCTCATCTGCATATTCCAGCTCTCCCCCAAAGGCAATACCACGGGCAATAGTGGTAATTTTTACCGGGAATTCTTTTAATTTTTTAGAGAGATAGTAAATAGTAGTATCCCCTTCAATAGTAGGACTTACCGCCATAATCACTTCTTCTACTCCCTGATACTGAACTCTTTCTACCAGCGAATGAATATTCAGCTGATCAGGACCAATACCATCAATAGGAGAAATGATCCCACCCAGTACATGGTATAAGCCATTGAACTGCTGCGTGTTTTCAATGGCCATCACATCGCGGATGCTTTCCACCACACATACCACCTGCTTTTGCCGGGAATGACTGCTGCAGATGCTGCATACTTCCGCATCCGACACATTGTGACAAACCTTGCAGAACTGTATCTGTTGCCGCATCCGTGCTATCACATCCCCAAACTGTTCCACCTGGGCTGTTTCCTGTTTCAGCAGGTGCAACACCAGTCGCAGGGCGGTTTTTTTACCGATGCCCGGCAGTTTGGCAAATTCATTTACCGCGTTTTCTATCAGCGCAGAGGAAAATATCATAGTGCAAAGTTAGGAATATTGGAGCGGAGGGAGCAGCACTGTTCCCTCCGCAACGATTATTTAGATGCTTATCTTTTTGGGTACCGTCCAGTACGCCTTCAGGTTTACTTTTTCAATATTGATTACCCGCTCCGGCTGCCTTTTAGGCTTGGTATAGTAGCTACCACGGTCCCATTTGCCATTACCATTGGTATCGAGCAACACGCGGATGTCGTATTCGCCGGGTGTAATAAACCGCTGGCTCCACTTGCCGTTTACAACAGTGCCGGAATATTTAATGGTTTTATCCTGTACCAGCTGCACTACATAGTGCATGGCGGAATCGTTGATGGCACTTTTTGTGCTATCGCTGATATTGAGTTCTGTAACCGTGAAAATGGCGTAATCCGCTACCTTTTTGGTCCGGAAATTAAGAGTATCCGGCCTGGCCAGTTGCTGCCCCGCAGTATCGGTAGGCGCATCTTTAGGAATAATGAACCGGTATGGAGTGCCTTCTTTCCAGGTATAGCCGATTGTTAACTGGGTACGGGTAGAATCCATTGTGCTGGTAAAGGTAACCGGTGTGTAGGCGCTGTCTTCCCCAAGAATGGTTCTGGCGCTGTCCAGGTTCCTCAGTGGCAGCGAAAATGTAATCTTCAGCGGCGCCGGCAATTCCTGCATTCCTCCATCAAGCGTAGGAGTAGCGGTTAGTTTCGGCAGCTTCTTCTTTTTCTTTTCTTCCTCTTCCTGTTCAAGCATAGAAGAATCAACAGGTTCAGGTGGTGGCTTGATGGTACTATCTGCTTCCATAAACAACAGCAGGTTTACATCGGCCAGGTTGCTTTCTGTTAATACAATCGGCGCCTCCACGAAGGCGATCATTTCCGTAGGCTGACTATACTGCAGGTCACGGTCTTCTTCTTTCAGAGCGAAAATTTTATATGAGCCGGGTGCAATGTTCTTAAAGCGGAACGAGCCATCCCCTTTGGTTTTAGCGTAATACACCGGTTTTTCCTTCGACACAATGGAGTCGGTCAGATCGCGGTACAGCATAACAGCCACGTTACTGTCTACCCGGCCGTTTTCCGCATCTATCAGGTGACCAGACACCTGGAGGCTGTCGAGATAGTCGCCGGTGGACACCACATACTGGAAATCAGCCGAAATATTACGTTCGTTGATATCCCGGATAGCGTCCGCGAAATTGAAAGTATAGGTGGTATTTGGTTTCAGCGTATCCTTTATTTCAAGGGTTACCGTGTGCAGCTTGGCCGTGACAATCGGCGTGCGTTTCAGCGTTGGCGATACAATCAGCTTATCGTTCACATTATCCAGTTCCACATATTCATCAAAGATGAACGTCACTTTTTTGCTGTTGAAGTGAAGGGTGGAATCCCTGGGGTTAGCCTGCAGCAATACGGGAGGCACACTGTCCCTCGGTCCGCCGCTGGGTGGCACAATGTTGGCGCATCGCGTAAATGAAATGGAAACGAGTATAAACATCAGCCAGAAAACCCAGCCCCTGATATATTGATTCATGTACCTGATCGGATTAATCAGGCACAAACTTACGAACTCATTTCAAAGAAATACGAATTTGGCAGCTGCTAATGACCAGAACCATATTTTTTCCTTAATCTTATATATGGCAAGTATTTATTTCATGCAACATACCCAGGTGATCCCTGCCCCACCGGAGGAGGTTTGGAACTATTTTTCCAACCCCAATAACCTGGCGCATATTACGCCTCCCACTATGCGGTTCACTGTTACTTCCCCGCCCTACACAGGACAGGTGTACCCCGGACAGATCATCACCTATTTTGTATCACCGGTAGCGGGCATTCCGCTGGAATGGATGACAGAAATCACCCATGTAGCATACCTGGATTATTTTGTAGATGAGCAACGGGTAGGCCCCTACAGCATCTGGCACCATGAACATCATTTCCAGGCAGTACCCGGCGGCGTAAAAATGGCGGACCTGGTTCATTACCGGCTGCCTTTTGGCTGGCTCGGTAAACTGGCTCACCGGCTGTTTGTAAAGAAACAGCTGGAGGCCCTGTTTGCATACCGGTTTCAGGCCGTTGAAAAAATATTTGGCCGGCCTACTGCTGAGTAGTGATGGTTTTTGTTAAATGATCGCCGGTGTAAAGCTGGAAGGTGCTTTTGCCGGTTTTGGGAACGGCGCCCAGCCATAGCGGAACGGTGCTGGCGCTGCCTCTGCTGGGATTGGAAGTAGCCACAAAATGCAGCGTGGCGTTGTTGTTTGCATTATCTGACGTAGCGGATTCCAGTTGAATCTGCGTACCATAGAAAGTAGGCGGCATGGTGGCGGCCACTACGATCTGCGTGCCAAAGTCGGGCTTATCGATGGTATTGTTCATGGTTTTAGCCATTCCAAACAGGCTGTCGAACGATGCCTGGTTATCAATGAGCCAGAAGGTAAGACTGTCATTCACCGTAATCGTGTTTTTCAGGAAATAGCCGGAAATGGGTTTTACTTCAAGCTGGCTGTTGGGGTTGGGCGCTACGTTCAGCGTGGTATCACTGCCGGCGGCAGTGCTGTCGCTCTCCGTTTTTGTACCGCTGTTGGCGCAGGAAACAGTGGCCATTATACAAACAGCAAGTACTATCAGTTTAACATGCATGGGAAATATGTTTTGATAGATAACATTAATTGCCGGGAATAGTTTTACGGGAGATCGGGATGAGGAGGGTAATATTGCCCACGGAATGTTTCCCGGTACCGCTCATCCATTCGGTGCGGGTTTTCTGTGTATAGCTGATGGTGGCGCGGTTAATAACAATCCCGATGCCGTAATCCATGCCAATGCTGAAGTGCCGCATCCGCGTTTGCTGGTAGTTGGATAATTCTTCAAAATTGGTATCCCTCGACTTAAAAATACCGCCCTGCAACAGCGCATTATATCCTGTAAAAGTAAATTGTGGCCTGGCCATAGCATACAGCTGAAATCTTTTTTTGACGGCCACCGGTAAACAGCGGTTGCCAAAGTAAGGATTGAAAAGTCCTGCCCGGATATAGGTGAGGGCGCTTACGGCGGTAGTCATGGTACCCAGTTTAGCATTGGCACTGCCAATAATTTCGAGGTAATCAACGGGGCTCCACAACATTTTTTCATAGGTGAAACTATAGTTGATCAGCGGTGCATTGGGCACCTGGTATTCCCAGCCCCTGGGTGGCTGGTAACCGATAAATTTATGGAAGAAGGTTTGGGTTTCTTTGGCAAACGCCCACGGGCCCAGCACGCCGAATACAAATTCCGAATGGAAGCTGTACTTTTTTTCGGGGTTGTAAGAGGTGAGCCCATGGGTGGCATACAATGCGCCGGCATAATAAAAGTCCTTTGGGTTAAAGCTGGTATCTGCAATCTGGTTAGGGGTGATCATGACCTGCATGGCACTCCACTCAAATACATTAACAGCGTTTCTGCCTGCTGCGGGAAGTATCCATTTATCGAGGAATACTGATTTCTTTTTTTTCATGTAGAGATAACCTATGCTGCTGCCGTTGCTGTAGCCACGGTCTGTTCCCCGTCCCCATACATTAAAGTAGTCGTCGTCTTCGTATATCCTTAATTGTTTGGTAGCGTCCTGCGTGATTTGCGCGGACGCGGTTACTGCCATGATACAAAGCAATATGACCGGAAGAAATCCCTTCATAAAATTGGCATTAATATCAGAATACCCTGAATATCTCAAATGCTTTTTTTTCCAGTGCTTCCCGGTGATCCGGATGAGCAATATCAATGAGGGCCTGTGCTCGTTGCCGCAGGTTTTTCCCGCGCAGATGTGCGATGCCGTATTCCGTGACCACATAGTGCACGTGCGCCCGGGTGGTAACTACGCTGGCGCCGGGTTGCAGCTGTGATACGATGCGCGAAACACCTTTAGAGGTAGTAGAGGGAATGGCAATAATGGGTTTGCCTCCTTCGGAAAGGGCCGCGCCACGCATGAAATCCATTTGTCCGCCTACGCCGCTGTATTGTCTGAACCCGATTGAGTCGGCACATACCTGTCCGAAGATATCAATTTCTATGGCACTGTTGATGGCAGTTACCCTGGGGTTTTTGCGGATAGTGGTGGGATTATTCACGTATTCCACATCCATGAGCCGCATAATGAGATTGGTATCCATAAAGTCGTACAGCCGCTGGCTCCCGATGGCGAAGCTGGAGATGAGCAGGCCGGGGTGTACGGCTTTGTATTTGCCGGTGATTACGCCTCTTTCCACGAGGTCGATGATGCCATCGGAAAACATTTCGGTGTGGATGCCGAGATCTTTGTGATTGGAGAGGCATTGCAAAACGGCGTTTGGAATACCGCCGATGCCCATCTGCAAGGTGGCGCGGTCATCAATAAGGGAGGCCACGTTGCGGCCTATTGCCAGTTCTACGTGGGTGGATGGCCGGATGGTTTGGGCATAAATAGGGTAGTCTACTTCCACGGCAGCGTTTATCCTGGAAATATGAATAACGCCATCGCCCAGTACACGCGGCATGCGTGGATTTACTTCTGCGATGATAATTTTAGCGGTATCCACGGCGGCTTTGGAAACATCGCAGGATACGCCGAGGGTGCAGTAGCCGTTTTTATCCGGCGGGGAAACAGAGATAAGCGCCACGTCTATCGGTTGTTCGCAGGTGCGGAAATACCTGGGTATTTCGCTGAGAAACATAGGAACGTAGTTGGCCCGGCCTTCATTTACCGCCTGCCGGATATTTTTGCCTACAAAGAAGGCGTCTATTTCAAATGCGTGCGCGTGTTCAGGGGAGGCATAGGGCGCTTCCCATTCGGTATGGATACTTACCAGCCGTACCTTTTTCAATTCATGGCTGCGGGCGGTCATAGCGTTGACAAGCTCCCGCGGAGTGGCTGCCGCGGTATGGATAAATACGGTGTGGCCGGACTGGATCAGCTGTACGGCTGCTGTAATGGATGTGTAAGACATGCGGTGATATTTTCTCCAAAATTATCGTGCGGCAAAAAGAATAACAATGAGCGTTATCATGTTGTATTTTTAATACTTCTCAGTGCTGGTAACTTTCAACAACCCGGATGGGAAATTGTTGGAGCCAGGGGGGAAATAACGGTGAAGGATATACTGAATTACAGGAATACCGGCTATACCAGCCGGGTTCATGCCGTAGTTATCCATTTTAGCTAGGCATGTTGATAAATTCATATAGATGTTATGACCTACACCCTGTTTTATTTCTATATATTAGCGTTCTAAACCTGGTACACAACTTCTTTGCGGCGAGATTTGGCAAATATAAGTGAGCAGAGGCTCATTGAGCAGTTAATAATTGGAGATCCTGCGGCAAAAGAGTTGTTATACGACCGTTACGCCGGGGCTCTTTATAACATTGTATTGCAGCTTGTGCCGGTAAAAGAGCGTGCAAATGAAGTGATAGTAAAGGTATTTCTCTGGTCATTCCAAAACATTGGAACATTCCGGACCTCAGGTCATCGTATTTTATTTACCTGGTTACTACGTAAAGCGAGAGAATTCGCCATCAAGGAGGCCCTGCCGGAGACCGCGTTAACCGGTACGGAGCTGATGAAGCAGGAAGATGGCTTATTGCAGCAATTCTACCTGATGCTGCCAGCCGATCAACAACAGGTGTTCCGGCTTAGTTATTTTAAAGGATTATCAATCACAACGATAGCCCGCTTACTGGCTTTGCCGGAGGGGCAGATAAATGACATCCTGAAAGAAGCGATGAAGTCTTTCAGACAATTCTTAAAAAAGACTTGGAACTAAAATTTTACATAGAAAGCGGTATTATCGAGTCCTTCGTGCTGGGCCTGGCTTCTGAAGAAGAAGTAGAAGAGCTGCAGCACATGAGAAGGCTGTATCCGGAACTGGATACGGAAGTCGAATACGTTGAACGCCGCCTGGAAAGCGCCGCGTTTGATGAGCCCGCCATGCCGCCCGCGGAAATACGCGACCGGGTGCTGCAGAAAATCAGGTGGGAAGATGGACATGCCTATTCAGATCCTTCTTCCAATTATACGTTTATCAACATCCAGCCGAAAGATGGTGATCATATCACTGTTCACCGCTGGTGGAAGATCTTTTTTATTATCTTCTTCATTATGTCCAAGGTTTTTCTTTTCCTGGCCATTTTTTACTACCTCAAGTACCGTATGTCGCAGGAACAACAACGCAGCGACAACCTGCACCAGATGATCCGGCAGGAACAAACACAAAACCCCTTGTTATAATTTTCTATCCGGATTGTCGTTATTTTAAAGATTTTACCATTTTGAGAATCCACCAGAAGTGGGTTAACGTATCTATAGATATAGTATTTATTATTTATATTTTATATCCTTGGTTAATTTAAACGGGTAGTTTGAACATCAGTAACTATATAGAAAGCGGCATTATTGAGCGTTATCTGTTGGGGCTCGCCTCTCCTGAACAGGAGGATGAGCTGCTGCACCTGCGCCGGATCTACCCATTGCTGGACCTGGAATTTACCGCCGCAGAACTGCGGATAGAAGACAAACTGATGGAAGAAGGTTCCCTGCCACCGGTAAAAATAAAAAATGCCGTTTTGCAGCGGATTAAACCGGATAAGGATTGGGAAGACCGGCCACGGGGCGGTTATAACCCCTA
Source organism: Chitinophaga ginsengisegetis (assembly GCF_900168065.1). Classification (GTDB taxonomy): domain Bacteria; phylum Bacteroidota; class Bacteroidia; order Chitinophagales; family Chitinophagaceae; genus Chitinophaga; species Chitinophaga ginsengisegetis. The sequence goes on along the minus strand of NZ_FUZZ01000003.1, from coordinate 411,127 downwards.
TGAGCATACGAATTTTCATCATACATATATCCCCCTCGACTCTTTCTGGAACCGCCGGATCACTGTAAGCGTATGGTGGCGTTGCGCTTTTATTGCCCTCGCCGTACTGGCCATGTCGCTGGCGGCCAGTACCTGGTATTTCTACCACCGCGCCCAGATGCTGGAAGATATCCTGTTTAAGCTCAAAGTGCCGCCTGCAACCTATCCGGCCCCTGTAACCCGTTAAACGGGCATCTTTCATTTGGTACGTTTATTGCAAATGCTGAAATTGCCCCTGTATTCCGGCTGTTATAAAACCTTATTTGATAGCTGCGTGTTGAATACATTGGCATTTAAACACACAAACTAATTTCCCATGAGAAAATTTTCATTTGCAGCGTTACTAATGGCGATAGTTGCCGTTTTTGCATCTTCCTGCTCCCCAAAACAAGGTGTCACCCAAGACATTAATAAAGGCGCCGTAAAAGGTAACTGGGTTTTAACTGATATTAAATACGAAGGAATTCCTGAAAACGCCAAAGTAACTGTATTTGATGAAGCCAACGCCAAGTGCTTTATCGGCAGCCAGTGGATCCTGCCGGATAACTATGCAATGGGTTCCTACACGCTCACCTCTACAGAAAATGGTTGCAGCGCTGTTACCCAGAACATTGCCTGGTCGCTGACCAAAAGTGGCGGCGTAAGCATGTTCGGCTTCAAAAAGCTGTACAGTGGCGATAAAGCAAAGAATGTAACCGAAGGTTACCGCATGGAAATTACCGGCGCCGGTAGTGTTATGACCTGGAGAGCAAACATCAGCTTCGAGAATAAAAGTGCAGCCATTATATACACCCTGCAACGTAAATAACCGCTATCGCTCATAGTGTTAGCTTATTAAATGCAGCGGAGATCATGTTCTTTGGTCTCCGCTGTCTTTTTTCCAAAAGATGTATATTTAGATCACCAAGCACCATTACTATGAGCACGCAACAGTCACAGATTCAGTTCCTGGCGCATGCAAGCTTCAGGATTACCACCCCCGAAGGTCACGTGATATTAATAGATCCCTGGTATACCAATAATCCTGCACTGCCTTCCGGTTTAACGATTCCGGATAAGATAGACCTCATCCTTATTACACACGGACACCGTGATCACCTCGACAGTAAAATGGTGGACATTATCCGCACCAGGTCGCCCAAAGTGATTGCCAATCCGATAGTGAGGTTTTATTTGCAGGAACAGGGCGTGCCGGATCATGCGTTTGAACCGCTCAATGCCGGTGGCACCCTGTCAGTAATGGATGTAAAAGTAACCATGACCAATGCCTTTCATTTTGCGCATATCCCCCTGCCGGACGGTAAAATCGGCTACCCGCACGCCACCAATGGTTTCATTGTTTGGATGAGCGACGACATCTCTGTATATTATTCCGGAGATACGTCTGTATTTGGTGATATGGAACTGATTGGTGAGATATATGAGCCGGATATCGCCATTTTGCCTATCGGCGACCGTTTTACAATGGGACCACTGGAAGCCGCATTTGCTGCACGTTTGCTGAAAGTAAAACACCTGATCCCCTGTCATTACGGAACAATGCCTACGCTCACGGGTACGCCTGAGCGGCTGCGCGCGCTGACGGAAGACCTGGACCGCTTACAGATTCATGTACTGAAGCCTGGCGAAATACTGGATACCGCTATTGTGAAGGTCAGCCATCATTAGTGAACGAATATGCCATAAATCCCGACATATGTTACCCCTGAATACCAACCGACTGTTCATATATCCCTGCCGTTTGCCATTGCTTACGCAGATATTCCTGGAACATCCGCATGCCCGCGAAACGCTGCAGGCAAACATTCCGGAAAACTGGCCGCAACCAGACCTGAAAGAACAATTGCCTCATTTTATTGAATTGCTCCAGCATGATCCCCGGTCGTTTCCCTGGATGCTCTGGATCATTGTAAATAAAGAAGAAGGAACCGTGATCGGCGATATCGGTTTTAAAGGACGCCCCGATAAAAACGGTGTGATAGAAATAGGCTATACCCTGCTGCCTTCCTGGCGTAAAAAAGGGTATATGCGCGAAGCCGCCACCGCACTGGTGGAATGGGCTTTCCGGCAACCACATGTGAAAAAGCTGATCGCCGAGTGCGATGTTACCAACACCGCTTCCATGAAGGTGCTGCAGCACCTGGGTATGGAGGAAGTGAAATCGCCCGGGGAGATGCTGCACTGGCAGCTCATGAATAAATAGCGTAGATACGTTATCGTTATTCCACCATGTTCTGTTTTGCAAAACGGATGAAAAGCTGGCAAAGCTTATCCTGTAAGCCCTGCAGGTAAGTGAAGTGAAGTTTTCTTACCAGTTTGAAATTCTTTACCGGTAATATCCTGAACTCTCCCAGCTCCAGTTCGCGCTGCACAGCCTGTGAAGAAATAAAGGCTGCACAGGGCGAATGGTGCAGGTATGATTTAATGCTTTCTGTACTGCCCATATACATGGCGACGTTCAGATCGGTGATTTTTAATTTCAGACGTTTCAGCTCCTCGGTAATCACTTCCAGTGTGCCGGAACCGTGTTCCCTCATCAGCAGGGGAATGGTTTTAAGATCGGCGGCGCTAAGCGGTTCGCCATTGCCATACTGATGCTTCATATTGCCCACCAGCACAATTTCATCTTTTGCAAACTCCACATATTTCAGCAAAGGATTTTTGGAACTGCCTTCAATGATACCCAGCTGAATGCTTTTTTCAAATAATGCCTGTTCTATCTGCTCGGTATTTCCGCTGGTGAGCGATGTTTTTACATCGGGGTACCGCTGGTTGAATTTCGCCAGCAGCGGTGGGATCAGGTATTGCGCAATAGTGGTGCTGGCGCCTATGGGCAACAATCCGCCCTGCATGTGTTTCAGCTGATTTACATCATACTCCAGGTTGCGGTAATCGGTAAAAATAATTTCTGCATGATGCATTACCAGCACTCCGGTGCGGGTAAGTTTTATTTTATTCCCGATCCTTTCAAACAACGCCATGCCCAGCTGTTGCTCCAGTTCATGTATATGTTTGGTAACAGCCGGTTGTGAAATATATAATTCCTCTGCAGCTTTGGTGAAGCTGAGACGCTTGGCGACAGTGTGAAATACTTTGAGTCTGAAATCGAACATGCACTAAAAATACAAAAATACCTTACAACTCAGGCGGCGTAAAGCCGAAGTGTTTATAAATACCTTGTCCGGCAGGCCCCATGAGGAAGTCCATGAAATCCCTGGCCGCCTGCGGATGTGGTGCGCTTTTCAATATACCGGCCCAGTAAGAAGCCTTGATGTTTTCCTTTTCAGGAATATTCACCACACTCACCGGGTGCTGGATCATTTGCTGGTAGTATGCTTCTGTAAACCATACAGGGCCTGCATCCGACTGTTGCCGGAGAATGCGCAGGGGTGTTTCCCGGTGATGTATTTTAGTAAGATAAGTGCTGCCTTTTGCTGCTTTTTCTTTCATGATGGCTTGTTGTAAAGCGATGCCGCCGGCCTTCACATAAGCTTCTTCTATGCGTTTGCCAATGCCTTCCCAGGCAGGGTTGGGCATACTTACCTGCACATCTTTGCGCCCGAGATCTGCCAGGCCGCGGATGTTTTTGGGATTATCCCGTTGCACCATGATAGCGAGGGTATTTCCTGCATAATTTTTTACCAGGGAGAAGCTATCCCGCAACTGATCTATACGGCCTTTCCCGGCGGTATAGATATCGGGCGTTACGGCTATACGAAGATTACCCAATACCAGCGACCCGGTGATGATTTGCTGCGCCAGGATACCTGGTGGTAATGTTTCCGCAAATACGCGTTGATATTGCGGATATGTCTTTTTAAAATCAGTGATCAGGGAATCGATCACCATAAACTGGTTACCTGCAAAGAAGATGACCAGCTGCGGATCTATAATGTCGCCATAAAGGTCGGGTACATTGTCGATGCCAGGTACCGTAAAGGCTACACCGCCGGATGGTGGCGTATTCCAGGGAGGGTCGAAGCGGTGGTCCTGGGCATGAAGGGCCTGTACTGATAGTAGTGTTACTATCAGCATAGTGATAAATTGTTTCATGATGGTTGGTTTATGGGTGTATGTAACTCCAGCCTTCTGACTGTTTTATAATCAGTTCACCATTACCGCTGGGGGTATATTGAATGAAGGGGAATAATTCTTCTTTGGAAATTTTCCTTTCCCGCAGGGTGTTTTCGCATTCTACCAGCAGCACGCCTTTTGATTGCAGTTCCTGTAGCAGGGATTCATAGGGATGATCCTTTCTGTAAGCCGTTATACCACCGCCGTGGGCCACCAGTTCAATGATTACCTGGTTTTGCAGCCGCGGATCTTCCAGCGCATTTTTGATATTGCGGAGGGTATTGCGGATCACTTTATCATCGTCGCTGTTTAGCTGGTAAACAGCCCGGTATTTGGGTTTACGCTGGCTCATGGCATATTGGGCGCTTAGCAGGGTGAAAAGACAGAGCAGGAGTGTTATTTTTTTCATGGTGTACGTTTTTGATGACGGTTATTGTTGCATGGGTTTAAAAGGTCCGTATTTATGTTGTTCTGCGGAAAAGGCATCTGCATAGGGACCAAAAGGAAAGTCAATGGGTTTCTTTTTAAGATCCTGCCAGTCGGCCGACTGATCTTTATGCGGCCTGGGTTGTGAGTTGATGAATGCGGCTACATCCCAGGCTTCCTCATCAGAAAGAACGGGTGTGTTATAATCCACGCCGAAAGGCATGTTATTTTTCACATAGCCGGCAAAGTTAGAGAGGCGGTAAAGCCCGGCTGCATCGTTGTAGCTTTGCGGGCCCCATAGCGGAGGGTAAATAAAAGCTATGCTGTCGGCATCCTTTACGCCTTCGCCATTGGCGCCGTGGCAGCTTTTGCATTGTTGTGTATATATGTGCGCGCCTTTCTGTGGATCGGCAGCGCGTGATAAAAAGGCCGGCTTCCGGAGGCCGCTGCCATCGGGCCTTTCATGCGGCGGTACTTCACTGCCCAGCCATTCTATATAAGATTTTATGGCCGTCATTTCTTTGCTGTTGCTATCCGGCGCCACACCGTTTAAACTGCGTTCAAAGCAATCACTGATGCGTTTGTTCAGCGTTTCTGAACTGTTGGATCTGGCCCTGAATTTAGGGTACGATGCGGCGGTAAAACTATAGTTATTGCCAAAGGGTTTGGTGCCTGCCTGCAGGTGACAGTTCTGGCAGTTCATACCATTGGTGATTTGCAGCACGCTGCCTTTTGGACCGAGGTATCGCGCCGTTTCGCGGATCAGTGTTTGTCCGTAAACAATGGCGGCGGCTTTTTCACCGGAAGGCAATGTGGTTACGGCCGGAGGTTGCCAGCCTTTTACAGGGGCCGCCTGCAATGCAGGCATAGGCGCCGCAGCCGGGAACAGGTAGCGTGTCCAGAGATAAAATGTTTCAAAGCCTGCCAGCAGTATTAACATCAACAGGCACGCAAATAACCCGGAAAGGATCCGCTTATAACGTTGGATTTTATTGGTTTCCATTAAAATTACAGGTTGGTGGATTACGCTACAAAAGTAACAGGCCACCGGAGCGAAGTCAAATAACTAATAACTATCAGTGATAACCAATCGTTATTGACATCTATATAAAAAAAGTAAAACGATAAATGTAGAAAAATATAACGGAAAAAGAAAACCCCGTACAGTATTGACTTGTACGGGGTTGCTTAAAATTATTATTCAGTAACAACAGGTAGCGGTTATGCTTTTTTCTTACCTGCGCTTTTGTTGTTTGATTTGTAGCGCATGTCAGGCGTTCCGTCTTTTTTAGTTGGTCCTGCAGGAGCTGCGGCTGTTTTATTTTCTTTATAGCGTTTATCCGGTGTGCCGTCTTTCTTTGTTTTAGTAGTGGCAGCGGGAGTAGCAGGAGTAGCGGGTGTTGCTTTTTCTGCTTTCTTTTCTGTTTTTGGTTTTGCTTCTTTTTTAGCGGTGGCGGGTGTTTGAGCCATTGCTACGGTTAAACCCATAAACATGGCCAACAATCCGGTGAGGAACTTTTTCATATCAAATATGTTTTACGAAAAATTAAGCTTTTTCCGGCATTGCTGTATCCGCTGTCGCTGTTTTTAAGCCAGATTTAATAATCAGTTTTTTTCCACCCACATACCATTTTCACGGATCAGGTTTATCAGTTCGTTTACGGCAACATCGCTGTTGAGGCCACGTTTCACAATTTCCTTACCGCGGTAGAGCGTAATTTTGCCTACGCCGCTGCCCACATAGCCAAAGTCGGCGTCGGCCATTTCGCCGGGACCGTTTACAATACAACCCATGATGGCAATTTTCACGCCTTTCAGGTGATGGGTAACGGCGCGGATGCGGGCGGTGGTTTCCTGGAGGTCGAACAGGGTGCGGCCGCACGACGGGCAGGAGATATATTCTGTTTTGGAGATGCGGGTACGTGTTGCCTGCAGGATGCCAAAGGAAATGTTGTTCAGCGTGGTATGCTGACCGGGTTGTGTGGGCTGGTTACTTAACCATAATCCATCGCCGAAGCCATCGAGCAACAGTGCGCCGGCTTCCGTGGCATGGTGGATCAGGTGTTCATCTGCCGAAGGCTGATTACTGATACTATGGATAATGACAGGTACTGTAATATTTTTGTTGAGCAGTAAGATGAACAGGCGCCTGATAGCCGCCATCGCATTGCTGCCGGAAGCCGTGGCCACCAGTACAGTGCTGGCTGCTGTAGCCGGGTTAGCCAGTTGCAGCAGCAGTTGTTCATGGTGTTCTGTATCCAGGTGATTGCAGTCGAATTGTACAAAGTTGATCCGGCCGGTTTCATTTTGTTCGCAGGCCGTTACATAATGGCGGGCATCAAAGTAAGGTACCAGTTCCTGTTTGTCGGCTATGCTCTGCCAGTATTCTGCATCTATTACAACGCGCAGTGTGCCGGGAAGACCAAAGGCAGGTAACTGTTTGCCGGTGTAGATATAATCTGCTGCGGCATCCCCGATATTCCATTTATCGCTGGGCTCATCGTAAGTATAACCGATGGCATTCAGATCGGCAGGCTGCAAGCTGTTGTTGTCGCTGAAATCTGCCACTACCACTGGTACCTGCTTTTCGCCGATGTTCTCCACAGGCGCGCTTTCGCGGCGTTTGTATTCAAAAGGAGAGTAGGGAATAGTGGTTACCGGCGGAATAGCCGTATAGTCGTTACGGTTAGTATATCTTTTCACAATATCCTTACAAACCGGGAGTTCAAATTCAGGATCTTCTGTGAGGGAAACGCGGATGGTATCACCTACGCCATCTTCCAGGAGGGTGCCGATGCCGATGGCAGATTTAATACGGCCATCTTCTCCGTCGCCGGCTTCTGTAACGCCCAGGTGCAGCGGGTAGCAGTGGCCCAGTTCCTGTTCCATGGTTTGTACCAGCAGGCGGTATGCCTGTACCATTACCTGTGGGTTACTGGCTTTCATGCTCAGCACAATATTGCGGTATTGCAGGTCTTCCGCAATACGTAAAAACTCCATTGCACTTTCCACCATACCCATCGGCGTATCGCCATAGCGGCTCATGATACGGTCGCTGAGGGAGCCATGGTTGGTTCCTATGCGCATGGCGGTACCATACTCTTTACAGATTTTTACCAGCGGGGAAAAGCGTTCGCGGATGCGGTCTATTTCTTCCAGGTATTCGCTGTCGGTATAGTCGATTTGTTCAAATTTCTTTTTATCTACATAATTCCCCGGGTTCACCCGTACTTTTTCCACGATGCGGGCCGCTATTTCGGCCGCATTGGGCGTAAAATGGATATCTGCAACGAGGGGAGTGGTATAACCCTGTTTACGTAATTCGTTTTTAATGACCAGCAGGTTATCGGCCTCCTTTTTACTGGGGGCGGTGATGCGTACCAGTTCAGCACCGGCTTCAATACAACGGATGGTTTGCGCCACGGTAGCAGCGGTATCCAGGGTATCGGTGGTGGTCATGGTTTGAATGCGGACCGGGTTAAAATTTCCGATGATAAGATCTCCCACCTTTACTTCCAGAGTGGCCAGTCGTTTGTATTCTGTCAGAGAGTTGCAATAAAGCTGCATACGTAGTTTTTGTTTTCCTGCGGAAGCAAAGTTAGTAAACCTGTGGTATTATTGAACCGCAACTTAAAGCTACATTAAATTCCACGAACGGCGGGCGCAGGGCTATCTAAATAGGGGATAAAGCTTTATTTTTGACCTACTTTATGTTACTGAATAAAAGCATAGATATACCTTACCAGCAATTGCCCTTTTCCGGGCAGTTTAATGTAGCTTCCCTGGGCGTGTTCCGCAATGAACTAACCGATCAGCCGCACCGTCATGATCATTTTCAGATTATATGGATTACCAAAGGGAAAGGCAGGCACATGGTGGATTTCGTGTGGTATGATGTGGAAGATGACATGATTTTCCTGCTTCGTCCCGGACAGGTACATCAGCTGGATTGTGAGCGGGAAGGGTATTTTCTGTATTTCACAGAGCAATTTTACTTTACTAATAAACACGATAAGGAAACCCTCTACGATTTTACTTCGCTTTTCGATAACTGGCACGGATACGGGCCCATCAGTACCAGCGGCCATACCTCGGAGTCTCTCCTGGGATTGATACAACTGATGAGCAGGGAGAAATCCTGCGCGCCTGCCTGCAGCCGGGGCATTGTGAAACATTATCTGAATGCCTTCCTGTTGCTGATAGAACGGGAAAAGAAACGCAATGCCGCGGAAACCATGATGCCGCTGGCTCACGATGGCCGTGTAGTACAGCTGCGACGACTGCTGGAACAGCACTACCGCACAGAACACCAGGTAGCCTTTTATGCTGGCGCCTTTGCCCTCACCCCTAAAAGACTGAACGAAATCACCAAAGAAACCACCGGCCGTACCGTTACCGAATTATTACACGACCGGATTATACTCGAATCAAAACGAAATCTGGCCTTCAGTCACAAAAGTGTCAAGGAGATCTGCTATGAGCTTGGATTCGAGGACCCTGCTTACTTTAGCCGTTTTTTTAAGAATAATACCGGCATCTCTCCCCAGGATTTCCGGGACATGATGTTCAAATAGTACAAGTCAATAGCTGATTTGTCCTAACACCCGCCGCTTACCCCTGTCTATATTTGCATAGCCCGCATCAGCCGGCTTTTATCAGACGCTATAGATTAATATATGAACATCTGGAAACCGCTTTGCCTGCTGGTTATTGCAGCAGGCTGCTGTTCGGCGGCCGTGATGGGTCAAACCCGCCCGCTCACCTTACAGGAAGCACTACAAACAGGATTGAAAAATTACCAGTCCATCAAGGCAAAAGAAAACTATGCTAAAGCAGCTACCGCAAATATCAGCGCAGTAAAAAGAGAATACTTACCTGATCTGAACCTTGCCGCTCAAAATAGTTATGGTACCGTGAATGGTGAAAATGGACCTATGTGGGGATACAAAGGCTGGACTACCGGCGCTTCCGGACCCGTTCTGCCATCACAGAACTGGAATGCCGCCTTCGGCGGATTGTACCTGGCTAATATCAGCTGGGACGTAGTAACCTTTGGCCGCCAGCACGCAAAAGTACAGGCCGCGAAAGAACAATTGTACACCAACCAGGCCGACCTGGAACAGGAAAAGTTTGAACAACAGGTACGCATCGCCGGTGCTTATCTGAACCTCCTGGCTGCACAGCGCCTGCGGGGTTCTATGGAGTCCAACCTGAAACGCGCGCAGGACCTGCAGCATATCATCGTTTCCCGCGCATTGAACGGACTCAGTGCCGGGGTAGACAGCTCCATCGCCAACGCAGAAGTATCCAAAGCAAAACTGACACTAGTAGATGCTGTGAACTACGAAAACGCACAGAGCAATAAACTGGCGGAAATGATGGACGTACCACCGCAGGACTTTACACTGGACACCACCTTTGTTACTAAAATACCCAACCAGCTGCTGGAAACCGTATCTGCACAGGATTCTGTATCACTGAAAAATCAGCCGCTGCTAAAATTGTTCAGCTCCCGCGTAACATTAAGCGATGCCAATCAAAAGCTGATCAGCAAAAACGCGATGCCCCGCCTGTCTTTTATGGGCGTGATGCAAACGCGCGGTTCCGGTTTTGACTACGACTACAGCGCCGCTAATCTCAGCCACTACAGCCAGGCATACTGGTCGGGCGTGAAACCGCAGGTGTCCAATTATCTCGTGGGCCTCAATCTTTCCTGGACGGTTACTGACCTGTGGCGTACGCACTCACAGGTAGCGCGTCAGCACTATACTACTGAAGGATTGAAGAATGAATACAATCAAACCTACAGCCGCTTGCAACATCAGCTGCAGCTGTCGGAACAACAGATAGACAATGCAGTGAAGAAATACCGGGAAGCGCCTACCGGCCTGAAAGCCGCCAGCGACGCCTTTCTGCAGAAAAGTACCTTGTATGAAAACGGGTTGTCTAATATCGCCGACCTGGCCCAGGCGCTGTATAACATTAACCGCGCGGAAACAGACCGGGATATTGCGTACAATGGCGTGTGGCAGGCGATACTGTATAAATCCGCTACCGTAGGGGATCTGCAACTGTTTTTGAATCAACTGTAATTAACCGGAAGGTATTCACTTCCTGAATATAATTGTATGAACCTGATCAGAACCGCATTACAAAAACCGATAGCCATCATTGTAGTAGTGATGGGACTATTGTTTTTTGGTATTCAAGCAACGCGGGATATTAAAATAGATATCTTCCCGGATCTTAACCTGCCGGCTATATACGTATCACAACCTTACGGTGGTATGTCGCCGCAGCAGATGGAAGGCTTTATTGCCACCAACTACCAGAACCTCTTCCTGTATGTGACAGGTGTAAAAGATATTGAGGCTAAAAATATCCAGGGTCTTACCATGATCAAGATCTCTTTTTACGAAGGGACAAACATGGCGCAGGCCGCGGCGGAAGTAACAGCGATGGCCAACCGTGCATTTTCCTCGATGCCGGCAGGTACGCAGCCTCCTTTTATTATCCGCTTCGACGCATCTACTTTACCGATCGGCCAGCTGGCACTGAGCAGTCCTACGCGCACCAACAACGAATTGCAGGATCTGGCTATGACCATTGTACGGCCATCGTTCAGCCGGATTGCCGGTCTTACTTCACCGGCGCCTTTTGGCGGGAACTCCCGCACCATTGTGATCCATGTAGATCCTGAACTGATGCGCAGTCACCATCTTTCGGCCGACCAGGTTGTAGCCGCCATCAAAGATAATAACCAGATATCACCGGCCGGTAACGTGCGTATCGGCGATATCACCTATCTCACACCCGCCAACACCGTGATACGCACTGTGAAGGAATTTGAAAACATTCCGCTGGTAATGGGAGATGGCCCTACCGTATTTGTGAGAGATGTGGCGAAGGTAGAAGATGCGGCAGACGTAACCAGTAGCTATGCAGTGATCAATGGAAAACGCTCTGTATATCTCCCTATTATAAAAACAGCAGATGCTTCCACCTGGACGGTAGTAAATAACCTGAAAGCAGCATTACCCAATATCCAGAAATTATTACCGGAAGATGTAAAGATTTCTTTTGTGTTTGACCAGAGCGTATATGTGATCAATGCCGTGAAAAGCCTTATCAGTGAAGGCGTGATAGGCGCTGTACTCACCGCGCTGATGGTGTTGCTGTTCCTCGGCGACCGGCGCAGCGCGTATATTGTAATCATCACCATCCCGGTATCTATTATCATTGGAGTGATGTTGCTGAAACTGTTCGGGCAAACCATCAACATCATGACGCTGAGCGGCCTGGCGCTGGCCATTGGTATCCTGGTAGATGAATCCACCGTGACCATTGAAAACATCCACCAGCACCTGGAAATGGGTAAGCCAAAAGCACAGGCGATCTGGCATGCGTGCCAGGAAATTGCTTTCCCGAAACTCCTGATCCTGTTGTGTATCCTCGCGGTATTTGCGCCTTCCTTTACCATGAAAGGCGTGCCCCGTGCGATGTTTATGCCGCTGTCGCTGGCTATTGGTTTTTCCATGATTGCGTCTTACCTGCTGTCGCAAACGCTGGTGCCTATCCTCGCCAACTGGATGCTGGACGCCAACAAATTCAAGCATCATGGCCACCCGCATGTGCATAGCAACGATGCACATAAAACAGCCGGGTATATTGAAACAGAAATTGCAGATGAAAAACAACACGCCAAAACTATTTCCGGCTTCGATCGCTTTAAGCTGCGCTTTATCGGCTGGCTGGAAACGCTGCTGAAAAGACGGAAACTGGTGATTGGCGCTTACTTTATTGGGGTAATTGGTATAGTAGCACTGTGTATGAGCATTATTGGCCGTGATATTTTGCCTAAACTGAATAACGGCCAGTTCCAGCTAAGGCTGAAAGAGCCCACAGGAACACGCCTCGAACGGACGGAAACCATGCTTATTAAATCGACGGAAATTCTGAAGGAAGTAGTCGGCGCCAAAAACATCGACATCACTTCTTCCTTCATCGGTACTCATCCATCGTCCTATTCTACCAACCCCATTTACCTGTTTATGGCTACGCCTAATGAAGCCGTATTGCAGGTGAACATGAAAGAAGATTTTAAAATCAATATGGACGAGTTCAAAGAGAAGCTGCGTAAGCGGATCCACGAACAAATGCCGGAAGTAAAGATGAGCTTTGAGCCGATAGATCTTACGGATAAGGTAATGAGCCAGGGCGCTTCCACGCCGATTGAAATTGCCATCATGGGTAAAAACCTGAAAGAAAGTGTGCCCTATGCGAAAAAGGTATTGGCAGAAATGAAGAAGATCCCTTACCTGCGCGATGTGCAGATCAATCAGCCGATGGATTACCCGGCTATCCGTGTAAACATCGACCGGGAAAGGGCCGGGCAGCTGGGCGTAAGCATTACAGATATTGCTAAATCTCTTACGGCTTCCACTTCCTCCAGCCGTTTTACAGAAAAGAACAACTGGCTGGACGAGAAGAATGCCACGTCTTATTTTGTACAGATCTCCGTACCGGAAAATGAAATGTCGAGCATCAACGATATGGCCGCAATTCCCATCAGTAAAAACAATACGCGGCCTTCACTGGGGGATGTGGCTACGTTACAGCCGGATACCGTGGTAGGAGAGTATGACCGTATCGGTGCAGTGAGGATTGTATCCATTGGCGCCAATATCCATAAGAAAGATCTTGGTAACGCTTCCGCCGCGGTGGCAGCAGCTATTAAACGCGCCGGCGAACCGCCGCGTGGTATTACTGTAGAGAAACGTGGTTTGATGAACCTGCTGAATGAAACGCTGGATAGTTTACAGTCGGGATTGCTGGTAGCCATTATCGTGATCCTGTTGTTGCTGGCGGCTAATTTCCAGTCGTTCAAAGTAGCGCTGGTAGTTGTGTCTACTATTCCTGCGGTGCTGGCAGGATCGCTGATTATGTTGCTCATTACCGGATCTACGCTCAACCTGCAGTCGTATATGGGGATCATTATGTCGGTGGGCGTATCGGTAGCCAATGCGATCCTGCTGATCACCAATGCAGAGAAGCTGCGGCTGGAAAATCATGATTCCCGCAGATCCGCACTGGAAGGCACTTCTATCCGTTTGCGTCCTATCCTGATGACGAGCATCGCCATGGTGGCAGGTATGATCCCGATGGCATCGGGGCTGGGTGAAGCGGGTGATCAAACAGCGCCACTGGGCCGCGCTGTAATTGGCGGGTTGATAGCCAGCACTTTTGCCTCCCTGTTTATTTTACCGCTGATCTTCGCCTGGGTACAGCAAAAGTCGACCGTGAAATCCGTATCACTGGACCCTGAAGATGAAAACAGCCAGTATTATGTTCCGGGGGCGGCGCGTGTTTAATTCAAGTATAACTATAATGACTAAACGACATATCAATATCATGAATATAAATAAATACAGCCTGTCGTATCGGGTCATGGCGGCTGCTGCATTATTGCCCATCGGTTTGTTTTTCACCGCCTGCCACAGTTCCCGGGCAGACGATGAAAATGAAAAAGAAGACGGGCGCGTTCAGGTGAAAATTATTCACCTGCAGAAAAGCCAGTTGGATGCTTCCCTGAAATTACCCGGAGAAATAAAGCCGTTTCAGTTTGCCGATCTCTATGCAAAGGTGAACAGCTATGTGAAAAATGTGAATGTAGACCTGGGCAGCCAGGTAACTGCCGGCCAGGTGCTGGCTACACTGGATGCGCCGGAAATGAATACACAGTTGCTGGAAGCGCAGTCCAGGCTTCATACAAAAGAAGCCATGTTCCGCGCCAGCCGCGCTACTTACGAACGTTTGCTTAAAACCAGTAAAGTACCCGGTACCATTTCTCCCAACGACCTGGATATGGCGTTTGAGAAAATGAGCGCCGATAGCGCCGAGTTGTTATCCTCCCGTTCTTCTTACCATGAAGTACAGCAAATGCTGGGCTACCTGGTGATCCGCGCGCCGTTCAGCGGCGTGATCAGCCAGCGTAATGTGCATCCGGGCACATATGTAGGCCCTGCGGGTAAAGGCTCCGATAAGCCATTGTTCCGTTTGGAAGAACAGCAGAAACTGCGTTTATCCGTGGCCGTACCTGAAATTTATACTGATGATGCGCATCATGCCAGCCATGTGCGCTTTACCGTGAAATCCCTGCCTGGAGATACTTTTACCGCGAAGGTGAACCGTATTGCCGGTAGCCTGGATGTGAAGCTGCGTTCTGAAATACTGGAAATGGATGTGGCCAACAAAACAGCCCGCCTGCTTCCGGGTATGTATGCAGAAGTACAGATGCCGATGCCAGGTAAAAAAGATGTGTACATCGTGCCTAAATCCGCCATCATCAGCAATTCAGAGAAAGTATTTGTGATCAAGGCCGTGAACAATAAAGCGGTGTGGATCCCGGTGAAATGCGGGAATGAATCCAACGGGCAGGTGGAAGTATTCGGTGATTTATCCGACAACGACCAGCTGGTGCAGAACGGCAGTGATGAAATAAAAGAAGGAACGCCGTTAACAGCGGTTGCAAAATAATGTGTGTTTAAAGGTGGGAAGGTGTTTGCAGGAAAAGGAATCAACTGGATCAGGAATCATCAGAAAAGCAGAAGAATCAACGAACAGAAGAATCATTTAACGAACTGTATTCGGCAAGGTAAAGAGTGACGGGTAGCAGGCAAACATACTTCCCTGATGAATCAGGCAATACAGCGCTTCCGTACAGGGGGCGCTGTTGCTTTAAAACACGAAAGAGAATTGTTACGCCGCGTAGCAATTGTAGGTTTAGGTAAAACGGCCGGAATATTCCTATTCCGGTTTTTTATTTTTTAGGGAGATGATTAAGATATATTCCCGGTAATGCCGGTATTACTTCCCGGATGCTTCTCCAATACTTCGGACCTGCGTATATCATGGATCATCCATGCACTATCCATACAGTTAGCATGCACTCCTCATGCACTATTAATGCACTCCTCATGCACTCCCCATGCACTATGTCTCCTCAGGCCCCCTAAATAAAACATCCCAAAGCAGGATGAGCCTGCTTTGGGATGTGTGATATGTGGAGGATGAAAATACTACCAGTCTTTTTCTTTCGGTACTATCTGGCCTTTTACTTTCTTTGCTTTGTCCTGTAGCTTCTTTTCTTCCTGTGATAAAGCCTGTAACAGGCGTTCGGCTTCCTGCTTGCTCATCTTGCTGGGTTGAGGTTCAGGCTTCTGCTGATCCTGCTTGTCTTTGTCGCCTTTGTCCTGGTCTTTATTCTGTTGATCCTTTTTCTGGTCTTTGTTTTGATCCTTGTCTTTATCCTGCTGGTCTTTGTTCTGATCTTTATTTTTGTCTTTATTCTGGTCGTTTTTGTTCTTGTCTTTATTCTTGTCCTTGTCTTTGTTATCTTTTTTGTCATTACCACCGCCGCCTTGCTGTTGTTTTTTCAGCATGGCCTGGGCGTAGGCGAGGTTATACCGGGCATCTTCATCGGAGGGATTGATTTTCAATGCCTGTTTGTAGGATTTGATACTTTCTTCCCATTTTTTGCCTTCCATGAAGGTGTTGCCGATATTATAGTCTGCGTCTGATTTGATGGCTGGTTTGCCACCCAGTTTCAGGCTGTTGGCATATTGCGCGCGTGCGTCGTCGTAACGTTTTTGCTGATAGAGGGAATTGCCGAGGTTATAACTGCCTTCGGCAGATTGGGCATTTTGTTCCAGTGCTTTTTTGTAATTGGCTTCCGCATCGGTGTATTGTTGTTTTTTGTACAGTTCGTTGCCTTTGCGGATATACTTATTGGAGCCGTTCTGCGCGAATCCGGTATGGCTCACGAGCATCACTGCCGCAACAAGGAAACAGTATTTTATAAAAATGATTTTCATGAGTAATGAATTAAACTGCCGGTGATTCAGGAGTGCGCTTGTGGCGGACTTCAGGAATAAAAAATTCAATCAGCAGCAGTGCCAGGCATACGCCCAGGAAATACTGAAAATAGCTGTTATAATCTGTGAATACGTTCTCTCCAAATTCTTTCTGCTCCATGCCATCTATTTTACTTACGAGGGTATTCACTACATCGTCTGTGTTGTTATCCAGGTGCTGATAAATGCCTTTACCCGCGGCGGCAATGCTTCTCAACTCTGCTTCATTCAGTTTGGAAATAACGGTATTGCCTTCCCTGTCTTTTTTATAGCTACCGGTTTCGGGGTCGGGCAGGGGAGAACCTGCTACTGAACCGATACCGATGGTGTTGGTAACGGCGCCGTTTTCAAAAGCGGCTTTGGTGCGCTGGATAGCGGTTTCATCGTGATCTTCCCCATCGGAAATAATGATGAGGGCTTTATGTTTACGTTCTTTTTTGTTGAAAGCATCGTCAGATACCTGTATTGCCTGTCCAATGGCGGTACCCTGTGTTGGGATCATATCCGGGGATACGGTGCTGAGATACATTTTGGCGGCAGAATAATCAACGGTGAGGGGCATTTGCAGGTAAGCGTTACCGGCAAATACTACAAGACCCACGCGGTCATTATCCAGCTTGTCCATCAGTTTACTGATCAGCTGCCGGGCGCGGGTAAGACGGTCCGGCTGCACATCGGTAGCCAGCATACTTTTACTTACATCCAGCGCTATCATCACATCCACGCCTTTACGGGTGATCTTTTCCATGCGGCTGCCTTTCTGCAGGTTGGCTAATCCCACTACGCCAAAGAAGAAGGCCAGGAAAATAAGCAGGAACTTTAATATAAACAGTTTGCGGGAGTAGCCGGTAAAGAGCTTTTCTACCAGTGCCTTGTCCCCGATGCGGCGTATAGAGCGGCGTTTCCACCAGGACACGCCCAGGAAGGCCACCTGTAAAACCAACAGGAGCACCAGTGCCCATAAATATTCACTATGCTGAAATCGTAACATATTCGATTTTAAGATATCCGTTACCGGTAGTAAACCAGGTAAGATATCAAAAATAATTTTTTTGTCACGTATTGCAAGCCGTAGGGGTGGGGTTTTATCGTTTTTTTAACGATCCCGGAGAGTTGGCGGAGCCGGAAAAGGCGAATTACTACATTTCGCCTTTAAAGTAACCGGCATCTGTAAGGATGCTTCTCAGGATGGCCATGCGTACTTTAGGAATATCTACTTTAGGATCTTCTGTTTCAATATTCAGCACAAAAAAAGTAGGGTGCCTGTTTTCTTCGATCCATCCCACTACCCATCCTAATTTTTTTACATCGTTATAGTCCCATCCTGTTTTGTAAGACAGCTCATACTTCGGTGTTTTTTCCATGAGCATTACATCCCGTACGGTTTTCATGGTTGTTTTGGCAAAAGGCAGCTGGTCGAAGTAAAGTTTCTTTACAAAGCCCAGTTCCTCATCCGGGGAAATGAGCAGGGAATTATCCAGCCAGAAGGTATCCAGGCGGCTGATTTTCATATTACCATACTTAATGGAATCGAGCCACAGCTGCATGGTTGGCTGACCGATACGCCGCGCCACTTCCTGGAAGTAAGGCACTGCCGACTCTTTAAATGCCTGGGCCATGCTGAGGTCCTGGTTCCATGCAGGGAACTGGCGGGTTACGCTGTCCCAGCGGATTACCATGCTGGTATCTTTAATGACGCCGGTATGCAGGCCCACGAGGGAGTTGAATATTTTGAAGGTAGATGCAGGCTGAAAGCGTTTCTTGGCCCTGTCGAGGTTATATACTTTAAAGACGCCCTGGCTGTTGTTGAATAACATGAAAGTGCCTTCTACTTTGTATTCGGCAAAATACTTTTCCCAGTCTTGTTCTTCTTTTACATTATTTGGTGCGCAGGCAGCGAGGAACAGGCCAACCGCCAGCAATATCCAGCCAAATCGTTTCATCTGCATAATGATTGAGTAGTTATGAGGTGCAAAAGTAAGAATTACGGCGTAAGAAAAACGATTACGGGTTAGCAGGGAGATAGCAACCGTGATTATTCCGGCGTCTATCTCCCCACTAACCCGCAGTCTTATTTAATCATACTCAGTCTTTATGCACCGGGTACGGTAGCAAATCTTATTTTATCACGCCCAGTTCCTTACCTACTTTGGTAAAGGCGGCAATGGCCCTGTCGAGGTGTTCCTGTTCGTGGCCGGCGCTCAGCTGTACGCGGATGCGGGCCTGGCCTTTCGGTACCACGGGGAAGAAGAATCCGATAACGTAGATGCCTTCCTGGAGCAGTTTATCGGCAAATTGGGCGCTCAATACCGCATCATAAAGCATTACCGGAACAATCGGGTGGTCGCCCGGTTTGATGTCAAATCCGGCTTCCGTCATTTTGCTGCGGAAGTATTTGGTATTGTATTCCAGCTTGTCGCGCAGGGTGGTGGTTTCGCTCAGCATATCCAGTACGGCGATGGAAGCGCCTACGATGCTGGGTGCCACGGAGTTGGAAAACAGGTAAGGACGGCTGCGCTGGCGCAGGATGTCGATCACTTCTTTTGGTCCGCTGGTGAATCCGCCGGAGGCGCCGCCCAGTGCTTTACCGAGGGTGCCGGTGATGATATCTACGCGGCCCATTACGCCACGGTATTCATGGGTACCGCGACCGGTTTTGCCCAGGAATCCGGAGGAATGGCTTTCGTCGGACATTACGATGGCGTTGTATTTATCGGCCAGGTCGCAGATCTTATCCAGCTGGGCAATGGTGCCATCCATGCTGAATGAGCCGTCTGTAACAATGATCCGGCTGCGGCAGTCTTTGGCTTCCTGCAGTTTTGCCTCCAGGTCGGCCATATTGTTATGTTCGTAGCGGAAGCGCTGTGCCTTGCAGAGACGAACGCCATCGATAATGGAGGCGTGGTTCAGGGCATCAGAAATGATGGCGTCCTGTTCATTGAACAAGGGCTCAAATACGCCACCATTGGCGTCAAAGGCCGCTACGTATAAAATAGTATCTTCTGTACCCAGGAATTTGGAGATCTTTTCTTCCAGTTCCCGGTGAATATCCTGTGTGCCGCAGATAAAGCGAACACTGCTCATGCCATAGCCGTGGGTATCAATTGCATCTTTGGCAGCTTTCACCACTGCAGGATGAGACGACAGGCCCAGGTAGTTATTAGCACAAAAATTAAGTACTGTTTCGCCACCCACCTGTATTTCAGCTCCCTGCTCAGATGTAATAATGCGCTCTCTCTTGTACAGGCCGGCTTTATTGATATCGCCGAGTTCCTCCCGTAAACGGGTTATAAACTTCTCATTCATAAAAATTGCAATATTTAAAGTGGATCTACCAAAGTTATGGGCAATAAATGTATTACGATTATTTATCGCGTAAATCAGTATCGGCCGGATATGCAAAAAGTTTGACCCAGGTGTAACATTTGCCCGCCGCCCTCCGTCATAGTACTATCATGATTATTAATACCATGAAGTGGAAAACTGATAATTCATCCCTTTGTTAAAAGATGCTGAAAGAGCATACTTGATAAGAGGTTGATGCTCAGTTTGAAAGGAACTGTTACTACAACTGTGCGGGATAAATGAACCAGCTTTAGAGTAGGTGTGGGTAACAAATATGGATTTGGTCAATGATGGGTATTAAAGTATTTGTCGGAACTTAGCACTAAAATCCCGCACCACCGGAATGACGGAAAAGGAGTACAATAAATGCGTGGATCTGTATTCGGACAATTTATTCCGCTTTATAGTAAAGAATCTGGAGCATGCGGAAGACGCCAGGGACGTAGTACAGAATTCATTCGAGATATTGTGGAAACACTGCCAGGATGTGCCTTTTGAAAAGGCTAAGTCATACCTGTTTACAGTTGGTTACCACAATATGATCGATCATGTACGTAAGGTAAAGCGGATCACACTTGTAGACCAGTTTAAAGACGAGGATAAAGTTTCGGATCATAAGATACATAACGCGAAGGAAGTGATAGAAAAGGCATTATCCAAACTCAGTGAAGTACAGCGCTCCTTAATTATGCTCAAAGACTATGAAGGATATTCCTACGAGGAAATAGGAGAAATGATGGAGCTGAATCCTTCCCAGGTAAAGGTTTACCTGCACAGGGCCAGGATACATCTGAAGAATTACCTGGTAAAAATGGAGAATGTTATATAATATTTTTGTAATAAATTAGATTTTTGTCGATAGAAATTAACATATCAAACTACGAGTCCTATCTCCTCAGCTACATTGACGGTGAGCTGAATGAGACAGAACAGGCCGCGCTGGAACTTTTCCTGCAGAAGCATCCCCAGTTCCGCCAGGAGCTGGAATTGCTGGAAGGAACAAAACTGACGCCGGATACACACGTTGTTTTTGATAATAAAGCTGCTTTATATAAAACAGCGGCTGTTGATTACGAAGTATTAATGCTGGGTTATATCGACGGCGAGCTGACGGCCGCTGAAGAAGCCACTTTGCAGGAATACCTGCAGCAACACCCGGCTGCGCAGCGCGAACTGGCCTTATTGCAGGCCACCAAGCTCACGCCCGATACTACTTTGGTATTTACTGATAAAGCATCCCTGTACAGAAGCAGCAAACGCCGGGTTGCCCCGGTGTACCGCCGTATGATATGGGGAGCTGCCGCCGCCGCGGTAGTAGCGGGCCTGTTTATCTGGTTATTACCGGCAGGTGATCAACCGGCACAAAAACCAGCTATTGCAGTAAACACGCCACCGGCTGCCACCGTACCGGCACCGGCCGTTGCTCCTGCTATAACTACCCCTGCTACGGCAGATCAATCTGCAACCGCAACAGTGGAAGTACCTGCCGTTACACCGCGTACCAATCAGCCGTTACTGGCTAAGAGCCGTAAGGCGGTGACGCCGCGCAACAGCAAACCCGCTGCCACCCCGGTAAATGAACCCGTACTGGCAGCCGCAGATGCCCCCAAAACAGAGGCGCCGGTTATTTCCCAGTTGCCTCCACAGCGCAACTCTATGAGCGAAGTAGTGGAAGAGCACCTGCAACAGGCGGGTAATGCCCATATTGCGGCCGTTCGCCCGGAAGTGAATAAGGAAACGGTACTGGCAGCAGCAAATACGCCCAAAACAAACGATCATTTAAATAATAAGATAGTCCCTGTAACCGAACAGCCCGGCGCTCCCGGTGAGCTGATCATGTCCGTTAGTGGCAGCGACAGCCGGATTTTAGATAAGGTAACCAATGTTGCGAAGTTTTTTTCCCGTAAAAGGAATAAATAATAAATCATGGTCATAGCATATGAAGCATAAATTTTTACTCATTTTGTTACTGGTATTATGTGGCGGATGGGCTCATGCGCAAAAGGCAGATAAAAACACACCGGCACCACCGGACACCATACAGATCAAAGGATTGATCATTATCAAAGGCAAGAATGATAAGGGTCGTACCAGTTATAAGTTCTATAACGATACCGCCTATGCACGCCAGAAGCTCAAAAAGAACCTGCAGACCAAATGGTTCGTTTTTGACCTGGGATTCAACAACTATATTGATCACAGCGACTATAACGGCGCCAGCTTTATAAATTATTACCCCAATAACAGCGCTTATTATAACGGAGCGCCTGCCCCGGTGTCTAAATCATATGATTACTCTGCCGTAGGGCTTGCCACCTTTGCTCCCAGGGATGCCAGTGAGCCTTTAACGCCTTCAGAGTTTAAGCTAATTACCGGAAAATCAATTAATTTTAATATTTGGCTGTTTCAACAGCGACTTAATATAACAAAACACAAACTTAACTTGTTATATGCTTTAGGATTAGAGATGAATAACTATAGGTATGCCCGGAGCATCACGTATTTGCCGGGTTATCCTACACAAATAATCAGAGATTCCGTAGAATTTTCAAAGAATAAGCTGTTTGCCGAATATATATCAATCCCGGTAATGCTTAATTTTAATTCTAACCCTGCCCGCCCGAGCCGTGCGTTCCAGGCGAGCTTTGGTGTCTCCGGTGGTTATCTCCTCAAATCCAGAACCAAGCAGGTTAGTGAAGAAAGAGGCAAGGTTAGAAAAACGGACGACTTCAATCTCAACAAGTGGCGTTTTGGCCTTACCAGTGAACTGGGCTATGGACCTGTAAAGTTGTATGCAAACTTTGCCCTTACGGCATTACATGACTATGGGTTACAACAATATCCATTTTCAATAGGTATCCGGTTAAACGGATTCTAAGATTTATTAGCCAGTCCTAAATTGTGTTTATGCGTTCTTTTGTTGCTTTGATGACATGTATTGGTTGCATTGCATGGATTCACTCCTGTGAGAAACGTTTGTTAGGCGTTAGACTCGAAAAAAACAATTTACTTATTGATCAGCCAGAGCAGTTGCCGTTAGCGGTTGCACCAGCCGGCATCCCTGCTGCCAGGTACATTTCCCAGGTAGTTCCTGCCTCCAATACCATAGCCGTTCCGGTTAGCCGTAACAGGAGCCGGCCGAAGGCGAAAAAACAAACCGTTAATAACAGCAAGGCCATAGATTCCCTGCTTTTTAACCAGGTTTTTGTAAGAGGAAAGTATACCATTTATAATAATCAGAACCCCTGAGATCACCCCTTATCTTGTTAAGTTGATCACCGGGCCGGCAACCGGTTGCAACTCCTATGCATCTACCGCTCATACAATTCTCCCCTTTTTTCCCGCTTTATAATTTGGACTTCCGGTATATTTGACAGACTAATTTCAAAAAACCAACTATTTGTATGAGTCTTAAAAGAGTCGTATTACTATTCCTGTTTGCCTGCTCGCTGAAAGTAGCGGGAGCCCAGGGAAAATATCAATGGAAGGAGGCTACTGCTGGCGGTTACACCTATAAGTACGTTTCCGATGATCCCATGAAGGCACGTTTCTACACACTGAAAAACGGCCTCACAGTTATCCTGAGTGTCAATAAAAAAGATCCCCGCATCCAGACACTGATCGGCACCCGCGCCGGTAGCGATAACGATCCGAAAGACCACACCGGCCTGGCGCATTACCTGGAACACCTCCTGTTTAAAGGCACCGAAAAGTATGGTTCGCTCAACTGGGCAAAGGAAAAACCACTGATCGACGAGATCTCCAATTTGTATGATAAATACAATAAAACAGTGGACCCGGCTGCCCGTAAAGCAGTTTATCATCAAATAGACAGCGTTTCCGGAGTGGCCGCCAAATATGCGATCGCCAATGAATACGACAAAATGATGTCGGGCATGGGCGCGCAGGGTACCAACGCGCATACCTGGGTGGAAGAAACCATCTATGAGGAAGATATTCCTTCCAATGCCATAGACAAATACCTGACCGTACAGGCCGAGCGCTTTCGCGATCCCGTTTTCCGCCTGTTCCACACCGAACTGGAAGCGGTATACGAGGAAAAGAACCGCGGACTGGATAACGACGGCCGCAAAGTGTACGAAACGATGCTCGCAGCCCTGTTTCCCACACATAATTATGGTCAGCAATCTACCATCGGTACCGTTGAGCATCTCAAAAATCCAAACCTGAAAGTAATCCGCGAATTCTACAACGAATACTATGTGCCAAACAACATGGCCATCGTAATGGCGGGTGATTTTGATCCGGATTACGTGATCAAATCTATCGATCAGAAATTCAGTTACATGAAAGCCAAACCGGTAAAGGAATACAAGCCTGCTCCGGAAGCCCCAATCAAATCACCGGTAGTAAAAGAAGTACTGGGCCCCGATGCTGAAAGCGTAGATATCGCCTTCAGAATGCCCGGTGCGCTCGATACCAAATCCAACCTGGTACTGGGCGTAATGTCGTCTATACTGGAAAATGGTAAAGCAGGTTTAATGGACCTGAATATCAACAGACAACAGAAAGTACTGAACGCCAGTGCCGGTGTAATGGGCCTGAAAGACTATTCCATCTTCTCGCTGAGTGGTAAAGCCAAACAGGGCCAAACCCTGGAAGAAGTAAAAGCACTTTTACTGGGTCAACTGGAGATCCTGAAGAAAGGAGATTTTGATGAAACCCTGGTGAA
Source organism: Chitinophaga ginsengisegetis (assembly GCF_900168065.1). Classification (GTDB taxonomy): domain Bacteria; phylum Bacteroidota; class Bacteroidia; order Chitinophagales; family Chitinophagaceae; genus Chitinophaga; species Chitinophaga ginsengisegetis. The sequence goes on along the minus strand of NZ_FUZZ01000003.1, from coordinate 386,638 downwards.
AGCCATCGTTAATAACGCCAAACTGAGCGAACTGCAGGGACTGGAAAGCAATAACAACCGCGCTACCGCCCTCATGGATGGTTTCATCAAGAGCAGGGGTAAAAACTGGGTGTACGATGTGGCCTATGTGGATGATATGGGTACGGTTAACAAAAAACAGATTGTTGACTACGCCAATAAATTCCTCAACGACAACTATGTAATTATTTACAAACGCAAGGGCGAAGACAAGAACATCGAAAAAGTGGAGAAGCCTGCCATTACCCCGGTAGAAGTAAACAGGGAAGCACAATCATCTTTCCTGCAGGAGGTGGCCGCTATACCAGCCACACCGGTAAAACCACAATGGCTGGATTATGAGAAAGATATCCAGAAAACAGCGGTGGGCAACACCGATATGATGTATGTGCAGAACAAAGACAACGGTCTTTTCCACCTGTACTACCGTTTCGATATGGGTACCTGGAGCAATAAGAAACTGGCCCTGGCAGCGCAATACCTGCAATACCTGAGCACGGATAAATATACCTCTGAGCAGATCAGCAAGGAGTTTTATAACATTGCCTGTAACTTCAGCGTATCCGCATCCACTGAAAACACCACAATCGTGATCAGTGGTTTGCAGGAAAATTTTGATAAGGCCGTTACCTTATTTGAACATGTGATTGCTAACTGCAAGCCTAACGAAGAGGCCCTGGCAGCACTGAAAGGCCGTATCCAGAAAGGCCGCTCCGACAGCAAACTGAATAAGGGCGCTATTATGAAAGGGGTGGTAAATTACGCGATGTATGGCGCTAAAAATCCGTTTAACAACCAGTTAAGCCAGGCTGAGCTGGACGGTATTTCCGCATCAGAACTCGTTACCATTTTACATGAACTGCCTACTTACAAGCATACCATCATTTACTGGGGACCACAGCCACTGGCCACTGCCGCAGCTGATGTGAAAAAACTGCATCCGTTGCCAACCACCTTTAAAGCTACACCGGAAGCCGTGAAATTCGCGAAAGACAACCAGGATAAAAACCAGGTGCTGTTTGCAGATTATGATATGGTACAGACAGAAGTAAACTGGCTGAGAAATTCAACGGTATACAATCCGGCTAACACAGGTGTGGTTACCCTGTTCAACAGTTACTTTGGTGGCGGTATGGGATCTGTAGTATTCCAAACCATCCGTGAATCCAAAGCGCTGGCTTATTCTACCTATGCTTATTACGCATCTCCTGATAAAAAAGATGAGCGCTATTCTGTAGTGGCTTACGTAGGTAGCCAGGCAGATAAAATGAATGACGCTATTGTAGGTATGAACGAACTGCTGAACGATATGCCCCGTGCCGATAAACTGCTGCAAACCGCCAAGGAAAGCATGAAACAGGATATTGAAACAGAACGTATCACCAACGATGGTATCATTTTCAGTTACCTGGCGGCTCAGAAGCTGGGATTAAATACGGATATCCGCAAACAGGTGTACGAGTCTATCGACAAAATGAATTTTGACGAAGTGAAGAAGTTCCACGAAGAGAACCTCGCGCATAAACCATATACTTATTGCATTGTTGCTTCTGAAAAGAAGATCAGCATGGACGATCTGAAAAAATATGGCGATGTGAAGAAACTCACGCTGGAAGAGATTTTCGGCTACTGATTACGGTAAGAAAAAATCAGGTAAGATAGAAAGGCACAAAGCGTAAAGCTTTGTGCCTTTCTATTTTCTACCCATCTCCCAAACAATAAATTATTCTTCTGCTACGTTATCAGCATATTTATTACTCCTATGAAGAAGTGCTGTCATTACTGGTTGGTAGCTGTTCTGTTGCTGCTGCCGCTAAGTGGATTTATCAACGAATCTGATTTGTATAGTGTAAGGTTAAATGCTGCCAACATTGATCCTGATAAAATTTTCCTGCTGATAGATAAAAGCGATTACCGGTTGTATGTATATGAAGACGTAACGTTGAGAAAAATCTACAAGGTGGTATTTGGTAACCGCGACCAAACCGATAAACAAGTTGAAGGTGATCGCAGAACACCGGAAGGGACCTTCCATATTTTAACCAAAAGAGTGGATAAAAGCTGGAGCCGGTTCATGCTGCTGGACTATCCCAACGAGGTGTCCTGGCAGAAATTCCGTGACCGTCAGTCACAGGGTATGGTATCGTCGAGCGCCAGTATTGGCGGGGCTATCGGTATCCACGGGGTAGAATATAATTCCGGGATCCGGGATAGCTATGTGGAAGCACGTATTAACTGGACATTGGGTTGTGTCAGTATGAAAAACTCGGATGTCAATGAATTATATGAGGTAATCAAAGTAGGTACTCCGGTGGTTATTCGCCGGTAAGGTTTTTGCTGATTAATTTGCAGTGACTTCCGGCGGCAGTTGCATGTTGTAATTTAGCCTCCGCCATAAACAGGTACGGCATCTAGTGGTGCAGTGATACTGCATCATGACTCAAATATAAACGGCGGGTCAGATCCTGTGAAGAGCGCGCTCCACTCGTATGGTGCGCGCTTTTTTATTGTTGCAGAAAAGCGGAGACTTCCTTCATCCAGGCTACGGAATCTTTGCCGCAAAACGACTGGTGGCCTGCATTGGGGAAAATATACAGTTTTTTTTGCCGGGTGCCCAAATGGGAAAATACCTCCTGCGTTTCTTGTGGCATTACCCGGATATCCTGTTTTCCGTAGAAATATAGCACCGGCATATGTATTTGACGGGCGTATCTTTCCGGCTTAAAACCGGCGCCCCAGAAACCCTGTTCCACTCCTCCCCAGAAGGTAAGTATCTGTGAAAACGGAAATGCCGGCAGGTGAACGGAGCGCATCCTGCTTTTTACGGCGTCTGTAAGCGTGGCAAACGGACACTGAAGGATCAGCTGCTTTGGTGTGAGCCCATATTCAGGAACCGCCTTTAAAATAGCGGCAGCACCCATACTTACCCCCCAGAGGATGATGGGCTGGTTGCTTTTTTCTTTTACGTAGTCCCAGGCCAGTTTTACATCTTCTGCTTCTTTGTAGCCCACGCTGCAGGTATATCCTTCGCTGTTACCGTGGGCGCGGAAATCGAGTAAAAAAGTATTGTAGCCAAGTGAGCGGAAACGGTCCGCTTCCGGAAACAGCGAGCCTTTATTACCGTTGTAACCATGAAACAGGATAACGGTGCCTTTAGCTGCTTTGGCCGGGATCCACCAGCCTTCGAGCCGGAGCCCGCCGGCGGTATGCAACAATACGGTTTCATAAGGTACCAATGGAAAACTGGTAGTAGCGGATTTGGCGATGCGCACGCCAAACAGGATGGTTTTTATTTTTTCCCCGGTGCTCATTTGTTCCGGGAGTTTATTCCTGCGGCCACCGTCTTCATAGAAGTGGGTGAACTTCCAGGCATGAAAGGCCCCGATGATATTGAGTAATATGAAAAGGACTACGCAGGTCCATGCCAGCCTTTTGAAGAAACGCTTCATTGTATAATCAGGTATAACAAAGGGATGCGGAGTTATCCTGCATCCCTTCGTTTTTAAATAGCTCCGGAATATGTTACAGTTTTCCTTTCTTGATTTCGTCTACCACACCAGGATCCAGCAGGGTAGAGATATCGCCTAAGTTGTCCATATCGTTTTCAGCAATTTTGCGCAGGATGCGGCGCATAATTTTGCCGGAACGGGTTTTAGGCAAACCGCTTACAATCTGTATCTTATCTGGTTTTGCAATGGGGCCGATGATGCGGGCCACTGTTTGCGCGATATCTTTTTTAGTCAGTTCGGGATCATGTGTGAGCCGTTCGGTGATCACGTAAGCATAAATGCCCTGGCCTTTAATATCGTGAGGATACCCAACCACGGCGCTTTCCACTACGCCGGCGTGCATATTGATGGCGTTTTCCACTTCCGCGGTACCGATTCGGTGGCCGCTTACATTGAGTACGTCGTCCACGCGGCCGGTAATTTTGTAGTAGCCGTCTTCATCTCTCATACAGCCGTCGCCGGTGAAGTAGAGATTTTCGTAGGTAGAGAAATATGTTTTGCGGAAACGTTCGTGGTCGCCGTAGGTGCTGCGCAGCATACCTGGCCATGGGAACTTGATACAGAGGTTACCGCTTACGCCGTTGCCTTTGAGTTCTTTTCCATTTTCATCTACCAGGATAGGTTGTACACCTGGCAGCGGCAGGGTGGCGTATCCTGGTTTTTCTTTGGTGATGCCGGCAATAGGAGTGATCATGATACCACCGGTTTCTGTTTGCCACCAGGTATCCACGATGGGGCATTTGCCCTTGCCGATATTATCTTTAAACCAATGCCATGCTTCTTCGTTGATCGGTTCTCCCACGCTGCCCAGTTTTTTGAGGGAGCTGAGATCTTTATGATTAACCGGGCCGAGGCCATAGCTCATTAAGCTGCGGATAGCTGTTGGTGCGGTATATAAGGTGTTTACACGGAATTTATCTACAATTTCCCACAGCCGGCCTGCATCCGGATAAGTAGGCACCCCTTCAAACATGAGGGTGGTGGCGCCTGCGCTGAGCGGACCGTAGGCAATGTAACTGTGACCGGTGATCCAGCCGATATCTGCAGTACAGAAATATACTTCACCGGGCTGGTACTGGAAGGTATTTACAAAGGTGTAGTTGGCGTAAACCATGTAGCCGGCGCAGGTGTGTACCACGCCTTTAGGTTTGCCGGTGGAGCCGGAAGTATAGAGGATGAACAGGAGATCTTCTGCATCCATTTCTTCGGCGGGACAGGGCGGATTGCCCATTGTTTCCACCTGTTTTATTTCATCTTCCCACCACAGGTCCCTGCCTTTCAGCATACTTACCGGGGTGCGGGTGCGGGTACATACAATTACTTTTTTTACAGATGGACATGCCATCAACGCATCGTCCATAACGGATTTCAGCGGGATATCCTTCGCGCCGCGATAGGCGCCGTCGCAGGTGATCACCAGGCTGCACTGTGCATCCTGTATCCTGTCGGCAATAGATTGGGCGCTGAATCCTCCGAATACTACGGAGTGAACCGCGCCAATACGGGCGCAGGCCAGGATGGCGATAGCCAGTTCCGGGATCATGCCCATGTAAATGCAAACACGGTCGCCTTTTTTAACACCGTTGTTCTTCAGCACATTCGCAAACTGGCAAACTTTGTTGTATAAGTCGCGGTAAGTGATAATGCGGTGGTGTTCTTCGGGATCGTTGGGCTCCCAGATGATGGCAGGAGTATTACCCAATGTGCCCAGATGACGATCCAGGCAGTTTTCTGTAATGTTTAGTTTAGCACCGGTAAACCATTTGATTTCCGGGTCTTTAAAATTCCAGTCCAATACCTTGTCCCATTTGCGACGCCAGTAAAAATGGTCTGCTACATTAGCCCAGAAGCCTTCCGGGTCAATAACACTCTGTTGATAAGCCTGCTGATAATCTTCGATACTCTTGATCTGGTATGGGTACGACATAGCACCGTAATTGTTTATTGGTTAAGTACAAGCATTTTCCTAACGGGCTTTAAATTTAAGAAAAACCAGATGGTTTGGTAGAAATAATCTAAAAAATCATATTAAAAGCAGATTATTTTTCAACATATGAGCGGAGGTATTTGTAAACATCTGCTTCCTGGGGGTTGGTGGGATTGCCTAGCTGTAAGTAGCGTTTATAGTAACGGGTAGCAAGCGGTTTGTTATGGAGATGTACCTCGTAAATGCGGCCAATACTGTATTGGCGCAGGGGTTGATGAAAAAGGTAGTAGGCCGTATCCAGGTTGGCGACGGCTGATTTGTATTGGCGGAGCCCTTCGTAGTTGGCCGACTTTCCGCTATAGTAACTATCCAGGCTTTTAGAGGTGGCCATGTCGATGCAGGTTTGCAGCAGTTCATTGCTGGCGGTATAGTTTTTTAATTCGGTGTACGCGAGGGCTGCGTAATACATAATGCTTTCAGACTGACCCTTATTGGCAAGGAGGTATTCGTATACACCGATGCATTGCTGGTATTGTTTGAGCGTATACCAGGCGGCAGCAACAATGCTGAAGGTATTGGGCGACAGGATATTCATGCGCATCAGTTGTGTACCGAGGTCTGTGCAGCGGGTATAGTTTTTCAGGAACCAGGCCGATCTGATGGCGGTCATGATAACAGTGGGCTGAAGGGAATCTGTTTTCAGAAAGGTGCGCAGGATGCTGTCTGCCTGCGGATATTGTTGCTTTTCGATCAGTTCTTCCCCGAGGCGTGCGGTTACTTTTGGATCTGCCGGGTTGAGCGTATATGCTTTTTGCAGGTAAATAAAGGCGGTATCCGGCTGTTGTGCTGCGAAGCAGGCGAAGCTGAGTTGTTTGTATGCCGTGGCATTGGCGGGTTGCAGCCGTACAATTTGCCGGTAGTGAAAAATGGCCGGCAGCGGGCTTTCCAGCTGCATGCTGATGCTGGCAAGGTACTGATGTGCCGGTATATTGTTACTGTCCAATGCCAATACCTTTTCATAGTGGGTCATGGCGTCTTTTGTTTTTCCTGACAGGTAATAGGTATATGCCAGGAGGGAAAGCTGCGCGATGTTATTTTCCTGTACACGTGGCTGCAGATAGCTGATGGCGGCATCATACTGTTGGTTCTGGAGGTATTCCATCAGTTGGGTGCGGTCGATAGATTCCTGCGCCTGTGCGGCTGTTGTGATATTGATGAGTAGAAACAGGCTGATAAACCACTGGGTTGTCCGATGCATAAGAAGTAGTATTTATCTTTAAAACTAAGAATTTAGTTTTAAAAAGAAAAACTTAGTTGATGCTGACGGGAAGGATAATAGATGTATTTAAGAGGATGCTTACCGGGGGATACGGTATGCAGAAGGGGATCCTGGTTAACTGAAAGGTTAAAAGTAAAGCCTTGTTAGCCCGGGGTGGCGAACAAGGCTTTACGGCGCTTGATTACTTTTACGGAAGATGTTTCTACAAACGGCGGGATGAAAGGCAACAGTGATCATTTGGAAGGTTTCCGGTATTTTTCCAGGTCATCTTCGCCGGATGCAAATACTTCTTCCATAATTTCAATGATTCGTTGCTTTTCCGCATTGCTGAGTGCCGGAATGATTTTTCCTTTCTCATTTGGATTGGGTTTATCTCTTCCGCGCATCTTGCGATAAAATGTGGGTGTGCTCCAGTTGCATTCTTCACATACTTTCTCCCTGAACAGCACAGGAAGACTGGAAAGTTTGGTATGAATGTCAAGTAGCACATTTATTGGTTCTTTGCTCATAATGGGTATTGTTTTCAGAATGATTGGATATGGTTAACAAATGAATTGTCGGAATAGTAGAACATGTTTTAAAGTTACTTTAAGGTGTAAGCAAATGTATTTATAATCATGCAATTTATAATTATAAAATATTACTTTCTTCAAAAAAAATATGGAATGATGTAACTGTTTGCAGTAGCGGGTTTGAGAGAATTATTACCCTTTTGTTTATGATTCGTTATTCTGTAAATGATGTGTATTGCTTACACAATAATCCTGCTTATTATCATTCTGATTTCAGCGCTATTAAATCGATAAATATTTCTTGTTATCTTTTTGCGTATACCCTTTATAGTTAGTACAGGTATTTGTTGGCCAGGGCTACTTACGGACTTATATTTTTTTCGTTAAATTGATATTTTTATTTACAGAATGAAATATTAATTGTTAAATTATACGATAATACGACAGGTCATCCTGTATGTAGCATCATAATTTAAAATGAAAAGGGATGCAGTCGAGCCTGATACACATGGGACACCGGTTGAAACAGATCTTGAAGCAGAAGAAAATAAAGATTGTTGATTTCGCCACTATGGCCGGTTTTACAAATCAAATCGCTCATTATCACTTGCGGAAGAGTGACATGAAACGCGCCACTATGGAGCGTTTTTGTGCCCTTATTGGTATAACCCCCGAGGAGTTTATGAGATGGAACGGCGCCATGCAATTAACGAATGGTAAAAGTATACATCACGGGGAACGTTTGCAGCATATCATTGCGGAGAAAGGATTGAATAAAAGTAAGCTGGCAGGCCGTTTGGACATGAGCCGCCGCACGATGTATAATTTATTTGAGAAAGAAAACTTTTCACCTGATGAGCTGGACAGGGTAGCGAAAGGACTGGATATGACTGTGGATAGCTTTCTTAATCCAGGTGTTGTACAGGAAGCCCGCAACACAGATAGCGAAGAAATGATGCTGTTGAGAGAAAAATATTATAAGCAGCTGGAAGAATATACACAGTTATTGAAAAGTCATGCTGCACTGAAAGACGAGTTGTTGCAGATAAAGAAAGAACTGGCGGCTTTCCGCAAACAAAACAATTAAAACTGCCACTTGTTTGTTATAATGATATTTGTTGATAGTTTTTAACCGGTGCGCTTTAAAAATCAAGAGGACAACCACTGTTTTGAGAATATAAAAGTATTATATTTGTATACACCCCATTCTTCACCAAAACAGGAGTTGTATAAATGTCAGTTCCATATTATGTTCATGCAGGCGCCAGGTTGCGGCGTATATTAAGGCATAAGGAAATTGTGATCCTGCATTATGCCAGGAAAGTTAAACTAACCCCGCAGGGTCTGTATCGTTATTTTTCACAGGCGTCTATCAAAAGAGAAAAGCTGGATTTGTTGCTGGCTGCCGTTCCTGTTACACTGGAAGATTTTTACCACTGGAATTCACTGGAAGGAAATACCTGGCATCAGGGTGAGCTGCTGCAGTTATATCTTGCGAAGCAGAAAATAAAAGATAAGCAACTGGCAGCGCTGCTGCATTTATCGTTGGATGAAATACATGAATGGCTGGACTCCGCACAATTCAGCCGCGTGCAGCTGGAACTGCTGCAGGAGCACCTGCAATTATCTCCCGGCTACTTTACAGACCCACAAGCCCTGAAGCAGGGCGTTAACTGGGTGGAGGCCTACCTGGACAAGTGTATGGAGGTACAACAATACGCCCGTAAAGTAAATACCCTTGAAAAAAGGATCAATACCCTGGAAGCCAGGTAAGGCGGGTAATTGCCGGCTTTTAGTTGACAGCCAGCAATTGTTTTTCGTTTTGTACAGGACTGAGCGCAAAATATTCAGCTACCTCTTCCCAGTTATTTACCCGTTTGTAATCTGTAAGGGGTAAGTTGTGCGGTGCTGTAAACAGCAGTGGCGTTCCTTTAAAGGTACTCAGGTTTTTATCGTGATCGTCAATCATGTAGTCCGCTTCCACAATGGTTTTGGAGCCGCAGAATACGATGTTTTTCCAACTGATAAAAGGGAAGTGTTCATTCAGCCACGCATGTTTCTCCGCCAGCGACAGGGGGAATTCCATAGCTGCAGATACCACGAAAACCTCGTGTTGTTCTGCCAGCGCCTTTACTACTTCCTGGCTGCCGGCCATTACCGGTATCCCCCTGAAAAATCCCGGGGCACTTAATATTTTCATTGCTACTCCTTCCGGGAAAGCGCTGCCTTCCGGGATGTTGTTCAAACGCTCCGGATCTATTACTTCGCCATATTCCTTTGCGTATACGTCCAGCAGATGTTGGGTAAGGTCTGCCATTACATTGTCCATGTCGATTGCTATTCTTGCCATATTTTGCTATTTTATGCAAAGTTATGCGATATTCTGCAAATTATTGCATAATCTTTCATAATATTGCATAAAATAGCATGAGCATGTTGAGAGAGGAAAGGTTGGATTATATCCTCAAAAAGCTGCAAACAGATCATAAAGTGCTGCAAACAGAGCTTAGCAGCGATTTGCAGGTATCGGAAGATACGGTGCGCAGGGACCTCGAATCCCTGGCGCAAAACGGGCAGCTGATTAAAGTAAGGGGAGGCGCCATCCCGCATTCGCCGAATCCTTACTCTTTTAAAGAGCGTATCGTATATCATGAAGATGATAAGAAGCATATTGCCACCAAAGCCCTGGCGTACCTGCACAACGGGCAAACAATTATTCTCGATGGAGGTACTTCTACTTTAATGCTGGCCAAACTCTTTCCTTCTAATCTTCATATTACCGTTATTACGAACAGCGTACCCATCGTAGCACAGCTGATAGAGCATCCTGTGATCGAAGTAATTTTTACCGGCGGGCTGATTGGTAAGGATTCCCAAACAGCCGGTGGAATGGATACCATCCGTATGCTGGAAAAAATGCGGGCGGATATTTGCTTCCTGGGTATCTGCAGCTTGCATCCGGATGCGGGCGTAACGGGGCTGGATCTTGGCGAAGCAGATGTGAAAAGCGTGATGGTGGAATCTGCCAATAAAACCATTGCACTGGCTACCAGTGATAAAATGGGTACGGCAGAACCTTTTAAAGTATGCGATATCACAGGTTTGGATACTATTATTACAGACAATCCGGATCTGCCATCTCTGAAACCGTATATTAACCTGGGAATACAGGTAATCTGATCAATTTTAACTTTTATCTGACCGAAGATGTTACACGATCTATCGATGGTAATGATTAATAAAAGAGCCACACGCATTGCGGTGAGCGCCTTGTTTTTTTTAACCGGACTATGTTTTTCCAGTTGGGCCTCCCGCATTCCGGATATTCAGCTGGCATTAAACCTGAACGATGCCGGGCTGGGAAGCGTGCTGCTGGCGCTTCCGGTGGGCTCTATTATTTCCCTTCCGGTTGCCGGCATACTGGTATCGAAATATGGCAGCCGCCAGATACTGCTCATTGCAGCGGTAGCGTATGCGGCGGTGTTACCAGTGCTTGGTCTTGCGCATACTTCCTGGGAGTTGAGCGTATTCCTGGTGTTCTTTGGCTTTTTTGGTAACCTCGCCAACATTGCAGTGAACACACAGGCAGTAGGCGTGGAGGCTATGTACGGCCGTTCCATTATGGCTTCATTTCACGGATTGTGGAGTGTAGCGGGTTTTACCGGGGCGGCTTTTGGTACCTGGATGACAGGTTTGCACCTGGCGCCGGTGTATCACTTTTTAATTATTACCGCAGTTTCCTGGATCCTCATTGTCATTACCATGAACCGGCTGGTAGTACGCGTAACCAATGAAAACAATGCTCCTTCTTTATTTGGCAAACCGGATGCCTTCCTGTTTACACTTGGAATTATTGCGATGTGCTCTATGATTTGCGAGGGTACTATGTTTGACTGGAGCGGGGTATATTTCCGCAGGGTGATACAGGTAAGGGAAGGATGGTCCGGCGCCGGCTATGCTGCCTTCATGAGTACAATGGCATCCGGACGTTTTGTGGCCGATTACCTGACTACACGGCTTGGCGTTAAAAAGATGTTGCTGATAAGCGGTGGCCTCACTGCCAGCGGCTTGCTGGTAGCTGTTATCTTCCCTTACTTCGTTCCGGCTATGCTGGGCTTTATGCTGGTGGGCGCGGGCGTATCTGCAGTAGTACCGCTGGTATACAGTGCTGCGGGCAAATCTACCAAACTGCCACCGGGAATGGCGTTGGCCACCGTATCTACTATTGGCTATTTCGGATTTCTTTTTGGTCCTCCGCTGATCGGGTTTGTAGCGCAGGCTACCAATCTTGGCGTGGCTTTTACTATGATTGCCGTAATGGGCGCTGCTATAGCGGTCATGTCGTCCAGGATCAAATTATAATCCTGCTACCGCCGCTGCTCCATTTTTATGGGGCAGCGCGCGGAAAGAAAGTTCTTCTTCCCGGTGATCGAGCATCAGCCAGTATTCGCCGGTATCTTTTTCCCGCTCGGGTAACTTCATGCCGGCAAGCGCGGTGAGCAAGGGTTCCGGCGGATGATCAAATGGCACCAGCCTTACCAGCGGATGTATGCTTGTTTCATCATCGCCTGTTTCCATTAATAACTCCCGCGGTAAAAACTTCAATTCATTCATGGCCAGTTCCATCACTACAATTTCCCGCAGGTAAGGATTTACAATTTCCCCACTCAGTAATTTCTGTAACAGGAATTCACCAAAGATGTTGATCTCCCTTTTGAATTGCAGATCTGAACGGTTGTCGATGGCCCAAAATTCTTCTATTACCGGCATCAGTTGTTCTCCCAATAAAAAACAGGTATACGGAAGCATCGTGTAAATGGGTGTGATCCTGTTTACCCGGTACAGGGTACAGCTTACCGACATGCCCTGTTGGTATACCACCGTTTGCAACCGCCGTTGTTCGCGACTGGTAAGATCGTACCGTGATAATACCGCTGCCGGATTATTCCGCAGCTGCAGGCATAATTGCGGGGAGGCAATCAGATCTGTGAGCGCTTTCTGAAAAGATAGGAGTGACATAGTTTCAGGTATGATAAAGGTTCCAGGCTGCTTTTGCCCTGTTCAGCTCACGGGTAACGCCTTCAAATTGCAGCAGGTGAAAATAGGATTCATGAAACTCGAAAGTGATGCCGCATAAGTTGGGCACTAACGGTAACGTATACCCGAGTAACTCCCATACTTCCGGCGGGCAGGGCCCTGCGTGGGAATCGGTGTACATGCCGGCCATTTCGTTTCCTCCGGCAATGTGGATTTCGATGACCTTATCCAATTCCAGCTGTGCAATAAATGCCTTTGCATCGAAGTGGTGATTCACCGCATTCGTATATACGTTATGGATATCCAGCAGCAAGCCGCAGGAGGTATCGCGCGACAGCTCATTGAGAAAGGCTGTTTCGCTGAGTTCCTGTTCGGGCAGGTCGATGAAGTACACATTGTTTTCTACCAGGAAAGGTGTGCTGATGGAACGTTTGATAGCATTGATGCGACCGCCGATCATATCCAGCACTTCGTAATCATAGGGCACCGGCACGGCGAGCCCGGCATTGTGTTCTTCCTGTTGTTCGTTATGCACTTTTACGAAAGAGAGGTGATCACTATGCCATTTGAAGCGATAGCGTTCGTGCCATTCTTTCATTTTATAGAGATAGTTTTTATCGAAGATGCCTGCACTGCCGAGAGAGTAGGAGATATTGTGAGAAGTTAAAGGATATGTGGCGGCTATTTTATCCAGCACTTTCATCCACGATTCAATTTCTTCAAACCGTTGCGGCGTATTGTTCCCGCGATCTGTCCAGAACATATCCGGGATGATTTCCACGTAATCGCAGATACCGGGGCATGCGTCCAGGTATAGTTCCAGCGAAGGGTTGTAGAGAAGCCCTACGCCCAGCTGCGGAATAGTTTGCTGATAAAGATGGCCCACCCTGGCTGTTGATAATACTTGTGACATGGTGAGGAGATTTAAAGAGCCGTCCCGGTGGCGCCGGGACGGCATCCGCATTAATGTTGTTTGATAGCAATGTCTTTGATGACAGCCATTTTATCCAGATCCACTTTGATCACCTGTTCCAGTTTTTCCCGGATGTTAAAATGAACGCCGGATAAGCATGCCTGGCATCCACGGGGATTGATTTGTTTGATCACCATAGATTGCAGTTTGGTGATGTCTTCCATTTTGGTGCCTTTGGGAACGGCAACATCTACGTGACCATTGTCGCCGTAATGAATTTCAGCTGTACGCATGACGTTTGAATTTTGGGGTGTTTAAATATAAAATAAAGAAGAATTCCCTGCGGGGCAGGGCTGTTGTAGAATTTAGTGCCAGTCTTTTTGGGGTTGCAGCGCAGTATTTTAACTGCGGATGATAAAGTTAGGAGAATAAGATGAGATCATGATAAGTATTTATACGGGAAAATGGAGAGCGGGGAATACCCGGGTGATATCTAGTTATATTAGTTATATTGGTTTAATTGGTCGGTTAGTTTATGGGTATTGGCCAGTATGAATCCGAGGTCCTGCTCGTCTGTTATCAATTGATTGATCTGTAGTTTCAGGTAGAACAGCGAAGTTTGTGCATCCTGCCAGCTGGTATTAAGCGTCAGCGAGGGAGCTAGTGAGGGGTGTAATAAAAAGTGCAGATAAGACATCAGATTGGGCACTATGAGGGCTGGTTTAGCAATGGTAATGAAGGTTTTGTCAAAGTCTGCATGGCCTGTGCTGATTTTGCCTGAGTATAGCCGGCTTAACAGAGTAGTGACCGGACCGGCATTATAAATTTTCAGCTTGTTTTTTTGCGCCGGTAGCTCCATCAATAGTACTGTTTGTGTATCATAAATGTTTCCAATTTCCCGCCTCGGATCATCGGCTGCGTGCCATTTGAATTTTTGCTGTTGTTCATAGGTGTTTTTGGTGTGTCTCCAGGAAAAGGATAAATGCCCTTCTGTAAGATGATAATTAAAAGCAAAATTAAAGCAGTAATTCGGCTGAATATAATCACCCTCAATAAATGTTGCCTGGCCTCCATATTTATTTAAAACAGTTTTCCACGCTTCAGGAATTTCTTGCATACCTGGAATGATATTTCTCCCAAATAACGTATTTCTTCTATATAAATCCATCTATATTCAATCCGTTTTCAAAAAATCTTCTCCCAAAACAAAATTTATTTCCGTTTATAAACTTCAAATCCCGTAACTTTGCACGATTTTTTTGTTCCCTCACACGGCAGAAAGATCAATTTGGTTTTTCATTTTCAATAGATTACACAAATGCCAAAAGACTCATCTATCAAATCTGTACTCATTATCGGTTCTGGACCCATTATTATTGGTCAGGCTTGCGAATTTGATTATTCCGGTTCCCAGGCAGCACGTTCGCTGCGGGAAGAAGGAATTAAAGTGATTTTGATTAATTCCAACCCGGCTACCATCATGACGGATCCTATGATGGCCGATAAGGTTTATTTGCTGCCACTGACCGTGGAAAGCATTGAGCAGATTCTGGAAGAAAACCAGATAGATGCCGTATTACCTACTATGGGCGGCCAAACTGCGCTGAACCTTTGTAAGGAGGTAGACGAACTGGGAATATGGGAAAAAAATAACGTTCGCCTGATTGGAGTAGACATCAAAGCCATTGATAAGGCAGAAGACCGCGAACAGTTCCGTCAGTGGATGATCCGGCTGGGAATACCTGTAGCGCCTGCCAGAACAGCCAACTCCTTCCTGGAAGGAAAAGAGTTCGCCCAGGAAATCGGATTTCCGCTGGTAATCCGTCCTTCTTTCACACTGGGTGGTACCGGTGGTGGTTTTGTACATAGTAAAGAAGACCTGGATGAAGCGCTGGACCGTGGTTTGAAAGCGTCTCCGATCCACGAGGTACTGGTGGAAAAAGCCGTACTCGGATGGAAAGAATATGAACTGGAATTGTTGCGTGATAAGAATGATAACGTTGTTATCATTTGTACCGTGGAAAACCTCGACCCGATGGGTATCCACACCGGTGATTCCATTACGGTGGCTCCTGCGATGACCCTGAGCGACACTGCTTTCCAGGACATGCGTAACAAAGCGATGTTGATGATGCGCGACCTCGGCAACTTTGCCGGTGGCTGTAACGTGCAGTTCTCCCTCAATCCTGAAAATGAAGAGCTGATTGCCATCGAGATCAATCCACGTGTAAGCCGTTCTTCTGCACTGGCTTCCAAAGCAACCGGTTACCCGATTGCAAAAATTGCCGCGAAACTGGCTATTGGTTATTCTCTGGATGAACTGGAAAACCAGATCACGAAAACAACTTCTGCCTTCTTTGAACCGGCACTGGATTATGTGATTGTTAAGATGCCGCGCTGGAACTTTGATAAATTCAAAGGAGCTGATGATACTTTAGGACTGCAGATGAAGTCAGTAGGAGAGGTAATGTCTATCGGACGTACTTTCCCTGAAGCCCTCCAGAAAGCCTGTCAGAGCCTCGAAAACGATGCACTGGGACTGGGTTACTACGGTAAATCACTCATGAAGAGCGAGCAACTGATCGAGAAATTAAAACGTCCAACCTGGGATCGTATCTTCCGTATCAAAGATGCTTTGATGGCGGGTGTATCGGTAAAACATATTCACCAGCTCACCTTTATTGACCGCTGGTTCCTGCACCAGATCCAGGATATCGTTAACCTGGAAAAACAATTGCTGGAACTTGATCTGCAGACTGTTTCCGTTGATATGCTGAGAGACGCCAAGAAAATGGGCTTCTCCGATGCGCAGCTGGCTATCCTGTTTGGCGATTGTGATGAAGATGAAGTATACGCTAAACGTAAAGAGCTGGGTATCCGCCGTACCTTTAAAATGGTAGATACCTGCAGCGCGGAGTTTGAAGCAAAAACGCCTTACTTCTATTCTACTTTCGATACAGAAAACGAAAGTATTCCTTCCGATAAGAAAAAGATCATTGTACTTGGTTCCGGTCCAAACAGAATTGGCCAGGGTATTGAGTTTGACTACTGCTGTACGCATGGTTTGCAGGCGATCCAGGATTGCGGATATGAAGCGATTATGGTGAACTGTAACCCGGAAACCGTATCAACCGATTTCGATATGGCGGATAAGTTGTACTTCGAGCCGGTGTTCTGGGAAAATCTCTGGGAAATTGTGGAGCTGGAAAAACCGGAAGGAGTGATTGTTCAGCTGGGTGGGCAAACTGCACTGAAACTGGCGAAGCGCCTGGAAGCAAACGGTGTGAAGATCATCGGTACATCCTTTGACAATATGGATATTGCGGAAGACCGCGGCCGTTTCTCCGACATGCTGAAAGAACTGGGCATTCCTTATCCTAAATATGGTACCGCTTACAACACAGACGACGCTATAGATGTGGCGAAAGAAGTGGGTTACCCGGTGCTGGTACGTCCTTCCTATGTGTTAGGTGGGCAGCGTATGAGGATTGTTATTAATGAAGAAGAACTGGAAGAATCTGTACTGAGCCTGCTCAGACATCTGCCAGGTAACAAGATATTGATTGATCACTTCCTGGATCGTTGCCAGGAGGCGGAAATAGACGGTATTTTTGATGGTACCGACTTCCATGTAATGGGTGTGATGGAACATATTGAGCCAGCGGGTATCCACAGTGGCGATAGCCACGCGTTGCTGCCGGCTTTCAACCTGTCGCCCATCGAAGTAACTACTATGGAGTACTATGCGGAAAAGATTGCACGTGCGCTTGATATCCGTGGTTTGATCAACATTCAGTTTGCCATTAAAGATGGTAATGTGTTTGTGATTGAAGCCAATCCGCGTGCATCCCGTACTACACCGTTTATTGCCAAAGCTTACCAGGTACCTTACCTGAACATTGCCACTAAGGTGATGATAGGCGCTAATAAGCTGAAGGACTTTACCATTGTAAAGAACCTCACAGGTTTTGCCATCAAGGAGCCGGTGTTTTCTTTCAATAAGTTCCCGGGTGTAAATAAGGAGCTGGGCCCTGAAATGAAATCTACGGGAGAAGCGATCCGCTTTATCAAGGATCTGCGTGATCCATATTTCAGACAGCTGTTTAAAGAAAAGAGCATGTATCTGAGCAAATAGTTTCCTGTGAAGGAACCAAATATTAAAAGCCCTTCCGGTGTATACCGGAAGGGCTTTTTTATGTATAAATCGATTTATCTGAAATGAACAGAGCCTGATAAAAATCAGGCTCCTTCTTTTCCCTCAAAATAACCATTAAAGACACGACTATTGAATCTTGATACAATTCATATAGCGTGACCGGTAATGCAGTTTACAAATAATATTATATTTAAAAGAGATGTTAACTAATCAATAACAGATGAGATAATGTATAATATAATATATATTGATTATTAATATCTTAAAAAGAAGTTAATCTCGCGTGATTTGCCGGAATTTATTTGTGTAAAGTGAAAGTTCTCATGTTATCATATATAAATATTAGCGGCTAAAATATCTTCCTTTTTAACATTTCCAAAACGCTTTTGCTGCGTATAAGTACGAGGTTTGTTTACCCGATAAAAAGTTAACCCTTACATGGAATTTGAATCTACATTGTTTGTTGTGATGTGCTGGAAGCGTGCGCCTTTTCTGCGTATTGTTGTACCGTTACTGGCTGGGATCACTCTTCAGCTGTATATCCCGGTGTATCCTGCTTTATACATTGTATTGATCTGCTGTTGTATGGCAGGGATATCAGTGTTTCGTTTTCTACCGCTGCAATGGCGGTTTGCCGCTGCCTGGCTGCCGGGAATACTCCTCTTTATGTTGATCAGCTGTTGCGGCGGCCTTTTGTTATATAATACTGATCTCCGGCACAGTAAAGGGTTTTATGATAAATACACTACAGACACACCGTTTTATCTGTTGCGTATAAATGAACCGCCACAGGAAAAGCCCCGTTCTTTTAAAACAACAGCACAAGTGGTAGCCATCTGCAGGAAGGGTGAATGGATGCCCGTAAAGGGCTGTTTATTGCTTTATACGGGCAAGGATAGTCTTACGCCTGCCCTTCATTACGGAGATGAATTAATCGCCCGGAAACGGCCTGAATTGATCAAATTTAACGGCAACCCCGGTGCGTTTAACTATCAGCAATACATGGTAACGCAACAGGTTTATCAGCAGCTGTATCTCCGTAATGAAGATTTTTACCGGTTACCGCGCAATCGCGGGCACCCGGTGCGCAGGTTATTGCTGCGGGCAAGGGATTATTGCCTGTATAACCTGAAGAAATATATTGGAAACGGACCGGAAGCCGGTATGGCGGAAGCGCTGCTTATTGGTTACCGCCGGGACCTCGACCGGGATGTAGTGCAGAGCTATAGTAATACCGGCATTGTACATGTTATTGCCATTTCGGGGATGCATCTTGCGCTGTTGTATGGTACCTTATTATGGTTGCTGCAATGGCTGCCGGCACATCGCTGGCTGCATATTACCAAAGCATTGATCATCTTGCTTGTGCTGTGGGGATTTGCATTACTCACCGGTGCATCCGCCTCTGTACTTCGTTCTGCAGTGATGTTTACAGGCATTACCATCGGGCGTTTTGTATTGCACCGGCATAGCAGCATTTACAACACATTGGCCGCTTCGGCTACCTTATTACTATGCTTTAATCCCTACCTGGCTGTGGATGCAGGGTTTCAGCTGTCGTATCTCGCGGTACTCAGTATCCTGCTTTTTTACCAGCCCATTTACCGCCTGTTCCAATGGAAATACAGGTGGACAGATTGGCTCTGGCAAATGGTGGCGGTATCGCTGGCGGCGCAACTGATTACTACACCAGTGAGTTTATTTTACTTTCACCAGTTTCCCAATTACTTTTTGCCGGCTAATCTGATTGCGGTGCCCTTATCTACCGTAATTATTTATGGAGAAGTGATGCTGCTGTTGCTGGCTCCCTTCGGGACTCCGGCCGTTTGGCTGGGAAGCGCATTGAAATACATGATTCTCGGAATGAACAACTGCATCCGGTGGATAGGAGAGCTGCCAGGTGCGCTGATCAGGGATATTCACTGTTCACTGGCGCAAACGGTATTGCTTTATGTGCTCATTGCAGTACTGGCACTGTGGCTACTGGTCAGGTTCCGGCCTGGCTTGTGGATGGGTCTTCTTTGTATCTGGGGATTGCTGATGGCCCGCGTCAGCTGGGTGGTAGCTTGCCGCTCGCAATGCAGTATCATTGTTTATAACGTGCCCGCCTATACGGCAGTTGACTGTATTAAAGGTAACCTTGTACAATTTACCGGTAATGATAGCGTATGGCAATTACCTGTAGCGCAGCAACTCCTGAATACACGCACAAACCTGCGCGTTCATCCAGGCAAACCTGCTTCTTTTCAGCAATATGGCCGCTTTCTGAGCTTTGAGGGAAAACGGCTACTGATCATAGACAGCGCATTGCCGGATCGGGCGCCACCTGAAAAATTCCGGACCAATTATATTTTATTGACACGTAATCCATCGTTGGATATCAGGCGATTGGGTGATTTTTATACGTTTGATACGCTTATTTTTGCGGCTTCAAATAGTTCGCGGAGGATTGAGAAATGGAAAAGTGATTGTTACGTGTTAACTTTGCGCTTCTTTTCGGTTCCGGACCAGGGAGCCTATGTTATTAATTTCTAATGTTTTCCATTCATGCAAAAGCAAATTAAATCAGCGTTGATCTCCGTTTTCTATAAAGATAACCTGGAGAACATTGTTAAAAAATTAGGTGAACAAGGTGTTACCATCTATTCCACCGGCGGTACCCAAAAATTTATTGAGGACCTGGGTGTGAAATGTGTAGCTGTTGAAGACCTGACTGCTTACCCTTCTATTTTGGGTGGACGTGTTAAAACCCTGCATCCTAAAGTATTCGGTGGTATTCTGGCCCGCCGCGATAATCCACAGGATCTGGAACAACTGAAGGAATACCAGATTCCGGAAATAGACCTGGTAATTGTTGACCTGTATCCATTTGAGGAAACAGTGAAGAGCACCACGGTAGAACAAACCATCATCGAAAAAATTGATATAGGCGGAGTATCACTGATCCGTGCAGCCGGCAAAAACTACAAAGACGTGGTGATTGTTGCTTCTAAAGATCAATACGCCGACCTCGAAAAAGTACTGACCGATAACAACGGCGCTACTACCATTGAAGACCGCAGAAACTTTGCTGCTAAAGCATTTGAAGTTTGCGCTCACTATGATGTGGCGATCTCCCAGTATTTCCTGAATAATGAGCCGGGCGTAAACTTCCAGCTCTCTATTCCGGAAGGACAAGTGAACCGTTATGGTGAAAACCCGCATCAGCGTGGTGTTTTCTATGGTAACCTCAACGAAATCTTCAACAAATTACATGGCAAGGAATTATCCTTCAACAACCTGGTGGATGTAGACGCTGCATGCCAGCTGATCCAGGAATTTGAAGCCACCACCTTTGCTGTGATCAAGCATACCAACGTTTGCGGTATTGCTTCCCGTGATACGCTGAAAGAAGCCTGGGACGCAGCACTGGCAGGCGATAAGGAAAGCGCTTTTGGCGGCGTACTGGTAACCAACAAGGTAATCGACAAAACCACTGCGGAATCCATCAGCGAAATTTTCTTCGAAATCCTGATCGCTCCGGGCTTTGATGCCGATGCACTTACTGTACTGCAGGCCAAAAAGAACCGCATCCTCCTGGAACAGAAACAACCGGTAAAGAGCAAATACATGTTCAAAAATGTATTGAATGGCGTTTTGCTGCAGGACAGCGATAATGGTAACTACAAAGAATGGAATGAAGTAGGGGCCCGTCCAGCTACACCGGCTGAAAAATCTGACCTGGAATTTGCCAATATCGTTTGCAAACACCTGAAATCAAATGCTATCGCATTAGTAAAGGATCAGCAGCTGATTGGTAAAGGTTGTGGTCAGACTTCCCGTATCGACGCACTGCGCCACGCTATTGAAAAGGCAGGCCAGTTTAGCTTCGATCTGAAAGGCGCAGCAATGGCTTCCGATGCATTCTTCCCCTTCAACGACTGTGTAAGCATTGCGCACGAACATGGCATTACTGCGGTTATCCAGCCCGGTGGCTCCATGAGGGATAATGACTCCATCGAATTCTGTAAAGAACATAATATGGTGATGGTAATGACCGGTATGCGTCACTTCAGACACTAGCGGTAATTATGAGAATTTATAAGAGAAAGCACCGGAATTTCCCGGTGCTTTCTTATTTTCATCTTATAATATTCAAAAAATAATAATAGTATTGTTGACTTGTAAATCAATATCATCCTAAAAGCGAGGACCATAAGCGAATAGCAGCTACAAATGTCTTTTATCCAACAAAATATCATGCAGGATGCAGATGATGCCTGGTTGATCGGGGAGTTTAAAACCACCGGTAAACTGGATTTTCTTGCAGCCCTTTACCAGCGTTATATGAACCTGGTATACGGTGTATGCCTGAGATATTTTGATGAAGAAGCCAGCAAAGATGCAGTAATGCAGATCTTTGAAGAGTTAATTATAAAACTGAAGCAACATGAAGTCCAGAATTTTAAAAGCTGGCTGCATGTACTTGCCCGCAATCATTGTTTAATGAAGCTGCGGGCAATGAAAAATAAGGAATCCCGCCAGGTGTCTATTGATGATCACCCCATTGTGGAAAACGGGGAAAACGGGCATCATGAAAACGGAGTATCACTGGAAGATAACCTGCAGAGCATGGAAAAATGCCTGGAAACCTTGCCGGAAGAACAAAAACGCAGTGTAGACTTGTTTTACCTGAAGGAAAAGAGCTACCGGGAAGTGAGCGTTATCACCGGATATGAAATGAATAAGGTGAAAAGCTACATCCAGAACGGAAAGCGGAACCTGAAAATATGTATGGAACAACAAAATGACTGACAAGCGGCCACATATAAAACCGGAAGAACTCGCCGGACTTATCCGCCAATACCTGGCAGGTGAGCTCGACGATAAAGCCATGCATGCCTTGGAACGTCAGGCCCTGGACGACCCGTTCCTGGCTGATGCGCTGGAAGGCTATGCCTTGCACACGCCGGAACAAACCGCCCACCAGGAAGACCTTGCGGCCAGATTGTCTGAAAGAATTGCCTCCAGAGGCCGCATCCGCCCGATGTTTTATCGAATAGCCGCGGCCGCGGCCATTTTGCTGCTGATGTTTTCTGCAGGCTGGTTCCTGTGGGAACAGCAACGGAGAACGCCCATTGCCGGCGTAAATACATCTAATTCTGCAAAGGAACCGGCGTCTGTATTCTCCGAACATGGAGACACCGCACCATCGCCGGCAAATGCTGATCATCCTGCCCAAAAAATTACTCCTCCCACACCCGCTAAACCGGTAACTGCCGAAAAGCAAGCCGCAAAACAGGAGCCGGCAACTGAAGCCGCGGATAAGACTATACCCTACGCCAAAAACGAGGCGGCAGATAAAACAGTTCCTTCTGTCAGCAGAAGAGTACCTGATGTCGATAGTAGTGTTCCCGCTGCGGCCACGGCCATTCAGGCGGAGCGCGCTGAACAACAGCGGAATTTTGCAGTCCCTCCTGCACCAAATAAAGAGAAACAGATAATGATAAGGGGGCAAAATAATTATTCACTGGGTAAACTGGATAGTCAGAAGAATGCATTAAACGAAGTAGTAGTGATTGGTTATGGTATACAAAAGAAACAAAATGTTACGGGTGCAGTAACTGTTGTCAAAGAAAGCGCCATTTCTGATTCCGGTACTCAGGCATTCTTGCAAGGGAAGGTGGCAGGAGTAGACGTGTCATCTGACGATACTGATATCAATGCCTACCGGGCGCCTGCTCCTATAACCGGGGAAACCGCTTTTCAAAATTATCTTAAAACCAAAACTGTTAACCCGGATAACCTATATAACGGTACTGTACGTGTATCCTTTACCGTTATGCCGGATGGTAGCCTGCAGGACTTTAAAATTATCCGTCACCTGAATGATGCGTGTGATGCAGAAGCCATCCGGGTGATCAAAGAAGGCCCGGCATGGATACCTGCTTCAGACGGAAAGCCCGCTAAAGTAAAAGTCAGGGTAAAATTTAATGTGCAGAAAGATAAGTAGCTATTTTCGCTCTTTCCATTGCTGGTTAAAGGATTTGGAGGCGAATACAGGTAGTTCGCGGTTATCTCCCCAGCTTTTGGCAAAGAATCTTCGCAGCAGGAAATTTTTCATTTTTCCACTGGCTAAGTTCATCATTTTGCGGCTGCTACAGCCTTGCTTCCACATAAACCAGGCAAATTTCTCTCCCCCGGAAGTATAGTTTTCCTCTACTGCTTTCTGACGGTTATGCAGCAACAGTTCATGCAGGTTAATGCGCACCGGGCATACTTCAGTACAGTTACCACACAACGAAGAGGCAAAGCTCAGGTGCATGTAAGAGTCCATCCCTTTCAGGTGAGGGGTAATCACAGCGCCGATAGGACCACTGTAGGTGGCGGCATATGAGTGACCGCCAATATTTTTATAAACAGGGCAGGCATTGAGGCAGGAGCCACAACGGATGCAGTATAAGCTTTCACGTGCAGTAGTATCCTGCAGGATGTTGGTACGGCCATTGTCCATCAGGATCACATACATTTCCTCCGGACCGTCTATTTCTCCTTCCTGCCGGGGGCCGCTGAAAATACTGTTGTAAGCGGTGATCTGCTGCCCCGTACCATAGGTAGCCAGTAAAGGCCAGAACAGGCTGAGGTCTGTAATAGAAGGGAGTACTTTTTCAATACCCACCAGTACAATATGAGTTTTGGGAAATGCCGTGGTTAAACGCGCATTGCCTTCATTTTCTGTAACGGCTATGGAGCCGGTATCTGCTATGATGAAGTTGGCGCCGGTGATACCTATTTCCGCCTGAAGATATTTGTGACGGAGCTTTTCGCGGGCAACCAGGGTTAGTTGCTCTGGTGTAAGCCCGGGATCAGTACCAAGTTTATCTGCAAACAAGTGGGCCACATCCTCCTTGCTTTTGTGCATGGCCGGGGTAACGATGTGGTATGGCGGTTCTCCGTCGAGTTGTTGTATATATTCCCCGAGATCAGTTTCCACACACTCGATGCCATTACTTTCCATAAAGGCGTTCAGGTGTACTTCCTCGGTAGCCATCGACTTACTTTTTACGATGCTTTTGCATTGCTTGGCCTGGCAAATGGCCAGTATTTCCTGTTGTACCTGTTCGGCAGTTTCGGCCCAGATGACCTTGCCGCCGCGACGGGTAAAGTTTTGCTCGAATTCTTCCAGGTGATTATCCAGGTGCTCAATAGCTCTCCACTTGATGTTCTTGGCTCTTTCCCTTGCGCCGGGTAAATCCGTAAACTGTTGTTTACCGGCTTTTACAGCTGTATTGTATTTGCCTATATTGAAGTTGATCGTCTGCCGGTGGCCGAGATCAGACGCTTTCTTTTCACTTTCTTCCAGAAAAGTAGATGCTGTTTGATGCATAAGCAAGCAATATTCCTAATTAAAGATAGTTAAATCCGAAAATGATTTACCCGTGTTCTTTTCTTGCGATGTTGTCCAACACTTCATAAAATTCCGTGCCGTATTTTCTGATCAAAGCATCTTTAAGGAAACGATACACTGGCACCTGAAGGGTTTTACCGTTCTTGCAGGCGGGTTTGCAAACCTCCCAACGGTCATAATTTACTGCTTCAAATGTTTCGTATTTTTTAATACGGATAGGGTAGAGATGACAGGAAATAGGTTTTTTGAAATCAACCACTCCATCATTGTATGCTTTCTCGATGCCACAACCTACTATGCCGTGATCGTCTATAGTGGCGTATGCACAAATGCCTTTGTTTACAATAGGGGTAACATATCCATACTCATCGTCGGTAGTATTGGTACCAGTGTGCTCAATTTCTTTGATACCATCTTCCCGGAGGTAAGATTTAATCTTCGGATAAATTTTCTTCAGGATTTTAACTTCTGTTTTATCCAGTGGAGCGCCACAATCGCCCGCTACACAACAGGCGCCTTTGCAGGCAGACAGATTGCACACAAATTGCTCCTCAATTACTTCGTCACTTATGTATTTATCGTCAATGATAATCATCGGGAATGGTCTTTTGCCTGAAATTGCAGACAGACAATCTTATTAAGACCACAAAGTTACAGCATTCAGGGCTTATCTCCAGCGCAGGGTTTCTACCATATGCCACATATCCTGTTCCAGGAACCGGTAAACGGGTGCGAGGGAGTCCGCGTTGGGTGTAACATCAAAATAAAGGGCGCCGCGGAGGAAGTGTTTTACCGAATCGGTGGCAAAGAATTGTTTCGAGGAGGCGGCGTTGCCACCCACTTCATAGAAGGTACCGCTTACGTTGTTTGCTGTATGGATCTTGTTTTCATCGATATATTCTGCCTTGTAGGTATGCTTGTAGGTCATTTTAAAGGCATCGTCCACCAGTTTGCGGAAGCTGTTGTTACCGGGGCCGATGATCTTATAGCTCATATAAATTTTCCCGTTCAGGGAGGGGAAGTCTATATTGATCCAGTAAGGGTTTTCGGGGGCTGCGCCAAAAAAGGAAGTGTCTTTGACGATATTGGCATATGCCGGGTATTCAAATGTGTAAGGATATCCGGGCATATCGAAAGTGCGGTATTTTCTCTCCGGAAATTTTACCTGGAAATAGCCTCTGGGCTTCGGTGTGGGTACGTTTTCACAGGCGGCAAATATACACATCAGCCCGATGATCAGTGCGAGGGCCTTTCCTTTAATCGCTGGCATTTTATGCTTATTTAACAGGCAGTTACACTTTTTCAGCGGCGTCCGGCCTGATGGTTACCTGTACTTTCTGGATCCTCATTTTATTGACTTCCAGTACAGTGAAATCGAAGTTATTGTAGTTAATAACGCTGTTTTCTTCAGGAAATTTTCCGGCCAGTTCCAGTATAAGACCACCGAGGGAGTCGCTTTCGCCTTTTACGGGTTCAAATGTTTCAGGAGAGATGTTCATGATGCGGCAAACGTCGTTCAGCATGGTTTTGCCTTCAAATACGTAGGTGAAGTTATCTACTTTGTTGTAGTTAAATTCTTCTTCATCAAATTCGTCTTTGATATCGCCGATCACTTCTTCCATGATATCTTCCAGGGTTACAATGCCGGAGGTACCGCCAAATTCGTCCACTACTACGGCAAAGTGCATCCGTCTGCTCTGGAATTCAGAGAGCAGGTCTTCGATCAGTTTATGGCCATGTACAAAGAAAGGCTGGCGCATTACTTCGTGCCAGTCGAAGGTATTGCCTTTGTCGAGATGGGGGAGCAGGTCTTTGGTGTGGATAACGCCCACGATATTGTCCAGGTTGTCCTTATAAACAGGTAAACGGGAATAATGCAGGTCGGCTACACTTTTCACGATATCGCCGAAAGTGCTGTCGTATTCCACGCCGTTTACGTCCAAACGGCCGCGCATGATCTGTTTTACGGTGATATTGCCAAATTTAAGGATGCCTTTCAGGATATTTTTTTCTTCCTGGGAGGCGGTGGCGTCCACACTCATTTCGATGGCTTCATCGATTTCCTGGTAATTTACCGGGCCGCTGCCGCGGTGAAAGAAGCGGTCTTCGATGCTGGTGCTGAGGCCAACAAAAAAATCGCTGATGGGTTCCATAGTGGCATGGATACCGCTTACGAACCAGGCGAAATAGGTGGCAAAACGGATATTGTTTTGAGCGGCCCATACCCGGGGGAGTATCTGGCCGAAAAAGAGTAAGATGAGGCAGATCGCGGAAATCCTTACCAGGAGGGATACTACCGGCAGTGTTTGCAGGTCTTCCATCTGGGTAACGAGGTAATTGGTGATCATGATAAATGCGATCATGAGCAATACACCTGCAATTTGTAAGGAAGCGAGCAGTGATTTTGGCTTTTCCAGCAGTCTGGTGATCAGTTTGCCCGAGGCATTCTGGCGTGTTTTAAGCACATTCAGATCCTTGTGGTTAAGGGAAAAGAAGGCTACTTCCGCACCGGAAACAATAAAGGTTAGCAGGAGCAGAATAAAAATAACAAGCAGAAATACCACCACGTTAGGGGCGCCAATTGGTGCGCTGGCTTGTAAAAAATAGGATACGTAGCTTGCCGGAAGGATGCCCAAGATGTTCAACTTTGATGTAATTAATCAAAAAATAGGGGAAAGTAATTCATGGAATTGCTTTCCCTGCACGCAAATATAAGTAATGTCCCTATATGGGATTACGTACATTTAAAACTTAATATTTTTTTGCAACTAAAAAGGCAGATCGTCTGCTGGTTCGTTCAGTGAAGGGGGGATTTCCAGTCCCGGAAAACTTTCTCCACTGCCTGAACCCGTACTGCTATGGTGAGGTATGGGGTGATCTTGGTTGTTGAGGTCCATGCGTTTATCCAGCATAACCAGGTTATCTCCTACAACTTCGGTGGCAAATTTCTTATTGCCTTCTTTGTCTTCCCAGCTGCGGGTGCGCAAGCGGCCTTCAATGTAAACAAGACTACCTTTGTGCAGGTATTTCTGCGCCAGTTCGGCCAGTCCCCGCCATAGCACCACCGTATGCCATTCTGTTTGTGAAATGAGCTTGCCGGCTCTGTCTTTGAACGTTTCAGTGGTAGCCAGTGAAAATTTGGCTACTGCGATATTTCCTTCCAGAAACTGTACATCCGGATCTCTGCCCAAATTGCCTATCAGGATTACTTTATTAACACCTCTCATAGTTGTAGGTTTTTTTAGTCTATTGTTAAAAAGTTCTTCTTTTAATAAATAAACAACCTTCTTAAAGTTAATATTTTTTTCCAATCGATAGGGAAAAATTTCTTACTGGCAGCAGGTTAAGCCGGATTTCGTTACCGGGCACTATTCCTGAAGTGGCTTAACACTTAATGTATATTTTTATTCTCTATGCGTGCTCATTAGAATAATTGCAGGTGATTACTTTCCAGAAAGGTTGTGATGGTCTTTGGAAAAGCGTAGTTATTCAGGCTGCTGCGGGGCACCAGGGTATACCCCGGGATAGCCGGCGCCTTCTTCACCGTGATGCTGATAAACTGGCTGTGTATGGTTTGATGGGTGAGTTGTTGTTTAAACGGAGCCGACACCCGGTCTATTTCAAAAGGCGTTTTCCCCAGGATGGGGTCAATGGCTCCCGACGATTGCAGTGCCGTGATGTCTGAAGGGCCTGCTGTTTCGATGAGCACAAACTCATGCAGGTTCTGCCAGATATCGCTGTCTGTTCTCTTACGGATATATATATCTTCCTTATAGTGAACAAGGAGATAATTGAAATATCTTTTTTTGATCAGGAGTTTTTTTGTTTTTACCGGGAGATGTGGAACGAGTTGTTCATGCAGGGCCACGCACTTTTTGCGGAGCACACATTCCCCGCAAAGAGGTTGCTGAGGCTTGCATACCACTGCGCCAAAGTCCATGATACTCTGGTTGTATTCGGCAGAGAGGCTCTGTGGCAGCAGTTCCTGGGCGAGGGTGCCGAATTGCTTTTTTCCGGCGGTGCTGTCGATAGGCGTTTCGATTCCAAAATAGCGGGAGAGGACCCTGAAAACGTTGCCATCAAGCACGGCGTAGGGAAGATTGAAGGCAAAGGAGGCGATGGCGGCGGCTGTATAAGAGCCTATTCCTTTGAGCGCTTTGATCTGTTCATACTGGTCGGGGAACTTACCTTGATAGGTAGCCGTAATTTCCCGCGCGGCTGCCAACATATTTTTACAGCGGGCATAATACCCTAATCCCTGCCATAAACGGAACACTTCTTCATCTGGTGCGGCAGCCAGTTTTTTAACAGTGGGATAGTGCTGAATGAATCTTTCATAGTACGGCCAGCCTTGCTCCACGCGGGTTTGCTGGAGAATGATTTCAGACAGCCAGATCCGGTAGGGATTTTTTTCACCCTTCCAGGGCATGTTGCGGGTATTCGTTTCCCGGTTCCATTCCAGTAATTTTTCGGTAAAAAATTGTCGGGGTGATATCATTTATATATTATTTTAATAAAATTATTTAGTATATTGATATGGCAAATGCTGTACAAAAACCCTATAAGGTACAACGGATACCCATTTCCGGGCCTGCAAATAAATATAATTTATCGCCAATACCAGTTATAAGAAAAAATGATAAAATTTATTTGCTTAAAATTCAGCAATTAGAATTTTTAAATTAACTTTGAGAGTAAAGTAATCCTCTCGCTTTCATATGAGAAAAGCTGATTTAATTAACAACATTGCTGAAAAAACCGGCATCCCCAAAGTTGATGTGTTAGTCACACTTGAGGCCATGTTTAAAGAGGTGAAAGAAGCTCTTGCTAACGGAGAACACATTTATATCCGTGGGTTTGGAAGTTTTATCACAAAAAAACGGGCCGCCAAGATTGGGCGTAACATCAAGAAGAACGTAGCTGTGGAGATCCCCGAGCACTTTATTCCGGCATTTAAACCTTCGAAAGAATTTGTTGCTGAAGTAAAGAAGCTCAAAAGTTCTTAATTTTGCAGCCTAATAATTTAGGCGATGCAAAAATCACAAGTTCTTCTGGTGGGTGCTGCGGTAGCACTATTGGTGATATTATTCGCCTTTGGCCGTACTGTGCCCCGGTCGGAAAAGAAACCTATGTCATCTGCCGCCCCTATGCAGGGTGGACAGGATGTAGCACCTATTGCCTTCTCTGAACTGCTGGAAACCGCAAAAGGGAAAATTCCTGCTGAAAAACTTTTACAGGTAAATACCATTGAAACAAATGTTGTCCGCGGGGATGTGAAAACCCAACAGATAGCCGCGTACCATCAATTGTACAACACCTGGGACAGCCTCAACCAGCTGCCCGTAGCCGCATATTATCTTGGCGAAGCCGCTAAGTTGGAAAATTCCGAAAAAAGCCTCACCTTTGCAGCCAATTTATTTTTGGCCCACTTGCAACATGCAGAAGATCCGCGTGTAGCAAAATGGGAAGCCCAGCAGGCAATTACTTTGTTTGATCAGGCAATACAATTGAACCCGGCAAATGATACGCTGAAAATATCACAGGCTATGGTGTACATGAACACCGGTGAACCTATGACCGGCGTAGCCAAGCTGAGAGAAGTCGTTGCAGCACACCCTGATAATATCGACGCACAGGTTACTTTAGCTAACCTTGCTATTACATCAGGTCAGTACGATAAAGCTATCGAAAGACTGGAAGGCGTTGCGAAGAACCACCCGGATAATGCAAAAGTGTTATTTGTGCTGGCAGAATCGTACCGGAGCAAGGGAGACAAGAAGAAAGCGATTGAACTGTTTGAAAAAAGCAAACAACTCATGACCGATCCGGAACTGAAGAAAGAAGTAGATAGTTACATTAAAAGTATTCAATAATATTATTTTTCAATCATTTAAAAAAGTATCAGCGTATGCCTTGCGGTAAGAAAAGAAAAAGACATAAAATTGCCACTCACAAGCGTAAAAAAAGACTGAGAAAGAACCGGCATAAAAGTAAGAAGAAATAATTACTCCAGTTTCCCGCCATTTATACTAACAAGGTATGCTCCCGGCGCGGTGGTCGGATAAAAATTTTCATATATCCTGCATGATTCTAGCATTTACTTCTTAAATTGCTATAGTCATGCAGGTTGTTTCCATAGATCCCGCAATTGAATTCTCCGGACATTACCTGCAGTGATCGCTGAACCCTTAAGCAATCCATTCATCACGAACGTGAAGAAATACGCTAACTTTATAGGTGAGCTATTGTTTTGGTATGCAGTAAGCTGTTCTTAAATAGCCGTGTGCATAGCATAAAGGTGAAGTTTTAAAGGTTAAAATTTTGGACGCTTGAATAAGGAACTTATTATAAATGCGGCTCCCACAGGGGTGGAAATTGCGTTACTGGAAGATAAGAAGCTAGTGGAGTTACATCACGAAAGTGGCAATCCTAACTTCTCAGTAGGCGATTTGTACCTGGGTAAGGTGAAAAAGCTGATACCCGGCTTAAATGCTGCATTTGTCGACGTAGGCTTTGAAAAAGATGCCTTTTTACATTACACGGATCTCAGCCCCTATATCCGCTCCATTCTTAAATTTACTTCAATGGCCATCAGCGATAAAACGCCCGATGGATTTGATTTTACCAAATTTAAAAATGAACCGGAGATAGTCAAGACCGGTAAAATTACGGATGTACTGGGCGGCAAACCCAATATCCTCGTACAAATTCTGAAAGAACCCATTTCTTCTAAAGGCCCACGCCTTAGCTGCGAAATTTCTTTACCCGGAAGATTTATAGTGTTAACACCCTTTAATGATATTGTTGCGGTTTCTAAAAAAATCCACTCCTCCGAAGAAAGAAAAAGATTGCAGAAAATCGTGGAAGCCATCAAAACGCCCAACTTTGGCGTTATTGTACGCACCGCCGCTGAAGGAAAGAAAACTGCAGAATTACACGAAGATCTGACCACCCTCGTTCAAACCTGGAAAAATATCCAGGCAAATCTCAGTGGAGGCGTAGCCCCGCAAAAGATCCTGAGCGAGCAAACCAAAACTGCCAGCATCCTCCGTGACCTGCTCAATGAGAGCTTTAACCGCATCGTTGTAAACGATAAAAATATCTACACTGACACCAAAACGTACATCCAGAAGATTGCGCCGGAAAAGTCTGATATCGTTAACTATTACAACAACGGTTCCCCCATATTCGACAACTTCGGGATTACCCGGCAGGTGAAAGCCTCCTTCGGTAAAACCGTGAATCTCGACAGCGGGGTATACCTCATCATTGAAGCCACAGAAGCCCTGCACGTTGTAGACGTGAACAGCGGATACAAAAGCTCCAGCAACAACCAGGAACAAAATGCCCTCGCATCCAACCTGGAAGCCGCTGCTGAAATTGCCCGGCAATTAAGACTGCGTGATCTGGGCGGTATCATTATCATTGACTTCATTGATATGAAACTGCCGGAAAACAAGAAAGCCATCTTTGAAGCTATGGAGAAATTCATGGCCCAGGACAGAGCTAAACACACCATCCTGCCCATCTCGAAGTTTGGACTCATGCAAATTACCCGCCAACGGGTAAAACCTGAGATCACCATCTCCGTGGCAGAAGATTGTCCTACCTGCAGAGGAACCGGCAAAATCGGTGCATCCATGCTGATCCTCGAAGACATCGAAAAGAACCTGCAATACCTGCTCAATCACCAACACAAAGGTCTTACCATCCGCGTTCACCCTATATTGCATGCCTTCCTTACCAAAGGATTCCTGGCATCCAAACAATGGAAATGGTACTTCCAATATAAGAAATGGATAAAACTCAAAGCTGACTCCAATTACCATCTTACTGAATATCGCTTCTTTGACGCTAACGACGAAGAAATTAAATTATAAAAGAAAAGGTCCTGGTTTAACCAGGACCTTTTCTTTTTAATATCTGTAATCATCACGGGCAGGACTAAAACTGTCGATGATCTTACAATCCTCCAGCGCACGCCCGCCATGCGGCGTATCCGGCGGAATCACCAGTGTATCATGCTGCTTCAGCGTATACTTCCGGCCATCAAGGCTCATCTCAAACACACCTTCGGCTATATAAGTGATCTGCTCATGCGGATGCTGATGTACCGGCGATTCAAATCCCGCCTTTATCTCCCAGAAAGCCAACGTACTCTTACTGCCATGCACAAACCGGCCATAATGCCCGGCAATCGTATTTTTTACAGGAATAGTATCCAAAGGAGCAGGTTTGTTCATTTTTATATCTTTTAGATATTAAATATAGCTGATACACCAGATTTTAACAACGGTCTGAAGCGATAAGTATATATATTTCATACATTTACCGCATAATACCCTTCCAATCCCAACAGTTTGATTGTCATGTTTGTTTTAAGTAAATAATTCAACATCCATTACGCTTATGACTATACGTTTTTACTCCTCACTGGCCTTACTGACACTGATTATTTTTGCTGCCTGTCAGCAGCAGGGCGGCTCCCGGAAAAAAACAAAAGCTAGAGATACCACTCACTATACCAAACAGGAGTATATTGAACAAACGATCGACAGCAACTATGTAAATAATTTCCTGCAGTCACATACCTCGTATGACGCCTATGACGAATATATCCGCAACTTTTACCGTAAGCGCGATTACCATTTTGCCTGGATCAATAAAGATGGTCTTACCGAACAGGCAGGTAACTTCATCAACATGATGAAGAATGACGCGGCCTATGGTATTAAAGACAGCAGCCTGATGAACCCCGATCTGCAGCGGCTTACAGATACCCTGCTGGTGAGTGATGTGGGCCTGAAACCCGGCGATACCGCTATTCCCCGCATTGAAATGCTGCTTACCGCGCAATTCTTTGCCTATGGAAATAAAGTATGGGGCGGACTTACCGCTGATTCCGCCAAAGACCTGGAATGGTTTATCCCCCGCAAGAAAATTGATATGGAGAGCCTGCTGGATTCTATGGTGAGTAAAAAGACGAATGCTTTTGAAGATGATGAACCGGTAAACAGGCACTATATCATGCTGCGTCAGCAATTGAAGAAGCTGGCCCAGATTGAATCTTCCACCAAATGGGATTCCATCCGCACCACCCAGAAGAGTTTCAAAAAAGGAGATTCTTCTGAAGTAATTGCGGCAGTGAAAACCAGGCTGGAAGCCTATGGCGACCTGAAAGGAACAGATACCAGCCGTCAGTTCACAGTAGCGCTGGATTCTGCGCTGCGTAATTTCCAGCTGAGGATGGGACTGAAAGAAGATGGCCTCATTACCAAAGGCGTACTGGATGCATTGAATACGCCCGTACAGGATCGTATTCAAAAGATCCTGCTCAATATGGAACGTTTACGCTGGGTACCCATAGAGCCTACCACGGATTATATCCTGGTAAATATCCCGCAGTTTAAAATGCATGTGTATGATAAAGGGAAATTATCGTGGAGCTGTAATGTAGTAGTGGGTAAGCCGGGCGCCAGCACGGTTATTTTCACAAAAGACCTGCGTTATGTAGTGTTCAGTCCTTACTGGAATGTACCTCCGGGTATCCTGGGCGGTGAAGTGCTGCCCGGCCTTAAACGTAGCGGCAGCGGGTATCTTGCCCGTCAGAATATGGAAATAGTGGGCGCCAGCGGTAAAGTTATTGCCCCTGGCTCTATCAATTTTGCGAGATATTCGGGAGCGAATTTTCCTTACATCGTAAGGCAGAAACCTGGTGGTAAAAACTCACTCGGCAAAGTGAAGTTCCTGTTCCCTAACGAGTATAACATTTACCTCCACGATACGCCTGCACGTTACCTGTTTGGAGAAAACAAGCGTTCCTTCAGCCACGGCTGTATCAGGATTGCAGAGCCCAAGCACCTCGCAGAATGGTTGCTGCGTGGCGATTCATCCTGGACAGAAAAGAAAATTGACGACGCTATGAATGGTGGTAAAGAAAAGTTTGTAACGATAAAAGAAAAAGTACCCGTTTTCATTGTGTACTTCACCGCCTTTGTAGATAGCGAGGGACGGCTGAATTTCAGGGATGACGTGTATGGTCACGATAAAAAACTGGCAGCCTCTTTATTTGGTAAATAAAATAATATGAAATACAGCGGAGGGAAGAGCTTCCCCCCTCCGCTGTATTGCTGTAAAGTTAAGCCCCTACAGCGATTACAGAAATTTCTACGTTTACCCCTTTAGGTAACCCTGAAACCTCTACGGTTTCCCTGGCCGGGAAGTCGCTGGTGAAATAACTGCCATATACGTCGTTCACCTGCGGGAAAGTTTTCATATCTGTTATAAAGATGGTGGTTTTTACGATATGCTCAAACCCCAGTCCGGCAGCAGTAAGAACGGCCTGTAAATTCTTCATTACCTGGTGGGTTTCATCCACAATACCGGATTTGATCAACTCGCCGGAAACGGGATCCAGGGCTATCTGGCCGGATACATACAGGGTATTACCTGCTTTCACAGATTGGTTATAAGGCCCTATAGGAGCGGGCGCATTGTTGGTGTTAATGATTTGCTTTTCCATGAAAACGAAAGTAAATAATAATTGAGAACGCACCAATGTATGCGGAGCAGATGCATTATAATTAGTGATTCTTTATTAGGTTTGCCGAAATTTAACGCATGAATATCCTGGTAATAGCAGATGCACAGCGCTTTGATGAATTGCAGGAGAAGGGAATGGCGAAGCATCATGATGTACAATGGAAAACAAGCCTGGAAGAGGTCTTATCTCTCAAAGCGTTTGACCTGGTACTGGATCTTATTTTCGACGACCGGCCGGATCATGCGATGGTGTATGCAAAAAATCCGGGAATCCCGGTGCTGGCAGGGATAGTGAAAACGTCTTTGACCGAAATTATCGGCCAGTACGCGTTTGAGCAGGGATTCAATATCATGGGCTGCAACTTTCTGACCGGGCTGGTGAATATGCCGGTACTGGAAGTAACAGTGCTGGATGAAGGACAAAAGGAAACGCTGGATACCCTCATGTATAAGCTGGGCTGGGAATACCTGCTGGTAGCGGATGCTGTGGGACTGGTAACGCCGCGGGTGATATGCATGATCATTAACGAAGCTTTTCTTACGGCGCAGGAAGGCACTGCAACACCGGAGGATATTGATACTTCCATGCGTTTAGGCACCAACTATCCTTACGGGCCTTTCGAATGGAGCGAACGGATAGGCATAAAGCAGGTGTATGAAGTATTAAAGGCGGTACATGATGCAACCGGCGACGACCGGTACCAGGTAGCAGCCTCATTACAAACAGCCTACGAAGCGATTTAATTTTTTACATGGCACTTATACTGAATATAGATACCGCAACAACAACAGGCTCTGTAAGCCTTTCCCGCGATGGACAGGTGATTCAAACGCTGGTGAACGAAAAGCAGCAGGACCATGCAGCCACTATGATCGTGTTTGTTCAGCAGATACTAAAGGAGCAGGGCATTGTTCCTGCGCAGCTGGATGCGGTAGCAGTAAGTGCCGGACCGGGTTCCTATACCGGGCTACGTGTAGGCGTGGCTACTGCCAAAGGATTATGTTATGCCTGGAGTAAGCCGCTGCTGGCCATTTCCACGCTTCAGATGATGGCGCAGGGTTTAATCTCCGAAGTAAAAAATGAACAGGCGTTATATTGTCCTATGCTGGATGCCCGCAGGCAGGAAGTGTTTATGGGCTTGTATGATGCCCGCTTACAGGAGATCATGCCGCCACAGGCAATGATCCTGGAGCCAAATTCTCTTGATGAACAGTTGGCGGCGCACCAGATCTACTTCTTCGGGGATGGCAGCCCCAAATGGCAACTAATGATATCTTCACACAAAAACGCTATTTTTGCAGAATATGTGATAAGTGCTGCACATATGGCGCATTTGTCGGCGCAGGCTTATGAAAAAAAGCTATTCGTTGACCTGGCTTATTTCAGCCCTTTCTACCTCAAGCCCTTTTATTCTCCTCAAAAGCCCTGACATATATCTTAGTTTTGTCATAGAATAGTCAAATTACATCTAATTTGCAAGTATCCGGGGCATATATATGATAAATTAAGGTATGGAAATTTTTTTTATTGTGATAGATATTATATTTTTGTATAAATCGATTACCGCAATTGTTGTCTAACTGTTTGCGAGTACTGTCCGTTGATCCCTTTCATTTCATCATTTTTTTAAAACTATTATGCGATGGAAAAAACATTATTAACTACCTCTTCTAATACTCTTATTATTTCTAGAGGTACCAATGAAAAAGACCAGATCAAATTGGATTACATTGCCGTAAAGAAAGCTGCTATGGTTTTACGTGCTATCAACCATAAGCTGCGCCAGCAGATGATTAAGCTGCTGGAAGATCACAAGAAAATGACCGTGACGGAGATTTACGTGAAATTGCGTCTGGAACAATCGGTAGCATCGCAACATCTCGCCATATTAAGGCGTGCTGGCATTGTAATTACAGAAAGAGATGGTAAGTTTATTCACTACACCATCAACAAGCAACGTATTGCTGAAGTGGCGAAGTTTGTGGAAGAACTTGTTGGTTAAAAGCATTGATCCGTGTATCACTACGGAAAGTATTATATAAAAAAGTAGCCATACGGCTACTTTTTTATTTTGGTATAGATTTTATCCATAAGTGTACAGCCTCAGAAGTTGTAAATTTGTAAAAATCAAAAACCATGTACGTAAAACAATTGTACACCAGCTGTTTGTCGGAAGCGGCATACTTCATAGAATCCAACGGGGTCGCGGT
The DNA here is from genome assembly GCF_900168065.1 of Chitinophaga ginsengisegetis. GTDB lineage: Bacteria > Bacteroidota > Bacteroidia > Chitinophagales > Chitinophagaceae > Chitinophaga > Chitinophaga ginsengisegetis. Next base: position 349,147 of record NZ_FUZZ01000003.1, on the reverse strand, counting down.
AGTGATTGACCCGTTGCGTGATATTGAAGTATACCTGGATCTGGCAAGAGAACGCAACGCTACCATTAAATACATCTTTGAAACTCACTTTCACGCTGACTTTGTTTCGGGACACCTGGAACTGGCAGAAGCTACCGGCGCAAAAATCGTATATGGCCCGGACGCTGAAACCAGCTTTGATTCCTACATAGCAAAAGATGATGAAGTATTTGAGATCGGCGCAGTAACCCTTAAAGTGCTGCACACACCCGGGCATACCCTGGAATCTTCCTGTTACCTGTTATCAGACGAACAGCAACAGCCGTACGCCGTATTTACCGGAGATACCTTATTCGTTGGAGATGTAGGCCGCCCCGATCTTTTCAGCGGCAACCTCACCAAAGAAGAACTGGCCGGATACCTGTTCGATTCGCTCAACAACCGGATTAAAACATTACCGGACGCTGTAATCGTATACCCCGCACACGGCCCCGGCTCTGCCTGCGGCAAAAACCTGGGACCAAATACCTACAGCACCATCGGTGAGGAAAAAGCCACCAACTACGCATTACTGGCTACAGATAAAGATAAATTTATAGAAGAAGTGACCAGCGGTTTAGCTACACCGCCATCTTATTTCCCTATCAACGCAAAAATAAACAAGGAAGGATACGATGCGTTGAAAGCGGTAATGGAAAAGGCTATGCAGCCACTTTCCCCTGCTGAATTCAAAGCAAAAGGTAAAGTAGGAGCACTGATCCTCGATACACGTCCGGCTACTGAATTTGGCGATGGATATGTACCCGGCGCTATCAGCATCGGTTTGGAAGGACGCTTTGCGGAATGGGCCGGCAGCCTCCTGCCGTTTGACCAGGACATTATCCTGGTTACCCCTATCGGTAAAGAAGAAGAAACCGTGGTAAGAATGGCACGTGTAGGTTTTGATAACGTTGTCGGCTATCTGAATGGTGGCTACCCTGCATGGGAAGCAGCCGGCGAAGCAAAAGATATGATCATCACCGTAGAAGCAGACGAATTGGCAATGGACATTCCGCATGATCCCAACCTGGTGATCATCGACGTTCGTAAGCCTATCGAATTTGCTGATGGCCACATCAAAAATGCGCTTAACATTACCCTCGGTGATATGATGGACCCGGGAAAATTAGCAGACCTGGAAGATAACCACAACCTGTACGTACATTGCCAGGGTGGTTACCGCAGCATCATTGCCTGCTCTATCATGAAAAGAGAAGGGATCCACAATTTGCGTAACATAGAAGGCGGTTTCGCTAAAATGAAGGACCAGAAAGCATTACAGGTAGTTCAGGAAAAAACAGTACTGAACTAATTTCCGCTATATTTTTAAACGGGAGCGATAAAAAGAAGCATGATCTTCTTCTTATCGCTCCCGTTTTCTTTTGGCTATTCCCCGCGTATTTGTTAACTTCTTGCTACAAAATTGTTTAGGCATGACAATCAAAACCCTGGCAATAGCGTTGCTGATGTTTATGAACATGCTGATGTTCGCCTGTAAACCTTCGGATGCAGAGTTAAAAGAAGAGGTGAATGAAAAGCTGAGTAACATTCCCGGTATCACTGCAGATGTGAAGAACGGGGTAGTGATGCTTAGTGGTGAGGTGAGCGACGAAGTGGCCAAATCGGCCGCTGAAGACGCGTTAAAAGGATTGAAAGGAGTGAAGTCGGTACAGGATAATATTACCGTAAAAACAGCCGTAGTAGCCCCGACTGCCCAGCCGGCATCGCCTGCCCCGGCAGCACCCAATACTGACGATCTCCTGAAACACTCACTCGATTCTGTGTACGCTGCACGGAAGTTTAACAACGTTAGGGTTACTGTTTCAAACGGGGAAATCACCCTCGACGGAATGGTGAAAAAGAAAAACGTTCGTAGTATGCTGCAGATTGCACAACAGTTCTCCGCAAAAAAAATAACGAATAACGTACAGGTTAAATAAAATAGTGTGGTAAAAGCATGAAGCAACACAGGAGATAATGAGGTATCCATCTCCTGTAAAAAAAACTATTTTTTACTTCCCTTTATATTCATGTTTCCAGCGCCGGTGGCTCCACACCCATACTTCAGGCTGTTCATGAATATTTTTTTCGAGATATTTTACAAAAGCTTCTGTGATAGCGCCATCGGGCTCCTGTTGCGGATTTTCAAAGGCCAGCTTCAGTGAAGCATGATAATAACCCCTTTTTACCTTACGGATGTCCACAAACACTACGGGGATATTGCTTCTTTTAGCGCCCATTTCCGGACCTTTATAAAACGGCGTCATTTTATTGAGGAAGGGGTACCAGTAGCAGCTGCGTGGGTTTCCGGGATTCTGATCTGCCACCAGCGCAATTAAATATTGTTTGTTGGTCCATGCCCGCATACTGTTGCCCATATCGTTTGCTGGAATGAGGATGGTGCCGAATTTTTCCCTGAAATGACGGAACATCCGGTCGGCCGGCCTGCTCGTAAGCGGCATATATACTACCAGGAATGGAAATGCCACGCCCTGCATACAAAACAGGTTTGCCCACTCCCAGTTAAAGTTATGCCCGAGGTGTAACTGGCAGCTTTTACCCTGTGCATATAATTCATGCAATACCGTAAGGTCGCACTGGAACCGCTTTTGCAGCTGTGCTTTGCTCATGGTAAGCAGTTTGATGGTTTCCACCATCATATCGGTAAGGTTGTGATAATATTTTTTAGCGAGAAGGGTGAGTTCTTCCTTTGACTTATCCGGAAAGGCCTGGGTCAGATTCTCCATCACTACTTTCCTGCGATACCCGATCACATAGTACACCAGCACGTATAGTACGTCGCTGATGAAGTAAAGTACCGGGAATGGCAATATGGAAAGGCTATAGCAAAAAGCAAGCAGCAGATAATACATATTCCTGATTGTTGTAAATCCAACGCAAAGGTAATGAAAGACAGCCGTTTAGCTTACAGTACAATGTTTTGTACCAGTTCGCTCTTAAACGGATAATCGGTGTTGAAATGAAGTCCCCTGCTTTCTTTGCGGAAGGCGGCTCCTTTTACGATCAGGTATCCTGCCGTAATGAGGTTACGCAGTTCGCATAATTGCGGCGATACCATTGTTTTTTCGTAGAGGTCTTCCGTTTCTTCATGCAGGATATCCATCCTGCGGAGGGCGCGTTGCAAACGTACGTCTGTTCTTACAATCCCTACGTAATCGCTCATGATCTGCTTCAGCTCTTTCAAACTTTGGGTGATCAGGATCATTTCTTTGGGTGCGCTGGTGCCGGTGGCATCCCAGTCGGGTACATTTTCTTTGAACTCCAGTAAATCTATTTTGCTCGTGGCATCCATAAAGCAGCGATGGGCAAACACCATTGCTTCCAGCAGTGAGTTGGATGCAAGACGGTTGGCGCCATGAAGCCCGGTGCTGGCGCATTCGCCACAGGCATACAAGTTACGGATAGAGGTGAGCCCCCATTCATTGGTTTTAATACCGCCACAGCTGTAATGCGCGGCAGGCGATACCGGGATCATCTGATGGGCCACATCAATTCCTGCGGCCTTACAGGTTTCATAGATATTGGGGAAATGATGAATAAACTTCTCCAGGTCCATGTGCCGGCAATCGAGGTATACATGTTCTGTACCGGTGATCTTCATTTCACTGTCGATGGCGCGGGCCACAATATCGCGCGGAGCCAGCGACAGGCGTGGATCGTATTTGTGCATAAAGTCTTCCCCGTGGATATTCCGGAGAATACCGCCATCGCCTCTTACTGCCTCGGTGATGAGGAAGGAAGGGCTTACACCTGGCTGGTAAAGGGCTGTAGGGTGAAACTGGATGAACTCCATGTTTTCGATACGGCCCTTTGCGCGGTACACCATTGCCACGCCATCGCCGGTAGCGATGTTGGGATTGGTGGTACTGCGGTATACCTGTCCATTGCCACCGGTAGCCAGCAGGGTTACTTTAGACAGGATCTTTTCTATTTTATTGGTAGCGAGGTTGAGTACATATACCCCGTAGCATTCTATATCGGGCGTGGATTTGGTGACCAGGTAGCCCAGGTGGTGCTGGGTGATGAGATCTACCACGAAGCAATGTGTGACCAGTTCTATATTTGGACGTTGGTGGATGGCCTCCAGCAGCGCGCGTTCAATTTCCTTGCCGGTAACATCCTTGTGGTGGATCACCCTGAAAACGGAGTGCCCGCCTTCGCGGCCGAGAGAGAAATCGCCATCGGCATTTTTGTCGAAGTTGGCGCCCCATTCGATGATCTCGTTCACTCTTTCCGGCCCTTCGGTTACCACGATCTTTACTATCTGTTCGTTACAGAGCCCGTCGCCCGCGATGAGCGTATCTTCTATATGTTTCTCGAAACTGTCATTCTCCAGGTCATTTACCACCGCAACGCCGCCCTGGGCGTATTTGGTGTTGGTTTCATCCTCCCGGCTCTTTGTAATGACGGTGATCTTTTTATCCGGACACTGTTGTGACACCTTGAGCGCATAAGTGAGCCCTGCAATTCCTGAACCGATGACAAGAAAGTCTGTTTGCTGCATAGTTAGACAAAAGTAAGAATTACCGGCTAATTTTTACCCGGAAGTACTCCGTACTGCCATATACCAGTCCCCATTGCGCAAAACCATAGGTGAGCATCACCAGGATATTGCCACCTGGAAACGGATGATAGAATTTGCCCACTGCTATCATGGCATCTGAAATCACAAATAATATAGCGCCAGCCAGGGAATACCAGCCGGTAGGTTGCCGCCGGAAATGAAAGGCATGCAGTACGCATTGTACCAGGAAGAAAAGGGTGATTGAATACGCGATAACGGGTACGGCTAAACTGCCCAGGTAGGGCAGGAGGAAAAGAATAAACAGGATAATGACAACAGCGTTGAGGAATATGTACGGATACCGGCACAGCGGTACCGGCAGATTGCTGTATCTTATTTTCAGGAAGAAGACACAATACATCACCTGTGCAATGAAAAAGCTGCCGAGGCCCGGCAGGAAAAGGTTTTCAAACAACAGCAGGTCATCTCCCAGGGAAGAAAAGAATAATGCCAGCAATAAAAAGATACGGAATGAACGGGGCATTTTTACATTGGTATACAACACATACACCGCCAGTAAAATCATCAGCAGCGGCTTGGTGGCATACCGGTATTCCTCCCTGCCAAAGGCAATCAACAGGATATCAGCCAATAGTACAAGAAAGTAAATAACCAAATGCTTTGGGCGGAACATGGAAAGGGATTGTATCAGTAATTTACAAATATTTCTGCTAAGTATTTAACAGGATATAAAACGTAGTGCCATTACCGTTAATGCCCGGACTGATCACTTTCAGCTGTCCGCCATGCATTTGTATGATTTGTTGAGACAGGCTCAAACCAATGCCGGACCCTTTCTTCTTGGTAGTAAAGAAAGGGATGAATATTTTGTTCATGGCGTCTTTATCAATACCAGGGCCGTTGTCTGTAATTTCAATGCATATCTGCTGGATGTTGTTAAGATACAGCTTCATGCTGATGGTCGCTTCCGGCGTATGTTCCAGTGCATCCATTGCGTTTTTGACAAGGTTGATCAACACCATTTGCAACTGCGATATATCCGCATGGGTCTCCATATTTTCGGCGTCTGTTTCTACGGAGAACCGGATGCCTGCCTGCTTCATATCTGCCTGGAACAGGCTGCTCACGGAGTTTACCAGAGTTCTTACATTAACCGTAGTAAACTGGGGTTGCGGCAGGGTGGTATAATCGCGGTAGGCATTTACAAAGTTCATGATGCCTTTGCTGCGGCTTTCTACTGTTTGCAGGGCTTCACGTAAGTCGGAGATTCCTTCCTGGTGTTGTGCGCCGGGAGCTATATCCAGGTCCACAATTTCCTGCATGGTACCAATCAGCGATACAATGGGCGTTACAGAATTCATGATTTCATGGCGCAATATTTTGGTAAGGTTTTGCCATGCTTCCAGTTCTTTTTTCTGCAGTTCCGAATGGATATTCTGGATGGAAATAAGTTTGATGAGCCGTCCCTGCAAACGTACGGTAGCAGCGTGAATAGACAGTTGTTGTTCCTGCCTTGTGGCATACAGTGTTTTATTGCCCGACGACAATTCCATCAGCAATTCCGACAGGCCCGGATGAACTGTTTTCAGCTCATGGATATTACGCAGCCGGTAGATGCCCATCAGGCGGAATGCCGCGGGGTTAATGAGTTCTATTTTGCCTTCTGCATCAAATGATAATACTCCAATGCTGATGTGCTGCACAATGGTATCGATATATTTCAGGTTAGCTTCTTTCTCTGCCCGGGTTTGCCGGAAGGCCTCCAGTACTTCGTTGAACTGGTGGTTGAGCATACTGAAACTTTTACCGAGTTTATTGTCGGCGCTGAAGCGGATGGAGAAATCTTCGTAGCGGATAGACTCGAGGAACAGGGTGAGTTTACGGTTAATCCGGTTGAGGTAATGATAGATACCGTACAGCTGTATTAATACCAGCGGGATCAGCAGGAATGTGAGTGGCTGCATACTGTGCATGAACAGCCAGATAGCGGCTGTGAGCGTGGCGGCCAGCAGGATAACCCGTAAGCTGATATTAATGCTGAAACGATTCATTGGAGCGCTTTTAGCTATTGGCTTTCAGTGATTATTTAACCGCTGAAAGCCAACGGCTATATGTTATATTTTTCCAGTCTTCTGTAAAGGGCGGCCCTGCTAAGTCCCAGTTCTTTGGCAGCTTCGGTGATGTTGCCGTTGCATTTTTTCATCGCCTGGGAAATGATGTTGCGTTCCATTTCTTCCAGGTTATAGCCGGTGTCCATTGCCTGATCGGCATTGTTGTTACTTTTCACAAACACATCTTTGGGCTGGAGTGTTTTTCCCTGTGAGAGAATCACGGCTCTTTCCAGTGCATGTTGCAGTTCGCGGATATTGCCGGGCCAGTCGTACCGCTGCAGCTGGGTGATGAGTGATTCGTGCATGCTGTTTACCGGGCGTTTATATTTATCGCGGTACAGCTGCAGGAAATGTTCTGCCAGCGGGATGATATCTTCCACGCGTTCACGCAGTGGCGGCAGGTGTATTTCGATGGTATTGATACGATAGAGCAGATCCTGTCTGAACAGGTGTTGCGCAGCCATGTGCGAGATGTTGCGGTTGGTGGCGCAGATCAGTCTAACGTCGATGGGTATACTTTTATTGGAACCTACTTTTGTAACCGACCTGTTTTGCAGTACAGTAAGCAGTTTTGCCTGGAAGGGGATGGAAATGTTTCCTATTTCGTCCAGGAAGATGGTGCCGCCGTTGGCTTCTTCAAAGCGGCCGGCGCGGTCTTCGCGGGCATCGGTGAAGGCGCCTTTTACGTGGCCGAACAGCTCACTTTCAAAGAGGGTTTCGCTGATGGCGCCGAGGTCTACGCTTACGAAGGGTTTGCTGCTCCGGTTCGACTGTGCATGTATCTGGCGGGCCAGCATATCTTTACCGGTACCGTTTTCACCGAGGATGAGGATATTGGCATCCGTGGCGGCTACTTTGGATACGGTATCAAATACGGCGAGCATACCGGGGCTTTTACCGATTACCTGGTTGCCGGGATGATGTACCGCAGCAGGTGGTTTATCCTGTTGGGCTGCACGTTTGTTGTAGGCTGTTTGAATAGTGGCAAGAAGCTTTTCGTTTTCCCAGGGTTTGAGCACAAAATCAACTGCACCGGCCTTGATAGCCCTTACCGCCATTTCCACGTCGCCATAAGCAGTGAATAATACAACGGCCGTTTCCGGTTTTATATCCAGGATCCGATCGAGCCATTCAAAGCCTTCTTTTCCGCTGCTCAGGTCGCGCGTAAAGTTCATATCCAACAGGATTACATCGTAATCGAAGTTGGATACGAGATAGGGTATTTTTTGCGGATTCTTCTCAAAATCAACCTGTTCGAAATGTCTTTTAAGTAACAGGCGGGCTGCACGTAAAACATCTACATCATCATCAACAATTAAAATCTTTCCTGGTTGCATGGTAGTCATATGCGAATGGTGAATAGGTGACAATATTAAACAAAGATTCTTTCAAACCCACAGCTAATTTCAGGAACTTTTAAAAGTGTCCGATTATGGACACCGCTTGTCCGGCAAAGGACGTTTTTTTAAACCATTTTTCCCTGAAAACGTTGCTGGTAAGCGGTTTTCAGCTTTGGCATGTGGATTGACTTTCTCCGGTCAGCAAACTTTTCGCTAAAAAACATGGACAGAAAATTAGAAAAGAAGTTTTGGAATAAAAAGCGCATCCTGATGATAGGTGGTGGCGCGGCAGTAGCAATGCTGCTGTTGTATACATTGCTTTTTGCGGATCACCGGGCCACCCTGAATGTAGAAAAGGACAAGATCACTATCTCTACAGTAAAGAAAGGAACCTTTGATGTATATATTGCCGTTACCGCTGTGGTAATGCCCCTGAAAACCATCCGCCTGGATGCCATTGAAGGCGGATATGTAAGCCGTAAGTACCTGGATGGAGGTAGTATGGTAAAGGAAGGCGATTCTATCCTGCGGCTGGATAACCAGCACATGATGATGGACTTTGTAAACCATGAAACAGAAATCTACCGTTTACGCAACGAACTGCAGAATACCCGTCTGAGTATCCGCCAGCAGGAATTTACCATGCAGCAAACCATTTCAGATATTGACGCTAAAATAGCCGCTGCACAGGATCTGTACGACCGGAACAAACAACTGGTAGAGGAGAAGATCGTTGCCCGCCAGGAGTTCAACAAAAACAAATTTGAACTGGAAGGACTCCTGCGTCAGAAAGATATCCAGCTGCAATCCCAGAAATACCAGCAGGACAATGCCAAAATGCAGATTACCCAGCTGGAGGGCACCCTGGCCAGAACCCAGCGCAACCTGGACCTGATGCGGGAAAACCTGAACAGCCTGATTGTTCGCGCCCCGGTATCCGGACAGCTCTCTTCCATCGACGTGGAAGTTGGTTCCAGCATCACCGCCGGCCAGAATATTGGCCAGATCGATGACCTGAACGGATTTAAATTACGCGCCGATATAGACGAACACTATGTTTCACAGGTATTTGCCGGGTTGAAAGCCACCTTTGAGTTCGATGGTAAATCTTACGAAATGCTGGTTACAAAGGTATATCCCGAAGTAAAAAGCGGCCGTTTCCAGGCCGATATGACCTTTGAAAAAAATACGCCGGAAGGCATCCGCCGTGGACAATCCTCTCCTATCCGCCTTGTATTGGGTAAGTCCGCAGAAGCCATCCTTTTACCGCTCGGCGGATTTTTCTCCGACACCGGTGGTAACTGGGTATATGTAGTGGATAAAAGCGGCAACCGCGCAGTAAAACGTAATATTTCGCTGGGCCGCAAAAATCCGCTATATTTTGAAGTACTGGAAGGCCTGCAGCCAGGCGACCAGGTGATCACTTCCTCTTATGAGAATTTCGGTAACAAAGATGTTTTATCCTTTTAGTTCATCCATTTTTTTATATAAACTAGCATTTAAAATAAATAACACTTATGATACGCACTGTTAACTTACAGAAGCTGTTTACAACAGAAGAGGTAGAAACCACTGCTCTCAATGGTATTAACATGGAAGTGCAGGATGGAGAATTTGTGGCGATCATGGGGCCCTCCGGTTGCGGCAAATCCACTTTGCTGAACATATTGGGTCTGCTGGATAACCCCAGCGATGGCGAGTATCACTTCTGGGATAAGGAAGTAGCGCGTATGAGTGAAAGACAAAGAGCACAGCTTCGCAAAGGTTCCATTGGTTTCGTGTTCCAGAGCTTTAACCTCATTGATGAGCTGACCGTTTTCGAGAATGTGGAATTGCCTCTGCTCTATCTGAAAGTTCCCGCCGCTGAAAGAAAAGTGAAGGTAGAAGAAGTGCTGGAACGCATGAACATTATGCACCGCCGCAACCACTTCCCGCAGCAGCTGTCCGGTGGTCAGCAACAAAGGGTAGCCATTGCCCGCGCCGTGGTAGCCAAGCCCAACCTGATACTGGCGGATGAGCCCACCGGTAACCTGGATTCTACCAACGGGGAAGAAGTAATGAAGTTGTTGCAGGAGCTGAACAACTCCGGTACCACCCTGATCATGGTAACGCACTCCCCATATGATGCCGGATTTGCACACCGTATTATCAACCTGTTTGATGGACGCGTGGTGACAGAGAATATCAAGGAGCAGTTTCATGTGTGATTTTTTCCGCCATTCTAAAACCACATCATGATGTTTCGGAACTATTTCAAAATTGCTGTCCGCCATTTGCAGCGCCATAAGTTCATCACGGTGATCAACATCTCCGGGCTGGCTGTGGGCATGGCCTGTTGTATACTGATTACGCTGTATGTGCGCGATGAGCTGGGTTTTGACAGGTTCCACCGTAATACGGATAACCTTTATCGCGTTACAACTCAAAGCACCCGCCCAACCGGTAACACAGAGTACGGCGCCGCTACCCAGTTTCCCATTGGCCCCAATCTGAAAAAAGATATCAGCAGTATAAAAGAATCCGTGCGCATTTTCGCACCGGGGAACACGCTTTATACTGCGGGAGATAAAAGAATCTGGGAAGAAAATACGGCCTTTGCCGATGAGCCTTTCTTCCGGGTATTCAATTTTCCTTTGCTGGAAGGGAATCCTGCTACTGTTTTAAAAGAACCTTATTCCATTGTATTAACCGAATCTGCTGCAAAAAAATACTTCGGAAATGAATCGCCCATTGGTAAACTGATAAAGGTAGGGAATGGCTACAGCTGCGCGGTAACCGGCGTGGCAAAGGACTTTCCGGCTAATACAGATCTTCGCATGACGATGATCATGTCGTTTTCCACAATGCTTAAAGAAGGATTAAAAACGGGAAACGACGTGGAAAACCAGTGGTTCATGTTCGGCAACAATGTTACCTATGTGCAGCTGGCCGATCATACAGATCCTGATAAACTCACCAAAGAATTAAAAACTTTTGTATCCACTCATATTGGTGGAATATTGAAGCGGCATAATATACAGTTTGCGCTGGAATTACAACCCGTTCAAAATGTACACCTGCACCCGGAAGGCGACAAAGGAGTGGATAATTCCCCGTTGATCTGGTTATACATTGCTATAGCCGTTTTTCTGATCCTGATTGCCTGTATCAACTTTATGAACCTCACCACTGCACGGGCCCATGAAAGAGCAAAGGAAGTAGGATTACGTAAAGTGCTGGGCGCTGAAAGAAAGAGCCTTGTCATGCAATTTCTCACAGAATCACTGGTGATCAGTATCATTTCTTTTGTGCTGGCTATTTTGCTGGTAGGGCTGGTAATGCCGCTGTTTAATACCATTACCGGTAAAGAACTGTTATTACTTTCTTCCGCAGATAGTTTTTTATATGCTGGTTTATTATTGCTGGTACTGGTTGTTGGCCTGGTAGCCGGCAGCTATCCTGCGCTTTACCTGTCTGGTTTAATACCGGTACGCGTATTGAAAGGCAATTTTATTACTTCCGGTTCCCGCGTGCTGATACGTCGTGGATTGGTGGTAGCGCAATTTGCGGTAGCCGTGGCGCTGATCATTTCCACGGTGGTGGTATTTTCCCAGCTCCGCTACTGGCAAACAAAGAACCTCGGATTCGACAAAGAACACCTTGTAAATATATACCTGTCCGGCGTGGATGGCAGCGCTAAAGTTGCACTGCTGAAATCTTCTTTCTTAAATCAGTCGGGTGTGCAGCAGGCTTCCATGCATAACTTTTTAATGGGCAGTGGCGTGTTTAACAATAACCCGGTAGTACGTGAGGGTGAAGATGATAAAGAAGGTTTCGTAGCGGGGATCATTCAATCGGATTTTGACCTGCTTAAAACAACCGGTATCAAGCTGGTATCCGGACGTGATTTTAACCCGGCGCTGGCCACTGATTCGTCTGATGCCTATATCATAAACCAGGCCGCCGCACGGCAGTTTGGATTTAAAGATGATGCCGTGGGTAAACGGATTGAATGGCGACCAGGCTATATGAGCAGGCACGGCACCATTATAGGAGTGGTGGAAGATTTTAACCTCCGCTCGCTGCAATCGGCGGTAGATCCTATCATTTACATGGTAAGGCAGGAAGAGGTAGCTATCATTACACTGCGGCTTGCCGCCGGCGATCAGAAGGCGATATTAAAACGCGTGGAAGCCGCATGGAACAGCATCGTCCCGGATGTACCATTTAATTTCACCTTTGTGGAAGCTGATATACAGTCGAAGTATGCCTCTGAACGTACACTGGGCAAATTATTCGGTATCTTCTCCGGCCTCGCCATCTTTATAGCCTGTATGGGCCTGCTGGGATTGTCTATGCTCATTTCCCGGCAGCGTACCAAAGAGATCGGCATCCGCAAAGTGCTGGGTGCTTCTGTTGCCAATATTTCATTGTTGTTATCGAAAGACTTTCTCAAACTGGTTTTGATAGGTATCTGCATTGCTTCTCCCATAGCCTGGTACGGTATGGAAAAATGGCTGCAGAACTTTGCTTTCCGGGTACACGTTGAGTGGTGGGTGTTTTTACTCACTGCCGTTGTGGTAGTGCTGATAGCATTGTGTACCGTCAGCTTGCAATCTGTAAGAGCGGCATTAATGAATCCGGTTAAATCACTTAGATCTGAATAAACATGATTAAGAACTATTTCCGCATTGCCTGGAGGAGTCTGAAAAGAAGCCGGTTTTTCGCTGCCGTGAATATCGCGGGGCTGGCCTTTGGCATGGCGGTGTGCATGTTTATCCTCTGCTGGGTACTGGATGAATACAGTATTGATAAGTTCCATTCAAACGGGAAGAATATTTACCGGCTGCAGGCAAATGTAGACTGGGGCGGTATACGTACCATGACGGCTACACCTGTTGTACTGGCAGATGATCTGAAAGATAATTTCCCGGAGATAACGGCGAACGTGAAAGTGCGCACGACTTATAGCAATATGTTGTTTAAAACCGCGCAGAAAACCGGCCTGGAAAAAAATTATATATACGCCACGTCTAACCTGCTGGAAGAGATGGATTTTCCGGTAGTAGCCGGAGATAAACATTCCGCGCTGACGCAACCCAAATCCATTGTACTGACTGAATCATTTGCAAAAAAATATTACGGTACCACCGATCTGGTAGGAAAGATCATTAACGTGGAAAAGAACAGTGCATTACAGGTAACGGCTATCGTGAAAGATGTACCCGCTGCGTCATCCATTCAGTTTGACTTTATCCTGCCCTTTGCGCTTACCCTGCAGCAAGATCCCTGGCTGCTGAAACCAGGTAGTTATAGCATTTATAATTACATGGTGATAAAACCCGGTACGGATATTTCCCGTCTCACTGCAAAGATGCAGCAACACTACGCTAAACTTAACCCCGGCAATAAGAACGAAATATGGCTGCAACCTTTCCGGGACATCTATCTGCATGAAAAATATGAAAATGGAAAAGTAGCCGGTGGAAGAATTGAATATGTGCGTTTGTTTTTTATTACGGCGCTTATTGTACTGGCTATAGCCTGTATCAACTTCATGAACCTTTCCACCGCACAGGCTTCCAAAAGAGCCCGGGAAGTAGGTGTACGTAAATCAATGGGTGCCTCCAGGCTTTCACTGATGCTGCAGTTTACCGGGGAAGCAATCCTGATGTGCGCTATTGCAGCCGTTACTGCGGCAGCAATAGTATACCTGCTGATGCCGGCGTTCAATAACTTTACAGGCAAACATATCACGTTTACGTTGCCTGTTACCCTTAAATACCTGTTAGGGATACTGGGTGTAATACTGGTGACCGGCTTGCTGGCCGGCAGTTACCCTGCTTTTGTATTGTCGCGTTTCCTGCCGGTGAAGGTATTGAAAGGTGACCTGAGCAGCGGCAGCGGCGCTTCCCTGTTCCGGAAAAACCTGGTGGTGCTGCAGTTTGTACTCTCTTTCATTTTTATTGTGAGCAGCGTAGTGATCTACAACCAGATGCAGTATATCTACCACCGTAACCTGGGGGTTGACAAGGAAAATGTAATGTATATAGAGCTGGATGAAGGCTTTTCTGCTAACCAGAACGCTATTGAGCAATCGCTGGCACAGCTGCCGCAGGTAAAGTCGTTTACCTATAACAGTTTCCTGCCACTGTCTATTGAGGGCACAAGTGCCGACCTGGGCTGGGAAGGAAAACCCGATAAGCTGATTGTGAATACCGCGCCGCAACAGGTAGGATACGATTATGTTTCCACTATGGGAATGACGATGAAGGAAGGCCGCGATTTCTCCCGTGATTTTGCTTCAGACTCCGCTGCTTATATCATCAATGAAACAGCTGCCCGTGTAATGGGCATGAAACATCCATTAGGAAAACAAATCAGTTTCTGGAAAGGAAAAGGAACAATTATCGGCGTGGTAAAGGATTATCATTTTGCTTCTATGCGGGAAAATATTTCATCGATGGTGATGATGCTGGAACCGAAGGATAACGGTTATATGATGATCCGCCTCGCAAAGGGAGAGGTATCCGGCCAGGTGGCCGCTGTGGAAAAAGTGTTCACCACACTGAACGCCGGCTACCCGGTAGATTATCATTTCCTTGATGAAACGTTTGACAATATGTACAGGTCGGAAACGATGTTGCGTAAACTGGCGCAGGTATTTGCGGTGGTAGCGGTCCTGATTTCCTGCCTGGGGTTATTCGGATTATCCGTTTTTACTGCCGAGCAGCGCAAAAAGGAAATTGGTATCCGCAAAGTTTTGGGCGCTTCTGTAATGAACGTTACCCGTTTGCTTTCAAAAGAATTCCTGACCCTGGTGATCATTGGTATCTTACTGGCCACGCCTATCAGCTGGTACATGATGAATAACTGGTTATCCGGGTTTGCGTATCATACAAATTTATCTGCCTGGATCTTTATCATTGCCGGTGTGCTGGCAGTGGTGATAGCGCTGGCAACGGTAAGTTTCCAGTCGGTGAAGGCCGCTATGGCCAATCCTGTAAAATCTTTAAAAGCCGAATAATTTTATGTTCAAGCGTTATATCGTCATAGCATTCAGAAATCTGCAGCGGCAAAGGTTGTTTACCTTTATCAACATCGCCGGGCTGGCGGTGAGTATGACGGTATGCCTGATCGTATTGATCTCCGTCAGGGAAAATTTCAGTTACGATAATTTTCATCCTGCTGCTTCGCGTACCTGGAGAATCACTACCCATGCGCAAACGCCGGATGGAAGAAAATATCATATGGCCAGTGTGCCTTTGCCAATGGGAGCGGCGTTGAAAAATAATTATGCTGCCGTTGAAAATGAGGCTACTTTATACGGTGTTTTGAACGGAGAAGGAAAAATAGATAAGAAGAAGATCTATATCAGCGGGACATTTGCCACGCCCTCCTTTTTTGAGGTGTTTGGCTTTAAACTGGCCGCAGGTGATCCCCGCACCGCGTTAGTTACTCCCAACAGCATAGTCCTTACGGCAGAAACGGCCCAACGCTTTTTCGGCACCAATGATCCGATGGGAAAAGTAATCCAGTTTGATCGCTTTGGTAGCTTTATCGTTAGCGGGGTAATGGAACCTGCACCCTCCAAATCACATATCGATTACGAAGCCTTTGCCGCGATGTCGTCTGTGCCTTCACTGGAACAAAGTAAAGTATTGCCGGATAAACTGAATAACTGGGACCAGGTACAGAGCAGCTATACCTATGTGGTGATGCGCCGCGGCGAAAAGTTATCGGCATTGGAATCTGCCCTGAAAGACCAGGCCCACCGTTACGACGGACTGGTACAGAAAGGACAGGGCAGCATGGCCTTTGAGCCACAGGCGCTCAGCAAAATCACCCCATCGCAGGAGCTGGTGGACGACATCGGCGGTACGCCGCCCTGGGGCAAAATATTGGCGGAAATAGGCGTGGCACTGGGCCTGATTATCTGCGCCTGTTTTAACTACACCAATTTATCCATTGTGCGTTCTTTACAGCGGGCCAAAGAAGTAGGCGTGCGGAAAGTAAATGGCGCGCAACGCTGGCAGATATTTTTACAGTTTATTACGGAATCTGTGATCATGTGTATACTGTCGCTGATCATGGCGGTTTTATTACTGCTGCTGATGCAAGCCACACATTTCAGGGGATTACCGGTTCCCGACAACAATCTGCTGGAGCCCCGGTTGCTTATGCTATTCCTTTTGTTCAGCATCGTCATTGGTATAGTGGCAGGCGCTATTCCCGCATGGGCCCTATCTGCTTTTCAGCCGGCTAAGGTATTAAAGAACCTCATCGATATTAAACTGTTTGGCGGACTGGGATTAAGGAAAACACTCATCGTCATCCAGTTTTCCCTGTCGTTAACCGCCATTATCTTCCTGGTAACAGTGTATCGGCAATTCCATTATAAAGCCATTAAGGACATGGGCTTCTATCGTAAAGATATCCTGAATGTACCGCTGGCGGACGCGGATTTCCAACGGATGAAGGAGCGGATGCTGCAATTGAAGGATGTGGGAACAGCCACTGCCAGTTCCGGAACATTAGGAATGCCAAGACATTGTAACTTTTGCGTTATCCGCACTGGTGAGAGCAAGGATAGAATGGAATTTGGTTACTACGCCGGGGATGTGGACTTCCTCAAAGTAATGCACCTGAGATTGATGGCTGGCACTACTTTCCCCGAATCCGCTTCTGCTGAAAAAGAACAATATATTATTATCAACGAAAAGGCGGTCAGCGTAATGGGTATAAAATCTCCTGCAGACGCTATCGGAAGAACCTTGTTCCTGTCCGATTCCCTGCCTGTAAGTATCATTGGCGTAGTAAAAGATTTCAACTTCCAGCCGATAGAAGTAAATATCCGCCCGATGGCGATCCGTTTTGTGCCTGCCGAATTCCATCAGCTGCAGTTAGCAATGCTGAAAGGAGATAAAGAACAGCAGGTAGCAGACGTGAAGAAAATATGGACCGCTATGCATCCCGGGGAAATATTTACCTCGGAATGGATGGATGAGCAGCTAGGTAGCCGCGATGGAAGAGAAGTGGTTTCCATGCTGGGGTTCCTGGTGTTCATTACCACTTTGATAGCTGCATTAGGACTGCTGGGCATTGTAGCCTATACCTCTTTTACCCGCAGAAAAGAAATCGCTATCCGCAAAGTACTGGGCGCCAGTGCGGCGGGGCTGTTAATGCTTTTGTCTAAGAACTACATAAAGTTAATCGTTATAGCGGGATGTATTGCCCTGCCACTGGGATATATCAGTAGCCTGCTTTTCCTGCAGATATTTGCTTACCGGGTAAGCACGGGCATTTTGGCAATGCTGGGAAGCTTTTTATTCCTGGTATTCCTGGCGCTGGTCACCATTTTTTCACAAACCTGGAGAGCTATTGAAGTGAATCCGGCAGATAACCTGAGAAACGATTGACTATGCTACTATTCAATTACATAAAATTTGCCGTGAAAGCCGCTATCAGGAACCCGGTAAACGCATTAAAGATAGAATAACAAGTGAACAGCAAATCAGAGTGTGTGTCTACACGCCCTGCTTTTATTTTTTATCACTTTAAATATAGCCGTATGTTAAAGAGTTACTTAAAGATTGCCTGGAGAAATTTGCGGAAACAAAAAGTGTTCGCCGCCGTTAACATTGTGGGAATGAGTACCGCATTGTGTGCCGCATTACTTTTATCTCTTACTGCATACCGGGAATGGACCTACGATAATTTTCATGAGAATGGGAAAGATATATACCAGCTGATTGGTATTGAAGACACCGGCGGCCAGGTGAAAACAGGTTCCAGTATGTCGAAACCACTGGCAGTGGCTTTGCAGAAAGAGGTGCCGGGCGTAAAAGGTATCACGTTTATAGCCGGGTATAATGTGCCGGTAAGATATGGCGCCAATCATTACTACCTGGGTGCGCAAATGGTAGACAAGGATTTTTTGAAGATGTTTACCTTCCCGGTGATTAAGGGAGATAAGAATAGTGCATTACAGCAGCTAAACCAGGTAGTGCTCACAAAGCGCGCCTCGGGGATCCTGTTTAAAGATACCGATGGGGTAGGCAAAACTGTGGAACTGAACCTGAATGGTAAATGGCAGCCTTTCATTGTAAGCGCAATAGCCGCCGATATTCCCGATAACTCAGGGATGTATTTCGAGTTGCTCACACGGTTTGAAAATGAACCCGAATATAATACCACCAAAAACGATTGGAGCGCATCAAATTTTCCTTTGTTTGTTCAGCTGGAACCGGGCGTTAGTAAAACTTCTTTCGAGAAAAATATGAACGTGGTGGTGAACAAATATTATAAAGGGAAGATAGAAGACCTGCAAAAAAACGCAGGGGGCGTTAAAAACGTATTTTACCTGAAAGGACTTCCGCTGAAAGATTTCCACCTGGACGCAGACAGCTCTTTTTATAGTGGCCTGAATAAATTTTATCCCTGGCTGATGATCATCCTTGCTACGCTGATTATCGGTATTGCCGCTATCAACTTTATTAATCTCTCTATAGCCAGATCTTTTGCCCGCAGTGGTGAAATAGGTTTGCGGAAATCCCTCGGTGCGCAGAATGGTCAGCTGCTGCTGCAGTTCTGGGCAGAAGCGTTCCTGTTGTGCTGCTTTGCGCTGGTACTGAGCCTGGGTCTGATGATCCTCCTGCTGCCTTATTACAACCAGGTGTTCGGACATCATATTGCGCTGAGTGTATTCCGTAATATATGGGTAGTAACCGGCACTGTTGCCGGCTTCTTCCTGATCACGTTACTGGCGGGTGGTTACCCGGCCTGGAAAGTAGCGCGGCTCAATATCCTGCAGGTGCTGAAAGGCAAGCTGGGTATGGGTAAAAGCAGTGGTGTCCGCAACGGGCTTATTGTTGTACAGTTTATGGTGGCAGTAGTACTGATCAGTTGTACTTCCATCATCTGGCAACAACTTAATTTCATACAGTCGGCCCCGTTAGGATATAATTCCTCCCAGGTGATCAGTATCCCGCTTGATAATGCCACGCCTTCAGATATCACTACCATGAAAAACAGGCTCGCCGAAATGGGTGAGGTAAGAAGCGTGAGCGGCAGCATGTTAAACCTCGGCATGGGAAAAGACGGCTCTTCCGGTAACTGGACCCGGGGCTTCATGTATAAAGACCGCCACGTTTCCACGCAATGTCTCGCAGTAGATTACGACTACGCCAGAACGCTGGACCTCAAAATATTATCCGGCCGCGATTTCTCCCGGGAATATGGAACAGACAGCAGTGCCGTAGTAATCAATGAACTGATGGCGAAGCAACTGGGCGTAACAGACCCGGTAGGCATAACTTTCCGGATGAGCGACGATGAGCCGCCGGTACATGTGATTGGCATGGTAAAGGATTATCACTTTGAATCGTTACACAAGAAAATTGATCCGCTGGTAATGATCATGAACGCTCCCCTGAACTATATCTTCGTAAAAGTGGAAACCCACAACCCGGTAGCCTCACTGAAAAAGATCACTACGCTCTGGAAAGGCATTAATGAACTGGCAGAAAGCGATCCTTCTTTCCTCGATGAAAATGCACAACGGTTATACAGACAGGAACAACGGTTTTCAAAGATATTTATGAGTGGCGCTGTTCTCGCCGTGATCATTTCCTGCATGGGATTATTTGCAATTGCCGTGCTGGTGATGGCGCACCGTAAAAAAGAAATTGGTATCCGTAAAGTATTAGGTGCATCTGTGAGTGGTATTGTGTTGTTGTTGTCGAAAGATTTTCTCCGCCTGGTACTTGTGGCAGTATTGATAGCCACCCCGGCAGCCTGGTACTTCATGCACCGCTGGCTGGAAGGGTTTGAATACCATACCACCATTCATTGGTGGGTATTCGGGGTAGCAGGGCTGCTGGCGGTATGCATTGCTTTTTTAACCGTGAGTTTGCAGTCGGTGAAAGCTGCGCTGGCAAACCCCGTAAACAGTTTAACCAGGGATTAACGTTAAAATATCACCTATGATGTGGCGTAATTATTTGAAAACAGCGGTAAGAAATCTGATGAAACGCAAGCTGTATTCGGCGATCAATATCACCGGGCTTTCTGCGGGCATTGCCTGTTTCATACTGCTCGCACTGTACCTCCGGAACGAATGGACGTATGATCAGTTCCACGCGCATGCGGCGGAGTTGTACCGTATCCGTTTCGACTATGGCGAAAAGGACCAGCCGGTGACTCATACCGCCCTCACGCCGGGCGGACTGGCGCCGGTGATGAAAGATTTCCCGGAAGTGAAACACATCTCTAGGGTTTATCCTTTGGCTACCACAGTGGCTTACGGGGATAAGGTAATGAACGAGAATAGCTTTCTTTACGCAGATCCCGCTTTTTTCAACATGTTTTCTTTCCCGCTGATAGCGGGAAATGCAGCTACTGTGTTGAGCGGGCCTAATATGATAGTGCTGTCTGAAACGATGGCCAGGAAGTACTTTGGAACTACTGATATAGTTGGTAAAACGCTAAAGATTAATAACAGAAAGGAATACCAGGTAACCGGTGTGGCAATAGATCCTCCTGCGAACACCCACCTGAAGTTTGACTTTATAGCCAGCTATGCTTCGCTGGGTAAAAACGATACCTGGAATTCGGCGAATGATTATACGTACATACAACTGGCAAGCAACACTACTGCCAGCGCGCTGCAAGGCAGGTTAACCAACCTGGTAAAAGAACAGATGGGCAATGCTACCAGGAGTGGCGTTACGTTTGGTTTTGTGCCGGAATCTGTACCCGGTATCCATCTCCATTCTATCTCCCTTAATTCAACAGAACCAGGCGGGGATATCCGCTATAATTATATTCTCACCATCATCGCGGCGTTGTTGTTGCTGATTGCATGCATCAATTTTATGAACCTGGCCACGGCCCGTTCTGCGGAAAGAGGCCGCGAAATCGGTGTAAGGAAAGCCCTGGGCGCAGTACGCGGACAGCTGTTCTGGCAGTTCATTGCAGAGTCTACGCTGATCTCCTTTTGCGCGATGGTACTGGGAATAATGATTGCTTTGGTACTGCTGCCGGCATTTAACAACATGGCCGGTACTACCCTGAAGCTCGGACTGGGTAGCTACCACATCTACCTATGGCTGGCTGGTATTTTTCTTTGTACTACTTTTTTTGCAGGTACCTATCCGGCCCTGTTCCTGTCGGGCTTCCGGCCGGTACAGGTATTAAAGGGAAGGGTGATGCATGGTTCGGGCGGCAGCATCCGTAAAAGCCTGGTAGTGTTTCAGTTTGCGGCTTCGGTGTTTTTTATTATCTGCACACTGGTGGTGGGCAGCCAGCTGAAATATATCCAGCATAAGAAAATAGGACTGGACAGATCGCAGGTATTGGTGCTGTCGGGAGAAAACTTTAACCGGCAGATGCTGGAAACGTTTAAAGGCAGGCTGTTGCAACAATCAGGTGTAAAATACGTAAGCGCATCCTACGACTCACCGGTATCGGTAGGTGGTGGATATACGATTGGCAACCTGGAAGGAAAACCGGCGGACTATAGCATGAATATTACCGCTATCCCTGTGGAGAAAGATTACCTGCAAACAATGGGGATTTCATTGCTGGCCGGCGCAAACTTAACCGACGCAGATATACAGGATGTTTTAAAAGAAGATAAAGACCGGGTATACCACTTCTTTCTCAACGAAACCGCTGTAAAGCAACTGGGCTGGACAGCCGAAACCGCAACAGGAAAGCGGATGGTGATGAATGGCCGCGCCGGAACAATTAAAGGCGTGATGAAAGATTTTCACTTTGCTTCTATGAAAAGCAAAATAGAACCCATCGTTGTTTTCCCGGAATATGAATGGTTTGGGGAAATTCTCGTTAAAACTTCCGGGGATAACCAGCAACAGGTAATAGCGGGAATAGAAAGCATCTGGAAAGATTATCTGCCTGCAGTGCCTTTCGCGTATCATTTTATGGACGAAGACTTTAACGGATTATACAAATCGGAATTCAGAACCGGTACCATTTTATCAACCTTTTCTATCGTTATTATCCTTGTTTCCTGTCTTGGTTTACTGGGTCTGGCTGCGTTTACCGCAGAACAACGTACCCGCGAAGTGGGCATCCGCAAGGTATTGGGCGCATCCGCCACCAGTGTGGTGGCCTTGCTGTCGAAAGATTTTATTAAGCTGGTGCTGATATCGCTTTGTATCGCGTCCCCGTTTGCCTGGTATGCCATGCATCAATGGCTGGAAGGCTTTGCTTACCATACCCGTTTACATGCAGGTACTTTCCTGCTGGCAGGTGCTATCGCTATTGTAATAGCCTTGCTCACGGTGAGTTTACAGTCGGTAAAAGCAGCATTAATGAACCCTGTTAAAAGTCTGAGATCAGAATAAACACTTGTATCATGCTAAAGAATTTTCTACTGGTATCTTTCAGAAACATCTGGCGCAACAAAGCCTTCTCCATAATCAATATCATGGGGCTGGTAGTGGGCATCAGCGCGGCATTGATGGTGTACCTGGTGGTACATTATGAAAACAGCTTCGACCGGTTTGAAAAGGATGGCGACCATATTTACCGGGTGGTGACAGAAATTGATTTCAACGGCGATATCATTAAAAATTCTGGCATTGCCGCGCCGGTAGCGGGCATGGTGGCAAATTATATTCCTGCCGCCGAAACAGTAGCGCCGTTTTTTGAGAATGACATCACCGGCAGGATTACTGTTAACGGAAAGGATTTTAAGAACGGGAAGGATATTATTTATGCAGATAAAAATTACTTCAGCCTTATCCCGCATCAGTGGTTGGCAGGATCTCCTGAAACCTCTTTGCAGCAGCCATTTAAAGTGGTATTAACCTCCGGCAAGGCGGCCGCCTATTTCCCGGGATTGCCCGCGGAAGCGGTACTGGGGAAGGAAATTATTTATGACGATACCATTCGTACAACAGTAAGTGGAATAGTGGCCGACCTGCAATATCCCTCTGATTTTGCCAACAAAGAATTCATTTCGCTGGCTACGCTGCAGAGCAACGGGTTAAAAGAAATGTATAGCCTCGACCAGTGGAATAGTGTGAATGCCAGTTCACAGCTACTCGTAAAACTAAACGCATCGGCCAATGTACCGAAAGTAACTGCGCAGCTCACAAAACTGAAAGATGAGCACCGGGTAGATGATTATACCAAAACCACCCTGCATTTGCAGGCGCTGCGCGATATTCATTTCAATAAAGATTATACGGCACAGGGCCGGCCGGCCAGCTTAACCCGGTTATATGCGCTGGGTGGCGTAGCATTGGCGTTGTTGCTGCTGGCGGGGATCAATTTTATAAATCTTACTACCGCCCAGGCCGCCCGCAGGGCCAGGGAAACGGGTATCCGCAAATCGCTGGGAAGCAGTTTCCCGCAGCTGATCACCCAGTTCCTCAGTGAAACATTACTGCTTACTTTGCTGGCATGCATCCTGTCTGCATTGGTCACGCCTTTGCTGATAGTGGCATTCCACTCTTTTTTACCAGTTGGTTTAACGGCGATGGCCCTGTACAGCTGGCAAACGGCGCTGTTCCTGGCCGGACTGTGTATCGCCATTACGCTGCTGGCAGGTATTTACCCGGCAATGGTACTGGCCAGGTTTGAGCCGGTAGCGGTATTAAAAACACAGGTGCAGTCGGCCGCAGGAAAATTATGGCTGCGTAAAACCTTAACGGTTTCGCAGTTCGTAGTAGCGCAGGTGTTTATCATAGCTACCATCATCGTGAGCAAACAGGTGCACTTTTCGCTGAGCCGCGATCCCGGTTTCCGGAAAGATGCCGTGGTAACGGTACGTACTCCTTTTCGCGGCGATGGCGCCAGTCAGCGTAACACCCTTCAGGAAAAATGGTCGGCCATTCCGGAAATTGCGATGGTAAGCCAGGGAGGAATGCCGCCTTTATTCAGGGGCTTTATAAGCAGTACCTTCCGGTATCATAAAGGAGATAAAGAGATTAACAAGAATGTGGAGATCCGGTATGGCGATAGTGCCTATGCAAAACTGTATGACCTGAAATTTGTGGCGGGCAGAAACCTGCGTACCAGCGATACTATTGCGGAATGGGTGTTAAATGAAAAGGCGGTAACTGCGCTGGGATTCCGTAATCCGCAGGATGTGATCGGAGAGATTGTGCAGAACCACCCGGTAGTGGGCGTGGTAAAAAACTTTTACACCAGCAGCACCCGTAAGGAAATACCCGCACTAGCCATCGCCAGTGATGCATCAAGACAACACCGCAACATGCACGTGCTTTTGCGGGCGCCCGGCGAAAACAGTATCGTCTGGAAGCACGCACTTGAAAAGATGGAGAAAGCCTGGAAGGAAGTGTACCCACGGGAAACCTTCAGCTATAATTTTCTTGATAAAAGTATAGAAGCTTTATATGAAGAAGAACGACGTACAGGGCAGCTCTTAAACTGGTGCGCGGGACTGGCATTCTTTATCAGCGCCCTGGGGTTATTGGGGTTGGTTATTTTTACCACTAACCAGCGCACCCGGGAAATTGGTATCCGGAAGGTATTGGGCGCTTCCGTATGGCAGATGGTGACCCTGCTCACCAGCGACTTTATGAAGCTGGTAGGTATTGCTTTCGTATTGGCTATTCCGTTGTCGTGGTGGGCCATGCAGCATTGGTTGTCGTCCTATGCTTACCGCACGCCGCTCAGCTGGTGGGTGTTTGCCGCCGGCGGTGGACTAATGGCTATACTGGCATTGGCTACTATGAGTATAAAAACGATCCGGGCGGCTTTGAGTAACCCGGTCAACGCACTAAAATCTGAATAACCGGAGCAGCTACTTTTAATTATATTGCTGAGCCGATATGCAGAAAATATCAATGTAAATTAAAAAACAAATTACCGATCATGATACAATTGCAGAAAATTTCCAGGCATTACCCGGTAGGATTCGGAAAAAATTACATCCTGAAAGATATTGACCTCACGATCAATGAAGGCGAGTTTGTATCTATTATGGGACCTTCCGGTTCCGGGAAATCCACCTTACTGCATATTTTGGGTTTACTGGAAGAACCATCCGAGGGACAGTACTTATTTGAGGGAGAGCGTGTAGACAAGATGAACGAGAAAAAACGGACCCAATTGCACAGGGGCTCCATTGGATTTGTGTTCCAGGCATATCACCTGATAGATGAGTTAACCGTGTACGAAAATATTGAAACGCCGTTACTGTATAAGAATATACCTGCTTCAGAAAGAAAAAGCCGGGTGGCAGATGTGCTGGACCGCTTTAACATGGTGGCCAAAAAAGATCTGTTCCCCAACCAGTTATCCGGCGGACAACAGCAGCTGGTAGGTATTGCCCGCGCTATTGTAGCGGAACCCCGGGTGATCCTGGCCGACGAACCCACCGGTAACCTGCATTCCGATCAGGCGAAGGTGATCATGCAGCTATTTAAACACCTGAACGAACAGGATAAAATTACAATTGTGCAGGTAACCCACTCAGACGTGAATGCCACCTATGGCAACCGCGTTATCCAGATCCGCGATGGACATATTCAACCATAATAAAGGCGGATCAGTTTTAAGAATTCTGTAAAAAAAAGATTATGTTGTACGCTCAATTAGTGAGGTATACTGCCATACCTACTAAATTTTTGCCTTCTATCAAGAAGGGTGGAAAAGTATCATCACAATTATTATATTTTTGGAATGTTATGAGAATATCCCGAATAGCAGGAGCAATCCTGATTTTATTGTTTGCTAACATAACATCCGCTGATGCGCAGGATACGTGGAGTTTACAACGTTGTGTGGATTATGCACTGCAAAATAACCTGACGGTTAAACAACAGGAAGTACAGAAACGCCTGGCAGATCTCACTTTACAGCAAAGCCGCCTGCAAATGATCCCTGGTTTCAGCGGATCAGTATCAGGAGGGTATACTGATGGTAGAAGTGCCAGCCTGGGAGATAACCAGTATGTTAACCAAACCGTGTTTAACTCCAGCGGTAACCTGAATATGCAGGCGAACCTTTTCAGCTGGTTTTATCAGCAAAAAACAATTGCCGCCAACAAACTGGATGCACAGGCTAACAGTTTCCTGCTGGAAAAAGCAAGGAACGACCTCGCTTTTAACGTAGCCACCGCCTTCCTGCAGATACTGCTCAATATCCAAACGGAGAAAGTAAACGAAGAAAACGTACGCCTTACCAACTCCAACCTGGATAACACCAAAAAGCTGGTGATCGCGGGCTCCGTACCGGAAAGCAACCAGGCCGACCTGGAAGCGCAGCTGGCGCTGGACAGCAGCAACCTGGTTACCGCCCAGAATAATGTGACCCTGGCTATTCTCCAGATGAAGGCATACCTCAACCTCGGATTTGAAATTCCTTTTAAACCGGATGTACCGGAAAATATTTCTTCCCTGCCATTAGCTGCCTTACAGGAAATGGCGCCTGAAATGGTGTACAGCGCCGCTTTAACCAACTACCCGCTGGTAAAATCGGACGAACTGAAGATCAAAAGCGCTACCAAAGCATACCAGGCGGCCAAAGCGCAGCTGTATCCCAACCTGAGCATCGGGGGCGGCCTCAGTACCTACTACGCCAATAACTATTACGAAGATATTGCGCAAACGAAAGTGCTGCCGTTTCATGACCAGATCAGCAATACCTACAGGAAAAATCTTGGGTTAACACTTAACATTCCTATTTTTAATGGCTGGCAGCAACGTACTACCGTAGCCAAAGCCAAAGTAAATATATATAGCCAGGAGCTGATCCGTGACCTGGATCACCAAAAGCTCAGACAGGATATTTATACCGCCCATGCCAATGCAGTAGCTGCTTTACAGAAATATAACGCATCTGCCACAGGGGTAATGGCCGCCCAGAAAGCGTATGATTTTGCCACCAAACGCTTCAATCTCGGATTAATGAACACCATTGATTATATCACAACGCAAAGTAAATTGTATAATGCGCAGGTAAACAAGGTGCTTGCTCAATACGATTACATATTTAAAATGAAATTGCTGGAATTCTACAGGGACCAGAAAATATCACTGTAGCCAACCCTGGAAATTAAATTGCTTTATGAAGAAGAAAAAACTTTACTGGTTCATAGGCATACTTTGTTCACTCGTTATTTTGTTCCTGGTGCTTAAAGCGTCCGGGGTTATTGGTAAAGAAGAAGGAATTAAAGTTGCTGTAGACAATGCTTCTAATAGAAATATTATAGAAGTGGTTACCGCCAGCGGTAAAATTTATCCTGAAATAGAAGTAAAAGTAAGCTCCGACGTTTCAGGTGAAATCACAGACCTGCCCATCCTGGAAGGTGATTCCGTGAAAAAAGGACAGGTACTGGCACGGATATACGCAGATATCTACGGATCGATGGTAGACAAAGCTGCGGCTTCCATGAGCCAGTCGCAGGCGCAGCTGGCCAATTCCGCTGCGGCGCTGAACTCCTTTAAAGCCCGTCTTGATCAAAACAAGGCTGCCTTCAACAGGAACAAAGAACTCCTTGCCCAGAAAGTGATTTCCAGGTCAGAGTTTGAAACAGCGGAAGCCACCTATCTCGCTTCCCTGGCAGACTATAACGCCGCCGTGCAACAGATCAACGGAAATAAGTTTGCCGTTGCCAGCGCGCAGGCCAACCTGAATGAAGCCAATAAAAACCTGGGTCGTACCACTATTTCCGCTCCCATGGGCGGTATCGTTTCCCTGCTCTCTGTAAAGAAAGGAGAACGCGTGGTGGGTACCGCACAAATGACCGGTACCGAAATGCTGCGTATCGCTGATATGAACACCATGGAAGTACAGGTAGACGTAGGTGAAAACGATATTCCAAAAGTAAAATATGGCGACACTGCCATCATTGAAGTGGATGCGTATAACAGCCGTCAGTTTAAAGGCATTGTAACACAAATTGCCAGTTCCAGTAAAGGCGCCGCTACCGCTACAGTAAGCACCGCCTCCTCTGCAGAGCAGGTAACCAGCTACATTGTACATATCCGCATCCTGCAGGAAAGCTACCAGGATCTCCTTGATAAAAACAAGAAGACCTTTCCTTTCCGCCCGGGTATGAGTGCCAGCGTGGATATTCAAACCAGGCATGTAAATAATGTACTGGCCATTCCAATTAACTCCGTTACTACCCGCGACGGCGATTCTACGAAAGCAAAAGGCGATAAAAAGAAAGAAGCGCCGGTACAGGATAACACTACACCGGGTTCTTCTGCCGATACCAAACCCGTGTTAAACGAGGTGGTATTTGTATTGCAGAAAGATGGCAGCGTTAAAATGGTACCCGTTAAAACCGGTGTGCAGGACGATGCCTGGATCCAGATCACTTCCGGCCTCAGTGCCGGCGACCAGGTAATCAGCGCTCCTTATACTGCCATTTCCCGCAACCTGGAAAACGGCAAAAAAGTAAAGGTGGTACCAAAGGCTGAGCTGTTTGAAGGTCAGGCAAAATAACGCAGTTACACAACTTTATATAAAGCAAAGAGGTTGTATCAAATTACTTGATACAACCTCATTTTTTTTGGTATTTCCGCTGATCAGGGTTATCTTTATGATATGCATAAAGCGTTGATATACAACATATTTCTCCGAAAAATTTATACAAAGAACGCAAGCGGACTCTGTATAGCGCATTGATATCCAATACGTTACCGATCAAGTCCACATCACCTCCACATCAAGTCCGTGTTATCTCCACATCAAAGGCATGTCCTAAGTATCTGCCAAGCATGTGCAAGGCAACTGCCAAGCATGACCTATATCATGATCAGGCATAAATCATTTATAAAATCCAAAAAGTAAAATCAGCAAAATCAGCGTAATCCGGAGAAAGACAACATCCGCGAATATCCCCCGCCCGCAAAACTGCTTTATTGCTTTTTAATTACATTGCATAAAAATTTGCATTGTGAGCAATAGCATTGGAATTATAGGCAGTGGCAGCTGGGCTACTGCCCTGGCTAAAATACTGACTGATAACGGGCATCATATACATTGGTGGATAAGGAACGATGATACCATCCGCCATATGCAGCTGCGGCATCATAACAAACATTATCTCACCTCCGTATATTTTGATACCAGCCTGCTGAGCCTCAGTAGTGATGTGAAAGCAGTAGTGGCTGCCTGTGATGAGCTGGTATTGGCTGTTCCCAGTGCTTTTTTGGAAGATGTGTTAAGCATGTTGCCCGCGGATGCGCTGATCAATAAAAGAGTCATTTCTGCTATTAAAGGGCTGGTACCAAGTACCAACGACCTGATTGGAGAATATCTTCTGAAACAATTCAATTTACCGGCCAGCCAGTATTTCACCATTACAGGCCCCTGCCATGCGGAAGAAGTAGCCAGCGAAAAGCTGTCGTACCTTACCTTTTCAGGCGCCCATCTGGATACTACCCAGTCTATCGCCGACAAATTTACCGGCAGCTACCTGCAAACAATTGTAAACACAGATGTAATAGGCGTACAACTGGCCGCAGTACTCAAAAATATTTATGCAATGGGCGCCGGTATTGCGCACGGACAGGAATACGGGGATAACTTCCTGAGTGTATTTATTACCAACTGCTTCCGGGAAATGCAAAGTTTCCTCGAAAAATATGAAGAGCAGAAAGCTACAATAGCCGGAACAGAGCCGGTGGTGCATAACTACAGCGCCAGCGCCTACCTGGGCGATTTGCTGGTTACCTGCTACTCACTGCATAGCCGTAACCGTACTTTTGGTAATATGATCGGGAAGGGGTACAGCGTAAAAGCTGCCCAGCTGGAGCTGAATATGATTGCAGAAGGTTATTATGCCAGTAAATGTATGCATGAAATGAACAGGAATATAGGGGCGTATATGCCGGTTGCCGAAGCCGTATATGCTATTTTGTGGCAGCAGGTGCATCCCTCAGAGGCGTTCCTGTCTCTCGAAAAAGGTTTCATATAAAGAACGGCCGGCTGTTAGTCTTGACAGGCTAACAGCCGTCTGCCAGGTGTCTAAAAATCGTCGTAATCTTCATAGTTATCTTCCCCAATCTTCATAATTGCCCGCACGTTCGGGAAATACTGTTTAATAAGACTGGCAATCCGGGTGAAAAGATATTCGCTTAACACCGGTCCCTCATAATACTCAATCTCATTGGTCTCGTCTGAGATGATATACTCCGTGATATTACGGTCAATGATGGCTTGAAAGCGCCTTTGCCGGGGAAGTTTTCTCAAACTGATTTTGGTAGGAACACCATCTACATTAAATGTACATGCAATGTTTCGCATAACGGCCATTGGGTTTAAATGAGAAAAAATGGAATGGTTAAAATTTGCTCTTCACATGGTAGCTTGGGGGCATCCTTCAGCTAAAATAAGCTGAAATGGACAAAAAAACATTATTGTTTACCTGTTATGGTAGTAATGTTGCTATTTGTGCCTGAATTAACCCTGTAACCAGCAAATTACATTACAATTGTAAACAATTATGATTATATGGACTGTTAATAGAATGTAAATGGTCCGCTTTTATTTTATTCACAGACCTTACCTGTGGATACGGGATAAAATGTGTGGAATTATATCCACACTTTCTTGCGTCCAAATCCGGTGAAACCCCCTACAGCAGGCATTGGATTGATATTTGAAACATCCTATGTCCCGATCCGCAAAATTGAGGACCTGGTTACTTGTTAACTGCGTAGTATAAAATTTTTGCCATGAAGATTAGAACTTTGCTTTTTGTTACATCTTACCCGCCCCGTGAATGTGGGATCGCAACTTTTGCACAGGACCTGGTAAACGCAATGAATAAGAACTTTGCCGGTAACCTGAATATTGAGGTGGCAGCACTGGAAGAATCAGGCAAACCTGCCAATGTAAAAGAAACACCTGTTACTTACTCGGTCAACCCGTTTGATATTGATAATTGTATCGATTTTGCACAGAAAATAAATGAGAACGACAAAATAGACCTGGTTTGTTTTGAACACGAATTTGGCCTGTATGGTGGAGAATACGGTCATAACCTCCTGGCTATGCTTTCCTTACTGGATAAGCCTTTTGTGGTCCGTTTCCATACCGTACTGCCTTACCCCGATCATAAATGCACTAAAGTAGTAAGCCTGATCAGCGCACTGGCGGCAAAAGTGATTGTAATGACCCGCTCGTCCGCCGACTTACTGCAAAATGTATATCATGTGCCTGCAGAAAAAATTGTGCATATCCCGCATGGTACACACGCGCACATCGTAGAAGATGTAGATACACTGAAAAGACAATACAATGTTGAAAACAGGATGGTACTGAGCACCTTCGGTCTGCTCAGCGAAAACAAAGGTATTGAAACAGGTATCCGGACTATGAAGGATATTGTGAAACAATATCCTGATGCCATTTACCTGGTGCTGGGAAAAACCCATCCGGTAGTATGTTCCCGCGAAGGAGAAAAATACCGTGATTCACTGGAACAATTGGTGAAAGAACTCGGCCTGGAAAACAACGTGAGATTCGTCAATAATTATCTTTCCCTGAAAACATTACTCGATTATTTATCTCTTACAGATATATACCTTTTTACATCAAAAGATCCGCATCAGGCAGTAAGCGGTACTTTCGTATACGCCATGAGCGCCGGCTGCGCGGTGATCTCCACCTCCTTTGTGCAGGCCCGCGAAATGCTGGAAGACGGAGCCGGTTGCCTGGTAGATTTCAATAACCCGGAACAAATTGCCGCATGCGCGTTACAGCTGCTCGGCGATCCGGAACTGCGCGCGCAGATGAGCCAGTCGGCTATTGAAAAAACACGCAACTCTATCTGGGAAAATGTAGCTATTGCACATATGAGCGTAATCAGCGAAGCACTGGCAGAAGATAAGATCCTGCCTAACCTGCCACCGCCTTACCTCGATCACATCGATCGCATGACCGATGAAACAGCGATGCTGCAATTTTCCAAACATGATATTCCTGATCCTGCGTTCGGATATACGCTCGACGACAATGCACGCGCACTTATTGCTACCTGCATGTATAGCAGCGAATTAAAATCCAGCAGCTTCGTGAACTCACTGACCCGTAAATACATTGATTTCATTACCTACTGCCAGCAGCCTTCCGGCAAGTTCCTTAACTATGTGGATATCGATCGCCAGTTCAATAAAATGAATGACGAAGTAAACCTGGAAGACGCCAATGGCCGTGCTGTATGGGCGCTGGGCTATGCCCTCGCTTCGCACCGTCACCTGCCTTTTGATGCGGTTCAGGATGTAGCAGCCATATTCACAAAATGCTTCACCTGGATGGATTCACTGAACTCACCCAGGGCAATGGCTTTCACCATCAAAGGACTGTATTACTTCCTCGCCTATAAGCCCGGTGGCAAAGCAGTGGAAATTTTACAACATCTGGCTGCAAAATTGTATGAACATTACAAACAGGAAGCAGATGAAACCTGGCATTGGTATGAATCCTACCTTACCTACGGTAACGCCGTATTGCCCGAGGCAATGATGATGGCCTACCAGGTAACCGGGATAGATGCCTATCGCAGAACCGCGGAAAACAGCCTCGCTTTCCTTTGTGGCAAAACCTTTACAGATAGCCATATGAAGGTGATCAGCAATAAAACATGGTACCACAGGAATAACACCCAGCAACAGGAAGACGGCGGCGAACAATCTATAGAAGTAGCCTATACCATGCTGGCATTGAATACTTTTTATAATACCACAAAGAATAAATCATATTTGGAAAAGATGCGTTTGGCATTCAGTTGGTATTTAGGTAATAATCACCTGAAACAACTTGTTTATAATCCATTAACTTACGGTTGCTACGATGGCCTTGAAAAAAACAACATAAACCAGAACCAGGGCGCCGAATCTACTGTATGTTACCTGATTGCCAGATTATTAATGGAACAATGGAATAAGCATAAGTATGTTACACCGAAACAAAACAGCCTGGCACCAGTCAGACTTGGCTACAACTGAGAATAACATGAAGTATCCCAGCATATTGATTATAGATGATGAGCCGGATATATGCAGACTATTGCAACTTACGCTGGTACGTCACGGATATAATGTAAAATACGTACATGAATTGGGAGAAGGGATGAAGTCCATTTTCAGACATCAGCCCGATCTCCTTTTCCTGGACATCCACCTGCCCGACGGATCGGGCCTCGAGGCTTTGCCAGTGATCAAGGAACGTTGTCCCACGTTACCAGTAATCACCATCAGCGCCTATGATAATGCGATGGAAAAGCAAACCGCACTGAAAGCAGGAGCCGCATTTTTCCTGGCTAAACCTTTCAGTCTCAAGAACGTAGATGAACTGATCGACAGTATCAAAATAAAAAGCTGATAACGCCCTCTTGGTTATAATCAGTAATTTTAACCAGCTATTCTGTTGCCAATTACCACTATATTAAAGAAGTATGAAAAATATTCTAATAATAGACGACGAAATTAATATCTGTACACTCCTGAGCAAATTCCTCGGGAAACATGGCTTTGATGTAGATACCACCATGACGGGTGGCGCTGCACTTAAAATGATGAAAGAGAAAACCTATGACCTTGTACTCTGTGATTACAGACTGAAAGATACAGATGGTGCACAACTGCTGCAGGATATCCATCAGATCAATCCTTCTACTATTGTAATTATTATTACAGGTTATACAGATGTAAGAGTAGCGGTGGAAATGGTGAAAAACGGCGCATACGATTATCTTTCCAAACCGCTGTACCCGGATGAAATTCTGAACCTCGTACATAAAGCCTTTGCGCATAAAGACGCAGAACAGGAACGGCGCGCATCCAGACCAGTAGAGTCGGGCAGTGAGCCCGAAGCAGTACGTGAAACGTTATTATCACGTAACCAGGACGACAAAAATAACAAATACGTATACGGTGAAAGCGAAGGAGCGAAAGAATTAATAAGACAGATTAAACTGGTGGCGCCCACCGATTACAGCGTTATCATTTTTGGAGAAACCGGTACCGGTAAGGAATCCGTAGCACATCTTATTCACCATCACAGTAAAAGAAACCAGCAACCATTTGTTGCGCTGGATTGCGGCAGCCTCTCCAAGGAACTGGCTGCCAGTGAATTGTTTGGTCACGAAAAAGGCTCTTTTACCGGCGCTATCAATACCAAAATAGGCGCCTTTGAACAGGCACAGGGAGGTACCCTGTTCCTGGATGAAATCTCCAATTTATCGTACGACATACAGGTAGCCCTGCTACGCGTTCTTCAGGAAAAATTAATTCGCCGGGTAGGAAGTTTAAAAGAAATACCAATTGATGTACGCATCATTGTAGCATCCAACGAAAAGCTCTCTGAATCAGTACAGCGCGGCAAATTCAGGGAAGACCTGTTCCATCGCCTTAATGAATTCACCATTTATATTCCGCCTTTACGCGAGCGCCGCGAAGATTTACCACTGTTCACTACCGCCTTTGTAAACCAGGTGGAAAAGGAACTGGATAAATCATGTGGTAAAATTTCTTCTGAAGTGTGGGATTGCTTCCAGCAATACAACTGGCCAGGTAATATCCGCGAACTGAAAAATGTAATCAGGAGAGCCTGTTTACTTACGCCTGAAATGGAAGATATTACCATGATCGCTTTGCCGCTGGAAATGAAAGAATCTTTTAACCAGATTCCGGAAGAAGTACACGTTTCCGGTGAACTGGCGCTGCTTTCCAACGATAATGATCTGAAAACAGTAGCCCTTCAGGCAGAATACAATAAGATTATCAATGTGCTGAAAGAAGTGAAGTATAATAAAACAAAAGCAGCGCAGGTATTGAATATCGACCGTAAAACACTGTATAACAAATTACGGTTGCTGAATATAAATTATTAGCAGTTTATTCCCTGGCAGACATCCGTCTCCAGGGAATAAATTATCCTATTGCAGGTATCGCAATCGTAAATACCGCTCCCTTCCCCGGTTCACTATCCACGTGTATAGTTCCTTTGTGATTTAATAGAATATTCTGTGTGCTGGTCAGGCCAAGACCTGTGCCTTTCGCCTTACTGGTATAGAAAGGATCAAACAAACGCGCCAGCTTGTCTTCCGCAATACCAGCACCATTATCACGGATCATCAGCTTCGCCTTGTCCTGGCTAAGCCTTGTACTGATGGTGAGTACGCCTTTGCCCGGTACCATTGCCTCAATGGCGTTGATGATAATATTCAGAAAGGCAATCACTACTTTTTCTTCATCCGCATTAATCATCACATCCGGCGATACCAGGTTTCTTTCCACACGGATTTCATTCAGTTGCAGCCGGTCGTTGGATAGCTGCAGCGCTTTCTCTATAAGCTCGTTGATACCTACAGGTTCCATATGCAGTTCAATCATACGGGTGCTGTGCAGCAGCTCTGTAATCAACTGGTTAATACGGGTGCAGTTCCGTTCAATGATATCTGTATACATCAGCGTATCATCATTGGCGGCCACTTCTTCTTCTTCCTTAAACTGGCTTACGGCCAGCAATATATTGGTTAGCGGGTTTCTTACTTCATGTGCAATTACCCTGGCAATACGCCCGGTGATTACAAATTTTTCCTGGTGTTGTTTCTCCTGTTCTTCTCTCTTTTTATCGGTGATATCCTGGATTACACAAAGGAATATCTGCGCCGCTTCGTCCAGCATAACGGCATTGATCAATACCACCAGCTTTTTGTTATCGGCAGTTTTGAAATCATATTCCTGTAAATTGGCAATACCACTGTTGCAGATGTTGTTCAGGAAATTCTCGCTTTGATCTTTGGAGATGAAGAGATCGCGCAGATGTAATTTCAGTATCTGTTCCCGGTTGTAACGAAGGGTTTTTAATGCAGCGGGATTGGCGTCAATAATATTCCGGTCGCAATCGGCCAGTACAATCAGGTCGTGCGCTTTTTCGAAGATGCCATAATATTTTTTCTCGCTTTCTTCAATAGACCGGCGATGGTTGAATTCATCGAGCGCATAGCGGATGGATCTTTCCAGCAGGTCGGCAGTCATTTCTCCTTTCACCAGGTAATCGTAAGCACCGGCCTGCATGGCTTCCCGGTCAATATTATAATCGCCTTTACCGGTAAGCATAATTACCGGCGGCTGATGATGCATCTGGTGTAACCTGCGGAGGATATCGATACCGGTATTGGGTCCCAGCCGGTAATCTACCAGGAATACATCATACGTATTGTCGGCTATGGCCGCCAGCCCCTTCTGATAGGTAGAAGCCCATTCAAGCACATATTGACCTGGTGAAATATCATGAAGTAGTTCTGTTACGAGAAAGAAATCGTCTTCATCATCGTCTATCATTAAAATGTGTATCGGTCGCTCGCTCATCGCAATAGAATAGATTAGGAGTTTGGGCAATTAATGACAAAATCCACAGCAATAAAGGTGCTAACCTTTTATTAATCTGTAGGTCCATCATTCCTGTTTCTCTGTCGCAGGGGTAGAATAATCACAAAGGAGGCTCCTTTCCCCGGGTATCCGTGGGCTTGTATGAAACCATTGTGGCTGTCTACAATTTTTTTGCAGATGGCGAGTCCTATCCCTGTACCGGAATATTCGCTGATGCCATGCAGCCGCTGGAAAATAAGAAAAATGCGATCGGCATAAGCCTGCTCAAACCCAATACCATTGTCGTCCAGGCTGATGCGGCAGTAGCTCTCGTTCCACCGGCTTTCTTTTACAATACCCAGTTCCTTTCCGAGCAGTAACTGGTGATGGATATTGATTTCCAGGCGCCTGTCGGGGCTGGCAAACTTAATAGAATTGGCCAGCAGGTTCTGAAACAGTTGGTGGAAAGAAGTATCGCTGCCTTCTATGACCGGCAGCTGGTCGTATGTAACCTGTACATTTTTTTCTTCCAGGGTAACCTCCAGGTCGCTGAGTACTTCCTGCAACAGCCTGGTCATATCCACGGGGGTAATGCTTTCCGGCGTAATACGGCCTGCCCTGGAAAAAATGAGGAGGTCGTTGATCAGCACCCGCATCCGGGAAACGGCGGACACCATACGGTCTATCAGCTGCGTGGCATCCGGCGGCAGCTGGTCTTTATATTTCATCTGCAGCCGGTCGCTGAAGGTAGATATCTTGCGTAACGGTTCCTGCAAATCGTGCGAAGCCACATAGGCAAACTGCTCCAGCTCCTGGTTGGTTTTATTCAGGAGGGAGATATTCTGTTGCAGATCACGTTGGTAGGACTTCATCCGGCTTTCAATATGTAACTGTAGTTTGAATTCCCTGGTGAGGGTAATATAGGAATAGATGCCTATCAGGATGGCCACCAGCGAGGATATAAAGATCATGGGTACCCACATCACCGCAAAGAAATGGAACAGTTCCGATTTTTCCTGTACCAGGCTTTCTTCAATCCGGATCATGTCACGCACCTTAATGTCGATGATATCCATTGATTTTTCCCCTTCTTTCACATCGGAGAGTTGTTTCAGCTGGGTGGAATTCTCCTCGCCCAGTTGTAGTTGCTGGTATTTGACGGCCAGTAACCGGCGAAGGGTATCCAGGTGTTTTTGCTGAACGGGGTTATCAGCAGTTATTTTCCGGAGCAGGAGATATTCCCGCTCAATCCTGTTGCTGCGCTCCTGCATACTGGGATCCAGGAAGGAGCTGTCTTTGGTAAGCGTATATCCCCTGATTGCAGCTTCCGCTTCCTTGAGCTGCCGGGTAATTACCTCCAGCCGTTTGGATACTTCAATGGCATGATTCAGCCTGCCGGCGTTATCCAGCAGGTTTTTGGCCACCAGGTACGAGAACACGGAGGCTGCCACGATAACGGTAAATGCAATGAAAAAGCCAAGTCGTATTTTTTTGTGTACTGAAAAATGCATCTGTATGTATGAGATCTTGAGAAAGCATTTCAAGTTACTATTTCTGCCTGAATTTCACTACTAAAAAATACCCTTTTCCCGCGAAGGGCTTTCTGAGCAACATATTCCACAGAATGACGGTAAATTCTACAAGCACCGGAAGCAGTGGCGCCTTACTGTTACCGCAGAGATACAGGTACGCTGGAATGCCTTCCCGTAGCGGGTTTGAGAAACGCGTTTTTTTGGTAAAAACAACAGGTCTAACTAGTGGAATGAACTTTGGACAACTAACTATAGTTCTTAACCAATAAACTTGTGAGGTATGAATAATCCGGATAGAAATAAACAGCCGATTCCTGATCCAACTCCAGATAAACAACAGCCGGGAAAAGAAGACCCAATACCGGTTCAGCCGCCACCGGACAAGCCGGAAATTGAACCCATCCCGCAGGAGATACCGGACAGGGATACTCCTCATACCCCCGCCAATCCGCAGGCGGTAGAGGAAAAAGAAGAAGCATTTAAAAGACAATCACCTGATAAACATTAACCATTCTTTCATCTAAAAAAATCTGTTACAATGCCTACCACAAAATCAGCCGGCAACGGCACCGCAAGAAGAACAGCCAGCGAAAAAATGCCGGACTCCAAATTCCATGAACTGTTTATGGATGAATTAAAAGACATCTACTGGGCAGAAAAGAACCTGGTAAAAGCACTGCCCAAAATGCAGAAAGCTGCTACCTCGGAAGAATTAAGTACCTGCATAGGAAACCACCTGGAAGAAACAAAAGAACATGTAGCCAGGCTGGAACAGGTATTCGAATTACTCGGCAAAAAACCACAGGCAAAAAAATGCGAAGCGATGGAAGGATTGATTGCCGAAGGACAGGAAGTTGTAGCAGATACTGACGAAGACACGGCCGTAAGAGACGCTGGTATTATCATTGCTTCCCAGAAAATTGAGCACTACGAAATATCCGCCTATGGCAGTTTACGCACACTCGCCAATGTAATGGGCCATTCCCAGGTTGCGAAATTACTGGAGCAAACTTTGAAAGAAGAAAAGAATGCCGACAGCTTACTCACAGAAGTAGCTGAATCTACTGTAAACGAAGAAGCTGCGGCAGAATAGGTTAACGATGATTTGTATAATTGTGTTAATGAAAACTGCAAAAGTCCCTGCATAAACAGGGACTTTTT
The DNA here is from genome assembly GCF_900168065.1 of Chitinophaga ginsengisegetis. GTDB lineage: Bacteria > Bacteroidota > Bacteroidia > Chitinophagales > Chitinophagaceae > Chitinophaga > Chitinophaga ginsengisegetis. The sequence continues at coordinate 310,129 of NZ_FUZZ01000003.1, read as the reverse complement.
TTAACCCGTTGATATGCAAAAATCCAATCCCAAAAAGCCAGTGAGGCCGGCCCGGAAACAATCCGTACAACCCGGCCTGGAAGAAGTGATGAACCCGGCCCCGGTGTTCGAAAAAAGCAATACAAAAAATGGTAAACTGCATAACAAGGTGGCCGTTATTACCGGCGGCGACAGTGGTATTGGCCGCGCAGTAGCGGTAGCCTTTGCCAAAGAAGGCGCAGACGTAGCCATTGCTTATTTTAATGAGCATACAGACGCAGAAATTACCTGCGAACACATTACCTTCGCCGGCCGGGAATGTATGCTCATTGCAGGCGATATCAGCAATGAAAAGCATTGCAACGATATTGTTAAAAAGGTAATAAAGAAGTTTAAAAAGATAGATATCCTGGTAAATAATGCAGCGGTACAATACCCGCAGGAAAGTATCACGGATATCAGCGCCGCCCAGCTGCACAAAACTTTTGAAACTAATATTTATCCGCACTTTTATCTTACGAAAGCGGCCCTGCCGTATATTCCCAAAGGCGGAAGTATTATTTGCACCACTTCTGTAACCGCTTACCGGGGCAGTAGCCATCTTATTGATTACAGTTCCACCAAAGGCGCCATCGTTTCTTTTGTCAGGTCTTTATCCGCCTCCCTGTCTGAAAAAGGAATCCGGGTAAACGGCGTAGCGCCCGGTCCCATCTGGACCCCGCTCATCCCCGCTACTTTTACCGCGGAGGAAGTGGCAAAGTTTGGTACAGATGTGCCGCTGAAACGCGCCGGCCAGCCCGTGGAAGTAGCCCCCTGCTACGTATTCCTGGCCAGCAATGAAGCCAGTTATCTCACCGGTCAGATCCTGCATCCCAATGGAGGGGAAATCATAAATGGTTAGCATAGATCTGATAACAGACCCCGTGGCCGTAGCCCGGTCAGTGAAACTGCGGTACGTTACAGCAAATACACCCAGGTATACACGCGTCCGCAAAGGGAAGGACTTTATCTACCTCGACCCCTCGGGCAAAAGAGTAAAAGACCCTGAAGTGCTGGACCGTATCCGGAAACTGGTGCTGCCGCCCGCCTGGGAAAATGTATGGATCTGCATCTGGCCTAATGGCCACCTGCAGGCCACCGGCACCGATGTGAAAGGACGCAAACAGTACCGTTATCATCTTGAATGGGGCAAAGCCCGCAATGAAACCAAGTACTACCGACTCCGGCAGTTCGGCAAAAAATTACCGGAAATACGGAAACGTATACACGAAGATTTAAAACGAACATCACTGGATAAAAATAAGGTAATTGCCATTGCTTTGTCCGTGATGGAGGAAACACTGATCCGCGTGGGCAATGCTTCTTATGAAAGGTTATACGGCTCACACGGACTTACCACCCTGCGGAATAAACATGTGAAGATCAATGGTAACAAAGCATTCTTTCAGTTCCGGGGGAAAAAAGGAGTGGAGCATAAAATAGCACTTCATGACGCCGCACTTGCAAAACTGCTGAAAAAAGTACAGGATATTCCCGGCCAGGTATTGTTTCAGTATTACGATGAAAACGGCGAACACAAAGCCCTCGATTCCGGAGAAGTAAATGAATATATAAAGCAGTGCTGCGCAGAAAATGAATTTACCTGTAAAGACTTCCGCACCTGGGCCGGTACGGTAAACGCATTAAATCTTCTGGCAGACCTTACACCCTTTGAATCCGTTACGGAATGCCGCCGGAATATTGTAGCGATAATCGACGGTGTGGCGGGCAAGTTGGGGAATACCCGCGCCGTGTGCAGGAAATATTACATCCATCCGCAAATCCTTAACAGCTACGAAACCGGCGAATTGGAACCCTGGCTGCAACAGCTGAGGGCTAAACGCAGTAAACCCGCCAGTGGCGGGTTACATGCGGATGAAAAGTTGCTCATGCAATTTCTGAAGGAAGCCCTGTAGCAGGTAAAGGCGCCTGCTATGCCCGGCTATCCGAATATCAGCTGATCTTCTCTGTCTTCTACTTTAATCTTCTGGATAAATTCGTCAAAACCTGCCTCTTCGTGCGAACTGTAGGCGCCGTAAGCGTCCAGTATGTAGCCCTTATTGCCATCCTGGTCTTCCATTACATACAAAATGGAGGAATCTGAAGGATCTGACTCTCCCTCAAAACGATAGGTTTTAATGATAGTCAGGTCTTCCGGGTTATAGATCTTCTGCTCATCCGTATTCTGTAACCTGCCGTGATCACTCATCTTTAACTCATGATCAAATCCTTTCTCATGCAGCTTTTCCAATACCCTCGATAAAGTTGTCATTTCGCCTGGCTTTTCCATAAAATAAGGTTTTAGTTAAACTTAAAAAACCAAAAGTTATGCCGCGATGTTTTAATATCATGGTACCATTTGTGTTAACTTTTATTTAATACCAAAACTATCATTTTATGCGAGCTATATGGTCAGGATCCATAGGATTCGGGTTGGTAAATATCCCGGTAAAACTATTCAGCGCTACACAGGACAGCCGCCTGGACCTGGACATGCTGGATAGCAAAAACGGGGCGCACATCAAATACCAGCGCATCAATGAAAATACAGGTAAAGAAGTACCCTGGGAACAGATCGTAAAAGGCTATCTGTATAAAGATGAGTATGTTATACTGGAAGATGAAGATTTTGAAGCAGCCAGCCCAAAAAAAAGTAAGATCATCGAAATAGAATCTTTTGTGGAAGAAACAGAAATCGATGACATCTATTTTGAAAATCCTTATTTCATTGAACCCGCTAAAGGGGGCGAAAAGGCATATGCCTTACTGCAACAAACCCTGGAAAAAACGGGTAAGGCGGGCATCAGCAGGTTTGTGCTGCGTACCCAGGAACACCTGGCCGTAATCCGGCCACGGGAAAATTACCTGCTGCTGCAACAACTCCGCTTTGCGGAAGAAATCCGCCCTTCCGGCGACCTCACCCTGCCAACACATATAAAACTGGCAAAGAAGGAGCTGGATATGGCCATAGAACTGGTAAAACAATACACGACCGAATTTGATATCAGTCAGTATAAAGATGAATATAAAGCGGAACTCCTGAAAATTATCAAGGCCAAAGCCGGTGGTAAGAAAACCGTAGTGAAGAAAATGCGTGTGGTACACACCAAGAGCGATAACCTGTTCGATCAGCTGAAAGCCAGTCTGGGTGGTAAACCCACCGCCACTAAAAAACGCGCATCATGAGCCTGTCGGAATACAAAAAGAAACGAAACTTCACGGAAACTACCGAACCTGCTACCGGTAAACCGGTGGCAGGGAAACACATCTTTGTGGTACAACGCCATCATGCTTCCCGGCTGCACTATGATTTCAGACTGGAAGTAAATGGCGTGCTGAAAAGCTGGGCAATACCAAAAGGTCCGTCCATGAACCCGGCAGATAAACGGCTGGCAATGGAAGTAGAAGACCATCCCTACGATTACAAGGATTTTGAAGGCACCATCCCGGCAGGCAACTATGGCGCAGGTACGGTGTACATCTGGGACAAAGGCACCTTTGAACTGATGAATCCCGATGGGAAAAGTTTTGATAAAGAAGCCCTCCGGGAGCTGAAATCCGGCGATCTTAAAATTGTAATGAAAGGGAAAAAGCTAAAGGGAGAATTTGCCCTTGTGAAGATGAAAGGACGCGAAGAAAATGCATGGCTGCTGATCAAACATAAGGATAAGTACGCAGTAGATGAATATAACAGTGAAGACTATACGCCAGAAAGAATAAAAGCACAGGGAGAAAAGAATAAAGCAACCACGAAGGTGGCAAAAAAAAAAGTAACAGCAGTAGTACGTAGTGAGTCAAAAAATAAAACAGCACGGGCTGTTCACCGGATAAAGAAAGTATATAAGCCCATGCTTACAACCCTTGTCAGTGAACCATTTGATGGGGACGGCTGGCTCTTTGAAACGAAGTGGGATGGCTACCGGGCCATTGCCAGCGTGGAAAAGCACAAGGCAACTTTATATTCGCGCAATGAGAAATCATTCAACAATGACTATCCCGCGGTAGTGGCTGCCGTAGAGAAAATTTCGCACAATGTGGTGCTGGACGGAGAGATTATTGTACTGGATAATAAAGGCAGATCCCACTTTCAAACCCTGCAGAATTACCGGACTACAGGTAAAGGGAAACTGGTATACGTGGTGTTCGACCTGCTTCATCTCGATGGGAATGAACTGCAGCACCTGAGCCTGCTGGAACGGAAAAGCCTGCTGAAAGATGTGATAGCGGAATTAAATGATAAAACAATCCGTTTCTCTTCTCATGTGCTAAAAAAAGGAACCAGCTTTTTTGAGAAAGCCCGGAAGCAACAGTGGGAGGGCATCATTGCCAAGAAAACAGACAGTGTGTATGAAGAAGGCAGAAGAGGGATGTCGTGGCTGAAGATAAAAATTGTGAACGAACAGGAAGCGCTGATTTGTGGATATACAGCTCCCCGCGGCAGCAGGAAACAGATAGGTGCCCTGGTGCTGGGCATGTATGAAAACAAAAAAATGAAATACATCGGGCATTGTGGAGGCGGATTAAACGAAGCCACTATCGGTGAACTTTACAACAGGCTGCAGCCCCTGATCAGCAAAACGTCGCCCTTCTCAGAAAAGGTGGCCACCAATATGCCCGTTACCTGGGTAAAGCCGAAGCTGGTATGTGAAGTGAAATTCCAGGAATGGACCGGCGACGGACATCTGAGGCAACCAGTTTTCCTCGGCCTCCGGGAAGATAAACCGGCAAAAGAAGTACATCCTGAAACCGCAAAAAAAATAAACATGGCTACTACTATTGAAAAAGAACGCACCCTGACGCTCAACAGCAAGAAAGTATCCCTCACCAATCAAACGAAATTATACTGGCCGGATGAGCAGATCTCAAAGGGACAACTGATCGATTATTACCTGTCGGTGGCAAAATATATGCTGCCTCATTTGAAAGACCGGCCGCTGTCGCTGCACCGTTTTCCCAACGGTATCAAAGGACCTTCTTTTTACCAGAAGGATCTAGACCTGGAACAAACCCCCGCCTGGATTAAGAGCGTGCCGCTGCACGCAGATTCTACCGGTAAGGATGTAGACTATCTGGTATGTAATAACGAAGCTACGCTGGCCTATATGGTAAACCTCGGCTGTATAGAAATAAACCCCTGGCTGTCGAGGTTAAGCAGCCTCGACAAACCGGACTTTATGATACTGGATCTTGACCCGGAAGACATTGATTTTAAATACGTGGTAGAAACGGCCCTGCATATCAAAAACATGCTGGATAATTTCAACATTACCTCTTTTTGTAAAACTTCCGGCTCTACCGGTTTACATATCTATGTGCCTGTTGGGGCAAAGCATTCTTATGATACCACCCGGCTGCTTGCGGAATATATTGCACGCCATGTTAATGAGGAGTTGCCAAAAAGCACCAGTGTGGTTCGCGCTAAATCTGCCCGGAATAAAAAAGTGTATATCGACTTTTTGCAAAACAGTAAAGGACAAACGGTCGCATCTCCTTATTCCGCCCGTCCAAAACCCGGTGCTACGGTATCTATGCCGCTTCTGTGGGAAGAAGTGAATGAAAAACTCCGTATCAGCGATTTTAATATTCATAACTCACTGGAACGGTTAAACGAAACTGGCGACTTGTGGCACGATATTAAAAGTATTAAGAATGACTTGCGTAAAGTGATCCGTGAAATAGAAAGCAATGCGCACGCCTGATCATTTTGTTCATTTAAATACTGAGTTATGGAAAGGCCTTTATCTTCAAAAGCGCTACCGGCGTATGGTTTCATTCTTGGCGCCATATGCATCGTTTTTACCCTCCTCTTTTATGTAACAAAGTTGTACGGCAATTTGTGGATGGGATATTTTGGCAACCTCATCATGTTCCTCGGTGTGCTGATCTCCATTATTCATTATAACAGGGTACATAAAGATAAGAACTCGGCTATGACGTCTTTTAATATGGGTTTACGCACCACTATCATAGCCACTATTATGTATGCTATATTCCTGCTCATTTTTCACCTGGTAGTGGGTGGAAACCCATCGCACGCCCTGCAGGAGGAAGACACGGTAAAAAGCAGTTTCTGGATTTACTTCCTGGGGAATGCTTTATTTGTAAATATTTTTGTTGGCGTAGTGGCAGCCCTGCTGGGTGCTATGGTTTTTAAACCCAATCAGAAAACAGATAAATCACGGAAGCCATAGGAACTATTATCTTTGCATGGCTATGTCTAAAGGCCATATTTTAATAATCGATGATGAGGACCAGCTCCGCAGGCTTTTAAGCCGGCTGCTGGCCCTGGAAGGATATACACTTCATGAGGCGGGCAATATAAGGTCTGCCTTAAAGATCCTGGAAAAAGAAGAAATACAGGTGATCCTGTCTGATGTAAAGCTGCCGGATGGCAACGGGGTGGAACTGGTGCAGCAGATACGCGCCAGGTACCCCGAAATTGAAACCATTGTGCTCACGGCATATGGTAACATCGCCGATGGGGTACAGGCCATTAAAAACGGCGCTTTTGACTATATCACCAAAGGAGACGATAACAACCGGATCCTCCCGCTGGTGAGCAAAGCGTTGGATAAGGCACACCTGCAGTTCCGCATCCGCGACCTGGAAAAGAAGATCGGCGGTAAATATAATTTCGGCAGCATCCTGGGCGAATCCCCTGAAATACGCGCCGCCATTGCATTGGCGGAAAAAGTGGCGCCGTCAGATATGACTGTACTGTTGCTGGGAGAAACCGGCGCCGGTAAGGAAGTATTTGCACAGGCCATTCACCAGGGGAGCCAGCGGCGGCAACAACCCTTTGTAGCCGTTAACTGCAGCGCTTTTGGAAAAGAGATCCTCGAAAGCGAATTATTCGGGCACGTAGCCGGCGCCTTTACCGGCGCTGTAAAAGATAAAAAAGGTTTTTTTGAAGAAGCCCGCGGCGGTACCATTTTCCTCGATGAAATAGGAGAGATGGCGATAGAACTGCAGGCCAAAATGCTCCGTGTGCTGGAAACGCAGGAGTTCTATAAAGTGGGCGAAACAAAACCCACTAAAACAAATGTACGGATCATCGCTGCCACCAACCGGCAACTGGAGCAGGAAATCGAAGCCGGGCATTTCCGGTCCGATCTCTACTACCGGCTGTCGGCCTTCCAGATTTCCCTGCCATCACTAAACGAACGCCGGAAAGATATCCCATTGCTGGCCACCTGGTTTCTTCAGCAGATAGCGCCTAAAATGAATAAACGTATTACCGGGATGACGCCCGCTTTCCTGCAGGCGCTGCAACAGCACAGCTGGAAGGGAAATATCCGCGAACTGCGTAATGTAATCGAAAGAGCCGCCATCCTAACGGACACGGACATACTGGATACCCCCGTGCTGCCGTTCGATTTTCAGCAAGGGAACGCGGAAGATGCATCTTCCCTTAAACTGGCAGATATGGAAAAAGCACACATTATCCGGGTGCTGGCCCACGCCAAAGGCAATAAAACCAGGGCCGCAGAACTGATGGGCATCGGGTTAACCACGCTTTACAATAAAATTAAAGAATACAATATCAGCGCATCATAACAGCCAGCCCAGTAACAGGCACGCCAGTACGATAAAAGGGGAAGGCACCTTGGTAAGGCACAGCAATGCCAGGGTGCTGGCCATGATCAGCAGGTTGTACCAGTTGACCGGGATCACAAAGAAGAGAATAAAAGTGGCTGCCCACATAATACCCACTACTACCGCATTGATCCCCTCGAGGGCACGGTATATCACCACGTATCTTTTCAGGTTATTCCAGATAGGGAAGAAAAACAATACCAGCAACAGGCTGGGCAAAAAGATCGCAATAGGCGCTATAATACACCCCAGGAACTGGTAACCCATACCCAGGTTACGCATGGCCATACCGCCTACATACGCAGATATGGAAAAGGTAGGACCAGGGAGCGCCCGCATAATACCGGCGCCGGTAAGTAACTCTTCCGCAGAAAGATATTGCGATTTGGCGCGGGTTACATACTGTTCCAGCATCATCGCAATCAGGATATCCCCTCCGCCAAATACAAGGCTGCCGAAACGGTAAAAGTTTTCAAAGAGGTTAAATGGCCGCCTGGTAATCCACTCGTGGGTACGCGCCAGCTCAGAAAGGAATCCGGCGAGTATAAACAACGACACAAATAACCAGATATTTCCCCACTGTATTTTACGGGGCTTTTCCGCCACACCGGGAATACGTTTGTTACTGAAGTTGGATACAATACCCCCCAGGATGATCAGCGCGGGAAAGGTCCACGGCGATTTCAGGAAGAAGGCAGTGAACATGGATACCACCATGATGGCAAAAGTGGCCACGCTGTTAATACTGATCCGGAAAGCACGGATGCCCCCGTACGCGAGGAAGCCTACCGCCATCGGCTGTACGTACTTGAAAATATCAGTGTGCAGGGCATTTTTGCCGAAATATTGCAACAGGAAACTCAGGGAACCCATGATCAAACAGGCCGGGGAAATCCAGATGAGCAGGGTAATAATAGCCAGTATTGCGCCGCCGCGTTTATAGCCGATTAAGGTAAGGGTTTGGGAAGAAGAAGCGCCGGGAAGCAGCTGGCAGAAAGCATTGTATTCCATCAGCTCCTGTTCCGTTACATCCTTCCGTTGCTGTACAAATGTTTTCATCATCATGGCCAGATGACCCTGCGGGCCTCCGTAGGCAGTGATGCTATGTAATAGCACAGCTTTAAGAAAAGGTATATGACGTAGAAGCACAGTTTATTTTAGTGTATGCCGATTGGACAGGTTATAAGGTACTCAAATATCCGGACAAAATACAACCGTGTTGCTAATATCGGTAATCCCCAAAATAATAAAGGCACAATACTTGTAATATCGGTGATTATTATAACGAATATGGCCTTTTGTCCGTTGTGATCAATTTATCAGACAGGTTAATTACCCACCAACATGAGAAATGTTCGGATCTAAAGAATAACCATATCAGGAAGAACCGTTAAAGAAGAGACTTGCTTATACGCAGGATATTTACAAAGTCCCGGTAACAATTTTACCGGGACTTTGCTATGTATAGTCCCTATTTTTTCAAGCCTATTTCGCGTAAGCGCTCATCCAGGTACTCACCGGCAGTGATGGGTTCATATGCCAGCGGGTTCTGTGCAGTAACGCAGCTTTCCAGGCTGTCCAGTTTCATATTGGATTTTGGATGCAGGAAGAAAGGAATCGAATAGCGGGAAGTATTCCACATTTCGCGGGGAGGATTCACCACCCGGTGTGTGGTAGATTTTAAACGGTTGTTTGTTAACCGCTGCAACATATCTCCCACATTTACCACAATCTGTTCCGGCAGGGAGGTAACCGGTACCCAGTTATCTTGTTTATCCAGGATCTGCAAACCATCCGCAGAGGCGCCCACCAGTAAAGTGATGAGATTGATATCTTCATGCTGCTCCGCACGGATGGCCGATTTAGGCTCCTGCGTGATAGGCGGATAATGGATGGCTCTCAGGATGGAATTGCCATTATGGATTTTATCATCAAAATAGGTTTCCTCCAGTCCCAGGAACAGGGCGATGGCCTGTAACAGGTATTTACCGGATTTTTCAAACCCACGGTATGCTTTAAAGAAAGTTGGCGTAAACTCCGGCACTTCCGCTACCTGTACGTTGGCAGGATATTCCGAACTGATAGGATCTTTATCTTCCACAGTTTGACCAAACTGGAAAAACTCCTTCAGGTCCGGAGCGTCATAACCTTTGGCGTGTTCTTTACCAAAGGAAGTATAACCGCGTTGCCCGGCCAGTTCCGGAATTTCATACTGATGTTTGGTGTCAGCGGGAAGCTTGAAGAATTGTTGTACGTATTTGTAGAGGTCCGCAATCAGTTCGTCAGGAATCCCATGATTCTTTACCGCTACAAAACCAACTTCTTCATAAGCCTTACCTAACTGCTGCACAAAGGCTGCCTTTCGTCCTGCATCTCCGGATGTGAAGTCTGCAAGATCCACTGAGGGGATAGAGTGGGTAGTTGCCATATTGAATAATTGTTTTGGAGCGATAAAGGTAGGGAAAAATAGCTCATTTGAAGTAGCCGGCCTCTTTATCGTTAATATCTACCATTGCGTAGCGGTCTACTTTATTGATGAGCATTTCATCCATCATATCCACCACATTCTTATAATTCGATGCCTTGTCTGCTTTGATCAGTACCATCAGCTCATTCTTGTGGAAAGCTTCGTATACGGCAGCCTTTTTTGCGATGATCACATCCCGGATTCCGTTACGGTTGGCATAGGTGCTGTAGTGCACCTGTGGCGGCATTGCGGGGTCGTCGCCAATGCCTTCGTACCAGGCAATACGGTTGTCCGGACCGAGGATTACGGTCAGTGCTTTTTTGGCCGGCAACGACATCGGATCGCCGTCTTCTTTGGGCATGATAAGATCCATTGTTTTGGGTTTGGCCATGGTGGTGGTAAGCATGAAAAAAGTGATCAGCAGGAATCCCAGGTCTACCATAGGTGTCATATCTACACGTGTAGATTTTTTGTTGCTGCGGGTGCCTCTTTTACTCCCCTGTGTAGCGGTGTTTATTTCAGCCATAAATAACGGTTTAGGTTAAACGAAATTGGTTGAAAGCGCTTTCAGGAGTATAGATGCGGAGAAGGGGAGTTTCCATAAGTAAGAGATAAAAAAGAAGGGAGACAGCCAACGGCTGTCTCCCTTCTTTTTATAAAATCAAAAATAATAACTCCGCTTAAAACTCTGCGCTCTTCGGTGTCCGCGGGAATGCAATTACATCGCGGATGTTCGTCATACCGGTAACAAACAGCATCAGGCGTTCAAAGCCTAAGCCAAACCCGGCGTGTGGCGCAGTACCAAAACGGCGGGTATCCAGGTACCAGCTTAGTTCTTCTACCGGCACATGCATTTCCTGCATACGTTTTACCAGTTTGTCGTAGTCCTCTTCACGCTGCGAACCGCCTACCATTTCACCGATGCCGGGGAACAGGATATCCATTGCCCGCACGGTTTTATTGTCGTCGTTCAGCTTCATGTAGAAAGACTTGATCTCTTTAGGATAATCGGTTAAGATCACCGGTTTCTTAAAGTGTTTTTCTACCAGGTAGCGTTCGTGTTCGCTCTGCAGATCGGCGCCCCAGCCTTCGATCAGGTACTGGAACTTTTTGTTTTTATTATGCTTGCTGTTTTTCAGAATGTCGATGGCTTCTGTATAGGTAATACGTACAAACTCGTTGTTCAGCACAAATTCCAGCTTTTCAATCAGTCCCATTTCACTGCGTTCCTGCTGTGGTTTTTGTTTCTCTTCTTCCGCGAGGCGGTTGGCCAGGAAGTCGAGGTCATCACGATTGTTATCAAGTATATAGCCGATAACAGACTTGATAAATGCTTCCGCGAGGTCCATGTTTTCCTCCAGCTCATAGAAGGCCATTTCCGGTTCAATCATCCAGAACTCTGCCAGGTGGCGGGCTGTGTTGGAGTTTTCAGCACGGAAAGTTGGGCCAAAGGTGTAGATGTCGCCAAAGGCCATAGCGCCCAGTTCTCCTTCCAGTTGCCCGGAAACAGTGAGGTTGGTGGATTTGCCGAAGAAATCTTCCTTGTAATCAATATCGCCGTTTTCGTTCAGTGGCGGTTTTTTCATGTCCAGTGTGGTTACGCGGAACATTTCACCGGCGCCTTCTGCATCGGAAGCGGTAATAATAGGCGTGTGCAGGTACACAAATCCGCGTTCGTTAAAGAAACGGTGTACTGCAAATGCCAGTGCGTGGCGTACACGGAAGATGGCGCCGAAGGTATTGGTGCGGAAACGCAGATGCGCTATTTCACGCAGGTATTCCAGGCTGGGCTTGTTCTTCAGCTGCAGCGGATATTTTTCCGGATCGCAGTCGCCCAGTATTTCCAGGGTAGCCGCTTTTAATTCTACTTTCTGTCCTTTACCCAGGGAAGGAATAATTTCGCCGGTAGCGCTGATAGCCGCACCGGTAGTGATACGCTTCAGCAGCGCGGCATCCGTATTCTCAGTATTAATTACTATTTGTAAATTATTATTGGTGGAGCCATCGTTCAAAGCTATAAACTGATTGTTGCGGAATGAACGCACCCAACCCTTAACTGTAACTTCGTAATGCGCCTTGTCGTCTGACAAGATTTGCTTGACTTTCACCCTTTGGCTCATGATATATATAATTTTAGGATTGCAAAAATAAGTGGAAAACTTCATAGTATGTAGTACGGGCTCCGGCCTTTTTCCGGGCTGCTACTGCAAAGGAAATGTTAAAAAAGAGGGGCAAACAGGCGCTACCCCTGTATAAACAAGGGTTTGAGCGTTCGGCTAACAGTAGGGTACAGCCCGGGGAAGAGCGGTTTTAGGGGCTACTTTGGGGCAATTTGCACTTAAATATTTTTGGATAATAGTAAAACTTGTTTTAATCTTGCGGTATATTCTGCCTGATTAAGTTCATTTTTCCATCTTCATCAGCAGTTCCTAAACTCAATCATTCCCTATCAAATTTAATAAGCTAATTAAATTTATTGACTCAAAAACAATTATTTGTAATTGGTGTATGTTGGTATGCAGTGGTACCCGCCTCACAACACTTCTAAAATTTGACAACACAGATGATGTACGACATCTTACAACTGAACGACATGCTCGTTCCTGAGCTGCTTGATATTGCAGAGAAACTGGACGTTCCCAACGCAAAAAAACTGAACAAACAGGACCTCATCTACAAAATTCTTGATAAACAAGCAGTATTAGCCTCAGAAGATAACCAAGCCAACGGAGACGAAAAGAAAGCACGGAAACGCAAACCTGTAAAGAAAGACGAAGCAAACAACGCTGCTGAAGAACCTGCTCACGCTGAAGAAAAACCAGCTGCTAAGAAACCAGCAGCAAAAAAAGCTACCGGTAATAAATCAAAAGATCATGACGAAGACGAGAAACCGGTAACTTCCGCCAAGCCTAAAATAAAAGACTTTGAGATAGACCTGGACAGTATCCCTTCCCTCACTTTCGATGATGATGACGATATCATTATCCCTTCTTTTACAGAAGATGAAGAACCGGAAGAGGAAGAAGAAGTGGTAGTAATTCCTCCGGCAGAAGATGAGCTGGACGAAGACGACGATTTTGTAGTGCCCGGAGAAATTCCGATAGTGCCTGCAGCGCAGAAGAACCGCTTCCCTAATAAGAAAGAACCAGTTTTCAATATAGAATTTGATGGCGTTATCGTAAGTGAAGGCGTACTGGAAATGATGCCCGACGGCTACGGTTTCCTCCGCTCTTCCGACTATAACTACCTCAGTTCCCCGGATGATATTTATGTGTCTCCGTCGCAGATTAAACTCTTCGGCCTCAAAACCGGCGATACCGTGAAAGGCTCTGTACGCCCGCCTAAAGAAGGGGAGAAGTACTTTGCTTTGCTGAAAGTGGAAACAATTAATAACAAGTCACCGGAAGAAGTACGCGACCGTGTACCTTTCGATTACCTGACACCACTGTTTCCTTTCGAAAAACTGAGATTAACTACTACTTCCAATAACTACTCCACGCGTATCATGGATATGTTTACGCCTATCGGTAAAGGACAACGCGGACTGATTGTAGCGCAGCCTAAAGTAGGTAAAACCATGTTACTCAAGGAAGTAGCCAACGCCATCGCTACCAACCACCCCGAAATTTACCTCATGGTGGTGCTGATCGATGAACGTCCGGAAGAGGTAACAGATATGGAACGCAGCGTAAAGGCAGAAGTAATTGCCTCTACCTTCGATGAACCGGCTGAAAAACACGTGAAAGTATCTGCCATCGCACTGCAAAAAGCAAAACGCCTGGTAGAATGCGGTCATGATGTGGTGATCCTCCTCGATTCCATTACCCGTCTCGCCAGAGCACACAATACCGTAGCACCTGCTTCCGGTAAAGTACTGAGCGGTGGTGTGGAAGCTAACGCCATGCAGAAACCAAAACAGTTCTTCGGTGCGGCACGTAAAATAGAACATGGTGGTTCACTGACCATCCTGGCTACCGCATTGATCGATACCGGTTCTAAAATGGATGAGGTGATCTTCGAAGAATTTAAAGGTACCGGTAACATGGAACTGTTGCTGGATCGTAAACTGGCTAACAAACGTATCTTCCCGGCGATCGATGTTTCTGCATCCTCTACCCGTCGTGATGATCTGTTGCTGGATAAAGATTCCCTGAAACGTATCCACATCCTGCGTAATCACCTGGGCGATATGAACACAGATGAGTCTATGCACTTCATGCTGCAACACATGCGCGGAACTAAAAACAACGAAGAATTCCTGATCTCTATGAACAGCTAGAAACAGGTTATCTTATAAAAGCAAAAACCCGTTACGGATATCCGTAACGGGTTTTTGCTTTTATAGAATGCTATTGTTTTTTCTGTTGCCCGGGTGCAAATGGTTTGGCCGACTTCGTGCCATAGATCTTTTTTTGCTGTCCCGGTGGTAACCCATGTGGATTGCCTCCCGGATGAGTAGTTACACAACCGCTGTAAATGATAGCGGCGGTAAAAAGCGACAGTACTAATTTTAGGTTTCGCATAACAGTTATTTTAAACAGAATTACTGCTATAATGCAAAAATCCCGCCACAGTAGTACTGCGGCGGGATTATCCAATCTATCTAACCTTATAACTATCTTACATAAAACATCATACGATGCTTAGAATATCCAGTTTACACCAACTTGAAATTCTTTAGGGAAATCGAAGTTAAAAGTGCTGGTGTTGGTTTTAACACCTGTTGGTTCTGCTTTCTTCTGATCGTAAGCGTAGCTCAGACCACCGAATGCGCCTTCCAGCATGAAACGTTTGGTTACGAAGTAAGTGATACCAGGCAATACTCTAACGGAGAAACCGTTGTAAGTAGCTGTTTTGGTATCATCAGTTTTGTCTGTACCAAAGTGGTAGCCGGCATTGGCTTCAGCGAAGAATGCAAATTTGCTTTCACCGATCATGTGGTAGTTACGAACAAAAACGCCCGGAGTGATATCGGATGATTTGGTTTTAACACCTGCAACATTTTTGTCGTTGCTGAATTCTGATCTTGCGAATACACCGATAACCCAGTTAGGAGTCAGTGCCACACCAACTTTCGGGCTGATACCGAAGGAAGTGCTGGTGGTTTTGTTGTCTGTGTCTTTTACTTTTTGTGAGCTGGTCGTAACATTCAGATTACCTCCTAAAATTACATCGCCTTTCGAAAACTGAGCCTTTGCTACTTGTGTGCCGAACAGTGCTACTGCGGCCAATACAATCAACTTTTTCATCTGTCGTTAAATTTAAATATTCATTAAAACTATTCCTGTGTTATTGGTTCTTCTACATACATTCTTAGCAATCCTTGTTGATGTTTGGTCGATATCTTAAGCCATTAAAAAAAATGGTCAGTACTTGTTTTTCACGATCCATAAAGCATTTCAGCGCTTCCCTGTCGTGCGGATCAAAACCTGCTGCCTGCCACTTGCACCATATTACCCATAATCCGAATAATACATTTACCAGTAGCTGCGCCGTGAGTGCTGTATCCGTATCCTTGTTAAGTTCCCCGCTGCTCACCCCTTTTGAGATAGTAGCAGAAAGAAAAGAAATTTCCACCTGCTGCAGTAACTCAATCGTTTGCCGCATCCTGCTGGAAGGAACATCCTTGATCCATTCGTTTACACCAAACAGAAAATGATACTCCAGCAACATTTTTTCTTTCAGCGCCAGGTAGCGATCCATGATGTCTGCGGTACAACGCGCCTCTTCCACATATGCCGACATGTCAATGAAACAATCGGCTATCATACGCTCTACCACCGCCGCATAGATGGATTCTTTATCTGAAAAATAATAATACAAAGAGCCTTTGGAAATTTCCAGATCCCTGGCTATCTCCTCCATGGTAGTTTTAGACAACCCAAACCGCTTGAAGCGCTTTAACGCCGCTTCCAGAATCATCGTTCGTTTCAGGTCCTGCTCTGCCATAGTGTGCTGCTAAACAAAACTGACTGTTTGACTATTTTGTTTTGCGGGTCAAATGTACGACCAAAACTAAAACCACCAAATTTTTTTGTTAAGAAATTGTTACGTACCCTTCGCGCAATACATTAAAACGAACGGAAAGTCATAGAAATACTAACACGTTCACAAAAACGTTGGCAAATCGTTAACTAAATCGAAAACATGTCCGCGGAAAAATTGAAATTGTATAATTACCGGAAAGGGATACACGAAACGGAACGGCTAATGATGCGCCATTTTATGCAGCAGATCACGTTGCCTTTTTTCGGTAATATCCAGTGTAGTACCGCCTTTCAGCACCACCTTCCCGGAAGAACCATCCAGGCGGCTGATGTTGGATATCTGTATCATCTGGTTGTTGTTGATCTGGTAGAAGTGAAGGGAAGTAAAAAGATCGGCATAGTAGCGGAACGACTGCACCGCTGTAATCAGCTTACCGGAGTTTAAGCGGAACATACAGTTATCGCCTTTTACTTCCAGGTATTCAATAGCGGGGATATTAATAGTATAGGCTTCCCCGTTAGTAGCAGGGATCAGCAGCTGCCAGGCCACAGGCTTGCTGTTATTGAAATTTTCCAGCAATACGCGGTAACGGTCTTTACTGCTGCCGGTGTTAATCCGCTCTGTGATCAGTGCCACTGCCTGCAACAGGCTTTCTTTGTCGATAGGCTTCAGTATCAGCTCCACGTCACTGAAACGGATTACATGCAGGAACTTCTTTTCAAATGCAGTTACAAACACCGCTTCAAAAGGGATGTCCGGTAAAGTGCCGGCCAGTACGTCAAAGCCGGTACCATCAGGCATTTCCAGGTCAAGAAATACCAGTTCGGGGCGATGCTGTTTTATTTTTTCTATGCCATCCGCACAATCGGAGGCCATGTCGGCAATCGTAATTTCAGGGCAGTATTTACCGAGCATTAACGCGATTATGTCCCGGCTGTTTCTCTCATCATCGATTATAATAGCCTTTATCATAAAAAGTAACATTAACGGATACACTAAAATTATAACTGGGGGATCAGTATTTTAACGATCGTGCCGCTATCCGATTCATCCTCAGATGATCTGTCAATAATTTCTATATGGATTTCAGTATTATACATTTTGTTCAGTAACTCAGCGCGGTTCTGGCTTATTTCCATGCCGGACGACTGGTGATGTTTTGGCAGCATACGCAATGATTTGGAACGGGCAATGCCAATTCCGTTATCTGCAATCACGCACTCCAGCATATCTGAAGCCACCTGGTTAAAATAGATGGAAAGCTTTCCTGTTGGCTGTTTGGGATTCGTCATGCCATGCTTTACGGCATTTTCCACGTAAGGTTGCAACAGCATCGCGGGGATTTCCAGTTCGGCGGTGGCAATCACGGGGTCTACTACTATTTCATACTCCATCCGGTTTTCAAACCGCATCTTTTCTAACCCAAGATAAGTATTCAGATAGGTAATTTCATCTGCCAGGGATATAAAATTACGCCGGGAGAAGTCCAGCGTTTTGCGGATCAGGTAAGAAAAGTCAGAAAGATATTTCTGTGCATACTCATAATCCCGCTGCATCACAAATAATTGTATGGAATTCAGGCAGTTGAAAATGAAATGCGGATTGATCTGCGCCCGGATGGCTTTGAGTTCAATTTCTGTCAGCTTTTTATCATATTCTGTTTCCAGCTGCTTCTTTCGCTGCTCTTCCAGTTCCTGCTTTTTGCGCAGGATCTCGGTGGTTTGCTCTTTTACCAGTTCTTCCAGTTGCTCATTCAGCTTGCGCTGCAGCTCTTTGTTTTTATTCAGCTGCTTAATCAGCAGTTCCTGGGTACGGGTTCTTTCCAGGTGTACCAGTTTATTGCGGTAGCTCAACCCGGCAAGAAAAAACATGGCCTGCAACAGTACACCGCCTATCAGCAGGATAGTAGGCGCTGCCAATTCGCCCAGGGCGCTGAGTAAGCCCAGCGGCCGCACATGCATAAGGAAGGAGCCCAGGCAGGCAAGGTATAAACATACCGATCCATACAAAAAGAACCGGACCAGCGGATGGTGACGGGAACGCCGCGCCAATGCCACAAATACCGCCAGCAGCGGTACCAGCGTTACAAAATACACATAGCTGTATATAATGGTAGGCATGTGGTACTGACCTATCCTGATAAAATACAAGCATAATATGATCAGCCCGCCCACTATCGCCGCTACCCAGGTAAACGCGCGCTCCATAAAAGGATATCGCTCGGTAAGGTTAAGAAAGGCATTGCCAAATAACAGGTACATCAGGTAAAAGCAAAACAACAGGCCGGGAATGTCCCAATAATATTTCAGCATGGGCCAGCGGTGGAAAAACGACAACTGGTAAGGCTTATCATCCAGCCGCAACGCAAAGAAGAGGATCAGTCCAAGTATATAGGCTGCAAAATAGATATACGATTTGTCGGGTAGCTGGATATAGTTAATAATGGAAATACTAAAAAATACGAGCAGCATACCCAGCAGCACCTGGATTACTACGGCTTCTTTGCGGAAGCCGTCCAGTTGTTTGTCGCGGAAGGTGCCATAGGCTTCGGTGCTGAAAAGTGCAGGCATCAGGGCGCCTTCATTGTAAGACTTATTGATGATATGAAGGTAAAACGTGCGGAGTTCCCCTGCTGGTACCTGTACGGCAAATGCGTAGTGGTTCCATCTTTCCACGCCACCTTTGTCCAGCATTAAACCGGTTTGCATCAGCAGCCGGGGCTTATCGCCCGGAGATTGCGCGTACCAGTACATATAGTCGTGCCAGCCGGAAAACAGGTGGTACGATAGCGGTTTATTGCTTTTATTTTTTACAGTAAGCCGTAGCCAGCAGTTATTAACCCGTCCGTTATTCTGGGGATTACTATGAAAGATGCTTTCCTGCCGGGCAAACGGCATAGTGGCTGCCTGCTCCGGGGTCAGGTGCTGCTCATCGGCTGTCAGCACATATAAAAAAGGCCGCAGGTCCAGATTCGCAGGGGCGAAAGCAGTATCAGTGATCAGTGTGTCTACTGGGGTACGATCTACAGTGGCAAAGGATTCTGCAGTGTAACAATACAACAGCAGCATTAGAATAATGCGCTTCACAAAGTGTAATATAAGTTTGGTTATAGCAATTTGTCAATAGCTTTTGCCATTGCTTCATCCTTAGCGGTGATGATATCACCGGCATCATGTGTGCACAGGAATATTTCCACTTTATTATAAACGTTGCTCCAGTTGGGATGGTGATCCATTTTCTCTGCGATCAGTGCAACCTTGGTCATAAATGCAAACGCATCCCGAAAGTCTTTGAATTCAAAAGCCCGGTAAAGCTGTTTATTTCTTTCTTCCCACATAAAAAATCAGGAATTTAAAGGTAAAACATCGGGTCTGTCATGGAATCTGGTCAAAATATTACCGCTGATGCGTCGTGCCTCTCCTAAAAAATAAGGTTCATCTTATTCTTGATCTCTCTGATATCAAGTAAAGATACTAATTGTACAAGCGGAACAAGGCGTAATTCTTCTAATAATTTTTTTACATCGCCGGGTTGGTAGTAATCCCCCTTGATCATCCACAGAAAATTGATCTGTTTAAGTTCGGGCAGCAGGAATTCTGCCTGGCAACGGTTGTTATAAAGGTAGTGTGCTACTGAATTGGTTGGTTCGTGAAACTCAAATACGGGGAAATGAAAAGATCTTGTTTTTTTAGACAGGGTAATTTCCAGGTTGTTATTCACCCGGAAGTTGGTATGCAACTGCCGGTTAATATGCCAGCACAACTGATAATCCCGCGTAGTGGAAGCGATGCCGATTACGTAGGTGCTTTCAAAGAAGTCCTCTACCAATTGGTCGTTGTCCAGTTTAAGCTTGAGTATTGTCATATGGAAAAGTAGCGCTGCACCCTGTCCGGATGTTGAATTAATATTTTATCCTTTCTTTTTACTGCCCTTTTTTAAAGGTTGTCCCGGATCCCAAAATACGGCTTTAAAATTTTCTATTTTATCTTCTTTTACAACTATTCCTTCCTGTTCCAGTAATTCCTGCATCAGGGTAGGGGTGGCAAAATGACTCCGGCCGCTGAGTTCTCCTTTGCTGTTTACCACACGATGCGCGGGAACAGGCGGTTTGGCGCTGCCGGCTGCATTCATGGCCCAGCCAACCATGCGGCCGGTGAGCTTTAAGCCGGAAGCGTCTGCAATGGCGCCATAGGAGGTTACCCGGCCGCGCGGTATGGTGCGTGCAATTTTAAAAACCGTTTCAAAAAAAGAAACCGGCTCAGCGGCCTTCTTTTCCTTCGTCCCTGCGGCGGGCAAGGAGTGCTGATCTTTCGGGTTCGGGTACTTTTTCATAATTAAATGGACAGTGCTTACAGCCGTTGCCGCAACAGAAGCCCCGGTCGAGGTGGAATTTTTCGGTAAATACCATATAGCCCTGGGCATTATAGTAGAAATCAATCTTCTCCACCAACGGTTGCTTCATCGGAAGGCAGTTTAATGCTTTGCCAGTTCAACGGTGCAGCAGGCAATTGAAATTTGAGATAACGGATTGTTCTGCCATCGGCGAGGTGCATGCCTTCATAAAAGGTCTGGATTCTCAGCAACGGCGGTACTTCCGGTAATGCGTATACATCAGGAATATCTTCTATTAACGTGCATCCGGCCGCGGCAATTACTTCCTGTGTGAAAGCATACAGCTGCGGGGAGTCTGTTTTCAGGTTAATGGTGGCTCCGGGCGCCAGCAAAGGCTGGAACAGCTGCAGGAACTTAGGGTGCGTTAATCTTTTCTTCGACTTGGAATTGCGCAGGAAAGGGTCAGGGAAGGTAATCCAGATGTCCTTTATTTCTCCCGGCGCAAAGTAATTATTGAGCTTATCTATTTGTGTACGCAGGAAAGCAGCGTTTGGCAGCGGTTCTTCCATGGCGGTTTTAGCGCCTCTCCAGATGCGGTTGCCTTTGAGATCCACGCCTAAAAAGTTCTGATCAGGAAACAGCCGGGCCATGCCCAGGGTATAGTCTCCTTTACCACAGGCCAGCTCTAATGTAACAGGGTGGCTGTTTTTGAAGAACTCATTCCATTTTCCCTGCATACCTTCCGGGTATATCAATACATTGGGGAAGGTTTCGATTTCAGCAAATCGTTGTAATTTTTTTTGTCCCATTTGCCGCAAAAATAGGGCGATTTTTTGAATGGGGGAGGGATAATGGGGAACTTGCCGCTTTGAGGCCGGGATATAAAAAAGAAAGATGCTGCCGGCTAGCCGGCAGCATCTTTTATAAGTAAGTACAGAAATTAGTAAGCACCTTGCACGGTCACATAGTTCCCGTCCGTATTGCCGTCTACTATCTTTTTTGCGTTTGTGCCGTCTGTTTTACAGGTATAGATGCCGCCGTCTTTTCCACTTGTACCTGACATTTCGTAGGTGCTGAATACCACGGTTTGGCCATCCGGTGTGAGGGAAGCTTCATCTCCTACCACGATATTGGGCGGTAAGGTGACATTTATTTTGTGTTTGTTACTGCCGTCCAGCTTACAGATCCAGATTTCGGATGCCGTAGTGCCTGGGCCGGTTTTAACGTAGTTAATGTATAACACAATATCCAGTTGTCTTAATGTGGTGCCGGTAACAGGAGTTTCGGCATTGGCTTCTTTTTTACAGCTCATCTGGGTGATGATAACCGCTGCATTAAAGGCTAAGAGGGCTACGGTACCTAATAAAAGTTTTTTCATGATAACTTTATATTTGAATTAATTCAAATATAAAACATCGTGATATAAAATAAAAAAAGCCCGTAAGCATGATAACTTACGAGCTCTTTAAACCAATTAAGCTGTAGGAGGAGGAGTCGAACCTCCACGGGGCAGTTAGCTATAGCACAAGTAAGATTAGTGGTCAACCCAATTATACTACGTTTATCCTGTGATCCCCACCCCCGAGACAAGAGGGCATGTCTGCCAATTTCATCATCCCACAATGTGTTTGAATCGTTACCAGCTATTGCTTTTCGTTAGCCGTTGTCGTAATGATTATGATGCAAATCTAAAGAGAAGGTGACTTTCTTGCAAATTTTTTAAGAAGAATTTTGGAATTTTCGATATTTTTTAAATATTTGCATATAACTTTAAAACATTCAAAAACAAATTGTAAAAATGAGCCACAATTTGAATATTGACAAACTAGATTTGCAGATTATCAGCGAGATGATGTCTAATGCTGAGATCTCCTACGCCGACCTGGGGAAGAAATTGTTCGTTTCCGGCGGGACTATCCACGTGAGAATGAAGAAATTACAAGAACTGGGTGTAGTTAAAGGTACTAAATTACATGTAGATTTAAAAATGATCGGCTATGATGTGATCGCTTTTATCGGCATTTATCTGGAAAAAAGCTCCATGTACGACACTGTCGCCAAGGAATTAAGGAAAATACCCGAAATGGTACGCCTTAATTATACAACAGGCAGTTATAGCATGTTTGCTGAGATCATCTGTAAAGATATCACCCAACTCCGCCGTATCCTCCACGATGAACTGCAGAAAATTAAAGGTATTGAGAGAACTGAAACCCTGATTTCCCTCGAAGAAAGCTTCTACAGAACAATTAACGTGGTGGAATAATTGGTTTTTAAGAATGGAAAGTTTACCCTGTTGCTATTTCATTCTTAATTATTAATTTTCATCATGGTTACAACAGAAATTGCCGAAAAAATTCAACGGCTGGAAGAAAAGTATGCCGCTATGGGGCAGAACCTGTCGTCCTACCTGGATGGCCTTCTGTATGCGGACTACCTCACTTATTGGGACTATATTCAACTTGATGTACTGCTTAATCTGCAACATCCACGCACACCAATTCCTGATGAAAGGATTTTCATCATCTATCACCAGATCACGGAATTGTATCTGAAATTATCGTTGCAGGCAATCGAGCAAATCAGCCTCGCACCCGTACTGTCGGCTGAGATATTTAAAACCCAGCTTAAAAGGATCAACAACTATTTCCACAGCCTTATCAGCTCATTTGAAATAATGGTGGATGGGATGGATAAGGAACAGTTCCTGCAATTCCGCATGGCACTGTTGCCTGCCAGTGGCTTCCAGAGCGGACAATTCCGCATGATCGAAATCTGCTCTACCCGGTTAAACAACCTGGTATACGAACCCCAGCGCCCGGAAGTGGAAGGGCTGGAACTAAAAGATGTGCTGGAGAAAATTTACTGGAGAAGCGGCGCCACGGAACTGGCTACCGGTAAAAAAACACTCACCCTCCGCCAGTTTGAGCTGAAATATATGGATACCTTCCTCAAACTGGCTACTGAGTACAAAGACAATAACCTGCTCGCCAGCTATAAAAAGCTTTCTCCCGCAGAACAAACGGAATTAATTCCCCTGCTAAAGGAATACGATCTCAATGTAAACGTGCGCTGGCCGCTGATGCACTACAAATCCGCAGTAAGATACCTGCATAAAAAACCGGAAGACATCGCCGCCACAGGAGGTACCAACTGGCAGCAATTCCTGCCGCCGAAAAATAAACGCATCGTTTTCTTCCCCGAACTATGGACGGATGAAGAACTCAGCAACTGGGGCAAAATTGCAATGGGAGAGTAACTGATATCAGATATCCTGTGTAGTAAATCTTCTTAAATAGTAAGCCAGTAGCGGTACATCCGCTTTTTCCAGTGGATGTGGCGTATCCGGCATCACCGTTAGCTGCGCCAGTGGAAGGGCGTTGTATACCTCGATGGTTTCCTGGAAAGACACCATGTTATCGCGGTCGCCCATCATCAGCATGCAGGGGGTTACCACCCGGGCATAATCTGCCGGTTTCAGCAGCGACTGATGTCCCAGCTCTTCTATCAGCTGCGCCGTGCGTGTTACCACGGTTTTCCAGTCGCTGGCGGTATGCCTTGCCTCCAGCACCCGTGCAAAGGCGGGAACTTTCTCTTCAATTAAATCCGGGTTCAGCTGCCGGATCTCTTTACCGGCGGTAGCCTCGTTCCAGTTGAACTTGGTGGCCAGCGTAATTACACGCCCTGTTTTTTCGGGGTAATGTCTTGCCAGGTACATCGCCACATACCCACCCATGCTGTATCCGAAAATGTGTACAAAGTCGAGTTGATGGGTTTCCAGATAGGATAATACTTCCGCCGCAAATACCTGGATGCTGAACCCCTGCTCGGAAAAAGGCACATCACCATGCCCGCTGAAATTAATCAGGTGCACATCGTAATGGTCGGACATTTCCTTAGCCAGCGGTTCAAATTGGGAAGCGGCGCCCAGTGCGCCATGTAAAAAAAGTATGGGGAGTTTATGTGTTTGCATTGACTAAAACTAGCAAACATTTTGGATTTGCCTGTTTGATTGTTTGAATTTTTCAGGGAGATAACATTTTTTTATCTCCCTGAAATGCTCAAAAAACAGCATAACCAAATCATCTGGCCAGGTATGCTCCATCAATGGGATAGTAGCTGCCGGTTACGAAAGAGGATTGCGGAGAACTGAGCCATAATACCAGTTCTGCTACCTCTTCCGGCTTGCCTAGCCGGCCTATGGGATGCAAACCTACAAGTGCCTGCATCTCCTGCTGGCTCAGATGTTTGGTTAATAATGGGGTTTCAATAAATCCCGGCCCCACGGCGTTTACCCGGATGCCTTTGGCCGAATATTCTACTGCCGCCGCCTGCGTAAGCCCTACCACGCCATGTTTGGCGGCTACATAGGCGCAGGAACCGGCAAAACCTACCGCTCCCAGTATGGACGCCATGTTCACAATTACGCCGCTGCCGGCCTTTTCCATCACAGGCAACTGGTAACGCATGCCATAAAAAACGCCATTGAGATTTATGTTAATAACTTTTTGCCAGTCCTCCAGCTTGTATTCGCCCGTAGGCGCCGCCGCGCCGCCAATCCCGGCATTATTGCAGGCAATGTCCAGTTGTTTGAACTCCGCCAGGGTTTTGGATACGAGTTGCTCGCAATCCGCCGGACTGCTGGTATCCGATTTTACAAAAATGGCCTTGCCACCTTTACTCCTGATGCCATCTGCCACTGCGTTTCCGCCCTTTTCATCAATATCGCTGAGCACTACAGCGGCGCCATTGGCTGCATACAGTTCGGCCACACATTTACCAATGCCGGAACCTGCGCCTGTAACCAGCGCTACCTTGTTTTTCAATTGGTCCATAACAATGTTTTTTGCTCTAATAAACAATACAGCCCAATGAAATGTTCCTCATATTTTTTTATTATGTTTGCATAGATGTTGCCGATTAATTTTCTTCACTTAAGATGTCCCATCATCAAATCATGTTTTTTTAAATACTAGTAATGGAATACAATACCACGCGCAATTACCTGATAATGAAGGAATATGGCAGGAATATCCAGAAAATGGTGGAGTACCTGGTAACCATAGAAGACGACGAAGAGCGCCAGCGTAATGCTATGGCTGTAATAGAGCTGATGGGTACGCTGAACCCGCATTTACGTAATGTGGAAGACTTCAGGCATAAATTATGGGATCATATTTTTAATATCTCCGGCTTTACCCTGAAGGTGGAATCACCATATCCAATCCCCACTATTGAAAAGCTCAGAGCCAAGCCCGACAGACTTCCTTATCCCAAAAAATATCCCAGGAACCGTCACTTCGGCAAAAACCTGGAAATGATCATTGATAAAGCCGTACATGAAGATAATCCTGAAAAAAAAGAAGGATTTACCCAGTGTATCGGTAACTATATGAAACTGGCCTACAGTAACTGGCATAAGGAAAGTGTACACGATGATGCCATCAAGGCAGAATTACTGGCCATTACAGACAACCAGCTGGAATACCACCCGGGTCATACTGCCCATATTCCAGGCCCTGTAAGCTTCGCACCAAGCGGTAACGTAGCAGGTGCCGGCGACCAGTTCCGCTCCAATAAGCGCAAAAACTTCCAGCAAAACAAGTTCAAAAGCAGCAACAGCGGCAGTGGCGGCAGCAAAAGCCGGGATAATAACAATAAGCACAATAACAAATACAACAAAAACAGGAACAAGTGAGTAGTGCTTTTGAAGTAAGAGGCGGCAACCGCTTAAAGGGGGAAATTATACCCCAGGGTGCCAAAAACGAAGCTTTACAAATCATCAGTGCCGTGATGCTAACCCCCGAAAAGGTTACTATCACCAATATTCCGGATATAGTAGATGTAAATCTGCTGATAGAGTTGTTAGGAGATGCTGGCGTAAAATTGAATCGTATCAGCAGGGACACCTGCGAATTTCAGGCAGATGCAGTAGATCTGAAGTACCTGGAAAGCCCTGAATTTAAAAAGAAATCCGGCCGGCTCCGTGGTTCGGTGATGATTGCAGGTCCGCTGCTGGCAAGGTTCGGACGTGCCTTCATCCCAAAACCCGGTGGCGATAAAATAGGCCGTCGCAGACTGGATACCCATATCATCGGGTTCGAGAAACTGGGAGCCAGGTTTGTATATGATGCGGATGATAACTACTTCCGCCTGGAATCTTCCGGAGGGCTCAAAGGCACCTATATGTTGCTGGATGAGCCAAGCGTTACCGGTACCGCCAATATTGTAATGGCAGCCGTAATGGCCGAAGGAACCACCACTATTTACAACGCTGCCTGCGAACCATATCTGCAGCAGCTGTGTAAAATGCTGAACCGGATGGGCGCCCGCATCAGCGGAGTAGGCTCCAACCTCCTCACCATTGAAGGCGTAAAATACCTGGGCGGCTGCGAACACAGCATGCTCCCGGATATGATCGAAATAGGCTCCTTCATTGGCCTGGCCGCCATGACGCAAAGCGAAATCACGATTAAGAATGCAGGCGTAGATAACCTGGGTATCATCCCGGAGAAATTCCGGCAGTTAGGTATCCAACTGGAAATCAGGGGAAACGATATCTATATTCCTTCCCAGGACTCCTACGAAATCCAGACATTCCTGGATGGCTCCATTCTTACCATTTCTGATCATCCCTGGCCCGGATTTACACCGGATCTGCTGAGCATTGTGCTGGTTGTAGCCACACAGGCAAAAGGCAGCGTGATGATCCATCAGAAAATGTTTGAAAGCCGCCTGTTTTTCGTGGATAAACTGATAGACATGGGCGCTCAGATCGTATTATGCGATCCGCACCGTGCCGTGGTAATCGGTTTGGGCCGTCAGCACAACCTGCGCGGTATCACCATGTCGTCTCCCGATATCCGTGCCGGTGTATCCCTGCTGATCGCTGCACTCAGCGCAGAAGGAAAGAGCACCATTCAGAACATTGACCAGATAGACCGTGGCTACCAGTACATCGACGAGAGGTTGAGAAAACTGGGAGCAGACATAAAAAGAGTATAAACAGTTGTTCATACTTCATCAAAGCCCAAATACCAGCAAAACATTTTACTGGTTTTTGGGTTTTGCATTTGGAGTAACCGCTACCTTGATTGTAATTAATAATGGAAAGAAAGATCATCATCGTTACCGCTCCTTCAGGCGCCGGTAAAACCACCATCGTAAAAAAGCTGCTGGCCAATATGCCGGTACTGTCCTTTTCTATTTCCGCCAGCACCCGCACCCCGCGTGCCAGCGAAGTAAACGGAAAAGACTACTACTTCCTGTCTTCCGATGAATTTCATCAGCGGATTGAAGAAAACGCCTTTGCAGAATATGAAATGGTGTATGCCGGTAAATATTACGGTACCCTGAAAAGTGAACTGGAGCGTATCTGGAACAACAACCAGATCCCGATGGTGGATATTGATGTAAAAGGCGCTTTATCTATCAAAGAAAAATATCACAACAACGCACTCACTATTTTCATACAGCCCCCCTCGTTAGATGCCCTGCGCGTCAGGCTCAGCGAAAGAGGCACGGAAACACAGTCTTCCCTGGACGAACGGCTCGCCAAGGCCCGCTATGAGCTGTCGTTTTCCCATGAATTCGACGAGATTGTAGTAAACGACGAACTGGAGCACGCCTACCAGGAAGTGAAAAGGCTGGTGACAGATTTTTTAAATATAAAATAGCGACGTGATCGTTGGTTTTCCTAATTCGTTATTTTTGTTAGGATGGACGGATACACTATAATTATTTTGGTTTTCCTGGTATTGCTGGCAGGCTTCTTTTCAGGTATCGAAGCTGCATTTGCCAATGTTAACAAACTTAGCATTGAGCTCAAAAAAAAGCAAGGCAGGGCTACTGGCAAAATATTGGCCAGTCTGAACGAGAACCCCAGTCGCTTCCTGGCTACCAGCCTGGTAGGATTCACAATTACCATAGTCGTTTATGGGATCCTTGTGGCAGGCGTATTTCAGCCGGCACTGGACACTATTATGCGGAAGCCTGATTCAGCCAGCATTCAGCCCTTTATTATTTTCGTTGAAATAATACTGGCTACCCTGTTGGTATTATTCCTGGGCTTTTTTATCCCACGGGCAATTTTCCGGTCAAGACCGGAAACGTTACTCAGTTTCTTTGCACTACCCGTGTCTATAGTGGCCAAGCCGCTGTATGTGATCGGTAATGTACTTGCTTCCATCTCAGAATGGATGCTGAAATATTTGTTCAATGTCCGTATCGTGGAAAACGGTGAATCCTTTACCCGCGTGGATGTAGAGCATTTTATCCGGCAGTCGCAACAGCATTTTGGGGAAAATAACCAGGAGCTGAATACAGAACTGTTTGAAAACGCCTTGTCACTTGCACACGTAAAAATCCGTGGCTGTCTTATTCCCCGCAAGGAAATAGAAGCGCTGGAAATACACCGGCCCCTCAGCGATGCCCGGAATAAATTTATGGATACCAAACTATCTAAGATCATTATTTACGAAGGTTCCATCGATAATATCCTGGGCTATATCCACCAGCTGGATATGTTTAAAAGCCCGCCGGATATCAAAAGCATCATTCATCCGATATTGGCTGTGCCCGAAACAATGAGCGCCATCGATCTCCTCAGCAAGTTTAATAAAGAACGCAAAAGTATTGCCTGGGTAGTAGATGAGTTCGGAGGAACAGCAGGTATTGTAACAATTGAAGATGTACTGGAAGAAATTTTCGGAGAAATCAAAGATGAACATGATGAAGAAGAATTCGTAGAGAAGCAGATTGCCGAAAAAGAATATATTTTTTCAGGAAGATTAGAACTCGATTATTTGAATGAGAGATATGGACTGGATTTTCCGGAAGATGAAAGTGAAACCTTATCGGGCTACATCATCAACCATCACGAAACCATTCCGAAGATCAAAGAACGCATTATAATCGACGATTATGAGTTTGATATTCTGAATGTTACGGATACCAGGATCGAAATGGTGAAGATGAAGATGTTAGTTTAAGATTCACCGTTAAACTGGTTGACTTATCAGATATTAATATGATATAATTATTTCCTTAATGTAACGCTTAACGATACAATAACAATTTTGCTAAAACGTTTTTAAAAAAAGTAGTAGGAATTTAACACGGATTGTATACATTTGCTTCAGATGATGTAACACAATGATTTGATTTTTGTTAAAAGGTTGTAAAAAAAGTGTTCCAACATTGATAATAAAATAATTCTTGTTATTTTTGTATTACAATATAAAACGCAACCAGGGATTCTTACTTATTCTGAACGCTTGCCATCAATTAGGTAAGTAGTTTAACTGGAAGCTAAAGACATTCTCGAATTCAACTTTTTTGGGGTTAACAAACAATGGATGAAAGGCCGGCTCTTGATTCTTCTCGGGCTGGCTCTTTTTTTTCTCCCAACTGCTCTCTCACTTTCTCCCTTTTTTCTTCTTCCTGATTTTTTCTTTTTACATACATGCAGTGAGCATGAACACCACTCTGCTTAAAGCAATATTAAAATAGGCACTTTATACGCGGTACACTGTAATTTGTAGTATGCAACAGCTATATTTGTGATCCTTAATAAGAAACTGTATTCAACATCGTTCGACCGTATAAAGTATGTTAAAGAAATTGTTCGCAAGCAATGAGGATAAGGCAGAAATGTCCTTTTTCGACCACCTGGAAGATCTCCGGTGGCACCTTGTCAGATCGGCCCTGGCACTTGTTGCATTCAGCGTATTCGGCTTTTTATATACACAGGAAATTCTGGACAACGTAATTTTCGGACCTACCAACGCCGATTTCCCCTCTTATGTGGCATTATGTAAAATCAGTCATTGGGTAGGACTGGGAGATCAGCTCTGTATTACGCCTGTAAAGGTCCAGTTTTTGAATTATAAGATGGTAGGGCAGATCATGTTGCAATTTAAACTGGCGTTCATGATTGGCTTTATTTGTGCCTTTCCTTACATTTTCTGGGAGTTTTGGCGCTTCGTAAAACCAGCACTGAAAGAAAAAGAACTGAAAGGAGCAAGAGGCGTGATCTTCTGGGTATCTTTTCAATTTTTCCTCGGGATCGGATTTGCCTATTTCCTGATGGCGCCTTTCACTATCAACTTCCTTGCTTCCTACACCGTTACAGCAAAAGCTGTAAACCAGTTTTTTATAGATGACTATTTTGATCTGATGACACAGATCGTACTGGGTATGGGCATTCTGTTTGAATTGCCTATTCTCGTATTTTTCCTCACCAAACTGGGCATCCTCACACCGGAATTCCTCAAATCTTACAGACGCCATGCTATTGTGGTGATCCTGATCCTGGCTGCAGTAATCACCCCACCGGATCTCATAGATCAGCTGATCGTATTCGTTCCCTTATACTGTCTGTATGAAATCAGTATCTTTATATCGAAAAAGGCGCTGAAAGACCGTGAAGACAAGATGACTAAAACAGAGGTGGAAGAGTGGTCCTAGTTCTCTCTAACAGTTAATAAGATATTTAAAATGGAAAATACCATATTTAACCTGACATTGCCAGTAGCTATCGGTTCTGATCATGCAGGATATGAATATAAAGAAGAAGTGATTTCTTTCCTGGAATCGAAAGGCTTGCAGGTAAAGGATTATGGCACTCACTCGAAAGACTCCGTGGACTATCCTGATTATGCACACCCGGTATCTACAGCAGTGGAAAGGGAACAAGCTGCGTTCGGGATCCTGATCTGCGGCAGCGCCAACGGAGTAGCCATTACCGCCAACAAACACCAGGGAATCCGCGCTGCGATTTGCTGGGGAGAAGAGCTGGCGCGACTGGCACGTTCACACAACAACGCAAACGTGTTGTGTATCCCTGCCCGTTTTGTGGATATTCCCGCTGCCAATCAAATGGTAGAAGTGTTTATCGGTACACCGTTTGAAGGCGGCCGTCACCAGGACCGGGTCCGTAAAATGGTTTGCCTGTAACGGTTTTAAGCCATATATCATTTTTTACTGTAACGAATACACGAAATTGTGGTAATATTAAAGAGCCGGCTTCCAACCGGCTCTTTTTTTTAATATACATGTGAATCTGACTATAAAAAAATACTCCATGAGAGTTCCCTTTGCTGTTGCTTTTCTGTTGCTGATGAATATTGCGCAGGCACAAACCAATAACGGCGTGGCTGCAGAATATGGTGAAACCATAACCGCCGGTGGTCTTAGCCGGCAACTCCACATCATTGCAGGACCGGAAATGGAAGGAAGGGAAACCGCTACAAGAGGGCAGGAGAGGGCTGCCGCTTATATTATCAGCCAGTTTTCAGCGGCAGGACTTCAACCCGGCGCCAATGGGAAATGGGAACAATATTATCCTATCTATTCAGATAGTTTGCTCAAAAGCACCATCACCGTTCGCAATAAAACATATTCATTTGCACAGGATTTTCTTGCTGATCTGCGCTCCGGTAACAAACAGGACTTACGCGTATCCCGCGTATTTTATGCAGATGCAGGAGTAGTAACCGCAGATCATAACGACTACCAGAACATGGATGTAAAGGGACAGGTAGTAATGATCCGGGATGACGTGAGGAGAGGACTACAGCGGGACCGCCGTAGCCTCGATGAAAGAATCAGCACTGCAAAAAGTAAAGGCGTGGCCGCCCTGCTGATCATCAGCCCTGCGGCCGGCAGATACCGTTCCCTGGAGCAAAAGAAACTGCATACCACCGGTCTTTACTGGCAGAAGGATACCTCCTGGAATCCGAATATCTACTACATCACACCCGCACTTGCCGCCGACATACTCAATACCGACAAAGGAGATAACCTCCTCGAAGAAATAGACAGGGGCTGGAAACCAGCTGCCGTTACGCAAACACCGGTTCATCTTGTTTTTGATAAAGCAGCCACAGTATTACAACCCTCCAACGTACTCGCCTACCTGGAAGGCACGGATAAAAAAGACGAAATTGTTTTCGTTACCGCCCACTATGATCATCTCGGCAAAAAAGATGACGAGATTTTTTACGGTGCAGATGACGACGGATCAGGTACCAGTGCGGTGATAGAAATAGCCGCTGCATTTGCCCGCGCAAAAAAAGCCGGCAACGGCCCACGGAGAAGCATGGTATTTATGACCGTGTCCGGTGAGGAAAAAGGACTGCTTGGCTCCCAGTATTATACGGAACATCCTGTTTATCCGTTAGCCAACACTGTCACCGATCTGAATATTGATATGATAGGACGCATTGATCCTGCGCATGAAAGAGATACCAACTATGTGTATATTATCGGCGATAATAAACTGAGTTCCGAACTGCGGCCCATTAATGAAAAGGCCAATGATACCTATACCCATCTTAAACTGGACTATAAATACAACGACCCCAACGATCCGGAAGGATTCTACTACCGCTCAGATCATTATATGTTTGCCCAACACGGTATTCCGATCATTTTTTATTTTAATGGCACACACGCTGATTATCACGCTCCAACGGATACGGTTGATAAAATCAGTTATAACCTCCTGGCGAAAAGAGCCCGCCTGGTTTTCTACACCGCCTGGGACATTGCCAACCGCGAGCAGAAACTGGTAGTAGACCGGCACGAAAAGTAACCCGATCAGCTCAAATCTTCCAAAAATCTCTTATTTCCGGTATAGAAGTACCGGTTAAATCCTTTTTGTTTTTTTTAACAAAATTTTTTAAATTGTGTATAGAGTCTTATTTTTTTTAGAAGGCAATAAATACATATTTCTTTTTTTGTATTTAAATGAACAGGTGAATCAAGATTAGTTAAGGTGTTATAAGGCGATTATTTCACTGAGAGCAGGCCTCCCCATTAAACATTTTTAACTAAGTTGTTGTTGTTCAATCGGTATTTATAGGATCAAGTGGAATTTTAACGGTAATGGAAAGCAGAACCGGTTCCCACTATTTGTAACCATATAAACTTACCAGTGTGGAAACACCTGCCACCTTTTCTGTTTTAAAAAAGTACTATCCCACAAGGAGAGCACCCTTGTGCCCTGATCGATGTTGCAACGGAAACACCTGGTTACATGTCTTGTAGTATTGTTATTATTAATTATCCTGGTTGTTCAGAATGTTGAGAAACGGAGAGGCTTACAGCACGTAATGGTACACCCTGCCATAAATACAGCACTCGTAGTGGAAACCTAAAACTGAGAATGCATGCCTGATTTTTATAGCGCTTATTGGTGGCTCTTTTTGTTGAGAGGAATTTTCGCCCTGGTATTGGGAGTGCTGGCCGTTGGTTGGCCCGGTGCTACTTTTACCACATTGATCGTTTTCTTAGGCGCCTATCTTTTTATCGCCGGCCTTTTTGCTGTTGCCGGCGCAATAGCTGCCCGGAAAACGAACGAAAACTGGGGTATTTTCCTGCTTTCAGGGCTGTTAGGCGTTATATTAGGTATCCTCACTTTTTACAATCCTTTTGCCACCGGCGCGGCACTCATTTACGTGGTTGCTTTCTGGGCTATGCTGGCGGGCCTGTTTGAACTGATTATTGCCATCAGGTTAAGAAAAGTGATAACAGGCGAGGGCTGGTATATTGCAGGTGGTTTGCTGACTATCATCTTTGGAATTCTCCTGGTTGCAAACCCTGTAGCAGCGGCGGTTACACTTACCTGGATCTTTGGTATATATGCCATCTTCACAGGAATCATGCTCGTATTGCTTTCATTCAGATTGCGCAGCAGGAGTTAAACGATAGCTATATTGATATAACTGAAGAATACGGTACCCTGTTTTACTATTTTTAAAGTACCCCATTATGCAAGCTTATTCTTTAACTAAAACCTTTTTTATGATTGTCGCAACACCTGGTTAGGGCGCCTGTTGCCGCCATTTATCAGGGTGTTGATACCTCCCTTTTAAATTACGTGGCAGGTGCCGGCAGTACCCGGAAGGAGACCCGCGGCTTTACCACTACTGCCTCAAATTCTATTTCTCCCGGCCAGATTTACAGGCTGTTGTTCTAGCTAATTGTGAATAATTTAAAGTTAACCGTTATGTCATCCACCGAATTTAACAACTTATTACTTGGAAACGCCGACTTCCTGCGGCCGTATGCAGTAACCTTAACTAAAGACTCTGAATCTGCAAAAGATCTCTACCAGGAAACCTTATTCAGAGCACTGTCTAATCGTGATAAATACCTTGCCGGCACTAACATCCGTGCCTGGCTGTATACCATCATGAGGAACATCTTCATTAACAACTACCGT
Organism: Chitinophaga ginsengisegetis; assembly: GCF_900168065.1. Lineage (GTDB taxonomy): Bacteria > Bacteroidota > Bacteroidia > Chitinophagales > Chitinophagaceae > Chitinophaga > Chitinophaga ginsengisegetis. The sequence continues at coordinate 275,501 of NZ_FUZZ01000003.1, read as the reverse complement.
CGCGGTAACCGCCAGTACCGGCTATTGGATAATGCGGTAGGAGATTACCTGCTGAGCCACCAGCCTTCTGCCATCGGAAATTTTGCAGAATCAGACCTGCGGGTGAAGGATGTGCAGATGGCAGTATACAATCTGCCGGTGATTTTTAAACAACCATTCCTGTTGTACTTTGAAGGTTATAAATATTATGAAATTGCAGCTATACTTAATGAACCATTGGGCACGGTAAAAAGCCGTATCCACTTTGCCCGGAAAATGCTGAAGACCCGTATTACAAGGCATTAACGGCTATTAACCATACAATACTATTCTCAGACTTTTAGATAACAGAAGTCTGCAAACCCTCAATATGGCCATTGAAAGCCGCTATGAATACCCGGTAGCAGGCGAAAATTGTGATTGTTTGTATATCGTATTGCCTGTAATTACCCTGTCAGGTGAGCGGTTATTGCTGTATGATTGTTTGCAGACTCCCATTATCCCTTTCTCCTCCGATTGTCATCCCCTCTACTGTCAAATCCCCTTATAAGCACAAATCTTTGTTAAATAACCGTTTATTATCCCGGGAAATATATAAAAACCGGTTTAAAGCCGTTTATTAGCGTAGACTTTTCAATTTTTTTTCCGGATTCTCTACAACTTACTGTACGCCCGGCAACAACAATGCTTATTTTTTTATGCCTAAAGTAACTTTCAACAACAAGAATGCATTATTCTTTCCGGCGCTCAAATCCGCTGTAGAGGACTATTTCAAATCAAACAACATTCAAAAAACAGGTAACTGGAAATTATATATTAAAACCGCCGTCCTTATTCCGGTAGCGGTAGCCTTGTATGTTTCGGTATTATTTATATCGATGCCGGCCATCCTCTCGGTAACTTTATGTGCTTTACTGGGGTTTGTATTGGCAAGTATCGGGTTCAACGTAATGCATGACGCATGTCATGGCAGCTATTCCACCAACAGCAAAGTGAACGACACCCTCGGTCTTACCCTTAACGCACTGGGTGGCAACGCTTTCATCTGGAAACAGAAGCACAATATCATTCACCACACCTACACAAACGTAGACGGCCTGGATGACGATATCGGCAAAAGCCCGCTCATGCGGCAGTGCAGCACCCAGAAATGGGTGCCCATGCACCGGATTCAGCATATTTATGTAATACTGATATACGCTATCTCCTCTTTCGCCTGGGTGTTTATTATGGATTTTGTGAAATACCTGAGCCGGAAAGTATATACCACTCCGCTTCAACCCATGAAATTAACCGATCATATGGTGTTCTGGGGCAGCAAAGTATTATACCTGGCGTTTTATATTGCACTTCCCATCGCATTGGTGGGCTGGCAGGCGTGGGCCATCGGCTTTGCAGTAATGCACGTGGTAATGGGCTTTACCCTGGCCATTGTATTCCAGCTGGCGCACGTAGTGGAAGAAACCGAATTTGAAGTAGTTGGTGAAGATGCCAAAGTCATCGAAAACGAATGGGCTATCCACCAGATCAAAACCACCGCTAACTTCGCACCCGGACATAAAATCATCTCCTGGTTCGTAGGTGGCCTCAATTACCAGGTAGAACATCACCTGTTCCCGAGGATCAGCCATGTGCATTACCCGGCCCTCAGCAAAATAGTGGCCGCCAAATGTGCAGAACACAATCTTACTTACAATTCCATCCCTACCATGCAGGGAGCAGTAATATCTCATTTCCGTTTCATGAAAGCACTCGGTGCTAAACCGTAGTGTTGGGTGACCGCCTTCGGCGGTTGTAAATTGTCTTGGAACAGGATTACACTGATTATACTGATTTCATAGATTTGATCACTTCTGATTTTAATAGATTAAGGGAGATATAAGTGGATACATGTTCGCTTATATCTCCCTTAATCATTATAAAAATCCCCAAAAATAAAATCAAAAGAATCAGTATAATCAGTATAATCAGTGTAATCCTGTTCCAAGACAATTTACAATCGCCGAAGGCGATTCTATTCTCTTCCTTTTTCGTACTTTTACACCCTTCAGAAATACTACATCTTTTCTACATATAAAATATAAACAGCAGTCGTGATGAAGGCAAATTATTTAGACGAGCTTAACGAACAACAGCGGGAAGCAGTAATACATATCAACGGCCCTTTGATGATTGTAGCAGGCGCCGGTTCGGGAAAAACGAAGGTGCTTACCACCCGTATCGCACACCTGATGCGGAATGGCGTGGATGCGTTTAATATTTTATCCCTCACCTTTACCAATAAGGCTGCCCGTGAAATGAAGGAACGTGTGGAAAAGATCCTCGGCGGCAGTGAAGCCCGTAATCTTTACATCGGTACCTTTCACTCCGTATTTGCCCGCCTCCTGCGCGCAGAAGCGCACCGCCTCGGCTATCCAAACGATTTTACCATCTACGATACCGACGATGCCAAAAGTGTTATCAAAACCATTATCAACGAGCTGAATCTCGATGATAAACACTATAAACCCAACTTCGTTTACAACCGCATCTCCGCTGCCAAAAACAGCCTCATGGGACCGGAAGAATACCAGTTGGATAACCTGGTGCAACAGGAAGATATGCGCGCCAACAGGCCACTGATCGGCAAAATATACGACATGTACGCCAAACGCACGTTCAAAAACGGCGCAATGGACTTCGATGACCTGTTGTTTAAAATGTATATCCTCCTCAAAACATTCCCGGAAGTACTGCATAAATACCAGCACAAGTTCAAATACATTATGATCGATGAGTACCAGGATACCAACCCTGCCCAGTACGAAATCATCAAATTACTCGGTGCTGTCAATGAAAATATTTGCGTAGTGGGAGATGATGCCCAGAGTATCTATTCCTTCCGCGGCGCTACCATCGAAAATATCCTCCAGTTTGAAAAGGATTATGATGATGTGAAAGTGGTAAAACTGGAACAAAACTACCGCAGTACCAAGTCCATCCTGAATGTAGCCAATGAAGTAATTGCACACAACAAAGGACAGATAGAAAAGAACCTCTGGACAGATAACACCGAAGGCGATACCATTAAACTGGTACGCACTATGACCGACAACGAAGAAGGTAAATTCGTAGCCGACACTATTTCGGAACAGAAGCTGCGGAATCATTACGACAACCGCGACTTCGTGATCCTGTACCGTACCAACGCCCAAAGCCGCTCCTTTGAAGAAAGCCTGCGCCGTAAAGCCATTCCCTACCGCATCTTCGGGGGGCTGTCGTTTTACCAGCGCAAGGAAATCAAAGACTACGTAGCTTACCTGCGCATCACCATGAACACCCGTGATGAGGAAAGCCTGAAAAGGATCATTAATTACCCCGTTCGCGGTATCGGTAAAACCACCATCGAAAAAACAATTGTGCTCAGCAATGAACACAATATCACCATGTGGGAAGTACTGGAAAGGGCCAGGGAGTTTGGTTTCAAAGGTGGTACCGTGGAAGCCATCGAAGCGTTTGTGATCATGATCAAAAGCTTCCAGGCAATGCTCACCTCGCACAACGCCTATGATGTGGCTGTTGCGGTGGGCAAGTCTACCAATATTGTAAAAGAACTGTTTAACGATAAAACTACGGAGGGGCTTGCCCGTTATGAAAACGTGCAGGAACTCTTAAACTCCATCAAAGAGTTTACAGAAACCCCCGATGAAGAAGGAGAGCTGCTCGATAAAAGCATGGGCTCCTATCTCCAGCAAATCACCCTGCTCACCGATGCCGATCAGGGCAATGATGAAAACAGCGATGTGGTGAAACTGATGACTATCCACGCCGCAAAAGGACTGGAGTTCCCGGTGGTATTCACCGTAGGACTGGAAGAAACATTGTTCCCCAGTGGTATGTCTATCAACACCCGGGAAGAGCTGGAAGAAGAAAGAAGACTGTTTTATGTAGCCATTACCCGCGCAAAAGCGCGCTTATGGCTCACCTACGCCAATAGCCGTTACCGCTTTGGTAACCTGGTACAGAATGAACCGAGCCGTTTCCTGGAAGAAATGCCGGAGAAATTCATCGACCGCAGCTATGCCGGCGGAGGCAGCGTGCGCAACGCCTTTGGCGGTGGCAGCACCTCCGGATGGAGCAACAGCAATAATATGTTCGACCGGAAGAAGGCGCCGTCGCAGCCTTCCCAGCCGGTAACGCAGAAGCCTGCTGCAAAACCAACCTTTTCTCCTGCCACTACCCATGTGCCTTCTGCTGACTTTGCCCCGGACGATCCGGCTGGCATGGAGCCCGGCATGCAGGTAGAGCATCAGAAATTTGGATTCGGTATCATCGCGGCAATGGAAGGAGCGCCTAACAACAGGATCGCTACCATCAATTTCCCTAAAGGCGGCGGTGAAAAGAAAATTATGCTGAACTACGCCAAGCTGAGAATAGTAAGATAAGTGACATGAAAACCGCGATGTTAAAACTCCGGCAGTTTTGCGCCTACCAGGAACGGAGCCACCAGGAAACAAAATATAAATGCCTGGAGCTGGGCCTGCGGGGAGAGGAAGTAGACGAAGCCATTTCTGAGCTCATCGCTGAAAATTTCCTCAACGAGGAAAGGTTTGCCAAAGCCTACGCCGGCGGTAAATTCCGGATCAAGCAATGGGGACGCAAAAAGATTATGATGGAGCTGAAGCAGAAACAGGTGTCTGCCTACTGCATCAAAAAAGGAATGGAAGAAATTGATGAAGATGATTATATCGCGGTACTCCATAAGCTGGCAGAGAAAAAATACCTGTCGCTGAAAGGAGAAACAGCCATGAAACGGAAGTACAAGGCCATGCAATACCTCCTGCAAAGAGGCTTTGAATCTGAACTCATCAACGAAGCACTTGAACAAATCGCAAAGAATGAGGCTTAAGCGGGCAATAATTTGAAAAGTTTCTAACCCGTCAGGCCGTAATTTTGTGACCACAATAACCGATAATGTCAGATCTGAAAGTAACACTCATACAAACCCAATTGCACTGGGAAGATAAGGAAGCCAACCTCCGTATGTTTGATGAGAAAATCAACAGCATCAAGGAAAGGACTGAAGTGGTATTTTTACCCGAAATGTTCAGTACCGGCTTCAGTATGCAGTCAGCGCTCCTGGCTGAAACAATGGATGGAACCGCAGTGCAGTGGATGAAGAAGAAGGCGGCGGAGAAGAATATCATCATCACCGGCAGCCTGATCATTGAGGAAAACGGCGAATACCTGAACCGCCTGATCTGGATGTTGCCGAATGGCACCTATGGCACTTATGATAAGCGTCACCTGTTTGGTTATGCAGGAGAACATGAGCACTACACACCCGGTAATAAACGCCTCATTGCACAGGTAAAGGGCTGGAAAATCAATCTGAACATCTGTTACGATATGCGTTTCCCGGTATGGGCGCGCAATACCATCCAGCCGGATACCAACGAAGCAGCGTACGACCTGCTCGTGTATGTAGCCAACTGGCCGGAAAGACGTAAAACCGCCTGGACTACGCTGCTACAGGCCCGCGCTATTGAAAACCAGGCATTTGCCATCGGCGTAAACCGGGTAGGCAACGATGGTAACAATATTTATCACAGCGGGGAAACCAGTCTTATTGATCCGATGGGAGAGATCATCTACCGCAAATCGCACGATGAAGACGTATTTACGTATACCCTTCAACGTGAGCGGCTGGAAGAAGTGAGGAAGAATATTCCTTTCCTGAAGGATGCCGACGCATTTACAATTCTCCCAAAGGGATAACTAACTAAACAAATTCTGATATGTTGTTACAGGCAGTCCATCACATCGCGGTTATTTGTGCAGATTACTCCAGGAGTAAAGCATTTTATACCGATGTGCTGGGCCTGCAGGTAATACGTGAAGTATACCGGGAAGAACGGGACTCCTGGAAACTGGACCTGGCACTGGGCAACCAGTACATTATTGAGCTGTTTTCTTTCCCGGACCCGCCGCCACGGCCAAGTCACCCGGAGGCCTGCGGGCTTCGCCACCTGGCTTTTGCGGTGGCTGATATCGAAGCTGCCGTTGCGCAGCTACAGCAAAAAGGGGTGAGTACCGAACCCCTGCGCATTGATCCCCATACCCAACAACGATTTACCTTTTTTGCAGACCCCGACGGGCTGCCTTTAGAGTTATACGAAGTCATTTAACACCCGTAAAATTTTATTGCTATGTCTGTTGCCTACATCAATGCCCGGATTTTTACCGGGGAAGAGATATTGGATGATCATGCAGTGATTACACAAGGAGGGAAAATTACCAGTATTGTTCCTGTCTCCGAATGGAAAAAAACCGGTAGTGAAACAGACCTGAAAGGAGGCCTGCTGGCCCCTGCTTTTATAGATCTGCAGATCTATGGCGGCAACAGTCACGTGTTTTCCATGTATCCTTCAGTTACTTCGCTGGCGGCTACAGTGGCTTACAGCAAAGGCGGCGGCGCGGCGTGGATCATGCCCACCGTGGCTACCATCAGCCCCGAAATTATGCTGGAAGCCATGAATGCAGTAAAGGCTTATTGGGAGCAGGGCGGACAAGGCGTGCTGGGACTGCACCTGGAGGGGCCTTTTATTAATCCTAAGAAAAAAGGCGCACACCTTGAGCAATATATTCATGCCCCTACCCAGGCGGATATTAACTGGATCCTGGAAAACGGCCGTGATGTGGTGAAGATCATGACCCTGGCGCCGGAATGCTGTGATCCCGAACTGGTAAGACAGCTGGAAGCAGCCGGTATCGTGATATTTGCAGGGCATAGTAACGCCACTTACGCGCAGGCCTATACGTCGTTCGACAGTGGTATTCACCATGCCACGCATCTTTTTAATGCCATGTCACCGCTGGAAAGCCGCGCTCCCGGCCTGGTAGGCGCCATTTATGATCACCCGCGGGTATCCGCCAGCATTGTGGCGGATGGCGTACATGTGGACTTTGCCTCCGTCAGGATCAGCAAAAAGATTATGAAAGATCGTTTGTTCCTGATCACAGACGCGGTAGAGGAAAATAAAGAAGGCGGGTATGTATATATTAAGGAGACGGACCGCTATGTAAGCGCCTCGGGTGTTTTGTCCGGCTCACGACTCACAATGACTAAAGCCGTCCGCAACTGTGTGGAGCAGGTAGGCATTCCGCTGGAGGAAGCTTTACGCATGGCATCCCTGTATCCGGCCCGTGCAATTGGCCGTGAGCAGGCATTGGGCCGTATTGCGGTAGGCTACGACGCGGCATTGGTTGCCATCGACTCTAACTGGGAAACTACAGTATACTGTTAATAGCCCTATCTTCGCAGGATTAATAATACTGTATATCCGCATGAGTGCACTAACTCGCTTCCTGAAAAAAGACCGGTATAAAAATCTGTTCCTGCTCTCCTGGCTGGTACTGGGCCTGCTACAGGCATGCTTCTCTGAACTATGGGATGATGAAGCCTATTATTGGGTGTATTCACGTCATATGGATTGGGGCTACTTTGATCATCCGCCTATGATTGCGCTGTTGATCAAAATAGGATACGGGATCTTTCATAATGAACTGGGAGTGAGGCTGCTCATCGTGGTGGTAAATACACTCACCCTGTGGATTACGGCTAAACTGATTGCTTCAAAAGACAATAAACTCTTTTACCTGATCATAGGATCTATGGGCGCCATGCAGATTGGTGGCATACTGGCAGTGCCGGATGTTCCCCTGATCTTTTTTGCAGCCGTATTTTTCTGGGTCTACCGCAATTTTGTAAACGAGCAAACCTGGAGAAACACGCTGCTGCTGGGCATTTCAATGGCATTGATGTTTTACAGCAAATACCACGGCATTCTGCTGGTATTTTTCACCGTATTATCTAACGTGAACCTGTTAAAGGTATTTAAGTTTTATGTGGCCTGCATACTCACTACAGTGCTGTTCCTGCCGCATATTTACTGGCAATATACCCACGGCTTCCCTTCACTGCAATATCACCTGGTAGACAGGAACGCATCTTCCTATAGCATTAATTACTCGCTCGATTATCTCGGCGGGCAACTATTATTATTCGGCCCTTTGCTGGGCTGGCTCATACTGTATTATGCGTTCCGCAGCCCGATCACCAACTCCTTTGAACGCGCCCTGAAATTTTGCGTGATAGGGGTGTTGTCCTTTTTCCTGCTCAGTACTTTCAAAGGCAGGGTAGAGGCCAACTGGACGGTGATGCTCTTTACACCGGTGGTAATACTGGCGCACCAGGCCATTGTACGGAAAGGGTGGTCGCAGAAATGGTTGCTGTATACGTTGCCGGTTACTTTGCTGCTGGTATTGGTGGTGCGGGTATACATGGTGTGGGACTTTATGCCGGGAGTGGAAATAAGACCTGAAATTCATCATAACAAAGAATGGACTTCACAGGTAGCTGCCCGTGCCCAGGGCAAGCCAGTGGTTTTTGTGAACAGCTACCAGCGGCCCTCGAAATACATGTTTTACACCGGGCAACTTTCCTATAGCCTCAACAGCCGCTATTCCCGCAGGAGCCAGTATAATTTCTGGGACACCGAAACGCAGCTCTGGGGCAAGCCTGTAATGGTGGTATCTGATCCGGGTTCAGGAATACCTATCACGGATAGCCTGAAAACGGTTCATGGCACATGGGATTATTACATTCAATCTGATTATTACTCTTACTCACTGATACAGCTGAAACCCGCGCTGAAAAGCATCCGGGCAAAACGTGGCGAACATGTAAATGTGATCCTGCAACCTACCAACGGTTACCACCAGCCTATCCGGCTGGACAGGTCCAATGAACCGGTGCTTGGCTATGGATTTATGGCGAAAGATGAAGCGCTGCCACCGGTGAAATCCTCCATGACCCTGGAAAGGGCCGTGCTAAGGCGTCTCATCAACCTGGAAGTGGTAATGCCCGACAAGCCAGGTAATTACCAGCTGAAATTCTCGGTGTTTGCAGGCGAATTGCCACCCACGCACAACAGCCCGGTGATACCGGTGATTGTAGAAAAATAAAAGAGAAAGGCGCATCACCGATGCGCCTTTCTCTTTTATATGATGCCGTGCTTTACTGCTGAAACGCGTTCCAACCCTGCGCCACCAGTTTATACTTGTTGCCGCCTTTGGTAAGGATATGTGCTCCTTCGGTAATATCGGTCATGTAGCCGATCACGCTGATCTGCTCATTGAGTACAATTTTGTCGTAGTCGGCCTGCTTCATGGTAAACAACAGCTCATAGTCTTCGCCGCCACTCAGCGCACAGGCAGTAGGGTCCAGTCCAAATTTCATGGCTATTTCCTTGCTTTCCTGGGCAATGGGGATCTTGTCTTCGTACAGCACAACACCCAGGTTACTCTGTTTGGCGATATGCAGTATTTCGGAGCTGAGGCCATCGCTTACATCCATCATGGAAGTAGGTTTAATATCTTCCTGTTGCAGGAATTCGATGATATCCTTACGGGCTTCCGGTTTCAGCTGGCGGCCTATGATATAGGTCTGGTCTTCCAGGTCGGGCTTTACTTCCGGGCTTTCCAGGTAAATCTTTTTCTCTCTTTCCAGGAGGGTGAGGCCGAGGTAGGCCGCGCCGAGGTCGCCGGTAACGCAGAGCAGGTCGCCCTTTTCAGCGGTGGACCGTTTTACAAACTGGTCGGGGGTTACTTCGCCGATGGCAGTAACACTGATGATAAAACCTTTCTGTGAGTTGCTGGTATCGCCGCCGATCAGGTCTACGCCATACTTTTCGCAGGCAGCGTACACGCCTTCGTAGAATTCGTTGAGCGCTTCCAGGGAGAAACGGTTAGAGAAGGCAATGCTGACCGTGATCTGTGTTGGCGTGGCATTCATCGCGTAGATGTCCGACAGGTTTACCACTACCGCTTTATACCCGAGGTGTTTCAGCGGCGTGTACATCAGGTCGAAGTGAATGCCTTCCACCAGCATATCGGTGCTGATTACGGTTTGTTTGCCGAAGTGATCAATCACAGCGGCATCATCGCCCACACCGAGTACGGTGCTGGCGTTTTGTATTTCTATGTTCCTGGTGAGATAATCGATCAATCCGAATTCTCCCAGGTCCTGTATTTCAGTTCTTTCCTGTTCCATCTTCCCAATACTTATTTACCGTTAACAAGATCTTGTAATGCACTATGGATACGGCCATTGGTGGCCAGTATTTCTTTCTGATAGGGGGAGTAACGGTTGCCTGAAAAGTCTGTTACCTTTCCACCCGCTTCTTCTACAATGAGGTAGCCGGCGGCGGAATCCCATGCCTGGAGGTGGTGTTCATAAAATCCATCAAAGCGGCCGCAGGCCACCCAGCAAAGATCTATGGCTGCAGAACCCAGCCTGCGAACGGGAATGCCCTCTTTGATAACGCGCTCAAGTACCTGTAAGGGATTGTTGGCACTATCCTGCCATTGATAGGCAAAACCTGTTACCAGGCAGGAGGTTGACACATCGGCTTTGACAGAAACATTGATCGGCTTGCCGTTCAGCGTAGCGCCCTGTCCTTTTTCTGCCACAAACAACTCGTTCATAAAAGGGTTGTATACGGCTCCCAGTATCATTTCTCCGTCTTTTTCCACGCCTATGGATACGCAACAGAGGGGAATACCATTGGCGTAGTTAACCGTACCATCGATAGGGTCAATGATCCATTTCACGGAAGAATCCGTCTTCATCTCGCCTACTTCTTCACTCAGGATAAAATGATCTGGATAAGTTTCCCTGATAATGTTGATGATAGCGGTTTCAGATTTTTTATCCACTTCCGTTACCAGGTCGTTAATCGTACTTTTACTGCTCACCTCGAAAGGACCGTTGAAATATTGTTGCAGTATTTTTCCGCTGGCTTCAGTAGCTTTGAGTAAAGTTGTTTTTAACATGCCGCAAAGGTAATTACGAATTACGAATTATGAATTGCGAATTATAACCTACATGTTTTGGATATTTTATATGTATAGATGACTTAATGATACTACATAATCTGTAATTCCGAATTATCAGTCAACTTATATTCAATATTCCACTTATTTTTGTAGTTCAATTAAAGAGAGGGAAAGTTAATGGCCATCATAGGTAATCTTATTTCCAGGTCACTACGCATCAGGAAGAAGTTCACATTTAAATTAGGAACACCGCGCCAATACCAGATGCAGGTGCTGCATCGGTTGCTGGAGAAGGCCAAGGATACAGAGTTTGGCCGCCACTACCAATTTCAGGAAGTATTGGATGGGGCTAATTTCATTAGTCACTACCGCGAAAATGTTCCCGTGCATAACTATACCAAAATGCACGCAGAGTGGTGGTACCGCTGCCTGGAAGGTGAAGCAAACGTGAGCTGGCCCGAGAAGATCAAATACTTTGCATTGAGTTCAGGTACTTCTGAATCTGCCAGTAAACATATACCTGTTACCAAAGCCATGCTGAAAACAGTGAAGAAGGTGGGCGTGAAGCAGCTGTATTCTATGGCTAACTTTAATATCCCGCCCCGATCTTTTGAAAAAGGCATCCTGATGCTGGGGGGTACTACTTCATTGTTTGAGAAAGGCGACTATTATGAAGGTGATATGAGCGGCATCCAGGCCAAGAATATCCCGAAATGGTTCCGCCGTTTTTATAAGCCGGGTGGTAAAATATCCCGCAAACCCAACTGGGAGCAGCGTATCAAATTAATCGTGCGCAAAGCGAAGGAGTGGGACGTAGGTACTGTTTGCGGCGTACCTGCCTGGGTACAGATTGTACTGGAAGAAATCATCAAATATCACGGGGTTAAAAATATCCATGAAATATGGCCAAATCTGGCAGTATATATTCATGGCGGCGTATCTTTTGAACCGTATCGCGACAGCTTCCAGAAGCTGCTCGGAAAGCCCATTGCGTTCATTGAAACCTATATGGCTTCTGAAGGTTCTTTTGGCTTCCAGGCGCGCCCGGGTACAAAAGGTATTAAGCTGGTCCTGAATGCAGGGATCTTTTATGAGTTTATTCCTTTTAATGAAGAAAACTTTGATGCCGAAGGAGAAGTAAAACCCAATCCTAAATCTTACATGATCCATGAGGTAGTGGAAGATGTGGAGTATGCAGTGATGCTGTCTACCTGTGCAGGAGCATGGCGTTACCTGATCGGTGACGTGGTGAAATTTACTTCCGTAAAAGAACATGAAATAGTGATTGTTGGCCGTACCAAACAGTTCCTCAGCCTTTGCGGGGAGCACATGAGTATCGACAACATGAACAAAGCGATAGATAACGTTCAGAAGAAACTGGGTATAAACGTCCGTGAGTTTACGGTAGCCGGGTTCCCTTATCAGAACCTGTTTGCCCACCGCTGGTATGTAGGTACGGATACGCCAGGTGTGGATGCGGAAAAAGTACGCGAAATCATCGACCAAACCCTCGCAGAGGTAAACGATGACTATGCTGTGGAACGTTCTGCTGCGCTGAAGGAAGTATTTGTGGAGATATTACCCAATGATGCATTTATAGATTACCTCCGTTGCAAAGGCAAGGAAGGCGCCATGAATAAATTTCCCCGTGTAATGAAAGGCGAGAAACTGAAAGACTGGGAGAAATTTCTTGCGGGAAAAACCGTTAAGAGTTAAGTTGCACCTGTGACACGGAAATTATACGCATGATAGCATCAATTGTAGCGGGACTGGGACTGGGATTATTTCTTTCTTTATCAGTAGGCCCGGTAATATTCGCAATTATAAAATATAGCATCAATAACGGCTTTAAGGCAGGGATCAGTTTCGCGCTGGGCGTGTCTTTCAGCGATATCATTTTTGTGTTGACAGGTAACCTGGCCACTTCTTTTATCAGCGGCCTGGAAGAATATAAAAGATCGATAGGTATTGTGGGAGGTTGTTTGCTGATAGGCATGGGTGTATACGGACTGTTGTTTAAAAAGGTAAAGATCAGTACGGGAGATGAAAAACCGGAAATGTTCCGCACCCACGACTACCTCAAGATATGGCTCGCCGGGTTTTTAATGAACACCCTGAATCCCGGTGTTATCATCTTCTGGTTAGGAGTTTGTGTGGCCAATAGTGCTACCACAGCCGGGCACCGGATCATCATGTACGCAGTTTGCCTAAGCCTGGTGTTGTCGGCAGATATCCTGAAGGTATTTGTATCTGATAAAATCCGTCATAAATTAACGCTTGCCAATGTAGAATGGCTGAACCGTATTGCCGGGGCCAGCATGATCATTTTTGGCGTGGTGTTGCTTTATAAAGTACTGTTCGACGTAGGCGCAATGGGACACTAAAAATACTGACATACAAAAAAGCCTTCCGTGTATCACGGAAGGCTTTTTCTTTTATTGGAGGTGTTTATTATCCTTTGATAGTCCAGGTTTCGCTGCCTGCCAGTAATTTATCCAGGTCGCCGGGGCCTTTTTTAGCCAGCGCTTCTGTTAACTGGAAGCCCATGATATCTTCATAAGTAGGACGGAAAGCCTCGTAGAAGATACCGAACGGACGGGGTAAATGTCCCTCAATACGCACGTCATCAAACATACGGGTGAGCAGTTGTGCTTTGTAGAAATCATTTTCGTCATGGATCCACAGGTCGCTTTCTGTATACTCACTACCCAGTTCCACTGCCACTGGCCTTAAACCATCCAGGCGGATACCTTTGTTTTTGGTAGCGCCAAATACCAGTGGTTTGCCGTGTTCCACAAAAATGGTTTCATCGGCTTTGCTGCTTTTTTCTGTGAAGGCTTCAAAAGCGCCATCATTGAAGATATTACAGTTCTGGTATATTTCCAGGAAGGAAGCGCCCTTATGTGCATGGCTGCGTTTCAGCATTTCCTGCAGGTGTTTGGGGTCGCGGTCCATACTGCGGGCAATAAAAGTAGCATCTGCTCCCAGGGCCAGGGCCATTGGGTTAAACGGATGGTCAATACTACCCATCGGGGTAGATTTGGTTACTTTATTTTCTTCTGAAGTAGGAGAGTACTGTCCTTTTGTTAAACCGTAGATCTGGTTGTTGAACAACATGATGTTCACATCAAAGTTACGGCGCAGCAGGTGAATGGTATGGTTACCGCCAATGGATAAGCCATCACCGTCGCCTGTTACAATCCACACGCTCAGTTCGGGGCGGGCTGCTTTCAAACCGGAAGCAATCGCCGTGGCACGGCCATGGATAGAGTGCATACCATAGGTATTCATATAGTATGGAAAGCGCGAAGAACAACCGATACCGGAAACGATCACAATGTTTTCGCGGGGTACGCCCAGCGTAGGCATAATAGTTTGTACCTGCTTAAGTATAGAGTAGTCGCCGCAGCCAGGGCACCAGCGTACTTCCTGGTCCGTTGCAAAGTCTTTCGACGTAAGTGGCGCCTGCGGGGCTATAGTTGCTGTTGACATTAGTATGAGTTAAAATAATATATTATAGAGTCCGTAAAGTTACGATAGATAGCTGTAATTATCAGCTCACTGCGCCTGTAATTCTTCCCAAAATTCTGCCGCCCGGCGGGTATGCGGAATCACTATGGTGCCGCCTACTATGTTGGCTACTGCAAAGATTTCATACATTTCTTCGGTGGTAACGCCCTGCTCAAACGACTTCTCCAGGTGATATTTGATACAATCATCACAACGGAGTACCATAGAAGCTACCAATCCCAGCATCTCTTTTGTTTTGGTGCTCAGCGCTCCTTCTGCATAGGTGTTGGTATCCAGGTTGAAAAGCCTGTTAATCACTTTGTTCTGCTTTCCAAGTATTACCTCGTTCATCTTAGCCCGGTAGTCGTTAAACTCCTGAATCGCATTGGCCATATAACTGCTGTTTATGTGTTATGTTTATCGTTTCACCCAATAAAGCTATGAAAGGATTTACAAATATAGATTAATCTACTGGTTAAGTAGACTATTTGGCCTATAACCTATATTTATGGATCATAACCAAAAGTTATTGCGTCAAAAGCATTCGTCAAATTAGTCTATTGATATAATAGACTATTTGTATATTGAGTGGATAAACCCTCTTTTTCAACAAGATCTGGATCGAAATTATGACAACAACCAACTTCTCCCTGCTCATGGCGCTGCTACTGTGCACAGGCGGGGCAGCACGGGCGCAGGACAAAAAGCTCACCGGGTATACCGGCAATGCCGCCACCCAACAGCTGGAACTGGAAAACCGCTTCGATAAACAGTTAAGCAGCAGCCACATAGGCGAAACCATCAAAGCACTATCTTCCCAACCACATCACATTGGCTCCGCCCGCGGCAAAGCCGTAGCGGAAGATATCCTGCAACGCTTCAAAAGCTACGGCTGGGACGCGGAAATAGTAACCTACCAGGTACTTTTCCCCACCCCGAAAGAGCGCCTGGTAGAACTTAAAGGATCTACTACCTACAAAGCCCTGCTGAAAGAACCCGCCCTGAAAGAAGATGCCACCTCCGGCCAGGAAGGCCAATTGCCTACTTATAACGCCTGGAGCGCCGATGGCGACGTGGAAGGGGAACTGGTATACGTGAATTACGGCCTCCCGGAAGATTATGAATACCTCGACCGCGCAGGCATTAACGTAAAAGGCAAAATTGTAATCGCCAAATATGGTCGCTCCTGGCGCGGCAGCAAGCCAAAAGTAGCACAGGAACACGGCGCCGCCGGTTGCATCATCTACTCTGATCCGAAAGACGATGGCTACTACAGCGGCGACGTATACCCCAAAGGAGCGTTCAAAAATGAATACGGCGTGCAACGTGGCTCCGTAATGGATATCGTGATCTATCCCGGCGACCCGCTCACGCCCAACACCGGCGCTACTGCCAACGCGCAACGGCTCGATCGCCTGCAGGCGCCCAATCTCCTGAAAATACCGGTACTGCCCATCAGCTACCACGATGCCACACCACTGCTGCAGGCACTGGAAGGCCCCGTGGCGCCGGACGAGTGGAAAGGCGCCCTCCCATTTACCTATCACATCGGCGGCGGTAAAGCCAGGGTACACCTGAAGCTGTCGTTCGACTGGCAGATACGCCCCTGCTATAATGTAATCGCCAAACTGAAAGGCAGCGAACAACCCGATCAATGGGTGATCCGCGGTAATCACCACGATGCCTGGGTAAATGGCGCCGCCGATCCCATCAGCGGACTGGCCGCTCTCCTGGAAGAAGCCAAAGCCATCGGTGCGCTGCATAAGCAAGGCTACCAGCCAAAACGTACACTGGTTTACTGCGCCTGGGACGGAGAAGAACCCGGCCTGCTGGGTTCTACCGAATGGGTGGAAGACCATGCGGCCGAACTGAAAGAAAAAGCAGTGGTATACATCAACTCTGATAACAATGGCCGTGGTTTCCTCAATGCCAGCGGCTCTCATGCCCTGGAAACCCTCGTGAATGAAGTGGCGCGTGATATTACCGATCCGCAAACACAGGTCAGTATCCTTGCCCGCAAACAGGCGTCAGAGGTGTTAAAGGCCGCTACGCCTAAACTGAAAAAGGAAAAGCTGGCAAAGCAAGGCATCGCAATCGGCGCTATGGGCTCGGGTTCCGACTATTCTTCTTTTCTCCAGCACCTGGGCGTACCTTCTCTTGATTTTGGTTTTGGGGGAGAAGATGCAGGCGGCGAATACCACTCCATCTACGATTCCTACGACGACTATACCCGGTTTAAAGATCCCGGCTTTAATTACGGCGTGGCACTTTCACAAACTGCCGGTCATACGGCTTTACGTGTAGCCAACACCGTTACCCTGCCATTCGATTACCGCAAGCTCTATGAAACCGTAAACGGTTATGTGAATGAGTTAACGGAACTCACCAGCAGCCTGCGCGAGTCTACCACTATCGAAAATCAGCTGATCCGTGACCGCAAATACCAGCTCACTACGGATACCGCCAAACATTTGTCGCCTCCACTTCTCAAATCAGAAGTACCGTATCTCGATTTTTCTCC
Organism: Chitinophaga ginsengisegetis; assembly: GCF_900168065.1. Taxonomy (GTDB): domain Bacteria; phylum Bacteroidota; class Bacteroidia; order Chitinophagales; family Chitinophagaceae; genus Chitinophaga; species Chitinophaga ginsengisegetis. Next base: position 258,613 of record NZ_FUZZ01000003.1, on the reverse strand, counting down.
TTTGCAGAATGCCCTCACCGGTTTAGACACCGTTACCACATCGCTTGCTGCGAGGAAGCAATTCTCCGCCGCCGCCAACAAAGCGCTGTACCAGGGCGAGCAACAACTGCTTAACGATGCCGGCCTGCCTGCGCGCAGCTGGTATAAGCATACCTTGTATGCTCCCGGATTTTATACCGGCTATGGCGTTAAAACCATTCCTGGCGTAAGAGAAGCCATTGAGCAACGCCGCTGGAAGGAAGCACAGGAACAGATTGGAATAGTAGCTGCGGCCATCAACCGGCTGTCTGCTTACTTAGGGAACATTCATTAACAGCCTTCGGCGGTGGTAAATTGTCTTGGAGCAGGATTACACTGATTATACTGATTACTAAGATTTGATCATATTTGATTTTAACAGATTAAGGGAGATATAAGCGAATAGATTCGCCTGTATCTCCCTTAATCATTATAGTAAAAATCAGGTTAATCACGGTTAATCAGTGTAATCCTGCTCCAAGACAATTTACCACCGCCGAAGGCGGTCCTCCGCATTATTTCACTGCTTCGCGGAGATAATCCTTTACGCCTTCCACGATGCCTGTAACCAGCTCCCGCTGAAACGCAGGGTCCAGCACTTTTTCTTCGTCGCCGGGGTTGCTGAGGAAAAGTGTTTCCACTAAGGCATCGGGGAACTCGGTAGGGTTGTTTAGGATGAAGTTGAAGCCGGAGTTATTGCCGAAATCATAAAGACCTGTTTGCAGCAAACGCTCATGTATAGCCGCGTTGAGCGGTTCGCAGAAAGGTTGCTTATAGTAAGTGGCAGTGCCATATACATCAACAGGGTTGCCGGAAGCATTGAGGTGAATACTCAGCAGCAGGTCGGGGTTGGCCCTGCGGAAAAAAGAAAGCCGGTCTTCGTTGGCAACAAATTTTTCTGTGGTGCGCGACATGATCACAGTAGCGCCTTCTCTTTCCAGCAATGTTTTCAGTTGCAGCGAAAGCACCAGGGTCATGTTTTTTTCTACCGCGCCGGTAAGACCGGTAGCGCCCGGGTTGCCGCCGCCGTGGCCGGGGTCCAGACCTATCACCATATTTTTCAGCGATAAGTTTTTCGGTACACGTTTAACCTTTACCGTTATACGGTTATTATCGTAATACACCTGGTAGCCCCAGGGCGCGTGTTGCAGGGAAATCACCATGCGGCATACATCGGGTGATGGCTGCCCCCATGCTACAGATGTGATTTCTTTGGTGTTTTGCAACACCGTATTCAATCCTTTCTCTGCATAAGCGCCGTGTATATCGATGATGATCTTTTTGGAAGAAACCAGTTGCGTGGAAGTATATGGCAGTTTATCAGATAAGGCCACCGACACATAATCATATTTTTCATCTCCCCATATTTTGGCATCGTCTGCAATGCTTACGGGAAGCTCTTCCTGGGGGATCTCCGTGTCCAATAACGGCTCCGGAATAAAGGCGGTGGTGCGGGAGGATAGCCTTACTTTGTAATAGTCTCCCTGTCTGCCCACAATATGTAAAAGCACATCTTTATCCAGGTAACCGATTTTGTCGGGTCCCAGCCGGTCGCCATTCGGACTGGCAGTGAGGTAGGTCATATTGTCGATGGTACGGCCGGTGAATGGTATTTCATTGTGCATTACGCTGTAGCGGTAGGTGCTACCCAGGATAGCAGTTTCGCCGCTTTGTTTGCGGAGGCGCACCATAATTTTTCCATTCAGCAGGGAGTCGCGTGGTTGTATGATGTAACTGCCGCTGTAATAGCCTGGTACTCCGCCTGTTTGCGAAACGGGCATTTCCTTTAGTGGTACGTCGTTGAACCAGCTGGCGCTTTGGCCGGGATAGCCTTTCATCTTTATCCGCAACGTATCTCCTTCGGAAAGCTGAAGGTTCCCGGAGGGCGATATCTCCATAAAATCTATCCGGAAAATACTGGTGGCAGCAGGCGCCGGAGGCTGGTTATAGTAATAGGTAATATTCTTCGTATATGTTTCTCCGTTAGGTGTGGTAGCGGTAACGGAAAAGGAATTTCTGCCAGTGGTCAGTTCATATTTTGCAGCAAAAGTGCCGGTGGTATAAACGTGTACGGTATCGTTATTAATCTTCACCGTACAGCCAACACAGGTGCGGCCGGCAATAAATTGTCTGGGTGTGTTTACATTATTCTGATCCCTTGAAGGCTGACTGATACGCAGTGTTGCCTGACTGCTTGCAAGAAAGGGGATAGCGATGGTAATAAGAAACGTAGAAAAAAACTTTGCTGATAGCGTCATACCCTGTCATCAATATCTTTGAAAGATGGTAAAGATAAGCAGGTGAGGGGAATAGGAAAAAAGCATTTAGAAAAAATGCAGCGAAATATGGTACTCCGCTGCATTTTTTCAAGTGCTTAAGCTGGTTGTTACCAGCTGTATTTATTATCTGCAATCAGTTTGTCCGCAATTCTTCTGCGGGCATCTTTTGCATTAAATGGTTCTGCTTTGGTAAAGCGTTTGAGGCCCAGCAGCATCATACGTTGTTCATCGCCTTCTGCAAAGGCATTGATGGCATCTTTACCGGATTTATTGATACGGTCGGCCGCATCGTAAATAAAGGTGCGTACAATATCTGCCTGGAGTGAAGCGGCGCTTTCGCCCTTGCTGTTGGTAAGCTTGATTAAGCGTAGCAGGGCGCTTTCAGCCACAAAGGTTTCAATGGCCATATCGGCAATATCCATCAGGATTTCCTGTTCGTTTTCCAGCTTCACCATCAGCTTCTGCGCAGCGGCGCCGGCAGCCATCAGGATGGCTTTTTTGAAGTTAACGATCATCTTCCTTTCCTTGCTGAAAGCACTTTCATCATCGTTGCCAAAGTCGGGAATACTCATCAGTTCCTTCATTACATTCATGGCAGGCGTCATCAGGTCCAGTTTACCTTTCAGGGCACGTTTCAGTGTCATATCCAGGGTTAGTAACCGGTTGATTTCATTGGTGCCTTCAAAGATGCGGTTGATACGGGAATCGCGGTAGGCTTTTGAAATGATGTATTCATCGCTGAAACCGTTACCACCGTGAATCTGTACGCCTTCATCCACTACGTAGTCCAGCACTTCGGAGCCGTTTACTTTCAGGATGGCGCATTCCACTGCATATTCTTCCGCGGCGCCCAGCAAGGCTTCGTTGAAGGGTTTGCCTTCTGCCAGCAGTTCTTTTTCCTTTTCATCGATCAGCTGTGCCGTGCGGAACAGGGCTGATTCTGATGTCCAGGTACGGATAGCCATTTCCGCCAGTTTATGTTTGATAGCGCCAAAGTTGGCGATCGGTTGTTTAAACTGTGTACGGGTATTGGCGTATTGTACGGAGGTATTGATACATTTTTTGGAGGCGCCCAGAGCGGCTGCACAAAGTTTCAAACGGCCTATGTTCAGGATGTTGAAAGCAATGAGGTGGCCTTTGCCAATTACGCCCAGCACATTTTCTGCCGGTACTTTGGCGTCCTGGAAATAGATCTGGCGGGTGGAAGATCCTTTGATCCCCATTTTGTGTTCTTCTGCGCCCAGCGTGAATCCGGGAGTACCTTTGTCCACAATAAAGGCGGTGAACTTATCCCCGTCAATTTTTGCAAACACGGTAAACACGTCAGCGAAACCGGAGTTGGTGATCCAGCTTTTTTGCCCGTTTAAAATATAGTATTTACCATCGTCCGTTAATTTGGCGGTGGTTTTAGCACCCAGTGCATCGGAGCCGGAATCAGGTTCTGTAAGGGCATAAGCGCCTTTCATTTCACCGGTAGCCAGCTTGGGTATATATTTTTGTTTTTGTTCTGCAGTACCAAAATAAAGGATCGGTAAAGAGCCGATGCCCGTGTGGGCCGCCATAGCAACGGAGAAAGAGTGACCAGCACCCAGTCCTTCGTTGATGATTGTTGCGGTCACAAAATCTTTACCTAAACCACCATATTCCTCCGGGAAAGAAGCGCCCAGCAATCCCTGTTCGCCCGCTTTCTCCAACAACGAGGGCATCAATCCTTCTTCCAGCTTATCTATCCGCTCCACTATCGGTGTTATCTCTTTACTGATGAACTGATCTGCCATGTCTTTAATCATCAGCTGTTCTTCCGAAAAATCTTCGGGAGTAAACACTTCCTCAGGAGCACTCTCCTTAACCAGGAACTCTGCGCCTTTTAACGCAGTCTTATTTTCAACTGTTGCGTCCATGTTACTGTATTTTTGGTAGTTCTGTAATTTACTGAAAAAAGCATTAAGCAAAACCGGCCACCGGGAGGGCTAAGCTGATTTCCCTGATACCTGCTGTATTAACTTACTGAATGTAAGTTAAATGCGGCACTCCTGTTGGGAGGCCGCTATTTTTAACAAAAAATAAATAGACTACCGGGTGCCAGGTACCCGCCATTTAGGGATAAGCCGTAGATAAGCCGTATATGAGCCGTATTTAAGCCGTAGATAACCCGTATCTATAAAGATGCTGGTTATCTATGGCTTATCACTGTCTTTATTACTGGTATAATATGAATGCAACCAGGGAAGTCACATAGTAACTATCCCGGGTGTGTGCCGCCTTATAGCCGGATCAATGCCTTTCCCTATAATCATATCCATCGCCATTAGGCATTTATTCTGTATCATTGTTGCCCTTTATGCCTGATTTTTATCTGTCATATTTGAAAAGCCGGTTTCACGGCACCGTGGAAGGTGCCGGGGAGGAGCTATTGATCTGTTTACACGGCTTTGGCGAAAGTGCGGCCCATTTTCACCCGTTAACCGCCACATTGGGGGATACCTTCACTTTAGTGGCGCTGGACATGCCCCTGCACGGCAGCACCCAATGGGAGGAAAACCGGGTGTTGGAGAAAGACGACCTGGTGGCGCTGGTGGAGTTATTACTGCAGCAGCACGGGAAGGAGCGCTTTTCCCTGCTTGGCTACAGCATGGGCGGGCGACTGTCGCTTTGCCTCGTGGAAAGGATGGCTGACAGAATCAATCACCTGATCATCGCAGCCGGAGATGGCCTGAGAAATAACCCCTGGCATATGTTTGTAACCCAAACCGCTGCCGGAAACAGGCTGTTTAAATATAATACCTACCATCCCAGGCTGTTTTTTACGTTATTGCATACCTGGAGAAGATTGGGGTTGCTGAACCAGAGCGTGTACAAATTTGCGCTGCATCGTATGAATGAAACGGAAAAAAGGGAATTGGTGTACAACGTATGGACCAATTTGCGGCGGATGATGCCGGATAAAAAATTGTGTAAACAATTATTATCCAGATATAACGTTCTAACTCTCCTGATATTCGGGAAATACGACCGTGTAATTCCACCTGTGCTGGGTACCCGTTTTTCAGATGGTTCTTTTCCCTGCAAAATACTGGTAATGGAAAAAGGCCATCAGCTGATTTCTGCTCAACTGGGGCTTATCATCAAAACAAATCTTTAACCCGGATGTATCTTTTTGTAATTATATTATTGGTGTTGGCTTTAGGGTATGGTATACTGATGTTATGGTATAGCCTGGGCTGGAAGCGCCTGAAAAGTTTTTCACCGGCAGCGCCATCGGCCTGCCGTACTGCCGTTACCGTGATCATTCCTGCCAGGAATGAAGCCGCCAATCTGCCGGCCCTGCTGGAAGCATTGAAGAAGCAAACCTATAACCCGGCCTTGCTGGAAGTGATAGTAATAGATGATTTTTCTACAGATGAAACAGCGGCAGTGGTGCGCAATTTCCCGGCAGAAAATATTCACCTGCTGGAATTAAAACAGTATCTCAATGAAGAAGAACGGCTGAATTCTTTCAAGAAAAAAGCCATAGAAATTGCGATCTCAAAAGCCACCGGCGACCTTATTGTAACCACCGATGCCGATTGTGTAATGGGGCCGCGCTGGATTGAAACACTGGTACAGTTTTACGAACATCATCAACCTAAATTTATAGCCGCACCGGTCAGCTTCTATAAAGAACATAACTTTTTTAAGCGCTTACAGTCGCTCGATTTCATGACCATGCAGGGCATTACCGGCGCAGCTGCACAACTGGCCTCCGGTACCATGTGTAATGGCGCTAACCTGGCCTATGAGAAAAAAGCCTTCCTGGAAGTAGGCGGTTTCAATGGCATCGATAATATCGCCTCCGGCGATGATATGCTGCTGATGTATAAAATTTACAGCGCATATCCCGATAAGGTGAGCTACCTGAAGTGTGAAGACGCAGTAGTGCGTACACTCGCGGTGGATACGCTGAGAGACTTTATGAACCAGCGGATCCGCTGGTCGTCTAAAGCAGATAAGTATGAAGATAAACGACTCACCTGGGTACTGCTGCTGGTATACCTGTTCAACGCCGGCTTGCTGGCGCTGGCGGTAATGGCCGTGTTTCTGCCGGTATGGTGGCCGTGGTTCCTTATTATTTTACTATTCAAAATAACCCTGGAGCTTTATTTCCTGCTCCCCGTAGCCAGGTTTTTTAATAAAACAGAACTGCTGTTATGGTTTATTCCGGGACAGATATTTCATATTCCTTATATTGTTGTTGCCGGGTGGCTTGGGAAGTTTGGCAGTTATCAGTGGAAAGGCCGGCAGGTAAATTAAATCCTGGTTCCTTTGTCAGACATGCAGCCTTATTGGAAAAAGTTATACCGGAATAAAGGTGCGGTGGCCGGTTTACTGGTCATTGCGGTGGCAGTGTTTATCAGTATCACTGCCTATTTTATTGCGCCGGATCATACGCCCAATGCCAACAGGATGGTGCTGGAAATAGAGGGGCAACACCCTGGTTTCCGGATCAATATGCTGGCGGTGTGGAAAGAGCAGCCTGTGAAAAAGGTATCCGTTTACCAGCGGTTGCTGTACGGCCAGGAATCCGATCTCAACTGGATACCTATCCGGTCGTGGCAGTTCAGGGATAGCATATTGGTCGTGCAGCGGTATGTGGATGAATCTACCAGCCGGGAAGAAACCTATGCTCTCACGAAGATCTGGTATGGCAATGCGCCAGCCAACCCCCTGTCATCAAAAGCGTTGCAGGAGAAGATACTGGCTGAACGGATTTTCTCCCGCACCTACTGGCTGGGTACCGACAAGTTTGGCCGGGATATCCTGAGCCGGTTGCTGATTGGCACGCGGGTAAGTTTAGGCGTAGGCTGTATTGCTGTAGTCATTTCCCTGAGCATTGGCGTGCTGCTGGGTGCCATAGCCGGCTATTTCAAAGGCCGTACCGATGATGTGGTGATGTGGCTGGTGAACGTGGTATGGTCCATGCCAACGCTGCTGCTGGTGTTTGCGCTCACGCTGGCGCTGGGAAAGGGGTTCTGGCAGGTGTTCATTGCCGTGGGACTCACTATGTGGGTGGGCGTTGCCCGTATTATCCGCGGGCAGGTGCTGGGCATCCGGGAGCTGGAATACGTGGAAGCCGCGAGGGCATTGGGTTATGGACATGTACGGATTATTGTGAAACATATCTTACCAAATATTATGGGGCCGGTGATGGTAGTAGCCGCCGGTAATTTTGCCACCGCTATTGTGGTGGAGGCGGGGCTCAGCTTCCTGGGGGTGGGGGTGCAGCCGCCACAGCCATCGTGGGGGCTGATGATCAAAGAGAACTACAATTTCATTATCACCCATAATCCCCTGCTGGCATTGGCGCCGGGCGTTGCGATTATGCTGCTGGTATTGGCTTTCAACCTGTTAGGTAATGGATTGCGGGATGCGCTGGATGTAAGAAGTAAAATTTGATTTGCATATTAAAAAAAGCTAATTTCATGCTCCTATATAACTAGAAATATGTTATTGAAAACCTGTCTCCCTGTCTTCTTAGCTATTGCAATGCTTACTTTTTCTTCCTGTAAAAAGAAGAAAAAAGATAATCCTGCACCCAATGTGCAGGAAGAAACATTGGCTTTCGAACTGCCCGAAGTACAGGTAGGGAAGTATAACATGGCGCAGGACAGCACCTATGCCCTGAAAGTAAATGTTACCAGTAAACTGCCTGAGAAGGGGGTGAAGGTAACGCTGAATGTAGCCACAGAAACAGGTCTTATCCCGCTGCCGCAGGACGATATAGCGGATATCAGCACTACTCCCTTTACTATTACGCTCCGTCATCTGAAGCCATTAAAAACCTACGAGGTAACTATCAGGCTGGCGTCTTTGGGTAACACCGGCAATGTAACTCCTCCACAGGTGTTTTTCCTTACCAATAAGTCTGCGGAATAGCCGGGCGATTAAAATCCATCAGTCCCGAATCTAAAATTGTGTAGGTTTGCAAGCTCGCAGACAAAGGAATCGTTTATGCAAATTGCTGTTAATGCCGCTTGTTTACGACAGGACATGCCTGCCGATACCGGGAATGTGGCAACGGAAATAATACTGGCGATGTGCCGGCAGCAGCCAGCGCATCAGTTCACATTTTTTTTTGACGGAAAAGTACCGGCCGGTTTGAAGGTACCGGCTAATGTGACCAATGTGGTGTTGCCCCTGAAAGGCAATAAGCCCTGGCATTTGTACTGGTGGCAGGAGTGGCAGCTGGTACGGGCTATGAAGCCATTCCGCCCGGACCTGTTCCTGGGGCTGGATGGCACGCTGCCTTTGCGTAGTAAAATTCCTGCGGGACTGTTGCTGAGAGATCTTTCGTTTTTACGTGATGCCGGTTTGCAGCCGGGTGTGCAACAGCGGTCGCTCAAAAACAATATCACGAAGTACCTCGACCGGGCGCGGCGTATAGCCGTGTTGTCGGATGCAGCACAGGATGAGGTGCTGCGTTACGCACCCGGCGTAAAAGATAAGCTGGTCCGGCTGGAAACCGGTATCAGCGAACTGTATAAGCCCCTGGAATGGGAGCAGCGCGAAACCGTGAAGCGGGCTTTTTCCGGTGGGGCGGAGTATTTCCTGGTAACGGGCAGTATGCATCCCCGGAATAATATTATACCGGTGCTGAAAGCATTTTCAGCGCTGAAGAAACGGCAGCGGAGTAATATCAAACTGGTGCTGGCAGGGAGTGTAACCCCGGCCGGAGCGGATATTGCCACTGCTTTACAGAGCTATAAGTTCAGGCAGGACGTGGTGTGTATAGAAGATGCGGATGAAGATACCCTTGCCCGGCTCACCGGTGGCGCTTATGCCGTCGTGTATCCGTCGAGGTTGGAAGGGCTTGCACTGCCGGTATATGCGGCGCAGCGGTGTGAGGTACCGGTGATTGCCCTGGAGGGGGCGGCTGCCCGGGAGGCAGGCGGAGACGCGGTATTATACGCTGATCCGGCGAGTTTGGATGATTTATCAGAAAAAATGAGTCTTTTATATAAAGATGAACAATTAAGATCCCGTTTACTGGCTAAGATCCCTGCGGCGAAGCCTTTCAGCAGCTGGGAGCATGCTGCGGAACAGCTGTGGAATCATCTCACCGGCACGGGTTTTTCCAAAATCAGTAAATGATGGCTATTTTTGCGCTTTAATTGAAAATCATGAGTAAAGTATCTACCATAAAGATCCAGGTTGGACTGGACGATCAGAAGGTGCCCGAGTCGATAGAGTGGAGCGCTACAGATAACAAGGAAGAAAGAATGGTCAAGGCCAAAGGCATGATCGTATCTTTCTGGGATCCGGCTGAAAAGGTTGCGCTGCGTATTGACCTGTGGACAAAAGACATGATGGTGGATGAAATGGCGGATTTCTTTTTTCAGACCATGATGACAATGGCTGACACCTACGGAAGGGCCACCCCTTATAAAGATCAGGCAGACGATATGCGTGCTTTTGCAAAGGATTTCTTTAAGAAATTCCAGGACAAACAGGCTGCCGAAGAAGCAGGTAAATAATCCATTAAACCTAACCATATGTCATTAGAACTAAATATCAACGCAGAAATCAAAGCTGCGATGCTGGGTAAAAAGGAAGCTGACCTGCGTGCACTGCGTGCTATCAAGGCGGCTATCCTGGTAGCCAAAACAGCAGAAGGCGCCCACGGAGACCTTACCGAAGCGGACGAGTCCAAGCTGTTGCAGAAGCTCGCCAAGCAAAGAAAGGATTCTCTCGAAATTTTCCGTGCCCAGAACCGTGAAGACCTTGCCGTGAAAGAAGAAGAGGAGCTGGTAGTGATTGAACGCTTCCTTCCCAAACAAATGGACGAAGCAGAACTACGTACAGCCATTACAGATATTATTGCTTCCACCGGCGCCAGTTCACCCGCTGATATGGGTAAAGTAATGGGCGTTGCCACCAAACAACTGGCCGGTAAAGCCGACGGAAAGGCCATTTCCGCCCTGGTGAAAGAACTGCTTACTAAATAGTGCTGTCTGGTATTTAACTGGTTGAAGAGCGGTAGCCGGGCAGGTAAACATCTCCCGGAAACTAAAAAATCAGGTAGTTAAATACCAGATTCCCTATATTTCTATCATGCCTATAGACATTATTTTTGCTATCATCATGGTTTTTGCCATCTACCGGGGCTACACCCGGGGTTTGATAGTAGCCTTATTTTCTTTGGTAGCCGCCGTATTGGGATTAGCGGCAGCCCTGAAACTAACAGCAATTACCGCCTTATATGTACAGGAACACTGGGAAATGCATTCCCGCTGGGTACCTGTGATCTGCTTTGTGTGCCTTTTCCTGGGAGTAATATTACTCGTGAGGTTGGGAGCCGGGGCGCTGCAGAAGTTGGTAGAGCTGGTAATGTTGGGCTGGCTGAATAAACTGGGCGGAATACTGTTGTATAGCGTTATATTTATAATAATTTATAGTGTAGTGCTGTGGATGGCCAACCAGGTATACTGGCTGAGTCCTGAAACAAAGCTGCAATCTGTGGTATATCCTTATATTGAGAATATTGGCCCGTGGGTATTGGATCATATAGGAAGTGTGATCCCGGTTTTTAAGAATATGTTCACCGAGTTACAATCTTTTTTTGAGCAGGCAGCCCGGCATATTCAACCTGGATAACTCGTTCCAAAGATTATTTAGATTAATAAAAAGAATTATTTTAGCGTAAAATTGACTTTCAAGATTTGGCAATGGATTACGAAATCAAAACACAGGGTAAGTTTAATTTTATAGAAGAAGGAGAAGGAGAACCACTGGTATTATTGCATGGACTTTTTGGTGCTTTGAGCAATTTCTCGCACATGATCGAATATTTCCGGCAGTATAACAAGGTTGTGATTCCGATGTTACCCCTGTACGATTTAAACATCCTGGAAACATCGGTAGGCGGACTGGCCAAATATGTGCACAAGTTTATTGAAGCCAGGGGATACAAAAATGTACACCTGCTGGGCAATTCACTGGGAGGTCACGTAGCCATCGTATACCTGTTAAAACACCCTGAAGCACCCGTAAAATCCCTGATCCTTACCGGCAGCTCCGGCTTGTTCGAAAATGGAATGGGTGAAACCTATCCTAAACGCGGCGACTATGAATACATCCGCAAAAAAGCAGAACTTACTTTCTATGATCCGAAAATAGCTACCAAAGAACTGGTAGACGAAATGTTTGAGATAGTGAACAACCGCCTGAAAGTGATCAAGATCATCACACTGGCAAAATCAGCCATCCGCCACAACCTGGGAGATGAACTGAAAGATATCCAACAACCAACCTTACTGATCTGGGGCCAGAACGATACCGTTACTCCTCCTATGGTAGGCGAAGAATTTAAAAAGCTGATACCTAATTCTGAACTGCAGTTTATTGATAAATGCGGACACGCTCCCATGATGGAGGTGCCGGAAGAATTCAACAAAATTCTGCACGCTTTCCTGGAGAAACTGAAGTTTCAACCTGCCAGTTAAACCGGCACTTTCCCGGCATCCTGGTAACTGTACCAACAGGTGCAGTGATTTCGCGTACATGTAATTTCTTTTTCTGTTGGCATATTCTTTACTATTATTGTATCAGAATACGCTAACATGATCGCCAGAGAACTCATATCTTCAGTACCTGTTCTGCATCCCTCGGATTCAGGAACAAAGGCACTGCGCCTGATGAACGAGTATCATCTTACGCAGCTCCCAATGGTTGTAGATAGCAAATACCTGGCCCTGGTGGAAGAAGACGATATCATGGATCTCGAAGATCCGGATGTACCCCTGGAATCTATGGAGTACAGCAGTACCCGCCCGGCTGTCATGGAATACGCTCATCTATTTGAAGCACTCAAACTTTTTTACGACTTTAAATTGTCTGCCCTCCCGGTAGTAACCAAGGAAAATGAATACCTCGGTATTATTACCAAAGATAACCTGCTGGCAGCTTTAGCAAGATATAACGGGGTGAAGGAACCCGGTGGTATCATCGCGTTTGAAGTAGATCCGCGCGATTACGCCCTCAGCGAAATTGCCCGTATCGCTGAATCAAATGATGTGACCCTCCTGAGCGTAAACACCATCACCAACCCCGTTACCGGCAAACTCGAAGTGGTACTGAAAACAAACCGGCAGGAACTGCAAGGTCTGGTAGCCACTTTCGAACGCTTCAACTATGTAATCAAATACATTTTTGCAGAAGAGCCGGAAGAAGAATTGCTGAAGAAAAACTACGACCTGCTGATGAATTATATCGGTATGTAAAATCCTCAGAAAGACAATTTCCGCCATTGGTTTTTGTTATATTTGGCTATTGTCAACTTTTAAAATGCTTTAAGGACCTACATGCTGAGATGCTGTTACTACCTGCTGGCCCTGGTCTGCCTGTTGGGAATTGTGATACCGGAAAATGCTGAAGGACAGTCTGTGTCTGTAATGGATACCAGCTACCTGGTAGTGCGTAACATCCTCGTTTCCGGTAATAAGAAAACCCGGACGTCCATCATTCTCCGGGAAATAAGCACCGTGCCCGGAGATACCATCTATCTCCGCGACCTCTCCGCTACCCTGGAAGAAAGAAGAAAACAATTACTTAATACCTCCCTCTTCCTCAATGTTACCGCCAACGTAAAAAACTGGACCGGTAACGAAGCCGACCTGGTATTTGAAGTATGGGAACGCTGGTACACCTTCGCCTATCCCATTTTCAAACTGGCAGACCGTAACTTTAACCAGTGGTGGGTGGAAAAAAATCACAGCCTTAGCCGCATCAATCTTGGCGTAAGCGGCACCCAGGAAAACCTGACCGGCCGAAACGATGCGCTGAACGCCGCGCTGCAGTTCGGTTACACCCAGCGCTTCGCCCTCCAGTATAATATACCGTATATCGATAAACGTTTCCGTCACGGCCTCGGTATCATCGCGTCCTATAACCGTAACCGTGAGGTGAACGACAGCACCAGCAATAATAAACAGCAGTTTTTCCGGAAAGATGATTTCCTGCGCCAGGTATACACCATCGGGCTTAACTATAGCTACCGCCGGGCCATCAACACCCGGCACCAGGTATTTGTAAATTATAACTATGAAAAAGTAGCGGATTCAGTAGCCATCATCAACCCCAACTACCTGGGGAAAGGCCGCACCAACGTACGTTTCATAGATATCACCTACCGTTTTACTTATATTAAGGCAGATAGCTGGGTGTATCCCCTCAAAGGATTCCGGATACTGGCAGAAGTAGGCAAAAAAGGCATAGGCTCCCTCAATGATGTGGATGATGTTCATTTCCGGCTCAATATGGCCAAGTACTGGCAACTGCGGCCCAAAACCTTTGCAGCACTGGGTATCCGCAGTGTGGCCAAACTCTCCAATGAACAGCCGTATATTAACCAGCAGGCGCTGGGCTACCGCGATGATTACCTGCGCGGACTGGAATATTACGTGATAGACGGTACCAGCTTTGCCATTCTCAAATCAACGCTCCGGCAGGAACTCCTTTCTTTTAAAGTAAAGCTGCCCATTGTTCCAAAGAAATTTAATACCGTTCCGGTGCGCATCTTCGCTAAAGCCTTTGGCGACGCCGGTTACGCCTATAACAAATTCCCCGGCGACAGCTTCCTCAATAACCGTTTCCTGTATACCGGCGGCATCGGGCTGGACATTGTTTCCTTCTATGATACCTGCCTGCGGATCGAATACAGCTTTAACCAGTTAGGGCAAAAAGGACTATTTTTACACACGAGCGTGGATATGTAGCACTTCAGAGCCGATCGTAAAAAGCTTAAAAAATTATGCAGGTAGCACTTTATAGCAGGGGATTTATTACAGAAGATATTTCAAACATCCGCCTATTGCTGGAGGAATTAAAGCGGGCAGAGATAGAGGCCATCATCTATGAGCCTTTTTTTCATACGCTGGAGCAACACATTCCTTTCGATAACGCACCAACGCTGTTTTCTTCCGCGGAAGACCTGCCGGGGAAAATAGACTTCCTGGTGAGCCTCGGTGGAGACGGTACCCTGCTGGATACCGTTTGTTATGTACGCGATACCAATATTCCCGTAATAGGGATCAACTTTGGCCGCCTCGGCTTCCTGGCCAGCATCGGTAAAGAAGAGATCCATGCACTGGTACAGGCACTGCTGAACCGCACGTATGTGGTAGACCAGCGGTCGCTGCTCCACCTGGATGCCAACATCCCCTTATTTGGCGATGTACCTTACGCCCTCAACGAGTTTACCATCCATAAAAAGGATACTTCTGCCATGGTAAAGATCCATACTTACCTGAACGGCGAATTCCTGAACACCTACTGGGCCGATGGATTAATTGTAGCCACCCCCACCGGCTCCACCGGCTATTCCCTGAGCTGCGGCGGCCCCATCGTATTCCCCGACGCCGGCAACTTTGTGATCACGCCTGTGGCGCCGCATAACCTGAACGTACGGCCTATCATTGTTCCCAACAACAATATCATTTCCTTTGAAGTGGAAGGACGTAGCGATCAGTTTCTCTGTACCCTCGACAGCCGCATGGAAACCATCGATAACCGGGTGCAGCTGGCCGTGAAAAAAGAAGAGTTCAAACTGAGCCTGCTCCGGCTGGACGACAGCAATTTCCTGCATACCCTCCGCAATAAATTACTCTGGGGCATTGACGCCCGGAACACGATTAAAATATAGAAATGTAAAATATATTGTTACATTTACAAATACATTTCATGCTGATTGTAATAGAAATTATGCCCCGTGAGGAAAGCAAACGCCAAATAAGTAAGCATAATCATCAGCCATACATTAAATAAATCCGGCATTTTAGCGTTTAAGTAGAACTGATTTATGCTGAAACCTATTCTATATTCCAAATACATCGTTTTTATATGGCTGGTGTCGGCCGGTTGTTTGTTTGCGGAACGTGCTGCTGCACAAAATGAGCTGGAATATGTGGGAGAGCTGGGTTTTTCCGTGGGAGGCGCGCAATATTTCGGGGACCTGAACACCCGGGGGGCTTTAAACACCCTGAAGCCTGCCATTGGGATTTACTACCGCAAATACATGAACGACTATGTGGGCCTCCGTGCTCATGCCCGGTTTATGCAACTTGGCTATTCCGACGTTTACAATAAAAATGAGTTCCAGAACCGCCGGAATCTTAGTTTCAATACTAATTTATGGGAGCTGTCGCTCCAGGGGGATTTTAATTTTTTCCGGTTTGAACCGGGCAGCTTATATGAGCGTTTTTCGCCCTATCTGACGGGGGGCGCCAGTATTTTTCACTATAACCCGTATGCCTATCTGAACGGGGTTAAATATTTTTTACAGCCCCTGGGCACGGAAGGGCAGGGCACGGCCCTGTATCCGGACCGAAAGCCCTATAGCCTGGTTTCCTATGCCTGGCTGATCGGGGGAGGGTTTAAATATAATATTTCCAAAAAAGTAAATGTGGGACTGGAAGCTTTATACCGCTTCACCCAAACGGATTATCTCGACGACGTAAGCACTACTTATGCCGGCCCTGCGGCTTTCCCTGCGCTTCCCAACGGCCAGCCCACGGTGGCGGCTCAGTTGCAGGACAGGTCGTCTGTAAAAGGCAGCCCCATCGGGGTGATAGGACGGCAAAGAGGAAACAGCCGGGATAAGGATCAGTTCGTGACCATCGAATTAACGATCAGCATTCTTTTCACTTCTTACAACTGTAAATTTTAATTTACAATAAAAAATCCTTTCTACGGGTGGCCTTTCCGTACCTGCCAACCGCCATGATAAGTCTCCGAATTTGCTAAAATCCCCACTGGTATTGAATTCGCTGTTAAAACTACGTTAAAACAACTTCTTAGGCTTTGCCAAAAAAGTCATTACTCTATTTTTGTATCTTTGCACCCTTTTAGTTAATCTGTTATAATCTGTTATAATACGCCTGACACAAATGAGCTTGAAGGAAAAATTGGACTTACAACGGTTGCCGCGCCATATAGCCATTATTATGGACGGGAACGGCCGTTGGGCAAAGGAGCGGGGACAAGACAGGCTGTACGGGCACCACGAAGGGGTAGAAAGTGTGCGTAATATAGTGACCACCTGTGCAGAACTGGGAATAGGTTATCTGACCCTATACGCGTTTTCTACTGAAAACTGGGACCGCCCGGTTTATGAAGTTAATGGCATCATGGAACTACTCGTAAACACTATCCGCATGGAAGTGAATACGTTATCAAAAAATAATATCCGGCTGAGCGTAATAGGCGACATGGAAATGTTACCTCCCCAATGCCAGCGGGAAATGGAGGAGGCCATTGCCCTTACCAGCCAGAATACCGGCCTCAATCTCATTATGGCTCTTAGCTACAGTGCAAGGTGGGAAATCGTGAATGCAGCCAGGAAAATAGCCCTGGATGTGAAAAATGGAGCCCTGGACCCGGTAGCTGTGACGCCAGAGGTATGGGAAAAATATCTCTGTACCGCCGGCCTGCCGGACCCTGAATTAATGATTCGTACCAGTGGAGAATGCAGGATCAGTAACTTCCTACTATATCAACTGGCCTATGCGGAACTGTATTTTACAGATACCCGCTGGCCGGACTTCCGCAATGAACATCTTTACCAAGCCATCTTAAATTACCAAACCAGAGAACGGCGCTTTGGCAAAACAAGCGAACAAATTCAGCAGAATGAAGAAATTATTTCCTAAGGGCCTTCTGGCTATAGCATTATGTTGCAGTGCAGGCATTCGTGTATCCGCTCAGCAAAAAGATACCGTGCCTCCTACGCAGCCCCCTGCTAATCCGCCGGCCGTTTCTCCTATCAACACAGGTATTCCGCAACAGTACGAAATTGCCGATATCACCGTTGCCGGTACTCAATACCTGGATAAATCACTGCTGTTGTCGCTCTCCGGCCTCACTGTCGGCGATAAGGTTACTTATCCGGGCGGTGACCAGTTCACAAAGGCAATTCAGAGCCTCTGGTCACAAAGACTGTTTGCCGATGTAACCATTTATGTGACCAAAATAGAAGACAATAAGATCTGGCTGGAAATAGGATTAACGGAAATGCCCCGCATGTCCTCCTTCGTTTTCAGGGGAATCAAAAAAACAGAAGCAGACGATATCACCACCAAAGCCGGTTTACGTAAGGGAAATGTGATCACACAGGCCCTGAAACAAAACGTAATTGGGGTAGTACATAAATTTTATGCAGATAAAGGATTTGGAAATGCTACCGTGAAAATCGAGGAAAGAGGGGATACCGGCCAGGTAAACTCCAAACACCTGATCTTTAACGTTACCAAAGGCAGTAAAGTACGTATCCAGGATATCAACATAGTAGGTAACGAAAGCATCGCCGACTCCAAGATCAAGAAGAAGATGAAAGGAACCAAAGAACGTTCCCGCTTCACGCTTCACCCGGATATGGAACACGTATATGTGGATTCCCTGGCCCAGCCGGATGATTTCTGGCAAACCTATGGCTTCCTGCAGCCTACCCGCGCATTTGAGAAACTGGATCCTTATTTCCGCTTTAAACTGTTCAGCTCTGCCAAATTCAACGAAAACAAATACTTCGAAGATAAAGGTAAAGTGATCGGGCTCTATAACTCCAAAGGTTATCGTGATGCGGTGATTGTAAGAGATACCACCTATAAAACCCACTCACAGAATCTGAATGTAGACATGCAGATTTCTGAAGGTAAAAAATATTATTTCGGTGATATTACCTGGAAAGGAAATACCCGTTATTCCGACTCCGTACTGACCCGTATCCTCGGCATCAAAAAAGGAGATATCTATAACCTGGAACTGCTGGAAAAAAGAATCGGTAAGCAAATGTCACAGGAAGGCGGCGATATCAGCGGCTACTACATGGACTATGGCTACCTCTTCTTCCAGATTGATCCGGTGGAAATCGGCATCCGTGGCGATACCATCGATTATGAAATCCGTTTACGTGAAGGACCGCAGGCAACCATCAAGGAAGTACGTATAGCCGGTAACGAAAAAACCAACGAACACGTTATCCGCCGTGAACTGCGTACCATTCCGGGTGAAAAATTCAGCCGCCAGGATCTGATCCGTTCCAACCGTGAAATTGCCAATCTCGGCTTCTTCAACCCGGAAAAGATCGGCATGAACCCCGTACCAAACGTTCAGGATGGTACCGTGGATATTGATTATACCGTGGAAGAAAAAGCCAATGACCAGCTGGAACTATCAGCCGGTTGGGGTGGTTATATCGGTTTAACCGGTACCCTCGGTGTTACCTTCAACAACTTCTCCCTGCGTAATATCTTCAAAAAAGAAACCTGGGATCCATTGCCAAGCGGCGACGGACAGAAACTCTCTGTACGTGTATCTTCCAATGGTAAAGCATACCGTTCCTACAACTTCTCCTTCACAGAACCGTGGCTGGGAGGTAAAAAAAGGAACCAGTTTTCTGTAAGTCTCTACAGCAGTTACCAGAACCCTTACGCATACAACGATTATTATAAGCTGCCGGGCGATACCACCACCTCTACAAATGGTCACTTTAAAGTGCTGGGCGCCTCTGTATCACTGGGTAAACAGCTGAAATGGCCGGATGACTATTTCACCCTGATCTATTCCGTGAACTATCAGCAGTATAAGCTGAAGAACTATAACTACTTTGGTATTCCCGGGTTTGAAAGCGGTACATCCAACAACGTCAACATCAAACTGACGCTGTCCCGTTCTTCTGTGGATCAGCAGATCTTCCCGCGCAGTGGTTCCAACTTCATGGTATCTGCGCAGTATACGCCGCCATACTCCCTGTTTAATCCCGACAAGGATTACTCCAAGGAGCCGGCTTCTGAGCAGTTTAAATTTATTGAATATCAGAAATACCGCTTTAACGCAGAGTGGTACGTGCCTTTGAGCCGTCCGATGGGTAGCGATAACAAAACGTTTGTATTGAAAGTAGCTGCGAAATTTGGTTACATCGGCCGTTACAACAACCGTACAACCCTGTCGCCTTTCGGCCGGTTTGAAATGGGTGGTGATGGTTTGAGTAACTTCGCTATCTACGACCGTGATATCATCTCCCAGAGAGGTTACCCGGTGTATTACACCTCCGATCCGAGCATCAATCCTGAAAACGGTCAGCCTGCCAACTATTCCGGCTTCACCGTATTTAATAAGTATGTGATGGAACTGCGGTATCCGTTCAGTTTAAATCCCAGCTCCACCATCTTTGGTTTGGCCTTCCTGGAAGCAGCCAACGGTTATAAAGACCTGAATGAGTACAACCCGTTCAGATTACGCCGTTCGGCTGGTATTGGTATGCGTTTCTACCTGCCGATGTTTGGATTGCTTGGATTTGACTATGGTATCGGGTTTGACCGTCTCCAGCCGGGTGGTGGTTTAAAAGACGCTGCTAAGTTTACATTTATGCTCGGGTTTGAACCAGAATAATGTGGAAAATAATTATATATTGCAAGTTTAACCGTCATTTGGTTTTGCGAAAAATTATTGTAGCATGAAGAAATTATTTATTACAGCCGCTATTGTGCTGGCTATGGGCGGTGCAGCAAGTGCACAGCGCTATTGCGTGATAGATACAAAATATATCCTGGAAAGCATTCCGGAATACAAGGAGTCACAGAAAAAGCTGGACGCAGTTGCGGAGCAATGGCAGAAGGAAATTGACGCTAAGTTCCAGGAAGTGGATAAGATGTATAAGTCTTACCAGGCAGAACAGGTAATGCTCACAGAAGAATTGAAACGTAAACGGGAGGATGAAATAGTAGCCCGGGAAAAAGAGGCAAAGGATTTGCAGAAGAAGCGTTTCGGTTACGAAGGTGATCTTTTCAAAAAGAGGGAAGAACTGGTAAAGCCCATTCAGGATAAGATTTACAATGCGGTGCAGAAGCTTTCTGCGGGCAGGATGTATGATTTTGTACTGGATAAGGCTGCAGGCGCCACCGTTATATTTTCTGATCCCAAGCTGGATAAAAGCGAAGAAATCCTGAAATCATTGGGAGTCAAGAAATAAACCCGTACCTATTTTTTAACTATAAGTATTTAAATTTTTTTAAACACAGACAACATCATGAAGAAGTACGTAATTATTGCTTTTGTGGCGGTTACCGGTTTGTTCAGCGTGAATGCAATGGCACAATCCAAAGTAGCGCATATCAATGCACAGGCACTGGTAGCAAGCATGCCGGAAGCCAAAAAGGCAGAAACTGATCTGCAAACTTTTGCACAGGGACTGGAAGGTGATGGAAAAGCACTGGTAGATGAGTATACGAAGAAAATGAAGGAATTCGATGATAAAGCGGCCACTATGACCGACAACATGAAAGAAATCAAAGGCCGTGAAATCCAGGATGCCCAGAAACGTATCCAGGACTACCGTGAAGGCGCTGAACAGAAAGTACAGGCTAAACAGCAGGAACTGCTGAAACCCATCTACGATAAAGCCCGTAAGGCAATTGAAGATGTAGCAAAAGAAAAAGGTTACAACTACGTAATCGACAGCTCTGCCGGTATGCTGCTGGTTTCTCCTGCTGCAGACGATATCCTGGCTGCTGTAAAGACCAAACTGGGAGTTAAATAATTAAAATTCTTAATACTTAAAGGTGGAATGTGGTGAAAGCTGCATTCCACCTTTACATTTAAGAATTCGTATTTTAATTTTACTTTTCAAATATTTTCTGCTACCTTTGCCTTCCGTTTTAAAAACCACAATCCTTTAACACGGGAGTTTTAGTATAGTACAGGTAAAAACAAAAAAAAGAAATGAAACGTACTTTTCAACCGCATAACAGACGCAGAAAGAGCGTTCACGGCTTCAGAAAGAGAATGGAAACTGCTAATGGCCGTAAGGTATTGGCTTCCCGTAGAGCAAAAGGTCGTAAGAAGCTGACTGTTTCTGACGAGCGTAAGCTGAAATAATTGTAGTAGCTAAATACTATTTGCCATAAAAACTTATTCTTTTACTAAGGAAGAAAGGTTAAAAAGCAGAAAACTTATTGAAACGCTTTTTCGTGAAGGAAAAGCGTTTTCTGTTTTTCCCTACCGGGTTGTTTACATGCCGTTGAAAGAACCGGGTAAATACCCCGTGCAGGTAGGCTTTAGCGCTGCTACCCGCCGGTTTCCCCATGCGGTAGACCGGAACCGCATCAAACGCCTGGGCCGTGAAGCCTGGCGCCTGCAAAAGCAGGAACTCTACGACCACCTTCGGTCTGAATCAAAACAGATCGCCGTTTTCCTCATCTACACCGACAAAAAAATCGCCGGTTTTTCTACCCTGAAAGACAAAATTTCGGTAATTTTAAAAAAGCTGCAAACCAGCATTTAGTACTTAGTAGTTAGCTTTTAGCTGATTGCAGCAAAACCGGTATTTGACATTCCGTTAAATGGCCCGCTTATTTTTTACTGGCGAAAAGCTAACTGCTAAAAGCTGCTTATGAATCGTGTTGTGCGCTGGCTTAGTTTCCCTTTTATCTTCCTGATAAAAATTTATCAATGGTTTATCTCGCCCCTTCTGGGCAGTAAATGCCGTTATACCCCCACCTGCTCACAATACGGGCTGGAAGCATTTAAAAAATATGGCCCTTTCAAAGGCGGCTATCTCACCATAAAGCGTATCTTGTCATGCCACCCCTGGGGTGGACATGGATATGATCCGGTACCATAATTATTACCGGTTGCCAACTACTATCATTCATCTTATACACTCGTTGCATGCGTGCGTTTTTTAATAAAAGAAGGAAACTGACAGCAGCCCTGCTCCTGATCATCACAACAGCAGGGATCTTCGCTTTCAATGAAAACGATAAGTATTTCCAGATTGCCAAAAACCTGGACATATTCGCCGCTTTCTACCGGGAACTGAATACGTATTACGTAGATGACCTCCCTCCTGAAAAAGTGATGCGGAAAGGCATTGAAGCTATGCTGGAAGAAACAGATCCATTTACAGATTTTGTTTCCGAAGAAAACCTGGACGATCTTAAATTTATGGCCACCGGTAAATACGGCGGTGTAGGCGCCTCCATCAACACCAGCGGCGAATGGACCTCC
Organism: Chitinophaga ginsengisegetis; assembly: GCF_900168065.1. Taxonomy (GTDB): domain Bacteria; phylum Bacteroidota; class Bacteroidia; order Chitinophagales; family Chitinophagaceae; genus Chitinophaga; species Chitinophaga ginsengisegetis. The sequence goes on along the minus strand of NZ_FUZZ01000003.1, from coordinate 236,282 downwards.
ATCACCGATGTATACGAAGGCAGCCCTATGGACAGGGCCGGCGTAAAACCAGGCGATATCATCGTGAGTATGGATGGCAAGTCCAGCAAAAATGTAGCCCAGGAAGAAATCAGCAGGCAGCTTAAAGGCGCTGCCGGTACCCCGCTGGACATGGTGTTCCGCAACCCGGTAACCGGTGTGGAAACCCCTAAAAAAATCATCCGCGAGGAAATTAATGTGAAGGCTGTCAGCTATGCAGGCATCCTGAAAAATGATATCGGCTATATCAAAATGACCCAGTTCACAGAGAACAGCGGCGCTATGGTACGCAAAGCGGTGGAACAACTGAAACAAACCAACCCCGCTTTAAAAGGCATGATCCTCGACCTGCGCGGCAACCCCGGCGGATTACTGGATGAAGCCGTTGTGGTAGCCAACATCTTTGTAGATAAAAATAAACTCATTGTAAGTACCAAAGGAAAAGTAAAGAACTGGGACCGTAACTACGAAACATCCGAACAACCGGTAGACCTGCACCTCCCGTTAACTGTGCTCACCAATCACTCCTCTGCTTCTGCCGCTGAAATAGTGGCCGGCAGCGTACAGGATCTCGACCGCGGACTGGTAATAGGACAACGCTCCTACGGGAAAGGCCTGGTACAAACCACCCGTCAGCTGCCCTACAATACCAAACTAAAAGTAACTACTGCTAAATATTATACGCCAAGTGGCCGCTGTATCCAGGCTATCGACTACTCACACCGCAACGATGATGGCAGTGTAGACTATGTGCCGGATTCCCTGCGTAAGTCATTTACCACCGCAGGTGGCCGCGCCGTAAAAGATGGCGGCGGTATTGAACCGGATGCAAAGGTAGATCCTACCTACATCAGCCAGGTAGCCATTACCCTCATCCGCAAACAATTTATTTTTGATTACGCCACCAGCTACTATTATCGTCATCCGAAAATAGCTGCTGCCGGCTCTTTTGCGCTCTCTGAAAGCGACTTCGAAGATTTTGAACGCTATCTTGAGAACAAAGATTACAGCTACAAAACACGTAGCGAAGAAGCCCTGGATTCTTTCAAAAGCACCGCAAAAAAAGAGAAGTATTATGATGCCATCGCCAAAGAGCTGGAAACACTCGAAGCGAAAATGAAACACGATAAGAAGCAGGATCTGCTGAAGAATAAAACAGAAATAAAACGGTTACTGGAAGAAGAAATAGTGAACCGCTATTATTTGCAGAGAGGCCGTATTATCAGGTCGCTCGAATGGGATAACGAAGTAAATACCGCTATCGACTTATTGCATAATCCATCAAAATATAAGCAACTGCTTGCGGTAGCGAAGTAATCGCCCCCGTTGCTGATAACATTGAAGCCTGCAAACATGCCCCGGTTGTCACCGGAGTTTGTTTGCAGGCTTCATTATTCCTCCTTTTCCAATTCTCATATAAATTATGAATTCCCGTAGAATAATTATATTTTGAGAGTCCAGTGAATAATAAACACATATCATTTCTCAATCTAAATGGGTTATCATGCCAGTAAATTCCAATGAAGACTCTCGCCGGAGTTTCATCAGTAAATTTGCCAAGGGAGTAGTAGGAGCGTCACTGCTGCCAAGTATCCTGACCGCAGCTGATAAACAAAGAAACATTCAATCACTTTCCCGCCTGAAAGAAAAATACAGTCCGAACGACCAGATACAGATTGCACTGATAGGTGCCGGTGGTATGGGAACAGCAGATGCCAATACGGCAATCACCGTGCCCGGTGTAAAGCTGATAGCCGCCTGTGATTTGTATGATGGCCGTTTGGCTGATGCAAAAAAGAAATGGGGTAATGATATTTACACTACCCGCAGTTACCAGGATATCCTGGACAGAAAAGACATTGATGCCGTGATCATCGCAGTGCCGGACTTCTGGCACAAAGATATTTCTGTGGCAGCCATGAATAAAGGCAAATCCGTGTATTGCGAAAAGCCGATGGTACATGATATCACCGAAGGCCCTGCAGTAGTGGAAGCGCAGCAACGCAACGGAAAGGTAGTATACCAGGTAGGCAGCCAGGGTATGAGCTCCCTGGGTAATGAAAAAGCCCGGCAGCTGCTGAAAGATGGCGCTATCGGTAAACTTAATTATGCAGAAGGCTTCTGGGCACGTATGTCGCCCACCGGCGCATGGCAATATCCTATTCCTGCGGATGCTTCCACTAAAACAGTAGACTGGACCGCTTACCTCAAAAACGCGCCCAAGCGCGATTTTGACCCGTTACGTTTCTTCCGCTGGCGTAATTATAAAGACTATGGTACCGGCGTTTCCGGCGATCTGTTCGTTCACCTGTTTTCCAGTCTTCACCTGGTAACCGGTTCCCTCGGGCCCAACAAAGTAATGGCTACCGGCGGATTACGTTACTGGAAAGACGGCAGGGAAGTACCGGATATTATGCTCGGAATGTTTGATTATCCTGAAACAGAAATACATCCTGCATTTAACCTGTCGCTCCGCGTAAACTTTGTGGATGGTACCGGTGGTACCAACTACCTGCGCATGGTAGGCAGCGAAGGCTCCATGACGGTAGAATGGGATAAGGTAACCCTGTTCCGCAATAACGTACAGGTAGATGAAAACGATCCGCTGGCTACTGCCAATGCAGCTGCTTCCAACAATGGAAAATCGTATGCCTATCACCGTGCGAACATGCTGGATCCTGAAAAGATGATCTATGAAGCAGAGAAAGGGTACAAAGGCGCGCACTTTGATCACTTCTACAACCTGTTTAATGCAATGCGTACCAATGGCAAAGTAGCGGAAGATCCTACATTTGGTTTCCGTGCTGCCGCACCGGCGCTGCTGTGTAACGAAAGCTATTTCGATAATAAGATCATCCACTGGGATCCGAAGAATCTGAAAGTAGTGAACAAGTAATTAAACACGTGTACATATGAAGCACCTTTTGGTTCCTGCGTTGTCGGTATTAACTATTGCGGCCGCATCTTGCGGAAGCAATACAGTAAGGGGTTGTCAAAAAAAGGCCACATTGCGTTGCAGGATCATGACAGCGAAATATGGTTCAAAAATTTAAAGATCAGGGAACTATAAACAATTGGTCAAGCATATAAAAAATCCCGTCAAGGTTTACCTGGCGGGATTTTTTTATACAGTTTGATGAACTGGGGAGAGCTTATACAGCTGCTTCGTAGCGTTTGCTGATGGCGTTCCAGTCTACAACGTTCCAGAATGCTTTCAGGTATTCCGGACGGCGGTTCTGATATTTCAGGTAGTAAGCATGTTCCCATACGTCTACACCGAGGATAGGCGTGCCTTTTACCTCAGCTACATCCATCAGCGGGTTGTCCTGGTTTGGCGTGGAAGAAACTTCCAGTTTGCCATCCTTTACGGTTAACCATGCCCAGCCAGAGCCGAAGCGGGTAGCGCCGGCAGTGCTGAATTTTTCCTGGAATGCTTCGAAAGATCCAAAGGTGCTGTTGATAGCATCTGCCAGTTTACCGGTTGGTGCACCGCCTGCGTTTGGCGCCAGGCTGGTCCAGAAGAAACTGTGATTCCAGTGACCACCGCCATTGTTTCTTACAGCCGGGCTGATTTTACCGGCGTTAGCTACCAGTTCTTCCAGCGATTTGTTCTCGTTTTCTGTGCCTGCTACTGCTTTGTTCAGATTGTCTACATAAGCCTGGTGGTGCTTACCATGATGAATTTCCATTGTCAGTTTATCGAAATTCGGCTCTAACGCATCGGTAGCGTAGGGTAAGCTCGGAAGTGTAAATGCCATAACTCTAATTTTTATGGGTTTTAAAATATGATTTCTTGATAGTCGCCAAATTTACTGCCAATCCGTTAAAATTTAGATATTTATTATTAAGTTAACCACATGTTCTGCAGGCGACTGTAAAAAGGGAATGGGGTAACCGGATAATTAGTGAAATCAATCAATGCCTGGGCTTGATCATATGGAAAATTATTTTATATTTACGGATACTCGGTTTAACAGGACGTAACATCAGGCATATTTTTCAGGTATGCCCGGTTGTTGTTTACCTATTGTTTGTTTAAAACTTATAGTATGCAGACAGGCTCGGACTCGGGGCTACATTTTTCCCTCAATGCCTTACAGAAGGAAAATGAGCATTTAAAAAATCGTATCCATTGGTTGGAGAGCGTTTTACATCATGTACCCGCCATGATTTACAGTTACGATAACAATAATAAATGTGTGACATGGTGCAACGACCGTCTCGCAGAAACGGTTGGTTTTTCTGCTGATGAGATGACCGGTATGGGAATAGAATTTTTCCGACACATCATGCATCCTGAAGACTTCAAACTGGCAGCTGTAGCACAGCAATCCTTTATCAATAACAAAGCACAGTTTGGCGGCCTGGCCCGCATCCGCAAAAAAGGAGAAATTGACTACCGGTGGCTGCTTGGGTTGGAAGTGCCATTTACGCACGATAAGAATGGAAGGGTGGTGGAAATCATCTGTGCCTTTTTAGATCTCACCAATGCCATTGATACCAATGCTCAACTGTCTGAAGCATTGGCAGCCATCATGCGCCGCCAGAATGAAACCCTTTTCAACAAACTCACCCCGCGGGAGAAAGATGTATTAGGAATGGCTGTAAAAGGACTGAACAACAAAGAAATAGCCCAATCGTTGAACCTTAGCCGTTATACCGTGGAAACCCACCGGAAAAACATCCGGCTGAAACTGAAAGTGCGTAACACCTCAGAACTGGTAGCAATTGCCCGTAAGATAGGATTTGAATAAAATTGTATTTTCCTGATAGCCAACTTTTAAGGAGAAATATCTGGTTGCAGAATATTTGCTAAAAATTGCTAAATATTTCAAAAATACCCAACATTGGGTATTTGCTCGTTTTTCAAACTCCACTAATTTAGTGAATTAAATATTACATGTGTTTTTTAAACATCCGCTATGATTATTAGCTGAAACACCCCTATGACTATGATAACCGAGGAAAGAGCATTTGACATCTTACAACTGGAAGAATCTGCAACTGCGGACGAAATTGTGGCACGCTACGAAATCCTTAAAGATCAATACAGAAAAATAAAAGATGAAACGGAAGACCTGAGAACGCGGCTGGCGTACCAGTTGAAACAAATAGAACTGGACGACGTATTTATATATTTCAGAAGGAAACAAAGAATATAACAGAACCACCGGTATTCTTCCTTTATATATCCACAGGGAAAACTATGCCCTCATCTGCCCGTTGGCTTTAATTCATTATATTTACCAGCCTAAACCCTACCTAAACAATCATTCTATGAATGTTATCTTGATCGTTTTGATAGTACTGGCTTTAGTCATCATACTATCATCGTTTGTAACGGTGCAGCAGGGAAACATTGCTGTTACTACTATCTTCGGAAAATACAACCGGGTGCTTTTCCCCGGACTGAACTGGAAAATACCCATCATTGAAAAGGTATTTAAAAGGGTATCCATCCAGAACAGATCTGTGGAACTGGAATTCCAGGCCATCACCATTGACCAGGCGAATGTGTATTTCAAGGCCATGCTGTTGTATGCCGTGTGGAACCAGGAAGAAGAAACGCTTAAGAATGTGGCATTCAAATTTATGGATGAAAGAAGCTTTATGCAGGCGCTGGTTCGCACCATTGAAGGTTCTATCCGTGGATTTGTAGCTACTAAAAGACAGGCAGAGGTGTTAGGACTCCGTAAAGATATTACGGAACACGTAAAAGAACAGATCGACAAAACCCTGGAAGAATGGGGTTTCCACCTGCTGGATCTGCAGATGAATGACATCACTTTTGATGAAGTGATCATGAAGTCGATGGCGCAGGTAGTGGCTTCCAATAACCTGAAAGCAGCTGCTGAAAATGAAGGTCAGGCTTTACTGATCACCAAAACAAAAGCGGCAGAAGCAGATGGTAATGCGATCAAGATTGCAGCAGAAGCAGAGCGCCAGGCCGCGCAGTTGCGCGGTATGGGTGTGGCTTTGTTCCGTGAAGAAGTAGCCAAGGGTATGAGTATGGCCGCCAAAGAAATGCAGCAGGCCAACCTGGATACCTCAGTAATCCTCTTCTCCATGTGGACTGAAGCCATTAAACATTTTGCCGAAAACTCAAAAGGAAACGTCATCTTCCTGGACGGTTCTTCCGAAGGAATGGATCATACCATGAAGCAAATGATGGGCATGAATAAGCTGATGGATTCCACCAAAAAGTAATTATCTCCTTTGTTCAAAGAAGGTTTTCATCAGCTGTAAACTTTCTTCGCTGCACGGACCGGCCTCCAGTTTTGTTTTGGGATGAAACGGGGACCGGTCACCGGTAGCTCTCCGGTAGCTGTTCTTGTCATCTGCCGCGGCATAAACAATCCTGCCTATTTTACTCCAGTATAGCGCCCCGGCACACATCAGGCAGGGTTCCACTGTTACATACAAAGTAGCTTCCATCAGGTATTTACTACCGAGCGTATTGAATGCGGCCGTCAGCGCAATCATTTCTGCGTGTGCGGTACAGTCGTTCAATCTTTCCACATGGTTATAGCCACGGCCAATAATGCGGTTGTTCAGCACTACTACGGCACCAATGGGTACTTCTCCGTCTTCAAAGGCTTTGCGTGCTTCCTGCATCGCCTGCCGCATAAAATGTTCGTCTGTCATAACTGTTAGTGTTCAGCCTTTGATTGCAAAACAACCAAAGGCTAAAAATTATTTGTTGATCATTGCCAGAAACTCATCTTCCGACAGGATCTTAATGGTATTAATTTTCTTCGCCTTTTCCAGCTTGCTGCCGGCATCATCGCCTACTACCAGGTAGTTGAGTTTGCTGCTCACACCGCTCACTATTTTACCGCCTTCCTGTTCCACCATTTCCTCTGCCTCGGTGCGTTTCAGCTTATGCAGGGTGCCGGTAAATAAAAACGTTTGGCCGTTGAGGTTACCCGAGGTATGTGTTTCCTTTTTTGTATTCGTCATGCTGATACCTAAGGCTGCCAGCCTGTTCAGCATTTCAATATTATCATTGTTGGCAAAAAACAGCCGGATGGAACCCGCTACTTTCGGTCCTATATCTTCCAGTGCGAGGATCTGTTCTTCTGTCCAGTTTTGCAGGTCCATGATATGGTTCACTGCATTGGCGAGTGTTTTGGCGGTGGTTTCACCTACATAACGGATACCCAGGCCAAATATCAGGCGGTGCAGCGGCTGCGTTTTTGATTGCTCAATAGCCGATTGAAGATTGGTCAGTGATTTTTTACCAAAGCCTTCCAGCGCGCCTATCTTCTCAAAATCCAGTTCATAAATACCGGGTATATCTTTTAGTAGTCCTAATGAAAAGAATTTGCGCACATTACTTTCGCCAAAGCTTTTGATATCCATTGCATCCTTGCTCACGAAGTGAATCATTCTTTCTACTACCTGTGCTTCACAGCTGATGTTGGTGCAGCGCCAAACGCTTTCCCCTTCCGGCTTTACGAGCTTATCATGACATACGGGGCAGTGTGTAGGAAAGATGATGTCCTGCTCGCTGCCATCGCGTAGGTCGGCCACGGATTTCACGATATAAGGGATCACGTCTCCTGCTCTTTCCACCAGCACGGTATCTCCCAGTTTCAGGTCTTTCTCTTTAATTACTTCTTCATTAAAAAGAGAAATAGAACCTACGGTTACACCGCCAATGGGCACAGGGTCGATCTTTGCCACGGGCGTGATAGAGCCGGTGCGGCCCACCTGGAACTCCACGCTGCGGAGTTTACTGGTGGCCTGCCGGGCCTTGAATTTATAGGCAATGGCCCAGCGCGGGTGATGGGTGGTCATACCCAGCCGGTCCTGCAGGTTATAGTCGTTTACTTTGATCACCATGCCATCTATTTCATACGGCAGGTTGTCACGTTCTGTTTCAAATTTCAGCACGTAGTCAATAACGCCCTGTATACCTTTTATCACTTTCTTTTCTTTGGCAGGGCTGCGGAAACCGAGGGTAGATAATAGTTCCAGCGTACCGCTATGCGTTTTGAGTGCATCGGGTTCTGCTTTTCCCGGGTTCATGTTATGGTAGCTCATGTGATACAGGAAAGCTTCCAGTCCGCGTTTGGCTACTTCATTGGGATCTACCATCCGCAATGAGCCGGAGGCAGCATTGCGCGGATTGGCCAGCGGGGGCTGGTTGTCGGCGATGCGTTTATCGTTAAAGGCTTTGAAGGTGTTTTTATTGATGAGTACTTCCCCGCGTATTTCTATCTGGTGAATGCCATATTTTGAGAAGGAGGCCGACAGGGGGATAGAGCGGATCTGTTTGATATTGGTGGTGATGTCTTCTCCTGCAACGCCATCGCCGCGGGTGGCGCCGCGTGTCAGCCGGTCGTCTTCATAGATCAGTGAAATACTGGCGCCATCGAACTTGGGTTCAATGCAGTATTCAATTTCAGCAAGGCCGGCGCTTTCGCGTGCTTTGCGATCCCAATCCAGCAGGTCGTCGGCATTGTAGGAGTTTTCCAGGCTGAGCATGGGTACCAGGTGTGGTACGGTGATAAATTCTTTGGTGAGTCCCTGTGCTACCCGCTGGGTGGGAGAGTCGGATGTAACGAGGTCCGGATGTTCCAGTTCGAGTTTTTTCAGCCAGGCAAACAACTGGTCGTATTCATAGTCGCTGATCACGGGTTCACTTTCCACGTAGTAGCGCCAGTCGTTATAACTGATTACACGACGAAGGGCATCCAGGGTTTCATCAATGGATTGCAGCAGTTTTTCCTGCTGTAAATGGCTGAGCAGCTTTTTGGCCAGCTGCGTCAGGGTTATTTCTATCTCCTTTGTGTACATAATTGGTATAACTGAGCCGTAAATTTAAACTTATCTTTCAGGTTAGGGATATCTGTTGAAAAAAATCCGGGCACTTTTGTTTTAAATGTGATATTTTTTTCTTTCATTTGAATATAGTTCCACGCGTTATCGAATTAACTGAGTTTACTGTAATTCCACGTCTTTATGATGTCTATGTACACCAAGAACCTCAACACGCACCTCGTTGAAATAAAGGATTATTTCAAGGTAGCCATTTCGGTTGACTGCGTTATTTTCGGATTCAACAACGATGAGTTGAAAGTACTGTTAATAGAATCGGATCTCAAAGAGTTTAAGGGGAAGTGGTCGTTGCTGGGCGACATTGTACGCCCGGAGGAGGAGCTGGATGAAGCAGCTTACCGGGTGCTTAAAGCGCGCACCGGGCTGGATAATGTATACATGGAGCAGGTACAAACCTTTGGGGCGGTGGAGCGGCATCCTGCAGGCCGGGTGATTACCGTGGCCTATTATTCGCTGGTGAACATTGAGCATGTGGAGCTGAAAATGAGTAATAATGAACTGCACTGGCACAGCGTGAAAGAGCTGCATGAAATGGCCTTTGATCACAAACAGATCCTGGATACCTGCCACGAGCGGCTTAAACAGCAGGTGCTGGTACAGCCTATCGGGTTCAACCTCTTGCCCCGCAAATTTTCCCTCCGCGAATTACAGAATTTGTACGAAGCTATCCTGGACATGGAACTGGACCGTCGTAATTTCAGAAAGAAGTTTTTATCGATGGATTTACTGATGGATTTGAATGAAGAGGAAGAAGATGTGCCTCATCGTCCGGCGAAGCTCTATAAATTTAATTTTGATAAATATGACCAAAGAAAGAAGCGTTATCTCGGGATAGGCTTCTAAAACTGCTGTTGTAATATTTTTTTCTCCTTCACTTTTGCAATCTCTGCCATTTCGGTTAATTTAAATGAGGCCAAAATCCTCTGCCACGGAGGATTTGACATTGCTCTCGTGTGCCCCAAAACAGCGGTGTTAATTTTCTATCTAAATAGAAAAAAAAGTTTGTTTTTAACAAAATTTTAAGTAAGATTGTGTAAGATATACACATCTTAAGAAGCAAACAACCGTCAGTTATAAAACCAAAATTTAACTTGTTCGCCAAAAGCATTTTTTTTCGTTTGTTTTATTGCCGTATGTAGAAAATTCCATTTAACAGATTTGAAGACTATAAATCATTTATCACTAGTTTGATTTTATAGTTCCACGTTATGAAACATAAGACTGCTAAGCATTAATGCCTTGTGTCTTACTTTACGCTTTCCCTTGTACAGGTAATGTACAGGGGAAAGTTGTTTTAGGGAAATACTAACCCGATCCGGGATCAGTTAAATATTTTGCAATAAGATCCGGCGCCTGTTCAATCAATTCTAATTCTGGGCAAACCCACGCTATACCGGCAGTTCAGCTGGTTTTTCCGTAACTTGCATTCTTCGCGGATTTCATGCAGGAAGCATGAAATCCCTGGTCAAAAATCCGGTAATTGATATGTCTTATACACCACAACATAAGGTTCGCATTGTAACAGCGGCAGCTTTATTCGACGGGCATGATGCGGCCATCAATATCATGCGGCGCATTATGCAGGCAAAAGGAGCCGAGGTGATTCACCTGGGACATAACCGCTCTGCAGCAGAAATCGTAGACTGTGCCATCCAGGAAGATGCACAGGGTATAGCCGTAACCTCCTACCAGGGAGGCCACGTGGAATTCTTTAAATACATGTACGATCTGCTCCAGGAAAAAGGTTGCGGCCACATCAAGATCTTTGGCGGCGGTGGCGGTACCATTCTCCCGGTAGAAATAGCAGAACTGCATGCCTACGGCATTGCCCGCCTCTACTCACCGGACGATGGCCGGCAAATGGGACTGGAAGGCATGATTGAAGACCTGATCAGCCAGTGTGATATTGCTATCAAACCATTAACTGCCGGCGCCGGCGTGGAAGACATCCCGCAACTGCAGGCAGATAAAAATCCTAAGATCATTGCCAGGGCCATCAGCCTGGCAGAAAACGATATGCCGGTGGCTATGCTCACCGGGCAAAAAGCAAGAACTGCTGTTACAGTAGATGAAGCGGCCGGCACTCACATTACCCACACCGCCGCAGATCCGGAAAGATCTCCTGTACTCGGTATCACCGGAACAGGTGGCGCCGGTAAAAGCAGCGTAACAGATGAACTGGTTCGCCGCTACCTCAATCATACGACCGATAAAACCGTAGCCGTGATTTCGGTGGACCCTTCCAAGAAGAAGACCGGCGGCGCTTTGCTGGGCGACCGGATCCGGATGAATTCCATCCACCACCCACGCGCCTACATGCGCTCACTGGCCACCCGCGAAAGCGACAAAGCCATCAGCGAACATATCCAGGAAGCCATCGATATCTGCAAACTGGCAGCATACGATTTTATTATCCTGGAAACATCCGGTATTGGTCAGAGCGATACCGCCATCACAGACTATTGCGATGTTTCGCTGTATGTGATGACACCGGAATATGGCGCCGCTTCCCAGCTGGAGAAGATCAACATGCTGGACTATGCCGATGTAATTGCCATCAACAAATTTGACAAGGCCGGCGCACTGGATGCCCTGCACGATGTGCGTAAACAATATAAGCGTAACCACAACCTCTGGAACGCCAAAGAAGAAGAATTGCCGGTGGTAGGCTCCATTGCTTCCCAGTTCAATGACGCAGGCATCAACCTGCTGTTTGAAAAAGTAATGGAAAAAGTGGAAGAGAAAACCGGCGCCAGCTTCGGACCTATGGCGCATGAAAGCGTTAAGTCCACTTCTACCAAATCACAGATCATCCCACCGGCCAGGGTACGTTACCTGGCGGAGATCTCCGAAGCCATCGGCGATTACAGCAAATGGGTGGATGAGCAATGCAAACTGGCTACACAGCTATACCAGGTGGAAGGTGTAATGGCCCTGCATCCGGCATCCGCCGCCGCACTGGCCGACATCAAAGCACACCTGGAAAAATCATTACACCCGGAATGTAAAAAACTGGTGGAGGACTGGCCTGCACTGGTGAAGAAATATACCGCCGACTTTTACGAGTTCCAGGTAAGGGACAAAGTGATCAAACTACCGCTGTACAGCGAAAGCCTCAGCCACAGCCGTATTCCAAAGGTGTCGCTGCCTAAGTATAAAGACTGGGGCGATATTCTGCGCTGGCAGCTCACCGAAAACCTGCCCGGTGAATTCCCTTATGCGGCAGGCGTGTTCCCGTTGAAGCGCGAAGGAGAAGACCCTACCCGCATGTTTGCAGGGGAAGGTGGTCCGGAAAGGACGAACAAACGTTTTCACTACGTATCACTCGACCAGCCGGCAAAGCGGCTGTCTACTGCATTCGACAGTGTTACCCTTTACGGCGAAGATCCGGCAGTGCGTCCTGATATCTACGGTAAAGTAGGCAACTCCGGCGTGAGCATCGCCACTGTAGACGACGCCAAAAAGTTATACAGCGGTTTCGATCTCTGCGATCCGAAAACGTCGGTATCCATGACCATCAACGGTCCTGCGCCCATACTGCTGGCGTTTTTCATGAATGCAGCCATTGATCAGCAATGCGAAAAATATATCAAAGAGCAGGGTCTTACCGAAAAAGTAAAGGCCCTCATCAAAACTAAATTCAAAGATCATCCGCTGCCACACTACAGCGGCGATCTGCCGGCAGGTAACGATGGCCTGGGTTTACAGCTGTTGGGGATTTCGGGAGAAGAAGTACTGGACAAAGATGTATATGAAAAGATCAAAGCGCATGCTCTCAGCACAGTTCGTGGCACCGTGCAGGCAGATATCCTGAAGGAAGACCAGGCGCAAAACACCTGTATCTTTTCTACAGAATTTGCATTAAAACTGATGGGAGATGTACAGGAATATTTCATTACGCAAAAAGTCCGCAACTTCTATTCTGTCAGCATTTCCGGCTACCATATTGCAGAAGCCGGCGCCAATCCTATCACGCAACTGGCGTTTACCCTGGCAAACGGTTTTACCTACGTAGAGTATTACCTGAGCCGCGGCATGAACATCGATGATTTTGCGCCCAACCTGTCGTTCTTCTTCAGCAATGGTATGGACCCTGAGTATGCGGTGATCGGACGTGTGGCCCGCCGTATCTGGGCTAAGGCCATCAAGTATAAATACAAAGGAAACGACCGCTCCCAGAAACTGAAGTATCACATTCAAACTTCCGGTCGCAGTTTACACGCACAGGAAATTGATTTTAACGATATCCGCACTACGCTGCAGGCACTGTATGCAATTTATGATAACTGTAATTCCCTGCACACCAACGCATATGATGAAGCCATTACCACACCTACGGAAGAAAGTGTGAGAAGGGCAATGGCCATACAGCTCATCATTAACCGTGAACTGGGTACCGCTAAAAACGAAAACCCGGTACAGGGAGCGTTCTTCATCGAAGAACTTACCGACCTGGTGGAAGAAGCCGTGTTAACGGAATTTAACCGCATCACCGAACGTGGCGGCGTATTAGGCGCTATGGAGAGAATGTATCAGCGTAACAAAATACAGGAAGAAAGCCTGTACTATGAATCGCTGAAACATACCGGTGAATTCCCGATCGTAGGCGTAAATACTTTCCTGAATAAAAACGGATCGCCTACTATTATCCCGGCAGAAGTGATCCGCTCTACCACAGAGGAAAAGGAATTCCAGATCCATACCCTCGAAGCCTTCCAGCAAAGGCATCAGCATAAGAGCGCCGCTGCACTTAAACAATTACAGCAGGTGGCTGTTAGCAATGGCAACCTCTTTGCGGAACTGATGGAAACGGTGAAGCATTGCTCATTAGGGCAGATCACGCATGCACTGTATGAAGTAGGAGGGCAGTACCGGAGAAATATGTAATCTTAATACTGTTATAAAAGCCTGTATCAATAGCTGATACAGGCTTTTTGTATTATATTAGTATTACCTTTTTGATGGCCGTTATCAGCCGGGTCTGTCTGTCCTATTTTTACAGCTTCACTTATCGGAATTACTATGAAAAGAATACTTGTTGGTTTGGCTTTACTGGGCGCTTTGCAGGCAAATGCCCAAACAGCAGATACCGCGGCAAAGCGGGTGTTGCTGCCCAATGGCTGGGCTTTAACGCCGGTGGGGCATTCGTTGCCACTGGGGGATTTACCCCTGAATATGGTGGTATCTCCATCAGAAAAACTGATAGCGGTTACCAACAATGGTCAAAGCAAACAAACCATACAGCTGATAGATGCCGGAAAGGAGATTGTACTCGATGAAGTGAGTATCCCCAAAGCCTGGCTGGGACTTGCATTCAGCAGGGACGAAAAGAAACTGTATGCTTCCGGCGCCAATGATAACGTAATATGGCAGTATACTATCAGCAATAATAAATTACTGGTAACAGATAGTATCCGGTTGGGATTGTCGTGGCCAAAAGAAAAAATCTGTCCTACCGGGATGACTATCGACTACTCACGTAACCGGCTATACGTAGCAACTAAAGAAGACAACAGTTTATATATTATTGATCTGCTCACAAATAAAGTAATCAGCAAAGTGGCGCTGGGAGCGGAAGCATACACCGTTACTTTATCTAAAAACAGGAACTTGTTATACATCTCTCTTTGGGGAGGCGATGCGGTGGCGGTATTTGATGTTGCCTCCAATAAAATTACCAATACTATAAAAACGGGCAGTCATCCTAACGAAATGATTTTGTCTGCCAACGGAAAATATTTATACGTAGCCAATGCCAATGACAATTCGGTATCGGTGATCAGCACTGCCGGTCAACGGGTTATTGAATCGCTGCAAACGGCCTTGTATCCGGATGCGCCGGCTGGGTCCACTACTAACGGCCTGGCATTATCTGCCAATAACAACACGCTTTATATTGCCAATGCAGATAATAACTGCCTGGCGGTTTTTGATGTGGAAACACCGGGAAAGAGCAGATCGGAGGGATTTATCCCGGTGGGTTGGTATCCTACCTGTGTAAGAAGGATTGGCAAAAAATTATTTGTGGCCAATGGCAAGGGCTTTACTTCTATGGCCAACCCGGAAGGCCCTAACCCGGTGAGCAGGAAGGATGAAAGCGGATCGCACCTGGCGAATACCCGTAAGGATAGGCCGGTGCAGTATATCGCCGGTTTATTCAAAGGCACGCTGTCGATGTTCAACGAACCCGGGGAAGTGCTGCTGGGCCGCTGGTCCAAACAGGTGTATGAGAATACGCCTTACACAAAAGAGAAAGAACAGCATGCTGCCGGAGAAGCGGGGAATCCTATTCCACGAGCTGCAGGGCAATCATCTCCCATTAAGTATGTATTTTATATCATCAAGGAAAACCGTACTTACGACCAGGTGTTAGGTGATATGCCGCATGGCAACGGCGACAGCAGCTTATGCATTTTCCCGGATCGCATTACGCCTAACCAGCATCGTTTGTCCAATGATTTTGTATTGCTGGATAATTTTTATGTAGATGCAGAAGTAAGCGCCGACGGGCATAACTGGAGCATGGCAGCCTATGCCACCGATTATGTGGAAAAAACGTGGCCCACCAGCTACGGTGGCCGGGGTGGTACTTATGACTATGAAGGCAGCCGCAAGGTGGCTTACCCGGAGAAAGGATTCATTTGGGATTACTGTCAGCGCGCCGGTGTTAGCTACCGCACCTACGGCGAGTTTGCGGGGAAAGGAAAGGCGACGCTGAAATCGCTGGAAAAGTATTTCTGCACTGACTATCCTTCATTCGATCTTACCATACAGGATGTTGCGCGGCAACAGATCTGGCAGCGTGATTTCGATTCGTTGCTGGCGATAGATGCTGTGCCGCATTTTAACAGCATCCGTTTAGGGAATGATCATACCAGCGGTATGCGGAAGGGCGCCTATTCGCCTTATGCCTCTGTGGCCGACAATGATCTGGCAGTGGGCCGGCTGGTGGAATACATCTCCCATAGTAAAATATGGAAGGAGAGCGCCATTTTTATACTGGAAGATGACGCACAGAATGGACCTGATCATGTGGATGCACATCGTTCTCCAGCTTATGTGATTAGTCCGTATGTAAAAAGAAATACCGTAAATCATACCATGTATTCCACATCCGGCATGCTGCGTACAATGGAGCTGATCCTGGGTTTGCCGCCTATGAGCCAGTACGATGCTGCTGCTACTCCGATGTGGGAATTATTTTCAGCTACGCCCGATCTCCGGCCGTACACGGTATTACCTGCGAATGTGGATATCAACGAAAGAAATACTGCCTGGAATGAAAGTGCCCGCCGGTCTGCCAGCTTCGACCTGGCGCATGAAGACAGGGTGCCGGATCTGGAGCTGAATGAGGTAGTGTGGAAGGCCATTCGTGGCGAGCAGGCGGTGATGCCGGCGCCCAGAAGAAGCGCTTTTGTGAAGTTGCAGGCCGCTGAAGATGAGGACGACTGATAAATCGATTAAGCAAATCCACAAAACTTTTCTATTTTAGGGTTTCCTAAATTCAAAAACGTTATGGTTGCAAGGAGAGATTTTCTTAAGAACAGCGCCCTGGTAGCAGGCGTTGTTGGGCTTGGATTGCCCAAAACAGTGTTTGGCTGGAATGGGTATACCTCCCAACGTCCGCCCCTGGCAAAGCGGAAATTCACCAGTGAGGCGGTGGAAAAGACAATTATAAAGGTGAAATCCCAGATTGCGGATACCAAATTGGGATGGCTGTTCGAAAACTGTTTCCCTAATACGCTCGACACAACGGTTAATTTTAAGAAAGAAAACGGCCGGCCCGATACTTTCGTGATCACCGGCGATATCAACGCCATGTGGCTGCGCGACTCCTCTGCCCAGGTGTGGCCTTACCTGCCACTGGTAAAGGATGATGCAAAACTGAAAGAAATGGTGGTAGGCGTCATCAACCGTCAAACAAAATGTATCCTCATTGATCCGTATGCCAATGCCTTCAATGAAGGGCCTACCGGCAGCGAATGGGATAAGGATCTGACCACCATGAAGCCTGAACTGCATGAACGCAAATGGGAAATTGATTCCCTGTGCTACCCGGTTCGCCTGTCTTATAACTACTGGAAGATCAGCGGTGACAATACGCCCTTTGATGATAAATACAAACAGGCCGCTCAGCTCATTGTGAAAACATTTAAGGAACAGCAACGTAAAGACGGTCACGGTCCGTATAAATTTCAGCGCAATTCACCCGTACAGTCAGATACCGTTGCCAATGGAGGCTGGGGTAATCCCATTTCCCCGGTAGGGCTGATCGTTTCCATTTTCCGTCCGTCTGATGATGCTACGGTATTTCCTTTCCTGATTCCGTCCAACATGTTTGCCGTAGTATCTCTGCGTCAGCTGGCGGAAATCAGCGAAACTATTTATAAAGATGCAGCCTTTGCACATGAATGTATTGCGCTGGCAGATGAAGTGGACCGCGCTATTAAGGCCCATGCTATTGTGGAACATCCCAAGCTGGGTATGATGTATGGTTTCGAGGTAGATGGTTTCGGTAACCGTTTATTCCTTGACGATACCAATGTGCCCAGTCTCCTGTCTATTCCTTACCTGGGCTATACCGGCATTGATGATCCGTTGTACCAGGCTTCCCGCCACTTTGTATGGAGCAATTTCCAGCCCTGGTTTTACAGGGGCAAATATGGTGATGGGGTAGGCAGTCCGCATACCGGTAACGACTATATCTGGCCGATGAGCATTATCATGAGAGCTTTAACCAGTCATGATAAGGAGGAAATAGCTTCCTGTATTAAAACCTTACGGAATACTGACGGTGAAACCGGGTTTATTCATGAATCCTATCATAAAGATGATCCGTCGAAGTTTACCCGTCCGTGGTTTGCGTGGGTGAATACACTCTTTGGAGAGCTGATCCTGAAAGTAAGCCAGGAGTATCCTGATCTGCTGAAGAGACAATACGCATAGATAATCCGGAATGTCCATACCAGGGGTTTTGTGGTTTATGTTCAATATATTGTGAACATACACCATGAAATCCCTGATTTTTTTTGTTATAAATACCAGATAAATGACACCAGCAGATACGTACCAACAAAGGATCCATCAGTTCCGGGAAGCGATAAAAAAAGAGAAGCGGTTAACCGCCAGCCTGTCGTGGGCACGGCTGGTTAGTTTCCTGGTGATAGTAGCCGGCATCGTGTTTTTTATCCGGAACGGCTGGGAGGCGCCGTGGTTGCTGGTTACAGCTGCAGGTGTGATTGCGTTTATAGTATTACTGGTGTTGTATTCCAGCGCACAGCAGAAGCTGCAGCTCTTCAAATCCCTGCTGGAGCTGAATGAGAAGGAATTGCAGGTGGTAACTACCTGGCAATCGGCGTTTGACGACGGGAATGAGTTTGTGGACGACAAGCATGATTTCAGCAGCGACCTGGATGTTTTCGGGCCGTCTTCTATTTTTCAGCATATTAACCGCACGGGTACTTTGTCCGGCAAGCGGCAGCTGGCCGCCGCATTGAGAAACCCGCTGGAAGAAGCTCCCGCTATACTGGCCACACAGGAGGCTTTGCAGGTGCTTACACCGGAACTGGAGTTCCGGCAGTTGCTCACCGCTAATGCCACGCTGGCAAAAGAGGAAGAAAGCGATCGCAGGGAAATCAGCGCTTGGCTGGAAATGCCTTTCCATTTTCTGCACAACAAATTTATAAATGTGGTTATCTGGCTGAGTCCTTTGCTGGTAACCGGCTCCATTGTGGTGTATGCCACCACCGGTAAGTATTACCCGTTGTTAATACTGATTATGTTGAACTGGCTGCTGCTGGGCGGCAGTCAGAAAAAGATCATGGCGCAATATGTCCTGATTTCCCACAAAGAACGGATACTGGATAAGTTCTCTATCTTATTACATCTTATAAAAAACGGCAGTTTCAAAAAATCCGCTTTACTGCAACAGCAGCAGGATATGGCCAAAGAGGCCGATGTAGCACTGCGGCAGTTATCTAAAGTATGCAATGCATTTGACCAGCGGCTGAACCTTTTGGTGGCGCTGGGGCTCAATTCCCTGATGCTGTATGATCTCCATTGCATCCTGCGTTTGGAACGATGGAAAAAGCAGCATAAGCAGCACATCACCCGGTGGTTTGATGTGATTACCCAGCTGGAAGTGTGGAATAGCCTGGCTACTTATGCCTTTAATCATCCGGAATTTTCGTGGCCTGCGCCGCAGGCAGAAGGCCGCATCCTGGAAGCTACGGCGCTTGGGCATCCCCTGATCCCGGCCAGCGAATGCGTGAAGAACGATGGCGCCGCCGGCAGCAAGGATCATTTCCTGATCATTACCGGGTCTAATATGTCCGGTAAAAGTACCTTCCTGCGGAGCGTAGGCTCCAACCTATTGATGGCTATGTGCGGCGCACCGGTGTGTGCCGACCGTTTTGTGTTCAGCCCTATGCGTATCATGACTTCCATGCGTATCAAGGATTCTATCGCCAGCCACACCTCTTATTTCCAGGCGGAGTTGCTGCGGTTACAACATATTATCCGTCACCTGAAAACCGGTGCGCGGGTATTTATTTTGTTAGATGAAATTCTCAAAGGCACCAATTCTGAAGATAAATTGTCGGGCTCACGCAGCCTGATAGAGCATTTCCTGCAATATAACTGCCTGGGCATGATTGCCACGCACGACCTGGAGCTGGGGCAACTGGAAGCGGCCTATCCCGGTCAGATCAGGAACTACTGCTTTGAAAGTACCATACAGGACAATCACCTCTTCTTCGACTACCGCATCCGGGTGGGCATTGCCCGGAATAAAAACGCCACTTTCCTGATGAAGCAAATGGAAATTATTTAAATCCTAAATATTTTAGTATTTTTACTAAAATATTTAGTCTATGACTTTGCCATTCCAGGAGGGCGCACCGGAAAATCCATACTATAAAGGGCGCGGAGCACAGATTAATCCCAAGAATAAATACCTGGCAGACGAATATGCGCAGGAGCATGCAGAAGGTATTGATGAATGGTGGCAGGCAGATGTACCTACCCAGGTGTTTGAAGAACATGCTAAAAACCTCGTCAATAAGGTGGATAGTCCCGATGTGGGAATGTGGTACTCCATGAATCCCTACCAGGGCTGCGAGCATGGTTGCATTTACTGTTATGCCCGTAACACCCACCAGTATTGGGGTTTGAGTGCGGGTTTGGATTTTGAGAGAAAGATTATTGTAAAACATAACGCCCCGGAACTGCTGCGCAGGTTCCTGGATAATAAGAAATGGGATCCCAAGCCGATTTCCCTTTCGGGGAATACGGACTGCTATCAGCCGGTAGAGCGTAAGATGTGGCTCACCCGGCAGCTGCTGGAAGTAGCGCTGGAATACAAACAGCCGGTAGGCATCATCACAAAAAACTCACTGGTATTGCGGGATCGTTACCTGTTACAGCAGCTGGCGCAGGAGAACCTGGTGTGTGTGTACCTGTCTGTGACCACCCTCCAGGAAGACCTGCGGCAAAAAATGGAACCCCGCACTGCCACGGCGGCGCAACGGCTGAAGGTAGTGAAGGAGCTGAGTGATCTTGGTATACCCGTTGGCGTTATGACAGCCCCGCTTATCCCCGGGCTCAATGACCATGAAATTCCCCGCCTGCTGGAAGCTGCGGCCGCCAATGGGGCTAAGTATGCAGGGTATACGGTGGTGAGGCTCAATGACGCGGTGAAGGTTATTTTCAACGACTGGCTTTATAAAAACTTCCCTGACCGGGCGGATAAAGTATGGCATCATATAGAAAGTATGCACGGTGGAAAGGTGAATGACAGCGATTTTGGGCGGAGAATGAGGGGAGAAGGTAATATCGCAGACCTGATAAAGCAGCAGTTTAAAATTCACACAAAGAAGAACGGTTTGAATCAGGAACGCTTTGAATTCAATACAGCAGCCTTCCGCCGGCCCAATTCACAATTAAGTCTGTTCTGATAATCAATGATATTTGGTTGCACTTTAAACTAATTGTTAAGTCTAGGAAAAAAGTAGGGTGTTTTTTTGTGTAATAAAAAAAATAAAAATTACCTTTGCTTCAAGAACAAAAATAACTGTGCAACTTATATCAACATACGAGATTTCAGCGATGGCCTGCCAACACAAGCAGGTCAAGGCCGGAATGCGGGCATGTTGCACCGATTGTTAACGATAGAAAAAGTTATCAAACGATATAAACAAGAGTCCCGCACTAGAGAAAAGTGTGGGACTTTTTGCTTTTGAAGCAGTAATGAAATGACGACATTGAAAGAATTTCAAGCGATAACTGTAATGCAAAAAAAATACACCTCATGGTGTAAACGGAATGGTCTTGCCTTAAAAAGGCCATACGGACAAGGTATGCGGTAATGTGAGATAACCATCTACATTATTTATCCCGGTCCGTAAATACGGCCGGGTTTTTTTGTGGCCAAATCCGGCATAAAAATGGCAAACAAAATATTTATTCAAAGATGTTATGCGCTAACCCGTTTGATTAGCAAAAAAGTAAAGTGCATAATCCCAAAAACGTTAGATGATGAGAAACGTTATTCAAGTTGTAAGAGAGGCCTTACTCACCAATTTCAGGGAGTTGGATCAGTGGTTTGAAAAAGAACCGGCATTACTGGACTTCAAACCAGACCGTGATCAATGGAGCATACGGGAAGTATTGGAGCATATTACGCTCACCAATTACTTTTTGCTGCTGATCATCAATAAGAGTACCCGCCGTGCGCTGGAACGTAAGAAAACCGGCCACTCCGTGATACTCCCGGCAGATTATGCCAATAAATTAGAACAGATAGACGTCATCGGCAGCAAATCCTTTGGTTGGGTAAGACCCGAACATATGGAACCTACCGGACTTAAAAATATGCAGGAAGTAAAAGCCCTCCTGAAGCAACAGTATGCACAGTGCATGTACAACCTGTCTTTACTGAAAAACGGCGAAGGGGTGCTGGTATTTACCAATATGTCTGTGAATCAGCTGGGTAAGCTGGATATCTATCAGTACATCTATTTCCTCACCAAGCATATTGAGCGGCATATCCGCCAGATGCAGCGCCTTCAGAAGGAGTTCGAAGAAAGCGCGGTGTTAATATAACTTAGGTCGACCACCACCATCTGTTTTTGTTAATCCTGATCATAACTACAGCCGGAAGTCTTATCACTTCCGGCTTTTTAGTGCTCTTGTATTTTGCACACCTGCTCCAGGTCATAGATGCAGCCGCGGATTTTGAAAATCAGAAAGTGTTGTTTAAGAAAGCATAAATAAAATAGTTGAAAATATTTTGTTAAAAATTTGCAAATTCAAAATATATCCTGTTATCTTTGCATCGTTAAAATTGATAATAAAACAAATTGATAAACATGAAACGCATTAATCTACATATGGACAACGCAACATCCTGCCTCGGGCAAGATGGCCGCGGATTCCGGGCGTTTTATGGTTACAGGTAGATAAAAAATATTTGTAAGTATAACAGAAGCCCGGGTCTTTGGATCCGGGCTTTTTTGTTATCGATTTATTGAAATGATGAGTTTACCGGAAATAACAGAACGGATTCAAATCCGCCGCAGCAAATGGTTTAGAGATAGCATTAATTCAATTAATGCTAAACGGACGAGGTATGTCTTAACGTAGTGTATGCGTTAACGTTATATGACCCGGTCCGTTTTAAACAGACCGGGTTTTTTTATGCGGCAGTATAAAGATTATTTGAGGAGGTATATAAAAAACAGGCAGGCGGAGTAATCCTGCTCCGCTTTCATCTCCTTTTTAAGATATTTTTTTTCGTCTCTGTTTGCATTTTTAACCCCTTATCATCAGGTTATCAGAAGGATAACCTGTAATTTACCCCATGATAAATACGATTTACCCGGGACCGGCCTGGTTCCGGGAAATCTTTATCATCAGGAGGCAATCACATTAAAGAGATCAAGAAATATGGAGCATATAGTTAATAATAACATCGATATAACAGACGGCGAACATTTTGCCCCGAAGGGAGTATATACTGTTAATTTTAATGCTATTCCCGATATCAATAACATTTATGAAGTAGATGGTGATAAAGCCGCCGCTGCTTTTGCGAAGAAATATGAAAGTATGATTGTGCATACACACCGCTATACTGATTACGATAATAAAAAGAAAAAGTATAAACATAACCAGACGCTGTTTGTACTGAATAATAACAGCGTGGTGGCGTTCTGGCAATCGTGGTGTGAGATATTGCACAACGGCACTATTCCTGCATTTGTATCTGAAGTAACGGAAATGGCTACACGATATAAAGAGAAACAACGCAGGGAGCCGCATGAAATTAACCTGATCACCAGCGGACGTAAAGGACTGGAGCTTAAAAGCCTGGAAATAAAACGCACCAAGCTGGATATAGGTAAGTTTTATGAAGATGATTTTAAGGAGATAGATAAGGTGATACAACAGCGGCTGAAGAAGGATAAAGACAAGGGGATCGTGTTGCTGCATGGCTTACCGGGAACAGGTAAAACTACCTACCTGCGTTACCTGATAGGCCGGATAAAAAAGCGCGTGCTTTTTGTTTCACCGGACCTGGCGAACAACATTATGAATCCGGAGTTCATGGAATTGCTGATCGATAATCCCAATTGCGTGGTGATCATTGAAGATGCCGAAAATGTAATTATGGATCGTAAGTTTTCCGGAAACTCCTCCGTTTCCAACCTGCTGAACCTGTCGGATGGATTGCTGGCAGATTGTTTGAATATACAACTGGTATGTTCTTTCAACAGTGATTTATCCGCTATTGACAGCGCCTTGCTACGCAAAGGCAGGCTGATCGCAAAGTATGAGTTCAAACGCTTGTCTGCCGCTAAAGCACAGGCGTTATCAAAACACATGGGCTTTGATACGGTGATCAACAAGGCGATGACCATTGCAGAAATTGCAAATCAGCATGAGCCTTCTTTTGAAACCAGGCAACATGTGATCGGGTTCAGGCGGGAAATGCTGGAAGAGATCGCGTAATATTATTTATTCATCTTAAAAAAATTAATAAAAATGAAAAGAAATCAATTGTCCATATATATCAGCAGCGTAAACAATATTGAAAATTTAATTACTGATTATGGACAATCAGGAGATCGAAAATTATATGGCTGCCTCACGGATAAGAACGTGCAGGCGCAGAAAGCGCGATGCGCGTAAACAATACGACAAACAACTACTGCAATACAACAGAAAGAAAAAGGAATTGTGGCAGGCATGGAATCGGCGGGGCTATACGGAGCTGGATCCACCGGTAATGAAAGGTTACAAGCGTTACTTTGTTTTACGGGGGGACGTGGCCAGAAGCCGGGATGGTGAATTTTTCCAGGAGCTGTTAAAAAAAATCAATACGTATGATTATAGTCACCGTAAAGATTTTAAGGTTAAAAAACGAAGGAGAGGGAGAAAGATACATGTGCTGAGAGAACAACAATTGTTGCAACCTGTGGATTATCATTTTAAGAAAATGAAACTCACCCCAAAAGAGAGGAATTGTTTTGAAGAACGGGTACGTTATTGTAAAAACGGTATTGATCAGATTAAGTATTTTGTTGTAAAAGAACCCTGGAGATTTGTATTACAGGTGCGTCCCAATATGATCACCAAACAGCGGGTAACGGCGCCGGAGCTGCGTTCTGAGATAGATCAGCTGGATAATTTCCTGAAGCGGAATCAGCTGGAACCTAAGATCTGGAGCCTTACCAGGAGCAGGCAGTCCGGCTGGAGAAAATGGTTACCGGAGTATAAGATAAAATATCAATTTAAGCAGTATACCCTGCAGCAGCTGCTGCAGGAAGAATGGTACGAATAAAATTAACCCTTTATGTCAAGTTTAAAAATCAATGGTAAAAAATTACTGGAGATAGGTTACCCCCAAAGCCCTGTTTTTCGTATAGCTATGGATGTTATAGAAAAACATTACGGACACTATACAGAAGAAGAGGCAATTGCATTGTTAACCAAAGTGCTGGCGGATCCTGCCGCATATGCAGATGACGCCATACTGGGCGAAATAGCACAGGAACTGTTGGTTCCTGCTGCGCCGGCAGTGATTGCCTTGCGTGAAACGCCCGTGCCTTATTCCGTTTACGGAGAATCATATATAGAAGAAGGCGCGGTGAAGCAGTTGAATAACGCTGTTCGTTTACCCGTTGCCGTTGCTGGTTCCTTAATGCCGGATGCCCACCAGGGATATGGATTACCGATAGGCGGTGTATTGGCCGCAGATAACGCGGTGATACCATACGGCGTAGGCGTGGATATTGGTTGCCGTATGTGTTTGAGCGTACTGGATTTGCCGGTGCAAACGTTGTTAATGAACGAAACGTCGTATACAAAGCAGCTGATGACCTTCACCAAATTCGGCGCCGGTGCGGAGTGGAAGAAACGGGAGGCGGACCCGGTGCTGGAGAGAAGTGAATTTAAGGAGATAAAGTTTGTTAGGAACCTGTTTGATAAGGCGGCGGGTCAGCTTGGAACATCCGGTTCCGGCAACCATTTCGTGGAATGGGGAATTGCAACGATTACTGATCCGCAGAATGAATGGCAGCTGGCGCCCGGTGAGTATGTGGCATTACTATCCCACTCCGGTTCGCGCGGAATGGGTGCGCAGATAGCAGGGCATTATACGCAGCTTGCAAAAGAGATCTGCCCGTTACCGGAACATGCAAAGCACCTGGCTTACCTGGATCTGGATACGGAGGAAGGGCAGGAGTACTGGCTGGCGATGAACCTGGCGGGTGACTATGCGTCTGCCTGTCACCACCTGATTCACAAACGGCTGATTAATGCGATGGGCGCTACTTTACTGGCAAGGGTGGAGAATCATCATAATTTTGCCTGGAAAGAAATGTACCAGGGGAAAGAAGTGATTGTACACCGGAAAGGGGCAACACCGGCAGGAAAGGGAGTACTGGGGATAATCCCCGGATCCATGACAGCGCCGGGATTCATTGTGCGTGGAAAGGGTGAAGAGGGTAGTTTACAATCGGCTTCGCATGGCGCCGGAAGATTAATGTCGCGTACGAAGGCAAAGTCATCTATCACTAACGAAGTGTTGAAGCAGCAGTTACTTGAACATGGTGTAACACTGATTGGAGGTGGATTAGACGAAGCGCCAGGTGCGTATAAAAATATTGATACGGTAATGGCGGCGCAAACAGCGCTGGTGGAAGTGATTGGTCAGTTTGTGCCCAAAGTGGTGCGGATGGCTGATGGCGGACCTCCGGAAGACTGATAAAAATATATGCAATGAAGCGAAGGCGGATAACGGCGAAAGTTGTTTCCGCCTTTCGTTTTTATTAGTCTATTAAAATAGTAGGATAATTAAATTTTATTCCTTATCATTGTGGTAATTTACCACCACCAGTTTTTACCAGTAAACCTATGCATGGGCTGGCACCGTGTATTAGCCTATGTCTTACTATTTGGATTTCCGGATTTTAAATTATATCAAGTGCATTTAAACTACCTGGCATTGGCAGTTCCTTTTTTCCTGACTTTTATTGGGTTAGAATACCTGGTGGCGCGAAAAAACGGAAAGACTTATTTCAAGTTTAATGATTCTATTACCAACCTGAGTGTGGGTATTGCAGAGCGCTTACTGGATATGTTTACAGTAGGTCTTTTTTATTTTGTATACGACTACCTGTATCGTCATTTTGCCATTTTTGATATTAAATCCAGTGTATTGTTATGGGTGGCGTTGCTGATCTGTACGGATTTTATCTGGTACTGGTATCACCGGCTGGCGCATGAAGTGACCGTGTTCTGGTGTGCGCATGTGGTGCATCATCAGAGTGAGGAGTTCAATTACACGGTATCTGCGAGGATTACGGTGTTCCAGGCTTTCATACGTACCGGTTTCTGGGCTATACTTCCGGTGATCGGATTTCCTCCTGCCATGATTACCAGTATGCTGCTGGTGCATGGGTTGTATCCTTTTTTTATTCACACGCGCACTATTGGCAAGCTGGGGATACTGGAATATATATTGGTAACGCCTTCGCATCACCGGGTGCATCATGCGAGCAATCCGCAATACCTTGATAAGAATTACGGGGATGTATTTATAATATGGGATAAATTATTTGGCACTTTTGTAAAGGAAGAAGAGGAGCCGGTGTATGGTTTAACCAAGCCATTGGAAAGTAATAGCTTTTTATGGCAGCATTTCCACTTTATCCTGGAGATGTTGTATTCTGCCCGGCAGGCGAAAGGCTGGAGGAATAAGTTGCGGATCGTTTTTGGCAAACCGGATAATGTAGATCCCGGGGCGCGGAAGATCCTGGAAGAAAAGTTCCTGCTGCGTAATCCTCATATCACGGAAGCGCCCAAATTGTTTAATTATGTGTTGTGGCAGATTGTGGCCACGTTGATTGTATTGTTTTCCTTCCTGCTGCTGGAGCATTATGTGCCGGTATTTATACAGGTATGCGTAACCCTGCTGATCCTGCTTACGCTGATCAACTGTGGAGCAATTATGGAGCAGAAGAAATGGGTCTTTTACCTGGAGTATGCCCGTTACCTGGTATTTTGCCTGGCGGGCTATTATGTTTGGCCTCATCCTGCATTTCTCTGTGCAGCTGCTATTATAATGATTACTGCTTTTTATTTCCAGTCGCACCTTAAAGAGCATTATCTGCGCCTGGTGTATGGTTATCCCCGTTCATAGCAGTGCTGTTCCGGCGTTTTGGCTGGATAGCTGTGTGCTGGGATTTCCGGTACTGGTAGGGGATTATTGCCTGGGGACCTGTGATTTGAGAATTTTCCGGGCGAAGTGTATTCTGCTTTTGATGGTGCCCAGTGGTTCTTTCAGCATATTGGCAATTTCGAAGTATTTGTAACCCTCGTAGTAAAGCATAAATGGCTTCTTGAAGATGCCCGGCAGATGGTAGACTGCCACATGGATATCTTTCATTTGTAAGTTAGAGGCCGCTTTATTGCTGACTATATTCTGGTGGTGGTTTATAAAGAATTCGCTGGCGCTGGGTTCTGCGACGGTGCGATGTTTCAATTTTTTCCGGTAATGATTTATAAAGATATTCCGCATAATGGTGAATAGCCAGGCGCGGATATTTGTGCCTTCCAGGTATTTTTCCCGGTTGGACAGGGCTCTGAAAAGGGTTTCCTGATAAAGATCTTTTGCCTGTTCGGCATCTTTGGTGAGTGTAAAAGCAAAGGGTTTCAGGAAATCAGCGTTTCCGACAAGCAAGGTGTTAAATTCAACAGACGACATAATGTTTAAGTTTTGCCTTAACTAATTTAAACAAAAAAGGGGGTAAAAGACGTTTTCTAAGGATGCCTTGGGGGCAGTTAATACATGATTTTTTTCCGTTATTTTAATTGATTCTCAAGCAATTCGTCTTATGCCAGTACTTAGATCGGTAAAACAGGTGGTAGTTTAAGTTGTGATCCAAATTTTCTAAAACAGGTAAATACAGGTGACTCTCTATATACATTAACGTAAAGGAGAGAAAAAAAGATTGGGTTATTGTATTAATAATATTCACATATTATAAATAACTTAAAATTAAGGGCCAGGTGATATTTGGATGCATATTTGCGTAAGGGTGAGTCCAACACCCGGAAAGATGTTTAAACGTATATCAGACAGCTCATAAGGTTTTCAGGTTAAAAGTGTTAGGAACTAACATTTATATGTTATTTTTAATAGATTTGCACCTTATTTGGCCGGCGCCGGATAAGATTGTTTCCAAAAAAGGTATTCGAGAAAGTTTAGATCCTATTATACATGTTAAGAAAAATACTGTTGGTCCAACTGTTCCTGTTTGTAGGGTTTTGTGTAATGGCACAGGTACCGTCCCCAGCTCAGATAAAGCAAGTAAACGTAGATAATTTATCAGATGATCAGATCAGGCGGATTGTTGCTGAGATGAAACAGAACAATCTGGGAATGGATGATATAGATTCCTATGCGGAAGAGAAAGGTATTCCGTCAAGTGAGGCGGAAAAGTTGAAGAGCCGGATACAGATGCTTGGGTTGGATAAAACATTGGATAAAAAGAAAAGTACAGAGATCTTTCAGCAGGATAACCAATATTCAGGAAGATCATTCAATGATTCGGATACAAGTAAGGTTGATTTATTCAGGCAAAATGTAAGTCCCTCGGACATTAAACGAAGGAAGATATTTGGCGCTGAATTATTTACAAATAAGAACCTGACGTTTGAACCCAACCTGCGAATACCTACTCCCTCCAACTATAAATTGGCTGCAGATGATCAGGTAATGATTGATGTGTATGGTTATTCAGAAGTGCAATATAAGTTGACCGTGACTTCGGAAGGGTACATCAGAATCCCTAATCTTGGGCCTGTTTATGTGAACGGCTTGACTATGGACGAAGCTAAGAATAGAATTACCAAGCAATTGTCTACTATTTATTCAACTATATCAAGCGGTAAAACATTTGTACAGATTTCTTTAGGGGATATCCGTAGTATCCGTGTTTTGCTGATAGGCGAAATTTATCAGCCAGGTTCATATACATTGCCATCTCTGGCAACAGTGGCCAATGCGCTGTATGTATCCGGCGGCCCAGATGAAAATGGCTCATTCCGGAATATACAAGTGATCCGCAACGGACAGGTGATTACGACTTTTGACTTGTATGATTTTATCGCTAAAGGAGATCTGGCGAATAATATTGTTTTACAGGATCAAGATATTGTGAAAGTAAATCCCTACAAAACCAGGGTTGAGTTGTTAGGAGAAGTGAAGCGTCCGGCAATTTTTGAAGCGAAGGACAATGAAACATTGCAGAACATTCTTGACTATGCGGGTGGCTACACAGATGGATCATTTAAAGAAAATATTACAGGTTATCGTATTAATAATAAGGAACGGGAAGTAATTAACGTACCAGCTGATCAGATTGCTTCTTTTAAGCTTAAATCCGGTGACCAGTTCTTTGTTGATTCTATCTTAAACCGCTTCAGCAATCGTGTCACAATCAGTGGGGCTGTTTTTCATCCTGGGAATTATGGGCTTGAGCCTGGCATGACACTTTCAGATCTGATTAAAAAGGCAGATGGTGTTAGAGAGGAAGCATCATTGAATCGGGGTATTATCCGTCGTTTACAGGATGACTTCACACCGGCTATTATAAGTTTTAATGTGCAGGATGTGATTAATGGTAGAGCAAATATTCCTGTTAAGAAGGAAGATAGTGTGATTATATTTTCTAAACTGGATCTAAGACAACAGTATTCAGTATTGATTGGTGGTGAGGTCAACAAACCTGGTTCCTTTCCATTTGCTGATAGCATGCGCCTGGAAGACTTGGTGTTACTGGCCGGGGGGCTTAAAGATGCTGCATCGTTGAAACATGTAGAAGTGTCCCGACGGATCAGAAAAGGAGAGTATAACAGTAAAGACAGTTCAAGGGCAATTATCAGACAATTTGATATTAGCGCGGATCTGAGCAGCATTGTAGGAGAACAAGTGGCATTGGAACCCTTTGACGAGGTGGTTATTCGTAAATCTCCGGCGTACAGTGAGCAGGCAAATATTTCTATTGAGGGTGAAGTGGTATATCCCGGACAATACACTATTGTGAGTAAAGGGGAACATATTTCGGATCTGATAAAAAGGTCAGGGGGGCTTAGGCCTGAGGCTTTTCCGGAAGGAGCAGTATTGCTTCGCAAAACTTATATCAGTAGTGCTGACAGCGCCTTGCTCAACAATAAGTTAGAGTTGTTTTACAGTAAGTTGGAAGATAGTTCAAGTATTACCAGTGTTAAAAATATGATGGAACGCAAATATCAGTTGCTTGGAATTAATTTGGATGACGTTGTGAAGAAACCAGGATCGAAGTACGATATTCTGCTAGAGGAGGGAGATGTATTGAAAATACCAAAGAAATTGCAGACAGTGCAGATGTTTGGTGAAATTTATTTCCCCAAAAAGATTCGCTATGATAATGGATATGCTTTCCGGGATTATATAAGAGGGGCTGGGGGATATACAGCTTCTGCATTGAAGAGACGCAGTTATGTTGTATATGCTAACGGGGAGGTAAAAAGTACAAGGAAGATATTCTTCTTTAATAAATACCCCAAAGTGAAACCAGGTGCAGAAGTATATGTGCCATCAAAGAAAGATAGGAAGGGACTCACAGGTGGTGAAGCGATCGGCTTGGCCAGCGGTCTGGCTTCCATAGCGCTGATAATTGTTACTATTCTGAATAAATTGTAAGGGTTAATAATTTATACATTCATGGAACCATCTAAGGGCAATCCTCATAGTGAAATGCAGAATAATGAGATTTCATTAAAGGAATTGATCATTAAGTTACAGCAATTATTTAAGATTCTCTGGAGGAAAAAATTGGTAATAATAATAGCTGTAGTTATAGGTGGCTTGTTGGGATTAGGGGCATCGCTTCTCTCAGATGAAACTTATGTAGCTGAGTTGACTTTTGTTCTGGAAGCAAATAATGATAGTCCTTTTAGTGCATATGCAAGTCTTGCTGGTCAATTCGGAATTGATCTGGGAGGTAAAAGTGAGAGCAGTATATTTGAAGGGGATAACATAATGGAGTTTCTTAAATCAAGGCTAATCGTTGAAAAGGCATTATTATCCCCGGTAGCTGTATCTGGAGAAAAGGTAACGCTGGCCGAATGCTATATTAAATTTAAAAAACTTCGGAAGAAATGGGCAGGAAGAAAAGATAAGTTTGATGTAAAATATCCGGTTGGTCAAGATCGGAAAGCTTTTTCGTTAGCCCAGGATAGCATATTAAACGTTATGCAGGATGACCTGGTTAGACATTACCTCGTAATAGATAAGGTAGATAAGAAACTGAGTTTTATTGAAGTAAAGCTGAAATCGCCTATGGAAGAATTTTCTAAAGGTTTCACTGAAACCCTGGTGAGAGAAGCTATAGAATTTTATACGGATACCAAAACGATGCGGACTAAAACCAATGTACAAAGGCTTCAGACGCAGGCAGATTCTCTTAAACTGTTATTGAATCGTAAAACCTATGATGCTGCGGCCATTCAGGATTTTAATCTGAATCCAGCGAAGGTAGTGGCGGGGGTTGGTGCCGAAATTGGTATGCGTGACAAAATGGTATTACAGGCAATGTATCTTGAAATTGCCAAAAATCTTGAAATTAGTAAGATTGCTATGGAAAGAGAAACTCCTGTCATACAGATCGTTGACAGCCCTATTTTGCCACTTGTTATAGAGAAACTGGGAAAAATTAAAGGGATTGTAATCGGTGGAATGCTTCTTGGGTTCATTGCTACTATGGTAGTATTGCTGCGTAGTTTTTGGGCTGAGGTAATGAAAGGTGAGTAGTCTATAATAGCTAATTAGAAGATAGCGCGGTTGGGAATTCGAATATGGATATGAATTGTAGATATTTTTTTTATTAAGCTGAATTCTTTTAAAGAACTAACAATGAATAAAGTTAAAATATTGGATTGCACTTTGCGTGATGGAGGATATTACACAAATTGGGATTTTGATAAATCTCTGCTTGATGTCTATTTTAAAAGCGTCGAAAAGCTTCCAATTGATGTAGTGGAGGTAGGTTATAGAAGTTTACCTCAGACCCATTATTTGGGTGAGTTTTTTTATTGTCCGCAATTTATTCTTAATGATATTCGTAAATCTCTGCCTTCCAAGAAAATAGCAGTGATGCTAAATGAAAGAGATAACGCTCCTGAAAATGTTGCATCCTTATTAGGGCATTTAAAGGAAAGTATTGATATAGTGAGGATGGCTGTTGATCCAGTTAGATTTGATTCTGGCTTGAAGCTGGCTGAAGAAATTAAGAAGCTGGGTTTTGAAGTAGGCTTCAATCTCATGTATATGTCTAAGGTTATGAAATCTCCGGATGTTTTTGCGAAGTTCCCTTCAATGAATGGTCTTGTTGATTACTTTAGTCTGGTTGATTCCTACGGCGGTGTGTATCCTGAGGAAGTACGTTCGGCGGTAGAAAAATGTAAAGAAGTATTAAGTATGCCTGTTGGTTTTCATGGTCATAATAATGTGGAAATGGCTTTGATTAATTCTTTAACAGCGATAGAAGCCGGTGCTGATATGATAGATGCTACAATTAGTGGAATGGGGAGAGGTGCCGGCAATCTAAAAACAGAATTATTGTTGACCGTTTTGAATGCCCAGAAAAAGCTTTCTATTGACTATAATGCTTTGAGCGATGTAGTTTCGGCATTTGCCGCTTATCAGAAGAAATACGAATGGGGGACTAATTTACCTTATATGGTTTCTGGAGCTAATTCTCTTCCTCAGAAAGATGTTATGGAGTGGGTTGGCAAAAATAGATATTCCATCAGCACTATTGTTAATGCCTTGAATAATCAGAAGGAAAATGTAATGGATAATCTTCAATTACCTTCATTCGAGCCCACAAAAGGAAAGCATACAAAGGCTATTATTATTGGGGGCGGTAAATCAGCTGTAGAGCATGCCAGAGCTGTGAAAGCGTTACTAGAAAACAGCAATGATGAGTATTGTGTCATCCATTCAAGTACGAGAAATGCAAAGTGGTATGAGGATATTGAAGCAACTCAGTTTTATTGCCTCATAGGTAATGAGGGCCATCGCCTTTCCAGTTTATTTGATAATCTGAAAGCTTTAAGTGTTTCATGTATACTACCTCCGTTTCCGAGGAGAATGGGAACCTATGTGCCTGAGGATGTTGTGAAAAATTCATTTGAGCTGCAGAAAATCACCTTTATAGATAAGCATCATGATTCTCCGTTGACTGTTTCTATTCAAACTGCAATAGATATGGGAATAGATGAATTATATTTTGTTGGATTTGATGGTTACAGATCAGGGAGTGGTATCGATGATATTATTAATGCTACTCAATATGAACTGGCACAAGAGAATCAGTATATATTTGACAGGGCTTTAGCGTTGAATTTAAAGGCTGTACAGGCACTTACTCCGACAAAATATAAGGGTCTTTCCCAGTCTTCAATATTTTCTTATCTAGATTAATTTTAAAATGAAAATAATTGGTGTCATTCCTGCTAGGTTTCGATCCAGCAGATTCCCGGGTAAACCATTGGTGGAGATTTTAAACAAACCAATGATCATACATGTCGCTGAAATAGTAGAAAAAGCGCTTGGAAAGCAAAATACTTTTATAGCAACAGATGATGAACAGATAAAAAGCAAAGTAGAGGAATATGGCTTTCAGGTGGTAATGACACCCTCTGATTGTTTAACAGGAACTGACAGGGTATGGGAAGTGGCTAAACTTATCAAAGCTGATATTTATATTAATGTTCAAGGTGATGAGCCAATGTTGAACCCTGATGATATTAAACAGATAGCTGCAGTAAAGGCGCAGTACCCAGACAAAATCATCAATGGAATGTTCCCGATTGATTTACAGGAAGATCCTCAGAACGTTAATATTCCTAAAGTACTTGCGAATAAGAATGATGACCTGGTCTATATGTCCAGATTAGCAATTCCGGGAATTAAAGAGAAAGGAGATCAGTATCCTATCTACTTTAAGCAAGTTTGTATTTATGCGTTTAACTATAAAGAACTTGAAGCATTTGGGAATTGTAAAGAAAAGGCTGAGTTTGAAAAATATGAGGATATTGAAATTCTTCGTTTTTTTGATTTGGGAATACCAATTAAGATGGTAAGGACTTCAAGAACATCTTTGGCTGTCGATATCCCAGATGATGTGAAACGGGTTGAAGAAGCTATGCGTAATAAAAATTAATACAATTCATTAATACATTCCCTATACCACTTTAAGCCTTAATGCATGCTTTTTTATACTCGAGTTCAGACCCAATTTGCATTCACGGCAATCGTGACTTGTCTGATTTTTATTTTACTTGGATGCAAAAAAGAAGATCCTTTGGAATCATACGATCCCTCAGTAAAGTCTGTCACTATCATTTATGATACACAGGATCCAATTTACAATAAAAAAGTATGGCAAGGGATTCCTACTATTGAATTGTTACCCAACAAAGAAATATGGACGGCATGGTATTCAGGGGGAAATGGAGAAGAGATCGGCAACTACATTGTTATGGCGAAAAGTATGGATGATGGAGTTACCTGGAAGAAAAATGTTGTTATCGTTCAACCCAATGCAGGATATAGGGTTTTTGATCCTTGTCTTTGGGTTGATAATGAGCACAACAAATTGCATTTGTACTGGGCTCAATGTTTTCGGAAGTCATGGGACGGCGTAGGTGGAGTGTGGAACATAGAAAGAGACGTGTCGGGCATAACGTGGTCCTCACCTAAACGATTGGCAAATGGCGTGATGATGAATAAACCTACTTTGATTAATAAAGAGGTAGTATATCCAATTGCGTATTGGAATAAGGTTTACGATTTCATGCAAGCTCCGCAGCATCCGGAAGAAGCCGGAGTTAATGTTTATCGGTCTCAATCCGATAGTTTGTTATTCATCGGGAAAATAGGGATTGATAAAACATACGAAGAAGTTTCAGAGCATCAGATTGTAGAACTTAAGGATGGTAGATTATGGGCGTTGATAAGAAGTAAAAGGGGAATTTATGAGTCGTATTCTGCCGATACGGGACGTACATGGGAGCAGGCCCAATTTTTTAAACGTTGTGGTCCGGCCGCTTGTAGTAGGTTTCATATCCGGAAATTAAGCTCTGGAAGATTAATTTTAATAATGAATAATAGTCGGGAAAGGACGAATTTGACAGCTTTTCTTTCGGCAGATGACGGAAAGACCTGGCCATATAAAATGTTAATTGATGACCGTAATGAAGTTTCATACCCAGATGCTTCGGAAGATAAAGATGGGACTATTTATGTGGTCTATGACCGTGAAAGATACAAAGCAAAGGAGATATTAATGGTGAAGCTTACCGAAAAGATGATTATAGATAGTTCGAATATTAGAAAACCACAAATAAAAAAAGTACTAATAGATAACTAATGAGTATAAAAAGCATTTTCTGGGATTTTGATGGGGTAATATTAGACTCAATGCACATTAGAGATGTTGGATTTATACGAATATTATCGGCATTTCCCCATAATGCAATAGATGAGTTAATCCGGTATCACCGAGAAAACGGAGGGTTATCCAGATATCATAAAATACGTTATTTTTTTGAACAAATTTTGGGTGAGCCAATTTCAGAAGAAGAGGTGAATAGGTATGCAGATGCGTTTTCAAATATTATGCGCGAAATGTTAGTTGATCCCGCCAACCTTATCCAGGATGCTAATTTATTTATAGCAAAGCATTACAAAGATTACGAATTTCATATCGTTTCTGGATCTGACCAGAATGAATTGCGCTTTTTATGTTCCAAGCTTAATCTGAGTCAATATTTTAAATCCATAAATGGCTCGCCAACCGTTAAGAATAAGTTGGTGGCTGAATTGTTGGGCGAGGTACCTTACTCTATAGATGAAATCTGTTTGATAGGAGATTCTCAAAACGATTTTGATGCGGCCAGTTTAAATGGTATCTCTTTTTGGGGATATAACAACCCCTCTTTGAAAGAAAAGGGCTATAATTATATTGAAAGTTTTTCTGAATTAAAGCACATTTGATGTCCTTACGAAAAGAAAGTATACTTTTATCTATAAGCAATGTATTCCAGGTATTAACAAGCTTATTATTTAGTATTTTCGTTGCCCGGTTGATTATTAATAAAGCTGATTTTGGACGTTATCAGCAGTTATTTGTATTAATAAACTTCCTGGCGGTTATCGCCTCAAGCATACCCAATGCATTGAGCTTTTTCTTTGGAAAGTATGTGAATACAGATCAGCATAAAGGAGCTTTCAAGCGATTCTTTATTTTTTTATCTCTGACTTCGATATCATTGGTCATTTTATTCCTTGCTCTTAACAAATGGTTGGCCCTGCGGTTGGATAATTCGTTTATGACCAACTACGTTCTAGTTATTGCAGGGATTGCTTTAGTGCGCTTATTATTTGTTTATTTTTCGAATTTTTGCTTATTGACCCATAATTTATATTACTATATCTGGAATAATGTCTTTTATCTGATATTCTGCATCTGCCTTTTAGTAATTGCTTTTTTTCTAAAATTTAATATTAAAGAGATTCTTTTAGGACAATTACTGGTCGATAGCATCAGGTTAATCTTTTTATTACCTAAGGTCGCGCCATTTCTCAAACTAAAGAACAATGTATTTCTTAAAAAGGAAGAATTCTCTTATCTCTATCCCTTGTGCCTGGTTGCTGTAATAAGTAATTTGTATCTCATTGTGGACAGAATTATGATATCAAGCATGTTAGGGCCTGGTGATTTTGCCGATTACCAGGTTGGTGCTTTTGTTTTTCCGTTTATTGGGATTATTACAGGGTCTGTAGTTACCGCTTTATTGCCAAGGATATCCAAGAATTATCATGAGGGCGATTTCAAACAAATAGTTGATAATCTTCAACGGGCCACGGAGAAAGTCACTTTTTTGTTGGTCCCAATATTTGTTTATTGTTTGGTTTTTGGCCAGGAGCTTATTACCTGGCTTTATTCAGATAAGTTTGCCTTTTCCGGCTATATTTTTCAAATTTATACCCTGCGCTTCTTCGGTACAGTAGTATTGTTTTCAATGATGATGAATGCAATTGGTCTGCAAATGTGGGTATTCATAAATACTACTATTAACTTAGTAATCAATTTCATTTTGAATTATTTTTTTATTTTAAAATGGGGGGTAATGGGAGCTGTTTACGCAGGGATATTAAGTACCTATCTTGGATATATTTTACCTGTAACTATTATGAATAGGAGGTTGAAAGTTTCATTGTTAGACTATTTCCCAATTAAAAGCTACCTAAAAACGATATTGATCTCCCTGGTGATCGCTGTTTCTTTTAAACTTATTTATAACCATTATGCTTTTGTAAAGATTTGGAGCATTTTTATTTCAATTATTTACTATTTTATTGTTGTATATCTTTTGGATAGAAAGCTGTTTAGTAATGATAGTTTAAAAAAAATTTTGAAACGAGATGGATCGTGATTCTTTTAAGCGCTATATAAAAATAAAGAGCTTACTTAAAGTTGATTTTAAAGGGTATAGTATAGATAAGATCGTAGCACTAGATCTTATCATGCTTGTTTATTCGGGAGTGAATTTCTCTTTTAAAAGTTGCCTGTTTGCATTTGTGAGGCTGGATTTTTCAATGATTAAAGAGCTCCCTTTAGCTAAAGTGCTCAGCACAATGGGGCGATATAACAGAAGAAAAGACTATTATGAAATATTCGAATTTATAAATAATAAACTGGGTGATGTATATCCAGTTGATTTAAACGACTGTAAATATAGCATATGTTTCAGCGGATATAATATAGTTAAAGCATATCGACTTATTTTTAAAACTCCCCTACCTTATTTAACAACAAAAGAAAAACTATTTCTTTTTGTGAGAGTTGTTCATTACTACAATTGCATCAATGCCTTGGAAAAGTTTTCTCTGGAAACTAAGTATGAAAGCTACCTCGCCTTTAGCAGTGTACACCCATATGAGGCGATTTTTACATCGTATTTTCAGAAAAGAAAAGTACCGACATATTCGTTACAGCACGGCTTATACTTTATTTTTCAGCGAGATATACCTATTGACGCGTTAGCCTATGAGAATTTTATTTCTGACTTCCATTTTTGCTGGGGAGCCTACACCAGGGACGAGTTTGTAAGTTATGGCATCGCAGCTGATAGATTACTGATCGGTGGATATCCGAGAAAGGCACATTTTGTAAGAAAATCTTCTCCTATAAAATGTAGCCGCTGTATTATTTTTTTAGCCCGCCATAAGTATGCTGAAAGCAATTTTAAGCTGATAAACATGCTTGAAGAGTATAAAAAAAAGAATAGAGAAGATAATGTCCAACTATACTTTAAACTGCATCCGACGCTGGATGCTTCGTTATATGAAGAAAAAGTTAAGGATGTGGGAGTTATTCTAATGGACAATCTAACGTTGACGGAATTGCTACAAAGTGATAAATTTGATTTTTCTCTGGCAATTAATACAGCTGCGTATTATGAGTCATATATATATGGTGTTCCTTCGTTGCGTTTTAGTGATGATTCCTTTGAAAACGGTATTGGAGTGAGAGATGATATATTTACTTCTGTTGAAGAGCTCAGTATGCAAATAAAAAATTTGCGGCAGATGGATAATCTGGATATTTATAATAATGAGGTAGAACAAAAGCTGGATTATATTATTGGATTGAATATTTCTAACTATCCTGTTATTTTCAACAATACAATTGTGGACCTGGGTTAACAATGCAATTATGAGATATTTAATCAGAATTATAGATCTTTTAAAAACAGTATTATATTATAAGTTTGTATTTAAGAGAATAGGTATTAAGTCTATAATTGGTAAACCTCTGAAAATTGATGGTGGGAATAATATAATTATAGGTGAAAGTGTTTATGTAGCAAAGGGCACCTGGCTGGCTGCACTGCCATTAACGGGAGAGAAGGAATGTGTCCTGGAAATTGGGGACGGTTCTAATATCGGACATTTCAATCATATTTATGCGACAAAAAAGATCATATTAGAAAGGAATGTTCTGACAGCAGATAAAGTATATATATCGGATAATTTACATGATTATGAAAATATACATCTGCCTGTGATGAAGCAGCGGATACGCCAGATAGGGGAAGTAATTATAGGAGAGGGTTCATGGTTGGGGGAGAACGTTTGTATATTAGGCGCCAAAATCGGTAAAAATTGTGTTATTGGTGCCAACGCTGTAGTAACCAAGGATATTCCAGATTTCAGTATTGTTGTTGGGGCACCTGCTTACATTATCAAGCGATATTGTTTTGAAACGAATAGTTGGAGAAAAACAGACAATAAAGGTTTTTTTATTTGATGAGCTTTTTATCTGTATTGTCAATTGAATTGTAAAATAGAATTTGATTATGAAGAACGTATTAATTACTGGTGGGGCAGGTTTTATTGGCTCTAACTTAGCTTTAAAGTTATTGAAGAAGGGCTTTACGATAACTGTTCTTGATAATTTATCTGAGCAAATACACGGGGTGAATCCAGAAAAGAACTCTCCTTTGCTCAGGAGTATAGAGAATAAGGTCACCTTTATTAAGGGTTGCGTCACTTCTCGAAATGACTGGATGGAAGCATTAAAGAATCAGGATGTAGTAGTTCACTTAGCAGCAGAAACTGGTACTGGTCAATCAATGTATGAAATTGAAAAGTATAACAGCGTGAATATTGGAGGTACTGCATTGATGTTGGACATATTAGCCAATACTAAGCATTCGGTAAAAAAAGTAGTGGTAGCTTCATCGCGGGCTATTTATGGAGAAGGCAGATATCTTGTACCTTCCACCGGGCAGTACGTATATCCGGAGGCTAGAATGGAGGAGCAGATGCTGAAAGGTGACTTTAACGTAAGTACCCATGGGATACATGAACTCTTGAAGTTGGTGCCTACAGATGAACAATCAAAAATTCACCCAACATCTGTGTATGGTATTACAAAGCAGGTGCAGGAGCAGATGGTAATGCTGGTGTGTAAATCCATTAATATAGCAGCCGTTGCATTCAGATATCAGAATGTTTACGGCCCTGGTCAATCATTATCCAATCCATATACTGGAATATTATCGATCTTTTCTTCTTTAATTAAAAGTGGTAAGTCTATAAATATTTTTGAAGATGGTGAAGAGAGCAGAGACTTTGTTTTTATTGATGATGTTGTAGATGCCACAATATTGGGTATTGAAATGGACGAAGCCAATAATGAGGTCTTTAATGTAGGTACTGGGGTTCCTATTAATGTTCTCACTGTTGTGAAAAGTTTGATTAATTGCTATGGCGCTTCCGTGGGCTATAAGGTGTCAGGTAATTTCAGATTAGGCGACATCAGGCATAACTATGCAGATCTTACTAAAATTGGCAGTAGGCTTGGTTTTCAGCCAAAAGTACAGTTTGAAGAGGGGATCAAAGAATTTGCCAATTGGGTGAACAAACAGAATGTGAGCTTGGGGGATAGTTACGAGCAATCCATAGATGAAATGAAAAATAAGGGAATGTATAAATGATTATGCAGGAGCAATACTTAAAAAACAAACGTATACTGTTTGTTGGCCAGATATTTTATGATTATCATACAAAGATTTTGGATGAATTAAAAAATCAGGGAGCAGAGGTTGATTTTTATGAAAACAAGTTTTTTCCTGAATATGAAAAATCATCATGGCTTGCCCGTAGTGTCAGGAAGTTTTTTTTGCCGAACAGGAAGAAGAAATACAATGATGAAATCATAAATTCAATTGGACTAAAAGAGTATGATTATTTTTTCTGTATTGGAGGGTTTTCTATTACCCCGGAATTGCTTACACATGTTAAGACTTTCAATAAGAAAATAATCTCTATAATATATTTTTGGGATTCGTTTTCAGTTTGGGATCATTCAAAACTTTTTT
This sequence comes from Chitinophaga ginsengisegetis, assembly GCF_900168065.1. Taxonomy (GTDB): domain Bacteria; phylum Bacteroidota; class Bacteroidia; order Chitinophagales; family Chitinophagaceae; genus Chitinophaga; species Chitinophaga ginsengisegetis. The sequence goes on along the minus strand of NZ_FUZZ01000003.1, from coordinate 194,915 downwards.
TGTTATTTGACCGCGCTTATTCTTTTGACCCGCTTGATTGTGATAAATGGGAGGCTTTAAAGTATTTGCCGTTATTTTACACTAACGAGTATACAGCAGTTGACAATAGCGCAGCAAATAAGGAGGATATAGACCTTCTTTATATTGGTTCGGTAGGTCTTGCATCAATGAATCGTTGCGACATTCTGTTAGACCTGGATCACTATTCGAGGCGGATGGAACTTCGTTCTTTTCTCAGACTATATTTTCAGGCAAACGATGCTACCAGGGGAAGAAAAGTACTTAACGCCATCAAGCGCTTGTTATTCCCTGGTTACAGAACACTTATTGCTAAAATCAATAAGTGTAAGAATGAAGCAGATTTTATTACAACTAGTGTTTTAGGGCGCGAAGAAGTAGCAGAATTGACAAATCGTGCTAAATGTGTCGTGGATATTCCTGTCCCTGGACAGGTTGGATTAACAATAAGGACCATTGAAACCCTCGCAAGGGGAAAAAAAGTTATAACTTCAAATGTGAATATTAAAAAAGAAAGTATATATAATAAAGAATATGTATATGTGCTTGAAGGGTCAGATTTTGAAGTAGATAGGGAATTTATATCTTCTGTTCCAACTCACAAGCTAGATATTGAAGATTTCCATATTACCAATTGGTTGAGAAGGATTTTTACCGATGTTAATTAATTCATGAACACACCCGTTAAAAATATAAATCTGAAAAATTCTGCTCTACTTTTCTTTGCAGGAGTATTTTTCTTTTTTTTGACCAGGCAGGTTCCATTTAGTGGGTTTTCCATAATAATGAACCTCTTTTTATTATTAATTTATTTTGTATACTTTCTTCCAATAGTAAATAATATTTATCAAGGCCCCTCTTATTTTAGGATTCTACTTTTTTTGCTTACTGGTCTTTTGGTTTTTGATTTGTTTTACAGCATATGTTTAATGAACGATGTTGTCAAAAATATAAGGTTTTTTATACTTCTGATATTACTTATTTACTCTTTCTATCTAGTCCCTCCCGAAAGGTTATTAAAAATATTTATAGCGATAATGCTTTTGCAAGCAATAGTCATTATTCTTTTCTCAATTTATCTGAGCGTATTTTTTGACCTGACAAGCTATATGCCAATCAGGTTCTTTTTTCTGGAGAAAGAGTGGGGGGATGTATATACTTATAATGGATGGTTATTTATCGTTCAGATAAAGGGAAATGCCCTGCTTCCATTGACATTATTTATCACCTATTTTTATCCGATCAAGAGAAAATATCTTATACGGGGAATACTGCTGATTGCGTGTGTAGTAGCAGGGAATTTTGCATATGTGATTTCAATGGCTTTATTTTATATGGTGTATTTTTTACGTTCAGAAACTGCGAAGGAGCTTATAAGAAAAATAGTTCTGTTATTAATGACAGTTTTTGTTTTAAGCATACCTGTGTACACTTATTATGTAAAGCCTGTGCTTGAAGGAAAACAGGAAGGTTCATTGAGTACTCGTGCAGATCAAACTGCTTTGCTAATGGATGACCTGACACAAAATGCTGGTACTTTTTTGTTAGGAACCGGACTAGGGCATACCGTTGAAAGGGCCACATATGCAAGAGATTACAGGGGAGATGTATATTTTGAATTACAAGTGCTCTATGTTTTAAATCAGCTGGGAGTAATAGGATTTATACTTGTTTTTCTTTATGTAATTGTCCTGATGCCACTATATAAATTCCGTAATAAATGGTTACTATTCATTTATGTTTGTTATGTAATATACGCCTGCACCAATCCATATATTTTTGACTCTAATCAAATAGCCGTAATTTTAGTGCTTAACGCACTTCAGAATTTTTATGATCGTAACCCTTCTTTTCAAAAATGGTCGACTCTAGGAACAGCATAAGCAATGCTGGTATTGGGATTATGATTACCTATTATAATCCGGACTTGCTGCAAAGTGAATTGCAGCTGGAAGCTATTCATAAGCAGGAAAATATTACGCACATTTGTATTGTAGATAATTCTGCTGCAGAGTTGGCTATTTGGAACGATCGGTTAAGTGAGCAATGGCCGAAAGTTAAATATATTTCCTTAGGGGATAATAAAGGAATTGCTGTGGCTCAGAACACTGGGGCTTCATATCTATTTTCCAAAGTGGATAGTATCGTTTTTTTCGATCAGGATAGTTTACCTGCCGATAACATGGTGGCTTCCCTGGTAAAATCTTATGAACAAGTGTCTGCTATTGAAAAGTATAATATAGGCGGAATTGGTCCACGGGCAATTAATACCCAAACTGGGGTTGCATATAAAGCCAAGCTTAAAAAAGGCATTGCCGTTGCTGAAGGGATACAGGTTACAAAGCTTACAGAACTGATCAGTTCTGGCACCCTCATTAGAAAAGAGGTATGGGAGAAGACAGGTGGTATGGATGAAGCGCTGTTTATTGATGCTGTGGATCACGAATGGTGCTGGAGAGCCAGGGAGAAGGGAGGATATTCCTTTTTTATTGATGAAACAGCTCATTTATATCATGCGTTGGGAGAAGGTGACAAGAAAATACTAGGCATTAATTTTAAGGGAATTCCTAAGCCGGTGAGGTGTTATTATCTTTATAGGAATTACCTCCTTTTAGTCAGGCGTTCATATGTACCATTATATTGGAAGTTAATGAGTGGCTGCAAATTTTCTTTGAAGTTTTTTTTCTATCCTGTTTTTTTGGAGAACGGAAGAATGTATCTGAAATATATACTTAAAGGAATAAAGGACGGCGTGGCTGGTAAAGGTGGAAGGGTAGACTGGTGAAATATATCATCGTTTAAAATTAATATTGGGAAATGATCAGCGATAAGAGAATTGTTATATTTGATTTGTGTGGAACATTGTATGATTCTAATACCACAATGGATTTTATACGGGAGAAAGTATTCAGTGAGAAACGTCAGTACAGATTATTTAATAAGGTATCTCACTTTATCGGATGGAAAGTATTTAATAAGGTACTATACAAATTATTGGGGCTTGACCTGACAAGAGTGATTTTTGTCAGAAGTCTGAAGGGGTATGCAAGAACAGAATTAAACTTACTGGCGGAAGAGTTTATTAAAACCACCTTGTCGAATAAGGAAATTACAATAGCGCAGGAAATGCTCAGAAATGAGATGGCTCAGGAGAAGAGGGTTGCAATTGTTTCTGCGTCTATGGATTTCCTGGTACAGGCAATTGCAAAAGAGCTGGGAGTGAAGGAATATTATGCCACCACCTTGGACTTTGCCAGTGAAACGGGAATCTGTAATGGAAGAATCCTACACGATTTATTAGGAAATAAACTGGAGACCTGCAGGCTGCATAACCTGGATGTGAGTAAGGCTTTTGTTATTACTGATAATTTGAGCGATGCTGAACTGGTTAGTAAATCTTCTGAGGCGTTTATAGTTGCCAAGAAGAAGAATGAACTGTTCTGGACAAAATTCCCAACTGTAAAAGAAATATATGTTTTCGATAGATAAGGCTAAATTTTTTATTCCGGCTTTATATTTTTTTAGAACGAGAATTTCGTCTCCTGCTAAATTAATTTCCTGGATTATTATTTATATAGTGCCAACCGCTTATATTTCTTTTCACTATTTCCAGGAAATGGCCAATACACATTCGATTGTCGATTTTGTACTTATGTATCTACTACAGGTAGGTGCAATTTATAATTTTTATGAAGTTGGCTATATAGAAAATGATACGGAAACTATTAAAGGAGAATCGAATCCCACTATCAGGTTGAAGGATAAAGATTTTGTTTTTTATGAGAAGAATAAATTTTTAATCTATATATTCAGAATTTTATTTGGATGTCTTTTGTTGTGGAGCTTGGCTCTTTTTCACATGCCAATAATTAATTATTTTTTATTCGTGGGAGCTGTAATTGTCATACTGCCTATTTATCTTTTTTATAACAGGGTAAGAAGCCGGTTGACACTGCTACTGCATTTTTTACTAGTATGCATAAGATTTGCTTCATACCTGCTTTTGTATAAAGGATTTAACACTATTGGCCTTGTTGATGTAATATTTATATTGTTGGCGTTTCCTGTGATCAATTTGCTGGAAAGGGCCGCATTAAAGCGCTTTAATTTCAGACAATTGAGCTTTATTCTTTCTTCCCCATTTACACTGGATAAATTCCGGATGTATTACTATGCTATTTTTAGTTGTATTATACTAATAATTAGCTCTCTTAATAAGGAATATTTCTGGTTGCTCATACTTTTCGTCTATTATGCTTTGTACAGATCAGCTATTGTATTAAAACAAAAGGTGGCGAAAACTGCTTAGTTTCTGCCACCTTTTTATATTTTAAGCGATATCACTTTTTCATGAGTGATTTACTTTTTAAGGTCGACATCTTATTTTTCCAGTCGCTGTAAAATTGATAGAGAGGCAGGTTATTTTCATTGTGTACAAGCCGTTTAATACCGCATTGTTTTACAGATGTGAGGAAGCCTTCCAAATGCGTATTAAAGTTGTTATATTTTTGCGTATTATTAAAGAATTGGTCCGGGTCCTTGCTAGCCTCATCCAGATAGGCCTGAACGGCTGAATATTGTAATGGAATTCTTTCTTTTTGTACTCGCTTCAGATATACAGGTTGGTTTTTTACGCTGTTCATCGCAGCATCAAACAGGTCATCATAATTGTTAATCATGCTTTCTGTCAGCTTATTATTGCCCGTGAGTTGAGAGGATGTAAGTTGTATATAGCGTTTTAAAGAAGGTGCGGCATCTCCATAAAAGCCCTGCAGGAAGTCATCTATTACTGCATTATCGTCCAAATTTGGATCCCATGTTAATTTAGACAGAAGATAAGCTCTGAGCTCAGCAAATTCACCGTCTGGAAAAATATTTCCTTCTGCAAAATAACCTTTAATACCTTTATTTACAAAGTATTGCAGATTAGGTTTTAATATCAATAAATTAGGATGGATAGATTCAAGCGCCGAATAATCTATGACATAATCCCAGACAAAGATATTTTTGGTAAGTTTCTGCCAGCCATCAAATTGATTGTGCATTTCTGCATAGTCATCCCCCTGATAACTACTTACATAGTTCTTGGGCTGAGGGCAATACATGATATTTAAATTGGGGGCTAATTTCATATTCTGCGGTGGATTACGTGTATAGGAATATGCGAGTGCTGAAATATTTTCATTAGGAAAGTTCTGTGCAAGATTATTTGCCAGCGCGATTGTTGGTCCTCCAGGTGTTTTTGTGTTATTAATTACTGGCAGACATTTGTCGCACTCGCAATAAGAACCATTATCCTCCACTGAAACGGACCAATAGTTATATTGGGGTTGATTTTTAATTTTTGCATTTAGCCATCCAAGCAAAATATTATATACGTCTTTATTGGTAGGATCCAGTTGTAATGGCTGTCTTTTGCCTTTTACCAGGGAATAATATTCGGGATGAGTATTAAAATATTGCTTGGGTGGCATTATCTGAAAACCGGTGTGTGCAAATATGCCAAATAAAGAAGAATTAGTACTTCTTGCATGAATTAATTTATGCCAATCTGAATATGAGGAGTCCATTGCGCCTAGGTAAAAAACATCTCTTAAAATCAAAGTTGGTATTTCTGTGAGGTTAACAGCAGGGATAGTAAGACTGCTTCTTTTAGGGATTTTCATTACATCTGCCGTATACATTCTGCAACCGAAATATTTTTCCAGCAGTGTATATACGCCAAACAAGGGTCCCTTACCACTCCCCCCGGCTATAATGAGTTTTGTTCCTTTTGTAAGTATAGTGTATCCATCGGTTCCTAATTTTGATGTATTCACTTCGGGAGCCATTGATTTAATATAATCCCCTTGTCCAATTATAATCTGATTTTTTGCATTACCGTTATTCGTGATTGGAACGTCTATGCTTAGTGTTTTTTTTATATATTTTTGCAGTTCTTTTGCAGCTTTCGATGTAGGTTGTGTACTATTATCGGCAATAACAATGGCTGTTTGAGAAGCCGTTCTTTGGCTTAATACCAGCGACTGAGCGCATATTACATTCACTACCAGCAAGAGCGGGAGAGCAAAGAAGAGAAAATTTAATCTTTTCATATAACTTTCTTTTAATAACACTTATAAAAAACACCCGTTTAAATCGAATTATTGCATAATTTCGATTCCTATTATTAATTTGTAATTTATGAATAGTAGGTCTATACTAAAGCAGTTATAACAATTTACCGGCAGAAATGATGCCACGCTAAATTATATATTGAAAATTAATCTAATTTTAATCTTCCATAGTAAGTATAAATAATATATGTTTGAGTTTTCTGTCTTAATGCCTGTCTATATAAAAGAAAAACCTGCGTTTTTAGACCGTGCCTTAAAAAGTATATTAGAACAGACATTAATCCCTACGGAAATTGTAATAGTGGAGGATGGACCCCTTACCGATGAACTGTATACTGTTATAAACAAGTACAAATCTGATTATCCCGATAAATTGAATATTATCAAGCTGAAGGAAAATAAAGGCATGGGATATGCTATGGATACAGGTTTGCGTTACTGCAAATATGCATTTGTTGCCAGAATGGATTCCGACGATATAGCTAAACCAGACAGATTTGAAAAGCAGGCGATATTTTTACAAAAACATCTTGATATTGATCTGGTAGGGAGCTATATAGAGGAGTTTGCTGATGTTCCAGGCGATTTGAATAGATTCAGAAAGGTGCCTGTTCAACAAGAGGAAATCCGAGCGTTCGCCAAGTACCGTAACCCTGTCAATCATATGACAGTAATGATGAATAAGAAAAAAGCGCTTGACGCAGGCAGTTACTGGCATAAGCGAGTATTAGAGGATTATAATCTCTGGTATAAGATGTTGTTAAATGGATGTCGTTTTCATAATCTTCCTGAAACGCTCGTATACGCACGTGTAGGGAATAATAATATGGTAGGCAGGAGGCGGGGAATGGGATACATAAAAGAAGAGCTAAAATTTTTCCGCCTAATGGTAAAGGATAAATTTATTACCTCCAGGGAATTTTATCTGTATTCTGCAGCGAGAATAATACTGAAATTGTTACCCGTTTCTATGTTGAATTTTGTTTATACAAAGGTGTTAAGAAAATAGCTTCTGTTTTTATAACAGGATACAATTCGTAAAACTAAAGATTCTATGAGAGTTACAATTATTGGAGGCTCCGGATTTATTGGCTCTAATCTGATGAACAAATTAGAGGATGGTAATTATGATTTCACCAACCTTGATAAAGCAAAGTCATCTTTCTTTCCGGCGCAAACAGTCATTGCGGATGTAAGAGAGGTGCAATCACTTAAGAGTGGTCTTCAACCATGTGACTGGACGGTATTGCTGGCTGCAGAACATCGGGATGATGTTAGTCCTACTTCCTTGTATTATGATGTAAATGTAGCAGGAACAAGAAATGTGCTGAATGAGCTTGAAGAGAAAAATATCAATAGAATAATCTTCACAAGTTCTGTAGCGGTTTATGGTCTGAACAAGGAAAACCCCGATGAGTTGTTTGCAGCGGATCCATTTAACCATTACGGTAAAAGCAAATGGGAGGCAGAAGAGGTTTTAAGAGAATGGTTTAACAAAGATCCTCGGAACAGAACGCTTGTTATTATAAGACCTACTGTAGTTTTTGGGCCAGGTAACAGGGGGAATGTATATAATCTGCTTAAGCAGATAGCTTTCGGTAAATTTATGATGATTGGAAGCGGAAAGAACAAAAAGTCGATGGCATATGTGGAAAATGTTTCTTCCTTTATAAAATATTGTATAGACGAACAGCTCTCCGGGTATCACGTTTTTAACTATGCTGATAAACCAGATCTTAGTGTGAACGAATTGGTGACACAGGCGGGAATAACATTGAATAAAAGAATAGCTCCCCTGAGAATTCCATATGCTATTGGCTATAGTGGGGGAGTGTTTTTGGATATAGTAGCAAAGGTTTTAAATAAAAAATTTCCTATCAGTGCTGTGAGAGTGAAGAAATTTTGTGCTACTACTCAATTTTCAGCAGATAAGGTGAAGGACATAGGGTTTCAGCCTCCATATTCTTTATCTGAAGGTTTGGATGCAACAGTTAAGAATATTGTTAAGGAAAATTAATTTAAGATCATAGCCTACGCTTTTAATACAAAAACTAAAAATGAAGATTGCCCTTATTACCGGGATTACCGGTCAGGATGGTGCCTATCTGGCTCAGTTACTGCTGAAAAAAGGTTATGAAGTGCATGGCATTAAAAGGAGAAGTTCACTCTTTAACACTGATAGAATTGATCATTTATATCAGGATCCTCATGATAAGGATGTGAACCTCAAACTTCATTATGGAGACCTCTCAGATAGCACAAACCTGATCCGTATTATTCAGGAGGTACAGCCAGACGAAATATATAACCTTGGAGCTATGAGTCATGTTCAGGTTAGCTTCGAAGCACCTGAGTATACAGCTGATGTGGATGGTATCGGCACGCTAAGAATTCTGGAAGCAGTCAGATTATTGGGATTAACAAATAAAACAAGAATATATCAGGCTTCTACCTCGGAATTGTATGGCCTGGTACAGGAAGTCCCCCAATCTGAAAAAACACCCTTTTATCCACGTTCTCCATATGCAGTAGCTAAAATGTATGCCTATTGGATTACTGTCAACTACAGGGAAGCATATAATATGTTTGCCTGTAATGGAATTTTGTTCAACCATGAAAGTCCGCTTCGTGGTGAAACTTTTGTAACGAGAAAAATTACCCGTGCAGTCGCCAAGTTATCATTGGGTATGCAGGATAAGCTTTATATGGGTAACCTGGATGCGAAGCGTGACTGGGGACATGCAAAGGACTACGTGGAAGCCATGTGGCTCATATTGCAACAGGACAAACCGGAAGACTATGTAATTGCGACCGGCATTACGACTACTGTAAGAGAGTTTATCACAATGGCATTTGCAGAGGTTGGGATTGAAATAGTATTTAAAGGAGAAGGAGTAGAGGAGAAGGGATATGTGAAAAGTTGTGCACAGAAAGACGGCATACTGCAGGTTGGCCAGGAAATAGTTGCAATAGATCCACGATATTTCCGCCCTACAGAAGTGGAGCTGTTAATAGGAGATCCCACTAAGGCCAACATACAGCTCGGGTGGAAGCCTAAATACGATTTGCCTGCACTGGTGAAAGAAATGGTTGCCGCAGACCTTGAGCTTTTTCAGCGTGAAAAACTTCTAAAGGATGCAGGTTATAAAGTATTGAATCAATTTGAATAGCATGAATACGCAGGATAGAATATACGTTGCTGGTCACAGAGGGATGGTAGGTTCAGCTATTGTGAGGCGTTTGCAAAGAGATGGATTTAATAATATTATTGTCCGTACCTCCAAAGAATTGGATCTGCGTGATCAGTTAGCTGTAGCTGCATTTTTCAGGGAAACAAAACCTGATTATGTATTTCTTGCTGCAGCGAAAGTGGGCGGTATCATGGCCAACAACACCTATCGTGGGCAGTTCATCTATGAGAACCTGATGATTCAGAATAATGTTATTCATCATGCCCATTTGAATGATACTAAAAAGCTGATGTTTCTCGGATCATCTTGTATTTATCCTAAATTGGCCCCCCAGCCGCTTAAAGAGGAATATCTGCTCACTGGCCCGCTTGAACCAACGAATGAGCCCTATGCAATAGCAAAGATTGCCGGAATAGAAATGTGTGATGCCTACCGGGCGCAATATGGAAGCAATTTTATTTCTGTGATGCCTACTAACCTGTATGGTCCGAATGATAACTATGACTTAAATACTTCCCATGTGTTACCGGCGATGCTGCGTAAAATGCATGAAGCTAAAATCAATAATCATCCCGAAGTAACCGTCTGGGGAACGGGTACGCCTAAACGCGAGTTTCTCCATGCCGATGATATGGCGGATGCCTGTTTTTACCTCATGCAAAACTATAATGAAAAAGGGCTCGTAAATATTGGTGTAGGAGAAGATATAAGCATAGGCGATCTCGCACGGTTAATAAAGAAAATTGTTGGATTTGAAGGTGAGTTGGTATTTGATACCAGTAAGCCTGATGGCACACCAAGAAAGCTAATGGATGTAAGCAAATTGCATAGTTATGGCTGGAAAGCCAGTCTCAACCTTGAAGAGGGTATCATTAAAGTTTACGAAGAAGTAAAGAAGGAAAACTGGATATAATCATTCCGTACGCATTATTAGCCAGAAATTTCTAATTTTATACTAATCCCCATCTGTCACCTAAATTTATTGAAAACATTATCTTTGCGTTCTGACGAGCCAATTGTATTGTATTTGACTTTACAGAAACCTGTCAGGATGTTTGTGAAGCCTGATCCTGTGTACATTTTTAAGCAATCAAAAAACAATTAATGAAACATCTCGTTTGGATGGTAGCAGGTTTGTTACTATTTGGTGCAGCTAACGCGCAGGAAAAGTTGCCTGTCATTGTGCCTTATAACCCCCAGGATATCCGGGAGCTTTACCTGGATACGAGCAACCACCACACTGCGTTCAGGCCGATTCTGCATGAAGATACCAGTGCCATGTACACCAACCCGGATACGACTAAACGTAGCTGGTTCCACCGGAAGTTGTTTAACGAACACCTGCTGGAGTACCGAAACAAGGATTATAACGTTTTTATCGATTTCCTGCCGGATTTTCAGGTAGGCAAATCACAGGAGGGAAGCAGAACTACCTGGTTGAATACAAGAGGAGCCAGTATTCAGGCGAATATTGGCACAAAGTTTTATTTTGAATCTTACTTCTTCGAAAATCAGGGAAAATTTCCTTATTACCTCGACCAATACATCCGTAAGAACCAAATTGTGCCGGGCCAGGGAGGAATCAAAGATTATAGCGAAGGAAAGGCATTTGATTATAACTACGCGAGCGCGCTGTTAAGTTACACACCTAATAAGTACCTTAACATAACAGCAGGATACGGACAGAATTTTATAGGCGACGGCTACCGCTCCCTGATTCTGTCTGACATACAATTCAGCTATCCATACCTGAAGCTTACAGGAACTCTTGGTAACGTTCAGTATACGGCCATGTGGGCACAGTTTATGGATAAGCACAGCCAGAGCTTTGCTACTGCTTATGACGATTTGGGATACTATAAGAAATGGGGTGTATTTCATTTCCTGGACTGGAATGTAAGCAAACGCCTCACCATCGGCCTCTTTGATGCCGTGATCTGGCCGGACGCGGATTCCTCCGGCCGTAAGCGTGGATTTGACTGGAGCTACATGAATCCGATCATTTTCCTGCGCTCGGCTGAATTCTCGGAAGGCTCTTCTGACAATGCTTTGGTAGGTATGAATGCTAAGTTTAAGTTATTTCCCAAAACCACCATATATGGCCAGCTGGTATTGGACGAATTTAAGCTGAAAGAGGTATTTGGTGGCAAAGGTTGGTGGGCCAACAAACAATCCGCACAATTGGGCTTCAGGTCATTTGATTTATTTAAGGTAAATAAGCTCGACCTGCAAGGTGAATTCAACGTAGTTCGACCGTACACCTATTCTTACAAAAGCACATTGATTAATTATGAGCATTATAATCAGTCATTGGCTCATCCATTAGGAGCTAATTTTTGGGAGGTATTAGGTATTGCTACATATCGTATTAAGCGTTGGTATGGCCGCGGAGAGGTAATGTACTCAAAATATGGGGATGATCCCGATGCCCAAACCAACTATGGCCATGATATATCCAAGCCATATACTACACGACCAAATGATTATGGTAACTGGATCGGACAGGGGGTTAAAACCAATTTATTGTATGCGCAGGGAACTATTGCATATGTGCTTAACCCCAAGTACAATCTCCGGTTGGAAACCTCATTGGCGGCCAGAAGGGTGAGCAATGATATCGGCAGAAGCACCGACCTGATATTTAGTATAGGCCTGCGTAGTACCTTCCGCCAGTTTTACTACGACTTTTAATCAATAAAGAGGTTAAATATACACAAGCCCTTCCGCTTTCAGCGCAAGGGCTTTTTATTTTTCATCGCAAAGGGGGGAGGATAATAATGGACAAAGGGCCGAAATAACTGTTTGTCGAAAAAAATGTCAGGTACAGGAAACCCTGGTTATCCTATAATGAATATACGGAAAAAATCATAATATCAAATACATAATCCCTGTTCCCTTCCAGTGTTGCCGATAATTTATAACTTCGCACCATGCATTACGTTACAGTAGAAGGGCTTACCAAATCTTTTGGAACCAAACCATTATTCAGGGATATTTCTTTTCATATTGAAGAAGGAGATAAAATAGCGCTGGTGGCGCTTAACGGAACAGGAAAATCCACCCTGCTCCGCATTTTATGCGGAAAGGATGTGCCCGACAGTGGAAAAGTCTGGATCCATAAAGACGTAACCGTTGTAATGCTGGAGCAACAATCCGACTTTGATCTATCCAAAACCGTGATTGAAAACATCTTCAACCACAATAACCCGGTACTCAATGCCATCAAAGAATATGAGTTGCTTACCGAGGAGGGGCATGAACCGGATCTGGATAAGTTGACCGATTCCATCGCCAAAATGGACGAATTGAATGCATGGCACTTTGATACCAAAGTGAAACAAATATTAGGAAAACTTAATATACACAACCTGGATCAACCAGTTGGTTCCCTTTCGGGTGGCCAGCAGAAGAGAGTTGCGCTGGCCAAAGTATTGATTGAGATTGGCTTCGAGCATAAACACGTGTTGCTTATCATGGATGAGCCCACCAACCATCTGGACGTCTCTATGATTGAATGGCTGGAGAATTACCTGGATCAGGAAAAAGTAACCCTGCTCCTCGTTACGCACGATCGGTATTTCCTTGATAGCGTTTGTAACGAAGTGATGGAGCTCGACCAGGAACAGCTTTTTATTTACAAAGGAGATTATGAGAATTATCTCGAAAAGAAGGCTGCAAGGGAAGAAAGTGAAAAATCAAGTGTGGACAAAGCCCGTAATCTTTACCGCAAAGAACTGGAATGGATGCGTAAGCAGCCTAAAGCCCGTACCACCAAATCTAAATCCCGCCAGGATGCCTTCTATGAAGTGAAGGAGAAAGCCAGCACCAAAGTAGCAGATCAGCAATTGGAACTAAATGTGAAGATGACCCGACTGGGCGGAAAAATCCTGGAGTTAAAAAAAGTATATAAATCCTTTGGGAATCTGAAGATCCTGAAAGGAATGGATTATACCTTCAAGAAAGGAGAACGCGTAGGTATTGTTGGTAAAAATGGAGTAGGAAAATCTACGTTCCTCAATATGCTCTTAGGCACAGAGCAGCCTGATTCGGGAAAGATCAATATTGGAGAAACCATCGTGTTTGGTAATTACTCCCAAACTGGCCTGGTGGTAAAGGAAGATATGCGGGTGATAGAGTTTGTAAAGAATATTGCAGAGAACTTCCCATTGGCAGATGGTACCAAAGTAAGCGCCGCACAATTCCTGGAGCTATTTCTATTTCCGGCAGAAAAACAGTACACCTACATCTCAAAGCTGAGCGGTGGTGAGAAAAGAAGATTGCATCTGCTATCGATCTTATTTCGCAATCCTAACTTCCTGGTATTGGATGAGCCTACCAATGATCTCGATTTACCAACCCTCAGTATCCTGGAAAGTTTCTTACAGGAGTTTCAGGGCTGCGTGATCATCGTGAGCCATGACCGTTACTTTATGGATAAACTGGTAGAGCACCTGTTCGTTTTTGAAGGAGATGGAGAAATCCGCGATTATCCTGGTAACTACACACAATACCGGGAATGGCAGAAGGAAGAGGACAAGAAGAAGGCTATCGCCCCTAAAAAAGAAGTAACGACGCCCGTCGTAGTCACAGCGGCACCACTTGCAGAAAATAAAGGTCGCAAAATGTCTTTTAAAGAGAAGCGGGAACTGGAACTGTTGGAGAAAGAGATCGAACAACTGGAAACAGAAAAGAAGAAAATTGAAGCCTCCTTATCCAGTGGAGAATTGCCTTTTGATAAGATGGAACCACTGACACACCGGATTGGTGAAATTATCCAATTACTGGATGAGAAGGGCATGCGATGGCTAGAGCTCAGTGATATGACTTCATAAAGCTGAAGGAATATGATACGAATGCAGAAAATATCAATATTATTTTTGTAACCCTTAGAGGGGACAAGATGATTTTACGTTATTTATTTGAGGTTTAGCCAGAATTTCGATGGGGTAACACTCTGCTATAGATATATTTAGTCTTGGAGTGGCTTTAAGTTGTTAACCGCATTATAAAATTCAATCTAAATTAAAAATAATTTCTTTCGTTTAAAGAGTCTTTTACTTAACTATATATGAAAAAAGAAATTCTTTTTTTTGATGTGATATTCCTATGCTTATTACTCTCGTTCACTGGTTGTAAAAAAAATGATAATAACAGTAGTGTGTCACCAATTGTATCGATTGATCCATTGGATCTAGTTAAAGATCAGCCGGCGGCACGATTGCTATCCAATGTAACTCAGAACCCACTTTATACTCAAAGGCACTGGCAAGGGGTCCCCTCAATTGAAATTACTGAAAAAAAACATCTGGTTGTTGCATGGTATAGTGGTACTGCAGGTGAAGGCGCCGGTAATTATGTTACAGTAGCCGAAAGCCCAGATGGTGGTAAGACCTGGAGCAAAAATGCACTTATTGTTGCGCCGCCAGATAACGGTTATCGCGTATTTGACCCAGGATTATGGAAGGATGTTAACGGAGAAGTGCATCTCTTTTGGGCACAATCAAAAGGATGGTGGGACGGTAAAGGTGGTGTATGGACTAGTCTACTGGATTTCTCTACAGATAAAATTCAGTTTTCCAAACCCGAATCATTAACTAATGGTGTCATGATCAATAAGCCCATTTATAGCTATCAATCAAAAACAAAGATTCTAATGCCTGTTGCCCTTTGGCTTGAAAAACCAACACCCGTAAAGGCTTCAGGCGTATTTGTTGTAGCATCTGAATATGATGCAATAAAAAAGACGTTCAAAATTATATCACGTGCTTCAACAATACCATTGGATAATAACATAAGGGACTTTGATGAACCTCAGATTGTCGGATTAAAGAATGGTCAGTATCTCTGCCTTTTGCGAACAAAGAAAGGTATTTTCTATTCCAAAACCAGCGGTACTAATAAACAATGGAGTAAAGCTGCTTCTTTTACAGCAATCGAACCTACTGCTGATAGCCGATTTCATATTCAACGATTAAACTCAGGGAATTTGCTATTGATACTGAATGCTAGCAATGAAAGAGTAAATATGAGGGCTTTCCTGTCAACGGATGATGGGAAAACATGGCCACATAGCTTATTGATAGACGCTCGTTCCCATGTTTCTTATCCAGACGCATGTGAAGGGCCTGATAAAGAAATTTATGTTGTGTACGACCGTAATAGAAATAGTGATAAGGAAATAAATCTGGCCAGATTTAATGAAAGAGATTTCTTCGAAAGAGAATCAAAAGCAATACTTACCGTTATTGATAAGTAAATGATAAGTATGTAAAGTGATTAAATATTAGTCTTTCTTTATAAATGGTGTTTGATCTCTTTCAAAGAAAATTATTTTATCACTGCCGGCACTCCAACTACAGTAACATCATCCGGTACATTCTTCAGTACCAAACTGGCAGCGCCTACAATAGCGTTATTCCCAACTGTTTTGTTTTCCAGGATAGTGGCCTTTACTCCGATGAGGTTGGCATCTCCTACTTTTACAAAGCCTGATATGGATACACAGGGATTGAGTACGTTACAATTGCCAATCTCGGCATCATGTCCAACGGTAGTGGCTAAGTTGAAAATATTATAGGACCCTATTTTTATATCAGTTGTGAAAATGCAGTTGGCAGTTACAATATTCCCCCGGCCCCATGAAATATTGCTGAAATCCGCTACTACGGAGGGATGAATCAGGTTAGGAAAATCAAATTTCTCTCCGAAGATGTCTGTTAATTTTTTAATAATCCGAGGGTTTCCAATACCTACTGCGAGAGATACCCCCTGCAGCTTATGTAAGTCGTTTTCTCCGATGACATCCACCAACTGATGGCCTATCTTTATCTCCGGACCAGCTGTTATATCCACAAAGCCCCTAATATTGTATTGGCCAATCTGTGTAATTAAAAAATAGACTTCTCTTGCAAATCCTCCGGCGCCTAAAATATAGATGTCTTTCATCGGGTAAAATTAAAGGGTAATCAAATTGAATCAATAAGCGCTGAAAGTACATCTCCCAGTACGCTTATTCTTTGTGCTGTTTCTTCTTCCAGTTTATCAGCATCCAGCTGCCAATGGCTGCTTTTATGTTGTTCCAGCACCGCTTTCATCTTATCTGCCAGGTCTGCATGATTATTTACCTGGAAAAAAGTTACCAGCGGATCATTTATTTCTCTATTAATATCTATATCGGATATAATAGCTGGCTTTGAAAAGGCAATAGCGTCGTAAGTAGCGCCGCCGCCAGGTCCGCCCTCAAACAGGGTGGGCTGTATCAGTGCTACTGAATGCAATAATAGCTGGATCTGATCCGGCTTTGAGATATACCCCAGGAAAAATACTTTGTCCTCAATTCCTAAATCCCGAATCTCTTTTTTCAGCGAATCAAAATAATCAGCGCGTCTGGAATCACCGGTGTCACCTGTACATACAATAGCCACCCGTTCATTTGATATGGAATGTAAAATTTGCAGGGCGCGGAAAGCCGTAATATGCGACTTATGTATCCAGAACTGATTGGAGATTATAAAATACTTATCGGGTAAGGCATATCTATTCTTTATCTCCGTAAAATTACTGCTGAGTAATTGCCTGTTGAATAAAGGTGTAAAAGGAAGATTAGTGACCTTGGCAGTACTATCCGGGTAAAATTTTTCAATATCTTTTTTTACTGCGTATGAGTTTACAATCACATTTTTGGCAGTGTGTACTGTGTTGCCAAATTGTATTTGCCGGTGTTTAATTTCTTCGGGAGTGAAAAATTGTGTAAGATATTCATGCTGGAAATCGTAGATATAGCCTACCCAGGGAATATCAATATCCGGATTTACTACTTCTATGCAGGGAATGAGCAGGTCGATATGATGTCGTTTTACTGCTTTCTTTAGACTTTTTTTATAGGAAACACTTACCGCTTCGGGGCTAAATTCCCTGAATAAATTCCGTTGATCGCTGAATTGCCGGGGAGTATTTTTATTTGCTGTTAAGCTGAAACGTGACAGGCTTCTTTTTATCTTATCCTTAAAAGTCAGACGGTCAGGTAATAGTACAATAACCTCATATTTTTTTGTGGAAAGAATGCCCCGGATGATCATCCTGAGAAAATCAATTCCGCCTCCCCATCCGATAAAGCCTGCGGCATGTATGCCTATTTTTCTTTTCTGCATAACCTCAGACAGTCTCCCTGTTTTTATAATAATTAAGAATGAGATGGGTGATGTATGTGATCTCTTCAAAAGTTAGCTCAGGGAAGCTCGGAAGATTAATACCTCTCCAGCCTAAGTCTTCAGCTACGATATGTCTTTCATATTTACCCGAATACATAGGCATGGTATGGGCGGGATAGAAGAGTGGTCTTGTTTCAACGCCTGCTTTTTTAAGAACATCCCGTACCTCATCGCGTTCATCGGCGTTCTTCACCAGGATGGAACACATCCAATAGGAATGAAACGTATTTTCAGTTTCTGCATGAAAAGTAACACTGGAGCCTTTAAAGGCGTTTTGGTATGCTTTTGCAATCTCTCTCTTTTTAGCGATGATTTCTTCTACCTTTGATAGTTGTGCCACTCCGATAGCCGCACAGATGTTTGTCATGCGGTAATTATAGCCGATCACATCATGCCAGTACTCCCGGTGCTTTGCCAGCCCCTGGCCTTTGAAATGCACCATACGGTCGTATAGGGTTTGGTCGTTTGTTACTACCATGCCGCCTTCGCCTGTAGTAATTGTTTTATTGCCAAAGAAGCTGAAGGTGGAGATATCGCCAAAGGTGCCGGCATATTTGTTTTTGTATTTGCTTCCAATGGCCTCTGCGCAGTCTTCTATCAGGAAAAGGTCATGTTCTTTACAGATAGCCGCCAGGGTATCCATTTCACAGGGGTGTCCGTATAAATGAACCGCAATGACTGCCTTGGTTTTGCTGGTGATCTTTTTCTTCACGTCTGCAGGGCTGATCTGCCACGTTTCCGCCACTGAATCAACAAAAACGGGTGTGGCGCCTGTATAGGCGATAGCGTTTACAGATGCGATATAGGTTAAAGTAGGTACTATCACCTCATCTCCGCTGCCAATACCCAATGCCACCAACGCGAGGTGCAGGGCAACTGTGCCGTTGCAAACAGCAGCTGCATGATCCATACCTAAATAATCGGCAAACCCTCTTTCAAATTCGGTAATAAACTTTCCTTTGGATGAAATCCATGTAGAGTCTAAACACTCCAATACATTTTTCTTTTCCAGTTCTCCTAAAGAAGGTCTGTAGACAGGTATTTTATAATTATTCATGGATAATAATTATCAAGATGAATGATTTTAACGGAAGCAGTTGTTTTATTATGGATTTCCACGGCTTAAGGAGTATATGTATTTACTTTTAAAAGTCCGGAAAATCGCTTGCAAAGCTAAACATTAACATACAAATAAACTCTTTCTCTATTATAAAAAGCACTTTATTGAATATATTTTTTGATTATGTGTAGCTGTCTGATTGGCGGTTACCAGGAGCCTGATTTTTGAGAATCGGGCGTTGGGATATTTAAGATTTTCCGTTATCGAAAGGATTGTAAAAATAAAGTACCGGCAATCCTGGAGTGTGCCGGTACTTTACAGATTAATGGTATGTCCTTGTGACTAGGGATGAATGGAGAGTTTTTCCTGTTGTTTCTTCCACTCTTCCAATGCAGTGATCTTCTTATTCTGTTCAATCAGGTATAGCGTTAACTCCTCCACTTTCGCCAGTAATTTTTTATTCATTTCTCCCACGTCAATACCTTCTTTTTCTACTTCTGCTGCAGAAGGAATACCCTCCAGGTGTTGGTTGGAGCGCACATAGGCTTCTACCTCGGCTAAAGAAGGAAGTTGATAGTTTTTATGGAATACATAGTCTGCCCAGCCGGTTTGGGTTACTTTTACCCGTTGTGCGGTGATGGTGCCTTTCACGGAAAGTTCAGACTGGGGAGTTAAGGTTCCGATACCAACGCCTGCATCGGTAATGATGAGCGTTTTTTGATTAGTAGCCGTGGTACCTCCGGAAAGCAGCACAGGTAGGTATTTTGTTGCTCCGGGTGTCCGGTCAAAACCAATAAATGCTGCACGTCCGGCAGATATCCCTATTTCTGCAGCAGGGCCGGTTCCGTTGGCTGTATACCAGCCTTTAAATCTGCCTTGCCCTTCCCAGTCGGTGGCTCCCATACCATCAATTCTGCCGATTTGAGTAGTGCCACCGTAAAATTTAAAGCCTTGAGCATTTGAAGCTGAAGCGATACCAAACCACATATGATTAGTTTCCATACCGACGTCCCAGCCGGAGGTAGTAGCATTCAATGGGGCATTCCACAAAATAACCTTACTGCCAATGCTCCTAGTGGTAAAAGAAGGTCCGGCCAAACCCACTGCGTTGAAGCTTATATTATTAGAAGTAGCATTTGACATCAGGAAGGTACCGGTTGTATTTTGTACCTGTGCACTGGCTACCTGGAAGGCTCCTCCGCCGGTTTTGGGGTTCAGATTAATATTGCCATTATCACTGACAAGATAGATATCCTTATTAGCGCCACTCCCCATGCCCACATATCCATCCCTGGTGATATTATCGCTTTGCATGAATTGCAGATAGGATTGGTTAGCAGCGGTACCAGTACCCTGTATTTTAGATGCATTAGCAGCTGTAAGATTATTAACAATAACGTTACCGGTTGCCCTTTCTATGGCGAGCCCGGTCCCTAAGAATGCACCGGTATTTGAATACCGGAATATTCTGAAATCGGCGCCTGCATTGGAAGCTCCCTCCAACCCAATAAAAGCCTGGGTCCATCTGAGATTAGCGGGGGTATTGCCGTCGCCGGTAAACATATGGAAGTGGGACATTCCGGTAGCACTTGTACCTGCCGTTGTTTTCAGCGTGTTCGATTGTGCTGTTCCCGAAATGTAAAAATTTGATGAAGGTTGCAGTGTGGTTTGATTGTTAATATAGGTTTGCGCCTTACCTCCGGATACTATTGCTGTTAGCAATAACAGCAATGATAATGTTCTTTTCATAGATTTAAATCAGGGATGGGTTAATTATTAAATCAGGTTACAGTTTATTTATATAAGACTTCAGTTAACATAGATGCCTACTTAATCTCTATTTCTTTTTTCCAGTCTTTCAGTTAGTCTATAGCGAAATTAAGGTACAGAATCATTAAAATTTGCCAGGGTCAAAAAGGCGAGTTAATAAACAATCTATCATAATCATTAACTCGCCCAATTCCAGCTTTACTGAAATTGGGCGAATTAATATTCTTTGGTAGCCTCGTCAAGAATCGAACTTGAATCTGGAGCTTCGGAAACTCTTATACTATCCATTGTACTACGAGGCCATAAAACTCGCGCAAATCTACATTTTCTAATGTACAATCCCAAATTGCATTAAAGATTGATATTACTTTTAAAGATTTTTACTGCAATAGCCAGCAGGATCACCCCGAAAAATTTGCGGAGCACCATCAGCCCGGCCTTGCCCAGCATGCGTTCTATGTAATTCAGACTGCGGAGTACCAGGTATATGATCACCAGGTTCAGGCAGATACCGGCCAGTATATTATACTGCCCGAAGTTAGCTTTCAGCGACATGATGGTGGTCAGCGTACCGGAGCCGGCTATCAGCGGAAAGGCGATGGGTACCACGCTGCCGGCCTTGGCATCAGGGTCTGTTTTAAAGAACTCCAGTCCCAGGATCATTTCCAGCCCGATTACAAATATTACGATAGAACCCGCTACCGCAAAGGAATGTACGTCTACGCTCAGCAATTTAAGGAACGGTTCTCCCACCAGCAGGAACAAAATCATCAGGAAACCCGAAGCCAGCGTGGCTTTGCCGGCATCTATGTGGCCAAGCTTTTCTTTCAGGGATACCAGTACCGGGATAGAGCCAACAATATCAATAACCGCAAATAATGTAAAGGTAATGGCCAGAATTTGGTCGATGCTGAACATGAATGCTATTTTGTGTAAATATAGGGAGAATGATGAACGTTTTTATCCTGGCCGCTTTCTGCTTATATTTGTTTTAACTACAATTAATATGACAGAGGATATCATCATACAGATCAGTAATAAGATCAAGGAAAAGAGAAAGGCGAAAGGAATTACCATCCAGGAGCTGGCCGACAGGGCTGAGGTGAGTAAAGGGCTGATATCCCAGATAGAGAATAACAGAACGGTACCCTCCCTGCTGGTACTCATCAATATTATCAAGGCCCTCCGGCTGGATATGAACGAGTTCTTTAATGAAATCGATCAGCAAACCCAGAGCGCGAAGGTCATCATCAAACAAAAAGCCGCCTACCAGGAGTTTGAAAAAGAGCCTGCCAAAGGATTTATATATAAACGGGTGCTCACTAAAAATGTAAAGAATTTCCCGGTGGATATCGTTTTGCTGGAGTTGAAAAAGGGCGCCCACCGCTCCCAGACAGTAAAAACAGATGCCTACGAGTACAAATACATTATCAAAGGCACCGTTGAGTACCTCATTGATAACGAAAAATATGTGCTGGAAGAAGGCGACTCCCTCTTCTTCGACGGCCGCCTCGGACATAAACCCCGCAACATAGGCCCGGATAATGCACAGATCCTGGTCGTATATTTCTTCCTCGACAACGATAAATAAGGATTACAAATACTTAACATTAAATTTAGTATAGGTTAACATTCCGGTCACATAGGATTCTAAACTTTGCATGTAAATAATTTACCCAAACCTACTTTTACATGCAATCAAATCTACATCGGGCGCTCAAAAGGCAGCTATGCGCCATGTTATTGCTGCTATTCATCACCCTATCTGTACATGCCCAGCAGGCAATTACGGGAAAGGTTATCGCAGGCGACGACCGCCAGCCGGTAATCGGAGCCACCGTTAAAGTAAAAGGCGCCAATCGCGGCGCTGTTACCGATGCCACCGGTAGCTTTGTTATCTCTGCAGCCAGT
Source organism: Chitinophaga ginsengisegetis (assembly GCF_900168065.1). Lineage (GTDB taxonomy): Bacteria > Bacteroidota > Bacteroidia > Chitinophagales > Chitinophagaceae > Chitinophaga > Chitinophaga ginsengisegetis. The sequence continues at coordinate 172,639 of NZ_FUZZ01000003.1, read as the reverse complement.
ACCGACATCCTCCAGGTTAGTTTTATTGGCTTCCTGCCCGAACAATACGCATTGAAAGGTGCTTCGGACGTAACCATTATCCTCCAGCCGGATAAAAAAGCCCTCGACGAAGTAGTAGTAACGGCATTGGGTATACGAAAAGAAGTAAAAAGAGTAGGTTATTCTGTACAGGAAGTAAAAGGAGCGGATCTGATCAAAGCCCGGGAACCCAACCCGGTGAATGGTTTGGCAGGTAAAGTGGCCGGCCTCACGGTAGGCGCTTCTGCAGAACTGCTGTCGGCCCCGCTGGTATTGCTCCGCGGTAATAATATAGGTTTGTATGTAGTAGATGGCGTGCCCATTAATTCTGATACCTGGAATATTTCTCCCGATGATATTGAAAGCTATACCGTACTGAAAGGGGTAACTGCTTCCGCGTTATATGGCTCCCGTGGCCTCAATGGCGCCATCATGATCACCACCAAAAAAGGAACAAAAGATAAGCGCGGCCTTTCTATTGATTTTAACTCCAGTACCATGTTCGAAAAAGGATTCAATGCCATCCCAAAAGTACAGGATGAATACGGTCCCGGCGATCATGGTAAATATGCTTTTGTAGATGGTAAAGGTGGTGGAACCAACGACGGCGACTATGATGTATGGGGCCCTAAATTCGAAGGTCAGCTCATCCCTCAGTACGATAGCCCGGTAGATCCGGCAACAGGTAAACGTACCGGTACCCCCTGGATCGCCCGCGGTAAAAACAACCTGCAACGCTTCCTCCAAACAGGTATGCTCAGCACCAATAATATCGCGGTATCTTCCCACACAGAAAAAGCCGATCTGCGCTTCTCCCTGTCGCATTCCTACCAGAAAGGAATTGTACCGAATACATCGCTGAACATTACCAATTTCAATATCTCCGCAGGTTATAACTTCAACTCCCGGCTACGACTGGATGCCTACATGAACTATAACCGCCAGTACTCCAACAATTTCCCGGATGTAACCTACGGCCCCAACAGTATTATTTATAACACCCTGATATGGGCGGGCGCCGACTGGAGCATGGATGACATGCGCAGCTACTGGCAGCCGGGCAAAGAAGGTATCCAATCTATTTACGCGGAATACCAACGCTATCATAACCCCTGGTTCATGACCTACGAATGGTTACGCGGACACTATAAAACAGATGTAAACGGCTATGCAAAACTGAACTACAAGTTCAGCGATAAACTGGAACTGCTGGCCCGCACACAGATCACTACCTACGATCTGATGAGGAACGAAAAAGTGCCCTTCTCTGCACATCCCTATGGCCGTGAAGAAGGGAAAGGCGACTACCGGGAAGACAAACGCAGCATGTTTGAAAATAACACGGATGTACTGTTGTCTTATACCAATACTTTCCCCAATAAGATCGGCATCCACGCTTCTGTAGGCGGTAATGCACGCTCTTACCGGTATAACTCCAGCTACGTATCCACCGGTTACCTGAATGCACCAGGATGGTACGGATTTGCCAACAGCCGCGATCCATTATTTGCCACCAACTACTACGCACCTATGCTGGTGTTGAGCGCTTATGGTTATATAGATATCGACCTGGGTAAATATGCCACCATCTCCTTAACAGACCGTCTCGATAAGTCATCTAACCTGCCGACACAGAATAATGTGTATTCTTACCCATCTGTTGCCGTTAGTACCGTGTTGTCAGATTATATACAACTGCCGGAAGTGGTTTCCTTCCTGAAGCTGCGCGGCTCCTATGCTAACGTAAAGGGAGGTTTTACACAGGCTACTATCGGCGCTACGCCGCTGGCTACTTACCCGCTGGGATATGGCTCTGAGTACCAGTCGTCTTATGATGGTCCTATTTACAACACTTCTTTCTATAATGTTGCCCCGGTTTATCAGAACCAGGCAGGCGCCTATATCTCACAAACTATTGCCAATCCTGACCTGAAGCCATTCGCCAGCAAGGTGGTGGAAACAGGCGTGGATATCCGTTTCCTGAAAAATCGTATAGGCATTGACGGTACTTATTTTACCAGTCAGAATGGCCCGCAGATCTATGATGTAATTATTCCAAGTTCTACCGGTTATGCAAAGAACCGGATCAACGGCGTAAACACCCGTAAAACAGGTTATGAAGTAACCCTGAATGGCAGTCCTCTCAGGAATCCAAATGGTCTTAACTGGAACGTCACCGCTAACTGGTCAACCTTCCAGGAAAAATATACAAAGATCTACGACGGGGAAGATAAGCTGAATGCCTTTGTAGGCGTGGGTGACCGCGTAGATAAGATTTACGGTACCAAGTTCGTAAGAGCTGCCGACGGACAAATCATTAACGGTACAGATGGCCGCCCGGTAGTGAATCCAACACAACAGTTTCTCGGTAACGCGAGTGCCGACTGGGTTTGGGGTATCAACAATAGCTTCAGCTATAAAGGCGTCAGCCTCAGTTTCCAGTTCGACGGCCGTGTAGGTGGCAACATGATCGATTATATCCAGCAGCAAACTTTCCGTGGCGGACGTAATATCCTTACTACAGAAGGCGCGATGGGCGAGGCCCGCTACCAGGATTATAAAGGTGTGAAATCTTACCTGGGCCAGGGCGTGGTGGTGAATAACAACGTACCTATCCAGTATGATAACAACGGTAATATTACCAACTACGATAAACTGCAGTATGGAGCCAATACCACTAAAACATTCCTGCAGGATTATATCAGCGTGTATTACAGAACCAACGAAGCAAACCTGATCAGCAAAACATTTGCAAAGCTGCGTGAGGTAACTATCGGTTATGCGCTGCCGCAGACCATACTGAGAGGCTCTTTTATCAGATCAGCCAATATATCTTTTGTAGGCAGGAACCTGCTCTATTTTGCAAAAAATAAAGATGTGGATCTCGATCAGTATCCGGGTGCAGACCAGGGCTCTTCTACCCTGCAAACGCCTACCACGAAGAGATATGGCTTTAATATCAACCTCAGCTTCTGATCTGTCACTTTAAAACAATGTATTGTATGAAATCTTTCAAAATATTAACCTTCATTGCTTTAACAGGTGCTGTACTCAGTAGCTGTAATAAGAAGTATGATGACTATGCCATCAACACCAACAAGCCTTCACAAACTCCTCCCAGCCTGGTGTTGGGCGGTGTGCTGGCGGATATGAATAAGGATAAACCCTGGAGCAATGTGATGCGCTGGAACCAGTTCGACTGCTGTAACTATAACTACTATGGTGATCAGCGTTACGACTGGGGCGGTGGAGATCTTGACAGTTATTACAGCATGACCAACGTGCAGAAAATGGAAGCGGAAGCCACCCGTTTAGGCGGACAGGCAGTGAATCCGTATTCGGCATTAGGCAAGTTTTTCCGGGCCTGGTTCTTTTATCGTATGACCAACCTGGTAGGAGATTTACCAATGAAAGATGCATTACAGGGGAAAGACAATCTGACGCCTGCATATGATGAACAGAAGAAAATTTTTGTTCAGATCCTGCAATGGCTGGATGAAGCCAACACACAGCTGGGGCAGCAGATTGCCAATCCGGATAAAAGTAATACCGCAGAAGGGCAGCTGTTAAAAGGGGACTTCTATTATGGAAATGACCTCGGCAAATGGCAGCGTGCTGTAAATACTTTCCGTTTACGTGTGCTCATTACTTTAAGTAAAAAAACAGCGGATGCCGATCTGAAAGTAGCACAGCAGTTTAAAGATATTGTTAGCAATCCTGCTAAATATCCACTGATGGAATCATCTGATCAGAACCTGCAGTTTATCTACAACAACATCAATAAATATCCGTCCAATCCGGATAACCTGGGCTTTGATGCTACGCGGTATAATATGTCTGCCACTTACCTCAATACCCTGGTAGCGTTTAATGATCCGCGTGCATACGTAACTGCGGAACCGGCCACCGAACAGGTGAATAAGATGGGTAAGTCACCGGCAGATATCACTGCTTATGTGGGCGCCGCTTCTGGTGAAAGCCTGGATAATATGTCTTCAAAAATGTCTGACGTAAACAATGCTGTATATTCTGTTCGGAGCCGCAGCCGCTACTACAGCAGTTATGCAGCTGAGCCTGGTGTATTGCTTGGGTTCCCGGAGCTGTGCTTTAACCTGGCAGAAGCGGCTAACCGCGGCTGGATTACTGCAGATGCGGAAGCCTGGTATAAAAAAGGAATCAAAGCATCTCTCGTTTTTTATGGTATCCCGGCTGAAGCTGCGGGCGTCATCACTAAAACGTATAATGGTCAACGTTATGATGTGCCTTTCGACTTTGAAAACGTTTATTATAAGCAGGCGAACGTACAGTATAAAGGCAACAATGCACAGGGGCTTGCACAGATCCTCACACAGAAGTACCTGGCCTTTTTTGAAAACTCCGGCTGGGAGGCTTATATCAACTGGAGAAGAACCGGTGTACCTACTTTCAGTGTAGGCTCAGGTACAGGTAACAGTGGTATTATTCCTAAACGTTTCAAATATCCGGATTCCGATCGCTCTTCCAATACTATCAACTGGACGGCTTCATTGAAGAGCCAGTTTGGCGGTACTACAGATGATATCAACGCGGATATGTGGCTGCTGAAGTAAACTGAAATCCCTTTTTTATAGTTAACGGCCCTCCGGAAGAGGGCCGTTGTTTGTTTACATATGTTTAACTATACTTAACATTAAGTTCAGCATTTGTTAACATTGTGTTTACATAAGACCCGCACCTTTGTCCCAAACCATTTGTTTACGATGTTGAATATCACCTGGATACAGAAGCGGTTGCAGCATGCACATCATGTTACATTTTCATTGTATGCCGCCCTGGTGGCCTTTGGTACTTATTCCTGCATGTATGCTTTTCGTAAACCCTTTACAGCGGGTATCTTTGAGGGTGTTACTTTCCTGGGGATTGATTATAAGATCTGGCTGGTAATTACGCAAACAATTGGTTATGCATGCAGTAAATTTTACGGCATCCGCTTCATCGCGGAAATGAAAGGGAATAAACGGGCGCAGAGCATTATGGTGCTGATAGGAATTGCATGGCTGGCCCTGTTGGGTTTTGCAGTGGTGCCGGCGCCGTATAACATCGTGTTCCTATTTCTTAACGGGTTTCCGCTGGGCATGATCTGGGGACTGGTGTTCAGTTACCTGGAAGGCAGGCGCAGTACGGAATTCATGGGAGCGGTGTTGTCGGTCAGCTTTATTTTTTCCTCCGGATTTGTGAAGTCGGTGGGAAAAATGACAGTGGTGAACTGGCACGTCACAGAATACTGGATGCCTTTTATCACAGGGCTTGTATTTATAGTGCCTATCATGATATGCATATTGTTGCTGGAACAGATACCGCCTCCCACAGCGGCAGATGAGCAATTGAGAACACGCCGTGCGCCTATGAATAAACCGGAAAGAAAAGCTTTTCTCCATACTTTCTTACCAGGGTTGGTGTTGTTGATTGCCAGCTATGTGTTGCTCACGGTGTTAAGGGATATGCGTGATAATTTCGCGGCAGATATCTGGAAAGATCTCGGTTATGGTACCCAGGCCGGCATCTTCACCCAAACAGAAATTCCTGTGTCTTTGGCGATCATTGTGATTATGGGATTACTGGTATTTGTGAAGAATAATTTCCATGCCTTTATGCTGAATCACTTTATTGTGATCACAGGTTTCCTGGTAGCATTGATCAGCACATTACTATACAAGCAGCACCGGCTGGACCCGGTATGGTGGATGACTTTAACCGGATTGGGATTGTATATGGGATACATTCCGTTTAACTGTATTTTCTTTGAACGTTTGATCGCGGTGTTTAAATACGTAAGCAATGTAGGGTTTGTAATTTATGTGGCAGATTCTTTTGGCTACCTGGGAAGTGTGTTGGTGATGTTGTTTAAAAACTTCAGTGGTATGGCTTTGTCGTGGAGCCAGTTTTTTATGGATGCAGTACTGGGTGTATCTGTTACCGGCATCGTGATGATGATAGCATCCGCCTGGTATTTTAAAAAAAGATATGAATCAGTGAACAATAAAAGTGCTTCAAACCTCGAAGGAGAAGTACAGATCGCGGCCTGACTACCGACCGCTAAAGCATAAAAAAAGGCAAATCGTGCATGCTGAATGCGCAATTTGCCTTTTGTTTTTATAACAGGAATTTAGTTCGCTTTGGCGTCTGGCGCGTCAGCTTTAGTTCCTTTCTTTGATGGTTCATCTTTGGCATCTTTAAATTCACGTATGCCGCTACCCAAACCACGCATCAGCTCAGGTATCTTCTTACCACCAAACAATAACAATACTACCAATGCTATCAGCAGTAATTCTTTGATACCTATTTCCTGCAAAAACAAAAGCGGGATGTTCAGAAAAGATGTTGTCATTATAACAGATTTTATTATGTGCTTTTATATATGGTATATGTAAACATAAAGTTAGCACGAATTACCAGTTTTTTTGTTTTTTAGGGAGATATTTAAAAATATTAATATAATTGATTTAAAGACAATTATTTACAGATTAGAAAATATCACTTTTACTTCCCCGTTTTCCACTTGTAAATGCGAAATATGACCATAATCCACCGAAATGTCGAACGCATCCACGAGCGGGGTATCAGTCACATGCGCCACAATACAGCGAATCACCCCGCCGTGCGTAACCAGCACTGTATCCTTTCCCGAGGCGGTTATTTCTTCCAAAACCTCGATACTCCGGTTATACAATTCTTCGTAGCTTTCTCCGCCCGGAATGTGCTCAAATACCACGTTATCCGCCCATTTGCTTAAAGCATTTTTGCTGATGTTATCCCAGGGCAGCATTTCCCAGTTGCCAAAATTCATTTCCTTTAACCGGTCGTCTTTGATATAATTATTGCCAAATAAGGCGGCAGCAAGCTTCTCACAGCGCTGTAAAGGGCTGGTGTATACCTCCAGAGGGCCGGAGGGCAGGAGCGGCTTTATACGGGCTGCTTCGGTATCAAAACTGCCTGCCACATCCACATCGGAAGCACCGTAACAAATACCACTTTCTATTGCCGGCGTGGTATGCCGGATCAGATATATTTCCATGTGAGAATACAAAAGCATAAATAAATAACAGTTTCCGATACCTGCTGTACGGCGCCCAGGCAATCGCCGGTATAGCCGCCTATCCACTTCTGCATGAGCCGTACCATGTACCAGCGGGCCAGTATCAGAGTAGGGATGGTGAGCAGCAGGGTATAGTTTTGCAGGTAAATCATCGCTGCAATAAAAGGAATAAAGCCCCAGATGGCGGCTATTCCCAGGTCAGGCAAAGAAATGCCCTGGGCGATAGGCTTCGCTTTGCTGTCTTCGTTTTCACGGGCATATTTATGGGTATACACCACTGTTACCGCTACAAAACGGCTCAATGGCTGCGCACTGGCAATAGCCAGCATAACTTTATACAGCGGCAGTTCCCGCAGCGACAGGTACTTGAGCGTCATGATCAGCAGCAGTCCCAGCATCCCGTAAGTGCCAATGCGGCTGTCTTTCATGATCTCCATGATTTTCTCTTTGGTCCATCCGCCGCCGAAACCATCACACATGTCTGCAAATCCGTCTTCATGAAAAGCGCCGGTTACCCATACGCCCACAATGATGGCCAGCAGGATGCTCACCATCGGCGGGGCAATGCCGCCCAGTACGTATAACACGCCTATCATAATCGTGCCGGTTATCCATCCTATCAGTGGAAGATAGCGGGTAGCTTTACTGAGCATCTCCGGAGAATAGGGGGTATTAACGGGAACGTGTATACGCGTATAGAACATGATAGCGGTTAGCAGTAACTGCCACTGTTTTTTCATATCGTACGGTTTGATACCTGTGCACTGTTAAAACTGGCCATTTCTTCCAGGAAGGCTACTGCGCTCCGGATCAGCGGAATTGCCAGTGCGGCGCCGGTACCTTCTCCCAAACGCATATCCATTTGTAGCAAAGGCGCTACTTCAAGATATTGCAGCATGGCTTTATGTCCTTTTTCTTCAGAGCAATGCGCGAAGATGCAATAGTCTTTCACCGCGGGTTGCATTTTCACGGCAGCCAGCAAAGCGGCAGTTACAATAAAGCCATCTATCACTACCAGCATCTTTAAAGCGGCGGCCTGTTGGATGGCGCCACAGATCATGGCAATTTCAAAACCGCCAAATGTAGCGAGGGCCTGTTCCGGCGATGGAGGCGATGCATGTTTGGCCATTACCTGTTGCAGAATGGCTCTTTTTTGGGCCAGTTGCTGCGCATTGCTGCCAGTGCCCGCACCGGTGCATTCGGCCACCGGTATGCCCGTAAAATGGCTCATCAGCAACGACGCCGCGGAGGTATTGCCAATACCCATTTCTCCAAAGCCAATCACATTGCAATCTTTTTCGTGGAGCAGCTTTACTTCGGCGGCGCCCGCCTGCATAGCCAGTTTACACTGGTCCAGCGACATGGCCGGCATATGCAGAAAGTTTTGTGTGCCCATGCCCATTTTGCGGTCTTTCAGTTGCGGATGCGGCGCAAACTCATGGTTTACCCCGGCATCTACCACTGTCAGATCCAGCTGATGCTGCCGGCAGAACACATTGATAGCAGCGCCGCCATTCAGGAAGTTATATACCATCTGCGCGGTAACGGCTTGTGGAAAAGGATTTACCTGCCCATCCGCCGCAATGCCGTGATCACCTGCAAATACAATGATAGCGGGATTCTTCACGGAAGGCGTCAGTGTATTTTGTACCATGCCGGCCTGCAAGGCAAGTCCTTCCAGTTTTCCCAGCGATCCGGGAGGCTTGGTCTTCTGATCTATCTTATCCTGTAAGGCAGTTCTCAGCCCGGGTGATACGGGTGTTATCCGGATATCATTCATCATGAGGGATTTTTTTACGCGTCATTTTTAATTACAACCGGAATGCCAGACACCATTAGCGTAACGGTACCGGCTATACGTGCAGTGTACTGGTTCACCCAGCCTTGTAAGTCTGTAAACTTGCGACCTGCCTCTGTTTCGGCATGCACGCCCATTCCAATTTCGTTGGTTACAATAATAAAAGTACCTGCTTTCTGGTGAAGCGCGTGTATTTCTGCCTGGATGGCCTGGAGGGTATTATCGGTATGATAATCATGTGCGGTAAAGAAATTGGTAAGCCACAGGGTAATGCAGTCGATCACTACAGTATGCCCGTCCAGCGGGAGGCGGCTTACATACAGTTCTTCTTCATAATTCACCCACACCGGTCCTCTTTCTTCTTTGTGCCGTTGTATGCGCTGTGCAAAATCGTCGTCCCATACTTTGGCGGTAGCCACGTATACCGGGTGAGCGCTTTGTGATAAGGCCAGCTCCTGTGCGTACCTGCTTTTACCCGAACGGGCGCCGCCTGTAATTAAATGAAGCATAGAAAAGCGTTTAGCCTTTTCCGGTAGTTGGCGTTTTGTAAACGCCAACTACCGGAAGTTATTAGTTAAATAACGGCATTGCCGGGAAGAAGAAGCCCATGAAGTTCACACTTTTCTTCAGGCTACCGCTGCTGGCATCATAGATGTACAGCGTGTTATCTTTATAATTATCGCCATAACCGGATTTTACATCTGTTACTACGATGGTATTGTTACCCGGATTGTATCTTACTCCTGCACCGTACATTTCACGGCCGGCCGGAATGGTTACAAATGGTGCATTCAGGGAATTGGGATTACCTACTGCATATTTGTATACTTCCCTGCCACCAGCGCCCCATGCGTTGGTTTTACCAATGAATACGGCATTTTCAATAGTGGATGCACTCAGCATACCGGCATTCCATGCGCCCCATGCGCCATATACCGGGAATGGAACTGTAACGGTATCCATTTTCAGGTTGTTGGCATTAATGGCAAACAACATGTTATTGCGGGCGGCCCAAACTGTGCCGTCGGGAGTGCGTGTAAAGCCTACATCTGCAGGGCCCAGTATTTTTGCCACGCTTAAATCGGTATTGTTCAACGCTACCATGCCCTGGGTTTCGGACATTACGATGATGTAGCCTTCTGCTGCTACCATACCACCAACCTGTCCGGTTACGCCGGCCAGTTTAGTGCCCAGCGCCAGTGTTTGCAGGTTAACCGGATACACACCATCCGCAGTACCTATCAAACCGGTGCTGCTGTTTACGCCGCAAAAAGAGTTGGCAAAAGCCGGCAGCTGATCAATACGGCCGGTTTCTTTCATGGTGCCGGGATCTGCTACTACAAAGGCGCCCTGTTTGGATACTAGGTATAATTTGTTCTTGTAAATGGCGCCATAGTCGGTAGTTTGACCGAGTTGTTTGCCAGGATTATTACGTTTAAATACGTACTGGTAAACGGAATCTTCCCCATTGCGGTAAAAATTCACGTCGCCGTTTTCCTTGCCATACTGACCTTCATTCACCAGGAAAAATCCATTTTCAAATTTGCCCAGTACTTTGATGCGGTAATAGTAGGTAGCGAGTGCGTTACCGGAAATTATTTTATAAGAGATGGTATAATCTCCTCTTTCTGCTGCGGTGAAAGTATAGGTAGAATCGGTACTTACCTGCACGCCATTTACCAGCCAGAGAAAGGTAGGATTTTTCACCTCTGCCAGTTGCGGGCTTAACACCCGGCTGTCGCCGATATAGATGGTATCTTTACCGTCTTTTAAGCCCGGAGCTACAATCTGTGGTACAATTACTTCTGCCTCATTATCTTTAGAACAGGAGGCTAATCCTGCAATAGCGAATACTGCTACAATAAAGGAAACCTGAAATTTGCGTGAAATGCTGCGCATGTGTTGTGATTTATTTTCGTATGTCTTGTTTTCGTATGGGTATTACAGTTAAACTGTAGCCAGGGTGCTAATACAGAAATGCTATGCAGAAGAGAGAAATAGTGAATCCCCTATAATAATTTAGAGATTTAGAGTCAGACAAATGTGTTCATCTGTCTGAGCCCCAAATCTCTAAAAAACAAATGTAAAAATATTATTGGGCAAAACGCAGTCTGCGCTTTACCAGTTCAAAGCTGCCAAAGAAAATGCTGCTGTAAATGATGTTACCTACCAGCACATACCACATGTAAGGAATAGCCTGGATATAGCAACTTGCTAATCCTGCTGCATCTTTGGTATACGGTAAACCGGTGAGCATGTTGGTGGAACCGCTTACCCACACGCCGAAGTTGGATACCAGGAAGTGCAGGAGCGCTGCGCCCGCAGAACCCATCAGGATATTGGCCACACTTGCTTTCTTGATTAACAGCTGACCCAGTAATACGATCAGTACAAAGCTGGCGTAGTTCCACACCCAACCCCTGTACAGTAAACCTTCTGCATATTGTTTATGAAAAACCTGCATCAGGATAATGTCGCTAACGAACAGCGTCAATAAAGGAAAGGCGTATGATTTCCACTTCTGTGAAAAAGAAGCGCCGCCAAATAAAGCCATCGCGCCTACCGGCGTAAACATAGCGATTGGTTGCATCGTTGCATCTGATCCCAACACGATACGTATTACACCAGCTGCCAGTATAAACAGCAGCAGTACGCCAAACCGTGGATTAAGATTCTTTAAAGACATTATGTTGGTTTTAATGTTTACAAATTAAATACAATACCGGTATTAAAGTTGAACCGGCGTGAATTATAACCCGAAATATCAAAATACTGATAATCTGTAATATTTCTGAAACCGGCGAAAATTTTAAGCAAGTTACCAAATTTATATTCACCATATAAATCCACGGTATAATAATCCCCCATTGGCCGGGTTCCCTCAAACCGTTTATCTATGTATTTACAGGTGGCGGCCACATATAGCGCCTGGGTGGCCTGGTAGCCTAAAGTGGCATTCACCGCGTGTTTGGGCACCCGGTACAGGTTGTAGTAGGAAGAGTCCTTACCGTTCTGGTTCACCGTAACACGGCCATCTACATAGGTGTAATTGGCGGTTAGCTGCAGCGCCCTGGTAATTCTCCAGGTGGCTTCCACTTCAGCACCATAAGCCTTTTGTTTATTGGCATTGCGGTACTGGCTGAAAAAGGTGACAGGATCAAAGTAAAAGATCACCAGGTCGCGGGTATTGCGGGCAAAACCGGTTACGCGGAAGTCTATTTTGCCGTTAACCACATCCGCCTGGTAGCCGGCTTCATAGCTGGTAGTGGTTTCCGGCTTCAGATCCTGGTTACCGTAGCCTTTTGCATACAGCTGGTATAAGGTAGGAACGCTGTAGGCAGAAGAAATATTGATAAATACTTTATGATGTGGGTTGATCAGGTAAGATGGATTGATGGAGAAGGTTTGGTTATTACCATATCGGCTGTGGTGATTAAACCGGCCCCCCACTTCGAGATTAAAGCCTCCCATGTTGTGCAGCAGGAACGAGGCATATACGCTGATCTGGCTGGTATGCGAGCTATCCGGCGATAAGGTGGTGGTATCAATTCCGGGGCTGTAGGTACTTTGGAGAAAGTCCTTTTGGTCGGTGGCGGAGCGGTTAAAGGCAGCGCCTCCGATCAGCCTTATCCGGCTGCTCAGGTCCAGGTTCACATAGCTTTCCACCTGGTGGGTGTTGGCGGTAAACAGGGAGCTGTCGTACCGGGCGTAGGCGCCCACGCCCACATAGCCTGAATCATTTAAGATATCCCGTTTGGTATGCTGGTAGCTGTATAATACATGCCAGGAGCCGTTTTTAAACCGGTATTCGCTGGTGAGGCCATTGAGCAGGTATTTTGATTTGCCGTTGTAATCCGTTTCATCTTTATAGCCGCCTTCATCCAGGTCGTGGCGATAGTTGCTGTAGTTCAGCAGGTAGCCGAAATTCCAGCGTTTTCCTGCTGCCAGCCCCAGTTTGGCAAAAACGCTGTTTTGCCGGAAGCCGTCTTTATCAAATCCGGCCTTGTAGGTGGAGTCGTAGGCATCGGAGAAGCCCCTGGTTTTTTCATGTTTATAACTTACCAGGTAAGAGAAGCGGTTAACATTGCCGTGCACATTTACATTGCCCAGAAAATCGTGGTAGCTGCCATAGCTGGCAGTGGCGCCCACACCGAACTTCTTATCGCCGGTTTTACGGGTAATGATGTTGATCACGCCTGCTACGGCATTGGAGCCATAGAGGGTCGACTGGCTGCCCCGGAGTATTTCGATCCGTTCTACCTGGTCGGGTGAAATGAAGTTGAGATCAAAAGTATTATTGATCTGGGAAGCGTCGCTTACCGGCAGCCCGTCTACGAGGATCAGGGTGTTGCCGTTGGATGCTCCGCGCATGTATACGTTTGGTACAGTGCCCGGGTTGTTTTCGGCGCCGTTGATGATCAGGCCGGTTTGCTGGTTGAGGATGCCGGCGATGCTCCTGCCGCTGTTCCGCTGCAGGTATTCATGTGAAAGGATGGTGACAACCTTGCCGGTTTCCCCGGCCTTCTGGGGGCCTTTAACGGCGGTAACGGTAATTTCATTAAGCTGGCTGATACGGCTGGTATCCTGTGCGGTAGCAGCGGTGTACAGCACAACAGATAAAAGTAAGGACGTGTAAAGTTTAAATTGCATCCGCGAAATATTAGTTGAAGGTTTATCAAAATAAAAATGCAGCAGGGACAAAGGTTAGGTTACTTTATCTCCACTGCATTTTCAAAGGCAAATTGCCAGGGGCAATTTACTTATCCCGGCATCCGGGAAATATATTTATCCATTTCTTTGATCTGGCTTACGATCTGCGCAGTGGTAGGCTTTTGAGCTTTGGCCCTGCGGAAATATTCTTTGGCGGATTTGAAGTCGCGGCGGCTCATGGCAATAGAAGCCAGGGTTAACAGGGCTGCTGCCGTGTTTTCCTTGTCAGGCAAGCCTTTGCGCATCGCAATTTTCAGGTTCTGATCGGCTGTTTTCAGGTCGTTTTTCTGGTAGGCGATAGTGCCCAGCTGAAAATACTGCATCCCCTCATATTCCTTCATCGGACTGCCAGAGTTAATGCTTTGGCGGATGGTGGATTCAGCTTTATCAAGATCATTGGAATACATGGCCATGTTGCTTTGCATAAAATAATATACAGAGCGGATGGGTTTGTACAGCAGTTTCGGGAACTTCACCTGGTTCATCAGGGCGGTGGCCCTTTCAATGTCACCGGCTTCCACGGCTTCCTGTACCATTCTCATGGGACCAAACATCACGTGTGTTACCAAACAAACCAGTGCCAGCACCAGCACAATGGTGGCTTCCCACCAGCCAACAGTAAGGCCCAGCGCAATACCACCTGCCAGTAATACAATACCGATCGGGAGGCGATATAGAATAAAAAAATTAAATGCTTTCATGAAAAAACAGTTCGTAAATCACTAATAGAGGGTGCAAAGATAAATAAAAAAAACACCTCATGGGTTTTCATTTCCGGCGTTTCAGATTCGCCATAGCAATAGCGCTTAATATGATGGCTACGCCGAGGATTTGCAGGGAAGACACGGATTCATGAAGGAAAATGGTAGCCGCCAGCATAGCCACAGGCAGCTCGGCGGCGCTGAGGATGGCGCCCAGCGATACCCCCGTTTGGGGCATCCCCTTTGAAAAAAGGAAGGGCGGCAGCACCGTACCGAAAAGGGAGAGGGGAATACCCCAGATCCACAGGCTGGTACCGGTAAAACGGCCATTAAACAGGTACAGCGGGGGAAAGATCAGGGTAATGAGCACAAATGCGCCGGTAACAATCCAGGCGCTCTTCAGCACCGGCCCCAGTGATGCGGCCACCCGGCCGCTCACCACTATAAATACCGTGTAACAGAGAGCTGCCAGCAAACCAAAACCAATGCCTTTCCAGTTCAGCGTGGTTTCAGTGTGATTAAATACGCCTCCGGCCAGCAGGGTACCGCCAAGAATAAAAAACACCGCGAGCCATTGTACGGGGGAAGGCCGCTTTTTATAGATGATCCATTCTGCCAGCATACTCATCCAGGTAAACTGCATCAACAATATGATAGCGATACTGGCCGGGATATATTGTACACTCTGATAATAAGTGATGCTTACCAGGCCCGTGGAACTGCCCAGGATAAAGCAGGTGCGGGCATCTTTATTGTTTAAGCCCATTGTTTTTTTACCGGAAAATGCCTGGATGATCCATAACGCCAGCATCCCGAAACCCGCCTGCACACTGCATAATTCGCCTAATGTATATCCTTGCTGATAGCCCGATTTAACGATCGTTGATAATATCCCAAAGCTGCATGCGCCAAGAAGCACAAGCAGTATGCCTTTCCACATAAGAATTGTTTTAGTGCTGCGAATGTATGCGAATTTAGCGGAGGCCATCGCCTCCGCTAAATGTGGTTATTTCTTTTTTTCAAGGTTCGGTAACAAACCGGTAAGGAGCCCTATTAAAGGAAGATAAGCGCAAACCTGGTATACATAGGAGATACTGGTGGCATCCGCAAGACGGCCCAGCAGGGCGGAGCCTACGCCGGCCATACCAAAAGCAAGACCAAAAAATAATCCTGCAATCATACCTACTTTACCCGGCACCAGTTCCTGCGCATAAACAAGAATGGCAGAGAAAGCGGAAGAGAGTATAACGCCAATGAATACACTGAGTACAGCCGTCCAGAACAAGGTGGCATGTGGCAGCAGCAATGAAAACGGCGCCACGCCCAGGATGGAGATCCAGATCACATACTTACGCCCGATACGGTCGCCAACAGGCCCGCCGATAAAGGTGCCCGCCGCTACTGCAAACAGGAAGATAAACAGGTATACCTGCGACGCCTGCGTTGAAATATGGAAACGGTCCATCAGGTAAAAAGTATAGTAGCTGGTCATGCTGGCCATGTAAAAGTATTTGGAGAAGATCAGCACCAGCAGGATGCCCAGTGAAAAGATCACGGTGGAATTGGATAGTTTCGGCCTGTTCAGCTCCAGCGCCGCTTTTTTTGGTTTGATGCGGTGTGTGTTGGAAAGGTACCATTTGCTGATATTCAGCATAACCACAATCGCCAGCAATGCAGCTATAGAAAACCAGATCACATGAAACTGTCCGAAGGGAACAATCACCATCGCGGCCAGTAATGGACCCAGTGAGCTACCGGCGTTGCCGCCTACCTGGAACAGGGATTGCGCCATGCCATGTTTTCCGCCGGAGGCCATGTGTGCAAGCCGGGAGGCTTCGGGGTGAAACACCGCAGAACCAACGCCTACCAGGCCTACAGATATCAGTACCATCGGGAAGCTCTGCGACAATGATAAACATACCAGTCCAAGCAAGGAGAAGCTCATGCCAATAGCCAGTGAATAGGGCTGTGGCTTTTTATCGGTATACAGGCCCACCAGTGGCTGCAGCAGGGATGCGGACATCTGGAAGGTGAGCGTGATAAGCCCTACCTGTGTGAAATTTAGTTTCAGTGAATTTTTAAGTACCGGGTACATCGCGGGAATAAGCGATTGTAAGGTGTCGTTCAGGAAGTGGGTAAAACTCAACGCCAATAGGATAGACAGCACCGTTTGCTGTGCTGCCTGTTGTGCGGCGGCTTTGGGCTGTTCTGGTAATGTTGTTTCCATTTTTTCTTCTTTTAAGATCAGATCATCTGATGTTTTAGGGTAAAAAAATTATTTGCCGTGGTTACTGATTTTCGTTGCCCAAATCAGCGCCTTCTTTGGGTCTTTATCTATAATGCTTTGCAGCAGTGCATCGTGATAATGCTGCGTGTCAGTAAATGAATCCGTGTTGGCATAACGCAGGAGGAACGACTTTTTCAGATGCTCTGCCACTATTCTGTACAGGTCGCGCATTATTTCATTTTTGCCTGCTTCTGCTATGGCATTATGAAAGCAGATATCCGCCTGGATACAAAGTTCCAGCTGGTTACCGGATGCATATTCAAAACGCTTTTTCAGGAAGCTTTTCATCTTTTCAATATCCTTGTTATTGCGGTGCATGGCGGCTTTCTCCGCAATTTTTACTTCCAGCAGGAAGCGCACTTCATTCAGGTCTTTGAAATCGGCCCGCTGCAACCGCTGCGACAGCGCTTCCCCGGTGCCCGATTGCGATAACACAAAGGTGCCGAGCCCCTGTTGTACCCGCACCAGTCCCCGGTGAGCCAGTATTTTCACCGCTTCCCGGATGCTGGAACGCCCTACGGAAAACTGCAGCATCAGCTCCGGTTCTGTAGGCAACTGCTGGCCTACTGCATATTTGCCGGACGTAATCAGTTCCTGCAGGCGGTCTGCCACCTCTTCAGCCAGGCTGAGTCGTTTTAAAGGAGAATTATTTGTAGTCATCATATCATCTGATGTTTGCAAAGGTAATAGAACTTTTTATTCTTTTTATCTTTTTTTAGGGAGATGGATAACGCTTATCATTTTCTGCTTTGCGAACTGTGGCAATAAGTTTATTTTGGCCGGATTGCTTATTAACATCAACTGCTATATGAGAAAACTTATTCTGTCATTATCCTTATTCATCACTTTCCACACCTATGCGCAAGATGCGCTGAAGTACCAGACTCCTCCAAAGAGTATCCTGGAACTGGCGATGGCAGCCCCTTCGCCATCAACGGACTTTAGCAGCAAAGGAGATTTGATGCTGATCATGGAGCGAACCAGTTACCCGACTATTGAAGAATTATCGCAACCGGAATACAAATTGGCGGGAGCGCGTATCAACCCGGCTAACTTTGGTCCCAGCCGCGCAGGTTACATCACCGCTATCCGTATTAAAAATATTAAAGGCAACAACGAATACGCGGTAACCGGCCTGCCCGCCAATGCACGCATCGGCAATATCAGCTGGTCGCCATCACAGAAAAGCATTGCTTTCACCCTCACAGACAACAGCCGTATTACTTTATGGAAAGCGGATGTTGCTACCGGCGCCGCCACACAACAAAGCACCCGCGCCCTCAACGATATTGCAGGCCCGGCATTTACCTGGATCGATGATAACCGCATCCTGGCACTGGCCGTACCTGCGGCTATTGGCAAAGCACCGCAGAAACCAGTGGCTCCGGCTGGCCCCACTGTACAGCAAACCTCCGGTAAAGCCGCGCCGGCAGCCACTTACCAGGACATGCTGAAAAATCCATACGACGAGCAGTTGTTCGATTATTACTTTCAGTCCGAACCAGTGATTATCAGCGCTACCGGCGAACAGGTAATCGGTAAACCCGCTATTTATGTAACAGCTTCCCCATCGCCGGATAATCAATACCTGCTGATGGAAAGTTTGCACCGTCCATATTCCTACCTGGTAGGCGCCCACCGTTTTCCTACTGAAGTAGAGATATGGAAAATGAATGGCGAACTGGTAAAGAAACTCGCCAGCAACCCGCTGGATGAAGTGCGTCCCAAAGGTTTTGATGCCACCAGCAACTATCCCCGTTACTTCTCCTGGCGCAACGATGCACCAGCCACTATCTGGTGGGTACAGGCCCTCGATGGCGGCGATCCTAAAAAGGAAGTGCCCTTCCGCGATGTAGTGAATACCTTGCCAGCTCCCTTCAGCGCCACGCCGCAGGAACTGGTGAAAACAGTGAACCGCTTTGCCGGCATCAGTTGGGCCAACAACCAGCTCGCACTGGTATCTGATGCCAACAGCACGCAGCAGAAAGTAAAGGTGAGCCGTATAAACCCTGCTAACCCTTCGCAGGCGCCGGTTACGCTGATCGATCGTTCTGAAAACGACCGTTACAACGATCCGGGAACCCCTGTAACTATAAAGAACCAATACAACCGATCTGTATTATACGTGTCGCCTTCGCATGAACTGCTGATGACGGCGCCAGGTGCTTCTCCTGAAGGAGACCGCCCATTCCTGTCTTCTTTTAATTTAAATACCGGCAAACAAAATATCCTGTGGCGCTCTGCTGCGCCTTACTACGAGCAGGTGGCCGATGTGATTGATCCTGCCAGGCTCGTGGTAGTGACAGCACGTGAATCGGTTTTATCTCCCGTAAACTACTACCTGCAAAATCTGAAAAAGAAAACATCCGTGGCGCTCACGGCATTTCCTCATCCACAACCACAACTGAAAGGCGTGCAGAAACAACTGCTGAAATACAAACGCAAAGATGGGGTGGATCTCACCGCTATGTTATACCTGCCGGAAGGCTATGACTCCGCCAAAGACGGCCGCCTGCCGGTGCTGATGTGGGCTTATCCACGCGAATATAAATCTGCCAGCGATGCTGCCCAGGTACGTGGTTCTGCCTATAGATTTACCCGCGTAAATTATGGTTCGCCTATCTTTTGGGTAACCCGCGGCTTTGCGGTAATGGATGCTACCGAAATGCCTATTGTAGGGGAGGGCGATAAAGAACCCAATGATACTTTTATCGACCAGCTGGTGATGAATGCGGAAGCTGCCGTAAACAAGATCACGGAAATGGGCGTGGGCGATAAGGACCGTATAGCAGTGGGTGGCCATTCTTACGGCGCCTTTATGACTTCTAACCTGCTGGCACATACGAACCTGTTCAAAGCAGGTATTTCCCGCAGTGGCGCCTATAACCGTACTTTAACACCATTCGGATTCCAGAACGAACAACGCACCTACTGGCAGGCGCCGGAAGTGTATTATAAAATGTCGCCTTTCTCTTATGCCGATAAGTTGAAAACGCCTATCCTCCTCATTCACGGGGAAGCCGATAATAACTCCGGTACATTCCCTATCCAGAGCGAACGACTGTACAACGCCATTAAAGGCAACGGCGGTACGGCGCGCCTGGTATTCCTGCCACAGGAAAGCCATGGCTATGCCGCCCAGGAAAGTATCCTGCATATGCTGTGGGAAATGGACGAATGGCTGATGAAATATGTAAAGCAATAAAGATCGCTCCTGTAATATCTGTGATGATCCGCCCGGATCATCACAGATATTATCATCATAAGTAAAAAGTACCATTAAAGCCCCTAATACCACAACCCCCGTTCCCACTTCCTTTGTACCTTTGTTGCATCATGTCAAAGGCGCTCATTCCAACATACGATATCTGTTCTCTGGCTATGGGAAAGCCGGCATCTGAGGATATACTGGTGGCCAGGTTTTCAGATTACCTGGCAGCACACCGGGATATTCATTTCCCACACCGGCATTCGTTTTATCATCTGGCATTTTTTACTGCCGGGAGTGGAAGCCATACGATCGACTTTGAAAAATTCCCGGTAAAGCCGGGGCAATTATATTTTATGGTACCCGGCCAGGTACATAGCTGGTTTTTTTCCGGTGAGATAGAAGGTTACGTAATGAATGTATCTGCCGGGTTCTTTAATGCTTTCCTGCAGGATGCGGACTACGTGGAACGGTTTCCTTTTTTCAGCGGGGTGAGTGCAGAAGGAGTGGTACAACTTCCCAAAGCCGCCATTCCCGTGGTAACTGCGCAGTTTGAAGGCATGCTGAAAGAAATAAAAGGTGAGCAGGCTTACAGCCAGGATATGCTGCGGTTGCAGGTGCTGGGAATGTTTATCGCGGTAAGCCGCGCCAGCAGGCAGGGTGAATCGCGGCAGGAGTTGCCGCATAATTATGTGCTGCTGCGCAATTTCCGCAAACTGGTAGAACAGCATTATATGCAGTTGCGGTTACCGAAAGAATATGCTGCCCTGCTGTATGTAACACCTAACTATCTCAATGCCTTTTGCCGGCATATGTTAGGGAAATCGGCCGGGGAAATTATCCGCGACCGGGTACTGCTGGAAGCAAAACGATTATTAATCAATGCAGATATGAGTATTGCCGCTATCGCCTACCAGCTCAATTTTGCGGACAATTCTTACTTCACCAAGTTTTTTAAAAAATACGCAGGAACAACACCGGAAGAGTTCCGGAAAAATATTTCCTGATAAATCTTTCATTATATGTGTGCAGATAAAAATAATGTAAAACCCAACCTGCTGAAAAGCCTGTTGGGGAACAAGTGCGCCCGTTGCAGAAGAGGGGCTATCTATACTACCCAAAATCCCTATGACCTGAAAAACTGTTTAAAGATGCCCGATGTTTGCCCGGTATGCGGTCAGCCGGTGGAAGTGGAAGTAGGTTTTTATTACGGTACCGGCTATGTGAGCTATGCACTGTCCATCGCCGTATGCGTGGCCAGTCTTATCGCCTGGTGGCTGTTCATTGGCTTCTCCATTTACGACAACCGGATTTTCTGGTGGCTTGGCGTAAACGCCCTGCTGCTGATAATACTGCAACCCCTGCTGATGCGATGGTCCCGCACCATCTGGATGGCATTTTTTGTATACTACGACGAAAACTGGCACCAGGGCCCTCCGCAGGGCACCGGCAGATCAAACGCTACATTTAAGAACGCAATATAATAGGCCAACAGGACAGGCAAGAAGTCGATAGGACGGAGATGGTAATTTACGGATCTATGGAGAGAACAAACGGAGCACTTATCCGTTATTATCTTTCTATAGGTCCGTTTTTCGTTAATAAGGCAACGCCCCTGATGTATGAAGATAAATAATTTGTTATCTTGTATTGTCATTTGGCCCCTTATTCCAGTTGTAGCCTTTACTAACATCAATGATTATACGATGATGTTTTTCAGACAGCCCGGAAAGTTTCTACTCATTTTTATTTTTCTATTGTCAGTGAAGCCCCGGCTGAACGCGCAGGATAGCACCATGCTGCAACTCCCGGCACAATGGAATTTACAGCAGTGTTTCGATTATGCGCTGAAAAACAATATCCAGTTAAACAGCCTGCGCCTGAGCAAAATGAGCAGTGACCAGGATCTGTTGCTGTCACGCGCCGCAAAGCTGCCTAACCTTACCGGCTCGGTTTCCCAGGATCTTAATGGTGGTAAATCTGTCACTGCCGCCGGCAATTCTTCTTACAGGGTAAATACCACCGGCAACTATGGTGTTAATTCAAGTGTTACGCTTTTCCAGGGAGGATACCTGAATAATGATATTAAGCAGAAGAACCTGCTCACACAGGTGGCAGGACTGAATATTGCGCAGCAGGTGAATGATATCACGGTGTTGATTACACAAGCCTATCTGAATATCCTGTTGGCAAAAGAAAACATTGTATATGTGCAGGACGTGGTAGCCACCTCCGAAGCCCAGGTAAAACAAGGACAGCAACAATATGATGTGGGCAGCATCGCGCTGATAGGGCTGGTGCAGTTAAAGGCGCAGTTATCGAACGACCGTTACCTGCTGGTGACCGCCGAAAACCAGCACCGGCAAAACAAGCTGGTGCTGAAACAACTGTTGCAGCTACCCAGCAGCTACAATTTTGAAATCCAGGAACCGGATACGCTGATCACCAACACCCGGTTGTATGCGTTGCAGGAAGTACAGGACTCCGCACTGGCAAACAGGCCGGAAGTAAAAAGCAGCGAGCTGGGTATCCAGGTGTCCAACCTGGACCTGGCAAAGGCGCGGGCGGGGTATTTGCCCACGCTTACAGCAGGAGGGGCATTGGGATCTTCTTATGTTAGCGGAGGAGCCAACAGCGCCTATTTCAAGCAAATGGATAATAATTTTTATCAGCAGATAGGGCTCACATTGTCTGTTCCCATCTTCACCCGGCGGGTCGTGAAAACCAATGTGGAGAAAGCAAAAATAGAAGTGGATCAGTCGAAGCTGGTTTTACAGGATACCAAAACAAATCTTACACAAACTATTGAACAATCCTATATCGATGTGCTCAATGCGCAATCGCAGTACGATGCTGCTGTGGAGCAGTTGAAATATTCACAGGAAGGTTACCGGATTGCCAGCGAACAACTGAAGGTGGGCGCTGCCAATATCGTGGTTTTTCTTCAGCAGAAGAATTTATATATACAGGCATTACAATCTTATATACAGGCGAAATACAATGCTGCTCTGAACATCAGGATATATGATTTTTACAGGGGCATACCGGTAAAACTATAAATGTAATTGAGGTATGAGAAAATATAAAGGTGTTATCATAACGGTGGTGATCATACTGCTGCTGGTGGCGATCTGGTTTTTCTTTATCAGGAAGAAAGAAGAACCGGTTAGGTTTGATACCGCCAAACCGGAATACGGGCACATTGCCACTACGGTAACCGCCACCGGCACCATTCAGCCGGTTGATACGGTAGCGGTGGGTACCCAGGTGTCCGGTACGCTCAAATACCTGTACGTGGACTTTAACACCCAGGTAAAAAAAGGACAACTGCTGGCGGAACTGGATAAAGATCTTTTCCAGGCACAGGTAGACCAGCTGCGGGCCAACGTGCAGGTAGCGCAAACTAACCTGGAATACCAGAAGAATAATTTTCAGCGGCAGGAGCTGTTGTATAAAACAGGCGCCATCAGCAAAGCGGATTATGACATTGCTGCCAACCAGATAGGACAGGCCAAAGCAAATCTTGCCAGTGTAAATGCCCAGTTGAATTCATCATTAAAGAACTTCTCCTTTACAGAAATCCATTCACCGATCGACGGCGTGGTACTTAACCGGAATGTAAGCGTAGGACAAACAGTAGCCGCCAGTTTCAACACGCCTACTTTGTTTGTAATTGCAAAGGATATCACCAAAATGCAGGTAGAAGCCAGTGTGGATGAAGCAGATATTGGCAATGTAAAAGATTCACTTCGTGTAACCTTTACCGTAGATGCCTACCTGGAAGATGTTTTTGCCGGGCGTGTGCAGGAAATCAGGCTGCAGCCCTCGGTTTCTTCCAATGTGGTTACCTACAATACCATTATCAATGCGCCGAATGACAACAGGAAGCTGAAACCAGGTATGACCGCCAATGTTACTATTTATACGGCAGAGAAAGACTCTGCCCTGCTGCTGCCTGTAAAGGCGCTTAAATTTATTCCCGACTCCGTACAGTTAAAGGATTATGTGATACAAAGCGCAGTGAGAAGAACCCGCAATGCTGCGCAAACAAAGGATACCACGGGCGGTAAGTTCAAAAGCACCACCCGCATAGGTTCCTCCAATTATGTATGGATACTGCGCGGGGATACGCTGGTTCAAAAACATGTGAGAACAGGACTGAACGACAATACACATATTGAAGTACTCTCAGGGCTAAACGAAAATGATATTGTAGTGACAGGTATCACAGCCGGGGGAGCCGTAGCGGCAGCGGGTGGTACCAGTCCGTTTTTACCAAAAATGGGAGGGCGAAGACGATGAGCAGCAACAAGATATTGGAACTACAGCAGATCAAGCGTGAATTTGTGATGGGGACGGAAACGGTACGCGCATTAAAGGGCGTGTCTTTTGACGTATTTGCCGGGGAGTTTGTCACCATCATGGGAAGCAGTGGTTCCGGAAAAACCACGCTGCTCAATATTCTCGGCTGCCTCGATAAACCTACTTCGGGCAGTTACCTGCTGGATGGCGTGAATGTGAGTGGCCTGTCGCGCAACGAACTGGCGCGGTTGAGGAATCATAAAATAGGATTTGTGTTCCAGGCATACAACCTGTTACCACGTACCTCTGCATTGGAAAACGTGGAGTTACCGCTGTTTTACAACCCGGAGCTATCTGTGCAGGAGCGGCGCGACCGGGCACTGGGCGCCCTCCAGGCGGTGAAGCTGGCAGACCGGGAAGATCATACCCCCAGCCAGCTTTCCGGCGGACAACAGCAAAGGGTAGCCATTGCGAGGGCGTTGGTCAATCAGCCGGTGATGATCCTGGCCGATGAAGCCACCGGTAACCTGGATACCCGTACTTCTTACGAAATCATGGCCCTGATGCAGGACCTGAACCAGGAAGGCAAAACGATTGTATTCGTTACACACGAACCGGATATAGCGGCATTCAGCAGCAGAACGGTGATGCTGCGCGATGGAAAAGTGGTGAAAGACAGCAAGAACGAAAACGTACGCTCGGCAAAGGAAGCACTGGCAGCATTGCCTCCGGCCGAAGACTATTAACTAACCGAAAGCATGAGTGCAATCAATCTCATAATGATAGCGTTAAAGGCGTTGCAGCGTAATAAGCTGCGGGCATTCCTGACCATGCTGGGGATTATCATCGGTGTAGCCGCCGTTATTGCGATGGTGGCTATCGGGCAGGGTTCAAAGGAAAGTATCCAGACGCAACTGAGCAGCATGGGGTCTAATATGATCACCATTTTGCCCAGCAGTAACGTAGCCGGTGGGGTAAGAATAGGAGGAGAGAGCTTTCAGTCGCTTACCATTGCAGACGTTTTAGCCATACAAAAGAATGCGGAATATGTAAGCGCAGTGTCGCCGGTGGCGTCTACCAAAGGACAGGCCATTTACGGGGCGCTGAACTGGCCTACTTCCCTGCAGGGAGTGGCCCCTTCTTATTTTGATATCAGGAAGCTTACGGTGAACGATGGCATCAGTTTTTCTGATGCCGACGTGGCTACCGCCGCAAAGGTGTGCGTATTGGGCCAAACCGTGATCAAGAACCTGTTTCCCAGTGGGGAAAGCCCCGTAGGAAAGGTGATCCGCCTGGGTTCCATCCCGTTACAGGTAATAGGTACGCTGGCGCCAAAAGGACAAAGCTCTTTCGGGCAGGACCAGGATGATATTATCCTGACACCATACACTACCGTGCAAAAGCGTATCCTGGCTACCATTTATTTCCAGAGTATTTATGCTTCCGCGGTGAGTGAAGGCGCTTCTGATCAGGCTACCAATGAAATTATAGACATCCTCAGAACCACGCACCGGTTGCGGCCTGCCGACGAAAATAATTTCCAGGTACGAACAATGGAAGAGCTGATAAAAACGCTGAGTTCCACCACCAGTTTGCTCACTATCCTGTTAACCGCTATTGCCGGTATTTCGCTGGTGATTGGTGGTATTGGTATCATGAACATTATGTATGTATCTGTTACAGAACGCACCCGGGAAATAGGGTTGCGTATGTCTATAGGCGCCAGGGGCATTGATATTTTACTGCAGTTCCTGGTGGAAGCCATTATTATTAGCGTAACGGGTGGCTTAATAGGGGTGGTGCTGGGGATTACATCTGCCAAAGTAATTACGCTCACGCTTGGCTGGCCTACGCTGGTATCGGAGTCTTCTATTATCCTTTCTTTTGTGGTTTGTGCTTTTACGGGGGTGTTTTTTGGCTACTATCCGGCGCAGGCGGCGTCCCGGCTGGATCCTATTGAAGCCTTGCGTTACGAGTAATTATTTACGCGTTACAGTCGTACGGAACGGCAATGCCCTCTGCGATCCATTTTATAAAAGCGCTTTCTCTTTCAAATTGCAGCAGGTTAAGCTGGTGCCCGGTGATATCTTCCAGTGAAAAACCATCGGCATGGGTTTCGATGGCCTGCCGGGTGGCTAGTTCCTGTTCGGTGCTGTAGTGTCCAAGCAATTTTTTGAGTTCAAACACCACGCTGTCGGAGGTGTCGTTGGCGTGGATAACCGCTACCACAAATTCGTATTCCCCAAATTGCTGCAGCGCTGCAATGGTCCTGGTATTTACCTTGTAACAGGTGCCTGGTTTCAGTTGCATAAGCGGGTATTTATTGGCAATATGAATATACGTAACAATATCTGTTTTTACCGGCAACAAAAAAGCCGGCAGGTTTCCCTGGCCGGCTTACTTTATGGCAGTGTAGATCTAGTCTTTTTTCTTGTCATGTATCTGCGATTTCTTCAGATACACCTTTTTGCCTTTTCCGTCTACAATGTATTTCCTGTCTTTTTTATCGATGTAAACGGTTTCTCCGTTGGGGCCTTCCTTGCCTTTAAAGGTTTTATCTGTAATGGTGGAGGCTCCTTTAACAGCTATAGAGGCTGTTTTGTTCCCTATTTTTTTGGCGGTACTATCAATTCCTTGTGCAAATGTGTGCTGGCCGGCCAGTGTTACCGCTACGCCTATGGCCGCAGCTATCAGCAGTTTTGGAGTTTTCATGTTTATTGTTTTTAATTTTAGTTTAAAAAAAATGATTGCCTGACGCTGGTTATTATTCAACAATAATGCCACTTGATTTGTTTATTGAAATACAGTTTTTTACAGATGTACTTTTTACCGTATTGCTGGTACATACCGGGGATTTTCCCGGGACGGGGTCATTAAAATTTCGTATATTCATTTACGGTAAGCCCTCTGCCTGTGAAGTAATCGAAAGGTCTGTATCTATCTGTTCCTACACCTCACAGGGAGAATTAAAGTAACGCGTAGCTGTAACATAACCGGTAGTTGATTTCTCCTTATTAACTGATGCTAAAAAAAATGACTGTTATCCGTAACAGCAGGGGGATTATTTATGCATAAAAAAACACCTTCCGGACTGCCCGTAGTCCGGAAGGTGTTGCCCGTGTTGAATGCTTACAATTAATTGCCCCAGAAAGTATCTTCCTGACTGATATCTTCCGCATATATTTTCGCTGCCACAATTTTACCATCTTCTACCGTATATACGTCTACGTTATCTGTATGCAGTTCTGCCCCCGGCCGGGATGCTTTCCAGGTAATTACTACAGACGCCTGGTTGCCGTTCACCGCAATGGTTTTGATGGCCGACAGGGACATCGTATTTTGTGATACTTCAAACATACCGCCTACCATCTGGAATACTTCCCCGCTGGACTTTTTGATACCGGAGAAGCGGTTGCTGCCCGGTTGTTCCCAGCTTACTTCGGGGTGTAGCAGTGCGCCTAATTTTTCAAGGTTTACCTGTTGTACGGCGTTTACAAAATCGGTTACTACCTGTAATGTTTGCTGTTCCATTTTTATACTTTTTAGTTGTTGATGAATTGATAATGCAAAGCTATTACCCGGCACCTCTTTATCGTTTACCTTTACACGACAATTACTTACCATTTGCCGACATGATGATTTTTGTAAACACCGTACGAAATACCTTTGCTATATGAAACAGCTGGTATTAAGTATTATCGCATATGCTGTGCAGCGGGATGTAGATGCGGCACAGCTCTGTAAGCTGGCCGGTATTGATCTGGCAGCACTGAAAAAAAGCCATACTGCGCCTGTTACTGCGCAGCAGTTGCAGGACCTGTGGCTGAATGCGGCCCGGCTAACCAACGATCCCCTGTTTGGATTGCACTTCGGTGAATCCCTGCAACCTGCTGCGTTGGGGGTGGTGGGAGAAATTATCCGGAGCAGCGCTACCGTGGGGGAGGCATTAACGCATGCCGCGGCGCTAACACACCTGGTAACGGACCAGTGCCGGATGGAAGTAACCCGCTCCGCTAAAAATTTCACGGTGCGGCTGCTGCCGGCGGTCGACTATGGCGCCGCGCCGCCGTATGCTTTCCGCCAACTGATTGATCTTTTACTGATGATGGTGATTCACGAACTGGATGGCTTGCTGCTGGAGAAAATAGTGCCGCAGGCAGCCCGGCTGGCTTATACCGTTCCTGACCCGGCTGAATATGAGCGCGTTTTTCGTTGTAAGCCTTCAAAACGGGTGGGAGACTATGTATTGGTATTTGACAGCAGGTATTGGGACGAACCGCTGTTAACGGCCAATTATGAGCTTCAGAACCTGCTGCTGCAAAAGGTAAGCAGTTTACCTCAAACGGCTGGTCAGCAGAAAACCTTACAAAACAGGATCTACAATTACCTGCTGGCCAATTCATACCTCGGTGTGTCGTCGCTGAACGACATGGCGGCTAACTTCAATTTGAGTCCCCGGAGTTTACAACGTAAACTGAAAGAAGAAGGTGTAAAATATCAGGATATTGCAGATGCGGTGCGGCATTCACTGGCGGTGTATTATATTTCTTCCGGTAATTACCCCTTGAAAGATATTTCCTGGATGCTTGGTTATAATGAGTTAAGTGCTTTTACAAGGGCTTTCAAGCGGTGGACAGGCAGTTCGCCGGTACAGTATAATCAATCGTTGTAGTTCAGGAAGGTGTCTTTATGCACGATTCCCCATTTCTTTACAAAAATATATTCTCCTTTTTCCAGGGCGGTGAGATAATCCTGCAGCCATTCTTCAAAAGAACCGGCTACAATGGCCCGGTGACTGTCGTCGTGCCAGAACGTAATCACTTGTCCGCGTTTACCTTCCGGTGCAGGGTCCAGGTCAATACAAAGGTGATTACCAAAGCCATCGCCGGTAAAAGGGATCCATAAAGGATTCCACCAGTCGTTTTTTATGCCGGTATCCGGTGTGGAAAGTACGGGTTCGTCATGATAGTTGAAAGTTCCGGCATCCAGCAGGTCTTTCCAGTGATGCCACTGGGTGGTGATGTCTTCCACGCTCAGCAGTTGATCAGCGTCTACCAGCCCGGCCCTGGCTTTCTGTTGTCCGTTGTGAATAGCATAAAATGCTT
Organism: Chitinophaga ginsengisegetis; assembly: GCF_900168065.1. Taxonomy (GTDB): domain Bacteria; phylum Bacteroidota; class Bacteroidia; order Chitinophagales; family Chitinophagaceae; genus Chitinophaga; species Chitinophaga ginsengisegetis. The sequence goes on along the minus strand of NZ_FUZZ01000003.1, from coordinate 143,435 downwards.
TAAAGGAAGCCGGCATGGCCGTTCCTATTAGTTTTTCAAGAGATTCCACCGCCTCAAAAGTAACGCCGGGATGGAGGATGTTAAGCAACCTGGGGGCGTGCTGCTGCATCCAGTTCTCCCATCTGAGCCAATATTGCTGCATATGGTATGGGTTTTAACGACTATAAAGATGTGAAATTTAATCAATAAATTTATTCATTCCCACTGCATGTTTTTTATAAGCTAATTATCAATAATTTTGTAGCTCTTGAAAAGAGTACAACATCATTAAAAGTAAATAACTCCTTTATGGCACAGTTACCTAAATTTCTGATTGCAGACGATCCTGTAACAGATCCGGAAAATGAATATATTTTTCATACCGAGAAACCCCGCTTCTTTGCCAAACGGGTAGAAGAAGATGAAGAAACTGCCTACATCGATATCATTCACGAAATCGATAATGTAGAGGAATTCTACAGAAGCGCTCCGGAAAAGAAACAGGAACTGCTGGAACAGCTGGAAGACTGGTACTACTCTTACATGGAGTGGCTGGAAGATGACGGTGAGGAAGAAGAAGACGAAGAATAGTAACAAAGAAAAGGTATTGTAAAAAAGCGTCCGCATACTGCGGGCGCTTTTTTATGCCCGTCAGTTATCCTGCGCCTGCAGCTCTTTCCGGTAAGCAGAAGGATTTACGCCTTTATATTTTTTAAACATCCTGTTCAGGTGACTTTCGTCTGTAAAGCCCAGTTCATCCGCAATTTCTCCCACCCGCATACTGCTGTACTGCAGCCTTGTTTCCACCAGCTTCAGTTTATATTGGGTGATATACTGCTGTAAGCTGTCGCCATTGTTACGTTTGAAGTATTCGCTCAGATAAGTTGGCGAAATATTAAAGTGGGACGCAATCTGCTCTGCACGCAGCTTTTCAGGGGTGTAAATATTTTCGTGGATGTAATGCAGTATATTCATGGAAGCATCCTGCCTGGCGGGATGTTTGGGTTGTTCGGGCATTTGCAGCAGGATATTCCGGGCAATCACCATGATCATGGTATTAACAATCTGCTGGGCCATTTCCCGGTGATAGGGCTGCTGGTTCACCAGTTCGCGGATCAGCGCTTCTACCAGTGATTTCACCAGCGGCTTATCATTTTTATTTTTTAAGATACACCCCGGCATGTGGTTATGATTCTGGAAAATAAATTCCAGCTGCTGTATCCAGTCTTTATGCTGATTTTGCAGGTAGATGTTATTGAAGCGGATGAAGAAGAATTTGGTGGATTCCTGTACATCAAACGAGTGGCAGTCCTGCGGCATTACCAGGAACAGTTTTCCCGGGCTGTATGGTAGCTGGTTCTTATTCACACACTGCATCCCACTGCCTTCCACAATATACACCAGTTCAAAAAAGTTATGTTTATGCGGATCTATCGGGCATTCTGTACATTCGCGGTATTCTATCTCAAAAGGCTGATATAAGTTCTCTTGTAACATACCTGCAAAATTACAGAATGATCCTAAAAAAGTACAAATTATTTCCCGGGATCTGCCTGATCTTTGTGTCACAAAAAATCAAACAAATGGAAAACAACCCTATCGTATTTCTATTGCTCCGGCTGGCGGTAGCTGCCAGTATGTTTGGCCACGGCCTGGTAAGACTCCCTAAGCTGAATGGCTTCAGCGCCTGGATGGTAAAAAGCTTTGAAAAGTCCATGCTGCCCGACCTGCTGGTGGTACCTTTCAGCTATGCTTTACCCATTGCCGAATTTGTAATCGGGCTACTGCTCCTGCTGGGCTTATTTACCCGTGCTTCCCTTATTGGCGGCGGCGCAGTAATGATCATCCTGATATTTGGCACCGCTATGATAGAAAACTGGGAAGCATTGCCCTCCCAGCTGATCCACGCGGCCTTCTTCGCGGTACTGCTGGCCTTTATCCAATACAACACCATCGCTGTTGATCATCTTATAAAAAATAATGGCTACTAGAAAAGAATTCCTGAAAACAGCCGGGCTCGCAGGACTGGCAGGCATGGTACTGCCGGGAACTGTACTGTCGCAAACAAATGCCACGCCGGCAGCTAAGTCCGGCCCCGGATGGGCCGATGGCTCCCGCCTGGTGGTATCGGTGTCCATGCAGTTTGAAGCCGGTGGTCAGCCCGACAGGCCCGAAAGTCCCTTCCCGCAGAACATGCTCAACGGCTATAAAGACCTTCCCGCCACCACCTGGTACGAGTACGGCTTCAAGGAAGGTATCCCCCGCATGCTGGATAACTGGGACAAACACGGTATTAAAGTAACCTCCCATATGGTAGGCAGCGCGGTGGAAAAACACCCGGCCCTGGCGAAAGAGATTGTACAGCGCGGACATGAAGCCGCCGCACATGGCCGCGACTGGTCGTCGCAATACATGCTGCCCTATGAAGAAGAAAAACAATTTATCAGGGATGGCGTGGAAGCAGTAAGAAAGGCCACCGGCGTAACACCGGTAGGCTACAACGCCAACTGGCTGCGCCGCGGCGATAATACGCTCAACATCCTGCAGGAACTGGGCTTCCTGTATCATATCGATGACCTGAGCCGTGATGAGCCTTTTATCACTAAAGTGAATGGCGGCGACTTTGTAGTAGTGCCCTACACTTTACGCTGTAATGATATCCAGCTGGTAGCAGGCCAGTGGTTTTCTACCGATCAGTTCCTGCAACAGATAAAAATGGAATTTGACCAGTTGTACGAAGAATCTGCCCGCCGCAAACGCATGATGTCTATTAGTTTCCACGATAGAATAGGAGGTACCCCGCAACTGGTAAAGGCCACCAGCGAGTTGTTTGCCTATATGAAGAAGCATGCCGGCGTGGCGTTTAAAAGGAAAGATGATATTGCGAAGATGGCACTGGCGGATAAGAATACAATCAGGGAGTAGTGGGGTGTGAAATTAAATAGAAAGGACAGGCATTACCCGCCTGTCTTTTTTATTTAATTTCACATAAAGCAACACCGGATGTCAGAAAAGAAAGCACGCCAGGAAGAACGGATCATATTTAACAACCTGCTGGAACAGTATCTCTACCAGGGTTTGCCGGTAGACAGCATCGACGCGAAGACCGCCTTTACCATTCATAACCTGAAGGACATTCATCTCGAGCTGCCTTATACCTCCATTGTATACCGTACTAATTTCTTTTCTTTTGTTTTTGTGAAAGATGCGATAGGCAAGTATACCACCGATGAGCAAACTTTTAACACTTCTCCCGGAACTATTTATTTCACTAACCCGGGGCATTTTAAGTCTTTCGAATGGAAGGAGATCCGCGATGTACACCTGGTTACACTCAGCGAATCTTTTCTCAAAGAAAATGTACATCCGAAGATCTTTGAGGAATTCCCTTTTCTACTTGCGGAAACCGTTCCGCCCAGAACGTTGCAGCCGGAAGTGTTTGCGGAGTTTGAACAATTATATCTGCAGATAGAAAAGGAATATTTTTCCTCTTCTACCTACAGAACGCGGATGATAGGTAACCTGTTTGTGGTGCTGCTGCTGAAGATCAAAGAATACTTCTGGGAAGACTATAATCCTATCTATGAAGGTAACCGCAGCTCGCAGATTGTAAAACAGTTTAAAAGAACCCTGGAGCAGCACTACCGCGACCTGGTAAACGGAAAGGCGGATAAAGTATTCAGGGTACAGGATTATGCAGCTGCACAACACCTGCATCCCAATTACCTCAGCAATGTGATTAAAAGTAAAACAGGAAAACCCATAGGTACCTGGATTTCGGAGAAAACTATTACCGAAGCCCGTACATTGTTACAGCATTCCCCGGCGTCTATCAAACAAATAGCTGGTCAGCTGGGCTTCACAGAGGCTACGCATTTCAGTAATTACTTTAAGAAGCAAACCGGTATTTCCCCCGTTTTATACAGAAAGCAACATACATCTTAGATATTTGTAACTATTAGTGTAATTCTTATACTTTTCAGGGCGGCCGTTGATTCATCTTTGTGTTATCAAAATAAAAACACAAAAACATGAGCACTTTAAAAGATAAGATCATCCTGGTTACCGGTTCTTCAAGAGGTATTGGCGCTACTATTGCCCGTCAGCTGGCGGTTGCTGGCGCGAAAGTAATTGTTAATTACGCCGGTGGTAAAGATGCCGCGCAACAGGTAGTGGAAGACATTAAACAACAAGGCGGCGACGCCATCGCCCTGCAGGCGGATGTAAGCAAGAGCGAAGAAGTGAAAGCCCTGTTCGACGCAGCTATCGCGCATTATGGCCGTATTGATGTACTGGTGAACAACGCCGGCATCATGATCACCAAACTGATTAAGGATACTACCGATGAAGAATTCACCCGTCAGTTTGATATTAATGTAAAAGGAACTTTCAATACCATGAGAGAAGCCGCTACCCGCCTGGCCGACAAAGGCAGTATCATTAACTTCTCCACTTCTGTAAACCGTATTATGCTGCCTGGATATGGAACTTATGTAGCCACTAAAGCAGCAGTGGAACAACTCACCCGCGTATTCTCCAAAGAAGTAGGCGCCCGGGGTATCAATGTAAACTCCGTTTCTCCCGGCCCCACTAACACAGAATTATTTACCAATGGTAAATCAGAAGAAGTGATTGCCCGCCTGGCTTCCCTTTCTGCCTTCAACCGCATTGGCGAACCCAATGACATTGCACAGGTAGTGGTATTCCTCGCTGGTGACGACGCTAAATGGATCAGCGCACAGAACATCGGTGTAAATGGTGGCATGGCCTGATGATCAGGCATCCTTCTTTCAATACATCTCTCAAAAAAGTATTAAATACAAGTATTATGAACAGCTTAAAAAATAAAGTAGCGCTGATCACAGGATCAGCCAGGGGATTAGGTAAAGCCATTGCAGAACGCTATGCTGCCCTGGGCGCGGATATAGTGGTTAACTATTCAAAAGATAAGTCGTCTGCCGATGAAGTAGTGAGTAACATTACTGCTATGGGCGCCCGTGTAATAGCCGTACAGGCAGATGTAAGTAAAGTAGCCGACCTGGAGAAATTATTTGCAGCGGCAAAAGAGGCATTTGGCAAGATAGATATAGTAGTGGCCAACGCAGGTATTGAAATGGTGGAAGTACCGGTAACAGATTTTACAGAAGAACAGTTTGACCGCGTATTTTCTATCAACACAAAAGGAACTTACTTTACCATGCAGCAGGCCGCAAAACATGTAGAGAACAACGGCCGCATTATTTATATCGCTTCCAGTACCACTTCTTTCCCGGTTCCCGGTATGGCTGTTTATGGTGGCAGCAAAACCACTCCAAGATACCTGGTAGATATTTTATCAAAAGAAATAGGACATAAAGGAATTACCGTAAATTCGATTATCCCTTTTGCAGTAGATCACTCCGGTATTTTTGTGGACCCGGCAGCTTATCCTGAACTGAGAAAACAATTACTGGATAGCTGCCCGATGGGAAGACTCGCAGAAGTGGAAGATGTAGCTAACCTGGCAGAGTTTTTCGCCAGCGATTTATCTTCTTTCGTTTCCGGTCAGCACCTGCTGGTGAACGGAGGCGCCACTAACTAAAAAATCTACCACTATGATAATTAAAGTACTCAATGCCGTTCTGATAATTTTTACTGTATTCATGGGCCTGAAACAAGGACTTGCTATGATTGGCCAGAAGCCGGAAATGATCACCATGTTCAGCCGGTGGCACTTTAGTAAAACAGCTATCATCATCAATGGAGTGGTAACAGTGTTGAGTGCTTTAATGATCCTGTTTCCCAGAACGTTTTTGTTGGGTAACTTCCTGATGGCAGCATCTATCCTGATGATCATCTGTTTTTCTTTGTATGGGCGTGATCTGAAAGGTGCTGCTATTGAAGTGCCTTTCTTTCTCCTGAATCTTGTTATCATTTATCTGCAACATCCGCTCGCAAAATGAAAGTATTGTTATTGGCAATTATCGGCTTCCTGCCGGTGATACTCTTTGCACAGCAAAACAATCGTACCATGAACACAGATAAACTCACTCACGCAACCGTGAAGCAGGCCATCAATGCCCTGCAAACAAACGACAGCAAAGCATGGTTTGCTTTATTTACCGATAAGGCAGAAATGTTTGATGATGGAAATAAAATGGATTTCAAATCTTTCTGGCAGAAGGCCGTTGGTCACGAACGTTTTACCAGTATTGATAAAGTAGAGAACAACGGACTGGACGTATATGGCCGGTTTCACAGCGATCAATGGGGCGATTTTAAAACCTATTTTAAGTTTCATATCGATAAAAACGGTAAGATTAACCGGCTGGATATCGGGCAGGCGAGTTATTGAGCGGATAATAATACTTCAAAGAGTTTATCATACTGTCTAGCGCCAGGTATTTTCTTTAGAATAGTAATTTGCGTGCATAGGAAGGAATCATAATAATTGAATGGGGAGAGATCAATTTTGCGAAGCTTATGGTGTGGTACTTCTTTTACAATGGTCATGTGTGGTGTTATCCTGGGCGTTTTCCGTTTAAGCGCTTTAAACAGTGATTTATGAAGCTCAATTATCGGTTGAGGGTTACTGATCTGTAATACCAGTGAATCGGAAGTATAGCCGTGCCGGAAAATGTCGTAGCCATTCAACTGCACTTCAAAAGACGGCAAAACAGCTACTGCACTTTTAACCAGGTGAATGATCCGGGTATCATCCTCTTCTGATGTGAATTTTAGGAGGGAGATATGGGCTTTCAGATATTGTTCGTGTTTTGCCTCCGGGATGAAATCATACACCTTGTTCTCCATGATTTTGACATGATCCACTATGTTACGGGGTGGTGAAATAACAACAGCATAGGATACCATTGTGGTAGGAATGGTATCCAGCGGAAATAAGGTCAACTGGTCAGGATTATGGCGGCGTGGCATAACTTAATAACAAAGCAGGTGCGGGGTTGGTTTGGTGAGGAAGATAGCAGGCGCAGCAGTATTGGTAGTGCATAGATAGTGCATGGATAGTGCATCAATAGTGCATGAGGAGTGCATGAGGAGTCCATGCGGACAGTATGGGAACAGTATGGTGACTGTATGGATAGTGCATAGATGATCCATGACATACGCAGGTCCTAAGTATCGGAGATGTATCCGGGAAGTAATAGTCCCATTATTCAGCTTTTTCTAATGCCTGCCTCCTGAATTACAAACAAAACCAGCGACCGGCGGCCTTTTGAAGTTCGTTGTAATCCTGCCCGTTATCAGAGGCCCATGCGATAACCCCATCCGGGCGTACCAGTACAGCGCTCAGGCCCAATTGTTCCTTCGCCCGGCCAGCAACATACCTGATTTGGTCGCCATATTCACTTGCCAGAGCTTCAAGTGAGGGATTCACAGCGAAGTCAAGCAGCATCCCCTGGCCATCGTGCATGAGTTCACCAATCCTTGTTCCGTCTTCCAGTTCAAAGTTGGGAAGGCTGTGGCCTGCAAGAGGGTGGTGCTCATCCAGGTTGTAATGCGTGGCAATGCCCCATACTCGTCCTGCGATATAGGTAGCGCCATCGCGCGTATTGATGAGGTCGCGGATAATTGCATGCAGCGCATGCGCGCCGGGGTCTGGTTTCATGATGGCCACCTGTGCGCGTGACCAATCCAGCACCTGGACACCAATTGGGTGCCGTTCGGTATAATAACTGTCTAACAAGCCTTCCGGCGCTTTGTGTTGAATGGTTGCGGCCAGCTTCCAGCCCAGGTTCATGGCATCGCCCAGCCCCAGGTTGAGTCCCTGGCCACCTAATGGCGAGTGAATGTGCGCGGCGTCGCCGGCTAAAAGTACCCGTCCGTTGCGGTACGTGGTGGCCTGCCGTGCCCGGTCAGTCCAGGTGGTTGCAATATGAAGGGCGCTGATGGTCACGTTGGTGTTTGAGATGCGGCGTAGCACCTCCTGCACATGTTCCAGCGTGATTGGCTTCTTTGAATGATGAAATGCCCCGCCATCAAAATCCTGCATTAATAAGTAACCCGGTTGCGATTGCATGTACATGCCTCTTGGTGTTACATTCCGGCCCGGGTTGAGCTTTTCCGGGTCGGCAATGTCCACCTGCGTGGAGTAGCCGGTAAATTCCGGCTCCGTACCGGCGAATTCAAAACCGCCGGCCTTGCGAACAGCACTACGACTGCCATCGCAGCCTACGAGCCATTTACTTTGAAAAGATTGGTCGCCGGCCAGCACTGTTACTTCTTCGGCGGTTTGATGAAAGCCGGTAATGGCAAGCCCGCGTTTGATGCTTACTCCCAGGGATGCTGCGCGGCGGGCCAGCACCGTTTCAAGCTCGGCTATTTCAGAAATCAGATTGGTATCAGTGGAACCTGGCAGGCGATATTTCCATTGTGAGACATCAATATTGCCGTCAAGAAACGGAATGCCGGCGAAGTGCCCTCCCTGTCGGCGTGGCCCCTGTACAGCATTTGAGTGGGGATTTTTAAGACGCTTATGTATCTCCAGTTCATCGAGCAATCCACGGCGGTAAAGCGCTTCAATAGTAGGCGCTGAAAGTCCCCGTATCCCGAATGGAAGTTGCTTCAATGGCGAGTGTGGATCTTCTTCTTTTTCCAGTATCAAAACTGAACATTGGGCTAAGGCCAGTTCACAGGCGAGGAAAAGGCCTACCGGGCCGGCCCCGGAAATGATTACATCGTAAATAGTATGATTTTGTGCAGATGTATTGCTTTCAGATGTTGCTTTCATTTAGTATGATTGAAGCACAAAATTCTGAAATGCTTTTGCACTAGGCTTGTACAAACGCGACAAAATCGTTGCTTACAGCCTGCTTCCCTTTCTTTGCTTTCCGCGCGAATGCCGCTGGTGTAGTGCCGCTGTAGCGTTTGAATTCCCTGCTTAGGTGGGATTGATCTGTATAGCCCAGCTCATGAGCCAGGCCGGCGATATTGGAATCCGGATAATGCCATAACCGGTTGCGTACCTGCTCAAAGCGCATCAGGCCAGATACGTCTTTAACAGTATAACCGGAGGATTGCTTGAAATTCCTTTCCAGTGTACGAACCGTTGCATGCGCCGCTGCCGCTACCTGGCTTACCGGCATAGTGCCGTTTGCAGCCGTCATAGCAGCTCCCGCTTTGAATAGCATGCTGCCAGTAGCAACCTGCGACCGTGCTTGCAGGAAGTACTGTTTTAACCGGGTCAGCGCTTCCTCTATTTTACCGGCTTCAACATACTTATTCAGCGTGGATTGAAGCTGGGCAATAGGATGATCAAATGTGCGCATGCCGCCTTTCCCGGATGGCAGTCCGAGCAAGTCAAACACCGTCCAGGGAAAACACCTGACAGCAATAATCTCTAAACGGTTTTTCGAAAAAAAATGAACAGGCTGATTGAGCAGCCCCATCATAAACGGTGAGGGCAATGGCTCCTGGCCTTCCTTGTAAGAACTGCTAAACAGGTTCCCGAAATAAAAAATAATTTCAGCATAGCCATCAGGTACTACCTCAAAATCCGGTGGTAGTTCTCCGAAGTCTATTTTGTTGTGCCAAAAGCACTTAATGGTATCCCGTAATTCTTCAGGAGGTTCAAATTCCTGGTGCTGCATTTTGGAAGATAGCATATGTGGGGGGACTTAAATAAGATAGTGGTGGCGGCGAGTGGACTGTTACTACTTCCCAACAATTTTCTTTCGGTGTACAATTCCCCAATCTGTAAGATTAGTGATTATCGTTTGTAGTGTATTGCCATGTTCTGTAAGTTCATATTGAACCGTTATGGGTTGTGTATCCAAAATGGTTCGTTTTACCAACTGGTTTATTTCTAATTCCTTTAATTCTTTACTCAACATTCTGTTGGAAATTCCGGTAATATCATTCAAAATGTCTGAAAACCGCCTTTGGCCGTAACAGCAAATAGATGAGATAATAGCAATCTTCCACTTCCCATTAAGCACGTCCATTGAATCCTGAACGGCTTTTATCCTTTTCTTTTGTTCCTGTTGAAACTCTTCTATTTTACACCCCATAATGTTACTTTGTTACACCTGTGTTACTGTTACTTTTCGGTACAAAGTTACTAAAAATAACTTTGATAGTCTAGCTTTGTCGCTCAATCATTTAAAAATGGAAATAATGAGTAGACTGAAAAACAAGGTTGCCGTGATTACAGGCGGCAATAGCGGTATAGGGTTTGGCATTGCGGAAGCATTTAAAAACGAAGGCGCAGTTGGTGCAATCGCCGGAAGGAATGAAACTACGTTAAACAAGGCTGTTGAAACCCTGGGAGGTAATTTTATAGGTGTAAAAGGAGATGTAACCAATCTTGATGACCTGGAGAACCTGTATAGGACTACAGCTGATAAGTTTGGGAAGATAGACGCATTGGTAGTGAATGCAGGTGGCGTTGTGGACGGGATTCCCCTGATGACCATAACCGATGTAACGGAAGAAGGTTACGACCGCTACATGGAGCTGAATTTAAAAAGCGCCTATTTCACCGTGAAAAAATCGCTTCCTTATTTAAATGACGGCGCTTCCATTATACTGATCGCGTCGAACGCCGCACACCGGGCTGCACCCGGAGCAACAATCTATGCCGCCGCAAAAGCAGCTGTTATTTCATTGGCCAGAGGCTTATCGCTCGATTTATTGTCGAGGAGAATAAGGGTGAATTCCATTTCACCTGGCTCAATTGATACGCCGGTTTTTGGAAAGATGGTACCACAGGAGTTCGTGGACCAGGTGAAGCAAGTCTGGATAAATCTTACGCCGCTTGGCAGGCAAGGGACGCCGGCTGAGATCGGGAAAACGGCTGTATTTTTAGCCTCCGACGATTCAACATTCATTGTAGGCGCCGATATCTTAGCGGATGGTGGTATGGCTAATGCCTTCTCAGTGAAATAAGCTTACTTGGTAACGGATTGCCTCAAAATAAAAAAGGAAAAGTGATTAATCACTTTTCCTTTTTTGTAGTTGTAGCCTCAACAGGGATCGAACCTGTATCTAAAGTTTAGGAAACTTCTATTCTATCCATTGAACTATGAGGCCAGCACTTTTTAACCCCAATTCTGGGATCGGGTGGCAAAAGTAAGGGTTTTAATTTAATATTTAAAGACTTTCTATATCTACTTTTCCACCGGCGGGGGCGTAAATACTGTCGATTTCCTTCTTGAATTTCTCCAGGATTACCTTCCGTTTTGCCTTGAGGGTAGGGGTGAGTTCACCATTGTCTACCGTCCATTCATGTGGGAGGAGGATGTATTTTTTCACCTGCTCAATATGGCTGAAAAACTGGTTGTATTTGTCTACTGCCTGTTTGTAGAGGTCCTGTACATCCGGGTTTTTCACCAATTCTTCGTTGGAGGTGGCGGTAATGCCGCGTTTCTGTGCCCAGTTGCGGAGGTTACTGAAGGAGGGAACAATCAGCGCAGCCGTGAATTTGCGGTCTTCTCCCACAATCATGATCTGTTCAATGTAAGGCGACTCCTTAAACTTGTTTTCGATGGGTTGCGGCGCCACGAATTTGCCGCCGGAGGTTTTAAAGAGTTCCTTTTTCCGGTCGGTTATTTTCAGGAATTTGTTATCGATCATTACGCCGATATCCCCGGTATGGAACCAGCCATCTTTGATGGCATCGGCAGTGAGATCGGGGCGTTTATAGTAGCCAATAGTTACATTGGGGCCTTTACAAAGGATTTCACCATCTTCCGCGAGTTTTACTTCTACTCCGTTGATAACAGGTCCTACGGTGCCAAACATGCGGTCTTCCTCATTGAAGCGGTTTACACTGATCACCGGAGACGTTTCCGTAAGGCCATACCCTTCCAGGATGGGAATGCCGCCGGCGGTGAATATCTTCAGTAAACGTACCTGGCAGGCGGCGGCGCCGTTTACAATACACTGGATGTTGCCACCGAGGGCTGCACGCCATTTGCTGAACACCAGCTTATTGGCCAGTTTGAGCTGGAGGTTATACCAGGCGCCCTGGTCTTTATTGATTTCATACCGTTTGCCGATGTCTACAGCCCAAAAGAACAGGGCTCTTTTTATGCCTTTGAGTTCAAGACCGGTAGTCATGATCTTTTCGTACACTTTTTCCAGCAGGCGGGGAACGGTAGTAAAGATGGTGGGCTTCACTTCTTTCAGGTTATCGCCAATGGTTTCCATGCTCTCCGCGTAATAAACCGGTACGCCGGCGCGGAGATACAGGTAGGTCACCATTCTTTCAAATATATGATTCAGCGGCAGAAAGCTAAGAGCCTTTGCTTCTTTATTAACGGGGAGGTAAGGCTGACAGGCCAGTACATTGCTTATCACATTGTGATGACTGAGCATTACGCCTTTTGGGGTACCGGTGGTACCGGAAGTATAGATGATGGTTACCAGTTCTTCCGGGGAAATGTTCTTCTTTATTTCATTGATCTGGTCAAAATCGGTAGTGTCGGCGAGCGCAGGGATTTCTGTCCAGTGGCGGGCGCCTTCTACTTTATTGAAGGTGAATATTTCACGGATGGAGGGGAATTTATCCCTCATGGCATTTACCTTTTCCAGCAGGTCTTTGTCGCTCACAAAAAGAATGCGCGCTTCCGCGTCATTCAGTACGTAGGCGAGTTCTGTTTCGCTGATGGTGGGGTAAATGGGTGTGAGCACGGCGCCCAGCTGCTGACATGCCAGGTCGGTGATGATCCATTCCGGTCTGTTGGGTGAAATGATGGCTATTTTATCTTTCTCCTCATTTTTTTTAATTCCCGGTCTGATACCCAGTTTGAGCAGGCCGGAGCTGAATCTGAGGGTAAGGTCCGCTACTTCTTTTGTACTATACTTTTTCCATTGCCCGTTTTCTTTTCCGGCCAGCATATCCTCTTTAGGAAAGTTGGCTAATTGGTAAGAAATCACATCAAATAGTCGTTGCGGTTGGTCCATGCTGCTGTAATTTTGTTTTGGCTCAAATATCAGATACGCGTGTGTTCCTGTTCTTTTAGCTTTTCATATTCCCCTAACGCGTCACCGAAAGGATCTTTGTGGTATGCGTTGAAATACTGGAAAGCCAGTGCGATGCCCCATCCCAGTGCAGGCCATACGGGCCAGGGAGTGCCGCTTGTTTTATCACTGTCTGTCAGAAACCATACTGCCCATAGTCCCAGGTTAATCACGAGATAGATGATCAGGTGGGACTTAAATCCTGCCCTGGCTTTTGCGATGCGCCAAAGTCGGTTATCTCTTTCTTGATTTGTTTCCATGGAAGTCAGTTTTAGGTACTAGTGATTGTACTAAATTTAAAATATTTTATTGGCTTCACGCAGAAAAAACGAAAAAAGAGGGCCTAACGGCTGGCCTTTATATCGAAAGAGATATTTACCTGTGAATTGATGAGTTTGTCCTGTAATGATTTATCTGCGCGGTAGCTGATGCCCCATTCGGTGCGATCGATGTTAAAATTAGCTATTGCGCTTATGCTGTTGTCTTTGAATATTACCCTGGCAGGGAAGGAAATGTTTTTGGTAACGGATTTAAGGGTCAGGTTCCCTTTGATAATATGGGTAGCATTCCTGAGGGTGAGTTCATCGCCATCAGTGGGATGAAAGGCAGTTACTTCAGTTATTTCAAATGTAGCGGTGGGATATTTTTTTACATCAAAAAACATTTCTCCCTTCAGTTCAGTTTCCAGCTTGCGTTTCATAGCGGAATCGCCTGCCAGGTCTATATCCTGGAGGGAACTCATATTGATGATGAACTGGCCGCCGGTAATGAGGCTGTCTTTTAGATACAATGCGCCACCGGCCAGTTTCAGGCTGCCGTAGTGTTTACCGGTAGGCTTTGTACCCACCCATCGTACCACGCTTACGGCGGTATCAGGAAGATAAGCATTGCCGGTGCCGGCCTGCACGGTTTGTGCATCGGTGATCCGGGCCTTATCTGCTTTAGGCGCCTGCTCGCATGCCATGATGCCACAGGTAACAACGAGTATTATACATAAGATTCTCTTCATAAATACTTGTATGCTTTAAAACAAGCGCCCGTTTAAAAGGGCGCTTGTCAGGAAATTGCTCTATTCCGCCAGCTCCCGGTTGCCTACCCACACGAACCTTTTCACAATAAATTCCTGGTTGGTAAAGCTGGCATTACCTGCCGGATTACCGCCCGTAACATGGAAATCAGAAAATGCAGCGTGCTGGTTTACCCAGATAAACCCGGTAAGATTAAAAGATACCGGTGTGAAAACACTGTTCATTTCTTCTGCTATTTTTTCTTTGGCAGATGGATCTGTGGTATAAGCCCCGCAGGTAATGGCACCATATTTTGATGCCATCTGTTTAGCCAGTTGTATACTATGTGCGGTGTCCCTGGTTTTGATGATCAGGATCACCGGTCCGAAAAGTTCTTTCTCATAGATGGCAGTATCGGCGCTGGTTACTTCTAAAATAGTAGGAGCGCATACCCTTGCATTGGAGAATTCTTCATTCACTACCGGGGTGCCTTCCAGGATCACTTTTCCTCCGAGGTGGCGTGCTTCCTGTGCGCGGGTAAGGGTACTGTCGTTTTGTATGGCGCCCAATGTGCCTGCGCCCATCTTCGGATGGTTTACCAGGCCCACTACCGCCTCCTTGAACTTTTGCACCACGTCATTGAAAGGCACCTGGCCATTGGCGGTTTTGATGCCTTGTTCGGGGATGAAAAAGTTTTGCGGCGCAGTACACATCTGCCCGGAATATAAGCTAACAGAAAAGGCAAGGTTCTGAATTACGGCATCGAGGTCGGTTACGCTGTCGAGGATCACTGAATTAACGCCGGCTTTTTCTGTAAATACTGTTTTGCCCGGGAGTGATTCCACATAGTTGCCGAAGGCGCTGCCGCCGGTATAATCAATCAGTTTCACGTCGGGGTGTCCGCACAGCTCTTTTGCAATAAGATGATCGGAGCTATCTGCCGCAAGCTGGCAAAGGTTCGGATCATAGCCGTTATCCTGTAATGATTGCTGGATGGCGCTCACGGCAATGGCTATAGGCAGCACTGCTTTCGGGTGCGGTTTCACAATCACGGGATTGCCGGTGATCAGGTCGGCATAAACGCCGGGAAGTGTGTTCCACACCGGGAATGTAGAACAGCCAATTACTACACCCGGCCCCTTGGGTATTGGTTTAAAAGTTTTGTAGAGTTTGATACTGGTTTTACCCATTGGTTTTTCCCAGGTCAATGTGGGCGGGTATCGCTGCAGTTCGTGATAGCCGGTGGCTACTGCTTCGAGTGCGCGGTCGTTTGCATGCGGACCGGAAGCCTGGAAGCTCATCATAAAGCTCTGGCCGGTAGTGTGCATGGTGGCGTTGGCAATATCAAAAAAGTAGTCCTTTATCCTTTCCAGCGTTTCGGTGAGAATACCGGCTCTTTCGGCTACCGGTACTTTTGCCCAGCTTTTGCCCGCTTCTGTGGCTTTCTTCAGCAGGTCGCCTATAGCAAAAACGGGGTAGGTAACGCCCAGCACTTCGCGGGTGTAAGGGGATACTTCTTCTCCGCTCCAGCCGGTTTCGCCGGTTTGCAGTAATTGTTTGAAAGGTTTCCCCAGTAATTGCTGATAGCTCTGTACGCCTTTGGCATGGGCTTCTTCACCGTAAGCTTTGGGATGCTCCGGGTATTGCGAATAGAAGGTTCGTTCGTGGTTCGCCTTTACAGCATTGTCGATAATGTTTTGGTGTTTGTTAACGAGCATATTCAGATTTTGAGATTTACAATTTACGGATTTAGTCATTCAGTTGCTACAGCAACTAATTGACTAAACCGGTAAATCAAAAAATATCTAAATACTAATACCCGGAATTGATCAGCGTAAACCTTCCATCGTTGTAATATTCATCAGGCTTCGGCTTTAATGGATTGCTGCGCTGAAATTTCAGGAAAGCATCATAGTCGGTTTTATGTAATCCTACCCACGCTTTGTAGCTGGCCTGGTTGGCTGACGGGCCAAACAGCCATTGGTTATACGATTCAAACATTCCTTCCCGTAGCAGGCTGCGCTGATAGTCGAAAAGGGCGTACGGATATTTCATACCGTAAAAGTTGTACCAGTCCAGTAAAAAGCGGGTACGTACCATAATTAACACATCAGGATCTATACCACCCGTTACTACACTGATTTGTTTGCCCATACAGGCTTTATATGCTTCTACAAATGCGTTGCTGCCTTTTTTGCCCTTCTTATCCTCTGGTATGGCACTTTCAAACAGCGAAGGGTCATTGAATAACTTTTTATAAGATTCCAATACAATATTCCTGATTTCTGCCGTGCGGGTGGTGAAACTTTCCATATTCATGAAGGTTTCGCCGTAGAGTATGCACCACAACGGATTATTGCTGAAGTCGTATGTTTTGGTGGCATTGTAATAGTTGCCGGGAAACCCGGGATCCTGCTCAATACCTTTGATCCAGCTCCGGAGGGCGCCGTCATACATTTTGAAGTTCATCAGCAGTGTGCCGTTATCGTTGTACAATTCACCGCTATTCGGGAATTTTTTGATGGCGCGCTCAAACATGCGTTGTGCCGTTTTCCACTCTTCCCTTCCCACATAAATATTTCCTGCAATCTGGAATACCTGTACGTCTGCTTCTTTGCTGCCAAGTAGTGGCTCAATGATGCTTTTTGCTTTTACAAGGTCTCCTTTCAGGTAATAAGTAAAACCAAGTTGTTTCTTTAATTCAAAATTATCTGGTTCCAGTTGTAACGCCTGGTTCAGTACCAGTATGGCATTGGAATAATCTCCTCCACGAATAAAGCCTGTGGCTGTATTATACAGCTCTTTGGCATCCTGTGCAACTGCAACCTGTGAAAATAAAACTCCCGCAACAAAAAGTGCTTTCAATAAAGAAGACCGTATGTTCATCCCTGTCTGTCGTTTGCTGTAAAAGTAAGGAAAATGGGGTAATGTCCCACAGATCAATCCATGAGAAGGGAGATAGAAGGGATATGTTTCTTATATTACTTTATTGCTTTATTTGTTGACGGGAGACTTGTTTGCAGAACAATAATGCAGAGGATGGCAATAATACCAGCCGCGCCCACCCAAACAGGCGAACGTAATGCCTGTTGTACATATGTATTAAATTGATCCTGCAGGATAAATACCAGCAGGGCGGGTATAAGACCGCATAATACCTGCATATAAAAGGTATTACCGAGGTTGTCTGTTTTCAGATATATCCACGACAGCATCAGGGAAAAGGAGGTGGTATATAGCAATGTGTAAGGAGACAGGCTGAAGGCAAAGCTGATAGCAGCTACATTTAAAAGGGCTTTTACCGGAGAATAGTTTTTAAGGAAACTATCCAGGATCACTCCTCTCATCAGGCTTTCCTGGATAAACGGATCAATGAGGAAATAAATAAAGCAATAGAATACCGGTTTTTCCCGGATCAGTAAAAAAACGGAGTCCCATTCCTGGAATGCGCTCAGATGAATCCATTCCTGGACGCCAAATGTAAATAAATAGAGGGAAAACATCAGGAAGGGACCTGTCAGCAATACGGCCACAGAAGGCGTTCTGAAGGGGAGTATATAATCAGGTTCTATTTTCTTTTTCCTGTTGTAGCTGTAAATCAGCATCACCAGTAACAGGCTGCAATAGATGGGTATTGTGATCAGGCTGCTCAGCAACTTGTCGTTTATAATGCCCGGGTAGGCAAGCGTGGCGGCAATATAAAAAGTGATGAACACTACCAGGCTATAAACGGGTATCAGCCATGCGTGCCCCAGTGTGGGATAAAACTTCTTCTTTTCTGCGAGTAAGGGATCATCATCAAAGATAGAGTGGGTGTTGTCAGTTGTTTTCATGGGTTGGGTATAAGGGAGTGATGAAATAAAAAGCTTCCCCGGCGGATAAATCAGCGGGGAAGCGTATAGTATATTTAAATAATATGCGTAATCAGTCCATCGCGTAACTTGGGCTCAAACCAGGTGCTTTTCGGCGGCATTACATTTCCACTGTCGGCAATATCAAACAATTGCTGAATGGTTACCGGGAAAAGGGCGAATGCTACTTTCATTTCGCCGCTATCTACGCGTTTCACCAGTTCGTTCAATCCGCGGATACCGCCTACGAAGTCGATGCGTTTATCGGTGCGCTGGTCTTTGATGCCCAGCAGTTTGTCCAGTATGTTATTGGAAAGGATGGTTACATCCAGGATGCCGATGGGATCGGTGGTGTAGGTACCTTCTTTTGCAACCAGGCGGTACCACCTGCCATCGAGGTACATGCTGAATTCATGCAGCATGGAGGGCTGTTGCGGCAGGTGCCCGATTTCTTCCACGGTAAAATCGTAGTCCAGGCGGGAGAGGAGTGCTTCCTTACTCAGGCCGTTAAGATCTTTCACCACGCGGTTATAATCCAGGATGGCCAGCTGGCTGGCCGGGAAAATGGTGGTGAGGAAATAGTTAACGGGGTTATCTACTGAGGTGATCTTCCCTTCTTTTTCAAATGCAGCCTGTACGAGGCTGGCGGAAGCGGCGCGGTGATGGCCGTCGGCGATATAGGTGCAGGGCACCTTTTCGGCGAACAGGGTAGTGATGTCCTGGATGGCAGCGGGAGTATTGATCACCCATATGGTGTGTTGGATGCCATCTTCGGCGGTGAAATCATACACTGGTTTGTTGTGTTCCTGCCAGTGGTCAACCAGGGCGTTTACTTCCGGTACATCGTTGTAAGCGAGGAATACGTTGCCGGTTTGCGCTTTGGTGGTTTTAATATGATTAATGCGATCCAGTTCTTTATCGGGCCGGGTAAACTCGTGTTTTTTGATGATGCCGTTGTTATAGTCTGATATGGCGGAAACGCATACCAGTCCGGTTTGTGCGCGGTCATTCATTACCAGTTTATAGATATAATAGGCCGCTTGTGGTTCCAGGAAAAGGGTACCTTCCTGAACCATGCGGTGCAGGTTTTCCGCTGCTTTATCATATACGGGCTTACTGTGGGTATCTGTTCCTTCGGGCAGATCTATTTCAGATTTTGAAACATGATAATATGAGTAGGGGTTACCGGATGCCGCTGCTTTGGCTTCTTCCGAGCTGAGTACGTCGTACGGCCTTGCAGCTACTTTTGCTGCCAGATCTTCTGTAGGCCTTAATCCGTTAAAGGGTCTGATAATAGCCATGATGTAGATATGTGTGAGTGGTAAATGTAATAATAAAAAAATTACGGATTACCGCTAACGAATTACGGAGTTGCAGTCAGGGGATCTGTCTGCAACTCCGTAATACAATAAGGATATTTTCTTATGCCTTTTTCAGGGAGAAGTATTTCATGGCTTCCACCATTACTTCAACGCTTTCATATGGCAATGCGTTATACATAGATACGCGGAATCCGCCGGAGAGACGGTGTCCTTTGATACCAACGATATCTTCTTTCTTGCAGAATTTCAGGAATTCTTCTTCCATTTCCGGTTTATCCATGATGAAGCAGGCATTCATTTTACTACGGTCTTCTTTCACTACAGTGCCGCGGAACAGCGGGTTGTGATCGATTTCATCGTAGAGGAGTGCTGCTTTTTTATCATTGATTTTTTCAATGGCCGGGATACCTCCCTGCTCTTTGAGCCAGCGGAGTGTGAGCATGGAAATGTACACAGCGAATACGGGAGGGGTGTTCAGCATAGAACCATTTTCTATGTGGTTCCTGTAATCCAGTATGGCTGGTATTTTGCGCGTTACCTTGCCCAGTATGCTTTTGCGTACAGCTACCATTGTAGCGCCTGCGGCGCCCATGTTTTTCTGTACACCGGCATAGATCAGCGAGTACTTGTTAAAGTCCATGCTGCGGCTCATGATGTCACTGCTCATATCTGCTACCAGGGGTACGTCGGTAACAGGTGTCATTTGCCACTGTGTACCATAGATGGTATTGTTAGTGGTAATGTGCAGATAACTTGCCTTTGGGGGGATGGTGAACTGTTTGGGAATGTGATTGTAGTTGCTTTCTTTGGAGCTCGCCACAACGTCGGCGAAGCCAAACAATTTTGCTTCTTTGATGGCCTTGTTGGACCATACTCCGGTATCCACATATGCGGCAGATTCGCTGCTTTCCAGCAGGTTCATTGGCACCTGCATAAACTGCGTGGTGGCTCCGCCATGTAAAAAGAGTACTTCAAAGTCGTCATCAAGCTGCATCAGTTCCCTCACCAGGTTGCGCGCCTCGTCCATCACCGCTATAAACGGTTGCGTTCTGTGGCCAATTTCCAGTATAGACATCCCTGACCCTTCAAAGTCAATCAGAGCTTTACTGGCCTTGTACAATACCTCGTTGGGTAATACAGAAGGACCTGCGTTAAAATTATGCACCTTCATGTTGCGATTCAGATTAAATTCATTTTTTGATCTTTCCACTTTGTTTTGGTTTTTCTAAGGAAACGGAAAAAAAACGGCACGGGTGTTTTAAAACCAGTAAGGCGCGTGGTGTAGGACAGGCTAAAAGATGGTACGGGCAAAGATAAAATTTCTTTTCTAATTATTAAGTATTAGCATAAATATTTTAACCGGCTCATTCCTCCCTCACCGGCAGCTTACCCTCCAGCCATTGACGCTGCAGCAGCTCCATCTCCTGTACCTCCTCCGGGGTAAGGACGGTGTGGTTCAGCTCCTGCAAAGAGGGCTGTCCCGCATTTACCCAGGCGGTGTACCAGGCTGCAGCCACGGCGGCTATTGCATTTTTCATCCTTCGTTCAACCATGTCGCCCATCGAAAGCGCGTATGCTTTCGTATAGTCTTCTGCGTAAGTACGGATTAATACCCCATTCCGGTTTTCATATCCGTAACGCCTGCCCGGCGGAAATTTTTCACTAAGCCGCTTTTCGTAAGCCAGTACTGTATCTGCGGCCATTCCGCTTACCCTGATAATGTCCCAGATGTATTTACGGGGTTCGGATATATACACGGCTTTTCCGGCCCAGTAATCGAACGTTTTATCTGCCAGTAATTCCGGGATGCGGGATTCCCATAAACCGTGAATGCCCTGCTGGCCGGTAAACTGGCCGTTATGATTGGAGCAAACATGAAGGGGCACGTGTGCATCTGCAATATAATGCCCCAGCTCAGCGGAGAGCCGGAGGATGCGCTGCTGGTCCTTTTCCCGGAATGCGGCGGTGAGCATGGCCATCATCTTTTCAAGATGCCAGGGCAAAATACCGTTGCGGTTCAGGGAGTCGGCGGAATATTTAGTTACCGCATCGGCCCAGTTGCGGGGAATCTGCGCGTAGGGCGGTTTGTCGAACAGGTCGATATCAATGTAGTGCCGCGCGCCTTCCGCGGCTACCGCGTAGCGGCGCTTATCCGGATCGGTGGCATGCGCCGTGATGTATTCCAGTTGCGGCTTGTAGAGGATCATCATTTCCGGCGGCAGGCAAAATACAGCCAGCCGGTTGATCCGCTGATGTGCAAAAAATCCCCATGCACAAACATCTGTACAGGAAAATATGATTACAGTAAATAATACGGGAATCCGTAGCCAGGTGTGGGTTAACATGTCACTATATTTTTGGGAAGACGAATATAGCGAAAAAAAAGTATGCTGATATTTTATCTCCAGGGATAATAAAATATCAGCATTGTTATACAGACAAATAATTTAAGCACGCTTCAACTACGGGGTATCTACGCTTCATCTACGACGCATCCCCGGATCAGATATGCGTAACGCCGCCGCTTACGGCAAACTTCATGGCTTCGCCGGCAGAAACGTTGGTGAGTGGTTTAACCCGCTCTTTCGGCACCATAAACACCTTACCGGTAATGGCATAGGCGTGCGGTACATATACTGCCATATATCCCTCGAGGCCCAGGTTGCTGACATCTGTCTGCGTAATGAACCCCATCTCCCAAACATCCACTCCGTATATCTGCACCAGCACCGGATGGTCAAATTTTTTCTTTTCTCCTACAAACGCATCAAAAACATCTTTGATAGAAGTATAGATGTATTTGATAAAAGGCGTACGCTCCAACAGGTGGTCGAACAAATCAAAGATCCGCCCGATAATAAAGGAGGAGCTGAGATAACCTACCACGATGATCAGCAGCAGTACCAGTGCAAATCCTACTCCTTTGTACTTCAGAAAACTGAAAGAGGCGCCTTCCGGAATCAGCTCTTTCGGAATAATATTATCAATAGTAATAAAGGCCCAGTACAAGGTAAGCGCAGTAATACCAATGGGCGCCAGAATGAGCAATCCCTGAAAGAAGTAACGCAGCAATCTTGATGCAAATACTTTTAATCTAAGCTTTGGCGACATGGTTTGTGATTAGGGCTGCAAATTAGACAATAAAGCTTAAAGGAGGAAGTAAGGGCGGTTAATTGAATGTTGCCACATTTAAAAAAATAATACTGGAAACTTTGGAAGTTTGGAAAGTTTCCATAGTTTTGTCCTGCATAACAACAGGGTTAATGCTGCAAATTTATGGAAGTACAGGAACGTATTATGGACACGGCTTTTGGCCTTTTTCGTCAGTTTGGTACCCGCTCTATTACGATGGATGACATCGCTGAAAGAATGGGGATCTCAAAGAAAACGCTTTACGCCCACTTCACCGACAAGGACGATATGGTTTGCCAAACCATCGGCCGGTTCATAAATATTATTATTGAAGACTGTATTGAAGACCGGAAAAAATCGAAAGACGCCATTGATGAGTTATTCCTGGTGATGGACATGCTGGATCGCCGCCTGCGCAATATGAACCCTGTCATTCTCCTGGACCTGCAGAAATTTCACTCCAAAGCCTACCAGCTGTTCCTCGACTACCGGAACAATACCCTGGCCACCATGATCCGTGAAAATATGGAAAGAGGCATCAGTGAAAAAGTATACCGGCCCGACATCGACATTAAAATACTGACCCAATACAGGATATACGCTTGTATGATCTGTTTTCAACCGGAAGTGTTCCCTGGCGCCAATGATATGAACAAAGTGCAGAAAGTGTTGCTGGAGAATTTTTTATATGGGGTGGCTTCCGTAAAAGGATACCAGCTTATTGAAGAATATAAACAACTATCGCAAAATAAATAACACTATGCTATCAATCAAAAGGCTCACCAGTATGGCTTTTGGGGTGTGGCTGTTGTCGCTGGCCACCATCGCCGGCGCCCAGCAGCAGGTTTCGCCTGAACCCATCCGTTTGTCTGCCAAAGAAGCGGTAGACTACGCACTGGCTAATCAGAGCACCGTTAAAACCGCTAAACTGGACGAACTCATCCAGCTGGCCAAGAACAAGGAGGTGAGCGGTTTGGCATTGCCCAACATCGCTGGTACCGGTTCTTACCAGTACAACCCGATTCTCCAGAAACAGATGTTTAGTACAGCGAACTTTGGCGGACCCAAAGATTCCTTTAGCGTAGTTTCCTTCCAGCTGACCCATAATATGGTCGGTGAAGTGAGACTTACACAAACGCTCTTCGATCCCAGCGTACTCGTAGCTTTACAGGCCCGTAAAACACTGGAAGAACTCGTATCACAGGGCGTGACAAAAGCGGAAATAGATGTAAAATCCACTGTGTACAAGGCCTATTACAATGTACTGTCGGCCAACAAGGCTTTGACCATCCTTTCCGAAAACATCAGTTCCCTGGAAAAGATCCTCAATGAAACCAAAGAGATCTATAAAAACGGCCTCGCGGAAAAACTGGATGTAGACCGCCTGGTGGTACAATACACCAACCTGCAAACAGAACAAACCAAACTCCGTAACCTGATTGAAATTGGTACCGCTTCGCTGAAATACCAGATGGGCATGCCACTGAAACAGGCTATAACGTTAACGGATACACTTTCTACAGAAAGGATTGCTGCAGATGTGCTGGATATGGATAAATTCGACTACTCACAGCGGATAGAATACCAGTTGCTGCAAACACAAAAGAAAGCAAATGAATATGATCTGAAAAGATATAAGCTGAAAGGTTTACCCTCCCTGCAACTGTTCGGTTCTACCGGCGCACTCCGGGGTAGCGAAAAGCTTGATTACTTCCAGAACCAGATGTGGTACGGTTATGTAAACACAGGACTGAACCTCTCTGTTCCTATTTTCAGTGGGATGCAACGCAAACGCCAGGTAGACCAGGCATGGCTGGCAGTAAAGAAAAGTGAAGTGGCCATTGAAAACGCAAAGCTGGGCATCGACCTGGAAAGGGAACAATCGTACTCCACTTTCCGCAACAACGTACTCACGCTGGAAGCACAGGAGAAAAACATGGAGCTGGCGCAGGACGTGTATAACACCACCCAGATCAAATACAGGGAGGGCGTAGGTTCCAGCCTGGAAATGACCACCGCTGAAAACGATCTGCTCACTGCACAGAATAATTATTTCACTGCATTGTTTAACGCTATTGTAGCCAAAGTAGATCTGCTGAAATCGTACGGCAAACTATAAGCTTCATTATTTCAATCACCATTCACTACTAACTATATGATCAAAAAATATTCTTTCCTGATCCCTTTTATTACCCTGGTGCTCGCAGCCTGCGGTGGTGGCGGAAATAAAGCTGAACAGCTGGAGAAGCTGAAACAGGAGAAAGTAAAATATAACGAAAACATCGACAAAAAAATAGCCGCGCTGGAAAAAGAAGTGGGTGTGAAAGATACCACGGCGCAGAAAATGAAAGATGTAACCGTAACTGCTATCACGGATACCATATTTGAACATTATATAGATGTGCAGGGAAGTGTGGACGCCCGTGAAAACGTAAACGTTTCCGCCCGCGTACCGGGAGTAATTACCAACATTTTTGTAAGAGAAGGACAGGCAGTAAAACAGGGACAAACACTGGCCCAGGTAGACGACCAGGTGCTGAGAGCCAACATGGCCGAACTCCGCACCCAGATGGATCTGGCTAACACCCTGTTTGAAAAACAGAAAAATCTGTGGTCACAGAAAATAGGTTCTGAGGTACAGTATCTCAATGCCAAAAACCAGAAAGAAAGCCTGGAAAGGAAGATGGCTACCCTGCAGGATCAACAATCGCAAACCCGCATCATTGCACCTATCAGCGGTACCGTAGATGCGGTAATTGCTAAAGTAGGCGACAATGCAGCGCCGGGCGCACCTGCCTTCCGCGTGGTAAACGCCAACAACCTGAAAGTAACTGCCAACGTAGCAGAAGCTTACGCCGGTTTGCTGAAATCAGGCGACGCAGTGATCTTGTCTTTCCCGGATATTAACCGTGAAATACGCAGTACTATTGGTTTTGCTTCCAGGACCATTGATCCGCTGAGCCGCACCATCAAAGTTGAAGTGCCGCTGAAACCCGACGCAGGCCTGCGTCCTAACATGATTGCCCGCATCAGGATCGTAGATTATACCGCTAAAAACGCGGTAGTGATCCCGGTAAGCGTGATCCAGTACACCTCCGGAAAACCATATGTAATGGTAGCGCAGAATGCCAATGGTAAAATGGTGGCACAACGCAAAACAATAGATATGGGCCGCACATACAACGATAAGGCTGAAATAAAGAGTGGTTTGACAACAGGTGATAAAATTATCACCACCGGTTTTCAGGGGTTGAACGATAACGACCTGATTAAATTATAAAGCTGAATCAAACAGCTAAAACCAAGTGTATGCAAGACAATCTCCATAAAGAATTTAAGCCTACCAGCTGGTCCATTGATAATAAGGTGAGCGTATACGTAGCCACCATTATCATTGCATTGGCAGGTATACTTTCCTATATTAACCTGCCGAAGGAACAGTTCCCGGAGGTAGTGTTCCCGCAGTTCTATATCAATACCATTAACGCCGGTACTTCCCCGGAAGATATGGAAACAACGGTAACCAAACCGATAGAAAAACAATTAAACGGCATCTCCGGTGTAAAGAAGATCAAGAGTACTTCCATGCAGGATTTCTCTGCGATCACCATCGAGTTCAATGCCAATGAAGATATTGAAGCTGCCCGTCAGCAGGTGCGTGAAAAAGTAGATGATGCGAAGAAAGATCTGCCGAAGGACCTGACCCAGGAACCGCAGATTGTGAAGATAGATGTGTCGCAGATTCCTATCATGAACGTAAACCTTTCCGGCGACTTCGATCTGCAAACACTGAAAAAGTATGCAGATGACATGAAAGACCGGATTGAAGCGTTGAATGAAATTACCCGTGTAGACCTCGTAGGTGAACTGGAACGCGAAATCCAGATCAACGTGGACAAATACAAAATGGACGCGGCGCAGATCAGCTTCGAAGATATCATCGGCGCCATCCAGGGAGAAAACATCACCATCTCCGGTGGTCTTGTTGCGATGGATGGTCAGAAACGTACCCTGAGTGTAAAGGGAGAATATAAAGACCCGGCAAGAATAGGTAACATCATTGTACGCGGCCAGTCCGGCGCAACGGTATACCTGAAAGATATTGCCAACGTGGTAGATGGTTTCCTGGAACAGGAAAGCTATGCACGCCTCGGCGGTAAAAATGTAATCACCCTCAACGTTATTAAACAGAGCGGTAAAAACCTGATCGACGCATCCGATAAGATCCAGGCGATTACAAAAGACATGAAGGAAAATTACTTCCCTAAAAACCTGGAAGTAACCATCACGGCAGATCAATCTAAATCTACCCGTGTAACCCTGCATGACCTGATCAATACCATCATTATCGGCTTCCTGCTGGTAACAGTGATCCTCATGTTTTTCATGGGAGCGGTGAACGCGATCTTCGTGGCATTATCCGTACCAATTTCCATGTTCATTGCATTTTTACTGATGCCGATGTACGGATTTACATTAAACATGATGGTGCTGTTCTCCTTCCTGCTGGCATTGGGTATTGTGGTGGATGATGCCATTGTGGTGATAGAAAACGTACACCGTATTTATAACCAGCGAAAGGACCTGGGCATTGTGAAGGCAGCAAAGATAGCTGCGGGAGAAGTGTTCCTGCCGGTATTTTCCGGTACCCTTACAGTGCTGGCGCCGTTTGTGCCACTGCTGTTCTGGCCTGGTGTGATCGGTAAGTTCATGTTCTACCTGCCGGTTACGCTGATCACTACACTGGGTGCGTCCCTGGTGGTGGCCTATATCATTAACCCGGTGTTTGCAGTGGATTTCATGGACAGGCATGAAGGGGAGAATCATCCCAAGCCTAAGTTTGATAAGAAATTCACGATCCTCTCCGCCGTGTTTGCCTTCCTGGCCCTGGTGGGTTATGCCAATGGCAGCATGGGTGTGGGCAACTTTGTAGTATTCCTTTACCTGGTGATTGTACTGGAACGTTTCTGGTTAGGTGGCGTGGCACGCCGCTTCCAGCACGGATTCTGGCCCAAAGTGCAGGATCGTTACAAACGCATATTGCAGTGGTGTTTGCTGGGATGGCGCCCGGTATGGATTGTAGTGGCCACGTTTGGATTGCTGATCTTCAGTATTATGCTAACGGCTATACGAAATCCGAAAGTAGTGTTCTTCCCGCAGGCAGATCCCAACTTCATCTATACTTATATAGAGTTACCCAATGGTACTGATCAGAAGTATACCGATTCTATCACCAACCTGGTAGAAAAGCGTATCACTAAGGTAGTGGGTGAAAAGAACCCGATAGTGGAATCTATTATTTCCAATGTGGCCAAAGGCGCCGGCGATCCTTCACAGATGGATCTCAGCGTGCAGCCGCAGAAAGGTAAAGTAACGGTAGCCTTCGTGGAATTTGGTGCGAGGGATGGGCAGTCGACCGTACAATATCTTGATAAAATCCGTAACGCGGTAAAAGGTATCCCGGGTACCAATATCACGGTAGAGCAGGAGCAGGGTGGTCCGCCAACCGGTAAGCCTATCAATATTGAAATCAGCGGCGATAATTTTGATGAGCTGACCAGTTCTTCGTTCAGACTTAAACGTTATCTCGATTCCCTGCAGATTGCGGGTGTGGAGGAACTGAAGAGCGATTTTGAAGATAATAAACCGGAGATCGTGGTGAATATTGACCGCGAGCGGGCGAATGCAGAAGGTATTTCCACCCGTCAGATTGGTGGCGCCCTCCGTACAGCGCTGTTTGGATTTGAGGCTTCCAAGATCCGTGATGCGAAGGATGAGTATAAGATTATGGTAAGATTAAATGAGGATCAGCGGAATAATATCAATAACCTGATGAACCTCAACCTGGTATACCGCGACATGAATATGGGCGGGGCAATACGCCAGGTGCCGTTGTCGGCGGTAGCGGATATTCATTATTCCAATACTTATGCGGGTATTAAGCGTATCGACCAGAAACGCGTAATTACCCTGTATTCCAACATCTTAACCGGTGCAAATGCGAATGAAGTGGTGCAGCATATTGAAACATCCCTGAAGGACTTTACCCATCCGAATTCTGTGACTATTAAGATGACCGGTGAACAGGAAGACCAGCAGGAAACCATGAACTTCCTGATGATGGCGATGCTGGGTGCATTTGGGCTGATCCTGATGATTATGGTGACCCAGTTTAACTCCATCGGCCGCCCGATGATCATCTTTATGGAGATCCTGTTCAGTATTATAGGCGTGTTCCTGGGCTTCTCCATCTTTAAAATGGATATTTCCATTGTAATGACGGGCGTGGGTATTATGGCCCTGGCGGGTATTGTGGTACGTAATGGTATTGTACTGGTAGAGTTCACCGATTTGTTGATCCAGCAGAAGATGCCGGTATATGAAGCGGTGGTGGAAGCGGGTCGTACCCGTATGACGCCGGTAATATTAACGGCTATTGCTGCTATTTTGGGTCTTATCCCGCTGGCAGTGGGCTTTAACATCGACTTTGCCGCGTTGTTCAGTGAGTTTAAGCCGCATATCTTCTTTGGTGGGGATAACGTGGCGTTCTGGGGCCCGCTGGCCTGGACAATGGTGTACGGGTTGATTTTTGCGACCTTCCTGACCCTGGTACTGGTGCCGGTGATGTACGCGATGAACAAGCGTTCCATTGACGTGCTGGATAGGTTTAACATGCCACGGTGGCTGAAGTACGTGCCTTTCCTGGTGCTGATCATCAAAGCGGTGTTCATGAAACGGGATGAGGTGAGGAAAATGCACGATCCGAAGTACCTGTCGCCAAAACCATATGATTTCTTCCCGGAGCCGGAGATTGCTGAAGAGGAGCCGGTATTGGGGAAGAAGAAAGTGGATGGTATCTCCGTTAATTAAGTTTTTTTTTCAATACAGTGTAACAGTTGTAGGTTAACAGTCTCCGTCCCGATTCTTCGGGACGGATTTTTTTCGTATATTACGGCCGGAAAGACTTTTTTTCTTTCATTAACAAATTTTAACATTTGGAATGAGTGGCATTTGGAAAGCCTTTATTACTTTTGACCCCTCAGACAGTTGTTGACACGTTACTAGCCATATACAGCCTTAGCCTTATATGCCATATGATAAAATAAGAGATAATATATAATAAGAGACACCTGTTTTGAACAGTTAGGGCATTTAGCCTGTAATAATCAGTAAGTAGAGAAATAAGATAATCAGCACAGCTTTCTTGACAATAGCAGCACCGCCATTAAAAGAATACTAAGGCGAAAGATTGGAAGACCATGGAGTATGTAGCATCATTAGCGTTTGCTAAGGAGAAGGACCAACAGGATCCCTTAAACAAATTCAGAGACCAGTTTTATTTTCCACAACGTAACGGAAAGGATGCTATTTATTTATGTGGCAACTCGCTCGGATTGCAGTCGAAAAATGTGAAATCGGCGATAGAACAGGAGTTGGCGGATTGGCAACAATGTGCGGTAGAGGGGTATTGGGAGGCTAAGAACCCATGGTTATATTATCAGCAGTATTGCAGTAAGCCTTTAACGGCGATTTTGGGTGCAAGTCAGCAGGAGCTGACGGTGATGAATACGCTGACGGTGAATCTGCATTTGATGATGCTTAGTTTTTACCGGCCAAACAAACAGCGGTTTAAAGTGTTAATGGAAGCAGGGGCTTTTCCGAGCGATCAGTACGCAGTTGAAACCCAGGTAAAGTTCCACGGCTACGATCCGGAAAGTGCCATCATAGAAGTTTCCCCGCGACCCGGAGAACATTTGATAAGATTGGAAGATATTTTAGAGATTATTAACACAGAAAGTGATAGCTTAGCATTGGTTTTGTTTGGAGGTATAAACTATTATACCGGACAGTTTTTTGATATACCCGCTATAACAGCAGCTGCGCATAAGGCCGGCGCTTACGCAGGTTTCGACCTGGCACACGTAGCAGGAAATATACCGGTAGAATTGCACAATTGGGAAGTAGATTTTGCCGTTTGGTGCTCATATAAGTACCTGAATGGTGGTCCCGGCGCAGTAGGAGGCGCATTTGTGCATGAGAAACACGCCAGCAACCGTAATTTTCTTAGACTGGGTGGCTGGTGGGGCAATGAAGAGAGTGCACGTTTTAAAATGGAAAAAGGGTTTGTGCCTAAAAAAGAAGCTGAAGGATGGCAACAGAGCACCGCTCAGGTGTTTAACATGGTTAGCCTGAAAGCATCCCTGGAATTATTTGAAGCGGCCGGTATCGGCGCTTTACGTATCAAAAGTGAAGGAATGACCAATTATCTTGAATTTCTTTTGCAACAGTTAAAAGGCATAAATTTCCAGATTATAACACCGAAAAATTGTAATGAACGCGGCGCTCAGTTATCTTTGTTGTTCCTAGACAAAGGTAAAGAGATACATCAACGGATGACCGATGCCGGTATAATCGTTGACTGGAGAGAGCCCGGAGTTATCAGGGTATCACCGGCACCCTTATATAACTCCTATCAGGACGTATTTCATTTTTATGAAATCATAGCTAATATTGCTTCAAACGCTTAATTAAGTAAGATGACTTTTGAGAGAAACGAACGCCCCCGCAGGCCTTATTCTTCTGATACCAACAAAGAGAATGATCCCAATAAGGAGAAAGGCGATGACAAACCCAATTTAAATAACGAGCGGGAAGGCGGCAAACCCGACTACAACAGTGGTGGCTCAGAAGGGCGCACTGGTTACAATCGAGAAGGCGGATATCGTCCGCGCACAGACTACAATCGTGATGGCGGCACAGGTGGCGGCTACAACCGTGAAGGCGGAAGTGGTGGTTACAACCGTGATGGCGGCAGTGGTGGTGGCTACAACCGAGATGGTGGTGGCAGCAATTACAACCGTGATGGCGCAGGTGGCGGCTACAACGGTGGTGGTGGATACGATCGCGGCGGAAGCGGCGGTGGTGGCTACAACCGCGGTGGTGGTGGTTACGGCGGCGGCAGTGGCGGCGGTGGATACGATCGCGGCGGCGGTGGCGGAGGCTACGACCGTGGTGGTGGTGGCTACGGCGGCGGTAGTGGCGGTGGTGGATACGATCGCGGCGGAAGCGGCGGTGGTGGATACGACCGTGGCGGTGGCGGCGGTGGTTATAATCGCGGCGGTGGCGGCGGTGGATACGATCGCGGCGGAAGCGGCGGTGGTGGATACGACCGTGGCGGCGGCGGTGGTGGTTACAATCGCGGCGGTGGCGGCGGTGGTTACGATCGCGGCGGTGGCGGCGGTGGTTACAATCGCGGCGGTGGCGGCGGTGGTTACGATCGCGGCGGCGGTGGCGGTGGTTACAATCGCGGCGGTGGCGGCGGCGGTGGATACCGTGGCGGCGGCGCTCCAAGACAAGGTGGAAGACCTCAACGCTTTGAGCCAAAACCAGATAACAAAATATACTTTATCGCACTGCTGCCAACTGCAGAAGTAGGTAAAGAAATTATAAAGATCAAACAGGAATTTGCAGAACAATACGGTCCTATGTACGCACTGAAAGTGCTGCCACATATTACCCTGCAGGTACCTTTCACTGCTGATCCGGCATTGGAAAAAGCTTTCTGTGATGAACTGACGGAATTTGCCAAAACACAGGCGCCTTTCGAAGTTTCCCTGAAAGGCTTCGGTACTTTCCCGAATAAACAGAACCGTGTACTGTTCATCAACGTGGAAAAAAGTGAAACCATGTCTGCTATGCACCGTCAGCTGATCAACTTCCTGCGTAAGGAATTTGGCTTCAGCACCATGCTGGCACGTACAGGATTTACCCCACACGTTACCGTGGCATTTAAAGATCTGGAAGATGATCAGTTCAACAAAGCATGGCCTGAATATGAGAACAAGGAATACGAGGCTACTTTTAAAGTAAACAACCTCTACTTCCTCCGTCACAACGGTAAATCATGGGAAGTGCTGCAGAAATGCAAATTAGGTGGCGCCTGATAAATGCCCATCTTTAAAATAATAAAAGGCCCCTGCAAGTGCAGGGGCCTTTTCATTTTAAACACAGACAGTATAACAGTGTAGGATATACGAAGTTTACATCATTACTGCTTTACTACCTTACCGGAACCCTTTACCTCCGCTACCACTTTCGCTTCACCGGTATAAACAATATTTCCGCTGCCATAGATCCTGGCGTCCAGGTTTTTCCTTACATACACGCCATGCCCGCCGGAACCACGGATAGTAATACTGGCATTTTGTACTTCCAGGTTCATTGCGGCAATGTTGCCGCTGCCATTGATATCACTGCTCAGCGAGCCGGCAAATCCACGCATGTTAATGTTGCCCGAACCGTTGATAGTAGTGTTAAGAGTGGCAGCATCCAGTATAAGCGCCGCATCGGCACTGCCGTTTAGTTCATACTTAAATAAGGAAGTATGTATGGTATCCTGATTATCTAAGGATCCCGAACCATCAAATTTTACCCGTTGAAAAAGAGGATTGTGAACATATACTTTCATGGGCTGATGATGCCGGATATTGACCCCGTTTTTTACCCGGACGAATAAGGTGTTGCTGCGCATGCCTGTTTCTATCACGCCTATAATATTGTCTTCCGCTTTTATTTCCACCTTCGCGTTGTTTTCCTGCAACAGGTGTACCTCAAATGGTCCTGATATGTCCACATCCGTAAAAGGGTCTGTGGTGCGGGTTTCCGTTACCACATTACCGGAGCCCGAAATGTTTTCTTTGGTACAGCCGGATAAAATAATGCTAAAGATGGCAATCATCAGCAGCAGCCATCCAATACTCAAACTTGTATACGTTATAATAAACTGCTTTTTCATAAACATCATTTTAAAAAAGGGGTGCTTAAAGAAATGACGTTTAGAGAAACACTTACCCCTATGGGGTGAAAAAAGATAGTTTTTGGGGGAAGACAGGAAGGCTATAAATGAAAGAAGCCGGCCGTACAGACGTACGGAACCGGCTTTTTGATTAACCCCTATGAAAACAAACTATTGCTCTTGTTTAATGTGCTAATTTAATTTCTCCTAAATCAGTGGATTTTCCATCCTCCACTTTAACATCTGTAACAGTTGCAGGCTTATACGGCGCTTTCGCTCCTACTATAACGGTATACGCACCGGCCTTCGCTGCCTGAAAACTAAATGCGCCATCAGTAACAGGCGATTTTAATGTATCTGTTCCCTGAATGGCCCAGGCTTCAGTAGCCCCATCTGCCGGTGTTACTTTACCTGCTATGGATCCACCATCAACGCCCTTAAATGCGAAGGCTCCAATCGCCACAGCTGCAAGTGCTAACATGCTTACTTTTATCTTCTTCATAGCTTACAATTTTAAACGGTTTAACAATAAAGGTTACATGGTAAGTAAAGGTGTTAGCATTTTTTTTATTACTGTTTTAAGATGTAAAAGAACTTGTTGTTATAGCCCGATTTTGCAATTACGATGCCATACTGTTTTGGAGCCTTGCCATTTAACATATTTTTTGGAAGACATTAACAAAAACAATGGAACATATATTTAAAAAGAAAGGCCGCCACATACGCTGTGGCGGCCTTTCTATGACGTTTGTATCTGTAATACTTATCTTCTGTTTAACTTGCTCATGAGGCGCAGTATTTCCAGGTATAACCATACCAGTGTCACCATCAGACCAAAGGAGGCATACCACTCAAAATACTTAGGTGCGCCCTGTAAAGCTCCCTGTTCTATCATATCGAAATCCATGATCAGGTTCAGGGCCGCAATAGCTACCACCACCAGGGAAAATATGATTCCAAAGGTACCACTGCTGTGAATCAGCGGCATCTCTATATTAAACATGCGCAATACAATGGCGATCAGGTAAAAGATACCGATACCCAGGGTGGCAGTCATCACAATTGATTTAAAACGCTCCGTTGCCCGGATCACTCCTGTGCGATAGAGGATCAGCATGGCAATGAAAGTACCAAAGGTTAAACCTACGGATTGCATCACAATGCCAGGCCATTTGGTTTCAAACATGGCGGAAATAGCACCCAGGAATAAACCTTCTGCTATCGCGTATGCGGGGGCCAGGTAAGCCGACCATTCTTTTTTGAAAATAATTACCAATGCCAGTATAAATCCACCGATGGCGCCACCAAATGCCAATGGCATTACGCTGCCGCTATTTCTGTAAAATTCTCCCCAGGAAAAAACTGCAGCCGCCATTAACAGCAGGAGCATAAAAGACATTTTGTTAACGGTTCCACGGATGGTCATGGTCTCCCCTGCGATGTGAGGCGCTTTATCAAATACACTTTGCTTCAGTACAGGGTTGTTCGATTGAAAGAGTGCCATAAAGTATAGTTTAAATTTATGGGTTAAAAATACGATTTGATTTGATATCAGGGATAGTTATACCACTGAAAAAGGGCAAAATTAGCATTTCTATAACCATAACTTCCCGTTATCAGCCATAACTATAAGTAATGGGAATGCTTTATTCCGGCAAGAATAGTCTACTAAAGTTGTGTACTTTTGTAATCGGATCGGGAATAATATTGCAGGGCTGTGGGTTCCTACCTCCCGATTACCTAAATTTACATCTTTAAAAAGAATATCTTAAAAAGAATAAATAGATGCCTAATACTTCGATTCAACAGCTGGAGGATGTAGTGATAAAATTTGCAGGCGACAGTGGAGACGGGATGCAGTTAACAGGTACCCAGTTTTCAAACAATACCGCATTATTCGGTAATGACCTGAGCACATTCCCCGATTTTCCGGCGGAGATCCGTGCCCCGATAGGTACATTACCCGGCGTGAGCGGTTTCCAGCTACACTTTTCTTCTAACAGAATATTCACCCCGGGCGACGCCTGCGATGTGCTGGTAGTGATGAACGCGGCAGCATTGAAGGCTAACCTGAAAGGACTTAAAAAAGGCGGCATTATCCTCGCCAATACCGATGGTTTTGATGCTAAAAACCTTCGCCTCGCCAATTACCCGGAAGGCGTAAATCCGCTGGAAGATGGTTCCCTGGCGCCATATCAGCTGCATACAATGGATGTAACCAAAATGACGCGCGAAGCGCTGAAGGATACTACCCTGGGTATGAAAGAGAAAGACCGTGCAAAAAACATGTTTGTGCTGGGATTCCTCTACTGGCTGTACGACCGTAACATGGAAAATACAGAAGTGTTCCTGAAAGAGAAATTCGGCAAAAAACCGGATATCCTGGACAGTAACCTGAAAGTACTGCATGCCGGCTACAACTTTGCTGATACCGTAGAAGCCTTTACCACCCGCTATCGCGTGGAAAAGGCACGGATGGAACCTGGTACTTACCGCAGTATCACCGGTAACACCGCCCTGGCTTATGGCCTGGTGGCAGCATCGCAGAAAGCAAACCTGCCCCTGTTCCTCGGTACTTACCCGATCACACCGGCTTCCGATATCCTGCATGAACTGAGCCGCTTCAAGAATTTTGGTATCCGTACCTTCCAGGCGGAAGACGAAATTGCGGGGATCACCTCCGCCATTGGCGCCTCCTACGGCGGTCATATGGGCGTTACCACTACCTCCGGCCCCGGTATGGCACTGAAAGGTGAAGCAATGGGACTGGCAGTAATGCTGGAAATACCTTTAATGATCGTTGATATTCAGCGTGGTGGCCCTTCTACCGGGTTGCCTACCAAAACGGAACAGTCCGACCTGTTACAGGCATATTATGGCCGTAACGGAGAGTGCCCGATGCCAATTGTTTCTGCATCCACACCGGCAGACTGCTTCGAGGCGGTATTTGAAGCCTTCCGGATCTCTGTAAAGCACATGACCCCGGTTATTTTCCTCAGTGATGGCTATATCGCCAACGGTTCTGAACCGTGGCGCTTCCCTAAAGCTGCCGACCTGCCCGCAATTGAAGTGAAATTCAAGAAGGGACTGGAAGAAGGAGAGGAACAATTCCTGCCCTATCACCGCGATGAAAACCTGGTGCGCCCCTGGGCAGTACCCGGTACACCTGGCCTGGAACACCGGATTGGTGGCCTGGAGAAACAGAACATCACCGGTAACGTGAGCTACGATCCGGAAAACCACCAGCTGATGGTGAAGATCCGCCAGGAAAAGGTAGATAAGATTGCGGATCATATTCCGTTGCAGAAAATAGAACTCGGTCCGGAAAAAGGAAAGATCCTCGTACTGGGCTGGGGCTCCACCTATGGCGCCATCAAAAGCGCTGTGCTGGACCTGCTGGCAGAAGGACATGAAGTAGCGCATGCACATATCCGTTACATCCGTCCTTTCCCTAAAAACCTGGGCGAAATACTGCACAGCTATGATAAAGTGCTGATTCCTGAAATCAATAACGGCCAGCTGATCAAAATTATCCGCGATCAGTTCCTGATTGATGCACAGGGCTATCATAAAATTATGGGCGTACCTATTACCAAAGGTGAACTGATCACAAAGATCAGGGAAATGCTGGCGTAAGCTACTGCCGTATATTATTTTAAAGTACACAATAAAAAATCCTGTCCGTAGTGGCAGGATTTTTTGTATTTTCCTTGATGGGAGGAACACTTACAGCTACTACTTCCCCGGGAAAATATTGTTAGTTTAAGTCAACTATTATGAATAGTCTTTTTAGGTTATTGTTTATCACCTTCACAGTAGCTGTATTGTTTTTACAGGCAAAAGCCCAAACCAATACTTTCGAAGTGCGTATTGCCAATCACGCAGTAGGGACCATTGAAGCTAACCGCAAGCTCGCCGGAAACGCCAAAAGCATCATTATCAAAACACGGATCCAGATCATGTTGTCGAAGATCAACAGCGACATTGCGAATGAATACAGCAATAATGTACTCACCACTGCAAAGGTTTCACGGGTATCCGGTAAATCGGGCGAAGATAAACAGACTACTATCCATCGTAACGGTAAGGAATACACGATAATAGTTAACGGCGCAAAATCAGTAATAGATACGGAAATAGAAGAGTGTGTGGCGGATCTTTATTTTATGGAACCCCGGCAACTGAGCCGTGTGTTTTCTGAAACGCTGGGCCGTTTCCTGCCTGTGAAATCGCTGGGAGGGGGCGTGTATGAGCTTATATTGCCGGAGGGAAAAAAGAATGTATTCAAATATGAAAACGGCATCTTAAAACAGGTAGAGGTAAATCATACACTGGGCAAAGCTTTTTTTGTAAAAATAAGCTAACTGCGAAGGATGTGATTATCCTGATAGCTTACCAGGACAATCACATCTATCATAAAAATTACAATACCTGTTCAATGATCTGACCGCTCACTTTATCTTTCAGGATCAGCTTCTTCGCCCCGAAATGCGTCATCTCTTCTTTTACCAGGTAATATTGGTCGTTGTATTCCGTTAAGGTTTTTGCTTTGGTAAGCCCTTCCTGTCCGCGCCATATTTCCAGTTGCACCGGTTCCCACTGTTTGGTGGCTGCACTCTTATAAGCAGCATCAAGAATAGCGTTCACCACATAGCCGTCGTAAAACGTTTCATTGGCTTCCTTACCGGCTTCCATTGCATCAAACATATTGGTGAACATGTGATTATAACCCAGTTCATTCAGTTCATCGCCTACGGGAAACAGCCAGCCGGAATTGCTTTCAGCTTTCTCTGCCACATAATCAGCGCCTTTGCCGGTAGTAAACATATCAAAGCCGGTACGCAGGAAGCTGTTGAGCCAGATGGTTCCTTCGGTACCCATTACTTCATCGCGCAGATCGAGGCCGCCGCGGAAAGTCCAGCTTACTTCAAACTGGCCGATGGCGCCGTTTTCATATTTCACCAGGCCAATAGCATGATCTTCTGCATCAATAGGTTTTACCTGTGTATCTGCCCAGCACATCACTTCTACCGGTTTAATATCCTTCCCGATAAAGTTGCGGCCAATTTCCACGCAGTGGCAGCCCAGATCCAGGATGCAGCCGCCGCCGGCCTGTTCTTTATCCCAGAACCATTCGCTGTGGGGGCCGGGATGCGTTTCCCTGGACTTGGCCCAGAGAATCCTTCCCAGGGCGCCGTCTTTCACGCTTTGCAGCGCTTTCAGGAATTTGGGAGTGTACACCAGGTCTTCGAGATAACCGTGGAAGATGCCCGCTTTTTCTACTGCTTCCAGCATCCGCTTTGCTTCCTGCGCATTCCGTCCCAGCGGCTTGGTGCAGATCACTGCTTTTTTGTGTTTGCAACAAAGATTAACCGCTGCTTCATGCAGGTTATTGGGAAGAGATACACAAACTACGTCTACTTCCGGACGGGCAATGGCAGCTTCCATTTCCGTGGTTTGAAAAGCAACATCGTAATCTGTGGCGAATTTTTGCGCGCTTTCTTCCCGGCGGGAATATACACTTACAATTTTATCGCGGCTACGCTGCCCCTGCAGGGAATCGGCATAGAACCGCGCAATAAAACCTGAACCAAGCATTGCTATTTTTGCCATAATAATCGTTTTGCCGATGATTAATGTTTAACAACCGTATTCTTATTGCTATCTCTGAAAAACAACATAAACAGTACTAATACTACTGCAGCAATACCCGCAGGAATCAGCCAGATGGTATGCCAGTTGTGGCTGTTGGCGCCTGTTTTATAGGCGTCTACAATAGGCCCGGAGATGATAAAACCAATTAACATTCCCACGCCATAAGTAGCCAGTGTTACAAAACCCTGTGCAGAGCTTTTGAATTCTTCACCGGCAATTTTATCGGTGTAGATCTGCCCGGTTACAAAGAAGAAATCATAACAGATACCGTGTAAGATGATCCCTACAATCAGCATCCAGTAGTTGGCGTCGATGTCGCCGAAAGAGAAGAGGGCGTAGCGTACTACCCAGGCGAGCATACCTAATGCCAGCATCTTTTTCACACCTAACCTGGCGAAGAACAACGGCATTACCAGCATGAACAGGAACTCCGACATCTGTCCCATAGATTGCTTGCCGGCAGCGGCGTTCATGCCTATTTCATTCAGGAATGGATTGGTAAAATTATAGTAAAATGCCAGTGGAATACAGATGGCAATAGACGCCAGGAAGAACAGCAGGTAAGAGCGGTTTTTCAGCATCCGGATGGCATCCAGGCCGAGGATTTCTTTTACAGAGATCTGGGTGCCTTTTTTTGCCGGTGGTGTTTTAGGCAGGGTAAAGCTGAACAATCCCAGCAGGAGGGAAGCGCCTGCAGCCATTTTAAAGGTAAGGTCCAGCGAGTTGGTTTTTTCCCACTGCAGCCACCCGATGAGTAAACCCGCGATGATCCATCCTACGGTGCCGAATACACGGATAAAAGAAAACTCTTTACTTGGGTCGCTCATCTGCCGGAAGGAGATAGAGTTCACCAGTGCCAGCGTGGGCATGTAAAGGATCATATAAACCAGCAACACGGGATAGAAGCTGTCGTAGCTGGTCATGCCCGAGCAGGTCCATAGCAGCGCTGCGCCAGCGAGGTGTATCACCCCGAGGATAACCTGTGCGGAAATAAACCGGTCGGCAATAATGCCTACAATAAAAGGCGCTATCACTGCACCGATAGATTGTGTAAGAAAGGCATAACCCACCTGGGTATCGGTGGCGCCCTGCAGATTTTTTAATACGAATGTTCCTAATGTCACAAACCATGCGCCCCAGATAAAAAATTCCAGGAACATCATAAATGATAGTTGTACCCTAACAGCTGATCTCATAACGACTAATGCTTTATTGATTGAATCTTGATGAACCGCTTAAGATAATAAAATTCCATAATTGCAGCATGAAATTATTGATGGATAACAGAAACTCCTGCGGTTCATAGAGTATTGTTTCTGATCTTTTTACCGGGCATTACCGAAATACCGGAACCGGCCGCCAGTAAAGCACTTTTAGGCGCTTGTTGCAGCATGTTTTCAAACGCGGCGCCGTATAGTATCCGGGTACTGCAATGATAATCAAATCCGGTGACCGGATGAATTTCCCATTGCGGATGAGTTACCTGGTATTCGCCGGTGGTTTGGTGATCAAGCCGGGTATAGCCCCAGTAGTGGTCCGTGATAAATTGTTCCTCACTGCCTGCAACAATAGGCTGACTTGCCTGCAGAGCAGTGGCTGATAAATGATTCCATTCGTTTTTCACTTTCCAGCGGTAGGCCACTTTCAGCGTGGCTTCATCCGGGTTTTCCCAGGAGTGCGTCATGATGTGCGTGGCATACTTTTCCCCGTACAGTGTATTGGCTACAAAGGTGATGAGTGCTTTGGGCACCAGTTCTTTTACAAACACTACCCCGCGTTTCCATTCACCGGCCTGTTTGTACCGCACATAAAAGCGGAGGTTCACTTCCTCAAAAGTGCGGTGGCCGGGAAAGGCCAATCCTTTCACCCGCGTGTCTTGGAAGAGAAAGCCCACGAGGCTTATGTAAGTGGTATTGTTCCAGGTGTCCAGTTCGGTATGAGCCGGTACATAAGCGTTGAGTACAGCGGGATCTGCTTCAAAGTTGATCATCAGCAGGTTTCTCCAGGCGGCGGTGAGGAATGGGCGCATATCAGCTTGCCTTTACCAGTTTTGCATAATACTTACAGGCGGGTCTTAGTCCACATTCGCCGCATTTAGGGCTGCGGGCCACGCAAACGTAGCGGCCATGCAAAATGAGCCAGTGATGGGCGATGTGTACTTTTTCTTCCGGAATATTTTTCAGCAGCTGCAGTTCGGTTTGCAGTGGTGTTTTGGCATTGACGGTGAGTCCTATCCTGGCGGATACCCTGAATACATGTGTATCTACTGCCATGTTGGGTTGCTGATGTACTACGGAAGTGATGACATTGGCTGTTTTACGGCCTACGCCGGGCAGTTTTATCAGTTCCGGTACGGTAGCGGGTATTTCGCCGTTAAAGTCTTGTACCACCATTTGCGCCATCCCGATAAGGTGTTTGGTTTTATTGTTGGGATAGCTGATGCTCCGGATGAGCGGGAACAGGTCGTCGAAAGTGGCGGTGCTGAGGGCATATACGTCCGGGTACTGCGCAAAGATAGCAGGGGTGGTCATGTTCACCCTTTTATCGGTGCATTGTGCAGACAGGATAACGGCTACCAGCAGTTGGTAAGGATTGTCGTAGATGAGTTCCGTTTCGGCATTGGGAGCATGTGTCTCAAAGTATTTGAGAACAAATGCATAACGCTCTTTTTGAGTCATGCCATAAAGATAGGAAAAATGAAAAAAGTATGGTCGTTGTTACTGCTCTTCCGCTTTTTGTTTATTGGCGGCGTAGTCGAAAATCAGCTGGAGGGTGGCCACTCTTGGCGCATAACGTACAGTGTTCAGGGCTGCTTTGGTGTCGTCAAAGCTGGCTTGTTCTTCCCGGGTTAAAGAAAGATCCTCCTGGTGATGTTTGATATCGCTTTTGGTAACAAGACACAGGGTTGAAAGTACAGAAAGTGTAAAATTACTCATGCATTATTATTTTAATACTAATAATAGGTTCTCTTTTATAACGGATTTTGCTCGGAATCTATTGTTAATTTAAGATAAATTTTTAAGATGCACAAGGGGGAAAGGAAGAGCTATTGAGCGGGGGCAGGGGTGATAATGAAAAGGTCTTCATTATCTTTCTTCATATAATATTTTTCGCGGGCAAATTTCTCCAGTTTTTCCGGGCTGGAAAGCAGTTCCTGCTGCTCTTCGCGGGTTTGTTTGATTTCCTGGATA
Source organism: Chitinophaga ginsengisegetis (assembly GCF_900168065.1). Taxonomy (GTDB): domain Bacteria; phylum Bacteroidota; class Bacteroidia; order Chitinophagales; family Chitinophagaceae; genus Chitinophaga; species Chitinophaga ginsengisegetis. Next base: position 101,543 of record NZ_FUZZ01000003.1, on the reverse strand, counting down.
AAGAATTCTTTCTGATTTTCGAGTTTATTCACCTCCGACTGGAACTGGTACTGGTACATGAGGTTGGTTTTGTCCAGGAAGGCGATCCAGATTATAAAGGCAGCAAAAGCTATGAAGAACTTATTCTTCAGGACCTTTGGCACTTTTATAGATTTTAATCCGGACATACAGCAATTTACAAATCATTTTTGGATTTCAGATATCCGGCGGTGAAGTTGCCGGATATCCGAGATCCAAAAGTTTTTCCCGAAGGATTATTTTTTAACACTGATAGAGTTGGTAGGATAGATCGCTACTTCACCCAGTGCTTCTTCGATACGGAGTAACTGGTTGTATTTCGCCATACGGTCGGTACGGGAAGCGGAACCGGTTTTGATCTGACCGCAGTTCAGGGCTACGGCGAGGTCAGCGATGGTAGTATCTTCAGTTTCGCCGGAACGGTGGCTCATGATGGAAGTGTAACCGGCTTTGTGCGCCATGTTCACTGCATCGATGGTTTCTGTTACGGTACCGATCTGGTTTACTTTTACGAGGATGCTGTTAGCGATACCTTTATCGATACCTTCTTTCAGGCGGAGTACGTTGGTTACGAACAAATCGTCGCCTACCAGCTGTACGCGGTTGCCTACTGATTCAGTCAGTTTTTTCCAGCCATCCCAGTCGTCTTCAGCCATCCCATCTTCGATGGAAACGATTGGATATTTATTTACCCATTCAGTCCAGTAAGCCACCATTTCGTCGCTGCTGATTACTTTCTGGGAGCTTTTGTAGAATTTATAGCTCTTGGTAGCGTCATCGTACATTTCGCTGCTGGCGGCATCCAGGGCGATAGCTACCTGGGTACCTGGTTCGTAACCGGCTGCTTTGATGGCTTCCAGTACGGTTTCGATAGCTTCTTCGTTGCTCTGGATTTCAGGAGCAAAGCCGCCTTCGTCACCTACGTTGGTGCTGTATCCTTTCTTTTTCAGTACGGATTTCAGGTGGTGGAAAATTTCCACGCCCCAGCGGAGGCCTTCAGAGAAAGAAGGAGCGCCTACCGGTACGATCATGAATTCCTGGAAGTCGATTTTATTATCCGCATGTGCACCACCATTGATGATGTTCATTAAAGGAATAGGGAGGGTGAAAGCGTTTACACCGCCGAGGTAGCGGTACAGTGGCTGGTTGCTTTCTTCAGCAGCAGCTTTGGCTACCGCCATGCTCACTGCCAGGGTAGCGTTAGCGCCCAGTTTAGCTTTATTAGGAGTACCATCAAGTTGAATCAGCATTTTATCGATACCAGCCTGATCCGTTACTTCCCAGCCAATCAGTTCTTCAGCGATGATATCATTTACATTGCTTACAGCCTGCAGTACGCCTTTGCCCATGTAAACAGCCTTATCATTATCGCGCAGTTCTACTGCTTCGTGTTTACCGGTAGAAGCACCGGATGGAACTGCTGCGCGGCCAAAATGTCCGTCTTCTGTGGTTACATCAACCTCAATTGTAGGATTACCACGGCTGTCGAGGATCTGCCTGGCATGGATTTCTGAAATAATACTCATAATTCGAAAAGTTATTATTGTTAGCTATTTATTTAGCATCTGGCGTTTGCTGCAGCTGTTAGTCCCTCACCACTCTCGGGTTGCCAAAGGCCACAGTTAGTTGCCGGAAGCTTTTGTCAATGTCAGTTCCCGGAATATTGCTTCCAGGCTTTGTGAATTGCTCTGCAAAGAAAGTATGTTCCTGTTATTAATCAAAGCAAATTGTAACAGGTTTTTTCGCACCTCATCTACCTGGCTGGTAAATAACTGCCAGCTGTGGTCTTCCCTGGCCACCACACGGCTTATGCCGGGAATTGCCATCAATTCGGCTTCGCTTACCGGCTCCGCAAAGGTAACCTGTAAATAACCATTCCCACTGTTGTTTTGCTGGATTAACGATAATTTATCGTCTGCAATGATTTTTCCTTTGTTAATGATGATTACCCGGTCGCACAGCGCCTCTACTTCCTGCATAATATGCGTGGAGAGGATCACCGTTTTGTTGGCGCCCAGCTCTTTGATCAGCCGCCTGATATCGGCCAGCTGATTGGGATCCAGCCCGGTAGTGGGCTCGTCCAGGATCAATACTTCCGGATCATGCAGCAGGGCCTGTGCCAGCCCCACCCGCTGTTTATAGCCGTTGGATAACGCGCCGATCTTTTTGTGCCGCTCCGGTTGCAGTCCTGTTAGCTCAATTACCGAGGTAATCCGCTGTGCGCCTGCTTTTCCCAGCTGATGGATGCCCGCCACAAACTCCAGAAACTCCCGGATATACATATCATAGTACAGGGGATTGGATTCAGGCAGATATCCTACCCTTTTCCGTACTTCCAGCGATTGTGAGACAATATCAAAACCACACACACTGGCCTTTCCGCTTGTTGGCGGCAGGAAACCGGTGATCATCTTCATGGTAGTGGATTTCCCTGCGCCGTTGGGCCCCAGGAAACCAGTGATCTCTCCCTTTTTTAACTCAAAGGAAATAGCATCCACTGCCCGTTGTTCGCCGTATACTTTACTGAGTTCTGATACCTGGATAGACATGTATGCTTGCACGTTTTGCGGGAACTAATGTACTTAAAAAAGCGGATTTATGCGGATTTTGTCTTATTCAGGATTACACTGATTTTATTTTTCTGGGAGATGGATAACGGATATACTGACACTCATTTTTAAGCATTTCAACAGGCGTGTTTAATACGTATACGGGCATACGAAAATAAATTGCCGGCCACTGGCATGAACCTTGTTTCCCTATCTCCCGAAAAATAAAATCAGTGTAATCCTGAATAAGACAAAATCCGCATAAATCCGCTTTTCCCTACATTTGCATATTATGAAGAGAGTCATCGGTCTACTTTGTTTGCTTCCGCAACTATTACAGGCGCAATCCATCCCGGTAAAGGACTATCCGCAAGGCTATTTCAGGAACCCGCTGAATGTTCCGATCATACTGGCCGGTAACTTTGGGGAGCTGCGACCCAACCACTTCCATTCAGGAATGGATATTAAAACGCAACAAAAAGAAAATCTGCCGGTACACGCTGCGGCAGATGGTTATGTAAGCCGCATCGGCGTATCGCATACCGGTTTCGGGAATGTACTTTACATTACTCACCCTAATGGCTATACGACGGTTTACGCCCACCTTAACGCCTTTTTTCCTGCCCTGCAGCAGTACGTGAAAAAGCAGCAATACCAGGCCGAAAGCTGGGCCAGCGATCTCACCATCCCCGCCGGCATGTTCCCTGTAAGAAAAGGCGACTTTGTAGCCTGGAGTGGTAACACAGGCGGATCTGCAGGACCACACCTGCACTTTGAAATCAGGAGTACCACAACAGAAAAACCACTGAACCCACTGCTCTTTGGTTTTGATATTGCAGATACCAAAGCCCCGGATGTATACCGCCTGGCGATATACGACCGTGAAAAAAGTATTTATGAACAAAAGCCGCTCGTAGTAGCATTAAAAAAAGTGGGCGGCGAATATGTTACCACCCAGCCGGTGGTTAAAATTAACGCTGCGCAGGCAGGCATCGGCGTAAGCGCTATCGACCGGATGAACACCGGTAATATCTACGGCATTTATGAAGTGACCCTGTTCCAGAATAATGAACCGGATATCGACTTCCAGCTGGACAACATCGGCTACGAGGAAACCCGTTACCTGAATGCACACATCGATTATAAAACAAAAAAAGATGGTGGTCCGTACTACCAGCTGGTGTTTTCCCTGCCCGGCAATAAACTGGATATTTACCACGATCTGAAAGGCGATGGTACCATCCACTTGTCCGACGGTGCCGTGCATAATGTAAAGCTGCTGGTAAAGGATGCATACGGCAATACTTCCACCGTGAAACTGGCCCTGCAACAGTCAGACGTGGACGATGCGCAGAAAGCATGCGCCAACACCATGTACCCCGATTCACGCAATATCTTTGAAAACAACCAGGTGGAATTTTACCTGGATGAAACCGCGCTGTACGACCAGGTGTGTTTCAATTACCTGGAAACAGCGTCTGTAAGCACCAAAGCATATTCCAACGTGTACCACCTGCACAACGCACTGGTGCCCGTACACGATTTCTTTGATGTACGTCTTCGCGCTACCCGGGCTGTTCCGGAAAACCTGCAATCGAAAATAGTGATGGTGAGAGAGGCACAGGGCAGCAACAGCACTTCCGCCACCACGCTGGAAAACGGCTGGTACAAAGGCACTTTCCGCGACTTCGGCAACTTCCACCTGGAAGTGGATACCGTGGCGCCAAAGGTAACGCCACTGGGCGTGAAGCCGGGCGCTGTTCTTTCAAAAGCCGCTAAACTGTCTTTTGCCATGAATGATGCCAGCGGTATCAAAAGCTACCGTGCAGAACTGGATGGTAAATGGCTGCTGTTTTCCCGGAGAGGTAACGTACTTACCTATACGTTTGATGAACATTGTCCGCCGGGAGCGCATATGCTGGTATTGAAAGTAACCGATGTGGCAGGAAATGAAGGCATCTACAGATTATCATTCAAACGTTAAGATATCATTTCAAACAGCTAAAACCGTAAATATGGGAAACTTAAAAGAAGGCGATAAAGCCCCCGTTTTCAAAGGAAAAGATCAGCATGGCAAAACCGTATCCCTGACTGATTTTAAAGGCAAACGGGTAGTGCTGTATTTTTATCCGAAAGATATGACCCCGGGATGTACGGCCCAGGCATGTAACCTGCGGGACAACTATGATACCCTGCTGAAAAAGGGATATGCGGTAGTAGGTGTAAGCACCGACAGCGAGCAGAGTCACCAGAAATTTATAGAGAAATACGAACTGCCTTTTACCTTACTGGCAGATGAAGATAAAAAGATTGTACACCAGTACGGTGTGTATGGCGAAAAGCAGATGATGGGTAAAACGTATGATGGTATTCATCGTACTACTTTCCTCATTGATGAAAGCGGTGTGATTGCACACATCATCAAAAAGCCCGACACCAAAAATCATACAGAAGAGATCCTGGAATTGTGGAAGTAAGAGGATATTAAAAAAGAGAAGGGAGATAGTTGCGAAACTATCTCCCTTCTCTTTTTATATCTGTTGAGTGTTATCTCTTCTGGCGTTGTTTCTTAAACAGGTTACCTGTTTTGAACTTGTTACCTTCAGGGCTACCTACGCGGTCCATCGCGCAGCGGAAGCCAACGGTGTTAGTGGCCATATCTTCCTGCATGTAACGGCGTGTACCTGGTGAAAGCCAGTAAGCACGGTCGTTCCAGCTACCACCTTTAATCACGTGTGATTTATCGTTGATCAGGGTAGTGATACCATAACCATATTCCACCTGTGAAAGGGAGTCACCATCGAGGTAGTTGATCACATCACCTTTCTGGTAGTTAAGACGGTTAGCACTTTCTTCGTCTGTTACATCACGCATTTTCAGGTGACCAAGACTATCTTTTTCGAACTCTTTATTTTCGTTCTGGTAAACAGTCTGGAATTTATTACCACGGAAGTAGTTGAAATCTTCACCATCGATCGGGTTCAGTGGTCTGTAAACGTCCAGTACCCATTCTGCCACGTTACCGGACATGTTATAGATGCCGAATGTGTTAGGGTAGAAGGAGCGGATAGGACCAGGGATAGAAGCACGGTCGTTCAAACCACCGGCCACACCCATGTTATCACCGGAACCGCGCTTGAAGTTGGCCAGGAACTGACCTTGCATGGTACCGCGGCGGATATCACGTAAGCCGCTGGTGTTGGTGCCCCAGGAGTACACCTGTTTGTTCATGATCAGCTCTTCCCCGTGTTTGCCTTCTTTTTTGGAAGGGCCAGGGTTCTGACCTATATAACCCAGTGCGGCATATTCCCATTCTGCTTCTGTCGGGAGACGGTAGTTTGGTAACATGATACCATCTTCAAAGGCAGCATTACGGGGAGTACCGTCGGAATTTTTGAACTGGTCTTTTGCACTCTTCGACATTTTACCAGGCGTACCTTCGTATAAGCCGGCTGTGTAAGACTTGGTGTCAAAGGTGTTGTCGTCTGACTGGTTGCCCACATCTGCTTTGGAGAGGAGACCCTTATCCATCAGCAGTTTTTCGTTCACACGGTTAGAACGCCATTTACAGTAGTCGGTTGCCTGTTTCCAGGTAACACCTACTACGGGATAGTCGTTGTAAGCCGGGTGACGGAAATAGTATTCTACCAGTGGCTCGTTGTAGGCGAGTTCGCTACGCCATACCAGGGTATCCGGCATTGCGTTGCGGTATACATCCGGGAATGATTCCCCGTATACGCGGTTCAGCCAGTAGAGATATTCGCGGTAATGTACGTTGGCTACTTCAGATTCATCGATATAGAAGGAGGAAACCGTAATACGGCGCGGAATATTATTCCAGTCGCCCATTACATCCTGTTCGGTGGCTCCCATAGCGAATGTACCACCCTGTACAAAAACAAGGCCCGGACCAGTTTGCTGGTTCACGTTTTTAGCTACGCTGAAACCGCCCATTTTCTGGTCGTTATAGTTCCAGCCCGTAGCGGAAGAAGCTTCCTTCTTCTTGCCGAAAAGTCCCCCGCCGTCCTTATGACAGGCACTCATGGATAGCATTACGCTGGTACCTACGAGCAATGATAAAGAGGTTAATCTACGCATGCGATACAGCTTTAGTCTAGTATATTTACAGTAAACGCAAATGTACTCTTTTTTATTTTATGGCGAAAAAAATTAATTTGTAATTTGCTGCCAATCGTTCCCGCTGATAAGGGTCTTTCTATATCAACCGGCCGAAAAACTGCGATTAAGGTAATGAAACTCAGTTATATTTTTATAGGTGTATTCCTGCTTTCTTTTTTAGGAAGAGGGGAAATATATGCCCAAAGCAGCCTTCGGCAGTATAAAAAAAATTCTGTGCTGGCAGCAGGCAGCTGGTATAAGATAGGTATCAGCGCTCCCGGGATCTATAAAATAGATGCCGCCTTCCTCCAAAGTATGGAGATCACGGGGCTGCCATCTGCCAGGTTGCGGCTTTTTGGAAGCGGAGGCCAGATGCTGGGGGAGCCTAATGCAGCCCCGCGGTACGACGATTTGCCGGAAGTAGCCCTGCAGGTGGAAGACGGCGGCGACGGGGTGCTGGATGGCAGCGATTATGCTCTTTTTTATGCCCCCGGTCCGCATCGTTGGCTGTATAACAGCAGCACCAAAACCTTTACCCATCAGCAGCACCTGTATGCAGATACCGCCTGGTATTACATCACCACTACCGGAACAGGGCTCCGGGTAACCACCGCAGGCGATGAGCCGGCGGGAGCAGTGCCGGAATATACTTTTGATTATCATGCCTTTTATGAAAGAGACAGCCTGAATTTCCTGAATAGCGGTAAACAATGGTGGGGGCAGGAGTTCAGTAAAGTGGTGGGCTTAACACGCAGCTACCGGTTTAACCTGCCTTCCGCCGCAGCAGGAAAAGTGTGGGTAAGTATGCGGGCTGCCGCACGGAGCAGCACCGGGAGTAACTTCAATGCCACTGTAAATAAAGTGCCGGCAATAACCAATATGTACCTGCTGCCGGTTACCGGTAATATTTTTGAGGGAGTGGCTACCGCTGTCACCGCTACCGGCGGGGCGGATGCCGGTGAGCCGGACCTGGAAATAGGGGTAGAGTTTCTACCTGGAAATATCAACGACAAGGGTTGGCTGGACTACCTGGAAGTGCAGACGCGTTGCGCGCCGGTACTGCCGGCCGCCGGGGTGCTGGATTTCCGCAGTACCCGTTACGCCGGCAGCGGGCACCCCGGCCGTTTTGCGGTGCATAACGCCAACGCGCAAACGTATATCTGGGACGTTACGGATCCGCTGAACCCGGTGGAGATGAAAACAACCCTGCAGGGCGATTCCCTGCTCTTTACCGGCAAAAACGACCGGCTGCATGAATACATCGCTTTCCGCGCCGCTGCCGCAGGCCGGCCGGACTTCGCCGGAACAGTACCTAACCAGGACCTGCATGGCAGCGGTCCGGCAGATATGCTTATTGTTACCACCCGCACGCTCCTGCCACAGGCGGAGCGGCTGGCGGCCATGCACAGGGCGGCTGATCAGCTGTCGGTGCAGGTAACCACCATCGACCAGGTGTACCAGGAGTTTGCATCCGGAACGCCTGATCCCACTGCCCTGCGGGATTATGTAAAAATGTTTTATGACCGGGGGCCCGCGCCCCGCTACCTGTTGTTGTTTGGAGCCGCCTCCTATGATTACCGGCAACGGGTAAAAAATAATACCAACGACATCCCCTCCTGGCAAAGCGAGGCTTCCCTTGACGCTATCCGGTCGTATGTATCCGACGATTACTTTGGCATACTGAAAGATGAAGGAGATATCACAGGAACGGCTAAACCCGATCTGCTGGATATCGGTATTGGCCGCATTCCTGCGCGTAATGAAGCGGAAGCCCGGCTGGCAGTGGATAAGATCCTGCGGTACCGGCAACCTGCTGCATTCGGCGCCTGGCGTAACCAGGTAACGCTACTGGCAGATGATGAAGATGATAACCTGCATTTTGAAGATGCAGAAAAAATGGGCGCCATTCTTTCTGCTGACGCGAAGCTGCTGAATACAGATAAGATCTATGCAGATGCCTATCCGCAGGAAACGGGCAGCTCCGGCGCCATCTACCCGGAAGTAAACAAAGCAATTGCCCGGAAAATTAATAAAGGAACGCTGGTATTGAATTATACCGGTCATGGCAGCAACTCGCGCCTGGCCGCGGAAAATATTATGGATGCGGGTAGTATCAGCGACTGGCATAATGAAAATAAACTCCCGCTGTTTATTACTGCCACCTGCGATTTTGCACCATATGATGATCCGGGTATCACCTCACTGGGGCATAAAGTATTATTGCAGCACACCAGCGGCGCTATTGCACTGATGACCACTACCCGCGCGGTTTTTTCGGCCTCGAACCAATTGATGAACGCCAATTATATGAAGGTGGCGTTCACACCATTAGCGGATGGGCGCATGCCTGCACTCGGAACAGCTGCGATGCTGGCCAAGAACCTTACCTATAGTAGTTCCGGCGATGCGGTGAATAACCGGAAGTTCCAGCTGCTGGGAGATCCGGCGCTCACCCTGGCATTCCCAACTTACCGGGTGATCACGGATTCTATTAACGGCAGGGCTGCCACAGGGCAACCCGATACCGTGAAAGGACTGGGTATGTATACCGTGAAAGGCCATATAGAAGATGCACAGGGCAACCGGGTAACAGCCTACAATGGTGTTTTATATACAACCGTATATGATCAGCCGGCCCTGTTAAAAACCCGTGGTAACGATGTCGGCAGCCAGGTGGCAGGCTATAAGTTGCAGCGCAATGTATTGTTCCAGGGTACACAAACTGTGAATAGTGGCAGATTTTCTTTTACATTTGTGGCCCCCGTGGATATCAGGGAAGGTGATGGTAGAGGGAAAATCAGTTATTATACCAGTAATGAGCAGCTGGATGGTAACGGTTATTTTGATAATTTCACCACCGGAGGGCAGGCATCCCCGCCGGTAGCTGATGTGAATGGGCCGTCGGTAAATGCCTGGCTCGATAGCCGCAGTTTCCGGAGTGGAGATATTACAGGCCCTGATCCCTTGCTGATAGTAGATCTGGCAGATAGCAGCGGTATTAATATTTCGGGGAATAACGGGCTTTACCAGCTCACGGCAATTCTGGATAGTACAGAATATATTGTGTTAAATGATTATTTTGGGGCATCTTTGGATAGCTATAAAAAGGGTAACGTACTTTTCCCGTTAAAGGGATTGTCAACTGGAGAACACCGGATTACAATCAAAGCATGGGATTCCCGGAACAATGGGGCTACTACAACCATTTATTTTAAAGTAGCGGAGCAGGGAATACTGACTATAGATGAAGTAAGGAATTTTCCGAATCCTTTTCATGATGTAACACGGTTTTCCTTTTTGCATAACCGGCAGGGAGAAGAACTGGAACTTACATTACAGGTGTTTACGTTGGGAGGAAGACTGGTAAAAACTATGCGTAGCACAATAATTTCCACAGCCGGCCGTTTTGAGGGCATGCCCTGGGATGGTCGTAATGATTCGGGAGCAAAACTGTCCTCAGGACTGTACGTGTACAGGTTAATAATCAGGACTTCCACAGGTACGAAGATGAAGGGCGGTAAGCTGGTGTTATTATAGCCTATGCAGGAAAATAATTTTTACCATTATCCCAAATAAACCCCTTTCTGTGTTATATTAATAAATAAGATTATTTTTACATCCTTATCAAATACAAAATCTGCATGATCCGAAAGGTAACAATGGGCCTTGTGTTCATTTACGGTACTTTCATAAGTTTACAAACCTCAGCTCAAATGAATTCCGGTGAAAGAGACGGGCGTACAAATGCAATAAATACCGCGGTTCCTTTTCTGAGAATTACACCGGATGCACGCAGTGGAGCTATGGGCGACGTGGGAGTAGCCATATCCCCGGACGCATCTTCCATTTATAACAACCTCTCCAAACTTCCCTTTGCGGAAAAAAATGGCGGTTTGGCAGTTACTTATACTCCCTGGTTAAAAGAACTGGTAAACGACGTTTTTCTGGCTACTGTGTCTGGTTATACCAAGCTGGATGAGCAGCAGGCCATTTCCGGTTCCTTGAGATATTTCTCTCTCGGAACAATCAATTTCACAGATATAACCGGTACGCCTACCGGCGATTTCCGTCCGCGTGAATTTGCACTGGATGCGGGTTATGCCCGTAAACTGTCGGATCATTTTGGTATTGGCTTAACCGCCCGTTATATTTACTCCAACCTGGCAGGCGGACAAAGCAATGGTAGCGTAAGCATTAAGCCGGGCAAAGCCTTTGCTGCCGATTTATCAGGATTTTATACCAAGGATTTTGAGAAAGATGATGGCCTGGTAAACAGGCTGAATATTGGTATGGCTATTACGAATATCGGTACCAAGATTTCTTACACCAGTTCTGCCGCCAATAAAGACTTCCTTCCCACCAACCTGGGTATCGGTACCGCCTATACGGTATCACTGGATGAGGCCAATCAGCTGACCTTTGCACTGGATATCAATAAATTATTGGTACCTACCCCGGATTCTGCCGGATTGTATAAAGAGAAAAGCACACTGGAAGGAATGTTCAGTTCCTTTGGCGACGCTCCTCTCAAGGAAGAAATACAGGAACTGATGTACTCCGTGGGTATGGAATACTGGTACAACCAGCAATTTGCAGTAAGAGCCGGCTATTTCAACGAAAACAAGAACAAAGGAAACCGCAAATATTTTACTGCAGGTATCGGTGTTAAGTACGATATCTTCGGTCTCAATTTCTCTTACCTGGTTCCTTCGGGATCAGGGATACAGCGTAACCCGCTTTCCAATACGCTGCGCTTCACCCTTACTTTCGACCTGGGGTCGAGAGATGAGGAAAGCCGTACAGGATGGTAACACATATTTAGTCGTTTAATTATATAAATGATTGAAGCATTAAATAATTATCTGGTTGAATCCCTCCGCAAAACGGGGGGATTTTTATATTTATTGGCTTACCTTGCGGATTGGCAAAATGATTAAATTATTACAAATATGAGTAGGATACGTATAGGATTGGGAGTAGATTTCCATCAGCTGACAGAAGGACGTGAATTCTGGCTTGGAGGCGTACTGGTACCACATCATAAAGGAGCGCTGGGGCACAGCGATGCCGATGTATTGTTACATGCCATTTGTGATGCGATGCTGGGAGCGCTTTCCCTGGGAGATATCGGGGTGCATTTTCCGGATACCGATAACACTTACAAGAATATCGACAGTAAAATATTATTAGCCCGGTGTGCGCAGCTGATCGGCGAGAAGGGATACCAGGTGGTAAATGTAGACAGCACCCTGTGCCTGGAGGCGCCTAAAATCAAAGCATATGTGCCCGAAATGCAGGCCGTGATTGCCAAAATCCTGCATGTGAGTACAGAAGACGTGTCTGTAAAGGCAACTACTACAGAAAAACTGGGCTTTGTAGGCCGCGAGGAAGGAGTTACAGCGCACGCAGTGGTATTGCTGGAGCATATCACCCAGTAATTCACCATTCATAATTATTTTAAAATATCTTTGTTCAATGGCGGATATCATTGTGAAAATAATCAATAAGTCGGGTAATGAATTACCGGCTTATGCAACGGCAGATGCGGCAGGAATGGACCTCCGCGCACATTTGGAAACAGCAGTTACCCTGCAATCACTGGAAAGGATGCTGATCCCTACCGGTTTATTCATGGAACTGCCGGTTGGCTATGAGGCGCAAATCCGCCCCCGTAGTGGATTGGCTATCAAACAGGGACTTACGCTCCTGAATACGCCTGGCACGATAGATGCAGATTATCGTGGAGAGATTAAGATTATCATGATCAACTTATCCAACGAACCGCAAACCATACAACCTGGCGACCGTATTGCTCAGATGATCATCGCTCCTTTTGTTCAGGCGGTCATAGAACCGGTAACCGTGCTGACAGAAACCGTTAGAGGGGTAGGAGGATTTGGACATACCGGTAAATCCTGATAAATGCGGATATACTTCACCGTTATAGGGCTGGCTGGTATTTTATTAATGGGAGCCTGTAGTGGTGCCAAATCATCAGCATCACGTAAAGACACAACCATTAATAACGCCGCTGTGCTGTCACAGCGGGCGGATAGCCTCTTTTTTGCCGCCCAGCGTTCCAAAATGCTGGGTGACTACCGTACGGCTATCACCCAGTATGCAGACTATCTGCGGCTGAATAAAAATAATCCTACCGTTAATTACGAATTAGCCCGTCTTTTTATAGAAGTACAAAATGCCGGTAATGCGCTCATCTTTGCCCGTCGCGCTGCAGCACTGGACCCGCAGAATCATTGGTTCCAGGTAACCCTCGCAGATGCCTACGCAGTGAATGAAAAATTTGACAGCGCTGCCTATATTTTTGAGGGACTTACCAGCAGATACCCCGATAACGAAGATTATCTTTATAACAAAGGAATTTTACTGGCAAAAGCCAATAAACCCGCCTCCGCACTTGCTGCCTTTGACCAGCTGGAAAAAAAGGTAGGCGTAGTGGAAGAACTCATTTACCAGAAACAGAAACTGCTGCTGAAAATGAGCATGGTGGATGAAGCAGCAACAGAAATAAAAAAACTCATCAACCAGGAGCCGGAGGAAATCAGGTATTATTACCTGCTGGCAGAAATATATGATGCCAACGACCGTGTGCAGGAAGCAGCGCAGATATATCATACCATTCTTACCAAAGATCCTGATAATCCAAGAGCCCTGATTGCACTGGCTTCTTACGCAAAGAAAAATAACGACACCGTTACTTATTGGGCAAATCTTACCAAAGCATTTGCCAATCCAGGTTACAGCATCGATGAAAAAGTAGCGTATGTATATCCGTACCTGCAGATGATGAACATGGATACTACCAAGCTGGAAGAAGGATTGCAGCTTACTTCCCTCATCATTAAAGCCCACCCGTCGGATGCAAAAGCATATGCCCTCCGCGGTGATATGTTTTCACAGGCCGATATGCTGGACAGTGCAGAAGTAAGCTATAAAAAAGCCCTGAGCCTCGATGACAGCCGTTTCTCGGTATGGTATCAGCTGATGTGGATTTATTCCCGCAAAGATGATCCCACTGCGTTACTGGCACTCAGCAACAATGTAACCGGCAAGTTCCCGAAAGAATTTATGGGCTACTACTTTAAAGGGGTAGCCAGTTTTCTTTTGCAACAGTATCCTGCGGCGATCAGTTCGTTGAATACTGCATTGGAAATAGGTAATGGAGAGAAGAAATTCCTGGGAGATATTTATTCCCTGCTGGGAGATTCCTATCATGCTACCGGGCAGCACCGGCAGTCGGACAGCAGCTACGAACGCGCTTTACTGCTCCGTCCGAAAGATGCACTGATCATGAACAATTACAGCTACTATCTTTCGTTAAGAGGGGAGAACCTCGAGAGGGCAGCAGAAATGTCGAAACAATCGCTGGAACTGGAACCGGAAAGTCCAACCTACATGGACACCTACGCCTGGATCCTTTTCCGCCAGGAAAAATTTGCAGAAGCAAAAGAGTGGATCGAGAAAGCGCTGCAATACCCGGAAGCACAGAAAAATCCGAACGTACTGGAGCATTACGGTGATATCCTGTTTAATCTGAAAGAAGTTACAAAAGCGGTGGAATACTGGCAGATGGCTAAAGACAAGGGAGCATCCTCTGTAGACCTGGCCCGAAAGATCGCTGAAAAAAGATATATTCAATAAGCATTTGCTATAAGTCATCGCTCAATGAAGAGAAAAATAGAAGTCACACTTTTAATTATAACTGTTGGTTTGGGAATGATGGCTTGCCGCCATCCTAAAAAGTTGGCCCGTACGTCTTTCCCGGCCGCCGATACCAACAAAGTAACCCTGGGAAAAGATAGTTCCACAAACGAGGAACTGACCCGTTTTACCAGCGAAATGCTGAAAGGTATTCATGCCAATCATATTGAGTTTAATACTTTTTCAGGCAAAATGAAGCTGGCATTTGAAACAGATAAGAAGAGCCATAATAACCTGAATGCTACTTTCCGTATTAAGAAAGACAGCATCATATGGATATCCGTGTCGGCCCCGATTGTAGACGAAGTGATAAGGGCTGTGATTACCCCGGATAGTCTTAAAATGTATAACCGCCTGGATAAACAGTTATTTCTCCGGAGGATGTCGGACGCTGAAGAGTTGCTGAATATCCCCTTCGATTTTAATACCCTTCAGGACATGCTGATCGGTAACCCGGTATATCTTACGGATTCCGTGTACCAGGTAGTGAAAACGCCGGCCATTATTTCTTTCAGCTGCGATCATGCAAAGTTTATCAGTCTCTTTAATGTGTTTGCGGATGACTACGGATTGCAGCAAAGCAAAGTGATGGATAAAGACAGTACCGGTGCTGCGAAACGTTCCTGTGAGCTGACCTATGGCGACTACACAAAAGTAGCCGGCCGCAAATTCCCTACTACACGTCGTATTTACATAGAAGAAAAGAATGTGACGAAAGTTGCACTGGACTTTACACGCTATGATTTTGATGTGCCGCTCACCTTTCCATTCAGCATGCCCGCCAGCTATAAACGTATGTAAAATGTTAATTGAGTAGATGTCGTATTCATTAAACTAATAAACGTTGTATATTTATTTAATTTGCAGTTACTAAATTTAGTCATGTTGTATTTGAAGAAGATTATCCCGTTTATGTTGGTGCTATGGTTAATGCCAGCCATGTTGGTTGCTCAGAATACTGGGCAGCAGCAACAGTCGCGGGAAGAACTGGAGCGAAGAAAGAAGGAGCTGCAAAGGGAAATAGATGAGGCAAACGAACAACTGAAGGAAACCAAGAAATCTACCAAAGAAAGTCTTGGTCAACTCCGTGCATTGCGCGATAAGATTACGCTGCGCAGCCGTTTGATCAACAACATCAACGAGGAGATCAACTTTATTAACGGGGATATCAATACTGCTGCGCGGGATGTTAAAACCCTGCAGAAAGACCTCGATACCCTCAAGGCCCAGTATGCACAGCTGGTGATTTACGCTTATAAAAACCGTTCTTCTTATGATATGCTGAACTTCGTATTTTCTGCAGAGAATTTTAACGATGCAGTAAAACGTTTTCAGTATTTAAAGCAGTACCGTGAGTATCGTCGCCGGCAGGCAGATAACATTGTGTCTACACAGGAGCAGCTGAATCAGAAGATCCAGAACCTGGAGTCGCAGCGGGTAAGGCGTTCTGATGCGCTTAAAACAGAGCAGGAGCAACGCAATACGCTGGAAGTGGATAAGAAAGAGAAAGATGAAGTGCTGAATAAGCTGAAGGGGCGTGAGAAAGAGCTGGTAGCGGATATTAACCAGCGTAAGAAAGATGCCCAGAAAGTACAGCTGGCAATCAGAGCGGTAATCCGCAGGGAAATAGAAGAAGCGCGTCGTAAAGCAATAGAAGAAGAAACGGCCCGCCGTAAAGCAGCGGAAGAAAAACGCCGCCGTGAAGAAGAAGCCCGCAAAGCTGCTGCACTGGCTGCTGCAGAAAGAGCAAAAGCTGCTGCCGCCAATAATAACAATAACAACGTTGCCAACAATACGCCGGCACCGCCACCACCTCCTGTGAAAGCACCGGAGCCCGCACCTGAACCTGAAAAAACAGTAACCCGTACTGAAAACGTGCTGGAAGCAACACCGGAAGCGCTGGCATTGTCGGAGAGCTTTGAAGCCAACAGGGGTAAATTGCCCTGGCCGGTGGATGCAGGTAATATCATTGAGCATTTTGGTATACACCAGCATGCGGTAATGGAACATATACAGGTACCATCAGATGGTATTGTGATTGCCACCAATAAGGGCGGCGCCGTGAAATCTATTTTCGACGGGGAAGTGAAATCGGTAGTGGTAATGCCGGGATCAGGATATGTAATTATTATCCGTCACGGACAATACTTTACTACGTATGTACGTTTGCAAACTACCCGTGTGAAGAAAGGCGATAATGTGAAAACAGGGCAGGTAATTGGTACTGCCAGCACCAACGATATTGAAAATACCGGTGAAGTGGAGCTGCAGATATGGAAAGGCATTACCAAGCAGAATCCTGAACAGTGGATCCGGAGAAGATAATTTAAACATAGCTGAAACTATACGAGATAAAGCTGAAAGCATTTTAAGGGTGCTTTCAGCTTTGCGCTTACTAACCAAATGCATTTTTTTTGAGAAAGTTGATCCCTCTTTTGATGGCTCTGTGGCTACTGCCTGCGCTGTTGTATGCTCAGCGGGGTAGTAAGCAATCGCGCGCGGCACTTGAAAACCGTAAACAGGAGCTATTGAAAGAAATAGAAGAAGCGAACAAATCCCTGCTGCAAACCAGGAAATCCACCCGGCAAAATGTTGCCCTGCAGCGGGAACTACTCCAGAAAATTTCTACCCGCAACGCGCAGATCGTTAGCATTAACAACGAAATCAGTTTAATAGAAGGAGATATCAGCCATACTAACAGCAACGTACAAACGCTGGAGAGAGAAGTGGATTCTCTCAGGGCAAGATATGCACAGCTGGTAGTATACGCTTATAAAACCCGGGATTCGTACGAGGTGCTGAACTTCTTTTTTTCTGCCACCAGCTTTAATGACGCCATCCGCCGGTATCAATACCTGCAGCAATACCGTGAAAACCGGCGCAAGGAAGCAGAAAGCCTGCTATCTACCAAAGCATTGCTGGGAGAGAAGCTGGCAGTGTTGGAGCAACAACGGGCGCAGAAAACGGGTGTATTGAAAACAGAACAACGGCAGCGGACAGATTTGCTGGAGGATAAGAAAGAGACAGATAAAACCATTGCCCAGCTGAAAGACCAGGAGCAGGAATTACAGCAGCGTATCAATAAAAGTAAAGCCGAAGCGCGGCAGGTAGACCAGGCCATCCAGGATGCCATCCGGCGGGAAATAGCTGCGGCGCAGAAGAAGGCGGCCGCACAGGCGCTGGCCCGTAAAAAGGCTGCGGATGCCCGTCGGCGCGAACAGGCAGCTGCCCGCAGAAAAGCCGCTATTGCTGCTGCAAAAAAAGCAGGTAAGAAACCGCCTGCAAAAGTGGAGAAAGAAGAAGCGGAAGAAGACGATGCTCCGGAAGCTAAAACCTCCAGTGAAGATGCGCTGGTAGCCACTCCGGAGGCGCTTTCCCTGTCGCGCGATTTTGAAGCCAACCGTGGCCGCCTGCCCTGGCCGGTAGATGCTGGCCGTGTTACGGGTCATTTCGGCGCTGGCAGGGTTGGTAAAATTGAAGTGGATCACAACGGCACTATCATCGCTACCGCAAGGGGCGCCGCAGTGAAGGCCATTTTCGACGGGGAAGTAATTATGGTATTTATGGTACCGGGCGCAGGGTATATGGTAACCCTGCGCCACGGAAAATATTTTACCAATTATGTGAGATTACTGGATGTTCGTGTCAGCAAAGGAGCTTCTGTAAAACGTGGACAAACACTTGGTGTGGCCGCACCGGGTGCAGGTAGCAATACCGGGGAGATAGAATTACAGATATACCGCAATATGGTGAAACAGAATCCGGAAAAATGGATACGTGCCCGTTAAAGCAACTGCACTTGTTTTTGCAGCACTTCTTCGTATAAAGCTTCGTATTGTGGAATGATATTATCGATATGGAAGCGTTGTGCCTGTTCCCATGCTCCCTGCCGTACCTGCTCCAGTAACTTTTCGTCTTTCAGCAGTTTGATCGCATGGGCAGCCATTCCGTCCACATCGCCTACGTTGCTCATATAACCGGTTTGTCCGGGGATATTGATTTCCGGTAAACCACCTGCATTGGAGGAGATCACAGGCACACGTGCCGCCATTGCTTCCAGCGCTGCAAGACCAAAACTTTCATATTCCGATGGCAGCAGGAACAGATCACTGATAGACATTACATCTTCCAGTTGCTCCTGTTTACCTACAAATCTTACATCATCACAAATACCTAATTCCCGGCAAAGACATTCAATAGCCGGTCTGTCCGGGCCATCGCCTACCAACAGCAGTTTGGCCGGCACTTCTTTGCGTACCTGGGCAAAAATCTTTACCACATCCGGTACCCGCTTTACCTTACGGAAGTTGGATACATGCAGGAGGATCTTTTCACCGTTGGGAGCAATAGCCTGTCTGAAATGAGGCAGTTCCCGGCGGCTGAAGCGCTGGGTATCCACAAAATTGTAGATCACCGTGATATCCTTTTCTATCGGGAACGATTTATAGGTTTCATCCCGCAGGTTCTCGGAAACGGCGGTAATAGCATCTGATTCGTTGATAGAGAAGGTAACCACCGGTTCGTAGGTTTTATCCTTACCCACCAGGGTGATATCTGTACCGTGAAGTGTAGTGATAAAAGGCACTGTTCTGCCATGCTTTTTTACGATCTGTTTGGCCATATAGGCGGTAGATGCGTGTGGAATGGCATAGTGAACGTGCAGCAGGTCCAGTTTCTGATTAATGATAACGTCTACCATAGTACTGCTGAGGGCAGATTCATAAGGTGGAAAATCAAAAAGCGGGTATGTAGGAACCTGAACCTCGTGATAATATATATTAGCGTGAAATGCATTAAGCCTTACCGGCTGTTGATATGTAATAAAGTGGACCATATGGCCTTTGTCGGCCAGGGCTTTCCCCAGCTCTGTGGCCAGCACCCCACTACCACCGTAAGTGGGGTAACATACTATTCCTATGCGCATGAGTTAATTTTTTGCATTCTGCAAAGGTACTAAAAAGCAGAACGATATCGCATAATGCCTGAGGAGAGGGATAAGCGGTAGCCGGGAGGGCTGCCGGGCAAAAGAGTTGGACCACTTGATACCTTTATGCTTTTCTCCTTCAGCTTTTTTAGTAGTTTTAACCATAAATTAACCTGCTGCATGAGAAACTATATAATGCCAATTTTGTTAGCCTGTACCCTGCCGGCCCTGGCGGTGGCACAGGAGAAAGATTCAGTAACATTGAGAAAACTGGCTGATGAGGTATTAACCCACAGCACTGCCTACGAAAACCTGCGGATCCTCACGAAGCAGATAGGCGGCCGTTTGGCCGGGTCCCCGCAAATGGTGAAAGCCGAGCAATGGGGCGTAAAGGCGCTTAAAGCCGCCGGTGCGGATACCGTTTATCTCCAGGAATGTATGGTGCCGCATTGGATAAGGGGCGCCAAGGAAGAAGCCCGTATTATCTCCAAACGCCGCGACTTTATACCGCCGCTGGAAGTACTGGCCCTCGGCAACTCGGTGGGCAGCGGACCGGATGGCGTAAACGCACTGGTACTGGAAGTGGCTTCGTTCGACGATCTCGAAGCCAAAAAGGACCAGGTGAAAGGAAAGATCGTTTTCTATAACTATCATTTCAACCCTACGTTCATAAAAACATTTTACTCCTATGGCGATGCCGTAAAGTATCGTGGCCAGGGCGCCAGCCGGGCCGCCAAATACGGAGCGGTGGCAGTTATTGTAAGGTCCATGACGCATGGCGCCAATAACTTCCCGCATACCGGGGCTATGCAGTACGACAGCGCCTATCCCAAAATTCCGGCGGTGGCCATCGGGCTGGAAGATGCTGACCGTTTGAGCCAACGCTTAAAAGATGATAACAGCGCCAGCGTATTTCTGCGCACCAATTGCGAAATGAAGAAAGACACCATCGGGCATAACGTGATCGCTGAACTGAGAGGCAGCAAATACCCGGATCAGTACATCACTGTTGGCGGGCATCTTGATTCATGGGATGTGGCGGAAGGTGCGCATGATGATGGTACCGGTTGTGTACAGTCCATAGAAGTGCTGCGTGCGTTTAAGGCACTGGGCATGAAGCCAGAGCATACCCTTCGCGTGGTGTTGTTTGCCAATGAAGAAAACGGTACCCGCGGCGGCAAGAAATATGCGGAAGTAGCTAAAACCCGCCAGGAGAAGCACGTTTTTGCCCTGGAAAGCGATGCCGGCGGCTTTACGCCACGCGGCTTCACTACCACAATGGACGCAGCCCACAAAGCGAAAATGAACAGCTGGAAACCACTTTTTGCGCCTTATGGCATTTACGACTTTGACGAACCAGGCGGCGGGGTGGATGTAGGCCAGTTAAATGAGGCAATAGGTACGCCGATGGCTGAACTTTCTCCGGATTCGCAGCGTTATTTTGATATTCATCATGCGGCGAACGATGTGTTTGAAGCGGTGAATAAAAGAGAACTGGAATTGGGTGCGTTTGGTATGGCAGGTTTCATTTATCTTGTAGATCAGAATTTCTGATCATCCATCACTAAAAACTAACTATGGGTCGGTTTGTCTTTATCATTGTATCTGTTATTATACTGGTACTGGGAGGTATTTTCTTCTATAAATACTATTTTGTTTTCGGACAGGGCGTTAAAGCCGGGGAGCTGAATTATTTTGTGCAGAAGGGATACATCTTTAAAACCTATGAAGGCAAAGTGATCCAGTCGGGTTACCGGGGCAAGGTAGCCGGTACTATCCAGTCGAACGAATTTGAATTTTCCGTGAGCAGCGAACGGATTGCACAGCAGCTGATGACGGCCAGCGGAAAGATGGTGGAACTGCACTACAAAGAGTACCTGGGAGCCATTCCATGGAGGGGATACAGCGCATTTATTGTAGACAGTATTATTTCCATCAAGGATCCGGTGAAGTCGGAGCTGCCTTAAAATATAAAGGGGAATTACGAAAGCCGTAATTCCCCTTTTTTTATTCGTTGCCTGCGTACAGCAGGAAGATAGCCGGTCGTTTATGAAGATCGGGTAATTGTTTCTTCCACTCCTTTACCGTTTTGGTTTTAATATATTCTGTAGGAGCAGTGATATCTGCTGCAATACAAATCTGCGTATAGTCTTTACAGTTATCCAGTATATCCTTCAGCAGCTGGTTGTTGCGGTAAGGGGTTTCAATAAACAATTGCGTTTGCTTTTTCTTTTCCGATTCCTGTTCCAGTTCCCGGATCATCTTTGTTCTTTCGGGTGGTTTGATGGGGAGGTACCCCACAAACTGGAAATTCTGTCCGTTCATACCGGAGGCCATGAGGGCCAGCAGCATGGAGTTGGGGCCAATCATCGGGATCACCCTGGCATCAATGCTCTGTGCCAGTTTTACGATGAGGTGGCCGGGATCAGCGATAGCGGGGCATCCGGCTTCGCTGAGAATGCCGATATCTTTTCCTTCGAGTAATAATTTTTTTGCAAGAACCAGGTCGGGCGCCTGGTTTTCATTCATCAGCAGGAGCTGCAGGTTATCTATCACGATGTTTCTGTCCAGCGACTTCAGATACCTGCGGGCTGTTCTTTCATTTTCTACATAAAAAACAGATAATTGCTGCACGATAGCGGTTACATAAGCGGGAATGCTGAATAGGGCGTCGGCGCTCAAAACAGTTGGAACCAGGTACACTTTGCCGGTGGTATTCATTATTTCAGTCTTTTTGTTTGTAAGTCAATGGTAGCTGCAATGACTGCGTAAGAAGGGGCCAGCATCCAGCCCAGTACGGGGATCAGCATGAACAGGTAAAACACCATGCCGTTACCGATAGCCATGCCGCGGTGCTGGCGGATAAAGTCGATGCTCTGCGACATATTTAAACGATGTCTTTCACAGCTATAGTCCATCATGGAGAAGCCATAAAAATAGGATTCAATAAAGAATCCGAGCATCGGGGTAAGCCAGCCGATCACGGGTATAAAAGAGATCAGTAAGAGAATTAGGATGGCGGCGGTTTGATAAACAATATTCCGGCACGACATTTTGATCCCGCGCAGGATATCCTGGCCCAGCTGCGACCAGCTGAACGGGAAGTCTTTATGATCCAGGATGGCTTCTGTCTTCTCAGATAAATAAGAAAACACGGGGGAAGCTACTATCAGGAACAGGTATTTAAAATAGGAAAAGTACCAGAATACAAATACAATCCGGATGGAAAATGCGACGAGGATAAAGAGGAAACTTAGCCAGCTGCTTTCCAGTTCCTGTACCCATTCTGTGATATGCATCAGCCGGGTGAGGTATTCCACAAAGTCGCCGGAGTAGCCCCATACAAAGTAAAATCCTGCAAAAAATAACAGGCAATAGATCACTCCAGGAATCAGTATCCATTTCCATAATTTATGCTGTAGTATGAATTGGTGGGCTTTTCCGTAAGACTGGATCGCCGACAGTACTTCTCTGAATGAAAACAACGCCTGAATATTTTATTGTAACTGAATGTGTGTTTTTCCTGGTTTTATGAAAGAGTAACGAAACTAACGCAAAATTAACAATGATTATCATGATTTTAAATGATTATCCTGATTTAGGAGATCATAAGATGTTATGAACTCCTAAATCAGGATAATTATTATATCACAAAAGCCATTGTCCTAGAAACGTGGACAGAGCGTTTTATATTTATTGTTTTCGTTCCGGGTGTGGATATAGATGAGTGAAATTTCCAGGCCGCCGCGGTAGTTGGAGGCTGGTTTCAGGCTGGATACGTTGGTGTCGTAGGTAAGGCCAATCTGGAAGCCTTTGATTTCAAGGCCCACATAAGGGATAACGGCATCTTTGAGGCGATACCAGCTACCCAGGTAAAAAGTGGTGGGATTATCGTCCATGTCGTTGAGCATGAAGCCATAGGCGCCACCAAAGGTGAATTCAGAAGCAGTGCTTTGTTTCATGTAGAGGATGCTGCCATGAAACCTGTCTTGCCCGTTTACCGGAACTGAACCTCCTCCGTGCACGGTCCAGCGATAGCTGAGCCTGTTCTGGGTAAGGTTCATGAATGATTCGGTAGGTTGGGTAATATGATAATAGGAGGCGCCCATGTAAATATTGGATGCTTCGCCGATTAAGCCGTTGTATAAGATACCGATGTTGGGATCGAAGTAGGATATTTTAGGATTTACCAGTGTTTCATTGCTGGGAATCATTGGGTTATACCCGTTGTTATCGATCTGGTTTTCAAACTGCAGTTTGGTATTGTCTATTCTTTTCTGCACCAGCGTACCCTGTAAGCCAATGGCCAGGGTGTGGTTGCCTTCAGGGTCCAGTCCTTTGTGGTACGCGGTACTGAAGGAAAGGTAGCTGGAGGTGAGCGCACCGCCGCCGCTTCTGTCGTACATCGCCATAAGACCCACGCCCCAGATATCGGTATAGGAAATTACGTTTTTCAAAATGCCAAAATCAATGGCAGCGGTACCTGTTACGAAGGGGGTAGAAATACTCCTCCATTGCGACCGGTAGTTACCGGATAAACGATAATCTCCTGAAAATAAACCTGTAAACGCTGGGTTAAGGGTTAGCGGCGACGCAAAAAACTGCGAGAAGTGCGGGTCCTGCGCCCGCAAAGGATTAAAATAAAGTAATATGGCCAGGAATAGTAAAGCTCTTTTCATATCATTAAGCTTATAGCATAGGGTTTATGCAATACGGGTGAAGGTACATCAATTAAATCATATCTCAAATTAAATTCATGTATAAACGATCCGGCTTAGCAAAAAACAAATAGCAGCTTTGTTCTCTTTAAAGATACAAAACTGCTATCCGTAAAACGATTATTCCAGGTTATTGTTGTAATTTATTTCCGAAAGCCAGGTCGCCGGCATCTCCAAGCCCCGGTACTATATAGCCTTTAGCGGTTAATTCATCATCAATATCGCCGGCCCAGATGGTCAGACTGGCTTTGGTATTGCGTAATACATATTCAATTCCTACAGTACAGGCAATGGCCACTACCAGGTGTATATGACTGGGTTTGCCTATTTCTTCCAGGTGCTCTATGGTTTTCACCAATGAAGAGCCGGTAGCCAGCATAGGGTCGGAAAGGATCAGCACCTGCCCGTCGATAGAAGGAGTGCTTACATATTCCAGGCTGATATCAAAAGAACCGTCGTGATTATGTTTGCGATAGGCAGAAACAAAGGCATGATCTGCCTTATCGAAGTAGTGCAGCAATCCCTGATGCAGTGCCAGTCCTGCGCGTAAGATAGTAGCCAGCACCGGTTGTGATTTCAGCACCCGGCAGGTAGCAATACCCATAGGGGTGGTCACTTCCTTTTCTTCGTAACTCAGTGTTTTACTGATTTCATATGCCGCTACTTCTCCCAGTCGTTCCATATTACGCCGGAAGCGCATACGGTCCTGCTGAACATCTATATTCCTGATCTCGCTTAACCATTCTCCCACCAATGAATTGGTTTCACTTAAATTGATAATCATGAGCTATCCCTTTGAGGCCGCAAATTACCGAAAAATAGTGGAACTACTCTTTGTCCAGCAGCATCGCTTTTTTAACCAGCTGGATGAATTCAGCACGATAGCCTTCTGTATCTGTTCCTTTGGAATTGCCAGCCCAGGATAACACCTGGTCGTAGGTGGCGGTGCCTTTGAAGGCTGAATTGCGCAACAACTGCCCGAAAGCGGCTACAGCAGCGGCCATCCGGAAGTCTTCCGGCGCGGCGGTGATCTCCTGGTTGCTGTAAGGCAACACTTTCTCCATCAATAAACTCTTGTTGGCATCCGGTTGTTTGTACCGCAATTTTACGGTGAGCACTTCGGATTTATTGCCAATCACTTTGCCTTCCTGGTATTTCAGCGGATCAACCCAGTTCACGGCGGTTCCCTTTGTGCCGGCAGGGATAATTTCATACAGGGCAGTAACGGTATGGCCTACGCCCATATCCCCGGCGTCTTTTTTATCATTGTTGAAATCTTCATTGGCAAGCACCCGGTTTTCATAGCCTACTAACCGGTACGACTGCACGAATTGCGGGTTGAATTCTATCTGCAGTTTTACATCTTTTGCTACGGTAAAAAGGGTTCCGCCAAATTCGGTTACAAAGGTTCTGCGGGCTTCTTCAAAGTTATCAATATAGGCATAGTTACCATTGCCTTTATCTGCCAGCAGTTCCAGTTTATTGTCTTTATAATTACCCATACCAAAACCCAGCACAGAAAGAGAGATGCCTCGTTCCCTTTCTTTTTCGATCATGCCGGTAAGTTCTCCATCGCTGGAAACGCCTACGTTGAAATCGCCGTCGGTAGCGAGTATTACGCGGGTATTGCTGTTTTTGGAATACAGTTCACCGGCAATGGTGTAGGCCAGTTGTATGCCTGCACCACCGGCAGTGGAACCGCCGGCCTCTAACTGATCCAGTGCGGCCAGGATCTTTTTCTTATCGCTGCCGCTGGTGGCTGGCAGTACTACGCCTGCTGCACCGGCATATACTACAATGGCTACCTTATCTTCCGCGCGGAGCTGCTCTGTTAAAACCGCAAACGCGCGCTTAACAAGTGGTAACCGGTTTTCACCATACATGGAGCCTGACACATCTATCAGGAAAACAAGGTTGGAAGGAGGAAGTTCCCGGGTATCCACCTGTTTGCTTTTCAGGGCCACGCGTACCAGCTGATGGGCAGTATTCCAGGGGCAAACCGCCATGTCGGTATAAATAGCCACGGGATCTTTTCCTTCGGGGGCTTTGTATTGGTAATCAAAATAATTGATCATCTCTTCTACTCTCACTGCGTCCGCCTCCGGCATCATGCCCTGGTTCAGGAAACGGCGTACGTTACTGTAGGAGGCCCTGTCCACATCAATGCTGAAGGTGCTGAGGGGCTGGTCTGTAGCTGTGTGGAAAATGTTTTCGTTAATCGGACTGTAGTCTTCTGTGTTGTAAACCGGGGAGGGGGCGTAGTTCTTGCTGGTACCCCTGATAGTGCTAACAGAAGCGGTTACACTTCTTCGTTTCTGTACGCCATAGCCCACCACCACTACTTCAGACAGCGCGGAGCTACTAACCCCGGCCACCTTGCCTTGCAGCGCATCGTTGGTATTGCCCTGCATCACATACTGGTTCCTTTTTTTATCGAGTGGCTGCAGTTTGGTAAGCTGTACTGTTATTTTATTCTGCCCGTCTTTCACTGCTACGTTAACCGCCGGGTAGCCGGCAGCGTTTACTTCCAGGATTAGCGCATCTGTGGCGGTTTTCAGGCTGAACTGCCCTTTTTTATCGGTGGCCGTTAATACATCTGTACCTTTTACCCGTACTACCACGTTGGCGAGGGGGCTTTTAAGCAAACTGTCTGTTACAATACCTGTAATAACCCGTACCTGTTGGGCGGAGGCAGTAAATGCCACCAGGCAGCTGAGCAATAGTAAAGAGAGATATTTTTTCATGGCGAAGTAGTTTTTCTACCTGCAGGATGTGCCGGGCGGTCCTGTTTCCATAAATCGTAAAAAAAATATTTTAAAACTACCTTTGCTGAAATTTTTTGTCGATGGTATATAACGTGATTGGCACCATGTCTGGTAGCTCATTAGACGGATTAGATATAGTTTTTGCAGAACTGACCGAGATACGCGGACAATGGACCTATGTTATCAGGGCCTCCGAAAGCCTGCCTTACGAGCCGGAGTGGGTGGAGCAGCTGTCGCAGGCCACTTCCCTGCCGGCAAAGGATTACCTGCTGTTACATACCGCATACGGGCATTACACCGGCCGGCGTATCCTGAATTTCATTGAAAAGAACCAGCTGGATCATAAAATTCATTTTATCGCCTCACATGGTCATACTACTTTTCATATACCCGCGCAGAAAATGACCGCCCAGCTGGGTGATGGTGCAGCCATTGCCGCTGTAACAGGGTTACCCGTTATCAGCGACCTCCGGGCGGTAGATGTGGCGCTGGGCGGACAGGGAGCCCCCATTGTTCCTATCGGAGAAAAGTACCTGTTGCCCGGATACCAGTACTGGCTTAACCTGGGCGGTATCGCCAATATTTCGGCGCAGCTGCCCGAACAGTTTGTGGCGTTTGATATTTGCCCGGCCAACAGGGTATTGAATGCCCTGGCAGCCGCACTGAATAAACCTTATGACGATGGCGGCGCCCTGGCGGCGGGCGGAGTGGCCGACAGCAACCTGCTGGAACAACTGAATCAACTGGATTATTACACCAAACCCTGGCCGAAATCACTGGCCAACGATTTTGGTACCGATACCATATTACCACTGATAGCGCCTTTGCGCATTTCTGTACAGGGCAAGCTCCGCACCTATGTAGAGCATATTGCGGCACAGATCACGCAAGCTGTAAAAGCGCTGAAAGCACAGCTGCCGGAAGGGCCTGGCAAGATGCTGGTAACCGGTGGCGGCGCGTTTAATACTTTCCTGGTGAATACGATCCGGCAACAGCTGGAGCCGCTGGACATTACGGTGGAGGTGCCAGATGAGCAAACCGTTAGTTTCAAGGAGGCGTTGATCATGGCGCTTATCGGAACATTGCGCTGGAGACAGGAAGATAATGTGCTGAGCGGGGTTACCGGGGCTTCCCGCGACTCTATTAACGGTGCGTTGTGGACAACCCATTAACAGATTACTACAATCATAAAAAAAGCAGCGGATGTAACCGCTGCTTTTTTTATGTATTAGTGAGTTGTCGTGAATTGAAAACTATCTCCGTCGAACAGCCCGAGGTCACTCAGTTTTAAATGCGGTATTACCAGCAGCGCCATAAATGATAATGTCATGAAAGGCGATGCCAGCGTGGATCCCAGCTCTTTTGCAGCTTTATCCAGCGCGCTGTACCGGGCTGCTATCGTATATCCGTCGAGGTTACTCATTAGTCCGGCTACGGGTAGTGGCAGTTCCTGCACATTGTTATTCCCCACTGCGCTGATGCCGCCCTGTGCGGCAATCACGCTGTTGATGGCGGCTGCGAGGCTTTCATCGTCAGTGCCCACCGCAATGATATTGTGACTGTCGTGTGCCACAGAAGAAGCAATAGCGCCGTGTTGCAGGCCGAAGCCATGAATAAATGCCACTGCCGGCGGCGCTTTTTTGTAGCGGTTTACTACTACCAGTTTGAGTATATCCTGTTGTGTATTACTTTCTATAGCGCCATTAACAACGGGTAGTACCGCGGTGAGGGCGTTGGTGATCAGTTGTCCATCCATCGCGCCGATTACCTTCACCGTTATTTCTTTTGCATTGCTATCGCTAACGGGTATACGAAAATCGTCAGCCGTTACAGGATCTGCTATAAAATTATTTACGGGAGATGAAGGGATGGAAGGTATCAGCGTGTGTCCGTTTTCCGCGACTTTCACGCCGTTGATATATGTTGCGAGAATGTTAAAGTTTTGCAGGTCATCTATCACAATAAAATCTGCCGGATCATTTACCCGCAGTAAGCCATTATCCAGTTTGTAATGCAGTACCGGGTTAATACAGGCGGCCTTTAACACTTTGAACAGATCAACACCATAGGCCAGGGCGCGCTTCACCAGCAGGTTAATATGGCCTTCCACGAGGTTATCGGGGTGTTTATCGTCGCTGCAAAACATGATATGTGAAGCATGGTCGTGCAGCAGCGGGTACAATGCTTCAAAGTTTTTGGCAGCGCTTCCTTCGCGGATGAGGATATGCATGCCGTATTGCAGTTTATCAAGTGCTTCTTCGATGGTAAAGCATTCGTGATCGGTGCTGATACCGGCGGCAATATATGCGGCGGCGGTTTCGCCCCGGAGGCCGGGAGCGTGGCCATCCACGGGTTTGCCGGCTTTTTGGGCGGCGGCTATTTTAGCGAGTACTTCCGGATCTTTGTGCAGCACGCCGGGGAAGTTCATCATTTCTGTGAGGTACCTGATATCATCTCTCTGAAGTAATGCTTCAATATCGGCCACGGTTACTACTGCCCCGGCGGTTTCAAAAACGGTGGCCGGTACGCAGGATGGGGCGCCGAAGTTAAACCGGAAGGGAACTTTTTTGCCATTTTCGAGCATGTATTCCACGCCTTTTACGCCCATCACATTCGCTATTTCGTGCGGGTCGCTCACGGTGGCGATAGTACCGTGCACAACGGCCAGCCTGGCGAATTCTGAAGGGATGAGCATGGAGCTTTCCACGTGTACATGCGCATCCGTAAAGCCCGGAAGCAGGTAAGTGGTGTATTGATTGTTGTTGCGTTCAATGCGGTTGATATAGCCATCTGTGATATGTATAGTGGCCGGATATATTTCCTGTTGCAGTATATCTACCAGGTTGCCTGAGAGCTGGAATGTATTCATGTTGCAAAGCTAAGGAATAGGTCGTATTTTCAATGCTGGCGTATTTTTTGAAAAGAGATGCCGGAGTTGTTTTAGGATATCTTATTTATCAACGGAAAATTAATTTTTATGATGACAGGAACCAGGTTTTATACGCTGTT
The DNA here is from genome assembly GCF_900168065.1 of Chitinophaga ginsengisegetis. Classification (GTDB taxonomy): domain Bacteria; phylum Bacteroidota; class Bacteroidia; order Chitinophagales; family Chitinophagaceae; genus Chitinophaga; species Chitinophaga ginsengisegetis. The sequence continues at coordinate 71,722 of NZ_FUZZ01000003.1, read as the reverse complement.
AACAGCTTTTCTGATTGCCGGTTATTGCACCAGTGCACAATCTGCCGATGAATTGATAGCAAAGAATATTGTAGCGATGGGAGGTGAGGCGAAGTTGAAAGGAATTAAATCGCAGTATGTAGAGGGAAATATGGAAGTGCAGGGGCAAACCGTTCCCATTAAGCGGTGGGTGAAGCAGGATGAAGCGATGCGGCTGGAGTTTACCGTGAATGGCACCAGCAATGTGCAGGTAGTAACCCGTAATGCAGGCTGGAGCCTGATGCCGGTGATGCAGCAAACAACGCCGCAGGAAATGAACCCGGAAATGCTGAAGCTGATGAAAACCCAGCTGGATGTGAGAGGAGAGTTGTATGACTACAAGAGCAAGGGAAAAAAGATAGAATTATTAGGAAAGGATACCGTGAGCGGGTCGCCGGCGTATAAGCTGAAGATCACTGCTGCGGATGGTACATCGGGTATTGCTTACCTGGATGCCAACACTTACCTGCTGGTGAAGGCTACCAATCATATGAACGTACAAGGACAGGATATGGAGTTGGTAACGTTGTTGTCTGATTATAAGAAAACGCCGGAGGGACTTACTTATCCGGGTGTTACAGAGCAGGACCCGGGTGGGGTTAAAGTTAATATTCTGAAGATAGAAATGAATCAGCCGGTAGCAGATAGTTTGTTTACCAAACCAAATCCTTAAGAAACATTTCCGCTATTGGGCCGGGGGATATATTTCCTGTGGCGCAATAGCGGAATACGGTATTATTTATACAACGCCGCCATGGCTTTGGCTTCCTCAGCCATTTTCTTAGCCAGGTGTGCGGGTTTCAGCACTTTCACCTGGGCGCCATAACTCAGCAGTGTCATGGTCAGTTCCGGGTTAATAACAACGTTGAGGGATATACGGCATTCATCGCTGTTGTCTTCCACTATTTCCTGGGAAGTGTGGATGGGTTGCGACTTAATATATTTCCCCTGTCGTGGTGTAAAGCTCAGCAATACATTTTCCGGATCTCCGTCGTGTACGGTGATGCCTACTGCGTGCTGGAAGTAGCTGGCTTCGTCGAAATTCTTTTCATCAAAATGTTTATTGGTAGGCCATAGTTTCACCACGCGGTCGAGGGCAAAGGTAACTACAGCGCCACCGCGGGTTTTCTGGCTTTTCCCGATGAGGTAAAAGCGGTGCTGGTATTCGCGGAGGTGATAGGGTTCCACCCAGTGTTCCTTAGGCTCATCGCGGTCGAAGCTCTGGTAGGCGATGCGGATCACTTCCAGGTTTTTGATGGCGTCTACTATTTCGGGGATATGTTCTGCGCCCTTGTAGTGGGATGCCCGGGTAAATTTGATGAGTCCTTTATGCTGGAGGGCTTCCCTGTTCATTTTGAGACTGGCAGCAATTTTCAGGATGGCATCTTCAAACTGTTGTACTACCGGGAGGCTCCGGAATTGTTCCAGTATACCAATGGCAATTTCCAGCCCCTGCAGATCTGCTTCTTCTATAGGGGAATTACTGATGGAGAAGCTATCGTCTGAGTAGCGGTAGGTGCCGCTGCTGCGCTCATATACGATAGGCGCCATATAGTTCAGTTCAGGGTCCTGGCGCATATCCTGGATATCTTTCTGGATAGTGCGGGTAGAAATTGCAGTTCCCATCTTGTCCGATACATATTCAATCAGGTTATCCAGGGTAGGTTTGGGTTTCTGCTTACTGCGCAACCGCTCGTCGATCCAGCGGTAGCGCGACACCGCGTCTTTATTCTTTGGCAAAAGATAAAATTTAGATAATAAAAATAAACAATTCCCGCTTTTGCGACGAGGATTAAAAAAATTATCATCAAAAGATCACTACGCAAATCCCTTGCGTGCGGCGCCGATAAATTTGTAGTGTTATTAAAACCTGATGGTTATGAATAAGGTAAATACAACTACAGCAATTACGCAGGTACAGGCCATTTCAATTGGGCAGATCATTATGGATGATTCCAATTACCTGACGCTCTGGGGCCAGGCGCTACTGGATGAGGTGTGGTATCCCTGCGATTTTGTAACTACTTACGAAGTAATGAACATCATGCTGCGTTTCAGCCAGGACAAGCATGATGCGGTGCAGATGACGATTGTGAAAAAGCTGGAAGATATGCGCCGCACGCCGGACATTATTGACCTGGAAGCGGAACTGGGTGGCGCCGTAGTGTTTGATCACCTCGTATTTCACATGAGGAGGCCCTGTTTGCAGCACGACGATAACTGGGAGGCATATGCCGATGAAGAGTGTTATTATATAGAGCGTGTGATCCAGATGCCGGTACCCACCGTGCCTACATTGCCGCCTGCCGCCCGGTACAACTCAAACGACGCCAATGAGAAAATGGAGTATTGCATTCAAATGCTTCATGACGCCTATAACCTGTATCTCGGTTTTATCGAATTAGAATTGGGGGAAGACGCTGCCCGGGTAATGGCCGCCCTGGAAGACGATAACAAGTTCAGTATGGCATATTATGCCTGGCAGCTGTACACCTCAAATACATAAATACTTATAACCATATTTCTATCCGTTGATGAACCCTGATGATCCATTTATGTTAACCCTGAAAGACACAAAGATGAAAAAGAATCCATTTATGTTAGCCCCGGTGTCCATGTATGTTAATTCCCGGACATCTGTTTATGTTAACCCCGGTATCCATTTACGTTAACCGCCAAGCCTTGCATCCATTTATGTTAACCCCTGATACCCATTGGTGTTAGCCCCTGGTATCCGTTTGAATGAACCCCCAATTTCCATTGTTTGTTAGCCCCCAAAACCTTTGCCCCGGAAAAAAAAAGCGCAAAATTCTGAAAAAAATCCCTTAAAGTCTATAAATTTTGTAGGAAAATGCTATTTTTGGTCAATTAAATCGTAGAACTATGAGTTTAAGACTGGGAGATGTTGCTCCTAATTTCAAAGCCAATACCACTTTAGGGGAAATAGATTTTTACGATTACCTCGGCGAAGGTTGGGGTATCTTGTTTTCCCACCCGGCAGATTTTACCCCGGTATGTACTACCGAATTGGGAAAAACGGCTTTATTAAAGGAAGAGTTTGCAAAACGTAATACTAAAGTACTGGCTGTCAGCGTAGATCCATTAGATAAACACCTGAGCTGGATAAATGATATTAACGAAACACAACAGTGTGACGTAACTTTTCCTATTATTGCAGATGAAAACAAAACAGTGGCAAACCTGTATGATATGATTCATCCAAATGCCTCTGAAACATTTACGGTAAGATCCTTGTTTATCATAGGACCGGACAAAAAAGTAAAACTCATCATCACCTACCCGGCCTCTACCGGCAGAAACTTCGTAGAAGTGCTCCGTGTACTGGATTCCCTGCAGCTGACTGCTAAATACAGCGTAGCTACACCAGCCGACTGGAAAGATGGTGAAGACGTAATCGTTACGGCAGCGGTGCCAACAGCAGATATTCCTGCACGTTTTCCGAAAGGCCACAAAATTATCAAGCCTTACCTGAGAACAACACCACAGCCCAACAAATAGTATTTAAAGAGCCGTAAGGCTTTCTTATAAAGATTTTTTAATGGTTGGTTTTTGATTTTTACGAAACGGGGATTTCTCCCCGTTTTTTTTATGCCCCTACTCCTGCCAGATATTATTATTGAGGTAACAGTTTATTAATGCACAGTTAACATCCCACGTAGCAGAAAAACAAACTCTGGTCTCTAGTTTTGCTGAAAAATACATTCAATCCATTTTTATGGAATATCGTTTACTATCAGATAAGCAGCTACTGGAAGAATGTACCAAAAACAATCTCAAAGCATTTAATACTTTATTTGATCGCTATTTTGGAAGATTGTATAACTACGCACTTGGCTATGTGAAGGATGAATACTTTGCAGAAGAAGCCATCATGGACCTGATGATGTGGATATGGGATAAAAGACATACACTACAGATAGAAGGCGAGTTTAAACCATATATCTTCAGAGCAGCCAAAAACGCCACCATCAAGGCGATCCGTAAAAAAGCCGTTTCCATAGCCCCGATAGAATTTATTGAGAATAACCTTTCCTTTGTGGCTACCCCGGCCGACCACCAACTGGACACCAGGGAACTGGAAGCAAAATATCATTTCCATCTTGATTCATTAAGCCCCCAGCGTAAAATTGTATTTCAAATGAGCAGGGAAGGCGATCTCTCCCACGCCGAAATTGCCAACGACCTCAATATTTCTATTAATACCGTTAAGAACCATATTAAATTCTCCCTGAATCATTTCAGAAAGCAGCTCAATAACCATAGCGATACAGTGTTGCCGGCGCTCACAGGATTTCTACTGCTTTTTCTGCATTCATAATATATTAAAAATAATATTTAAGCAGGCGGTTGTCATTACTTCCTGTATACTTCTCCCATACTTCTCTGATACTTCTCGGATACTTAGGAGTCGTGTATGTGTCGTATTCCCCATACAGTTCCTATACAGTCCCTATACTGTTCCCATACACTCCCCATACACTCCCCATACTGTTCCCATACACTCACCATACACTCACCATACACTTCCCATACACTCCCAATACACTTACCCCCCTTTTTTATACCCCATACAGGGTAATTATTTTACATATAATAACACCCCGGTCCCCCGGTAAATTATGTTTCTGTTTTTTCTTCAACATCGGATAGCCCTTCGTCTTCTTTTTTGTCCCTATATGATTAACAGGGACCTTTTATGCTCTGTTAAACCAGCATGTCAAGACAAATAAACCGGGAATTAATTGAGAAATTTTTAGCAGGCAAATGTTCGGCCGAGGAGGAGCGACTGGTAAACCTGTTTCTGAAAGATCCTGCATCAGAAAAATTGTTGGAGGACATCCTGTCTGCAAATGCTGGTAAAGACTGGATCGTATTTGAGAACGACAAATCTGTTCATCCCCGGCAGCAGGAGTTGAAAAAATCCATGCAGGAAAGGATAGGGCATGTGAATATTGCGCGTAGGAGGAGCTTATTACACCTGCGGCATGCTGCCATCTGGATTGGCCTGATCCTGACAGCTATGGGTATTTATACCATCAGTTATTTAAGTAATAAAAGAGGAACACAGGTGGCTTTTGTGGAAAGCAACAACCCAAACGGGCAGCGGTCAAAAATAATTCTTTCTGATAGCAGCGTGGTATACCTGGGCGCAGGCAGCCGTTTGAAATATCCTGAGAATTTTTCCGGAGATACCAGGGATATCTATCTGTATGGAGAAGCTTTTTTTGAAGTAACGAAAGAGAAGCATAAGCCGTTCACCGTTCATACCGGCGATGTGCAAACCAAAGTATTAGGGACTTCTTTTAAAATAGAAGCATTTAAAAATAAACCCTTACTGGTGGAAGTAGCTACCGGGAAAGTAAAGGTGGACCAGGTAGGCACCGATTTTTCCAGATCACTGGCCGTTTTAACGCCAGGGCAAAAAGTGCTGTTTGATCACGGTGAAATTAAAAGAGAAACAGTTGATCCGGAAGAAGTACAGGACCTGAAGGAAGCCCGGTTAACATTCAACAATGCTTCGCTCAATGATATTGCAGAGGTATTGCAGCGGTGGTACAATGTGAAAATCACTTTTAAACAACACACAAAATCAGCGGAAAAAATGACGCTGACACTGGACGCCAGGGTGCCAATAGATAAGATATTGAACGTGCTGGCCGCAGCAGGCCATTTCAGCTACGAAATGAAAAACGGGGAAATCGTTATTCGCTAATCTTAAAATAAACAAACGATATGTATTAAAAAAAAGCTGTCCATCATTGGATAGGGACGCCGCATGTGATGTCGTGAAACTGCACGCCCATAAGAGGCAACAGGATAAAGCGAAAGGAAATTAACAACGATTCCGGCTGACGCCGGCCAACCTTAATACAAAAATTAATGCAAAAAGGATTACATCCCACAACTAAGTTTATGATGAGATGTTCATGTATACTTTTAATCGCGCAACTTACTTTTATTGGCGTACTGCTGGCCGGAAACGCCCGTGGCCAGCAACTGGACAAAGTGATTGCTGTTAAGTTGGATCACGCCGGCGTGAAAGAAAGCCTGTTAACTATTCAGGCAAAGAGCGGAATCAGGTTTGTACTGCCGGAAAAGTTGTTGGCAGGACTCAAACAAAAAATCACTATTGATTCAGACCACTCAACCGTAAAATACCTGATTGAAAAGGTGTTGGAGTCAACCAATCTCGACTATAAGCTGGTAGAAGGCTATGTGGTGATTGATACCAAACCTGTTCCACAAGCGCCCGGTAAATTATCAGGAAGAGTGGTGGACGAAAAAGGCGCGCCTTTGCCCGGCGCAACAATCAGGGCGCTGGAAACCGGCCAGGTTGTTCAAAGTGACGCTAACGGCGATTACACATTCAACCTTAAACCAGGCAACTATACACTTGAAGTAACTTACGTTTCTTTCAGGTCGCAGAAATCGAATAATGTTGTTATAAAAGAAGGAAAAACCACCTCGCTTGATTTTTCCATGCAGCTGGCCGATAACAAACTGACAGAAGTAGTGGTGAGTTATGGTAAGCAGAAAAGCCGCGAAATTACAGGCTCAATTGCAACCGTTGATGCGTCGTCTTTGCAGGACATGCCGGTAACCCAGTTTGCCCAGCAGTTGCAGGGAAAAGTAGCCGGCGTTCAGGTATCCCAAACCAGCGGCCAGCCCGGGCGCGGTATGGGGTTTATTATCCGGGGCGCAGCATCTTTTTACTCAAGCAATCAACCGCTTTTTGTAATTGATGGTAACCCCATTACAGGAAGTATCAATAACATCAATCCTGCAGAAATAGAAAGCTATAGTTTTCTTAAAGACGCATCCGCCACTGCATTGTATGGATCAAGAGCCGCAAACGGTGTAGTACTCATTACCACCAAACATGCAAAGCCAGGCGACGCAAAAATTGAATTCTCCAGCTACTACGGTTTGCAGAAGATCCCTACCGGTAAACTGCCGAAGATGATGACTGCAAGAGAGTTTGCTACCTTCATGAAAGAGCGTGCAGAAGATGGATTGAAGTATGAACCCGGCTATTCCGTTTCTGCCGATTATCACGCCGCTTACGACAACCCGGAGCAGTATGGAGAAGGCACCAACTGGTTTAAATTGCTAACCAGAACGGCGCCTATTCAAAGCTATGACCTCACCGTGCGAACGGCGCGTGAACACTCTTCATCTACCGTAATAGCAGGCTACCAGGAGCAACAAGGTGTATTGATCAATACCGGCACCAAGTTATATTCAATGCGTTTTAACCAGGATTTTACCACCGAAAACAATAAGCTCAAAATAGGTTTCAACCTGGCGCCGAGTTACCGGATGGATCATAACAACAGGTTGAATAGTGACGGTGTGGGCGGATACTTTGAAAGGTTCTTCGAGGCCAGTCCATTGGTAAGTCCTTATAATGCAGATGGTTCCTACACGCGCAACGTTTCTTCTCCAGGTATGGTGGCCTATATCAATCCACTCGCTACTTATGAATTAACCAACGACGATTATAAAACAACCCGCATACTCGGTAACATTTACCTGAACTATGAATTCCTGCCGGGATTAAGCATCAAGGGCAATCTGGCGGCAGATAAAGGCGCTGAAACACGCAAGTATTTCCAGTCGGGTTTGGTTACTGGCACACAGGGACAAACCACGGGAACCAGCTCGGCAGTTGATAACGGCTCATGGACCGCAGAGGGAAACCTGGTGTATAACAGAACCTTCTTTAAAGATCATAATATAGAGGCATTGGTAGGCTACTCGGCGCAGGAATTCAGCACCTATAATAACACACTGACAGGTCTCGGTTTCACCAGTGATGATATTGAATACCTCGGTGCCGCCACCAGTGTTACCGGTAGCAGTGGTGCGGGATCCTATTCATTATTGTCGACCATAGGCCGGGTGAATTATAATTATAAAGGGAAGTATCTTTTGTCTGCAGCACTCAGACGCGATGGCTCCTCAAAATTCGGAGAGAATACACAGTGGGGCAGCTTCCCGTCAGTAGCTGCGGGCTGGATCGTTAGCGATGAATCATTTATGAAGAATGTAAAAGGCGTTAACTTCCTTAAACTACGGGCCAGTTACGGGATCACAGGTAATAACTTCTTCGCCGGTAACTATGATCCACAGGCCACTATCGGCACTTATTACTACAACTTTAATAACGTAATCACCCAGGGACAAACCATCAACCGGCTGCCTAATAAGGATTTGAGATGGGAGCGCAACAAGCAGTTCGACATCGGTCTGGAGCTGGGCGTATTGGATAACCGCCTCACTTTTACCTACGATTATTACCGCAAATTAACGGATGGACTGATTCAGCAACGCTCCATACCTACATCATCCGGGTTTAACCAAATCATTTTTAATGTGGGTGAACTTAAAATGTGGGGACATGAATTTTCTGTGAGTTCTAAAAATCTTACCGGTAGCCTGAAATGGAATACCAGCCTGGCTTTATCGTTCGACAGGAACCTGATTACCAACCTTGTAGATCCCGGTTATATCAGGAGAAATGTAACGGTGAGTTCAGATTATTACCGTCAGCAGGTAGGACATCACCTGGGTGAGTTTTACGGATTTGTTTTTGAAGGATTATATAAAGATGCTGCCGACCTTGCCAACTCTCCCAAGTATTTAAGTACCACTGCCAAGCCAAACGGTAACTCTGATATCGGAACAATCAAGGTGAAGGACATCAACGGTGATGGCGTTATTGATGATGTGAACGACCGCACTTTTATTGGCGATCCTACGCCAACATTTACCGGCGGTATCGTGAACAACTTCAGGTATAAAAATTTTGACCTGAACATTGACATGACCTTTTCTGTTGGCGGAAAAATCCTGAACGCGGCTAAATGGGCGTATCAAACCAACATGGATGGTTCCCGTCTTCCGCTGGCCGCAGCTGCCGATCGCTGGCGCTCAGAAGAAAACCCGGGATCGGGCGTTTATCCGCGTACCAAATCAGGTACCACCGCAATGGGAAGACAGGTAAACAGTCAATGGATAGAAGATGGATCTTATCTCACTGCCAAAAATATAACACTTGGATATACGGTGCCTTTAAGAAACGCGATGATAAAAAACCTGAGGGTCTTTGCATCTATACAACAGGCGTTTGTATTAACGGGCTATTCAGGTATGAATCCGGAAATAAATGTGGGCGGCTCTGATCCTACGTCGGGTGTTGGTGTAGATGAAAATGCCTACCCTATACCAAGAACCTTTTCTCTTGGATTCACCACCACATTTAAATAATCATTTAACGCTGACAAAATATGAAAAAGCTATATACAGTGATGATCCTTTTGTGTGCAGTGACAATATCCTGCAGCAAGGATTTTATCGAACGGTCGCCTGAAGATGCATATACCGACGACGTATTTTATAAAACGGAGCAACAATTCAGATCGGCTGTAGTGGCCGCCTATGCACCTCTCCGGGATGTGCTGGTGAATGATTATTTTACTTCAGAAATGCACTCTGATAACACCATTTATCAGGCTATACCAGGTAACAGGGGTACTTCTATTGTGGAACGTGAAAACATTTCCGACTTTATCAATACCTCTACCAATGCTTATGTAGCGGCCACCTGGCAACATAGTTACACCGGCATCTCGCGTTGTAATATCATTATCGAAAGATTGAAAGGCGCTGATCTTAACAACGAAGTAAAAGCAAACCTCGATGGACAGGCCAAATTTTTAAGGGCGCTCAACTACTTTAAACTCGTGCGTTTATACGGAGGTGTTCCTCTGTTTATAAAAGAAGTGACTACGGCAGATGAGGCATTTAAGGCCCGTGCCACCGAAGCAGAAGTATATGCCCGGATCATTGCGGATGCACAGGATGCTATCGCTGAACTGGCGCCACCAGCAAAGTTCCCGCAAACAGGAGAGGCCACCAAAGGATCAGCGACTATACTACTCGCCGAAGTGTATGCCACGCAGAAAAAATGGGCAGATGCAGAGAAGCTGCTAAACAGTATGCTGACTATGGGCTATGATCTTAATGCAAACTATGCAGATGCCTTTATGCCAGCGAATAAGAATAGTAAGGAATCGGTTTTTGAAATCCAGTTTCTCGGAGGTACATTAACAGGTGCTACGCCCAATGTGTTGTCTTTTCATTTTTTACCAAGAAGTAAAGACACTAAACTGCTAACGGGTATTTCTATTGACAATACCAGCACAGGTGGATGGAATACGCCCAGCAATGATCTGATCAGTGATTTTGAAGCCGGCGACAACCGCCTGGAAGCCTCTGTCGGCATTGCAGAAGGTACCTATGATGCCAGCAACTACTTTAAATATTCAGCCGCAAAAAGCATTATCAATTACGTTCCTGCCACGGGAAAAATTGGTGTGCCGTACATAAAAAAGTATCTGCATGCTCCGCTGGAATCACCCACCGGCTCCGGTGATGATTTCCCTATCTACCGTTTTTCTGATGCATTGCTCTTATTGGCAGAAGCCTTAAATGAACAGGGTAAATCTTCCGATGCACTGACGCCGTTGAACCGGGTAAGGAGAAGAGCAGGGTTGGCCGATTTCACTAATACAGATCCCGCCCAGCTGCGTGCCGCTATTTTTCATGAACGCAGGGTAGAACTGGCATTTGAAAACCATCGCTGGACAGATCTGCTCAGAAGCGGTAAGGCGCTATCTGTGATCAATGCCTTTGGCGTTAAGATCAGGGAACAACTGCCATATCTTTCATCAGATGCGTACGTGATTGATCAGCATCACCTGTTATTTCCCATACCTCAGAATGAGGTGGGACTCAATCCAAAGATCATCCAGAACCCCGGCTACTTTTAATAGTTTTCAAACCAGCATATCATGATGATGAAAAGAGGCTTTTGTATACTGCTACTGTTAACGATGGGTGGCTTTAGCAATGCACAACAAAAAGAAGAAGATGAGTTTTCTATTGCCGTAATTCCGGATACCCAGTATTACACTGCAGAGAAAAATGGTGGAAAGAAAGAAATGTTTACTGCACAAACGGAGTGGATCGTAAAAAATGCGGCAAAGGAGAACATCAGATATGTGATCCATCTGGGAGACATCTCTGAGGACGGTGAAAAATTTCCGCAACAATGGGTCAATGCAGCGGCATCCATGTATCTGCTGGAGAAACCGCAAGCCGGATATCCGCAGGGTATTCCGTATGGCATGGCCGTAGGAAATCACGACCAGACTAAAAGTCAATACCCGCTGAGTGGTAAAACAGATCAGTACAACAAGTATTTCGGCATCGAACATTTTAAGGGTAAAAAATGGTATGGGGGGCACTATGGCGATAATAATGATAGTCACTACGATCTTTTTGAAGCCGGTGGTATTAAATTTATCAGCATCTTTTTAGAGTATGATTCTTATGGGGAAGATATTGAGGGGATGAACAAATGGGCCAGCCAGCTATTGGAGAAATACAGCGACAGGAAGGCGATCCTTGTGAGTCATTCTATCATTCATTTTAATAAAACAACAGGTACTAACAAGAAGGGTTTTCCGAAATTTTCAAAACAGGCGCAACGTGTGTTCGACCGGCTGAAAAGTTACCCTAACGTGATGTTAACCTTATCAGGACATGTGGGCGATAACGGCGAAGGGTATCGTCAGGATGGCTACGCCGGGAATATTATCCGGTCGTTTTTATCCGACTACCAGAGCCGGCCAAATGGTGGTCATGGGTTAATGCGTTTGATGAAGTTTTCGAAATCGAAAGACCTGATCAGTGTACGTACTTTTTCGCCTTACACAGGTGAAGAAGAAAAGGATGCAGATAGCGAGTTTACACTGCCGTGGTTTCATCATACCAACGTAGCCCGTTATCATGATTACGACAATGACCAGCATACCGACATTGCCTTCTTTTCCCGTGGTGTATGGAAGATAGCAGGGCAGCCCGATATAGCGTTTGGAAAAGAAGGAGACATTCCTGCACCGGCGGATTATAACGGTGACGGCAAAACGGAGTTAGCTGTATTCCGGCCTTCCGAAGGTAAATTCTATCTCCAGGGCGGGGAAGTAGTTACACTTGGACAAGCAGGTGATATCCCGGTGTGCGGAGATTACGACGGCGATGGTTTTGCAGAGGTGGCAGTGTACCGCCCAGCTACGCTTACCTGGTATTTTGATGGCCTGGACAGCATCCGGTTCGGACATAAAAATGGTATTCCCGTTCCGGCGGATTATGACGGAGATGGCATGCTGGACGTAGGCGTATTTCGTACGGATAATTCGTTATGGCAAACAAGTTTGGGTAATATTCCGTTGCAGGTAAAGCATATCCCCGGCGACATTCCAGTTCCCGGTGATTACGATGGCGATGGCAGAGCAGAAATGGCAGTGTTTCGTCCTTCCACCGGTGAATGGATCATTGACAGGTTTAAAGAACCGGTAAAGCTTGGGAAAGAAGGAGATATCCCGGTTCCCGGGAATTATTTCAGAGATGGAAAAACTTACCCGGCTGTTTACAGGGATGGTAAGATCTATCTTGAAAACGGTCATACCATAACAGCCAATCAGGGGAAGATAACAGAGCTGGTAAAATAAAATTAAAAGAGCCGTGTACAATACACGGCTCTTTTAATTTTATTCTTCGCCTGCCGGCTGCTTACCACGGTGTTTCCGTAGTTGCGTTAACAGGGCACTCATATCTTTTGGCAGCGGTGCTTCAATCGTATATTCCTTGCCGGAAGGGTCTTTGAAGATCAGCATAGACGCATGCAGGGCCAGCCTGCTGAGTAATGGCCGCTCTTCTTCTGTATGTTTGCCTAACTTGAATTTTTTCTTGATAGAAGATAACAGCACCGGTTGCGCGCTGCCGTAAAATTCATCTACTGCAATGGGGTGTCCCAGGTACTTCATATGCACCCTGATCTGGTGGGTACGACCGGTATGGATCTGCATCCTTACCAGGCTGTAAAGGCCAAATTCTTCCAGTACTTCATAATCTGTAGAGGATGGCTTACCCTTACGGTTAGTCACCATCTTACCCTTTTGTACAGGGTGTTCCATGATCCCTTCACTCACATTGCCCTGCTTAGGTACTGGTTGACCACTTACCAGTCCGAGGTAAAACTTCTTTACATCCCTGCTTTCAAAAAGCTGCGAGAAATATTTATGCGCTGCTTCGTTGCGTGCAAACAGGATAATGCCACTGGTTTCGCGGTCGAGCCGGTGTACCGTGAATATTTCCCCGTAAGCCTTTTTCATGATGGCTATCAGGGAGGTAAGCTCATTATCATGACGGTCGGGCAACGTAAGCATTCCTGAAGGCTTGTTGACTACAACAAAATCAGGCGTTTCGAGTATAATATGTTCTGATAATCGCATTCCGTAAATCGGCAGTTATTTTTTAAAGTGTTTCAGCAGGATTACTTCTTTCTCATTGAGGAAGCGCCACTGCCCACGGTTCAGTGTTTTTTTGGTAAGACCCGCATACATTACGCGGTCCAGTTTTTCCACTGTATATTCCAGGTGTTCAAAGATGCGGCGGACAATGCGGTTTTTACCACTGTGAATTTCAATGCCCACCTGCTTTTTATCTTTCGGATCCACATAACCCAGCGCATCTACCAGGGCCACACCATCTTCCAGGGTTACGCCTGCAATGATTTGCTCGAAGTCGGTTTTAGTCAGTGGTTTATCCAGTTCTACCTGGTAAATCTTTTTGATGTTGTGTTTAGGATGAGCCAGGCGTTGTGCCAGTTCACCATCGTTGGTGAGCAGCAACAGGCCGGAGGTATTACGATCAAGGCGTCCTACAGGGTATACCCTTTCGTTTTCTGCGGCATCCTGGATCAGGTCCATTACTGTTTTGCGGCCTTCCGGATCATCGGTGGTAGTAATGTAGCCTTTGGGTTTATTCAGGAGAATGTATACCAGGTTTTTAGTCGGGGTAATTTTTTTATCCTGCATAGTTACCACATCGCTGCTGGTTACTTTGGTAGCGGGTTCTGTTACCACTTTGCCATTCACGGTTACTTTGCCTTCCTTGATCAGGTCTACTGCTTTTCTGCGGGAGCAAAGACCACAATGGGCCACAAATTTGTTCAGCGGCATTTCACCGGGGCCAAATATGCTTTCTTTGCCTTCGTTCGTATGTTCGTGATCGTTAGCGCCTCTTACTTTTGTGCCTTTTTTTTTATCCTGTTTATCGGCGAAGCGTTCGTTGGTTTTATCAAAGAACTTTTTACGGTTGAAGCCACTTGGTGTTTCTTTTCCGCCTTTTTTCTTTTCTCCGTGGAAGTGAAAAGCGCTGTTGTCGTCCGTTTTCTTAGCGGCGCCTGCACCGTAGGTACGTTTGCGCGGGGCTCTTTCACGGCTTTCTTCTTTATCGAAGCTGCGTACACGTTCCGGACGTTCACCATCTTTTCTGAAAGCGCTGAAAGCGCGTTCGCCATCGGGTTTATCTTTCTTGTCTTTAAAGTCGTTGTCGTTGCTGCGTTTGTGGAAAGGCTTTTCGTCTTTGTCGAAACGTTTACGGGCGCCTGCTTTTTCATCCCGGCCGAAGGAGCGTTTGTCATCGCTTCTGCCGAAAGAGCGTTTATCGTCGCTTTTACCAAAAGAGCGTTTATCATCACTTCTGCCGAAAGAACGTTTTTCTTCGCCTTTTTCGCCAAAGCTGCGTTTGAACGGAGGTTTCTCTTCGCTGCTGCCGGTGCTGCGTTTGCCGCGTTGAGGTTTATCATTTCCAAAGCTATCGGTAGCGGGTCCTTTTTTGCGGGCCGGTCTGCCGTTGCTGTCGAAAGTGCGTTTGCGGAAAGCAGGTTTTTCATCACCGGCGCTTTCGCCACCAAAACGGGGCCTGCGGGATGAGGAGCTGTCGTCAGCGCTGCGGTTATCTTTTGCAGATGCTCTTCCTGGCCTTTCGCCATCAGCGGAGGAGCGGTTGCGGTTGCCTGCTGGTTTGTCGCTTTTACCAAATTTGTTATCCCTTGATGGACCAAACCCTTTTTTAGCAGGTTGTTTTTTCTTCATAAATTATTATTGATTGATGATCATGCGTGCATGACCAATAGGAATATTGTTATAGTATCAGCCTTTATTGGCGAGTTGTCCGCATGCCGCATCGATATCTTTACCACGGCTGCGACGCAATCTTGCATTCACCCGGTTTTTGGCAAGATATTCCATGAACTCTTCTGCTTTTTTGGCGTCCGGTTTCTGGAACCGGGCCATATCAATCGGGTTGTATTCGATGATGTTTACCAGATCAGCGGGAACCTGCCTGTATATTTTAATCAGCTCATCAGCATCTTCTTTTGAGTCGTTAAAATCTTTGAAGAGGATATATTCGAAAGAAATTTCGTTTTCAGTAGCCTTGTAGAAGTAGTTCAGCGCGTCTATCAATTCCTTGAGGTTGTTGGAATCGTTGATAGGCATAATTTCACTGCGTTTCTTGTCATTGGCGGCGTGTAAAGACAGTGCCAGGTTAAAGCGTACTTTATCGTCGCCCAGCTGGCGGATCATTTTGGCCACGCCGGCGGTAGAAACGGTAATACGTTTTGGCGACATGCCCAGTCCGTCGGGGGAAGTGATACGCTCAATGGCCTGTAATACATTCTTGTAGTTAAGCAGGGGTTCGCCCATGCCCATGAACACGATGTTGCTCAGCTTCTTGCCGGATGATTCCAGGGCTTGCTTATTCAGCAGCGCCACTTCATCATAAATTTCATCGTAGTCGAGGTTGCGCTTGCGTTCCATGTAGCCGGTAGCACAAAACTTGCAGCTCAGGCTGCAGCCTACCTGTGAGGATACACAGGCGGTTTGCCGGCTGTCGGTCGGAATCAGCACACCTTCTACCAGGTGATTATCGTGTAAGCGGAAACGGCTTTTGATGGTACCATCATTGCTTTGCTGTACGGTATCCACCTTTACAGCAGGAAGGGAAAAATGCTCCGTTAATTTTTGTCGTAATTCTTTAGAGAGGTTGGTCATTGCCTCAAAACTATCGGCATGCCGCAGCCAAAGCCACTCGTATACCTGTTTTGCACGGAAAGGCTTTTCGCCTATTGACCCGAAATATTCCTGTAAAGCCGGTAAACTTAAATGCCGGATATTTTTATTGTCAGACTTCATTATCATTAATTGAGCAGTTGGCTGCCTTACGGCAGTCGGAAAGTAACGGCAAAGATACGTAATATTGGCGTACTGACAGAATGTCCTTTAAAACTGAATGCCACAGCCGTTTCCAGCTGTGGCATCCGCTTATAAAGGCGTATTCGGCTTATTTCATCCAGATAGCGGCAAAATGGGAGGAATTGTCGTATCCCTGGATCCTGAACAGCCGGTATCCCTGGGCCGTCAGGTCGGTGAACTTAGCCTGGTAGTCGGACGGAGTCATATTCATATACGAATAGTACGCCTTGTTCTTAGGCCACCAGAGCCCACCTACGTTATTCTGGCTCCCGTTTTCCTCGATGTTTACATTCACTGTCATCAAACCTGCTTTATTTAATTCCTCGAACTTCTTTGTAAAGTCGTTGGTATTCATGCCATAATACATGTAAAACCCTCCGGGATTGCTGCTGCCAAATACCCCGGCATGGTAGCGTTTACCACCGGCATAGTATACTACGTGCTCGGTTACGCGCATTTTCTGCTGTTCCACGTAGGTTTTCCATTTGGCGGCGTATACTTCATCTGTGGCATTGTGTACGGCGGCAAAGTTTTCATTGCCTCTTTTCTGCCAGATAGCGGTAAACAATGGATTACCGGCGTTATCGTTGGTAACGGAGATCTGCCGGGGAATATATCCTTTGCCATAATATTCGTCGAAGTACTGCTGGTACTGGGTGCTGTTCATGTTAATGCGGCAATACCAGGCGCCGGGAAGTCCCTGCTGGAAAGAACCGGATGCGAGGTACTGGTTACCGGATTTATGTACGCTCAGCGTTTGCAGTGCCATGCCCATGCCGGTATAGTAGCCCCAGTATTGGGTGATATACTGCACCGGTACATTGTGGAAAGAAGGATAGAAAGGTGCAAAGAAGCGGTTAAATCCGCCGTTGGCGCCTATTTCATAGCAGGAGCTGTTGCTGCTTTCTGAAGTAGCATACACGCCATAGGGATCTACTTCCATCCAGTCGGCGCCAGTACCGGGACTTTTCACCCAGAGCATAAAATGCAGGTGGTTGTTGCCGGTATTGGGATTGGTAGGGGTGCCGTCCTGGTTAAGTCCCCAGCCGGCGCCACCAAAGCCCGTGTTACCAGCCCAGGCAATTTGCTGGCCGGCGTATACATAATCTCCTGCTTTTACTTTCAGCTTTTGGGCGTTGGTACCCCACAGTAATTGTGACGGGTTGGGCAGGTTGGCAAATTTTTTATACTTGGTATCGCGGGCGTCTTTGTCGTTGGGGTCATTCACTTTAATGACTTTTGCGTTCGCCACATCATGATCAAAACCGCCACGGAGGTGGAAGTAGCCGGTGCGATAGGATGTTCCGTCTGCTGCTTTGTGTTCTATGATCACCACATTTCCGAAGAACGGGTCCCACATGGCGGTTACTACTTTTCCGGCGGCGGAAGCGTATACGCCAAAGGTTGGATCGATGCCAGGGCCATAGGCGTCGCTGGTTTTGAGGTAATCCACTGAGCCGTGGCCATTGCCGTTATCATACTTCCAGGCGCCTGCCGGATACACTTTGCTGTTGGTATACGGGAGGAAGAAAGGAACTTTGGGCGACAGGCTGCTGGCAAAGGTGCGTGCATCGTTTTCGTTGCTGAACACCGCTGCGGGAGAGGCGTACATCAGGCTTTTATTGGCTACTTCATCTTTGATGGAATAGCTGCAGCAGCCGATAGTTACGGTCGGAGGCGTGCAATAGAGCGGTGCGTTCACTTTTTTAACGGTGATCACTTTGTCCGGCAGCAACTGGAGGTTATCGATATTGATTTGCCGTGCGGTGGTGTTGTCCGCAGCCAGGTTCCATTTAGGGGCGGCGCGGAGGTTTCTTACGTTTACGGCGCCACGGGGTGTTGCTACCTGCCGGGAAGGTTCCGTGCCTTCCATGATTTTGGCAGTGGGTTTAATGGGTCTGTACAAAAGTTCGGAGAGGTTCGCCTCATTTTCACCCGCGGGTTGTTGGGCTTTCACAATTACAGGTGTAGTGCTGAGCAAACAGATTGCCAGCCACACCACGCTACTTAGGTGTTTCATTTTGGGGTTATTTTTTGATAGAATTAATGACAGCGGCAAAACTAGGCCCGGCAAGGGGAGGAGTCAAGCAACAATTACTGAAAGGCGGGAATCCGGTTATATCTGGCGGTTTTTGCGAATTTCTGTGCAAAAGGGGCGTTATGTTTTATTGGTTGAGTTGGCGGGATGTGTTTTATTTGCATATAAACCAAAACAACCACATGCAAGTTGCATATATTGTAGATGCGGTGCGTACGCCGATAGGCCGTTACGGGGGCGCATTAAGTACCGTCCGCCCGGATGATCTGCTGGCTCATCTGCTGAAGGCGTTGATGGAAAGAAATCCTTCTCTCGATCCTGCTGTAATAGAAGATGTAATTGCCGGCGCTGCCAACCAGGCCGGTGAAGATAACCGGAATGTGGCGCGTATGGCCGCATTGCTGGCTGGTTTGCCGGTAACTGTTGCCGGTAATACTGTAAATCGTTTATGTGCTTCCGGTATGCAGGCGATCATGGATGCCGCCCGTGCAGTGATGTGTGGTGAAGGAGACGTGTACCTGGCCGGTGGCGTGGAAAGCATGACCCGTGCGCCTTTTGTGATGAGTAAATCCGACGGTGCTTTCAGCCGTAAAACTGAGATGTATGATTCCACTATTGGCTGGCGTTTCACCAATAAAAAACTGGCCGATATGTATTATCCTTTTTCTATGGGAGAAACCGCAGAAAATGTAGCGAACCAGTGGAATATTGGCCGGGAGGAGCAGGACCTTTTTGCGTTAAGAAGTCAAACGCTTTACAGGCAAGCCCTGGATGCCGGTAAATGGCAGGATGAAATTATCCCGGTGCCCATCACTCCCAATAAAGAAGAGCAGGTGATTTTTTCTAAAGATGAACATCCGCGCGATACCACACTGGAGAAGCTCGCCGGCTTACGTCCTGCATTTGCAAAAGGCGGCTCGGTTACGGCCGGTAATTCTTCCGGTATCAACGATGGCGCAGCTGCGGTATTAATTGTATCTGAAAAGGCATTGAAGCAGTTTAATCTTCAGCCGCTGGCGCAAATAAAAAGTATGGCTGTAGCGGGAGTAGATCCTTCAATTATGGGGATAGGCCCGGTACCGGCATCAAAGAAGGCCTTGCTGCGCGCGGGCATCACGGCGGACCAGCTGCACCTGGCTGAACTGAATGAAGCGTTTGCGGCACAGTCGCTCGCCTGTATGCGCGACCTGGCATTAAATCCGGATATCGTGAATGTAAATGGGGGCGCTATTGCTATTGGTCACCCGCTGGGGTGTAGTGGTGCGCGGATTACGGCTACGCTGCTGCATGAAATGAAACGAAGGGAAGGAGCTAAATATGGTTTGGCTACCATGTGCGTAGGAGTAGGGCAGGGCGCTGCTATGATATTTGAACGTTTATAAAAACAGGCTTTCCCTAAAATAGCGAGCGGTCGGACATTACATCCGGCCGCTCGTTGCTGGCAAGCAAAAAAAAGGGTTCCTCATAGACAGATTTGTTTCTCCGTCATCATTTTCCGGAGATTGATCAGACCATAACGCATCCGACCTAGTGCGGTATTGATACTCACTTGCGTGAGATCGGCAATTTCTTTAAAGCTTAATTCGGCATAGTGTCGCAGGATAATTACTTCCCGCTGTTCTTCCGGCAGCATGTCCAGCATTCTGCGAACGCGGTCATGACTCTGACGGGTAATGAGCTTTTCTTCTGCACAGCTGTCGCTGAAGCCCAGCACATCAAAGATGTCTTTGTCATCTCCGGTCCTGATCATTGGTGTACGCTTGATCTTCCGGAAATGATCCACACACAGGTTATGCGCAATGCGCATTGCCCAGGGTAAAAACTTTCCCTTTTCAGTATAACGTTCGGCCCTGATGGTGTCAATAATCTTAATGAAGGTGTCCTGGAAAATATCTTCCGCGAGGAATGAATCTTTCACCAGTAACAGGATAGAAGTGAACACCTTATCTTTATGACGGTGAACCAACTCTTCTAATGCGGAAGAATGCCCCTTTTTAAAGAGGGTAATCAACTGCTCATCGCACAATTTGTACATTACTTGCATAAACTTCTACAACTAGGCGGGTTAGTAAATAATTACAGACTTTACAGCCAGTTTGGTTGTTTTAATTAAGTAGAGTTTAAGCGATATTGAACAGTTTTAGTTAATGATGATTTTTGGATTGTCCAGCGAGATAGATCTGGTCCTATGCAAATATAAAAGATTAGTTCAATAAAACAAATAATAAAAAATCGCTTTCAGCGCATAGGTATTAGCTTTTAGCGTATTGCGGACATCTGTAAAAAGCAAGCCGCCGAACTAACATCTTTTCCCTTAAATTTGTTCTGTCATGGCAACAAAAGTAAAGAAACAAACAAGCATAATTGATCCTCAGGAAGTTAGCCCACAGGACCATATTTTCATAAAAGGAGCCAGGGTACATAATCTTAAGAATGTAAGCGTCTCCATTCCCCGCAGTAAGCTGGTAGTTGTTACTGGTGTGTCCGGTTCCGGGAAATCCTCCCTCACTATGGATACGCTGTACGCGGAAGGCCAGCGCAGGTATGCGGAAAGCTTAAGTTCTTATGCCCGTCAGTTCCTGATGCGGATGAACAAACCGGATGTAGACTACATCAAGGGAATTTGTCCCGCGATTGCGATTGAGCAGAAAGTGATTACCCGTACGCCCCGTTCTACCGTGGGATCGATGACGGAAATTTATGACTATCTGCGGTTGCTGTATGGAAGGGTGGGTAAAACCTATTCCCCCATCTCCGGAAAACTGGTAAAAAAACATGAAGTAAGTGATGTGGTGGATTATATCACAAAACTGAAAAATGGCACAAAAGTGTTACTCCTTGCTCCCTTCCGCAGGCATGCCAAAAGAGAGGTAAAAGAAGAACTGAACATCCTGGTGCAGAAAGGCTTTTCCCGTTTATACATGCCCGGTAGTGAAGGCTCCGGACTGGTACGTATAGAAGAACTGCTGGAACAGAAGAAAATAACGGTTCCCGATAATGCATGGGTGCTCATAGATCGTTTGGTAGCAAAGGATTTTGAGGAAGATGATAAACATCGTATAGCCGATAGCGTACAAACCGCCTTTTATGAAAGTGAAGGCGATTGCTACGTGGAAATTGATGGTAAGGAGATGCAGCATTTTGCCAACCGCTTTGAACTGGATGGTATCCAGTTTGAAGAACCGGTACCCAACCTGTTCTCTTTCAATAATCCATATGGCGCATGTCCTACCTGTGAAGGTTTCGGACAGGTGCTGGGCATCGATGCCGACCTGGTGATCCCCGACAAACGGTTAAGCGTATTTGAAGGCGCCGTAGCCCCGTGGCGCGGAGAAAAAATGGGCGAATACAAAGAAGCGCTCATTAAAACCGCGCGCAAATTTGGTTTCCCGGTGCATAAGCCCATCGCAGAACTTACCGATGAACAGGTGAAATTACTCTGGACGGGTAACGAACACTTTTACGGGTTGAACGAGTTCTTTAAAATGGTGGAACAAAACCTGTATAAGGTGCAATACCGCGTGTTACAGGCCCGCTACCGTGGACGCACTGTTTGCCCGGATTGTGGCGGCGGACGTTTACGCAAAGAAGCACTTTATATAAAAGTAGGCGACCGCAGTATTGCCGAACTGGTAGATATGCCGGTGTCTAACCTGAAGGAATGGTTCGACAACCTGCGACTCAATGAGTTTGAACAACAGATCGGAAAGCGTATCCTGCTTGAAATTAATCACCGGATTAAAACCTTACTGGATGTAGGTTTAGGATACCTTACCCTGAACCGTGTGGCCAATACCCTCAGTGGTGGCGAAAGCCAGCGTATTCAGCTTACCCGCACCCTGGGAAGTAACCTCACCAATTCCATGTACATTCTTGATGAGCCCAGCATAGGACTGCATGCGCGGGACACCCACCGCCTGATTGCGGTACTGAAAGAATTGCGCGACCTCGGTAATACCGTGGTGGTAGTGGAACATGATGAGCAGATGATGGAGGAAGCCGACTATATCATCGATATGGGGCCACTGGCAAGTCACCTGGGCGGTGAAGTTATTTTTGAAGGCACCTATCCGCAGATCTTAAAAGATGGTAAAAGCCTTACCGGTAAATATCTCAGCGGCCAGTTTACGATTGATCCGCCGGCGAAAGTGCGTAAATGGAAAAAAGCAATTACCGTTGAAGGCGCCCGTCAGCATAACCTGAAAGACATTACCGTTGATTTTCCTTTACAGGTATTGACCGTGATCAGTGGTGTGAGCGGATCGGGTAAAACCACGCTGGTTAAACAAATCCTGTACCCGGCCCTGATGAAGCTGAAAGGTGAATTTGCAGAAAGGGTAGGAAATCACAAAGCGCTCAAAGGTGCGCTGGACGACGTTACACAGGTGGAAATGATTGACCAGAACCCAATCGGAAAATCGTCGCGTTCCAACCCGGTAACTTATATCAAAGCGTATGATGAGATCAGGGATCTGTATTCCAAACAGCCACTGAGCAAGATGCGCGGCTTCCAGCCAAAACATTTCTCCTTTAACGTTGATGGTGGCCGTTGCGACGCATGTAAAGGCGAAGGGGAAGTGATTGTGGAAATGCAGTTCCTGGCAGATGTACATCTTACCTGCGAAAGCTGCGGTGGTAAACGCTTTAAAGACGAAGTACTCGAAGTAACCTATAAAGGGAAAAATATTTACGAAGTACTGGAAATGGGAGTAGACGAAGCGCTGGACTTTTTCAAAGAAGAAAAGGATGTGTGCAATAAAATACGCCCGTTGAGCAGTGTGGGACTGGGATATGTAAAACTCGGACAAAGCAGTGATACACTGAGTGGTGGCGAGGCACAGCGTGTGAAGCTGGCGTCTTTCCTGGGTAAGGGAAAAGCCCAGGGACACATCCTGTTTATTTTCGATGAACCTACCACCGGCCTGCATTTTCATGATATTAAAAAATTGCTGGACTCCTTCAATGCCCTTATTGAACAGGGACATACCGTACTGGTCATTGAACACAACCTGGATGTGATCAGGAGTGCCGACTGGGTAATTGATCTTGGGCCTGAAGGGGGTGCTGGTGGCGGTAATTTACTGTATGCCGGCGTGCCGGAAGGATTAAAAAAAGTAAAAGAAAGTTATACCGGGAAGTTCCTGAAATAAGGGATATACATCTAAAAAGCCATTGCATTTACATCTGTAAACGCAATGGCTTTTTTATGTAGAGGAACTTGTATCCTGATTATCTTAGTCTGTCCAGTGATTTGATCAGTTTCTCATCTTTATAAATTCCCCTGGCTGCGAGGAATAAAAGTATGATGACAACGATAGGTAAGAAAGATGCAGGCAAATAAGACGCCGAGGTAATGGTAATGCCGCCGGTGTTCAGTTTATTAGCCGTTTGCTGTACCACATAATATTGATATGCCAGCGCTCCGAATCCAAAAAGAATGTTAAATATTGTCAGCCGGAACTGCAGTTTACGTTTCTTAAAAAGGAAAATAGTGACGAGGGCCAGCAGGATAATAATGATGTACAGTACAAACAGGAGATAGTTGCTGGAAGCGTTTACAGATTGTTTTACGCCATTGGAAAGGGTAGCTCTCCACAAATCGAAAGACAGAGCAGCAGCGCCCGCGGCGGCAGCCAATAGCAGATAGAGACTCTGGATGCGTTGTATCATGATATTTACGAATGTTTAACGCTGTAAAAGTAAGTAATTTTAATGGTTAGCAGGCGTAATTATGAGAGGATATCCCACTATTTGGGTGGCTGCCCTTAATTCAATACTTCGTATATTGCACGCCCAATAACAATCTTATATTTATATGGCAAAGAAACTGAATAAGCAGGATGCGTTGGATTATCATGCAAAGGGCAGGCCGGGCAAAATAGAAGTCATACCTACGAAAGACACAAAATCACAATGGGATCTCTCACTCGCATACTCTCCCGGAGTGGCAGAGCCATGCAAAGAAATTTTCAATGATGTAGAAAACGTTTACAAATATACCGCGAAAGGCAACCTGGTGGGCGTTATCAGCAATGGTACCGCTGTATTGGGCTTAGGAGATATTGGCCCTGAAGCCGGTAAACCGGTGATGGAAGGGAAAGCAGTATTGTTTAAAATATTCGCTGATATTGACGTATTTGATATAGAACTGGATGCAAAAGATCCGGATACCTTTGTGGCCGCTGTAAAGGCGCTGGAGCCTACTTTCGGGGGTATCAACCTGGAAGATATCAAAAGTCCGGAGTGCTTTGAAATCGAGGACCGGCTCAGGAAAGAACTGAAAATTCCGATCATGCACGATGACCAGCATGGTACGGCCATCATTTCTTCTGCCGCATTGCTGAATGCACTGGAACTGGTAAAAAAGAAAATAGAGAAAGTAAAAATAGTGGTAAATGGCGCAGGAGCCGCTGCTATGGCTTGTGTAAAGCTGTATGTGGCACTGGGCGCCAAACCGGAAAACTTTATCATGTTTGATAAAGACGGCGTATTGAATAAAGACCGCCAGGATCTTTCCGACAGACATAAACAATTCACTACCAGCACGAAAGTTAAATCACTGGCAGAAGCCATGAAGGGAGCAGATGTGTTCCTGGGCTTATCTGTAGGTAATGTGGTGACAGCCGAAATGATCAAGAGCATGGCTAAAAGCCCGATCGTGTTTGCAATGGCAAACCCCGATCCGGAAATTGCTTATGAAACAGCCATCGCAGCACGCCCGGATATTATCATGGCTACCGGCCGTTCCGATTATCCCAACCAGGTGAACAATGTACTGGGTTTCCCTTACATTTTCCGTGGGGCCCTCGACGTGAGAGCCACACAGATTAACGAGGCCATGAAACTGGCAGCAGTAAGGGCTTTGGCCGATATGGCAAAGTCGCCGGTACCCGATATCGTGAACCTGGCCTATAACGAAAGAAATATTTTCTTCGGACCGAAATATATCATTCCTAAACCATTGGATCCACGCCTGCTCAGCACCGTAGCACCTGCCGTAGCTAAAGCAGCAATGGACAGCGGCGTGGCGCATCACCCCATCACCGACTGGGAAGCATACCGGAATGAACTGAATCACCGCCTCGGACTGGATAATCAGCTCTTCCGGGTGATCGGTACCAAAGCCCGCCGCGATCCGAGGAAAGTTGTGTTTGCGGAAGCAGATAACCTGAAAGTGCTGAAAGCCGCACAGGTAGTGAATGACGAAGGCATCGCCTACCCGATTTTATTGGGTAATGAAGCCCGTATCCGCGAACTGATGCTGGAAAACGCCATCGAAATTGATGATGTGGTGATCATAGATCCGAAGAGTGAAGAGATGAAGGAAATGCGTCACCGCTTTGGAGATCTGTTTTTCCAGAAACGCCAGCGCAAAGGGCTGAACCTCTACGAAGCGCGTAAAATTATGCGCGAACGTAACTACTTTGGCTGTATGATGGTGGAAACCGGGGAGGCGGATGCGCTCATTTCCGGCCTGACCCGTAAGTACCCCGATACCATCCGCCCGGCCCTGCAGGTAATCGGTATGGAAGAAGGCGCGAAACGCGTAGCCGGTATGTATATCATCCAAACCAAACGCGGACCTTTGTTCCTCGCGGATACCACTGTCAACTTCAACCCTACGGCGGAAGAACTGGCGGATATCACCATGATGGTAGCGAAGGAAGTAAAGCATTTTAATATGACGCCGCGCATTGCCATGCTGTCGTATTCCAACTTTGGCAGCAGCCAGACGCCGGAAGCGCAAACCATGAGCAAAGCCCGTGAAATAGTAAAACAACGTGATCCTTCCCTCATTGTAGATGGAGAAATCCAGGCAGCAATGGCTTTCAATAAGGAAATTCTGAAAGATAATTACCCGTTCACGGAGTTACTGGAAGAAGAAGTAAACACCCTCATCTTCCCTAACCTGGCCGCTGGTAATATCGCTTATAACCTGTTGCAGGAAGTGGCCGGATTTGACGCCATCGGTCCTATCCTGTTGGGAATGAAGAAGCCGGTGCATATCCTCCAGCTGGGCAGTACGGTAAGACAAATTGTTAACATGGTGAACATCGCCGTGGTAGACGCCCAGGAGAAATGCTGCAGAGAGCAGAAAGAAGAGAAGGGCAAGAAGAAGAAAAAGAAGTAAATCGCCTTCGGCGATGCGGATTTTGTCTTTCTCAGGATTAAACTGATTTTACTGATTTTGTTTTTCAGATTTTTAAAAGATTTGGGGAGATATAAGCGAATATACCCGCTTATATCTCCCCGAATCTTTTAAAATCAAAAGTGATCAAATCCCTAAATCAGTAAAATCAGTTTAATCCTGAGAAAGACAAAATCCGCTATATTTATCCTATGCAAACTATTTCCCGAAAGAAGATATTTTTTCCGATCAACTCCGCTTTCCGCAATTACCTTAAAATGTATGAGCGGGAAGTGAAGCTGCCTATATCTTACGAGGAGCTGCGGTATTATGATCAGGCAATATCGGTGTACGACAAGGAAGGGAAAGATACTTTGTGGGAAACCGTTTTTTATCCCCAGAGTATGGTAGGATCTATCCACGCAGGGTTAAAGCGGGTGTACTCCATTCTGAAGGCCGGTGGCGACCAAACAGCGGAAGAGCACCTGCATATTGAGCGGATCGACTACTGCACATTTGGGAATTCCCATCCTTTCCGGATTAAGATTGTCAATAATTACAACGAAGTATACGACTATTTTTATATCAAGATTGCCGATGCCTCCCGTATTTACGGCCTGGAACTGGAGCATATTCTATCTCCCTACTGGATGAACTTCCTGATCGATGGTAATACCCTCGTGGAAGAACATATTGCCGGGGTGCCGGGCGATCAGTTTATTCTGCATTACCTGAACAGGCCCGAATTTAACCCGAAACGTATCGCCAAGGAATTTGTAAAGTTCAATGAACGGTGCTTTGTACGGCTGCTGGGCGACATGCGTTCCTATAATTTCATTTTTGATATTACCCCGGATTTTGATGATGTACAGTTCCGTATCCGCGCCATTGATTTTGACCAGCAGTTTTACGAAGGCAGGCGTACTTTATATATGCCGCAGTACTTTAAAGAGAACCGGGTATTTGTGGACCTCGCCATTAAACATCTCAATGCAGAAGTAGTAAAACAGTATCAGCAGGAAGAACGTGCGGTAATTGCCCGTCGTATTAAAGTGCAGCGGCACCGCATTAAAGACCTGCGGGATGTGATCATGACCGACCGCGTTTCTTTCCCCGAAAAGATCCAGCAGCTGGGGGATGAGCTGGCGGAATATTATCATGATGCCGTATTTTCCCGTTGTAAAACGATGGGGGAGATTATTGAGCGTAGCCTGAAGCGTTTGCTGGTGAGTAGTTTACGTTAAGCCCTGCATTAAATCTTAAATTAGGATATGATTGAAAAAATCCTTCCTATCTTTGATCAGTTATGGAGTTCAAATTCTTCTATCATTTCGGAAACTTCCTGCTCATGCTCAAAGGCATGTTTTCCCGCCCGGAAAACATGAAGATGTACTGGAAGCAATTTATGCAGCAATGTGTGGATATCGGCGTAGGGTCGTTTGGGATAGTATTTATTATTTCCCTGTTTATGGGAGGGGTAACTACCTTACAAACGGCGTATCAGCTGGTAAGTCCTATCATTCCAAAAAGTACCATCGCACAGGTGGTAAGAGATACTATTATCCTGGAATTTGCGCCAACGCTTACCTGTATTGTACTGGCGGGCGTAATCGGATCAAAAATAGCCTCAGAACTGGGCAACATGCGGATATCTGAACAAATTGACGCCCTGGAAATTATGGGGATCAATACCAAAGGATACCTGATAGCGCCTAAAATTATGGCCGCAGTGCTGATGATACCGGTACTGGTAGCCATTGCGGGTTTCCTGGGTATCTGGGGTGGCAAGGAAGCAGGTGAGCTTTCGGGCATTATTTCTTCCGAGCAGTTTATGCAGGGGCTCCGGCAGGAGTTCAAGGCATACAACGTATTTTTTGCGATGGCCAAATCCTATACTTTCGGATTTATTATTGCCAGCGTATCTGCTTATTACGGCTATAACGTAACCGGTGGCGCACTGGAAATAGGTAAAGCCAGCACTACTGCCGTAGTGGTAAGCTGCGTGCTGATATTATTCATGGACTACGCATTAACGGCCATATTACTGTAATCATGATTGAACTGCAAGACATAAGAAAGGGTTTTGGGGATAAGGAAATACTGAAGGGCGTATCAACAATAATGGAACCCGGTAAAGTAAATCTCATCATTGGCGCCAGCGGTAGCGGTAAAACCGTGATGATGAAGTGCATTGTAGGACTGATGGGGGTGGACGAAGGTAAAGTACTGTACGATAAACAGGACTTTACCGCGATGGATGAAAAAGAGAAGAAGGTAATACGCCAGGAAATAGGCATGCTGTTCCAGGGTTCCGCTCTGTTCGACAGTATGACCGTTGAACAGAATGTGATGTTTCCCCTGGAAATGTTTGGCAAAGGCACGCTGAAAGAGAAAAAAGCCAGGGTAGCGGAGTGCCTCGAAAGGGTACAGCTGAAAGAAGCCGCTAAAAAGTTCCCCGCTGAAATCAGCGGCGGGATGAAGAAAAGGGTGGGCATTGCCCGCGCTATTGTGCTCAACCCGAAGTATCTTTTCTGCGATGAGCCCAACTCCGGTCTGGACCCGCAAACCTCCCTGCTTATTGATAAGCTCATTACAGAACTCACCCAGGAATATAATATCACAACTGTTATTAACACCCACGATATGAACACCGTAATGGAAAGCGGCGACCATATTGTATATATGTACCAGGGCCAGAAGCAGTGGGAGGGTAGTAATAAAGATATCGTATTCAGCAAGGACCAGAAATTAAACGACTTCATTTTCGCCTCCGAGTTCCTGCGGGAAGCAAAAGAAATGCGGCAGCTGGAATTATTTAAAGACGGAAAGTGGCGGGAGCAGCTGAAAAAGGAACAAGGGGAACAGTAAAGTATATGATTATCAGTAAAAAAGATAATATATAGTATTTAGATCTGTTATTATTGGCACTGCTGGCTTGCGAACACTCCTTATTTATTGCCAATTATTTTCGAAACCAATTGGTAGCTTTATCTTAAAGGCACTAAATTGCAGAATTATGGAAATCGGCTTATTTTTGCCGTCCAGAAGAATCAGACATATAATATTAAACCAATAAAACAAGCGCGATGAGTGTTTTAGTTAATAAGGATAGCAAAGTGATTGTTCAGGGATTTACCGGTACTGAAGGTACTTTCCACGCTACACAGATGATCGAATATGGTACCCAGGTAGTGGGTGGTGTTACACCCGGTAAAGGTGGCAGCACGCACCTGGAACGCCCGGTGTTCAACACGGTAGCCGATGCAGTAAAGGCAACCGGTGCAAATGTTTCTATCATTTTTGTACCTCCTGCATTTGCAGCTGACGCAATCATGGAAGCTACCGAAGCTGGTATTGCTCTGGTGGTATGTATCACAGAAGGTATTCCTGTACAGGATATGATCAAGGCGAAGAATTTCCTGCAGGGTACAACTACCCGCCTCATCGGACCAAACTGCCCTGGCGTTATCACCGCAGATGAAGCTAAAGTAGGTATCATGCCTGGCTTTATCTTCAAAAAAGGTAAGATCGGTATCGTATCCAAATCCGGTACTTTAACCTATGAAGCAGCTGATCAGGTGGTAAAAGCCGGCTTAGGCGTTTCTACCGCCATCGGTATTGGTGGAGATCCTATTATCGGTACCCCTACCAAAGACGCTGTGGAACTGCTGATGAACGATCCTGAAACAGAAGGTATCATCATGATTGGTGAAATTGGTGGCAGCATGGAAGCAGAAGCAGCCCAGTGGATCAAGGCAAACGGTACTAAACCGGTTGTTGGTTTCATCGCCGGCCAAACCGCGCCTCCGGGACGCCGTATGGGTCACGCAGGTGCTATCATTGGTGGTGCTGAAGATACCGCCGCTGCAAAAATGAAGATCATGGCAGAATGTGGTGTTCACGTAGTGGAAAGCCCTGCCAACATTGGTAAAACAATGGCAGAAGTATTAAGCAAAGCAGCAGTCCTGGCATAATTATCTGCCGGTAAAATTATATAAGGTGAAAAGTGAAGGAGATCTATTCCAACACTTTTCACCTTTTTTGTTCCCCTTTATGGAAACCATGCCCGCACCGGCATCCTCAGTAAAAAAAGTAACTTACTGTAAATAACGATCCTATATGCGTTTATTCATTGGAATATTCATTGTTTTAATCTTTAGCAGCAACAAGATGATGGCCCAGTTCAACTACGATAACTCCTGGAAGAAAATTACCACGCTGGAAGAAAAGGGATTGCCTAAATCGGCCCTGGAAGTAGTCAATGACATTTATGCCCACGCTGTAAAGGACAAGGCTACGGCACAACAAATCAAAGCGCTCATCTACCAGATGAAGTACAACGCGGAGATCAACGATAGCAGCACCCTGCTTAATATGCAGAAAATAGACGGAGAAATCACTGCTGCTACCGGCGCACAGAAGGCCATCCTCCAAAGCATCAAAGCCGAAATGCTGTACCGGTATTTTCAGAATAACCGGTACCGGTTTTATAACCGCACCGCCATTGCCGGCGATGAAGGAACGGATGTAAGCACCTGGGGGGCCGACCGGCTGCACCAGGAAATTACTGCCGCCTACCAGGCGTCGCTGTCCAGCCGGGACATGCTTGAAAAAACAAGCCTCACGGCCTTTGAACCTGTTATCGTTAAAGGGACTACCCGGCAACTACGGCCAACCCTGTACGATTTGCTGGCCCACCGCGCCCTGGATTATTTTAAATCGGGAGAAGCCACCATTACCAATCCCACCAACCAGTTTGAACTTAACGACCCTGCCGCCTTTGCGCCTGCCGCTACTTTTGCCGCGCATCACTTCACCAGCACCGATAGTGCTTCCCTGCAATATCAGGCCCTGTTGATCCTGCAGGAACTGATCCGCCTGCATGCCGGCAATAAAGCCGCGTTGCTGGATGTGGATGTGGAAAGAGTTGCCTGGATGAACCAGGTGGCAGTAACGGAAAATAAAGATGCGCTTTACCTCCAGGCGCTCGACCAGATGGCGTTGGCCTACGCCGGTGAAAAAGAAGTGACTTCCGTCATGGCAATGCAGGCTTCTTATTACATGCAGAAAGGAGAGGCTGCTGAGGACGACAAAGGAGATAATATCAGGAAAGCGAAAGCCATTTGCGAAAAAGCAGTAGCACTGGCTCCTAAATCTACCGGAGGTGTGTCCTGCGCTTACATGCTGGACCAGATCAGCGAGCAATTCCTGGAGCTGGCAACAGAAACCGTGAATGTTCCGGAGCTGCCATTCAGAACCCTGGTAAGATATAAGAATCTTAATAAGATCTATCTGCGCGTTTTTAAAGTGGATGAAGCCTTCCTGAAGCTGTTGCGCAAGGCACAGAGTAACTACCGCGACCAGGCCAATACCTACTGGCAGCTGATGTTGTCGCGCTCCACCATAAAATCATGGGAACAGGCCCTGCCCGATCCGCAGGATTATATCACCCATAAAGCAGAAATTAAAATAGACGCCCTGCCTGCCGGCCATTATATGTTGTTATCCAGTGCGGATCCGCAGTTTGCCCTGAAAAACAATCCTATGGCCATGCAAATGACCTGGGTATCCAATATAAGCTATATAGAAAACGGCAACACGTATTATGCCCTGCATCGTACCACTGGTAAACCTTTGGCTGGCATCAACCTGCAATTACTGAGAAATAAGAATAACAATAATACAGAAGAATGGGTACTGGTGGAAAACCTTACCACCGGTAACGATGGCCGCGTAAAGTCTGCTCCACTCAAGCAAAATAATAACCTGCGGCTGCATTGGAAAAATGGACAGGATGAGTTGTATATCGACTCACACAGTTACTATTATACCAACTATGAACGAGAGGAAGAACCAAAGGCACAAACCTTCCTGTTTGCCGACAGGAGCATTTACCGCCCCGGACAAACCATTTATTTTAAAGGGATTGTTTTAAAGAAACGCATCAATGAAACCGGTAGCGATATACTCACTAATTACAAAACCACCTTGTCGTTGTACGACGCCAATGGTGATAAAGCAGACTCAATTAAAGTAACCACCAACGAATTCGGCGCCTATTCCGGGAAATTTATATTGCCGGAAGGCCGCATGAACGGAGGTTACAGCCTGAGAGATGAGGATGGCAACGGATACCTCGCTTTCCAGGTAGAAGAATACAAGCGCCCTAAATTCTATGTGCAGTTTGATACCATAAAAAGCACTTATCGTATAGGAGACACCGTTACTGCCAATGCCAAAGCCCTGGCCTTTGCCGGTAACAATATCGACGGCGCCAAAGTAACCTACCGCGTAGAGCGACAGGTACGTTATCCTTACCCATGGTTATTTTATAAGATAGCCGCGCCGTATGGTTCCTCCCGTGAAATTGTTCATGGAGAAACAACTACCGACGCCAACGGCGCCTTCCGTGTACAGTTTCCCGCACTCAGCGACAAATCTGTAGACCCGGCCACCAAACCGGTATTTACCTACGTAGTACATGCAGATGTAACAGATCTTAACGGCGAAACCCGCAGCGGTGACCAATCCATCAGCGTGGGCTACCAGTCGATGGAAATTGTGGTGAATGCGCCGGACCGCCTGCAACAAGACGATTTTAAGGAGCTGAAGATCTATTCCCGCAACCTGAACGGCGCCTTTGAACCTGCGAACCTTACTGTGCAGATAAAACCGCTCACTCCTAACAAGCGCCTGCTGCGTCCCCGCTATTGGGAAGCGCCTGATCAGTTTGTAATGGACGAAGCCAGTTACGTACAGGCGTTCCCGGTAGATATCTACAAGGCAGAAGACGACCGTAAAAACTGGCCCTGCCAGGCGGCAGTGATCCAGCAAACCATTGCCGGTAACCCGGAAGGAAAAGTAGTGCTGGACACCAAAAAACTGGCCCCGGGATTTTATGAACTGGAGGTAAGTGCGAAAGACAAGAACAACGAATTGGTGGTGCAGAAAACAACTTTCGAGTTGATAGACGTTCATCCGAAAACATTACCGGCTCCGGCATATTTATGGTCGTATCCTTCTTCTGCTGTGGTGTCGCCGGGTAAAACGGCCACCATCCTGCTGGGGTCTTCTGCGGGTAATGTACACCTGATTCAAACAAAGAAAACGGTAGTTGCGCCCGAAGTACTTTCCACATTGGAACTCTCCGGTGTAAAGCAGCTGGAGTTCCCTGTAACAGAAAACGATCGCGGAAATATATCGCTGGCGTATGTGTTTGTAAAAGATAACCGGGTATTTACTGTTGAACCAACGGTAACGGTCATCTGGGACAACAAAGATCTGCAAATAAAGCTGGGCACCCATCGTGATAAATTATTACCGGGAGAAAAGGAAAAGTGGACCGCACAGATATCAGGTTATAAGAATGAAAAAGTAGCCGCTGAGATGCTGGCCTCTATGTATGATGCATCCCTGGATGAATTCATACCACACAAATGGTATCAGCCGGCTATCTATCCTTATGTAAATAATATACTGAGGTTCAACGGCAGGGAGAATTTCAAAATGGATGTATCCACAGGACTGTATGACCACGAGGGGAAAGCGCATCCTACTGAGGAAAAGACTTATGAAATGCTGAACCTGTTCGACTGGAACATGATGGATGGCGCCGGCAGACAACGGATCCTGATAAGGGGGGCTGCAGGCACAAAAAGAATGAAGGCCTCTGCAGCGGTAGGTGGCATAGCAGTGCAGGAAATGGCCCCCGCTCCGGCAGCAGCACTGGCTGACGACAGAATTACTGATACAGCCCCCGCTAACAAAACTGCCGGAGAAAAAGAGCCGGCACACGGAGAGGAACCTACTGCTCCTTCTATCCGTAAAAACTTCCAGGAAACAGCTTTCTTCTTCCCGGATCTCCGCACAGATAAAGACGGCAATATCACCTTTGAGTTTACCGTTCCGGAAGCCCTTACCAAATGGAACTTCCAGGGCCTGGCACATACAAAAGAACTCGCTTTTGGTTATACCAGCACCAGTATTGTTACGCAGAAAGTGCTGATGATCCAGCCCAATACACCCCGGTTTGTACGCGAAGGAGATAAAATGGAATTCACGGCTAAAGTGAGCAACCTGTCCGACTCCCAGCTGATAGGCCAGGCACACCTGGAACTGCTGGATGCCACTACCATGCAACCAGTGGATGGATGGTTCCAGAACATTTTCCCGCTGCAACACTTTACTGCCAAAGCAGGACAAAGTACTGTAGTAACCTTCCCGATCCAGATCCCGCACGGATTCCAGAGTGCGCTCATATACCGGGTTACCGCACAGGCAGGAAACTTCAGCGATGGAGAAGAAAATGCATTGCCGGTGTTAACCAACCGGATGCTGGTGACAGAATCGCTCCCATTACCGGTTCGCGGAGATGGCAAACATGACTTTACCTTCGGTAAATTACTGCACAGCGATTCTTCCCAAACAATTGTACAGCATGGCGTTACTGTGGAGTATACCAGCAACCCTGCCTGGTATGCCGTACAGGCATTGCCTTACCTGATGGAATTCCCGTACGAATGCGCCGAGCAGGTATTTAACCGCTATTATGCCAACGCATTGGCTACACATATTACCAACGCCACACCCGGTTTAAAAGCCATTTTCGATAAATGGAAGATTACTGATACCGCTGCGTTACAAAGCAACCTGGCAAAGAATGAAGAACTGAAATCAGTGTTGCTGCAACAAACACCGTGGGTGCTGGAAGCAAAAAATGAAACACAGCAGAAAAAGAATATCGCCCTGCTCTTTGATCTGCAACGCATGCAGAAGGAAAAAAAATCTTCCTTAAATCAACTGGCGGCGAAACAATTGCCGGATGGCGCTTTCCCCTGGTTTACCGGTATGTGGAAAGACCGCTTCCTCACACAATACATTGTTGCAGGCTTAGGTCATTTGCAGCAGCTTACAACAGAAAAAGATCCGCTGGCTACCGACATGGCGTTGAAGGCCATCGACTATCTCGATAAAGAGCTTGATGCAGATTATTATAAGTTAATCAAAGCAAAAGCTAACCTGAAAGAAGAACAGATCGACCAGATACAGATCCACTACCTGTATGCCCGCAGCTTCTTCGACAAACCCATACCAGCTGCTATGAAGAAGTCGTTTGACTTCTACTACGCACAACAGCAGAAATACTGGACAAAGCAAAGCCGCTATGCACAAGGCATGATTGCGTTATCGCAGTTTAAAAAGAACGACCTGATAACGCCGGCGGCTATATTAAAATCGCTGAAGGAAAATGCCATGAGCAGTAAAGAAATGGGTATGTACTGGAAAGATGTAGCCGGTGGTTACAACTGGTACCAGGCGCCTATTGAAACACAGGCATTGCTGATTGAAGCCTTCCAGGTGGCAGGGAAAGACGCCGATGCAGTGGCGGATATGAAAACCTGGTTGCTGAAAAACAAACAAACCAATAACTGGCATACCACCAAATCTACTGCAGATGCCTGCTATGCTATGCTGCTGCACGGCAGTAACTGGTTGGCCGCTTCTCCGGAAGTAACTATACAACTTGGAAATACTACCGTGAAACCCGCCGCCACAGAAGCAGGTACCGGCTATTTTAAAGAAAGGATAGACGCCAAAGCAGTAAAGCCGGATATGGGCAACATCAGTGTAACGGTGAGCGGCAGCAAAGGACAACCTTCCTGGGGCGCCGTGTACTGGCAGTACTTTGAAGACCTCGATAAAATTACCGCCGCCGCCACACCACTGGTGCTGGAAAAAGAACTGTTCAAAGAAGTGAACAGCGACAAAGGACCGGTGCTTACCAAAATCACCGATGGCAATGAGCTGAAAGTAGGAGATAAGGTGAAGGTGCGGATCGTATTACGCGCCGACAGGCAAATGGAGTACATCCACCTGAAAGACATGCGGGCGGCCTGTTTTGAGCCTGTCAATGTAATCAGCGCCAGCAAATGGCAGGATGGGTTAAGCTACTATGAAAGCACCCGGGATGCCTCCACAGATTTCTTCTTCAGTTATCTGCCCAAGGGAACTTATGTGTTTGAATACTCGTTGTTTGTTACCCACCAGGGTAAATTTTCCAACGGTATCAGCACCGCCCAGTGTATGTATGCGCCGGAGTTTTCGGCACATAGCAGCGGTCTTAATGTAAAAGTAACCGAGTAAATTATTGCCATATAGTTTCAGAAGGGTTGATGGACATCTCCATCAGCCCTTTTTTTATTGCTATTTTTGAGGATATGAGGAAAGCAGATTACCTTATCATAGGGCAGGGAATTGCAGGAACCATGTTAAGCTGGTTCCTGTTACAGGCAGGAAAAAAAGTAATTGTTATCGATGATGCCAAGTCCAACAGCGCTTCCAGGGTGGCTGCAGGGATCATTAACCCGGTATCTGGCCGCAGGTTTGAGCCAGCCTGGATGTATGACACTATTTACCCTTTCGCAAAAACTACCTACAGGGAGTTGTCGGATTTGCTGCAAGTACCGGTTTTTACGGAGCGTGAGCTATGGACAGTTTTTCCTTCGCTGCAGATGCGGGAAGCCTTTCTGAATAAAACTACCGGTAATGAATATACGGAGTTGCCGGCGGCATTGAAATATGAAGCCTTCCTGGATCAGCCTTACGGCGCGGCTGTTGTACATGGCGCTACGGTGAATCTCCGTACCTTATTGCCGGCTTACCGGCAGTATTTACAGGCGCAGGAAGCGCTGCTGGAAATTCACCTGGATGTGGCCGGCCTGGAAATTTCGGAAGAAGGAGTTACCTATAAAGATATTACCGCCAGTAAAATTATTTTCTGCGATGGGGTAGGTACTACCGGGCTTCCTTTTTTTAAGGAGATAAAATTTTTGCCCAATAAAGGAGAAGTATTGCTGGTGAAGATACCAGGGCTGGAAACCGGGGACATTATAAAGAAAGGGATTACGCTGGTGCCGCAGGACAATGGATTGTTCTGGGCGGGGTCTTCTTTCGTGTGGGATTATGAAGATGACCATCCAACGGCAAAACAGCGGGAAGTGCTGGAGAAGAGCCTCGTACAGCTGTTAAAGGCGCCTTATGAAATAGTGGACCAGTTGTCGGCAGTGCGGCCATCGGGAAACGACCGTCGCCCGATAGCCGGTTTTCACCCGGCATTGCCGTCTGTCGGACTATTTAACGGGCTTGGAACAAAAGGCTGCTCGCTGGCGCCTTTTATGGCGGCTCACTTCAGGGATGTGCTGGTTGCTGATGCGCCACTGATGCCGGAAATAGACCTCAGGCGATATTTTTAACATACATCGGGCACAAAATGCCCGATCCAAACCGTATCTTTGCCCCCCTTATGGGTATAAGTGAACAACTGGACAGTGGTCGCCAATTGATGATTACTTGTCCCGTAATTCAACCATAAAACTAACTAAATCAATTATTTACGCATGTATAGGACGCACACTTGCGGGGAATTACGAATGGAACAGGTGGGCCAGGAAGTAACTTTGGCCGGATGGATACAGACAGTAAGAAAGTTTGGCAGTATCAATTTTTTTGATCTGCGAGACCGTTATGGTATTACTCAATTGCTGTTCGGCGAAAGCCTGAATGCAAAACTGGACGCACAGCCGCTGGGCCGTGAATTTGTAATCCAGGTAAAAGGTACTGTAACCGAGCGTTCCAATAAAAATAAAAACATCCCTACTGGTGATATCGAAATCACAGTGAGCGATTTTACCATCCTCAACGCGGCTAAAACACCGCCGTTTACCTTGCAGGATGATACCGACGGAGGAGATGAGCTGCGGATGAAATATCGCTTCCTTGATCTGCGCCGTAATATTGTAAGACAAAACCTGGAACTGCGCTACCAGGTAGGACGTGCTGCACGTAACTACCTGCACACCGCTGGTTTTATGGATATAGAAACGCCTTTCCTGATCAAATCTACCCCGGAAGGCGCCCGCGATTTCGTAGTGCCCAGCCGCATGAACCCCAACGAGTTCTATGCACTGCCACAGTCGCCGCAAACCTTTAAGCAATTGCTGATGGTGAGTGGATACGACCGTTACTACCAGATCGTAAAATGCTTCAGGGATGAGGATCTGCGCGCAGATCGCCAGCCGGAGTTTACACAGATCGACTGTGAAATGAGCTTTGTGGACCAGGAAGACATTCTGAGCACCTTTGAGCATATGCTGAAGCATATCTTCAGGGAAATAAAAGGAATCGAGTTCCCGGATGCTTTCCCACGGATGACCTTCGACGATGCGATGGAATATTATGGTAACGACAAACCGGATATCCGCTTTGAAATGAAGCTGGTAAACCTGAACGATACCGCAAAGAATAAAGGCTTTAAAGTATTTGATGATGCAGAACTGGTAGTGGCTATTGCTGCCAAAGGTTGTGCTGAATACACCCGCAAGCAGCTGGATGAACTGACCGACTGGGTAAAACGTCCGCAGATAGGCATGAGCGGGCTCATCTATGTCAGGTATAACGCAGATGGTACACTGAAGAGCTCTGTGGATAAGTTTTTTGACGAAGAACAGCTGAAGTTATGGGCGCAAAAATGTCAGGCGCAACCCGGAGATCTCATCCTGGTGCTGGCTGGCAAGGAAGAGCGTACCCGTAAAGCTGCCAGCGAACTCCGCCTGGAAATGGGTGAACGCCTCGGTTTACGCAACAAAAACGACTTTAAACCGTTGTGGGTTATAGACTTTCCGTTATTTGAATACGCCGAAGAGGAAAACCGCTGGGTGGCCCGTCACCATCCGTTTACGTCACCAAAGCCAGAGCAGATTGCCCTGATGGATGATCCTTCACAATACGCTAAAATTAAGGCTAACGCCTACGATATAGTTTTAAACGGCACAGAAGTAGGGGGTGGTTCTATCCGTATTTTCCAGCGCGACCTGCAGCAGAAAATGTTTGCAGCCCTGGGAATGAGCAAGGAAGAGGCAGAACATAAATTTGGCTTCCTGTTAGGTGCATTTGAATATGGTGCACCGCCACATGGAGGCATTGCCTTTGGATTTGACCGCCTGTGTTCGCTGTTAGGTGGCAGTGAAAGTATCCGCGACTTTATCGCTTTCCCGAAAAATAATTCCGGACGCGATGTAATGCTGGATGCACCCGCTGCAATAGACCAGGTACAGCTTAACGAATTGAAGATCAGTCTGGTAAAGCAATAGTTCAGTACAGCTGCCACCAGTTAAATGGCAGAAGCTGCTATTGCCGGCATGGTCTTTGCAAAAGAGAATGCTTTTGTCGCTAAAATCCCCTTTGATATGGCAAGGTGCCGCATCAAAGGGGATTGGCACAAATAAGAGGTACAATTTTTTTTAACAAGAGATTAACGGGTTAGATAAGAAAAAGAGGAGAACGTATTGTTTAAATTTTTAAAGTAATATTGCGGTGTGATCATCGTTGATATGTGAGGTAAGAAATGATGCTGAAAACAAAGAAGGAACTATCACCTGTATCAAAAAATACTACCATGAGAATTTCAACATTCTTTAAGAGGACAGTATGGTTATGCGCGGTGTTATTATTGCTAATGCTCAGCAATGTTGGGTTTGCACAACAATCCACAAACAGTTATTTAAAGAAATTTAAACCGGTTTCTGTAGAATTGATGCAGGAAACTGGTATCCCGGCAAGTGTTATCCTGGGGATAGCTATGCTGGAATCAGGCACCGGAACAAGTAGAAATGCAAAGGTGCTGCACAACCACTTCGGGATTGTAGGGAAAAATAACATTTCCAAGGCAAAGCCAGGAGCCCGGTCAGTGTACAAGCAATATGTGTCAGACATGGCTTCCTATGAGCATTTTGTGGAAGTACTGGCACGTAAGAAATGGTTCGGCGAAATGAAGGGAAACCCCGAATTTACGCTGTGGCTCAAAAAAATGAACCATAGCGGTTATTCATCTGCCGGCCATGAATGGATCAAACGAGTGACAAATATTATTAACCGCTATAAATTGTATAAGCTGGACGCAAGTATGGATAGCGTGGCAACGGAATCAGAAAAATGGTTAACCGTAGGCATGCCGGCAGCAGGCGATCAGTGATGTGCAACAGATCATAAACTATGTCCGGCAAAAATAAGTCTGCCTATCCGTTTTATATTATTTTAGGAACTTTAGTTTGTGTAGTAGGGCTTTCACAGCTCAATTACACTTTTTCATACAAAGACTTTCAATTCCGGAAGCTGGATATGTTATCAGACCTGAGAACAAATTCCACTTCCCCGGACGATCAAAAGCTTACTGCAGCCGGCAACGACAGCAGTAAGCTTTCTGGTTTAGATAGCACCCATGCTAATCCAAATGTGCCTAACCCGGATCATACCCACGACTTCATGTCGTATACCGGCATTATGGAATATGCTTCCCCGGTGCCCGGCGATTCCATCGTTGGGATGAAACAATTCCTCACCGCCCTCAAAGAACTGAAAGCCGGTAAGCGCCGCAAAGTAAGGATTGCCTATTTCGGCGACTCCATGATTGAAGGCGACCTGATCACCGGTGATCTGCGCGACAGCTTACAGCATTACTTCGGTGGAGGAGGCGTAGGATTTGTTCCCGTAACCTCTGTGGTAGCCTCTTTCAGAACTACTATCACGCATACTTTTTCTACCGACTGGAAAGATTATCACTATAAGAATTCACCACCATCTAATGTCACCCTGGGTTTATCCGGACATACTTTTTATCCTGGCGGAAACAGCTGGGTGAAGTATTCTCCTGTGAAAAAGCCATTGCTCGATAAATTCAGCGAAGTGTCTGTATTGTACGGTCCTGCTGAAGCCGGCACCATTACTATTAACGATAAAGCCTATACGATTTCAGGCACTGAACCGGTGAACAGGCTGGATCTGCAGCAGGATACCGGCGCCACGTCCGTAACGCTCCGCAATGCTGGCAGCGCCATGCCTTTTTATGGTGTTTGCTTTGAAAACGGGGATGGTGTGTATGTAGATAACTATTCGTTCAGAGGTATTAGCGGCGTGGAACTGGGCCGCTTGTCTGCCAATATGATCCGTCGCATGCAGCAGGAACGGCCTTACGACCTGGTGGTAATGCATTACGGCGCCAATGTGTTGTTCCGTCCGGAACTTACCGACTACAGCTGGTATGAACGCCCGATGAAGAAGGTGATGGACTCACTTCGCCAGGATCTGCCGGCGACTTCATTCCTGATCATTGGTACTGCCGATAAATCTTACAGAAAAGCCGACAAATATATTACTGCACCCGGTGTGGAAGCATTGCTGAAAGTTCAGCACAACCTGGCCGCCAGCCACGGTACAGCCTACTGGAACCTTTTCGCCGCTATGGGCGGAGAAGGCGCTATGGTAAAGTGGGTAGAGGGAGACACTGTGATGGCCAACAAGGACTATACACACTTTAACAGAACGGGAGCAGCCAAAGTAGGATCGCTGCTTTACAAAGCTATTATGAATGAATACAGTCAGGCACAACAACCTTAGCGCGAAATGGGTGGCAGTGCTTTTACTGATACTCAGCGGATTTACAACTTATGCACAACAATCGGCAGATGCCGGCGCTATCCAGCAGGATACTGCCTTGTATCGTGTTTTTTCCTCGCTCTATGAAGCAGATAGTAATGTAATATCCATCCTGCACCTGGGCGACTCACATGTGCAGGCAGGCTATTTCCCACTAACGGTTGCTTCCCTGTTGCAGAACCAGTTTGGTTATGCAGGCAGGGGATTTGTTTTCCCCTACAACCTGGCCGGTACTAACGGCCCGGAAGATTTTAAGTGGAACAGCACCGTAAGATGGGCATCGGAAAGAGTAGTAGATCGTAATAAGTCTGATGTACTGGGGCCCGGTGCAATTGCCATCATTTCCCAGAATGATGCACCTACTTTGTCTTTCGCCGGTAAAACAGACGGTGCGATGGATAATAGCTTCCGTAAAGTAACGCTGCTGTATGACGCCGGAAATACCAACAACACATTAGTAGTGCCGGATGCTACTGTAACGGTAACGCCTGCACCTTTTCCCGGTTCTTCCACCCTGAGCAAAGCAACCCTCGATTTTTTACAAACGTCGCAGTCTTTCCAGGCAAGATGGGAAGGCACCGGTAGCGGTCCTTTCAGGTTTTACGGCGCCATTATGGAAAACAGCCGCAACGGGGTGCTGTACCACAGCGTAGGCATCAACGGCGCCATGTTTCAACACTACAATGAAATCAGCAACATCCTGCTGGCACAAATGGCTGTGCTGAAACCCAAACTGGTCATCATTTCCCTGGGCACCAATGAAGCCTATGGCGGCAGAATGGACCCGCTGGCCTTCAGGGATGAAATAGATAAAACAGTAACGCTCATCCGGGAACAGGATCCTTCCGTAAATATCCTGCTTACCACGCCACCGGATTGTATGCGTGCGGTGCGGAAAGCCACCCGGAAAAAAGTAGGTAAAAAGAAATACAGAACGATATATAGCACTGCGTATTATCCCAATCCGTATATCTCTATGGTAACGCAGCAAATCATGGGATATGCCCGGCAACATGGCATTGCCTGCTGGAATTTTAATGCGGTGAATAAAGCGCAGAAAGGTAGATTTGCAGGAGCATGGGCGCCCGACCATATTCACTTTAATGCAAGAGGATATCAGTTACAGGGACAATTATTATATGAAGCCCTGCAACGTTCTTATACACATTATCTACAGCAAACAAAGAAAAATCCAGTAACCTCCAATGATCGACATTAATAAACTGCTATACGAACTGTCGTACCATGAGTCAGACCCGGTCCTTTTTAACAGTGGGTTCTTCTTTTATTATTTTGCGATATTCCTGATGTGTTACCTGCTGGTAAGCAGGAATAAAACTGCCAGGGTATGGGTGTATACGGTATTCTCCCTCTATTTCTTTTATAAAGCCTGCGGCTATTACGTAGGACTGGTCATACTTTCAGCGATTGTGGATTTTAATTTGTCGAGATGGATCCATGAAAGCCCCGACAAAAAAGTGAAGAAATCCCTGCTGGTACTAAGTATCTTTTTGAATATAGGGCTGCTGTTTTATTTCAAATACACCAACTTCTTTATAGGGATGATCAACGACATCACAGCGGGGCATATTTCCACGCTGAAGCTGATCCTGCCTATTGGTATCTCCTTCTATACTTTCGAAAATCTTAGCTATACCATAGATGTTTACCGGGATGAAATTAAGCCGGTAGATAATTTCATGGATTATCTTTTTTTCCTGTCTTTCTTCCCGAAACTGATGATGGGGCCTATTGTGCGTGCGGCAGATTTTATCCCGCAGATCTCGATGCCTTACCGTCTCAGCTCAGAGGATATTGGCAAGGGGATGTACCTGATAATGGGGGGATTGTTCAAAAAGATTGTGATCTCGGATTTCATTTATCAGAACTTCGTACAATATATTTTTGATGATCCCAGCAAGCATACGGGCCTGGAATGTTTGATGGGCGTGTATGGCTATGCGTTGGTGATTTATTGTGACTTCTCCGGTTATTCTGATATGGCATTGGGTATTGCCCGGTGGACCGGTTTTAAAATTCCGCCTAACTTCGATTCTCCTTACCAGAGTTCTTCCATTACAGAGTTCTGGCGCCGCTGGCATATTTCCCTGTCCAGCTGGCTGAGGGATTACCTGTATATACCGCTGGGCGGTAACCGCAAAGGCAAGGTGCGCCAGTATGTTAACCTGGCGCTGACGATGCTGATTGGTGGCTTCTGGCATGGCGCCAGCTGGAACTTTATTTTCTGGGGAGCGATGCACGGCGGTGCACTGGCGCTCGACAAAGTGCGTATCGACTACCTGAAGAAAAGCAAAACAGTGATCACCGGGTGGAAAGCCAGTTTTCTGAAAGTCCTCGGTGTGCTTATCACATTCCACTTTGTGTGTTTCTGCTGGGTATTCTTCAAGGCATCTACTTTCCACGATGCGTGGTCGCTGATCCACCAGGTGGTATATGACTTCCAGCCAGAAATTGCGCTGGAGCTGTACAACGGCTACACCGCTGTATTCTGGGTGATGATACTTGGCTTCATATTACATTTCCTGCCTTCAAAAGTGGAATTTTCTGTAGAGAAAATACTGGGACGTATCCCGGTAGCAGGTAGCGTAGCCATCATGGTAGCTTTCATTTGGTTGCTGGTGCAGGTAAAAAGCACGCAACCTATGATCCCGATTTACTTCCAGTTCTAACCTGATTTACCGTTTTTGCCACGGGATATAGATTTCAGATTCATTTTCGCCTGTGAGCGAGATGAAGAAATGGTTGCCGCTCATTTTGAAATATCCTGACCGGCAGCTGTTGTTAATGAATTCATACATGGGCAATCCTGCTGCTGCAAAGTTCATGGGCACAGGCAGCTTTTTGTAGTTACCTGCCGGAACACGTTTGGTAAAAAGACTGAATGGTTCCTGAAAGGAGCTCCGTACCTGGTTGTGCGCTTTGTCGTACTCGTTATGCATAGGAATCATAATCCCCACATACATCAGCATCCTTGAATAGTCGGTAACAGGTACAATGTCCAATGTGCCGGTGATAATCATGGCGCCGGGCAGTTCGAGCGACGTTTTAATAGCATACAGCTGCTTCTGGTAATTGCCCAGGTAGTCTACCAT
The DNA here is from genome assembly GCF_900168065.1 of Chitinophaga ginsengisegetis. Classification (GTDB taxonomy): domain Bacteria; phylum Bacteroidota; class Bacteroidia; order Chitinophagales; family Chitinophagaceae; genus Chitinophaga; species Chitinophaga ginsengisegetis. The sequence continues at coordinate 26,746 of NZ_FUZZ01000003.1, read as the reverse complement.
TGTTCTCACAGGATCACTGTTCCGTGGAAGGATGTTATAATACAACATGTAATCCTGCAGCTTTATATCCTCGGTCCGGTCCGGGGTGAAAATAACGTGTTGCGGGTCGTCATGTGGATTAGAAGCAATTTTGGTGCGTGCCAGTGTATTCTTTTCGTTTACGAGGTAAAGCCTGTTGCGGAAGCTGATGGGCGCTTCGTGAAAGAATTCCCGGAATGCCTTGTTGAAGCTGGATTGTGTATACCCGCACAATTCACTGATTGTTCCCACACTGTAATCGCTGTGCCGCAGATATCCTGCGCCTGCTTCCAGCCGCCTTATTTTGGTGAAATGGATGTACGACATCCCATACATTTCCGCAAACTTGTGCGAGAAGTTGTCAACAGATTCGCTGATCAGCGCCGCTACTTCCTTCAGTCCGCGATCGCCCTGCGGATCGTCATGAGATAGCGCAATGGCCTGTTGGATTTTCTTCTCCCAATGGTTAAATGTTGATGTTTTCATGGAGGCATATTTTGGAGTATGCCGAATTTAAGGGAAAGTCCGCCGGCAACAGAGGAGCGGGCCGGAACAGGACCGTATTAACGAGCGATTAACGATTTAAGGCCTCCCGCTTTAAACAACTGGGTTAAATAAAGGCTAATTCTATACTTTTGCGCAATAATTTCAGAACCTGATGCGCACTGCCAGAATTTTTCCGATCGTTATTTTGATGTTATGTTTCACGGGAACTGCCCGTGCGCAATTCCTCATGGATATGATAGACACTACCACTGAAATGGGAAAGGGGATGATATCCATGTATATGAAGTACGATGCGCTGCGTTTTAGCGGCTATATCCAGCCCCAATTCCAGATGGCGCAGTCGAGAGGTGCCCAGAGCTACGCGGGGGGAAATTTTCCGGCAGCCTCGGATAATCGCTTTACCCTGCGACGGGGACGTATCCGGGTGGATTATGAGCGCTACAACAAACAGGATATGCCGGTAGTGCAGTTTGCTTTTCAGTTCGACGGAACAGAAAGAGGTGTAAATATCCGCGATTTCTATGGTCGTTTTTTTGAGACGAAATTCAATTTGTTCTCACTGGTGGGAGGGATGTTTGCCCGTCCTTTTGGTTATGAGGTAAACCTTTCGTCGGCAGATCGTGAAACCCCCGAGCGCGGGCGGATGTCACAGATCCTGATGCGAACAGAGCGTGACCTCGGGGCAATGGTATCTTTTGAACCCCGCCGTAAGGATCATCCCCTGCGTTTCCTCAAAATAGATGTGGGGGCTTTCAACGGGCAGGGACTCACGGCCACTACCGACTTCGACAGCCATAAAGATTTTATAGGCCGCATTGCCATAAAGCCACGGAAAATAAAGGGTACAAAAAGCCAGTTATCGGGTGGGGTTTCCGTGTTGTACGGCGGTATGCAGCAGTTTACAAAGCAGATCCGCACCATGGGGACCACCGACGGCAAGCCTGCTTTTATGATAGATTCCTCGGTATCCAATGTTGGGAAAATTGCGCCCCGGCATTATTACGGCGCAGATGTGCAATGGAAGATTTCCAATGGAGAAGGGAAAGGATTTACCCAGTTTAGGGCCGAGTACCTCCGCGGCCGGCAAACAGCTACTGCCTTAACTACCGAAACGCCGGGCGTTATACCGGTGGAGGCCGACGGAAGGCTGCAACCCCTCTATATCCGCAATTTCGACGGGGCTTATCTCTATTATATTCAAAACCTGGGTAGCATAAAACACCAGGCTGTACTCAAATACGACTGGTACGACCCCAATACAAAAGCGAAAGGGAAAGACATCGGCGCTCCCGGCGCAGGACTCACTCCCGCGGATATACGCTATAACACTGTGGGTATTGGCTACCTGTATTATGCAAACGAACACCTGAAGTTCATGGTGTATTATGACTGGGTAACCAACGAAAGCACCGATCTGGATGGTTACAAGGACGACCTGAAAGATAATGTGCTTACCTGCAGGATGCAGTATCGTTTCTGATTACTTTATTCTCTTCCGGATTCCATCGTAAACCCAAACGTACTGCCTATTTCGGGCTTGCTGCGCACGGTAATGGACTGGTCGTGGGCTTCCACAATGTGTTTTACGATAGCGAGTCCGAGGCCGGTACCGCCAATATCGCGGCTGCGCGCCCTGTCGGTACGGTAAAACCGTTCAAATACACGCGGCAGGTGTTCTTCTGCCATGCCGATACCATCGTCGGAAATTTCGATCAGCACTCTTTTTCCATCCATGCTGTAAACGCTGGCAATGGTATGCCCGTCCGGTTTGCCGTATTTGATGGAGTTATCTACCAGGTTAATGAGTACCTGGCGGATCTTTTCTTTATCGGCGTATACCGGCTGCGGTGCTTCGCAGCCTTTCTTGATGCTGAATTTAATGCCTTTGGTATTGGCTTTCAGCGACAGGGTATCAAACACATCTTTGATCAGGTCCTGGATTACGAATACTTCGGCATTAACCGTCATTTCGCCGCTTTCCAGTTTGGATATTTCATCCAGGTCATCGATCAGCCGGCAAAGGCGGTCGATGTTTTTGGTGGCGTTTTTCAGGAACAGCTTATTTACGTTGGGATCTTCCAGCGCGCCATCCAGGAGGGTGTGAATATAGCCCTGAACGGCAAAAATGGGCGTTTTCAGCTCGTGGGAAAGGTTCAGCAGGAACTCTTTACGGAACTCTTCGTTCCGGCGCAGGTTGTCCAGTTCTTCCTTTTTCTGGCTGGCCCATTTTTCCACATCTTCACTTACTTCTTCAATAGTTTTCAGGGGAAGAATATTCTTTTGGAAAAACTCTTCTCTCTTGGACGCTTTCGTTTGGTAAATGAATTTATAGATCAGCTTTATCTTCCTGTAAATAAAATTCTGCAGGGTATAAAGGTACAGGTAATATGATACCAGGAAAGTCAGCACAAAGGCTCCCACTACTACTTTCCAGTTGCCATCTATCACCAGGCTGCCCAGTGCAATAACGGCTGATATCACCAGGGCTGTAAATCCCGCTAACTTCTGAGGGGACAGGTTTTTTGCTTTAAACATACTCCAAAGTGAGTAATTAAGGTAATAATGGGAAATTACTTTAAATTTTTTACTTGACAACAGTAATAGCTTTTGACCGCCGGCATTTGCCTGCCGGAGAACGATGTTTTGGTGGGATTTGAACAGGCTGCCGGCACTGTACTGCCAACAGCCAAAGGCTAACGGGGCGGGTGGCTACATTTCAAATTTATAGCCAACGCCTTTTACAGTAGTGATCAGGTCGATCCCTATTTTCTGGCGTATTTTACGGATGTGTACATCGATGGTGCGGTCGCCCACAATCACTTCAGTACCCCATACCTGGTTAAGGATTTCGTTGCGCAGAAACACACGGCCGGGTTTGGAAGCCAGTAACTGCAGCAGTTCAAATTCTTTTTTCGCCAGGATGATTTCCTGTCCTTTGTACGTCACCGTGAATTTCTCCCGGTCGATGATCAGGTCGCCCAGTGTTACACGGGTTTCCTCTGGTTTGTGCAAACGGCGGAAGAGCGCGTTGATGCGGCTTACCAGCAATTTGGGTTTAATGGGTTTGGCGATGTAGTCATCCGCTCCCATGTTCAGCCCGTCTACTTCAGATTTTTCATCATTGAGCGCAGTTAAAAACAATACCATCGTGTCTTTGAACTCAGGGATCTTCCTGATTTCGCGGCAGGTATCGATCCCGTTCTTGTTCGGCATCATGATATCCAGCATAATCAGATCCGGTCTGAATATTTTTGCTTTCTGGATAGCCTCGCTGCCGTCTTTCGCTGTTACGGTATCGTAACCCGCTGTTTTGAGATTGTAACTGATAATTTCCAGAATATCCAATTCGTCATCTACTACCAGAATTTTTCCTGCAACCGCTTGGTCTATCATAAATTTTGCTTTTAAAAAGACGGGACAAAATTATAAAGCCATCTCCGTGATTAATGGAAAATTAACATTATGAAATTGTTAATTCAATATCAGACTGGTTTTCCGCGTTCCAAGGCAAGGTACGCCAAATAACAATGCTGTATCAATATGCCAATTATTCAACATTCATAGGGAGGTGATTATGATCATACTGAATAACCACCTTCTTTTTCACGATTATTTTGAACCGGTCACAGGCTGCAAACGACAGTTCTAGTTATAGATAGAATAATTAAAATATATTTCCCGCTAAAAAACAAAAGATAGCAACGAAGTGCTGGCAAACTCTGTATTTGGTTGTAAATTTGCTATCTGGTCCTTGCGAAAAGATCACTTTAGTATGAGAAGATTTTTATTAATAATGACGCTGACGGTCCTGGCGGTCAGCCAAATGCAGGCACAAAGCAGCCACCATCCGATTCCAATCAGCAGACAGGGATTTCATGACAACATCGATAAAGAACAGGCCGCTGCCGCCAAGTTTGATGGCAAAGCTGATGACCTCGTAAAAGTATCTGATGACCAGACTATCAACCTGCAGGTAACCAACGCCCTGATCAAGGAGGTAGACGACATGCAGCAGGAGATAGAAGACAACGATTCACTGGATCACCGGCTGAAAGTAAAGTACCTTTCTGCCATCTATGTAACGCTGAAAGATTATAATCAGAAACGTTCGCGCCGTAACATCGACCCGGAAGAAGCGCCCGCTATGATAGCCGCCTTCCGCAATATGATGCATGCGGATATCAAAGGACAAAGCATTTTGCCCTATATCAATAACCTTTCTTACGACGCCTCCGAAAGGATCATCGAATCCTTCCGGGATAACCCCGGCTACAAAGAAGCCAGGGGACAGGTATTCACAAAATATGCTTTCAGCAACCTTGAAACCGTAATGCCCAAACTGGGAGATTATCTCAACTATCCGGGCACCGATTCCATTGTAGCCGCCGTAGCCCGTAAATACCCCAACCAGGTACTTACCTACGCTACCTCCTACACGCCAATGGCCAATGCCATCAAGCGTAACCAGGATCCTATTGTACAACAGATTGTACGCATCGGACAGTCGCCCCAAAGCACCAAGATATTACCTTTTATAGATGAACTCCTGGCCGGCACCACCACTGTTGATAAACTGGAAGCCATTGTAGACAACGACTACCAGTACTTCAAACAAATGGTGAAGTCCACCATCGCGTTGCAGAAACTGAAAGCTGACGGGCAAAATCCATTCGGCCTGAAAGCCATGATGGAAAACATGCAGGCAAAATCGCTGCTGTATATCCGCTCGGTAAACGACCTGCATGAAGAACCCGCCCCGGTGAGGTTCGCCATCGTTAAAAACTTTACGCCGGAAGAACTCTACTACCTGATCATCAACGGCCAGGAAGAACTGTATACCTCCAGCTATACCAATCACAGCAACGCCGGTTTATACGACCAGATGATGCTTCGCATGAAACCTCCGCGTGGCGACAGCTTACTGATGGTGGTGAATTTCGACCGCTTCAAGAAGTTCATCGCAATGGCTGCCGGCTTCAATACCCTGGATCACTTCCTGAAATCTATGGCCCCGGAAAATTCCAACTATCTCATGCAGAAATATGTGCAGAACCTGGAAAAAACCGAAGACCTGGAAGATGCGGTGGACGTAGCGAATTCCTTTGGCAGTATCCGCGACGAGAAACTGCTGGAATTCCTCCGTGTGGAAGTGAAGAAGAACCTGAACTACGTAAAAAAGCATAGTGATAAACGCGGTACGGTTATCTATCAACTGCTCAGCAGCTTGTTTGAAACCGAATCAAAATCAGAAAACGATTCTTCCAAAGCCACCGATATGGCTGCCAAGCTCCAGCTGCCGCCAATCAATTATGTTACCTATAATACGCTGGAAAGCGACAGTGGCAGGGTATACCAGCAGGTATTTTTTTATGGAGATAAAGACGGACAGGAATCTTTCGCCAGCTTCATGACCAATTTCCCTTCGTCCGACTGGAGAGTGAGCAAAAATAAATACTGGGCTACCATCACTTCGCTGAAAGGAAAAGCCACTACCATTTATGCAAACCTGCCCACAGATGAACCTGCGGATAAAGAGGCGATTTCCAAACTGTCTGAATACCTGGATGAAAACGATATCCATCCTACCATTTTCATTCACCGCGGCCACAGTTATCATATCAATACCACACTGGAAAATCTCCAGAGCTCCGCTAAGATAGTAGTGCTGGGCTCCTGTGGCGGTTATCATAACCTGGCTACCGTACTGGAGAAATCACCGGAAGCGCATATCATTTCTTCCAAACAGGTAGGTACCCGTTTTGTAAATGAACCGATCATTCACAGCCTGGAAGACCAGGTACGTTCCGGTAAAAATGTGGACTGGGTGATCATGTGGGCGCAGCTCACGAAGAAATTTGCAGGAGATGCCCGTAACAAGGACCTTTTCAGTGATTATGTACCGCCTCATAAAAACCTCGGCGCCATATTCATTAAAGCTTACAAGCAAATTATGAAAGACGAAAAGAAGTAACGTATTTTATCAGCATATTACAGAAAGGCGCAGGATTCCTGCGCCTTTCTTTTTTGTATATCCCGGGTGGCCTGTAAACCCTCCGGCGTAATTATTTTTTATCGTACGTTTGTTGAGTAGTTTAAACCTGGCACATTGGAAAATCTTGCGGTAAAGAAAGTATTTGATTTCAGTTTATTACGGCGCATATTCTCATTCGCGGCCCCTTACAAACGATCCTTCTACATCTCCATGATATTAACGGTTGTACTGGCCGCTATTTCCCCGTTACGCCCTTACCTGATCCAGGTAACGGTTGATAAATATATAGCCGGTCAGCTGATGCAGATGCTGATCCTGGTTACTGTTGTACAGATAGGGTTGTTATTGCTGGAAACAGTGGTCCGGTTCTATTTTTCCTACCTCACCAACTGGCTGGGACAATCTGTGGTGAAAGACCTGCGCGTAACGGTGTATAAAAAGATTGTACACCTGAACCTGGCATTTTTTGATAAAACCCCTATTGGCACGCTCACTACAAGAACGATCAATGATATTGAAGCGATCAATGATGTGTTTTCCGAAGGGATTATTTCTATTGTGGCGGATCTGCTGATGATCATTGCCATATTGGGGGTGATGTTTATGGAAGACTGGCGCCTGACGCTCATCAGCCTGTCGCCTTTCCCGATACTGATCTTTGCTACCTATATCTTTAAAGAAAGTGTGAATAAATCCTTTTACAGGGTCCGTAATGCGGTGTCGGCGCTCAACGCCTTTGTGCAGGAGCATCTCACGGGGATGGTAGTGGTGCAGGCGTTTACGGCGGAGAAAAGGGAGTTTGCCCGTTTCAAACATATTAACAGGGAGCATCGCAAAGCGAATATTGACGCCATTTTTGCTTATTCCGTTTTCTTCCCGGTAGTGGAAATTATCCTGGCTATTTCCCTGGGATTAATGGTATGGTGGGGCGCCAACAAGGTGCTGAATTACGAAGTAACCCAGGGAGTGATGATCGCGTTTATCATGTACCTCAATATGCTGTTCCGCCCGCTGCGGATGCTGGCGGATAAGTTCAATACGCTGCAGATGGGTATGGTGGCCAGCGAACGGGTATTTAAAGTACTGGACAACCAGGATTATATCCCCGACAGGGGGCGCCAGAGCGCTGAGAAGATGAAAGGCGCTATCACCTTTGATAATGTAAGTTTTGCGTATATAGATGATCGTTATGTGCTGAAAAACATCAGCTTTCATGCAAATCCGGGGGATACGGTGGCGATTGTGGGGCATACCGGTTCCGGTAAAACTACCATCATCAGTATCCTGAACAGGTTATATGAAATTCAGAAAGGTAGTATCCGGATCGATGACATTGAGCTGCCGGCTTACTCGCTGGAATCGTTGCGCAGCAAAATAGGGGTGGTGTTGCAGGATGTATTCCTGTTTGCCGGATCCATTTATGATAACATTACGTTGCACAACAGCAATATCAGCAGGGCGAAGGTGGAAGAGGCTTCCCGGCTGATAGGGATCCATGATTTTATCATGCAGCTGCCTGGCGGGTACGACTACCAGGTGATGGAGCGGGGCAGCACCCTTTCCCTGGGGCAGCGTCAGCTGATCTCCTTTGTGCGGGCGTTGCTGTACGATCCGGCCATCCTCGTGCTGGATGAGGCTACGTCATCTGTGGATACCGAGTCGGAAATGATGATCCAGCAGGCGATTGACAAGCTGATTGCCGACCGTACCGCTATTATTATTGCGCACCGTCTTTCTACCATCAGTAAGGCAGATAAAATTATCGTGCTGGATAAGGGGGAAATTAAGGAGATGGGTACCCACGAGGAGTTGCTGAAGCAGGAAGGGTTTTACTTCAAGCTGCATAGTATGCAGTTTAACGTGAGTAAGGTATAGGAAAATGAATTAAGAAAATATTAATATGAAATACTTTAACGGGCTGTTGATTTCAACAGCCTTTTTTTATGGGAAAAAAACAGTCATTTTTTAGTTACAAGAAGCTGGTTATCAGTATAATTACGATATATCTTACTTTTTTTCCGTAGTCGCTTAATTTTGAAGATAAAAACGAGTATCTTTGCGCAAAATTTCAGAAAACGGTGATTTCTTTCAATTGGTTCAAACATAGAATGGTAGCACTTGTGTTGGTTTTAGGCCTGCACAGTTTTAGTAATTTTTCCTTTGCACAGGAAGTTTCCCACCATGAAACGGCAGCAACTGCCCCTCATGAAGGAGAAGAAGGTAAGGGGGGAGAAGAAGGTGAGCCTAAAAAATTTGATGCTAAGGAAGTAATTCTGGGACACGTAAAGGATGCCCACGACTGGCACCTGTTCAGCATTGGTGAAAAACACGTAACTGTTCCGTTACCGGTGATCATTTACAATCCTGCACGCGGTACCTCCGTATTTTCGTCTTCTAAATTTGAGCATGGTCATGCGGCGTATGATGGTTACCAGCTGGTAAACGCGCACTACCTGCATGAGAAAGGGCTGGATCCGGCCAAATACATGGATGGCAAGGTGATCGCAGTGGATGCCAATGGCAATCCAACCGACGAGCCGATCTATGATTTCTCCATGACCAAGAATATCACTTCCATGATCATTGCTGCGGTATTGCTGGTAATCCTGATGCTGAATGTAGCGAAGGCTTACAGGGTACGTGGTTCCAAGAAAGCCCCTAAAGGTTTCCAGAGCCTGATGGAGCCGGTGATCATTTTCATGCGCGATGAAGTGGTAAAGCCTAATATTCCCGGTAAGCATGCAGAAAGGTATACGCCTTTTATCCTGACGATATTCTTTTTCATTTTGATAAACAACCTGTTGGGTCTGTTGCCTGGTTCTGCCAACGTAACAGGTAACCTGGCGGTAACGGCGGCACTGGCTATCATCAGCTTTATTGCCACTATGTTCAGCACCAACAAACATTTCTGGGGTCACATTTTCAATCCTCCGGTTCCGTTTGGCGTTAAGTTTATCCTGGCGCCGGTAGAGCTGATCGGTGTATTTACCAAGCCGGTTTCACTGATGATCAGGTTATTTGCCAATATCCTGGCAGGTCACATTATCATCCTGAGTATTATATCCCTGGTGTTCATCTTCGGATCTTTAAATAAGGCAGCCGGTTATGGCTTCCTGCCTATCACTGTTCTGTTCAACATTGTAATGATGATGCTGGAATTGCTGGTAGCATTTATCCAGGCGTTCATCTTTGCTAACCTGACAGCCGTATTTATTGGCCAGGCAATGGAAGGTGCACACGATGAGGCACACCACTAAGCATACAGGAATTAGCTTTTAGCCTTTGCCAAAAAGTTAAATACCAACCGCTTTATTAAATCGAAATTTTTTATAATTCAAATACATATTCATTATGGCACTTTTGTCTATTTTATTGCAGGCTGCTGCTGCATCTGGTCTGGCTAAAGCTGGTGGTGCTGTTGGTGCTGGTATCGCGGCTATCGCTGCTGGTATTGGTGTTGGTAACATCGGTAAGAGCGCTCTGGAGTCTATCGCTCGTCAACCAGAAGCTGCTAACGACATCCGTGCGAACATGATCCTGGCTGCTGCGCTGGTTGAGGGTGTTGCTCTCTTCGGTGTAATCGCTGGTCTGTTGGCGGTAGTTCTGTAAGCCAAACTTTTTACTGCATCCGGCGCACAGGGCAATGGATGCAGTAATCTTTTGTTACAGACAAATCATCAAACTACCTGAAATCAGAAAATATCAACATCAAAAAAATAATAAAATTCTAATTATATGGATCTGTTGCAACCCGCGTTAGGCTTGTTTCTTATTTCATTATTCATTTTCATCGTCGTTTTCCTGATTCTGAAAAAATTCGCCTGGACTCCCATCCTCGCTACCCTGAAGGAAAGGGAAGGTTCCATCACTGAATCTATCGCTACTGCAGAAAGAGTAAAGGAAGAAATGGCCCAGATGAAAGCTGAACATGAACATGTGCTGGCGGAAGCTAAAGCTGAAAGAAGCAAGATCCTGAAAGAAGCTAAAGACGCGAAAGATATGATCATCAGCGAAGCCAAAACACAAGCGCAGGCAGAAGCAAAGAAGATCATCAGTGAAGCTTACACCGCTATCGAAAACCAGAAAATGGCTGCGTTAACGGATGTGAAAAACCAGGTAGGTAACCTCGTGATTGAAGTAGCAGAGAAAGTGCTGAGAAGAGAACTGGCTGATAAAACAGCACAGGAAGGTTACGTGAAACAACTGGCAGGAGAAATCAAATTGAACTAAGATATTAGCCATTAGCTCTACAGGCTAACCGCTAAAAGCTAAAAGCTTTTTTAATATGCAGAATCCCCGTTTAGCATCCCGGTATGCAAAATCATTGATAGGACTGGCTCAGGAACTGAACCAGCTGGAAGTGGTGCATACAGACATGCTGTTCTTACAACAGGTGATGAAAAGCAACCCCGATGTGGTGAGTTTGCTTAAAAGCCCTATCATAAAGGCCGATAAAAAGCAGAAGATACTGGCCGCCATACTGGATGGCCGCATCAGTGCTACTACCATTTCCTTTATCAACCTGCTGGTGACCAAAGGCCGTGAAAGCGCACTGGCTGAAATGACCACTGAGTTTACCCGCCAGTACATGGTACTGAAAAACATCAGCCCGGTGAAAATCACTACCGCTGTTGCTTTGGATAATACCACCCTGGATGTGATCAAACAGAAAATTGCCAGCGAAACAACGCAGCAGATCCAGCTGGAAGCAGCGGTGAATGCTGACCTGATCGGCGGTTTCGTACTGGAAGCCAACGACCAGTTGTTCGATGCTTCTATCCTGCGTGATCTGAAAGATATTAAACAACAGTTTAACAAGAACATTTACGTATCTGACTTACGTTAATCTATACAGCAGCCGCTGCGTACACGCAAAGCTGTTGTCGTTATACTAATTTTCTCTAACGACTTTTTTTAAAATCATAATTATGGTTGATATTAAACCTGATGAAATTTCGGCGATTTTACGCCAGCAGTTAAGCAACTTCAATGCTTCTGCCGACCTGGAAGAGGTAGGTACTGTATTACAGGTGGGTGATGGTATTGCCCGCATATACGGATTAGGCAATGTAGGTTATGGTGAACTGGTTGAATTCAGCAATGGCGTAAAAGCAATTGCACTGAACCTGGAAGAAGACAACGTGGGTGTGGTATTGATGGGTCAGTCAGCAGGTATTAAAGAAGGTGATAAAGTACGTCGTACCAAGAAGATCGCTTCCATTAACGTGGGTGAAGGTGTTGTTGGCCGCGTAATCAATACACTGGGTGAGCCTATCGATGGTAAAGGCCCTATCAAAGGTGAACTGTATGAAATGCCGCTGGAGCGTAAAGCACCGGGTGTTCTGTACCGTGAACCAGTAAAAGAACCACTGCAAACAGGTGTAAAAGCAATTGATGCGATGATCCCTGTTGGTCGTGGTCAGCGTGAGCTGGTAATTGGTGACCGTCAAACAGGTAAAACAGCGATCTGTATTGATACGATCATCAACCAGAAAGAATTTTATGATGCAGGTAAACCTGTTTATTGCATATACGTGGCAATTGGCCAGAAAGCATCTACTGTTGCCGGTGTAATGAAAACATTACAGGAAGCAGGCGCTATGGCTTACACTACCATCGTAGCGGCTAATGCTGCTGATCCTGCACCGCTGCAGTTCTACGCTCCGTTTGCCGGCGCTGCAATCGGTGAATTCTTCCGTGACTCAGGTCGTCCTGCACTGATCGTTTATGATGATCTGTCCAAACAGGCGGTTGCTTACCGTGAGGTATCCCTGTTGCTGAAACGTCCTCCTGGCCGTGAAGCATATCCTGGTGACGTATTCTACCTGCATAGCCGTTTACTCGAGCGTGCTGCGAAAATCATCAGCAATGATGCCATCGCAAAACAGATGAACGACTTACCTGAATCTATCAGACACCTGGTAAAAGGTGGTGGTTCCCTGACAGCATTGCCAATCATCGAAACACAGGCGAGTGACGTATCTGCTTACATCCCTACCAACGTAATCTCCATCACCGATGGTCAGATCTTCCTGGAAGGTAACCTGTTCAACGCCGGTATCCGTCCTGCGATCAACGTAGGTATCTCTGTAAGCCGCGTGGGTGGTAACGCACAGATCAAATCCATGAAGAAAGTATCTGGTACCCTGAAACTCGATCAGGCTCAATACCGCGAAATGGAGGCCTTCTCCAAATTCGGTGGTGACCTGGATGCTGCTACCAAAGCAGTTATCGATAAAGGTGCCCGTAACGTGGAAATCCTGAAACAGGCTCAGTTCAGCCCGTACGCCGTAGAAAAACAGGTAGCTATGATTTACCTGGGTACAAACGGTTTGCTGCGTGATGTTCCTGTTAAACAGGTACGTGCTTTTGAAGAAGCCTTCCTGAATGAAATGCAGGTGCGCTTACCGGAAGTACTCGCTGAATTCAAGAAAGGTAACCTGCCTGAAGATGGCATCAAGAAAATGGTTACCCTGGCTAATGAACTGAAGCCAAGATTCGCATAAATAACAGCGTTCATCGCTAAAAATATAAGCACCCTTTGCCGTCAGGCGAAGGGTGTTTTTTTGTGTTGATACCCTTGTGTCTTTTTATATAAGAATGTCATTATATTATTTTTTATAAATCTTTTAAAAAAGAAAATATAATTGGGCTGCATTTTATATGGAGAGGTCGCTATACATTTGCTATTATAGTCCGTATCCAAAATCTAATTCGTCAGGGTTCCTGACAAGTTCATAATCCCCACTAAGAGTACTGTTCATTACCTCGCCACTTAGGAGCAAGTAAACACCAAAATTGAATCCGTGCGCCGTCTGTAAGCAAGTAGTTCGTCTTTTTTTCTTCAGTATTATTTTTTTTGGAAATCGAATACAGTTGCCTGAACCCCGGGTTAATGCGATTAGAAAATGTGTCTGTTCAGCAGTTGCCTGAGATGCAAAATGTTTCTATGAGAAAACTTTTGACCCTTTGTTCCATCGTATTATTCGCCTTATTTCCTACTGTATGTTGCCTGGCAGAAGGCAGTAAGGACATGTATCCTTCAGGCGCCCAGGGAAACAGGGCCTATATGACCAGTTCTTCTACCAATACCAGCGCGCTTATCGGGAACATCATCAATCCCGGAAGAATGTTCGTATATGCGAAAGCGGGAGAGGTGATCTATATCGGGTCCAGCGCACAGGGCATCGGATCGGGCACCACCAGGCTGATAGCGCCTAACGGTGCTGTATATACTACGGGAACTTCCATTACCACAGGACGGATCAACAGCCGGGCAGAAGAACTCGCCGGGCCTGCTGCCCTCACCGCCGGCGGTTACAGCGCTTACAACAGAACCGTATTGGCCGCTGAAGAAGGTATATGGACCGTTGAATTCACCTCACCCAATCCTTCGTCCGCATTAGGCACAGGGTATACTCCTCCCGCTGCAAATGCCAACTGGACAACCGCCAATCAAACCGCGGTAAGTACACTGGCGCTCATCGTGGCCTGGGATATCACCGTAGCCAGTGCCGGGGTACAAAAATCAGGACGTGTATACCTGAACATTTTTACCGGAAACGCCGGTACTGCCAGCTCTGCTTTTTATGGTAAATTTAATGTGCTCACAAAAGATGGCTTTACCTATACCGCTGCCGGTAATGGCATACAACCTTTCCTCTTTGCTTTTTTTGTAAATAACAAAGGCACCCGTGATAAAGCAACAGGTGTGCCTGTATATAAAAGTGTAGACCTTGTCCAGGTTACATCCGCCGGTGGCGCTTACTCCTTTCACAATCCCACTTTACCGGACGACGCCACCAATATTACCCAGAAGATGTTTTATAACCCGCCGGATAATACGCTGCCAACCACGGCTCCGGTTTGGGTGGGCACCGCCGCAGCATCTACCTGGCTGATCAGCACCCCTGTTGTGCCTACTGTTACCGATGTTTCTTTTACCGGAAAAGAAGGCACACCCGGTCAATCCGGCACACCACCCCTGGCCGGTGGTTATATCCGTTTTACCGCTAATCAGAATGGTAATTTCAGAATTTCAATAGATGTAAATAATAACGGAAGTACGAATGATCCGATAGACCGCATCATCACAGGATCATCTGTTTCAGGCGCTAACAGCATTTTATGGGACGGTAAAAACGGACAGGGAGGAGATGTAGCCAATGGCGCCACCGTTAATATATCGGTAGTATTGTTTTCAGGTGAAGTTCACTTCCCGTACATGGATGTGGAAAATAATCCGAATGGTATTGTTATCACACGCACCAATGGCTCCAATGCGCCCGATCCTACCGTTTACTGGAATGATGAACTGCTGGGCGCCGGCGCCGGCGCACCGGTACCGATTAACGCATCTGCCAGTCCGGGAGTTAACAGTAGCACTAACGGTCATAAATATACGAATAGTTATGGCGATAACAGTTTGCTGGATACCTGGGCTTATATTTTCAGTGCACCTATCTCGGCAACGGTAACGGTACGGCAACTTCAGGCAGATCTGCAGGTAGTAAACAACGATCCCAGTGTGGGCGCTATTTGTGTTGGCAGCAGGATTTCGTTTACCACCAGCATAAGGAATAACGGGCCGGATACCGCGCTGGGAGCGAAGTTTAACTTCTCTTTCCCTGCGGCTTTAACGGGTGTTACGGTAACACCCACTATTACCGGCACCGCTACGATTGTATCCGGCGGCGTTATTGGTAATGCATACAGCGCAACGGTGAATATGAACAACGGAGCAGTGATCTCTTATGTTATTTCAGGTACAGTGTCGGCAGTGCCTCCTGGTGGAAACCTGACAACCAAATCGAGCATACTCCGTCCCGCCGACGTAACAGATCCCGATGCCACCAATGCCACCAGCACTTCGCCTACAGATCCAGACGTGGAATGTAACGGTGCGCCATCGGGTACCGGCTGTAATAACATCTTAACGAATTCCATTCCCGTTTCTCCTACTATCGGAAGTAATAATGTGACTGCCGAACAGTCCATTTGTTTTGGCAATACGCCTGCACCTTTAATTGGCACCGCCATTTCCGGAACACCGGTATATTTATGGCAAAGCAGCACTGCCAGTGCTACCGCCGGTTTTACAGCTGTACCTGGCCTATCTAACGGTAAAGACTACACGCCAACAGCTTTGCAGCAAACTACCTGGTTCAGGAGAGTAGTTACAGCAGGAAGTTGCAGTGATACAAGCCTGGCGGTAATGATTAAAGTAAACCCAACGCTTACACCCGGCGTAATCAGCGGCAGCCAGGTGTTTTGCGGAAGTGGTAATCCAGTGGCATTCAGTCAGCCTGTTGCGCCTGACGGTGGAACAGGAACGTATGCTTACCGCTGGCAATCATCAACAGACAGTATCAACTTTACAGATATTTCCGGCGCCACTCAACAGCTATACGATGCGCCGGTGCTGAGCCAAAGTACCTGGTTCCGCAGGGTGGTGAGCAGTGCAGGATCAGGTTGCGCCGATGTGATTACAGATACCGTAGCCGTTAAGATTGATGCCTTGCCTACTGTGGCAAATGGGGGACCTGATCAACAGTTGTGTAACGTAACCGCCACTACGCTGGCGGCTAATGCAGCCACTACCGGTACCGGCTCATGGTTGCAGGTAGCAGGGCCCGCCGCCGTTACATTTGCAGATGCGGCGCTGCCGAATACGGGTATACAAAACCTTACGCCAGGTAATTATGTACTTACCTGGACCATCAGCAATGGCTCCTGCACACCATCTGTAGATACAGTACAGATACACATATATGCGCAGCCGGATGCAGCCAATGCTGGTCCCGATCAAACAAAAAATAACAGCGGCAGCTTTGTGATGAGTGCGAACGCACCGGTAAATGGTACGGGTGTTTGGACACAGATCAGCGGCACTGCCGCGATTGCGGATAATAGTAATCCCAATACCAATGTTACGCTGCAGCCCAATACCAGTGCTACACTCGTTTGGACTATCTCCAACGGAAACTGCGCAGCAGCAAGCGATACGGTGGTATTAACGTATACCCGTCAGGCTGATCTGACCATTACCAAATCTGATGCAGGCAACACTTATAAAACCGGTAGCCCACTTACTTATACCATCACCATCGAAAACCTGGGCCCTTCCAATGTTTCGGGCTTCCAGGTACAGGATCTGCTGCCGGCAAAAATGGAGAACGCTTCCTGGACTTCTGCTGTAAGTGGTGCGGGTGTTAGCTTACGGCCTTCTACCGGCACAGGTACATCTGTGAATCCAACCGGTGATCTGCCGTTTGCGGCAGGTAATAAAATTGTTATTACTGTAACCGGTAATGTAGCAGCTACGGCTATTGGTGGTGATACCATCACCAATACGGCTTCTGTTGTAAGCCCGGCAGATATGCCCGATCCTGTTGCTGCCAATAACACTTCAACAGTTAGTGGTATAGTGCCTAATAACCCACCGGTGGCAGTAACAGATAATTATACCACCACCAGGGATGTACCGGTAAGCGGCAATGTGCTGACTAACGACAGCGATCCCGAAAATCAACCTATTACCGTATCAACTACCTTGATTGAACAGCCGGCTCATGGAACTGTTGTGCAGAATACGGATGGCACCTTTACCTATACTCCACAGGCAGGCTTCGTTGGTGTTGATTTTTACCGGTACCAGGTATGTGATAACCAGGGCGCGTGTGCAACTGGTACGGTAAATATTACTGTGCAGATGGGAATAATAGATCTGAGCATTGCTAAAACTGCTTCCCCGGCTAACGCAACTGCAGGATCGCCGCTTACTTATACGATTACGGTTACCAATAACGGGCCTTCTACTGTA
The DNA here is from genome assembly GCF_900168065.1 of Chitinophaga ginsengisegetis. Taxonomy (GTDB): domain Bacteria; phylum Bacteroidota; class Bacteroidia; order Chitinophagales; family Chitinophagaceae; genus Chitinophaga; species Chitinophaga ginsengisegetis. The sequence goes on along the minus strand of NZ_FUZZ01000003.1, from coordinate 9,407 downwards.
TTGGCAGCAGAAACATTTACGGTAACAGATTCTTTACCGGATGGTTTCATTGCCAACAGCTATACCCCGTCTGAGGGCACATATTCAAGCAATAGCGGCAACTGGACAGGAGCGCTGCTGACGCCCGGAAAATCAGTAACGCTCACCATCGCCGGCGAGGTACAGGCGCAATATACAGGTGCCAGCCTGACCAATAGTGTAAAGGCAACGCCGCCTGCCACTACTACAGATCCTACTCCGGCTACTACTACGGTAGTTACCCCAGTGACGAAGTCGGTGGAAGTAAAGGTTACCAAAACAGATAATACTACTACTTATACTGCGGGAACTACTACCACTTACCAGATTAGTATCCTGAACAGCGGACCATCGGATTTAACCGGTGCTACCTTCCAGGACCCGCTCCCAACAGGTATTACTGTTGCCTCCTGGAGCGCCAATAGTTCCGGAGGAGCCCAGGCCAAAGAATCAGGTTCCGGACCCATTAATGAACCGGTGAACCTCCCGGCAGGCAGTGAAATCGTATATACGTTAACGATAGATATACCATCCGGTTACACCGGCCCGCTCACAAATACGGCCACCATTGTTATTCCGTCTGGCTACAACAATATTAATCCGGCCGGCAACAGTGCAACAGATACCGATACACCGGCTCCGCAAACGGATATCGAATTAACGAAAACCGGCCCTGCCAGCGGAACAGCCGGTACTGGTATCAGTTACCAGTTAACGATTGTCAATAACGGTCCTTCCGATGTAGCAGGTGTAGTGATTGCAGATCAGGTACCTGTGCAGATACAAAACCCGGTATGGACAGTTACCACCAATGGCAGTGCTACTGCCAGCGTAACCGGTGGTAATGGCGCCGTTAATTTCACTGCTGGTTTACCTGCAGGTGCGGGCAATACCATCATTGTAAATATCAGCGGTACTATAAATTCCGCTGCTACCGGAAATCTTTCTAATACAGCTACCGCCACGCCTCCGGCAGGCACCCCGGTTTCTTCCAATACAGTAAATACCACGCTGATAAATAGTACTGGTCTTACCCTGGTTAAACAAGGCCCGGCAACAGGTCGTGTAGCGGCTGGTGAGGCTATCAACTATGTGCTGCGGTTGGTGAATGCTGGTCCTTCAGATGCAACAGGTGTAATACTAACGGATGTAGTACCCGCTGCGATCACTGGTACTACCTGGTCGGTTGCGGCCACCGGTACGGCAGCTATTGCCACAGGAGCGGCATCAGGAGGTACGGGCAATAATGTGAGTACAGTGGTGAACATTCCTGCCGGCGCAGGCAATGCTATCATTGTACAAATCAATGGTACCGTGGCATCCGGTGCGCAGGATACACTAACGAATACCGCTACCGCAGCATTGCCGGGTGATACTACAGTTACTGCTGTTAATAAAACGGTGGTAGATAACCAACCCGGACTACAGATAGTAAAGGCTGGTCCCGCAACAGTAGATGCAGGAACAGACATCACGTACACGATTACCGTTACTAACACCGGTCCTTCAGATGCCCTGCAGGCGGTTATTACAGATGAGGTAGGAGCCACACTCCTGACTAATGTGACCTGGACCGCTACCGCCTCCGGCAACGCTGTGATCAATAGCGGGGCTAACGGTAACGGCAATACGTTAACAGTGAACGCTAATATTCCGGCGGGAAATAATAACACCATTACTATTGTAGTACATGGAACGGTGCGTTCCGGCGCAACCGGCAATATCAACAATATTGCGGAGGTAGGTGTAACCGGTCAGCAACCTGTTAATTCCAACGAAATTATTACGAAGATCAATAACACGCCGGGCCTGATACTCACGAAGAGCGGCCCTGCAACCGCAGATGCAGGCAGCACTATCAGCTATCTCCTGCAAATCAATAACAGCGGTCCTTCCGATGCGTTTAAGGCAGCACTGAATGATACACTGCCGGCAGCCATCCAGAACCCGGTGTTAAAAGTAGTAACGAATGGCAGTGCATCTTACTTTACTGCGGATATTAATAACGGCGTATTACAATTGATTGGCGATATTCCTGCGGGCGACAGCAACTACATCCTGGTGTATGTAACAGGTAAAATCAATCCATCTTTCACCGGACAAATTACTAACCGGGCTGTTGTTGGTACCGTGGGTGGTACCCCCGTAACATCAGATCCTGTTGTTACTACCGTAAGCAGTAATCCTGGCATAGCATTATTGAAGAGCGCTCCGGATACCGCAGTGGCAGGGCAAACGGTTACCTATACACTGGTAGCCACCAACAATGGTTTGTCTGATGCTACTAATGTAGCCATCACTGATGTGGTGCCGGCGTCTTTACTAAATACGCAGTGGACCGCTACTACTACGGGAGGCGCTACTATTGTCAGCGGTGCAACCGGCACCGGTAACACGGTAAACGTTACCGGTAATATTCCTGCGGGTGCGGGTGAAACGATCATAATTACGGTGCAGGGTACGCTGGCATCATCCGCTACGGGAAATCTGTCTAATCATTTTACAGCAGTCGTTAACGGCAACACGGTTACATCAGATACGGTACAAACTCATATTATCAGTAAACCAGTGTTGCAGATCACCAAAACCGGTACAACGGATGTTTCCGCCGGCGGTAGGATCCGGTATACTTTACAGGTAGAAAACACTGGTGTGTCCGATGCAACGGGTGTGAATATATCAGACAGCGTAAATGCTATTGTACAGAATATCAGCTGGACATCCGCTACAGGTGGTGGTGCGGCTATTATCACCGGAGCTACCGGTAATGGTAATATAGTGGCCGTAACAGCGAACATTCCTGCCGGTGGTACGGTAACGGTTACTATAGATGGTACTGTTAGTCCTGCTGCTGCGGGAACGCTGCAAAATACAGCCACCGCATCGGTTACCGGTGCCCCAACGGTACACGCAGCAGTAACTACTTTAATCACCAATGATCCTGCGATAGATATCAGCAAAACAGGTCCTGCGCAAATAAAGGCGGGCGAAGAAGTGAGCTACCAGTTGGTGATCACCAACTTTGGTGTGTCTGATGCGCGCGGCATCATCATACAGGATATTGTGCCGGCTGCCATCACCAATGTGAAATGGACAAGCAGTGTTACCGGCAGTGGAAATATTATCAGCGGCGCTACCGGTACTGGCAATAATGTAACATTGGATGCAGATTTGACTGCGGGTACCGCTAATCACATCTTTGTAAATATAACCGGTAAACTGGCGGCCAGTTATACAGGAATCCTTACTAACTCGGCATCTGTAGTGGTGCCGGGTAAAGACACGGCGAGGAGCGACAGCATTATTACCACCGTGATCAATGCACCTGGTATCCAGGTGGTGAAGAGCGCTCCGGACACTATTCCTGCAGGCAGTAACATCACCTTTACGGTCACCGTAACCAATATTGGTCCATCAGATGCGCCGGCCGTTACCATTGCAGACATTGTACCGGCAGCGGTGCAAAATGTAACCTGGTCGGCTGTAACAGCTGGTAACGCATCTGTACAAACAGGCGCCGGCAGCGGAAATAGTATCTCCCTGAACGGAGCTGTTGCCGCGGGCGCGGGCAACAGTATTACACTGACCATTCATGGAACCGTAAACCCGGCAGCTACCGGCGATATTAAGAATACCGCTACGGTTACACCGGCCGGAAATACACCGGTTACTTCTAATGAAACTACTACGCATATAGGTAAACAATCTGCCTTGATTTTAAGCAAGACGGGACCTGCAGAAGTACCTGCCGGCGGAAAGATTGTTTACCAGATCACACTGCATAACAACGGTCCATCGGATGCTGCCGGCTTACAACTGAGAGATACCGTGCCGGTTGCTATTGGTAATGTAACCTGGAGGGCAGTAGCAACAGGAAATGCGGTGATACATGGTAATGCTTTGGACACCGGTAACCTGGTGAACATCTCTGCAGATATTGCAGCCGGTGCTACCAACGGAGTAGTGGTAACGATTGAAGGAACGATTGATCCTGCCTACACGGGAGTACCGTTGCGGAATACGGCGTACGTTACTTCTCCTGATCTGCCAGTAACGGTAACGGATACACTGATTACCAAAGTAACATCGCTTGCGCGTCTCGTGCTGACCAAGAACGGACCGGGAAGTGCATTCAGCGGTGATACTATTACTTATACCATCCGACTGTCTAACGCAGGTCCATCCGATGCGAAGAGCATCAACATCACCGATGTTATTAACCCGGCCATACTTCAACCGGTATGGACCGCAGTTACCAGCGGCACCGGCACTACCGTGAGCAGTAATAACGGCGCCGGGGATGTTCAGCTCACCGCTGATATTCCGGCATCTTCCGGACATGCTGTTGATATAACGGTAACGGGTAAACTGGATCCGGAATTCGCCGGTGCTGAAATCACTAATACCGTTACCGCCGTTGTTCCGGGTGATACGCCGTTTGTTTCCAATGTAACCACAGCAACCAGCCGCAAGGCCAGTTTGCGTGTGGTGAAGAGTGGACCCGCTACCGCAGTAGCCGGTGAAAAAATAAGTTACACCATTACGGTTACCAATGAAGGACCATCCAATATAAGCGGCGCTACTATTTCGGATGTTATTCCAACCAGTATTCTTCAACCAACATGGACTGCTGTTGCCAATGGTGCAGGAAGTTTTGCATCAGCAGGTAGTGGTACCGGAGATGTGACCCTGCAGGCTAATATACCTGCCGGCACGGGTAGTATTGACATCGTGGTAAATGGTACGCTGGACCCTGCTACCGTAAGTGGTAACAGCGTTACTAATACCGTTACAGTAACACCGCCGCCGGGTATGACGAATACCAACCCTGCTACCGCCAGTGTTATCACCAATGTAACGAAGGAAGCGGACATGGTGATTGTGAAATCCGGCCCGGCCAATATAGCAGCAGGACAGGAAATTACCTATAAGCTGTTAGTCACCAACAATGGTATTTCCAATGTAAATGTTGCCACTATCACCGATGTAGTGCCGGGCGTAATCCATATCACCAGTGTAAACGCACTGGCAAGTGGAAATGCAATTGCGGGCAGCCCTGTGCTAACCGGTAACACGGTTAGCCTGAATGCCAGTGTAGATGCAGGTCCGGGTAACAATGTGATGGTTACCATCACCGGTACTGTAGACCCTGCGGCTACCGGTACAATATCCAATACTGCTGTAGTAGGAGTTCCGGCTACCGTGACGGAAACCAATCCTGCCAATAACACCAGCAGTATTCACACCAACATCACTACCGATCTGGGTTTGCAGGTATCTAAATCAGGACCGGCAAGTGTAAATGTAAATGACCAGATCACTTATACTATTGTACTGAGCAACAACGGGCTGTCTGATGCAAATGAAGTATTTGTTACAGATAACATTCCTGCTGCGATTACGGGAGCAACGTGGACTGCAGTGGTAAGTGGAAATGCTTCTATGGTCAACCTCAGCGGCAGTGGCTCCATCAACAATGAAAGAGCATCGATCGGCGGCAGCAACAGCGGTACTATTACCATTACCATCACCGGTAATGTGAGTCCGGCTGCAGCTGGTACCATCACTAACACCGTTACTGCTTCTGCAGGCACCACTAAAGTAAGTACGGTGGTTACTTCCATTAACAATTCTGCTGACCTGAGAATTAATAAAACCGCTCCTGCAATAATAGCCGCAGGTAAGGAAATCACTTATGTGATTACAGTAAATAACGCAGGCCCTGCAAACGTAACAGGGGCCGTGATTACAGACAATGTTCCGGTGGGTATTACCAATGTGCAGTGGATAGCCATAGGCGCCGGTGGCGCTACAGTAGCCACTGGCAATGGTAACGGCAATGCCATTTCATTAACAGGAGATATCCCGGCAAACAGTGGTGTTATTACTATTACAGTAAAAGGCATTGTAGATCCTGCATTCAGCGGGGTACTCAGCAATACAGCTACTGCTACACCACCAACAGGCGTAACAGATCCAACACCGGGTACGGTGACTGTAAATACGCAGGTAACTGCGGTACCAGGATTATCAATCCTTAAATCAGGACCCGCACAAATAGCCGGTGGCGACACCGTAAGGTATACACTCGACATCCGGAATAACGGACCTTCCAGTGCCACCGGTGTAAGCATCAGGGATACTGTTCCTGTTGAATTGAAAAATGTGAAATGGACTGCCATCGCTGTCAATGCCACTATTATCAGTGGAGGAACCGGCACCGGTAATTCCCTGAATATGACGGGCAACATCCCGGTAGGGGGACTCATAAGAGTAACCATTACGGGTAATTCCGATCCTGCATTTACCGGTAATATTATGAACAGGGCAGTAGCTGAAGGTAACGGACAATCAGTTTTAAGTAATGAAGTAAATACACAGATTATTAATCAGCCGGGTATTGGTATCAGTAAATCCGGCCCGGCCACCGTGGCTGCCGGCGCGCAGGTAGCATACACTATCGCTGTAACCAACACCGGCATTTCTACTGCGCAGGGAATTACCGTGAGTGATGTGCTGCCACCTGCATTGAAGAATGCGTTGTGGTCTGCTACCGCCAGTGGCAGCGCCGTTATCAACGGAGGTAACATCAGCAATCAATCCGGCAATGTGAACTTCCAGGCAACTATACCGCCGGGAGCCGCCAATACTATCCTGGTAACGGTAAATGGAACAGCCGATCCTGCTGCTTCCGGTACGCTTGTAAACGTAGCCACGGTAACACCTCTTACAGGCGCTGCACTCACAGATACAGTAACCACGGTGATCACCACCGTTAGTGGTGTCAGGCTGGTGAAAGCAGCACCGGATACTGCAGCAGCAGGCAACGCCATTTCTTATACGGTAGATGTGTATAACGATGGTCCGTCTGATGCAACCAATATCCTGGTAACAGATACGTTGCCGGCTGGTCTGCAAAATGTGCGGTGGTCGGCTACTGCGGCGGGTACAGCTACTATCAGCGGTGGCAACCTGCAACAACAACCAGGTAATGTAAGCTTCACCGCCAGCATTCCGGCGGGCGCTGCGAATGTGATACACGTAGTGATTACCGCTACTATTCCTTCTTCTCAAACAGGGGCATTAAGCAACCAGGCCAATGCACATACCGGCGGAGTGGATTATCCGTCTAACGAAGTAGTAACGCAGGTAACCGGTAAGCCGGGATTACAGCTGATCAAGTCTGGTCCGCCAAAAGCCGCTGCTGGCAGCACTATCAGTTATAGCCTTGTTTTGAGCAACGACGGTCCATCTGATGCATCAAATGTAACAGTAACCGACCTGCTTCCGGCTGAATTGCAAAACCCGGTATGGTCTGCCGTGGCACAGGGCGCCGCCGCTATTAATGGTGGCAATATTACAAACAGAACCGGCAATGTTAGTTTGATAGCTAACGTACCGGCAGGTGCAGGTAATCGTATAGTGATTAACGTAAGTGGTAGTATCGCCGCTTCCTTCTCCGGAAATATTACTAATACCGCTGCTTACACCCTGAATACGGTGACCACAAATACACCACCGGTGATTACAGTAGTGGAGAAACGGGCAACAATAAGAATCAATAAATCAGCACCGGATTCTATGACCGCAGGAGGTATAATTAATTATACGCTGCTGGTAGCCAACGATGGTCCATCTGATGCCGATAGCGTTACTATTACAGATATAGTGCCTGCTGCAGTGCAACAGGTAACGTGGAATGCAGTGGCTACGGGTGGTACGCTGATAGGTGCATCATCCGGTACCGGTAACAATATCAATGTACGCGGAAGCATTCCGGCAGGTGCAGGCAATAATATCCTGGTAACGATTACCGGCACTATCGCACCGGGATTATCAGGTATCGTACAAAACAAGGCGCAGGTAAGTATACGGGGAAATATAGTTTCCGGAGATTCTGTTAATACGCATATCCTCAACAAACCGGGCGTACAATTCACAAAATCCGGTCCGCAGAAAGCCATCGCCGGTAACAACATCAGTTATGTAATAACGCTCGCAAACGATGGCCCATCTGATCTGATCAATGCTGCTGTAACAGATGTAGTGCCGCCGCAAATAACGGATGTAAACTGGACTATTGCCCTGAAAGGCAGTGCCACCCTGGCTCCCGGCACCCCGGTTTCAGGCGTGGGTAACCGGATCTCTTTTAATGCCGGCGTACCGGCAGGTACGGGCAACGGCATACAGGTGACCATCACCGGAAGGGTAAATCCCGATTACGAAGGCAATATCACCAATACTGCTACGGCTACCGATAGCACCGGTAATGAATATACTTCCGTTACCAGTATGACAGTTACCAAAGAAGCAGCTGTTAAACTGGATAAAATAGGACCGGCCACCGTTAAGGCCGGCAGCAGTATCAGCTATGTGATTACCGCCTCCAACCAGGGACCGTCTGATGTAAAAGGATTTGTGATCACCGATGTGGTGCCTGCAGCAGTAACCAACGTAAGCTGGGCAGCCGTGGCCAACGGTAATACACAGATAACCGGACCGGTCACTGGAACGGGTAATAACATACAGCTTCAGGGCGACATCGCCGCAGGCGCGGGTAATGTGATACAGATCACAGTGAATGGCACCATCGCGGCAAACGTAACAACAACTGCAATTACCAACACCGCTACCGGAACTAAAGGAGACGGAACTACTATCACTTCTCCAACCGTAACAACAACCATTCAGCATGCGCCGGGCATTAGTATTTCGAAGGTGGCGCCGCCAACGGTGAATGCCGGAGACAGTTTGCAATATGTGATCACAGTAGGCAATACAGGTCCGTCAGATGCCACCAATGTAAAGATCAGTGATATAGTTCCTGCGGGAGTTACCAATGTGAGCTGGACGGCCACCACGGCCGGAAACGCGCAGATCATTGGCGCAGCTGCAGGTACGGGCAGCCCTGTGAACCTGACAGCAAATATCGCCGCCGGAAACGGTAATACTGTTCAGATCCGCATCATCGGAAAAATTGCGCCGGGCTTCACAGATAGTATTGTGAACACTGCCAGTGCAACAGATGCTGCCGGCAAAACAGTTACATCTAAAGTAACTACACAGGTAATCAGTAAATCAGTATTGAGTATTACCAAAACAGGCAGTGGCCAGGTAAATGCAGGCGATACTATTCGCTATGTGATTACGGCTTCCAATGCAGGACCTTCCAACGCTACCGGCGTGAACATCACCGATATAGTACCGGCAGCTATCAGCCAGGTGACCTGGACTGCCACTGCGGGCGGTACTTCACAGGTCATCAGCGCAGCTACAGGCAGTGGTAATAACATATCAGTAAATGCCAATATCGCTGCGGGTCCGGGCAACAGCATCGTGATAAATATTACCGGTGTGGTGCCTGCAAATGCTACAGTCACTTCACTGTC
>NZ_FUZZ01000004.1 GCF_900168065.1 Chitinophaga ginsengisegetis | reverse complement strand
TGCTGCTACCGGCGTTGAGCGCAAAGGCAGCGTCGCCATATGTTTTACCGGTGATGGCCGGGAAGGTGATGGTTTGTGACGCCAGTCCAACGGTTAAGTTGCCATTAACAGCAGCGAAAGTATAGTTCGCCGCGGTCAATGGTGTTACATCCACTGTAATAGGATATGTAGCAGGTACGCTGCTGTTATCGGCACTGGTGCTGAGCGCAGGTGTACCGCTTATCACGCTGCTGTTTTCACCATTCACAAACCCACTGATGGTGTAAGTGAGCGCAGGATTATTAGCGCCATATACTTTCTGTTTATCATCCGCGGTTGCCGTCAGTATGGCCGGGGTTACCTGGAACGATTGGCTCACCGCCGCTGCTGCGGTATAGTTGGCGTCTCCTGCCTGCGTGGCGCTGATGGTTACATTGCCCACGCCGGTGATGGTGACGGTGTTACCGTTTACGGTAGCCGGCCCGGAAGTAACGGCATAGGCTACTGTTAACCCTGCATCGCTACTGGCGCTGAGAGTAAAGGCAGGGTCACCATATGTTTTACCGGTGATAGCCGGGAAGGTGATGGTTTGTGAAGCCTGTGTAATAGTGAGTGATCCGTTCACAAAGCTGAAGTCATAATTAGCTGCTGCTAACGCACCAGCGGTAACCGTAATCGGATAAACACCCGGCACGCTATTGATATCAGCAGTGTGAGTAATAGTGGCGTCGCCATTGACTGCGCTGTTGTTTTCACCATTTACAAAACCGGTAATGGTATAATCCGGTGTTGGATTAGCTTGTTTGTACGCCCTGTTTTTATCATTAGCCGTTACCGTTAGTATGGCTTTGGCAACGTTGAATGTTTGTGTTGATTGCGGAGCAGGAGAGTAGTTGCCGTTGCCTCCCTGGTCGGCGGAAACGGTTACATCGCCAGCGCCTGTGAATGTAAGGATGTTGCCATTGACTGTTGCCGGACCGCTTACCACGTTGTAAGTGATCGGCAAACCTGCGTCGCTGTTGGTATTGAGCGTAACCGGTGCACTGCCATATGTTTTGCCGGTGATAGCCGGGAAGGTAATGGTTTGTGGCGCTATTGTTACCGTCAGTATTCCGCTGGCAGGAATGATATTGTAGTTAACAGCACTCAGCGAGGCAGCATTGGTAACCTGGATAGGGTAACCACCCGGCACACTGCTGGCATCTGCCGTAGTACTGAGCAGCGGAGTGCCTGTTACCACGCTGTTATCTTCCCCATTCACCAAACCGCTATAAGTATAGGTTAATGCAGGGTTATTTCCTCCATATAACCGCTGTTTGTTATCGGCAGTTACAAATAATGATTTTTTCAGGACCGTAAATCCGCCGGATACAATGGTGGCTGCGTCGTAATCAGTATCACCGCTTTGTGTAGCCGTGACCGTTACATTTCCCGTGCCCGTAATGGTAACGGTGTTGCCGCTAAGCGTAGCCGGTCCGGCAACAGTGAAGTCCACCGTGAGGCCGGAGGTGCTGGTAGCGTTCAATGCAAAAGGGGCGTCACCGTACGTTTTGTCCGTTAATGCGGTGAGGGTGATTACCTGCGGCGCTTTGGTAACGGTAAGTGTACCGGGTGCGAAACTGAACTGGTAGTTGACAGCAGTGAGTGCGCCGGCGCTTACAGTAATAGGGTAGTTGCCGGTGTGACTATCAATGTCCGCTGTGGTGCTGATGTCCGCATTACCGTTTACCACGCTGCCGTTGTCGCCGTTCACAAGGCCGGTAACCGTATATTCCAGGGTGGGATTAGCCTGTTTGTATGCCCTGTTTTTATCGTTAGCCGTTACCGTTAGTATTGCTTTGGCAACATTAAATGTTTGTGTTACCTGTGCCGCTGCGGCATAGTTGGTATTTCCCGGCTGATCGGCGTTGATGGTTACATCGCCAGCGCCGGTGATCGTAAGTGTGTTACCACTAACGGTAGCCGGACCTGAAACCACAGTGTAAACAATTGCATTTCCTGCATCGGTATTGAGCGGTAATGTAATCGGGGCGGTGCCATACACAATGCCCGTTATCGCCGGGAATGTGATGGTTTGCGGCTGCTGCGTAATAGTTAATGTACCATTTGCGGCCGACAAACTATAGTTGGCTGCACTGGCTGCACTTACATCTGTTGTAATCGCATAGGCGCCAACCGGACTGTTTAGATTGGCTGCGAAGGTGGTATTTACCATACCGGTGATAACACTGGCGTCATCTGCATAAACAAACCCGGTATAAGTAAACGTGGCAGCGGGATTAGCCGTTTTATAAGGCCGGCTCACATCAGCTGCTTTTATAGTCAACGCTTTTTTAGCGACGGTAATAGTTTGTGATACAGGACTTGCAGGAAGATAGGTATTGGTAGCTCCTGCGTGGGCAGTGATCACCGCGGTACCTGCACCGGTGGTTTTAATTTTCCCGTTCACCACGTCTGCAACGGCTGTATTGCCGGAGGTATAGGTAATAGTGCCATCTCCGGAAGTCGTCGCATTCGGATCAATATCTGTATCTCCATACGTAATAACAGGCGTGGAAGGGAAGGCCGGGAAAGTGATTGTTTGCGGTATGGCCTGTATTTCATAGGCGCCCAGGTCAATAAGGCTATTGCTGATACGTGTTTTCCTGTCGAGATCCAGTGTATCTGCCTGTGCGGCATAACCCGCATTATTGGTTTGCGGATCGCCTTTGTTGATGCCGAAGTTGGCAGCCGTTAACCGCAGGTTACCGTTGGTGAGGTCATTAAACACCACATCGGGAACAGGTTGTACAGTAGCTGCGTCGCTATAGTACAGGTTACCCAAAATACTGTACCGGATGTTTGCGAGAGGACCGGAATAGTCGCTGCCACTACCGGGAGTATTCTTTGCCACAATGCTGTTGTACGAAGTGAAAATTCCTCCGGTGCTGCTTATAGCAGCTCCTCCTCCGGAGTTACCACCCACTGTAACGTTGGTAAGCGTAGTATTACCGGTGGTTCTTATAGCCGTTCCATCCAGCGTAGCCTTGTTACCAAAAAATACGCAGTTGACCAGTTTTATATTCCCACCAACCTGGTAGATGGCGCCACCATTCTGGGTGGTGTTGTTTCCATAAAATTGTGTATTCCTTATTGTTAAATTGGAAAAGGGAGCGTAAATACCACCTCCCGACACGTTGCCCGCACCTCCGGTAATAATTATGCCATCCAGTATACTTTCGGCGCTGTTACCTGCCACCGTTACCAGGTGAGTGCTGTTGCTACCCCGGATATCTGTTGCCTTCAGTGTAATAGTATTGGTAAGCACGTCATTGAAATCAACGTCTCCGCTGAGGATTACCGGGTTAGCAGGAATATTCCGGTCAGCCAGCTTAGTTTCAGTGCCTGCAAAGCCGCCATAAACAGCCACACCGGAAGGGATATTAAAGGTAGCGCTGGTATTCCTTGTGTAATCAGGCTTATAAGTATTTTGGGCCACCCATATGGTGGTAATACCATTCAACGGGTCTGCGGCAGCATTGAGTGCAGTGGTTAATTCCTGCAGGGCAGTGGCCCAGCTGCTGCCGTCGCCGCTTTGGGAAACTTGTTTGTTTACATATACAATACCGCTGGTATCCGGGTTCACAACCGTAAAAGAGCAGGGCGGTGCGGATACAAGACTGAATGCCGTTGGGGCTGGCACTGTTAAGCTATAGTCCTTCGTCCAGTTGGTGGTATCCACTACGAGGTTACGCAGGCGGGCCGAAGTGCCGATAGTAGTTATACAGTTATACCTTGCATTCACTGCATTTATGCTGGGGAAGCTAAGAATGCTGGTGGTAGCTGGTTTTAATGATTTGGAAGAAGTGAATTCTTCGGCATCGAGAGATGTCTCCCAGGTTTTGCGGTTTACATTGATACCGGCAATGATGGTGGGATTATTGATGTTGCCGGTGAATGCAAACAACTGGTCGCCGGCGAAGCCAAGACTGATATATTCTTTATTAGCCTGTAACGCAGTATTAGCGGTAGGAGTGGAGAGGGTAAGTACCCCGGCAGATGCGGTAGGGCTATATTTACAGAAAATAGTAACCCGCGTTCCTGCATCCATTTTGTTGTTGCCGCCGGGCGACCACTGCAGCACCCCATCTGTTTTCGGACCGGTGGAGCTGTCGGCGGAAATGGTTTGAAAGCGGCTACCCATCCAGCCGAGATCTGTAAAATAAATGATCGTATTTTTAGGGCAATCGCGGAGCAATACAAACGAAAACGCATCATTCTGTACGCTGCCGCTAATATCGTCATCAAAAATATTGACGCCCGTAAAAACAAGATCGCCGGGGCCGAAAGCCTGTGCCTGCGCGCAGGTGGCAATGCCTGTGAGTAATAAAAGGGATATCAGGGTTCTACGTAAAATTAACTTCATAGAAGGCGAGCCTTAGGTATAAGAAATATATAGACATGCACCCTGTTGTTCAGGATGTTAAATTATTCAGAAGTACCTCACCTGATCTTTCTCAGGCACAGAGGTAAGTGTTGATCCAGCTGGAAGACACGCCGTGTATCTTCGTATGCACAATGTCCTGCCAGATCTGCGCGGTATTATCTGTGCCGCCAATTACTTCCGGCTCAAACGCCTCATTTGTTTTCACCAGCCATGCAGGAGCAATCATGTGGTGAGTAGCTGCATCCATGTGTAGCGGACCGCGCGGACTATCCAGTGTTACGTCGCTGAGTGCCGCCAGGATTTCCCGTGCCCTGAACCGGTGTGTATCTGCTGTATTATAAATCTGCTCCAGGATCATACCGGTGTTCCAGCCGTGCATACCAGGTAAATTGGCTTCGCGGCCGGTGTGAGCGTTAAACTGCGTTTTCAGCAATTCATTAGCGTTATTTTTGAGAGATGATAACCAGGGCACATATCCGCTTACCTGGAACGGTATTTTCAGCTGACCATGCACAGTTGTTAAGGTTTCATCCAGCAGCATGGGACTGCCAAATACCTGTAAGCCTTCCGTTACATCCGACGTCTGCAGCTGCTGCAGAAAGCAATGCGCCAGGTCGCCGTTGTAAAGCGCCAGCAACGTTTGTACGTGTGCGTTAGTCCGCAGGAAATGATGCAATGGCTCCGAATCAAAATCACTCACCTTATACTGGCTTACAAAGTTGTAGGCAACACTGCCGCCGTTATCGGCGTACGACTGCACCAGCGCATGATTATGAGAATAGCCGCCGTCGTAAAACGAGGTACATACGGCTGCTTCTTTTGAGAGAGTGGCAGCATGGATCCCGGTAAGCCGGCACTGAATAGTATTGTTAAGTGTATGTGACAGCACCACAGGGTGAGGCTCCCACTCGTGCATATATTTTGCGCCGTTGTGTACCAGTAATACCAGGCGGTTCAGCTGTTTTGCAAGGGCTGCTATGTTGCTTACTGCCGGCTGATCTGCATATACCACCAATACATCGGCATGATGCTCCAGCAGCATTTTTTCTGCCTCTTGCAGTACCATTTCAGGATTGGTGCCAAACCCGATATTGGCGGTAAACCATGTTGTGGATACGCCGCGGTATTGCAGGTATGCTTCCATCCCTTGGAGAAAATCGTGCTGCAACAGCGGGTGAAATGTAGATCTCGGTAATAGTGCTCCTATTTTCATATAAGTGGTCCTTATTATGGCGTAGGAAATACGCCATACAGGGAAATAATAAAATTCACAACCAGGTATGGTTGCATGTTGTCTGTGTTTTCATTTCCGCCTACTGGCTGTACGCTCATTATCAACGAATCACCGTCAGGAGCCAAACCCATGTGTGGAACCTGTAAAGGCGCCAACCTGCTGGTATCGCTTTTAACAGTGCTGTAAACTTTTTCTGAATTGGTGATAGCAAAGGAACGGTCCTGTGGATTGGTTGTGTTGGCGGGGTTTTCTCCCAAAGCTGGCAGGAATACCGGTCCGGATATATAATGTATATGCGGTGGAAGATTGTTTGAATTCAGCGTCACTTCTTCTGTTCCTCCATTTTCGCCTATCTGGTAGGTTATGCCACTACCGGGATCAGTACCCATATGTAAAGGTACCCTGCCCCGCAGATCCGGCACGGCAAAAACAGACTGGCCATCACCTCCGTAGGTAGTACCAATCAGTTGAAACAGGGTGTCGTTTTCTGAAATGGGAAGTAATTGCCCGTCGCAAATGGCCCAACCCGCCGGTGCAAAATTTCCTGCAAATATTCTTATTTCTCCTACAAAAGGCATTTGTATTGGTGTTTGAGTGTGATCGTTTATTATTGGCGGGGAGGAAATACTCCAGCCATGGCTATAGCAAACATAATGGTAAGGGTTGGCTGGTAATTGTTCACCGGTACATTGCCTCCTGAGCCAGTTGCTTTCAATCTTGACCTCACATTTGCCATTGTTCCGGTGCCCGCTGTTTTACTGTAGGGAAGCCCGGAAGCGGCTATGCCGGGATAATTATTGATCGGATTGTTGGTGTTGTTATTCCCGCCTGTGGGCAAAGACATGGGTCTCCGTTTGATCATATGTGTATGCAAGGGCATTTGGTTGATGGTCAGGGCATTTAATCCAATACCAGCCGACTCGCCCAGGAACCGGTCTGCCAAACCGCTCCCCTGTCCGGTGCCGATGGGAACTTTTCCCTGCAGATCAGGCAAGGCAAAAGTGGCCTTGCCATCCCCTCCGTAATAGGTGCCCAGGATAGAGAAAAGACCGGTGTTCTGGGAAATGGGGAGTAGTTGTCCGTTACAAAGTGCAAAATTTTTGGGTGCAAAATTGAAAGGGATCATAATGATTTCACCAACAAAAGGATCAGTTGCAGACATATCTATATAAATCAAAGAGTTGAAGGAAATATGCCTGTCAAGGCAATAATATAATTCATGGTGAGATAAGGCATCATATTATTAACGGGATTATTGGGAGAGGGATTGGCCTCCGTAGCAAAGGCACCGTTCCCGCTATCCGTTACCAGGTCCTGACCCTGCACGGTTGCCATTTGTTCATCCGCGTTGTTGCTGTATTTAGCGCCGGAGGCAACTGCAGGATAGGCATTGGCAGAAGAATCAGTGTTTGCTGTACCTCCCACCGGCATTTGGAGTACGGCAGTGATATTATGCTCATGTAGCGGAAGATTAGCCGTGGTGATTTTAGTAGTAACGCTGCCGGTTACACTCCCCTGCATATATTCGCCGCCCTGATGCATAGGAACACGCCCCCTCAGGTTGGGTAATGCAAAATTAGTCTGACCGTTACCGCCGTAAGTAGTGCCCAACAGGGAAAATAAAGCCTGATTCTGGTTAATGGGAAGCAATTGCCCGTTACACAGGGCATAACCTTGCGGCGCAAAATTAAAAGCCACTAAAAAGATCTCTGACAGGTAGGGAGTAGAGTTATTCGCCATCGTTGTATTTGGTATTGCAAGGGATAATGGATCACGTTATCTATGATAAAACTGGTATAAAAGTATAGCTTATTTTTTTTTCAAAGTAATATTTATTTGGTTTAACAAGAAATCAATGGAAGTGTTTATCTTCACATCACTTTTTTCCAGATCCCTATAATATGAATAAAGAACGCCGCTCCTTTCTACGGAATACATCACTGGTAACAGGCTTATTACTGCTGCAAAATCCCCTCAAAGCGCTGACTTCCGCTTCAGAAAACGCCACTTATCTTCCCGGCAATAACCGGGAACTCCTGATCTGGCATACGAATGACCTGCATGGTCAGCCGGCCGGTCACCGCCAGGAAGGGGAGCAGGGCGTGTTTGTGGATGCCGGCGATTTTACTTGTGGAACAGATAACGTGAACGCCTGTATGGAAATGATAAGGGCCATGAATAAAGCCGGCTACCACGCCGCCACTATTGGTAACCGGGAACTGGCCAACGGACAGGCTGCACTGGCTGCACTGATTCCACACATGCAGTTTGCGCTGGTAAACTGTAACTACCGTTTCACCGATCAATCGCTGGCGCGCCAGGTGGTACGTCATAAAATCGTATATGCGGGATCGTTAAAAATCGGCATCACCGGTGTAGGGCCACAACTGACAGGCACTCCCGGCGTTACTTACCTGCCTCCCGTGGAAGCTGCCGATGCGGTAGCCGCCACGCTTAAAAAAGAGCACAACTGCCACGTAGTGATCTGTCTTTCACACCTCGGGTTCCAGCAACCCGGCGAAACGGCAGACAACTGTGATATGGCTACTAAATCTACGCATATCGACTTTGTAATAGGTGGTCATCAGCAGAAGATGATCACTACTACTGCTGTATTCCGGAACGTGGCGGGCAACGAGGTATACCTCAGCCAGGCCGGATGGAACGGCATGATGACCGGCAAGATGAAAATGCTTTTCAATGAACACCGCCAGGGTTGCGGTATTCAGCCTGGTTACCTGATGTCGTGATAAAGATTATTTCGCCGATCCTCTTTCTACACTTTTGATATCTTCCTGCCGGTCCTTTTTAAAATCGAAGTGGTTAAACGCTGGAGTGGCTGGTACCTGCACGGTGTAGCTGTCGAGCAAAGATATTTCGATGGTGATATCACCGGTGATAAGGTCAACAATATGGCCGCCGGCATCTTTCTGATCTGAAAGATAATGAAAGTGATAACCGGAGATATTGGTGTTGTCCATATATACCGGCAAACGGTATCCTACCAGGTCGCCGTTGCTTTCTTTATACTGGAAGAAATGCTGCTTGTCGAGCATACCCGCCAGCTGCGGATAAGGTTGCTCATTCACCGGAGGGAAAGCCCTTGTTTTCAGATACCTGAATTTACCTTTAATATGAATCGCGTACATGCCGTTCACGTTAGGCATGATACTGTCGAGATAATGATAAAAAGTAGCTTTGTCCATACTGTTTGGCACATGTATCACGGTATTGGCGCGGAAAAAGTTAACCATGCAGAAAGGAATGCGGTGATGCTGGTCCGCTACCTCAAATGTTTTCCCGGTATATTGTGTTTGATAAACTTTGCCGTTCAATACCAGCAGTTCTCCGTCGAGTTTATCCGGGGCGCCCAATCCGAAATCCCCTTTTGTTTTTAAGGAGTCGATAGGATAGAAGCCGTCGTACAGGCCGCCCATTAAGCCACTGGCCACCCCGGCCGTGAAAAGGTGACGGTATTCCGCTGGTTGCTGCTGCGCCATTGCGAAGGCGGGCCATACCAGTAAAAAAGCGATCATCTTCTTTTTATATTGGAAGAACAGGCGGTGGAAAAGCGCTGGAAAAGTAACCATAGGATGTGTGATAAGCCTGCAAGTTAAGGATAATACTGTTTTAGGGGCAAATTGTTTGATTTCCACAATTATTACTTTGATGGCTACAAGTGGGAGCTGGTATTTGCCCGTTAATTTTGCCTGGTTACACAATTAAAATTCTCTTATAATGATTACAGCTAAAGGTTATGCTGCGCAAAGTCCTGTCACTGATCTTGGCCCCTGGAATTTTGAACGCCGGGAAGTTGGGCCTCATGATGTACAGTTTGATATTTTATTTTGTGGTGTGTGTCACTCAGATCTGCACCAGATAAGGAATGAGTGGTTTCCTGGCATTTTTCCTATGGTGCCGGGGCATGAAATAGTAGGACGTGTTGTAAAAGTAGGATCGCACGTGACAAAGTTCAAGGTGGGCGACCTGGCAGGTACCGGCTGCCTGGTGGATTCCTGCCACACCTGTGATAACTGTAACCACGGCCTGGAGCAATATTGCCAGAATGGCGCCGTATTAACTTATAACAGCGTGGATAAGTATGGAGATGGTAGTCCTACCTACGGTGGATACTCCAATACCATTGTAGTAAAAGAAGATTTCGTATTGCATATCTCCGATAAATTACCGCTGGCCGCAACAGCGCCGTTGCTGTGTGCCGGTATTACCACCTATTCTCCGTTAAGACACTGGAAAGTAGGCAAGGGGCATAAACTGGCCGTTCTCGGATTGGGCGGTTTAGGACACATGGCTGTAAAATTCGGGGTGGCTTTTGGTGCAGAAGTAACGGTATTAAGTACTTCACCATCAAAGGCGGCAGCGGCGGCAAAGCTGGGCGCACATCATTTTGTGGTAACCTCCGACGCTGATCAGGTAGCAGCCGTGAAAGGCTCTTTCGACTTCATCCTGGATACCGTGAGTGCGGAACATGATTTCGGTTTGTACCTGTCTTTATTAAAAACAGATGGTACGCATATCTGCGTGGGCGTTCCGTCTTCCCCTAATAAAATACCTCCTTTTGCAATCATCGATGGCCGCAAAAGTGTGGCAGGATCTTCTATCGGCGGTTTGCCGGAAACCCAGGAAATGCTGGATTTCTGTGCAGAGCATAATATCGTATCTGATATTGAGCTGATAGATATGAAAGATATCCATGCTGCCTATGAGCGTATGGAGCGGGGAGATGTGAGATACAGGTTTGTGATTGATATGGCTACGTTGTAAAACGTTTGCGAAGAAAGCGCGACACTGCTGTTATGGCGGTGTCGTGCTTTTTTTTGTAATTTCGGTTATGTTATATGAACAGCGGATGAAAGTAGAACTGGAGATCTGGCAGCATAAAATGCAGGGCCGGCCCTCCCTGGTGGACCGGTTGTCCAGATCGGTACAGTCCCGTATTAACCGCATTATTCCGCAGAAAGTACATGATGCTATTACCGTTACCATTAAACAAATGGTGCGGGGTGTGTTGTTCGGCTCTACGTACACAGTACCCAGTCAGCCTGTTTTTGCTTCGTTGTATGATATGGAAGAAGCGGTGCTTCGCCGGGTGGACTTTTACCGGAAAACAGCCGCGGCTGAGGGCGGCCTTACCGGCGCAGGCGGATTTTTATGGGGCCTTGCCGATTTCCCGATACTGCTTGGCATGAAACTGAAACTGCTTTTTGACATCGCCACCTTTTATGGTTTTGATGTAAAAGATTATAAGGAACGGTTGTACATCCTCTATATTTTCCAGCTGGCTTTCAGCAGCCAGGAACACCGGCGCAATGTGTATGAGAATATTGTTGACTGGAAAGAGAAAAGCCGCCAGTTGCCGGAAGATATTCATAGTTTCGACTGGCAGCGTTTTCAGATTGAATACCGTGATCATATAGACCTCGCCAAGATGGGGCAGCTGCTTCCCGTAGTGGGCGCGGCTGTGGGCATAGTGGTCAATTACCGCCTGGTTACAAAGCTCGGTACTACCGCTATGAATGCCTACCGGATGCGGATACTGGACTGATATTATATTTTCTAATAGAAGAATTGCTCCAGTACAATCTGTCCGTCTTTCACTTCATATAACATGATCTCATCGAGTTGTATTCTTCCCAATCCTTCTACGGTAACATCCATACACCGGCCTACGGAAAAATAATTGCCGCCAACAACGGGTGGAGTGGTAGAAGCGCCGTGAACTTCCCGGATTTTTGATACAAAGTCCTTCCCTTTTTTGTGAACCGCCGCTTTGCCTTCTGCATAGCCAAAGTAAGGCGAATGGGCCGGGTCAACGCTTCTTACATTATCTGCAAAAAATTCGTCCTGGATTTCAAACCATTTTTCCTGTTGGGCCAGCTCGTTGAACCGGGTTGCTACTTCCTGGGTTGTCAGTGTGGTATTGATGGTTGTTGTCATAATATTGAGATTTATCAGGTGATGTATACCCGGCTATCGCCGGTTGCTTATTACATCATAAAAGTAGTCATCCTTCCGGGAGGAAGTAAGTGGCGGAAGTGACAAAAAAGAAGGCAATATTGCCATATCTTTAATGCAAAAGAATTCTCTTGCGTATTGCTATTCTTGATTATAAAGACGCCGTTCCAACATGCGTGACCGGCCCCGCTGATATCTGGGGCGGGCTTAAGCGGATGTACCCATTGGTAACCGGTACACCGTTAAAGGAAGATATCGGGATCGATTTTATTACCGAAGCAGATGGGCAGTTCACCCGGAGGCCGATGGGAAGCAGCGAGGCGCAGCAGCTCACTCCGCGCGACCGGTACCGCCTAATTATTATTCCCGCCATGCGCTATGATAAGATCGATGAAGTGATTAGCCGCGAAGGCCGGCTGATCGCATGGCTGAAGCAGCAACGCCACAAAGGCGCCGACCTCGCAAGCATCTGCGTGGGCGCTTTCCTGCTGGCAGAAACAGGCTTGCTGGACGGCAAAAAAGCTACCACCAACTGGTTGTTCGCAGACCGGTTTCAGCAGCGTTATCCGGCTATCAGCGTGCAGGACGATAAGATTATTGTAGACGAAGGAGCGGTGTATTCCTGCGGAGGCGCGTTTAGTTTCACCACCTTTATGATCTACCTGATAGAAAAATTAATAGGTCACCAGGAAGCCGTGATGGCATCAAAAATATTAATGATCAATACGCATGAGGATTCACAGCTGGCCTTTTCCGTGTTCCGTTTCCAGCATGATCATGTGGATGACCCGATAAAAAAGATTCAGCAATTCATCGAGGCCAACTACCAGGAAGCAATCATCCTCGAAAAGCTGGCCGGCGACCATCACATGAGCGTCCGGAATTTCATCCGCCGCTTCCGGCAGGCAACGGGCAATACCCCGCTGGAATACCTGCAGCGGGTGCGTATTGAAGCAGCAAAAAAGCTGTTGGAAAATACCCGCGAGAGTATTGAAAACGTGGCGCTGCAATGCGGTTATGAAGATATCAGCTTCTTCCGGAAAGTTTTCCGCCGGCAGGTGGATATGAGCCCGAAGGAATACCACCTGAAATATGGTAAGCTGTCGGAGCGGCAGAAATTGAAAGCCTAGCGGATCCGTTTAAATGAGCAAAACAGGAAATGTTGCGTGGTATTAAATGGCGTTACATGGTTTTCAGTGATACACTTTATCTTCTCAAAGCCGTTGCTGAGCCGGGCTGTCAGGGTATCCTCATTATATTGTTTTATAGGAAGACCGCTGCATTTTTCGGGACCATCAGTAGAAAAGGTGCCTATAATGGCATAGCCGCCGGCATTGATATTTTGCCGGGCGATATGTAAGTACCGGTCAATCTGTTCCGGCGCAGTGAGGAAATGAAACGTGGCCCGGTCATGCCATATATCGTAAGTAGTGGTTGGCTGAAAGGTGGTAATGTCCTGCACGATCCATTTAACAAGACCCGCTTTTTCACCCAGCCGTTGTTGCGCTCTTTCCAATGCTTTAGCCGAAATGTCCAACACGGTAATATTGGTAAATCCTGCTTCCAGCAGGAAGTCGGCCAGTTTACTGTCGCCGCCGCCGATGTCAATAATGGCCGCTGTTTTCGGAAAGTTTCCCGGGAGAATGAAATCGAGGGAAGTTTGTGGTACATCCTGTGTCCAGCTTACTTCTGAAGGCGTTTTGGTGTTGTAAACATTTTCCCAGTGCTGTTTATTTTCTTCCATGCCGGATATCGTTTAAATACAAATGTAGTAATTAAGGAACAAGACAAGATGCCTGTATTTTAAGCCCGCCGTGCATAATAAACACAAACCTTTGTACGTATATTGTCAAATACCTGCGTAAAAAAGCACTAAATGAAAAAGTACCTTGCCTTCATATCCGGCCTGTTGATTTTAATTTCCAATGACGCCTTCTCACAAAATCTGTCAAAAAAACAACTGCTGGAAGACTTAATGTACTACAGGGATACCCTCCCGGTAAAGCACAAAAATCTGTATAACAAAATCACCAGAACAGAATTTGAAAGTAAAGTTGCCCGGATAGCCGGAAAAATTGACACCCTGAATGAGGAAACCTTCATGGTAGAGCTTTTCAGGTTAAACGTGTCCATCGGCGACGAGCATACGCGGATTGAGCCTCAGTTTACGCTGGCTTTGCCCATAAAATTTACCCCATTCGACGATGGCATATTTGTTACCGGTATTGATCCTCAGCAATCATCTGCTCTTTTATCTAAACTAACCGCCATTAACGGGCATCCCATCGATGAAATTAACCGGAAGTTTAAAGAAGTAATTAAGGCCGACAATCAATCCTATTTTGAGATCTATGAGCAACAGTTCCTGAATAACCCTTCTTTTCTCAAAGGACTGGGCATCCTAAACTCAGATAAAAGCGCAGAATTTACATTGCAAAGCCGCAACGGAGAAACCCGCCAGGTAACACTTTACGCCGTTAATAAAGACAGCCTGAATCTGACACTGTCCCCCCAATACGGCGCCATGTTGCCCTACAGGGAACCCGAAAAAGACTATTGGTATGCGTATGACTCAACAAAGAAAACGGTCTATTTCAACTTTGTTCATTGCATAGATGATGAGCAGCATCCATTCGCGCAGTTTAATGAGGAACTGTTTTCAAAAATAAACAGCTGGCATCCCGATAAAATTATTATTGACCTCCGGTATAACAGTGGCGGTAATTCCGGTGTGCTGGAACCTTTCATCGACAGCATTAAACATAGCTATTTAAATAAGAAGAACCATTTTTATGTGCTTATCGGGAAGCAAACCTTTTCTTCCGCTTTAATGAATGCCATTGAATTTAAAAGATATACCAATGCCATCCTGGTCGGGCAAATGACCAGTGGCAACATCAACCACTATGGAGAAGTGCGCGGATTCAGACTGTCAAATACAAAGATCGTGATCGGTTATTCAACAAGGTATTGGGAAAACTGGAAAGGAAAAAAAGGCGCCTTAATGCCTGATAAAGGAATTACCTATAGTTCTTTAAATTTTATTGATAATAAAGATGAAGCACTGGAATACATCTATAAACAGTAAATTATAATTATATAAACATTCCCCTGAATTGTATAATGCCATTGCTGATGGAATAGCTGAACTTCGCATAGCTCAAATACCGGATATATGCTAAGTGCCTATAAAATATTTATCAAAGGAATGGTTTGCGACAGGTGTATTCTCGCCGTGAGAGAGGCGCTGCATGAGCTGCAGATACCGGTAACCGGTATTACGCTGGGACAAATTACCACGGTGTCTGCATTATCTGAACCGGATATGGACGCCATCCGGGAGAAGCTGACCCCGCTGGGTTTCACCCTGCTGGAAGATAAAAAGACCAGACTGGTAAGAGACGTTAAATCCCTGGTAGATAAAGTATATGGCGGATCTTATGATTTCCCGGATAATTTTAAGTTTTCAGATATAGTATCCCGTACGCTGAATAAGGATTATACAGTCATCAGCAATATTTTTTCAGAAGCAGAAGGAATTACCCTGGAGAAATATATTAAAGAATACCGTGTGGAGAAGGTAAAGGAGTTACTGGTTTATTCTGATGAAACCCTGTCGGACATTGCTTTTAAACTGGGTTATAGCAGCGGCGCCCATCTTTCCCGGCAGTTTAAAGATCAAACCGGCCTCAATACCTCTCATTTTAAAGAAATCAGGAAATCAAAGCAAGCCCTGACCCATCACCCCGGTCACCAGTCTTAAAATTATATACAATTCCCCTTGAATAGTGTAACGCCCGTGCCCACACCGCAGCGTAGCTTTGTAAAAAATCAGCAGTATATGTCATCAGCTATATCATTACAACAGGAATCAACAGCCACCAGGAAACACAAAGCCGGCACTACAAAAGAAACCTTTCCCGTATTGGAAATGACCTGTGCAGCATGCGCTGTTAGCGTGGAATCCATGCTGAAATCGGTGCCTGGCGTACAGGATGCCGGCGTTAACTTCGCCAATCAAACCGCCTGGGTACAATATGATCACGCCACTGTTACCCCTGCCATGCTGCAAAGTAGCGTCCGGTCAGTGGGATACGACCTGGTGATTGACAAGGAAAACCAGGACGAAGTAAAGGAAGAAGCGCAGCAGCGGCACTACCGGGAAGTGAAGCAACGCACCATCTGGGCGTCGGTGTTATCGCTTCCCATCGTTATTATCGGGATGTTCTTTATGGATATGCCGTATGGTAACTGGATCATGATGGCGCTTGCCACACCGGTGGTATTTTTCCTGGGCCGGAACTTCTTTATCAATGCCTGGAAACAGGCCAGGCACCGCAAAGCCAATATGGATACACTGGTAGCGTTGAGTACCGGTATCGCCTGGTTGTTCAGTGCTTTCAATACCATATACCCTGAGTTCTGGCATCAGCGCGGATTGCATGCGCATGTATATTTTGAAGCCGCTGCTGTGGTGATAGCGTTTATCTCGCTGGGTAAACTGCTGGAAGAAAAAGCTAAATCCAATACCTCATCTGCCATAAAAAAACTCATCGGCCTGCAACCCAAAACAGTGCTGCTGGTAGACGAAGCCGGCAACACCCGTGAAATCCCTGTTTCTGAGGTAAAAGTGCAGGACCTGCTGCTGGTAAAGCCGGGCGAAAAAATCCCGGTGGATGGAAAGTTAGCAGATGGCGCCTCTTATGTGGATGAAAGCATGATCACCGGTGAGCCGGTACCAGTGGCTAAACATACCGGCGACGCAGTATTTGCAGGTACCATTAACCAGAAAGGAAGCTTCCGCTTCCGGGCCGAGAAAGTAGGCGCAGACACACTCCTGGCGCAGATTATCAAAATGGTGCAGGAAGCACAGGGCAGCAAGGCGCCGGTTCAGAAGCTGGTAGACAAGATCGCCGGTATCTTTGTACCGGTGGTAATAGGTATTGCTATCCTCACCTTCGTTTCCTGGATGGTGTTGGGCGGTGATAACGCTTTCACCCATGCGCTGCTTACTTCGGTAACAGTATTGGTGATCGCCTGCCCGTGTGCATTAGGACTGGCAACGCCCACCGCCATCATGGTAGGCGTAGGTAAAGGCGCGGAAAATAATATCCTTATCAAGGATGCGGAAAGCCTGGAGCTGGCGCATAAAGTAAACGCCATCATCCTCGACAAAACCGGTACCATCACAGAAGGTAAACCGGTGGTAACCGATCTCATCTGGCATACAACCGCCAATAGCACATCCGGCTCAGTACTGTATTCCCTTGAACAGCAATCCGAACACCCGCTGGCAGAAGCCGTGGTAGCATATCTGAAAGACGGCGGCGCAACGCCAGTTCAGTTGTCAGGCTTTGAAAGCCTCACCGGTAAAGGGGTGCAGGGAACTTTTGAACAAACCGTTTACCTGGTAGGTAACCGGAAGCTAATGGATGAAAACCATATTGCTGTTGAACCGCAGCTGGCACGACAGGCCGCCGCATTGCAGGAAGATGCCAAAACAGTGATCTATTTTGCGGCAGGCAAGCAACTGCTGGCGATAATCGCTATCGCCGATAAAATAAAGGAAACCTCCAGGGAAGCCATTGCCTCCTTACAAAAAGACGGTATTGAAGTATATATGCTTACCGGCGACAACACTCACACTGCCGCAGCTGTAGCCAGGAAAGTAGGACTGAAACATTATAAAGCAGAAGTGCTTCCTTCCTACAAAGCTGCCTTTGTAAAAGAACTGCAGCAATCCGGAAAAGTAGTAGCGATGGTGGGTGATGGTATCAACGACTCACAGGCGCTGGCCCAGGCAGATGTAAGTATTGCAATGGGCAAAGGCTCAGACATTGCGATGGATGTGGCCAAAATGACGCTGATCACTTCTGATCTGAACAGTATTCCCAAAGCACTGAAGCTGTCGCGCAAAACCGTGAGCACTATTAAACAGAACCTCTTCTGGGCCTTCATCTATAATATCATCGGTATCCCGGTTGCTGCCGGTGTTTTGTTCCCTGTCAACGGATTTTTGTTAGACCCGATGATTGCAGGCGCGGCTATGGCCCTCAGTTCTGTAAGTGTAGTGAGTAACAGTTTGCGTTTGAAAGCGGCGCGTCTTTAAAATAAATCATCAGGAAACATGAATAATGTACAGATCTGGCGCACCACCGGTATTACCCGGGAAACTGCATCAACAGTAACCATACAATTTGATACCGGCGGCCAGCCGTTTATATATAAGCCAGGACAGTTTATCAATATTACTTTAACGATCAATGGCGGCGCTGTTACAAGGTCTTATTCCTTAAGCTCGGTATATGGCCGCGACAAACAACCTGCCATCACGGTAAAAAGAGTAGCAGGGGGGATCATGAGCAACTATATTGCCGACAAGGCATCAGCCATCACGCATTGGTCTGTATCCGGCCCCTATGGCTCATTTACTCCTGCACACAATACCCATCAGGCGAAGCATCTTGTGCTGCTGGCGGGTGGAAGTGGTATCACGCCCTTGTATGCCATTGCCAGATCCGTGATCGGCCAGTCTCCCGATACCCGTGTTACCCTTATTTACGCCAGCCGCACGCCGGATGAAATTATATTCAGAAACGATATCGCGCTATGGCAGGAGCACTACCGGGAACGGATCAACGTTCATCATGTGATATCAGTTTATGAAGAAGTGGCCTCCCCGGATTTTATTAAGGGCCGGCTGGGTAAACTGATAACGCGGAAGCTCATTCAACAGGCGGTAGGCGACCCTCTGGATGCCGTTCACTATTTTATCTGCGGACCCACAGGCTTAATGAAAATGCAGCATGAAATGCTGGAAGCATTGCAGGTACCGGCGGAGCATATTTTTATGGAATGGTTTTCCCCGGAACCCGTTAAAGAGGAAGAAGTAGTACCGGCACAGGAAGTACTGCTGCATTTTTATGAACAGTGTAACCTGCTGGAGGTGGCTGCCGGTAAAACGATCCTTGAAGCAGCGCTGGAAGACAGGATTCCCCTGCCATATTCCTGCAAGGGAGGTACCTGCGGTATTTGCGCCGCAAAGGTTACTGCCGGAAAGGTGAAGATGCTTGGTAATTATGCGCTCAGGCAACAGGAGGTGGACGAGGGAATGGTGCTTCTTTGCCAGAGCTTTCCTCTTACAGGTGATGTGACGGTGGAGATAGGATAATGCGGAAACCGCCTCACACCGCGGAAACAATACCCTGCTGCTGCTTCCGCTGTATTCAGCCTGTCAATAAAAAAAGCCTGAAGGCCGCGAAGACCTTCAGGCCCGATGAAGTACTCAGCAACCACCTTTGTTGGGAGGACGTTCATAAATTATTTTACTATCCCGTTCTATATAGTCGCCCGATACTATTGGATATGAATACTTGGGGGCGTACGATACATTATGGCTTCTTATAATTATTTTGTCGTTAACTTTCAGGCTATGCAATTGCTGAAATTCATCAGGCTGTTTCGGCCCAAAACTAAGAATATAATCGACCCCATCAATCCTGACCATCACTCCGAAACCTAATCGTGAGCCTGGCGGAAGAGAAAGGGAGGTTATAACAGCCTCCATATTGGTAAAAGCATTTACAGGCTTCCCTATTTTAGCAGCGCCGGCAAGCACTTTTTTACCGTCGGGAGACGTTTGCCATTTTTTGAACATTATACCAGCAGGGGTAGCCTCCCATTTTCTCAATTCGGCTTTCATTTCTGCAGCAGAGGGTGGCCTGGGGGTTGGTTTTTTAGAATTTTCATTTTTGATTTCGCGATTGGCAAATACTAATCCGCCTACCACAACCAGCGGTAAGATCAGTGCATAAATAGCTTTTTTCATATTTTTTGTAGTTTTAATTAACATAAATCTATCTCCTGATAAATCATATCCGCTTAGGGCATCTCTTTTATTTTTCATATAAAAGTTTGATACAGCGAAACTACTTTAATCCTTTCCGCTTGAAGGATTAGGATTGTAAATTAAAATGTAAACTTTGTAAATTATTGTAAATAGCCCGCTGGGCCTTAGAATCCCGTTGCTTAAGATCATCACGGACTGCAAAAAAAAGGTTGCCGCTCCCCGAAGCAAACTTCTTTCCGGTTAAAATATAAAACAAACACAAAATTATATAACAATCAACCGGGCGGTTACCGCTACTTTTGTTACAGCATGAAAAAGGCGTTTGCACTCATATTAGCTTTCCTGTATGCCGGCTCATCTACCGGCGCTACTTTCCACATGCACTACTGCATGGGAAAGCTGGTAGAGGTGGCATTATGGCATGGAGAAGTGAAGCCCTGCAACCAGTGTAGTACTGGTCATAGTAAGTCATGCGCCAAAAAATGTTGCAGGGATGAACACAAAACGGTAAAGCTGGAAAAGGACCAGAAAGCCGCCGAACATGCCTTTCATTTTAACCAGGTAGCTATGCTGGTGGCTCCCCTGTCTTTTTTTGAGCATCACCCGGTGCGTGTGCTGTCCATAGCGGAAGAATATCCGGCTACCCATGCGCCACCGCGAAGTAATAAAATACCCACGCATATATTTAACTGTAGCTTCCTGATCTGATACCCCTCTTCCTCCGGCGTATGCTATTACCATACAGCATTCACACGCCTTTATCTTACCACATAATTTATTGAGAAATAAACTTCCCGGTTTATGAATTGCGCCATTGCCATACGATTGCAGCGGCCTGTTTTATACCTGCCGGGAAAGTAACTGCATAAAGATTTATAGAAAGAGATATGGTACATCGTATTATAGAATGGTCATTGCGCAACCGCTTTATTGTGCTGGTAATGGCGGCAGCTATGTTTGCCTGGGGCGTGTTTGCCGTGAAGAAGAACCCTATTGACGCCATCCCGGATTTATCCGAAAACCAGGTGATTGTATTTACGGAATGGATGGGCCGGGGACCACAGCTGATCGAAGACCAGGTCACTTATCCGCTGGTGACTAACCTGCAGGGTCTTCCCAAAATTAAGTATGTACGCGGTACGTCTATGTTTGGAATGAGTTTTATCTATATTATTTTTAATGATAACGTAGATATTTACTGGGCCAGGGAAAGAGTACTGGAAAGATTAAGTACCGTTTCCAGGACATTGCCAACAGGCGTAACGCCACAACTGGGACCCGATGGTACCGGCGTGGGACATATACTCTGGTACACATTGGATGCGCCGGGTATGGACCTGGGCGAACAACGCGCATTGCAGGACTGGTACGTGAAATTCGCCCTGCAAAATGTAGCAGGCGTCAGTGAAATTGCCTCTTTCGGCGGTTTTCAGAAGCAGTACCAGGTTACCGTAGATCCCAATAAGCTCCTTTATTATAAGCTCTCCGTGGCAGAAGTAATGAATGCCATTCGTACGAATAACAATGAATCCGGCGGCCGCAAATTTGAGCTAAGTGATATTGGCTATATCATTAAAACATCCGGCTACTTAAAGTCAGTGACTGAAATAGAGAATATACCCGTTAAAACGCAGAACAGTATTCCTGTAAAGATATCAGATGTTGCCGCTGTTCAGATGACCGGGGAAACCAGGCTGGGCGTCTTCGATCAGGACGGACAAGGAGAGCGTGTAGGCGGTATCGTAGTAATGCGTTATGGTGAAAACGCTGCAGAGGTGATTGATAAAGTGAAGATAAAAATGCAGGAGGTGGCCAAAGGCTTTCCCGATGGAGTGAAGTTTGACATCGTGTACGACCGGGGAGCACTCATCAAAGAATCCGTGGATTCCATTAAACATACCCTTATTGAAGAAATGGCGGTGGTATCTGTTGTGGTGATCATCTTCCTTTTTCACTGGCGCAGCGCCCTTAGCATCATTATACAGATCCCGGTTACCCTGGCCGCAAGTTTTATCCTGCTGAATGCTTTTGGCATTTCTTCCAACATCATGTCGCTCACAGGTATTGCGCTGGCTATCGGGGTTATTGTAGACAATGGAATTATCATGAGTGAAAATGCCTATAAACACCTGGCAGAACGGTATGCGCAGTGGCAGGGCGAACAAAAAACCAAGTAACTATGAACTGGCTGAAGAATATATTTAAAAAATCACCGCAATGGATATCTGAAGAAGAGCGGTTAAAGATAATAGAGAAGTCGAGTAAGCAGGTATCCCGTGGGGTATTTTTTGCGACCATCATTATTATTACTTCATTCTTGCCGGTATTTATGCTAACAGGGCAGGAGGGTAAGCTGTTTCACCCGCTGGCTTATACCAAAACTTTTATCATGATCGTGGATGCGCTGCTGGTAATTACACTGGCGCCCGTGTTGATCTCCTTCTTTATGAAAGGAAAATTCAGGCCGGATCATGATAACCCGGTAAACCGGGTGTTGGAAAGAATTTATGAGCCCATCATAAAAGGCGTGCTGAAGTGGCGGAAAACGACCATCGCTATCAATATCATCGCGCTGGTGATTACTATCCCGCTGCTTAAAAGTCTTGGTAGCGAATTTATGCCGCCACTGGATGAGCAAAGCATTTTGTTTATGCCCGTAACACTGCCGGATATTTCCAACGGAGAAGTGAAACGCATTTTACAGGTGCAGGATAAGATTATTAAATCTGTTCCGGAAGTGGACAAGGTTTTAGGAAAGGCCGGACGCGCCAGCACGGCTACCGACAATTCTCCTATGAGCATGATTGAAACCATCATCATGCTGAAACCAAAAGCGAAATGGCGGGAAGGCAAAACGAAGCAGGACATCATCAATGAGCTGGATACAAAGTTACAGATCCCCGGTGTGGTGAATGGCTGGACGCAACCGATTATTAACCGCATAAACATGCTGGCTACCGGTATTCGTACAGACGTAGGCGTGAAGGTATATGGGCAGCACCTGGATAGTATTGCGGTGGTATCTGAACGCGTGAAGATGGCCCTGGAAGGTACGCCTGGTATCATGGACCTGTACGTAGAACCGGTTACCGGCGGTAAGTACCTGGATATTGATGTGCGCCGGCAGGATCTGGCGCGTTATGG
This sequence comes from Chitinophaga ginsengisegetis, assembly GCF_900168065.1. GTDB lineage: Bacteria > Bacteroidota > Bacteroidia > Chitinophagales > Chitinophagaceae > Chitinophaga > Chitinophaga ginsengisegetis. The sequence goes on along the minus strand of NZ_FUZZ01000004.1, from coordinate 830,221 downwards.
ACTGAATGTAGATGAGGTGAACCAAACGGTGGAATTTGCGCTGGGCGGCGCTCCCGTAGGTAATACGGTGGAAGGCCGGCAGCGGTTTTCCATCAGCGTGCGGCTGGCGCAGGACTATCGTAACAGCGTTGAACGGATTAAACGTATCCCGCTCATGTCCGCATCTTTTGGCGAAGTGCCTTTATCCGCTGTAGCAGATGTGAAATTTGCGGATGGACCGCCTATGATCTCTTCAGAAAACGCCATGCTTCGCGGGGCTGTTTTATTTAATGTGCGTGGCCGTGATCTCGGAGGTACCGTGAGTGAGGCGATAGATAAGATGAGTAAGGCCAAAGGCCTACTGCCGCAGGGATATTATCTGGAGTGGAGCGGACAGTATGAAAACCTGATCCGTGGCCAGCAAACATTGATGTGGATTGCCCCCATTGTATTAGTGATCATTTTCTTTTCCCTGTATTTCGCATTTAATTCTATCCGGGAAGCATTTCTTAGTCTTATTACCGTGCCGTTTGCCCTGATTGGCGGCGCCTACATGATCTATTTCTGGGGCGTGAATTTATCGGTGGCAGTGGCGGTAGGTTTCATTGCCTTGTTTGGTATTGCCGTAGAAACCGGGATTGTAATGGTAATTTATTTAAATGACGCCATGCAGCAACTGGTGAAAGAGAAAGGCAATTCTTCGGAAACAATTACCCCGGAAGACCTGCGGCTGGCCGTGATTCACGGCGCCGCCAAACGTTTACGGCCCAAGCTGATGACGGTATGCGTATCGCTGTTCGGACTGGTGCCCGTTCTTTGGGCTTCCGGTGTAGGCACAGATGTGATGAAGCCAATAGTGCTGCCGATGATTGGCGGTGTGCTTACTTCTTCCACACACATCCTGCTGGTAACACCGCTGATCTTTTTATTGTCGAAAGAATACGAATTACGCAAGTACGGAAAAATAGAAATTCATGAAGTACATCATTAAATATATACTGATAACAGCGCTTTGCGTACCCATAACCCTGGCCGCGCAGCAGGCGCCTGTATTGCGGCTGGATACCATTCTGCAAAGGGTGGATCAGCACAATATCCTGTTACAGTCATACGGTCTGAAAGCAGAAAGTTACAAGTACAGCGCTGATGCAGCTACGGCCTGGATGGCGCCGATGGTAGGCGTCGGAACGTTTATGACGCCTTACCCGGGCCAGCAGGTGATGGACGACAGGGACAAAGGCAGCCTGATGCTGCAGCTGGAGCAGGATATTCCTAATCCTGCCAAACTGAATGCAAAGAAAAAATACATCGCCTCCCAGGGAAATATTGAACTGGCCACCAGGGATATTACGCTGAATGATCTGAAGGCACAGGCTAAACGTCTTTATTTTAACTGGATCGTTGCCAAACAGCGTATTGGGGTATTGCAGGAAAATGAGAAGATCATGGTCACCATGAAAAAGATTGAGGAAGTGCGCTATCCGTATAACCAGTCGCAGCTCGGCGCGGTGTTTAAAGCCACTGCAAAGATCGAGGATAATCACAACATGATCCGCATGCAGGAAGGCGCCATTGCAAAGGCAAGGTCGTGGCTCAACAGCCTGATGAATGCGCCCGGCAACCAGGCATTTGATATTGACACTACTTACCGGCCGGTGTTTGAAGTGGCTGCCTCCTACGACACGGCGTCTCTTGCTTCCGCGAGGAAGGATGTGGTAAAGATGGACGAAAGTATCCGTTCCATGCAGCTGAACATTAGCAGTATGAAGCGGGAGAAGAAACCCGATTTCAAAGTGCGCTTTGATCATATGCGTCCTTTGGATGCCATGATGCCCAGGGCTTTCAGCGCGATGGGAATGATCAGTATCCCGATAGCGCCGTGGTCGTCCAGGATGTACAAATCAGGTATAAAATCCATGCAGTATAATGTGGAGGCGATGGAAAAGGAGCGGGCGGCAATGCTCCAGGAAACACAGGGAATGCTGTACGGTATGCAGTTTGAAATACAGTCGATGCAGCAGCGCGTGGAAGCAATGGAAGAAAAGATCATTCCTGCGCTGCGCCAAACGCTGGATGCCAACTTTCTGAATTACCAGGAAAACAAGCTGGCGTTGTCCAACGTGATCGACTCCTGGGAAGCGCTCACCATGATGCAGTTGAACGTACTGGATGAGAAATTAAAACTCTATGAAATGATAGTGGATTATGAGAAACAGTTATATCGTTAAAATATTCTTCCCTGCGTTTGCAGTGGCCGCCGGATTGTCCGCCTGCAAAGGCAAAGCGGATAAAGCAGCTCACAATAGGCAGGCTGTGCATGATGAGCAGGCCATGGATAGCAGCATTGCCCGGCTTACAAAGCCGGTGAATGCACAGGTAATTGCGGCTATCCCCGCTATTCAACCGGAGGGAGGCACCCGCATTTATGCGTCGGAAGTAAATGGTGTCATTACGTATGATACCCGTAACCAAACCAGTATCGCCAGCAGGGTTGGCGGACGGATAGAGCGCTTGCTGATAAAATATAACTATCAGCCGGTGCGGAAAGGTCAGCTGATCATGGAGGTATATTCTCCTGATCTGGCGGCGGCGCAAAGAGAGTTACTCTATGTAGCACATAACAGCCGGGAGATGCTGGCGGGAGCAAAGCAGCGGTTACAACTGCTGGGTATGCAACCGGCACAAATTAACGAGGTGCTTACAACCGGTAATATCTTTTATCGTATTCCTGTTTACAGTAACAGCGATGGTTATATACTGGAAAAAACGGCTGCGGGTCCGGTGGCTGCGCCGTCTTCGCCTGCTGCTTCCCCGGATGGTATGGGCGGTATGGGTGGCGAAGCAACGGCAACAGCGGCGCCTGCTCCGGCCGCCCCGGTAGCTGCTCCTGTACTGTTACGCGAAGGACAGTATGTAAATGCGGGCCAGTCGCTTTTTACCATTTACCAGGCCAAAGCCCTCGTTGCCGAATTTGCTTTTCCGATGCCACTGGCAGCCAGGATCAAACGCGGTCAGCGGTTGTTATTTTTTCCCGCCAATAATGATACGGCCATGCAATCGGGAAGTATTGGTTTGATAGAGCCCGTGTTCCGCGATGGCGTGAACTTTACGCTGGCAAGGGTATACCTGGAAAATAATGATTTCCGGGTAGGACAATTACTGTATGCAAATGTTCCTGTTGTTTATACCGAAGGATGGTGGCTGCCAAAACAAGCGGTGTGGCGTTTGGGTAATCAATCTGTTGTTTTCAGGAAGGAGAAGGAAGTATATGTTCCCGTTACCGTGAAAACGGGTGTGGTAACGAAAGACATGATCCAGGTAATCACTGACATCGGTAACTGGAAAGTAGCCGCTAATGCAGCTTACCTGGTAGACAGCGAGAGTTTTATTAAAACTGATCATTAAAGCAATATGGAAAGGAAAAGTTTTTTAAAGGCAGTGGCGTTTGTTTCACTTGCACCGGTAGTATTGCTGGCCGCCTGTAAGGATGCAGGTAAGAAACAGGCAGGAGAGGAAAAGGTGCAAACCTATACCTGCCCTATGCATCCGCAAATAGTGCAGAACAAGCCAGGTACCTGTCCTGTTTGCGGTATGGACCTGGTACCATTTGATAAAAATAATAAAGAAGCATCGCTTACCCTGGGTGAAAGCCAGATGGCGCTGGCCAACATCACGACAATGATGGTAGGCGCCGGTGCTTTATCCAACTTCAGGCAGCTGAACGGCAGACTGGTAACAGATCCTGAAAAGTCGGCCGTTATTTCCAGCAGGGTAGCAGGCCGTATTGAGGCATTGTATGTAAAGGAAACGGGCGTAAAGGTAAGCAAGGGCCAGCCCTTGTATAAAATATATTCAGAGCAGCTGGCGAGCCTTCAACAGGAATACCTGCTGGCGGTAGCACAGGTAACACAGTTCCCGGATGATGCGCGTTTTCAGCAGATAGAAAAGGCTGCAAAGCAAAAGCTGGTGTTATATGATCAGTCAGCTGGTGACATCAGCCGGCTGGTACAATCGGGGAAGGTAAACCCTTATGTTACTTACCCGGCAACAGTTAGCGGGGTGGTATCCGGGCTTACCGCCACAGAAGGGCAGTATGTAAACGAAGGCGGCGAAGTGATGCGCCTGGAAGGATATAGCCAGCTTTGGGTAGAAGCGGATCTGTATCCCGCAGAAGCAGCTGCTGTACAGGTAGGTCAACCGGTAAAGGTGATCATTGCCGGCTGGGAAAATGAGCCACAAACCATGACGGTGCAGTTTATCAATCCGTCGTTGCAAAGCGGCAGTCAGCTGATGCAGGTGCGGGGTACTGTTCCCAACCCGGATAACCGCTGGCAGCCAGGTTTACAGGCAAATATCTTATTACCGGTTACCAGCAAAGGCAACGTGTTAAGCCTGCCGGCAGATGCGGTAATCCGCGATGGTAAAGGCGCGCATGTATGGATTCAGAAAGCCCGCGGAAAATTTGAACCGCGCATGGTAAGCACCGGTATGGAAAATTTCGACGACGTGGAAATTACGCATGGCCTGGTAGCAGGAGATACAGTGGTGATTACCGGCGCTTATTTATTGTACTCCGAATATATCCTTAAAAAAGGCGCCGACCCGATGGCGGGAATGCCTGGTATGGGACATTAAAAATATCTGTATAAAAAACAAACAGCCATGAAACAATTTGTAAAATTTACGGTAGCTCCGCTGGCGGCGCTGATTTTCCTGGCCGCATGCGGCAACAACAATCCTGTAACTAAGGAACAGGACTCCACCAGTCAACATGAAACAATAGCAACTTCGCCGGCAATTGTACAACTGAAAGATGATAAGCTGCATGCCGTGTATCAGCATTATGTGCTGCTGTCTGCTGCCCTGGTTAAGGGAGATGTGAAAGCAGCGCGCCTTGCCGGTAACGCTATTGAAACCGGCGCCAGCGAGATAACAGGTGGTGAAGCAATAGGGGCCGGCGCTGCAAAAATCACCGCTACCGCAGATATCGCAACGCAACGGATAGCGTTTTCGGCGTTAAGCAATGATTTTATTTCCCTCGCAAAGAAATCCGGGTTGAGTAGCGGTCAGCTGTATGTCGACTTCTGCCCGATGGCGATGAATGATAAAGGCGCTTACTGGCTGAGCAGCGATAAAGCCATTCAGAATCCCTATTTCGGCGATCAGATGCTGACCTGCGGCGAAGTGAAAGAAACAATTCAATAATATCTAAAAAAAATAAAATGAAAACAATCATCACCGGCGCTTTAGTGGCTGCCACCGTTACCTTTACTGCCTGTAATAACAGCAACAATAACGCTCATGAAGCGCATCAGCATGATACTGCTGCAATGGCTATGAAACAGGGAAGTTCGCCCGCTGATCATTCAATAGCGCAGGTAAAGCCCCGGTTTACAAATGTGGATGCCAACGTAATGGCCTCCCTGACACCTGTTTTCGGACATTATCTGCATCTTAAAAATAGTCTTGCTGCCGATAATTCAGCTGAAGCCGCCAGCAGTGGTAAAGCGATGGAAGCCGCATTGGAAAAAGTGGATAAGGCCGCTATGACGCCTGAACAACAGAAAGAGTATCATGAAAATGAAGATGATCTGAAAGAACATGCGGAGCATATTGGCCGGAATGAAGGAAATATAGCACATCAGCGTGAACACTTTGCCCAGATGAGTGAGGATGTATATGCACTGGTAAAGGCATTTGGCGGGAAGCAAACTTTGTATCATGATTATTGCCCTATGTACAATGATAACAAAGGAGCGCTGTGGCTGAGCGAAACAAAGGACATACAGAATCCTTATATGGGTAGTAAAATGCCTGCCTGCGGTTCCGTTAAAGAGATGATTCAATAGCGTATGACCAGGATCATTTTATTTTTATTGCTGATCATTATTGTTGCGATACAATTTTTTCAACCGGAGAAAAATGAAAACGGTGGCAGGAAATCTCCGGATGAAATCACCGGTTTGTATACCATTCCGGCGAATGTACAAACGATATTGAAGCAGGCGTGTTATGATTGTCATAGTAATAATACCCGCTACCCCTGGTATGCGGGTATTCAGCCTGTGGGCTGGTTAATGGCTGCTCATATCAGGGAAGGGAAAAAGGAGTTGAACTTTGATGAGTATGGGGCCTATTCATCCAAAAGACAGCGTAATAAAATGAAGAGAATGAAAGAACAGGTAACAGCCGGTAAAATGCCGTTAAGTTCATATACCCTTATACATGCTGATGCCAGGCTAACTACCGGCCAAAAGGAATTGATTGCAAACTGGATCGACAGTACCCTTGAGCTGCATACAGGGGACCACTAAATTGTTTTGTAAAAATGTAACTGCATTTGGAAGGTCAGCCGGTGCGTAAGCTGTCAGTGGGCGAAGTCACAAGTGTTTTGCCAGGGATCAGGCATTGGCAGGACAAAATTGCGACTGAAGGCCCCCTGCCTCCCGGATGCTTCTCCGATGCCCCGGACTTGCGTATATCATGGATCATCCATGCACTATCTATACTGTTCGCATGGACTCCTCATGGACTCCTCATGCACTCCTCATGGACTATCAATGCACTATCTATTATACCAGGTCCCCCTTTAGCTCCGGGAGCTTTCACTTCCTGTTGCGATGTTATGTATTGATAATCAATATATTTAGCGGATAGAACAGCCGGCCGGTACCTTTACGGATTTATTTTAGAGAAAGTTAGCGTCATTTTTATTAGCTTGTATGCTGCCAAAATCGTTTGAAATTATACACTAATCGTTTGATCTCTTCAACAATGAGCACATTATCAGCATTGCCAGTGACATCCGGAGAAGCCCCTATGGCAATAAACCGTGACAATGAAAAAAAAGCCCGTCTTTACTCATTAGATGCCCTCCGGGGATTTGATATGTTCTGGATTATGGGCGGCGGCGCCATCTTTCATGAAATAGCCAAAGCAACAGGATCGCCTTTCTGGGCGGCAATAGATGTACAACTGGAACATCCCGCATGGAATGGGTTCCATTTCTATGATCTTATATTCCCGCTTTTCCTGTTTATGGCTGGTGTGTCCACGCCGTATTCGGTAGGCCGGGAGCTGGAGAAAGGTAAGAGCCGGAGCCAGTTGTTATTGCGTGTAATAAAGAGGGGACTGGTACTGGTGTTGCTGGGCATCATTTATAATAATGGGTTGCAGCTGCAGCCGGTATCACAGATACGGTTTTGCAGCGTATTAGGCCGCATCGGCCTGGCCTATATGTTTGCTAATATCATTTACCTGTATACAAAGGAACGGGCGCAAATGATCTGGTTCGCCGCTATCCTGGTGGCGTATTGGCTGCTGCTGAAGTTTACAGCGGCGCCCGGATTTGCGCCCGGTGATCTTACGATGGAAGGGAATTTTGCATCGTACCTCGACCGCTGCATCGTTCCGGGTAAGTTGTACCTGGGCATCCATGATCCGGAAGGATTTACGTCTACCTTCCCGGCCATCAGCACAGCGATGTTAGGAATTCTAACAGGAAATTTATTGCGTAACAACCCCATGCCTCCGGTGAAGAAGGTAGGCGTGATGGCACTTACAGGCGTGGTTTTCCTGGTGCTGGCGCAATTATGGAATCTTGATTTCCCCATCAATAAAAATCTGTGGACCAGCTCATTTGTGCTGCAGGTAGGAGGTATCAGCCTGTTGTTGCTCGCATTTTTCTATTACGTGATTGATATTGCGGGCTACCGGAAATGGGCGTTCTTCTTCCGCGTTATAGGAATGAACTCTATTCTTATTTATATTTCCGGTCACTTTATTGACTGGGGTTACAGCAACAATGTATTTTTTAAATGGCTTGGGCAGTTGGTGGGAGAGCCGTTTGGAGCGGTAGCCCTCAGCATCTCCCTGGTATTTCTAAAATGGTTGTTCCTGTATTTTATGTATAAACAGAAGGTGTTCCTGAAAGTTTAAAGGCTTTCTTTGTTGCGCTTTGCATCGGGAAATCCGGCAATCCGCTTTTTCTGCTCCAGTTCCATTTGGGCCAGCTTTTCTTTTCCCAATGTTTCTGCGAGCAGATCATCTATCGACTTATTCCTGGAATTTGATAACAGTTCCTGGTGCTTATGCTCCGTGTTTGTAAGAATACTTATAACCAGCTGTTTGTCTTTATAATCAATGTCATTATACATTAACAGGGTAGGTTTGTACAGCAGCTGGTATATTTTGAATAGTTTTTTTTCGCCTGTTTTTGTGATGCTGACAAGTTTCGCCCTTTTGTCATCCGGGTCAGTTCTCTCTGTTATATATCCCAGATTTTTTAACTTATTTAGAATGTCAATACCAGTGGTTTGTTCTGTGAAGTTGTATTGTATGACCTGTGTTTTCTTTACTTCTTTTAGCTGGTAGATAGAGTTCAGAAAATAGAACCATTCCAGCTCAAACCCGGGTATTTCCTGTAGCGCCATTTTTGAATAAACCGTTTGCATGCCCGCAAGCCTTCCTATCAGCTTTGCAAATACAGTATCCAGGTCAGGCGGGGTAAGCCCGCTGAATAATTGATTGTTGCTCTCTTTTGCCAAAAAATACATACAGAATTCCGTTGCAGAAACAGTTGTATTCTTTTGAGCATATTCTTCCCAGGCGGTAATCAGCGTTACAAGTTCACTCATAGTTTATATCGGATTCGATGTAAATGTAGCAAAAAATGGTTTGAAAATTTGCTATAATCGATTTTATAACTATTTTTACATCGGAATAGATGTTTTATTGCTATGAATAAAACGGAAATGATCTAAAATGATTTCAAATGAATAACATAACAACAGGTTACCTTACCAGAGCTGAATTATGGTTGTATATCACAACACTGATCTATTTTCTGATGAACGGGGCGCAGATATTTGAAACCCTTGTATTCGTACCAAAATGGACAGATGCCCCACCTGTTAATTTCAAACTCTTGCTGGATGGGCGGGGAGCAAGTTTGAAAAACTTCTGGATCGTCTTTCATTCCTTACATGAAGTTACCTTTATCCTTGCCATTGTCTTCTGCTGGAAAATTGACTTCGCCAGGAACTGGTTACTGATTTTATTTGCCATTCACTTCGCAGTAAGGGTTTGGACGCTGGCTTTCTTTGCACCCAACATTATCAACTTTCAGAAAATAGCCGAAACGCAATCAATGGCGCAAAACTTAGTGAGTAAAACATCACTGTGGCAAACACTCAACTACATCCGGGTAGCCATATTTATCCTGGTTTCAATCGGGCTTATCCCTTTATGTATCAGGGTATTTAATTTACGTCATTGAAAATAGCCCCCTTTCTCTCCAATAAATAAATTTTTCCAAACTTTTAATACATTTGTACTTTGTGATAAATTTAGCAAACAGGGATGAAGGGGAAAGATCTGACAAGCCGGGAGGAACAACTGCAGCAGGAGCAATTTACTGCTTACTTCCGCCTGTATGAATATCCCCTTTATTGTTTTGCCCTTAAAACCATCCAATCCGAATTACTCGCCCGCGACATTATCCAGGAAGTATTTATTAAGTTATGGTCGGTCCGCGATCAGTTCAGCGATATCAGGAACATAGAGGATTATCTTTATAAGATGGTGCGTAATAAGGTATTGGACGTACTACGCCAGCTTGCCAACGACCGCAGGTTGCGTGCCGCCTACTTCAATGATCACCAGTGGGAGGAAAGCCGTACCTACGAGAATATTGTAGCCAAAGAATATGAATTTGCCCTGGCAGAAGCCATCAACCAGCTGCCTCCCCAGCGCCGGATCATTTACCAGCTGAGCCAGGTGGAAGGCCGCACCCGGAATGAAATTGCAGCAGAACTCCGCATTTCCCCATCTACCGTAAAAAACCAGCTAACCGCCGCCCTCAGCTATCTCCGCAAAATTGTAGCCGGCCAGATTAAATTATTTTAATTTTTTTCTCCGCCCGATAGGACATCCCCTTTTTTCAAACGTCAGTAATATATAGTCCTGTATCAGGACACGTCACATTAATACTATCGGAGATTGGATCAGGCATATTTTACACATCTTTTCAGGTTATACATTTCCGGCAAATGCTCGCCGGAAGAAAGGAATGAATTCTTTGACCTCCTGGAAGCCAACAAGGAGGACAATACCATGATTTCCCTGCTGGATCAGCTTTATAGTGAAGTGAGACTGGAAACACCGTCGGCTACCTATGTCAATAACCGCGGTGAAATTGACCTGGCTGTTCATCCTGCGGCTCCTGCAAAGGTGGTGCCTTTTTATAAACGCCGCAGCACCATTCGTGTGGCTGCTGCCGCTTCCCTGTTGTTACTACTGGGCACTGGCGCCTGGATGCTTTCCACAAAGCGGAACCCGGCTCCGCTGGCTGCCGGCGTGCAGAAGGGAGAAAAGCTGGAGCTGATTGCGGCAACTACCACCATCCGCACCGGCAACAAGGAACGTAAAGTGATTGTTCTGTCAGACAGCACCCGCATCGTATTGAACAGTGGTACGGAAATCAGGTACCCCGATCAGTTTGATCCGCAGAAAAGGGAAATATTCCTGGAAGGCGAGGCATTCTTTGAAGTGTCTAACGCGGCTGCATGGCCTTTTGTGATACACTCCGCCGGTGGCATGACTACCACCGTACTCGGTACCTCCTTTAATATTAAAGCCTATCCCGGCCGTAGCCAGGCGATCGTATCTGTTGTTACGGGAAAAGTAAAGATCTCAAAAGATAAAAAAGATATATCCACCCTTATAAAAGGGCAGGAGCTGCATCTCACCATGCTTACCGGTGAAGTGATGCAACGCAATACCATCAGTATTAATACAGCAGGATGGCAAACAGGAGACATCAGTTTCAGCGATGAACCATTGGAAGATATAATGAAAGATCTTCAGATCTTTTACGGCGTAAATATAAAGATCAGCAATCCAGGGTTGGCCAACCTGCTGATCACAACAGGATTTAAGAAGAACACATCTGTTGACAGTGCCCTTGATATAATATGTGAACTGGCCAATGCGAAGTACGCCAGGAATCAGGACGGTTACGTAGTTTACTGACTACACATTTAAATCAACCAATTAAAGTACGAGATGACAAAAAAGATTGTTGCAGTGCTGCTGGCATTGCTATGCCTTAACTATTCCCTTTCTTATGCACAGCAAAAAGAAGACAGGGTTACCCTGCACCTGACCAATGCCACACTGAAAGAAGTGTTTCGTCAAATGCAAACGCAAACAGGGAAGTATTTTGGTTACCAGTCGAAAGACCTGGAAGGGCTTCCGCGCCTGAAGTTCGATTGTACCAACGAGCCGCTGGAGGATGCCCTGAAACAGCTGTTGCGTAACACCGGTTTAACCTTTGCGGTAAAAGGTAATAATGTGCTCATTAAAAAAAGCCAGGAAACACCCGCCGGCGCCCGGCAGGTGGACATTGCCACCACCCGTGCGGAAAACAGAACGATATCGGGAAGGGTGATCAACAGTGAACAACAGGGCATACCAGGCGTAAGTATCCTGGGTCTGCTGTCAAAGAAAACAGCCTTCACCAACGACAACGGGGAATATTTTATCCAGATACCGGAAGATGAAACGATGCTGTCTTTTTCCAGCGTGGGATTTCAAAACCGGAATGTGATGATGGAAGCCGCAAAAACATATAACGTAACCCTGCAGGAACGGGTAGGCAACCTGAAACAGGTAGAAGTAGTTTCCACCGGTTATGTAAACCTGCCAAAAGAACGCGCCACCGGCTCCTTTGGCGTAGTCACCGCAAAAGACCTGGAAAAGATCCCGGTGCCCAACGTGCTTCACCGGCTGGAAGGCCAGGTGGCCGGCGTGCAGCTGAACCTCACAGAATCTGATAACAGTTTTGTATATACCAACCTGAATGGCGCCGTGCAGGGAAACGGCAGTTATGATATTACCATCCGGGGCGCCAGCACACTGAACAATGATGTAAATAAAAAACCGCTGGTGGTAATAGACGGATTTCCTACGGAGATGGATATACGCACTATTAATCCCGCTGATGTGGAACAGATTACCTTCCTGAAAGATGCGGCAGCAGCCTCTATCTGGGGCGCCCGCGCATCTGCCGGTGTAATTGTGATCACCACCAAAAAAGGGAAAATAAATGATGGCGCTCCACGCATCTCTTTCTCTGCAGGATTAGGCATAAACGGCAAGCCGAGGTTATCCTCGCTGCCGCTGATGAATGCCGCACAAATGATCGACTATGAGCAGGAGCTGGTTAACAAAAGGTTTATCACCGATCCCACCGGTTTGCCCGCTGCCAGTCAACGGCCCATCAGCGAGGCGGTAGATTGGATGTTCCGGCTTAAAAGAGGCGAGGTAACCCAGGCACAGGTAGATGCTGCATTTGCAGTACTGAAAGGACGCGATTCCAGGAAACAGGTGGAACAATACCTGCTTACGCCAGCTTCTACCAGCCACTACGATCTCAATGTGAGCGGCGGCACCGGGAGACATACTTACTTCGTTTCCGGCGCCTATGATAAAGAAAATACCAGCACCAAAAATACGTTCGGGGAAAGAATGACCCTGACGGCCAACCAGGAATTTACCTTCTTTAAAAATGTGACCCTGTCTGCCAACCTGCGTGGAAGCTGGTTTCGCTACCGCACCGGCGGACAAGGGATCAGTGTATACGGCCGTTCCCCCAACCCGCTGATGCCTTATGATCAGCTGGTAGACGATAACGGCAACAGCGTAAATTATGCACGCGCCTATTACTCCGGCCGGCTCAGCAACCTGGAGGCAAAGGGTTATATGCCCTGGCGCTATAACTATATCAATGAACTGGCCCTGTCAGATAATACCACCAATGAAAGTAACTACGCTGCCACCTTTGCCTTAAATATCCCGCTGTATAAAGGTTTGAGCTTTAATGCCCAGTATATGGCAGAACGGGCTTCTTCCGGCGCAAAAAACTTTAACAGCGACAGCTCCTACTATACCCGCAATATGCTGAATACCGCTACCTCCATTGATGCAAACGGTAAACTGGTATATGGTATTCCTTTGGGCGGTATCATGGAAACAACGGATTATTCAAAAAATAATTACAGCATCCGCGGACAGCTTAACCTGGACCGGAACTTCTCTGGTAATCACCAGGTGAATGCCCTGCTGGGTATGGAAGCCCGGCAAACCATTGATGGCTCCGGCAGCAACCGCATGTTTGGCTTTAATACACAAACGCAGTATAGCAAGCCGGTAGATTATGTAACCCCGTATGTAACGGTAGACGGCTACCAGTCGGTAGTGCCATATGGCGTAAACTATTCCTCCAAGCGCAGGCGTTATCTTTCTTACTACGGCAATTTTTCGTATACCTATGCAGGTAAGTATACCCTGTCGGGGAGCGCACGATACGACGACTACAATAACTTTGGCCTCGATAAAAAATACCGCGCAAAGCCTTTCTGGTCGGCCGGCGCAGCCTGGGCATTGTCCAAAGAGGACTTTATGCAAAACGTTAGCTGGGTAAGCGGACTTACACTGCGCGCTACCTATGGTATTAACGGTAACATCAGCACCACCGCATTGCCATACGATCAGCTATACCTGCTGAACGACTATCAATACCCCTTTGATCCTTATTCAACGGTGGGATCACCGGCCAATCCATCGCTGCGATGGGAACAAACCGGCGTGTATAACGTTGGACTGGACTATGCGTTGTTTGATAACCGCCTGAACGGAGCGGTAGAATTCTATTATAAAAAAGGTACCGACCTCTTTGCTTCGTTCCCGATCGACAATACCGTGGGCTTTGATAATATCACCCGCAATACTTCTTCCCTGACCGGCAAAGGAATTGACCTGTCGCTGGGTGGCAGTATTATCCGCAACAAAGAATTTGAATGGTCTGCCAACCTGGTATTCGCCTATAACACCAATAAGGTAACAGATGCGAGATATAATGTTACCAACTCCCTGCTGCAATCCGGCGGTGTTGGCGGTCCCATAAAAGGATTCCCCACAGATTACCTGATGGTTTTCCGTTACGCCGGACTGGATCGCAACGGCAGCCCCCGCGTGATAGGAGGTAAGGGAGATACGCTGACTATCTATCAATCGCCCAAAGATATCAGCGATCTGAAAAACGCCGGCCGTTTATCGGCTCCGTATTTTGGTAGTCTCCGGCAAACGGTCCGCTACAAAGGGTTCTCTTTGTTTGTACTGGTTACCTATAAACTGGGCTATGTATTCCAGCGGCCGGTACCCGGTGATTACCCTGGCCGTTACGGGTTTCAGAACTACGACTATAACAAACTCGTGGATCAGCGCTGGCGTAAACCCGGTGATGAAGCCTTCACCAATGTGCCCGGCCTCAGTGGTAACAGCACCGGGCAAATCAGGTACGCGAATGCAGATATCAATGTACTGCCCGGCGATCATATCCGGTTACGCGAAGTGTCGCTCACTTATAACGTGCCGGCAGCATTGTTCCACCGCCTGCCTGTTAAGGGTATTTCCCTCACCGGTGCAGCCAGGAACCTGGCGTTACTGTGGACAAAAAACGAAGATGGCATAGATCCGGATTTTCCGCCGAGCGCCCGGAATGTAAAATTGCCGCCATCTGCATCGTATAATTTTTCACTGAACGTCAGCTTCTGATTTTACTTCAAACCGCAGTCAAATGAAACGATATAAAATATTTCTCCTTTTTATTGTTGCCGGCACACTTATCCAGGCTTGCAGCAAATACACCGATATAAAAACCGAAGGCGCGCTTACACCTTCCGACTATGTGAACTACCGGTACCTGATGAATAACCGCCAGGATCTGGAACGTTCGGTAGATATGCCGGATATGACCGCAGATGATATTGTATACAATGATGCCGCTATACAACAGGGTTTATCGGCCGAGTCACGCAATGCCTATATGTGGGCGGCGCAATACTATGATGTGGTAGCTGCGGACCCCGACTGGAAAATACTCTACGCCAATATCTATCCCTGCAATCTGGTGATCAGGGATGTAATGAACAGTAACGGCGGTACTACACAGCTGAAAAAGCAAGTATTGGCAGAAGCCAGGGTACACCGCGCATACAGCTATTTCACGCTGGTAAACATGTATGGTAAACAATACAATGAGAGCAGCAAAGCTACGGACCTGGGAGTGCCTTTACTGCTGGAACCCGATGTGGCCATTGTAGCTACCCGTGCTACGGTACAACAGGCCTACGATCAGATATTGACCGATCTGCAGGCTGCTGTTCCTGATTTGCCGGAGAAAAATACCTACAATATTTATCCGTCCAAAGCTGCGGCCTATGCGTTGCTGGCAAGAACCTACCTGCAAATGGGACAGTATGTGGAGGCAGAAAAAAATGCAGATAACGCGTTGATGATCCAATCAGGGTTACTGGACCTGTCCACTCTGAGCAGTTACCCGCAGCGCACAGATAACCCGGAAATCATTCTTTCCAAAACAGCAGGAATGAGCCACCAGTATTCCGCTATGCAGGTAATGAGCAGCCAGTTGCTGTCGTTGTACGACACTAAAGATTACCGCTACAGCTATTTTACAAGTAATTACACTTTATCCGGAAATACTTACCGCGTTTATTCCAAAGAAGCGGTGATTGGCGGTAACCGCAATATTGGTCCGTCTGTACCGGAGATGCTGCTTATCAAAGCAGAGTGCCGGGCCAGGGCAGGAGATGCAGGCGGCGCTATGAGCGCTATCAATACACTCCGGGCCAAACGCTTTGCGGCACTCGATTTTACGCCTATGACTGCCACCAGTGCAGCCGATGCGTTGGTAAAAGTATTACAGGAAAGAAGACGGGAATTATGCTTCACCTGCATCCGCTGGTTTGATCAGAAACGTCTTTTTACCGACAGCCGTTTTGCGGAAAATATCACCCGTACCAATTTTGCCACCGGCGAAACGTATACGCTTACGCCTGGCAGCAACCGGTACCTGTTTCCCATTCCGCAGTATAATATCCAGCTGAACCCGTCGCTGGAACAAAACCCGAGATAAATACTAAAAGCAATCTTCAGATGAATAAAATAAAAATGGCCTTTGTGATGCCGTGTGTGTTGTTCTCCGGAATGGCCTTTTCACAACAGGCAATGAAACTATCGCCGGAAAGGGCTATAGCAGGGGATTCAGTCACCATCAGCTATAACCCGGAAAACACCAGGCTGAAAGGACAGGCGCCTGTTAGTGGCGTGATCTATCTCTATAACAACAATCAATGGGAAGCGCACGACCTGCAAATGAAGATGACCGATTCAGGCTGGGTAACCCGGTATTATTTACCGGAGAAAACCGCGTTGCTGGTATGTAATTTCTCCGCCAACGGCATTACGGATAAAGGCGGCACGCTAACTTATGCCACCATGTTGTCCACCCGTGATGGCCGGCAAATGGCTACTGCATACGCTGCGTGGGCTTTTCTACGCACACCTTCCTTTATAGGTGAAGTACCGCCCGCGGTAGATGATACGGTGAAGATCACCAACGAAGTAGCCATGTTCTGGATGAACAACGAACTCCGGTATCACCCGGAAAGCAGGCGTCTTATTTTTTATAACGCCATGAAGATCCTGAAAAGCACCGGCGAGAAACGCGCTGATACCATCATCCGCCGTGAAATTAATTATATAAGTAGTTTGAAAGATGTTACTGAAGCGGAATTAATGGATGTAAGTAAAGCGTATAGAAATTTGTTGGGAGACAGGAACCGCGCCGACTCCATGAATAATGTGATCATCGCCCGTTTTCCTTCAGGAGTGGCAGCGAGAGACGCTATGGTGTTCAAAATGTTCAAGGGGCCAGCAGGTGGCCGCTATCCGATATGGCAGGAGTTTGTGAAAAAGTTTCCGCCGCAGCAGTTTGAAGGAGTGAATACGGAAATACAGCAGATGTATTATAACAAGGCTTTTCGCAGCGTTGTTTATGAAAAGGTGATGGCCGGTAAAAACCTGCAATACCTGGATGAAATAATGGACGTGGCGCCTTTCGAAGCGCTTACAGAATTTCATCGCCTCCTGATCATGAACGCGCTGGCACACGATGAAATTAAACTGGCAGATGCATTTCCATACTCCAAAAAACTGGTGGAGCGTATCGAAGCATATGCCACTAACAGGAGTGACGCCGCCAGCCGGTTTTATTCGCCGCTGCAATGGAAAGAACAGGTCCTGAAATTTGCGTTACCCGCCTTTATGGGACACGCCTCCCTGCTGCATAAACAAGGCGATGATAAAGCCGCCCTGCAATGGATGGAGAAAGTAAAAGAGCAACCGGGCGCTGAAAGGGCTGATTTTCTCAGCTTGTATGCTACCTTACTGGAAAATACCGGCCGGCATGCAGATGCCATGCAGATTGCTGAAAACGCCACCAGGTCCAATAAGGCAACGCCGGAAATAATTGCGCTGCTGAAACAGGAATATGTACGCAAACACAAAAAAGAAACAGGGTTTGATGCTTACTTCGAGGGCATGAAAAGCGCCGATGTATTATCTGTAGAGCAGGAAGCATTGCGCGCACAACTGATCCGCAAACAAGCGCCGGGCTTTAAACTGGAACAACTCACCGGCGGCGTGGCTGATCTTGCCAAAATGAAAGGCAAAATTGTAGTGTTGGATTTCTGGGCTACCTGGTGCGGACCCTGCAAAGAAGCCATGCCGGGCATGCAGATGGCGGCAGATAAATACAGCAAAGACAAAAACGTAAACTTCTTCTTTATTGCCACCCAGGAAACCAAACCGGACTACCGCGACCAGATAAAAAAATTCCTTCAGTCGAAGAATTTGCACCTGAACGTATTACTCGATGCCAAAAGCAGTACCTCCGGTCACCTCGATGATACCTATAACAAATACGCCCAAACATTGTCTTTCTCCGGCATCCCGGCAAAGGCGATCATTGATCAGCATGGAATGATCCGTTGGCTGGGAATTGGTTACAAAGGAAGTCCGAGCGCCCTGGCAGACGAGATATCTTATATCATTGAGTTATTAAAGAAAGAAGGATGAGGAACGCAGGGAGGTTTTTAGCTGTAATCGTTATTTGCATGATGGTGTGCCTGCCGCGGGTATATAGCCAGGCAGACGCGCCCCAAAGCAGGAATGTTTATTTCAGCAACAAAGATAAAAGTATCCGTTTCGGTGGTACCCTTACCATTCCGGCTAACCGCAAAAGCTTTCCCGCCGTGGTATTATTATCCGGCACCGGTAAGCAGGACCGCGATGGCACAATGGCCGGCCATAAAATGTTTAAAGCATTGGCAGATTCGCTTGCCGCAATGGGCGTTGCGGTACTCCGTATAGACGACCGCGGCACCGGCGAAACAAATGGAGTGTATGAAACTACCACTACCAAAGACTTTGCAGACGATGCACTCGCTGCCATCAACTATCTGCGGCTGCAGCCTGGCGTCACCAGAACAGGATTGATCGGGCACAGCGAAGGTGGCGCTGCCGCTATCATCGCGGCGGCAGGGAGTAAAAATGTGGCTTTTGTGATCACACTCGCCGGACTGGCCACCAGCGGCATCGAGGCACTGAAGCTGCAAAACAGCGCTATCATTGATGCCGCGCCCATTTCAGCGTACGATAAAAACCGGCATCATACCATCACCACACTGATGTTTGATACCGCCTACCGCTACGCCTATACGCCGGAGCTGGAGCCACGGCTCCGTGCTACCTATGCGGCATGGAAACATGCGGACGACAGCGCCTACGCAAAAGATAAAGCCGGGGAAGAAGATCATATGCGCTTCTTCCTGGAATCTTATATCCGGCAGGCCACCGGCCCCTGGTACCAGTATCACCTGCGGCACAACCCTGCGCCATTCCTGCAGCAGATTAAAGTACCCTTTCTGGCGCTGAACGGCGATAAGGACATCATGGTGCCTTATAAGGAAAACCTGGCTGCCATCGCGGGAAGCGGCAACCCACAGGTAACCGTAAAAGTATTGCCGGGTTTAAATCATCTTTTCCTGCATTGCGAAAGCTGCACCAATGAGGAACTGCCCCGGCTGAAAGGTGATATTGCCCCGGAAGCCTGGACTGCGATAAAAAACTGGATGCAATCGTTTTTATAAAATCAAAAATCAAAGAGTGATGATGGCCATCCCTGTCAAGGGATGGCTTTTTTGGTTATAACCAGGCCAGCTTTCACAGGGGCGAAATAAAACTAAAGAGAGCTTTGCAGATATATTAATATTTCTTACTTTGGAACAAATTAATACTTCGTAGCCCCGGTTAGTTATTCCTTATCCCTAATACTTACACACATGAAAAGACTCCTTTCATTATTATTGCTATTGCCTGTAGCAGATCTGTACGCGCAATCACCTGATACCATCCTGATTAATTACCAGGACTTACCCAAATCAAAAATAAAACGCCGTGTAAGTCATGGAAATATGGTTGTACTGGAGATCATCAACATTAATAAAAGCCGCTACAATATCCAGGTAAATAATACCAGCACTAATTTCTTCCTGCAACAACCTGAAATTCTTTCAAAACTGGATGGATCATCCCTGGAACTTAATACCTCGGAGGATCCTAAACCGCCCGCCGGGCCCGCATTTTCATTTAATGATGGCGCTTTGAAACTGAAAGCCCTGTGGCAGGCGGAGCTAACTCCTTTTAAAGCAAGCTATAAAAAGTTGAATGATAAGCTGGACAATTACTGGGAGAGTCTGAAGAAATTTAAGAAAGCAGTAGAGGTACTGCAACATAGTTTATACTATAAAAATGAACTGATCGCAATAAAGGATGCCTGCGATGGTACTTATCCCCAGGCAGAGAAAAACCTGCTCGCTGCCACCACCACTTTTGTCAACAATAATAAAATCGGGGAAGAAACAGCCGCTGCATCAAAAGAACTGTTGCTTGCCCAGGTGACGAATATCCTGGACCATTATACGCAGGTAGCCACTACTGAAAAGGCAACCCTGGAGCAACTGGTGAAGGAAATTAATGAAGCCGCAAAGCCTTTTAAAGAAGATGCAGATAAGCTGATGGCAAAGCTGTTAACGGTAAAGAAAACTGCGAAAGCAGATGATTTTACCAATGATAACCTTATCCTCGATAAGGCAATCAGGGTGACCAATGAAAGAGTGGAAACCATGCAATCCAATGAGGAGGCGGTTAAAAAAGGCATCGAAATTATTGATAGCTATAAACTGCTCGATCAGAAGAATTTAATAGTGAATAGTTATAAAGTGATTAACCCGGTAAATTATACAATAAGACAGGCAGCCATTGCAGATAAAGATGAATTGAAATTTGATATTAAGATAGAACCCAAAGACAACACCATTTGCGCCGACCCGGGTATACAAACCCCCGTTATTGTCAGAACGTATGGCGGGTTTAAGCTCGATTTCAGTACCGGCTTTTTTCTGAACTTCGGGAATAACAATTTTTTTGATCAGTCTTACCGGCTGGACAGCATCAGCGGCGATCCGGATAATGTGAAAATAGAAAAAAATGATAACCGCAATAAAGTAGTACCCGCCCTCGGCGCATTGATGCACGTTTATTACAGAACAGGGTGGGACTTTCAGCCTGCATTGGCCGTAGGCGTAAGCTTGTCTACCGGATCTACCACAAAATTTAATTATCACCTGGGCGTTTCTGCTGCTATAGGCCGTGAACAACGGTTTATAGCCAGTTTTGGATGGACGCTCACGCAGGCAACATTGCTTTCGTCAAAATACCAGGAAGGACAAATTGTACCAAAAGCAACTATGGGAACAACGGTGGAAACGGAGTCTTTTTACAAATGGGGAAATTTTCTGGCAATCACCTATAATCTCACCAGGTAATGGCAAAGTATATACTGTTAGGCGCAGCCATCATACTGCTGCTGGCGCAATACAAGGCGTACAGCCAGGTTGCCCCGGCTATACAACCGCTTAATGATACCATACCGGCGGATAGTAATTTTCTTTTTTCATGCGGTTTTGTGAGTAGTCAGCTGGAAGATGAATGCATTCCGGATATGCAGCCGTCATTAAGTGCGGATGGTTTTACTCCTGCAAAGGTCATTCTTAAAATCCAGCAATTATTAGGGGTGGATAGCGATAACCAGGTGGCCGCAAATTTCATCCTGTATGAATGCAGTTTCCCCGGACCGGTGTTTAAAGCGGTAATGACGCGGGGCGACAGTACCCGGTATATTTTATACAATCGCGGGTACCTTAATAAATTAGTAGCCCAGAATACAGATTGGGTGGCCTTTGCAATCTTCGCGCATGAAGTGGGCCACCATTTCCTGGGCCACTCCGTCAGGAACCAGGCGTTGACTTACGCCCTTTCCAGGCAAAGAGAATTAGCGGCGGACTTTTTCTCCGGGTATATTATCAAGAAGCTGGATGGAACATTAAAGAATGCGGAGTCGGGCATTATGGCGGTTGATAACCATCCTCCCCCGGAACTCGAAGCAGGTTGCAGTCACCCTACCAAAGCCAAACGGCTGCTGGCAATAGCGAAGGGCTATGATTTCGTAAATCAGCCCGGCGCTTCCCTGAGCAGCTTTTTAAACATCGACAGCCTGGTGAGGGCCGAAGGGATAGAACAACTGCTTAACCGCACCAACCAGTTGTATCAGCAGCAAAAGTTCCAGCAGGCGCTGGATCAGATCGACAAGTTATTTGATAGGGTTAGCAGCAACCAGCTCCCCATGATGTTTAATAACAGGGGACAAATAAAGCTGAAGCTGAACCAGGAGATTTCTGCATTGGAAGATTTCAACAAGGCAATAATGATTAATAATAAACACGCCGAATTTTTTGAGAACAGGGGCAAGCTGAAAACGCAGCTGGCTAATGAGATCAATATCAAAGAAGCGAAAAAAGACCTGGACAGGGCTAAGTTGCTGAAGCAACAGCAGCGTGTGCAATGATACAGCCCGTAGTTTTTATTGCTGCTCAAAAGAAGAAATATCCACGTAGTACCTGCGTGGATTATTTCTATCTATGTATACATCTATTTTTTTATCGGGGCCAATCGCCGGGGTAGGGTCAGACCAGATAAAGCCACTCTTGAAATGGCGGCTTTCCCCGGTGAGCGGATCTTTCCAGTGGCACCGGATAAAAAAAGGATGACGATTGTTAACGTGAACAAACCGGTTGACGTCTACCGAATCAAAGTCGGCCTGAACCAGGAGCCCCGATTGCTTCAGCTGGTCACTGCGCGAGTGGCCCACCTTTCTCACAATATAATAACCCAGTCCGATCAGGCTGAATACTAACCCGAGGCCACCAACGATGATAGCGCCAAAATACTCCCGCCAGCCGGCTATATTTGCATCATCCGGATTTTTGGGGTCATAATACATGCCAACGCGTTCCCCGATTTCGTAACCGGCAGGATTGGAAGAAACGCTGGAAATATAGCGATGCTTCACACCTGCTTGATCGTAATAGGTAACCACCGGGGCGTAAGACCGCTTGCCTTTGGCTATCAGGTCAACCACTGTTCCACTGGTTTTGACCGCGGAGGCATTGAATTGCCGGATATTGTAGTATATCACCGAGGCGCCGGCAATCATCAGCAAACCAATTCCCAGGAAGATATTAAAAGTAAGCGATACTGAACTACGTTTCATGCAGGCGAACAAATTGGGTAAGGGCGCAAGATACCAAATTGTACAGATAAGGAAACAGGGCGCCTTCCGGGCATTAAACAGGAATGAATAAAGTGAATAAGCCTGGCTGGATAAATAGCTGTAATTTTAGTAAAGTTCAGTATTCTCCTGACGACAACCAATAATCAAACTATGAATGCCCTCGGAAAATCTGTTAAAAGAGTGTATGTACTCTTATTTGCCCGGAAGGTCTTTTATCCCGTGAACCTCTTTCTATATAAGCTAAGTATGTTTGGCATGGGTATCAGGAATCATGAAAATGATACGGTATCCGGGGAAAAGGCGTTTATCAAATTCCTGAAAGCCCGCCGGAAGCTCGACACCGGGGTGATCATGGATATTGGCGCCAACATGGGCAACTATTCGGTTATGCTGAGAAAGAACGGCATTACCCTTCCCATCTTTGCTTTTGAGCCACACCCCGCAGCATTCCGCAAGCTAAGCGCTGTAGCAGGAACATACAATTTCACTGCCATACCACAGGGAGCAGGAGAAGTGAGCAGCACCGCCACTATTTACGACTACCAGGGAGATGGCGGCTCGGAACATGCCAGCATGTATAAAGGCGTGATAGAACATCTTCATAAGGGAAAAGCCGAGGAAGTGGCCATTGCACTTACTACCATCGACGAATTTGTAGCACAACAGGAGATCTCCCGGATAGCATTGCTGAAGATAGATACAGAAGGACACGAACTCAGTGTATTGAAAGGAGCCAGGCAAACCATTGCCAGCGGCCTGGCGGATGTGATACAGGTAGAGTTCAATGAAATGAATATCATCTCCAGAACCTTCTTCAAAGATATTGTAGACATATTACCGGGCTACGACTTCTACCGGTTGCTACCCGACGGACTCAAAGCCCTCGGAGAATACAACAGTACCAGCTATGAAATCTTTTCCTTCCAGAATATTGTAGCCCTGAAAAAGTCCTGGCGTTAATAAGCATTCTTATCGCCTTTGATCATATTCATCAATGTCTGGAAAATGATCTGGCAGTCGAGCCAGAAGCTATAGTTTTCAATATACCACAGGTCAAAGTCTACACGTTTCTGCATCTGGCCGGAGATTCTCGTTTCCCCCCTGCAACCATTCACCTGTGCCCAGCCTGTAATGCCCGGCTTTACTACATGCCGCAGCATATAATTTTGTATGGTATTTTTAGATTCCTGGTGTAAAGGAATGGGATGAGGGCGGGGGCCTACCAGCGACATATCTCCCATCAGCACATTAAAAAACTGCGGCAACTCATCGAGATTTGTTTTGCGCAGGAAGCGCCCAACTGAAGTAATGCGGGAGTCATTCCGGGTGGCCTGGAGATATCGGCCGCTGGCGTCTACCACGTCGCTGTTCCTGGTCATGGACCGGAACTTATAACAGGTGATCTTTTTATTCTTCAGTCCCCAACGCTCTTGTTTGAACAGCACCGGTCCCGGTGAAGATAGTTTAATCAGTATCCCGATAAGCGGAAACAGCCAGCTGAATACGGTAATAAAAAGCACCGTGGTGAAGCAGAGTTCAAAAAGGCGTTTGAACCGTTGCTTCGCCAGGTCATCCAATGGAGAAGTACGGATCGTTAACAGCGGGAATTTGCCAAAGAAGTTCATACTGGCTGTAGAGGTGCAGAAGCGGTGACAATCTGCGATGATCCTTACCCGTTTGGCTTCTTTCTCACTGGTAATAATAATATTTTCCATTTCCGTGTTTAAGGTCTCCGGCAGGGCAACAATTACATCATCTATTTCATGGCTTTCCAGGATCCTGGTGAGGTCTGATATTTTGCCCAGGTACTGGCCGTTCAGATAGGGATTGGTTTGCTCATCCACAAAACCAACGCACCGGTAACCGAAATGGTCGTTGGATAAAATTGTTTTGTAGAATTTCATACCGGTATCGCCGGTACCTACTATGAGGATGTTTTTTATATTATAACCGTTGGACCGCAACCGGAGCAAAGATTGCTTTACAATAAACTTAACAACCGTAATGCTTACAAAAGTAAGGAACGCATAAAGCAACGTGAACGTCCTGGGATAAGGATAGTATTTAAAGCAGTAGAAGAACAGGAACGTGAAGAAACAGGCGTGAAGCAATACAGTTTTAAGAATGGCTACAAATTCGTAGGAGAACGACCTCGTTCTGAATTCGTCGTATAAGTGAAGCGACATGCCAATGACGGTCCATGCGATGATGCTGATGCACAGCAATAGCAGGTTAAAGCCGGAAAAGAATACATCTCCCAAACCCGAAATATATTCACGGGTGCTCAAAAAGGTCAGTATCAGTACTACATAATCGATCAGGAGTCGTAGCAGGAAATTAATGTGGTTGCCGGGTTTCATAACGTTCTCAATTAAAAGATGATGGATAGTATGGATGGCACCGGGTTACGAACGACAATCTTTATCAGTTCAGGATCGTATTAAATACCTGTAAAAATTTGTTTTCAATATGTTTGATGTCGAAATTCCTTTCAGCATATGCCCGTCCGTTATGACCCATTTCCTGTCTTAGTGCCGCATCTGCCAGCAGGGTTTCAATATGCTGACAGAAGCCCTGTTCATTATCCGGCGAAATGCAATAGCCGGCCTTGTTATCCAATACAATTGCAGCGCTCAGGTTATCCGGCGGCATGGCCAGTACGATTGGCTTTTTCGCGCACAGGTAAGTGAGTACTTTCGATGGCACGGAATAGGTACCCGCATCATTTTCCAGTATGGCCAGCAGGATATCCGCGGCGCCCAGCACCTGGCTCATATCCCTGAAATCCTGGAAGGGAAGAAGCAGCAGGTTGTCCAGCTGCAGTTTCTCTTTTTCTTTTTGCAGGAATGTGGCGCCTAATCCTTCGGAGATAACAATAAACACCACATTTGTATGCCTGCGGAAATAAGCCGCTGCGGCGGACAACATAGATGGATTGTGTTTTAATCCAAGTGTGCCCGAATAAATAATGCAGGTTTTATCTGCTACCTGGTGCCGGTGGGCCCAGTCGTTATTTTTAGCCGTAAGCGTTATTTCCCGGAGCGGCGCCCAGTTGGGGATACACGTTACCTGTTTGGGATGCACCTTCCATTTGTCGAAAAGATCGCTGAAGTCTTCGGTAATACTGATCACATGCGCGCTTTTCTTCAGCAGTTTTATTTCCAGGTTTTTAAAATAATACCAGATGGGAAAACTGGCGAATCCCAGCCTGCGGCGGGCAATTTGCCGGATGGCAATGGTGTAAATATCCTGGCACCAGTACACAAATTTGATTCCTTTCCGGATGCAGTATTGCTGCACATGTTGCTGTACAAACAACGGTGTGGTGCCGCTCAGCACCACGTTGGGTTGAAAAAGATCCAGTTTATCAGTCAGCTGCCGGGCGTATTCAATTTCCTGTTTTCTTCTTTTTAACAACGAGTATTTGTCGAATTCACCCTTGATCATAATGGGTAGTATGGTTAGTCCCCGCATGGGCAGGTCTTCAAAGTTTCCTTTGGGCGACTGGAAAGAAACGGAGTAAGCATGCAATACTTCATGCCCGCTTTCAGCGAATTGCCGGCTTAGCTGTAATGTAAAGGCGTGGCCGGAATGGTCGTTAACTACAATTTTCATCCTTTCTTTCTTTTATATAAAAGATCCATTTGCAGGATCTGTAATTTTTCCGATTGCAGGAATCCTACAGGCGCTATGAATTCAAATCCCAGTTCTTTCACAAAATGGTGCATCTCATCAAACAATGGCTCGCCGTCATACATCTGAACAAAAGAGGTTTCAAACAGGAGGTAATCAATTTGCCGCAGGCTGTGCAACGCTCCTTTTAGTACTTCTTTTTCAAAACCCTGAACATCCATTTTCAGTAGTACCGGGGGGATAAAAGGAAGTTTATGACGGAGGTCGTCCAGGCGCTGTACGGGCACCTGTATCCGGTTGGAAGTAGCTGTTTTTGGGAGCATATTTTTTTGCAGATCAGACACGTGCAGCGCCGAGCTGGCGTGTGAATACGCGTTGCTGTAAAATTCCAGTGTTCCGGTGGAGTTGCCCAGCGCCATGTTGTAGGTGTTAATGCTGGTGAGCCTGCGGGTATTACGTTGCAGCAGGCGAAACACTTCCGGCAGGGGTTCAAAGGAATGGATCCGCGCCTGCGGGTAAAAGTGACTGGCAGCTACAGCAAACTGGCCCTGGTTGGCGCCTACATCTATAATTACGCCAAGCGACGGGATATAGTGCCGGCAGTTGTGTAAGATCTGCGTGGAGGCTACGGAGGCGCCTTTTTCCAGCAACGAGGTAAGGCCCCTGCGGGAGGTCAGGAATACTTTTACGGTGTCTGCAATTTTGAAAATAATACTCATGTCGAGAATTTGTAGTTCCAGCAATCTTTGTAAAAACCAATTGTTTCCTGTACGCTTTTATCCCATGTGAATTGTTGCACCTGTTGGAGTCCTTGTGTAATCAGTTGTTGTTTGAAGGTGTCATTTTCAAGCGATCTTATTTTTTCTGCAAACAGCAGGGGATCGGCCCTGTCGGCCATCAGCCCGGCGGTTCCTACTACTTCGGGCATGGAGGTCATGCTGGTGGTTACTACGGGGCAACCGGCCTTCATGGCTTCTCCCGGAGGAAATCCGAAGCCTTCATAAGCGGAGGTATAGAGCAGGCAGAAAGCATGATTGTATAGTATATTGAGGTCGGCCTGGCTTACAGTGGGGAAAATATGATAGCGGCCGGCCAGTTTTTCTTTCATCATGCTGATCTCGTTTTTATTCCACGATTCTCCGCCAATTACTACCAGGTGATAGGATGAAGGCAGTAACTCCATTGTTTTTACCGCCATGAAAAAGTTTTTATAGTTCCTGCGTGCGCCTACATAGAGAATGAACTTTTTGTGAAGATCTATTTCCAGCGAACAGCTCACCGGCAGCTGTTTGTTGATGGGGTAGAAGTCGCCGGCAATGCCATGATGAATCACTTTTACCTTTGCGGGGTCTATGCCGGGGAAGAAGTGGAGCAGTTCTTTCCGGGTGCTGTCTGAAATGCAGATGATCCCATCGGCCCGCCTGATGCCGTATGCTTTTTGCAGGGTATTGGCGAGGCCGCGGGGAAACTTCGAGGCCAGTTTCCGTTCGTGCGCAAAGTCATGTACCGTCAGGATGTTGAGGATATTTTTCTGGGGGGAAACCCGCAGGTATCCTCCGTGAAAAACTGCCGCGGCCGGAAGTGGGTAGCGCACCGGCAGATAGCGGAGATACTTGCTGGGAATCCAGCTTTCACGGATACAGTTGAACCGGTGGTATTCTATTTTCCGTTCAAAGATATTATCGGACCCCGGGCGTGCGTTTAAGAAACCGATGGACAGCCCGCTGTTGCACATACCGGACAACAGCTCATACCAGTAAGCAGATACGCCACCTGCTTTCTGAATAGAGAATACGATATTATCCAAAAATACCTGCATCATTTTTCGTTTACGGATTCATTATTATATGCGCAGAGTAATGCTACTATTATCAGGAAAAGATCTATCTGGCTGAAAAAGAAACACACCACCACATACGCCAGGTAGTTGCGCTGAAAAGGCGGCACATCCGGTCCTGTTCTGGTAAGTATCAGGAAAAAGAAGAACAGGGAAACGGCCCCGAATTCTGCCAGGATAAAGAACCAGCGCATATTGAGATTGCGCCCGCCAACTCCCTCTATGCGGCTCTGGTAGCTGAGCTGCCCGAAGAAATAACTCGAAGGAATAAAGGTGCTGTTGCCTGCGCCGTAACCAGATATCAGCAAATAAGGCTCATCCCGCAGGAAATCCACCACCGGCAGTTCCATATCCCTTTGCAGCGGAATGCCGAGAATGATATTATTCTTACCCCATATTTCGGTATCATAACGGTAAGCGGATCTTTCAAAGAGCATCTGGTATACCGGCTGATTACGGTTAGCCATATAGTGTTTCAGGAAGTATTCCTTAGAGGCGGCTACCCCAAGAAAAAGGACAACGATCATACCCAGGGTGCTGAGTACTTTCCATCTTACCGACATCAGTTTTGGCAAACATAAGTACAGGAGCCCGCCACCCAGGATATTGACCCAGAACGTTTGGGAAGAAGTGAGTATGCCTACTACCATCATTATCGCTGTGGCCTTGTAATTCCGGTCTTTTATAAACAAAGGGATTGCTAAAGAAAGGAAGGCGCTGAATATTTTAGGTTCCCCGAATAATGCCTGTACCCGCAATCCCAGCGGGCCATTGATTTCCTGCATCAGGTAACGGCTTTGCAGCCCAAGCAGCTCACTTAATGCCACATTCCGGAAAATAAGCTGTACGGAAATCTGGATAAGGGCAATGATACAGGATATACCAGCAATTTTCCTGATGGTGGCAGCAAACTGCCCGAATGAAAGCTGCTGCCGGTCCTGTACTATCCTGGCGCCAATAGCAAACCAGGGAAGATAGGTTTTCAGGTAGAAGTAAAGAGGCTTTGTATAGAAAACAAAGAGCTTACCATCGGGATAACTGAAAGGATCTTTATAAAGTTGTGTGATCAGGAATACCGTGATATTTGATATCAATGGTAACAGCAGCAGGAAAAGATATTCCCTCCGGATGAATTGCTTTCCTGTAAAGAGCTGATGCGCCTGTTCAAGGAAGATAAACATGCCTACAAAAAAAGTAGCGGTAAATGTAGGCCCGATAGCCAGCATCGTATAAGCTTCTGATGCAAAAGCATAGAGCAGCGCGTCTATAATAGAGATCCGCTTGTTGTAATACAGGTATAATAAAATTGCCGCAATGATCAGGGGCATGCTTTCCCTGAAACATTCCACGAAAAAATTGCTGCTTTGAAGATTACTGTATCCGGTTTCCATATAAATTTACTGATCAGGAAATACGTTTGTACAGGTTGTACAACAGTGTATTGTTTTTTACTATTTTTTTTAGTTTGACGAATAACCTGCCTGGACTGTACAGGGTGTTGATGGTATACCTGTCTGCTTCCTCGTTGATGTTACTGCTGCCGGGATGAACGATATCCGCTATGGTGCCGTATTGTATCCTTTTAAACCACCGTGGGATAACACGGGTGTGGGTGGCATCTTTGCCATAACCAATATTTTTAACAAGACTTATATTGGGCGTAATTACCCATCCTTTATTAAACCATACAGACATAAACCATTGGATATCCCAGGTATCAACCCGCTTGTCGTATATAGATTGCAGTTCTGATTGCAGGAAAGTGTTGAGCCCTTCCCGGGATACATGCCGGTACCGCTGAAGGGTAAAATCGTAGTATTGCCACGCGCGTCGCCAGGTAGCCCATCCCCATATATGCGCATAGCGGGAGTAGTAGTAGGAAGCGTTTCCCCGCAGGATGCCCGCCTGGTAATTGCCGCCGTGAATATGCATAATGGTGTCATTGAACCGGTATTTCTCCAGCAGCGTGGTGCAGAATGGGAAGAAGGAGGGATCAGGCACACAATCATCTTCCAGTATAATACCTTCCTCAACATGACTGAAGAACCAGTCGATCGCCGAACTAACCGCCTTGCCACAACCCAGGTTGTGCGGGCGGAACAGGGTTTCTACTTTACAGGGCCAGTCGATACTTTTTAAAACAGCCATTCTTGTATCCTCGCACAGCGCCGCGTCTTCAGGCCTGTCCGGCCGCGGGCCATCGGCGGCAATAAACAGTTGCTCCGGCTGCTGCAGCCTGATTTGCCTGAATACAAGCAATGCCTGTTCAGGGCGGTTAAATACCAGTAATAAGACCGGCGTGTGTAACATCATTTTGTTGCCTCCAATGCAACGGCGTTATTAAATCTGATTTCTTCTTCCACCAGTTTAAACATCGTGTCATTGCTGTCGTTAAAACCACAGTGCCGTATGTTTTTAAATCCTGCTGCGGCCAGCTGGTGTGATAGCGACAGGTGATCCCACATATATAAATGTTCCCGGTTACCCAGGGCCAGCTGCACCAGCTGTTTCATGCCACGAACCCTGTTTTCTTTACCCAGCAGCGTTTCTTCCATAAACCCGGTGTTCGCCTTCGGATCGTTACTCCTCAGCTGATCAATATATCTCCTGGCAGCGCCTTCCAGGTCGGGCAGCACACACCGGAAGTATCCGCCGGGCTTCAGAATGTGAAAGGTATTCCGGATCGCCAGGAGGCAGTCGTTATAAGAAAGATGCTCCAGCACATGCGAACAATAGATGCCATCACAGGAGCTTTCCTTAATACCAGGCAACCCTTTCAGTATATCGCCCGGCAATACATCTTTATGAAAGGACACGTGCATCACAGGTTTCAGCAGTTTCCCTATCACGGGAATTTGCTGAATCCTGAGCGTGGGCGAGGAGTCGTAGTTTTTCCAGCCGGCGGGCGCCGAAAAAGGGCCGCAACCATATTGTACATATAACCTGCTTCCGGACATTTTACGTGTTCATGTTTTTAAAGAAGTAAGTGTAATAGGTTTTGGCGAACATGCTATATCCTACCTGTTGCATAAACTGGCATAACTCACTGCGGTCTGTTTGAAGTACCTCAAATGGTGATGATTCTGCCAGTACATATGCGGGTCTGTATTTATCCCAGTTATTGGAGCGCAGTACTTCCATATCAAGCCCTTCGGCGTCGATAGTGATAAAATCTATGGTAACATCTTTTGGCAGATAAGTATCGAGAATATCTGCCAGTGGCCACGTATCTACCTTCTTTTCCCTGATCACCCGGTACTTCGGTATTTGTGTATATTCTTTTACTTTTTCAGGAGAAAAAGTGCTTAAAGCAGGTTCGTTAAAGATGAAATAAGTAAGTTGTTGTTTTACTACGGACACACCTATTTCGAGGTTAATATCTTTGGGCCGGTGTTTATTGAATAATGCCTTTGAGCCGGGCAGCGGATCTATGTTGATGCCGGTCCAGTTTCTTTTATAAAGCAGGTAGGTATTGGATACCCTGAACGGATGATGTGCACCTACATCTATATACACCCCTTTCTTTTTCTTGTCGAAGATCCTTTTCAGAATGAGGTCTTCTCCTTCTGAACTGTAAGCACGCACACCGTAACTGAGCCGGGGAAATAAGGTGGTAACTAACTTTACCGCGATATTTTTCATGCTGTTCATTTGGTATAGTGTTTTTGATTTAGGGTAACCAGATTGGTGGTGAAAATCCTCAGGCTGTTGTATACTTGTTTTATATCAGAAAATACCAGTAAGGGATGAAACATTTTTTGGGTAAGGAGGTATCCCTGGCCGCTTTTGTCGAGCAGCAGCAACATGCCATAAACGGTGGTATACGCTGCTACCGTGGCAATGGCGGCGCCGGTTCCACCATAAAGAGGGATCAGGAAAAAATTGATGCCCGCATTCACCACCAGGCCGGAAAGATTGCCATACAGGTAAATTTTGTATTCCCCTTCTACAAACAGGTACTGCACCATAACGATGCTCAGGAATACGGGAATACCCGCCCATATATGGATCATCAGCATCCACGACGCTGCCACGTAACCCGGACCATAGAGGAATGGAATAATGATATGCGCCGTTGAAGTAACCACCAAGGCAATAGCAATACTCAGCCAGAAGGACAACCGCAGCCATTTTTCCAGCATCAGGAGGTATGCCTGCCGGCTGATCTTTTTCTTTTGTATGAGCCCCGGCAGTATCGCTACAGAGATCACGGTGGGGATGGCATACCATAGCTCGGAAATCCGGGCCGCGCCCACATATTTCCCAAGTTCCGCCGGGTTGGCGAGCGTCTCCAGCAGTACCAGGTCGATCTTCATAAACAACACCACTACCAGGTTGGAAAGCATCAGCGGCCAGCTTTGCACCAGCAGTGTTTGCGCTAACGCGGTATCAATACGCCAGGTAAAAACGTGGGTATTACCGGATATATATACTACGACGATGATAAAATAGGTAACCACTAATTCTATAACCGAAGCCCACAGGAATGTGATCAGGGTACCATCGAAGTAGATGATGAGCAGCTTTATCCCGCAGAAAGCAAGGAATACCGCTACTTTAGGAATAATCACTCTTTTAACATTGTTCTTTACCTGGTAAAAATAATCCAGTACATCAAAAGACTGCAACAGGATAATGAGTGCGGAAAAAATGGTGCAGTAAAGATAAAGCTGCCGGTGTTTTTCCGTAAGCAGTACAATGCCGGTGCTTACCGCCATACACAGAGCGCCGGCAACGATCCTCATCAGGATAACGGTAGCCACAATAGTGCCCTGTTTTTGCTCGTTATTGATCAGCTCTTTCACGGCAAGTTTATCCATTCCCAATATGGCCACGCTGCCAATAATAGTGGTAAGCGCCAGTGCATAGTTCCAGATCCCGAATTCTTCCGGACCCAGGTGCCTGGCAATAAGCGCCATAATGATAATGCCCGGGAAAAGTTTACTGAGCTTATCAATCAGGAGCCAACCGCTATTTTCAAATAGTTTATGCAATGCGTTGTTTTATTTTTTTCATCAATGATAACCAGGTATGATTATGTTGTTTATTTTCTGTGTATGAATAATGATCGTAGTAGTAATACGGGTAGAAAGTATCCTGTTCTATACCGTTAAAGATGATCCCGGTTTTTTTGAAGAACCCTTTCCGGATGTTTTCTGATACCGGTATCAGTTTGGATTTGAGCGTGAAGTTGTACCGCACCACAAACAGGGCGCAATCCACCTGGTGTGAAATGCTTTTTGCGTCAGATACGATACCGATGGGCGACATATCAATCACCACGTAATCGAACAGGTCTTTCAGCTGCGCCAGCAAATCGGCCATGCGTTCTCCTTCGATCAGCTCTATAGGATTGGGTGGAATAGGGCCGGAGGAAACCAGGTAGAGGCCATCGGTGCCGGGTACTTTTTTGATGATCTCTTCAATGGTTTTATTACCGATGATATAGTTGGTAACCCCCACGTTGTGATCCAGTCCGAGGAATTGGGAGAGCTTCGGTTTCCGGAGATCCAGTTCAAGCAGCACTACTTTTTTATTGCTTACGGTTAAGGAGTTGCCCAGGTGGGCCGACAGGAACGTTTTCCCTTCGCCCGATATACTGGATGTAAGCAGGATGGTGGGCGTGCTGGTTATGCCGGTGAGGAGGAACTTCAGGTTGGTACGCATATTAAAAACCTGTTCCACCAGTACGGACCTGTTCTGGAGCGACATATCACGCGCGCCTTCTTCCTGCTGGTAAATTTCTGCGATCACCGGCAGGTCGAATACCTGTTCTATTTCTTTTTTGCTGAGTACACTTGGGTTCAGGAAATATTTAAGATAGATATAGGCGCTGGTAAGTACCAGTCCTGCTGCAATAAAGCCGATGAACACCAGTGATTTTTTGGGGGTGATGGGTTTGTCGGGTACAAACGCGGGAGCAATCACCTTATTATCCACCACGTTGCTGGCGTAGGCCACCGATGCTTCTTCTTTCTTTTTCAGCAGATAGAGATACAGGTTTTCCTTAACGCCTTGTTGTCTTTTGATGTTGATGTATTCCTTTGCGTAGGTGGGAATGTTCGCTATTTTGCCTTGTATCTGGTTTACCTTGGCCTGTGTTTTTCTTTGCACCACGTCTGCATTGCGCCGGTAGCCGGCAATATAATCCTTGATAGTTTTTCGCGTGTCGGTGATTTGCGATTCCACGTTTTGCAGGATATCGCTGGTAGGTTTCAGCGAAAGGGAGAGCCGTTTCTTTTCCCTGAGCGCTTCTTCATACCGGTTGATCATGGAGGTGAGTGTTTGATCGATGTTGCCAAGCACGGGTGCAAAGGGGTAATCGCTGGAAGGGTTGCTGATATAGCCGTCTACCTGGTCAAATACAGAAAGCTGCAGGTTGGCTTCACTGAGCCGGATATCCGCTTCCTTTACCTGTTCCAGTGCCAGTTTGGAGCTGGCGTCAATATCTGTGATGCCTCTTTGTATTTTAAAATTCTCTTCCTGTTTTTCCAGCAGTCCCAGTTCTTCTTTTAATGAATCGATCCTTACTGCCAGGAAGTGAATGGTTTTGAATGCTACTTTGTTTTTATCATCGAGGGTATAGTCATTATAGGCTTCCAGCAGGGAGTTGAGGAAGTCGGCCGTTCTTTCAGGAACGGGGTCTTTGTAGCTTACCAGTATCACGGTGGCATCGCGGTTAACCAGGGCGGTGCCTATTTCCTCTATTTTTTCGTAGGCGTATTCCGGTACGGAATCTACCCGGATGCGGAATGTATTGGTGGGCGTACCTGTGGTTAGTGGCGGGAAGGTGATCACGAATTTATCTTTCCCTACGGTGAATGGTTCGCCGGTCCGTGCGGTTAGCTGCAGACTGGTATCGGTGGTATAGTTCACCTGTTTTATTTTCAGCAGGTCATTTTCGCGTGTTACATCAAAAGTATAGTTGCCTACTTTTGAGCTGTCGCCCAGCACGCGGAGGTGGAGTGGCGGATGGTTATAGATCTCTTCATTCTTTACCGTTCCTTTTATATAGTAACGGATGTTGAAACCATTGCCGGCGATTACTTTTTCCACCAGGATAGGGGATTTCAGCACCTCCATCTCATTTTCAATATTTTTACCGTTGTTAAAAAGCGCCAGTGATTTGAGTGCATCCATTTCTTCTCCACCACCTTTTTTTTCATCTTTCAGGTATAGTTTGGCGCTCGACATATAGATTGGTTTTTTGTACTTCAGGTACAGCATGGCGCCGGTCACCATCGCCATCAGTACTAACAGGTATAATGGCCAGTGAAACACTATTTTCTGGAAAAGATCATTGAGATCTATAACGGAGTTCCTGTTGTTTGTAGGTCTTGGTTGATTCATATCGCGGATCATTTACTTAAAATGACAATCGTGGTAATGAGTGATATAACGCCGATGATGGCTGGTAACAGCTGTATTGTTTTGGACGTGGCAAACTTGCGGTCGGGTCCGGGCTTTACGTATATAACATCGTTATTGCTGAGATAATAGTAAGGCGAGGAAAGGGTTTTGCTGTCGTTCAGGTTGATGGAAGCATATGTTTTGATACCATTTACTTCCCGGATGATCATGATATCATCGCGTTTAGCCGTTACGTTGAGGTCGCCGGCCATACTTAATGCATCCAGCAAAGAGGCCCTTTCAGCGCCGATCCTGAAGGAGCCGGGGCGTGCCACGTCGCCCAGCACCGAGATCCTGAAATTAACCAGGCGGGTAGATACATAAGCGTTACGCACTGTTTTTTCCAGTTCCTGTGATACGAGGTCGTTGATGGCGGCGGTCGTTTTGTCTTTTACATTTATTTTCCCGATCACCGGCAGGGAAATATTACCGGTACTGTCTACCAGGTATCCCTGTTCCATGCCATTGCCTGCTGCCGGGCCGGAAACGGCAATGTTGGGATTAAAGATCTGCGATACTTCCTTATCGAGGGTGGTAATGGTGATTTGCAGGATATCGCCGGGTTGTATTTTGAGTTGCTGCATGCGGCTGAGGGAATCGGCGCCCGCCGCTGCTGCAATGTCATTAAAATAGGTCAGTTTTTGGGTGCTCGCGCATCCGGAAACTATAACTAACGCCAGGATCAGGGGTAAGCTAAATTTCAATCCCATATTTAGTGATTAATTTTTCAATGCTGGTATTGTGTAATAAATGACGCGTGAATACAGGAGTTTATCCGGTAATTATTTACTACACAAAGGTTTTTCTTTTTAACAGGGAGGTGACGGACCTCCTTCACTACGGAACTTTTAAGTCGTTATATTAACATCAGCTATCTTTACACGGGTCTTGTTTGCTTTGGAAAACCGGGCTCTGAGTTTGTCCTGAGCGGGAAGTTCGAAATAATAATAAGTGGCCATGCTTAACGGGATCAGTAACAGGAAAAACAGCAATAATGTACCTGGTGATCTTAATACAAGACGGCTCATGTGAAACCAGTCAACTACGAGAACGAATATTATTTGTAACGGATAATGGATCAGGTACATCGCATAGCTGCCATTGCCGAGCAGCGCCCACTTCCTGTTGAGCATGCCTTTGGTTGTTTCCCACAGTGCCAGGGTGAGAATGGTGAAGGGAGAAACGGCGATGCGGAAGAAAAAGTTTCTGAGCTGGCCAAAGAGGCTCAATGCGGTTTCGGTGCTTTTGTCCGGCATCGCCTGGTGAAATAGTTTTATCCATATTCCCTGTAAGAAAGAGAATTGGTATTCGGCAAGCATGGCTGCCCATAGCACCAGGGTGACAATGGTGAGGGCCGGTAAATATTTTCTGGCCCTGTTTTCTTTCATCATCCAAACATACAGGTAGTAAACCAGGCCACCGAGGAAAAAGGTAAACATACCTTTTCCGATGAGGCTATAATAATATTGTAAAAATGCGCCCACGGGAATCAGTAAAAAGAGCAGCAGTTTTTTCTTTTCCAGTTTCAGGTAACAAATGATAAAGAACAGGAAATACAGGAATACTTCTACGGAAACAGACCAGGAGGGGCCGTTAAAGGAAGGGCCTTTCTCAAATCCCCAGTTTTGAATGAAGAGGAGGTTAAGCAGGAAATGATAGCTATCATTATATTGTATGATAAAGTAATGCCCTACATTTCTCAGCATCAGCCATTGCAGCACCGCTACCAGCACTAATGTAACAAAGTGGATGGGGTAGAGCCTGCTCACCCTGTAAACGATGAACTTGCGGAAGCTGATTTGCCGGGTAGCAATCCGCTCTGCATACAGCCAGAAGAATATAAACCCCGATAACAGGAAGAACAGATCCACGGCTACCATCCCATCGGTGTAGAAAATAGAGAGGTACTTGTACCACGGGAGCGCTGTTTTCTCGTACCCGTTCTGTACATAGATGTCGTTTGCATAATAAAAGAATTGCCAGTGGTATAAAACCACTATCATAGCTGCAATACCTCTGATAGCGTCAAGGGCGTAAAAATGCTGAGGAGGATTTTGGTTAGAAGTCATTAGGGTATTTCGATAGCAATATGATCAATTGACGGTATCTACGATCATTTCCACAATAGTAATTTAATTATAATACTGATAGTTACAAGGTTAGCGTGGATAAAGGATGAAATGGATACGAGGTGATTAAAATGAATAAAATGAACAGGGCTTTGGGGAGGGATTACGTTATATTATAGAGTAACCCAACCGGTGAGTAATCATTGTTACCTCCGATAAAAGAACTCCCTGTTTCCTGGTATATGCAATCATCATGTGAGGGCTATCTTTGTAGCGGATAGAAAAGTAATCCGGTGAATGGTAATACTGGTTAAAACAAACTGATGGACTTTCATTTCGGCCCTTTCGGAGAATATTTAATATACACGATTTACTTTTGGTATGTTACCATGCCTTTAGCTTGTTTGTTCCTGTGGGTTTGCCTTCGCAGGAAAAACCCCCGCGTGCTAAGATGGATTTCCGGCATCGGCGCCGCCGTATTACTGTTTCCCGTGGTAGTAATGATGTGGGTACTGGTGAGCGGATCGATTGAAGACGGAAAAAGCCGCCGGGAATTCAGGCAGAAAAAGGCGCTCCATACCTTTATCTTAAAACAGCCCGAAACCGTAGCAGGTATTGCCCTTTCAACAAACGATACGGTTTATTACCAAACTGATTTTGATATGAACTACAGGAACCAGGCGCAATTGATGGATGTTGACTCGGTTCATTTGACAAAGCCCACCTATTTTTTCAATCTGCAGGTGAAAGACTATATCGGGGTTGTTATCAATGACCCCGATACATGGAACGTTACACTTACGCATGATCAGCTGGTGTTTGGCTGGCCCTGTACAGGCAAGGCGGTCATCGCTGCTGATAGTACGTTTGTTTCGGGAACACTGGCCAAAGATCATGTGGCATGGGGCCACCAGTTGCCCAAAGGTGCGAAGGTGACATACAAAAAGGAGTATGAGCAGCTAAACATCATTTTGCCCGATTCGGAGTTTATCACCATCGATCTGAAAACGAAATAGCCGTTCTATAGCAATGCCATGCTGAACAGCCCATGCTGCGTACCTTTTTTATCGGCCAGATAAATACAGCAAACTTTATCACCGGGCAGGAAGCGGTCATCATCCAGGTATCCCGATACAATTTGCTTACCAATACGGTACCAATATACCCTGGTATATCCACTGCCTTCGTTATCATAGCGGGAAACAAAAACTTCTGTAATGACACCGGTAAGGGCTATTTTTTGTTCAGCGTTTTGTACACGGCGATTGAAAATCAGGGCGAACCCTGCCAGAAAAATAACAATCGCTGCAAAGAAAAGCAGCATGCCGAACATTATTTCAGGTTCGCGCGCCCTTTCAGAAAACATCAGGCAGATTGCCCACGGACCTGCGAATGTGAAGAATAGTATTTTGATGGTGCGGCGGTTCCAGCGCATCATCAAGGGCGCTTTTTCTGCTGCGCTTGTGGGTTCGGCGATGCTGGTCGCCCCGGGCACATCTTTATATTGTACGCCCAGTAGTATATTATGTTGTACGGTTATAGGAAGCCATTCCAATACTATTAATGCCCGCGGCAAAAAAAGGCTGTCGCTAACGTGCTCTAAAGGTCCCGGCGCAACTACCTTTATGGTGTTATTGTCTACGGTATAAGTGAGCAGATGTTTATCTGCTCTCATCTCCAACAGTGTACCCGTGGTCACCTGTTTCAGTCCCCTGCGCAGAACAGTACGGGTTTGCCTCATTTTACCAAAGACGCTCACCAGCTTATAAACAAAGAATGAGGCAAATGGCATAAAGGAAAGCATAAATATATAGGCCGGCAGCTTTTCTTCCTGGTTGAAAAAAATAAAAAACAAGGCTAACAGCAGGAGAGGGAGTACGAGAAGGCTGGCCCATAGCCTGACTTGCCTGCTATACTTTTTACGCCACCAACGTACCAGTTCTTCATCTTCCGGACTAAGCGCCTGACAGCCGGAGTTAATAATCATATTCTTTTCTTGTTTGATGCTTACGCCCTGTACTAAACCCCGAAATTAAAGAGAATATGCACAAGTTATTATACCTGTTTCCAGGGATGTTATTATGAAGCAATTGTGCTTATCATTGTGTATCGTTACAGAACCTTAGCTTTACAGGAAGTAAACAGCAACTATGTACATGAAATTTATTTTATTGGCTTTGTTACTTGCTACAGGTACAACGCTTGTAGCACAGGAAAATGCAGTAACCAAATCATTATCGGTATTTAAAAACGGGCAGTCCTTTGTAGTAAAAGAAATAAAAGCCCAGGTGGCCGACAGTGGCTTTAGGCTCAATAATCTTCCGGTGGCATTATTTGGCACTTATTGGTTTGCCGGTACCACCAACCCTGTAAGCCGCGTGAGTAGCCGGGTAGAGCAGGTAAATGAAATACAGGAAAGAAAAGCCAACAGCTTTTTAGAATTGCTGCATGCCAACAAAGGCAAAAATATTACGATTGTTACCGCCGATAATAATACTTATAAAGGCAGTGTGGAAGACTTTGACCTGCCCGAAGAAATTAACAGCAGGCTGCAGTTGCAGCAAATGCAATTGACTAATGTATATCGTGGGCAATACCAGTTCGACCGGATATATGCCCCTGCCAACCCCGTTCTTTTACTAAAGATGAATGGTAAATGGATAGGCATAGAACCTGCCACCATCAAAACAATTACATTTGAAGATAAGCCCAGCCGCACTACCACAGCGCGTATTGCCGTTCAAAAACCTATAGTTACGGTACATTTTGCTAAAAGCGGGCAGCAATCTTTTACCATGATGTACCTGCAAAACGGATTGAGCTGGACACCCGTTTATCAATTGCAACTGGTGTCTGAAACAGAAGCCACGCTTAACCTGCAGGCAGAAGTGAATAACAATGTAGAAGATATTAAAAATACGGATGTTGATTTTGTGATGGGGGTACCCAATTTTTCGCAAGCTATCACGCTGGCTACCCTGCTCAATTTTAGCAGTACCGGGAATGTAGAAAACGCCAATATATACAGCAATGCCATACAAATGAGGGCGGATTATGCCAGGGACAGAGCTGCAGAATCCATTGTAATGCCGGAACAGGCGTCATCGCCTGATAATACCGCCGTAGAAAACGAAGACCTTTATTTTTATACACTAAAAAACATCAGCCTCAGCAAAGGGGAAAGGGCGCAATATCCAGTTTTTAATAAACCCGTAAAAATCCACCATTTTTATAAAACAGTATTGCCCGCATCTGTCATGAGTACCTACCAGGTAAACGGCGAAGAGGGGACGGCATCAGAAGAAATGGAAGCCGCGAATCATGCAGGGCGCGGCGCCACGCCCAACAAAGTGAACCACTTTGTTGAAATCTACAATAACACCGACAATCCATTTACATCAGGCGCTGTTTTAATCTTACAAAAAAATACACAAAAGCCCATTGCACAGGATGTGCTTAAGTTTACAGCCAAAGGCTCCTCTACGCCCATATTTATTACCACTGCGCCGGATATCCTGGTACGGGAAAAAGAAGCACTTGTTTCGGTGAAAAAAGAAGCCAAAACATATAATGGGTATAAATACACCTTAGCTACTGTAAAAGGTACCATTACTGTTATTAACAGCAAAAGCAGATTGGCGGATATACAGGTGCAGAAAACGATCAGCGGTGCTATTACTTCGGCCAGTACCAAATATAGCCAGTCATTAAATCTTGAATACAAAAACGATATCAACCAGGGGCGACAACTGGATTTTGAACTGGCCGTAGATGCCGGTACAAAAAAATCATTCACCTACACTTATGAAATGTATATCAGGGAATAGCTGAATGATAAACACTGTAAGAAGGTGATTGCCTGCGGGCTGGGGTTCAGGTACCCGCAACACTTCACGCGTCTCTTTCAGAAACGTGTTGGCTACACGCCCAATGAGTTCAGGACGCAAAATTAGACAGATCACCCCGTTGCCAGGATCTTTGCACAACCTGCATATTTAACCACATCAATCACCTCGTTGGTGATGGGCATTCCCATTTCAATACCGATGCCAACCAACAATGTTTTGGTATCGTCCAATTCTGCTAGGTCCCTGAGTTGCAATACAATTCTTTGCGCCTCAAAATCCTGCTTTACCGGTTGCCACTCCGTATGTGCCGTTGTTGGCAGCAGTAGCTTTTCCTGGCTTTGGTAATTGCTTTCTTTGCATACCACATCTGCCACCATTCCGAACGTAATAATAAACCGGAAAAAAGGATATTGCCAGGGCGCCACCAAATTGAATCCGGGGTTAAGTGCCGGAAGTTGTATCTCTGCACTGCCCGTTTCTCTTTCTATAAAACACCCGGCAGGATGGCGGACTACATAATCGAATGTATTCTTTTTATTCAATTGAAATCCATCCAGCAAATAACTATGCCGCGATAGCAGGATACTCCTTTGCCCCCTGTCACCCACTTTATCCTGTAGCTGGATATGTTTCGCCAGTTTAGTTAGGGTAGAGGTGAAATTGTAATCGGCCAGGTGCTTTACCGGGAATAATACCTGCCTGATCGCTTTGGACGCATAGCTGCAGCCACCAAACTCCGTATTGTTTTCCCGGGTACGTTCAAACCCCGGGGAATGTTTGATCTGTGTTTTGGAGGCGCCCCCTTTGCTGCGGACAATAATCTTATCAGTTCCTTTCATTTTATAGGCCGTCATATTGCCTATTGCGCCTATAAAGGCGATGCCATTAGTAAAATAAGCCATAACTCATTCATTGGTTATTATATGACCCTTCCAGGTATATTCGTATTATACCCGGAAAGAAAATAGTGTTTACCTGTATATAACCTGTATTTTATAGGTACGGGTTATATACAGCTTAAGTACGGCTTAAATACGGCTTATCTACGGCTTATCCTATAATGGCGCCTGCCGGAGGTATACCGCGTAAAAGCTTTTTTTTCGTTAATTTAGTACACCCGGTTTCCTGGATCAATACTGTGGCATTAAATGATAATCAACCTATTAAGTCAATTACCGCAAATGTGCTGCGACAATTTAAAGCCGCAGGCCATCCCCCCCGAAGAAGTGAACAGGAAAATAGCGGAAATGGCCAACTATAAAGAAATGTATAAAAGTCCGCAACATTGAAATATAAAAGAGAAACAAGCATACCGTTATTTATTGTATAATACATAGATTTATATCACTTTTTTAATTATACAACACATTTAAATATGAAAAAAGTAACGGGCCTCGGTGGCGTATTCTTTAAATGCGAAAATCCGCAAGGTATGAACGAATGGTACGCCAAAAACCTCGGATTGGCTACCAGTGAATACGGCGCAACGTTTGAGTGGCGGCAGGCCGATGATCCGTCGAAAAAAGGAACTACCGCCTGGTGTACGTTTCCGCAGGATACCCAATATTTTAATCCGTCAGCCAAGCCATTTATGATTAATTACCGGGTGGAAAATATCGTTGCGTTGGTAGAGGAACTAAAAAAGGAAAACGTAACCATTGTTGATGAGATTGCGGAGTATGACTATGGTAAATTTGTTCATGTACTTGATCCGGAAGGGAACATTATTGAGCTTTGGGAACCCAAAGAGGAGTTGGATCAGGATAACGTGGCAGGTAAACCGTAGCTCGCATACATTGGATAGGAATATGATTTTTATTTTCACATAAGATGACCTTAGATACAGCAAGACAAATTGGTAGAAAGTACGCGGTTGCCGCTCAACTGGTGACGATAATTATCCTGGAGTTGTTATGGTTTTTTGAAGAGGCCGGACAGGACCTGGCGAATGGGTGTAGTAGTTGCCTGGCTGTGGGCTTCCAGGCAAATGATGATAAAAATGAAAAACTGACGCGTGGGAAAAATTGTTATCACTGACCGTGCAAAAGGATTTATCAGTATTGTGTTTGTTATGCTCATATGGGGCAGTTCTTTTACTGTTACCAAAACGGTGGTGCAGGAAGTATCTCCTTACCTGTTTGCCACGCTGCGGCACATCATTGCCTGCGGGTTGCTTTTGCCGTTTTATCTTCGTCAGCGTAAAAAGGTAAAACAACAGCTACCTTATAAAAGGCTGGCGTTAATGGGTATCCTGGGCATTACGGTATACTATGGCCTTTTCAACTTTGCCATGCTTTATATCCCGGCGTCTACCGGTGCGCTGGTGGAAGGTTTAATACCGGTAGCCATAGCCATTCCGGCCGCATTGCTGTTGAAAGAACATATCGGCGGCAGAAGTATTGCCGGTATTATATTATGTGTAACGGGCGTAGTGCTGGTGGGTTTTGTGGGGAGTCCGGCGGGGGGGCACACCTTGCGGGGGAGTATATTGATGCTGCTGGCGGTTTGTTGCTGGAGTGCATACACGTTATTATCGAGGAGTTTAAAAGATACAGATACCATCTTAGCCACGTCTGTCAGTACTTTTATTGGCTCGGCTTTTTTAATACCTATAGCTGCTGTGGAATTGTATCAGCATGGCATACCTGAAATATCCGGGAGGGCCTGGGCCGGGATTATTTACCTGGGAGCGTTTGCTTCTGCGCTGGCCTATTTTCTTTACAACAGGGCATTGGAAAGTTTACCGGCTGCCCAGGTAGGTAACTTCCTGAACTTAAACCCGGTGATTGGCGCGTTGATTGCCATGATTTTCCTGAAAGATACCTTTACGCCCTGGCAGATGGCCGGCGGCCTGCTGGTGCTGGGGGGTATCTGGTTAAGTTCAAAACGGGTAAAACAATAGATCGCCTGTCCTGCTATTAAATCTGATAATTAATGTTTAATTTACCTGGCGTCACGTGAACGGTCTCCCGATTGAACGATATTATCACAGCATAATGAATGAACAGGAATTACTAAACCAACTTGCTCTTGGCAACCAGGAGGCGTTTACGGCTATCTATTTACAATACCAC
Source organism: Chitinophaga ginsengisegetis (assembly GCF_900168065.1). GTDB lineage: Bacteria > Bacteroidota > Bacteroidia > Chitinophagales > Chitinophagaceae > Chitinophaga > Chitinophaga ginsengisegetis. Next base: position 785,756 of record NZ_FUZZ01000004.1, on the reverse strand, counting down.
GGCGGTATATATAATTACCTGCTGAAATTTACCAAGAATCCCATACTTACTGAAGACCTGGTACATGATGTTTTCCTGAAGATATGGGAGGTAAGGGGGCAGCTGGATATTAAATCGTCGTTCCAGGCTTACCTGTACCGGTTGGCGAGGAATACGGCATTAACGCAGTTAAACCGTATCTCCCTGTACGATACGATCCGGGATGAGGTACTGCACCGGGTTTCGCTGGGTATTAACGACCAGGCCTTAATGAACGCCGTGGAAGCAAAGCAGTATGAAGAGCTGCTGCAGAAAGCGGTAGCCAGCCTGCCTCCGCAACGCCGCGAGGCATTTATCCTTTGCCGGCAGCAGGGCAAAACATATGAAGAAGCCGCTGCACTGATGGACATCTCCCGTAATACCTTTAAACAGCACCTGTCGCTGGCAGTGAAATCGATAAAAGAGTACCTGCTGGAACATGGCGATATTTCATTGCTGATACTTCTGGTGTCACTGAAATAATTTTTTTCCCTCCGCATCCACCCATTTGTTTTATTCATTAGTCTTATTGATATGGAGCTGAACAAATTTTCCGAAACTGACTTGCTTCAAAAGTACCTGGACGGCACCATTACGGAGGCCGAAGGCACAGCGTTGTTTGAATTGCTGAAGGAGAAGGATATTGAAGACAATGCAGCCCTGGAAGCCTTATTACAGCAGGTGTACGACCAGTCGTTTGCCGAGCCGCCAGCGCTTTCCGGCGATGCCAGTCAGCGGATTCTGCACCGGTTACTGGCAGCAGTGGAAGATAATAATAAGGAAGTACCCGTTCGCCGCACCCCTTCCTGGTGGCGTTACGCGGCAGCAGCGGTATTGATTGCTGCGGTGGCCACTATGGCGGTATGGTTTATCAGCAACTATAAAAAAGGCGTACCATCGCTGGCGGGGAATGTATCTTCTTCCGGGGAAATTGTTTCGGGTTCCAGTCGTGCGGTGCTGAAACTGGGCGATGGAGAAGAAATATTGCTGGACAGCACGCAGGGCAATATTGTACGGAATGGAAATTTTAAAGTGAACAATGACAGCGGCAAACTGGATTATGAAGGAAAGGCCGGCAAGATGGAATATCACACGCTTACCACGCCCCGTGGCGGCCAGTACCGGCTGCTGTTACCGGATGGTACGGCGGTATGGCTTAACGCGGAATCCAGCATCACTTATCCAACTGTTTTCACAGATAACTACCGGAAGGTAAAGGTAACGGGAGAAGTTTATTTTGAGGTGGCAAAAAATAAGGATCAGCCATTTATGGTGGATGTTAATAGTAAAGCCACTGTAGCTGTTTTAGGTACCAGCTTTAACGTGAACGCCTATACGGATGAACAAAATATCCGGACTACCTTACTGGAAGGAAGCATCATGATGATTCATGATCAGCAAACTGCCATGCTTCGGCCGGGGCAGCAGGCGCAGATCAACAATGAACTGAAGATGAATATCATTAACAACGCGGATGTGGAAATGGTAGTAGCCTGGAAGAATGGGTTATTCCGGTTTGATCATGCGCATCTCGACGAAGTATTGCGGCAAATGTCGCGGTGGTACGACGTAGGGGTTGTTTATGAAAATGGGGTACCGGATATCATATTCAGCGGGGAAATAAAAAGAGATCTGAATTTATCGCAGGCACTTGTTGTGCTGGAAAAGATGGGCGTTCATTACAGGATCGAAGGAAAGAAAATAATAGTAATGCCATAGCTTAGGCGTAGTATCAATCAACATCAATTTAAGGGGTATGCCAGTCCGGAACGATAGCTGTCCGGTATGTTTAAAAGCAAAGCGGTAACGCTGCAGGCGGAGCTTTGTCCAAACTGAAAATTACATGCATTTGAAGCGGGGAATGATCACAGCAAAAGTGACTCCTCCGGGAGCGGTATGCTCCACAGGAAAGAAGTAGTTATTTAAATCAACCAAAAAATTGTTATGCTAAAATCCAGACTTTACAAGCGGTTGGGCAGGAGGGACCGGGTGTTCGGCAGGCTGATGATTTGTTTTCTTATCACTGCTGCACTGGGTTTGCCAGTCGACGTATTATCCCAGACCATCACCTTCAGCGGCAAACAGGTACCGTTGCAACAGGCTTTTACCGAAATAAAGAAACAGGCCAATTACGCGGTGATCTTTAATCCCGAGCTGATCAATGTAAACGTGGCCATTTCTGTGAATGCAAAAAAGCAGCCGCTGGAAGTATTTATGAAATCGATATTGGCTAAACAGCCTTTGAGCTATACCATTGTAGGGACTACTATTGTTGTTTTCCCCAGGGTGGATAATATGCCGGATTCGGTGAAGTTTACTCTGGAGCCGGTTGTACATGATATTTCCGGGCTGGTATATGACGAAAAAACCGGCGCCCCGGTAATAGGCGCCAGCGTTATTGTGAATGGTTCTGCCAAAGGAACGCAAACGGATGAAAAGGGATCTTTTGTTTTAAGAAAGTTAAAGGATAATGAGCAGCTCACGATTACCTCTATCGGCTTTGAAAAAGTGAATGTAACCGTTCCAATAGGGCAGTCGCTGCTGTATGTGACCATGAAAACGGCTACCAGCGTGTTAGACCAGGCAGTAGTGCAGGCGTATGGTATTACCAGCAAACGGTTGGCTACCGGGAATATCAGCAGGGTAACGGCGGAAGAAATAGAAAGACAACCGGTGATGAATCCATTGCTGGCATTGCAGGGGAGAGTACCAGGTTTACTGGTTACACAAACCAGCGGCTACGCTGCTTCGCCCGTGAAAGTAGAAATAAGGGGGCGTAATTCACTAAACCCCGATATGTTGTCTGATCCGTTATATGTAATAGACGGGGTTCCGCTAACGGTATTGGATGTAAGTGGTTCTGTGAGGTATGAAGGCGGTGCATCGCCGGGATATATCCAGGGAGGGCTTTCAGTTACCGGCGGGCAAAGCCCGTTGTTCAGCATGAATCCAAGGGATATTGCCAGTATAGAAGTATTGAAAGACGCGGATGCCACGGCTATATATGGTTCCCGCGCTGCGAACGGCGTGATATTAATTACCACCAAAAAAGGCAAGCCGGGAAAAACTACCTTCAACATGGAAGTTAACCAGGGTATTATTGATGTGCCAAAACGCTACCAGATGCTGAACACCCCGCAGTATTTACAGATGCGGCGGGAGGCGTTCCGGAACGATGGTATAATTCCAACATTGACTACCGCACCGGACCTGGTATTGTGGGATAGCACCCGGTATACCGACTGGCAAAAAGTGCTGCTGGGAACCGGCAAGCAGAGTGCAGTGGTAACCAGTTTAACGGGCGGCGACAACCTGGCCATGTACCGCATCAGTGCGAATTATGCGCGGCAGGAAGATGTGGTGAAGAACAGCGGTCTTAATCAGCAGGCGTCCATAACATCCAGTGTTGATGTACGCAGCGTTAACCAGAAGTTTTCACTTGGACTGACGCTTGGTTACAGCTATACAAACGTAGATGCAGTTTTTGCCAACGCCTCCGTAATAACGCTGGCTCCCAATGCGCCACCGGTATACGACAGCAAAGGTGAGCTAAACTATGCAGAGTGGAATGCCGCCGGTATAGGAGGTCAGTTTCCTTTTGCGGATCTCCTCCGGACAAATAATGCGCAAACCAATCAGTTCAGCAGCAGTATGAGGATGGGCTATGAGCTGGCAAGAGGATTAAAATTTGTTACTACCGGGGGCTACTCCTATATGATGGGGACAAACAACTATCTCATGCCCATCGCGTCGCAGAACCCGATTGGTAATCCCACCGGGTCAGCTGTTTTTGGTACATCGAAAAATTCAAACCTGACCGTTGAGCCGCAGCTCACATACAGCCGCTTTATAGGCCGGGGCGATCTGAGCGTCCTGGTGGGTGGTACGTATCAATCCACCATGACAAACGGCACCACTACATTTGCCGCCGGTTACGGCGATGATGACCTGATTCATACTGTTGGCAGCGCGCCTTTTTCACAAACCAGTGAAGGGTACAGTAAGTATAAATACATCGGTTTTCTGGCGCGTATCAATTACGACTGGGAGCACAAGTATATCCTGAATATGACTGCCAGGCGGGATGGGTCTTCACGTTTTGCACCCGGCAGGCAGTTCGGGAATTTCGGATCGGCAGCTGTGGCGTGGAACTTCTCAGAAGAAAAATGGATCAAACGTTTCCTGCCGTCGTGGGTAACCTTTATGAAGCTGAGAGTCAGCTATGGTATTGTTGGTGGAAATGCGCCATCGGATTACCAGTACCTGTCGCAATGGGCGGCAATAGCACCTGGCGATATTGCGCCGCTTCCCGGCTACAACGGTGTGCAGCCTTTTGTGCCGATACATGCCGTTAACCAGGATTATCACTGGGAAACAAATAAAAAATTTGAGGCAGGCTTCAGCGCCAGCTTCCTGGAAGAACGCATTAGTGTGGAGGTATCCACATACAGGAACCGTTCCGGGGATCAGATCACCGGCCTGCCCACGCCTGCTTATACAGGCTTCAAATCTGTGACGGGCAACTGGCCTGCACTGATACAAAACAGCGGATGGGAAGGAATGATCTCTGCTACACTGATCCGGAAAAAGGATATAATATGGAACGTGAATTTCAATATTGCTACCAACCGCAACCTGCTGGTGTCTTATCCGGGTATTGAATTATCGCCTTACTTCACCCGGTATAAAGTGGGGCAGTCGCTGAATGCAGAATATCTACTGCATTATCAGGGCATTGATCCGCAAACGGGTGGATACAGTTTTGTTGATTATAACAAAGACGGCCTCGCAAAATACAATTACAATATTCCTGCCGGTACCGGGGATGACGACCGGTACATCGCCATCAACAGGACCCCGAAATATTTTGGCGGTATTGGCAGCACTGTGAACTATAAGGGGCTTTCCGTTAATCTCTTATTTGATTTCAAGAAGCAGTTGGGACAGGATCCGTTTATCACTAACGTAAAAGGGCAGATGAATAATTTTCCTGTAGAAGCACTCCATGACCATTGGCAAAAGCCGGGTGATAACGCGCGGTACGCCCGCTATTCCACTTATTTTGTAGGAGATATAAACGCTTCCGATGCAGGTATCACAGACGCGTCCTACCTGCGTCTCCGGTCAGTGGCCATTGGCTATTCCTTCTCCGATAAATTATCAAAGAAAGCAGGATTGAAAGGATGTACCCTGTCGTTCCGGTTGCAGAATATTTTCACGATTTCCAATTATCCGGGTTTAGATCCGGAGATACAGAACTATTCAGCTGTTCCGGCCGGCCGCACCTTTTCCGGCGCCTTATCATTTACGCTTTAAAATACCAGTGATGCGGATCTATCAAAGAACAATACTCGTCGTTATCAGTAGTCTTTTTTGGAGCATGATACATTCATCCTGCAGAAAGCTGATCGCTATTCCCCCGCCGGTGAATACCATTACCACCACGCAGGTATTCAGCACGGAAGCAAAGGCCAATGCTGCAATGGCCGGCATATACAGCGCCATGATTAATGGAGATAAATCGTTTAGTACATGGTCGTCCGCACAAAGCGTTTTCAGTGCCGGGCTGGTTACCATAATGGGCGGATTGTCGTCCGGTGAGATGTATTCCTATTCCGGCGCCAACGACCAGGCGTTATATGTACTGAGTACCAACAAGGTTAACATCTATAATACCGACAGGCCAATACTGGCCTGGGAAACGGCCTATAAAACCATCTATGCAGCCAACTCGGTAATAGAAGGTATTGCGGCATCTACGGCGGTAACGATCAAAGACAGTACACGCAAAGCGCTCACCGGCGAAGCAAAATTTATCCGCGCCTTTGCTTACTTCTATCTCACCAATTTATTTGGCGATGTACCCCTTGCACTCACGGTAGATTTTAACCAGACCAGCAGCATGCCCAGAACACCACAGCAACAGGTGTATCAGCAGATCGTATCCGACTTAAAGGATGCTGCGGATAATTTACCGGAGAGCTATCCTACCGGCAACGGGGAAAGGGTGCGTGCCAACAAAGCCACTGCCAATGCTTTGCTGGCAAGAGTATATCTCTACCTGGGCGAGTATGGCAATGCCGCCGCTGCCGCCACCACAGTGATTGACAACGTAGCATCGTATGGCCTGGAAACTGATCTAACACGTGTTTTCCTGAAAGAGAGCCGCGAGGCTATCTGGCAGTTGAAACAAACCAATACGGATAATACGCTGAAGAATGCTACCCCGGAAGGATACCAGATGCTGCCTGGTGTGCCCGTCACCGGCATCGCAAAATTTGTTTTATCCGATGAATTACTGAACAGTTTTGAAGAAGGGGACCAGCGCTTTGTAGCATGGACCGACAGCACCAATAACACCGGCCCACAAGGTACCCCCGGGGAGACCACCCATTACCCGGCTAAGTACAGGATCGGGATCAGCAACGGGGTTTTTGGTGCAGAAGCAAAAGAATACTATGTAGTATTCCGTCTTGCCGAGATGTACCTGGTACGTGCAGAAGCCGCTGCCAACGGAGGCCCCGGAGGCGCCGCTGCAGCTATTGCTGATTTGAATGTACTCCGCCGCCGGGCAGGGTTAGGTGATCTGCCGGCTACGCTCACAGCGCCACAAATAAAGGCTGCAGTGGCAAAGGAGCGGCAAATAGAGTTGTTCGCAGAATGGGGCCACCGCTGGTTTGATCTGAAGCGTACCGGCATGGCGCATGATGTGCTGTCGGCCATGCCGCTGAAGCAACCCTGGTCAGGCGATTATCAATTGCTTTATCCTGTTCCGGTATCGGAAATTATTGTCAATCATTTCCTCACTCAAAATCCCGGTTATTAATATGCAGCAGATATTTCCCCGCTACGCAACCGCATGGCAGCTGCTTCGCAGCAGGTTGATAACAGCCCCGCTGCTGATGCTGATACTGGCCTCCTGCGCCAAACAAACGGTGGCACCCGGCGCCGCATCACTCACCCTGATTAACGCAGTAGTGGGCAGTAGCCCGCTGGTCACTAATTTCAAGGGAGGTAACCCGTTTGAGTACTATCACGCCACCCAGCTGATCTATAAAACATTTAATAATAATAGTAACCGCTATGCACAGTTTAGCGGTACCCAACCGGTAGCCCTGTACCAGTATCCCGATACGACGGAGAAAAGTGTTCCTCTTTTTAACCTGGTGCTGGACCTGCCCGTTGGTTCTGTTCAAACGTTGTTTTTAACCGGTACGGTGTCGGCGCCGGATACTATGCTGGTGAAGGATGACCTGCCGTATCATGCCGACAGCTCAATGGGAATGAGGTTTGTAAACCTTTCCCCCGGCAGCAGTGATATCAGCGTCAGCATCAAAGGGCAAACAGGCGCGCCGGAAGTAGCACGCCTGCCCTATAAAGGCAGCACTGTTTTTAAGAAGTATGCCGCCGGATTTGAAGTACACGACTATGAATTTGAGTTCCGCGATGCGGTCAGCGGCGCATTGCTGGGAAGCTATATCACAGAGGGCATCTATCATCAGAATACTATTTATGCGCATCCCTGGATGTATAAGAATTTTACCCTGGCACTGGTGGGAATTCCCGGTGGTACAGGTGTAAACGCACCCGCAGTAATGTTGGTCAGGTACTGAATTCATTCATCAATATTTATTTATTAAAAACGCACTATGAGCACTATACTGAAAATTGAGGGGCTCTCACACAGGTACAGCACATCCTGGGCAATACGTGATATCAACCTGGAAATACAGCAAACCGGCGTAGTAGGATTGCTGGGGTCCAACGGGGCAGGGAAGTCTACCACCATGAATATTATGTGCGGTGTGCTGAACCAAACGGAAGGCCGTGTTTATATCAACGGGATCGATATCAGGCAGCAGCCGGAGCTGGCAAAAAAAGAGATCGGCTTTTTACCGCAGAATCCTCCATTGTATACAGATCTTACGGTAGATGAATACCTCACTTATTGCGCGGAGCTGCGCTTAATAGAAAAGCACCGCATCAAAGCGGCGGTGAACGAAGCCAAGGAACGTTGCGGCATTGCACACTTCAGCACAAGGCTGATCCGCAACCTCTCCGGCGGATACCGCCAGCGGGTTGGCATTGCACAGGCCATCATCCATAAACCGAAACTGGTAGTAATGGACGAGCCCACCAACGGGCTCGATCCTAACCAGCTGATTGAAGCCCGTAAACTGATCAGGGAAATTGCCCTGGATCATACGGTGTTACTGTCGTCGCATATTTTGTCTGAAATACACCTGCTCTGTAAAGAGGTGATCATGATTGAAGGAGGACGGATCATTTTCTCCGATACAATGGACGCCTTCAACAACTATGTGCAGCCGCACACAGTACTGGTGGGGATGGAAAATATGCCGCCTGTAGCCGAGCTGATGAAGATCAGGGGAGTTTCCAAAGTAGAGGTGCTCACCGAAAAACAGGCGCGTATTTATTTCGACGGAGAGAAGGATATCACGGAAAGGATTATTACGGCCAGTGTACAGCATGAATGGCGGCTCCAGGAGATCAGTCTTGACAAAGGACTGCTCGACGATATTTTCAAGCAATTAACTATTCAATCCCACCAATAAACTCACGACATGAAGATGATATTTAAAGTTGCGAAAACAGAGCTTCGAAACCTCTTTTATTCTCCTGTAGCCTGGTTCCTGACGATTGCGTTTATGGTGCAATGTGCGTTTTTTTATACCTACACATTATATCCGTTTACCAAATGGCAGGAGATCTTTGAGAAAAATAATCCGAAGTTTAAAGACTTTAATGTTTCGCTGACGTCCGGAATTTTTTTAGATCCGGCGGGTATGTTTGCCAATGTGCTGCAAAACCTTTACCTGTTTGTTCCATTGCTTACGATGGGACTGATCAGCCGCGAAATTAACAATGGCACCATCAAGTTACTCTATTCTTCCCCGGTGAAGTTGCGCGAAATTGTTTTTGGCAAATACTTCGCCATCATGCTGTATAACCTGTTGCTGGTAGGTATTGTAGGGATCTTTATTGTAACGGGTATCTTTAATATCCGGTCGGCAGATTATGGCATGTTGCTATCTGCTATGCTGGGCTTTTACCTGTTGATGTGCAGCTATACCGCCATCGGGTTGTTTATGTCCAGTCTTACTACCTACCAGATTGTATCCGCTATTGGCAGCTTCCTGATTGTTTTTATCCTGGGCCGTATCGGCAGTTTATGGCAGAAGTATGATTTTGTGAGAGACCTGACTTATTTCCTTTCTCTCTCCGGCCGCACCGGGAAAATGTTGCAGGGACTCATTACCACAAAGGATGTTATCTACTTTGTACTGATCATTTACATGTTTGTGTCTTTTACGATGATCAAACTGAAAGGTGGCCGGGAATCAAAGCCCTGGTTTGTGAAGGCCGCAAGATATGCAGCGGTAATGCTACTGGTGCTGACGATTGGTTATGTATCGTCACGCCCGGCTTTAACCGGCTATTGGGATACTACCGTGGGCGATATTAATACCCTGCATCCGAATACGCAAAAGATCATCAAAGAACTTGGCAAAGAACCATTGGAGATCACGCTTTATACCAACCTGCTGGGTAACGGCGCCAACCGCGGTTTTCCCGAAACCCGCAACGATTACCTGGCCGCTCTCTGGGAGCGTTACCAGCGCTTTAAGCCGGATATCACTTTTAAGTACGTGTACTACTATGATACGGATGATAACGACAGTTCCATTTACAGAAGCTGGCCCGGTAAAAATCTGAAAGAAATTGCAGCGCAGGTAGCAGATGGATATGATTTGAATGCTTCCATGTTTATGCCGCGGGAAGAGATCCGTAAGAAGATAGACCTGGGACCGGAAAATTACAGGCTGGTAATGCAGCTGAAGTACAAAGGTGAAACTGCTTTCGTGCGGACTTTCGACGACAACGTATTCTGGCCCCAGGAAGAGCAGGTGGCGCCGGCCTTGAAACGGCTTTTAAAAGCCGATCTGCCAAGAAACATCTTCCTGACAGGAAACCTGGAACGGAGTATTACCAAAAGAGGGGAGCGGGAATTCAGGCTTCATACCATTGATAAAACGAACCGCAATGCGCTGATCAATGCAGGCTTTGAATCGGACACGCTTTCGCTGGACAACGCCGATATTCCTGCCAATACCACCACGCTGGTGCTGGCAGATCCAAAAACAGCACTGAGCGCCACCACAATGAGTAAACTGAAGCAGTATATCGATAAAGGCGGCAACCTGTTCATAGTAGGAGAACCAGGCAAGCAACAGCTGCTCAACCCTTTACTGGCACAGCTGGGCGTGCGGTTAATGGACGGCACCCTGGTACAGCTTTCGAGGGATGAAATGCCGCATATGGCGACGCCATTTCTTACACATACCACGGCTTACCTGGCCGATGAACCGGCCCTCATCCTGCTGAGGGAAGCGTATAAAGAACATGGCGACAGCATGTTCATCACTACGCCGGGAACTACCGCTTTTGCTTATGCAGATACCGGCGCCTTTGTGATAAAGCCTTTACTGCAAACAATAGAAAACAGGGCATGGCTGAAAGCCGGCGCACTGGTAACCGATTCCACACCGCCGGTATTTAACCCCGCGGAAGGCGATAGCCAGGCGAAAGCTTATGCCACCTTCATCTCCCTGGAAAGAAAGGTGAACAACAAGGAACAACGGATTGTTTTAGGCGGCGATGCAGATGTGTTCAGCAACCTGCGCCAGGGCGGCGGCTTCGTTAGCAAGGGTTTTTACAGCTGGCTCGACTTCAATCACTATCCTATCTATACACCCCGGCCCCGGCCACTGGATAGCCTGTTCACCGTTTCGTCGGCCACAGCAGCAATGTTGAAGATTTTATACGTATGGATACTGCCGGGCGCAGTACTGCTATTCGCCATCATATTATTGATAAGGCGTAAGAGAAAATAAAACGGAAACTATGTTCTTACAAACAGATGATCAAACGATAGAAGACCTCCGGATATTTGGTAAACGTGATGTGAGCGGCATCTACGACCTGTACAATCATACCCACACCCGCGGCGGCGAAAAGGTACTGGAAGAGATGTTCCGTAATCCACTGTCGGACCGGGAGGAGATCAACAGGCGGAGCAATGTAATTGCGCATTTTGCCCGCCTGAAGCTGGCCTTCCCCTTTGATGCGGCCTTGTTTGATATGGCCGAGAAGTACCTGGCAAATACCGGCGAAAAACAAACGGTGCTGAGTGAAAAAGATATTGCCAACGGGGTAAGCGCCGTGATATCACTTATTCATCTTATAAAAAATTTTATAGAAGAAGAAGCAGTAACCGGCATCATTGCCTATGCACGGGAACGGGAACGCATTGCCGTATTACTCACGGATGCCGCTTTTGAACCGGCACTGAAAGACAGCGGGAAAGGGAAGTTATCCTATGCGGCCGTAACCGCCTATGATCTGCTGTTCCGGACCCGCGAGCGGTATAAGATAGAGAAACTGATGGGCTATATCTATTACCTGGATGTGTATCTCTCCGTGGCAAAAGTAGCGGTAGACAGGCAATTCGTTTTTCCAAAAGCGCTGGACAAAGGTACTGCTGCGCTGAAGCTGGAAGGGGTATATCATCCGGGGCTGAAACAGCCTGTGGGCAACAACCTGGCAATGAATGCCAGTCAGAACCTGATCTTTTTAACCGGGGCCAATATGGCGGGCAAGTCTACCTTTCTGCGTTCTTTAAGCACCGCGGTTTATGTGGCGCACATGGGCTTTCCCGTAGCCGCGGCGTTCATGGAGTTTTCTGTAATGGATGGTATTTACACTACCATCAACCTGCCGGATAACCTGGGTATTGGCGCCAGTCACTTTTATGCGGAAGTGCTGCGTGTAAAAAAAATAGCAACAGAACTAAGCGCCGGAAAATCGTTGCTGGTAATATTTGATGAGCTGTTCCGCGGCACTAACGTAAAAGATGCGCATGAAGCCACTGTAGCTATTACCAGTGCCTTTGCAGGGAAAAAGAAAAGTATGTTCATCATTTCCTCGCACATCGTGGAGGCCGGGGAAGAGTTAAAGCAACGGGGCAGTATCGGGTTCCTGTATTTACCTACGCGCATGAACGGCCATACGCCGGAGTATACCTACACACTGGAGCGGGGGATCACCGACGACCGGCATGGTATGATCATTATCCGGAACGAAGGGATCCTGGAAACATTGAAGAACGGGAAGAAGCGTAGCGTTGCACATCTTGTGAAATAAAAAAATAATCATCATGGGTTTTAATACAGACAGGCAAACGATGGATGAACTGAACCTGCTGGGCAAGTACCGGCAGGGTTCCGTATATCATTTGTTCAACCACGTAAAAACGAGAGGAGGGGAACAGTTGCTCGACGATATGTTTCGTCACCCGCTGGAGGAGGCCGGCGCCATCAATGACCGCAGCAGTGTTTTCCGGAGTTTTCAGCGGGCAAAACTGAATTTTCCTTTTGATATATCGCAGCTGAATTTAATGCGCGAATACCTGGATGCAGGCATGCTGGCCAACGGGTTGCTGACGCTGGCGGATACCCTCTTAAAAAAATGGCTTTCCGGTCTTACCCGCGACGAACGCTACAAGAAAAAAGTGCAGGGATTGCAGGCAACGATTGTTACGTTGAAGCGATGTTATTCTTTTCTCGAAATGGTGCCGCCCGATATGGGGGCTTATGCCGCCCGTTTAAAGGCGGTAAAAACCATCCTCTCCGATAAGCTGCTGGAGCGCCTGCTGAATATGGATATCTACCAGGCGTTGCCGGTGAAAACCCTGGCCTTTTATGATCACCTGCTGAAGAGCAGGTTCCGGAAAGAGATGGAAGAAGTGCTGTCGTTTATTTATGAGCTGGATGTAAACATCGCGGTGAGTGATGTGGCGCGCGCCAGGGGATTTACCTATGCGGATGCGTTGCCGCCCACGGAAAATATGTTGTCCGCGGAAGAGCTGGCCCACCCGTGTATCGACGGCGCCGTAGGAAACATTGTGCAGATGCATGAACACAGCAATGTGTTGTTTTTAACCGGCGCCAATATGGCCGGTAAATCCACCCTGATGAAATCTGTAGGCATCGGGATGTACCTGGCGCACATGGGATTCCCGGTGGCGGCGGCGCATATGCAGTTTTCTGTGCGGGAAGGAATATATTCTTCTATCAATGTGGCGGATAATATCAGTCTTGGTTACAGCCATTTCTACGCAGAAGTGGTACGCGTGAAACACGCTGCAGAAGCCGCCGCCAGCGGGCAGCGCTTACTGCTGATGTTTGATGAGCTGTTTAAAGGTACCAACGTAAAAGATGCGTACGATGGCACGCTGGCGGTGACGGCGGCTTTTGCGGAGTACCACGACTGCCTCTTTATTGTATCAACGCATATCATTGAAGTGGGAGAAGCATTAAGAGGCAGCAGCAATGTACAATTCGTTTATTTACCAACTATTATGGATGGCAACCGTCCGCGTTATACTTACCGGTTGCAGGAAGGCATTACGGAAGACCGTCAGGGAATGATGATCATCCGGAATGAAGGCATCCTGGAGCTGATCGGTTCTTAACACAGAAAAATAATAACATCATATGAAGCAACTGTTGATATTTGGCGTAACCGCCATACAGGCTTTCTATTGCCTGAACACTGCCGCACAGGAAAAAAAATTATCGAACCTGACAAAGGAAGACCTTATTTCAGATTTTAAACTGGCGGTGGAGATCTTAAAAAAACAACATCCCAATCCGTATAAGTTTATAGACTCCGTCACCTTTGCGCGTAAAGTGGATTCGTTACTGAACAAGGTAGCGCAGCAGCCGGATGTATTGTCGGGCGTGCAGTATTCGCCTATTTACCTGGTAAAGGATGTACACACCAACCTGGCGTTTTCAAATGACAACGGGAAGGAGTTGTACAACATGATTAATTTTTTCCCGTTTCCGGTGGTGATAGAACGGGAGAAGATATTCGTAAACCTCAAAGGCGGCAGCATTCCTTTCGGGGCGGAGCTGGTGAGCATTAACAACGTGCCGGCGAAAGATATTCTCGGGGCCTTATCGGCGCCGGCTTACAGCGATGGTTACATTACTACCGGGATGGACAGGCTGTACCCTAATTTCCAGGTAATTTTCAGTTTGCGTAACCCGCGGCTTAAAAGTTACCAGGTAGCTTTTCTGGCGCCGGGGAGTAAGGAGGTGAAACGGATTACGCTTCCTGCTGCAGATCCTACACAGGCGTACCATGCAGGGCGGCAGTCGGTATTCCCGGTGAACCTTTTGCAACGGGCATATTATATCTACAATAATTATTTTGATGATACACAAACGGGGCTGCTCACCGTAAATACCTTCGCGTTAAATGAAGCGGACGCTTATAAAGAGTTCAGTGAATTTTTCCGGGAAGTAAACAAACGGAAATACAAGCAGGTGATTATAGATATCCGTAGTAACGGCGGTGGGAATCCGGCTATCTCTGCATTACTTTATTCTTTCCTGGTAGATGCGCCTTTCCGGAATGTTTATAATTACCGCACCCGTACCATAGACCTGGCCTACCCGGAATATGCGGTGGCAGATAACGGCAGGCGGTTATCTGACGAAGATATCCAGGGGCATAAGAATTTTCTTTACCAGCGGTTTGATAAAGACTCTTCCGGTTTTTATGTGGGTAATGCCCGTTTGAAAGAAGGGTTACTGGAAAATTTTCCGCCCGATAAAGATGCGTTTCATGGGAACGTATATGTGCTGACGGGCGGTGGCACTGTTTCTGCGGCTACTTACTTTGCTTCGCTTGTGCAGAAAAACAAACGGGGCGAGATCATCGGGAAGGAAACAGGCAGTGGCGTGGCCGCTACTACAGCCGCGTGGTTTCTGAAATACCTGTTGCCAAAAACTAATTGCGTGTTAACCGTGCCGTTATCGGAGTTGTATTTCTTTAATGCCAGCGCCGACAATGGCCGTGGTATTGTCCCTGACAGGGAAATTCCGCTGACAAAATTTACTACGTATATCCAGTCGGGTAAGGACCCAGAGATCACGTATACGCTTGAGCTGATCAAATCGGGTGGTAAAGTTGACCAGATGCAGTAATTTTGCGGTGAATGAATCACCAGCAACTGTAATATGACCACCGGCAACGTTAAGCAACAAAGAATAAAAGATAAGAATATAGGAATAGCCACGCTGTTGGCTTTTGCCATGATTCCCATGTCGGGGTTTGCCACGGACATATACATCCCGTCGCTGCCGGGCATGACGCATGCCCTCAGTATTTCCAACAGCCAGGCCCAGCTTACGCTGAGTCTTTTCCTGATCAGCTACGGTTTATCGCAGCTTTTTATAGGTGGCCTGCTGGATAGTTTTGGCCGGTACCGGATTGCATTGGTGGCGATGCTGATCTTTTGTGCCTCCTGTGTTACCATTGCCAACACGCACAATATTTATGTGATATACGCCATGAGGGTGCTGCATGGTATTACCATAGCAGCGATGGTGGTAAGCAAACGCGCCTTTATTGTAGACCTCTACAAGGGCGAGCAGTTGAAGCATTACCTGAGTCTTTTTACGATTATCTGGTCTACCGGCCCTATTGTAGCGCCTTTTATCGGGGGATATCTTGAAGTGAACTTTGGCTGGGAATCCAACTTTTATTTCCTGGGTGGTTTTGCCGCTGTGTTACTATTGATGGAGTTGATCTTCAGCGGGGAAACCATCCAGCATACCACGCCGTTTCACCCGGCAAAGATCCTGTCTATTTATTACGGGATGATCCGTACCGGCAGTTTTATACTGGGTATAGTGATGCTGGGGCTCGCCTATTCGATGGTGATGGTATATAACATGTCCGGTCCTTTTATTATTGAGCACTATTTTAACCTGTCGCCCGTGATCACTGGTTACTGTTCGCTGTTCCTGGGTTTTGCCTGGATGGTGGGCGGATTTTTAGGGAAGGGAATGATCAACAAACCTTTTGTGAAGAAGATGAGCATCAACGTGATGTTGCAGTTGGCAGCGGCGTTGCTCTTGCTGGTGATGTTTTCCCTCTATGGCGGGTTGTGGACCATACTGGTATTTGCTTTCCTGGTGCATGTGGGCGCAGGGTTTACCTACAATAATTACTTTACTTTTTGTTTGCAGATATTTCCCAAAAATGCGGGTATAGCGGGTGGGCTCACGGGTGGCTTGTGTTATGTAATTGTTTCCATGCTGAGTTATGGATTGATATATGTGTTGCCTGCCGAAGATGGCAGGCACCTGTCGTTTAGCTATGTTTTCCTGATCCTCGTGAGTGCATTGGTGATGTACCGTGTGTTCCTGTTGTACCGGAAGCGGAAGGCGATAGGGGATGGCCAATAGTAACAAGAAAATAACTGATCATGCAGAAATACCTGTTGCACCTGTTTATGTTCTTACTGCTTTTGCCGGCATTGCCGGGTAACGCGCAGCAGGACACCCTGTTGATAGGAGTAGATGCCCGCAAAAATAAAGGACCCCTGAAACCCATATGGGCCTGGTTTGGCTACGATGAGCCCAACTATACCTATATGAAAGATGGTAAGAAATTACTGACGGAAATTGCCGCATTGAGTAAAGTACCGGTATACGTGCGGGTACATAGCCTGCTGGTAACCGGCGATGGTACGGCTGCGCTGAAATGGGGCTCCACCAATGCCTATACCGAAGACGCCAGCGGGAACCCCGTATACAGCTGGACGATCATTGATAAGATATTTGACACGTTTATAGAACGCGGCATGAAGCCTATTGCACAGATCGGGTTTATGCCGGAGGCATTATCTGTGAAGCCGTCGCCGTACCGGCATCACTGGCAGCCGGATAACAAGTATGGCGATATATTTACCGGCTGGGCCTATCCTCCGAAAGACTATCAGAAATTTGCAACACTGGTATATGAGTGGGTAAAGCATTCCGTAGCGCGTTATGGAAAAGCAGAAGTGGAAAGCTGGTACTGGGAGTTGTGGAATGAACCTAATATCGGTTACTGGAAAGGTACGACCGAAGAATATATTAAGCTGTATGATTACACGGCAGATGCCGTGAAACGCGCACTACCCACTGCCAGGATTGGCGGTCCGGAGGTAACAGGGCCTAACTGGGATGTATCTGCCAGGTTTTTTAAAACGTTCCTGGATCACGTGGTGAGCGGTAAGAACTATGCTACCGGCAAAACCGGCGCGCCGCTGGACGTGATCACCTTTCACGCGAAAGGTGCGCCCAAAGTGGTGAATGGAATGGTACAGATGAACATGGCTGCACAACTGCGTGATATCGATAAAGGGTTTGAAATAGTGGCCTCTTATCCATCGCTGAAGAAGCTGCCTATCATTATCGGTGAATCCGATCCGGAAGGATGCGCCGCGTGTTCAGAAGCATTTCATCCTGCCAATGCGTATCGTAATGGTACTATGTATTCAAGTTATACTGCCGCCTCTTTTGCGCGTAAGTACGACCTGGCGGCTGCCCGTGGCGTAAACCTGGCAGGCGCTGTTACCTGGGCCTTTGAATTTGAAGACCAGCCCTGGTTTGCGGGTTTCCGCGACCTGGCTACCAACGGCGTGGATAAACCCGTTTTAAATGTATTCAGGATGTTTGGCCTGATGCAGGGCAACAGGCTGGAGGTGAGCGGGGCTACCAATTATGATTACCGGCAAATCCTCGACAGCAGCGTACGTGGGGCAAAGCGGGATATTAATGCGTTGGCGGCCGGTGATGAGCATAGCGTTAGCGTAATGGTGTGGAACTATCATGACGACAACATTATTCCGGCACAATCATCTCCCGTAAAAATAAAAATAAAAGGACTGCCCGCCACCCGTGTATTACTAAAGCATTACCGGATTGATGCCGCGCATAGCAATGCATACGAAGCCTGGAAGAAAATGGGATCGCCTCAGCACCCGGATGCTTCACAGATCGCACAGCTGGAAAGCGCGGGACAGCTACAGTTGCTGTCATCACCCGCATGGCTGCAACCGGAAAATGGTGAAATAGTAGTGCCAAATGATTTACCCGGACAAGGAGTATCGTTGCTCCAACTAACGTGGTAACATTTATTTCTGTCGCAAACTCCCCCTTTATTGTCTTATTTCGCCCTTTCATTTGACAATGAACTAAATATCTTTGTGCCTATACATTTCTACCGGTAAAATCAAGTGTTTTACCGGTAGAATGATGATCCTGACCGGAAAGTTTTTCTATTAAAAAACAGGGGTGTCTATATTTGAACCCGGATGAGGATACCCGTTGTGAGAAAGAAAAAACATCCGCCAGAGATCTATCGGTTATTATACAAAATCACCAATATGCACACATCCAGAAAGGCCGCTATCAGCTTTATTTTTGTTACGCTATTAATTGATGTAATGGGATGGGGATTGATTATTCCCGTAATGGCCGACCTCATTGCACAGTTAAAACACATCCCCGTTAACGAGGCCAGTACTTATGGCGCGTTGTTGTTATCCGTTTTTGCGATCACACAGTTTTTATTTTCCCCGGTGATCGGTAACCTGAGTGATAAATACGGCCGCCGGCCTGTATTGTTACTTTCCCTGTTGGGTTTTGGGATCGATTACATTATTCTCGCATTAGCCCCTGCGTATGGATGGTTGTTTGCAGGACGTATTATTGCCGGTATTACAGGCGCCAGCTTCACCACCGCTACGGCTTACATTGCCGATGTAAGTATTGATGAAACTTCCAGGGCAAAGAACTTTGGACTGATAGGCGCCGCCTTCGGGTTGGGCTTTGTATTGGGTCCGGCGTTGGGCGCATTGCTGGCGAACTGGGGTATCCGGGCTCCTTTTTATGCCGCCGCAGTATTATGTTTGGTGAACTGTATATGGGGATACTTTTTCCTGCCGGAATCTTTAAGTAAAGAAAACCGCCGCCCGTTTGAATGGAAAAGGGCTAATCCCTTTGGTTCGCTGAAATTTTTAACCAGGCATCCGGAAATAGGCGGACTGGCATTTGGCTTTTTTCTTATTTACCTGGGCGCACAGGCAGTACAGAGTAACTGGAATTTCTTTACCATTTATAATTTTAACTGGAGTGAGAAAATGGTGGGTATTTCCCTCGCAGTAGTGGGAGTACTGGTAGGAGCCGTACAGGCGGGATTAACAAGAGTGATTAACCCGAGAATCGGTAATGAAAAAAGTATTTATCTCGGGCTGGCGCTTTACGCCGTTGGATTGGTATTATTTGGCTTTGCCACGCAGGGATGGATGATGTTTGTTTTCCTGATTCCATATTGTTTGGGTGGGATTTGCGGACCTTCGTTACAGTCGGTGATATCGGGTCATGTACCGGCTAACCAGCAGGGGGAACTGCAAGGCGCGCTGACCAGTTTGATGAGTCTTACCACTATTATCGGTCCACTGATCATGAATGGCACCTTTGCGTATTTTACGTCAGCCCGGGCGCCGTTCCATTTGCCTGGCGTACATTTCCTGATAGGCGCCGTATGTATTTTACTCAGTATCGTTATTATCCATAAGGTGCTGAGCCGCGAAAAGAAGGAGCATCCGGAGTTAGCGGAGGTGATTGGCAGCAAAGACCTGAGCAGTACGCCCATGCACTAACGGGAAGGGATATACTATTTTAAAATATCTTTATAAAACAGCAATGGCCGCCTCTTACAGGCGGCCATTGTTACATGTTCCCGTTTATTACGCCCTAATCATGCCGTGCGGATCAATCACAAACTTTTTCGCTGCGCCTTTATCAAAATCGTGGTAGCCTCTTACAGAGTCGTTGAGGGTGATCACTTCCACATTCACAGCCGCCGCTATTTTTACCTTATCATACAGGATGGCGTTCATGAGCTGGCGATGGTATTTCATCACAGGGCACTGACCGGTATGAATGGAGTGTGATTTTGCCCAGCCCAGCCCGATGCGGATGCTCAGGCTGCCTTTTTTGGCGGCTTCATCTACTGCGCCGGGATCGCCGGTAACGTATAGTCCGGGTACGCCCAGTTGTCCACCTGCGCGGGTAATTTCCATAATTGAATTCAGCACCGTGGCAGGTTGTTCCACATTGCTGTTATGTCCATGTCCTTTGGCTTCAAAGCCCACGCAATCCACGGCGGAATCCACTTCCGGTGTGCCGGTGATAGCGGCAATCTGGTCGGCGAGGGAAGCTTCTTTTTTCAGGTCGATGGTTTCGCAGCCAAAGCTCCTGGCCTGTGCCAGCCGTTCATCGATCATATCTCCCACAATCACTACGGCCGCTCCCAGCAGGTGACAGGAGGCGGCGCATGCCAGTCCTACCGGACCGGCGCCGGCGATATACACAATACTGCCGGGGCCAACGCCTGCGGTAACGGCGCCATGAAAACCGGTGGGGAAAATATCCGTCAGCAGGGTGAGGTCCCTGATCTTTTCCATTGCCTGGTCGCTGTCCGGGAATTTAAGCAGGTTAAAATCGGCGTACGGCACCATTACGTATTCTGCCTGGCCGCCTACCCATCCGCCCATGTCTACGTAGCCATAAGCAGCGCCGGGGCGGGCAGGGTTTACATTCAGGCAGATGCCTGTTTGCCCTGCTTTGCAGTTGCGGCATCGGCCGCAGGCAATATTGAAAGGCACCGAAACGAGATCGCCTACTTTGATAAACTCCACGTCCCTGCCGGCTTCAATGACGAGGCCGGTAATTTCATGTCCGAGTACCAGCCCGGCAGGAGCGGTGGTGCGTCCCCGCACCATGTGCTGATCGCTTCCGCAGATATTGGTGGATACTATTTTCAGGATCACGCCATGTTCGCATTTACGGTCGCCCAAAGCCAGTTTGGGGTATTCAATTTCCCGTACTTCCACCACGCCGGGTTCTATATAAGCAACGCCATGATTTTTACACATACTGTATCTTTTTAGAAGTTATTTAATTGCATCTGCGCCAGCCTGCGCCACTAAATGATCGTTTTCCACCGAATCGCCGGATACGCCTACGGCGCCAATGATTTCGTTTTTTGCATTACGGATTAGTACGCCGCCGGGAAAGGTGATGAGTCCTCCGTTGGAGTGTTCTATATTATACAGGGAGCCGCCCGGTTGTGACAGCTTACCGATTTCGCCGGTAGGCATATTGAAGTAACGTGCAGTGCGGGCTTTTTTCTGCGCGATGTCTATTGAGCCCAGCCAGGCATCATCCATATGAGCAAAGGCGATGAGGTTGGTACCTGCATCCACTACCGCAATGTTCATCAGTGTTTTAATTTCTGTGGCTTTTGCTTTAGCGGCAGCAATAACAGCTTCCGCCTGTTTTAGCGTAATATTCATAACAGGATTTTTGGGTGAAGGAATTACCAATATTAAGCATATTGGTGGTGGGGAAATTGAACGATTATCCTGATTGATAGAACGATGCTATTTTTTATTTCATTGATCATTCAACCAACGGGAATTTATCGATAAATTTATAAGGCGGAAACGTGCATGACGATAAAAAATTCCACCATGAACCAGATATGCCATCTTTCTCCCATTAACCTGAGTGATGCCACCTCGCTGGATACGATGGTAGAGCATCGCAGGGTATTTAATTTACAGCACTGCGAGCTGAACATCTTTGAAACCTTTCACCGCTGCAGTAATGTGGCATTGTCGTATAACGGGCTGGTAGTGTCCAGTATGATGCGGGGCAAAAAGATCATGTCGTTATCCGGATCTGAAGAGTTCTTTTTTTTGCCGGGAGAAAGTGTGATCCTGCCGGAAGGGGTATCAATGAAAGTGGATTTCCCGGAAGCGGATGAGCGGCATCCCGTGCAGTGCGCCACCCTGGCGCTCGACTGGGATATGGTGAATAAGAACCTGGCATTTCTGAATGAGCAGTATCCCAACAGGGAAGCACCATTTGAGTGGCAGCTTAATTTCAGCCGGTATCACTTCTTAAATAACAAAGAGCTGGCGGCCAGTATGAATAAACTGATCGGGATCAGCATGGAGAGTGATCCTGCAAAGGATGCGCTGGCAGATCTCTCCCTGAAATTTTTATTATTACGTATTATACAAACACAAAACCTGGTAGCCATTAATGATGTGGGAGTGAGCGATCACCGGTTTACACCTGCGTTGCAATATATCAAGGAACATCTTACCCAAAAGATCACGATTGATGCGTTGGCAAAAGTATCCTGTATGAGCCGCTCTGTTTTTTTCCAGGCGTTTAAAGAGCAATATGGTATTTCACCGCTCGAATATATCCTGCGGGAGCGGATCCGGCAGGCAAAACAGATCATGGCCGATCCGGCGTTAAGTATCACGGATGTGTGCTACCAGTCGGGTTTTAATAACCTGAATTACTTTATTAAATTGTTTAAGAGGGCAGAAGGCATCACGCCCAGGGAATACCGTAAATAGCTTCAGGGAAAAGTGATAACACTATTGGAAGCAGGAAGCTCATGATGTACGGGCTGCGTAAGTTTGATATAGGGAATGTTGCCGAATTGGTTAAAGTCGGGAATAGTGCCTGATAAAGTAAATCTTTCAAATACAAAAGGAAGTCCTTCTGCACCCAGTGGCGCATCGGCGTTGGCCACGTGCAGGTGAAGGTGCGGCCCGGTCGACTGTCCCGTAAATCCCAGCCGGGCAATCACATCTCCTTTCTTTACCCGCTGGCCTGCTTTTACAACGATGCTTGCCGGTTGCAGGTGCTCATAAAACACGAAGGTGTTTTCCGCTATTTTTAAAGAGATATAATTGCCTGTGGCCAGATGGGCGGCATAATCCGGGTGACCGGATAATGTGTTGCTTTCCGGGAAATCGTTTCTTGTGGAACTGACAACGCCATCCGCCACGGCCAGTATAGCTGCGCCATAGCCGTACCAGTTAGCAATCCTGTCGTCATCGCCGGCGGCGACTTTGCCGGTACTGTCGAGTTTTATAAAATCAATGGCAAATCTTCCGGGGATGCGCGCTACGCCATCTTTTACAAAGATCACGCGGCGATGTCCCCGTGCCCAGGCAGGGTTGTAGATGGCCGTCCACGGGCCTCCTTTCAGCGGCGCACCAAGTACAATGGCAGGCCCGGTTACAGGTTTTGCTTTGGCGCCGGTGATGGTGTATACCGTTGTGGTATCACGAAGGGTATTTTTGAAAGATACCTGGTGAATAATTTCAGCAGGGAATTGACCAGCGGCAGATGTGTATTCCACAAACAGCACCGCTACATTGCCCGGTGGTATGGTGGCGCCGCCGGGAGCAGCAATCCGTTGTAACAGATCGTTCTCTTTTATTACTGTCAGGGTATTGGTATTCGCCGCATCCTGTGCTTCTACTTTTGTGAGGAGCAGGGGCGAGGGAGAGAAGTTAGTAAGATGAATTTCGTAGAAGAGTGCAGGATGACCACCGGTTACTACCGGCCTGGGATCCTGAAGAACTTTTATTTCAAGCGCAGGGGGCAGGGCAGGGATGCGGTTGTCCTGTGCCTGGCAAATGAAGGTGAGCAGGATGAACAGGGGAAACAGCAGCGCTTTCTTTGGATCGTTTATCACGGGTGTTATTTAGATGAAAAGATAAGGAAGTTCTTCTTCCGTTTGCTGATTACCAGCTAAATACAAGAAAATATTCCGCATGACGTAGTAATGCCGTAGTGCCGGATGCCGGTTCTTTTATGTGAACCCCTACTTTTGAAAGGATTAATCCACATTTCTTTTCAACCAAAAAACTACCCGTATGAAACCATTTCTAAAGCTGTTAGCTATCCTCCTTGTTTGTGCGTTTAACACTATTGCCCAAACCCCTTTCCGCGTTATTGGATATATGCCTTCCTGGGCCGGCAATGTAAACCAGGTGCAGTATAGTAAGCTCACGCATATCAATTACGCATTCCTGCTGCCTACCAGTACCGGTGGCCTGCAGGCGATCGACAATCCCACGAAGTTACAAAGCCTGGTGAGCACTGCGCATGCCAATAATGTAAAGGTGCTGATATCTGTAGGTGGCTGGAACGATGGCAACGACAGCGGCTTTGAATCGCTGGCCGCCAACAGCACCTACCGCAATAATTTCGTGACCAATATGATCAATTTCGTGAACCAGTATGGTCTTGATGGAGTAGATATCGACTGGGAGTATCCCGACCCCGGCGCATCGGCCAATAACTATATTACGTTGATGACGCAGCTCAGCACCGAAATGCATAACAGGGGCAAGCTCCTCACGGGCGCCATTGTAGGCACCGGCGGCGCCAGTATCTTAAACAGCGCCTTTGCGCTGGTAGATTTTTATAACCTCATGGCCTACGACTACAATAACTTCGACCACTCCACTTACAGTTATGCTACCCAGTCGGTGAACTACTGGCGCGGCCGCGGGCTGCCGGCTTCCAAAACAGTGCTGGGCGTACCTTTTTACGGACGCCCTACCTGGGAGTCATTTGCCCAGCTGGTGGCGCGGGGCGCCAATCCTTATGCTGATGTATTTGATAATGTAGGCTACAACGGGATTACCACCATCAGGCAAAAAACCAATCTTGCTTTTGACCAGGGAAGCGGCGTAATGATCTGGGAGCTGTCGCAGGACGCCACCGGGGCCAATTCGCTGCTATCGGCCATTCATGAAGTAGTGCTGGCACGGACCGGCAACCCCGGTGGCAACGCACCTGTCGGGCAAACTATCTGGCTGCGTGGCAACAACAACCTGTATGTTAGCGGCGAAAATGGCACCCAGGCGATGAATTGCAACCGTACCAGTGCGCAGGGATGGGAGCAGTTTACCGTGGTAGATGCCGGTGGCGGCAAAATTGCTTTGCGTAGCCAGGGCAAGTATGTATCTTCCGAAAACGGGACACAGGCCATCACCTGTAACCGTACCAGTGTCCAGGACTGGGAAAAGTTTACCTGGATCAATAACAGCAACGGCACCATTTCATTGCTATGCAACAATGGTGGTTACATCTGTTCCGAAAATGGGACCCAGGCAATGAGCTCCTGGAGAACTACTATCGGTACCTGGGAATCGTTCAACTATGGAGTGGTGAGTGCACTGGCAGCCATCAGCAGCACCACCGCAGCGGTAGCAGAAACGCATGGCGCCATTCCGGAAGAAGCTGCCGCCACTGCTATCAATGTATATCCCAATCCCATCCGCTCGGGCAGCGCATTTACCGTTACCCTGCAGCACTATAACCCGAAGGCGCCGGTAAGGGCCACGTTGGTCAGTGCAGGAATGCAGCCTGTTGCTGTGCAACAACCCAATGCAAAAACCTTCACCGTAAATACCGGCAGCATAGCCGACGGCACTTATATCCTGGAAGTGATGCACGACAATAAACGGCTCGTGAAGAAAATCATTATCCAGTAAACCCTCCTGATGATAAACCTATTTTCTCACCCACAATTACACATTCATGAATTCCACTGTTTTCTCACGTACTGTTGCAGCAGCGGGACTGCTGTTGTTAGGCATCAGTTTTATTTCCTGTAAGAAGGAGCTGGCCAAATCCAATCTTCGGGATAACCCATCCCTGGCTGCTGCTGATGCAGCCATAGGGATTAATGCCATTAACAGCACCTGGTCTGTTAACTGGGACAATTACGCCAATGGCACCACTTACACTTCCACGAATGCGGCCAACGATTTTGGGAATGTAACCGGCTGGAATAACAACCGCGGGTACATCTCCAATGGCAACCTCCGCATCCAGCTGGATCCGAACGCGCTCTCTGCTGCCGGCGGGGTAGTGGCCAACATCGATGTATCTGACGGCGCCGCTTATGAAATGGATTATGATATCCGTTTTCACAGCCAGTTCGACTGGAGCCGCGGCGGTAAAGTAGGTTTCGGCTTTTCCATCGGTGATGGCAACACCGGCGGCGACCCCGCCTGGGATGGGAATGGCGGCACCCTCCGGCTCATGTGGTACCGCAACGATGCCAACAGGGTGTACTTTCAGCCTTACCTCTACTACAGGGACCAGCCGGGCCAGTATGGCGACGACTTCGGGCTCACTTATCCCGCCAGCGGCAGCATCCAGAAAGGCACCACCTATCACGTACACCTGTACATTAAAAGCAATACCGGCAGTAATACCGATGGCCACGTACAGATCGTGATCAACGGCACCGTGCTGCTCGACCGGGATATCCGGTGGACGACCAACGACAGCAAGCGGCTGATCAGGGGCGTTACGTTTCATACGTTCCGCGGTGGCAGCCAGTCTTACTGGGAATCATCTACCGTAGGTTATATTTATTATGATAACCTGAGCATTCATAAGATCAATTAATTAATGGGTTTGAGGTCTGCCGGCGTAATGCCGGCAGGCTTTTTAGTTGAAGAAGATGAATAACGCTGAATAGTTTTTCTATATTTGAAGTAAGAATTTCTAATTTCAGCCTATCACCTATGTTCTTCATTCATGGAAAAAAAACTGCGCGGATTAAGCGGGATACCTATCATCAGTATGCCTGTAAGAATTGTAAAGATTTCGACCTGGATATCCGGGTATACCGGGAGTATTTTCATGTTTTCTTTCTTCCATTCTTCCCTATTGGGTATAAAGAAGTAAAAATACGCTGTAATAATTGCGGAGAGCCTAAATGGATTGAATCAGTGCAGAAGCACTACGAGAAGACCAGCAGAACGCCCTTTTACCTGTACGGTGCGGCGATATTACTGATCCTCTTAATTGTTTCGTGCGTAGTTGTTGAGTTCACTATGTAACAATATAAAATGACCAATAAAAAAATCAACCCAGCACAAACCGGTACCCAACACCTTTTATAGTAAGGATCTGCAGGTTGTCATCCTCTTTCAGGTGTACACGCAGCCGTGTGATATACACATCCAGGTTGCGGCTGTTGAAAAAGGAATCATGTCCCCAGAGCAGGTCGAGGATATTTTTCCGGTCGATGATGCCATCGCGGTTTTCGTATAGTAGTTTGAGTAGTTCGCTTTCTTTGTACGACAGTTTTTTTTCTTCTATGTCGTTGGCCAATACCTGGCGGTTGGTATAAAACCGGAACTTGCCGATTTTGATGTGGTTGGTGGATGGGGCTGGTGTTTTATCCGATTTACGCAATACGTTTTCGATGCGTACAATCAGTTCTTCCATACTGAAAGGCTTGCGGATATAGTCGTTGCCTCCCAGCGTAAAGCCTTTTACGAGGTCGTTGGTTTGTGTTTTGGCGGTGAGAAACAGGATGGGCACTTCCTGGTTGATGGCGCGTATTTCGGCGGCAATCTCAAACCCGTCTTTGTTAGGCAGCATAATATCCAGCACGCATACGGCAGGATTTGCCTGTTTGAACAATTGCATTACGTTGGCGCCATCGCTTTCCAGTATTACTTCGTATCCCCGCCGCTGCAAACTTTCTTTCACTATTTTGCCCAGCGACAGTTCATCTTCAATATATAAAATTTTAATACTCATTTCATCCTATTTTAAGCTTTATAACCCGGCGGCCTTTGTCGTATCGAATTACCGGCGCTTCCGCAAAAGGCAGCTTGATGGAAAAGGTGCTGCCTTTATGCAGTTCACTTTCCACTTCAATAAAGCCCATATGTGATTGTACAATGTGAGATACATAGCTTAATCCCAGTCCATATCCTTTGATATTATGCCGGTTGCCGCTGGGCACCCGGAAAAATTTCTCAAAGATCCTGCTTTTGTATTCGCGTGCAATACCTATACCGTTGTCGGTTACACGTAGTTCCAGGTATTGTTTGTGATCAATGATATGGATCAGGATATCAGGGTCCTCGGTACTGTACTTTAACGCATTATCCAGCAGGTTGTACAGTACGCTGGTCATATGCAGTTTATCGGCGGTGATGATAAAGTTATGCCCGGTTCTTTTCAGCGTGGTAACAGCCCGTTGTTTTTCAAACTGGAGTTTCATGGAAATCATTACGCTCCGGGTAAGGTCTGTAAGGTCGAAGGGTTCTTTGTTTAAAGGAATTTCCCTGTTTTCAAACATCGATAGTTTCAGCACTTTATCTACCAGTAACGCGAGCCGGTTCATTTCATTGGCCGATATATCGAGATATTCGAGTGTTGTTTGCAGATCTTCCAGCGCATCAAAATTTCTCAATGCTTCAATAGCCACGCTTACGGTGGCGATAGGCGTTTTCAGCTCATGCGTCATGTTGCTGATAAAATCATTTTTCAGTTGTGCCAGCCGTTGTTGTTGTTTCAGGTTCCGGTAAAGCAGGAGGAAAGAGAAGATGGTGACAGCCAGGAGAAAGAATGATACCAGTATAGGCTGACTGATACGTTTCAGCAGGTACCAGGTATTGTTTTCAAATAAAACCTGGTAGCTCATGGGTTTGGTAAAACCGATGGTCACCGTATTGCCTTCCAGGTCGTCCGGGAAGGTATTGAACATATCGTTGCTGGTATCTACGGGGATGGTATTGATCATAAAGGAAACGTCAATGTTTTCCCGTTCCAGTGCCCGTTGGTAACGGTCGGTGACTTCCTTTACAGTAATGGAATCCCGGAGGGAATCTACACCGGCCAGGAACTGGAATACCGTTGTAGCGGGAACTGCTTTGGCAACGCCATACCGCACATTCACGGAGTCGTCTTCAGGCATCGATGCGGCGTCTACAGACACGAACATCGTCCGTTTTACGCCACGCATAGGCATAGCAGGAGCCGCCATGGTGGAATCTCTCATTCTTTCCTGCAGCACATTGGTGATACCCGTCATCCCTGCGCGGTCGTGTACCCGCAGGCTGATATTGGAATCGAGGTTGAGCTTTACGGCCTGCAGGCGAAAAATCGTTTCCCGGAAAAGAATATTGGTGCGGACGGTAAACAGCCTTTTTTCTTCCCGGTAGTTATTACTCAGCCAGTATGCCTGGAAAGCGGTGATCAGCAGGATGGTCAACGCAATCAGGAAAACAGTAGCCGGTGTGGAAAGTTTATATCGCACTATGTTGATTGAATGGTCAGAAATAACAATACTACCGCAAATGTATCATTTCCTGCTTCCCAACGCGGAAACATTAACCTAAATTAACATTAAATCAAGTGACATTAACCTCTGTTCCGGCGGGAAGGAAATAGCTTTATTTTCTTAAATGTATTTAACATGAAGAAGATAATTTTTACGCTGGCCATCAGCGGATGCCTGTTAACCGCCAGTGGCCAGCAGCAGCAGGGGCGCGTACTTTACGAACGCACTATACAGATGAAGATGCGTATGATGGGAATGACCGCCGGTGCAGACGACAGCGCAGAACCCGATAACCTGCTGCCGCATTCCAGGAAAGATAAGATCGAAGTATTGTTTGGCAACGGGCAGTCGCTCCGCCGCGCCGTGGAAGAAGATGCGCCCGAAGAATTTGCCGCTGAAGGCGGCATGCACATCCGCATGATGGTAGCAGGCGACAACGACATCACCTACACCAGTTTTTCAAACGATCGCGTAGTAGAACAACGTGAGTTTGCCGCAAAGAACTACATTATCACGGACAGCATTCATAAACTCAACTGGAAGATCACCGGCGAAACCCGCACCATCCTCAATTATCCCTGCCAACAGGCCGTAACACAGCGTATTGGCAAGCGCGCCATGACCTCCATGGAAAACGGGCAGATGAAAACCAGCGAGGTGGCCGATACTGCCAATATCACGGTCTGGTTTACACTGGCTATCCCCGTACCAGCCGGGCCGGATTACCAGGGACAGCTCCCTGGTCTTATCCTGGCTGTAGATATCAACAACGGCGAAATGGTGTACCAGGCGCTGGAAGTATCGGCACAAACAGATCTTGCCGCCATCCGCGAACCCTCCAAAGGGAAAAAAGTAACGGAAGAAGAATTTAATAAAACACGCGAAAAACTGATGAAAGACATGCAACGCAATGGCGGCGGAGCTACCCGGACTATCAGAATAGGACAATAAGAAAAGGGGCCTGGATGATATTCCGGCCCCTTTTATATATACCTCACTCTTTAACGCCGGATCATCCTGATACCCGGCGCAGCGGCGGTGACAAGGCCATTCTTACTAAGACTATAAGTAAAGCTCAGCAGGAAAAAGCGTTGCAGGTTTTTGGTGCGGCTGTCTTCAATATAATTCTGGTTAGTACTGCGGTTGATGCCCACATTTTCATTCAGGATATCAAACGCGCTCAGCTTCAGTTCCCCACGGTTAAAACGGAGGAACTGGCGGCTGACAGCCGCATTCCATAACGGCACCTTCGCATTAAATCCATCGGTACGCCGACTGTTAATAGCATAGTTAAAACTGGTGCTGACATAAAAATTTGCCGGCAGCTGCCAGTTTACTTCTCCTTCATATTGCTGCAGAAAATAACCCGTGTTAAGGGCTGGCTGCAGAGAGTAAGCCGTTTTGTAGTAATTGAAACCCGCGCTGAACGAGAGGTCCAGCTTATCCGCAGGGTTCAGGTCAAAGCGTACAGAAGGCCCCAGCGTAACTGTACTGATACCGTTAGATACGTTATTGATAAACTGTTTGGTTTTGCTGTAACCCACGTTGCTGCTGAAGTTAACCGTACCTTTCAATGCTCGCAGGGGTAGTCCCAGGTTGATGCTGCCGGTCATGTTAAACACGCCGTTTACATTCACCGGCCGGCTGTATTTGATACCAAGACTATCCACTACATCAGCATCCACGATCTTGTTCTGCGTTTCCTGGATGTTGAAAAAAGCAAACAGGTTTTTATTTCTGAAAGGATTTACCGAGATGAAATTTAACTGTACCGCATGTGTTAACTCCGGCTTCAGGTCGGGGTTTCCTTCGCGGATATTGAGCGGGTCACTGATGTCCGGAACCGGCTGCAGCTGCGACATATTGGGCTGGTTAGTGATGGCCGCATAGTTGATGCTGAGGTTGCGGTAACGGGTAAAGTCGTATTGAAAACGCAGCGACGGCAACAGGTTATAAAACGTTTGACGGATCACTGAGTCTTTGGTGCCGGCGATAATAGTGCCTTTCAGGGAAGCATTCTGCCAGTTGAGGCCCGCAGCTAGACTGTATTTTTTTTGTTTTGTACGCAGACGGATGCCTGCATTGGTATAGCTGTAGGCATTTTCGAAGTTGTTTGTCAGCGCGGGATTCGGCTGGTCGAACTTTCCATTATCACCGTTGTAGTCATAAGTGATTTTATCGGAAGTAGTTTTCGTATAGCTGTTACCGATACTAAACTCTATAAGCGAATGTTTGAATAACGGTTCCGTATATACGGCGCGTGCGTTGTAGCTGTTCATATTGCCGGATATGGTATTGCGCTGATGAATGGAATCGTAATTGGGTTGCGATGCAGGGCGGTTATAAAAATGGTTGACGGAAAGCAGGCTGCCATTGCTTTCGCTGTTATTGGAACTGTTTTGCAGGTTGAGCGAAAATGTTCTCCCTTTGCGCCGGAATTTTTTACGGAACAATACATCATTACGGAAATTGGAACCATGACCGGTTGAATAGTTGTTGCTGAAGCCTTCGTTGGCCAGCTGCTGATCTTCCGATAGGGTTTCATATTTGCTGTAGCTTTTGCTGCGGTTTTCCTGGTAGCCGAAAGACGAGGATATTTTAACCGAGTGTAAGGAATCGATCTGGATGTCGGCGCCGAGGTTGAGGCGGTGGCTATTATTGAGGTTGTCACTGGTAGCACGCTGGTTATAGAAATAAGAAGAGTCGGGCAGAAAATACTGGCGCTGTATTTCGCTTTCCTGGTAAGGGTTGTAGCGGTTATAGAAGTAGCTGCTGGTAAAGTCTGTTTTCTTCCCGATGATGTTATTATAATTGATCCCGCCACCCCATGCAGTTGTGATGCCATTGCCACTGTTGCCACCCATGAGCGCAGCAGCCGGATTATCAGAACTCATGGTGAAGCTGGCATTGCCGCTGCCGCTTTGCCGCATGCGGTTCAGTTCCCCGCTGAAGCTCATCATATCCATAAAGGAAAAGCCTTCCGCATTGGTGTTGTTGGCCATGCCGACAGCGGAAAACTGCCGGGCGCCTTTAAAGGCGTTGATGTTGAATCGTCCTTCGTAACGGTCGCTGGTGCCTGCGCCAGCCATTGCTTTTCCAAACATGCCTTTCTTTTTATCCTGTTTTAGTTTCAGGTTGATGGTTTTTTCGCTGTTACCATCATCAAAGCCGGTGAGTTGTGCGGCATCGCTGAGACGGTCGTATACCTGTACTTTATCCACCGCATCGGCAGGTAGATTTTTGGTAGCCATTTTAGGATCGTTGCCAAAAAACTCTTTGCCGTCTACCAGTACGCGGTTCACCTTCTGGCCCTGAGCTTTTACGGAGCCGTCTTTAGCCACCTGCACGCCCGGTAGTTTTTTCAGCAGTTGTTCCACGCTGGAGTTGGGCGGTGTTTTAAAAGAGCCAGCGTTATATTGGATGGTATCGCCGATGAGCGTTACCGGTGGCGCTTCGCCGGTTATCTCCACTTCATTAAGCTGAACACTTAGATCGTGGAGGATAAGGGAAGGAAAGTTTACTACCGGTGCCGTAGCGCTGATAGTCACTGTACGCTGGAGGGAATGATATTTTACATGCGTGATGAGCAGGCGGTACTCGCCGGCGGGAATACCGGTGATTTCAAAAGATCCTTTCTCGTTGGTCATGGTAAAGGATACCAGCGAGGAGTCTTTTTTCTTCAGCAGGGTGATGGTGGCCGATGCCACTGGTCGCCCGGCGCTGGTATCGGACACGACACCTTTGATTACGCCATTCTTTTGTGCGTTGGCAGCAAGTGATAAACAACAGATAAGAAGCCACAGGTAACATTTTTGCATAGCGGACGTTTACTTTGTTACCGAAAGTAGGTCCGCGTGCCGCAAAAGCAGGTTAACAAGCCTTGCATTAATGTTAAGGAAGGTTAATAAAAATTGCCAGCAGTTGTTTTATTCATCATGCGGTTCCAGTGTAAACAGCTGTTCAACGGTAGTCCCAAAGATGCGCGCTATTTTTAACGCCAGTAATGTAGAGGGAATAAACTTACCCAGTTCTATGGCGTTAATGGTTTGCCTGGATACATTCGCTTTTTCCGCCAGTTCCCCCTGCGTGATATTTTGTTTGGCCCTTTCCACTTTAATCGTGTTTTTCATATCGCCTTACTTGCTGTAGCTGCCGGTGAAGAGCAACCTGGTGTAAAATATCAGGATACCCAGGGTGAGCACCAGCATGATAAAGTAGCGGGGAGTAGACAGCTGAAAGGCCAGTACGCCTTTGCTATGAAGATAGGTAGTTCCCACTTCAATGATATATCCCAACGCAAAGCTGATCATCAGTGCATTGGCTCGCAGGCTTTGCGCCCTTTCATCTTCTGTTTTTTCGCGGGTAAAAAGTACCAGGAATAACCCGGTGATGAGCGGCAGTTCGGACCCGGTTTGCGCATGGTTCATCCAGAAAAGCGGGATGCCTGCAAGCACCAGTGCGATGCCAAAATATTTTGTGGCTGTAAACATAGGGAAGATATTTTCTATCATAAAAGTAAAGTATACTTTACAAAAAGACAAATTTTATTGACGGCCTGCGAAGGATTACCATCACTGGCCGAAAACCCTTATTTTTATAAGATACCTTATCAATGAAAGCATTTACCATCGCTAAAGTTCAGCTGCTCATCCTGCTTCTGATCAGCATTATCGCCAGATCGCAGGATATTTCCCCGGTGAAAGATTCCCTTTTTTCCGCCATACTAAAGGAAACCAGGCCCGTGAATGTGGTGCTCCCGAAGAATTACGATCCCGCCATCCAATACGAAGTAATATATTGCCTGGGCGACATCCCGGACTTTTTGAATGTGGAATGGAGCCTTTTGCAATGGGAAGGCTTTATTCCCAAAAACACTATCCTGGTGGGCATTCCGGACTTTGTACGGGATGGCGTGAATATGCGGGAAAGAGATCTGGCGCCAACAAAAACATCGGCCAATACAGGGGAGGCCAACCGGTTCCTGTTGTTTTTCCGGAATGAACTGATGCCCTATATCAACAGGCAGTATCACGCAAAATCGGGCGGGCATACGTTGTATGGCGGTTCAATGGGCGGACTGTTTGTAATGTATACATTTTTAACGGCGCCCGATCTGTTTACTTCCTATGTAGCTATTGATCCGAGTTTGTGGTGGGATAATTTTTACCTGCATAAACTGGCCGCTGAAAAATTTGCTCACCGGGATACCTTGAACAACACGCTTTTTATTGCCGGCCGCGAAGGTGCGGCTTATCAATTCATGGGCGTGGCGGGAATGGATTCCATTCTCAAAGCAAAAGCCCCCGCCGGCCTCGACTGGAAATGTGTGCAGTATAGCAATGAAACCCATTATTCAACAAATTTTAAAGGCTTCTGGGAAGGACTGAAATTTTCCTATGGCGGGTTCTATGCGTCTACAGGAGGGTATCCTACGTCCCGGAAAATTGCTATCAAGCCGGATAACGGCATCGTATTGCGCAACAAGCCTTTTAAATTAATATGCTATAACCTGGCAGCAGATGCATATCTCCATTATACAACTGATGGTACAACACCCGGTATTTATTCTCCCCGGATAACAGGCGAAGAAACGCCCATTACGATCGATAAGGATGCAAAAATAATCGTCACCTCTATGGGTAAACGAAAAGAATACAATAAATCAGCCAGTGCTTTTTTCCAGGTGGGAGAAGTGTTTCCGGCTGCGGCAATGCCGGCAGGATCGAAGCCGGGAGGACTGCGGTATAAATATTATGAAGGCAACTGGGATACCATACCTGATTTCAGGAAATTAAAGCCGGGTGAAACAGGTATTGCCACGACAGATTTTAATCTTAATAAAACTTCAAAGAAAAATAATTACGCACTGGTGCAGGAGGGGTATATTAAGATCAGTGAACCGGGATATTATATTTTTGAGATGGGAACCGGCAATGAGCATACAAAGGTGTATTTGAATAACCGGTTAATTCTTGGTGTGCATTTCAAGGCAGATGAAGGGGAGAGCTTTATGGTGCCCCTGGAGAAAGGATTTTACCCGTTTCGGATCAACTATTTTCATAAAAAGAATGGAAATGACTTGCAGCCCGTTTATCTTAAAACAGAAGGGCAGGAGGATTTCCCCCTTCCGGCAGCAATGCTTTTCAGCGGGAAGTAAGGTTGATATATCCGGTACTGAACAGACGCATCCGCCTGTTCAGTACCGGAGCTGTTTAATCATCATCCCGTCTTTCGTCCATTAGTTTCATGCCTTTTATATTTACCAGTCCGTGTAGAAATATCATATTCATTTCACGATAAACCCTTTCCGGGTTAACGCCCGGCATCCAGATGTCTTCCAGGATAATCTGCAAACAGGTAAAGTGTATTTCCCCGATGAGGTCCCGGTCGATGTTGCTGCGGTAAATTTCTTCCTTATGTCCGCGGTCAATATTTTGCACCAGGAAAGGAATAAGGGCGTCATCCCTGAACTGGTCAAGTTTTTTCCAGCTGCCTGCATAGTACTTTCTGAGTTCATGAAAAAAGATGGGCTTAATGCGCCGGAGAATATTTTCGGTGATGCGGAAAAAGTTACTCATTTCTGAGATGGCATTCACCGATACATACCGGTTCAGCGACAGGTACCTGACGGACTTCGCAGTCCATTGCTCTATGATGAACTCCACCAGTTGATCTTTACTGTTGAAGTATTCATAGAAGGTTCTTTTAGACATGCTGCAGTTTTTCATGATATCTTCCACTGTAATGCTCCTGATACCGCTGTGGCAGAATAATGCCGATGCGGTGGCCATTATCTTCTCTTTTTCTTTTTTCATACAATGCAGTTTTTGCTGTTACAGGAATTGATTATTGCAGGGTTCCGGTTGCTTTTTTATAAGCCGCTTCGTTGATCTTATATTCCACTTTACTGTCAATAATGCTGCTGTATGCCTGTTGCCAGATGGCCTGCGCTTCCTGCACGTCTTTACCGGTGATGGTGCCGGCTTTGAGCCGGTCGTTGGCCAGTTTGAGGTTTTCCTCCGCCTGTGTCAGCGACAGGAGTGATTTATTTATTTTTCTGACAGATTGATTAAGGGCGAGATAGGCCTGTTGTACTTCAATGCTGATCAGTTCCTTTGTTTCCTCCAGTTGTTGCTGCTGTGCTGAGATCTTAAAAGATTGTTCTTTTATTTTACTGGCCTTTTTGCCCCAGTCGAAGATGGGGATGCTGATACTGGCAAGACCGTAATATGATCCCATGAAATCATTGCCGTTGCTGATATTCACGCCTTTTCCGGCGGTGGCGAGGCCCGCGGCGCTTACACCGATGGTGGGGAGCAGATCGCCTTTCAGTATTTTCTTCTGTAGCGCTTCTGCTTCCAGCGAGTTTTTCAGGAGTTTTATTTCCGGGCGGTTGTCTGCGGCGTTTTGCCATTCTTTGAGGGTAAGCTCGTTGAAGTCGCCTGTAACCGAATCCGCTACTGCAAAAGCCGTATTGCCGGGCATGCCTGTGATCTGCGCCAGGTAAAGTTTTGCGAGCACAAAGCCATCTTCTGCCTGCGAAAGATTCACCGCGGCTTCATTCAGATTTACCTCCACGCGGAGCAGGTCATTTTTGTAGATGAGTCCTGCGTCGAAGGAATTCTTTAATTCTTTTTGTAAAGACGTCAGCATCTCCTGGTACCTGCGGGCGAGGATTATTTTTTCGTTGGCCTGTACGATCTGCCAGTATGCTTTATTTACATTCAGCAGCACTTCTGCGGAAGTAAGGGCTTTCTGATTTTCCCGGATGCTGATACCTTTTGCAGCGGCGGCTTTGCCCGCGCGGATTTTTCCGCCTGCATAAATGGGTTGTGTAGCCGTAACAGAAGCAGTGGCAAAGTATTCCGGAATGGCGCCGTTTAATGCGCCGCCAATGGGTTTGCCGAGGTATGCGCCCAGTACTGATCCGTCGATAGAAGGGTAGGCATTGGCTTCCGCCGATTTGAGCGCCGCCTGGGCCGCGTTGATTTCAAATTGTGCGGCCTTTATTTTTTTATTCTGTTCCAGTGCCATCCGCTGGCAATCGGCGATGGATAGTACCGGCGTTTGTGCCATTGTCACATTCCCTGCCAGCACCGCCATTATAATAAATATGGATCTTGATTTCATTGCTGTTGTTTTATAAATATTCCTGCCACCGGCAGTATGGATAAATTAATGCGCCGGTTTATACATGATTTCCACGGTTGCATCAGGCGCTTCCGCAGCTTCCGGTGCGGGTCTTACAAAAAGGTAGTAAAGCACGGGAATCACAAACAGGGTGAGTATCATCGATACAATTAACCCCGACGCCAGTACGCTGCCCAGCGGCGCCCACAGCGGTGATTTTCCGATGATCATGGGCAACACGCCAATGGCTGCTGCTGCCGATGTGAGGAAGATGGGACGCATACGCCGTTTGGCGGCGCCAAGTGCGGCGGCTTTTATCGTATAGCCGTGGTCCCGTATCAGTTCATCGGCATAGTCCACGAGGATAATACCATTACGCACCACGATGCCTATCAGGCTGATGATACCCATGAAGGCGGTCATGCCCATCGGATTACCGGTTACATACAGGCCGAGGAAGGCGCCCAGTAAACTGAGCGGGAAAGTGGCCAGGATGATCAGCGTTTTCCCGAAGGTTTTAAACTGGAACAGCAACGTAAGCAGGATCAGGATCAGGCTGGTGCCCAATGCTAAACCCATGCCCGGCGCATTTTCGCCGGACGATTCCGCATCGCCGCCGTATTGGATACTGATGCCCGGTGGCAGCTGCAGCTTCTCAATTTCGGGCTGCGCTTTCTTCAGTATTTCGGAGGCCATTACGCCCATTTGTGCTTCAGACAATACCGTGAGGGTACGGATACCGTTTCTGTGGGCTATTACGCCCGTATGCCACGAAGGCGTGAGTTCCGCTACTTCCTTCAACGGCACCTTGCTGCCATACATGCTGATGAGATGAAGATTGCTGAGGTCACTGAACTCTTTCCTGTTATTGGCATCCAGCCGGAGGAAGATGTCTATGGGTTTGTCGCCCTCCCAGATCTGGGATACGGCATAGCCTTTCAGGCCGGCGCCGATGGTTTGTGTGATCAGCTGGTTGGAAACACCCAATCTGGCGGCCGCATCTT
This sequence comes from Chitinophaga ginsengisegetis, assembly GCF_900168065.1. Lineage (GTDB taxonomy): Bacteria > Bacteroidota > Bacteroidia > Chitinophagales > Chitinophagaceae > Chitinophaga > Chitinophaga ginsengisegetis. Next base: position 747,693 of record NZ_FUZZ01000004.1, on the reverse strand, counting down.
CTTTTATTTTGAGGCTTACGCCGAGGTAATCGTCTTCATAATCGGAGCGTACCCAGTTGGCGCCGTGCGTATGCCGGAGGATCTCTGTTACCTGTGCGGCAACGCGCTTCTGATCATGGAGATCTTCGCCGATGATGCGTATGGCCAGCGGAGAACCTTCCTGCATGCTCAGTTGCCGCAGGCGGATATAGCCGTTGGGTACAAAGCCTTCAAACTTTGGCAGGTATTCCTTTACCAGGTCGTTGGTAGCGTCGTTGCCGGAAGTGGTAATAAATACCTGCGCGAAGTTCCGGCGGGGCATCTCCGGTGCATAGGTAACATTGAACCGGGGAGAGCTGGTGCCAACAAAGCTGGCGATGCTGGTTACGCGCTTGTCCTTTTGCAGTTCCTGTTCCACGAGCTTCACCACCCGTTCTGTTTCTTCGAGGGAGGTGCCGTTGGCCATCCATATTTCGGCGTTAAACTGTTTGCTTTCGCTCAGCGGGAAGAACTCCTGTTTCACTTTTCCTGCCAGCACCAGTGCCAGTACGACGGCGCCTGCGGCAATGCCCACGGTTGTTTTCGGGAAGCGGAAAGCCAGCTCAATGCCTTTGTTAAACGTGTTCTGTAAACGATCCAGCAGGCTTTTTCTTTGTTTGGTGGTACTTACTTTATGCTTCAGCCCTTTCTTGATAAATACATAACAGGTGTATGGCGTTAACAGCAAAGCCACCGCCATTGAGGTGATCAATGCCACTGCTATGGTTACCGGGAGAGCGGCGATGAAATCTTTGGAGATGCCGTTCATGAACAAGGCCAGTGGCGCGAAGGCAAAGATGATAGCCAGCGTTGCGGTGAAAATGGGGAGCGACAACTGTTTGGCCGCCTGCCAGGCAGCGGTCCACGGCGTGATGTCTTCATCCAGCTTTTCAATATAATTGTCTACCACTACAATCGCATTATCCACCACCATTCCCAATACAATAATCAGCGCGGCGAGGGTTACCTGGTGCAGTTCTATGCCCATGATATTGATCAGGCCAAACGTAATAAGAATAGAGATCGGTGCGGCGAGGGAGGATACGGCTGCCACGCGCACAGGCAACAGCAGCATCACCACTATGATTACGGAGGCGATGGCTAAACCAAACTCCTTCATAAAGTGACGGATGCTTTCATCCACTACTTCCGGCTGGTTTACGATGGTGGTTATTTTTACATCTTCCGGAAAATCCTGTTGGATCTCTTTCAGCTTATCCTGTACAATATGCCCGAACTGCACGATGTTGTTGCCTGGCTGCATTTCAATGGCGAGCATCATTACCTTGTCGTCACCTATACGGATAAACGAAGATGGCTCTTCAAAGCGGCGTTCAATTTTCGCTACATCTTTCAGTCGTACTACTGTGCCTTGCGGTGTGGTATAAATAATCTGTGATGCGATGTCTGCTTCGGTTTTATACTGGCTGTTGGTGAACACCGGGAAGGTATTGGAGCTGATGGTCATTTCTCCTGAATAGCCGGTTACGTTCTGCATTTGCAGGGTGCGGATAATAGTTGACAGGTCAAAACCATACTGCTGCATCTTCTGATCATCGATGGTAACATATAGTTGTTGCTTCTGGCCGCCGGACCTGTTTATTTTGGACACTTCCGGAATGATTTTGAGCCCGTCTTCTATTTTATCCAGGTACTTTTCTATCTCGGCATAACTGCGTTGATTAGAGGATACCGTAATGATTTGTGCGGTTACATCTCCAAAATTACTGTTCACTACAGGACCAATTACACCGGAGGGAAGCGATTGCCTGGCTACGGTATTGAGGCCATGTTGCAGGGTGCTCCAGAATTTTTTCCGGTCTTTGATACTGGTGTGTAATTCCACGGTGATGAAAACCTGGCCGTCTTTTGTCTGTGATTTGGTTTTCGCCTTGTTTACTTCTTCAAAGGAAAACAGGTATTGTTCTATTTTATTGGTTACCTGTTTTTCCATTTGTACTTCATCTGCGCCGGGGTAAAATGCGTATACCATTGCTACGGGCATATCTATCTTCGGGTTCTCGGACCGCGGCATATTGAGCAGTGAGTAGGTGCCCAGCAGGAGCAGCAATGCCGTTACCACGATGGTTACCTGTTTATATCGCATGGCAGCTTCAATGAAGCTGATCTTTCTTTTTTTCATTCTTCCAGGATTGTCGGACTAAGTAAAAATTGTTTAATGCTACAGGCTGATGGCGGTGCCGTCTTTCAGGTTGGAATGTCCTGCGGTAACTACCTGTTCGCCGCCATTTAATCCGGTTGTTACCACTACTTCATTTTTGCCGGTGAGTGCGCCTACAGTGATACGTTTACGTACGGCTTTATTTTGCGCGTTGGTGATAAATACGTACGTGATATCGTCTGCATCCCTTACTACTGCGGTGGCCGGGATGGTAAGTGCGTTCACGGTGCTGCCGGTATTCATTTTAATGGTGGCCAGCATGCCTGGAAGGAGCTGTCCGTGTTGATTATTCAGTTTTATTTTGACGCTGTAAGTACGTGAGGTGGCATCTGCCTGGGGGTTGATGATAGTGATCTTCCCGGCGGTGCTGTCGTTCAGCGTGGGAATAAATACCATTGCACCGGCGCCTTGTTTCAATGCGCCTACTTCGCTTTCAGGCACGGTTACTTTTGCGTATACCATATCTGTTTTGATGATGGTAAACGCCGGAACGCCGGGAGCGGCTGCGCTGCCTCTTTCAATTTTCCGGGCGGTAATGATGCCTGTGATGGGCGCATAAAGGCGGCTGTCGGCGATATGTTTGGCGCTGATCAGTTTATTGGCTTTGGCTTGTGCCAGTTTTGTTTTTATGTCGATATAATCTTTCGCGGGCAAGCTACCTTTTTCATAGAGTGCATTCAAACGGCCATATAGGTCTTCTGCCTGGTCGAGCGATGCGTTGGCAATGGCAAGTGAATTGCTGTATTCGGTGGCGTCGAGCGATGCCAGTAACTGTCCCTGTTTCACCAGCTGTCCTTCTTCCACAGCAATATTATTTACCACGCCGGGTACTGCAAATCCTATCTCCGCGGTATTATCAGGTTCTATGGTGCCAGAGTAAACCAGCTCCCGGGCGATATCACTTTTCTGAACTTTAAACACGTTCACTTTCACCGGAGATTGCTGCGGTTGTTTTATTTCATTGCTGCCACAGGCGGTAAGTGCTGCCGCCATGATAAAAAAGGAAACTGGTTTAAACGTCGTTGACATAAACAGATTTTATTACTATGATGAAATACAAGTATTGTGCGCACAAAATTAGGGGAGATGATTGCGTGGGAAAAGGTTGATAAATCGGGTAAGCTGGTCTGAAAGTCGGTTTGTTTTTTAGCTACATACGGTAATGGCCATACGAAAAAAAAGAGGCCGGGTAAGAGTATCCCGGCCTGTACCTTAAACCTACAACTGTTACACTGTTAGTCGTAACAATAATCTTTATTGATGAACAGCGCGGAACTCTTTAGGGGAGTAGCCTGTATGTCGTTTGAAGAATTTACCAAAGAAAGACTGGTCGCTGAAATGCAGCAGCTCTGCTACCTGTGAGATGCTGAGTTTCGGATCGTCGAGCAGGAGTTTGGCTTCCAGCATCACGAAATCGTCGATCACTTCTCCTGCATTTTTGCCTGTCATTTCTTTAACGGTTTCCGTCAGGTATTTAGGTGTTACAAATAACTGTTCTGCATATTGCTGCAGGTTACGCTGGTGCCTGAACTGCAGCTGTACCAGGTTGGTGAAGCTGATCACCAGGCTTTCCTTTCTTGAAATATTGGACGCTTTTTGTTGCTGGTATTTTGTACTCAGCGATGCCAGTTCATAGAGCAACAGGAAGAAGGTATGATGCAGCAACTCTTTTGCAAAAGGTAATTTCTGCATCAGGTTATCGGAGCGGATAGCCAGTTGGTTAAGGTGTTCCGCTATCGTATTCGCATCTTCTTTATTAAGCTGCCAGTGCGGGGAATACCGGGTAGTGAAATAATCATACAACTCCATTTTAGCAGGAGGCATTCCAATGGCCACCAGGAAATCCAGTGTGAAACTCACCACAGAAACCACGGCTGTTTTATCCACGGAGATCATTTTTTTGGTGCTGCTGGGCGACGCCAGCAACAGGCTGTTGGCACCCATGGTATACTCCTCGCGATTTAAGGAACCGATGATTTTTCCTTTTTTTACCAGTAGTATGGTAGTGAAATCGGACCTGAAGTTTGTTCTGATATTGTCAAAATCAGCCAGGCTCATATCATTAAAGATAGAGATACCAAAGTTGTACGGTATTTCCGGCAACCCGTTTTCACGCAAAAATTCCGCGTGTTTGTATAGCTCGCCCCGTCCCTGTTTCATATTGCAAAGTTTCATTGATCTGAGTTGCCTTCAAAGGTTAATAAGTCGGCAATATTGGTCAAAAAGTCGGTTGCCCGTTTACCATGCAAGATAGAAAGAAATATTGCCAACTTCGTGGTGTGATAATCCATTGATCACCGGCGACATGGTTCTCTGGGTGAGAGAAAATCCAACCTTGCCGTATACGGCCACCAGTCCGCAGTCTATACCAGTTAACAGTTTATTGTTGGCAAATGTTGGGCGGTTGCCTGGCTTGGGCGGTTGTTGCGGATCTTCGGGCGGAGCTACGCCTTTCACGAGTGCGTTGGTGAACATCAGCTCCACACTGGGCCGGATGGTGGCGTAAAGCTGCCAGCGCTTTGTGGTGGCGTATTGGGAAATATAGCCGTTATAGTAAGGAAGCATTTTGCCAATCCTGATCAGGGAGTACACGGCGAAACCATTCAGCATGGTGCCGGCGTATAACTGACCGCCTGCTGTTACTTCTGCTATTTTTTTATACGCTGCTACCTGTTTTTCTGCAGTGAGATTGAGATTGAGGAGTAATTTGTTCCCGATCTGGTTACGCCATCCCCGGGGTCTTGTATAGCCGAGAATGCGGTGGGCAAGGGTTTGTGTTTCTTTTGCCAGCGCCCACGGCCCCATTACACCTGCAAACCATTCCGTTTGGAGGTTGTATTTATGAATGGGGTTGGAAGAGTGAAGGGTATGGGTGATAAACAATCCGCCGGCATAAGCAAAGTCGCCCGGTACAGGCACCACTTTCCGGAGGTCCTGGGGGGTAAACATTACCTGCATAAATCCCCAGCCATAGGTATTGATGCTTTCTTTACCTGCTTTTGGCATCCAGCGGTCGGGAAAGGAATGCGGAGGGTGCTGCCTGATATAAAACAAATCGAACCGGGTACCATTGGTATATGCCTGGTCCGTTCCATTACCATTCAGGTTAATGAAGTCGTTGTCTTCGTAAAAGCGGAACAACCGCGTATTTTCAGTGGAAGCCTGTGCTCTCAGATCATTCCAGGGTGTGCCTATTATACCGCAGTAAATTAATACTGATAAGATCGTCTTTTTCATCTGGCGCCTGACATCTTTGCAAAGATCGGACAATGAAGATAAATAAAGATGGTCGATCTATCGGAATAATTGGTAAAAAAGCCGGTTATCTGTCAACCGGCTTTTTTATCTGAAATGATCATGTAAAGATAATATGACTATTCTGCTTTCAAGCTTTTCACAGGATTAGCGAGAGCTGCTTTTACCGACTGGAAGCTGACCGTTACCAGTGCGATGAACATGGCAATGATGCCGGCCAGTACAAACATCCACCAGGAGATAGGCGCGCTGTAAGCAAAGCCCTGCAGCCACTTGTGCATGGCATACCAGGCAATGGGAGAGGCCAGCACGGCCGCAATGAAAACGTACCGGAGGAAGTCTTTGCTCAGCAGGGCCGCAATATTACTCACGCTGGCGCCCAGCACTTTGCGGATACCGATTTCTTTGGTACGCTGGCGGGCAGTAAAGGCGGCGAGGCCAAATAAACCAAGACACGAAATAACGATGGCGATGGTCATGCCGGTGTTCATCAGCTGCTCCATTTGTCGTTCCCGTTCGTAAAATTTGCGGATGGTATCGTCATAAAAGTGGTAGTCGAATTTTTCGCCGGGGTATACCGACGCATATGCTTTCCCGATGCCGGCAATGGTCCGTTGCAGTTGTTCGCCGGTAAAACCGGCCAGCGACAGCTTTACATTTACAAACCGGCAGATATCCTGGGAAGAAGCGATGAAAACAGGCTTGATCTGATCACGGAGCGCAACGGTATGAAAATCGGCCAGCACACCAACAACAGGTATGATTTTCCGCGACGGCCGGTCGCTCATGCCCGACTCTACAAATTTGCCGACCGCATCTGCCGGGTTTTTAAACCCTAACGCTTTGGCGCAGGTTTCATTGATCAGCACTTCGCTGATGGTATCGGAAGTGCGCAGGTTCCTGCCGGCTACCAGTTTCAGCTGGTACAAAGGCAGATAATTTTCATCGCCGAATTCGAGGTGGCAGTTTGCGCGCAGTTCGGTTTTGTCTGTGTATTTAAGATCTGTGCCCCAGTGGCCATTGTCGGACGGTGGCCCCTGGCTTAAGCTCACCATTTCCACCTGCGGCAGCAACCGGATCTTCTCTGCCAATACACCGGGAAGGGTTTTGGCATATGCGCGGTTGGTATCAAAGGTGATGATCGCATCTTTCGTAAATCCAAGATCTTTGTTCAGCATATACCTGATCTGGTTATTGATCACCAGCGAGCCTATAATAAATACCAGGGAGATGGTAAACTGGAAAACGACCAGGCCTATACGAAGATATCCCCGTTGGTTTCCTTTCACACCGGTGCTGCCTTTGAGACTTTGTACCGGTTTAAACGAAGACAATATTTTTGCCGGGTATAAGCCGGACAGCAGCGTGGTAAACAGCGTGAGGAGCAACAGGAACAGGAGGGTAGGCCAGCTGAATAAATGCAGCGACACACCGTCGGGCATAAACGAACTGAAAAGTTCCAGTAAAGGTTTTACTGCTAAAAGCGACAACAACACCGCTGATGTTGTAAGAAGGAATGTTTCCGTAAGGAAGTATACCACCAGGCTTCGTTTGTTGCTGCCCAGCACTTTCCTTATGCCTATTTCTTTGGAGCGCTCCACTGATTGGGCAGTGGAGAGATTTATAAAGTTGATGGCCGCAATGATCAGTATAAATAACGCGATGGCCATGAGGCCATACATGGTAGGAAGATGTGCCTTGTGTCCGAATTCATCCGTATAGTCGCCGTTAAAATGGATATCTGCCAATGGTTGCAGGCGGAAGGCTTTGCTTACACCGTCTTGCCCTAATACCCGTTCGTTGGCGAAGGCCGCCAGCTGCCTGTTCAGCAATACTGTATCAGCGCCCGGGTTTAGCTTTACATATGCTTGTGTGCCGCCGAACATGCCCCATTGACCGAACCCGAATTCATTTTCGAACGGACTGTTTTTTACCGAGGCAAAGGAGATAAAATCGTTGAAGAGGAAATCACTGTTTTGTGGAAGGTCTTTCACAATACCAGCTACTGTTAACGGGATAGAGTCGTTATAGTAAACGATTTTTCCGAGGTACTTTTCTGCGGGCAGATCGCCGAAGTATTTAACCGCTTTGCTGGCTGTTAGTACTACTTTGAAGGGCTCCTGTAAAGCAGTGCCGGGCTTACCGGCCAGCCAGGTATATTGAAATATGCTGAAGTATTCAGGGGAGGCAATCACCACATTAGGTTTACTGCCGCTTTCAAATTTCTTCACCACGCCGTTGCTGCCGGAAACAGCTACTTTGGGACGGATAGGATGGATAGCCGCCAGCGTCTGAACCCCTGCAAATTTGTTGGATAAAGCCTCCGGGGCCGAATCCGGTACACGGGACATTTTACTGATGCCACGGTCCGGAGAATTGAGCTGCGATACAATCCGGTAAATGTTTTCTCTGCCGGGATGAAAATTATCATAACTCAGTTCAAAATGAACACTGAGAAAAATCACGAGGCAGGCACTGATGCCAAGCGCGAGGCCAATCACATTGATGGCAGCATACACTTTGTTGCGGAGCAAATTTCTCCAGGCTATTTTTATATAACTTTTGAGCATAACAGGAAGTGTGGGATTGACAGCTAAAGAATGAAAAATATGCCAATAATAACAAGCACTGATATTGATAACGTTATGATTTCTTATTATCATGTTAAATGTCCGCTTGTGCAACCGGTGTGTCCGGAAATGAACAGGTAATGAAGGGAACATTTTAAGCAGTTGAACGTTAATGATTATCATGACAACCGTAGCACTCCGCAGTTCCGAAGGCAGATGGGTAATGGTAACCACCATTCTCGCTTCTGCTATGGCTTTTATAGATGGCACCGCATTGAACGTGGTGTTGCCTGCACTGCAACATAACCTGAACGCCTCTGCGGCAGACCTGTTCTGGGTATTAAACGCCTATCTGCTCATGCTGGCTTCGCTCATATTGATAGGCGGTACATTGGGCGACAGGTTGGGCCGAAAGAAAATTTTTATGGCCGGCATCTTCGTATTCATCCTGGGTTCTGCCGCCTGTGGGTTTGCCGGCACTGCCACATTGCTGATCATTTTCCGCATGATACAGGGTATCGGCGGCGCGCTGATGATTCCCGGAAGTCTTTCTTTAATTACCTCTTCCATCAATGAAAATGAAAGAGGGAAGGCTATCGGCACCTGGTCGGCCATCACCACGCTGGTGACAATGGGTGGGCCTATACTCGGCGGCGCACTTGCCGATGCCGGGCTGTGGCGATATATCTTTTTCATCAACGTGCCGATTGGTGTGGCCGCCCTGGTATTCCTGGCGTTGAAAGTAAGGGAGAGCAGGGAAACGGAAGGGGATCAACGGCTGGATTATCCAGGCGCGGTGCTTACTGCCGCAGGACTGGCCCTGCTCACGTTTGGGTTTCTGCGGATGCCGTTGCTGGGCTTCCGTAATCCGGAAGTATACGGTACCATTGCCGGCGGTGTAATATTGCTGATTGTTTTTATAGTGGTGGAAAATAAAAGTCGCCACCCCATGCTGCCGGTGCACCTGTTTAAGAATTTAACCTTCACCGGTACCAACCTGCTGACGTTCTTTCTATATGCAGGTCTTGGTGCAGGAATGTTGTTCCTTTCGTTGGACATGGTGCAGGTACAGGGTTACACCCAGCTTCAGTCCGGACTTACCTTTTTACCCTTTACGGTATTAATGATCACTATTGCGCGTTTTGCCGGGAGTCTTGCTGATAAATACGGTCCCCGTTTATTCCTGGTGGTGGGTCCGTGTGTTGCCGGCGGTGGTTTACTGTTGCTATCTTTTGTAAAGCAAACGCAGGGCGCAGCTGATTACTGGACTACCTTTTTCCCCGGCCTGGTAGGTTTGGGATTGGGCATGTCTATCACCGTGGCGCCGTTAACTGCTGCCGTAATGGGTTCTGTGAGTGATCATTTATCCGGCACAGCCTCCGGTGTAAACAATGCCATTACACGTATTGCCGGTGTTTTTGCCAATGCTATTTTTGGTGCGCTGGCAGTATTGTTTTTTTCGGGAGCAGTGCAGCGGGAAGTTAGTAAGCTGCCGCTGAATAGCTCGCAGCAGGAAGCGGTGATCGCGCAAACCGTGAACCTGGGCAATGCCTCTGTGCCTGCGGGTATCGACAGCGCGCATCAGGATGCCATCCGCAAAGTATATAAAGATGGGTTTATTGCGGCTTATGGAAATATTATGCGGTTGTCCGCAGGATTGGGCTTTATGGGCGGCCTGATGGGTTTTCTTTTTATCCGTAAACGGCCGGCTGCAGTACCTCCCACAGGGCAATAGAAATACCGGTTTACAGGTATTGTTTCCGGACGCGGCTTTTCTATATTTGTATAATAACTACTCCTGATGCAAAAATTCCCTTTCCTGACCCTGAAGCAATCTTTACTGATATTACGTATAGCTGTGGCCGTTATATTCCTCGCGCATGCAGTAGTGAGGATCTGTAATGGTACCATTCCCCAGTTTGCGGCGTTTATGGAAAGTAAAGGACTGCCTTTTGGCGTGGCATGGGTATGGGCCATCACTGCCTATGAAATTGCGGGCGGTCTGTTGCTGCTGCTGGGAATGTATACGCGATTGCTCGCAGCGGGGTTTATCATTTTGTTGCTGGTGGGCATTGTATTGATTCACGCCTCCCTGGGATGGTTTGTAGGGGAGCATGGTACCGGCGGGTGTGAGTATAGTTTTATACTTATTGTAGCTTTGCTGGTGATTGCCGCGGAGAAGCGGCAAGTTTAATCTCACCCAAATACAATCCGGTGCACCGACCAGCGCCAGGTTTCCAATATCGCTTCATTATCCAGCTTACACAAATCCTTCAGCACCGTAATAGATTCTATCCCGAAAAATATACTCAACGCATTTACCATGTGCTTAAAGGTTGCAGGATCGGTTGTTTTCCGCAATGGCTTCAGCGCTTCTTCTATCAGCACAATACGCCGGCCGGCCCTGGAGTAACCACTTTTAGGATGAATGGATTCCGAGATTACAGAACTGAGGAACAGTCTGAATTCCGTTTCATTTTTTGTAAAGAGTTCAAAATGATAATCGATCAGTTTATTGACCCGCGCTTTCAGGTCTTTTTCGGGGATGTTGGCAAATAAGTCGTCGCTTGTTTTGGCTTTGAGCTGCAGGGAAGCTTCCCTTCTTAATACTTCTGTGCCTGTAAAATAGCGGTAGGCCGTGGCTTTGGAGATACCGGCTTCTTTGGCTACCAGTTCCACGCTGATGTCCTTTCCCTGTAACAGGAGAGTGTTGGCCACTGCTATCAGCGTTTCCCGTGTTTTTAGTTTTTGCGCAATCCTGCCCCCGTCCAATGATAATTTCGCCATGCGGTTTTTAAAGTTTGATTTTAGATATAAAGGTATTACTTTCGTGAGACTAAAGTCTCATTAATTATGAAACAGCATATGAAGATAAGGGGAATCAATGTAGTATACGATGATTATGGTAGTGGGGAAACGATTGTATTTATCCACGGGCAGCCATTTAACCGCAGTATGTGGGACCCGCAGGTGGCAGCCTTTAAAAGCGGCTACCGGTTGATAGTGCCCGATTTGAGGGGATATGGCGAAAGTGAAATTCCTTCGGGGATTACATTATTGGATGAACTGGCGCTGGATATTATTCATTTGCTGGAGGCCCTGAAAATAACGAAGGCCACGTTTGTGGGGCTGTCGATGGGCGGGCAGGTGGTTTTTGAATTGTACCGGTTAGCGCCGCATTTGTGCAACGCTCTGGTGCTGGCAGATACCGATGCAAAGTCGGAGAGTGCACAAAGTTACCAGGCGCGGTTGCAGTTATCAAAGGATTTAGTGGAGAAGGGGATGTCCTTTTATACTGATCAACACCTGCATCAGTTTCTCGGCAAAACTACGATGGCAGAGAAACCGTCCGTAGTAGCGGATTTGCGGCATATGATGGTGACCACCAACCCGTTGGGCGCTTCTTTGGTACAGCGGGGCAGGGCAGAGCGAAGGGATCATACTTTGATGTTGCCGGATATTCATTGCCCGGTATTGATTGTTGTGGGAGAAGAAGACGGCTTTACCCCCGTGGCCGTGGCAAAAGGAATGCAGGAACACATCAAACATGCACAACTCGTTGTAATAAAGGACGCTTCGCATATGCCCAATATGGAACAGCCGGAGATTTTTAATCGCCACCTGGAATTATTTTTACAGGGAATTAAATAGATCCGTTGTTCTTCTCACAAAAAGAAAAAAGTTTTTAATTTATTTTATTATCTTTAGGGGGAAGAATATTCAATTCTACGGATGCTTCACTGCGACTATACCGCTTCCTGCCTTTATTCATTCCATGAATTTTATTGAATCACAAACCAGTTCATTAACAAACATCTGATTGCTATGAAAAAAAAGGGATTTTTAATCGACATGGATGGCGTAATCTACAAAGGCAGCGAACCTATTCCCGGTGCTGTAGAATTTATTAATGGTCTGAGAGACAAAGGCCTTCCTTTCCTGTTCCTCACCAACAATAGCCAAAGAACCAGCAGGGATGTATGTTATAAGCTGAATAAGATGGGCTTTAAGGTAAACGATACAGATATTTTTACCTGTGCAATGGCTACCGCAAGATACCTGGCGTCCAAAAAAGAAAATGGTACTGCCTATGTAATCGGCGAAGGCGGTTTGCTGACGGAGCTTTACAACGCCGGCTATTCTATTGTAGATGATCAGCCGGATTATGTGATTATAGGAGAAGGAAGAACCATCATGCTGGAATCCGTTGATAAAGCGATCAACATGATCATGAAAGGCGCGAAATTGATAGCCACTAATCTCGATCCTAACTGCCCGATGGGCGATGGTAAATACAGGGCAGGTTGCGGCGCGCTGGTAGCGATGCTGGAATTTGCCAGCGGCATCAAAGCCTTTAGCGTAGGGAAACCCAGCCCGGTAATGATGCGCATGGCACGCAAAGCACTGCAACTCACAACTGACGAAACCGTGATGATAGGCGATACAATGGGAACGGATATCCTCGGTGCAGGCTCTATGGGCTTTACCACAGTGCTCACCTTATCAGGCGTAACACATGAAAGCGACCTCGCACATTTTGGCTATTCGCCTGATTTTATTATCAAATCAGTAAAGGATTTGCTGGATGAAGAGTTGTTTATGAAAGTAATAGGAGAACCGGCACTCGCGGAAGCGGAGTACTAAAATAATTACGGGGCGCAATGAATGCGCCCCTTTTTTTTTTATTCAACACCTTGCAGGTAAACAGCCGCAAACTCCTCCGCAAAATGATGGAAGGAATGAATGCTGCCGGCCGCACTGCTCCTGTGTTCCCGGTAACTATCGAGCAGGTTGCCTTCTCTTAATGCCACTCCTATTTCTATTACGTATACTTGGGCCATTTGCTCTGTTAGTCCGTTCTGCATCATGCCATATAGCAGGTCGTTGTCAGAGAAACCAATCCAGGCAAGGTCCGGCTGGCCAATCGCTTTGCCCAGTACAGCGGCTACTTCGCCGCCGGTTATTTCATGGCCTATATAACGTATATGCTTGCCCGTGAATGATAAGGTATCCAGCGCTTCTGCGGCAACAGCCGCAATATCGCGGGGATGCGTAAGCACCATGTTTACACCGGCATCAAAATTATTGCCGATGATATGCTGCTGTTTTATCATGGGGATGCTGCCAAAGAAATTGGTATAAAACATACCAGGCCGAAGATGGAGTACATGCGTATCCGTTAGTTCGTTCAACCTCGCTTCTACATAGTGATTAGCGCCGGCAGGCCCGGGACCATCGGGCAAATGCGCGCCCACACTGCTGAGATTTACCACATACTTTACGCCGTTGTCAGCGATAGCGTTGGCATAGCCGTCGCCCACCGACCGCATATACTGCCTGATATCAGTAGCCTGGAAACCAGGTGGTATCATGGTGTATACAGCATCGGCGCCTTTAAAGGCTTCGCGCAGAAAGCCGGGATCGTCTACAGATCCGATTGCCGGGATGGCTTGTATGGCTGTTATGGCGTTTGCCCGCTCGGGGCTGTGACTCACCACTGTAACGGTATGCCCTTTACTGATTAACTGCTGCGCCAGCGGCAGACTGATATTTCCTAATGATCCTGTAAGTGTAATGTTCATGATTTGTTTGTTTATGTAATGCTTGCACAAAAGTAAATTTGTACTTACTTTTGTACAAGTACTTACCCTATAGTATGTATCATGACCAAAGTAAAAGAAACCTCTGTAATACAGGCAAACAAACAGGCGGCATTTAATGAATGCCCCGTTACTTATGTGATGGAGAAGATTGGCGGATACTGGAAACCCATTATCCTGTTCCAGTTGCTGTCGGGCAGTAAACGCTACAGCGACCTGAGAAAGGCCATTCCCGCTATCACCGAAAAAATGCTGATCCAGCACCTGAAACAGCTGGAGGCAGATAATCTGGTAGTACGTATAGCCAAACCCGTAGTGCCGCCACATGTTACCTACAGCTTAACAAAAACAGGCGCTAACTTAAAACCTGTTTTATATGCAATGGCTGTATGGGCCGTATCAGACAGTAAAGAAAATTCAAAGGTATTCGCCAGGAATCTGAAGAACTTCCCCGGCATTAATTAAATGATATCATCATGAAGAAAATCCGTTTGTTATTGTGCAGCATGCTCCTCACAGGATATGGCGCTTATGCGCAACAAACAACCCCCACAAACCAACTGCGGGAAGGTACCCATAACTTTACGCTCCAGTGGATAGGCTGGGATAACCCCGGTAAAGTACAGATAAAGAAAAACAAGGACGGTAACTACACCGTGAAAGGGGAACAACGCGACACGCAGAATGGCGGCTTCGTTACCATCGACGGCGTATTAAAAGTAGTGTCTCCCCGCGAACTGACTTTTGAAGGCACCATCCAAACGATGGATAAATCACTGAACGGCGGAAAGGTATGCGACAAAACAGGTACTTATCATTTCCTGGCCAAAGGTGCGCGTAAATACTGGCGCCTGCAGGAAATGGATAACTGCGAAGGAAATAATGTAGTGGACTATGTAGATATTTTCTTTTAAAGAGCAGTGTCCGCTGCTTTTATTTCCGGTAGTTCATATACCCTGATCTCGCCTGCGCTATGCGTAACGACCAGCTGCCCCTGTTTATTTAACAGCAGGGTTACAATATCCCCGCCGTAATCAACAATAGCTGCCGGGTTGGTGGTGGGCCTTCCGTCCGCATCATACGCCCTGATATCACAGCCTTCCGGCAACAGCTCGCCAAAACAGGTGAAGGTGTGCCGGTCGATCAGCAGCAATCTTCCAAAGCGGGTAAAGGCCACTAAAGTATCGTTGTTAATAAACAGCACCGTGTAATTTACATTGTCGGGATCTTCCGCAGCTTTGTAGCGGTCGTTGATATTGAACAGCTCCTCCTGCGATAGCTCCGCCGTTTTTTCCATGCCGGGAAAGGAAAACAATTGTATGGCTTCCTCGTAATGTGGTCCTGTAACAAATGCTTTTCCATCGGGCGAAAAATTGCCGGCCACGCTGTCGTTGCACTGCGTCAATTCTTCCAGCATCATTTTATCATCGCTGAATTGAACAAGATACAAGGTGATGTCGTCCTGACCGGCAGGCGTTTCGATGAGGAACTTATCTTTATCCGGTGTAGCATGAAAAACATAGCTGCGTTCCTGGCTGGCTTCCAGCGGGAGGTTATTTATGATCGTAAAATCAGAGAGGCGGAGCATCTGCAAAGTATCCTGATCGCCGGGAGATACAAACCACATATATCGTGTATCCGCAGAAAAGAAGCAACCGGAACCCAGGAAATGATACCAGGGTGCATGTTCGTATTGCCACAGCAACTGACCGTTATTATCTGTTATCCTTACAGCCGTTTCACCGGAAAGCGCTATTAGCCTACCATCCGGGGAAACTGCTGTTTCGCAGGTAACATAATGCGTGGTTTGCGCCTGGAGGTCTTTACGCCATACTTCGCGCAGCGAGGTATCCAGCAGCGTCACTTCCGGGCGCGCACTGAAATTGAGGAGATATCCGCCGTTTGTTAAAGTGGTGATGCCCGCGGGGTTTTCTCCCAGTGGTAGTTGCAGGTGAATAGGTAGTGATATACTTCTGAAAGGTGCAGCCATGATTTCTGTAGAATAAGAAATCAAAGGTAGCGTTCTTTCAAAAAAAAATCAGTGGTAGTCTTTTATGGGAAAAGATTACCACTGATTTTTTTATTCTGCAGGATAATACTGCTTCAGCCAGGTGACCAGCTTGGAGAATACATCTATCGCAGCAGTGCCGCCAACACCATGTTTCTCCTGTGGGTATAGTTCGAGCTGTGTGGGGATACCCAGTGCAATGAGCTTGTCGTGCAGCTTCACCGCCTGACTTACATGTACCAGCGGATCTTCACCGCCATGAAATAGAATAGTAGGTACGCCGCTTTCTTTTGTAAGCCGGTAATAAGGGCTGGCATCGGCAGCAATTTTAGCCGCAGGGTCAGGCTCACCGAGTAATCGGACTACCTTTTCATCGGCATCTTTATTTTCCTGCCGTACTTTTTTGTCGGTGAAATCAGTAGGGCCCCAGAGGTCCACCACGGTTTTTACCTGGCGCAAACTATCCATTGCATAAGCATATTGCAAAGCGAGGTAGCCGCCGGCGCTGCCGCCCATGAGGGCAAACTGGCTGCCATCGAATTGTAGTTTTTTAGCTTTGGAAGATATAAACTCCAATGCCTTACGTACATCTTCAAGTTGGGCAGGGTAGCGGTCTTTACCATCGCGGATAAGGCGATAGTTCATAGATACTACGCCATAATGCAATCGTCCAACCAGTTCGTCGATGAGTTCTTTGGGCAGTTCTTTTTTGTCGCCGCCGGTCCAGCCGCCGCCATGCAGGTACACAATAATTTTAGTGCCGGCTTTGTGATTGTCCGGCATGTAGGCGTCCAGCGTGTTATCCTCCCCGGCGTCGCCATAGGACACGTTGCGTAAGGTGCGGTAGGTAGGCGTCGCTTCGGTGATGGTGTTGCCAGCCGCTATGCCATCCCGGAGATGTTGTGTGTGGAGATAACTGATCAGCGCTTCCGGATGGTCCGTTTGTACGCCCTGGATGCCTTTGCTCATCGCGGCCTTCCAGCTGTCCGGCCCCTCATCGGGCGACTGTACATCCAGCCATACTGCGGTGTTCTGCTTACGCGCAACGGCCAGCATTGCCGGATCGGTAATGTTATCGAGTACGGCTATACGAATATTTTTCAGGAAGAATTCCAGCTGCTCCGGCGTTTTTACTTCATCCGGCAGACTGGTCATCAGCGGCGCTTCCGGGGCTGTTTTCTTCCAGGCTTTGTATTGGTCTTTTTCATTGAGATAAACTACTACCTGTTTTTCCATGCCGGCGGCCTGTAGTTGTTTCCAGGTTTCCGGTACATCAGCGGCCTTAAAATCGAGGTAGATGTTCAGTTTACCTTTGCATGCCTGCAATGCTTCTGCGAAGGTGGGCACGCGGTATACTTTTCCATCAGTACTGCGCACCTGTAGTTTTTTGATGTCCGCCAGCGTGAGGTCTGTTACATTGCCGGTACCATTCGTCATTTTATCTACGGTGGCATTGTGCATGAGGATCAGCTGCCCGTCTTTAGTGGTGCGGAGATCCAGCTCGGCGTAATCAGCGCCGCAGCGGATGGTTTCTTCTATAGCCGCCACGGTGTTTTCAGGTACGCTTACGTGGTTGCCACGATGCGCTACCACTACAAATTTATTTCGTGTAGCCGGCAGCGTTTGGGCGAAGGCGGTAATGGCGAGGCAGCAGGTAGCCGCCAGTAATAACGTTGACTTCATCAAAGAATGGCTTTAGTATCGGTAACGAATACACGTGTACTAACGGTGTAGGTACCGCCGGTGGCGTTCTGGTATTTCAGGTCAACGTAAAAGGCACGGTAGCCGTTAGGCGGCAGGGTGGTGGTCACTTTTACTTTCGACTGATGCGCCAGTCCCAGGCTTTTGGACTCCCATTTATCATTGCGGAAGTCCAGGTCCGAAGAGTTGGCCGACCACAGGACTACATCCAGTAAACGGTCGGAGGTGGCTTTGGCAGTAAGCCGTACTTTTCCGCTGCGCGTACGGGTGGTCCAACTGCAATCGGGATACGACTGCTTGCTCAGTGTCATCCCGAAAAAAGCGCTGAGTCCCTGGAAAGCCTGTACTTTATCGCCGAGGTTATGTCCGGCATTGGGTACGTAGTTGATCAGGTTTTTACCGGGAATGCTGTCGATGTAATTCTTGATATTATCCACTACCCAGTATTCATCGTTGGTGCCCATGAATATCATTTTGGGTATAGACAGGCTGCTTCTGTAGGAGTAGGGATCAATCATGGTGTTGATAGCCATACCCTCGGTGGTATGAGCCGTTTGGGGGATGCCCAGTTTCACATAATCTTCTATCTGCACACTATATTCTTTCCAGGTTTTGATCTGGTAATCCAGGCTTACAGGCATGTTGAGCACATCGATCACCATTGGTGCAATGGCCACCACACGGTTATCGTTGGCACCGGTGAGCCAGGTAGTCCAGCCGCGTTTGGAGGCGCCGGATACCACAAAGCCATTCACTTTACGGTTCAGTTGTTTATCCGCAAATTCCTGGATCACATCCATTGCACGTACGGCACTCTTTACCATTGGAAACAGCAGTGGCCAGTTGTAATCACCATCTTTCTTAAACTGGTGAAGGGTGTAAGAGATCAGCGCATCTTCTGTTAGCTTACCAAAGAGTGGCTGGTTGGGTGTTTGGCGTAATACGGCTGTTACAGCATGATTTACTGCGGCTATTTTTCCCATTTGCTGGTACAGTTCATCCGTAGGGCCGTTCCAGTTAGGCAATCCTTCTTTCAGGGAACCGCCGGTAATAAACAGCAATGCGCCGTCGTATTTAATTTCGTCGGGCACAAAAATGGTGAGCTGGTGTTTCCAGGTGTATTCGCGCCACTGTTGCGAGGTAAGGAGTACGTTATAGCCTTTGCCGTTAGTAACGTTGAAAGAATCTTTCAGTTCCCATTTGAACGAAGTATCTCCGTTGTTCAGGTAGCTTTTCAGCGCATTGGCAGGTGTTACGGTTTGCTGTGCAAAGGTATTCGCCTGGCTTAACAGGAGAACAAACGCGGTGGCAGCATGTAAAAAGAGTTGCTTCATATCCAGGTAGCATTGTTTTAAGGGTTGATGAAATATAAGAAATTACCAGGGTTTTCCGGTGCCCTGAATAATCCAGGGTTTCGACCACGGACTGTTTTTGCTGCCATTGGCGCCAAAAGACGAGTAAGTGGTTACTTCCAGTCGGCCGGCAGCCGCTTCCATATTGGCTTTGTTCAGGTTACGTTCTTCCAGCATATAGTACAAACGCACCGGTACTACGGGCGCTTTCGCATAGGGACCGGCCTGCAATACCGGGTAGCCTGTTCTTTTATAATCGGCCCATGCTTCGGTAGCGGCAGTCCAGCTGGCGATCCATTTTTGCAGGATGATCTGTTCCTGTGTATGATTAAATTTCACGGCAGGCTGCGCAAGATAAGCTGCGCTGCTGCCGGCCACTCCCCATACATTCAGCGATGCCTGAACGCCTGCGTTGTAATGCGCTTCCGCATCACCGGCGGCCCATCCTTTCACCGCTGCAGCTTCCGAAAGAATAAAATGTACTTCCGATGCGGAAATGATCCTCGACTTCAACAATGGTCCTTTCGGTTGTTTATAGATATCGTTGAGCCACGAAACATGCGGGTTCCTTGATGCCTGGCTGGCATCGGGACTGAGGTTATATACCGCCGGACCGGAAATAGCCGGGGGAAGTCCCACGTAATTTTCATCCTGGTTAATATCATTGATGGTAAGTCCTTTGGAGGCCAGCACATCGGGCGAGATGTATCTTACCTTCCGTGGTTCTCCTGCTATCACGGTGTCTGTGGCTTTATACACGTTGCCGGTGCCGGCTGGTTTGGTATCATCTACCAATAAAAAACACTGTACTTTACTGGCCCATACGCCCAGCCTGGGATCGTGTCTTGATTGCAGCGCATTTACAAACGTGCTGCACATTTTTAACCGGCGGTAGTTGCTGCTATCGGTATCGTAGGCCACATTCATGGGCCAGGAATCCGCGTTGCTGTTGCCGGGGAACGACATGGTGGCATCTTCCGAGCCATCGATGTTGAGGATAAGCGGATATTGCGCAGGATCGGCTACTATTTTTTCAATACCGGCTTTTGCAATCGCCGGCAGCTTCTCAGACAGGCGCATATAATACCGTAATGCGAGGGAATTGGCCATTTTACGCCATTTCACCGGGTCGCCCTGGTAGTACACATCTACGGCGTCAATAGGGTTGGCATAGGCGCTTTTAGGCTTTGAAAGCAGGGTGTTTGCTTTTTCAAGATCAGCGAGGATGCCGGCGTAAATAGTTTGCTGCGGATCAAATACCGGCAGCGTGGTTTCGGGCGTACCATTTTCACCCTGCAGGGCATAGGTGTAAGGCGCATCGCCCCAGAGATCCGTGATCAGGCCAAAGAGCAGCGACTTCATCACCAGCGCAACGCCCTGGTGCAGTTCACTGTTCAGGTCTACTCCACGTTTATATACCAGCTGGTTGTTTCTCAACACGTCGTAATAGCCGGTCCAGCTGTTGGAACCAGACCAGTCGTATTCGTTGTGAGTGGTGGTCCAGCCATCTTTTTGTGTGTGCTGCATCACCCCGGCCATATCCTGGTAACCCAGGAATACAAGCTGGTACCCTGTGGTGGTGAGTACAGTAGATAACACCAGGTTGGGATTGACGGTAGCAGGATTGCCGCCGTTGGGATTTTCGTTCATGTTGATCAGGTCCTTTTTACAGGACGCAACAGATAAACAAAGGAGCCCGATACTGAGTATAATAGATTTACGCACTGTTTTCATATATCAGAGTTAAAGGAACACTTAAAAGGTGACGTTCAGTTTTGCGCCCACCGGGATAGCCCAGGGAGTAACATTGTATCTTTCAATACCCTGCTTAAACTGCATACCAGAGCCCTGTACAGCGGTAGAAGGCTGATAGGCGTTTTCCGGATCGATGCCGATCTTGGCGGCTGTCCACAGGATAATATTCCTGCTGTATACCGAGAAGCTGGCGCGTTGCAACCTGGCGGTACTGATCAGTCGCTGCGGCAGCTCATAAGTAAGCGACACTTCTCTCAGCTTCAGGTACGACGCAGGGAATAAGAACGCCCTGGTAAACGACCAGGCGGTACTACCTGCATAAGGAAGCGTGAGGGTGCCATCGTTACCAAGATTTTCGAGATAGCCGGTAGGGTTACCGTTGCTATCATATCCTTTTGCCCTTACACCCGGAATAAATACGCCGCCATAAGGCAGCACATACGGACCATAAGTAAAAGGAAAGCTGTTGTATTCAGGCGTAGGACCACCTACCAGCGGGAAGTTGTTGCCGGTAGGGATTACCAGCTGATCCTGGTGGCTTACGAGATAGTCGCGCAGTTCCTGCCCTTTCATAGTACCGGGGTCCGTGAGTTTATCGAGGAACAGCTGCGAGTTGCCGTGTTCTTCTCCATAACGATAAGTTTGTGATACAAAATCACCGCCATTCCTCCAGTCGAAGGTCATGTTCAGTGTAAAGTTTTTATAAGAGATAGATGTCTGGAAACCCATGATGAAATCAGGGTTAAAATTGCCAATCTTATTTTTTGTATTGATAGCATCTATACTTTGCCATTTACCGGTGTTATCCAATATGGGGTAGCCATAGTAAGGAGAGGATTTGTCTGTAACCGTTACCAGCTGTGCATCGTAGATGTCGCCTATATCTTCTCCTACATAAGTCCAGGCGCCGCCTTTTCCTTCTTCCCAAAGGGTATAATAAGGCATATCATCCGGCAGGGAAATGATACGGGTTCTGTTTCGGGTGAAGTTAAAGTTCACATCCCATTTCCAGTTTCTTGTTTGCACAGGTGTGCCGCCGAGCGTTAATTCAATGCCCCTGCTCCTGAGCAGACCTGCGTTGATACTGCGGGAAGAGTAGCCCGAAGAAGGAGGTGTTTTAGGACTGAAGATCTGGTTCTTGTTTTCAACAATATAGTACGTGCCTGAAAAATGCAGGCGGTTCTGAAACAGGTTGATATCAACACCGCCTTCATACGAAGTGGCGATTTCCGGCTTCAGGAAAGGATTCAGCAAGGTGCCGAAAGTGGTGAGCCGCGGTATATTTCCCCAGGCGCCCACGCTGCCTAGCGTAGCTACCAGCTGGTATGGCGAAGCATCGTTACCTACCTGCGCAGCGCCGCCTCTTAACTTGATCATGTTGATGTTGGAAGAGGTGATGTGCGCCATTTCATTCAGGAGTACACTCAGTGAGGCCGACGGATAAAAGTAAGAGGCCGCGTCGGGGAGGGTGCTGGACCAGTCGCTACGGCCCGTCACATCAAGATAGGCCATCCCTTTATATCCCACGTTGAGCATACCATAAATACTGTTCACGCCTTTTTCAAAGGTGCTGCTGTAGAAATTGAGGTTTGCGGGAGAAATATTCTGAATCGTATACACGCCGGGCGTATTAAGACCGGTACCGTCTTTAGTAGACGTGGTAACGTTGCTGCCTGTCTGGTACCGCATATTGCCACCGGCAGAAACGGACATGTCGAAATGATGAATGGCTTTTTTATAGGTAAGCAACACATCCATGTTGCGCTCGTAGTTATCGATGTTGATGATACCATAAGCGCCGCCGGGATTATTCAGGTAGCTGTTGGAAATTTTGGTTTCTCTTTTTTCGCCATAGGTATCCAGTGCATACCGCGCCATGAAAGTAAGGGATGGCAGTATTTTCCAGTCGGCCCGGATATTACCAAACAGCCGGTCCCTCACAAACCCGTTCTTTACTTCATACGCGAGGAAGTAAGGATTATTGAATACGCCGTTATACTGGGTGCGTTGCTGTAGTCCTTCCTGGCCCGGCATCCAGTAGTCGGCCAGGTCGCGCACATCAATATGCGGGGAGATGCTGTATACAGCCTGCAGCGGGTTAGCGCCACGATCGCCGGCAGCGCGGTTGTTGGAGTTATTGCGGCTGAAATCGATGTTGGTGCTTAGGCTGAGCTTTGAGTTCACCTGCAGACCCGAGTTCAGGCTCAATGTATTTTTATAGAGATCGGTGTTCGGGATGATTCCCTTGTTGGACATATTCGCATAGGAAACACGATAGGAGATCTTATCATTGTTGTTGGCTACCGAAGCGCCGGCAATAGTAGTGATGCCGGTGTTGACGAAATTCTTCACATTATCTTTATGCGATACCAGCGGCATGGGTATCTTTTTACCGTTTGCATCGAGCGGGCTGTTCCACTGCACTTCTTCATAACCCATATCCAGCTCGGCGCCAAAGGTGCCGTCTACATTTTCCTGGATGATGGTGCCGAAAGGATTGGTGAGCAGGTTGCCGCTGCGTGAAAATGGAATGCCTGCAAGTTGACCGGAGCCAAACTTCGTTTGCCATTTCAGGTATTTGTAGGGAATGTCGAATACGGAGTTTACATACGCATCAACAGTTACCTTATTTACTTTTCTGCCTGTTTTGGTGGTGATGAGCACTACGCCGTTGGCAGCGCGCGAACCGTACAATGCTGCGGCGCTGGGGCCTTTCAGGATAGTCACGCTTTCAATATTATCGGGGTTGATATCGGAAATGGCATTGCCATAGTCCACCATATTATCTTTACCGATCTGGCTGATGTTGTTCACGGTGTTGGCTACAGGTACGCCATCTACTACAAACAGCGGCTGGTTATCGCTGCTGAGGGAGGTAGCACCGCGTATGATCATACTTACAGACGACCCGGTGGTGCCGGTGGAGTTAATAGTAACGCCTGCCACTTTTCCGGACATGGAGTTGAGCACGTTTTCCTGTGCTACCCGGCTAAATTCCTTGCCGCCCAGTTCTTCCACAGAATAGCCCAGTGCTTTCTTTTCTCTTTTAATGCCCAGTGCCGTAACCAGTACCTGGCTTAACTCTTCTACTTTTTTTTTCAGTACTACCGATAGCGATAATTTGCTGGAGTCGTTGATTATATACCCGCGCAGCGTATCGGTGGTGTAACCCATTTGTGATAGTACGAAATGATACGGACCACCCGCAGGGAGTTTGGCAAAGGTAAAGATGCCTTTTTCGTTGGTGACGGTGCTGGCCAGTACTTTATTATCTGCGTCTTCCATTTTCACCATTACACCGGGCAGGCTTTCATTGCTTTCATTTTTTATCATACCAATAGCGGCAGGGCGTGCATTCTGCGCCACTGCGTTTCCTGCCATCAGTTGCCAGAGCAACAGCAGTAGCCAGATAATGGTGGTGGGGCGTGATTGTTTGATTTTTACATACATAATATGTTCGTTTTTTAGGCAAAAGGAAGTCCGTGCAGCCTCATGGAGACTGCCTTTGTTGTAAGTATGGGAACTGTTTTCCGGGATTATTGTACTATGTAGATAACATCATCTTTCTGATTAATAGTAAGATTATTTAACGTACCAATAGTCGTCAGGAATTCTTTTAATGTTTCTTTGCTACTGTCGAATGTTCCGGTGAAATTCATGCCTGTGAGGCTGCTTTCTGTATATTGTATGCTGACGTGGTATTTCTCAGACATCTGTTTGAAAACGCCCGCCAGCGGTTCATTGTTGAACGTGATAATTTCGTTTATGCGTACAGGTGCTTTATCTTTTTTATTGCTGATGGCCGCATTCACAGTTACCAGCATTTTTTGCCGGTCGTAGCGCAGTGCCTGGCCGGGAAGCAGGTAAACATCGGGTGCCTGTGCATGCTCCTGTTTTACTACCACCTTGCCGCTGATCAGCTGTACCTGTGTAATCGCTTTCCCGTTCCACGCAGTTATTTTAAACACGGTGCCTAATGCGGTGGTGCCAAGCTGGCCTGCATATACGGTGAATGGTTGCTCTTTATTACCGGTTACGCGGAACAGGGCTTGTCCTTTTAAATAAACATCCCTGCGGCTACCGGTAAATGGCTCCTGGTATTTCACTTCGCTTTGCGGCGACAGTTCAACAATGCTGCCATCGCTCAGCTGCAGCGGCATTGTTTTGCGGGTGTGGTTCATCACCGTACGTAACGCTGTTGCCGGGGCAACATTTGTTTGCGCGGGTTTTACGGCCATTGTTTTATTCACGGGCAACGGACGTAACAAAGTCCATAGGAGTCCGCCGGAAATAATCAGTACAACAGCTGCTGCCGCTGCATACCAACGCCTGTTTATTTGTTTCTTCTGAAAAGTACGACCTTCAATCACCGTCATCATTTTACCGGAAATGGCTTCCGGTAATTGCTGGCCGGGCTGGAAAGCATGCCAGCTTTCTTCCGTTAAGTAAGGTTGTAAAGCCTCCGGATGCTGCGCAATGTATTCTTTTACCCATTGCTTCTCTGCTTCATTGCATTCATCCCGGAGAAACTTTTCAATAAGTGTTGCTGAATGCTTCATAGTAAGTATTCGTTTGAAAACAGTAAATCCCTCACTGCATAACATTTAGTTAATAGATCACGAGTAGCAGCAGTAGCAGCAGGGAATTTTTTAATTGCCGGATAGCCCGTACAATATGGTTTTCAACTGTTTTAGGGGAGATGGATAACTGCCTGGCAATTTCTTTGTGCGGAAGTCCTTCAAAGCGACTGAGTTTAAAAACATTTTTCCGGATGGGAGATAGTTGTTCTATACTGTTGTACACCCGTTTCAGTTCTTCCTTTACAGAGATGTCTGTTTCCACATGCCAGGTAGTGGTATCCTTTACCAGTGTTTGCGTATGACGGTTACGCACCTGCTGTTTGCGGAGCAGGTCGGTCATCACGCTTTTGCCTATACGAAAAATTTGTGTGGAGATATTGAAGTTTGTTGAAAGCTTCTCCCGTTTTTCCCAGAGGAGTATGAAAGTAAGTTGCACAGTTTCCTCCGCTATGTAAACGGAGTGTGTACATTTCAGCACGTAGAAGTAAAGTTTTGTGTGGTACTGTTGATATACCATCTTAAAACTTTCGATATTCCCATTGATAATATCCTGTACAATACTTTCCATAATTGCCAGCAAATATCTGATCAGCCTAAACAAGATACAAGGAATTACCGATTATATTATTGTTATTTTCAACAATAGCATGCGATATCTCCGCGGTTCGTTTATTTCTTCAATTTTAATATTAAGGGTACCGTAGCTACACCGGGGATCGTTACCGTGAGGGAAAGATCCAGGTTGGTGCTGCTGATATTTTCGATCCAGTGCGGGTCGTTTTCTCCTTTGGCGGAAATAAGTTTCAACACTGAATCATGTACATCCAGGTCCCACGTACCGCTGTTGCCCGCAACAGGCAGGATCAGCGTGGTGCAGCCCTCAATGGCAAAGGAACCATCGGTGTTAAACCGGTAGGTGTTATTAACGGTGCAGGTAAACAGGGCGCCGCCCGGTCCGAGCAGGGGAGCCAGGGCAATGATGCTGGTGCCTGCGGGAATGTTCTGTTTATTCAATTTAACGGCTACAGCCAGCACGATGTCCTGTTGTTTCCAGGTACCCGTCACCAGTTCATACTTAGGCGATTTTTGGGGCGTTGCAGGCTTATCTTTTTTACAGGCGCCTGTAAGTATACAAAATACAGGCAGTACAATAAATAGATAACGGGGGATAAAAAAGTGCATGTGTTTTGGTATTAAATGATGGAAGGAGTTTCGTTCCTTCTATATATTCGTTTTGAAACGGTATATCCCTCACCGCTTAACAATTGGTTAATATAAACTAGCCTTTATCCCTGAATTTTTTGGGCGACACCCCCATGATCAGTTTAAACGACCTGGAAAACGTGTATTGATCGGGGTATCCCATTTCCTGCGCAATTTCTTTTACGGTAAGATGGGTATCTTTCAGCAGCTGGCTGGCCTTCTGCATCCGCAGGGAGGTAAACAGCTGGATGGGAGAGTAGCGTGTTTTTTCTTTGAAGAGGGCCGACAGGTACGACGCGGAAATACAGGTTTCCCTGGAAAGGTCGGCCAGGGTGAGGTGCTGGTCCAGCTTTCGTTTCATGAGCTGGATACATTGCTCAATAATATTGTCGGCGCCCTTTTTCATATAATTGAAAACCGTGAGCCGGAAGGTGCCCAGGAAACTATAGAACCGGAAATTGGCATACAGCAGGTTTTCTATATTATTCATGAGGTCGAGGTGATGGAGGATATCATCGAACTGCGCATTGCGCCCTACAAGAGGCGGAATGGTATGTGGTTTCAGGCCGGTGCCGAGGTAGCTGTAGATGTCATCTGCGAGCTTGCCGGAAAACTGTACGGCGTAGATGCGCCACGGTTCTTCGGCCGAAGGGCCGGAGCGGAACGCGGCGCCTTTTGGAAAAAGCAGGTATTGATTGGATTTGATGGCCACTTTCTTTTTCCCGGTTTCCAGCCATCCTTTTCCATGTGTTACATATAATAAGGTGTATACCGGAGCGCCCTTTGGTTCGCTGATTTCGCGGGCAGCATTTTCAGGATAGAGGCCAATGGTGGTAATAAAAAGGTTTCTGCCAAGCGGATGCTTTTCCAGCTTGTGTTTCAGGTGGTCCGGTAAGTTCCAGGTGGTCGGTGTGTTGGCGGCCAGGTTGTTCATCGCAATAGTAATTTAAGCTATTCTTTTCATAACATTCAACATTGTTTGATCCATAAAAATTAGCAATCTTCGTGTAACGACTGTAATATTTATTCATCCACGTATTGAACTGGTTTTATCAACCAATCGGAGAATCGTTATGCACCAACTGCCAATAATTGATCTGGCTGTAATCGCCATTTACCTGCTATGTATGATTGGAGTGGGGGTATGGTTTTCACGGAAAAACAGGAACGCAGCACAATTTACCACGGCATCAGGAACTATACCGGGCTGGGCTTTGGGGCTTTCTTTGTATGCCACGTTTTTAAGTAGTAATACTTTTCTCGGCGTGCCGGGAAAATCATTTGGCAGTAACTGGAATGCTTTTGTATTCAGTTTATCTATGCCGCTGGCAGCTTTTATTGCGGCAAAATATTTTGTGCCGTTTTACCGGCGCAGCGGTGAAGTGAGCGCCTACACACACCTGGAACACCGCTTTGGCCCGTGGGCCAGAACATATGCGATGGTTTGTTTTATCCTGATGCAACTGGCGCGGATGGGCTCCATCTTTTTTGGTGTGGCGCTGGCGCTGCAGGCGCTTACGGGGTTGGAAATGCGTACTATCATGACCGTTACCGGCGTATGCATCATTATATATACGGTGTTGGGCGGTATGGAAGCGGTGATCTGGACAGAGGTATTGCAGGGGATTGTAAAAACCGCCGGCGCCATCGTGATCCTCTGGCTGGTGATTACAGGAATGAACGATGGCGTGAAGGATATCTGGAAGATAGGAATGGCAGATGGAAAATTTTCCCTGGGCAGTTTTTCCCTGCGGGATTTCAGTACGTCTACTTTCTGGGTGGTGTTCCTGTATGGCTTTTTTATTAACCTGAACAATTTCGGGATGGACCAGAACTATGTACAGCGCTATCATACGGCCCGTTCAGAAAAGGAAGCGTCGCGCAGTATATGGCTTTGCGTGTATTGGTATGTGCCGGTGAGCATGGTATTCTTTTTTATCGGCACTGCCTTGTATGCGTATGCGCAACAGCATCCGGAACTGCTGCTGCCGCTGAAACAACAGGTGGCTGCGGAAAGGCAGGTGCCGGTTGCATCACTGCAGCCAGCGGACTACGGCGATAAAGTATTGCCCTGGTTTATGGTGACGAAAGTGCCTAAAGGACTCATGGGCTTAATCGTAGCAGCCATTCTTTCAGCTGCGATGAGTACCGTCAGCAGTGGCATGAACAGTACCGCTACTGTTTTTCTGAAAGATATTTATCAGCGGTATGTTGATCCGAAAATCACGCCTGCAAAGGAAATGCGGGTATTGTATATCGCCACTACGTTGTCTGGTTTGCTGGCTATTGGTTTTGGTATTTCCATGATAGGCGTGAAGAGTATACTGGATATGTGGTGGGAGCTGTCTGGTATTTTTGCGGGAGGCATGCTGGGATTGTTTTTGCTGGGTATTATCTCCAAAACAAAAAATGCCACAGCGGTTACTGCTACCATCATTGGTATTATAGTGATTCTGTGGATGTCGTTATCAAAGTATCTGCCCGCCGGATGGGTAAATCTGCGCAGCCCGTTGCATGCGCATATGATCATCGTGGTGGGAACTTTATCAATATTCCTGGCGGGAATGCTGCTATCGCGGCTGCAACGTCTTAAAACTTCCTGATTTATTAAAACCCGTTTGTTATGCAAAAGAAATTTGTACCGGTGATGATCACCCCCTTTAATCTGAAAGCGCAGATTGACCATGACATGGTGGAGCACCTGGTAGATTTTTATCTGGATGCCGGCGTAAAAGGTTTTTTCGCCAACTGCCTGTCGTCCGAAATGTACAGTATCAGCGAGGATGAGCGGCTGGAGCTGACACGCCACGTAGTGCGCTATGTGAATGGCCGTGTGCCGGTAGTGGCCACCGGGTCGTTTGGTCTTACCATCAAAGACAAAGCGCTGTTTACACAAAAGATCTATGACACCGGTGTGGATTCTGTGATCATGATCACCGGTCATTTCGCCAATATAGATGAGCCGGATGCAGTACTGCTGCAAAGATTTGAGGAATTGTTTTCGCTGACCGGCGATATTCCGTTAGGCTTATACGAATGCCCTGCGCCTTATAAAAGAGTGATTACGCCGGAAATCCTGCAAACCTTACTGGCTACCAACCGACTCATTTATCACAAGGATACTTCCTGCAAAGTAGAAAACGTGCGCGCCAAACTGGCCGTAACAGCGGGCAGCCGGCTGGAGTTCTACGATGCGCATACGCCTAATGCGGTAGCATCTATGCAAATGGGAGCAGCCGGTATGTCGTCTATCTCCGGAAATTTTTATCCTGAAATACTGGTGTGGCTGTGTAATCATGTAAATGATGAAAGCCGGCAGGAAGATGTGCACTGGATACAATCGGAATTGCAAAGAGTAGACCCTTTGATCCATGTAGCCTATCCGCTGAGCGCAAAATATTTTCTGCAGTTAAGAGGCATTCCTGTACGTACCATCAGCCGCGCCCATGCGCTGGAGCTGACGCCGGAACAGAAAGAAACCTTGCAGCAGATTTACCGTGATTTTAAAGGCTGGTGCGAGCGTTTACAGATCCGGGAAGTGGTGTCGGCGCCTTTGCCCTCACATTAAATCGATGTTATTTCTGACAGGAAGTTATGACGGCAACCGGCCAATGTGTAGTTTAGAGAAAGATCCTTATGCTAATTCACACAATAGATGTCAAGCAGTCCATACAATCCGCAGCAAGATGAACAGTTCCTGTGGGTCCGGCTCCGTAACGGAGACCGGGACGCCTTCGGGGAAATATACCGGCGCTACTTTCCGTTGCTGTTCCGCTACTGCATCCGGTTTACAACAGACCGTGCATTGGTAAAGGATATGTTACAGGACTTCTTCTCGCAGCTATTTGTGCAAAGGGCCGGCCTTTCACTTCCTGTCAGCCTCAAAAGCTACCTGATGGTAGCCGCCAGGAGAAAGCTGTTCAGGTATCTTGATAAGTCGGCGCACGGCCCTGCCAGCCTCGACGAAGGCACTGCCTCCACTTTCGCCCTGGAGCTTTCCCCGGAAAGTATCCTCATCAACCGGCAGCATACCGAAAACGCCACACGGTTGCTGCAACAAAAACTGAATGCCCTTACCCTCCGCCAGAAAGAAGCCGTATACCTGCGTTTCTATGAAGGTCTTTCCTACGAGGAGATTGCCGATATTATGGTATTGAAAGAAGTAAAGTATGCCCGGACCCTGATATACCGGGCCATAGCAGAATTAAAAGAGCTGCTGGCGCAGGATGAATCAGCCCTGATGTTCCGTTAAAAAAAAGTTTAAAAAAATATCCGTTTCCCTGAGGGTATTTTTTCGATTCGTGACTCTTCTTATTGTACAAGGTACTTTTTTATGAACTATAGTGAATTCGACGCAGCAGATTTTGCTGCGGATGACTTATTCCGTGCGTGGGTGCTGGAAGAAACAGGTGCTGCTTTCTGGGAAGGCTGGATAACAGCGCATCCCGAAAAGGAAGCGGCACTGCAGGATGCCCGCGCATTGGTGCTGGCACTACGGTTCCGTACCAACGAAATAAGCATGGAAGAAATGGATGCGGTGAAAGATCAGATAGATCTGTTGCTGGACGAACCCGTTATTAAAAAAAATAACGGAACTGCCCGCAGGCGCTGGTACTATGCCCTGGCTGCCGCTGCCGCCGTGTTGCTGTTTGCCGGTATATGGTATGCACAGGGAAGCGAACCACCCATTGAAAACATTCTTGTTCAAACCGGTTTCGGGGAAACCAAAACGCTGCAACTGCCCGACGGTTCTATTGTACAGCTGAATGCCAATTCATCTGTTTCTTATCCCCGCAAATGGACAAAAGAAAATGTAAGAGCAGTAACGCTGAACGGCGAAGCCTATTTTAATGTATCCAAGTCGCCCGCCGGATTGCATCCCAAATTCCGGGTGCTGATGCCGCAGGTCACCATTGAAGTAAAAGGAACTGCCTTTAATGTATACCACCGTCACGACCAGGTGAAGGTATTACTGGAAGAAGGAAAGATTGTAGTGAACGATAGCCTGGATATGAAGCCTGGCGACATGATGTCTTTTACGCCGGGAGCACATCACCGGCTGCAGGCAGATCCTGTGCAGCTTACCGCCTGGAAGCAACACCGGCTCCTGTTCAGGGATACGCCGTTGATAAGCGTTGCACAGCAACTGGAAGATATTTACGGTTATAAGATTCAGTTCAGGAATAAGAAAATGGAAGGCCTGTTATTTACAGGCGCCGGTCCTGCTGACGATCCTTCGATGGTGTTGAAAGCTATGGCCACTGTACATCAGCTGAAAATGAAACAAAGCAATTCAGTTATCATTTTTGAATAAGGTTTTTAAAATTTACAGTTATGCAAAAGAGCTTTACGAAGCTTTATTCTCCCTGGAGAGCAATGCTGCTGTTGTTGCTGCTGCTGACCACCGAAACCAGCGCACAGCAATTAATGGTAAGAAGCGGAGATACTCCCGGGGAAGCAGGAACCATCCCACTCCGGCAGATGCTGACCAACCTCGAAACAAGGTTTAACATCAGCTTTAATTATTCGCCGACACAGGTGGCGGATAAATTTGTAGCAGGAAAACAACTCCGTGTTACCGACAGCAACCTGGAAGTCCAGCTAACGAAAATGCTTACACCACTGGGTTTACAGGCAGTAAAATTAAGCGATCACGATTATGCGATCCGTCCTTCCGGTGGGGAAGCCAACACCACCAAAGCACAGGAAGTTACCGTAAAAGGCATCGTCACCGATGAAAGCGGTGTAGCCCTTCCCGGTGTAAGCGTACATGAAAAAGGAACCTCGAATGGTACGGCTACCAACGTAGACGGACAGTTTACCATTAAGGTAGCAAGCAGCAATGCGGTGCTCGTATTCCGCTCCGTTGGTTACCAATCAAAAGAAGCAGTGGCCGGCAACGGTAACCTGCAGGTGCAGTTAGTGGCTACCGTACGCAGTTTGGACGACGTGGTGGTTACCGCCCTCGGTATTAAGCGCCAGGAGAAAGCACTCGGCTACTCTATTGCCACGCTGAAAGGCGACCAGGTAAGCACCGTAAAAGAAGTGAACATTGCCAACGCCTTAGCCGGTAAAGTAACCGGTGTAAACGTAAGAAGCACCAGCTCTGATCCGGGCGGTACCTCGCTGGTAACCATCCGCGGCCAAAGCAGCATGGAAGGCTATAACCAGCCTTTGTATGTAGTGGATGGTATTCCCATTGCACCGGCGGTGCGTAACCCGAAACAACCCGTAGGACAGGTAGTAGTGGATTATGGCAGCACCATCTCGGATATCAACCCGGATGATATCGCCAGCATCTCTGTACTGAAAGGCGCCAGCGCCTCCGCTTTATATGGCTCCCGCGCTATCAACGGCGTGATCCTCATCACCACCAAATCCGGCTCAGGCGCCACTAAAGGTTTAGGCGTTTCCGTTAATTCCAGCGCGATGTTTGATCAGCCCTGGCTGTTTCCGAAATTCCAGAATGAATTTGGCTCCGGCGACCGTGAAGGTTCGGATGAAACTATTTCTGATGCTTCCTGGGGACCGCGGCTGGACGTAGGTACCAAACATGTACAATGGAACAGCCCTTTGGATGCAAACGGACAGCCGATTCCAACCGACTGGGTATCTTACCCCGACCGGCATAAGGACTTCTTCCGTACCGGATCTACCTTCACCAACAACATTGCCATCACCGGTAATAACAAGGATGGTAACTTCCGCCTGTCGTTTACCAACCTGAAAAATGAAGGCATCATTCCAAATACAGATCTGAAAAGAAATACGCTCAACCTAGCAGCAGGATATAATCTGAATTCCAGCATCAGGGTGAGTACCAATATCGGCTATACGAAAAACAGCAGTGGCAACCGGCCTACTTTTAACCGGGGAAGCGTGAGCAACATCGTATATACCACTACACCCAACGTAGATATCAGGCAGCTGCGTAACTACTGGTTGCCCGGTAAAGAAGGTCTGCAGCAGTTTTCACATGTACCCGGATCTACCGATAACCCTTACCTGGTGGCATATGAATTCATCAACGGGTTTGACCGTGACCGTATGACCGGTAACGTGGAACTGAATATCCAGATCACGAAAGACTTATCGCTGATGGGCCGTACCGGCATGGATCTCTACTCTGAAACACGCGAAAGTAAACGGCCTTTTAGTGCAATAAAGAGTCCAACCGGTGCGTATGCTTTTGAAACAGAATTTTTCAGGGAACAGAATACCGATTTCCTGTTGAGTTATAAAAAGAATATTAACTCCGATTTCTTTGTATCTGTTTCCGCAGGCGCTAACCGGATGAATCAAACCGGCAAGGGCTCCAGCCAGAAAGCAGAAGCGCTGGTAATACCAGGGCTATACAATATTGCTAATGCCAAAGCAGGTTCGGTATCGAATACTTCCAGCAGGTATACCAAACGGATCAACAGCGTGTATGGTATGGGACAGGTGAGCTTCCGCAATTATGCATTCCTGGATCTGACAGCGCGTAACGACTGGTCAAGCACCCTGCCTGCGGGGAACAATTCCTATTTCTATCCTTCGGCTTCACTGAGCCTCATTGTATCAGATATGCTGGGTATTAAATCGGATGTATTGTCTTTTGCAAAGATCCGTGCCAACTGGGCGCAGGTGGGTGGTGATACCGATCCTTATAATTTGTACAACACCTTCAGCTTTGGCCAGGACTGGGACAAGACGAAACTGGCAAACATCAATAATGTGCTGAAAAATAACCGGCTAAAACCACTGATTGCCACCTCGCATGAATTTGGGGCCGATGTTCGTTTCCTGAAAGGAAGACTCGGCATTGACTTTACCTATTATAACACGGTGAACCGCAACCAGATCATCAAGATACCGGTAACAATGGCTACGGGTTATTCCAACATGGTAACCAATGCCGGTAAGATCAGGAACAAAGGTATTGAAATCGGGCTGACCGCAACACCGGTAGCAGGGCCGTTCCGTTGGGATCTGCAATTAAACTATACCCGTAACCGTAATAAAGTGCTGAAGCTGATAGATGGCGTGAGCAATTACCAGTTAGGCAGTGCTGAAGGGATCCGCTTCCTTGTAAAAGAAGGCGCTGAAATGGGCGACATGTATGCGCAAACCTGGGCTACCGTACCGGATGGGGAATTTAAAGGACAGCCTTTATTGAGTGATGAAGGCGGTTACCAGCAGTTGAATGATTATGTAAAGATAGGTAACTATAACCCCGACTTTATGCTCGGTATCAATAATACCTTTACTTACAAAGGGTTTACGCTGAATGTACTGATCGACTGGCGCCAGGGCGGTAACTTCTTCTCTTACGTGGCGAAGAACCTGTTGAGCGATGGCCGTACACAAACCACGGTTCCGGGTCGTGATCCGAAGAGTGGTGGCCTGGCCTGGAAAGATGATGATGGTAACAACCGTACAGATGGCATGATCCTTTTCGGTTATGTAGATGACGGAAATGGTAAATACAAACTCAATGATAAGGTTACCGATCCGGAAAACTACTATGGTGAATACTACTGGAGTTTCAATGGCCGGTCTACTTTCGATGCCAGCTATGTAAAGCTCCGGGAAGCATCTCTTACCTATACCTTTTCAAAGAAAACACTGGGTAAGCTGCCACTGGGAAATCTGAGCGTATCACTGATTGCACGCAACCTGTTTACCTGGACTGCTGCAGAACAAGGGTACGATCCGGAAACAGCAATGACGATCTCCAACGGTAGTTTCTCTCCGGGAGTAGCCAGCTGGGGATTGCCTTACACCCGTTCTTTTGGCGCTAAGGTAGGTTTCAATTTCTAAACCAATAATTGTATGGTTATGCAACGCATGCCTTTTAAATACCTGATACTGATCTTTGGTGTTCTTTTTGCTTCCTGCGAAAAAGGACTGCAAGATATCAATGTGAATCCGAATGAATCGGAAGTGATCAATCCTGAATTCCTGTTATCATCAGTGTTGATCAATACCGCTTATGATTACCAGAAGGAGGCTTACTTTGATGAACCTGCTTCCGCCGGCCGTTATATTACGATGGTGCGCAATGAGGGAAATGATAAGTTCGACTGGGGTCCTCAAAGCTGGGATAGCTATTATTCAAAGCTGTCGTCTAACCGGGAAATGATGGATCTGGCGAAGAAGCTGAACGTACCGCAATATGTGTCTGTAGGCAAGATACTGGAGGCTTTTAACTTTGCGTATGTCACTGATCTGTTTGGCGATATTCCTTACAGCGAGGCGCTGCTATTGAAGAACCAAACGCTGGCGCATCCGAAGTATGATCCGCAGCAAACCATATACCCGGCTTTATTGCAAACGCTGAAAGAAGCAAATAATGAGCTGGCCACTATCACCGATAAGGTAGATGCTACGGCAGATGTGATGTACAAGGGAGAACCGCTGAACTGGCGCAAATTTGCCAACTCGCTCCGCCTGCGGATGTTGTTACGCATCTCTAAAAACTATCCCACTGCCTTCACAGAAATGCAGGAGATCCTGAATGACAAAAGTAAATATCCCATCTTTGAAAGCAATGCAGATAACGCGGAAATCATTTACCAGGGCGCTGTAGCGGCCAATAGTTGGCCGGGTAGCCCGCAGGGAAGTTCCTTTGATGAATTTGATAAACGCAAGCCCAGCAAGGAAATTGTAGATGCTTTGTTGCAACGCAATGATCCCCGTTTGAAGGTATGGATAGCACGGGTGGATTCGCTGAAAGAATGGACAACAGATCCCAATCCTTATGTAGGCGTACCCAATGCGATTCCTGCACCTTATGATTATAATGGCGGTAAGTTTCATATTTCCCGTCTTTCTTCTCTGTTCAGCAGCACTAAGGGAGATATGTTAAAAGCCAGCATGCTTACCTATGCAGAAGTTTGTTTCATCCTCGCAGAATGTGTGCAGGCGGGCAAAGTAACCGTGCCGGGTAAAACAGCGGAAAGCCTCTATTATGATGGCATCCATGCCAACATGAAATTTTATGGCGTAGATCAGGCAGCTATTGATGCCGGTTATTTCAACCAGGCGTCTGTAAAATACAATGGTACCCTGGAACAACTCATCGGTCAGAAGTGGATTGCCGGTTTCCTGAAAGGCGCGGAAGCGTGGTTTGATAACCGCCGCACCGGCCTGCCTAAATTTGTACTGGGGCCTATGTCGTCTACTACGGTGCTGCCTAAACGATATATTTATCCTACCGGCGAAAGAGATACCAATGAAGAACAATACCAGAAAGCACTCACCGTATTTGGAGCAGATAAACAAACCACGCTGATGTGGTACCTGAAGTAAAAGCTATGAAGAAAATACTGATAAGCGGGTGGCTGCTGGCCACCTGCTTTTTACAACAAGCATATGCCCAGTGTTTGCGGCCCGACAGGATTGTATTGAATGTAACGGAAGACCCTTCCCGCTCAGCGGCAGTTACCTGGAGAACCAGTGAGGATGCAGCTGTCAGTTACGCCGAACTGGCGCCTGCTACAGCCGATCCGCGTTTCACGGCAACGGCTGTAAGATATACTGCGGTTACAACACCGCCTTTCGCTGATTCCTTACCGGTACGGTATCATCATTTTACGTTCAACAACCTCCAACCCAATACCAATTACGTATACCGCGTAGGGCAGGGGGACAACTGGAGTGAATGGTTCTCATTCCGCACAGCAGGATTGCCGGGCGAACCCTTTTCGTTTATTTACCTGGGAGATGCGCAGGTAAACATCTTTTCCATGTGGTCAAGGACTATCCGCAAAGCCTGGTCGGTGGCGCCGGATGCACGCCTCATCATTCACGCGGGCGACCTCGTGAACAGGGGCAATAATAACAACGAATGGCAGCAATGGTTTGAGGCAGGTGGCTTTATTCATAGCACCGTTCCCGGTATGATGACCACAGGTAACCACGAATATTACGAAAACGCTGCAGGACAGGATGTTCCTTCTGCTTTCTGGCGGCCACAGTTTACCTTGCCGGAAAACGGTCCGGTGGGATTGGAGGAAACCTGCTACTATACAGATGTACAGGGCATGCGTTTTATTTCACTCAATTCGCAGGAGGTGGAAATATCCGATACGTTACTGGCCCGTCAGAAGGTGTGGCTGGAACAACTGCTAAAAAACAATCCCAACCGGTGGACGGCCATCACGTTCCATCACCCGGTATTATCCACCAAGAAGAGCCGCAACAATGAGCGGCTGCGTGAAAACTTTAAGCCGCTATTTGACAGGTATAAAGTAGACCTCGTATTGCAGGGGCATGACCACACCTACGCACGTGGCCGCGATGGCAACAAGGGACCGGTATACGTGGTGTCTGTAAGCGGACCCAAAATGTCGGAGATAGATCCGCAGCCGTGGATGACCCGCACCGGCTCCTATACACAGCTATTCCAGGTAGTGGATGTGAAACCAAAGATGATATCGTTCCGCGCCTACACAACCACCGGTGAATTGTATGATGCCTTTGACCTGGAGAAACAAGCCAACGGAGAAAATCTCCTGAAGAATAAAATGAAATAACCGTCCTGCTATTCCTTTTTTTTATATTAATCAGTTTATGAAATAATGAGAGGATTCCTTATCATATTATTTTTCATTCCGCAACTTTGTACAGCACAGGTAACGATTGTATCGAAAGATAAGCAGATCGCCGCACAGGTATTACAGGAAGAAGTGAAACGCCGTACTGGTATCGTATGGCCCATTACAGCGCAGACGCCGGAAAAAGGGAGGGTGATCATCTTTCAAACAAAGAAATGTGATAAGGAGTCTTATCATATCCGTACCACTGGACGTACCATTCTCGTAGAAGGAGATGGTTCCCGCGGTTTGTTATATGGTGCTGGCTACCTGCTGCGCATCATGCAGTACCGGCAAAAGGAGGCCGTGTTACCGGAGGTGATCAATGCAGATGCCACACCTGAAAAGGGGATCCGTGGCCACCAGATCGGTTACCGCAACCTGGCTAACTCCTACGACGGGTGGACGCCGGAACAATATGAACAGTATATCCGCGACCTGGCCATCTTTGGGGCTAACAGTATAGAGGCCATTCCGTTTATGCCGGCATCACCGCATTTCACCGTTTCTTCCAACGAAATGACCCGCCGGATCAGCGGGTACTGCAAAAAATACGACCTGGATTTTTCAGTATGGACACCCGCTACTTTTGATCTGAAGGATACTGCTAAAAGACATGATTTCCTGATGCAGTTTGATACGCTGTTCCGCGAATCGGTGCGGCTGGATGCGGTGTTCTTTCCCGGTGGCGATCCCGGCAACAATGCGCCGCAGCTGGTGCTGCCATTGCTGGAGGACTTAGCCGTTCCCTTAAAACAGTATCACCCGGAAGCTGCTATCTGGTTATCGCTGCAAGGCTACGATTCCACGGAGTGCGCATTCGTTTATTCCTATATCCATCAATACAAACCGTTGTGGCTGGGAGGTATAGTAGTGGGGCCTTCCAGTCCTACGCTGGAAGATACCCGTGCAGCTTTGCCACCACAATACAAGATCCGTCATTACCCGGATATTACCCATACCGTTCGCTGCGACTATCCCGTAGTGTGGTGGGACCCGGCATTTGCGTTTAGCCTTGGCCGTGAGCCGGTGAATCCGCAGCCGGTATATTATGCAAACGTCTACCGTTTTATTGCGCCCGATATGGATGGCTTTATCAGCTACTCCGACGGCGCGCACGACGATATCAATAAAATGCTCTGGAGCATGCTGGGCTGGAACAGCCAGGCCGATGTGCGGGAGATGATGACCCAGTACGCCAATTACTTTTTCCCTTCCGCTTCACCGGAGCTGATAGCAGATGGGATCCTCGCGCTGGAAAAGAACTGGGAAGGACCGGTGGCAGATAATGGTGGTATAACGGCTACGCTTACACTGTGGCAGCAACAGGAACGGCTACACGGAGAATTGTCCGGCAACTGGCGCTGGCAGATGTGTTTGTTAAGAGCTTATTACGATGCGTATACCCGTGAGCGTGCCATCCGGGAAGCCGCGCTGGAAGCGGAGGTGAACCGCACCTTGCTGGAGCATAAGGGCAATGAGATCGCCAATGCCGAAAAGATCCTGCAACAGGCAGATAAAAAAGTAATGCCGCAGTGGCGCGATCGTATTGTAGCGTTATGCGATGAGCTATACAAATCAGTATCCCTGCAAACCAGCGTGGCAAAGTATAAAGCCGCCGGGCCGGAACGGGGAGCGGTGCTGGATTTCCTGGACCGGCCGTTGAATAACCGCTGGTGGCTGGAAGATAAGTTCCGTTATATCAAGACCCTTCCGTTGGCGGAGCAGCGTAAGGCGCTGGATACTTTGGGGAGATGGGAGAATCCGGGGCCAGGCAGTTTCTACGATGATATTGGCAATATCTCGAAATCACCGCATGTAGTCCGGAAAGAGGACCTGCACACCGATCCGCTGATGCGCCGCAGTGATACGCCGGGGTTCGACTGGTGGGAGAGTGGTTACAGCCGTAAACGGTTGTCGTGGATGGTGAGCCTTCGCTGGCCTTCCGCCATGCGTTATGATCACCTCGATACTACCGCGCACTACGTGGTAAGAATAACAGGTTATGGCGAAAGCCTGCTGCGCGCGAATGGCGTATTGCTCAAGCCATCTCTCTATAACAAAGGAATAGGGGAGATAAAAGAATTTCCGGTACCCTCAGCTATCAGTAAAAGCGGTACGCTATTGCTGACATGGGATAACATCGACGAAGAACATCTTAACTGGCGACAACATTCAAGGGTCACAGAAGTGTGGCTCATTAAATTATAAAATTATTGGGATGATGAAAATAACTTACCTGGCGGCAGCCCTGCTGCTGTCGTATTCTGCCCGTGCCACGTCCGACCTGCCTTTTACACAGGCGGTTTCCGTTAAATACAACGTTCCGCAGGGATTGGAGCTGATCAAAGTGATCACCGATTACAACGATAACGTACAGGTGCTTACGAAGCAGGGCTTTTATCGCCTCAGTGGAAACGACCTGGTGCGCGATCTGCGTTTCCGCCCGCTGGCGCAGAAGATCCCCGTGGATGTTACTACACAGGAAGGAAGTGGTCATTTATATTATCTCTATGCAGATAAATGCCTGACCAATGGTTATGCAGGCATCCCGTATATCAATCTCCCGCAGGGGAAATTTAGCCGGGTAGCAGTAGATGCTGCCGGTCGTATGTTGTTGTCTGGCAGCAACGCGCTGGCCATTGGTAACAACGGAAAACTGGAAGAGCTGCCGCTTATTCCTGAAGACGTGCAACGGATGGAAGCTAATGGAGGCACTTTCTTTATCTTAACCAATAAAGCCGTGTATGTGCTGAAGGACCACCGGTTTGTTCCGGTACATAAGGTGAAAGATGCTACCGCAATGGCTTTCAAAGGAAACGATATCCTGCTCGGTACTGCTAATGGCTACTATGGTATTAACCGCAACAGTGGAGATACGAGTATGTCGCTGCAAACGCGTGTACCCGTTCCAGTTATCAGTGAGCTGCTGGTGACCAACGGGCATATCTGGGCAGGCACCGGTGCGGGTGCTTTTATGCGTACCGATTCCGGCACCTACCGTTACTTTGCCTCCAAACGTTGGCTGGATCAGGATGTGGTGAAAAGTATGGCCGCCGATAGTCATGGTGATGTGTATGTATTAACCGGTACCGGTCTTAATAAAATTACTTTTATACAACAAACACTCGCGCAGAAAACCGCTTTCTTTGAACGCAAGATCCGCGAGCGGCACATCCGTTATGGCTTCATCGCCAACCTCCTCCTGAATCCTCCCGGCGACGTAGGATCAGCTGAAATGGCGGATACCGATAATGATGGTTTGTGGAGCAGCTTTTACCTCGGCAGCCAGGCTTTCCGGTATGCGGTTACACATGATCCAACGGCTAAAAGATATGCCTGGGAGGCGTTTGAAGCATTTGAAAGGATTTTATCCATCAACCAGTTAACAGGATTTCCTTCCCGGACATTTGAAAGAAAAGGCTATAAAAATTCTGACCCTGAAAGATGGCGCGATTCACCCGATCCCGAATGGGAGTGGAAAGGGCATACCAGTAGCGATGAATATGTAGCCTATATCTGGATCACCGCGGTATTAAACGAAATGGTGGCAGAAACACCGGAGGAAAAGAAGCGGGTCACTGCTTTTATTGATAAAATCATGACGCACATTGTAGATCATAAGTATACAATGGTGGACATTGACAACAAGCCCACGCTCTGGGCCCGCTGGAACCCGGAGTACATCAACTGGTACCCGACTACCATCGGCGACCGGCGACTGGGCAGCACTACTATCATTGCGGGTTTACAGCTGGCGTATAAATTAACAGGCAAAGAAAAATATAAAACAGAAGCGTATAAATTGCTTAACAAGTACGGCTATCTGAAAAATATACAGATCGACTATCGCACCATCAAACCCACACCAGGATACCTGCACCAGGGAATTGATATGGGGATGGGCGACTGGAATCATTCTGACGATGAAATGGCTTTTCTTACTTATTGGGTGTTGTATAAATACGCATTCACCGATGAGCTGAAGGCACAATACAAAGGCGCTATCCGTAACCACTGGGAAGTGGAGCAACCGGAGAAGAACGCCGTATGGAACCTGATTACACTGGCCACCACAGGAGACTTCGACGCATCTGCCACTACCTGGTGGCTGCAAACTTTCCCGATGGACCTGATCAGCTGGAAGATTACCAATTCTAACCGTAAAGATATTACCCTCCTTCCGCCAAATTTCCGGCACCAGTACACCGAAGTGCTGCTGCCGCTGGATGAACAGCCCGTACACCGTCATAACGCCAATGCCTTTACCCTGGATGGTGGCAGCAACGGCGAATCCGAGCTGGCGGGAGATGAATTTTTGTTGCCCTACTGGATGGCGCGTTACCTGAAAGTATTAGAATAATTTAAAAGTATGAAACAACTTTATACGGCAGGCATCCTGTTGATGCTGGCGATGAATGCGGCGGCACAGTCGCCTGCACCCAAACCCAAAATTGTAGTGGGCATGATGGTAGACCAGATGCGTTGGGATTACCTGTACCGCTACGCCGCAAGATATGGGAATGGCGGCTTTAAACGCCTGTTGCGCGAAGGTTTTAAATGCGAGCAAACGTATATTAATTACGCGCCTACGGTAACCGCCTGCGGACATACTTCCGTATACACCGGCAGCAGTCCGGCAGTGCATGGCATCGTGGACAACGACTGGTACAGCCGGGAGTTACAGCGATCCATGTACTGCACGGAAGACAGCACCGAAACCACGGTAGGCGCAGAAGGAAAAGCAGGGAATATGTCGCCCCGCAATCTGCTTGTTTCTACCGTAACAGATGAGCTGCGGCTGGCCACCAATTTCAGAAGCAAAGTAGTAGGCGTAGCGCTGAAAGACAGGGCCTCTATTCTTCCTGCGGGGCATACCGCCAATGCGGCTTTCTGGTATGATGGTAAATCGGGCAACTTTATTTCCAGCAGCTATTACATGAAGGCACTGCCCGAATGGGCGCAACGCTTCAACGAACAACAGCTCCCGGTGAAATACCTGGACAATGGCTGGGAAACATTATATCCCATCAGCAGTTACACGCAAAGTGATGCGGATAATAAAGACTATGAGAAATCATTTGGTCATGAAAAGGCGCCGGTGTTTCCGCACACTTTCACCGGCAGGGAAAAGAACTCCATACGTACCACTCCTTATGGCAACACGCTTACTTTTGCTTTTGCCAAAGCAGCCATAGAAGGGTACGCGCTTGGCGCCGGTACGGAAACAGATTTTCTGGCCGTCAGCTTTTCTTCTCCTGATGCTGTTGGCCACCAGTTTGGTCCTAATTCTATTGAAGAAGAAGATCTTTACCTGCGGCTTGATAAAGACCTGGAGGCATTCTTCACCTATCTCGATAAAAGATTCGGCAAAGGAAACTACCTCTATTTTATTACCGCGGATCATGGTGTGTCGCAGTCGCCCGGCTTCCTTGAAACACACCGGCTGCCAACCGGTTTGCTGGATGCAGACGCGGTATTGAAAGACATTAACACCGCTATTGCGGAACAATTTGGTGTGGCAAATGGCATAGTGGCTTTGTCGGCTTACCAGCTATACCTCAACCGGCCCGCCTTTGCCGCCCGGAACATTCCCCTGCAACAGGTAATAACACTGGTAACAGAGAAGTTGAAAGCAACGCCTGGTATAGCCGACGCCGTTAGTTTACACGACCTCGGTACGGCCGCTTTGCATGAGCCATTACGCACCATGCTG
Organism: Chitinophaga ginsengisegetis; assembly: GCF_900168065.1. Taxonomy (GTDB): domain Bacteria; phylum Bacteroidota; class Bacteroidia; order Chitinophagales; family Chitinophagaceae; genus Chitinophaga; species Chitinophaga ginsengisegetis. The sequence goes on along the minus strand of NZ_FUZZ01000004.1, from coordinate 704,174 downwards.
ATAAATGGTTACAATAAGCAGCGCGGCGGCGATGTGATCCTGCTGATGCAGGCCGGCTGGAAAGATGGTGGCCGCAGCGGCGCCACACATGGCCTGTGGTATCCCTATGATGCGCATATCCCGCTTGTATGGATGGGCTGGGGGATTAAGCCCGGGAAAACCTATCGTACCACCGGTATGACGGATATTGCGCCTACTGTGGCGGCGCTGCTGAATATACAGGTGCCGGGTGGGAATATCGGGGAAGTGATTTGGGAGGTGTTTAAGTAGAGGAAGCCCGGTATCCCAGTTACTTCCCGGATGCCTCTGCAATACTTCGGACATGGGTATCTCATGGACCATCCATGCACTATCTATACTGTTCGCATGCACTCCTCATGCACTCCTCATGCACTATTGATGCACTATCCATGCACTATGTCCACATGAGGTCGCTAAAAATTCCGGGCTGACGGTACGTCAGAGCCGTTCCGTGAGCTTCACCGTTACGGCATCCCCGGCTTCTTTTCCCAGTAGCTTTCTTAGTTCCACTTTTACAGGGAGCTTGTGGGTACCATCTCCCAGGGCCATAAACGAGCTCTGAAAAGGGTGGTTGTCGATGGTGCCTTTTACCTTTACCAGGCCACGGGTGCCAAAAAATACCACGGAATCGGGCCATATCACGTAGGTCCAGCCGCCAGCGTTGGGACTTTTCAGTAGTGTTGCGCTAAACTGCTTGTTCAGCTTGCCTTTTGCGGGTGCTTCTTTTACAGTTGCCATATGAATATGATTTTGTAAGATAAAGGTAGCGGCGTTGCCGCAATGTGAGGGTTGGTTAAAACGACATTCTTAGGGGCGATTTGCGACAATTGTGAGATTAGGAAAAAAGTCCCGCTCACAAAGCGGGACCAGTCCTTTACCACATATGAGCAACATACACGGCTCAACCCTTCATAACGCCACTCAATGGTTTCCGGCTATCAACCTTGCCTGCGGACATGGCAGTCAGGCTATCGAGGAACGTAACGGTTAATTTATCTCCTTCAAATACACATTGAATCCTGTCGCCATGCAAGGTTTCCACGAAGCGAAGGTTCAGCTGCAGCGTGTTGTTGTTGATCCAGGTAGCGGTGCCTGCTACTTTGGTGGGCTGATGGTTCAATCCCACTTCAGGGAATTTATAAAGCTGGCGTTCCTTATTCAGCATCCATTTTTCCCAGCCTAAGCGGATACTGGCAACGCCTTCGGCTGTTTGCGTGGTCCAGGTACAACCGGCCGGTGAGAAGTCGAACTGCATGGAGGTGGCATTAAAATCGTTTTTATCGAGTGTCCAGGTTTTGCGGTTGTACCGGGAAGCCATGTCGTTGGCAGTGTTGCCTGTAACTACGGGCAGGGCTAAACGACCCAATGCTGTTTTCAGCGCGGCCTGTTCCGAAGGATTATCCGGCAGCACGCCATCGTGAAGAGCGGGCAGCAGGTGTTCCCAGATGATGTTAAGGGATTGCTGCATGTCGGCGGTTTGACTGGTCACTGCCAGCACTGCATCTTTACCGGGCATTACAATACAATACTGACCGAAGGCGCCGTCGCCGCGATAGGCGCCATGCCTGCACTGCCAGAACTGGTAGCCGTATCCCTGGGCCCAATCGCCGTTGCCTTGTTGTGAGGACGTTTGGTAGCCGGTGGCATCTTTTACCCAGCTTTCGGTGAGTAATGTTTTGCCATTCCATTTTCCTTTTTGCAGATATAGCTGCCCCAGTTTTGCGATGTCTGTTGTTTTAACACGGAGGCCATATCCGGCAGTATTCAATCCCTGCGGAGAGGTTTCCCAGTCGTACCCGGTAATATCCAGCGGCTCAAACAGCCGGGGAGCGAGATATCGTTCCAGCGTTTGCCCCGTAACGGCATGGAGGATGGCTCCGAGCATATACGTAGCGCCGGTATTGTACAGGAAATGGGTGCCGGGTTCAAAGTCAACAGGTTGTTCCAGGAACGTTTGTACCCAGGTTTTATTTGATTTAAGCATTGGCGGCATAGTATCTGCGCCGTTGCCGGTGTTCATGGTAAGCAGGTGCTTTACCGTCATTTTCTGAAGATTAGATGACGGATTAGCCGGTACGTCTTTAGGGAAAAATGAAACGACGGGGCTTTGAATATCCAGTTTGCCTTCTTTTACCAGCATGCCGATTGCGGTGCTGGTAAAGCTTTTGGAGAGAGAATACAGCGAGTGTGTAAATTCCGCTGCATAAGGATTCCACCAGCCTTCGGCTACAATATGCCCGTGTCGTAATAAAACAAAGCTATGCCAACTGATGCCGGAGGCATTGGCCGCTTCAATAAAAGAAAGGATTCCGCCGGATGATACTCCCTGCGATTCGGGAAGGGCGTGGGGCAGCAGTACGGAAGGGCGCCATAGTTGACCGATAGGGCCCAGCACCGGAAGAAACCCGATTCCTGCAAGACCTATGCCTGCGTTTTTAATAAAATGTCTTCTGGATTGCATCGTGTTCATGGGAATTAAAGTGAAACGTGGAATGGTTGAATAAATTTACATCTTAATAACACCCGTTATACAACCGGAGCTGCATCTTCGGGGACTTTGCGCCTGCCTGCAATTACCTCCGCTATAACAAATACGATCCCTTCTCCTACAAGGATCAACAGGTAATGCAGCGACCGCGTTTCATATTTCCCGGACACCCAGAAAAACAACAATGCGGAGAGGGCGCATACGATGCCGGTTAATAAAAGGATCCATTTGGCAAACACCATTTGTTGATATGCTTTGTGTACTTCAGGCGTGGAGGGCGTTACATCCGGTTTTATTTTATTCAGCAGGTAGCCGTTTTCCATTGCATCAAATAACCAGGCGATGAGCTGGAGCCATGCGAGGCATTCAAAGAATATTTCGCCGGCGGGTGTCATCTTATCGGCTACCTGTATGCACAACAGGAAGATACTTCCGTAGAGGGCGGGCATGAAAAGGAAATCGACCCACAGCTGTCCGCGGAGGGCTGAAAGCGTGCGTGATCGTTGCGGCGCCGGCAACGCATAGATGCCTTTGATCAGCTCCGGAATTTCTTTGGAAGAAGCGGGAAACTGCAGATCGATGATGCTGAACTTGCGCACCACTACATCCAGGAGATAAAAGTGCCGTGCCTGCCGGAGCATAATAAAAGCGGTGAGCAGCAATAGGGCTGCAGAAAAACATAACCAACACCAGGCATTTGCAATAACAGGTTCCATATTTATTTTTTGAGTTGGATTTGAAGATCTGTGCGGTCGTTTTTATAGGTATCCCAGTCGAATGTTCTTAAAAATTCACAGGCAGCTTTGGCGCCGAGTACGAACATGTCTATTTTATCTTTATCAGACAGGAAGAAGTTCAGCCAGTTATACTGATCGGACGACAAATCCACTTTTCCTACTCCGCGCTGATACACTTCATTTTTAAGCAGGAAATCTTTATCGTAATAGTTACGGATGGTATTAAACATGCGTCCGAAATATCCCGTGAGCGACCAGCTGAAGGCATTCTCCTGTTTGTCCGCCGGCTTGCTGTCGTCCAGGTCGATCCCAAATGATGGCAACCTCGGCACCGTTACATTGGCATTGAAAAAAATGCTGATCGGGAAATTGGACAGGATGCCGCCATCAACGAAACGGGCAGTGGAAGGCGGCTGTGTGATGCCAAAAAATTTCTTCCATGCGTCTTTGATCCGGATATCATCTGCCGGAATATCATTGATCATATAAGATTCAAAGAAGAGGGGGATAGACATCGACGCGCGGATGAATCCTGCGGGAGAGAGGGTATCCACATCGGTGCGGAACAGGGAACACATGGCAGGGAACTGGATCTTATTCTGGGTAACCAGTTCGGAGGCAATAAAGGTTACATCTCCCTTCAGTTCTTCCAGCCCGCTTTGATTGGGCACACGCAATTGCAGCGCCGGGCAGATAGCAGCTTTTCTATTCAGATCGCTCACTGTGGCCACCTGGTTTTCCAGCAGCAGCCGTTTGATCCAGTCATAAAAAACATCTCCCGGATTTATTCCATATCCTGAATTCTTCAGCCGTTTAAAGAGATCGATCACGTAAGAAATACCGATGCCAAGCACCAGCGATAAAAATCCGCTGAGGATAAAACAGATGCCGGTCCATACATACAACGCCGGGTATTTGCTGCTGAGTCCCACCAGCACCACATCTCCGGCTATCAGCAATGCAAATGCCGCCAGTACAACCAGCAGCTTATTTTTGGCTTTATCAATATAGTTTTTCCGGGTAATAAAATTTTTGATCAGTGTGCGTGCCGCAGGATGTCCATCTACCAGCGAAAAAAAATCCAGGTCGCAGATGGCCTGTAATACTTCCGCTGATTTTTTATCGGACTTATTTTTAATCACTGTCATCAGGGCGGTATTGATGGCGCCCGCGCTGGTGCCGGCCAGCCGGAGGAACCGGATACCCATTTCTTCCAGGATATAAGTATATCCCACGAGGGCAATACCAAATACGCCACCACCTTTCTGTACCAGGTTTACATATTGATGCCCTTCGGCATCCAGCACGTCAGATACAATCAGCGGTTTGCCACCACTGGCGGCAGGATCAAAGGTTTTCTTTAAACTCTCCAGCTCCTCTATCACTACGCGGTTGTGAATAAAGTCGGATACGGTTAATTTAACAGGGTTTTTCGCCGGCATAATGTTATGTATAAGGGGTATCCTTCTAAATTAATCATTTTTTTGATTTTTTTCATCCCGGGATAAGGTTGCAGAATCGTTGCTGATCGATTATATTTAGCTGTTATTATTTTCCACGTTATTCAAATTGCTGCATATGCACCGGTCGTTCCTGTTATTCATTATTGGTTGTTGCACATTCATGGGGCCTCTCCGGGCACAGGAAATGTATGAAAGGGCCAACCGGTTTACCCGGTTGCTGAGTAAAGCGCAGCAGGCGCAAACACTGTTTCCTTTTGACACCGGGGAGCGCTATCATTTTGCTTATGTGCCCCGCGACGACCGGAAGGGGATTTCTGTAAATGAGCTGAACCCTGCGCAGCGTAAAGCGCTCATGGCTTTGTTGAACACCGCGTTAAGCGAAGCCACGGTAAAAAAGGTGAATGATATTATGCAGCTGGACCTGGTACTGAAACAGCTGGAGCACCGGGAAGAAAACGATCATTACCGCGATCCGGGTAAATACTTCCTTACCATTTTTGGCGTGCCTGCCGCTAATACTATCTGGGGCTGGCGGTTTGAAGGGCATCATGTGGCATTTAATTTTTCGGCAGATAAAAAAGAACTTGTAGCCGGCACGCCGGCTTTCCTGGGAGCTAATCCTGCTATTGTGCTGGAAGGACCGCAAAAAGATAAAGAGGTATTGAGAGAAGAAACCACGCTGGCCTTTGACCTCCTGCATGCTTTATCCCCGGCGGAGTTACAGAAGGCGCTGGTAACCACCAAAGCGCCGGCGGAAATCATTACGGGCAACAGCCGCAACGCCATGATTGCACACCCGGAAGGCATCCGTTTTAAGGAGTTGAGCGCCGCGCATCAGCAGCTGTTACTACAACTTATTAATGTGTATGTACACCGTTTCACCAAACTGTTTGCCGATAAAATGCTGAAGGATATTCAGCAAGATGGTTTGGATAATTTGTGGTTTACATGGGCGGGAAGTACGGTACATGCGCTGGGAAATCCTTGCTACTACCGTATTCAGGGACCGGGCCTCATCATTGAATACGATAACACACAGAATAACGCCAACCATATCCATACCATTGTACGGGACCTGAAAAACGATTTTGGCGGAGATATGCTGCTGGAGCATTACCGGGCGGCACATGCGAAATAACGCAGCGGATGTTGTCTTTAATTCTGAGAAAGACAACATCCGCGGTAACTCTTACCTGCTTTGGGGCTTAGCTCTTATCGCTTCCAGCTCTGCTGCCAGTGCTTTTACCTTGTCAGGATATTGCGTGGCCAAATTATGCTGTTCGTTGGGGTCGTTGGTCAGGTGATAGAGTTGTGGCGCCGTATCGTTGCCCAGTTCAATATTTACATCCCGGTCGATTTTTGCGCCTTTTGAGGGTGATATATATTTCCAGTCGCCTGAAATAATGGCGAGGGTGCCGGCGTGTGTAACCAGGTAGGGGCGGTTTTGACGGGATTTGCCCAGCAGCTGTTGCAGCATGTCGAAGCTGTCCGGCGCTTCATCCGGCTGTATAGACTGACCCGTTAACCGGGCAAAGGAAGCAAAGAGGTCCAGTTGACTGATAAGTGTGTTGGACGTTTGTTTTGCTTTGATGCCGGCAGGCCATTTAACGATGAAAGGCACCCTGGCGCCGGCTTCGAAGGCACTGTACTTGCCGCCTCTCAAAGGTCCTGCGGGATGATGGTTACCTGCCAGCGCTGCTGCCTGGTCCAGGTATCCGTCGTTTAGCACGGGACCGTTGTCGCTGGAAAAAATGATGAGGGTGTTTTTGGTCAGCTCCAGGCTGTCCAGTGCTTTTACGATTTCACCTACGGTCCAGTCGAGTTGTAATATAGCGTCTCCTCTCAGGCCCATGCCGCTTTTGCCCCGGAACTGGCTATTGGGGTAGCGGGGTACATGGATATCGCCGCTGGCGAAATAGAGAAAGAATGGTTGCTGTTTATTTTTGCTGAAGAAGTCAATGGCTTTGCGGGTGATGATGCCTGCAATGTTTTCATCTTTCCAGCGGGCGCTGTTGCCGCCGCTCATCCAGCCGATCCTGCTGATGCTGTCTACGATGGTTTGGTTATGTCCCTGGTGGGGATCGGGGTGCATGCGCAGCTTTTCCGGGTTTTCCAGCCCGGTAGGATCGTTGCCTATTTTATGTTTGTAATTTACTTCGATAGGATCATTGGGATCTGCATTCACCACGTGGTGATCTTCCACAAACACACAGGGCACACGGTCGAGTGTGGCGGGCATAATAAAGGAATAGGTAAATCCTGCTTCCAGCGGACCGGGGCTGATGGATTTGTTCCAATCGATCCCGGTGCCGTCGCCAAGACCCAGGTGCCACTTGCCAATAACGGCGGTCTGGTAACCGGCATCTTTCAACATGCCCGGAAGGGTGCGGCGATCCGTAGGAAGGATCAGCGAAGCATCGCCGGGTGCGATGCCGGTATTTCGTTGCCGCCACGGATATTTGCCCGTTAAGATCCCAAAACGGGAAGGGGTACACGTGGCAGAAGTAGCATATGCATTGCTGAACCGGACGCCCTGCTGCGCCAGCCGGTCGATATGCGGTGTCCGGATCTTCTTCATGCCGTAACAGCTCAGGTCTCCATATCCGAGATCATCTGCATAAATAATAACGATGTTGGGTTTTTGCTGCGCAGATACTGTTAGCGAGAGTAGACCGCATAACAATCCGGTACTGATTTTTTGAATGAAATTCGTTTTTGTCATCAGGATAATTGTTCACTTTTAGCCCCTGATAGCGGAGGGGTACCGGCAAAGATGCGGATAAATATAGTTTTTTCCTGCTAAAAGTATGGGGGATAAAAAAGTGACTATTACCACCTTGCTGATTAATATATTTTACTGGCTGTTTATAAAAGGAGAGACAGGGCTTTATCCAGTATAAACGCCACCCGTTCCGCCACGGTGGCTTCAGGTAGCTTTACCAGCCTGTATCCCAGCCGTGTGTATACTTTTATCATGCTTTCGTAGGTTTGCACGGCTTCTTCAAAAGATTGTTTACGTTCCTTATCGTGTTCATAAATGGCCATCCACGGCGGTGTGAGAAACACGGTGGGATTAAACCGGTATAAGGTGGCGGCGTGCTCCATCTCTTCCGGAACGGGCAGTCCGCATAGCTCAAGATAACCGATGGTATCGGCAATACCCCGGTCGAAAAATACGGGGCGACTGGTGGCCGGCTGCTCCAGGTAATCCTGCAGCGACTGCTCAAACATCAGCCGGGCAAATGCCTGCCGGTTGGCCCAGGGCAGTGCCTGTCCGCCGGCCGCAACCTGCTGCCGGATAATTTCCCGGCCCGTTTCCGGAACGGTGATATGTCCCATGTCACGCAGCGCCGCTATGATAGCGGTTTTGCCCATGCCGGGCCCACCCGTGACAATAAAAAAGTGATCTCTTACTTTTTTGTTCATCTTAATAAATTAAAAAAATAAATAATTGGATAGAGGGGAGTGGGAGGGTGTAAAAAAATATTCCGCTGACAAACGTTATAAAGTATCTTTACGGCATCTATGCTGCAGGGAGTCAAGCAATTTCTATACCGTTCAGCCGAATATCACTGGAACAACATTGTGAATGTTGGTGTGCATCCTGCTATGCCTTATATAGAATCCAGGCGCACAAAATTATTGAATTTACTCTCATTGCCCTGTATTCCCTTTATGTTTTTTTACTGTATTTTAAATACCATCCAGGGCAGGTACATATTAGCGGCATTGAATGCTATTACTACCACTACTTCCGTACTGGTACTGATATTCCATAAAAAACGGATGTACCTCAGCGCAAGGATCGTACTTATTTGCATCAGCATCCTGATCTATACTTTTACCGGTGTTTATTTTCATAACGGAGCGGAATACTTCTTACTGAACATTCTTTTTATCGTGATCCTGATCTACGACAATAAGTGGGTAGTGGGCAGCCTGAGTGTATTGGTGATCGCGGCTTTTATGCTGATCGTATTTATGCCGCGGTCGTGGTACCTGGCGCCGCCGGTGCCGGTAGAAAGGGTGTGGTTTAATGTGGCCGTTGCGTTGGCGTTTGTAGTGGTGGCACTTAGTTTTTTTAAGTATATCCAGTCGGATTACCAGCGGGAAATTGAGCAGCAGCGACAAACGCTGGTGTCGATGAACAAGGATAAAGAAAAACTTTTCTCTATTGTGGCGCATGATATCCGCAGCCCGCTGGCCACGCTGGAAAGCCTGCTGGACATGTTCCGGAAAGGGCAATATCCCCGTGATGATATGGAAGAAGCGGCGGATGTACTGTATAAAAAAGTGGCGCAGCTGGGCGTTACACTCGATAATGTATTGCGCTGGAGCACCCGCAGCATGAAAGGCATTCAAACCCGGCCCCGGCATTTTTTACTGGCGCCGGTAGTAACGGAAGTGCTTCATTTTTTTGAACTGATCATACAGCAAAAACAGATCACCGTAGAATTGCAGATACCCGTATCTACGGCCTTGTATGCGGACCGCGACCAGGTGTCGGTAATTCTTCGCAATCTTTTCAGCAATGCGCTGAAGTTTAGTTATACCGGTGGGCAGATTGAAGTAAAAGCGCAGATAACAGATGAAGTGGTGATCACGATTACGGATCACGGTGTGGGCATGTCGCCGCAGCAACTCAGTACGCTGTTCACTTCCCACCAGCATCCGGGATATGGTACGGATGGTGAGCGTGGCACGGGACTCGGGCTATTGCTTTGCCGGGAATTTGCAGAACAGAATGGCGGCGTGATTAAAGTAACAAGTTTGCGGGAAAGCGGCACCAGCTTTACCCTGCTTTTTGTAAAAGGCGACTTTTCCCCGGAAGACGAGGCCGCTTTCAATTAGCTATTATTGCAAGGCTTCCTGCATGCGTATGATATGGTCCCGGTTAGTAAGCCCCCACTGATCAATGGCGGCTACCAACGGCAGTATACTTTCCCCGGTAGGCGTGAGGTAATATTCCACTTTTAGCGGCGTACCGGGAAAGATCTTTTTACATACCATTCCGTATTCTTCCAGTTCGCGCAGCTGCATATTGATCACCCTGGGAGCGGCGCTGCTGATAGCGGTGTGCAGCTCGCTGGGTCTGCGGACGCCTTTGCTGATGCTGTCCAGTATACAGGCTTTCCATTTGCCGCCCAGTACCTTCATGCTCACATTAATACCGCATTCCAGGTCTTCAGGTATTTTTCTCTCGTACATATACAGGTAATTATCCTACAATTTTAAAGAATTATTGGCGGACAGGGAATAAAGATTCCCGCAGGGAATAATTTTTCCCTTATTTTTTCCCTGCGCCGTTCTGTGGAAGTTTGTGTCATAAAATTTGAATGTATGACACAAAAGATTAACAAAGGAAGCGCGGTTACCGTTATCGGCTTAGGCGCTATGGGTATTACACTGGCGCAGCTTTTACTGGCGGCAGGATACAAAGTAACCGTATGGAACCGCAGCCCGGACAAAGCAGCGGCACTTGTTGCTGAAGGAGCAGTGCTGGCGCCGGATGCAGCATCGGCCATTGCTGCAAGCCCGGTTACCGTTATCTGCGTATACAACCACACCGCTACATTGGCGATACTTGATACACCCGCAGTAAGAAACGTGATCTCCGGCCGTACTTTATTACAGCTTACTACTATCAGTCCGGCGGAAGCCCGCTTTACCGCCGCCTGGGCAAAGGATAACGGTGCCGCCTATATGAATGGCTCCATCCAGGCAGCTCCGTCACAAATGGGCCGTCCGGATACGCCGATTCTGGTTTCAGGAGAGGAAGCCACCTATACTTTGCTCACGCCTGTGTTACAGGTATTTGGCGGCGGCATCTCTTACCTGGGCGCGGCTATCGGCGCAGCTCCTACAATGGACCTGGCCACGCTGTCGTATATCTACGGATCGGTGATCGGTTTCCTGCATGGGGTAAGGATCAGTGAGTCGGAGGGACTGGGAGTAGATCAGTACGCCGCTATTGTGGCAGGTATTACACCCACGTTTGGCGACTTCCTCCAACATGAGGGCAATATGATCCATACCAGCAACTTCCAGGTAACGGAGAGCCCAATGCGTATTTCTATTGAAGCCACCGCGCGGCTGGAAGCAACCGCCCGTGAAGCCGGTATCAATGCGGCTTTTCCGGCCTTTGCTTCGGCGCTGTTTAAGAAAGCGGCAGCTGCGGGTTATGAAAATGAAGAAGTGGCGGCGCTGATCAAAGTGATGCGCGATCCTGCCTGAGCTGGATTTTGTTTTATATTTGCCTTCTAAACAAGGCATTATGCATATCCTGGTGATTGAAGATGAGCAACGGGTGGCAGAGATGATCAGAAAAGGACTGGAAGAACAGGGCTTCCGGATCACGCTGGCCTATGATGGTGAGATGGGAAAGAAGCTGGCCCTGAACAGCTCCTTCGATCTCATCATTATGGATATCATCCTGCCAAAGATCAACGGATTGGATCTGTGTAAACAGATCAGGAGCGTGTTGCCGGATTGCCCCATTATTATGCTCACCGCCCTCGGAACTACAGACGATAAAGTGGAAGGCTTTGATGCCGGCGCGAATGATTACCTCGTGAAGCCGTTCGACTTCAGGGAACTGCACGCCCGCATCCGCGCACTGGTAAAGCGGAACCAGGCCGGTAATACTTTCAACCAGGGATTCCTGCTGCGCTTCGCGGATATGGAAATGAACCTGCAAACAAAAATTGTGAAAAGGGAAGATGTAGTGATAGACCTGACCCCAAAGGAATTCCGGCTGCTGGAATACATGATGAAAAACCCGGAACGCGTATTGTCCAGAACAGAGATCGCAGAAAAAGTATGGGATACCTTTGATTCCGGTACCAATTTTATTGATGTATATATTAATTATCTTAGGAAAAAGATAGACAAAAATTTTCCCACAAAGCTTATTCACACCCGCTCCGGAATGGGCTTTATATTTAAAGCAGAGTGAAAATAAGAACCCGGCTCATATTGCTGTTCATGGTACTCTTCGGGGTATTGCTGCTGGCATTTGCGGTGTTTATTTATATTTTTTCTGCCGGTAATCAGAAAGATGAATACTATGACCACCTGAAAAGGGAAGCGATCACCAAAGCCAATATGCTCCTGGACGCACGGGTACCACCGGCTGTTTTACAGCTTATCTATAAAAATGCCAACAACGATTTGTTTGAGGAAGAAGTAGCCATTTATGACACTGCTTTCCACCTGCAATATCATGATGCGGTAGATATAGATAAAGTAAAAGAAACGCCGGAGATGATCAACCGCATTATCCAGCAACTGGAAATCAGGTTTAAACAGGGTACATTACAGGTGGTTGGTTTCCTCTATGCACACCAGGGACGCCATTATGTAATTACTGCTGCGGCTACGGATAAGTATGGGCTGCAACGCCTGCAGGGATTGAAATACAGCCTCATCTTTTCTTATATCGGTATCATCGGTTTAACCATAATAGCCGGGTACTTTTTTGTAGGCAGGGCATTGAAACCGGTAGAGAAAATGGTGGACAAAGTAGAAGAGATCACCGCTACCAACCTCGATTTACGGGTACCCGTACAAAATGAAAAAGACGAAATAGGAGAACTGGCTACCACGTTTAATAAAATGCTGGACCGGCTGGAAAAATCCTTTGATGCCCAGAAGTATTTTGTCAGCAACATCTCTCATGAATTACGTACCCCTTTATCTACTATTGTGGGAGAATTGCAGATTGCTTTGATAAAGGACAGGTCCGCACCGGAATACAAAGAAGTGATCCGGCTGGCGCTGACTGATGCCCAACGCCTGGTAAAGCTCTCCAACGGCCTCCTGGATCTGGCAAAGGCCAGTTACGACCAAACGGAAATAGGCCGCAAAGCATTACGCACAGACGAATTACTGATGGATGCCCGTGATACCGTGATCCGGTCAAACGAAGGGTACCAGGTAGATATACAATTTGAACAGGAAATTGAAGATGATGATTTTATTTCAGTGAACGGGAATGAATACCTGTTGAAAGTAGCGTTTGTGAACCTGATGGAAAATGCGTGTAAGTTCTCTGCCAATCACCAGTGTATAGTGACTATTAATTACCACGGGCGCGTTGTTATACTGCGGTTTACCGACAATGGCATCGGCATATCCGCCACCGATCTTCCCAATATCTTCTCTGCATTTTACCGCGGCGCCAACCAGGATTTTACCGCGGGAAATGGTATCGGTCTTTCTTTAACCCAAAAGATCCTCGCCATGCACCAGGGCACTATCAGCGTTACTTCCCGCATGGATGAAGGCAGTACCTTTACGGTGGAAATACCGCACCTGTAGCGTTCTAATAAATTTCTAATAAAATTCTGTTCCCTTTCTAACGAGCCTTTCTATAAGGCCGGCCTACCTTTGCAGCGCATTAAAACAACAATGATGATGGACGCTGGTCCGGAACGTTACTTTATTTCTTCATCTCCTGCCTGATGTCATAGCGCTGCTGTGTTGTCAGCAGGTAAACTATAGCGCTGTGTTATACTTATTAAAAAGATTCCTTGCCATGGGCTTACTGGGTGCAACTGCCTGTCATACTGTAAACCGGGAGCCAGCCGCCGCCGCTGCAATCACCAGCGTCGATACCATCACCCTGCCACCGGCGCTGGCCGGCAAGGTGAAAATTTCCACGGTGGGAAGTACGGCTTATCAAAAACAGATTACTACCGCCGGCACCATAAAAGTGATTCCTACAAAGTATGCAGAAATAACGCCGCCCTTTGAAGGAAGAGTCACAAAATGCTTTCTGCAGCTGGGCATGAAAACCACGCCGGATATGCCGTTGTTTGAAATCAGTTCCCCGGATTTTATGGAAGCCCAGAAAACATTTTTCCAGGAAAAGGCGCAGCTGGAGCAGGCCCGCAAAACCTGCAAACGCCAGCAGGACCTGGTGGATAACGGCGTAGGTACACAGAAAGACCTGGAAGAAGCACAAACCGCCCTGGCAGTTGCGCAAAAGGAATATGATAATGCACAGATGGGCATCCGTCTCTTTAAAGCCAATCCCGGTACACTGGTACTCGGACAGCCCCTGGTAGTAAGAGCGCCGGTAGCCGGCGAGGTAATTGCCAACAAAGTAATACTGGGGCAATACATAAAGGAGGACGCCGGCAGTGTAGCCACCATCGCAGATGTATCTGCCCTGTGGATTGCCGGCCAGGTAAAAGAGAAAGACATCCGCTTTCTTCATACCGGCGATGAATGCCATATTGAGGTAGCTGCTTTACCTGGCGTAACCCTTACCGGGAAAGTGTATCATATTAATGCATTGGTAGATGAAGACACCCGCAGCATAGAAGTGCTGATCAGTGTACAAAATAATAACCGCGCGCTGAAACCCGGTATGTACGTAACCGTTAGTTTCTCCGGGCAACCGGAAAACGCTTTACAGATCCCGCTTACAGCCCTGCTGCAAAACGGCGATACGCCCGCGGTATGGGTGGCCGCTGCCAACGGGCAGTTTATAAAACGCAGCATTACTACTAATGGCGCCAACGGTCTGCAGGTGATTGTTACGGCAGGCTTACACGAAGGCGAGCGGATTATTTCCGAAGGCGCCTTCTATCTCTCCGGTACCAAATAACTACGCTTTTATTTCAACAGGATTTTATGAAGAAATTAATATCAGCTGCTATTCAGAAGCGCTGGCTGTTTGTTGCATTGTTCGTGCTGCTGGCGCTGTTCGGTTATTATTCCTGGAAACAGCTGGCACTGGAAGCTTACCCGGATATTGCCGACGTAACCTCACAGGTGGTAACACAGGTGCCGGGACTCGCTGCAGAAGAGGTGGAACAACAGATTACAGTGCCCGTAGAACGTGCGCTCAACGGCATGCCCGGCATGCATGTGATGAGAAGCAAAAGCACCTTTGGCTTATCAGTGATCACCATTGTTTTTGAAGACGGGATGGAAGACTACTGGGCGCGGCAACGGATCACAGAACGGCTGGGAGATGTAGAACTGCCGTATAACGCCAAACCCGGACTGGACCCGCTTACTTCACCCATCGGGGAAATATACCGGTATATTATTGAAAGCAATAATCATGATCTGAAAACGGTCACGGACCTGCAAAATTATACCATCATTCCACGCATCAAACAGGTAGCGGGTGTAGCAGATGTAACTAACTTTGGCGGGATCACCGCGCAATACCAGGTGGAAATTGATCCGCAGAAGATGGAACAGTACCATGTTTCCCTCGCAGACGTGCAAACCGCTATCAGTAACAACAATGCCAACAACGGCGGCAGTGTGCTCACCATGGGAGATCTCGGCTATGTGGTGCGCGGTATCGGGCTGGTGAAAACACTGGAAAGTCTTGGTGATGTAGTAGTAAAATCGGTGAACGGTGTACCCGTATTCCTGAAGGACCTGGGCCAACTGAAACTGGGCAACCTGGAACGCAAAGGCATCCTGGGCTATACCGACCGGCGCGTGAACTACTCCGAAGGCGACGAAGGAATTGTATTGCTGCTGAAAGGACAAAACCCTTCCGTGGTGCTGGAAGGTATTCACGCCGCGGTGGATGACCTGAACCGGCATATCCTGCCGGAAGGCGTGAGCATCCGTCCGTATCTCGACCGTACACAGCTCATCGACAACACGCTTCATACGGTGTCGCATACACTATTGGAAGGCATCGGGCTGGTGATAGCAGTGTTGATTATATTCCTGGGAAACTGGCGCGGGGCACTGATTGTAGCCATTACTATTCCGCTGGCATTGCTCATTGCTTTTATCGGGATGTACTTTACGCATATTCCCGCTAACCTGTTATCGCTTGGCGCTATTGACTTTGGTATCATCGTAGACGGTGCCATTGTAATGATGGAAGCCATCCTGAAAAAACGCGAAGATGATCCGGACGCGGAACTGGCAGAGTTAACCATTGCACAGAAGGCTACATTGGTAGCAAGACCGGTACTGTTTTCCACCATCATTATTATTACGGCTTACCTGCCGTTGTTTTCTTTTGAAAGAGTAGAACGCAAGCTGTTTACGCCGATGGCGTTTACAGTTGGATACGCGCTGCTGGGCGCGCTGGCCGTGGCGTTGCTACTTATACCCGGACTGGCATTTGCCGTATACCGGAAGCCGCGTAAGCTGTATCATAACAGGTGGCTGGACCGGTTGACCAATGCTTACAAGCATCGCCTGGAACAGCTCATGAGCAGGCCAACGCGGGTATTCATTCCGCTGGCGCTGGTGCTCACAGGCGCCATCGTGTTGTCTGTTACCGTTGGCAAGGATTTTCTGCCGCCACTGGATGAAGGTACCATCTGGCTGCAGGTACAGCTGCCGCCGGGTATTTCACTGCAACGTTCAAAAGAAATGAGCGACAGCCTGCGGCAACATACCATGAAATATGAAGAGGTAACGTATGTGATGGTGCAGGCTGGCCGTAACGATGATGGCACCGACCCGTGGACGGCCTCTCATTTTGAATGTAGCATCGGGCTGAAGCCTTACCGTGAGTGGAAGCGGGGAAGAACTAAAGCAGACCTTATTAACGATCTGGCGCTGGAATATGCCACCATGCCGGGTTACAGCGTTGGGTTCAGTCAGCCTATGATCGATGGGGTGATGGATAAAATTTCCGGTGCGCATAGTGAGCTGGTTGTAAAAGTATACGGTGACGATTTTAAAGAAACACGCCGTATTGCAGATGAAATAGCCACCACTTTAAAACAGGTAAAAGGTGCTGCCGATGTAGCCATCGACCAGGAGCCGCCTTTGCCGCAGTTGCAGATCACTGTAGACAGGGACGCCCTTGCAAGGTATGGCCTCAATGTAAGTGATGTGGGAGAACTGATAGAAGTGGCTATTGGCGGTAAGGCGGTGTCGCAGGTGTTTGCAGGCAACAAAGTATTTGATGTAACCTGCCGGTATGCGGAAAGCAGCAGGGACACGCCGGAGAAGATCGCCGGCCTGATGCTCACTTCCGCCACCGGTGCTAAGATACCACTGGCGCAGGTAGCCACCGTAAAAACCGCTGCCGGCGAAAGCACCATCACCCGCGAATGGAATAAGCGGCACCTGACCGTGAAGCTGAACCTGCGGGGAAACGACCTCACCGCATTTCTCGCCGACGCACGGCAGCAGATAGAAAAACAGGTACAATATGACCACGCGAAATACACTATTAAATGGGGTGGCCAGTTTGAGAATCAGCGCCGCGCGTATAGTAAGCTGCTCGTCGTAGTGCCGTTGGCGTTAGCCATCATGTTTTTACTGCTTTACAGCGCCTTTGGAAAATTCCGGCAGGCAGGGCTGATCCTGGGCGTAGTGCCATTGGCATTGTTTGGGGGCATGCTGGCGCTAAATGTCCGCGGGATGACGCTCAATGTATCCTCCGCTGTGGGTTTCATCGCGTTGTTTGGGGTAGCTGTGCAGAATGGAGTGATCCTGGTATCGCAGATCAACGACCTGCGTAAGCAGGGATACGGGTTGATGAATGCCGTGATCGATGGCGCCCGTAACCGTTTCCGGCCGGTATTGATGACGGCCTCCGTTGCAGCGCTGGGGTTACTGCCGGCTTCTTTTGCCACGGGCATAGGGTCTGATGTGCAGCGGCCGCTGGCTACCGTAATCGTATATGGGTTACTGTTAGCTACCGTGATTACCTTATTTGTATTGCCGGCCCTGTATTATCTCATGGAAAGAAAATGGAGTGCTTCACCAGCAGAATAAATAAATTATGCAGTTTTTATATAGATTTTTTGGGCAGATGTTTTTATGGATGGCCATTCATAGCGCAGTACTCGCGCAGGCAGATAGTAACTTTCAGCAGACGCCTGTTCCACTGGCCGGCTACCTTCGCCTGGTGGCCACGCAACACCTGGGCTATGCCGCGCAGCAGTATAATGTGAGCATTGCCGCGGCAGGGATAGAAAGCGCCAAAGTATTTCCAGATCCACAGCTTTCGCTGGACGGCTTCGACAACCAGCACCGGGTGCTGAAGTTATCGTATGGATATAATTCAGGCATCAGTACCACGCTGGAGCTGGGCGGCAAAAGAAAAGCCAGGGTAGCATTGGCGCAGAGCGGGCTTGAACTGAGCCAGGCGCAATTGCAGGACTATTTCCGCCAACTGCGTGCCGACGCCACCATCGCCTGGTATAATGCCTTGCTGCAGCAAGGACTTTTGCGGGTGCAGCAACATGCCGGCGATATTATGCGGCAGCTCGCTGCTGCCGATGCTATACGGTTTCAGAAAGGTGTGATAACGGCAACGGATGCACGACAATCAGAACTGGAAGCGAACCAGTTGCTCAACAGCATATACCAGCAGGAGGCAGATTTCAAAACAGCGCTGGTGCAGTTAAACATCAACACCGGCAGGTCGCACGGTGATACGTTGCTGCTGCCCGCCGGTGGCTTTGATCACCTGGAAAGGGATTTCAACTTAGCCATACTGATTGCGGATGCGCAGGAAAGTCGCGCGGATATCCTGGCGGCTAACGCCACAAAAACCGTAGCGGAGAAAAGTCTCGCCCTGGTAAAGGCTAACCGGAAAATAGACCTCGGCATCAATGCCGGTGTTGGCTACAATGCCGCAGCTACCAGCGATATTGCTCCCACACCGCGTTACATTGCCAGCAGCGCGGGCATCTCTGTGCCGCTGAAATGGTCCAATCATTACAAGGGGGATCTGCATAGTGCGCAGTATGCCATCAAACAGGCCGGCGTGGCGTACAACCAGGTGCAGCTGCAAATCCAGGTGGAAGTAACCCAGGCATGGTATAATTATCATGCAGCACAACAACAGGTGCAGCAATTTGAACATACGCTGCTCACCAGTGCGCAGCAGGTACTACAGGGAAAGATGTACAGCTATCAACGCGGGGAAACCTCGCTGCTGGAAGTATTGAACGCACAACGTACCTGGAATGAGGTGCAGCAGAACTACCAGGAGGCGTTGTTCCGCTATGCGGCAGCGCTGGTAGAGCTGGAAAGGGCAGCGGGCATCTGGGATATTTCCTGACACATCAGGACACTACAGGATAGTTTATTACAGGTATTCATTATCTTGTTCTGCTCCACGTTTAATTGTTCAATATGAAAAAACTCCTTGTTCCTGTTGCGGGATTATTTTTACTTACTGCAACAGCTTCCGCTCAAACTGCCAAAGGCCCGGCACCACTGAAATTTGAAAAGCGGCAGATCGCTGCAGAAAGTTATGAATCCGTGGCGGTGATGGATGTAAACAATGATAAGATCCCCGACCTGGTATCCGGCGCTTTCTGGTATGAAGGACCGGCGTATTTTAAGCGTCATTATATTGGCCCGGTAAAACAGTTTGGCGAGTACTGGGACGACTTCTCCACGATTCCGTTTGATGTAAACGGTGATGGCCGCATGGATTATGTGACCGGCGGCTGGTTTGGAAAAACGCTGGTATGGAAGGAGAACCCGGGGAACGACAAGGAATGGACAGAACACGTAATTGCCACTCCCGGCAATATTGAAACCACCCGTTCGTGGGACCTTGATGGCGACGGCATACCGGAAATTATTCCCAACACGCCCAATGATCCGCTGGTGGTATATCATTATACCAAAGGCGCGTTTACGGCGCATACAGTGCTGGACCGTAAATCGGGGCATGGCCTGGGCAGCGGGGATATTAACGGCGACGGCCGTACGGACCTCGTAGTGCCGGAAGGATGGGTAGAAGCGCCGGCATCGCCCTACAGCGCCGCCTGGGCTTTCCACCCGGAGTTTAATCTTGGCACCGCGAGTGTGCCTGTAATAGTGGCCGATGTAAATAAAGACGGTCTGCCTGACCTCATTGCAGGACAGGGGCATGATTATGGGCTCGACTGGTACGAGCAAAAGAAAGATACCAAAACAAACAAGCGGTTATGGATCAAACATGCTATTGACCCTTTTAATTCGCAATACCATACCATGTTGTGGGAAGATATAGATGGAGATAATGAGCCGGAGCTGATAACCGGAAAGCGTTACCGCGCGCACAACGACCATGATCCGGGTTCCAGTGATCCCTGCGGCATCTATTATTTTAAATGGAACGGCGCTTCCTTCACCAAACAGGTGATCAGCTATGGATCAAAAGGAGCAGGGTTATATTTTGTAACCCATGATCTTACCGGGTCCGGCAGAAAAGATGTGATTGTTGCCGGCAAGGATGGATTGTTTATCTTTTATAACAAGGGATCTTTATAAAAATACTGCCTGCAAGATAAGCAGGCAGTATACTGTGAAAAAAAATGTTCCTGCGGGTCAGGAATTATTCTTCGCCAGCCAGTTCTCAATGGCGGCTCCAATATTAGCAGTGAGGGTGGTTTCATTATCCTTGCCCTGCTCAAACCAATGGTTAGCTCCTTCGTTGTCCTGCTTTTTTTCCAGGTAAATAGTTTTCTCAGGAAGACGGACGATGAACACATCTTCGTCGCGGCGCGTAACCCCTGTTTCGTGGTTGTCGAGTTGTATGCTGAAGGTATTCATGGCTAAAAAGTTTATCTTTTATGGTACAATCATTATGCCTTATGTGGGCTGGTTGGTCCTTTTTTTGTTTCTTCGCAGCTGAGTCCTCTTTATCCTATTTAACAAGACCAACAAAATGTGCGTATGATCATTAAAGAGTTACCTGTTGTTATTGAAACTCCGAGAGGGAGTGGTGAAAAATACGATTTCGACCCTGCATCCCGGTTTTTTGTACTCAGTAAGATATTATCCGCCGGTATGGTGTTCCCTTATGATTTTGGTTTTATCCTTGGAACCAAAGGAGCCGATGGAGATCCGCTGGATGTGATGGTGATCTCCGAATTTAAAAGCTTTCCCGGCTGCCTGATTAAATGCCGTTTGCTGGGCGCCATCAAAGCAGAACAAAAGGAAAGGGATGGTACAGTAATCCGGAACGACCGCTACATCGCAGTGCCGGTGTTATCAAAATTATATAAAGGAGTGGATGCCGTGTCGGCGCAAACCATCCGTGAAATAGAACATTTCTTTATTACCTATAATGAGCAGGAAGGAAAACAGTTTACTCCACTGGGATATATAGAAGCAGCTCCTGCTTATGAGCAGATAAAATTTCCTGAAAAATAAATGTCGCGCCTACACTTTTGGGTCAAAGCGATCCATCAGCTGCGCTGCAGATGTCTGCAGCGGTGCCGGTATATTTTGTTATCCCCAGCCCTCGTCATACCGGGTGGCATGTGCATTTTTGGTGAAAATCTGCTTTCGACACGATTATTGTAATTATCATCCCAACGGTGCCGGTTTGGGTGATGGTGGGCGCCTCCCCGTTTGGAGGTACTGTAGCCGCCGCCGCTGTAGTGGTAGCTATTAACAGGAGCCTGGTCCGGATCTCTTTGAAAAGCAGTAAGATCAACCACGTGATAAAAGGACAGCATGGAATAAATGGTGATTGTGCATTTTATTACACGGTTTTATAGTTGATTGTGGAATTAATGGCATCCCCATAGCAAGGATCAACCAGTATATATTTTAGGATTATATATTTTGTACAATGATAAATGCCCCGACAAAGGCAACTTTAAGTGAACCGGCTACGGCGTCTGATAGGTTTCCCCCCGGTGGAGGTGAAACAGGTGAACTGATCCGTTCTTTTAACTGGAGCGCTACTCCCTTAGGGAGGGCGGACCAGTGGTCGCAAAGTTTAAAGACCTGTATACAGATTTTACTCTCCTCTGCGCAACCCATGCTCCTGTGCTGGGGCAATGAAAATATCTTTATATATAATGATGCCTGCCGGGAATTACTTGGCAATCGGCACCCTTTGTCGATGGGACAACCGGCAGCAACGGTATGGCCTGCCTTATGGTCAACCCCTGAAGCGGCTGTAATAACTCCACAGCTGCGGCTGATGCAGCCGGATGGCAGTTGCTACCAGTTTGACGGCATGCCTGTAAAGGATGATACCGGCGACACCGGCGCCTTGTTTATCGGCGTATCCCTGCATAACGGGAAAGCGCCTACGTTTGTTAAAACGGACCTTAGTAATTTCACCAGGACATTGCTGGAGCAGCTGGACCCGGTGATCCGGGAAGCGGGTCTCACCCTCGTTATTAACCTGGGGATTGTTTCGGAAGATGTGTATATAGACAGGGACATCTGGGAACAGATCCTGTTATCATTGCTTACTAACGCCCTTAGCTATACGTTGCAGGGGGGCGTAGCGGTAAGGCTTAGCCAGGAAGACAACCGGGTAGTACTTTCAATAGCGGATACCGGTATCGGCATTCCCCCAGGGCTGTTGTCTGAAATCAATGCAGCATTGCAGGGACCGCCCCGGAGCCGTGGTGGCCTCACTGTAGTAAATGAAGGTATCCTCCTGCATGGCGGAGCGCTGCAGATCAGCAGCATTCCCGGCGAGGGAAGCACCTTTACCATATCCATTCCGGTTGGTCATGCACATCTGCCTGCTGCGGAAGTGGTTCACCATGCTGTCCCGGTACATAAGGCTTATCATGGTTATCTGCCGCAAATGACTTCAGCTATCCGGATGTGCCACGGGAAACTCCTGCAGCAACATACAGGGTCACATTATCAGCAACTGCTGGAAGCGCTGCCGGCCGCCGTATACACCTGCGACAAGGAAGGCCATGTACTCCTTTACAATACAGCAGCCGTTTCTTTATGGGGCAGAACACCCGTGGCAGGGGTAGATATGTGGTGTGGTTCCTGGAAAATATATGAGTCCGATGGCATTACGCCCATTGACCTGGACAGCTGCCCGATGGCGGAGGCCATTAAAGGTGGCACACCGGTGAGAGGAAAAGTTATCATGATAGAAAGACCCGACGGCTCCAGGCGCATCATCCAGCCATACCCCGATCCGATATTCGATAGCGCCGGTAATCTCCAGGGTGCGGTGAATATGCTGGTAGATATTACCGACCAGAAAAGCGCGGAAGAATATGTATCCAAACTGGCAGCTATCGTGGAATTTTCAGATGACGCCATTGTCAGTAAAACGCTGGATGGTATAATTACCAGCTGGAACCCGGGCGCAGAAAGGTTGTTTGGGTATACTGCGGAAGAAATGAAAGGGGAAGCCATCACCCGAATCATTCCGGCCGACAGGCTGGATGAGGAATCCCGGATCATTGAGCAACTCAGGGCCGGCAACAGGGTAGATCATTTTGAAACAAAGCGTGTCACCAAAGACGGGCAGCTGCTGGACATCTCCCTGACCATCTCCCCGGTAAAAGATCTCCATGGAAATATAATAGGCGCTTCCAAAATAGCCCGGGACATTACGCAACAAAAGAGATTATTCCAGGCGCTCCAGGAAAGCGAATCCAAATATATGCAGCTGGCTGTCAAACTGGAGGCAATAGTAGAACAGCGAACCAAAGAACTGGTGGAAGCCAATTTCTATCTCGAAAAATCAAACCGCGAACTGGAACAGTTTGCCTATGTAACCAGCCACGATTTACAGGAACCCCTGCGGAAGATCCATACGTTTGCGGGCATGTTGTTTAATGTAAACAAAGACATCCTTTCCGATACCTCCCGGATGTACATTGAAAAAGTAATGCAAAGCGCCAAACGGATGTCGCTCCTGATCAGTGAGCTGCTGGATTACTCCCGGCTGGTACACGTAAAAGATCCGTTTGTGGAAACTGACCTCAACGAAATCCTGAAAAATGTAATGACAGATTTTGAGGTGCTGATCAGCCAGCACGATGTTACCATTACCGCAAATGAACTGCCCCGTCTTACCGTAAGTCCCTTGCAGATGAACCAGCTGTTTCATAACCTTATTGGTAATGCTATTAAGTTTTTATCACCCGGAAGAAAGCCCCGGATCAATATTCACGCGGAGTCGCTTAGTGCTGCGGACCTGGCCGCATTCCCGGACCTGGAAACGGGAAGGGACTACTGCACTATCACGGTGGCGGACAATGGTATCGGGTTTGACCAGATATATGCCGATAAAATCTTCCAGATCTTTCAACGGCTAAACGACCGTACTGTTTATGAAGGAACAGGAATAGGACTGGCCCTGTGTAATAAAATCGTACTAAACCATAAAGGAGGAATTTATGCGACCGGCGTACCGGATAAGGGCGCCGTTTTTAAAGTGATCCTGCCAATGTAAAGGGATGTGTCCGATCTGTTGTGCTTTTGTTAATTGTGTTTGTTTTTTGAAGAAAGGTGGGTTATTGCAGGCCGCTGATTTTTTCAGGAACATTTCCTGCTGTACTTTTGCAACAGTTACAACTTTTCTTTTTCCTCGTTTGTTTTCATAGTTCGAATTGTTACCAATTTATCCTGCCATTAAACTGCCCTGCAATGAGAGAGAAATTAATCAGCTTACTAATTGATCCGGATCGCGACCGGCGTAACCAGTTCTATCTTGCGCTGGACCTCCTGAACGTGAGTAAAGCCTGCATTTCGCAGGATAACACCAGTAAAGCGCTGGACTATTTTAAGAAGCACCCCGACCTTGTCCCGGACTACATTTTTTTAGACAGCCTGTTACCTTCAGATGAAACGCCCCAGTTTCTGCGCGAGCTAAGGAAGATCAAACGTCTGAAACAGGTACCGGTTATCTGGTATGCCGCTTCCTTTGAACCCGATCAGCAGCAGGCCATCCGGGAAGCCGGATTTGCCGCAGGCTTAGCCAAGCAGAGCGACCTGTATAGGCTCAAAGGGAATCTTAAAGTACTCTTCCAGAGCGAACTGCAGGAAAATGTGATGCCGGACGAAGCTTCTGCTGCCACCCGCTTTAAGATGAAGATGAAGGAAATGTTACTGCAAACCCAGTCGTTACTGGAAGCGCCGGAACATCTGCTCACTCATTCCTGATTTATTTTATTCCGATTGCAATGCCTTCACAGGATTGGCCATCGCAGCTTTCGTACCCTGGAAGCTGATGGTGAGTAATGCAATGAGCGCCGTAAGGATGCCCGCTGCCGCAAACATCCACCACTGCAGTGATACCCGGTAATCGACATTGCGCAGGGCTTCCTGCATGGCCAGCACCGCCAGCGGTACCGTAATCACAAAAGCAATGAATACCGGTTTCAGGAATTCTTTAGCAAGCATATACCAGATCCTGCCCACGCTGGCGCCCATAATTTTACGGATACCGATTTCTTTGCTGCGCCTTTCCGCGAGGTAGGTAGATAAACCAAATAACCCCAGGCAGGAGATCAGGATAGCCAGGCTGCTGGTCCAGTTAAGCATGAACCCGGACGAACGCAAGCCTGTAAACATTTTCCGGTAAGCTTCTTTAGTGAAGCTGAATTCAAACGGGAATTCAGGATTACTTTTTTTGATAGCCGCTTCAATTTTTGCAAGGGCTGTTTCCGGGTGCTCCGTTTTACGAAGCCGTACAAAAATATGGCTCATGGGGCCGGAGCCAAAATAGATGACCAGCGGTGGCGACGACCGGTAAGGGTTATTGACCACAAAGTCTTTCACTACCCCAATGATCGGATTGTTACCAAGCATGGTACCGATCACCGGTTCCTTCAATCCCATTTTCTTTACGGCAGCTTCATTTACCAGGCATCCGGCGGAATCGCGGCCATACTCCGGGCTGAAATCGCGGCCTGCGGCGAGTTGTAGCCCGGCGGTTTTTACCCAGTCGTATTTCACCCAGGTAATATTAATGGAGAAGTTCTGATCCGCGGTTTTCCCGGGCCAGGCAATGCCATCGGTAGCGCCGCCAAATCGTAACAGGTCGTCCGTACCGGCCGACACGCTTTCTATTTCAGGAATACGCAGCAGGTCTTCCTGCAGCAGGAGGTACTTGTTCGCCATTTCGCCGCGGGCGGGTATTTCCAGCAGGTTGTCCTGGTTGTAACCCACAGGCCGGTTTTCGCCATACTGCAACTGTTTGTATATAACGATGGTGGTGATAATAAGAAAAATGGAGATGATAAACTGGAACGTCACGAGGCTTTTCCGGAATAATCCGCCACCACGATTGGTGGATATGACGCCCTTTAACACCTTTACGGGACGGAAGCCGCTCAGGAAAAACGCCGGATAGCTGCCGGCTACCAGGCCGGTGAACAGGAGCAGCAATAATAACCCGGTCCATATCTGCCAGTTCATAAAATCAAGGCTGATACTTTTACCGGATATCCTGTTAAGTCCCGGCAGTGCCAGTTTCGCCAGCAGTATTCCCAGGAGCAACGCGCCAAAGGTGACGATCAGCGCTTCTATGAGAAATTGAAGGATGATAGTGATCCGCGATGCGCCCAGCACTTTTCTTACGCCTACCTCTCTTGCGCGGCGCTCTGCACGTGCAGTAGAGAGGTTCATGAAATTAATACACGCAATCAGTAAAATAAAAAGGCCGATGGTGCCTAGCAGCAGCATGATCTCTATACGCCCGCCGCTGGGCTTACCATTTTTGAACCCGCTGTGGAGGTGCAGCGCGGTGAACGGATAGGCAAACAGGTAGTTGATACTATCTGTAGCATTTGCTATCCTTGACTCCTTCAGCTTTTTGTTAAAGCCCTCCACGCTGCTTCCCGGCTGCAACAGGGCGATGTTCCCAACACGGTAATTATCCCAGCGGTTGATCCAATCGGCGTTCTCCAGTTCATAAAGGCGGAAGGGGAGCACTACATCAAATTGAATGGAACTGTTTTCCGGTGCATCGCGGATCACCGCTGCCACCCGGAGGTGATGCTGATTATTATGTTTGATAATACTGCCAATTGGATCTTTATCGCCAAACAACCTATGGGCGGTACTTTCCGTAAGTATGATGGCGCCCGGGTCCTGAAGGGCGGTAACGGGATTCCCGGAAATAGCCGGGAAGGTAAAGATGTTAAAGTAATCAGGGTCGGCGTACATGCTTTGCTGGTAAATACTTTTCTTACCGGTGCTGAGCAGCTGTTGCCCGCCATATGCCTGACGCGTGGTATATTTTATTTCTGGGAACCCAAGTTTCATTTTCTCTGCCAGTGGCGCCGGGGTAGCGTCCCCGGTAAACCACCTGCCATCGTGGTACGAATTACTCATCAGCTGGTAAATACTTGCTTTGTGCTGATGGAAGGCATCATAACTAACCTCCCCGTTGATCCATAACAGGATAATGATGCCCGTCGCCAAACCAATGGAGAGGCCACCTATATTGATAAGGGTGGAAAGTTTGTTTTTAAGGAGATTTCTCCAGCCGTGCCTGCAGTAGTTTTTGAACATAGCGGATAGTTTTGGGAGAAGAACGGGTTCTTCTATACTACCTAAAATTAACTGCGGGCGCGGAACATTTATTTATAATGTGACAGAAGTTGCATTTGCTGTGATGAAAACAGCTTTGCGTTATGCCGGTCCCTGTTTCCTCCATGTCAGGATAAATCCTGCAGCTACCACCACCAATAATAATATAGACGAGATGGTGGAGATCTTTCTTCCGAGGAAGAAAGTGGCCGGTTCAAAGCGGAACACGATTTCGTGTTTACCTGCCGGCACAACGAGGCCGCGCAGGGCATAGTTTACCCGGAGAATAGGCGTTTCTTTCCCGTCGATAAAGGCTTTCCAGCCGGCGGGGTAATAAATATCGGAGAACACCCCCAATCCTGCGCCGCTATTCACAGAAGTATATTTCAGTTCGTTGAGGCCATATTTATCGAGTACAATGCGTGCGTTGCTATCGGCGGCGGGAGTGAAGGCGCCGGTAGTTTGCTGAAAGCGCTGGTCGATGATCACGGTATCTGCCGGGTTAAAATGATCGAGCGCTTTCATTTCCGCATTGGCATTGGGCGCCCACTGAATGGCTTTTACAAACCAGGCGTTGCCGAGTGCGCCGGGGTTGCGTTGCGCAACCGGCTGACCGCTCTGCCGGTCGGGTACTATAAAGTAGCGGGTGTTCAGCATGTTGAACACTGCCATATTGTTTTTGGTGAGCTGGTGTTGGATGAGGTCTTCGTAGATCCATAGCTTCGCCGGACTTTGCCCGCCGATGGATTTATGAAAGTAGCTCGTATTGGCATCGAGAAAAGGATTGGTAGTGGCGTTGAGCACGCGGTAATAAGGGTCTTTGTCGCGCAGGATCATTTCATCCGCAGGCGACGGGGCGATATAGTTTTCCAGGTTGGATGCTTCCATGAAGCTATCTTCATTGAGATAACTTTTATCTACCTGGAAAAGATCAAACAGCACCGCAAAGGCAATAATTCCTGTAGCGTATACCGGTTTTAATTTTTCTTTCAGGGAGAACCAGAGCGCTGCAAAGGCGATGAGTATAAACACCAGTGCGCGGATGCCATCGGCGCGCAGCATGGCGCTGCGGTCCTGTTTGAGGGCATTCAATAATCTCGCGGCGGGTATTTCACCGCCCAGCATTTGTGTATACCGGGCAAGGATGTTACTATCATTAGGGCCATTGAAGGCATATACCATACTGCCGCCAATGGCCAGCAGTAATACCAGCCCGCCGGTTACATACAGCGTCATTTTAAGGTGTTGTTCCAGCCAGGCTTTTGTCTGCTTACCATATAATAATTCCTGTAAAGCCCAGCATGCGAGGATCACCATCGTAACCTGTGGAATTACCAGCGCCATTGTAGGTGCGCGGAATTTACTATATAAGGGAAGATGATAAAAGAGAAAGTTATTCAGTTCCGGGAAGTTGTAGCCCCAGCTGAGTACTATGCCGATGAGCGTGGCGGCTATCAGCCACCATTTATGCCAGCTGTGAACAATGAACAGGCCGAGTACAAACAGGAAGCAAATGATAGCGCCAATATAAACAGGGCCACCGGTGAAGGGCTGGCCACCCCAGTATAACTGCCACGAGGGCCGTTCTACGGCTTCCGCCGCCTTTGCAGGTGGTACGCCAATATCAGTGAGGGTTTGGTAAACATGAGAACCGGTAGACAGCTTTTCAGAAGTAGACCCGCCTACGAGATGGGGCAGCAGCATGGTAAAGGTTTCCCCTTTGCCATAGCTCCATTGAAATGCGTAGCCGATATCGAGGCCGCCGGATTTCTTCGGGGCCTTGTCGGGCTGGTCTGTTGTTAACTCCGACTGGCTGCCCCGGATAGTGTAGCTGGTATACTCTTTCATGATGAGCAGGTTATCCATTGAAGGGAGGATAGCCAGGATACCGGCAGCCACTAATATCGCTGATGCTTTGAAAAAGGCGGGTAACTGCTTTTCCCGGAAAGCGTGTATGCCCGCAGCTATTGCCAGGCATAGAGCGATGATGCCGGTGTAGTAGGTGATTTGCGGGTGGTTGTTGTAGATCATCACCGCTGCCGCCAGGGCAGTGAGACTTCCGCCAGCGAGGTATTGTTTTCGATAAGCGAGGATGATACCGCCCAGTACCGGCGCTATATAAGCCATGCTCATTACTTTGGTGATATGCCCGGCATCGATGCTCGTAATGGTAAACGTAGCAAAACCGTAAGCAATGGCGCCGGTTATCCTTATCCAGTATTTAAAGTTGAGCACACATAGCAATACATACATGCCCATCATCAGCACAAAGAACATATCTACCGGGTTGGGGAGGTACAAAGCAAATACGCGGTTCAGGATGCCTACTTTGTTGGTAGAGGGACCGGTGTAGATAACATAGGTGGGCATACCGCCAAACATGCTGTTGGTCCAGAGGGGAATATCGCCGGTAGCTTCGTAGTAATCGCCCGCTTCTTTTTGCATGCCTTTGTAATGCACCATGTCCGATTGCAATAATTGTTTGCCTTCCAGTACAGGGCTGCAAAACACAAATGCCAGGGCTACAAAGAGGAGCAAAGCGCACAGGTGAGGAGTTAAAGCTTTAAGCCATGTATATTTCATATTGCGCTGGTTTTCATATTATTTAGGAAGGACAGTTAATGTAGGTTATAATTACTTAGGCCCCTTTGGGGGCTGTTGACTTAAAGTTTTACTTTAAGTAGATAGCCGGGTGTTGTTATAAGCTATAAACAGGTACGCTTACAGGGAAAATATACACAGTAACCTTATTGAGATAGCAGTTCCAATGTGCGGGAGAACATGGCGGCTCCGCTGCCACGCCAGGCATCATGACCGGGAATTACATAAGCCGGGTTAGGAAATTGTTGTTTTACTCTTTCTACACTGGCGGGCCATTCTTTTACATTGCCATCTGCGGTGTAGCCAATACTTTTTGCTTCGCTGCTTTTTATAAAGCAACCGCCGTACAAGACTTTGGTTGTGGGGAACCAGGCCACGATGTTATCTTTCGTATGTCCTTCACCGGGATAGTAAGTTTGAATTTTTACGCCGCCTATATTAAAAGTGGTGTCTTTGGTAAATACGTACTGCGCCTGTTTTTCTCCTTTGGCTTTGCACATTTCCAGGGTGGCGGTGCTGCTATAGGTTTTTACGCCCAGCTTTTTGAAGAGGTCGAGGCCGGCGGTTCTGTCTTCATGAAAATGAGTAACAATGCAGTAAATGATTTTGCGGTGGTGTTTCTTCATGATAGCGTTTACCAGTTGTTGGGTTTGATCCACGCTCCAGGGAGTGTCCATTACCACTACGCCATTCTTTGTTACCACATACACGCCGTTGGTAGGGTACACCACATTTTTGAATTCACCATAAGACGTATATACGTAAAGGTTACCAGTGAGGTGGGCGGTGGTAATCCGGAACCTGCTGGTGTCCTGGGCAGATGTGGCGCCTGATATCAGCAGGGCGCAGATAAAAGCAAAAACTAGTCTCATAAAAAAACAGGATGAGCAGCAAAACTACATATTAATCACCGGGCTGCAGCTTATTTTCTTCTTTTTAAACATTACCCTACTAAATTAGTAGATTATTCATATCTTACCGGTAAATCCCACACCCGTATGGATAACAGGCATACACAAACATTAATCAGCTTACTCCGGAAAACGCATCATGCGGAGTGGGAGGCCACGCCGTCTGCCCAGGATGCCATTACCTGGCTGAACGACCTGGTTGGTTTTTTATTCCCCGGAAATCATCTCCCCAAACAAACCTCCTATGAGGGCATCTTAAAAAAGAACCAGATAGACCTGGAAAACATCCTGCTCAGTTACCTGGACCCGCGGGAGGTACCTATAGAAGAAATTGTAAATGACTTTTATAACTCGTTGGGAACCATATATCAGCACCTTCGCCAGGATGCCGCTAAAATACATGAATACGACCCGGCGGCTACCAGTGTGAACGAGGTAATTGTGTCCTACCCGGGGTTTTATGCCATCACAGTATACCGCATTGCCAACCGGCTAACGCGACTGGATATACCGGTATTGCCGCGGATCATCAGCGAGTTTGCGCATGGCAAAACGGGGATTGATATTCATCCCAACGCCACTATCAATGTTCCTTTTATTATAGACCACGGCACGGGGATCGTGATTGGCGCCACCAGCATCATTGGTTCCAACGTGGTGATATACCAGGGCGTAACGCTGGGCGCGCTGCATGTTACAAAGGAGTTATCTGATGTAAAAAGACACCCGACAGTAGAAGACAACGTGATCATTTATGCGCGCAGCACCATTCTGGGCGGCAATACCGTGATCGGGCAGGGCAGTATTATTGGCGGCAGCGTTTTTATCACGAAGAGCGTTCCGCCGTATTCGC
Source organism: Chitinophaga ginsengisegetis (assembly GCF_900168065.1). Taxonomy (GTDB): domain Bacteria; phylum Bacteroidota; class Bacteroidia; order Chitinophagales; family Chitinophagaceae; genus Chitinophaga; species Chitinophaga ginsengisegetis. The sequence continues at coordinate 672,888 of NZ_FUZZ01000004.1, read as the reverse complement.
AGGTGTTCAATACCCACCAGGTGCGCATTACCACCAAAACAGGCGTATAACTGTTCCACACAAATAGCCGTTGCATTCGCAGAAATATTTATATCTTAAGCCGAAAGATGACCGTCTCCGCGGCGGATAAAGAACTACTGACATGCGAATGAGCGTTTTGCCTGTGGGCGTTTTATTAACCATACTATCCTTTTCTTCGGGGCTCAAGGCCCAGCAGGATACCCTGCAGCAACTGCCGGAGGTAGTAGTACAATCCTATTATTCAAAAGCTTCCCTGCAGCGTGTACCCACTGCCGTGAGTATCCTGTTGCCGGCCGATATGCAGCTTCAGCAGGGCGTTTCCCTGTTGCCTGCCATGAACACGGTGCCGGGTATACGAATGGAGGAAAGGTCGCCGGGCAGTTATCGTTTATCCATCAGGGGTAGTTTACTCCGTTCGCCCTTTGGTATCCGGAATATTAAAATTTATGCAGATGATATCCCGCTGACCGATGCGGGAGGCAATACTTATCTCAATCTTATTGATGCTGACGCGGTAAGTCGCGCCGAAATACTGAAAGGACCGGATGGCAGCCTGTTTGGCGCTAACTCCGGCGGCGTGGTGCGACTGGATCTTTTCCCGCCACCGGCGGATACGCATCATTTGCAGGTAAACCTGCAGGGAGGCAGCTATGGCCTGTTTCATGGCAGCGCGGCCTGGCAGCAGCAATGGAAAAACTACCAGGTGCAGGTGTTCCAGGGATACCAGCGGGCAGATGGCTACCGCCAGAATACTGCCATGAAACGGTCTTATACCCAAACGGCTCAACGCTGGGAATACAAACCCGGTTACGCCCTGAAGTTGCTGGCGTTTTATTCTGATTTGTCGTACCGCACACCGGGAGGGCTCACCCTGGCACAAAGTGAGGCCAACCCACGTGCGGCGCGTCCCGGCACGCCGGCCACACCGGGCGCGGTGGCGCAAAAGGCGGGGATTTATAACCGCACCTTCCAGGGCGGACTGGTCCATGAAGCGCAGTTCACGCCCCGGTTGCAGCATGTGCTGTCGGTGTTCGGCGCCAACACCCATTTCGAAAACCCTTTTATCACCAACTATGAAGCCCGCGATGAAAATACCGCCGGCTTCCGCACCTACCTGCAATGGACCAATGATCCGCGGCGCACGTCCCTGTTCCAGTGGAAATGGCTGAATGGCGCAGAGTGGCAGCAAACCACCACCGACGTCATCAATTATGGTAACAAGCAGGGGAAGCGCGATACGGTGATAGCTGCCGATAAACTAAAAGCGAGTCAATACTTTTTCTTTACCCGCTTCCAGGCCAATGTGCAGGCGTTTACTTTTGAAGCGGCCGCCAGTTTAAATTATTATGGCTACAGCTACAACAGCAACGGGCACACGAAAATCAAATTCACACCGCAGCTGATGCCGCGTTTCTCGCTGTCGTACCTCTTTACCCCGCAGCTAACGGGCCGGGTTACGGTAAGCAGGGGCTACTCCCCACCGGCTACGGCAGAAGTTCGTGCATCCGACAACGTGATCAATACGGCGCTGCAACCGGAAACCGGCTGGAACTATGAAGCCGGCGTACGCGCGGCTTCCCGCCATCATACGGCCACTATCGACGCGGCCTTCTTTTATTACAAAATGCAAAACGCTATTGTGCTCCGGCAGCACGACAGCGGCGAGGAGTTTTTTACCAATGCCGGTGGCGTTCAGCAGAAAGGGATAGAGGTACAGGGCATGTGGTGGCTGATGAAACCACGCACCGGCGGCGTATTGCGCGGCATCCGGTGGCAGGAAGGCTACACGCTGAGCGACTTCCAGTTTAACCACTATGTAAGCGCCGATGGGAAAGACTATTCACGGAATTCACTCACCGGTGTGCCACAGCATGTATTGGTGAGCAGTTTGTTGTGGCAGTTCCCGGCGGCGGTGTCGTTATATGCGCAGCATACTTTTACCAGCAGCATACCACTGAACGATGCCAACAGCGTTTTTGCCGGCGGCTACCACCTGCTGCAGGCCAATGTGAGCTGGAAACTACCGCTGCGTTCCCGTTGCAGCATCAGTGTACGCGCCGGCGCCGATAACCTGCTGAATGTAAATTACAGCCTGGGTAACGATCTTAACGCTTTCGGCGGCCGGTATTACAACCCTGCGCCGGGAAGAAATTATTTCGGTGGCATCAGCATGCAGTTATAATAATCAGCTATTCCCCACCACAGATCATGCAGCGGAACAATATTCCGCTGCATTTTTTTTGTGCAGTTGGGGAAGATAATGACCGTAATGTGAAGAGACATCCTCACGGGGTATCACGCACATGCAGCGACTTCCGGCGCCACGGGGTTAAAATTCCTGTCACAGCGGGGCCTGACATTAACAACTGTGTATTTAACAAAAGCGGCATAGAATTGTAATAAGTGAGTAAGCATTTACAAGAAGATGAATTCTACTAACGGAAAATCGGATAAGCCGGTCATAACCGCAAAAATTGATGGCTTTTTTCTCCAGTTTTATGATATCGCCGTCTTTATAGCCCGCTTTTTCAGGGAGGCATTCCGGCCTCCTATTGAGTGGGGCGAGTTTGTGCGGCAATGTTACCAGGTGGGGTATAAGTCGCTGGCCCTTGTTACGGTAACAGGGTTTATCACCGGCGTGGTGTTTACGGAGCAATCCCGTCCTACTTTATCGGAATTTGGGGTTACGGCGTGGCTGCCGTCGCTGGTGGCTATTGCGGTGGTGAGAGCGCTGGCGCCGCTGATCGCCGCATTGATCTGTGCGGGTAAGGTGGGCTCCAGCATCGGTGCGGAGCTGGGTTCTATGAAAGTAACAGAACAGATTGATGCGATGGAGGTATCCGCGATTAACCCTTTCCGTTACCTGGTGGTGACCCGCGTAATTGCCATGACGGTTTGTTTGCCATTGCTCATGTTTTACAATGCCCTCATTGGTTGCCTGGGTTCTTATTTTGATGTACATGCCCACGAACAAACCAGCCTGGTGTCATTTTTTGACAATGCCTTTGCGCAGATCACGTTCCTTGATTATACCACGGCGCTTACCAAAGCTATCCTGTACGGGTTTACTATTGGTATTGTGAGTTGCTACCAGGGCTTTAATGCGAGCCAGGGCACCACGGGCGTGGGTAAAGCGGCGAATGTATCGGTGATCGTATCCATGTTCCTGATATTTATAGAAGAAGTAATTATTGTTCACGTGTTTAATTCCATCCGCTAGTCATGAAAACAAATGGTCACCAGATAGATATGAATGAAACCGTGATCAGTATCCGGAACCTTTATAAGTCGTTTGGGCAGAAGCATGTATTACAGGGAATAGACCTCGATCTTCATAAAGGCGAAAATGTGGTAGTGCTGGGCCGGTCCGGTACCGGTAAATCGGTGCTGATAAAAATTATCATCGGGTTGCTGAAGCCGGATGCCGGTACGGTAAATGTATTGGGAGAAGAGGTGGATCAGCTCAAAGATGCCGCCCTGCGCGCACTGCGGCTGAAGGTAGGGTTCTCTTTTCAAAGCAGCGCCCTGTACGATAGTATGACGGTAGGGGAAAACCTGGCCTTTCCATTGAAACGTAACCAGCGGGACATGACCAAAGACCAGATCCGGAAAACGATCGACATTGTACTGGAAGCCATCGGGTTACCGGAAACCATCAACCAGATGCCGTCGGAGCTATCGGGTGGCCAGAAGAAAAGAATAGGCATTGGCCGTACCCTCATCCTGCGGCCGGAAATTATGCTGTATGATGAGCCCACTGCCGGTTTGGATCCTATCACCAGTATGGAACTGAATAAACTGATCATCGCGGTACAGGAAAGGTTCAATACGAGTTCTATTATCATCACCCATGATCTTACCTGCGCCAAAGAAGTGGGCGACCGGGTAGCAGTAATGGATGAAGGGAAATTTATACGACAGGGAAGTTTTGAAGAAGTATTTAACGAGAAGGAAGGACTTATTAAAAGTTTTTACGACTATAATTTTATACAGTAAGTTATGGAAGCAGGAAAAAAACGCGCTGTTATTGTAGGCATCTTTGTATTCGTGGGCCTTGTTATTTTTGTTACGGCCATTATGATGCTGGGCAAGCAACAGAAACTGTTCAGTAAGTCCATCCAGGTGAAGGCTTATTTTAAAGATGTAAACGGCTTATCCGCAGGCCGCAATATCCTGTATTCCGGCGTAAAGATCGGTACGGTGAAGAAGATCAGTTTTGTAAGAACCAACCAGATCCTGGTGTTAATGAATATTGATGAAAGCTCGCAGGAGTTTATCCATAAGGATGTAGAGGCCCGTATCAGCTCCGAAGGCCTGATGGGTAACAAAATCGTGATGCTGTCCGGCGGCACACCCAATATGCCGGTGATAGAAGATGGGGATCAATTGCATGTGGCCAGTGGTTTAAGCACAGAAGAAATTATGAGCACCCTCCAGGTAAACAATAAAAGCCTGGTGGAAATCACTGATAACCTGAAAGTGATCACGAAAAGGATAGTAGATGGGAAAGGTACTTTAGGGAGATTGCTTACCGAGGATACTATCTACAAAGATCTCAATACCACGATGGCCGGACTGAATGACGCGGTGGTGAATACCCGCCGGCTCACGGGTGCTTTATCCTTGTATGCTGCCAAACTGCAAACTAAAGGTGTATTGTCCAACGACCTGGTAACTGATACGCTGGTATTTGCAAAACTTCGTACAGCCGTTACCGAAATGAACAGCGCTGCACTCAACGCCAACCAAACCGTACAGGAGTTGCGGCAGGCCAGTGCAGGGTTGCGGGCCAACCTGGATGATCCCGAAGCGCCGGTGGGCATGCTCTTAAAGGATACCCTGCTGGCGGATGCTTTTAAAGAAACGATCTATAACCTCGAAAGTGGTACCCAGAAACTGGATACCAACATGCTGGCGTTGCGGAATAATTTCCTGTTCCGCGGCTACTTCCGGAAACAGGCGAAGCGGGAAAGGAAAGCACAGAAAGAAAAGGAGAAAGCGGAGCGTCAGGCGCAGAAGTAACAAAGCGTTTCTCCCTGCGGCCGCTAATGCCCTTTTTCGGAGAATGCTGTAATAGGCGTGAGGTCCACCTTGCGGAACTCCACTTCCGAACCTTCTGCCTGGAGCGCAATTTGTCCTTTGCTGGCTGTGGCGTTGGTGCCGTAATTAACAAGGTCGCCGTTTACCCATACCTTTATGGCGTTGCCTACGCATTCCACGATCATGGTGTTCCATTTTTTCAGCGGTTTTTCGGAACCATCAGTGAGATTGATGATGCGGCGTTTTTTGCCATCTACGGCGCCCCATTCATTTTTCGGTCCCCTGCGTTTTTCCATATCCGGAACAGTGATATCTTCCCCTATGCACCAGAAATCCCCCGCATCATTATGCTGTAATTGTACTTCAATGGACTTCGGGAACATATCATATAATACCCGTGGGGTAGAAGCAAATACCAGTACGCCGCAGTTGCCAGGTTTGGCCGGGAAACGGTATTGTACTTCCAGGCGGAAGTTCTCGTAACTGGCGTCGGTAATGATGTGGCCCTGTGGATTGGCCAGGCTTACAAAAACGCCGTTCCTTACAATGAAAGGGCTTTTCACGTTGGGATCTTTGTCCATCGCGGGAACGTCGATATGCCATCCGCTGAGGTCCTTAAAGTTAAACAGGCTGCGCGTTTGTGCGTGTACGTTGGCAATGCCGCCCAGCAAAGCGGCGGCTGTGAGGGCAGAGAAAAGATATTTCTTCATAAACTAAATATAATAAATTCTGCGGATGTTGTCTTTTTCAGGATTAACCTGATTATACTGATTACTTTGATTTTACTTTTTTGATTTTATAAGGATTAAAAAAAATTGGGAGATATAAGCTAATATCCGCTTATATCTCCCAAAATCATTTTAAATCAGAAGTGATCAGATCCCTGAATCAGTATAATCAGGTTAATCCTGAAAAAGACAAAACCCGCTTAGTTCAGCACTAATTCCACCACGGGAATTTCCATATCAGGTTGTTTCTCCGGCAGGTTTAATATGATGTTGTTGCCGTCAGTAGTGAATTTCACTTCTGAGTTATCGTGCAGCAGCTGGGCATACTTTATTTTGCCTTTGTATTGCGGCAGTTGCAGGCGGTTGTTGTATTCCAGCAGGTGTACATACAATCTTTGGGTGGTGGGATTGTAGGTGAGCATGGTGTTTTTAGGTACCTCGAAACTCTCTGGTGCATAGGTGCAGCCGTAAATGGATTCGCTGTTGCCTTTCATCCAGTCGCCGATATTGCCGAGGGCACTTTGTGCGCGGTAGTCGAACAGGCCGCGGGCGGTGGGACCTACGTTCAGGATAAGGTTACCGCCTTTGCTTACGGAGCCGATGAGGAGTTCCAGCAGCTGGTGCGTGCTTTTCCAGGAGTTTTCATCGCGGTAGTAGCCCCATGATCCGGAGAAGGTCTGACAGGTTTCCCATGTTTTGCCGCGGTATTGCGCCAGTTCTTCCACTTTCACCTGTTCGGGGGTGAGGAAGTCGGCGCCATCTTCGTATTCCTCGAGGTTGAGGCGGTTGTCCACGATGATGCCGGGCTGCAGTTTGCGGATCATTTTCAGGAGGTTCACGGCATCCCAGTCGTCTTTACCTTTTCCGTTTTTGCCGGGGTAGGAGAAGTCGAGCCAGAGGATATCAATTTTACCGTATTGGGTAAGCAGTTCCGAGATCTGGTTGCGGAGATACTGCCGGTATTTGTTCATGTCCCTGCCTTTGTTGAGCCGTGCGTAGGTGCTGTCGGCGCCGTTCTCTACCCGTTGCGGGTGCATGCCATCGATAGTGAAATCAGGATGGTGCCAGTCGATCAGCGAGTAGTAAAACCCTACTTTGATGCCTTCTGCGCGGAAGGCATTTACAAATTCCCGTACCAGGTCGCGGTGGGCTTTGGTGTTGGTGGCTTTGTAATCGGTGTACCTGGAGTCAAACAAGCAAAAGCCTTCATGATGTTTGGTAGTGAGTACGGCGTACTTCATTCCCGCGGCCTTTGCCTGTTTTGCCCAGGACTTCGGATCAAACTGGTTGGGGTTAAATAAGTCGAAATAAGTTTGGTATTGTTCATTGGTGAGCCGTTCGTTATGTTTCACCCATTCGTGGCGTGCGGGCAGTGCATACAGGCCCCAGTGGATGAACATGCCGAAGCGGTCGTGTGTCCACCAGGCCATGCGTTTTTCTTTCTGGGCCGGTGTTTCCTGTCCGATCATTTTTTTCTCCTGCGCCTGCAGCGCGATGAGCGGGCTGCATAACAGCAGGATGATCCCTAATTTCCTAAGTTGTTTGTTCATGATGCAATTGCTATTTATCTCTGATCAGTAATACTTTGCTTATACGGATGGTTTGTTCCGAGGGATTGGTAAAGGTGCCGGTGAATCCCACGGTAACGGTAGCCGGCGCTGCGAGCGTAAATGCGGCAGAGGCATATTTATTATTATTGTTTACAAACCTTGCGGCGCCCAATGCGGTATTTACCTGGTCCACATCGGGGAGGGCGTTGCCTGCGGCCACCAGCAGCCAGGTATTTTCCAGGGTGTTATCAATATTGGAGGCTTCTGCTTCAAAACGGTATTCGCCTGCGGGCAGGGCAAAGGTTTGGTAGATCTTTCCGTTGGTGATAGGGCCGTTGCCCCAGATCCACATGGTGAGCCGGCCGTTGCCATCAATATTATCATAGGTGCCGTTTTTGGATGCTTCGGTATTGTATTGCCAGTCTTTCACCTGTCCGAAGCGGCCACTAAAAGGTTTGGTATCATCGAGTATAAAAGGATTCCCTGGGTTACGTATATACGTTTGCGTGATATCTTCCTTTACGCCTTTTGTTTCATAAGGGGTGTGAAAGGTATCTACTGCAAGTTTATCCGGTATGTACAGGGTGCGGTAGCGGAAGCTACTCATAGAAAGATAATTATTAAGCACGGTTACCTGGCCTTCTGCTTCTGCGGCGATAATGGTGTCGTGTGCCACGTTGTCGCTGGTGGTGTATTGCAGTTGCATACCAATGATACCACCGGTGGTATCGATGTTGGTCCAGGTTATTTCCGCATTACCGTCTTTCATTTCTGCGTTGCTGAAAGCCCTGGTCAGCAGGGCTTCTTCATAAAAACTACCATATACAAAACCGGTTGCCTCTGATCTTACGGAAGTGTTACCATCGCGGTCGTAGTTATACACTTCAAAGGTATAGGCCCGTTCTTCGAGGTTGCTGATAAAGTAACGGATGGTATCCACGCCGCTGGTGCGTTTAATATCGAGCATAGCGGAGTCCTTGTGGTTGTTCCAGTAAATTTTGGCGCGGCTGATCTTTGGATCGGAGATCAGCAACCAGGACAGCTGTACGCGATTACGGCCGGCGTGTACCAGGAGTGAATCTGCTTTACCGGTGTACAATATTTCGCCGTTGCCCAGGTATTTTTTATAGTCGCTTTGTTTGGTGCAGGCGCTGATGGTTGTCAGCAGTACACTATATAATATGATAGAATGAAGGATGCGCATAAATTTTGTTTTTGGTAAGATGATCATCATTTGTCGTTACCCCAGAACTTCATTTCCTGGATATTGGCGGCGTATCCGCCATCGGTCCAGGTGCGGAGTATTTTTACGCGGATATACCTTACACGTGGAGCGTCCAGTGGCACGGTCATTTGTTCGCCGGCGATGCTGGCATCTATGTCGTCCTGTGTTTTTTGTCCTACGGGCAGGCCGGAAGGCTTGATCACAGTATGTTCCACGAGGCGGGTCCAGCTGTCCCAGCTGCCATCGGAGGCGGGATTGGTGGAGCCCCATATTTCAAACTTGCGGACATTGTTCTGCAGGTAGATCCATTCATTGGGCCGTTGCCACAGGGTAATGCGGCTCAGTTGCGCCGTTACGCCGAGGTCGAAAGTGATAGACATGGGCATGCCATCGAGTTTATCTGCGGAGTGCCACAAGGTTCCGTTCCACAGGTTGGGGATAGGCAGGCCCCAGCCGTAGTCCACATCTCCCGGTAATTTTACTTCCCTGAAATTCGCTTTGTCCAGCAGTTTTTCAAAGATGGGCGTCAGTTCCTGTATGAGGGTATCTGACTGATTACCCCACCTGTCTCTTACAAAAAATCCAAACTTTCTTTTTTCTGCGGCAAAGCCCCTGATGGAATAGTTGCCGCCTTCCAGTTTGGTATAATGAACATCAGAAGAGGTGAATGCACCTAAGGAATCGGTGGTGAGGGTAACGATGGCAATATCTGCTTTGGTATCGTTTTTAAAGGTGAGGTTGATACCGCCAAAGTCTGCTTTTACTTCCAGCGATTTGCGTACAATCAGCATGGGCGGCGACAACGGCTTGATGGTAGTCTTTACGGCATCGGAGGCTGTTTCATTACGACTTACCACGTACAACGAAATTTCGTGCGTGGCAGAATCGCCAAAGCCATCTACCACGAGGAAATTATTATAGTAAGATGATCTTATTTCCCGTTTCTCTCCCGGCCTGATATCATACACGGCCTTTACATACAGGATATCCTTGTTATCGGGCAGGCTGTAGGTAATTTTTGCGGCGCCCGGCAAATTTGTAACGCTGAGATTTGTTACTACATCAGGTTTTTCGCCGGAGGTATTTACCGGCTGATGTGTTTCTTTCTTGCAGGCGGCTGCCAGCAGTAAGCAGGCAAGCGGCAGGATATATTTAAAGTGGTTCATGTTGTGTGCGTTTTAAATAAATGAAAGGTTACCATCCAAAGCCCTGCACCAGTTTCGGATTGTTGAGCAGGTCCCAGTTTTCCAGCGGCCAGAGGTAGTTGCGGGTCTGGAACGTTTGCCGGTAGAGGGTTCTGACGCGGTAATAGAATATGGGGTCCGACTGGTCCACATCCCAACCGGTAACAGGTTTGTTCAGTTCTTCCATACTTTTTTTCCAGCGGCGGAGATCCCAGAAGCGGGCGCCTTCCATTGCGAGTTCTATTAATCTTTCCTGCTGAATGATCTGGCGGAACCCTTCTTTGGTCTGGTATTTTCCGGGCTGCCGGGAGTAGGCGGTCCATGCGGCTTGTACGCCTTGCAATCCTGCGCGGGCGCGTACTTTATCGATATAGGTAAATGCGGCGGGTTGCGGGCCTGCTGATTCATTCAATGCTTCTGCGTAAAGCAGGTACAGGTCGGCGAGCCGCATTTCCGGCCAGGGGTGCGTTTCTACAAAGAGGCCTTGTCCTTCGAGGATTTCACTTTTCCAATTCACCAGTTTCTTTGCGAAGTAGCCGGTAACGTTATTATCGTAGATATTTTTGCGGGTTTGCCATTGGCCTGCTTTGGATTCAATGTGGAACATTTTCTTCTGCATCATCCATATGGCGCCGTCGAATGCGAGGTCGGCGTAGAAGCGTGGCTCGCGGTTGAAGTGCATGGCTGCGGTGGTGTATCCTTCCTGTATGAGTTCTCCTTCTGCTTTCACCGCCGTTCTGAGTTTCATGCGGCCGGCGTAATCGAAGGTTTTGTCTTCGCTCATAGGCACGCCTTTGTCTGTATAAAACTGCTCTGCAATTTTCATTGTCGGCGCCAGGCTGCCCAGTACCGATTCATTGCCTATGCGGGCAGGATCGAGGCGGGGCATGGCCTGCCGTTGTATTTCGTAGGTGCTTACACTGGGGTTGGCCCAGATAATTTCCGGGTTCCATTGTTCGCAGGTGCTGTTGCGGATAGACATCTGCCGGGTGAGTGTATCCGACAACGTTACCCCAAGCTGGCTGAAGGTGTAGAGCAGCATGTCGGTGCTTTCGCATGCGTCGATGGCTGCTTTGCAGGCATCAGCGGCAACTTTCCATTTGTTGGCATCGTAGGCGGTATTGAAGAGGGGAGCGCCGTCCGGGTTTTTGAAAGCGGTGTAATCGGTATTGCCGTTGTACAGCGGACTGGCAGCGGTTACCAATACACGCGCTTTGATGGCGAGTGCAATCGGTTTGGTGATGCGTCCCAGTTCTGTAGAGCGGTCCGCAATGATTTCCGGCAATCCTGCAGCGGCGGTGTCCAGCAGGTGTGAGATGTAGCTGAATACCGTATCCACATGTTCGCGTGGCACTTTGGTTTCTTCGGCAGTGCTGGAAATAGGGAGGTTGTACCGGATCACGGGAACGGGGCCGTACTGGCGCAGCAGCAGCCAGTGATAATATGCTTTGAGAAAAATCACTTCTGCACTCCAGCGGTTTACTTCACTCTGGCGCATGTCTACCACTTTATGGATATTTTCCAGGAAGATGTTACAGTCGCGCAGCGCCCTGTAGTACCAGCCCCAGTTAGACATATACACGTTGTTGGCGCTCTGGAAACCCTGTGCTACCTGCCAGGGTGTTTCGCTGGTGCTGTATGGGCGTACCATCCAGAATTCATCGCCGGCCACGAGGGCGGGATTGGTGGAGAGGTCCGCGCTGTTGGGAAGATAAGAGTAACAGGTAAACAGGTACTTTTCTGCTTCTGCGCGCATGGTAAAAGCATTGTCGATGGTGGCCACATTATCCGGCACTACATCGAGGAATTTTTTACAGGAAGCGGCAGATAGCAGGAGTATGCATAGTCCGCACCATTGCAGGTAGCGGCGTATATTGAGCGTATTGGTATGTTTCATATTTGCACAGTTAAACGGTGAATCAAAGTCCCAGGGTTATTCCCATATTGATAACCCTTTGTACCGGGTAGCCAAGTCCGTTGCCTCCCATTTCAGGATCCCAGGTTTTAAATTTGCTGATGGCAAAAAGATTGGAGGCATTGGCGTAGATGCGTGCGTTGGTCATGCGTACACGATCCAGCAGCCTTTTGGGAAAAGTGTATCCCATTTCGAGCGACTTTAACCGGAGGAAGTCGCCGCTGCGCATCCACCAGGTGGACGTTTGATTGTTGTTGTTCACGAAGTAATCGCTGAGGCGTGGCCACATCGCATAGAGGTTGCGGTTACTTTCACTCCAGTGATCATCTGCAATGGCTTGTAACAGGCCATGTTGCCCGCCTCCGTTGAGTACGAACGGTGAAATTTCGTAGGAGCTGATAAAGAAGGAAGAACGCGCAGAGCCCTGGAAGAAAAAGCTAAGATCCAGTTGTTTGTAGCCAAAAGAAAACCCGAAGCCGTAAGTGATTTCCGGTGTGGTGGGCAACCCGATGGGTACGGCATCGGAGGAGTTGATTTGCCCGTCGCCGTTTACATCATGGTATTTGATATCTCCGCCCATTACTGCCTGTCCCCAGTTCTGGTAGGCGGAATTGGCTACTTCCTGTTCATCTACAAATAATCTTTCTGCGATATAGCCCCAGGCTTGGGAAAGTGGTTGTCCTACGCGGGAGCGGTATGCTTCGGGGTAAATGGGTTCTTCATTTACCAGCAGTTTACTGGTGGCGTAGGTGAAGTTGCCGCGGAACTGTACGAAGGAATTGTTGTTGAAGCTTTTCGTATAGTCGACGGAGAGATCCACGCCTTTACCGGAGGCTTCGCCTACGTTGGCCTGTGTGGCGGCATTCAGTCCCATTGTGCTGGGGATGGTGCTGCGTGTCATGAGGATATTTTTCCGGTGTTCCTGGTACACATCCAAAGTAATGTTCATGGCGTTGAAGAGGCCGAGTTCCATACCGAGATTTGTTTTGTATGATTTTTCCCAGGTGATGTCGCGGTTTTCGTAACGGTTCACGGATACGCCATCGCGGTAGTAGCTTCTTCTTTCTCCGAAGAAGGCGCCTTTGCTATTGTCGTTCATATTTACTTCCGACAGGTAGAAGAAGCGGTCGTTTTCATTTCCGATCTGGTCGTTACCTACCAGTCCGTAGGTAGCGCGGAGTTTCAGTTTATCTATTTTTTTGGAGAACGGTTTAAAGAAGGCTTCGTTCTGGAGGTTCCAGGCGATACCGGCGGAGGGGAAAAATCCGAAGCGGTGGTTGCTGGCAAACCTTTCAGAGCCGTTGTATCCAAAATTAAATTCCGCGAGATAGCGGCTGTCGTAGTCGTACGTAAACCTGCCGGATACGCCCTGGTTACGGTGTGGCAGGGATGTTTGCAGCGAGCCGGCGTTTGCGGTAAGGTAGTTGCGTACCAGGCCGATGAGCATACCGGACACGTTGTGTACTTTATTGAACTGCTGGTTGTAGTTCACCGCGGCTTCCATGTATGCGGTGGTGTTGAGTACTTTATTACCGGGTTCATAGCCCAGGTATTCGGTACCATTGGTATTGAGTGAAGTAAGCATCGGTTGTTTGGTGAACTGGTCATACTTCATGGTATAAAAATAAGGCGTGTACCTGCGTGTAACATCGAAATAGGAGTAGCGTTCTGTGTAACCCATGAGCCGGGCGGTGAGTCCGGGCAGCAGGAATTTGAAATCCTGTTTCAGTTCCAGTTGCACCAGCAGGGTAGAGGTATTGTATTGCTGGTAGCCGGAAACGGAGTTGGCGTAAGGGTTGTTATAGAGATTGCCTCCGTTGCCGGGCAGGCTGTTAAAGCCTGGTTTCACCGCGTTACCAAACAATGGATGTTTCAGTTCCGGTGCATAGCTGGCGGGATAAACAGCGGGGAACATCACGGGATTGGCCCACACGGTTTGTGAAAAGAGGCCGGCGCCGCCGCCTACTGGTCCGTTATAATCGTCGAACTGGCCGTAGGTACGTACAATTGCCTGCGAAGTGGGAGTAAGGTTGATGTTTACGTTAGAGCGCAGCGAATAATTTTTTAGTTTGATGTTACTGTTGAAGTTATTCCGCTGATCTACGTTCAGTACGCCGTTGTCTACATTATAGGTACCTGCAATATAGAACTGGGCTACTTTTCCACCGCCTTTCAGGTTGAAGTTGGTGCGCTGGTTTACGGTGTAGTCTTTGATCAGTTGTTCGATCCAGTTATTATTCGGGTACAGCAGCGGATCATCGCCGGCGGCGGTATGATCTATTTTCGACTGGGAATATTGTACATCCTGCAGCGGGAACCTGGTAAGCACGGCTTCATTGGCCAGCTTCATATAGGTGATGTTGTCAGCAAATTTGAAGTTGCGGGTATTGCTGGAGATGGAGTTTTCGAAGCGTACATTAAAAGATGTTTTTGCTTCCACGCCGGATTTGGTGGTTACCAATACCACGCCGTTGGCGCCCCTGGCGCCGTAGAGGGATGATGCGGTGGCATCTTTCAGGATAGAAAAACCGGCGATATCATCCGGCTGCAGGCGGGCGAGATCGTTGGTGCTGGATTCCATACCATCGATGAGGATGAGTGGATCTACTTTACCGGTTCCGAAAGTAGTAATACCACGTATAAAGAAGCTGGCATTATCCCTGCCGGGTTCCCCGCTGCGCTGGTAGGAGATTACACCCGACAGGCGGCCGGCGAGCATGGTAGTAAGGTTGCTGGTGGGGCCTTTCAGCTCTTTTGGATTGATGCTGGTAACCGCACTCACCATGCTGGTTTTTTTCTGGGTGCCATAGGCTACCACTACCACTTCTCCTACATCCGATACTTTTTGCTGCATCGTTATCTTCAGGAGTTTATCGTTTTTCACCTGTACGGCCTGTGGCAGCATACCGATCATGGTGAAGAGGAGGCTGTCGCCTACATTGGCTTCTATGGTGAAGATGCCGAGTTCGTCGGTGAGGGCGTTGGTACGGGATGTTTTATTTACAACGGACACGCCTACCATAGGGGTGCCGTTGCTTTCCGTTACCTGTCCTTTTATTTTTATGCGCACCACGCCGGTAGGAACGGTGGAGGCGATGAGCGTTTTCTTTTTAAGGATAATTGTTTTTTTAACGATGGTCCAGGTAAGTGGCTGGTCCCGGAAAATATCGTCCAGCAAGCGTTCCAGCGGAACGTTTTCCAGCGAGCAGTTAACCGGTCTGGCGTTTTCCACCATTTGGAGGTCAAACACAAATACATACCCGGTTTGTTTCCTGATTGATTTAATCACTTCCGTGAGCGGGGCTGCTTTTACGTGGAGCGTAACGGGCTGCGCATAGCCGGTGGCGTGAGCCTGCAGAACGGCGGCGAGCAGCAGTAGAAAGGTTAGTTTCATAAAGCATAATAGTTTTTGGTTCGATGAAACATGCCACCGGTTATGGCG
Source organism: Chitinophaga ginsengisegetis (assembly GCF_900168065.1). Lineage (GTDB taxonomy): Bacteria > Bacteroidota > Bacteroidia > Chitinophagales > Chitinophagaceae > Chitinophaga > Chitinophaga ginsengisegetis. Next base: position 657,783 of record NZ_FUZZ01000004.1, on the reverse strand, counting down.
GACTTTCAGAGAAGTTTGCATCATTTTTTACTGCGATTTAGCATGTTATTAAGGTTGATGATGGAACAGGAACATAAGGGCATAGCTACGCCGGTGCGTACTGGCCGCTGCTGCTTATTCACTGTCGGTAAAAGCTTTGAATGTTAAGCTGTCGTTGATTTTGGCTGACTTATTTCTTTTTTCATAACTAAAAAAAATACGCGTGGTTTTTACGGACTTACTGTTATTGTTTTATCGTTGATGTTGAAATGAATACTACCTGTTAATTCCAGTTGTTGCAAAATATCTTTCAGGCTGTCGTGCCGGGAAAAGGTACCGGCGAAAGCTTTGTTTGTCAGCTCGCCTTCATAAACAAACTGTACATCGTACCAGCGGGCCAGTTCGCGCATAATACTTTTGATGTTGCCATTAAATTCGAAGCGGCCTTCCTTCCAGGCGATAGCTGCATCTACATCGGCGTTGCTGATGCTGATACCATTATGTTCGCGGTTTACGAGTGCCTGCTGGCCTGGTTTCATTTGCCGTACCGTGTTTCCGCTGATGATATTTACGGCTCCTTCCAGCAGGGAGGTGCAGATATTTTGTTCTTCTTCATATGCCATCACATTAAAATGGGTACCGAGTACCGCTATTTTCATGGTGTTGGCTTTTACAATAAAAGGCTGACTGGCCTGTTGCGCTATTTCAAAATATACTTCTCCCTGGATGGTTACTTCGCGGGTGCTGTCGGTGAATGCGGTGGGGAAACGGATGGAGGAAGCGGCATTGAGCCATGCTTTGGTACCGTCGGGTAATACCAGCTGGTAGGTACCACCTTTATTGGTATAAAGCGTATTGATGGTGGGGGTGATAGAATTGTTGCTGTTATATGAAAGCGTGTTGCCTTTACGGGCAACGGATACGCCGGTTTGTACATCTACTTCCGCATCTTTATGTTGTTCCAGGTCGATCACTGCGCCATCGCCGCGTACCAGGCGGGCGTGTTCTTCTTTACGGGCGGGGGCGTGGTTGCTGGCCACGGGCCTGTTAACGGCGCTGGTTTTTACATATAATTTATAGCCTGCCAGCGCGAGTACGCCGAGTACACAGGCTGCTATGGCTGCGCGTTTCCATACCGGCATAACGCGGATAGGCGCAGGCTGTGGTTCGCTGTTTTTTGTTTCCATGATCTGTTGCAGCATGTTGGCAGCGGTGTCGTCCGGCATGGCGCCGGCGTCGTCATCTGCGTGCAGCAGCAGTTCGTCGAGCAGGTGTTTCAGTTCTTCGTCATGTGTTGACTGTTCCATCAGGAGCATAAACTCCTGTTGTTCTTCCGGGGTGCATTGCCGGGTGTAGTAACGATCAAACAGGTATCTGAATCGGGATACTGTCATGAATAGCGATTTGATTAAGGAGACTATAAAAAGAAGCACATGGGTTAGTGCCCGGGGAAATTTTTTTTAACTGCACATCCATAACAGGATCAGGAATGTGTTGAGGTCCATGCGGGTGAGGCAAAAGGCGCGGATAGAGCGCATGGCGTTGGCCAGGTGTACTTTAATGGTTTCGGGGCTCAGCTGGAGGCGGTCGGCGATTTCATTTCTTTTCAGTCCTTCTTCCTTGCTGAGTTTATAGATCAGTTCCTGCTGGGGCGGCAGCTGGGCAATAGCATGCTGGAGGATCTGTTCATATTCCTTGTGGATGATGTGGGCATCCCTTACTTCCTGCACCATGGTGGCCGACAGTTCTGATTCCATGAGTTGTTCACGGGCCAGCAGCTTCAGCGAGGTAAAAATATGATTGCGGGTAGTAGTAAAGAGGTATGCTTTGAAGTGACTGATTTCATGGAGTTCATAGCGCTTCAGCCACATCTTCATAAAAACATCCTGTACAATATCCTCGGCCTGTGAGGCAGAGTTGAGCAGGCGGAAAGCAATAGCGTATATGCGGTGACGGTAGTGATGGAATACCCCCGCAAAGGCATGATCGTTGCCTTGAGCGAGGCTCAACAAAAGCTCTCTTTCATTGTAGGTGTTAATTTCCATACGTGGTTACAAGTACACCCAAATTACTTGATTTACAGATAGCTTGTTAACCGTAAATTCGCCGCGATTAATAGTATTTTAGCTTTTAGTAAATGCAGCGAGGGGCATGGTCTACCATATTTACCAAAAATGCGCTTACCTGCTGCATACCTCCCGGTCACCGCCTGCTATTCCTAAATGATTTAAATTAGCGGTTTAATATTATATAAGGACGATTAAATGTGACCCGGATTTATGGAAATAGCAAACGAAGCAACATACCAGGCTGCCGCGAAGGTGGCCGGAACAATAGAAGCACATTTTAAGAAACATCTCTGCGCTGCGAAAGAGAACGGGGAGGATGATCTCGCCACGGTGCCGGCTGCCCGGCAGGTGGAAAAGATTATTGACGTAGCCTTTTGGGCCAGCCTCCGCAAGGAAGAAGGGAATGCCATCCGGATTTCCCTGGCGTTTTTGCCTCCTGTACAGGCGGGCAAGCCCCTGCTTTTTGAAAAACCCCTGCTGCTTACGCCGCAGCTGCTCACCAAACTGGCGCCGGGTGTGGAACGCCCCGGTATTCATATTGGTGTATGGCCTGTGGGCGACGAGCTGTATGTATGGGGCACTACTATAAAATTACCCAACCTCTGCTTTGTACTGGACGTATCGGAGCCGGGACTGCTGGTGGTAAAACACCGCCGCGCAGCCGGCTTGGGTAAATTCACCAATGTGGCTATGCTCCGCGGCGACCAGGTAAAGGTGGTGAATGAAGACAGTGGAATGTTGCCTGATAGTCCGCCGATCCTGAAATCCCTGCTGGGGTTAACGCCTTCCTGTTTGTGGAACAACAGCGTAAACGTATTGATACAAATAGCCGTGTCTATGCGGGCGCATAAGCGGGGTGGTATTTTACTGGTAACACCCTCCAACAGCGACGCCTGGCGCGAATCCATTATTCACCCGCTTCAATATCCCATCAACCCGGCCTTTTCCGGGGTGGCGGACCTGTTGCGGTATGATGGCAAAAGCGTAACCGAAATTTTCTGGCAGAATGCGCTCCGCCGCGAAGTGGAGAACATTACCGGGCTTACTGCCGTAGATGGCGCTACTATTGTAAACGATCAGCAGGAGTTGCTGGCTTTTGGCGCGAAGATCACCCGCGCCAAAGATGCGTGGCCGATTGATAAAGTATTGCTGGCCGAGCCGATAGAAGGCGGCGTGCCTACGCTGATCCATCCGTCTGCCATCGGGGGAACGCGGCATTTATCTGCTGCCCAGTTTGTGCACGACCAGCACGATTCGCAGGCGCTGGTAGCTTCGCAGGATGGGTACTTTACTATATTTTCCTGGTCCAATCACCAGCAGCTGGTACAGGCGCACCGGATCGATATCCTGCTGATATAACGGCGCTATTCCTTACTTTGCAGCCTCTTTATGCACAGATACTTCATTATTAACAAGCCTTTTGATATGGTGTCGCAGTTTGTCAGCTCTCACGATGTGAGGTTGCTGGGGGAGCTGCCGTTTGAGTTCCCGGAAGGGACGCATGCTATTGGCCGGCTGGACAATCATTCCGAAGGGTTGCTGATATTAACCACCAATAAAAAGGTGACGCGGTTGCTGTTCCAGGGGAAGATGCCGCATGAGAGAACGTATCTCGTAAAAGTAAAAGGAGAGATGAGCGAAGCCACCCTGCAGCGTTTGAAAGAGGGCGTGCCTATTTGCGTGGGCGAAGGCGAAGAATATATTACCACGCCGTGCCGGGTGGAGATAGTGGAGCGCCCGGATGGATTGTTTGATCATCCGCGGGAGCTGCCTTTTAAAGTGCCGCATACCTGGCTGCTGATCACCTTAACTGAAGGGAAATTCCACCAGGTGCGTAAAATGGTAGGGGCGGTGAGTCACCGTTGCCAGCGGCTGATCCGCGTGTCTATCGAAAACCTGTTACTGGGGGATCTGCAACCCGGCGAAGTAAGGGAACTGCCCGAAGAAGAGTTTTTTCACCTGTTGAAAATAACGGATTACAGCGATTAGCATCCGCAGCGGATTAATATAGCTGCATGATAAGCGAAGATCCCATTAGTTTACTGCAACGTTTCTTATTAGGTTTGCCGTTTGGACATCATGCTTTAACGAGATTTTTTATGAAGAAGATTTTCTTGCTTGCAGGGGCTTTGTGTTTACTGATGCAGGCTACCTTCGCGCAATCTGAGCGCTATCCCTTAATTCCTTATCCGCAGCAACTGGAGGCCAGGACGGGCTCATTTGTAATTACGCCTGCTACCAGACTGGTGTTGCCGGCTAACCGGACCGCCTTTACTACCGAAACGGCGCAACTGCAATCGTTGTTGACCCAGGCATTGGGTAAGCCATTACGCGTGACAAAGAAAGCCGTGAAAGGCGCCATTGTGCTGCAACAGAACACCGCGCTGGCAGGAGCGGAAGACTATACGATGGACGTAACCGCGCAACAGTTGCTGATCACCGCCGGCACACCGGCAGGATTTTTCCGCGCTATTCAAACATTACGGCAGCTGATGCCGGCTGCTGTAGAAACAGCACCTGCGTTAAAAAGTATCGCCATTCCGGCCATGCTCCTGAAAGATCATCCGGCCTACGGCTGGCGTGGTATGCACCTGGATGTATCCCGTCATTTCTTCTCGGTTGATTATCTCAAAAAATTCATCGACTTACTGGCATTATATAAAATGAATAAGCTGCACCTGCACCTGACCGATGATCAGGGCTGGCGCATAGAAATAAAAAAGTACCCGTTGCTTACCTCACAGGGCGCCTGGAGAGAGTTTAACAACCAGGATTCTGTTTGTATGAAGATGGCTGTCAGCAATCCTGACATGGCTATTGATACGCAGCACATCATTCATAAAGATGGTAAAACGCTGTATGGCGGCTTTTATACGCAGGAACAGATGAAGGGTATTATCCGCTACGCGGCCGACAGGCAGGTGGAAATTATTCCTGAAATAGACATGCCGGGTCATATGATGGCGGCTATCAGGGCGTATCCATTTCTTGCCTGCAGCGGTGAAATTGGCTGGGGTAAGACTTTCTCCACGCCGATTTGTCCGTGTAACGAATCTACTTTTGCTTTTGCGGAAGATGTGTTTACAGAAATTGCCGCATTGTTTCCTTCCAAATATATTCACCTCGGTGCGGATGAAGTAGAGAAAACCAGCTGGGCGGCCTCTCCGCTGTGTGCCGAAGTGATGAAGGCCAATAACCTGAAAACGGTAGAAGAGCTGCAGAGTTATTTTGTAAAACGGATGGAGAAATTTTTCCACTCGAAAGGCAAGGTGCTGATTGGCTGGGATGAGATATTGGAAGGAGGTATCAGTCCTACGGCGGTGCTGATGTACTGGCGCGCCTGGGTGCCTGATGCTCCTGTAAAGGCAGCGCGGCATGGCAACGCAGTGATCATGACGCCAGGCAACCCGCTGTATTTTGATGCTGTTCCGGATCGTAACTCCATTTATAATGTATATCATTTTCAGCCGGTGCCCAAAGGCTTAACAGCCGATGAAGCGAAGCACATTATGGGTGCGCAGGCAAACATCTGGACAGAATACATTCCTTCGGAGAAGCGCGCCGACTATATGTTTATGCCGCGCATGACCGCATTGGCCGAAGTGTTGTGGACCAACCGCAACAATTACGACAGCTACCTGCTACGCCTGAACGAACAATACAAACGCCTGGATTTGCTGGGTGTACATTACCGCTTACCTGACCTGGATGGTTTTACAGAAGATAATGTGTTTGTAGACCAGGTGACGCTGGAGGTAAAGAAGCCACTAACGGACATGGCTATCCGTTATACAACGGATGGTACTATTCCGGGTGAGCAGGCAGCCGTGTTACCGGACAACTATGTTATCCGTGAGCCGCAAACCATAAAGCTGGCGGCTTTCAGTCCGGCGGGCAACCGGGGCGATATTTACACCCTTCGTTACCGCAAAGAAGCCTACCGCAAAGCTACCGTGGTGAAAGATGCGCGGCAGGGTTTAAAGCTGGATTATTTTGAGGGCGCCTATAAAAGCGCTACCAAAATCAAGGAGCAGGCCGACAGCTCCATCCGTGTGAACAACGTTATCATTCCGGAAGGCATGGGTAAAGGCGGTGGTCCGTTTGGCGCAAGGGTGTATGGTTATATCAATGTGCCGGCTACCGGCATCTACAGCTTTTACCTCACCGCAGATGATGGCGCCATATTATATATTGACGACCAGGAAGTGGTGAATAACGATGGCTGGCATGCGCCGTTGCAGAAAAGCGGGCAGGTAGCGTTGGAGAAAGGCTGGCATCCCATTAAAGCAGCGTTTGTAGAAGGCGGAGGCGGATACACGCTGAAGCTGGAATACAGCGTAAATGGCAGCAAGCTGCAACCCGTGCCGGACAGCTGGCTGGGAGCAGGGTTATAAAAAAGAGGTGTTTAAAAAATAAAGGAAGCGGGTAGCGGTAAGCTATCCGCTTCTTTACTTTTTGGGAAGTGGATTTTTTTGTTATTTTTGATACCATCTATGCGTATTATAAAAATATTCCTGTTCCTGTTAATCCTCGGTCAACCGGCATTTGCAACAGATGCTGCGCTGGCGAAGATCCTGGCCTCCCTTAGTTCTGAGCAAAGAACGTTGTTGTATCAATATGGCACCTTAAACACCTGGGCAAGTGCTGCGGAAGCAGACAGCTTCTGGCGTGTGCACCAACCGGCGTTGAGCGCTATTACCCCAGAGCAGGGTAAGCTGCTGGCAACAGAGTTGTTGAATAATACAGAGCTTACCTATACTATTAAGAAGCCTTCGCGGCTGCAGGCGCTCCGGGGCGTGTTTACCGCTTCCCGGCTGTTGCTGGGACTGGCCGCACTGGTAGCTGCTTTTGCGGCAGTGCAGCTGATTGGCCGGTATTTGCCGGGCGCCTGGCAATGGCTGGTCAGGCATTTTTATCCGTTGTTCCGGCGGTTATTTTCGCCGCAGATGCTTAGCTGGGAGTTGCTGATAGTAGCGCTGGCGGGTATTTACTGGGGGCCTTTGATCCCGGAACTGATTATCCGTACCGTTGTGATTCACGTGGGGTTGGTGCTGTTGTGGACGCAACTAACGGCTATCCTTACACGCCGGTATTTTGCGAAGCAGTACACGCATATTATCCTGCAGAGTTTTGATCATTACAACACGCCGTTGCAGGCTTTTTTATATGTATCTGTGCCGGCGCTTCTTACATCCGGTGCAGTGTTGTGGGTGATGCAGGTGTGCGCGGATGTGTGGTATCCGTATGAAGTGATAGTGCCTGCTATGGTGGGCGTATTTACATTGCCGCCTTTACGGAGCATGGAAAAGGCATTAAGCCGTTTACTGTTTCCTTTTTCCTATGAGCGGCTGCGACCCAAAGATCAACGTGCCGCCTCTTATGTGCTTATTTCCCTGCTGGTGTGGGTGGTGTTGTTATTGGCGCCGGTATTGCTGAAAGAGGCATTGCTGATGCTGACCGTTTTCCTGACGGGGGCGTTGCTGTTTATCTCCATAGCAGATGTAATTCACAGCGGTGGTAAAAACTATATCTGGCTGCAATTGGTTACACTGGGCTTTCTTTTTGCGGTGGTAGTGATGGGATCACAACTGGGGATACTTTTACTTACCTGGACAGGCATGGGCGGACTGCTGGTGTATTTGCTGATCAAGTACTGGGAACTGCCGGTGGTGTTGGGTTGGAGCTGGAAGAATAAGAAGGCGTGGGGCGCGTTAGGTATGGCGGTGCTGATATGGGGGATTGCCACATTGATCCGTTCCCGTCCGGAATGGTTTGCGTTCTTCCACTAATATTTAGTGAAGAATTTGATGCAAAAGTGTATTTTTGCGCTCCTTACATGCACGGCATTTAATTAATTTAAGATACGCGCAGATCCGAAAACGTACTGACAAGGCTTCTCAGGGCCTCCAAGGCGGGAGTAGGGTTTGCGCTTTTTTATTTTCTTTCCTCCGGAGATATTTTACTCGACAGCTGCTACTAATCACGTTTATGGGACCGGGACGTTTTTTTATGAACGGTTATGATTCCCCCGGAAAATGTAATACATTTAATAATTGTATTTAATACGCTTAATCGATTTATCAAATCCCGTTATGGTGAGAACACTTGCATTTTTAGCCCTGCTGGGCATTGGCGGCAGCGCTGTAGCACAACAAAAGGCTCCGTCTTATCCTTTGATCACGCATGATCCTTACTTCAGTATCTGGTCGGCCACCGATGAATTGAATGGCAGCACCACCAAACACTGGACCGGCGCGGCTCAGTCGCTGACCGGGTTTGTAAAGGTGGATGGCATAACTTACCGGGTGCTGGGGCAAAACGAACAGAGCTACCAGGCCATAGCCGCTACCAGCGATGAAGCGCCTTACCAGGTGAAGTACACCGAAACCGCCCCTGCAGAAGGCTGGATGCAAAACTCCTTTGACGACAAAGCCTGGAAATCAGGGAAAGCGCCATTTGGCGATAACGTAGCCTCCGGCGGTACCCATTGGGAAAGCCGCGAGCTGTGGACCAGGAGAACATTCGATGCCGGCGACCTGTCGGCCGCAGAGTTATTCCTGAAAATCTCTCATGATGATAATATTACTGTATACCTCAACGGAGAAGAAATTTACGGGCATAAAGGCTGGCTGAATCAATACATCTATAAACCAATACCAGATGCCGTAAAAAGTAAGTTGAAGGCGAAAGGCAACGTACTGGCCATACATATCCTGAACACTGCCGGCGGCGCCTTCCTGGATGCAGGCATTGCGCGTTTGGTGCCTCCTCCGGGCAACAAAGGTATAGAGAAAGGGATACAGACAGCGGTGAACATTAACGCTACACAAACCAGCTACCAGTTCACCTGCGGCAAAGCAGATGTAACCCTCACCTTTACCTCTCCCTTGCTGATGGACGACCTGATGCTGCTGTCGAGGCCCATCTCTTATATTTCTTATAAAGTAAGCTCCAACGACAACGCCGCTCACAAAGTGCAGGTGTACTTTGGCGCCTCTACTAACATCAGCGTAAACGTGCCCGCACAGGCTGTAACCACCTCTAAATATACCAACGGCCAGCTCTCCGTTTTAAAAGCCGGCACCAAAGAACAGCCCATGCTGAAAAAGAAAGGCGACGACCTGCGGATAGACTGGGGTTACATGTACATTGCCACTCCAACCGCCACCCGCCCGGTGCAATATGTAAGCAACGCCGGTGATGCGATGGCCGCATTTGCCAACGGTACCACCGCCAGCACCAAACTGGATAAGCAACTGGTGCTTAGCACCGCTGTGGATCTGGGCACCGTAAACGCCACGCCTAAAGAACAGCTGTTCCTGCTCGGCTACGATGACCTCTACGCTTTACAGTATTTCAATACCAACCTGAAAGCATGGTGGAAAAATGATGCCACCCAAACCATCGATAAACAACTGAATGCCGCCTATACCGATTACGCTTCCATCCTCAGCAAATGCGCGAAATTCAATGCGCAGCTGCATAAAGATGCCGTAAGCGCCGGCGGCGAAACGTACGCAAAACTCTGCGAACTGGCCTACAGACAAGCTATTTCCGCACACAAACTGGCTAAGAGTCCGCAGGGAGAAATCCTTTTCCTTTCCAAAGAAAACTTCAGCAACGGCTGTATTAATACGGTAGATGTTACCTACCCATCTGCCCCGCTGTTCCTGCTCTACAACCCGGACCTGCTGAAAGGAATGATGAACGGCATCTTCTATTTCTCTGAAAGCGGCAAATTCACCGAGCCTTACGCCGCGCACGACCTGGGCACCTATCCACTCGCCAACGGACAAGTCTACGGTGAAGGCATGCCGGTAGAAGAATCCGGTAACATGCTGGTGCTGGCAGGCGCCATCGCCCGCGCAGAAGGCAATGCGGACTACGCCAAGAAACACTGGAAAACGCTTACCACCTGGGCGGAATACCTGCTGAAAGAAGGTTTTGATCCCGCTAACCAGCTATGTACCGATGACTTTGCAGGCCACCTCGCCCGCAACACCAATCTTTCCCTGAAAGCGATTGCCGGTATCCGCTCATACGCCATGCTGGCTAAACAACAAGGTCTTACTGACGTAGCCACCAAATACGAAAACGCCGCCAAAGAGATGGCCGCCAACTGGGTGAAGCTCGCTGATGATGGCGATCATTTCAGTCTTGCTTTCGAAAGCAAAAACACCTGGAGCCAGAAGTACAATATGGTATGGGACAAAGTGCTCAACTTTAATTTATTCCCTGCGGCGGTGTACAAAAAGGAAACAGACTTTTACCTGACCAAACAACATAAATTCGGACTACCGCTGGACAGCCGTAAAACCTACACCAAATCAGACTGGATTATGTGGACGGCTGTACTCACGGATAACTCTTCCGACTTTGACGCGCTGGTAGCACCTTTATATACCTATGTAACGGGCACGACTACACGGGTACCACTGAGCGACTGGCATGAAACTACCAATGGGAAGATGGTGGGATTTCAGGCAAGGAGTGTAGTAGGAGGGTATTTTATGAAGATGCTGGATGCGAAGTTTAATCCTGCTGCTGTTTCTGTTTCTTCGAAATGATTTGCTTTGCGCCCTTTCTGCGTTGTGTAGAAAGGGCTTCATTTCAATTGATGTGGATAAATTATTCAAAATGAGTTTGGAAGTAATTTAGAAATTCCTATCTTTGCACTCCGTTAAACAAAAAAAGAAGATTCCCTAGCTCAGTTGGTAGAGCAATACACTTTTAATGTATGGGTCTTGGGTTCGAGTCCCAAGGGGATCACAACAAGAATATCAAAGACAATTAAAGCCGCTTAAATCTTAGGATTTACGCGGCTTTTCTGTTTTTGGTCTACAAAGGTTTATCATTCAAAACGAAGGTAAATGGTAACATAAAAGGTTACACCTGCAATACTTAAATTTAGTGTAACCTTTCTCTCTGTAATGCTTCACTGATCAGGGTTTTAGGACTTCAAACCAAAACAATTAACACCAAACAACACCAAATCAACAGGGCCGGCTTACACTTCCCGGAATTGTTACCATCCGTTTGTTTCCGGGTTCTTGCGATGACGATTTCACCCAGCTTCAATTATTTGATGAATTAAAAGGAGGGGAGCGAGGTATGAGCAGTAATCGTTCTGGTCGCAAAAGTGATACCGGTACTTGTATCATAAATGCGATTATGCCGTGTCGCAAAATTGCGACTGGATCGTATCGCAGAAATGCGACTATGCCGTGTCGCAAAAGTGATACTATACCAGTCGCAATTTTGCGACGCTTTATAATAAACAAATAAACAATTATAAACGAGAGAGAGAAAACAGGCTCTCGCTCTCAAAAAAAAATTATAAAGATGAAATTAAAAATCCCCAACTCGATCAGTATACACCCGGCGCGGAAAATGCCGATGCTGCCGGGCGCGTTCTCCCCACCTTGCCCCAGGTGCAGGAATTTTTTAACGCCAACGTTTACCCGTCGTTGGAAGCAGGCAAGTTTTTCCACCACTACCAGGCCAATGGCTGGCGGCAAGCCGGCAGGACGCTGATTACTGACTGGCAGTCTGCTGCCCACAAATGGATACTGAATATTCCTTCTCTAAAAATTGTAACCCATGACCGATACACCAAACAATCAGGCGGGCCAGGAAGGCTCCATGTCAATGAAAACAAAAGCTATTCAGAGCCCTTATGACTACTACCAGTTAATGCAGCAGCTGGAGGAACATGGAAAGAATGTGTATGGCCCGCGATTCAGGATTGATGATATAGACCGGTCGGTAGTGGTGAAACTGCTGGCTTACTTCCTGCAGGACGAGCCCATAGCTACCGCTGAAGGCATAGACCTTCAGAAGGGCATATTGCTTATGGGACCAATCGGGTGCGGAAAAACCTCACTTATGACCCTGATGCGGGCATTGGCGCCGGAATCGTACAGGCCGCAAATTGTTTCCTGTAGGGATGTGAGCTTTGAATTTGGCAAAATTGGCTATGATGCCATTGCCCGGTACAGTAGGAATGCTTTTTTCCCCTACTCCAGTATTCCGAGGGTACATTGCTTTGACGATCTGGGGGTGGAGCAGAATATGAGTTTTTGGGGGAATAGCTGCAACGTGATGGGGGAGATATTGCTTTCACGGTATGACTTGTTGATATCGCACAAGATGGTAACGCACGTGACGACGAATTTGAATAGTGAGGAGTTGGAGGGGATTTATGGGAATAGGTTGAGGAGTAAGATGCGGGCGATGTTCAATTTAATAGCTTTTGAATTGAGTACTTTAGACAAGCTAAGATCTTAAATCGATGGAATATTAAATTAGTAGAATGATAGTTATTATGTAGTTTTTCATATATTTAATTATATTATGGACCTCAAATAATAAAGAATGCAGGCTAAAGTTTTATCCCTCCGTAAATACTCCCTTTCTTATCAACAATTAATTTATGAAGACATTGTAAAGAAAGACAATGTTCTTATGGATATTGATGAATTGGCTCAGGACGGCAATAAATTGATTATCATAGAAGGGAATGAAGGCAGTGGAAAGACTAATATCCTCCTGCAATTAGCAACAAAGCATATGTTTTCTTCATTCACCTATTTCATTAACCCTGCCTGTAGACTGACATATAAGCAGGATTACCTTATGGAGGATCTAGGGAAACAATTTTATTTTTATATAACTGGTCAAGATCCAGATCAAGAGATGGTCATTAATGAATCTGCTTTTAATAGCCTTGTTTTAGAGGTTATGAAAAAGGCATCCAAAAATAATGATAAGTTATATTTTATATTTGATGGATTGGATCAAATCGATAACAGTGATTTAAATTTGCTTTTGCCTTTAATTCATGACTTACCGTTTAATAGCAACTATTTTCATTTTATAATATCTGGCGAATATGCGACAATTTCAAAAATCCTTCCGAGATCTGTTAAGGAATATAAACAGATAAGAATTCTCAAGTTCTCAGTTGACGACACAATCACATTTTTTAAATGGTCAGGAGAAGAGAACAAAGAGAATGCTAAGGAAATACTAAGTATAGCGAAGGGGAATCCGGGAACACTATCACAAATTAAGAGAATTTTAGATAATGGGATTTCTATTGAAGATTTTTTATCTAGAACAGATATTGATGAGAAGAATAGCCTGCTAAATATCGAATGGAACCAATCAGGAATTGACAAATTGGGATTCAGTGACTATATTATAAAGGCACTTTCAATAATAATATTTAGTGAAAATGTTTATTCTCTTGAAAAATTAGCTCATATAATTGACTTAGATGTAAAGGAATTAGAGAATAAACTATCTATATTGAGTTTTCTTGCAATTAAAGAAAATCAAATTTCATTTGTTTCAAATTCCTATCGAAAATTTGCCTCCATAAAGCTGAAAAAATACGAACGTGAAGTATTGTCATTTCTCGTTAGTTATTTTACAGATTCCAATGATGAAGGATCAATACTAAACTTAACAACTTTATATGATAAGAAGGAGGATTATCCTAATCTAATCAAGTTGCTTGATATAAATAGTATTAATATAATTATTAGTCAAACGAAATCTTTTTCTGAAATAAGAAAGCAGTTGAATTATGGATATAAAGCATCAAAACGCGTTGGTAAAATAAATGAAGAGGTTTTCAAATTTTCATTGTATCGAAGTATCTTATCCAGTATTCAAAAGGGAGATATTAAGGAAGCACAGATAGAAGCGTATGTCAGACTAAATATGCATGAAGAAGCGGTTGGATTAGTAACATCTCCTGTGTTAAAAGAGGACCGATTAAGAAGCTTGCTGCATTACTTAAAAGAAGTGAAGATAAATTCTGATAGTAATATTGAAGATTCATACAAAGAGGAAGTGCAGAATTTATTATCAGAGTCTGATCCTGAATTTATAAAAGAAAATTTGATCGAGATAGCTATAGATATGGCTTATGTCATGCCTGAACAGGCTATGAAAGTTATCACCGATTTTTCGGGTCAAAATAAAACAAGTAATATAGATATGCTTGTTGGTTATGTTTCTCTAATATCAAGAATAAGATCGAATAATGATGATGATTCAATTAAGGTTTCTTCTGATCAAGACATTGATGTGAATAATTCATTTGCTGACGATTTTGCCGATTCTATTGGATTTGGAGTCAAGAACTTGTCTGGTAAAGAAGTTATTAGGGAGATAAATGAACAAAAGAAAATATCAGATCGTATTTTTAAAATTAAAAGTTGGATTAAGCATAATCGGAGTGAAACTGATATTTACGAAGTGGTATTATATGGCCTTGATTTGATTATACAAAGTTCATCCGAAATTAAGCCGACTACAACTTTATTATATTCTATTGTTAAGACCATTGATAATATTAATTATTATCAACAGTTAAAGCCTATTGTAGATAAAATAGATGAATTATTGACAACTACTACTACACCTACCATAGATAAATTTCTTATATTCTTTACAGTAATTAAGGCCGTTTATCCATTTGATGAGAAAAGAGCAGAGGAGAGAGCATTTGAGGCTTTTCAAGAGCTGGAAGACATGGAAGATTATGTTGTTGCACTGGAGATTCAAGCTAGTGCCCTACAGCTTATTAAAGATATTGATATTCTTAATAAGAAATCGACAAAATTTATTTTTTCACAGGAGGAAGTGAAAAATGAGATAGAAAAGAGATTCGCGATGTTGTTAGCGGAGACTGCGAACCAGTATTCTGAAGTTCGTGATACCTTAACGGTTTTAGCCAAATGTGACTTAGAATTTGCAATCTCTTTAGCTAAAAGACTGAATGTAGCTGAAAGAAGAAATAAATCCATCGCTCATTGCTTAGCTACTTATTCAAAGATACCTATGGAAAGGTGGAATATCGATTTATTAAAAAAGACAGGATTATCAATCAAACACGATAAGCGAGAATTTAACCGAGCTATAATTTCAATTTTTACCTCTGTATATAAGAGAAAGGAAGAACTGACAAATGATGATCGGCAAAAATTTGTTAGATTAATACCCTGCATAAATGATGTAGAGGGGTATGGAACTCGATGTATGTTGATAACCATAACTTTATCCATTTTGGCTTATAAAAATGAGAAGATTTCTGAAGTGGCTTTAAAATATATTCAACTTACCGATAAGCTCTATAAAGCACTTTATGAATTTTGGTCCCAAGTCGATAGTTCATTGGTGAAAAGTCTCAACGGATATAAGATAGCGTCAACTTTGTGTAACACGGATAGAGAACTTTCCCTTCAATATTTGCGAGAAGCTGAAATTTTATCTTCCAATTTAAATATTGATGATTTTGCCCATCTGAATACACTTCAGGATTCAATTAGAATAATTATTAGGATTTACTGTGCGTTATTAAGTAAGGATAAAAGTTATTCGTATGAGAAGGTTGAGCGTTTTATTAAGTTAATACCATCTGTTGCAGAACAACTTTCTCTGTGGGCTGAATTTAGTGTGAGATGTGCGGGCATTGGCGAAGTAGGTGTTTCCGATGATGTAGTGGCAAATAGGATAATTCCGATCTTGGACAGTTATAAATCAGCAAAAGATAAATACTATTTTACTTCTTTACTCGGTAAATGTGCTAGCGCTATACATTGTTCGCAGCCAAAAGCTTTGCATTTAATGTTGCAGCATGTTTCCCCTGAAAATATCGACGATATTTTATCACCAGTTTTCTTTGTTTTGCTTACTAAGAAATTTGATACTGAACCATATACGACTTCTTATAAAAAAGTAAAGTTGACATACCAGCAAGCCTTTGAGTATCTTGAATTGTTACGACATTTGACAACGGATCATACTTTTTTCTATCACTTACAGAATTTGACCTCTGTGTTTGTTGAGCAGCCCAGTATAATGGTTCGTGAACAAAAGAATAACTTGTATAGTAAGATTGAGCAACTTATAAAATCAAAATTGCCCAATATAAAATATGGAATTTCTCATAACGGATATGTGATCCTTTCTTCTGCTTGTTTGAGTAATTTGAAGTTGCATTCCAATACTGGCACTGCTGAGATTAGAGAGATGTATGATGAGTTTGAACGACAGGCTATGGAAATCCCTAATCTCACTGATCGATCTTATACTTTATCCCGTTTAGCTTGGGAGTGTACAAATAAAAGAAAGCAGATTGAACTTATGAATAAAGCTTTCGAGCAAGCTAGCATGATCGGCAGTATTAGCGAAAGAGTTGCTAGCTATGAAGAATTACTTGCCATGGCGGAAAGAATTGCACCCTCAATTGTTGTTGAACATCACAGGAAAATTATTTCTGAAATTTATAAATTAGACAATGATGAGATGTTTCCGAGTTTTAGAAGAGTGATTGATGCCGTTTACAAAAGCGACAAAAATTTGGCTCAGAAGATAGTTAATTCGCTTGACTCTGACCCGGCTAGAAGTGCTTTATTTGAATCCATGTCTGAACATCATGAAGATCTCAAACAACGAACTGATGTATATGAAGACTACTCTTTAATTGGCCAAATTAGAGATAGACGAAAGATGGGGGAGGTTGTAGATAAGCTTCGTGGAGACTTGAATTCGCAGAAGCGTACAGTTAAACCTTTAGATAAGATAATTAATCTTTTGCATACCGCCTCAATCATACCATTAGGAAGAGCCTTACCACTTTTTGAATTTTATATTGAGAATGTTGTTAATAATGATAGTCTTAGTAGCTCTTTTTTAATTTCATTGTATGACGCAGCATGTAATAACGCGGAGTTTTGTTACTCTCTTATCTGTTATGTAAATAAGAAGAAAGTTGGTTTACGCTCTAGCGTGGATTATAATGATGGTACCGTAATAGTGCGCCCAGGAATGCGCTCTGATGGAATTAGCTTCATTAAAAAGCACATACAAACTATTGACTCTAAAGACATTGTTATAATAGATCCCTATTTTTCAGAGAAAGATACTGAGTTTGTAAAAAGCATTGCAGATTGGTCATATATGGCAAAAATCACTGTACTAACTGGTCCCGAAGAGTCTAAAGATTTCACGGCCTCGTCGTTTATTGAGAAATGGAAAGAATTGACTGAAGAGAAGACTCCGGAAGCACGTGTTATTAAAGTACGTACTCAAGATAATAAATGCCCGTTCCACGACAGATATATCGTTTTTAGAGATAAGTTCAAAAGCCTGAGACTCAATGCATCTATTAATCATATGGGTGAATACAAAACAACAGAAATATCTCTGATGGAATCTAATGTTGAATTGGAGAAGTTAAATAATGATTATATTATTCCATTTATCGTGAATCGAGATGGTAGTTATGAAAACTTGACCATTAAATACGAGATGTTTGATGTATGATAAGCCGTTTTTATGAGAAGAAGCATTTGACGTATAAAGTTTAGGAACTTTATGAATGCCAATTTTATTTTCTTTGCTATTTGATTGCGAGTGTTTGGTGATTGCAGCCGAGGTGCTTTTAAGAAAGGGATAGATAAATTTAAAAAAAGTTAAAGAATTATTACTTTAGATCCAGGATAAAATATGTTATGTTAGCATTTCCGGCTAAAGTATGTTTCTTCAGAACCATGGTTTTTTTAGCGATAGTCCATAAAAGAAACCGATATTTCCAAATAAGTTATTAGTTTAATGGTTAATGCGAGACAATAAATATGCAGGCAAGTACAGTTAGAACCCATTTATATGATTACACGGCGGGTAGCGGCCGAGATAAAAGAGCTTTTATTGAAACTGCAAATGTGGATAAAGGAGGTGTCTCTACTTGGGAAATAGGATCTAGTATAAGGAAGACAGTTATTGACCTTGAAAGTGGCAAGTTTGATGTCCATTCAAGCCATGAATTACCTACAGAAGATATTGCTTTAATGATTAGAGAGAATTGCCCATTTTCTCTATTTTTAAACTGTCCGATTTTGAGGTAGAAGGTCAAAGGCATCAACCACACGAAGAATAGTTTTTTGTCTACAAATGCCTCATCAGGCGACAGTATTACCATAAATCTTATCTTGTGCTAAATACAACTAACATGTTAGCCGTTTATTAATAATTACTCCTTTTCTT
Source organism: Chitinophaga ginsengisegetis (assembly GCF_900168065.1). Taxonomy (GTDB): domain Bacteria; phylum Bacteroidota; class Bacteroidia; order Chitinophagales; family Chitinophagaceae; genus Chitinophaga; species Chitinophaga ginsengisegetis. Next base: position 639,676 of record NZ_FUZZ01000004.1, on the reverse strand, counting down.
TGTAGGCATATTGTTACCCTTTTGAAGTAATTTATTAAAGTAGTGTTCGACAAGTTGCCATTCCCCTTTTTATGGAATATTCACCTTTACCATTGATTTCTTTTGCCCTGAAGGGGATTGCACTGTACCTGTCCGCACAGGTTAATTCGGCTAAGTATATACTTAACCATACATCCCCTATACAAGGCGTTAAAATTGTCAATTAGTCATAAATAATCACGGTTCATTGTAGCACCCTATAATAATTAAGTCAACTATGGAATTAAATACCCTAATCAGTTCTTGTCTTATAAAGAGAAGTTTATCCGTCGGTTTATTAATCATTTTATTCCTTAACTGTCATGCTCAAAGCGATTTTTCGACATTATTGAAATCGCTTAGTATTACTGGTCCATCCCCGACCGCAGCAGCATTAGGCGAATACGGAAAAAGCCCCATTGGTTTGGCTACAGGCACTCCCGATATCACCATACCACTATACACTGTTAAAACTCAGCATCTGGAATTGCCTTTAATGCTGAGGTATAGTTCCAATGGTATTAAAGTAGATGCCATTGCATCCAGAACTGGTATGGGCTGGAATATGGAGGCAGGTGGAGTAATTACTAGAAATGTAAATGGGAGCCCTGATGAATCAAGTACCTGGTTACCTTATACTATAACAGGCAGGGCTGGTGTTAAATACATGTGGAAAGCGGCAGATGTGGCAGAAGGAAACCTGTTAACCTGGGATACCCAACCGGATTTGTTTACGTATAATTTTGGGGGGTACACTGGTAAATTTACACTCGATTCTGCCAGGAATGTAGTATTGATTAAATATGAGAACCTAAAAATCGAGTATTATTTCGCAGATGCAACGCTTAATTTTAAAGTAACGGCTCCAGATGGTGTCATCTACTTTTTTGGTGGTTTTGGTGCCACTGAGTATACGAAACCTCCATCCAGCAGCGGAGTGTGTGAGGTTAACTACATAAGAGCGTCATCAACGGCATGGTACCTCACTAAAATAGTACATCCATTGGGAGATTCTATTATGTTTAAATATCAGGGATTTACGAGTACCTATGAGTCTGGCATCAGTCAAATCTACACTGCTAAAACTTATGGAAGCCCTACTTATAATTGTAGCGAGGGTCTTGTTTGTGATGGTTATGGAAATTCCACCTGTTTGTCCCGATTGCGTGTGGATGCCTTCGCGTTATCAGAAATCAACACCTCACAGGGAGACAAAATAAAGCTGATCAATTCGCCGAGATTAGACATCGATAACGAATTGTTGTTGGATAGTATCCAGATCTATCATAAGAAAGATCTTACAGTACCCTATAAGGTCATAGATCTTCAATATACCTATTCGCAAAGCCGACAGAGCTATGCCAATACCTATTTTATCAATCCTCAATATAGCAAGCGCCTGTTCTTAACAGATGTTATTGAAAAAGCGAAGGGTAACACATATAAGAAGCACAGTTTTTTTTATAATGATTATGATGGATTGCCAGCAAGATTATCTTTTTCGCAAGATGACTATGGTTATTTTAACGGGAAATCCAACAGCTATCTGATCCCAACTCCACCACAAGGCTATCAGGCAGAGTTTTCCTACATTGTGGCTGATCGTAGTCCGGACCCTGCTTATGCCGGAAAAGGGCTTTTATCCAAGATCGTTTTTCCGACCGGAGGATATGATACGCTGATCTATGAAGGACATTCTATCAATACCATACAGGCTATTCCTCCTTCAACTAGTTATATTACCATAACTACGGTGGGGCAGGGAGTTAAGAGTGTAAAAAAGATTGATACGTTGATTACCCCTAGTGTCAATCAAAATGTAACATTCTATTTTAAATGCGAATTAGTACCGGGGGAAAGCTACTTCCCACTTGATAATTACATGTATGTGCGCATTTATAACGGAAGCTCGGAGATATATAGTAAAACAATTAATGTCGACAGCCCTGAAAGTTACACCCTCCCACTGTTGGCCGGCACGACTTACAAAGTCGAGTTAAATGTGTATGGCAACGTAGTAAGGGGGACTGCTGACTTTTCCTATACAGGGGGGCAGCCAACATACGAGGACAGGAATAAATTTGTCGGGGGAATGCGTATTGCCGAAGTTAAATCCTTTTCCAGTGAGCGGGGATTCCATGATATCAGAAAGTTTTACTATGGTATTCCAACAAACCTATTAAAGTCATCCGGAGATATTGTTGAAGAGGTATGGGGATATTTCGCAGAATTTCCCGTTCGCTTTTTTTGTGGGTCTACCAGTCAGCCCCCCTCTGGATTTACAATTGCAGAGTGTATGAGAAAAGCTGCCTATTCCAGCACTATGCATAATACATTCGGCAGTGCCGCGAGTCACATTTATTACCCATCGGTGGTGGAAAGTCATGGTAATGACTTTGAGAACGGAGGTATCTGGACGACTTTCAAAGTTCGTAGTAATGACTATGCGGAACTAATGCTGGGCTATCGGCCGCATGGAATGACCTCATCTAACGTTGCTTGGGAAAATGGGTTGAAGACTTCGGAACTTTATTTTTCAAAGGTGAACAACAACTTTATAAATCGAAAACTTACTGCCTATCATTATAAGATTGACTTTCGTTACCAAAAAGATTTGTTTGGATATCTGGTGAGGAGGCGATACGAGGAAATCGTTATAAACCCTGATACATCACCAGTTAATCCAGAGGAGTATGCAATGTATGATGTTTTAAGATACCCGGTTACTGGTAATTGGACCTACATGGATTCAACCTATACTACGATTTATGATGATAATGGAACAACTTTAACAACCCAAAGCGCATATACTTATGACAATGCGCTGCATACTTTTCCAAACAGGATATGGAGTATAAGAAGTGATGGGCAGGAGGAGTTTGCTAACATGTCTTATCCACTGGATTATGCGCCCGGAACTGCTTTTTTAGATAGTCTTAAAATCGCCAATATCGTTAATGTACCTATTGAAAATGTGAAATATCTGAAGCAAGGGACGAACATAAAGGTACTTGCTGGTTCTATCACCTTGTATAATGCCAGCAGGAAAGGAACAAAAAAATCGGAATTATTGTTGGCAACGCCTAATCCGGTTGCCTTATCAGATTTTAAGTTCTCCAATCGAGCTAAAGGCATTTTACCACAGGCAGGAAGCGCAACCGTTTTTTCTCAAGACCCACGTTATGAAGAAAGGATTACCTATGATGGTTATGATGCCGCAGGCAATATTAGTCACTTTGTTATCAATCAGCAAACCGGGATGTGTTATTTGTGGGGATACGATGCACAATATCCGATTGCGGAGGTGAAAAATGCTGACCTGTCAGATGTGGCTTACACTAGCTTTGAATCTGCAGAATGGGGCAATTGGACTTCGACAAGTAATACTTTTATTACTAATGATGGGCTTTCCGGAAAACAAAGCTATGCTTTAGGCAGTGGTAACATCAGTAAGTCCGGACTCGGTTCCTCAAAGAAATATGTGGTTTCTTATTGGGCCAAATCCGGATCAATTATTAATGTTAACGGAACTGTGAGCACTGCATCTGGAGCAACCTATAATAATTGGACTTATTACGAGAAAATAGTAACAGGCATATCTGCTGTTACCATTAGTGGTAGCGGTAGCATTGATGAATTACGATTATATCCACTGGAGGCCCAGATGACCACCACCACCTACGAACCCGGTGTTGGTGTTACAGGGAAGCTAGATGAGAAAGGAGGACTTGCTTATTATGAATATGATGCATTCGGCCGGTTAAAATTGGTGAAAGATCAGAATGGAAAAATCCTCCAGCAATACGATTACCAGTATAAGACCACCTTATAGGAAATTATGCTGGTAATGTAAATGATGGATTCTATGTATAGATTTTTTCGAAGCAGTACGTTAATGCCATTTTCTTACTTTTCTTTTTATCAACATATTGTTTGTTTAAAGTCTTTATCTATGAAACAGTTAAAAAAATATAGTTTTATTTGTTTATTGATCTTGGGCTGCAAAGCTCCTATACTGGCTCAGGTAACGGGTGCCTTCTGGGTAAAAGGGGATACCTCTAAATTTTACCCAGTCACGTTTGCAGATGGCGGGTGGAATAGTAATGTTGCTACTGACCTGGAAGTAGGCCGTTCAAACGTGCATAATGACAACTGGTGGAGGGGGTCTATTATAGCGAGATTCAGATACCATGTAACCGCGTGGGGAAATGGATCCAATTTTATTGATGCTGATATAAGGCAGTACAGCAATGTGGCTGGATTAAATAGAATGATCGCTGGCTGGAGAGATGCCACAATAGCTAATTCAAGTGGCAGGATTATCATCTGGATGCGGGGAAATACAAGTTATAACTATCGCTCCAATTTTGCTGTTTCCCCGGTTATTTATGACGGAGAGCAAGAGCCGCTTCCCTACCAGGAAGTTGGTGGCCCGGCCCATAGTTTTAAAGCAGCGGTGGACAGTGCTGTGAATGTCTATGGCTCTACCTATAATAGTTCCGCTTACTTCATTGGTGGAGGAAATAACTATATAGCCGGTAAATTGGCTATAGGAACCTATAATCCCGGTAGTTATAAACTTGCTGTGGAAGGTACTATAGGGGCGCGGAGAGTTAAGGTAACCCAAGGAACCTGGGCTGATTTTGTGTTTCATCCAGACTATGAGTTGCCTTCACTACAGGAAGTAGAGCGTTTTATTAAAGCCAATAGACATTTGCCAGAGATCCCTTCGGCGAAGGAGGTAGACAAAGATGGATTGGATGTGGGGGAAATGAATAAGAAACTATTACAGAAGATAGAGGAGTTGACCTTGTATATGATTGAGATAAAGAAAGAGAGTGCTGCGCAGCGTGCAGACCTGGAGATGTTGAAGAAAGAAATTAAGAAGAAAAATTAGCTGTTATTCTTGAAGTCTTAGTTACCTCATTCATTGACAAACCTATTGAAATAATTATCATGTATAGATTTTATCTGATTTTAGTGTTGTTGGGTTTTACGATAACGCTGCAGGCGCAGAATAAGCCGGATGTCACCGGCCGGCCATCTGCGGCCCCGGTTGCCGTACCAGCGGCCTATACCAATGCTACGAATAATTATGTCCGAACTTGGGAGCCGGCAGCCCCCCTTACTGATACGTCCTATGTAGCATCGCTTAGCCGCCCAGTAACAGAGGTACGGCAATCGACCCAGTATTTTGATGGACTGGGACGGCCGCTGCAAACGGTGTCAAAAGCGTTGAGTGTCGGAGGAAACGACCTGGTTTCGCCTATTGTATATGACCAGTTTGGAAGAGAGCAAACCAGGTACCTGCCTTATGCAGCGCAGAATGTTAGTGATGGAAAATTTAAAATGGATCCATTTAATGCCCAGAAGACTTTTTATCAGAATGTTACCCTTGCACCTGGCGCAATAGGAGAAAGTGTATATTATAATCGCGTTGATTACGAGCCCTCCCCATTAAACCGCGTACTCAAAACTTATGCTCCTGGTAACAGCTGGGCTAAAAATGACCCGGCAACAGTGGAACGCGGTGGTAACCGCTCTGTATCTAATCAGTATCTGATAAATACTGTGTCAGATTCTGTGCGTATCTGGGATTTTGCAGCGAGTGGTATTATTCCCACTAGTTTGGCTGGACGTATATATACTGCAGGGCAATTATATAAAAATGTCACTACTGATGAAGCGGCAGGACAGGTAGTGGAATACAAAGATAAGAAGGATAGGGTAATACTGAAGAAAGTACAACTGGCGGATAATCCTGGCACTGGTCATATGGGTTGGTTATGTACTTATTATGTTTACGATGATCTGGGTAACCTGCGTTTTGTGATTCCTCCGAAAGCAGTAGAAGCCATCATCAGTAACTGGACAATTAGTACTGCTATTGCGGCGGAGCTTTGTTTTATTTATCGCTATGATGGCCGTAGCCGCATGATCATTAAGAAAGTACCTGGTGCCGACTCCACAGAGATGGTGTATGATGTCAGGGATCGGCTTACATTTTCCAGAGATGGTAATATGAAAGATAGCAGCTGGTTGGTTACGTTCTATGATGCGCTGAATCGGCCTACGATGACGGCACTCTATAATGACGCCAGTACCAGGGAAGTACTACAGACTTCATTGAATACAGCCATAAGCAATACGCAATCTATACTCTACACCTTCCCAGGTACGGCGGATCTGGTGCTGGCATCATATGATGGCAATACCCCTTTGTACCAGGCCACCAGCAGCATTACCCTGACGGATGGTTTTGATACAGGTACAGGAGCATCAATAATTGCCGAAATCAATGCAGCTGCAACGCAGGGCGCTAGTACCGTAACCGCCACGAATCCGCTGCCTAACATCCCGGTCAGTAAGCTCACGCCATTGACTTACACTTATTATGATGTTTATGGGTTTACCGGTAACAGGAGTTATGATAATGTAGATATTGCCAAGCCTCAAACAGGTAGTAATCTATATGCAGAAGCTTTGCCAGCCAGTCCAAGTAATATGATCAGAGGTCTTGTTACGGGAACAAAGGTAAAAGTACTAGGAACAAACCAGTGGCTTACTACCACTAATTATTACAATGATAAAGGGCGCCCGATCCAGATGCTGTCCGATAATATTAGCGGAGGGTATGATGTAACCAATAGCTTATATGATTTTAACGGAAAGCTACTCAGTACCTATCTGCGCCATCGTAATCAGCGCAGCAGTACCACATCCCAGTTAACTGTACGTACCATCATGAATTATGATGCGGGCGGGCGTTTAGTAAGTATTAAGAAGCTGCTTAATGATACAACCCAGGAAAAGACCTTATCGATAAATGAGTATGACGAGCTTGGGCAATTAAAGAAAAAGCGTTTAGGGGTGACCGGAGGAGCTACCCAACTGGAAACTTTAAATTATGAATATAATATGCGTGGGTGGTTAAAAGCTATTAATAAAGACTTTGTGGCTACCGCCAGTGGCTCTTCCAATTGGTTTGGGCAGGCACTCAGTTATGATTATGGGTTTACTTCAGCGCAGTATAATGGCAATATTGCAGGGACTATCTGGAAAAGTCGCAGTGATACTATCGCAAGGGCATATGGTTATAGCTATGATAAGGTTAACCGCCTTTTGTTTGCTGACTTTAACCAGGTAAACGCCGGCAGCACAGGTTGGACGAAAAGCCAAAAAGACTTTTCGGTGACCGGACTTGCCTATGATGCTGCTGGCAATATCCAGTTTATGAATCAAAAGGGGATGAATGGCGTGACTATACAAACCCTGGATAGCCTGAAGTATGGTTATAATACGACCAGTAATAAATTATCTTTTGTAACAGACAGGAAGAACAATACCCTAAGTCAGTTGGGGGACTTCAGAGAAATTACCAATAATGAAACGGCCGATTATCTTTACGATGCCAATGGTAATTTGACAAAGGATGCTAATAAAAACATCGCCGTCATCCGGTATAACCACTTGAATTTGCCCGACAGTATCGTTATTACGGGGAAAGGAACTATTAAGTACCTGTATGATGCTGCCGGCAATAAGCATAGAAAGATCATCACAGACAACACTGGTGGGGTGGCAAAAGTGACGATCACCGACTATATTAACGGCTTTGTATATAAGAATGACACGCTGGAGTTTGCAGGTCATGAAGAAGGTCGGATTCGACCCGTATTTGCAGTAGGACAACCGGTGCGTTATATGTACGATTATTTTGTAAAGGATCATTTGGGTAACGTGCGTATGGTACTCACGGAGCAATCTGACTTTACCATGTATGCGGCTACGATGGAACCGCCGGCTGCTGCCACTGAAACAGCGCTGTTCAGCAATGTTGATAATACACGCGCCGATAGGCCTGTTGGTTATCCGGTGGATGAAAGTGCGGGAGAGAATACTGCTGTTGCAAAGCTCACTGCTACCGGTACTGGTAAGAAAATAGGCCCGTCTATCGTGCTGCGTGTAATGGCAGGGGATACTATTCAGCTCAGTGCCAAAGCATTTTATAAGTCCGGCGGTCCTCAGGATAAGCAGTCTGGTACCTCTGATGCAGAAAATATATTGGCAGACCTGATCCGGGCTTTTAATGGTGGAGCAGCAGAACCCGGCGCGCATGGTATTGTTGAGGCAGGGCAACAAACGCCATTTAACAGCAGTTTCTATAATAATGATTACCAGCGGTTGAAAGAAAAAGAACCTGATCAGCCGAATAATAACAGACCTAAAGCCTATCTTAATTTTGTACTATTCGACGATCAGTTTAAATTAGTAGATGAAAATAGTGGGGTAAAGCAGGTAAAAGCCGAGCCGGATCAGCTGCAGACGCTTAGTCAGGATAAAATGGTGATTGATAAATCTGGCTTTCTATACGTATATACTAGCAACGAGGGGACCCAGGAAGTGTTCTTTGATAATGTCATCTTAGCGGTTAATTCAGGGCCACTACTAGAAGAAACACATTATTATCCGTTTGGGTTGACGATGGCGGGGATTAGTTCGAATGCGTTGAAGGGGACGAATTACTCAAAGAACCGGAAAGAGTATAATGGCATGGAGCATACAACTGATTTAGATATGAATCAGTATGATGCGTTTTTTAGAACACTTGATCCTCAAATAGGCAGATGGTGGCAAATTGACCCTAAAGGGGAATCTTCTTTAAGTGAGAGTCCATATGTAAGTATGGGTAATGACCCGGCAAAAAACATAGATCCACTTGGTGATTACTTTTTTGGACTGTTTGGTTCAACATCTGCACAAAGAAGAGCGGCCAGAGAAGTGGCTGAACAAACCGGAGGGGAAGTAGTGAATAGGACATCTCGTAATATCCATGTAAATTATACTACGATAGAGAAAACTTATAGTGAGCCTGCTGGGGCGGCGATAAATACTGCTGTTGGTCATACCGTGAATTTTAGATCTAATGGAAGAGTTGACGGGGGAGGCGCTGTGGCTAATGCTTATATAGATCAACAGGCGGGCTACTGGTCTAACCATAGAGTTGATCAGAACGGAAATGTTCAATCTATGCCAGCATCTGGGCGAGCCGATTATGTTCCGGTAGAGGCATTATTAGTTCCACTACCACCGATAGTGAGTTTATTTGGAGGTGCAGCTAAAGTAGTTAGAGGAGGAGCCTTAGTTTCCATGACAGAGGAAACTTTTTCACAGGCTTTATTTAAGGGTGCCGAAAAGATGGGGAATTATGAAATCTGGGGTACGAAAGGCTTAGTAGGAAATACTTTTAATAGAAATATTTTCTATTTAGATGCAACCAAGAAAAGCCTATCAGGATTAAGGGTATTAATGGGGAATATGGAAGCTGAGGCTATTGGAGCCGGTGCTAATAAGATTTCTATTTATGGTTCATCTGTAATAAATAAAGGGTTTTTAAATCCAAAAATAGCTGAGCGTTTTGGATATTCATTTGAGCAATCGGGTAGTGGAGTTTTTATGCAAAAAGTATTAACACCTTAATGTAATGGAAGCGAAAGATAAATCATCGATATTGATATCAATATTTAGGAGAAAAGGCTCTGAGGGTCAGTTCACAAAGATTATAGATGAAAATAGTAAATCTCAGTATGATAATTTATTATCCTCTTTGGATCACGATGAAAAGGGGTTAATAGTATATTATAGAGATAGCGTAGATTGGTTGCTGTTAACGAATAGAAGGGTTTTAGCATCTTCAAATATTATTATTCTTAACTCTGATATTATTGAAGTATCCCCTGCTTTGCAAGAGGAGTTTAGGGATATGGTAACTAATAAGAATAAATTTACAAGATTGCTAGTAAAAGATAAAAATAATAAGACTTATATCTTGAGTTTAGAGATGGGGTATCCATATGAAGGATTTTTTCAGGTATTACATTTTATAGCGAGTAATAATCAGCATACTTAATTAGAGAGAATTATAAGAGAAACCTGCCGCAGGCATCGCCTGCGGCTTATGTGGAAGTCTGCAGCTTGAATCAGGATTCAAAGCATTTGATAAGAGTCTTAATTTGTTTCTACAGGCTCTCAAAAATAGAAATTTTGTAATATTACTTTCTCTTTATTCCAGCTTCTTCAATTCTGTTTTGAATTCCATTTCTACATACCCCTTAAAATCCTTTGCCAGGCATTTATCAAACAGCTCTAAATATTCACGTTTAATATCTGCATTTAAGGCAGGATTTTCAGAAACCAGCTTCCGATATTCACTTGGGGTATCAAATATTTCCAATACTTGCTTATGAATAAACGCCCCGGGACGTGTCCATCTATCATGTTGAATACTGAACTTGAGAAACTCTTTAGGGTCTTTAGAGTTCAAGTACGCTTTCATTTTTGGAACTAATAGGGGCTCAAATCGCCATTGTTCATAGTAGCCGTCAGACTCTATCGCCGGTTCTCTATAGGATTCCCGCGCACCCCAAAAAATCCACAATGCATCTTTATCCAGACCATGACCACTTTCAGCATAGCGAGTAAAAAAAGAAAGCTGGTAAGTGACCATTTCGGGAATTGTTAATACAAAGCCTTCGCCTTTCTTTTTGAGATGATAGATAAGTTCGTTTTCAAGAAGATATGGAGGCGAGGCGGTATCAAATATTCTTTTAATAAAACGCGTGTAACTACTAATATCCTTTTTATACAGTTTATTGGTAATGGCATTGTCGTAGTTGTAAATTTTGTTGATTAATGCGTCATAATCGAAACGCATGAAGCCTTCTTTTTCGATAAAGGTTCGTCCAAAAGTAAAAATACAAGTAACAATCTTTTCGAAATGGTATTGGTCTTTGGAAATATCCTCCTGCATCAATCTAACCAAAAGTTCTTTATGTAAGTTATTGCTGGCGCAATAGACCATGTATTCATACATGTTATCTGAGGCTAATGCGGCTTTAAAGTCTTTATCCGAGATATCGGTTTGAGATAATCGGTAACGAAAGTAGATGTCGAAATAAAGTGGATAGGAAATAGAATTCTTCGGTTTGGGACTATTATGTAAGCTTCCCTTAAAAAGTGTGAGGAACAGATTGTTCAAGAGCCCAACATCTTCTGGCTTTAGCCATTCCAGTTTCTCGATATACGTTTTAAAAACCGAAATGTCATTATTAAATCCTTCGCTCTTTTCCATATATGGCAAAAAATATTGTTCATGCGTTGACCGTATAGGGTTCTCGTAAAGAAAATGGTCAGAATGAGAGTAAATCAACTCATAAATCGTCGGAAATCGAAACTTGATTAACTCTAGGACCAAGAGAGACTCGAAATCAACTTCCTCACCAATTAGCCGATAAATGATTTTAAAGCCATTAATAAATCGGATAACGTCCCGTCCCTGGCGTAATACACGGCTATATGCTTTTTGATATTTGTTATGGAACCCAGTAGGTATTAGCGTATTTTGAAAAACCTCATAATGTGCCGTTGAAATAGTTGTTTTTAAGTGTTCTTGAAGAGCGTTGATTAAATCGCCCCCTTCACGTTTGGGTAAGGGAATTTCTAACTGAAATATCTTATCTAGATAATCTTGCCTGGCGGCATCGCTAAGGGTCTGTATGGCATTTTGCACATACATTTTATCATATCCAACCAAGTAAAAGACGTTGGAGAAATCAGCTGTATTGCGGATCAACTTTAGCACCTCCATAATTTCATCAGGATAAAGGCGGTCGAGGTCATCGATAGTTATGACGATTTTGCGGCCGGTCGCCCGAAGCATTTTGTTTATTTGCTGATATTCTCCCGAATTTTGAGTCGAATGCGGATTATGAAGAAAACCAAACCAATTCATAAAGGAAAGTGATCGTGTGTCGAAACTGGCTAACTTGCGACCATAACTATAGATCAATGAGGAGATTTTTGAATCCATTGATGCAATGTCTGAAGCAAGTAAGTCAAAAAATTCCCGACGAATCATTTCGGGATTACCAGCGCTCCAGGGATCAAAATTAATTCTCAGTATCTGCTTATGGTCTAGGCCCAAGTCGATCAGTTTTAGAAAGGACGTTTTGCCACTGCCATATTCACCAAGTATACCAATGGCAAATGATTTCTGATTATTCGTCGATTGTATTAACCTGGCAATTTCACTTGCAGCAGCCTTACGATTAAAATGATCATCTTCATAACTAACAACTGAATTATCTTCAATAAATCCCTGTAGGCCCAAATCTGGTTGCACGTCATTGGCCTTACGGTTCAATAATGGATAAAGTGGTAAGGGAAGAATAGATGCGATGGCAACTAAATCCCAATAAGCCAATTGCGGAAGTGAAGCCATCCTAATGAAAGACCAATATTCGTTCGTGCGTTGCAATCCATAGAGTATAAGACCATATAACGCTATTAGTACTAAAAATCGTAGATATCGCTCTTTAGTTATCCAAATGACAGTGGAAAGTAACAAAAAAATCAATGTACAATCTACCAAAATTCCAGGCTCGAAGACGGAAAAAAGTGGTTTAACGACTGTTGTATCAAGCAGCCTACTTATGGGCACTCTAAAAAGTATCTGTACCGCAGCAAATAATAGGGCACCGGCATAGGGAAGCTTATTGGACTTAATTCTCAAGATCTGCATTTTGTCTTATAGAATAAAAAGGGAATAATTTTAGGGCAGTTGAGATATGTGGTTAGGGTGGAAATTGCGCTTGACCTCTCGTTCACAATTACTAGGTGTTTGTGCCTCGATAAAATATCTTACCCAGTGAAATCAAAATCAAATAGCACCTTTGGTTCCACTTCCAACCCCTTCGCCAAAGCATAAATCACCGATAGCGTCGCCGCATGCTCCCCATTAATCACCCGGTAAACCTGCTTAGTTTCAATATTGCCATGAGCAGCTACCTCCTCTGGTGTCTTTTTCTTAGAATCCAGTAGCTTCTTGACGTTTTGTCCGAAAGCCGTTATATAAGCTTGATTTTTAGTTTTCACTCGCTCAAGGTCCTAAACCAGTTAAAAATAAAATTGTCAAATTTGACAATTTTGAAATTATTTACTACTTTAGCATTAAGAATATATTTTTGCGATTCTTCAATACAAGATATTGTAAGCAATTCGCTTTTTAAGTCTCGCTTTTGAAACCTGAGAATCTTCAATGCCACGAGACGATGAAGTGGATGGCTCGCGTTTGTGCGCGGGCCCACTTTCTCGCGGCATAGGCTTCTCAGGGCCTCAAAAGCGAAGAGTGGGTACCGCGCTTTTTTGCGCCTAATACCCACCTTCCAATTTCATAAACTCATATTAACAACCACTGGTTATTCAGCCTTCACGGCTGATAGGGGAATCGTATTGCATTTTCAGAACTGTATTTATTCACTTTAAATATTCTGTTATGGAAAATCTGTTAACCATCTTAACCCGCATCACTGCCTGTGGCACCTCCGCAGGCTTCATCGAGCTAGTCGAAAACGAACTATGCAACGTTATCGGCAGTACCTCCGCTAATAACTGGTCCCCAGGTCAGCGGGCCGAGTTCATGGCATTTTATACCGTCTTTAGAACCACCGCTACAGCCGCTTTTAACATCAAGGGCGCGCTGGAAAGAGCCCATGCAGAAGACCTGACCAGGGAGCTGCTAACAGAGTTGGAAAGTGATCTGTATGAGTTATCGAGTTTCCAGGCGGGTATTGAATTAGATGAGTTGGTAGCTGCGCTTGATCAGTACATCGAAATACTGGTTGACGGGGATAGGGGAATAGACGGAACTATCGCTGCTATTACCGGCAATTACTTCCGGACCTTTTTCCTGACGCTGCATTCTCTGGAGATAGAAGAACGGATTAGTATCGCTAAAATAAACCATCACTTTTCAACTGTACTTTATGAATATTGAAACCCAAAAGAAAAACTTATTACTGGAGTTGCATACGGAGTTCTCTAAGTTACCTGTTCTTTTCAGGGAGCGCGTTTGCGAGGAATGTAACTATGGCGCGCCAACTTTTTACAGGAAGTTGCGGGGCAGCGATAGGCTTGTTGATGGTAGGTTGATACCGGCGTTAAGTAAAGCGGAAAAGAAGATGATCCGCGGCATAGGAGAGGAGCTTGTCAATAGTTTGTTCAGCGCTGTTTTCAGGGACGGTGAAAAGTGAAGATACAAGGGCTACCCAGTGTATCCGTGGCAGCCCTTTATTTTTTTTATTCCTCTGTAACGCTTGCTCCGGGAGCATTACTTTTAACGGATTCAATACCACCATCCCTGCTGGAGGAAGTAGTATACATTTCACTGGTACCGATAACCTGGCTATTTCCGGCTTTGAGTGTGAAATAAAACTGCCCGTTTTTAGCCGTTAGTTTTTCATAACGACTATCATTAGGTGCGTTAGCTTTGACAGACTCAATGCCGTTGTTGCAGGCTGCTTTGGTGGTGTACATCTCACTGGATAAAATTGGTTCGCCATTGCCGGCTTTCAAAACAAAGTAGTTCTGGCCGTCTTTGGCTGTTTTGATGATAAATTTTCCCATAACATGTTGGTGTTTAAATGAATGAAAGAATACCTGAACAATAACCAGCCGGAGGTGGAATTGTTTAACCCAACAGGATGATTTTTGAGATTTTAATAATTTTTAAAATACCCTTTTGATTTAGTTTATTGCGTAACCCCTCTGATACTTGTCGCATACCTCTTGGATACTTCTCAGATACTTAGGACTCGTCTATGTGTCGTACTCCCTATACAGTCCCCATACACTCCCTATACTCTCCCCATACACTTCCCATACACTCACCATACACTCACAATACACTTCCCATACACTCCCCATACACTTAGGATACCAAACTACCCATCCATGAACTCCCTCACTTCCTCCTCATCCAGCCCGGAGTATTCACAAAATTCAGCCACTGAAATGTACTGCCATTCCAGCTTTCCAAACATCAGCCGGATTTTTTGCATGAGCTCTCTGGCAGAGCGTTCGCTCTTTCCCATGATGTTTTGAATGTCTTTGGTGTAGATCACCATCCTCTTAGGAACGTTTTTCGGCATAATTATACAAAAAGCGGCAAAAGCGGCGGGTTTGTTTTTCCACACTTCTGCCAGTGAATAATTTCGTCTTGTATTTCGAAGTACAACCCTGTCTGATCAGATGGAAAAGCTTAACAGGCATAGCTATAGAAACTGCCTATTCTTTCAGAAAAAATATTTTAATTATGAGTAAACAAGATGGATTGCTACAGTTTGATGGCGCAATCGAAAACCTATCGTTTTATAAAACAAAGCGTGGATACGCCGTCAGAAAAAGATCTGGCGTATCAGGAGCCCGGATCTCCAACGACCCGGCCTTCAAACGCACCCGCGAAAACGGCCAGGAGTTTGGTCGCGCTGGTAAAGCCAGTAAATTGCTTCGCACATCTTTCCGTGATATGATAAAAAACACAGCGGATAAAGGGGCTACCCCCCGCCTCACGAAAGAGTTTGTAAAAGTGGTAAAGGCAGATGCTACCAGCGATCGCGGCTTGCGGAATGTAATTGATGGAGAAATCGGGTTCATTGAAAACTTTGAGTTTAATATGAATAGTTTGATGGATACGTCACTCTTTGCTCCCTTAACGGCTAACATTGATCGCGTTGCCGGCACCGGAACAATAGAGCTGCCGCCCTTCAAGCCGGTGGAAGGCATTCAATCTCCGGAAGGGGCAACGCACTTCATTATCACCTGTGGCGTTAGTGCTATCGACTTTACAGGCGGTAAGTATGAAAGTGCATTAGTTAGCAGCGAAGTATTGGTACTGGATAGCAATAATACCGCTCCGCTGAAACTCACGGCCTCCGTTTCTCCGAACAGCACGTTCCCCATGTTCCTGGCACTCAGTATTGAGTTTATACAGGTGGTAAATGGAAAGCCTTACAAACTGTCCAACGGTACATACAACTCCATGAAGGTGGTGGCGGTATCCGCCAGCGTTTAAGGATGCGTAATTTTTCACCCTTTAAAACAAATCCTGTATGGAATTAGTAAACCGGTTAATTGCCCCCACACCACCTTTCTTTGTGAAGGTGCGCAACATAGGGCTCATTCTCACTGCGCTGGCAGCAGCAGTGATAGGGTTACCACTACAACTCCCGTCTATAGTAGGGGAAGTAGCCCAGGTATTAGCAGTAGCAGGCAGCATCATGACAGGTGTAAGCCAGGCCGCTGTTAAAAATGAGTAGCAGGAACACCCTCTGCTACCTGTTCTGAGGAAAGTTGCAACAATTCAGAACAGTTTTGAGAGTCCCCCGCAGGCATGCGGGGGGCTTTTTAACAGCTGGCTGCCGCTAACGGTAATAATCAGTATGGTGCTTGTTTGGTTTGGGTAATCATGAACAATTTATTTTGAGGTTAAGAAACATAGAATATGCATAAGGAGATGCTGAATGCAGCCGGGCGACTTTTGCTTCCCCAAAATTAGGAGGCTGGTTTAAGAAGATTGTTAAGATATATGACAATTTTCCGGGCTTATAACCGCTGCCCCGGAATCTGGTTATACTTATTTATGCGGTGCTTCCTGATAGTACTTAAATACTGCCGGGTAATACCGAGATAGGACGACAGATCCGTATCCGATATCCGGTTTGCCAGTTTAGGGTAGGCTTTAAAAAGCAGGTGGTAACGTCCTTCCGCGTCATAATTGATCCACATGGCTCTTTCCTCCGCAAGCTCATAGTAGTACTCCGTTAGTTTCCTGCCTATCTTATTGAATTCGGGATATTCCTCATAAATCGTTTCCAGTTTTTCCCATGGTATAGCCAGGCATATAGTAGGCTCCTTGGCAACCAGCTTATCTAAACTGGCTACCTGGTTAAAAAAACTCTTTACCGAAATAATCATATCATGTTCTGCAAAGAACCACTTCGCCTTTTCAGCACCATCTTTTATATATCTTCCCGTAACCAGTCCTTTAATGCAAAAATAGCAGTACCTGCAGGTTTCGCCATAGTCCAGCAGGATATCATTCCTCTTAAAAGAGAATACTTCACAGCTATCGATAATGGCGTTTTTTAATGCGTCTGAGAAAAACGGGTGATGTACTTTTAAGTCGTTGAACATTATCTCAAAATAATGCTGAACTTCCGGGGACATGGAGTTAACCATATGCAGCACCTTTGTGCCACGATGCTTTCTTTTCATAGCAATGCGTATGTTTGGGAATGATCCATTGCCGTGGATATGGGGTGATGATGTTAATGACAACCAGCTATACCAGTAAATTAAACTTTTTCATAAAAACTAACAAGAAGGGATGATGGAAATTTATTTAATTGCTCAGAAGATGAAAAAGACGATTACCAGGGTCTTACCACGTGAAGGTGCAGGATAGTTGTTCGATCATTTCTTTGTAAATTGGAGTAATGCACTATTGTATGATTATTATCTTACCCGGATAATTTATAGCACATGAACCCAAAAACTATACTAAGCTTTCTTATACAGCTGGCAATCCTTCCTGCCTGCTTTGCTCAACATCCAAATGAGGCAGCGGTTGATTACCATCTGCCGGATGTGTTGCGTACGCAATCAGGTAAAGAGATAAATACGGTGGCAGATTGGGAGAAGATCCGCCGGCCGGAAGTAATAGCATTATTTGAAAAGAATGTTCAGGGCAAAACTCCTGTAAAGAATATCCCATTGAGGTTTGTACCATTATCGGTTAGTCATAATGCATTAAATGGAACAGCTACCCGGAAACAGGTGCGCGTATATTTTTCGCGGAACGAAAAATATTACATGGATATTTTACTCTACCTGCCAAAGAACAAGCCTGTGCCAGTGTTTGTGGGATTGAACTTTGGAGGTAACCAGGTTGTGAATGCCGATACGGGCATACTTATTTCAAAACGGTGGGTTAAATATGCCACGGAGCCTGCCTATAAAAATCATTTGGGAACAGCAGCTTCACGTGGCGTACAAAGCAACGATTGGTGCGTTGAAAAGATTATTGCGGCAGGGTATGGGGTAGCTACTGTGTATTATGGCGATCTTCAGCCGGATAGTGTGAATAGCGTGAATGCAGGTGTGGCTCCTTTGTTTTATACGAAAGGGCAAAAAGAACCTGCTGCAGATGAATGGGGCGCCATAGGTGTATGGGCCTGGGGTTTAAGCCGGGCGCTCGATTACATGGAAACAGACGGTGATATTGATGCAAAAAAAGTGATAGTGATGGGGCATTCCCGTTTAGGTAAAACAGCGCTTTGGGCCGGCGCGCAGGATCAGCGATTTGCTATGGTCATTTCCAATAATTCGGGAGAGGGAGGGGCGGCCATTACGAGAAGGAAATACGGTGAAACCATTGCCGTAATGAATAAGGCATTCCCGCACTGGTTTTGCGGGAATTTTAAAAAGTATAACGATAAAGAAGATGAATTACCGGTAGATTTCCACGAATTAATTGCATTAATAGCGCCGCGGCCGGTATATATAGCCAGCGCTTCGCAAGACCAGTGGGCAGACCCATTGGGTGAATACTTATCCGGATGGTATGCCACCCCGGTATATGCACTGTATGGTTTGAAAGGATTAAGCACACCTGTGCCGCTGGGTATCAGCCAGCCGGTGGGCGATGGTGTGATCGGTTATCATCTCCGGAAAGGCGAACATGCCATAACGCCCTACGACTGGGATCAATACATACGTTTTGCAAACCGGTTCTTCAATAAGTAATAAATAGTATTGGCAACCGCGCTCCTGACCTCAATTGAACTTTTCCCTGAACGCCAAAGGCGACAAGTTAGTCCTTGACTTGAACAGCCTGCTGAATGACTGCGGGTGCTCAAAACCCAATCCATAGGCAATTTCACTCACAGACTGATTCGTCGTGGATAATTGCGTCTTCGCATGTTCAATCAGCCTGTCCTGGAGGTAGTGTTGTGTGCTTTTGCCGGTCAGGACTTTCAGTAAGTTGCTGAGGTATCCTGCAGAGACATTCAATGAGGAGGCCACATATTTAACGGTGGGTATTCCTTCTATGGATAGCTGGTCGCTATTGAAATATTCATCCAGTAAGGATTCTAAGCGGTCAAGGATCGTATGGCTATATTTTTTGCGGGTAATGAACTGCCGCTGGTAAAACCGTTCCGCATAGGTCAAAAGCAGTTCCAGTTGCGCAATGATTACGGTGTCACTGAATTTGTCAATATTATTCCGGTACTCCTGCACCATGCCTTCCATGATGGCAAGGATCGACTTTTCTTCTTTATCCGACAGGAAAAGCGCCTCATTGACAGAATAGCTGAAAAAGTCATATTGCCTGATTTTCTTTGCCAACGTGGTTTTCCATAGAAAATCGGGATGGATGAGTAATACCCGGCCAGAGCGGTTGGTGTTTTCCGCTTCTGCAAGACTCACTTCAAACACCTGACCCGGCGCCATGAAAAAAAGTACGCCTTCCTCAAAGTCGCCCGACTGCTGCCCGTATTTCATATTGCCTTTAAAATCCCTGTCGATAAGGATGGAATAAAAGTCGAACAGGAAACCCATACTGGCCTTGCAGGGGAGCTGTATGGCCCCGTAATCGACAACGCTGATCAGTGGATGTTCCGGCTTGGGAAGTCCCATTACCTTATGGTATTCACTGATCGTTTTTATTCTGTGGATCACCCTGTTTTCCATATCCTAAGTTACTGATAAATGTTTAACGACTGCCGCAGGCTATTACTGTACGATCTCTTCCAGCTTCTTTACCAGGTTTTCCGGTTGCTCACGCATGGAGTAGTGTCCGCCTTCAAGTGTATAGATTTTCCACTTTCTTGCCCTGGCTTTCAATATTCCCATTTTATCGTGTTCCGGACTTCCCTTACCGTCTTTCGTCATCTGGAGAAAGGCTGTTGGGATCTTTTTAACCATTGGGTTGCTGATCTGCAGCGGTTCGATAAAGGTATTCAATGGTTGCGGCACATCCATAGGCGGAACAAGCTTTGCCGGGCCAAAAGGATAAAGCACCATGTTGTCTTTGATATTGCCCCTGACCATTGGCTCCCAGAGGTCACCACACACGTCTTTTGCACTTTCTCCGTTTTCAGGTACCATCGCATCCAGGTAAATCAGCTGTTTGATGCGCTCAGGCGCCTGTTCCGCCACGCCTGAAATGACCATGCCGCCATAGCTATGACCTACAAGGATAACATTATGCAGATTCTCGAACCTGATCACATTCAGTATATCATTGATGTAGGTGGTCAGGTTGATATCAGGGTTAGAGAGATGAATCTTTTCTCCGAGGCCTGTAAGTGTCGGGCGGTAAACGATGTCGCCATGTGCGCTTAGAATGGAATCTACTTTTGCATAGTCCCAGCCACCGTCCCATGCACCGGGAACGAAGAGGAAAGTACGGGGTTGGTGTTGCTGTCCGTACGCGAACGAAGAGATGGTCATGCTTAAAATGAAAATTATTTTTTTCATACAATGTTTAATTGAAATAAATTGTTTGAGATTACAAAATTCAGGAATAGCAGGATGCCAGACCTAACCGTATCTGCTTTAGTTGTAACAAAATGTGAGATGGGGGCTTTAGCCAAAAAGTTCTATTTTTAATCAAAAGACGGGTCTATATAAATTAAAGAAAAGATGTTTCACTTAACGGGAATAATCATCTCCCTGTTTCTCGCGTTGCTGCTTTTTACAAAAAAGGGTAAGTCAACTGCTGACTTTATTTTAGCGCTATGGTTAACCCTGATTGCCCTTCATTTATTCTGCTACTACACACTGGTTTCCGGAACTTATGTTGAATTCCCGTATTTGCTGGGCGTTGAAATTCCATTACCACTTATTCATGGTCCTTTTTTGTATTTGTACATTGCTGCTTTGGTCAATCAAAGCAATAAAAGGCTGCACTGGTTTATCCATTTTATCCCTGCAACGATTGCGTACATCTTATTGTCAGGCTTCTTTATCCAGACTTTTAATCATAAAATCAATGTTTATCAGCATCATGGTATTGGGTATGAAAAACTCGTTTCAATAATACGTCTTCCCATTATACCGTCTGGTATAATTTACGTGGTTTGGTCGCTGATATTATTAAAGAAGCACAGCATAAATATCCAGAAACAATTTTCTTATACAGAGAAAATCAATCTGAACTGGCTGGTTTACCTCACCATTGGAATGGGCGCCATCTGGTTATCCGTTATACTCGGAAATGATATTTCTACCTTCATGCTGGTCGATTTGTTCATCTTGTTTATTGGATATTTCGGAATAAAACAAGTGGGCATATTCACCAACCGGGTGGTGAATACGCAGTTGATGGATACTGATGATATAAAATTGGAAGAAGGGAATGATCCTGGTGTGAGCAGCCTGGCCAATGGCACTGAGAAAACCAAATACCTGAAAACGGCTGTGGAACCTGAGCTGATGTCAAAAGTGCACAAAGAGTTAACGCTGTTAATGCAAACGGAAAAGCTCTTTAAAGACCCCGGGCTAAACCTGGATGGATTGGCTGGGCGGTTGGGCGTTCACAGCAATACTTTGTCGCAGGTAATTAATTCAATGGAGCAAAGGAATTTTTACGATTATATCAACGACTTCCGCATAAAGGAATTTCAGCGGATAGCGGTACTGCCCGAAAACAGCAATTTTACACTCCTTTCCCTGGCTTTCGAGGTGGGGTTCAATTCAAAGACCTCCTTCAACCGCAATTTCAAAAAGGCAACGGGCCTGTCTCCCAAAGAATACTGCCAGCAGGAGAAGATACAATTGGGCAATGCAACCTAAGTAAAAGCGACCACCTTACCTTTTGGAGCGTCCGGGAAATGAATACCATCTTTCTTTGCCACTAAAAAAAGATGGTAAAAAAGTTATTATGGATGCTATTGGTTGCGTTGTCGGTTGTAGTGGGGCTTTATCCGGGTTTGTTCTTTTGGGGTGAAAAGAAGGTGGGGATATTAAAAATCAAACCCGGTGAACTTTTTCTTAATCCCTTCTGGTATGGGAGCTTTTATGTGCACATCATCTTTGGCGGGCTTGCGCTGCTGATTGGGTGGATACAATTTAGCCCCTGGATCAGGCGCAAAAATATAACGCTCCACAGGAGAATAGGCCGGTTATACGTAATTGCTGTTTTACTAAGCGCTCTTGCAGGATTTAATATCGCTTTTTATGCAACCGGAGGACTTCCGGTAGCCTTGGGCTTTATCAGCTTGAGCCTTATTTGGTTTTATACTACGCTAATGGCATACCTCCGCATCAGGAGCGGGCAAGTGGTACCACATAAAAATATGATGATTTATAGCTACGCCTGCTGCTTTGCGGCAGTTACCCTAAGAGCCTGGATGCCTTTGCTGATTGTCTTGTTTGGCAACTTCGAAACTGCCTATACCGTTGTGGCCTGGTGGTGCTGGATCCCCAATCTAACCATCGCTTACTTTCTGACACAAAAATCAGCCCTGGCAACTCCTGAACAGGGATAAACAATCACCGGCTGTTTTCTTCATAAGTTACCTTGTTACCTCCAGGTTACTGTTACTTTATGATACCATGTTACTAAAGTATACATTCCTTGCCTAACTTTGCTGCTCAGGAATTAAATCAATGAAACAATGGATAAATTAAGAAACAAAGTAGCCATAGTTACTGGCGCATCAAAAGGAATAGGCGCATCTATCGCCAGGTATTTTGCAGCAGAAGGCGCAAAGGTAGTTGTAAATTATGCGTCAGGTAAAGAAGGCGCGGAGCACGTAGTGAAAGCCATAACTGATAAGGGCGGCACAGCCATCCTGGTACAGGCCGATGTATCAAAAGAAGCCGATATAACCAGGCTTTTTGAAGAAACAAAGAATGCTTTCGGCACGCTGGATATTTTGGTAAACAATGCGGGCATTTACCACTATGCGCCAATTGAAGAGGTGTCAGCAGCATCTTTTCATCAGCAGTTCAGCGTCAATGTGCTGGGTTCTTTACTGGCCATCCAGGCATCTTTAAAGCTGTTTGGCGATAAGGGTGGCAATATCATCAACATCAGTTCTGAAGCAGGTAAAATGCCGCTGCCCACAGGGTCGGTATATTCCGCCACCAAAGCAGCATTAGATGCTATTACAATTGCTTTGTCGAAAGAATTCAGCGGAAGAAATATCCGCATCAATTCTATCTTACCAGGCGTTGTGGAAACCGAAGGTTCGCGTAGCGCCGGCTTCATCGGCAGCGATGCTGAAACAAAAATGGTAGCCAATACGCCGCTTGGCCGTACCGGGCAGCCGGAAGATATTGCCAGAGTAGCCGTATTCCTCGCTTCCGATGACGCCGCCTGGATTACAGGCGAGAAAATTTCCGTATCTGGAGGCATTTACGGTTTTTGATTTTAAGGTATTCATGAATTTAGCAACTAACAGAAATGGGTAAATTGAAAAATAAAGTAACCGTTGTTACAGGTGGTAACAGCGGTATTGGATTCGGCATTGCAGAAGCATTCAGAAACGAAGGAGCAGTGGGCACTATCACCGGCAGAAACCAGGCCACCTTGAATAGTTCTGTAAGCGCATTGGGTAATGATTTTATAGGTATTAAGGGAGATGTAACAAACATCAGTGACCTGGAAGATATATTCAAAACAACCTTTGAGAAATTCGGGAAAATTGACGCACTGGTAGTGAATGCCGGTGGCATCGTGGATGGTGTGCCAATGGCTGCCATTGACCAGGTTACAGAAGATAATTATGACCGCTACATGGACCTGAACCTGAAAAGCGCTTATTTCACCGTGCAAAAATCACTGCCGTATTTAAACGACGGCGCCTCCGTTATACTTATCGGATCAAGTGCTGCCCACCGGGCCGCGCCGGGAATGACTATTTATAGCGCCGCCAAAGCGGCTATCATATCGCTGGCCAAAGGGTTGTCGCTGGATTTATTGTCAAGAAGAATAAGGGTGAATACCCTTTCGCCAGGTTCTATTGATACGCCTGTTTTTGGAAAAATTGTTCCCCCGGAACAATTGGAACAATTAAAACAGATCTGGAAAGATATTACACCTGTAGGCAGACAAGGACTTCCGTCCGACATTGGGAACGCGGCGGTGTTTTTAGCATCAGACGATTCAGCTTTTATAGTGGGTACTGAAATTCTTTCAGATGGTGGGCTTACCAATATCAGCCTGATGAAGTAAATTCAGCTCCTCCTTCATTGCGTGGATTAATAAAATCGGGCGCTGAAATGCCGGCATTTCAGCACCCGATCCTGATGGCTTTATCTTACACGCTAAAACCCAAACGCACTGATATCTCCTAAAACAATATAACTCTGAGAACCGCTCAACCCGATGAATTTAAAATACCTCGCCGCAGGATGAGCAGGTATCTCATACGACTGCCCATCATTAATGGTACGGTTGAAGTTAAACGTACCCAGATCATTCCAGTTAACATTATCCGTACTCACCAGCAGTTTAAACGTATCGCAAGCCCTGTCATCATCCGTTTTACGGTATAATGTAAACGAGGTAATGGTCCGGACAATTCCCATATCTACAGTAAAGAAATGCGGATAATTGGAATTGCCAACCCACGCATGCCAGCGTGTATTCGGTGATCCATCGATTACATTGGTCACGAGGTTTTCATCACCGGGATGCTGACTGGAGAAGTCTATGATCTGCCAGTTTTTAGGACTGAATAAAAACGGTTTACTTGTTACATAGTCCGTGTAAAACGTATCTATGCTGAGTGAGTCCGGTAGGTATACGGTCCGGTATTGATAAGTAATACCTGCTTTCATATCAGTAATAGTGGAAGCCCCGTCGCTGACAGGGAAACGTTTCACCTGCGTGGCACCTGAAACATTGGTGTATTTTACTTCCGTGGCATAAGCGCCGTTGGAGATGTCCGCACCGCCCCATTTCACCACAATGGAATCTGCATAGAGGATACCTGCATCTACCGGGCGGCCTAACAGGCTCGACTGATACACGTCTCCATAGCTGGCGCCGAATAATTCCACGGGTACAGAAACACCGCCTTTGGCGTCGTAGGTTTTAATAACGAATAAATAGCTCTTTTCAGGAAGATTGTTAATCGTATAACTGATCGTGTCGCCGGTGGGGGGAATGCTTATTTCTACGGAATCCGCAAAATTATTCCAGAAGATCTTTGCAGCGGTAAGCGTGGGATCTGCGCCTCGCAGCCAGGAAATCTTCACCCGGTTACGACCGGCATTCGCTACCGGGCTATTCGCCTTTCCGGGGTATACAATGCCATCCGGCACAACAAACTGCTTATAGGTGCTATCCATTTTTTTGCAGGCCGTAAGTATAACCAGCATGGAGAATAGGATGGAGATATAATGAAAGATGTTTTTCATCTTATTGCTTTTAAAGAGTTGAAAAATATTAAGGTACCTGCTGACCCCATAAATCTATTTCTGCTATCACCACCTGGCCGGACATGCTGTAAGTTTCCAGCGTTTTAAAGCGGAGAAACCGTACCGCGGGCAGCAACCTGTCGAAAGAAAAATCTTCTCCCTTAAACCAGGCGTAGTTCCTGTCTTCTTCTGTTGTTTGGCCTAACGGCAACCCGGAAGGCTTAAAGGAGTTAAAGCTGCCCAGTAACTGCCAGTTGTCCCAGCTTCCATCCGGACTGGGATCATTAGACCCCCATAGCTCAAATTTCTTTACTGCCGAACCGGCGTAGAAGTGATCGGCTTGCTGCTGGTGCTCTACAATACGGCTTAGCACTACCTTCTTGCCCAGGTCAATCGTGGACCATTGCGGAAGTACCGACAGGTTGGTAGAAGCAAAGATGCTGTTGATGTTATTATCAAACAGCCAGCTGAATTGATAGCCACCATCTGCCTGTGCCCAGGTATCGGTAGGCAGGCGTAATTCTTTCCAGGTACTTTTAGAGATTAATTCTTCATACACCGGCTTCAGGGATTTAATCAATGTATCAGACCTGTTACTCCACCGGTCTCTTACAAAGATGGCAAACTTCTTTACCGTGGTATCAAATCCTCTTACGGAATAGGTGCCCAGTGGCGCGCCGGTGTAAAAGGTGTTTACGGTAGTCCAGGTATTTTGCCCGGTAGAATCCATCATCAGTGTAAGGGCCAGGTTATCTTTGGCGTCGTTGCGGAAAGAGATCTGTACGCCGCCAAAGGTGGCGCCCATTGTGATGGAAGAAAAAGCGGAGATGACAGCGGGGCGCAAGGGCTGCACGGTTAGCTCCACCGGTGCAGATACTTTTTCATTTTTACCAACGCTGAATACCTGCACCTTATGCACGAGGGTATCGCCAAAACCAATCAGGTGCAATGTATCGGTATAGTAGGAGGCTTTGGCTTCCCTGAAAACACCCGGCTGCATTTCATATACAGCTTTTATATAAGAGAGTTGCGGATCTGTGGGGAGCTTGTAAGTAAGGATGGCAGCTCCCGGGCTTACGGTCACCTTTATATTGGTGACAGGGGCAGGCGCGGGTGCATTTTCATCTGTATAATTTATCCTGCTCTCTTTTTTGCAGGACCAGCCGGCAACAATGATTAAGATAGAGATGATAATATAACGTAGTTGTTTCATGTCGTTAGTTTTTTTCGGGAGATGTTACCACCCCAGGTTTTGTACTAAACTTCTATCGGTAGAAAGGGTGCCTTCACTAATCGGCCAGAAATAATTTTTTAATCCGAATGTTTGGTTGAAGATGGTTTTAGGCCGGTAGTAACCAGCAGCTGTTTCCTGGATCAGATCCCATCCTTTCACCGGTCGGTTGTATACTGTTTGCGCTTCTTTCCACCGGCGGAGATCCCAGAACCGTTGTCCTTCAAATGCCAGTTCAATCAGGGCTTCCTGGTGGATAATATCCCGCATACCCCTTTGCGTGGTGTATTTAATGGGATTGGTGGAATAGGTGGTCCAGGATGATTCAACAGACTGTAATCCTGCCTGTTCGCGTACCTGGTTTACGTAATTATATACTTCTGCTCCCGGTCCTGCTGATTCATTTAATGCCTCTGCATATAAGAGATACAAACCGGATAGCCGCATGATAGGCCAGTAATAAGAATTAACGGAATAATCGTTTCCTCTTCCGATCACGTTCTGATACTGAACGGCCTTCTTCAGGTAATAGCCGGTAATAGATCCATAACCTGGTTTACCAAAACCATTTCTTTGCCTGTATTTACCTTCCAGGTAAAACAGGTCGGAATATTTCTTGTCGTCATAACGTCCTTGTCCGTACCACAAACCGCCGTCAAAGCCTAAGTCGGCGTAGAACCGTGGTTCCCTGTTAAAGTTTAAATAGGCGGTGGTATAGCCTTTCCACAAATAGAGTTTATCGGTTTCACCGGCTACCTTCAGGTTATACCGGTTGGCATAATCCCAGGTTTTATCTTCTGTAATGGGCACGCCATGACTGGAGTAAAACAATTCCGCCATATGCAGGGGAGGCGATAGTTGGCCTTTAACAACCGTGATATCCCTGTTGGCCGGATCAATGTAGGTAGTGATGAGCTGTTGAAAGCCGGTGGAATTGGTTTGGGTATTTGCCCAGATAATCCCGGTGTTCCATCTTTCACAAAAAGCATTTCTGATACTTAACTGGGTCATAATGGTATCAGAAAGATCATACTGTTGAAAATCCGGGTGGTATTTATAAAGCTTCATTCCTGCCTGGTGACATGCGTCTATGGCTGCTTTACAGGCCGTAGCGGCAGCATCCCATTTTGCTTTGGAGAAGGTGGGATTAAACAGCTGCGTACCATCGCGGTTTTTAAGCCCGGCTTCATCGCTGTTGCCATTAAACAACGGACTGGCAGCATACACCAGTACTTTTGCTTTTAATGATAACGCGATGGGCATGGTAACGCGGCCCAGCTCATTGGCGGGGTCTATGATAGTGGCAGGCAGGTTGGTAGTTGCTTCGTTGATCAGTTCCAGGATGTAATCGAAGCAGGAATCTACCGGTGCGCGCGACAGGTTGATATCGTTGCCGTCGGCATTGATGGGCAGATTGGTTTTCATCAACGGAATGGGGCCGTACATCGTTACCAGGTAAAAGTTGTAATAGCCTTTCAGAAACGTTACCTCTGCTATCCAGCGTCTTCTTTCTTCTTCAGCCAGGTCGGGTACTTTGGCGATATTTTCGAGGAAGATGTTACAGTCGCGGAGTGCCCTGAAATAATACCCCCACCGGTCGCCCAGCGGGCCTACCACATTCTGGAATCCCTGGGCCATGCTGAAGAAGCCACCTTCCGAGGAAAACCGCCATAGTTCGTCGCCGCCAACTATCGCAGGATCGTCGCCGAGGTCGCCGTTCTTTGGCATATAAGAATAACAGGTGAATAAATATTTTTTGGCTTCTATGCGGGTAGTAAAGGCGTTGTCGAGCGTGGCCACATTATCGGGTACCACATCGAGGAATTTCGCGCAGGAGTTACATGCGAGTATAATCAATACCAGGAGCGCCCTTATCGTTATATTATCTTTCATGGTGCTTTTTGTTTTCTTATTAATTGAAATTCAGGTTAAGACCCAGGTTGAATACCCGCTGAACCGGGTATCCCAGGCCATTTCCACCCATTTCCACATCCCATAATTTAAACTTGCTGAAGTTTAACAGGTTGGTGGCATTCACATAAATGCGGAAGGTAGAAGTGCGTAGTTTCTTCTGCCACCTGGCAGGAAGTGTGTAGCCTAGTTCCACCTGCTTTAACCGTAGAAATGCGCCGTCGCGCATAAACCAGGTACTGGTTTGTGCATTGTTCCTGTTTACATCAGGACTTAACCTGGGCCAGAGTGCATATACATTCTGGCGCTCTTCCGACCAGTGATCATCGGCATAGGCTTTCAGCAACTGATTTTCTGAGGCGAAAGGAGAGGTGGCTTCCGGATCTATCCAGAATGATTCATTATCTAATCCCTGGAAGAAAGCAGAGAGGTCTAAATTTTTATATCCCATCGAAAAGCCAAATCCATACACTATTTCCGGCACAGTAGGGTTACCGATGGCCACTTTATCTGCTTCTGTGATCTGGCCATCCCTGTTTACATCGAGGTACTTAATATCTCCACCGCCATACCTGCCAAAATTTTGTTTGGGAGAATTAGCTGCTTCGGCATCATCTACAAATAATTTTTCCGCGATATAACCAAACACCTGGTTAAGAGAATAACCGGTATGGTAACGATAGGATTCATCATACTTTGGTTCTTCATAGTTTTTATATTTACTGGTGGCATAGGTAAAGTTACCCATCAGCGACACCCAGAAATTGTCTTTAAAAAACTGTTTGTAATCCATCGATATATCTACGCCTGCTGCTGTGGCAATACCCACATTCGCTTTGATAGGTACAGCGAAACCGGCCGCCTCCGGAATGCTGCGGGTCATAAGGATCCGGTCGCGGTATTGGGAAAAGTATTCTGCTACTATATTTAATTTATTAAACAAGCCCAGCTCCAGTGCGATATTCTTTTGTTTGGAAGTTTCCCAGGTGATATTGGGGTTAGCATAACGGGAGAGGGAAATACCGTTCAGCCGGTATACGTTCCCGGGATCACGCCCAAAGCCTGCGCTTCTGCTGCCGTCGTTCATGTTTACGTTTGATAAATAGAAGAAGCGGTCCTGCGGGGAGCCAATCGCATCATTCCCTATAATGCCGTAAGTTCCCCTCAGCCGCACATTGGAGAATATTGCTTTGATAGGCTCGAAGAATTTTTCGTTAGATACTGTCCATGCAAGTCCAAAAGATGGGAAGAAACCAAACCGGTTGTTCTTATCAAAACGTTCCGACCCGTTATAACCGAAATTTATTTCTGTGTAATAACGTTTATCATAGTCGTACGTGGCCCTGCCGGATAATCCTATATTCCTGAACGGGAGCGATTGCTGGAGATCGCCCGCATTGGCATTTAACCGGTTTTGTAACATAAACACCATCATGCCGCTGACGGTGCTTTTATTAAATGAGCGGTCGTAATTCAATCTGGATTCCAGGTAAAGGGAGGTGCTGATGGTTTTCTCTCCCTCGTTATAACCTAAGTACTCGGTACCTTCATTGGGATTGGTATTGGTGATAAAATATTTGTCGGATAATTTATCATACGCGTCCATCTGGTACCAAAACGGGTTATAGAAACGGCTCACATCAAAATAGGACGTTCTGTTGGTATTAATCATTCCACTGGCTGCCAGGCCAGGTGTAATGGACTTCAGGTTCTGTTTCAGCTCAATTTGCGCCAGCATGAGGGACCGGGAATAATCCTTGTATCCCTTCACCATTTCTGCGTATGGATTGATGTATTGTCCTTCATCATAATTTCCAAACATGATGTGCTTTGTAAATTTATGCTCTTCATCGGCGGGGTAGTAAGCCGGGAATAGTACGGGGTTGGATTTCATCACTTTTTGGTACATGCTGGCGCCGCCATCCACCGGACCGGTGTAGTCGTCGAAGCTGCCGCTTAAACGGACTACCATTTCTGTGGTATTTGTTAAATTGACATTTACGTTAGACCGCAGGCTATAACTACTCAGCCGGATGTTGTTATTGAAATTATTCCGTTTATCTACTTTCATTAACCCGTTATCCCGGTTGTAGGCGCCCGATACAAAATACCTGGCTACGCCACCGCCGCCGCTCACGCTCAGGTTTAACCGCTGGTTGGTGGTATAGTCTTTAAACAGCTGCTTCCTCCAGTCGTTGGCCGGGTAAGCAGTAGGGTTGAGGCCTGTTGCGGTGTTATCTATTTTCTCCTGGCTGTAGGGAAGTGCGCCCAGGGGATCGCGGGTAAGCACGGCTTCGTTGGCCAGTTTCATATAGGTAACCGGGTCTGCCAGCTCAATATTTTTAGTAGGGGCGGATACTGAATTCTCTACGCGGAAAGCTAACTTGGCTTTACCAACAGCGCCTTGCTTGGTGGTTACCATGATCACGCCGTTGGCGGCTCTGGAGCCATACAGCGCGGTGGCACTGGCATCTTTCAGAATAGAAAAGCTGGAGATATCATCTACCTGCAACCGGGCGAGGTCGGTGGTAGTTAATTCAACGCCGTCAATCAGAATTAAAGGATCTTTTTTATACCCGAAGGTGGTAACCCCGCGGATAAAAAACTGTGCATTGTCCAGGCCGGGTTCACCACTCCGCTGAAAAGCGATTACGCCGGCTGCGCGCCCGGCCAGTGCCGTGGTGAGGTTGCTGGATGGTACTTTGAGATCCGATGGTTTAATGGTAGTAACCGATCCTACCATGTCGCTTTTTTTCTTTGTGCCAAAAGCCACTACCACCACATCTTTCAGCTGACTGGATATCGACTGCATAGCGATGTTAATGGCAGGGTGCGTGCCTACTTTTACGCGCTTTTCCACGTAGCCGATGTAGCGGAAAATCAGGGAGTCGCCCGGACTGGCTTCAAGGAAATACTTACCATTGTCGTTGGTAGTGGTGCCTTTACTGGTGCCCATTATCTGTACGGTTACGCCAGGGATATGGGAGTTATCGTCTGCCGAAACGACGACACCGGTAACGATCATACGCTGTTGCGCTAAAGACAGGGAGCAGGATAATAGCAGCGCAGGTACAAGGAAGTACCGTTTGTTAAATAGTGCGTGCCTGAATAGGGAAAGAAAAAATGGCTTTTTTCTAAACGTAGAATTCTTCATAGCGTTAAGCTATTTACTGGTTTGAGATGAGTGAATGGGCAAGGTGTTGTTTCATATCCGGGAATGCAGTTGGGTCTATAATTCCATGCTGTTGAATTTAGGTGATGCTATGTGCAGGGGCATTCTTTCTCCAGGCCGGTTCAACGTTACAGCAGCCCGTTACCTGTATTTCAGGCAATACGAAAGCTACCGGCAGTCGAGCCGGCAATGAGATTAAAGGTTACACTTCTAATTAGTGATGAAGTTGCACACGGTGAGTCAGCCGACTCACCGTATACTGATTAGTTACCTGTTGATACTACATAAGATTATTGGCTTTGTTATAAATTTGATACTCGGAAAATCGATTTAGCACAGATACAAGCAGTTGTCACTAAAACTGAAAGAAATTCAGTCAGTTATCTTGCGCAGTACATAATATTTGGTTGCTATAGAGTTAAGTTTAATTTACTATTACTTTTTGCGAAGAAACTGATAGTAAAATAGAGAACTAATTCTTTTTAATCATCCTGTACCATCCTGCTCCAAACACCGGTAGGTATTTTTTAACGCCTACCGGTTATCTTTGACCATTTAAAAAAGGGATAGTAAATCAGTATTGATATGTATTTTGTTAGTGACGTAAAACAAACCGAACCACCGGTGTTCAACACACCATTACAACAAATGGTTTATGAAATGTTCAGGGAAAGAGGAGTAAGATATGAGCGTGTAGATACCGATCCTGCTATTACGATGGAAGATTGTATCAGGATAGACCAGCGACTGAACATGAAAACGGTAAAAACACTTTTTCTCTGTAACCGGCAGCAAACAAACTTCTACCTGGTAATTACTACTGCCGGAAAGCCTTTTAAAACAAAAGATCTGGGCGCAGCGTTGGGAATTTCCCGCTTGTCCTTTGCCTCCGTTGAGTTACTTCGTTCAATACTGGGAACAGATATTGGTGCCGCAACGGTGTTTGGCCTGATGCTGGACAGGACAATGAAGGTGCAGCTGGTAATCGATAATGATATTCTCTCAGAAGAGTGGTACGGGTGCAGCGATGGCACCACCACCAGTTATCTCAAGCTTAGTACAGCATGGGTGATAAACGAGTTTATCCCCTCTACCGGGCATACGCCCAAATTTGTACAGCTGTAGGCGGTTCTTAATGCAGCACTTATACCCTTAATGATCCACGAAACCCCCTGGCAGCATAATAAGATTCTGCTCCATTATGATACACGAAAACATGATCATAACGACGATCACAGAAGAGTGCGCCACCAAGTTTCCTTATTGCCGGAGGCGTTACTATCCAGCTGGAAGTTTTCGTATCGAAGTTGCCAAGTTGCTGCAACTCGCGGTATTGTACTTCTGTTAAAAGCTCAATACCCATATCGGCAGCCATTTCAACGGCGCTGTTTTCCGGTTTGTGTTCTTTCCTCGACTCCAGGGCTTCATGGTCGTAACAGATACTTCTGCGGCCTTTAGGGGTTTCTGCTGAACAATCATAGAAAATGTATTCATCCTTACTTTTATCATAACCTACTACATCCGGTTCACCACCGGTTAATTCCATTTCATCGAGCGACCACAGTTTTCCCAGATTCGCTTCCAGCCTTGCCTGTATCTTAGCCCAGTCGAGCCCTTTGTGACGGTTCTTGTTTTTTTCAAAGCGGGTTTTCAATACGCTGAGGAGTTCCCGGGATTGTTCGGAAGACAACTTTCGTCTAGTGTTTTTCATATGGTTGATAGTTTAGAACTTCTAAGTTTCTGCAAAAATAGGTAATAAAGCTATTCCATTGAAAAGGTTCGGGGCGGCGCCATGTATCCCATGATATATTTTGTATGAGGCCAGATTGCAGTAATTTTTGCGGGAGAACATCCTTCCGTTAACCGGTGTAAAATGCGTACTTTTATTTTCATGTAATCAACCTTTATGACAAGCCAGGAGAAGATCGCCTTTAAAACCAGGTTAAAACAGGCAGGACTGCAGTTAATATCTGAACGTATTGCAATGGCTAAATCGGCCGGTGATAGCGCACAGGAAGCCGCTAACAATGAAGATAAAAGTTCGGCGGGGGATAAGTATGAAACAGGAAGGGCAATGGGGCACCTGGAGAAGGATATGTATGCACGGCAACAGGCAGAAAATGTAAAGGAGCTTGCGAGGTTGCAACAAGTGAATACAGACAGCATTTATACTACCCCGCAAACCGGTGCCCTGGTACAATGCGCAGAACAGTCTTTTTTTATTGCAGCAGGACTGGGCAGGCAACTGATAGATGAACAGACTATATTTTTCCTGTCTCCCTATACGCCGCTGGCAAAATTATTACTGTCAAAAAAGACAGGAGATCGTTTTCTGTTCAATAAAAAAGAAATAGAAATCCTTGCAATTTATTAACAACTGCCACGGACAGGACCTTTTCTTAAAATTAAGTCACTCCATAACATCCTTCTTCTCTTTCCCCAAAATCAAATGTCCCAATAAGAAATCAAACAGATAATCACTGTCTGCATCTTCCCGGGATTGTATAGACAATCCCGTTGTTCCTTTGCTCAGGTCCGTTTTATAAGAAAGTACCAGGTTATCTTTTTCCATGATAGACCATTGCCAAAGTGGCGCATCCTTAAATACAAGTTTAAATTGCCGGTTCTGATATTCAAAATTGAAGTTCAATGAAAAGGGGATACTCTTTAACTTCAGGACGGGCTCTCCTGATTCGTTTAATATTTTGATGTTACCACGACTGAAAAGGCCGGAAGAGTATTCAATATTATATTCATTTTGAAGAATATTGAAAGTAGTGGGTTCTTTCTTCCAATCGTCTCCTCTTTGATAGGTTCCAATTTCTTCACCATTCATTAAAAACACAAATTTACCTTCGCCTGTTTGATTCCATTGTCTTTCCATAAATAGATCGTTCATTTTTTCTCCTTAGATACACTGGTGGTACTTTGGATATACGCATTGATATCGTTATTGAAATCTGCCCGGTGTACCAGGTTATACTGCCTGCCGGCGGGAAACATTTGTGAGATACCGATAACGTGGTTTTCTCCCACTTTCCAGATCCCTTTACGTCCCTGGAAGGCGGCTGTGGTAGCGCTGTTATGCATGTGGTCATTGCGGTCGTTCGTTACCACTGCTTTGCTGGGTTCATAAATATCCGGCTTGGTTTCCCAATACTTTTTCAGATTTATCATATCCGTCACCAACTCTTTCCGGTATTGCAGGCTGTCGGCATTTTGAGGAGTGGCCAGTCCATCCATTTTGGCCTGGAAGCCGGTCCATACCTGGTTGGTCATCATTTGATGCAGGGCAAGACCTTCCTCGTGGCTCAGCGTTTCCACTTCTTCCTGGTACAGGCTTTTTACAGTATTCAGTGTTTTCCAGATGCCGCGTACTGCCATCAGGAAAGGCATATCTCCGTCGTGGGTGGTTTGTATTACCTTCACCATGCCGCCTGCAAATGTATGATAGAAGAATTTCAATCGCAGGCCGGCTTCATCGCCGCGTGTTTGGTGAATTTCAATGGGTTTGAACGCCGCTTCCTGCCAGTACAGGCCGTTCTGGCCAAACAGGTGGTTGCTGTAGGCGACTTCTGTTTGCCGCCGTTTTTGTGACTCACCGTGTTCTTCACCCACTACATTCAGCTTGCCGGTATCGATGCTGATACGCTGTACCACGTCCTGTTTCAGCTGGGTGGCAACAGTCAGCGGCAACGCATGGGAAGCGCTGTATAATTGCAGTGCTTTCTGCCCCATTACATCAGCCTCCTGTTCAAGTCCTTTGTCGTCGTTAACAGGGATGCCCTGTTTTAATTGTGTGGTGGCCTGTACCCGTCCCTGTTTTTGCTGTACCACATGCCATGCTTCATGCGCCAGGTGTTTTTCCTGGCCCGGTCCGATATGGATGTTCGTTCCCTTTGCATAGGCGAGGGCCTGCAGTTGTGCGGGTTCGGCGGAGTTGTAATGCACGCGTACATCATCCATACTGTGACCGGATATATTCTCTATACCATTTTTAAGATGGTCCGGCATACC
Organism: Chitinophaga ginsengisegetis; assembly: GCF_900168065.1. GTDB lineage: Bacteria > Bacteroidota > Bacteroidia > Chitinophagales > Chitinophagaceae > Chitinophaga > Chitinophaga ginsengisegetis. Next base: position 604,055 of record NZ_FUZZ01000004.1, on the reverse strand, counting down.
GGTTTTGTTTTCTTTTCTCTGTACGGGCTGCGGGCGATTGTCCGCTAGTGTTTGCAGGGCTTTCTGCTGCGTTATTTTGTCGTTGTTGTTTGCCAGTTGCTGATAGGGGTGTAGTTGCACCGCCCGGGGGCCATTGTCCGCAACATGTACGGCCGCCGGCGTTACATGACCTGTAGTTGCAGCCTGGCGTTTTCCGCTGTGAGGGTCTTCAGCATGTGTGATCATGAGGTTACTTTTTCCTGGTAATATGAAGATAACAAAAACCAGTCATTAAATGTAATTTCCTGTAACCTGCTTAACCAGCCTTCCTGGCAGACTGCTTTTTGTCGAAACGGTTTTTTGCGATCAGATAGGCTTCTTCAATAAATTTAATTGTTCCGGGTAACAGGTCTTCTTCCGGGTTGAGGATACAGATATAGTGCTGTGCGGCATAATCCGGATGCGGCATGAAACGGTTTAATGCCGTGTAATCCCAGTCGTTTTGTGTGGCCGTAAACAGCTGGTTGTAAGAAGCCTTTGATATACCAATATTCACGCGGAATACGCCTTCACGGCTCAGGTTCGATTTGTTGTCGTGTTCGTTATCTGATAAGGCTATGGTTACAAACGGAAGTACCTGGTCCGGTCCATAGAAAAAGAACCGGTATCCAAAACTATCAAGATTAGTGACGTTGGGTAATTGTTCCGTCAGGTATTGTTCGATGGCTTGTAACGACATAATAAACGTGTTTTCCTGTGCATTGCAAATTTCACTATGTTACACTACATTTACAAGTAGTTACCATTTTGGCACGTAGTAACATAAAGTAAAGTAACAGGTATAGTATGGCTTTGAAAGATGAAAAAAAGATAAAGAAATCTCAGACGTGTCCCTTCCAGGAAGCAATGGACCTGATCTCAGGAAAGTGGACGATGAGTATCATCAATACCCTGATGGCAGGAAAAATGCGGTTTAAGGAGTTAGAAAGAAGTGTAGTGGGTATTAATACAAGAATGCTGGTAAAAGAACTTAAACAACTTGAAAACAGGAAGATCATCAGCCGGAAAGCCTTTGCAACCATGCCGCCAACGGTAGAATATTCGCTAACTGAAAAAGGTACATCACTGAAACCGGTACTGGTGGAAATACAAGCATGGGCGATGCAGAATGTAGTTTAGCTTCCGGTTACTTTTTGTCTCTTTACGGGTGTGTTGTTCAATTAAAATTTGTTGATGGAACAGCAATAATTATCTTGCATCTTCGTAATTAATTTCCGACTACACTATGAAGCACAAGTTTAGGAACGGCCGCATCTGGATGCCTGTTTTTTGTATACCCCTGATAATGCTGGCCGCCTGTAACGGCGATGGCAAAAAATCCCAAAGCAAGCAACCCGTTGATAGCGCGGTTAGTATAGATACCACGACGCCCGCGCCCAGGCAGGTTGATACCCCCACCTTATCTACATCTACAGAAACATATATTTCCGCTATTATCAGCAGGAAGGAAGCCATCAAAAAACAATTGCCGGCGATAAAGGCTGAAGCGGCCGCTTTGCTTTATGATTCCCTGGCGCTTTATGTGGATACCGCCCTGGTAGCTATTACCGCCAACGAACAGGCATGGCTGAATGAATACGTAAACTACTACTCTGAAGCAAAGGGTATCATTATACCGCCTGCGCATGTACAACAACGCATTAATTTACTGGCCACCGCGGGCATCGAACCCTGGGAAATAGGTGAGGGCTATACGGATCTTCGTACGGTTCCCACATTCTATACAAATTTGTTCAAAGCTTCCCTGCCCGCCGATTACAGGGCATACCTGCAACTGCGGGCAGATGAAGATACGGTACTATACAGCGCTGATGCTGGATTGGTAATCCCATTCAGCCTGGTAGGAAAGCGGGCGCTCAACTGGGAAAAGTTCCTGGAAACTTATCCCGACAGCAGGTTTTTGGAAGCGGCCAGGGATCTGTATAACGGTTATTGCGAGGATTACCTGTTTGGGGAAGACAATACGCCCTCCTTTGAAAACAACCAAAACCTTCGTTCACTGATCCCGGAGAACGAGGCCGAATATCTTTCCTTTGTGGAACAACACGGCCATACCAGAACCGGGGGCATTGTACAAAAGTTCCTGGATAAGGTAAACACCGCAAAAACCTATGATGAACTGCGCCAGTACATACAAAGTGCAATTGCGCAGTTGTAAAATAAAATTCCGGCTTACATCTTCACGATCTTTTTTACCAGCTGTTTGCCCGTTCCTTTTAGTACCAGTAGATACATCCCCGGCTGCACATCATTCATCGGGAAATCAAACTGCTGGCGGCCATCCAGCTTTTCCATTTTTACCACTTTACCGGCGGTGTCACGTAATTCTGCTCTCAGCCAACGTTCAGTAGTGTTTACATAAATGAATGCACCCGCCGGGTTGGGATAAATGCTGACACCATCTGCTTTTTCCTCCGTTGCGGGCATCATCTTACGGAGCATGCTGCCGGTGCTGCAAACCAGTACCGGCCGCCGGGTGCTGTCGCTGCTCTCGCGGGAGGTGAAAATGGCATCGGTAGTGGCGCCTGCCAGTCCGGATACGAGTTTTAAAGTAAGCATGCCATCGGCCAACTGCTGCGCGAGTGCAATATCCGTTACATCCCATTCAGCGTAATTGCCTGCGGTACGCCCCATGATGGTATCCACTGCGCTGGTGGCAGCCGGCATGTTGTTATAGGTGATACCGGTTTCTGTCCAGCTGTCGTTGCTCACATATTGCGCAATCCAGGGCACGGTGGCAATGCTGGTGTTTGCATAGTTCACATACATCCGCAGCTTTACCTGGCTGGTACCCGCAGGCAATGCGCCCACATTGAACCGCAGGAATATTTCCCGTGTATAGCTCACCGTTGCATCCTGCTTCAGTACAAGCGACTCTGTGCCATAATTCACTCCACCATAAGTAGAACCCCCTCTTACATACGCATCCGCAACAGCTGTAATAACAGAGGCGGCATAAACAGGCGTTTGGCTGTTTACATGATACGTGGCAGAGGAACCTGCATAAGGACCGGAGGGCAGCGTGGCAACCAGTTGCCGTGTTTGCGGAATGCCCGGCAGGTTCAGCTGAATGTTAACGGGAGCAGAAGACTGCGCCGGGTCCGCAACGGATACCGTTACATCGGAAGTGCCAGCGTTGCGCAGCATCAGTGCACATGGCCGGTCGACGGTTACGGTCAGCGAATCTTTATGAAAGGTGCCCGCCTGGTAAAATACCATCTGCCAGATATTTAATCCCCGGTGATATACTACCTGCATGTTCGCGTTATTCTGCTCAATGCGTACTGCCGTGGTATCATAGGTGCTCATATTTTGCCCCGGCAATACATAATACGCATAAGTGCCATTGGTGGGCGCAGTGCCGTGGTTGAACCACAGCTGGAACACATTCATGTTTTGTACAGTGGTACTGCCGCCGTTGTTAATACTTCTCCAGGTACCGGACTGCGATTGCATGCTTAGCTGCACCTGGCCTCCGGCCGGAAAGTAATAGCTGATACCATTATGCGTGATCCATTTCAGCGTGTTGTTGTAGCTGTAAGTACCATTGGCAATGGTGTTCACCGTGCCGCTTACATTGGCAGATACTGCGCCGTTCAGCAGGCACTGGTTCACAGTGGTGTTAATGGGCTGCGTGGCGGTGGAGCTGATACCGGCGCCCAAACACACTACTTCGTTATCAAAAAAGAACCAGGCTTTGCGGGCCTGCGTATTGTAATCGGAAAACTGCAGTGCGGAAACGCCGTACAGGGAATCCGATACGCCACCGGCAAAAGCGGTAGTGCCAAAGTTTACGCCCCAGGCGGTACGCAGCGGAATGGTAGTGATGTAGGGCACGGTAGTGCCGGGGATCCTGCTCCAGTCCCACACGGCAGGAATGTTATAATATTCATTCCCGCTGGCGGCGATATGCGTGGAGCCATCCGACAGGTAATACCCTTTCAGGTTTTCCCCGTTGCCGTTTTCCTGTTTGGCCGTGCGGGTGGAAGTCATATGCACCCCAAAGAGATAGCCGGTACGGTGATGTACGGTATAGTCCGAACGCCAGAAATGGCTATGCAGGGAGGGCAGGAGGTATCCCGGCGCCTGTGTACCATTCAGTCGTGCTATGTTTTCGTTGTATTCGGTAACATGCGCGGTGTCCAGCACTTTGAGTTTCTCCAGGTGACTGGTAACGCCAACGCCTAATTGATTTTCCCGGCTGATGCTGCGGCCGTTGGTGCCATAATCGATATAGCGCGCCCGCAGGGCTTTGAGGAAACCGTTCCGCACAAAGTCGCTGAACACCGCTAAACGGGAACCCGACAGGGCATAGGGCGTGCCACGGAGATAGTAGGCCACTTTGGTTTCGCCTTCCACGAATACGGAGCCATAGCCAAAGAAATACAATTGCGGACCATGCTGATGGTACGACAGGTCATGCTGGATGCCTTCATTGGCGGTAAGCACGAGGGGATAAAATACCTGGTCCACGCTGTACTGCATGAGGGAGTCGTTGGCCGTGAGGCAGGAGCGGTACATGAAGTGGGTGGCCACATCCAGTTTGTTGGCGCCGGTTTGACCGGAAGGGTTGCCGCGGTTCATCTGCGTGAGCAGTGCATTGCGGAGAGTGCCCAGGCTTTGCTGCGCCGTATCCAACAGGATCAGGATTTCCCCGATGCGCTGCGGATTGGAGATCTGGTTATGGTACCAGTTCCAGCTTTGCGGATCGGCGGTATTCCAGTAAGTAAGGCTGTTTACAATGGCGGTGAAAAGCGTGGCGCTCTGGTAATACGAACTGGCGGATTTCGTATAGGCCTGTGCGAAGGTTTTTACCCGGTTGATGTGTACATCCGCCGTATAGGTGGTGGCGCTGTAGGCATAGTTCACATCCGGCCACGAGCCGTTGCTTTGCAACGTTGCCAGCGTGCTGGTTACGTTGTTGTCCAGCGTGGTAGTGTTGCTGGCCTGCGAAAGCAGTTCCGCCCGGATACGGTCCATAATAGTGGTGTACGCCGTTTGGCCCCATGCATGGGACATATTGCACAGGAAGCCCAGGATAAGCAGCATGCTGATTTTCATAACAGTGGATTTGCAACAAATCTACTGATCCCCGCCTGTTAGGTGGGGTGATTTTTCCGAGTAAATGGGGGGAATTTTCACAAATCAGGGGCTTCGGCAAACTCAGAAGGCGTTTTGCCAAACTGTTTCTTAAACTCCCGGCTGAAATATTTCCGGTCGTTGTACCCCACCATGTACGCCACCTGGTAAATGGTATGCTCACGGGTACGTATAAGGGAGGCCGCTTTTTTCAGTCGCAGCGATTTTACAAAGTCGTTTACCGACATATTGGTAACGGCCTTCAGCTTTTTATAAAGCACCGGCTGGCTCATGGCTACCTTACGGGCCAGCATGTCCACGCCAAAGTCGGGGTTGTCCATATGTTCTTCCACCAGCGCCATCACTTTTTCGAGGAAGGCATTATCCAGGCTGCTGGGCAAAGCGTCCGGTATGATCGTTTCCGTTTGCAGCTGGCGGCTGTAACGTTCGCGCATTTTTTCGCGGGAGGCGATCAGGTTGCGGACGTTGAGTGCCAGTACCCGGGTACTGAAAGGTTTGGTGAGATAGAGGTCTGCCCCGGTTTCAAGGCCACTTACATGATCGGCCTGCGAGCTTTTGGCGGTAAGCAATACTACGGGAATATGACTGGTACGTTCATCTGTTTTAAGTGCCTGGCAAAGCTGCAGGCCATCCATTTCGGGCATCATCACATCACTGATCACGATGTCGGGGATTTGCGCGGTGGCTGTTGCCAATCCATCTGCCCCGTTCACGCTTTCCAGTACGAGGTATTGTTCCCGGAAAGTCTGGCAGATGAGGGTGCGCAGCTCCGGGTTATCTTCCACGATATGAATGGTGAAAGGTTGTGGCGTAGCGGGAATAATACTATCCGTGGTTTCCGGTGCGGACGTTGCTTTAACCGGTGCAGCGGGCATTGCAGGCATGCCGCCAACAGTGTGCTGGGTGCCTTCAAAATGTTTGGAGCCGGTAGGCAGGGAAACCGTAAAACAGGTACGTCCTTCTTTTTCCGGGGTAGAAGGTTCGCTTTCCACGGTGAGGGTTCCTTTGTGCTGCTCCACAATATTTTTGGATAACGCCAGCCCGATGCCGTAGCCGGTATTTTGTAAACCATGATCCTGTACCTGGAAGAAATTGGTGAACAGTTTGTCGAGATATTCAGGTGCAATACCGCGCCCGTTGTCCGTGACAGTGATCACCGTATTTTGCCGGGAATGGGCAATGTGCAACTGGATGCGACCTCCGTCCGGTGTGAACTTGAAGGCGTTGCTGAGTAAATTGAAGAACACTTTCTCCAGCTGTTCCCGGTCGAAATAAACCCAGGCATGTTCCATATCATGCCCGAACACCATGCTGATGTTGCGGTCGAGCGAAAGCTCGCGGAAGCTGGTGTAAATATGATCGAGGAATGGAATCAGGTCCAGTTCCTGTACATGCAGTTTAAGGTGATTGGTTTCTGCCTTGCGGAAGTCCATCAGTTCGTTCACGAGCTTCAGCAGCCGGTCGGCATTGTTCCGTAACTGCAGCAGGGTGGATTGCAGCGGATCATCTTTCTTCAGCATATCCATCATCTTTTCCACCGGCACCAGCAGGAAAGTAAGGTGGGTACGGATTTCATGGGAAACATGTGTGAAGAAGTTAAGTTTCACCTGGTGCAGTTCTTCTTCTTTACGCAGCAAGGCCCACAGGAAAAAGAACCGGGTCACGAAGAAGAATAATAATATAACCCCCAATGCGTAAACGCCATACGCCCACCAGGTTCGCCAGAATGGTGGCAGGATGGTGATCTCCATCTTTGCCGGCTCACTCCAGATGCCATCGTTGTTGGCGCCTTTCACCCAAAAGGTATAGTGGCCGGAAGAGAGGTTGGTGTACGTCACTGCCGGGTTATCGGTTTCTATCCAGTCGCGGTCCGCGCCTTCTAGCCGGTACGCGTAACGGTTTTTGCTGCTTTTTACATAGTTGAGCAGCGCAAATTCCAGCGTGAATACTTCCTGGTCGTGATGAAAACGTAGTGCTTTGGTATAGCTGATGTCCTGTTCCAGCAGCCCGTTGTCCTGCGCGATACCTACTGGTTTGTTGAACAGCCGCAGGCCCGTAAACCGGATAACGGAAGGATGCGAATTGGTAATGATCTGGTTGGGGAAGAAGCTGGTGATGCCGTTATATCCGCCGAAGAGAAATTCGCCCTGGCTGTTCCGAAGAAAGGAGTTGTAATTAAATACGTTTCCTGCAAGACCATCGCTTACAGTATAGGTCTGGAAAGAGTTGCGGGCAGGATCAAAACGTGCCAGGCCATTATAGGTGCTGATCCATAAATGATGCTGATCATCTTCCAGTAAGCCAATTACATTATCGTTCGGCAAACCATCTTTTTGGGTATAACGGGTTTGCTTTTTCAGTTCCGGATCATATTTAATCAGCCCTCCAAAATACATGCTCACCCAGATGTTGTGCTGTGAGTCTTCCTGGATGGAGTTCACATAACCTGGTTGGATAAGCCGCATGGTGTCTGCTTCAAATACATACAGGTTACTGATGGAACCGATGAGGATGCGGTGGCGTGAATCTTCAATAATATAGCGGATCGACTGGTGCGTAGCAATACCCGTTAAAATGGAATCGGCCCGTTTCTCCAGCTCATGGCCATTCCGGTGGAGGAGGTGCAGCAGGGTGTTGGTGCCCACCCAGAACCGGTTCCGGCTATCTTCCAATAGGGCGGTTACTTCTCTCGAAAAAGTACCGGGATCTTTGGTATCGTAGAAGAAGCGTTTGAACCCTCCGTGCTGCAACAGGTTCAATCCGCCGCCATGTGTGGCCGCCCAGATGTTGTGGTCTTTATCTTCATATACTACTTTAACCAGGTTGGACCCGAGGCTGGCAGGATTATTTGCATCATGTTTATAGCTGGTAAAATGTTGGGTAGCGCGGTTGTAATAATTCAGGCCACCGCCTTCTGTACCGATCCAGTAATTGTGTTGTGTATCTTCCAGCATGCTGCTGATCACATTGTTGCTGATCCCATTGAGCGGGGGATGTTGCTGCCAGGCGGTAAACGAGGTACCATAAGGATGCACCATGTTTACGCCGCCAAAGTAGGTGCCCATCCAGATTATACCGTTGCTATCCTGGTACATACTATGGATGGAATTCTGGCTGAGGCTATTGTTGTTGCCGGGGTCCTGCTGGTAGTGCCGGCCGGTCATCTTAACCGGGTCAATGATGCTGAGCCCTTCCTGGGTGCCTACCCACATGTTGCCGGCCTTATCGCGGAGTATCCTTCTTACTATATTATTAATGATGGCAGGTTGGGCCAGCAACGAAAAACGGCCGGTAGCCGGATCATAGATACTGATACCGCCGGTTTGTGTGGCCACCCATAATCTGCCCAGTCCATCTTCAGTGATGGCGGTGATAAAGTTCATAGCAAGACTGGAAGGGTTTCCATCTTCATGGCGGAACGTCTGGAAATCATGACCGCTCATTTTTGTAAGGCCGTTGCTGGTGCCGATCCAGATATTACCTTGCTTGTCTTCATACACACAACGCACTACATACCCCGCAATTTTACCGGGAATGAGAAATTCTTTCCGGTTGCCATCCTGCAGATAAAGCCCGTTGTTGGCGCCTACCCAGCGGCGTCCTTTACTATCTTCATAAATACAATTGATGTTTGTTTGCCGCCCCGGATCAAGGTCGATGCGCTGAAAGCGATCGTGTTCAGGATCATACTTAGCCAGGCCTGCAGACGTACCTACCCAGAGTACATTTTTCCGGTCGCGGTAAAGACTCATGATCTGATTGCCTGGAAGGGAGGTGCTGTCGTCCGCCTGCTGGCGGTAAATTTTGAAACGGTATCCATCGTAGCGGTTAAGGCCATAATGCGTACCATACCAGATGAACCCCTGGGCATCCTGTACAACAGACAGCACAGCGTTGTGCGATAATCCATCTTCTACCGTAAGGTGATTGAATGTCACATCCTGCCCGCTGCTTTTTGTAAAAACAGCGAGGATCAGCAGGCATAAGAACGGGAAGCACCTCGAAATCATGCTCTAATATAAGAATTGTATTTCCGCAAATGGGTGTTTTTTATAAAAATCATTCTTTTACTATTCTGATAATCAGTAGGTTGAAGGAGGATTTATAAAATTCACCCCAATCATTTACGATTGTCCCCCTGTGATCCGGACGGGTTACCACATATTTGTGCATCAACCGTTATTTCTGCTCAATTCCGCAATTTATGAAAAAGACATGCCAATCAGCCAGCAAGGGAGGAGGGTGCAACTTCACCTTCCATTATTTTTTTACGGGAGTCATGTGGATCTTACTTTTTCCGCTTTTCCTTTTTGCACAACAGAAAAAAACAGTATCCGGTACAGTAAAGGCCAAGGATGGTACGCCATTGATTGGGGTGACTGTAATGGTAAAGAATGAAAAAACGGGAGCCCATACAGACGGGAACGGCCGTTTTACTATTGCCGCCATGCCAGGCGCCACACTGGTGTTCTCTTTTATCGGTTTTGGTAAAGTGGAACAACCGGTAGATAACAGAACGGAATATAATGTACAGATGAGTGAGCAGGCCGGTACGCTCAACGATGTGGTGGTAGTGGGATATGCTACCCAGCAACGTAAAGACCTCACCGGCGCAGTGGGCAGTGTGAACATGAAAGATTTTGCGAAGGCGCCGGTAAAGTCGTTCGATGAAGCGCTCGCAGGAAGAGTAGCAGGGGTAGCGGTAGCGAGCAACGACGGTCAGCCGGGCTCCATTTCCAATATCGTGATCCGCGGCGCGGGTTCCATCACACAAGATAACTCCCCGCTTTACGTGATCGATGGTTTCCCTACTGAAAGTTCCAACGCAAATGCGATCAGTCCGGGTGATATTGAGTCAATCGATGTTTTGAAAGATGCATCTGCCACCGCCATTTACGGCGCCCGCGGATCAAACGGGGTTATTCTCATTACCACAAAAAAAGGGAAGACCGGCGCGCCGCAGGTAACCTATAACGGGTATTATGGCTGGCAGCAGGCGCCCAACAAAATCCCGTTAATGAACGCTTATGAGTTTGTACAGTATGTAGGAGATGTAAACCCTTCCATCTATGATTCCGTGTACCTGGCCGGTGGCGCTAAACTGGAAGATTACCGTAACAAGGAAGCCATAGATATGCAGGACTTCGTGTACCGCGTTGGTCAGAACCAGAATCACGACATCGCCGTACGGGGAGGGAATGATAAAACGAGGTACTCTGTCTCCGGAAATTTTAATAACCAAAAGGGAATCATCATCAATGGTGGTTTTAAACGCTACCAGGGCAGGTTTTCACTGGATCAAACGGTAAGCAGCAAATTGAAAGTAGGCATCAATGCCAACTATGCCTACAATGAAACTTACGGTATCCCGGTTTCCGCAACCAATTTTTATGCGTCTGCCACCACGTTATATTCCGTATGGGGCTTCCGGCCTACGACCAGTATTTATGGCCGCGACAGCGCCGTGAATCTCGTGGATGAATTTTATGATCCGGGCAATGAACTGGCCAATAACCAGGACTACCGTGTGAACCCGTTACAGAATATCCAGAACCAGTACACCATGAATAAGGTGAACAACCTGTTCGCCAACGCATACGCGGAATATGCTATCACCAACGGACTGACATTACGTATAGCCGGTGGCATCAACACCGTAAATACGGAGATCGATATTTTCAACAATTCCAAAACGCAATCCGGCAGCAAGTGGAATTCCAATGGCGTGAATGGCAGTATAGAAACCAAACCCACTTCGCTCTGGCGTTCGGAAAACTCGCTGACCTACCGCAAAAGCTGGAACAAATTACACAACCTCACTGTGCTCGGTGTATTGGAAGCGCAGGGATATAAAAATTCACAGCGCAGGTTTTCGGCGAATCAAATCCCGAATGAAGACCTCGGTCTGGATGGAATTGATCTCGCAGCACCGGCCAATACCTCCCTGCTGTCGCTCAGCTCCGGCTGGACAATGGCCTCCGGCGCGGTGCGCGTGAACTACGACTACAATTCGAAATATCTTTTCTCTGCTTCCCTGCGTGCAGATGGTTCTTCCAAATTCGCCGCAGGTAATAAATGGGGATACTTTCCTTCCGCCTCTGCGGCCTGGCGTTTCAGCAGCGAAGAGTTTATGAAAAATGTGAGATTCATTTCAGACGCGAAGATCAGGCTGGGCTATGGCGCATCCGGTAATAACCGGGTAGGGGACTTTGCTTACCTGCCCCAGTTGCAGCTTACCAGCAATCAATACTGGTATTCCGTTGGAAATGCGCCGCTGGGTATCGGGTCGGTGATGGTATCTTCCGGTAACACGGACCTGCGCTGGGAAACCAACGAACAAACCAATATCGGTTTGGATATGGCCTTCCTGAAAAACAGGCTCACACTCACTGTAGACGCCTATCTGCGTACCACGAAGGATCTTCTGCTGAATGCCGCACTGCCTTATGTACATGGTGTAGAAAGCGCGCAGGGTTTCAAAAATGTAGGCCAGCTGCAAAATAAAGGACTGGAATTCACAGTTGCAGCAGTAATTGCAGATACCAAACAGTTCAGCTGGAACAGCAGTTTTAACATCAGCTTTAATAGTAACAAAATACAATCACTGGCAGAAGGACAACAATCTATTCTCTCTGGTTCCGGTACTTTTTTTAATACTACCTATTCGGGTCTGTTCCCTTATATCTCCGTGATCGGAAGACCGCTGGGTGAGATGTATGGCCTCGTGTTCGATGGCGTGTACCAGTATTCCGATTTCGATGTGATGCCCAATAACACCTACCTGCTGAAGCCGGATGTGCCTACCAATGGCGCGGCGCGTAATGCTATCCGTCCGGGGGATATTAAGTATAAAGACCTCAACGGCGACCTGCAGGTGAACAACCAGGATTACACGATCATCGGCAGCGGGTTACCAAAACATACCGGCGGTTTCAGCAACGATTTCCGCTACCGCAATTTTGATCTGAACGTACTGTTGCAATGGTCTTATGGCAATGATATTATTAATGCGAACCGGTATGTGTTTGAAGGCGGTATTGTAAACAATCCGAACCTGAACCAGTTTGCCAGCTATGCCAAACGCTGGACGCCCACCAACCCAAGCAACACCATGTTCCGCGCTGGCGGTATGGGTAATGCCGCGTATTCTTCCCGCGTAATTGAAGACGGCTCTTACCTGAAGCTGAGAACGGTTTCGCTGGGATATAATATACCCGGCGAACTGCTGAAACGTGCGAAGATAAAGAATGTACGCATCTATGGCGCTGCACAGAACATTTATACATGGACGAAGTACTCCGGTATGGATCCTGAAGTGAGCGGCCGGCCGGGTAACCTTACCCCTGGCTTCGACTATGCCGTTTACCCGCACTCATTGTCTTATGTGACCGGTTTAAATGTAACCTTCTAAAATGATGAACATGAAACGTATTTGCATCCTGGCATGTATCGTAATAGCAGGGCTTACATCCTGCAAAAAATTCCTTGATACGCAACCAACAGATTTTTATACCACCACCAATTATTACAGCACGGAAACACAGCTGCAGCAGGCGCTGAACGGCGTGTACGGCGATCTGATGCGGCCCGAGTTGTATGCGCAGGTGATGGGCTTTAACTTTGTATCCACCACAGATGAAGTAATGTCTAACCGTACGGCAGACGGCGATGCCCGTGGTCTCCGTTACAATTACGATGCCTCCCTTGTACATATCGCCAGTATCTGGCGCTATGCATATGTTGGCATCAACAATCTCAATACATTACTGGATAACATCGATAAGCCAACGATGGACGCATCCCGCAGGAATATTATCAAAGGACAGGCATTATTCCTTCGTGGGTTCCTGTACTTTATTCTTACCAGTAATTATGGAGATGTGCCTGTAGTCCTTCACACACCCGCTATCAATGATGTAAACATTCCGCAGGTAAAGCAGGCGGACGTGTACGCGCAAATTGAAAAGGATATGAAAGAAGCAGAAGTGCTGCTGAAAGATTATACCGTTACACAGGCGAAATTCAATGATGTGGTTACGCTCACTGCTGTGCAGGCCATGCTGGCGCGGGTGTATCTCTACTGGGCCGGCTATCCGCAAAACAATACCGCCAAATACCAGGATGTGATCACTTACACTGATAAAGTGATTCTCTCTGGTCTTCATGCACTGAACCCCGATTACCGCCAGGTATTCATCAACCTGGCCACAGACCAGTATGATGTAAGAGAAAACATCTGGGAGCTGGGCTCCCTGGGCGCAGCCGCCGGCGTGGTAAACAAGTCAGGCAATGATATCGGCAACTTTGTGGGGATCCAGTCAGCGCTTACTGCACTGGATTCTACTTCCTACAACTCCGCCGGATGGGTGTGGGTTACTAAAAAGCTGTTCGATGCTTATGAAACAGATCCCAACAGCGCTGTCATGCCTAACAAACCTTCGCTGGATATCCGCCGCGACTGGAACTGTGCCAACTATATTTACAGCGGAACAAATCCCCGCACAAAAGCCGCGCGTCCTAATCCCTGGCAGATGTGCGCCGGTAAGTTCAGAAGGGAATATGTACCGCAGGCTATCCGTAATACCAATGGCGTAGGCGGTACCTATAATATCAACTGGCCCATGATCCGGTATTCAGATGTATTGCTGATGCGCGCAGAAGCAGAGAACTACGTGAACGGCCCTACGAATGCCTATAATTATGTGAACCAGGTACGGAAAAGAGGATATGGACTGATGAATGGAAACGTAGTAAAATCCATTACAATGGTAAACTCCGGCGATGGCTATACGAAAGTACCGGCAGTAACTATCACCGGCGGCGGTGGCAACGGCGCTACCGGAACGGCGATTATTACCAGTGGCAAGGTAACCGGTATTTACCTGAACAGCCCGGGTGCATTAACGTTAGGCTCCTATTATACTACGCCACCTGTAGTAGTGATAGGCACCTTCTGGACGCCGGGCGCCAGTTATACAACTGGTACACAAATCACTAACGGCGGCATCCTGTACACCGTAACAACGGCAGGTACTGCCACCAATACACCGCCTGTCAATACTTCCGGCGCTTCCGATGCCTCAGTAACCGGCGCTGTATTCACCTATGCCGGCACCGCTGCAACGGCTACGGCCACCATCACCACAGGTAATGAATCCGATCTTACGCCGGGGCTTAGTAAAGATGCGTTCCAGTTGGCCATCCGTGATGAAAGAATGCGCGAGCTGTGTTTTGAAGCGGTGAGAAAAGCAGACCTGATCCGGTGGGGCAGTTTTGTATCAGACATGCAAAACTTCGCATCATGGGCTACAGCCAACGGTGCAGGCGTTACGTCTACAGGTAATCCCAACGGATTGCAGGGCGTGCGCAATGTAAGCGCCAGGCATGTGATGTTGCCCAAACCAACTTATGAACTCAATCTTAACCGGTTACTGACACAAAACGAAGGCTGGTAATGCTAAAACACATCCACATGAAAAAATCATTCATCATACTGTTGTCTTTCTTTGCGGTTGCCTGTTCTAAAAAGATGGAAATAGATACGCCGGACTTCAACGTGGCGCTCGATCCTGCAAAGCTGGTATCAGATACGTTCACGTACCGCCTGGGAGATACCACCCGCTTTAAGTTCAGCGGCAGCGCGGGCAATATCGCATTCTATTCCGGGGAACCCGGCAAGCGTTACGATGGCCGTGCATCTGCAAACAAACTGGGAAAGATCACGCTGGGCTTTTCCTCAAAATCAGAATTTGGTACGCAAACAAATACGCTGCAGGTACTGGCCACCAACAAACTGGCTGGCCTGGATTCTGCTGCTGTGGTAAATGCGGCATGGACAAATATTACCAGTCGCGGCGCAGTGGCTACCAACGCAACGGTAGTGCCTTTTGGTACTGCTGACCTGACAGACCTGGTAGCCAATGAAAACGATTCACTCTTTATTGCTTTCAAATACAGCGGTGTAACGGGAACGACACAACGTACCTGGACGATCACCGAATTTATCGTGAACAATGTTCTGCCGGAGAAAACTGTTTCGCTAAGTTCTTTGTCGGCCGATGTAGCCTACTGGACCCGTTACGGCAACGTATGGAGCCCCGCTAATGGCCGCTGGACAGCCTCCGCCACAGATCTTAAAATCACCGGCGGCGGTGGCAGCGCGGCCAGCAATACCAGCTGGATCATCACCAAACCCTTATACATCGGCCGTGTGCCGGGAGATGTGAGTACCGGCATCAAGAGTATCAACGAACCGGATAAAGAAGAATATGCTTTCGTTTATCCGTCACCGGGAGTATACAAAGCCACCTTCGTGGCATTTAACCACACACTGGACGAACAAAAAAGTGTTGTAAGGGAATTGATCATTAAAGTGACACCATAAGAATATGAAACCATTGCTTTATTTTATTTTAGCCGCCGGTCTTACTGCCTACACTGCAGGCGGGGAGAAGGATTTTATCAGCAGTAATGCAGGCTTTGCCCGGCAACAGCTGAAGCATATGCTGAAGGATACGGAATCCCGCGATAGCCTGGCTTTTCCCCGGACTATCAATAAGGAAGGGAAAATGATCACCACTTCTATGTACGACTGGACGCCCGGTTTTTTCCCGGGCTCACTCTGGTACGCGTATGAACAAACCAAAGATCCTGTATTGCAGCAGGAAGCTGTTAAGTGGACGGAGAAGCTGGAGCCGCTGAAAGATTTTACGCAGCATCATGATCTCGGTTTCATGATGTATTGCAGCTATGGCAATGCTTACCGTCTTACGGGTAATAAAGCGTACCGCGATATCCTGATCCAGGGCGCCCGCTCGCTCAGCACACGTTTTAACCCGGTAACAAAAAGCATCAAATCCTGGAACGCTTTTAAAACATGGCATGGGCAGCAACTATATTATTACCCGGTAATCATCGACAACCTGATGAACCTGGAGCTGTTGTTTTTTGCAGCTAAAGAAACCGGCGACACCAGCTTCCGCCATATTGCCGTGAGCCATGCGGAAACCGCTATGTACAACCAGGTACGTCCGGACTACAGCTCGTATCATGTAGTGTGTTATGATACCACCAATGGTAAAGTGCTGGCCCGCGAAACCGCGCAGGGGTATGCTGATAATTCCACCTGGTCACGCGGTCAGGCATGGGGTATCTATGGGTTTACGATGATCTATAGAGAAACACATGATCCGCGTTTCCTCAAAACTGCGACCGGTATGGCCGACTGGTTCCTGGATAATAAAAATCTTCCGGAAGATAAAGTACCGTATTGGGATTTCAATGTACAGGAGAAAGGATACACCCCCGGTGTACGCTCCAATGCCAATAAGGTAAAAACAAAATACCGCGATGTTTCCGCCGCTGCTATTGTGGCGTCGGCATTGTTTGAGCTGAGTGGTTATGCCGGCAAAGAGAAAGGAACACAATATCGCCAGGCAGCCATCACAATACTGCATTCGCTTGCAGGCAGCGCGTACAGGGCGCCGGAAGAAAAGAATGGTAACTTTATATTGATGCATAGTGTAGGAAGTATCCCGCACAATGCGGAGATTGATGTGCCACTGGTGTATGCAGACTATTATTTTTTAGAAGCCTTGCAACGGTATAAGGCTTCGCTGGATTAAGCGGGAAGGCATCGTATAAAAAAAGACAGGCACCTGGTTATCCGGATGCCTGTCTTTTTTTGTGCTTTCCACTATGATCTATTATTTTACTACATTTATGGCAAGAGGGACGGGCTTACTTACATGCCAGAGCGACAATATACTGATAAGGAATTGCTAAAACTAATCTCGGAAGGCAACGAAGCAGCCTTCCGCAGTTTTTTCCATGCCTGGCAGGGCCGGTTGTTTCATTATATCCGTACTATCATCAAATCTCCGCAGGTGGCAGAAGAAGTGGTCATGGACGTTCTCACAAAATGCTGGGTAGGCAGGGAACTGCTGCCCCGTATTGAGCACGTGGAGGCTTTCATGTTCCGTATCGCCTATCACCGCGCAATTGACTTCCTGCGTGCTGCCAGCCGGAACCCGCAACTGGTGGACCTTCTGTGGGAAGAGATCCAGATGGTGGATGCCACGGAGGCCGACAACCAGGTAATAGTGAAGGAATATGAGACAAAGCTACGCGAGGCAATTGGGTTGCTCAGTCCCCAGCGCCGGAAAGTGTACCAGCTAAGCCGGGAGGAGGGGCTTTCCCATAAAGAGATCGCCGGGCGCTTGTCTCTTTCCAAACACACTGTCAACAATCATATCACCGAAGCCCAACGATTCATCCAGCAATACCTGGCCGACCATCTTAACCTGGTAACGGTATTTGCCCTTCTGTATGTTGTTTCAGAAAAAGTTTAATTTTTTTTTCAGATTGATTAGTTATTCTTCTTTTTTCCAGCGTCT
The DNA here is from genome assembly GCF_900168065.1 of Chitinophaga ginsengisegetis. GTDB lineage: Bacteria > Bacteroidota > Bacteroidia > Chitinophagales > Chitinophagaceae > Chitinophaga > Chitinophaga ginsengisegetis. The sequence continues at coordinate 586,521 of NZ_FUZZ01000004.1, read as the reverse complement.
AGCTTCTAAAGGCAGTTATTCCCTGCCATCCACGTATGAGTGAAACTGATAACAGACTACACCGTTTGTTCGAACGTTATATTGCCAATACCTGCACCCGTGAAGAGCTGGAAGAGCTGCTGGCAGCCGTGAAACAATGGCCGGCTAATGATGCCCTGCGCCTGGCCATGGAACAGCATTGGCGCAACAGTCGTGATACAGCAGGCATCCCGGATGCCGAAGCCAAACTGGAACATCTTCTCACCAGTACCCGCCCTTCAACAGATCAACAGGAGCAGGAAAACCTTACGCCTGTTATCCCGGTACGCAGGGCATACCGCTGGCGTTATGCCGCTGCCGCCGTAGTAGCGGTGGGACTCGGCGCTATGGGATACTTTTACCTGCAACGGTCACCTACTCCTTCTGCCATTGTTCAGCACAACATCTTAAAACAGGACGTGCCACCCGGCGGCAACAAAGCCATGCTCACGCTGGCGGATGGCTCCACCGTTGCGCTGGACAGCGCCTCCGGCCACGTGATGCAGCAGGGTAATACCTCCATCCATCTGCAGAACGGCCGGCTGCAATATGATGTAAACGGCGCAAGCGATGCTGCAAGCCTTAATACCCTGACCACGCCCCGCGGCGGACAATACCAGCTGGTGCTGCCGGACGGCTCCAAAGTATGGCTGAATGCGGCATCCAGGCTGAAATATCCCACAGCGTTTATCGGGAAGGAGAGAGTGGTGGAGCTGGAAGGACAAGGATATTTCGAGATCGCAAAGAAAGCGGGACAGCCGTTCAAAGTGCGCGTGCACAATCTTGAAGTGCTGGCGTTGGGCACCAGCTTTGACATCATGGCCTATGATGATGAACGCACCATGAACGCCACCCTGCTGGACGGCGCCGTAAAAGTAAGCGTGAACAAGGAAACAACGCTTTTGAAACCCGGGCAACAGGCCGCTGTGATACGCGGTGCTGATGCCATCGCCGTCAACAAGGTGAACACAGAGCAGGTGATTGCCTGGAAAAACGGCTACTTCTCTTTTGTAGACGCGGATATTCACACGATCATGCGACAGCTTTCCCGTTGGTACGACGTGGAAGTAAGCTATGCAGACGGCATGCCGCAGGGACTCTTCTCCGGGGAGATCGGGAAAGGTCTCACCCTGGCGCAGGCGCTGGAAACACTTGAACAGGCAAGAGTGCATTTTAAAATAGAGCACGACAGGCATATTGTCATATTGCCGGAATAAATAAGTAAGTAAACAAACCTATCAACCAATCAGTCAATCAATCTTCCATGTTATGTACAAATTAATGCTATCTCTATTTTTGTTTTTTTTTCTGAAAACCACTGCCGTCTGTAACTCGCAGCAGATCACCTTCAGCGGGAAGAATGTTCCGCTGGAAAAGGTGTTTGCCGTGATCAAACAGCAGACAGGTTATGTATTCTTTCATCGCAACGAGGATATGGCCGCGGCCAAACCTGTTACTGTTGCCTTTAACAACATCGCGTTGGAAACGGCCCTGAAGATCCTGCTGAAAGACCAGCCACTGCGCTACTCGCTGCAGGGCAATACGGTGGTCATCAGCCGTAAAACAACATCGCCCGAGCCGCAGGGTACGGAGCAACCTGCTATTGACCGCCTGCAGGGTAAAGTGGTGAATGAAAAGGGTGAGCCAATACCCGGCGCCACGGTGCAGATCAAAGGCACCGGCCGAGGCACCACCACCAATGTAACCGGTGGATTCACCCTCTCCAATGTGCCGGAGAACGCCGTACTGGTCGTTTCCGCACTGGGACTCAAAACAAAGGAAATAACTTTGTCTCCCGGCCAGAACAGTATTTCCGTTACCCTGGAAGGCGATACGGAAGCCCTGGGAGAAGTAGTGGTAGTAGGTTACGGCCAGGTAAGAAAGAGTGATCTCACCGGCTCCGTTACCTCCGTGCCCGTAGGAGAAATCAAGAAAGTAGCCGTTACTTCACTGGACCAGGCCCTGCAGGGAAGAGCCGCCGGCGTGCAGGTGACGCAGAACTCCGGCGCTCCCGGCGCCTCCACCACTATCCGTATCCGCGGCGGTAACTCCATCCAGGGCGACAACGAGCCGCTGTATGTGATAGATGGTATTCCCTTCAAGAATGCCGGCGCAGGTACCGGCTCCGCCTTTAACGTACTGAGTACTCTCAACCCGGCAGACATTGAATCCATCAACATTCTGAAGGATGCTTCTTCCACAGCCATCTATGGCTCCAGGGGCGCCAATGGTGTAGTGATCATTACTACCAAAAGAGGAAAAGCGGGCAAGTCTGTTATTAGTTTCGACAGCTACTACGGCACGCAGAACGTGCGCCGGAAATATCCGGTGCTGAACGCAAGCGAGTATGCGCAGCTTGTTAATGAAGCCAATACCAATGATGGACTGCCAGCTGTATATACACAAGACCAGGTAAATGCTTTTGGTAAAGGCACCGACTGGCAGGACGAAATACTGCGCACTGCTCCCATCGCCAATTACCAGTTGTCTGTAAGCGGTGGTGATGAAAAAACGCAATATGCCTTGTCTGCCGGCTATTTCACACAACAGGGGATCGTGAAAGGATCTGACTTTAGCAGGTATTCCTTTCGCGTAAATATCGACAGGAAGCTGACCAGCAAGATCAAGATAGGCAACAGCCTGACGGTGAGCCGCACGGTGAGTAACCAGGCCAAGTCTGATGGTAACCTGGGTTCCGCCGGCCTGGCAACAATGGCTGCCCTGCAGTTTCCTCCGCTTCTTTCCGTATACGATAAGGATGGTAAATACCTGATTAATGATCCTAAGCTCGTTTTCCCGGCTGATAACCCGGTAGCGCTGGTGCAGGACTCTAAGAACCGCAATACTGCCTATCGTGTTTTTGGTAATATATTCGGCGAATATGAAATACTCGAAGGGCTTAGCCTGCGGGTGATGTTTGGTGCAGACGCCATTCTGCAAAAGCAGGACAACTACCTCCCGCGAAGTGTGGCCAGTGGCCTTTCCCAGGGTGGTGTAGCCTACATCTACAATGATCAGAACATCACCTGGCTGAATGAAAACACGCTCACCTATACGAAAAGATTCAACCGTGTACATAACATCACTGCTCTGATAGGTTATACCCAGCAGGTAAACCAGACGGAATACAGTTCTTCATCTTCCCGCAGTTTTGTAAATGACAACCTCGGCTCCGGCAACCTGGGCGCAGGCGCAATTCCCGTTATTCCTTCTTCAGGCGTTGGCGGATGGGGACTGGAGTCTTACCTGAGCAGGATAAATTACAGCTATCGTGATAAATATTTACTCACTGCCTCTTTCCGTGCAGATGGATCTTCCCGGTTTGGCGCCAACAAGCGTTTCGGCTATTTCCCTTCTGCTGCACTGGCATGGCGGGCAAGCGAAGAGCCTTTCCTGAAAAGCGTGAAACAGATCAGCGAATTGAAAGTCAGGGCTACCTACGGTACTACCGGTAACCAGGACGGTATCGGCAACTATCCCGCTTACTCCCTGTTAGGCACGCAGAACTATGTGCTGGGTAATGCAGTGGCCACTGGTATTGGCCCCAGCCAGATCTCCAATCCGGATCTCTCCTGGGAAACCACCTCACAGGCCGACCTGGGCGTTGACATTTCCCTGTTCAACAGCAGGATCAGTCTCACGGCAGACGCCTATCTGAAAAGGACCAGGAACCTGTTGCTGAATGTAACCATCCCTGGTACCTCCGGCTATTCCAGCGCTTATAAGAACCTGGGCCAGGTGGAGAACAAGGGGATAGAGTTAAGTCTTTCTACCGTGAACCTGGACGGCGATTTCAAATGGACCACGGATATCAACTATGTAATCAATCGTAACAAAGTGCTGGACATTGGTGGCGCTCCGCAGATATTTGCCGGCGAAGTGGCCAACATTGCACAGAACGTCAACTCCGGTATTATCCGTGTAGGTCAGCCACTAGGCTCTTTCTACGGCTATGTAACGGATGGTATTTACCAGTCGGCAGAAGAACTGTCCGCACTGGCAGACCCTAATGCAAAGAAACCAGGCGACCGCCGGTACAAGGATCTGAACAACGATAAGAAAATAGACGATGCAGACCGTACCATCATTGGTAATGCGCAGCCCAAATTTTTAGGTGGCATCAGTAATACCTTCTCCTATGGCGGATTTGACCTCAGTATTTTCTTCCAGGGCGTATATGGTAACAAAATACTGAACGCCAATCGCTTTGAACTGGAATATCTCAACGGCACTCTGAACCAGGACCGGGACATGCTCGATCGCTGGACGCCTACACATACCAATACAGATATTCCGCGTGCCACCAATGCCCGTCCTACTAACCGTATCTCTACCCGACAGATTGAGGATGGCTCCTACCTGCGGCTCAAGAACCTGCAGTTGGGGTACAACCTGCCCGCTTCCGTACTGAAAGCCATCAAGGTACATTCTATACGTGTATATGGAAGCGTACAGAATCTTGCTACCTGGACAAAGTACAGCGGGTATGATCCCGAAGTGAACCGCTTCGGGCAGGACAGTCGCAGCCAGGGTTTCGACTACGGCAGCTATCCTACCGCCAGGACCGTGCTTTTTGGGTTAAATGTCAGCTTCTAACAAAAATATTTCTGCATATGCAAAAGTTTATTCTTTTTTTACTCTTGATAATAGGCGTATCCTGCGGAAAGCTGAGCGAAGCGCCGCAGTCCAGCTTCACGCCTGCCAATTTCTATAAGAATGCGGACGACGCAAAGGCCGCCGTTAATGCTGTATATGACCTGCTGAACACCGCCAACCTGTACAATCAGTCTATGTGGGTGCTGATGGATCAGGCTACGGACGATGCCGAATGGGGTGGTGGCCGTTCCACGGTTAACCAGTCGAAGAACGATCTTGACAAATATACTTTTACGCCGGCTACCGCTACTTTCCAGGTGGTATGGAGTGCCTGCTATCAGGGCATCAACCGCGCCAACACCGTGCTGGGGCGGGTACCGGTTATCTCTATGGATGATGCGCTCAAAACGCGTCTGCTGGCTGAAACAAAATTCATGAGAGGGTTCTATTATTTTACCCTGGTACGATTATTTGGCGATGTACCGCTGGTATTGCAGGAAACCACCTCACTCAACGACCTGGCCATACCCCGGAAAACAATGGACGAAGTATACCAGCAGATCGTAGCAGATTTTACAGATGCGGAGAAAGCGCTGCCGGCATCCTACACGGGCGCAGACAAAGGCAGGGCCACTAAAGGGGCGGCAACAGCTTTCCTGGCAAAGGTTTACCTGACCCGGCAGGACTGGGCCAAAGCCTCCGCCAAATGCAAGGAAGTGATAGACCTGGGTGTGTATGACCTCTGGACCAATTTTGCAGATGCATTTGCTATTGCCAACAAGAATGGCAAAGAAGCGGTATTTGAAGTGCAGGCACTGGGTGGTGGTGTAGGAGAGGGCAGCTACATGCAGGGCTATATGCGGCCTGGTTTTGACAAGGTGAATGGCGTTTCCGGCTTTGGCGACAATCCTCCTACAAAGAACCTGTATGATACCTATAGCCTGACGGACAAGCGCAGGGATATAACCATCAGGCTTTATTCTGCCACTACCACACCTCCGGCACCGGCCAATATCCTTTTCCCGGGATATGTATGTAAATACCTGGACCCTTCTGCCACGGCTACAGGAGAAGGCAGCAACAACTTCCCCATTATCCGGTATGCTGATGTGCTGCTGATGTACGCTGAAGCATTGAATGAGCAGGCCGCTGGTAACGTGGAAGCCTATACGGCAATTAACCGGGTGAGGGAAAGGGCCGGTCTTGTGGGGCTGTTGCCCGGGCTGAGCCAGGGAGCGTTCCGCGACAGCGTGCTGTTGGAAAGACGCCTGGAGCTGGCTTTTGAAGGGCACCGCTGGTACGACCTGGTAAGGACTAAACGGCTGGCCAGCGCGATGAAAGCACAGAACCCGGGTATCATTGTCCTGGATAAACACTATCTGTATCCAATCCCTCAAACAGAACGGGATGTAAATAAGAACCTGACACAAAACCCTGATTATTGATGATGCATCGCAGAACATTTTTACAAACGGGTTTGCTCACTACCTCGGTGGCCTTCCAGGAAAAATACTTTTCCTGGAAGCCTGCCGTGAAAGCCACACCGATAGCGGATCCGCAGGTGATCAATGCAGGTGTTGGCGGCAACAATACCATTGACCTGCTAAAGCGGATCGACCAGGATTGTTTGTCACACCGGCCGGACCTTACCGTGCTAATGGCGGGCACCAACGACATGAACAGCGTGAAATATGTACCGTTGCCGCAATATGAGAAGAATATCCGCAGTATTGTAAAACAGATCATGAATATCAACAGCCAGGTGCTGCTGATGACCATCCTGCCAGCTTACGAACCATACCTGTTTACCCGCCACAGGAAGGAGTTCTATGAGCCCGAAGGGTACCAGGAACGGAACCGGCAGGTGAATGACGTGATCCGTAAAATCGCGGCAGATAATAAACTGCTGGTGCTAGACATGCACCATGTTTTTGAAAAAACAGGTAACATAGGCACCGATGCGGATAGTCTTCTCCGTAATGAAGCCAACAGCGGGAAAACGGATGGCTTGCATCCCACCCCGGAAGGATACCGCCTGATGGGCGTTGTGGTGTATGAGGCCATCATGCAGTTGCAGCTGCCGCATAACAAGGTGGTGTGTTTTGGCGATAGTATTACATTAGGCGATGGCGGCGTATCCGGGAAGAGTTATCCCGCCGCCCTCAAAAGATTGCTTGGTTCCTGAAAAATAAATTATGAAAAAATTCCTCGTTAGTATTGCAGTATCCATCTGTTCCTTATCCGTGGTTGCGGCGCCCGTTCCCGGAAACGTGACGGCCGACGTGATTATTTATGGTGGCACCTCCGCTGCCGTTGTTGCTGCCGTACAGGTAAAAAAAATGGGCAGGTCTGTTATCATTGTATCTCCCGACACACACCTGGGCGGCCTTTCCTCCGGGGGACTGGGCTTTACCGACACCGGCAACAAATCCGTTATAGGCGGGTTATCGCGTGAGTTCTACCACCGTGTATACCAGCATTACCAGCAGCCTGACGCCTGGCAATGGCAGCAACAGCAGGAATACGGCAACAAAGGCCAGGGAACAGTAGCGATGGACGGCGCGGAACGTACCATGTGGATCTTTGAGCCGCACGTAGCGGAACAGGTGTTCGAAGATTTTATAAAAGAAAACAAGATCATTGTATACCGGGACGAATGGCTGGACCGCGAAAAAGGGCTGATCAAAAAGGATGGCAACATCACCGCATTCACCACCCTCAGCGGCAAAACCTTTGCCGGGAAAATGTTCATTGACGCCACCTATGAAGGCGATCTCATGGCCGCTGCCGGCGTCAGCTACCACGTGGGCCGTGAAGCCAACAGCGTGTACGGCGAGCAATGGAACGGCATCCAGGTGGGCGTGCTGCACCACGGTCATCATTTTAAAACAAACATCAGCCCCTATAAAATAGCGGGTGATTCCTCCAGCGGACTGCTGCCCCGCGTTTCCGGCGACGATCCCGGCAAAAAAGGAGACGGCGATAAACGGATACAGGCCTACTGCTTCCGTTTATGCCTCACCAACGACCCGCGCAACAAAGTGCCGTTTGAACGGCCTCACGGTTACGACTCTACGCAGTATGAACTGCTGGTACGTGTCTTCAATTCTGGTTGGCGGGAAACCTTCAATAAATTCGATCCCATTCCCAATCACAAAACAGACGTGAATAACCACGGCCCTTTCAGCATGGATAACATCGGGATGAACTATGATTACCCGGATGCTTCCTATGAAAGAAGGAAGGCCATTATCAAAGAGCATGAACAATACCAGAAAGGTCTGCTGTATTTCATCGCCCACGATCCCCGCATACCGTCAGACGTACAGGATGCCATGAACAAATGGGGGCTGTCGGCCGACGAGTTTAAAGACAACGGTAACTGGCCGCACCAGTTGTATATCCGCGAAGCACGGCGCATGACGGGCATGAGCGTGATGACGGAACATGAAGTGCTGGGCAAACGTGCTGTGAGCCAGTCTGTGGGCATGGGCTCCTATACGCTGGATGCGCACAATGCGCAGCGTTATGTAAAACCCGACGGCTTTGTGCAAAATGAAGGCGATATAGGCGTGGATGCTGAGCAGCCCTACCGGATCTCTTATGGCGCTATTGTGCCAAAGAAAGGAGAATGCGGCAACCTGCTGGTGCCGGTATGTATGTCCAGCTCACATATTGCTTTTGGTTCCATCCGCATGGAGCCGGTGTTCATGATCCTGGGCCAGAGTGCCGCCACCGCCGCAGTACAGGCGATCACCGATAAAAAGAAGGTACAGGATATCAGTTATAAAAAACTGAAAGCACAGTTGCTGAAAGACAAGCAGCGGCTGGAGTAGTCATGGTATAAAATAAAACAAGGGCCGGCTAAAAAGTAGTTCTGTACTTTTTAACCGGCCCTTGTAATTTCTCCGGCTATTTATGCAGTATCTCCGTAAGCTTTTCATGCAGCGCTTCTCCCCGCAGATTTTTTGCGATGATGCGGCCCTTTGGATCCAGGAGGAAGTTTTGTGGGATGGCTTTTACCTGGTACAATTTCCCCGCTTCATTTTTCCATCCTTTCAGATCAGATAACTGTTGCCAGGGCAATGCATCTTTCGCCACCGCACCAAGCCACGCGTCTTTATTGGTATCCAGGGACACGCCAACGATCGTGAAGCCTTTTTGGTTAAATGCCTGGTATGCTTTCAGTACATTGGGATTTTCTGCCCGGCATGGTCCGCACCAGGAAGCCCAGAAATCAAGCAGCACATATTTTCCCCTGGAGTCAGACAATTTCACCGGTTTACCATTTACGTCATTTTGAATAAAATCAGGGGCAATCGCTCCAATAGAAAGCGGCCCAAGATCATACAATGTTTTTGCGAATTGTTTGCCGGTTTTGGTGTTGCGTACTGCCGGGGACAATCTTTTGAAAACAGGTTTAATACGTGGTACGTCCACATCATTGCCAGCCACTTCTATCAGGGTAACCAGGCTGATATACGATGCAGGATTTTGACGGATGAAAACATATTTCATGGAGTCGGTTTGTTTTGCAACCACCTGGTATTGTTTCATTACCGAATCCATGAACCCGGGATCTTTTTTTTGCTGATCAGATGCCGCATCCACGTCTTTGCTCATCTGTTCCATGCGATGCAGTACGGTATGTTTGTACCGTTGGTAATCGCTGTTTACAGGGCCACCCGTAATCTTTGCGTTTGTTACGGAGTCGGTACCGGTAATTTCGATAACTCCTTTCTCCAGGTAGCAATCATTGACATCAGCCGTCTTCTTCCATGTTGTGAAATCTTTTCCGGTATGATCAATGAGTACATGCACATTAACCGGTTCCTCCAGTTGACCGCTAAACCGGAAAGCGCCTTTGTTGAACGCTGCCGAGTCAAGCACCTGCTGATTATTCCAGCCATAGTTTTTTACCAGGTACGCTTTTGCAGGTGTGGTGGATGTATGAAGTTTGATGGTTAGTGTGTATTTGCCGGATTGGGCGAACATCCATCCGGGCGCCAGTATGGCTGCCAGTATCAACATTTTTTTCATGAGAAATGTATGTATTGAGAACAGGCAGGATGATGCTTATCACCATCCTGCCTGGTATATTATTGAAGATATCCCGGGTTGGGTGTTAAATTAGGATTTTGCAGCAGGTCAGCGGGCGGAATGGGCCAGTAAGACATATAGCTCATCCAGGTAGTGGGTTTGGTAGGTGCTACGGTAGCCATTACAGCGTCGATGACGCCGGTGCGTTTCAGATCGAAAAACCGGTGACCACATTCTGTGAACAGTTCGGTTTGTCTTTCTTTGGCAATGGCGGTGAGAACACTGGCTTGCGTGCCTGCTGTCAGTCCTTCCAGGCCCGCGCGTAGCCGCACCGCATTCAAATCTTCCACCGCATTGCTTTTATTTTGCATCGCCCTTGCTTCCGCACGGATCAGGAATTGCTCTGAAAGCCGCAGCATAACCTGGTATTCTGCATTGGTAGCCGGTGATTTATATTTACCGGGGAAATAATACACCGTAGCCGGAGTGGTAGAAGACGCGGCCACTGTGGAGGTACGCACCCAGTTGGTGAAGCGCCCGTCGCCAGGCTCAAACTTATTGATCAGGATATTGCTCAATGCAACAAATACGTTGGAGGAAGCAGGGCTTTGCGGCGGTACAATTGTTTCCGGCATACCATTGTTATAGAAACCGTATTCATTGGCAGCTTTGGGACTGTTGGTAGCCAGCGCCCAGATGGTTTCCCGGCTGTTGGCAAGAAACACCTGGCTGAGCGGCGGCATCTCATAATTGGTGTTGCCAATCAGTTCACCAGCCTGTGCTTCGGCGTTGGCCCAGTCTTTTGTATAAAGATAAACTCTTGCCAGCAAAGCCGTAGCCACGGCCTTATTAGGACGGAAGCGATTAGTGGTGGTAACACCATAGCCATTTTTATACTCGTTGCTTAAAAGGGATTGCGCCATTTTAAGATCGGCAATGATTTGTTTGTACACATCGGCTTCCGGAGCGCGGGCCAGCCGGTTATTTACCGCGTAGTTGTTAGTCAGCGCCAGCGGTACAGGACCGTAAATATTAACGAGATAATAATAAAAATAAGCCCGCAGGAAGTAGCACTCGCCCAGCCACTGGTCTTTGTAAACGAGGTTGCCTTTGCTGGTGCTGATGCCTTCAATAGCCGTGTTAACGGTAAAGAGTTTCTTATACAGGTCGGACCAGTTGCCGCTTTGCCCGCTTTGAATCGCATTCTTGTAAAATACATCTGCAAAATTGCCGTTCAGTAAACTTCTGAGTTCATCAGTATACAAGCCCATTGTATAACCAATATTACCACTCGAGGAACCTTGAAAAGGCCCGGAATTGTTCATGTTCAGATAGATACCTGTAACAACCGTGGATATCATATTGTCGGTGGAATACACATCCACCGCCGCAATGGTATTGGCCGGCAGCTGTGTATTGTCCAGGTATTTTTCGCAGCTGCTCAGGGTGATGCCCAATGCTGCAGTGATGGTAAGCAGGCGTTTTGAAAAACTATTATTGGCAGGAAATATCATCTTCATTTTCGGTACATTAAAGTGTAACATTAATTCCGGTTGTAAATATGCGCAGTGGCGGGATCACGCCCGCATTCAGGTTTTCAGGGTCAAGACCATCGAATTTGGAAATGGTCAGCAGGTTTTGTCCCTGTACGTACACCGACAGATTTTTGAGATGCAGCATCTTGTTCACTTCCGGGCTGAAACTATACCGGATGCTCACATTCTGTAATCGTGCATAGGTGGCGTCGCTATAAGCCCCGGTGCTGTTTTGCAGCAAGGTTTGTCTGAATATACTGGTGAACTGGCTGCTTAATTTAGGGATGTCTGTGATATCACCCGGTTGTTGCCAGCGGCGCAACCAGATGGTAGAACCATTTAAGCCATACAGCCCGAAAGGAAACGGGGTTTGACCAAGAAAATTCATGCCTGTGCGGCTGGTAAAATTAAAGGTGAAGTCGAGCGTAAGCCGTTTGTAGGTAAAGGAATTTTGCAGCCCGCCGAAATATTTTGGCGCCAGGTCTACAAATTCGGTTTTATCTGCCTGGGTTAATCCGCCGGTGTAATCGGATACATTGCCTTTCGCATCGGTGAAACTGTAATTGCCGGTTTCCGGGTTTACGCCGTTGTATTTATAAAGCAATTTACCGGTAACGGGTTTGTTCAACACGTAGTTGGCATTCTGCGTACTGGAGGGTAATCTCAGCAGTTTGCTTTTAGGGATTGAAATGTTGAACCTTGTTGACCAGGTGAAATCCCTGCTTTTGATATTAATGGAGCTTAGGCTGATTTCCATGCCGCTGGTACGGATCAGCGCATCGGAGTTTAAAGTGTAGCTGGTATAGCCGGTAACGCTTGACAGCGGCTGGCCCAGCAGCTGGTTACCTGCGCGGTTGGTATAGTAGCTAAAATCGGTTGTAAGCCTGTCGTGAAAAAATCCCAGCTCCAGACCGGCTTCCGAGTTAAAGTTACGTTCCCAGTTCAGCAGGGGATTGGGAAGTGAGTTGGGTGTTAATCCTACCTTGCCATCATAGGATCCGCCAATTACACTATATGTTCCTAGCCAGCGGAAATCGCCAATGGCATCGCCGCCTACCACGCCGCTGCTGATCCTTAGCTTACCAAAGCTGAGCCACGGCAGGTTGTCGCTGATCAGTTTTTCGCTGCTGAAAATCCAGGCCAGCGCGGCGGAGCCAAAGTTCCCGATACGGCGGCCGGGTCCGAATTTGGTGGACCCATCCCGCCGTGTGTTGATATCGATAATGTATTTCTCGTCCCACACAAATTTTATAATTCCATACATGCCGATGGACCGGTACTCGGTGAGGTTATAATTGGTAGTTACGCTAGATCCGGCAGAGGGGTTGTTCAGCAACGCATCGGAAGGAAATCCCGTTCCGGTGATCTCATCAAAATAGGTGACCTGGTTATTGAGTTCACCACCTAGTTTCACGCTTAAATCACCTTTCTTACCAATCAACGTATTGAATTCGCCATAGGGTGAAATGGTGAAGGAGCGGGTGTTATACTGGTGCAGAATACCCACCGTTTGCGTAGGGGCCTGGGTGTTGGTAGGATTGAACACGGTTGTTGGATAGCCGATCAGTTCCTTTCCGTTGATGGTATTGTAGCCAAAAATACTGCGGAGTGTTATTTTTTTGATGGGCCGGTAAGTGAGCGTGGCATTGGCCAGGAGGTTGTTGGTAGTATTTTCATATAGCCTGTTGGCGTTACTGGCTGTGCCGCTGCTGTTAAGGTCGCTCCCGATGGATGCCCAGTTGATACTGCCATCTTTGTTATAGGCAGGTGGCGCATTTGGCGGCGTTAATGCGCTGACGGAAAAATCGTAGGGCACCATGTCATTTTTCGAAGACAGGTAAGTACCGGTGATGCCCATCGTAAACTTATCGTTGGCCGAGCTGGTGTTTAATGCAAACCGGAGCGAACCATCCCTGTTTGATCCTTTGTGCCGTTGTATGTTGCCGATATCGCGTAGACTTCCGCTGATCAGGTACGTGGTGTGCTGGGCGCCACCGCTGTAAGAAAAGTTAGCGTTGGAAGTGGCGGCCGACTTTCCCATGAATTCTTTCCGCCAGTTGGTGTAGCGGTCGGCGGGCCAGGTGCCGTTCAGATCATTGTCGCTGGCGGATACTTCGAGCTTATCATTGGCCAGTGCTTCGCGGCGAAGCATCAGGTATTGATCGGTATTGAGCAACGGAGATGTTTGTCCGTTTACCGATATACCGGTGTAGATATTAGCGTTAAAAGATTGCTGGGCAGCCCTGGATTTCTTGGTAGTGATCAGGATTACGCCATAGGCGCCGGAAGAACCATAAATGGCAGTGGCATCCACATCTTTGAGCACATCGATACTTTCAATATCGTTTGGATTGATATAATTGAGGCCGCTGCCTCCCTGCAGGAAATTTTCTGTGCCATAGGAAGTATTGGTGGAAAGAGGTAACGTACCACCGGGATAACGTACGCCATCCACAATGATCAGCGGTTGTGTAGCGCCGGTGGTCAGATTTGCGGAGCCGCGCATCCTCACGGTAAAGGCGCCTCCCGGCTGACCGGTTACCTGCTGGATAAACAACCCGGGCACTTTTCCCTGCAGCGCTTCCAGCACATTGTTTACCGGGTTTTTCGCTATTTCTTTAGATGTAACCGTAGTAATGTTACCGGCATTAAATCTTTTAGTCGTGGTACCATAGGCCGTTATTTGCACTTCATCTATGGGTGAAGTACTTAACGCAAGCTGGATAATGAGCGCAGACGGATTTCCGGAAATGAGTTTTGAAACGCCTTCTGAAGATGCGCTTTCTCCACCGGAAGACTTCCGTTTGGCAGGCAGTTCAGATGATACTACCTGGAAGTTGTTGCCGGTAAAACGGAGGGTAAGCGGAGCGAACCCGATGGCAGATACTTTAATAACATCTCCCGTATTCACATCAAAAGAAAAAGAGCCATTGGCAACAGAGATAGCGCCTTTATTGGTTCCTGTAATTACCAGGTTCACTCCCGCCAAAGGTTGTCCGTTGGGAGAACGGATAAAACCTTTAACAGGAATGAATGTGGCAACAGGAGGGGCGGAAGGAGAAGCCTGCTGGCCGGAAGGCGCAGGCAGGAGTTTTCGGGAAACAAGAATCGTCTTGCCCTCGATCACATATTCTAAAGGTTGATTTTTAAAGACGTCGTTTAAGAGGTCCCGCAGGGGCAGGTTATCGGCAGCAAGCGTCACTGGTTTGGCATCGGCCAGTACCCCTTTCTGATTCAGCAACACGTAGCCCGTTTGCTTTTTAATAGCGGTGAATACCTGTTTCAGCGTCAGGTTCCTGCCGGAGATGGTAACATTTTGAGCCATACTGGCGGCATGGGCATGAATAAAGGCGGCAGTTAATAAGAAGGTCGTTAATTTCATAGCCCTCATGATTTTGGTTCTTATTCTAAAGGACTTGCTGAATCCGTCGTTGGCGGATCTGGCAATGCCCCGGTGCTGCCCCGCACGAACAGGGGGGCAATAGCATTTTTTTTGCATAGATTTGCAGCAGATTTGGTTGTTAATAAAAGTGGTTGGTAGACCGTTTTTTTGACTAATTAAATTCATCCACCGTCACAGTTAGCGCTGTGACGGTTTTTTTATGATAACTGTATTATTGCACAATCAGCTTCCTGCCTTCCAGGCGAAAGTGGATATCGGTTCTTTTGAGCATCACCAACAATCCGTTTAGCGAAACATCTTTGGTCATCTCTCCTTCAAATTCAATATCCGGAATCCCTTTTTCATACACCACTTCGATATCGTACCATCGCTCCATCTGGCGCATGATTTCAGCCAGGCTGACGCCATCAAAATAGAACAGGCCATTTTTCCAGGCAATCACTTTATCGATGTTGGCATTTTCAATAACCCTGATCTTTGTTTCGATTTGCGCCTGCTGGCCCGGCCGGAGGATTACATCTCCCGGTTTATGTCCGCCTGCGAGGGCCGCCACACGTACCGATCCTTCCAGCAGGGTAGTGGTGATAGATTGCTCGTTGTCATAGGCATTCACATTAAAATGCGTACCCAGCACGGCTATTTCTGCTTTATTGTTCACGCGCACGCGGAAAGGCATGGCTGGATTTTTTGCCACTTCAAAATATGCTTCACCGGTAACTTCCACGATCCTTTCCTTACCTGAAAACAGGGTAGGGTACCGTATGGAGCTGGCCGCATTGAGCCATACCTGTGTACCATCCGGTAAAGCGATCCGGAACTGCCGCCCCTTCGGGGTAGACATCGTATTATATACAGCTTCCCCGGTGGGTGCTCCCGCCGGATCGTAAGCCAGCTGGCCGTTTGCGAGCACCAGCTGAGTGCCGTTCTGTTTGGCGATCACGCCATTGCTGAGGCTATCCAGCGCTACCTTCGAGCCATCGGCCAGGGTAAGGATGGCGCCCTCCCTGCCGGGGGCAATGTCCACAGGTTTAGCAGCCATAACAGGCGGCGGTGTATTTTTTTTATGGGTGACCAGGAAGTAAGTGCCGGCGGCCAGTACCAGGAGGATGATGGACGCCGCTGCCCAGCTTCTGCGGGGCAGGAAATGAATACGGCGTGCGGGCTTGTCGCTGTTCAATGCCCGTTGCAGCAACGGCAACAGTGCTTCATCCTGCGGGGCCGTTGTATCCAGCTCGCCTGCCAGCTCCTCAAAAGCGGCCTGTAGTGTCTCCTGGTGGTCCGGTGACTGCAATAACTGCTGAAACTCCGCCTGCTCTGTGCTGCTCAGGCTTTTCTTCAGGTATTGCCCTGCCAGGTAATATATGCGTGTATTTTCCATGCGCTATATAATAAGATGCGGGAGAGAGAGCGTTGTCACTATCACTTTCTAAAAAAAAGTAAAAAAATAATAATGGCGGGCAGGCGAACGGATTCCGGCAGGAAGCTCCGGATAGCCTGGAGTGCGGCACTAAGGGCATTGCGTACATAGCCGTCGGAAAGACCGAGATGAGCGGCTATTTCTTTGGTGGTCATGCCTTTTTCCCTGCTCAGCTCATAAATGGTTCTGCGCTGGGGCGACATTACCCGGAGCGCGCGTTTCACGGCAAGTTGAATTTCTTTCACTGAAATGGTGCTCAGCGCCTGGTTAAAACTGGCGCCTTCCAGGTTAAGGTTGCCCAGCTTGGCATTATATAAGGACGTTTTGCGGAGATATTGCAAACATTCGTGAACGGTGATTTTCCTGAGCCAGGGGCCCGGGAGCTGTACGTCTTTCAGCCGGTCCCTGTTCAGCCATATCTTAATAAAAACTTCCTGTAACACCTCCTGTTTGGCCGTTTCGCTGTGGAGCATCCGTAAGGCGAGTGACGCCAATGGAGTGGAATAAAGGTTAAACAACGCTGCAAATGCGGCTTCGTCCCCCTCAGCAATGCGCAAAAGCAGTTCCTTCTCAGTATATGTTTGATCAGATGACAATTATCTTTTAAGGCCGGATTATTTTGCAAACTAGGGCAAAAAATAATAAGAAAGTAGTGATTCGTGTAATTGATTGGTCATTTCGGCTACATCAAAACTCAATTTGGCAACATCCGGCTTCCTGCACTATCAGACCTTTGAGATGTAAAATTAAATACATCGACAAATGAAAACGATATTCATTACAGGAGCATCAACAGGCCTGGGCAAAGCAACTGCCAAATTATTTCAAAGCAAAGGATGGCAGGTAATTGCCACCATGCGTAAACCGGAAAACGAAACAGAACTTTCACAATTGAACAATGTGGTGCTGTTACCGCTCGACGTAACCAATGCTGCACAAATTAACGATTGCGTAAAAAGTGTTACCGGGAAATATGATGTGGACGTGGTACTCAACAACGCAGGATACGGATTGATGGGCGCTCTGGAAGCGCTGAGCGACGAGCAGATTGAGAAACAACTGGATACCAATTTACTCGGCGTTATGAGGGTTACAAGAGCATTTATTCCCTTTTTCAGGGAGAAGAAAAAAGGCTTATTTATCACTATTACTTCCATCGGAGGGTTAGTTGGTTTTCCGCTGGGTTCTACTTATCATGCCACCAAATGGGCGCTGGAAGGCTGGAGCGAATCTTTATCCTATGAACTGGCCCAGGACAATATCGGTATCAAAACCGTTGCACCGGGTGGCATTGTTACAGATTTTGGAGGCAGGTCGCTGGATATAGGCAATCACCCGGCTTACGATGAAATGATGCAAAAGGTTTTCGCATTATTCACGCCTGAAAGTTTCTCTTCAGCAGAAGAAATAGCTGAACTTGTATACGAAGCCGCTACCGACGGACAAAATAAAATCACCTATGTTGGGGGTGAGTATGCGAATGCTCTATACAACAGACGCTTGGAAATTGGTAAAGAAGCCGCCCGGATTGAGTTGGGTAAAAGTATATTAGGCAATTAAGTCTTAATTTTGATAAATGAAGAAATCAAATAATATCCCTGCAAAAATAGATTCCATTTCTGAATTGAACAGGTTAATGGATTTGCCAAAACCGGTGCATCCTTTGATTGGTTTTTTCGACAACACCAGTATCAAGGTTGACATCAGTCAGCTACCTGAATCTTTGCTGTTGAATTTTTACAAGATATCATACAAAGTTAATCAGCAGGGAAGAATGGGATATGGGCAGGGATATTATGATTTCGACGAAGGCGGAATGGTGTTTACGGCCCCCAATCAACTGATCATCATTCCGAATGAAGCAGTATATGAAGGGTTTTCCCTGCTCTTTCATCCCGATTTTATCAGGAATTATCCCCTCGGGCAGAAGATCAAGCAATACGGATTCTTTTCTTATGATACCAATGAAGCCCTGCATTTATCGGAAAAAGAAAGACAGCAGATTTTTACTGTCGTCGAAAGTATAAAAGACGAACTCAATAATGCCATTGATGCATTCAGCCAGGATCTTATTGTATCGTATATTGAAGTATTGCTCAACTACAGCAACCGTTTTTATAAGCGCCAGTTCATTACCCGCAAATCTGTGAATCATGATCTGCTGACCGGCATGGAAGATCTGCTTAATAGTTATTTTGATAAGGAAGATGGCCTGCAGAAAGGGCTTCCGACAGTTGAGTTCCTGGCAGATAACCTGCATGTTTCTCCGCGATACCTGAGTGATATGCTTCGTTCACTCACCGGGCAAAATGCACAACAGCATATTCATGAAAAGTTGATTGAAAAGGCAAAGGAATATTTGATGTCCACTCATCTGTCGGTGGCCGAAATTGCTTACCAGTTGGGTTTTGAGCATCCTCAGTCCTTTAATAAGTTATTCAAACGTAAAACCAGTTTAACCCCGGTAGAATTTAAGCAGTCATTTCACCAATCGTAGTTTTTAAGGCCCGCCTGGTGGTATTGTTTTGTAAATTAGAACAGGTTGTATTATTTTCATGCATCACTACCCGTTATAATTAACACTGATACCATCCGTGATCCACGTCAATGAACAGGAATTGTTGCTCTCCGTTGCAAAAGGAGATGAGCGGAGCTTCCAGGTTCTCGTTAAACAATACTGGCCACAGGTATATGGTACAGCGCTGCGCCTGACACGCTCTCCTGAACAGGCAAAAGATCTCTCACAGGATATCTTCCTCAAATTATGGAACAACCGGGAAAAGCTTCCTGGTGTGGAGAAGGTGGGAACGTTTATATATGTATGTGCCCGCAATCTTATCATGGATCACCTGGAAAAGAAAGTGCTGCACACCGATAATATTGAATTCCTGGCCGATCATCTCTCCGATGCTCCTTTCAGCGACGCCCAATCCGGTATGGAATACAAGGAATTGGAAAAGATCCTGCTGCTGGCCATTGAGCATCTCCCGGAAAAAGTAAAGACCGTTTTTGTATTGCATCGTTTTAACGGGCTAAGTCATGTACAGATCTCCCGGAAACTGAATATCTCTGTAGTGAGCTCACAAACCTATATTGTCAGGGCGTTGCGCAGCATCCGGGAATATTTAAACCGGCATTCCGAAAGTATTTTTGCCTTACTGTTACTGACTTCCAATTATTTTTTATGAAATTTTCAGGGTTACTGTCTTACCCCTTCTTTGTTTTCCGTCCTTATAACGGGAGATATTAAATCTGCATCAGCATATGTCTGAAATTACGTTTGAAGAACTATTTAAAGGATACATGAGCGGAGCGCTGAACGCCGAAGAAATCCGGTTGTTCAGGAGCATGGCCCTGCAGCCGGAAAATAGGGCGCTGCTCTCCCAATTATTGCAGGATGCCTTTAATGACCCTGCCTATGCCGAAAATGCAGATTTTGATGCCGGTGAAATGGCGGAGGAGATCATGATGAAAGCGCGGCAAAGTGAGGCTGTACCTGTTTTACACCGAACCAGGCCATCCATTATTGCCCGTCCCTGGTTTAAATACGCCGCTGCGGCAGCCATCTTTTTATTGCTGCTGGCAGTAAGCTGGGAATGGAGTACCCATAAAAAAACAACGACAGGTTTCATAGCGCAACAGGCGCAGATACCGCAAGGAACAGCACGCCCGGTACTGATCCTGGGAGATGGCACCCGCATTGCGCTCGACAGCGCCGCTAACGGCGCCATCGCCCGGCAGGGCTCCGCACAGGTAATTAAGCTGGCCAACGGGCAGTTGGCATATAAACAATTTTCACAGAAGAACACCGGCCTGGTATACAATACCATGCAAACACCCACCGGCTGCCTGTACCAGCTTATATTACCGGACGGCTCACATGTTTGGCTCAACGCTGCTTCCTCTATCCGGTATCCCGCCGCTTTCCCGGATGATAAGAGAACCGTGGAGGTGTCGGGAGAAGCATACTTTGATATTGCCAAAGATGACAGGAAACCATTTATCGTGACCGCCAAAGGCATGGAGATACAGGTATTGGGTACGGCATTTAACATCATGGCCTACACCGATGAAGCTACCGTGAAAACCACGCTGGTACAGGGCGCAGTGAGAGTAAACGCTGCCAGGATATTGCATCCCGGTGAACAGGCAGTACTGCAACACGCTTCCGGTGAGCTGAGCATAACCAGGCCCGACATGGAAGAAATACTGGGCTGGAAAAACGGTGAGTTTTATTTCAGGAATACCGATATCAGTGCCATCATGCGACAGGTAGCACGATGGTATGATATAGAGATAAAATATGAAGGAGACATGTCCGGCATTAAGCTATCCGGCATTGTTTCCAGGACAGCAAAGATAACACAGTTATTGAAAGCACTTGAACTAACCAAAATCGTACGTTTTAAGATACAGGGAAGAACTATTACCGTGATGCCTTACCAGGAGGCCAATTAAATCATCTTTTTAAATAAATATGTCATGACCTGATTGCTGCACGGATCACACGTAGTATGCACATCTGCTGAAAACCTTTTGCTGAGGGCCCTCGGTAAGGTAAGCTGTGTGTACACGATTAAATTTCCACGTTTATGATTGCTAATATTTAAAATCCACGATTGAAAAATATGAAATTCCTTGCCACAGGCATTCTCCCGGCTGTAAATAGATGGCCCGCCAAACCGCTATGGATCTTTATGACCATCCTGCTGCTGCATCTGAACGCCTATGCACAGCATGTAACAATTTCCGTAAAAAATGTGCCGATGGAGAAAGTGCTTGTTCTGTTAAAACAGCAAACAGGTTATTCTTTTATCTGGCACGATCAGCCGCCCAATGCGCTCAACAGAGTATCGCTTGAATGTAAAGACCAGCCACTGGAACAAGTGCTGAAATCCTTTCTGGGCAACCTTTCCCTGCAATACGAAATAACTGATAAAATAGTAGTGATCACTAAAAAAACAACGCCGCTGCCTGCCGGGAAGGAGCTGAACAGGATCACCATATCCGGGAAAATATCGGACGAAAAAGGATCGCCGCTGCCAGGTGTGAGCATTCGCGTAAAAGGCACTTCGCTTGGTATTACTACCGATAGCCAGGGTAGCTTCTCCCTCGCAGTGCCGGACAACAACAGCATCCTGGTTTGTTCCTATGTGGGGTTTGAATCCAAAGAGGTGAGCGTAAACGGGCAGTCTTCCATCAATATTGTGTTAAAGCTGCAAAGCGCTTCGCTGAATGATCTCGTGGTAATTGGCTATGGCACCCAGCAGAAAAAGAACCTGACCTCTTCAGTGAGTTCCATTAAAGGCAGCGAGCTGGCCGGTGTTGCGGTAACCAGCCTGGATGCGGCATTACAGGGAAAAGCTGCAGGCATGCAGGTTGTACAAAACTCCGGTGCTCCCGGTGATGAAACGTATATCCGTATCCGTGGTAACGGCTCACTGTTTGGCGAAAACCGCCCGCTGTATGTAATAGACGGTGTACCCATGAGCAATCTTCCTGCGGCGCAATATGGCGTTTCCGGCGATGGGCAACGGATTGCCACTACCAATAATATTAACCCCAACGATATACAGTCGGTGGAAATACTGAAAGATGCCGCCGCCACCGCTATCTATGGTTCCAGGGGCGCCAACGGCGTTATCCTCATCACCACAAAAAGAGGTGCGGAAGGTAAATCCCGTTTTAATTTCAACATGTACACCGGTGTGGCGGATATCCCCAAACGTTTGCCGCTGCTGAACGGCGAACAGTTTGTGGAACTGTTCAAAGAATCCCGCGTTAATGCGGGGTTACCGGTAGATTCTGCTGTAGTGAATACTGGTCGTAATACCGACTGGCAGGATGCTATTTTCAGATCGGCGCCGGTATCTAACTATAATTTATCTATCTCCGGCGGTACCGGTAAAACATCACACTACGTATCCCTCGGCTACCTGGATCAAACAGGCACCATTGTAGGATTGCAACACTACAAGCGTTTTAACGGACGCGTAAACTTTGATTTTGCGGCAAGCGATAAATTAAAGATCGGCGTAAATTTAACAGGAGTAAGGTCTACCAACAACCGCATGGACAACAGCTTCTCAGGACAATCTGTACTGGCGCTCGCGCTGATAGAAAACCCCAACGATCCTGTTTACAACCCTAATGGTACTTATTACACCGATAGAAACCGCCGTTGGACCAATCCCGTGATGATCGCCAATAACCTGCGGTTTCAATCGATCGTAAACAGCTATATCGGAAATGTATATGGCGAGTACACCATCCTTCCCGGTCTGAAATTTAAAACCAGTTTTGGCTTCGATAATCAGCAGGTAACCGACGACCGCTACCAGTCGAAACTCGTGAACAACGGTTCCGCAGCGAGCGGTTTTGTGTCTGTATTCACCCAGTTCTTATGGGTCAATGAAAATACGTTATCATATGCACCGGTGTTAAAAGGCAAACACAAATTAACGGCCTTGCTCGGTCAGAGCGCGCAGGAGGCTAATGTGAGAAGGATCAGCGTTTCCGGCAACACCAATTCAACCGATATCATACAGGCAGTAACCGGTTTTACCTCGCTTTCTGCACCGCTGGACTACCGCTCGCAATGGGGGCTGGTATCTTATTTCGGCCGTTTAAGTTATAACTACGACGATCGCTACCTGCTGGAAGGGGTACTGCGTACGGATGGTTCCTCCCGTTTTGGCGAGAATAAAAAATATGGCTTCTTTCCTTCTGTGGCCGCAGGCTGGCGGGTAACCAATGAAGCCTTTATGAAACAGCAGCGTTTTATTAATGAACTGAAACTGCGTGCAAGCATTGGCGTTACAGGTAATAATGAGGGGCTTGGAAGCGACTTTCCCGCGCTCGCCACTTATTCCACCGGTTATAATTATGGGTCAGAAGCTGGTATTGCCGCTACCTCTTTATCAAATGTGGATCTTAGCTGGGAAGCAACTACTGCCACCAATCTCGGTCTGGACCTGAGTTTCTGGGACAGCAGGATCAGCGTTACCGTAGATGCCTACCGCAAGCTCACCAACCGTTTGATCTTTAAACTGGATCTGCCCTATACTTCTGGTTTTAACCGTACCAATGGCGCCAACATCGGGCAGATGGTGAATAAAGGACTGGAGATAGGAATCAATACGGACAATATCCGCGGCAAGTTCACCTGGAGCACCAATTTCAACCTGTATTTCAACAGGAATAAAATTACCAGTTTGCCTGAAACCGTGGCCGGCGACCCTTCCAGTTCCGACTTTACAGAAAGTCTGCCTGGTTCATTCGGTACCAGTTTACCCACCAGTATTTTTCGTGTAGGCCAGCCCGTTGGTTCCTTCTTTGGCTACCGCAGCAAAGGAGTAGATGCTAAAACCGGGAACATGATCTATGACGATATTAATGCTGATGGAAGAATAACGGCTGCCGACCGCGTGATCCTGGGCAATGCGTTGCCGGATTACACCGGCGGTATTACCAATACTTTCGGTTACAGGGGAGTAGACCTGAGCTTCTTCCTGTACTGGTCGTATGGCAATAAAGTATACAACCAAACCCGCAACATGCTGGAGCGTATGAGCGGCTATAATAACGGCGACGTACGTACGCTGAACCGCTGGACGCCGGAGAATACCATCACCGATGTGCCCAGGGCTGTATTCAATGATCCTGCCACGCCCAACAGTTTAACCAATGGTGAAGTATCGCAGCGCTTCGTGGAAGACGGGTCGTTTATCAGGATGAAGAATGTGACGCTGGGATATACCTTCCGGCCGGAGCTGCTGAAAAAGGTACGGATCAGCAGCGCCCGGATATACGCCAGTGCGCAGAATCTTTTCCTGATCACCAGCTATTCCGGCCTGGACCCTGAATCGCAGAACCAGTCGGTGAAGAATTCGCAGCTCGGTATCGACTGGGCAGTACAACCGCAGCCACGCACCTTCCTGCTTGGATTAAATGTAAACTTTTAAAAGCAGCCACCATGAAGAAATTACGACTCATATATCTCCTCATCGCATTTGCTTCCTGTACCAAAGTGCTGGACCAGGTGCCTGAGTATACCATTGCAGATGAAAACTTCTGGCAAACAGCCAACGATGCAGAAAGTGCCGCAGTGGGCATTTACCCGGCCATACAAAGTATGTCGATGCAGTTCCCGGTTGCTTTCGACGCCGCGTCTGACGCTACTACGGCATTGCTGATCAATTACAGCCCTTTTACCAATCACGGCATCCCGGTAGATAACGCCATTGTAGCAAGCTACTGGCAAAATAACTACGCCGGCATCGGCCGCGCCAACGATTTGCTGAAACATGTTCCGCTTATGAAAGATAGCTTGTTTGCAGGTGGAAGGAAAGAACAGTTGCTGGGGGAAGCACATTTCCTGCGGGCGTATTTTTATTTCAACCTGGTAAAGGCTTATGGTGCCGTGCCGCTGGTGCTCGAGCCTTATACATCTTTCAACGCGGATTTTACTATTGCACGTTCGCCGGCCGACAGTGTTTTCCGGCTGATCATTTCAGATCTGAAAGCAGCTGAAGCTACGTTACCTCCCACGTTTGCAGCGGCGGCATCTACCCGGGGCAGGGCCAGCCAGGGCGCTGCCAAAGCCTTGCTGGCAAAGGCATACCTGAGCGTGAAAAACTATGATTCCGCAGCTGCCAAAGCGCTGGAGGTAATGAATAGCCCGGTGTATACGCTGGTGAGCGGTGCTGCAGCCTATAGCAGCATGTTTTCCACCGGTGGTAAAAACAGTACCGAAGCGATATTTGAAATACAGTTTGTAAGTTCTTCTTCACAGGCCAACGGCCTGTTCAGTTTATATGTGCCGGTGAATGGTATTCCCGCCGGTATACAACAGGGCAGTTACCAGATAACGCCCACTGCAAAGATCATTGGCGCTTATGAAACCGGTGATATCAGGAAGAATGCTGCATTGGGCCTCACAACTTCAGATCCTGCATTGCCATATGTAAATAAATACACCCGTTTAACCAGTGGCACAGAGCCCGATATTATTGCGTTGCGGCTGGCAGATATTATTCTTGTAAGGGCGGAAGCGTTGAACAGCCTGGGTAAAACAGCAGAAGCCACAGAAGCATTGAACATCATCCGCCGCAGGGCTTTTGCAGAGCCGTTGACCTCGCCGGGCGCACATGATTTTCCTTATGGCAGTGAAACAAATCTTACACTGGCTATAGAAAACGAGCGGTTTAAGGAACTGGCTTTTGAAGGCCACCGGTTTTACGACCTGGTGCGTACCGGCAGGGCGGAAGCAGTATTAGGGATTACCACATATCAGACATTATGGCCGGTGCCTTTGAGAGAGATAGGCCGTAACCCGCGGCTTGTACAGAATCACGGATACTAACATCTTAAATTTATAAAGATGAAAAAAACTATTTCCACGTTATGGCTGAT
This sequence comes from Chitinophaga ginsengisegetis, assembly GCF_900168065.1. Lineage (GTDB taxonomy): Bacteria > Bacteroidota > Bacteroidia > Chitinophagales > Chitinophagaceae > Chitinophaga > Chitinophaga ginsengisegetis. Next base: position 561,098 of record NZ_FUZZ01000004.1, on the reverse strand, counting down.
ATTAACAGCCTGTTTCAGTTATGCGCAATATACCACCACCTGGGTAGGCAATAACTTTTCTGATGTAACTAATTATGTAGGCAACTGTGCCCGTTCCATGTGGGTATCACCGGAAGGAGTGGTGTATACTGCCTCATTATGGGATGAAAAGGGACGCAATATCGGCATTTATCAGAACGGGGCTACTGTGGGTCGTATGGGCGGTACAAAAGAATCGCAGGGCAGCGCTATTGGCGGCAATGCCACGCATATTTTTACCGCGCAGCAGGCGCCCAACAGCGGTAAAATAGGGCGTTACAACCGCAGCACCAAACTGCGCGACCTGTTGTTTACTGCCAGTGCAGGTACCGGAGATGCCATCCGGGGTATTGCCGTTTCCGCCGGCCGCGTATATGTAAGCGATTCCAGTGGCAACCGGGTGGCAGTATTCACCACAGGAGGCGTATTGATAAGACAATGGGCTGTTACTTCGCCGGGGCCTATTGCTATCGATAGCTCGGGCGCCGTTTGGGTAGTGCAGCTGGGTGATGGTACCATCCGCCGTTTTGATTCTACCGGTGTGGCAGGTACTGTATTGAATATTGGCGCCACGGCGCGTCCGTCTGCTTTATATGCAGATAGTGTAAGCGGACAACTATTGGTAGGCGATCAGGGACCGGACATGAACATCAAAGTGTATACTAACCTAACGGGAACGCCTGTACTGAGCAGTACCTTTGGCGCATTGGGCGGTTATCTCAATGAAACAGGTGGTATCCGCGGGGCTGCGGGCGACAAGCGCTTTACGCGGGTAGTGGGCATTGGCCGCGATGCTTCCGGTAAGTTGTATGTACTCAATAATCCCTGGGGCGGCACCTGGGACCTGGGCCGGAACGGCGCTACCGATATTCATTGTTACAGCACTGCCGGTTCGTTGCTGTGGACGCTGCAGGCACTGAACTTTGAAGGCTGCGCTGCAGCAGATGCCGGCACCGATGGTGAATTGCTTTACAGCGGTAATATCATTTATTCCTATACCGGTGTGGATGGTGGCGCCTATGTAGCCAATACCGTTGATCCGTACCGCTATCCCTGGGATGCGCGGATACAGATGAGCGACCGTGCCAGGGGACAACATTTTGGTCACGTGGCTAATGTAGGCGGACAACGTATCCTGGTGGCCAATAACCAGAATGCAGATATATTTTATACGTATTATTTCAATCCTGCTACAGATGGGTACATCGCCATTCCCGGTGATACCATCTCTAAGGTCAGGAATGGGTTTTGCCTGGATTCTCTGGGAGATATCTGGATCTCCCAGGATAAAACCAATGCCATCCAGCATTATCCTTTAACGGGCTTTGCTGGCAACGGAAAGCCCATCTGGGGACCGGTGATATCCACACCTGTACCCGCTACTATTGCCCGGTTAAACCAGCTGCAATATATCCCCGCCAGTGATGTAATGGTGCTGGCCGGTGGCAACACCGACTGGACGCTGATCGGCAACCGCATAGAAGTATATCACGGCTGGGTGGCCGGAAATCGTACGCCCGATACCGTTATTACACTGAGCCGGGCCCAGGCCAAGTCAATGTCGGCCGCAGGAAATTATCTTTTTGTAGGCTACTACGCTATTCCTGATATCGATGTTTTTGATCTCACTACCGGCGCATTGGTGCTTACCATGAACAGCAGCAACCCCAATGTATACGTGGGCAACGATGTGGATTCACAATATGGCATCAAAGCATATCACAGGTCCACCGGCGAATACATGATCACCAAAGATGATTACAACGCCAATAAGATAGTGCTATATCTCTGGACACCGCCGGCAGCTGTGGATAGCAGCAGCAGCCCTCTTGCGGCCGGCAAGCTGAATACAATGGCTTCCGGTTTAAACGTATATCCGAACCCGGTAGTAAATATATTGAATGCAGACATCCGGTTAACAAAGCCAAAAATATGTACGGTCAGCATTTATGATCTCTCCGGAAAAATAGTAAAAACAATAGCTGCAAAAACTAACGGGCCGTGGAAGATAGATGTAAGCAGTTTACCACAAAGCACCTATATACTGGTGGTTTCAGACGCCGGCAATGGTCAGATGATCGGTCAGCGTAAGTTTATAAAGCAATAACAGATGAAATATATATGGATACCTGCACTGATGCTGATCAGCGCACAGAGCGGCATGGCCCAGATGAAAGCACCGGAAGAATGGGTGAATTATGAAACGGTGATGGGTGTACGAAATAACCAGCGTCATTATAATTACGACGTGGTGCTGGCAGGCGCTTCCAATACCACAAATGTGCTTTGGCCCGGTGAACAACCCTCTTATACGATACAGGTGGTGAATCAGCTGAACGAACCCATTAACACTGAAGGAAAAATAGAACTGATCAGCTATGGTACTAAAGGCCGCCCGGGTGATGTGTGGCAACCGGAGATGGTGAAGTTTGCCACCATCAGTACTACACCGGTGAAAGTTAATATCTCCCCGAAGGGATATGTCAACATTGATCATCTCCCGGTAATTCCTCCGCGTTTTGGCGGTTATGCGCTGGTGATGGACCTCGGTAAATATGGCCGCCGTTTTATTACCAGCCTGGTACGCACCTTTGCTGCAGATCCGCAGCGGATACAGTATCCAAAGCAATCGCTTGATGATATGGGCGCTGATTTCCTGCAACGGGTAGGCGTGCAGGCCATTCGTATGGGGGTGGATTATACGCCTGCTAACGCCAAAGACTATACGGTAAAAATGGAGGAGATTGACCGGAAATTAAAAGAGTACAGGGAGAAGAATATCACCGTGTTGCTGATGTTTGGAGCGGGATCGGCAGATCAGCCACTGGACAGGTTCCGCTCTTTCCTGGACTCCGCCGGTGTGATGAAAAAAACAAAGCAGGATATGGTTTGGATGCCTTCAGCGGATCATGACTTCCAGGAATTTGTACACCGGCTTTGTGTGAAATACGGCTGGCCCAAAGGGCCGGTGACGGCCGTTTCCCTATGGAATGAACCCTGGGAAGGACTGTCTATTTCCGGCTGGCAGTCGGATATTCTGCGTTACCGGGAAATATATACTGTTATGGCCCGGGCGGTACTGGATGCCCGTAAAAAAGGCGCAGACGTGCTCGTAGGTGGTGGCGATTCCAATTCCAACGCATGGGATAAACTTTTTGCAGATGGTAAAATGACGTTTCTGCCCATCTTCGATTTCTGCTCGATCCACTACCAGGGGATGGAGTCGCCGGCAATTTATCCCGAATGGGTGAACCGCAAATCGCCCCATGGCCGGGTGAAGATCTGGGATACAGAAAGCTGGGTGGGCAATACCGATGATCGTATAGGCCTCACCGTAGCCACTAACCGTTCCGCAGGTTACGACCGTTCTATGGGTATTTACGCAGGTTATATGTATACCGGTGGCAGAGGTAACGAACATTTTACCCGTAAAATAAATACGCCCGGCGGTATGAAAGAAATAACCCGTATTCCGGATACCTGGTCGCAGGCCGCAGCCCTCGGCGCCGTGCAGCACCTGGTAGGAGAGCGGGATTTCAGGGAGTTGCTGTTTACCAAAGGACTCCCCTGGATAATGGTGTTTGATGGGCTTAAAAAGAACCCGGACGACGGTACCGTAGTGATATGTGGTGATATAGGCGAGGCGTTTGGCCCGGAGCAGGTACTTTTCAGGGAAGTGCGCGGACTGGCGCAAACGGCCGCTGCTGAAAAATTGAGGGCATCCGGAAAGCCAATCCCTTATGAACCCTTGTCGGGCGGCCGGATGATCCTGCCTGCAACTTTTAAGTTATTCGATTTTTATGGCAATCCTGTTTTACCTGTAGCCGGCAAACTCGAAATTCCGCTGAACAGCCAGGGATATTATCTCCGTACAAACGGAACGAAAGGTTCCTTTGCGGCTATGATAAACGCGCTGAAAACTGCGCGGATAGAAGGTTATGAACCGGTAGAAATCCTTGCGGAAGATATGACTGCACGTATTGAGCAATCGCCGGTGATGCCGCTGCAGGTTACCAATATCCTTAACCGCCCGGTAGAAGGCCGTTTACAAATCAGCCTGGGCGATCTGCATATTGATGCTCCGGCTACGGTGAAGCTGGCGCCCCATGAAACCATCACCATTCCTGTAAAAATCAAAAGTGGTACGGCCTCCGTGAACAACACCTATCCGCTGTCGGTTCATTTTGATGCCGGAGCAGATGGGATGGCGGTGCATTATGAGGATATGCATGTAAACCTCATCTCCCGGTTAAGTATACAGGTAGATGGAAAACTGGACGATTGGAAAACGGCGTTGCCGCAAACCGTGAGCAGCCAGGGTGTTGCAGCGGTAAGTTTAACAGAAGCAGCCTGGTATCCTTTCAGCAATTTTGATACCCGTGCCAATGGTTACGCTAATGGCTATTTCGCATGCGACGACCATTACTTTTATTTTGCGGCCAAAACAGCCGACAGTACGCCGCATCCGGGCACTTACCGCTTTGAGCAGCGCCCCGACGACGGGTTCTTTTATCCCGATACGGCTTACGCAATGGATATGAAAGAGACGCTGATCAGCAAAGAGAACAGTGCACCTGCAGAAGGAGACGCCGCATTGCAGCTTCCAGCCGGTGAAGGCCGCATCCTGCATTACCTGGAAAGCGGCGATAATACCAACTCTTTCGGCGTGGACCTGCAATTGGATTCACTCACGCAGGTAGCGTTGTATCTGCCTGCACTGCGTGTGCCGGGTGTGGTATTGGAAGTATACAGTAACGGCGCGCAGGTGTTGCAACGCAATATTACCAACCTTTGGAACGGCGCCTGGGAGGTGTTACAGCTTTCAGGAAAAGTACGGATTGTATTGCACAGCAACGGCTGGTGGTATACACCCAAACTGGCGGCACTGTTGTTTGACACGCCATCTGCTGCCACTGGTATTTTTGTAAAAGAGGATTTTGATACCAGGGGCAACTGGAAAAACGTATACGGTAAAGCGGGATACCATATAGTGGGCGTTCCGCCGCAATTGCCTGCTGGTGTTGCTTTGTCGCTGGTGCATAAAGAAGTGAAATTTCCGCTGATATGGCCTTCCGGGGTGCGACGTTATACTTACCGTAAAAACCCGGTAACGCCGGATAATTCCGGTCTGGGATACGCTTATGATAATGTGCTGCTGGCATTTAATGTACTGCCTGAAGGAAAGGATGGAATGCTGGCTTATCCGCCCGGAACTATGCCGCGTTACACCGGCTACAAGTGTACGGATTACGAATACGCGCTCAACCAGGTATCGCCGGAATATGGAGGTGGCACCGAAATATGGCGGCTGTTGGCGCCGGGCTTAAACCGGAAACACTTCTTCCCGAGGCAGCCCAGGTCGGAAGGGGAAGGACCGGTGAAAAATGGCAAACTGGTGGTGCGCAGAGAGGGAAATACCCTGATCACAGAGTGCGCCATCCCCTGGTCGGAGCTGCCGGATGTAAAGGCAGCCATCGACAAAGGATTGCCGGTTAAGCTGTCTTTCAGAGTGAATGATAATGGTGCGCCGGGCAGCTGCATGGAGCTGGCAAAGGAGCGGAGCGTGTCAAAATTAAATGCGAGGGCGTTTCATCCGGATTGGAAAGCACACTGGGCCAATGAGGTAAAGTTCAGGACAGAGTAACTATTTATTTTCTATCCATGATTTGTTTTAACGCCGGTTTCAGCGCTACGGCATGGCCGTGTCCGAAGGTGACCATTACGCGATCGTATTTATTGAATGCCTGGTCTATTTTATCGAGTAGTATACTGTCCCTCACCATTTTGGAGGTACGGCCAATGGCGCAGAACCGGCAATCGCCCCCGTTTATGTAATCAAATTTTTCGATCTCCGGTGTCAGTTTTGCTTCAAAGGGTACCCCGGTGTAGTGTTGGTATAATTGTTTAAATCCATCAAATGTTTTTTGGCTGGCAGATACCGGGAAGCCTTCTTTTATAAACCAGTTTTCGATGGCTTTGTTATATACCTTTTCAAAAGGCTCGCTGCCGTAGGCGCCGTATAGGTAGGGGATTACCAGGCGTTCCATTAAGTAATAAAGCAACAGCTGATCCTGCGGATATTTTTTCAGGGTGATGGAAAACTCGAGGCTGTCTTCCGTATCGCCATTCATCATGCGGATGCCGGCTTTGTCGCTCAGGTATTTCAGGCAGCCGGGTTCACCTCTTGTAGAAGCTGCCTGGTTAAGAGAGCTAAAATGTGTGCTGTCGGGCATTTGCCCGCCTTCATTAAAAGTGATTTCCGGACGGAGGTCATTAAAGTATTTTTCTATGGCTTTAAACTGCGGATGGGTGGAGTCCCTGTTGTGGTCGCATCCGATAAACACAAGCCGTTTGTTTTTATTGGTGAGGTCAATCACATAGGGCGGCCTGATGGTATCCATCATTTTACCTACGGTAACATAATCGATGGTGTGGAGTTTTTCTTTTGCCGGGGTGTTGCAGGCAATGATTCCCAACGCCAGTATTAAGTATTTGTTCATCATGCGGATTGTTCCTGTTATTTAAACGACTGCCTGAACTCCAAAGGTGAAAAGTTGGTTTTACTTTTGAACAATTTACTGAATGATTGAGAATGTTCAAAGCCCAGTTCATAAGCAATTTCACTGACCGATAAATCTGTGGTAGATAATTTCTCTTTGGCTTTTTCAATCAGCTTTTCGTGGATGTGTTGTTGGGCAGTTTGGCCTGTCAGCACTTTTAATAAACTGCTTAAATATTTAGGCGACACGTTTAACGCGCTGGCAATGTATTGAACGGTAGGTAGTCCTTTTAAATCATCGTTGCTGAAATAATCTGCCAACAGCTCTTCCAAACGGCTCAGCGTTTTGTGATGGCTGATTTTTCTTGTGATAAACTGGCGATGATAGAACCGCTCCGCATAATTTAGCAGCGTTTCTATTTGTGAGATGATGATTTGCTGACTGAACTTATCAATATTGGAATGATATTCCTGTTGAATATTTTGAATGATGTTGTTGACAGTTGTTTCTTCTTTTTCGGAAAGAAATAATGCTTCGTTTATTGAATAATCAAAATATTCATATTGCTTAATGGTTTTCGCCAGCGGGGTGTGCCACAAAAAATCAGGATGGATGAGGAGCATCCAGCCGGAGCGTTTTATTGTCAGGTTGGGATCAACTTCAATTCTGAAAACCTGGTTGGGCGAAATAAAAAACATAACGCCCTCATCAAAATCATATTCCTGTTGTCCGTACACTATTTTACCGCATAATCCCCGTTTCAGGGAGATAAAGTAGAAATCATACACCCAATTTATACCGGTTTTTTGAAAGTTATGTGGCATAGCCGCATAATCTATCACACTGATCAGCGGATGTTCAGGCCTGGGTAGATTTCGGAGCTGATGATATTCGCTGATCGTTTTAACTCTGTGCGTTTTTGTACCTCTCATAATGTATTAAACCATTAAGGAACCTCCTTAATGGTTTTAATTTTTTGATGATTAAAGATAGCCATTTTATGATTGATTATAAACCATAGCAAACTCCTTTGCAAAATCTGTGAGCTTAATCTTTCCCGGTATTGGTTTATTCCGGTAGTAATCTTCATACAATATACCGTCGCGCATGCTTGCCTGCATTTCTATGAAGCCTTTGGCAATTTGCGGGTTCATTCCCGCAGCCAGCCAGCCATCCAGGAGTTGTTCATCCGGAACTACCAGCCATTTCAGATCAGGTTTTCCGATTGCTTCGCCCAGGAAACAGGCTATTTCGTTGGGAGAAAACTCATCACTTGCAATGTAACGGATGGTTCTGCCCTCAAAAGGTTGCTCCATTTCTTCGGTAATAACAGCAGCGATATCCAACGGCGAAACCCAGGGCTCTTTGTTGTCACCTCCATAATTCTGCACAATGGCCCCTTGTGTTTTTATGGTTCGTATAGATGAAAACAGGTTGGTATAGAAACCAACGGGACGCATGAATTTAATAGACACATCGTCCGGCAGTTGCTTTAAAATGTTTTCTACGTTGTGATGAAAAATCAGGATACCATTTCCTGTGCTCATGTGAGCGCCAACGCTGCTGAGATGCACCACCTGCTTTACACCCGACTGCTGAATGGCCTGCTTGTAATTATGGCCTATCCGGCTGATGGTGGCAATGAAGTCAACGTTTGGGTCAAAGAAACCACCGGCAGCATCGAGTGTTTCCATCAGGTATACTACATCTGCGCCTTTGAATGTAGCCGATAAAAAATCAACGTCTTCCATTGTGCCGATGGCTGCTTTTGCACCGAGTGCTTCAATGTCTTTTTGTCTTTCAGTTTTGCTGCTGATAACTGTAACCGTATGCCCTTTTTGTACCAGCTCCTGTGTGAGCGGTTTCCCGATATGCCCTAATGAGCCTGTAAGTACGATGTTCATAATTTGTTTTGTTGTTATTGCAAAGGTCGGCAACCATCACAAAACGGATGTAGTCAAAGTACCTATTGTTGTAGTCAAAAGGATGGGAAGCTTTCCATTTTGTACATCAATAATCAATAGTGCTTTTTTCATTTTCTGATCTTTTAGGCCATAAAAGTAGCAGGCTTCTATCTCCCAAAATTTGAACTAGTTCAAAAAATGCACTATTTACCGGACAGCTTCTTCCTGATTTTACTCAGAAACTCATGGGATATACCCAAGTATGCAGCCAGCTGTTGCTGGTTGAGACGTTGTTCCAGGTCGGGATATTTCTCCATAAACTCCAGGTAGCGCTTGTCGGCAGTTTTACTTAATGAAGAAATTACCCTGCGTTGAAAGGTAACCAACGATTTCTGGTTCATGATACGAAACATCTTTTCTACTTTGGACAGCGTTTCATACAGGAGATCTTTATGAGGTTTGTTGATGAGGAGCACCTCGCTGTCTTCCGGCGCTTCAATATTCAGGATAGATGGCCTTTGGTTACAAAGGCTTCATATTTACAGGTGTCGCCTTCACGCAGAAGAAAATCTTTTTTCTTTATCTTCCTGTGATGAAAATTGACAATAAACTGTTCAAATTCTGCGTCCGTAATTTGAATGTATTGTTCGATATGCTTTCTGAGTAATTCAAGATCGGTCATACTAAATCCTGCGTCCGGATAAAAATTAAAGTTATGACTTTTATGGGATGCATGCCAAAATGGGAGCGGAGCCACTATCTTTATAAAAGAAAATCAGCAATGGAGCAACAAATAATCATTAATGGAGATGTTATCAGCGATATCCCTTCTTTTTACAGGGAAATAAACCGTGTATTCATGGCCGGTGAAGACTGGCAGCTGGGTGATAGCCTGGACGCCTTTAATGACCTGCTTTACGGAGGATTTGGGGTCATCAAAAACGCCGGACCGGTTGTGCTGTTATGGAGAAATATGGAAAGAAGCAGAACGGCTTTGGGCTATGATGTTACCAAACGGTACTATGAAGAGAAGCTGCTGCCTGACTCGCCATTCAATAAGGAACATTTCCGCGAAAAACTGGACGAATTGAACAACGGCACAGGTCAAACTTATTTCGACATACTATTGGAGATCATTGCAGCTCATCCCAATATTACGCTGCAGTCAATTTCCTGATGGCTGCCTTACCGTGGCCTGGCGCAGGGAGGTATTGCAGTGGTAGGGCAGATACAATTGTTACAGCCATTTTTTGGATTGGCCCTCGCGGCTACTTTACTTCATGAACGGGTGAGCATTGGTATGCCTGGTGTGACCGTTAGGGCATTCTTTGTGTGGCCGGATCAAGGAAGTTTGCGAGATAGTTTCAGTTTTGCACTGCGTCAAATATCTCTTTGCAGCGTTCTTTGTCAACACCGTTTTCTCCTTTCCATCCGCCTAATGGCAAAATGATGTCAGAGCGGAAGGAGGTCGTTAATTTTTTACTTGCTTCCCATAAATCTTTTTGCGCGATGAATGCTTCGTACCTGGGCTTTATGAAGGGATTTGGTAAGATGCCGCATTCAGCCAGTGTTTGTAAAATTCCGTAGCGCTTATATTTGTCGGTTTGGTCTAAAATTTTGTGTGAGGCAATTCTTTGTTCCAACTTTCCGGGCGTTTCTTTTTTGTCTGCCTGCGCAATGAAGTCCAATAGTTCGGTTAGTTTGTTTCTATCCGCCTGGGTTATTTCCGGTTTATCAAAGGTCAGTGCTTCTTCGAGTTCAATTAAATAGTGCAGCGGCAGTTCATTCCACGAATGGCCCAGGTAATAGGTGTAGAGCTGATGTGTTTTGTCTTCCGTTTCCACTTTTGGCAGTCCGCAAATTTCGCAGGTATCTTTGCCTGCAAAATCATGTTTGTATAAATGCCGGAGATACAAATAACTCATCAGGGTTTGTCTTGCCCGGGGCATTTCTCCCGTCAATCCTTTTAAAAACATCGAAGTAGCAAAGCCGGACGTGAGCTTTTTATCTTCTTTAATTTTCAGTAATCTTTCCAGGGCATTGTCGTGATCAAATGTTTCAAAATTATTGGGCTGGAGTCCTTTACTGCTTAATATTTCCAGGTCGGCCTGTGTTACGGTTGCGGGGATTTTATGTTCGTGTCTATTAAGCGTGGGGTTATAAGATCCATTTTCGTTGGCGTAAACTTTTTTTAATATTGACAGTGTTTTTTTATCCATTTGGGTTGTACTGTTTTTTAGGGTGTAATGCAGCTAATATATATAAATAGTTATCTTTTTTTGTATTTTGTATCAAAATATCAACATGACTTTCCTTTTCAAATGTTCCCAGGAGCAGATCTATCAGTTTGTTAATCTTGAAAATGTTACTCATATTACGGTAGATGCCAGCAGTCATAGTATACAATTCTTTCTTTCTCCGGCGGGGCCGTCGCAACCGTATATTTTTTGGAGTTATACAGCGCCGGAGCCGTTTAATTACGATGTAAACCGGTTGGCATCGTTGGATGTTATGTTGCCCAGGTAAGTTGTATTGTTTGACGGGTAATTCCGCAGTGCGGCGGGAAAATTATCTGCCGCAATCCTTAATACCGTTTAATAATATCGGTTTATGAGTGCCTGGAGAAAAAAGGCGATCGCATGTCTTCCACAGCTAAAAAAAGAGTTTGAGGATCCTCACGCTTCTATCTATAGCGTTTTTATTGAATTATTGCCGGCAACTATAACAGCACATAGAAATAATGATATTGAGCAGCTTGAAAAGAACTACGATTTTGCTGAGTGGTGTTTTAAGCAGAAGGCAAAGAATTTATGGAACGCCGCGGGAGTAGCTTTTTATGAGCATTTGGGAGATAACATAGAAACAAGGGATGCAATGCCCCAATGGGTGAGCCGTGATATCTATAACCAAATAAGGCCGCTTTTAGAACAACGACTCGATAACTCCTCACTAAAAATCATAGATAACCGTTACGGTTTCCACAAAGTGTAAAAAATCATATCTGATTTGCGTCTGTAAATCTATATCAGGGCTATGCCTATACCAGGCCCAGCCATACCCCATTATAGGATAAGCCGTAGATAACCCGTATATAACCCGTATATAAGCCGTAGATAACCTGTACCTGTAAAGAGACGGCTTATATATGGCTTATCCCTATCTCTGTAATGAGTGGAGTATGAATGATGGTGATAACGACCTTATGAGGGACTATCCCCCGAGCCGGAGTTACATAATAGATTTTATATATAATAGCAGCTGTAATCCAATTTCTTTAGAACATAAAAAAGCCGGCTTATCACAGCCGGCTTTTTTTAATGAAGATGCTTATTTTATTTCCAGCCGCCTCCCAGATCTCTGTAAACATTAATCACGGCATTCAGCTGTTGCTTTTTGGTTTCTATCAGGTCGAGTTTAGATTCCAGTGCGTCCCGTTGCGTCATCAGCACTTCCAGGTAATCGGCCCTGGCCGATTTGAACAGGTCGTTGGAAATGTTGATCGAACGGGTGAGGGCATCTACCTGTTGCGATTTCAGATCATAGCTCTTTTCCAGGTTGCTGATGCTGGAAAGTTGATTGGACACCTCGAAGTAAGCGTTTAGAATAGTACGCTCATAATTGTATATAGCCTGAAGTTGCCGTGCATTGGCGTTATTGAACTCCGCTTTAATAGCATTCCGGTTAATAAGCGGTCCTGCAAGGTCGCCGGCGAGGGAGTACAATAATGATTCAGGCAGCTTAAACAGGTAAGATGGCTTAAATGCCTGGAATCCTGCTCCCGCAGAAATGCCCAGGGAAGGATAGAATTCTGCACGGGCAACTTTTACATCCAGCTTTGCCGCGGTCAGTTCCAGTTCTGCCTTCTTAATATCCGGGCGATTGGCCAGTAACTGTGAAGGAATACCGGCGCTTACCAACGGAGGTACTGCACTTAAGAAATTACCTTTATCCCGGATAATCTCCTGCGGATAGCGGCCCAGCAGGAAGTTGATCTTGTTTTCTGTTTCTTTTATATTTTGAAGAATGTCGAACTCCAGGCTTTGGGACTTCAATACTTCGGCCTGGAATTTCTGCACTGCCAGTTCGGTTACCCTGGTGGCTTCTTTCTGCACCTTTACAATTTCAAGGGCATTTTTTTGCAGCTCAATGTTTTGTTTTACTATCAATAGCTGGTTGTCGAGCGCCAGCAGTTCATAATAAGAATTGGCTATTTCGGCCACGAGGTTGGTCAGCACAAAGTTTTTGCCTTCCACGGTTGATAGGTACCTGGTTACTGCAGCCTTTTTAGCGTTATGCAGTTTTTTCCAGATATCCACTTCCCAATTGGCATAGGCGCCTATGGACAAATCCGTGAGCGGATCCGGCATTTCCTTGCCGGGAGTGATCTCCGTAGAGGCGTCGCCGGCACCCTGACTGGTATATCTTCCTACTTTTTCCACGCCGGCGCCGGCTCTTGCAGTAACGGTGGGAAGTAATGCCCCCTGCCTGAACCGGATATCATTCCTGGCGATTTCAATTTCCTGGAGCGTTATCATCAGCTCCTGGTTGTTTTTCAGCGCCGTATCTACCAGGTCCACCAGGTGTTTATCTGTAAAAAAGTTTCTCCACTCAATGGCCGACATATTCGTCGTATCCCCGTTGCCGTTATACGACCCGGGAACCGGCCTGTTTTCAGCCAACGGCATGCTGGCCGGCACCCTGCAGCTGGCAATAGCCAGGCAAATGCCAAGCAGGCCGATGCCGCTATGTATCCTGAATTTATACATTGTGATCAATTTCTTCTGTTAAAGGATTCTCTTCTTCGTCTTTCACAAGCGCATGTCCTTCTGCAAGTTTGCCGAATATGTAGTACAGTCCGGGTATGATCAGCACGCCGAAAATAGTTCCGAAAAGCATACCCCCGGCGGCGGCGGTACCAATGGTACGGTTACCAACCCTGCCCGGCCCGGAGGCCATCACCAATGGGATCAGCCCTGCAATAAACGCGAAGGAGGTCATGAGGATAGGACGGAACCTTACCTTAGAACCTTCCATTGCCGCTTTCAGCACGGTTTCTCCCGCCCGGTGTTTCTGTACAGCAAACTCCACGATCAGCACCGCGTTTTTACCCAGCAAACCAATGAGCATTACCATTGCTACCTGTGCATAAATGTTATTCTCCAGCCCTAAGCATTTCAATAAGAAAAATGCACCGAAAATTCCGGGAGGTAAGGAGAGAATTACTGCCAGCGGCAGGATAAAGCTTTCGTATTGCGCTGCCAGGATCAGGTACACGAAACCAAGACAGATCAGGAAGATATAGATAGCCTGGTTGCCCTGGGCTACCTCATCTTTGGAGATACCGGCCCAGTCGATCCCAAACCCTCTCGGGAGGCTCTTTTGCGCCACTTCATTGATCACCTTAATGGCCTCGCCGCTGCTATATCCGGGTGCGGCGGCGCCGCTTATTTCCGAGGCGTTGTACATATTATGCCGCGTGATCTCTGATAAGCCATACACCTTTTCCATTTTCATGAAGTCTGAAAACGGCACCATCTGATCATGATCATTCTTCACATACAGCTTCAGGATATCGTCAGGCAAGGCCCTGTACTGCGGCGACGCCTGTACGATTACTTTGTACTGGCGATCGAATTTAATAAAGCTGATTTCATAGTTACTGCCCACAAGTGTGGAAAGCGTGTTCATGGCGTTATCGATGCTCACGCCTTTTTGCTGCGCGATATCATTATCCACCCGCAGCATATACTGGGGGAAGCTGGCACTGTAAAAAGTGAATACGGAGGATAGTTCCGGACGTTTGCTCAGTTCCTTTACAAAGTCCCTGCTCACCGTTTCCATCTTCTTATAATCACCTGATCCGGCTTTATCAAGCAAACGTAATTCAAAGCCGCCGGCGGCTCCGTAGCCCGGTACGGCAGGCGGCTGGAAAAATTCGATGGTGGCGCCTGTGATGTCTTTGGATTTTTCTTCCAGTTCACTAATGATTTCCTGGACAGAATGTTTCCGGTCTTCCCAGCTTTTCAGGTTAATAAGACAGGTACCGGAATTGGAGCCAGTTCCTTCTGTAAGAATTTCATAACCTGCCAGGGAAGAAACGGATTGTACGCCTTCCACGCCTTCCGCAATTTTCTGCAGTCTTTCGGCTATCTGGTTGGTTCTTTCCAGGGATGATCCCGGAGGCGTTTGGATGATGGCATAAAACATTCCCTGGTCTTCGTTGGGAATAAAGCCCGAAGGAACGGTTTTATTCATGACCCATATCCCGGCGCAGAAAGCCACCAGTATACCAAAGGTGAGGGCACGCCTGTTAACGATGACGCCCAGTATTTTCTGATACTTTCCGGAAGTGCGGTTGAATGAATTATTAAAGCCATCCAGGAATTTGGCCAGCGCGTTTTTCTTTTTGGGTTTTCCATGCGTATTCTTCAGGATCATGGCGCACAGCGCTGGTGTAAGCGTAAGCGCCACCACACCCGACAAAATAATGGCGGTTGCCATTGTGATGGAAAACTGGCGGTAGAAGATACCCACCGGGCCCGACATAAATGCTACCGGAACAAATACCGCGGCCATTAAAAAGGTGATGGCCACAATAGCGCCGGCGATTTCATGCATGGCTTTTTTGGTGGCCTTCAGCGGAGAGAGGTGTTCTTCTTCCATTTTTGCATGCACCGCTTCAATTACCACGATGGCATCATCTACCACCACGCCGATAGCCAGCACCAGCGCAAACAGCGTGATGAGGTTAAGCGTGATACCCAAAAACTGCATGAATACAAATGTTCCGATGAGAGACACCGGTACGGCCATAGCAGGGATGAGGGTAGAGCGCCAGTCGCCGAGAAACAGGAATACCACTAAACCCACCAGTATAAAGGCTTCCAGCAGGGTATGAATTACCTTTTCAATGGAGGCGTCGAGGAATTTGGATACATCATAACTGATTTCATAATCCATTCCTTTTGGAAATGAATTGGCTTTGATCTCCTTCATCTTCGCCTTTACGTCCTTGATTACCTGGCTGGCATTACTTCCATACGATTGCTTCAGTACAATGGCCGCCGAAGGTTTACCATTCAGGTTGGAATAGATATCGTACATAGAGCTGCCAAACTCCACGTCGGCTACATCTTTCAGGCGTAATATTTCACCATTCGGACTGGATCTCAGGATAACATTTTCGTATCCTTCTTTATTCGTAAACCTTCCGGGATATTTCAATACATATTCAAACGTCTGGGATCTTTTACCGGAGCTTTCGCCGGTTTTACCGGGAGATGCTTCCAGGCTTTGTTCGCCCAGCGCCTTCATCACTTCATCCGCAGAGATCTTGTAGGCCAGCATCCGGTCTGGTTTCAGCCAGATCCTCATGGCATATTCCCGGTTACCGAGAATATCTGCGAAGCCAACGCCATCTACTCTTTTTAATTCCGGCAAGATGTTGATATCCGCGAAATTAAAAAGGAATTTCTGATCCGTTTGAGGATCATCACTGTAAAGGTTGATGTACATGAGCATGTTAGATTCCTCACGGGTAATCTTTACACCTTCACGTACTACCAGTGGCGGCAGTTTATTCACCACGGATGCCACCCGGTTTTGAACATTTAACGATGCCTGGTTGGGATCGGTGCCCAGGTTAAATACTACCTGGATAGACGCCTCTCCGTCGTTACCCGCATCGGAAGCAATGTATTTCATTCCCGGAACGCCGTTGATGGCTCTTTCCAGCGGAATGATCACTGATTTGATCATTAATTCACCGTTCGCGCCGGGATATTCCGCTGTTACATTCACCTTTGGCGGCGATATGGAAGGGAATTGTGTTACCGGCAGCTGAGATATGGCCAAAACTCCGAGGAAGACGATAATGAGCGATATTACTATGGACAGAACCGGTCGCTGTATAAACTTATTTAGCATTGATCTACACTATTAGATGAACTATTCCGCTTTTAATCGCAGATGGGAAATAACTTCCTCGGGTTTCCGGTATTCATAGCTGATCTTATCATCATCTTTTACCTTCTGAACACCTTCGAGCAGTATCTTATCAGTTTCTGAAATGCCATTTTCAACTACATACATGTCGGGCATCTGGCCACGGATGGCAATGTTCCGGGATCTTACCACATTCCTGTTGTCCACCACAAAAACATATACCTTATCCTGTATTTCGTAGGTTGCTTTTTGCGGAATGACTAATGCGTTTTTAAGCGGAATGGTCATCAGGACTTTGCCCGTTTCCCCATTCTTTAAAAGCTTATCCGGGTTTGGGAATCTTGCCCTGAAGGCAATGTTGCCGGTTTCATTGTTGAATTCACTTTCGATGGTTTCCACATCTCCTTTATACTGGAGCGGCTGATTATTGGCCAGCAGCAGGCTTACCTTGTTGCTTCCGCGGCCTTTTGCGTTGGTGGCATAATCGAGGTATTCCGGCTCAGATACATTGAAATAGGCGAACATCTGGCTGTTGTCTGAAAGGCTGGTCAGCAGGCCGCCTTCATCGATAACGCTTCCCAGTTTAAACGGAATACGGTCGATGGTGCCATCGAACGGCGCCCTGATTTCTGTGAACGAGAGGTGGAGCTTTGCCAGGGCCATTTCGGCTTTTGCCTGATCCAGTTTGGCTTGCGCCATAGCCTGCTCATTTTTTGATACCACATTTTTATCGACCAGGGTTTTTGTATTCTGCAGTTCTATCTCTGCTGCTTTGGCTTCTGCTTCTGCCTTCTGGAGTTCTGCTTCATAAATTTTCGGCATGATCCTGAACAGCAGCTGACCTGCTTTTACAAACTGGCCCTCATCCACATAGATGTTCTGGAGGTAACCCCGTTCCTGGACCCTGATCTCAATGTTCCTGACAGATTTTATCTGCGAAACATATTCGTTGGTAAATGAAGTATCAATTCTTACCGGGCTGGTAACCGTATACTTGCCCGCTTCTTCCTTTACTTCTTTTTTTGATGTACAGCTTGTATGGCACAACATGACAAACAAGCCCGTAAACATGACAATTCTACTCATGATATTAAATGGATATTAAGCGATGGGATGCTTGTAAGGCAGGGATGCCTATGGACGCAAAAGGATCAGTCGCCGGGCAGGAGCCCGGAGGAAGTAATATTAATATACATCCGCCAGGCATATATGATCATACCTTCGGTAACTGATGTACACTATTGATCAGATCCTTAAAACACTTTGTGTAATGTATCTGTTGGAAAGATGCCCCAGGTAAGGTGTGGGGGCTTTAAAGCATTTATGGAGATAACTTAAAACGTCGGGGCCGGCAAGCGCAAGATAGTACCTGGTGAGTAGTTTATATTTTCTGGCAAGACAATTATCCGCATCGTCCTCTTCAATGTCATCACTTATCAGGCATTCTTCTTCATTATCTAAATTGCTGACAACAGAATTATCCTGGTTGGTATCTGTAAATTTAATCCGGTGTTTATGTTCAATGTTCCTGGCGAAAGAGTTGGAAACATCGTTATGATGAGTAGCCGTAAAAGCATAGCCCTCCCCCCTGAGCAGGAGGAAACACAAATATGCGAAAAATATAGCTACTCTCATTCGGGGGCCAAAAGTAATAAAAGTTTGAGAGCAAATGAAAAAAACATCCCGTTTGGCTTGTGAAGAAAGTGTTATTTTTAGTTCAGCGCCCTTTTTATAAATATGTTTAAATATGCAAATGTGTTTGCCGGGATGTCTGGAAACCGTTGGTGGGCTGGATCTCAATCGATCCCTAAATCACTTGTAAAAGATTTATAAGGGGTTATGTCATAGTAGTCAACACCTGTTTGGGCAACGGTAATACCCATTATGATAACATATACTTCATATTTGCTTTTGATATTATTTTTATCGATCAGGGTTTGAAAATTGGCGGCGTATTGGACTGTTTTAAACTGATCTGTAATTTCCCCGTCGCTCATACTATCATCTGAAAGATGCAAATGTTTTGCTACCACATCCACCATATTTTGAACCGTAAAGATTTCCTGTGCTTCCGTATCCGGAATCTGAATGCCGAAATAGTTTTCGATTGCTACCAACAGGTCAACGCTGTCCAGTCCCATTATGCGACGTCTTTTTTTGCTGAGTTCCGGTGTTTGCCTCCCCAGGCGCTTAGCTGTTTAAAGATGGGGCCGAACTCCAGCGCCATTTCCGTGAGTTCATATTCCACCCGTGGGGGAACTTCTGCATACACGGTTCGTTTAACCAGTCCGTCCTGTTCCAGTGCCCGGAGCTGCAGGGTTAACATGCGTTCCGTAATGTAGTCAAACTCCTTCTTCAGTTCACTGAACCTCATTTTTTTCTCTTCCAGTTTACTCAGGATCAGGATTTTCCATCTTCCCCCGATTTTATTTACCGCATAGGTAAGATCACATTCAATAATGATGTTTTCGTTGCGGCTATAAGTGGAGTTTTTCTTTCTGGTTGCCATTACTTACACGTTTGTTAGTACCGTACAATTGGTTGTATAGCCTGTAAAATTAGATGCTGCCCGCTACTTTTACAAAGAAATTTTCAGCCTTGTTTTTTGAGGAATGAAAAACAGTATTTACAAAGTATTAATCTAAAAGCATGGATCTGTATTTAAATGGGAAAACTGCCGTAGTAACGGGCGCCAGCCAGGGCATTGGCCGGGCAATTGCAAAAGAACTGGCTGCAGAGGGTGTGAAAGTCCTCGCCGTAGGGAGAAACGAAGCGTTGCTGGATAGTCTTAAAGCGGAAGTAGCCGGTGCAGGCGGCGTGGAGCCGGTCACTTTTATCCAGGACCTGGTTGCGCCGGACGGGCCGCAAAAGATTGCAGCAGCGGCGTTGTCTATCCTGGGACAGGTGGATATACTTATCAACAATGCGGGCCGTAGCCGCCCGGTGGATGTGGTGGGGCCGGAAGAGCCGTGGGTGGAGTCGATGACGCTGGACTTCGACCGGCAGCGGCAACTAACCCAACAGCTGTTGCCCCATTTTATAGCACGCAGGCAGGGGGCTATTCTGAACCTTATCAGCACGTATGAGTTGCGGACCATTAATGTGTCGGCGGTGGCTAAAGCGGCCGTGGTAGCATGGTCCAAGCAGCTTGCGGGACAATTGGGGCAGTACGGTATCCGGGTCAACTGCCTGCAGCCAGGATTGATAGACACGGAAAATATACGGCCTTATTTCCCCGGCGACGAACGCAGGAAATTTGCAGAACGCGAGATTCCGCTGGGTGATTTTGGCCAGCCGCAGGATATGGCTAATATGGCTGTTTTCCTGGTATCGCCCCGTGCGGGGTACATCACTGGCTCCGTTGCCACTGTGGATGGAGGAATGCGTTATCATGCGTTCTGATCACTATCTTATTCTGCATCCGGAAGCGGGGGCGTTTCCGGATCAGGAGGGTAGACAATTTCAGTGATGATAATGCGCTGCACCGTTACGTTGCCGATGAGATCCACGTACTGCGAGCGTAGCAACGTGAACAGTTCGGTGGGCACCTCATCACTTACATAGTAAGTGTTGAACTGTTCTACGGATAAATTCAGCCGGTCTGCGATCTGGGCATGAGTAACGATGGCGCCCTTCTCTTTTGCCTTTTCTTTTAAATAACGTATGGTGCCCCGGAAGGTTTCCTTCCGGGTATATGATTCTTCGTAGTCTTCGTCTTCCATCATAAGGCGTAATTATTATTTAAAGCTATTCAATTTGCGTTTAAAGTTTAGCTAAATTCATAGGATGAAAGATTTGCCCTTGCTGAAAAAAATACTCTGGGCCGATTGCCTGCTGGGTGGCAGCACTGTGGTAGTGGGCTTATTGTGGTTCCGGACCTTAGCTGTTTTCCTCGGTTTGCCCGTGAATATTGTTGCAATGATTGCGGTTGTTACGCTGGCATATGCGTTACTGGCCGTGAGCCTGGCGCTGCAACGTCAGCCTTCTGTATTGCAGCTCAGGGCACTTGTTTACGCAAATTGGCTGTGGACTATCACCAGCGTGGTGCTGCTGATCTTTTATATTTCCGGAACAACATTATTTGGTACGGCGTTTTTAATTTTACAGGTAGTGGTGGCAGGAATGCTGGCCTATCTCGAAGGGCGGCATATAACATAAACGATTATACGGTGCTGTCACCGGATCTGAAAAAAACAGATTAGCTTCCGGAAAATTTATCAAGCTCACAGAATGGAAAAGATAATAGAGAGAAAAATAATGATCAATGCGCCTGTGGCGGAAGTATGGAACGCAATTACAGACATTAAGTTAATGACGCAATGGATGGGAGAAGCAGCGCTGGATCTCCGCGTTGTTACTACCTGGGAGGTGGGCGCTCCTTTAGTCATCAGCGGTTTCCACCATGCAAGGTTTGAGAACAAAGGAACGGTGCTGGAGTATTCACCGGATCATGCAGTGAGCTATGATTTTCTAAGTTCGTTATCCCGGTTGCCTGATAGCAAAGAGAACTACACGGTTATCAGGTTTGCACTGACGCCACAGGAGGAGCATACCTTGTTAACATTAACGCTCACTAATTTCCCCACGGATACCATATACCAGCATCTCAGTTTCTATTGGAACGGTACGCTGGGGATCATGAAAAAGATGATAGAAGGTTGATCTTCTTCTTATCAAATTACCGGAGATAATATTTGCTTCCCCTTAAAAAAATACACAAAATATTTTGTGCAACCAATTAGTTGCTTATATTTGCAACTGAACGGTTGCGCGAATAAATTAACGGAGAAATGAGAAGAGATGTTTTTCAGGCTATTGCCGACCCGACCAGACGGGCCATTATATTACTTATTGCCGTGCAGGCAATGACACCCAACGCCATTGCGGAACATTTTGATATGAGCCGGCAGGCCGTTTCAAAACATCTGCGCATCCTCACGGAATGCGAACTGGTTAAACAGGAGCAGTCGGGCAGGGAAATTTTTTATCAGCTTAATGGAAATAAAATGCAGGAGATTGACAAATGGCTGGAACAATTCAGGAAGTTGTGGGAGGGGAGATTTAACGAACTTGACAAAGTATTGTTAACTATAAAAAGCAAAAAGAAATGAGTATGAACTTAGCTTTTGATTTTTCTGTAAACAAGGAAAACAAAACCATCACAATTAAACGGGAATTTGCAGCAGAACTTCCCCTGGTTTGGGACGCCTATACGAAAAGTGAAATCCTGGATCTGTGGTGGGCGCCAAAGCCCTGGAAGGCAAAAACAAAAACGATGGACTTCAGGGAAGGCGGACGTTGGCACTATGCAATGGTAGGCCCGGAAGGTGAAGAACACTGGGCACTGGCCAACTACAAAAACATCCAGGCGCAGCAAAAATTCACCGTTCTTGACGCTTTTGCAGATGCCGACGGAAATGTAAATAAAGAGTTGCCACAGGCGGAATGGAACGTCACCTTTGTTGACAAAGGAGCGGTCACTTTGGTGGAGTTACACATTTCCTATGCGGATCTGGCTCAACTGGAAGCCACTATCCAGATGGGCTTCAAAGAAGGACTGGCAATGGCTATGGAAGGATTGGACGAACTGCTGCCATCATTGAAAAAATAGAATTTCTTCACAACTGATACTGCAGATATACTGCAAATAAAAATGAAATGTATCTTTACGGAAATTAAACACTATGAAAAACAAAATCCTATTCGTAGTAAGTCTGCTTTTCGGACTTATGTTCATTAACGCGGGACTGAACAAATTCTTTAACTACATGCCGGTACCCAAAGACATGCCTGAAAGCCTGATGAAATTAATGGGCGCCTTCATGCAGATCAGCTGGTTAATGCCACTTGTTGGAGTAATAGAAGTAGTTGGCGGCGCGCTTTTTATTCCAAATAAAACAAGGGCGCTCGGCGCAATAGTTATTCTCCCGGTAATGGTAGGAGTTGTTTTAACTAACATTTTCAACGCTCCATCAGGATTGCCTATTGCACTTGTGATGCTGGTAATTAATATCTGGGTAATTATTGAAAACCGGAAGAAGTATTTGCCGATGGTAAGCTAGTGTGGTGTATTGAGATAATTTAAAAGCCTCCGGGTTGTACAACCTGGAGGCTTTTAAATTAAAGATCTTATCGCCGTTATATTTTTACGATCTCCACTCTCCGGTTCTTCGCTTTACCGTCTTCACTGCTGTTATGTCCTTTTTGTGTCGAGCTCCTTTTTTATTTCATCTGCTTTGATAAGGGAGGCAGTGGCTTTAAAAGGTTTGGTTTCGAGGATCATCCATCCGGCAGATGCGCCGTCATCTGTTGGCGTAAGCTGTACCCAGATGTTCCTGTCGGCACGACGGATCAGGAAAGTAGTAGTAACTGCATTTCCCAGGAAACCATAACCCTGTATATATTTCAGCTTATTGTTTTCCGGAATCACAGCAGAGGAATCCCACGGCACTTTAGCCTCGGAAACTTTCACTCCTCCAACGCCTGTAATAACTTCTTCCAGGTTTTTGGCCAATTCAAGGTCGCTGTACGATTTGCCCTCTTTGGCAGTGACCCGGTTATAGAATATTTTTCCTTCGGGTCTTTCAAAGTGATCTTTCACCCAGAAGAAAGCAACATCAAAGTCTGATACCTTATTATTTGAAAAGTTCTGGTAGCCATCCGGCAGACTGAAATATGGGAATGCGCCAAGTGGTTTATCTGATACAGGGATGGCAGTAATGTCAAATGTTTTTGTATCAGCCGGTGGGGCTGTAGTTTCCTGTGTTGTGCCGGTTACCTGGGGAGAAGCAGTACTATCTTCTGTATTAGATTGTTTTTTGGAAGAATTGCAGGCAAAAAGCACACTGGCACTTGCTGCTATCGTTAAAGTTCTGAGGTACATATATAGGCTTGGTTTTAATGTTTCAAACATAATGATTAACCGAGATTCCGTCAAAAGAATCATTATTCTTCAAGAGGATTGATGATGCTAAAGCCATTGCTTTTCAGGGTCATAAATTTTCCCTCTTCAAGTCCTTTCAATCCGCCGTCAAAGGTACCGAACTTTGTGACCTCTTTTCCTGCGATATTCCACAGGAAGAAGTTCGTTTTGTTTTCATAAGTGCCATGTAAAATTACCTGTCCGCAGTTGTACACCATTGAATGGGCGCCCCGAAAATCGGCCGGTGTTTCGTATTGTTTCCAGGCGAAGGTTTTAAGGTTCAGCGATATCACCTGGAAATCGGTGTATGGATAAAATAACACGGTGTTTTGATCCAGCTTACAGGCACAGTAGCAGTCGGCGATTAACCAGTTGGCATTGGAGTTAAAGCCATACAACATTTCCCCCCGGAAATTGAAAACGGCTAAGCCTTCCAGGTTAGGACCGTCGTCGCCGAAAACGCCTTCGTCAAAATAAGTGAATACAATCTTGTCTTTAAAAACCAGCACCTCTTCAATGCCGGTACCTGCAAAAAATGATAACTGCAGTTTGCCTTCGCAGTCATAAATCAGGGCATTGTGTTCCCCTTTGGTGGGTATTGAAAGCACTAAAAATAAGCTGTCTGTTAGCCGCCGGACCCTGAAAGACAAATAGTTTTCCGGTAGTTGGGTGCGGAAGAAGGGAGCTATTATTTCATTTTTTTCAGTAATCGCTATATAGTTACCGTAGCTGTCTGTGTCTACGTCCCGGAGTTTTACATCTGCATCAATGATAAATAGCTGTTCTGTCATGACTGGGGTAAATAAGGCAGGTGCGTAAATATACAGAAGGTGGTATTTTCTTCTTGGATTGTTGCGGAAAGAGCATTACTCATCTTCAAAATCCAATTCAAGTTTCTGTTGTTCCGCTTCTTTTTCCTGACTTTCCTCAATTTCCTCCAAAGTTATCTCATTAAGGAAATCCTGGATTTTTATCTTATCAATTTGTGTTTTTATGTAATTTTTCAGTTCGCTAGGTCGTATTTGTTGAATTTCGTGCTTAAATCCGAATCTCTTTGCAAGTTTATCGGCCAATTCCTTTGGCCAGTATGCCATACTCATCTGGATTATTTCTGCTCCGATTTTATCTGCAGCAGCTTTTGTTTTGCCGGTTGCCGGTAGTCTGTCAACCACGATAAAGGTAACAGAATGGGCATTTTGACCGCTGACTTCAATATCTCTATCAAATCTTGATAGCTTATCTTTTGAAATCTCGGAATTGCCTGGCCCGATAAACCCGATATCAAATCGGGCTACATGTCCAGGGGTAATGACTACGGTGGCATCACTTTCCCGGTTGGCCGAGCTATCCGAAAGCCAGAAAATCTCTTTCCTCTCTTTTTTATCACTGTTTTTGTCAACTCTCTTAAAGCCCAGTAGCGTTAAAATGGATCCCAGTATGAGCCGTTCAAATAATTTTCCGTATATCGATTTGTCAGAGCCGCGCAATGTCAGGGTCTGTGAACCAATAGCGGTTGTTAACCTTGTTATTCCCTCCCAGTCTAAAGCCACTTTATTGTCGATTCCATTCATCGTGAAATGGAGATCCATTTTGTAGTCACCGTATTGTTGTTTACAATGTTCGGCAGAATCTTTAATAGCTTTTTCGAAATCGGCTATATATTCTATCAATGCCTCTCGATTACCTCTTAAAACATTCTGAAACGATTTTCCAGTTATACCTATTAGCCACTGAGCCGGCCATACTTTTTCATTATCATTTTTCTTCGCAGAGGCGAGCTCTTTGATAGCTAAGCGCGATAACTCACGTTGGAAATTATCAATCGTTAAATAACCTTTGGCTATCATTGCGATAATTGCTCCGCTTACCTGCGCTATTCTCATTCGGGAGATAGGTTCCGTCTGAGTGCGCAAGTTTTCACCCATCATTACACTAAAAACGGCTTGTTTTACGGCTTCGACGCCAATTCTTTCCACGAATTGTTTCCCACCACCAACTAAAAGGTCTTTACCACTCTGGGGAAAAATGTCAGATATGGGAGTTTCCTGGTGTACGTTTTTCTTTGCTTTCATTTTTGCTGTATCAGAATAGTAGTTGTGTATTATTCGATGGCAGTGTATTGAGCCAAAGTATCTGCTCTGCCTCTTTGCCAAGCCATTGAGGGACGTCTTTTTTTATAAGATTAATATATTCCGGGTTTATTTCAAATAGCACAAAGCGTCTTTTTAATTTTGCCGCTGCCGCCCCTGTGGTTCCTGAACCGGCAAAGGGATCCAGTACAACATCATTCTTGAAAGAATAATATTGAATAACTTTTTCAGCAAGTGCATTCGGAAAAGGAGCGGGATGTTTTGATACAGTTTTGGGCTGGATCTTCCAGATGTTGGTTTTTTCATAGTTGTCATCCACCTTCGACTCATGTACTATTTCTCTATCGGGATGATTTCTGATAAACCAATCAATTAGTAAATCTGTCTTTTTCCGGTATACCAAAACATATTCTGTTACCGGAACAGCTTTATACTGTAAGGGGTTTCTGTCAGCGGCAAATCTTCTGCCTCTCCCTGTTGCCCAGCCAGCACCTTCAGGTTTTACCCAAATGATATCATCAATAAATTCATATCCTTCTTCTGTAAATATACGGTGAAGGTCAAACGGAACTGCTATTCGTCTTGATGCCTCGTTTCTGCTTGCACGTCTTAATAAAACATGAGAAACATTTATAACAAAAAATCTGCCTTCATTCAATACCCTGTGGCATTTCCGTATAATCTGCCTCATTTTTAATAAGTATTCCTCATATACTTCGTAGTCCGAATATTCGGGACGGGCGTTAAAATAGGGAGGGGATGTAAATACCAGATCGACGCTCGCTGTTGGCATATCGTCCAACAATGCTGAACTATCGCCGAGTCCAATGGTATTTCTCAAATTAGATATTGGATATTCAAGATTTTTAGTGGATTTTTTTTTACTTATTTTTATTTCATCCTTGCCTAATAACCTCGCTTCAAGCATTTCCTGCTTTGTAGTTTTAGCCGATATTATTTCTGTCGTATAAGCGTTGATGGCTACTTCTCCGATTCTGTCCTTGGACTTTTTATTTGTAAGAGGTACACGCCATATGTGATAACGGTCGTCAACTTCTGGCAAACCCATTCCGACTGCCTGTAAAAGGTCAATTGTGCGCAACCAGTCGCCCGATATTTCTTTAGCTTGTGCTACGGTTTTAACTAAATAGTTACGTTTGTCTGATATGAGTTTCTTCTTCGGATTTTTTTGACCCTTCAATAGTTTGTCCATTAATTAATCTTTATTCAGCATGATATAATACCAAAAGTAACAATAACCATCTGATTAAACTATCAATGCCAAAACTAAATTATTTGCAATAAAAACATAAAAAAATATGTTACCTGATTTGCATCCTTGAAATTTCTACCAGTACGTAAACTGGTAGGGATCAAAAAATTTATATGCCACAGGGTAAAAATTATTCTTGTCCGATGCATTGCTTTGGGCCTCGCCGGCTTCGGGGTATGCTATATTAGCCCAGAAACCAAACCCACCTTTACCCGAGACTACTTTGATGGTGAGCATATTTTCACCTGCGGAAAGCGTAACGGGCACGATAAATTCGTTTTCCCGCTTCTGGTGGTTGGCATCTATGCGAAGGATGGATTTGCCATTCAGCCATACCTCCATCCAGTAGTCAACGCCCATACGAAGAATGGCTTTCTGCGCCGACGGGCTGTTCACGCTTTTGGTTACATACGCTACGGCGTTATCATCTTTGCCACCGAAGACTTTACTGAGGTCCACAAAGCCATTATGACCGGCATCTGCTGTTTGCCGCCAGTCGAGCACTTTGCCTTCATCCGTTTTATAGGTGAGGTTTGGATTTTCAGCGCCGGCAATGGCATCCTCTTGTCCGGGAAAAGTAGTGGTCAGCGCTTTGGCTCCGCCTGATGCAGTATAAGGCCCCAGCACTTTCCAGGAGCTGAGTGTGCGGAAAGAAAGCGGGCGGTTCACCTTACAGAGCTTGCGGGCCATTGCAGGGGAGGGCGCAGCGCCCATGTTGGTAAGCAGCTGGGCTATCAGTTGGTGTATGCGGATCACGCTTAACTGGATGGCTTCCTGTTTTTCCGGGGCTGCTGTATAACGTTGTGCCAGTTGACCGGGAGTAAGTTGCAGATAGATGCTTTTCCCTTTGCCGGTGTTTACTTCAGAAAGAAGTCCGTCGAGTAACGGGGAAGAAGTAAATGCCGTTACTTGTAGCGTATCCCGCCACCGCAACAGGTTAGGGCCAATAGCCCGGAATAAGGGAGTTCCTTTCCCGGGGTGCGCCTGGATCATGGTTTTAGCTGCTGTATTTAATCCTTGCCCGGCGAGCAATGATTGTTTTTGCGGAAGATAAAATGCAATGCCTCCCGCGGCAATAAATGTGTTGAGCTGTGGTGGTGTGGTGGTTTGATCCGGACCCAGTACCCATATAGCATTACCGGTAGCCGGTCCATCGCGGAAGCTGATGCCTGCGTTGAGGAGCAGTTGCCTGCCGGTGCTGTCGCCGGTATAATATACATCACGTAATCCGGGAAGGGATGGTTGTTGTGAAGTAAACAGGTTTTTTGCCAGCAGGGTGGCAGCGGGATCAGCGCCCACGCGGCCAGTGAGGTCCAGTGAACAGAAAGTAACTTTGCCTTTACCATAGCGCCATTCCAGCAAAGGCGTATATGCCATGTCAAATTCAGTTTGCAGGATGGGCGTGAAACCGGCCACCTCAGGGGTTTTCAGCGCTACGGAGGCAACGGCGTGGCGATTGGTCCATTTAGGTGCATGTTGTGTATCATAGCTTTTTGCCTGTTTGCCTTCCGGCAGCAGATCGGGACTGCCCCGCCAGTTGATCATATCTGCTGGCTGCAACCCTGCGAGGAGGGGGCTCTCCCGGTCACGGATAAACGTATAGCGCGGCATCGTTTCTATCGTTTCAAAACCCATACCTTCCCATACGGTGGGTTGTTGTTCCAGGATCACCACACGTAACCCTGCGGCCACATCCTTCTCTGTATAAGGCAGCGTATCGCCCGGCTGCAGGGCTTCACGGCCTATCACTAATACAGCGTCCGGGGAAATGTGGCTGCCCTTTTCCCAAGCGGAATATTGTATGCCCAGCTGCTTCAGTGAAGCAGCCGATTTTCCCGCAGGATCATACAATAACACCGGCGCTTTCACAGCAGCAGCTGCAGGCCGCGGAAAAACCGTGAGCGGAAAAGTATCGTTGCCTGCCCCGGCAACGGTAAGCACCAGTTGCATGTCCGTCCTGGTGGTTACCTGCGGCGCCTTCAGGGAAAGCGGGAACAGCTTTATTTCGCCGCCGTTTACTGCCAGCGACATCGATCCCTGCTGAAATACTTTATCGCCTTGTTTGAGCATCCATTTTGCCTGTGGCGCTATCTTATGCGGACCGTCCCATACCACGGCTACCTGTTTTTCAAAAGTTTCGCCGGCGAAGAAGGTATGTGTTTTATCGGTATGTACCGGCGATCCGGCGAGGTAAACAAGTAATGGCTGATTGGCTTCTTGGAAAATATCGTAACGCGGATTGGCCCATGCGGGCTTGCCGGTTAGCGGGGCGGTGAGTGATTTGTAACGTTGCGTGAAGCTTTTCAACTTTTCCCCGTTGGGATTGCCATAGCCTTCCAGCAGCCAGTACAGCCAGCCTCCGTTTACGCCCCAGGTACGCCATGCGCGATTGGTGTTGCGGGTAAACAATTCCTGGAAACGCCAGAAGCCGGGATACTGCTGAAAGTCCATTTGCTCCCACGTAGCGCTGCCGGCAGCATTGCTTTTGGCGATCGTTTGCCGTAATCCGTTCTCTCCTTCAGTAGCATAGGCGGCATCGCCGAGGTACATGGATAAATATTCCGTAAGCAGGAACTGCTTTCCTTTCCAGAAGTTATTCCAGTAAGGCGGTCCGAATTCAACGGCGGAATAAGGCATATTGCCTTCTTTCGCCCAGGCCATCGGCCATTCCTCCCTTTCCTGCAGGGGTACAAAATTCAGGTATACGTTGGCGGAAGAGATATCGCCCACGCTGCCATCGGCATGGGCAAACACCAGCCGGGTGGGATCTTCCTTTTTCACGATGGTACACGCGAGGTCTATCACTTTGCCCTGCGTGGAGTAAACGGAATCGCGTTTCCCCATCCTGGCGGGATCGATATTTGACTTTGGGTTGGCGCTGTTCATGGCAATCACCCAGGCGAGGATACTGGGATGGTTACGGTAATGCCGTGTAAAGTAGGCGGCTTCCTGCTGGTAGTCGGCCTGCAGTTTTGGATCATGCAGCAGTTTATCCCGTATCACGGAAACCGAGGGCCCTGGCACGGTACAGCCCATTCCCGTGCGGTCCATTTCATTGAGCATGTCTTCATTAAGAAGCGGCGTTTCTGCATCGTTTAGCCACCACAGTTTGTGATGAGGCTGGAATTGTCCTACGTTGTAGCCGATCAGCCGGTAAAACGACAAGCCATATTGATTGACGCCATACACATCGGTAAGCCGCCAGCGGGAGAGGTGACCGTTCATAAAAAGCTGGTTGCCGGCGGTCCATATTTCCCTGAACCCAAAGGTTACATCCGGGTAGCGGCAAAGCGTTTTGCCATCCTGCATTAATACCACCTTTGCCTGGTAGAGGTAAGGACTGTCCAGTTCCCAACAGATGGGGTTTTGCCAGTTTGCGGTTACACGATACACCTGTTTCCCGTTCACCAGCTGCATTGTTTTATTAGAGAGGGTAAGCACACGGGTATGGTGTTGATCAATGATCTCCGCCTGCAAATTATAAGTGCCGGTGATATTTTTGGCGTCCACTTCCACTTCGAGGGTAAGCGATTTATTCCTGAAAGAAGGAATGCAGAACACATCTGTGATGGCTTGCGGCGCCCGGGCAATAATGGTAACAGGCGCTGTAA
Source organism: Chitinophaga ginsengisegetis (assembly GCF_900168065.1). Lineage (GTDB taxonomy): Bacteria > Bacteroidota > Bacteroidia > Chitinophagales > Chitinophagaceae > Chitinophaga > Chitinophaga ginsengisegetis. The sequence continues at coordinate 530,836 of NZ_FUZZ01000004.1, read as the reverse complement.
TGCCCATCGGCCAATCTGATACGGGGATGATGTTCCCGCTGCCGTGCCTCGACTGATAACGAAGCGGATCTTCCGTAAAACCCCGGGAGATACCGTTATAATCCCGGGTAATAAAAACGCGAAGTGTGTTTGGTGCGCCGTAACGCAGGAAGGGACTCAGGTTTATTTCACCACCGGGCCTGAGCAGTTCCCTCACCCGCTGATGATTAAGAAAGATGACCGCATCGCCTTCTATCCGCCTGAAGTCAGCGATGACATTTTGGGACTGCCAGTCAGCCGGAACGTTTACCTGTTGTTCATACCAGAGGCTGTTCACTTTATCCTGCGGCGTGTTTGCCCAGGCTTTGTTTTTCCCGGTGGTAATCCTTCTCCAGTCTGTAGCGGTGATGGAACCCCACTGGCTGCTATCGGGCGCCATAGCCTGCGATTGTGCGGGTTGTACCTTCCAGGGTCCGTTCAGGCGGAGGGTATCCTGTGCATGTGCTGCAAGGGCGATCAGGAGGGCGGTAAAAGAGGCAATGATACGGTTCTTCAAAATAGTAAAACTTAAGTGCTGAATATACAACGCATCTTTAGGACTTAAATTCTACGGATATGGGTGAACGGTAAAAAATGAATTACTTCAGGTGCAGCACATTGCCCTTGTAATAATATTGAACGCCGGAAGAAATAGCAATGTTGGTAAGGAATACATCCAGTGGTTTACGCTTGTCTATGGCGCCGGACAGCGTTTCGTTGGCCAGGGCTGGGTTGTCGAATATAACCGGCACTTCAAACCAGCGGGAAATGATCACGGCAATGCTGCTTAGTTTTTCATCACGGAAATGGGTGGTGCCGTCCATCCACGACAGGGTATTGTATGTATCAAAAGAAGTGGTAGTAAATTTCCCATCTTCATATACCGACTGGTAACCGGGGGATAATTTTACTTTGAGATCCTTTCTGCTGCTTACTACAGCGCCCTCTACGAGCGATGTGGTGACGTTGCCGGGCTCATATGCCTGGATGTTGAAAGAGGTGCCCAATACCTCCACCGTTGTTTCCCCGGCATGCACAATAAAAGGTTGGTGCTCATTTTTTGCTACTTTAAAATAGGCTTCGCCAGATAGATATACCTCCCGGTTACTACCCCTGAAAGCATAGGGGAAGCGGAGGCTGGACAGTGAGTTTAACCATACTTCTGTGCCGTCTTTCAGTACTATTTTATAATCCAGTTTTCCCGGTACCATCAGCGTGGCCCATTCATCTGTGGTGTTTTCGGGCGCGGTATAGGTAAGACTGTTGCCATTGGTAACCAGTTTCATGGAACCGGCCGTAATAGTATTACTGGCAGACGAGGACAGCGGAATATCCTTCCCATCCGATAACCTTAGCTGCAGTGTGTTTTTGGCAAGCGGTAAAGCTGGTGGCCCGGGAGAAATATTTCTGCCGGAAAAATACCAGGCCCCGCCGGCAGCTATTATCAGCAATGCAACGGCTGCGGCCATACGCCATTTCCGCAGGGGGAATATTTTTGAACGGGATTGCAGTTGAGGTTTTACGTTGTTCCAGCCGCGTGTTTCATCAATACCGGCTATGAAGCGCCGGCCTTTATCATTGTCCAGTTCCTGCCGGATGTTATGCCACATAGCAGCTACGGCCGCATCACTTTCAATGGCAGCGGTCACCAGCCGGTCATCTTCTTCACTGATAGATCCGGTTATTTTCTCAAAGAGTAGTGCTCTTATATGTTCTCTGTTTACTTCCATCTGTAACTTAAAGACGATTTTTGCGCAAAAACGGGTGATCGTTATTTGTAGCCCGCAAACTTTTTTTGTAAGATTTTTAGTGCCAGCTTCAGGTGCGTTTTAACAGAGTTAATGGTGATGCCCATTTCTTCCGCCGCTTCTTTATACTTTTTGTCTTCCAGGTACACCAGGCTGAAAGCCCTTAAGCGCTGGTTGGGAAGCTCATTCAGGAGAAGGTCTATCTGTTGTGCAGTCTCTTTATTCTCGACAATATTTTCATTGATCTTATCTTCCAGTGTGTTGGCATATGCGTGAAATCTTTTATGCTCATTTTTTCCCTTCTCAATAAAGCTGAGGCATTTATTACGGATAGCAGTGTGGAGGTAAGATTTAACGGAATAGGTAATGTTAAGATACAGTTGTTTATCCCATATTTCGATGAAAAGGGATTGTACCTGATCTTCCGCTTCTGTTTCATCTTTTAACAGGTAGTAAGCGTCAACATTCAGCGATTTGTAGTATTTCTTAAATAACTGTTCATACGCTTTTATATCACCCTCCTTGAGTTGGTGCAATAAAAGCCCGTCGTCATTATTATTCATGAAGAGATACTTATTAACGTGGTAAAAATCTCTATAACGTGTACTTAAAGTTAATATCTCTTTGTTAAGTTTCCCTCATTTATTTTTTATTTCCGGATACGGGTACAAAAACCACGGCATCCGCTACTATGGCGCCGTTAGCTCCCTTGTTACTGAATTCCACGTATCCGCCGGTTCCTTCCCGGAATTGATAGGTTCCCAGCGGGAGCCATTCCCCGCCGGTTTGTCCCTGTACGGCAATACCGGCCGTTTCCAGTTGTACTTCGCTGGCTGTGCCGTTAAACACGGTAATGGATGTTTTGGCTGAAATCCCTTTCTCCCTGGCAGAAACATAGGTATACACCTGGTAGTCGCCGGGTTCCTTTACCTGCGGGATAAAACGGACCGTTGCTGCAGCCCCGTCGCTGCCAGCCCGGTTGATATACGCATCGGGGCCATAATGCTCCCCCTTTTGAAGTTGCCATGCGCCTGTTTTTACCACGTGCGTACTATCAGCATTATCCACCAGTATTTCCGGGGTGCTGCCATCTGCCAGCGGGTTGTCTTTCAGCATTTGCTGTACCTTGTCAACAGGAATGTCCTGCACGGCCTTATTCCCGTTTATCGCCACCACCGCGGCGGTAGCGGCAGATTGTGCCAGCACCATAAATACCGGTTCCATACGGATAGACCCGTAGGCAATATGACTGGCCGATAAACAAACCGGTACCAGCAGGTTTTTACAGTCACGGGCTTTGGGCGTAATTGCGCGGTAGGAAATGGGATAGGGGCCGGCCACGCCTCTTTGCACATCTCCTTCATTTTTAGCCATGCCATTGATCACCAGCCGCTGTGTGTTGTGGGAATCCATGCCATAAGCCGCCATCGCAATGCCATCGTTTACGGTTGTTTTCCCCTGGCAGTTGGCTTGTGTCATGATATATTCGCCGGTCATCCTGCGGGCTTCCCTGATATATAGCTGCGGGCTCCAGTGGCCGTTGTCGGGGTATTCATCCGCAGGATACCCCCATTCCGCCATGAACTGGTGCATAGATGCCGGTACCCGCGGGTCCTGACTCAGGAAGTATAACAATCCCTTGTCGTAATCTTCATGCGCCTGTATAATTTGCCGGCGGGTATTTGCATCTCCGTCGGGGTAGTCGTAGTTCATGCCGATCATATCGGTAGAGAAACCGCCGTTATTATTGATATCTGTTTTATGGTTAGGCATCCTGTCAAATTTCATAAAGTCGCGCACGGATGCATTGGGAAGCTTACTGATATAGCGAAGCAACAGTTCATACTTCGTGGAATCGTACCGGGCGGGCCTGGTGATGGGAATACGGTTAGCCGGATCGTTGGTAAGACAAATCCTGAAGTTATACGCCTGCACTTTGTTATCGCCGCTGCCGGTGGGTGGCAGGCTGGCGTTACTGATACCCCAGAGCAGGCCGCTGGTGGAATCTCCCGGTATCTTATAGGGATCGATGCCGTCGGGGATCTGGTTGCCCCGCTGTGGCGTTTGCGATTCTTTTACCTGCACCCCGTTGAATGTTTCCCTGTAAACGCTGTTGGCTTCCCGGCCTACTACATAGGACACGCCAGCTTTTGCCATCAGGTCGCCTTCGTAGGAGCAATCAATAAACAGCTTTGCCCGGATCAAAGTATTCGTATGTGGGTTGCCGTTATACTCAACCGTTATTTCTTTTATAAATCCTTTTTCTTTCTTTACGGCAGTCAGCCTGTTTTCATACAGCACCGGTACATTCGCGGAGCGCAGGTATTGCAGGAAAATATTTTCCGCTACATGCGGTTCAAAGATCCACGATTCAAATTTACCGTAGTAGCTGCCGGTGCGGCGGTAGAAGTTGAGGCCAAGACCGGTAACCGCGTACTTATTGCCGATATCAGTATATCCGAGTCCGCCGGCCGATAGTCCGCCTACATGTTTCCCCGGCTCAATCAGCAATACAGACTTCCCCAGCATCTTTGCGGTGTAGGCAGCTATAACCCCGGCGGAAGTGCCGCCATATACGCAGATATCGTATGCCGGTGGTGCGGCATGTACTGTATTAAAGAACGGGAATAGCAGCACTAAAATCTTTTTCATCATTTGTTTTGGTTTGTCAGGCTGCCCAATAGCAGCAGCCAGCCTGCATAGCAGGCATCTTCTTTATATTTATCCAGGTTGCCGGGCTGGTTGTCGCCTGTTTTCAGGATGGCCATTTTATCTAATTTTTTTGCGGATACTTCCAGGTTAATGGTGTGTGGTCCGGCATCGAGCAGGGGCAGGAAAAAGTAGTGTGAGCGGTAGTACACGGCGTGGCGGTCGAAGCGGGGATATGATTTGGCCGCCTGTCCATCTATCGTTACGTCGTATTGCCCACAACCGGGGCCTACCAGGTCGTATAAACCTGCCAGGCGCCCATTGAATCTTATCTGCAGCGATGATCCGGGTTGTGTGGCTTTAACAAGCAATGGAAAGCGTTGGCGGAATTGAACCGCTACGGAGTCGTTAGTGTTGGAAAGATCAATCCACTGCCCGGTCCGGGGCAGGTCTTTCACAGCAACCAGCTGTGCATCTTCCCAGTTATCTTTGGTATAGGGATCAATAAGGGGGTGTTTAAAAGGCTGATCATTGTTCCTTAGCTGCTGCATGGCGCGCACCAGCGCTTCGGTGTACAGGCGGTGGCCGGTGGTGGTGTTGGGGTGAATGTTGTCGCCGGAGAAAACGAGTTTGTCCGGGTACTGATCGGGTTTGCCCTGGAACACCAGTTTGCCTTCCTTCAGCAGCGCCAATACCTGCATGCCCAGTTGTACCGAAGGAATGCCATAGTGCTGTGCAATATGTTCCATTGCCAGCATGGTGGGCCATAGTTGTCCCTGTTGCAGCACCGGCAGCATATTACCGGCCACGGTGTATACAAAGCAAATGTCTGTGGATGGATTGGCTTTCCAGATTTGCCGCACAATTCCTTCCATTGTTTGATGTACATAGGGGCCGCCATCGTTTACGGCGAATTCCACAAATACAAGATCGGGTTGTTGCGACAACACATCGCGGCGCAGCCGGAAAACGCCGAGGTCGGAACCGGTGCCGCCTACGCCGGCATTGATCTGTTTTATTTGTGCCTGCGGGTACTGCTGTTGAAACCATTTTACGGATTGATCACGCCAGCCGCCGGAAGCGGCGGTGATACTGCCGCCAAAGTAAGCGATGGTGAGCGGTCCGCCGGATTTCAACTTCGCAAAAAAGTTGGGTAAGCCCTGGCGGATGCGGTATTCCTGCATGGAATTAAGCGAATCTGTTTGTGCATGCAATGATAGTGATACAAAAAAGAGCAACATTACACCTGTCAATCTTAGCGGCATATCTATATAGTTAATTCATTTTAAAAACCCATACTGCTTCCCCTGCCAGTTGTTCCTGTGCGGCTTCCGGAATGCTGATGGTGATGGAATCGCCCGTTTGTTTCCATGTCAGTTGTTTTTTAACACCCAGCAAAGTGACGACTGCTTTCTGGTTCACTTCTTTCAAAGGCACGCTGATAGCGGCTGGTAAAGTATTTTCTTTTTCTGCCGGGAGATAGGAAAGATAAAGGGCTTTCTCACTTTTTGTAAAAGCCCATTTATCCTGACGGTAAGGAGCAACAGGTTTGGTGCCGTAAATAGATTCGCTGTTTGTTTTCATCCATTTACCGATATCGGCTAACCGCTGATAGGCTTCTGCGTGCCAGTCGCCATCAGGACCGGGGCCGATGTTGAGCAGCAGGTTACCGTTTTTGGCTACAATGTCTACCAGCATTTGTATCAGCTGCCGCGATGGTTTGTAATTTTCTTTTACGATGTACGACCAGGAGCGGCCCAGCGTCATACAGGTTTCCCACGGAACGGGGATATAATGATCCGGGATCTTTTGTTCCGGGGTGAGATAGTTTACATATGCTGCTGCGCCGTGGCGGTCTACCACAATCAGGCCGGGCTGGTGTTTGCGCGCCATTGTTACAATGGGCTTCATATCCATGCCCGCCCAGCTGCCGTCCAGCCAGAGGAGATCCAGTTTGCCGTAGTTGGTCATCAGTTCTTCGATCTGGTTATAGGTGAAATCGCAGAACCGTTGCCAGCGTTCGGGATATACCTTCTTATCATAGCTCTGGTGGCGGTCTTTCGGTGGGAAGTAAGACCACCAGTAATCTTCCGAGTGCCAGTCGGGTTTTGAAAAGTAAGCGCCGGCCATAAAATCTTTTTTACGGAAGGCGTTGAAAATTTCCAGGGAAATATTGCTGCGGGGATTGGATGAAAAAGGTGTTTTGGCACTGGTAATTTTATAGTCGGTGTACTTCGTATCAAACATGCAGAAGCCATCATGATGTTTGGTGGTAAACACTACATAGCGCATCCCGGCTGCTTTGGCGGCGTCGGCCCATTTATCGGGATTAAAGTGGGTGGGGTTGAAAGTGGTTTGCAGGTTTTCGTATGCCTGTTTATATTGAAACCAGTTTGCTGCGTAGGGGCCTGTACGTTTGGTAAAGGGATAGTCTTCCGGGGAAAGCGACCATGATTCCACGATACCCCACTGGCTGTAGGTACCCCAATGCATAAACAGGCCAAACTTCAGGTCCTGCCAATGTGATAAATTGGCTTTCACGGCTTCTTCGGTTGGCGCGGCATAGGTTTTTTCAGGGTCATATGCCTGTGTACCCTGACTGCTGGCGGATAAATAACTGCTGCACCCAAACATGACTAACAGCGTATTCCGGATAATTGATTGCTTCCCCATTATTGTTTTCTTTTTTCCTGCACGCTGGTATATAAATCTTATAGACAGATTCTTTCTTAAAACGGGTGAACGCCCGGAAAATTATCCACCACAGGCAGGGTTCGCCTGTGGTGAATGGTTTAATAGGTAATGGTATAGGGTATCGTAACACTATTGCCGGTACCCGGTTTCAGAAACAGGTTGATGGTAAAACCGCTGGTAGTTCTGTTACTGATATAAGGAGTATTGATGAGCAGCAGCGGCATACCGGCTGTTACCACGGGCAGTCCCAGGGAGATGATAGCGGTGCCGGGCAGTAAAAAGTTAGGGTAGCTGACCAGCGTTACATCGCTGCTCTGAAAACTGGATGCGGTAACATCTGCAAAAGTGTCCATATCGCTGATGGTAACGGTGCCGGAAAAGGTGGCGGCTTTTTCCACGCGCACGGATCTTACGGCAATGTTGTCCCATAGCGGCTGATTGGCATTGTCGCGGAACCAGGCGGAGAAGTCTGCCACCGGCATGGTGGAAGGAATGGCAAAGCCGGTTACCACGTACTGTTTATCTTCGTTAAGCGGGATGTTACTGAAGTCCCATCTCCCTAACAAATTAGTACCACCGCTGGAAGAACACTGCATGCTGAACCTGCCTGCAGAAGCGCCTGCTGCCAGCCGGCGTAATACCACCGTGGCTTTCATGGGGGTGTTATAAGGCGGGGCGTTGTCGTACCGTAGTTTTATGCACGACTGGTTATCGCTGATGCTGCCGGGATCAACGGTTGCTTTGAAAAACCCCCAGGCGGCGCCGAATCTTTCCGTAGAGCCGTTGGCGTTAATGAACTGGTTATCTTTCACCCCCCTTGCATCTCCAACAATGTATACATCGTTGTTGGTTTCGCGGTAACGTTTTAACGGAAATGGGCCGGTGTTCTCTTTTACAAAATTCCAGATCACGGTACCGTCGGTGATGCCCGCGCCTGTTCCGGTGGGGCCGCCTGCAACATCAGAGGTACCGGCGGTTGTCACGATGTATACATTCAGCCCGTTTTGCACGGTTTGCCCCACAACATAAGCAGTAGCAGGCTTCCACCCGGTATACTCCGAATAATATGCCGTAGCGAAATCGTTGCCTTGTACATCCAGTCGCTGGAAGTCAGTGCCAGAGGTAGCAAGCCCGGTATTGCCGGCGTTCGTGATCACCACGGGGTTATCCTTAAATGAAACGCCCCTGGCCACGATCCGCGTAAACATGCCCGCCTCCACGAGGATGCCGTATTGCGCCCTGCCGTTGTTGGCGCCGGTAGCGGCGGCGGTGTTCAGTACAGCGCCTCTTTCCAGCAGGAGGTCCGACCGGAAGGGCGACTGTGTACCATCTTTATGCATCCATATCAATGCTTTGGCTGCGGTGCCGGTGCTGCTGCCATTGTTTACTTCCAGTGCGGTGTCGCGGATGATCAGGCCGCCGTCGGTATCAATCATCACGCTGTTGGCATCGGGAGAAATGATGAGTGGTTCGGATGTTTCTATTAAGTTCCTGCCGCCTATATAGGAGCCTGTTTTGCCGGCCCTGGTTTGCCTGGTATAGATGGCTGCTACCGGCGGATTGCCGTTGTTATAAATACCTTGCTGCGTGGTTACATTGATGATGCGGTTCATAAAACAGCCGATCAGCTTTATGCCTATCCTGCCGCCGCGGAGCAGGCATCTGTCGATGGTACCGAGATATACCGGTTCCCACCATATGCAGGTTTGTGCGGGATCGGCAATTTCTTTCAGCCGTATGTCTACATTTTGCAGGGTAGGGCGGTAGCAGTTGGAATAGTTGGTACTGTAATAGCGGATGCCGGTAAGGGCTTCGCCACAATTGAGGGTGAGGTTGCGGATAGTAGGGCCGGTAGCGCCAATGGTGGCGTCGAAGTTGAGACAATGGATATTGCCGGTGGCAGTGGTAAAGTCCAGGATGGTAGGAGTGGGGGAATCTACAATGCCGTAGTCGCCTTGTTCGCCGGTATAGGTTTGTCCTGTTTTAAGATTGATCTGCGCGGTTACTTTGTAATTACCTTTTGGAAAATAAATGGTCCTGCCGGTGGCGGCGGTGTCAATGCATTTCTGAATGGCTACGGTATCATCCGTGGAGGCATTGCCTTTTGCTCCAAACCATTTTACGTTGAAGAGATTGGTGTCTACCCGGAGCCATCTGCCTGCGCCGGCCACTACGATGATGGTACCGCGGTTGTCGCCGGTAGTATTGGTGGATTGCCAGTAAAAGTCTCCGCCGCCGCCGTCGCCCGGCGTGTAATATCCCAGCAGATTGCAAAGTTCATTGGCGGTAGTACCCGCAGTAGTTTCTAAAAGGGAGATGTTTGTGATAGTCATAGTTACAAGGGTTTAATGTATTAAGGGATCACCGGGAATACCGTCATGCGTAGCCTGGTAGTGCCATACGGCACCAGGGTGATGGTATCGGTCGTTGTTTCATAGTGGAAGGAACCTGGTGTTGGTAAAGGGGGCGTGTAACGGTTCTCTGATAAATGCCAGTCGTTAATTTTCCTGGCCGGTACCTTAATGGTAACAGCGGCTGTTTCAAAGGGATAAGTATTGCTGTTGTTTTCTGTTACCTGCCATTGCGCGGGATGTGCCAGCAGCGCATAGTTCCAGTCGCCCGCAGGGCGGATATCCAATGCGGGAAAACCAGGATCTGCTGATTTTTTACCACCGAGATTAGCATAGGTGGCGGTATCTGTGGTTACTTTTTCCGGAACGGGATAAGCGTATAGTAAAGGGCCGCGTTCCACGGTAACGCCCCACTGGCCCCATTGTACCAGCTGCGGCTGCATCGGGAATTGTATATTGATTTGGTCGTTGTTGCGGAATTTGCGATGCAGGGTTACAAAGGAACCAGGCGTTAATGCACCATTGTATCTTTTTCCATTGATGCTCACGATAGCTGATGTACACCAGCCGGGGATGCGGAAGGTGAAAGGCATGGTGATGTCCTGCTGCATCTGAAAGGTAAACTGCAACTGATCCGCAAAAGGGTATCGGGTGTTTTCGGTAATGGTGAGTTGCTTCCCTTTATAATCAAGCGTTTCAACGGATGGCCCGTAAAGCGCTGCCACGGGGCCTCCCGTGGTATCGCGCAGCCACATGCGCGCGGCATAGTTGGGCATAAAGCGATGTACATTACCGGCGCAGCACTCCGTTTCATGACAGGGCCAGTAAGCCATCCAGGTAGAGCCATGCGCAAATTTGTTGTGGTTGGATTGTCCCGTAGCAATTACCTGGTTAACGCTGGAGAAATACTGGAGATTTTTAAAATCTTTGGACACCGCGCCCGGACCGGCATTGAAGATGGCCTTTTCCAGTTTATCGGCCCAGCGGCCATCGCCGGTGGCCATCAGCAGGTAACCCACCGCCCAGGTATAGTCGGTGATATCGCAGGTTTCATGACTCTGCAACGGATCTTTGCCCGCCAGGAATTCGTTGGAGCTGGGGATGCCATCCGGCAGCATATGATCACGATCCAGTTTGTACAGGGCATTCAACGCTGCATCGAGATATACTTTTTTACCGGTGTAAGTGTACAGGATGGCAGGTAGCTTCGCCATTTCCATATAGGTAACGCCGTGCAGTACCAGGGTATCCGGCGAAGAAGCCGTTTGCATATTCAGTTCAAAACCGCCTTTGGCATAAGCTGCCTCCGCAAGCGCCAGCAGGCGGGGATCGTTGGTTTTACCATAGGTCCACAGCATACCTTCAATGTTTACAATGGCGCGTTTGGCATTGCCTATTTCTTCGGGCGTATAGCTGAGGTAGTGTTTGTGCAGGGCAGTAATGATCCGCTGATCGCCGGTAGCGGCATATTCCGCCTGCAACACCCGGAAGTAAACAGCGATAGGCCACTGACTGGCGAATAGCTCCGGGCCCAGGCGGCCATTGGCTTGTACATGCGCCAGCGTATAGTTTATACCGGCGCGCGCTTTATTTACGAGTGCCGTATCATTTAATAAATAACCCAACCGCAGGATGCCATCACTGTAGTAAGCGGTTTGTTCGTATCGCCACCAGTTGGCGCCGTGTTGTTCGCCTACCCGGTCAATAACGCCTGCCCATAAGGAGGAATTAAACGGATACGATAATACCTCCGGATGCCCGGTAAGACCGCTGCGCTGCCGGAGCAGGAATTCTTTCAGCCAGCCCTGCGGACGAACATCCGTGATGGCCTGTTCCCTGAATTTATCGAACCTGGCAGGGCCTTGCTGTGCCATTACGGGCATTGCAACATACAAGGCAGCGCTGATGAGTAAGCATACTTTTTTCATGTGCGTGGTCTTACGGAAATTTTTATGTCGATATTATTCGTTTCAAATAGTAGTGGAATGGCTTCGAGCCCGGGTACAAAATTGAAAGCACGTTCCGTTAATGCCCGGGTTATTTTTATGGGAGCGCTGCTGCTTATCTCCACAATACAACCCGCTTTATGTATTTCCAGTTTGTTTTCAGAGAGAAGTGTAACGGGTTCGTTGTGCGTACTGATAACGGGTAAACTATAAACGGCCTTTTCGCTTTTCGCAGTAGCGTGAATATGAAACACCTCTTTCTCAAAAATATAACTGATCGTACATTCCGGCGAAGCAGCGGGCAACTGATTTTCATCTACCAGTAATGAATGCGTGTTAAACATTATCTGCCCGTTGTTTTCCTTATAATCAATGGTGGCTTTCAGATCATTGGTGTGTTGGTACAGCTGTGTACCTGACACTATTTTAAAGCCGGGTGTAAAGCAAACAGACTGCGGATCGTTGTCCCGCTGCATGTTGAAGCTCTCTACCATCTGATACCGGTTCATGCTTGCAACAAGCAGGGAGCCAATGTCTTCATGCCAGAGCATGGATAAAGCGCCGCCGGTAGCATGACCGCCTTTCATGGAATACTCCTGGTCGTACCCGGTGATGGTGCCCCGCCATTTATAAGTGGAGATCAGCCAGGTATTGATTTCAGGAAACGACTTTACACCGTATATATGTTCCCGTGGGAGCGACCCGGTACACTCTTTTATAGCCGGAGCCTGAAGCAAAACCGTAGCCAATGCTTTGCTATGCGCCAGCGAATGACTTACACAAGGCAATACCCCGTGTTGCACATAATGAGGACCGCCATGTAATAACTTGTTGTGCGTGCATTGCGCCAGCAGCCGGGTATTTTGCAGGGCTGCCTTGTAAAAGGCAGGGTCAGTGTCAGCCATCAGGGCATAGGCCGGCTGACAACCATCACTGGTTCTGCTGCCCCAGTATGTCCATTTAAAATTCCTGGTTCCCCAGCTGTTATCCCAGCCGCCGTCGGGCAGCATAAATTCCAGGTGCGCTTTTAAGGAGTGCGTCAGCTTGTCCAGCAAGAGAGTGTCATTCATTAGTTTTGCATACAGCACCAGTGAAGGAAGGGATTCCTCCACGTTGTAGCCGAGGTCCACGGAATAACAGCCTTTTGCACTTTTCTCCGGCACCGGTTTTCCTTCGCCATATATCAGGCCATTGGCAGTAAACCAGGCGAGGCATTCCTTTGCGAGGTTTTTACCTTTGGTAATAAAATGGGGTTGTTGGAGATAGGTACCTATCAGGCACAAAGCATAACTGCCGGCGATGGGGTAATTGATATTGCCGGTGTTGATCGTAAAATTTTTATAGAGATAATCACCTGCTTTTTGTAAACGGTTTTTCCATTGCTGTTGTGTAGGCTTATCCAGCAGATGCTCAAAATGGATCAGCGCTTCCGCCAGGCTGGTAGCGCCAAACACCGTGATACCCTTCCAGTCGCTTACGCTTACTTCGTTTACCCAGGCGCCGTCGGGCGTGCTCACCATGTTTTCCATCCAGTTGTACAAGCGGATGGCCGCATCTGCATACCGTTGTTCTTTTCTTTTGTTGGCAAGATATAATAGCGGGAAGATAGCATCGCCGCAGCGGCCATGTATGGTGGCGCAGGCGGGGCACAGTATGCCGCCATGCAATCCTTTTACCTGCGGCTGGTTTACCTGTAGCGCCAGTAAACTTTCGCCCCATTGTTCCAGCAATTGCTCACTCAATGTAGTCAGTTCATCTTTATAAACGCCCGCCCATGCGCTGACAGGCGGTAACAGCAAGCCTGCACTGCCGAGGGTGGTTATTTTCAGGAAGTCGCGCCTCGATGTAAACATGGGTTAATTTTTTTGTGTGGTGCTGTCGGGCCTGGGTAAATGTGTGATGGGCCAATGGCTTACCTGTGCGTTTTCATTCAGCGCAATGGCTGCATCCGGATCGTTGTGTGCTTTTATATTTACATTGAATCCATCTACCAATATCAGTGGCTTGCTGCCTTGCAGGGCCGCTTCGCTGGCTTCTATCGTAATTGTTTTTGTTTCGTTGGGACAGAGAGAAACATAATTATCTGAATAGAAAACGGGCAGTACCCGGTCGCCGCCCTGCCGGTGCAGCTGCAGGTGCGCCATCACCGCGATGTGCGTAGATGGGTTATGCAGACTCACCTCCAGCATACAGTTGTTTTGTACCTGGTGGCGTTTAACCGTTGCCGTGAGGGTTACCACGGGTATCTTTTCGAGTCCTGTTAACTGGTCTGATCCTAATGGAAGTGTGTTCCAGTAGAAGTTATCGGAGAGCAGTGTGCCGTTGGCATCGTGTAGCGTTACCTTCACAAAATGCACTGGTGATAAATCCGCGGGCCATTTCACCAGTCCAAGATCCGTTGCCACAGCTGGTAAGGCCGTAACGTTGTAATCCTGTTGGAGCACTGCTGTACCATCTGTATTGAATATAGTAAGATGTGCGCGTGCGTTTTTTAAGGTGGCTGGCCGGTTGTTAATCACCTGTATATTTCCTTCTTTTTCGTTCAGCTGGATATGTATGGGCTCGCAGGCTTTTTGAACAGCAAACAGGGCAGCATTAGGCTCCAGGTCGTGGTGATAAAGCTGCCATACAAAGCTGGGCTGTGCGGGATTACTCATCCAGGTAATAACCCCGGTAGAGGGGTTAAACATTTTTGCATTGCGGCCTTCGTACATAGCGCGGTACGACTCATAATTAGCGAGTTGTGATTTTCTTACAAAGTCGGCCAGGTTGGCTACTTCGCCAAAGCGTTTGGCGATCATGTTACGGTAATATTTTGTAGCCAGGTCGTGTTCGGCCCAGTCGTCGTTGATCACTTCCCAGTCCTGCTGCGGCATCATGCCCTGCACCGATTCCAGTGTTGGAATAGAAAAGCTGCCGATCTCTGTTTTGAACGACTCCGTGAAAATATAATACTCCGCCGGTTTACGGGTATAATACGGACCGCCGGAGTGTACGCCGCGCCCGGAGGTAGAACTGGGCTGGTACAGCCGCAGTGGCTCCAGTTCGGCCATGATATTGCGCAATGAATCATCTATTACTTTAGGCGGGTTGCCTTCGTTACGTGCGCACCAGAGTATAATAGACGGATGATTGCGGAAGCGCAGTATTTTTTCCCTTACGTTGGCGAGGTATAAATTGATATCCGCCGGGTTGGGGCCATCAGAGGGATTGGGCTGGAAGAACTCATCCCATATCATGAGGCCGTATTTATCGCAGAGTGCATACAGGTCTTCGCTGGTGCTCTGGCCTACCCAGTTGCGGATGATATTGTAATGCGCCTGCTGATGCATGCGGATCTGTGTTTCCAGTCTTTCTTTTGGAATACGTTTCATGGCTTCATCCATGCCCCAGTTGCCGCCTTTACAGAAAACCTTTACGCCATTTACTGAAATAGTAAGATCTTCTGAAGAGGGCGTGGTGTAGCTGATTTCACGGATACCAAAATCAAGTTGTTGTTCATCTGATACTTTGTCCTGGATATTAAACTGTAATTGCAGGGTGTATAAATTTTGCGGGCCATAGCCATTGGGCCACCAGAGTTTGGGTTGCTTTACTTTTAACTGTGGCAGTGTGGCGGGGTCGAAGGTAATCCGCTTGCTGCTGTGAGGAGGCAGCTGCACGGGTTCACTGAAAGCAACGTTGCCAAAGGCGCCTTTTAATATGCCTTGCTGCGGCTGGCCGGTTATATTTTGTACGGTGGCAGCAATTTTTACATCTGCCGTATTCAATGCCGGCAGCGGAAGATCGGTAGTTACCAGCGGATCTTTTACAAGTACCGGACCGGTAGCGTTAAGATATACGGATTGCCAGATGCCGGTGTTCCGGTCGCGGATGGCGGGGATCCAGTCCCAGCCCATTGAACACAGGAACGTGGGGCCATCCATTGCGGTGATGCCGCCATTTTTACCCATGCCTTGCGCAATGGTGTGCTCGTGTGGCTCGCCGGGATTGGGTTGCGGCGATACTAATACCGCTATGGCGGCCGTTTCTCCGGGCTTTACGGCGCTTGTAATATCAAAGATGCCCCGGGCAAAGGCGCCACGTATCTCCCCGATATCTTTTCCGTTTACCCATACCCGTGCGGTATAGTTAATACCATTGAAGTGCAGCCAGCTGTTTTTGTTTTTGTAAGATGACGGTATTTTTATTTCCGTGCGGTACCACCAGTTAGTGCGACAAAGGCTTTCCGGAATCCTGTCGGGGCGGTTGTTTTCGCCATATAACGGCTCCGGGTATACGTTGTTATGTACCAGCGTGGTGAGTACCGTTCCGGGTACCACAGCAGGATACCAGCCATTGGTGGAGAAACCGGGTTGTGCTATTGCTGCACCCGGCTGCGGCACTTTTGAAGCGTCCTGCAGCTGCCAGTTGGCAGTGGGTGTTACCTGTGCATAGAGTGTTTGCGAAAAAAGCAGCAGCGCCACGATGGCCGGGAGAAAAGATCGGTTCATATTTTCTGTCAGGGTAGAATTTTTAATGTCAGCTGTTTCACCTGGCTCTTACTGTCTTCCAGGCTGTTATTAGTAGCAACAAAGGTCACCTGGTACGTACCTGCTTTTTTGAAAGCATATTTGTAGGTGGCCGATTTCAGCGCTACTTCATTCTGCACTACCACACCCACATCAGGTTTGGTGGTTTTTAAGTCGATAGACGAAGTAATGAGCCAGTCGTCGTTATCATCATTATCAATATTAGTACCGGGATTGAACGTAACCGGGTAGCCGTTCCTGATAGGAATGCCATTACTGTTCCGTACGCTGTCGGCCGCAGAAACGCCCCAGGTGCCTACATTCCAGGCATTGAAGCCTACATAGTTGTTTTCAGCGGTTCCTGGTTCGTTGTTGTTAAGCAGGCTGGCCTGTACCCAGCCGGTGTTGGCAAAATTTGTAAACAATGGCGTGCTGGTGCTGTCGGGTAAGAAATTATAGAGGGAAAAGCTTTGGATCACCCATTTTCTTTGCGGCATTACGCCGGTTTTTTTATTCAGCACGCGGAAGGCGATGTTCACTTTATCTGCCTTATTGAAATCTGATATATCGATAGAGTCGGAGGTGGTAAAGCTGGTGGCCAGCGACTTGGGCCATTTGCTGTTGCGGCTGGTGATATTTGTCCAGGTAGCCTTGCTGATATGTTCCGCGTCATAGCCTTCCAGGTTGGTGGAGATCAGCAGCTGCAGGGAATCCGGGCAGGGCTTTGGTGGCACCGGGCCTTGCTGCATGGATGTTTGGAATACGAGGCGTTCCACACCGGGCATCAACTTCCGGTTACGGTTTTCATATGCTTTACCGGCTTCGCCGGAGAAGAAAACAATAGCGCCGGCGTTACCGGACAGATAAAATGTAATGGTGTCGCCTGCCTTGTAGGCCAGCTGATCGGTGTTCACGTTGAACTCCGGCATGGTTGCTTCGTTTCTGCGGCAGCCGGTAAACATAACAGCAGCGAGGAAGTAATATATAATGGATCTCATACTATTTTGTTTAATCAGTTTTTTTTATTGCCATCCGGGGTTTTGTGTTAATACCTGGTCCAGTACTATTTCACCGCCGGGAATCGGCAATAGCGAATACTTTTGAGGATCAACCAGGAAATTGGTAGCAGCCACGCCTGCGGGCGTAACGTAGTTGGTGGGTGCGTAGTTGTCGTTGTTGGTAAGCACCTGTTGCATGGCCTGCGTCATCCTGCCCCAGCGTATGAGGTCCTGCCGGCGTATGCCCTCAAAACAAAGTTCACGGGAGCGTTCATCCATGATATCCTGCATGGTGAGCGTGGTGGCATCAAAGCCTGGCACTGGTGTGTTAGGCGGGTAGCCGTAAGCGCGTCGTCTTACCTGGTTATAATATTCCAGTGCCGTAGCGCCTGCGCTGCCATTGGCTTTCAGCTCCGCTTCCGCTGCCATCAATAGTACATCTGCATAACGCACGATGGGGAAGTTGCAGGAAGTATTATTCTGCAGGCGGCTTGGCGGCAGGTTAATTTCATATTCCCTTCTCCATTTACCTACACAGCGGTCGTAGGTTGTCGGATAACCCACTCCGCCGGATACCACATTGATAGCGGTGAGTTTGCCGCCGCTCACGGTGGCGGTTGCCACTGCTTCATTGGGCGCAGTAACAGATGGGTTGGTAGATGAATTGGTGCCGTAAGAAGTAAAGCTGATAGTTGGCGCCGAAGTGTAGCCACTGCCGGGATTGTCTATCACCACAGATGTGATGGCGCCCTGTGCATTCGTATAGGCGGTGGCGGTAGCGCCGGTACCATCGCCGCTGATGTTTACGGTGAGTGTGTAATACCGGGTAGTGGCGGCGCTTTTATACACATAAGGCGCAACGGCCCAATCCCTTCGCTGATCGCCGGGGCCATACAGGTTGTATAAGCCCGGATGTACCCGGTAGGTGCCGGGCGAGTAACCATTCACGCCTGTAATACCTGCATCAGGGCAATACACGCCCATTACAGCGCCCAGCTGTTGCGTAACCAGGTAGCCGGTACCTGCATAGTTGCCGGTAACATTTGATTTGGATAAGAATGCGGCATCCCAGATACTTTCCGAGGTGCCGTTATCATTCATATTATTCTGCATCTTGTTAATGAAAAGGCGGGCATATGCCGGGGTAGTGGGATAAAGCGGATGCGGTGAACTAATTAAACTGTGCGTATTTGAGTTGATCAGTTTTTGCGCCCAGAACAGGGCGTCTTTATAACGCGCTACATCGTTCAGGGGGTTGCCGGCCATTTTGAGGTACACCCTTGCAAGAATGGCTTCCACGGCAGATTGTGTAACAATGCTGGGCGTGTTTACCTGTGCCATTTTAGGTACGAGGCTATCGGCTGCTATCATTTCTTTCACAATAAAATCATAAATATCTTTTGACGGGGTACGGGGGAGATTATAATTAGTACCCAGGTCTGTGGCCAGCATTGTTTTAAGCGGCACATCCCCGAAGTGCGTCACCAGCAGGTAGAAATAATAAGCCCTCAGGAAGCGGGCCTGTCCTTTAATCTGCGAACGTTTTGTTTCATCCATCTGTGGTTTGTCGGCCACATCGAGGATCACGTTGGCATCTTCAATACCCTTGAATAGATTCCGCCATAGCAGCAGTACATTCTGTTCGGTATTACTGATATGATAAAACTCCGTGAGCGTAACGGTGTAACTGGCGTTGCTGCGGAAGCTTTCATCGGCGCCGGCGTTAATATAACCCCATAAGCCAAAGCCGTACACGGGGTCCTGCTGGAGGATATTATACATCCCGGCTACCTGTTCATCCAGCTGCGCTTCGGTGGTAAACGTGATAGGGCGGAAGGTGGGCGGATCGAGACTTACATCCATTTTACAGGAAGCTGCGAGTATGCATATGAGTGGAAGTAGTAATTGCTGCAAGTTTTTCATAACAACATTTTAAACATGGAATCAGAAAGTAGCGGTAATACCAAAACTGAGTGTAAATGCGCGTGGATAAGCCGTATAATCGAGTCCGCCGGATAAGGCGGAGTAACTGCTGCTTGGTTGCAGGAACGTATAGCCGGTACCGCTGGTGGCGGTAACGCCGGGAGTGTTTCCCGGTGCATTGGCAGGGTTTTGCACCCTGAAAGACGACACCTCCGGATCAATGCCGGAGTATTTGGTGATGGTGAAAATATTCTGCGCTGCCACATATGCCCTCAATCCTTTGAAGCCTGCGCGCCGGATCAGTTCCTGTGGCAGGTCGTACCCCAGCGAAATAGTTTTGAGCCGCAGGAAGGAGCCGTCTTCTATGTAGCGGGAGGTTACCTTCGGCGTAGAGCTGCCGGCATCGCCCTTGTTGTTGGACATGGCCCTGGGCACGTCGTTGGTAGGATTGGTTGGTGTCCACCGGTTGGCGTATTCTGCAAACTGGTTGCCATTCGGGAAATAGCTGCCGGTGGAAGCAAAGGCCATCCTGTTTGCATTCAGTATTTCATTGCCATAACTCCATTGCAGGAAAATATTCAGGTAGAAATTTTTGTAGTTAAAATTATTGGAGAACCCACCGGTATGAATAGGGAGCGGACTACCCAGTGTTGTTTGATCGTTGGCGTCCACTACGCCATCGCCGTTGATATCTTTGTATTTGGGATCGCCGGGCTGAATATTAGGGGAATAGCCGGGTATGCCGTTTTTCAGGATATAGGCGCCATTGCCTTGTTTCACAAAATCATCGTACTGGTACACACCGGCCCATTTGTAGCCGTAGAACTGGGAGATGGGCGCATCTACTTTGGCAATCCAGCCGGTGGTGCTGTTGCCACCAGGAAGATCGTAACGTGTTTGCATTACTTCAAAGCCATCATAAAATTTAACGATCTTTCCTTTATTAAAACTGATATTGAAACTACTGCTCCAGTTGAAGTCTTTTCCTTTGATATTTATGGTGTTGATGGTGAGTTCAAAACCTTTATTGCTGATTTCCCCGGTGTTCTGGTATTGGGTATTGAAAGAAGTGATACTATAACCGGCGAAGTAAGGAATTTGCACCAGCAGCAGGAAGTTTTTTGTTTCCCGGTTGTAGTAATCAGCATCTATAGAGATGCGGTCGTTGAAGAAGCTGAGGTTCAGTCCAAGATCCAGTTCTGTAGTGGTTTCCCAGGTGAGGTTGGCGTTACCGTTTCCAAAAGGTACGGTACCTCTCGTATAGGAGTTGTTGAACGGATAGCCGAACTGTGTGCCGCCGGCCAGTGTAGCCAGGTAGCTGAAGTCGCCCACTTTGTTGTTGCCCACGCTGCCGTAACTGGCCCGGAACTTACCATCATTTAGTATCGACCGCAAGCCTGCTGCGAAAGACTCTTCCGTAAACCTCCAGGCAAAGGCGCCGGAGGGAAAGTATCCCCATTGTTTGCCTGCCGCAAATTTTGAAGAACCATCGGACCGTGCAGTGGCGGTGAACAGGTATTTATCTTCATAGGCATAATTCAGACGGCCTAAGAATGAGAACAGTTGCCAGCGCGAACCGCCTGCATTGGGTGAAGCGGCGGTGCCGCCGCCAATGCTTTTAATGCCCAGGTATTCGGTCGACTGTGGCACATTGATGGATCTGAAACCGGTATAGTTGTTTGTGGCGTATTGATAAGTGAAACCTGCCAGCGCATCAATCACATGTTTTTTCCCGATAGTAGTTTTATAGTTCAGGATATTTTCACTGAGATAATTACTGTTCAGCTGATTGTTGATAGTACCGTTAATGCCGTTCACATTAGGTATTGCACCTGCTTTGTTCTTAAATAAATTGCCCTGTTGGGTTTGTGAATTATAGAAGGTTTCAGACTTCAGGTTGGTGGCGTTATAGCCGCCGGAGATCTTCAACCTGAACTTCTTCAGGAAAGTATATTCGATAAAAGCATTAATAGTACCGGTGTTGTTGATGTTTTTCCGGTATTCGTTCTGCGCCTGCAGCAATGGGTTTACCAGGTTGTTTCCCAGGGTAGCAGTGGAAGTGCCGTTGTTGAAGTCTTCCAGCGCGAGGCTGTCGATCACCTCATTGAGCAGATCCTGGTTACCCACACCGGAAACGGGCCGGTATTGCCACATACCCTGTACTACGCCGCCACTGGCAGCTGCGGCGGGTATGGTGCCATAGGAAGAAGAATTGGAATACCCGGCGGTGATGCCCATCCGGAGGTTTTTATTCAGCCGTTGATCGAGCGTGAATTTGCCGTCATATCTTTTCAGGCCGGTGTTGATGATAATTCCTTTCTGATCGTAGTAGGAGCCGCTGATGGAGTACCGCGTATCTGCCGTACCCGCGCTGATATTCAGGGAGTGGCTTTGTGTAAGCCCGGTTCGCACCAGGAGGTCCTGCCAGTCGTACCCGGGATTGTTCTTGTAGGAGTCAAGCGTAATGCCATGTGCCGGATCGAGGTAGATGCGCGCATTGGTATTAACGGGTGTGCCGGGGGTACTTGCCACGCTGTCCAGTTCGAGCTGCAGTTTTACAAATTCGTAGGGACTGAGCATTTCCATTTTCTTTGTGATTTGCTGCATGCCCAGCGCATAGCTGTAAGTAACTCTTGGCGGTCCGGGTTTGCCTCTTTTTGTATTGATGATGATAACGCCGTTGGCGCCTCTTGCACCGTAAATGGCGATAGAAGACGCATCTTTCAGTACTTCCAGGGAGGCGATATCATTAGGGTTGATGGAGTTGATATCCATGTTTTCAATGGGAAAGCCATCTATTACAAACAGGGGAGAACCATCCTGGCTCACGGAGCTTCCTCTTACCACAATTTTGGAGGCCGCGCCCGGCTGCCCGTCGTTGGAGCTTACTTCCATGCCGGCAATGCGCCCGGCCAGTGCCTGGTCGAAAGAGGCTACGGGGGCTTTCTGCATATCTTCCACATTGGCCTTGCCTACGGATCCGGTGAGGTCCCTGCGGGTGGTGGTGCCATAGCCGATCACAATTACTTCATTAAGGCCGCTATTGGAGGGCTTTAGTTTTATATCCTGGAAGCGCAGGTCGTTAACCGGTACTTCCAGCGGTTCATACCCGATAAAGCCGATCTGTAAAATGCCGGAGGGTTCCGGCAGGGCGATGGAGAAATTGCCGTTGGCATCTGTAAGCGCCGCTGCGGTAGTGTTTTTAATCCGCACCGACGCCCTGGCTAAGGGCTGGCCGGTATCGTCTGTAACCCGGCCCTGCAGCTTTTCCTGTTTAGGAGAAGGTGAAGCGGCATTATCTTTCTTCTTCAGAATAATATAAGTATCGTTAAATGTCCACTCGATATTTTTATCTTTCAATACTGTATTAAGTACGGTTGGTAAATCGCTTCTGTTGAAGTCCACTCTCATTTTTTCCTTATCGTTCAGGATAAGGTTGTTGTAAAAAACGGTGTAACCGGTTTGCTGCCGGATGGCTTTGAAGATGTCTGCCAGGCTGATGGCGGCATTCCCGCTTTTCAGGGTTACCTGTTTCTGCCCCTGCGCAAAAACAACCGGCTGGTTAAGCCAAAAGAAGAGCAGCAGTCCTTGCAGGAAAGGACTCCATTTGGGTGGAATTAGCTTCATAACGTAGCATTTGATATCTATTAGAGACGTGATTTTATTTAAAACGGGTGAAGGGGGTACCAGGAATCCTTCGGGCCTTCATTTTTCTATCAGAAAATACGAAAAAATGTAAACGCATATCTGCTATATTTGCACACTGTAACAGGTAAGTACCACTATGAAAACATTTCCTGAGCTGTATACCAACAGGTTAAAACTGCGAAAAGTAGCCACGGATGACCTGAACGCCTTAGTCAGGTATGCCAATAACAAGAAGATCTCCGAAAATATATTGAATATCACGTATCCCTATAAAGAGGAAGACGCGGCGTTTTGGATAGATCTTGCGATAAAAGCCTATGCGAGCGGAGAACGGGTGGTTTTTGCTATTAATTTAAAAGAACTCAGCGAGTTTATTGGTGCAATAGGATTGCGTATCGATACCCGGCATAACCATGCCGAATTAGGCTACTGGATCGGGGAGCCATTCTGGGGCAAAGGACTGATGACGGAAGCGGTGAAAGAAGTCCTGAAATTTGGATTCGGAACCCTGCATCTCCATAAAATTTTTGCTACTGTTTTTACAGATAACCGTGCATCGGAAAGGACTTTAATCAATAACGGCCTGGTAAAAGAAGGAGAGCTGGTAGACCAGTATAAAGTAGATGATGTTTATAAAACCGTTTATCAATACCGGTTAACGAAACAGGAGTACGAGAAAGCGATCTCACCCATATGAAGGGGGGATAGTGCATGGATAGTGCATCAATAGTGCATGAGGAGTGCATGAGGAGTGCATGGGAACAGTATAGATAGTGCATGGATAGTCCATGAGGTATCCAGGTCCGACGTATCGCCGAGGCATCCGGGAAGTATCGGGTATATCTTATGTGCGCAATTATTGAAAATGCTCACTTTAGAAACTTTATGTATCTTTATTTCAGGACAGATAAGCGACCATACAGGCAAACCTGAATTAACACTACATGACTAATATCCCCATTGACTATTTACAAATAGTATTACAAGAGAACATTCCTTTAAGTGATGAAGAGATAGCACACATTGATAAGCAACGGAGAGAATTTTTTAAGAATACAACAGGTATTTTGATGGCCGGTACACTTTTGATAATGGCGATTGCTTATTATTTTATACAAAACGAATTAATCAATTTCCGATACTATGTGTTGTTTGTTTTTGCAGGATTTGCCATGTTCAGCTTCTTCTATTTAATTGTCTGGTTGACATTCAGAAATTTCAAAAAGAATTGGGAGAAAGATATCAGACATGGGAAAAACAAACTGTCAAGCGTAATTATCAGCCGTCACAAAACAGAAAATGACGAATATATGCTCACTTTTGCAGGACGGCATAAAGGTGAGAAATTCAGAATTCCGGTTAAGAAAGCTGATTATTATCGTTACGAAACAGGAGCTAAAGCGCGTGTTACCTATTTAAAGTATAGTAAGGAAGCGCTTGAACTTAGTAATCTTTAACCTCCCAACCATTGGTATACTTCTTTTAATAATTGCCGCTCTACCCATTGCCGCATTTCGCCATCACTGGATACCTGGTCGGAGGGAATACTTTTGGAATGCCAGCCTATCTTTGAGCCTTCCCTAACAGCCATGCCGGGATAGCACTGTAAGGGAATATACATGACCGCATTCCCGTCTGACCGGAGCTTTAATTTTTGCTGGATTTCGGATTGCAGCAGCATGCCTTGTGCCGGGAAGTTGGTTCTGCCCGTAGGGAATCCATGCCCGACAGTAACGAGGATCGTTTTAGCGGATTTGTCAATAAATGGCTGAACATTGGAAAAATCCCCTGCATATGGTATCCAGCTATTTTGAATATAGGGATTTTCCCGTCGGATCAAAAGGTTATCAGCGGGACGGAATACCTGTACATGCGCTCCCAGGGCGCCTAATATTTTAACGATGTCGTTTATTTGTTTAGCATGTATGCTTTCCTGTTCCACGGCCTGTTGTACCCCGCTTTCTTTGACGTTTCCCTTGTGAAAGTTGTTAATCAGGTCATCCTGATCAAATTTTACTTTACTAAACACGGTCTTTGACCATCCCTCTGCACCTCCCTGATCAACACCGGGGTCGGAATGGCCTGTTGCGGCGTTTTTGATGGCTGTTATCTGAAATTCTGTTAGCTGAGTACCTGCCCAAAGTACCACCGCTTTAAAATCAGTGGTGATGGGTTTTTCAATGACAAATTTTTCCCCTTCATCCTTCAATTCCGCTTTACTGCTTTCTTTCTCTTTTTCTACGGGTTCCTGGTAATCATCAAAGTCCTGCTCTTCTTCTTGCCAGTCCTCGTTTTCTTCACCTTCTTCGCCCCAGTCTTCCTCTTCCTCCTCGTCAGAGCTGTTATGCTTTTCTTTCTCTTCTTCTATCGTAGCCTCTCCCAATAGTACGTTAGTGATTTCCATTTGATCATAATCTTTTCCTGATTCGATCATCTTCTTAAATTTCTTGTATTCTTCAGAACGTTCATTATGCAATCCTTCAAACATTTCACCCAGTTCTTTGAGGAGATCCTTCACTTTTTTATCCTCCATACTCCGGGAGCCGTCATACACACGCTGAACTACTTGTTGTGCTGGAAATTGGGTGGATACTGCCGGCAGGGATATGCCGCCTGATCCGGCGAGGTTTCCGGCAACAGAACGCCCCTGAGATTGATTGGAGGATGATTTGCTATTTGCTTGGTTCATAGCAGATGGTTTACTTTTGAGGGATACTTCATTAAGGTAAGAAAAAGTTTTCAAATCCGGCGGCGTTTGCCAATATTGATATTACATGTGAAATACATTGAACTTATGGCCATCAGGGTCAGCAAACACGAAACCATAGTAACCCTTTCCAAACTCTTCCGGCCTGGAAACAATTGTTCCGCCGGCCTGCTGTACTTCTTTCTCCCAATTATTAACCTCTTCCTTGGTATCAGCAGAAAGAGTAAATATAATTTCATTCCCTGCTTTGGTATCAATGATTGGTCCCATCATGGCAGGTTCAAGTACATCCTTCAAAAAGAAATGGATGATAAAGTTTTCTTCACCAAAGAAGAAGCTGGTCAGTTGCTCCGACGCTCCGTTTGATTTAAATCCAAGTTGTTTATAGAATGTAGTGGTTCGTTCCAAATCCTGAACACCGAAATTGGCCCAGATCTTTTTTGTTTTCATAACTAACAGTTTTATGTTTAATAGCTTTTCTTTTTGATGGTGCCGTATTTGTAAAGAGGTAGCATTCTTTTGGAATGCTCATCAACGTCTCAAAAATAGTCCATAAACTTATTAAACAGGGTGGCAATTTGTGAAATCTTCCGGGGGTATTTCTGCCATTTTTATAGTACAAAAGGCATAAAGCTTAAAGAATAAGGCATCAGGACGTGTTTCCTGGATGATTGTTACAATTGTTACGGGTGATTAGTTGTTTTCAAAAGGGTTTTATAACTTAAAGCAAACATTTCCTTATATGCACAAATGGTTGCTGTTACTGATATTGACTCCTGTACTTGCTTTTTCGCAGGAAGACCATAAACTTGAAAAGGGGTTGAAAGATATCATCACCGGGTTTCATGGCGATGTGGGGATCTATGTGAAGAACCTGAGAACCGGCAGGTATGCAGCTATCAATGCCGACACTATTTTCCCTACGGCCAGCATTGTGAAAATTCCAATCCTCGTGGGCGTGTTTGATAAAATTGAGAAAGGCGAGCTGAAGTATCATCAGCCGTTGATTTACCGGGATTCTATTAAATATGGCGGATCGGGGCTGATGCAGTTCTTTAAAGACAGCACCGCTACGGAATTGAGTGTATTGCTGGCGCTGATGATGTCTTACAGCGATAATACCGCGTCCATCTGGAACCAGTCGCTGGCAGGAGGGGGGCAGCGTATTAATGAGCTGATGGAGCAGTATGGGCTTGCGGTTACGCGGGTGAATTCCCGCACTCCCGGGCGCGCGGAGATCTGGAAGGTATACGGCTGGGGCATGACTACCCCCCGCGAAATGGCTACCCTGCTGGTGAAAATCCGTAATGGGGAGGTGATCAGCAAAGCCGCTTCCGAAAGAATGTACCGGTTAATGACCCACGGTTACTACGATGAAACGGGGCTGTCGGCTATTCCGCCTTATGTACAGGCCGCGCATAAAACCGGTTCACTGGATGCGTCCAGGTCTGAAGTGATACTGGTAAACGAACCACGCGGGGAATATGTTTTTTACGTGGGTACCAAAAATAATAAAGATCAACGGTGGACAGATGATAACGAAGCGCAGGTGTTAATTAAAAACGTTGCTGCTTACCTGTGGAAATATTTCAAACATTAAAATTTTAGAGAGAAGGATGGTAGTTTCGATAAAATATCTATTTTTGTAGTGATTAATACAAAATTGTTATTGTATGAGAGGACGACCGGCCATATATGACGACAAAGACGTGCTGAAGAAGGCGCAGAAAGTGTTTTGGACAAAAGGATATACCGCTACTTCCCTGGAGGATATACTCACCGCGATGGGTATGGGCAGCGGAAGTTTTTATAATGCTTTTAAAGGTGGAAAGAAGGAACTGTTCCGGAAAGCCATTCAGCAGCGCCGGGAGGCATTCAGGGAGTTTGAAACCGCGCTTAACCAAAGTGATGCACCCATGGAGCTGATCAGGGATTTCTTTCGCAGTATGGCCCGGGCCGACCGGGAAACGCACCTGCAGGGCTGTATAATCGTTAATACCGTGGTGGAAATGGCCTCTCTTGATAAAGACCTCGAAGAAGAAGCCGTAACTATCCTCAAAGAAGTAGAGCAGCTTTACACCAAAGCCATCCGCCGTGCACAGAAAAACGGCACCATGCAAAATCAAACCGACCCGGTGATCCTGGGCCGTTACCTGGTTACACTCTGGAACGGGTTAAACGTTACCAGGCGTATGTATCCTGATAATAAAATACTCCTTAAACAAATTGAAATGCAGCTGGAAATCCTCCGCTGATTTTTTTTACTGATTTTTGTAATGATCAGCACAAAATATAATTTCTTCGCCATTAAAATAACAACACACGCATGGATTTACAGTTAACATCAAAAACAGCTTTTGTCAGCGGATCAACACAGGGCATTGGCTTTGCCATTGCCAGATTATTATTGCAGGAAGGAGCGGCGGTGGTTATCAACGGAAGAACACCGGAGAAGGTGGCTATGGCAGTGGAAAAGCTGAAGAAAGAAATACCGGCAGCAAAAGTTTCCGGTATAGCAGCTGACTTTGGCAGCGAAGCGGAAGTGAACAGGCTATTGGACGCGCTTCCGGATATCGATATTTTAATAAACAATGTTGGCATATTTGAACTGAAAGAATTTGCGGATATCCGGGATGAAGACTGGCTGAGAATTTTTGAGATCAATGTATTGAGTGGTATCCGCTTGTCGAGGCGATTGTTACCCAAAATGCTGGAGAAGAACCAGGGCAGAATTGTTTTCATCAGCAGTGAATCCGGTATCCATGTTCCGGGAAATATGATCCATTACGGCACCACTAAAACCGCCATGCTGGCTGTGAGCCGTGGTCTTGCCGAGCTGACTAAAAATACCGGGGTTACGGTAAATACTATCCTCGGAGGTCCCACTTACTCCGAAGGCGTGGCTGGTACAGTACAACAAATTGCGGAAGCACAAAACTGCAGCGTGGAGCAGGTGAAGGCCGGTCTTGTTAAAACACTGATTCCAAACTCACTATTGCAACGGTTTATTGATCCGTCTGAAATCGCCAGCCTGGTGGCTTATCTTGCCAGTCCTTTGTCGGTAGCTACAAACGGGGCCGCGCTTCGCGCAGATGGAGGGGTGCTCAATACTATCGTATAAACAACGAAGCCCGGCGGGCTTTATAAGGCCGTAAATCCCAACTGCAATACTTCTTCCAAAAACGGCACCTGTTTTTCATTAATCAGCTTTACGGCTTCCTGCGAGGTAAACCAACCGGCCTTATCTATTTCAGGATAGGTTTTATGTTTCCCGCTTTTAGGCGGCCACTCTATTTCAAATGTATTGCTTACTATTTTCGCAGGATCGGGGTTGCCGAAGGCGGCCCAGCAATGTACCTGCTTGCCACCTTTTTGTGTAATGGAGGTAAGCCGGGTGAAAGGAGGAGCCGGCTTATAACCGGTTTCTTCTTCAAACTCCCTGACCGCAGTATTTAGCGGATCTTCTCCAGGCATAATTTCTCCTTTGGGAACCGTCCACCAGCCGGCGTCTTTCCTCGCAAAAAAAGGTCCGCCCGGATGTACCAGGAAAAACTCAGGCCCGTTGTCCGCAGAACGAAGAAGCAAAATACCGGCACTTTGTTTCATATGGGGAAGAATTTATACGGTGAACTTATGGATCAAACTTACAACAATCCCCATACCAGACCGTAAAAAAAATGACCGGAAAAACGCGCTGGTGTTGTTTTTAATTGTTAAATTGACAGTTATACTAACCCGTCAGAAGACTCTTAAATAGATTACCACGTATGAAAAACCTGTTTATTGCGATATGCTTTATCAGCCAGATTGCCTTTGCACAAACGATTCCGGCAAAGAAAGACGTACTGACGGCCATGCGCCTCACCAATCAGTATTTTATGCAGAAATGGCCCGATCCGGGCAAGCCTACTTTTACCAATAAAGAGCGCCCGTCGAATCTCTGGACCCGGGCCGTTTATTACGAAGGGCTGATGGCGCTGTACAACATCGACAAACAAGCCGCTTACTACGATTATGCCGTTGCCTGGGGCGAAAGCCATCAGTGGGGGCTTTGGGGCGGCACAGAGGTACGGAACGCGGACAATCAATGCTGCGGCCAAACCTATATCGATCTCTATCTCATCGACAAAAAAGAAGAACGCATACGTGATATCAAAGCCGCTATGGATAATATGAAAGCCTCTCAGCAGGTGGACGACTGGTGGTGGATTGATGCGCTGCAAATGGCAATGCCCGTGTACACCCGGCTGGGAGTGGTTTATAAAGATACCAGCTATTTTAACAGGATGTATACCATGTACGCCTACACGAAATATAATCATGGCGGTAAAGGTCTTTATAACCCGGCGGATCACCTGTGGTGGAGAGACAAAGACTTTGTTCCTCCCTATACAGCGCCAAACGGGGAAGACTGCTACTGGAGCAGGGGCAATGGCTGGGTAGTAGCAGCGCTGGTGCGCACGCTGGACCTGCTTCCCGCCACCGATCCGCATTACGCGGAATACCTGCAGGATTACCGGGATATGTTAAAAGCCCTGGTCCCCATTCAGCGTCCGGATGGCTTTTGGAATGTAAGTTTGCATGATGCGGATAACTATGGCGGAATGGAATTAACCGGCACCTCGCTGTTCGTATACGGAATGGCCTGGGGCATTAATCACAGGCTGATCGATAAGAAAACCTATCTGCCCATTGTCCGGAAAGCATGGAATGCCCTCCTGGAAAATTGTATCGATAAAGATGGACGATTGGGGTATGTGCAGGGCACCGGTAAGGAACCTAAGGATGGTCAGCCTGTTACCTTTGATAAAGTCCCCGACTTTGAAGATTATGGACTGGGCTGTTTCCTGCTGGCAGGCAGCGAGGTTTATAAACTGTAATTACCGGTGAAAAGTTTTTTCCAGGCTCCTGCCTTTCTTTAACCGGAAGTGGAGGAATAATAAAGCAATAGCCACCAACAGCACGCATAAACAAACAATGAGGCTCCATTCCAGCCGGATCGTCCTGGTGTGGCAAAACGACAGTATGCCTTCAATAGCTACGCATAATACCGCGCTGCCAATAAACGCATAGGCAATAAGATTTACCCCTTTGGAAACCGTATGCCGGGTGATGCTTAGGAAAATGGCGGTAATAAGACTGGCTACCAGTAATACAGGAATCGCTATAGTGGCCGCCCAGCTGAGGCCACCGGTAAACGTATCCAGCAGCAACAAAAGCACTGCTGAAGTGATAAATCCTCCCAGCATACGGGCCGCGCTGCTACCAGACCAGAAGGCAAAGAAAGAAACATACGAGAAAATAGTAAGACAAACAGCTACCGGGTATTCTGACCACGAAATTGTTTTATTTACAATAAGATTGATGAGCAACGCTGCTATAATGGAGGAAATCAGCACCAGGGATACAATTTCCCACACCAGTTTCTTTTGTTGCCTGGTGAGCGTTGCAGCCGGTTGCGATACTACCGGCTCCGGGCTGGCGCTGTTTGTACCGGCCTCATAACCACACAACGGACATATCTGCATATCATCTTCCAGTATTACGCCACAGTTATTACAGTATTTCATACGGTCATGAATTTATTATTTTAACAGCGATACCCTGATGCGTCAAAAATGTCAGAAAATATCTTTCCAGTTCTTTGGAAGTAGTGATATTACCAAAGCTTAATACGAGGTTGTCGCCAAACCCGGCAACGCCGCAATTTACTCTCAACACTTTGTTGGGTGGCGGCGCTATAAATATAAACTGCTCTATCAGGTGATTGGCAGCTGTGCCCAGGTCTATCTTCCCCAGGTTGGTGACCACACCACTGTATTGTTTTGTGCTAATAATATACAACCTGGAAAGGAACAATGATTTCAGGAAAAGCGGGATGTTTCTGACAAGCGTATTGCGTTCACCGCCCACATTGCGTGAAATCATTTTATTGATCAGCTTCTGGTCGGTTTCCAGTTGCATCTGGTGATATACTGTTTTAACGATCTCCTCAAAGGTGTAATGTCCCAGCCGGAGATCAATCTGTGGAAGTATATATAGGGAGAAGTTTCTCATAGTCTGCGTGGGATACAACTTACGCAGGTTCAGCGGTACTTCAATACGTAGTATCTTCCTGTTAATATTCTTTTTTAGCCGGGGTTGCTGCTCATGAATTTGTTGGAGTGCATGAAGATAAACAGCGGTGAGATATACGGTAAGGCTCACTCCCAGCGCCTTTGCCTTTTGGGAAAGCTGGGCTATGGGCATGATGGCTGTAAGCACACTGAATCTCGGTTTTCCTTTTAAAGAGAAGGGAACATGAAAGGCGCCGGGCGTTTTTATATGCGGTGCATCAATCTTTTTAAAATACCTGCTATAGGCATCTTCATATTCTTCCGGCGCCGGCTTTTCCCCGGGGTCGTAAAACACTGGTTTATCTGCAAGTGGAATGCAGCATTTTTCAAAATACACCAGTAACAGTGTCTTCAGAAATTCAAATGCGCCGGTGCCATCTGTCAGGATATGAGAAAATTCAACGCTGATTTTGTTTTCCTTTACCAGTATGCGGAACATCAGTTCCCGTTTTTTGAAGGCGCGGCAGGGTGTTTGCAAATCTGCCTCTACAGGGATGGGGCCTTGCTGCTGTTCCAGGTAATACCAGAAAAAGCCTGCTTTAAGTGTTACTTTGTAGTAGGGGAAACGGTTCTCAATTTCATTAACGGCTTCCAGCATGGCCTTTACCTTAACCCGGTCTTTTAATACAACAGCTACGCGGAAAACAGAGGTCAACTCTTTATCCTTAATAGCCGGATAAATTTTTGCTGCATTATCCAGGCGGAGCCAGAAGTCGTTTGTCTGAATATTAGGCATACCTTACCGATTGTAAAACATTATGCCGGTAACACCGCTGTCATATTTAAACTGATCAATTTGGCCAGTATACACAGTAAATTATTCGCTTTTTTTCTCCGGTTAATCGGGAAGAAGCATTTTTTAAAAACGCTGCTGGCCACAGGCAGGCAAAATTTCTATAGTAGCCCGGAACCAACCACTAAGGTATACAAATTTTGTATAGTGGATAAACGCCTGGTAAACGGGCATCCTGTTTTTACCCTGCAATCCCGTGCCGGGAGAGGGCGTAAGCATATCTTGTATCTGCATGGAGGCGCTTATGTACAGCGCTTTACCTCTCATCACTGGTCATTTATGACTGAATTAGTAGCCGCTACACATTGCACCATTTCAGCGCCGGACTACCCGTTGGCGCCGGACTTTACCTTTGAGGATACATTTAATATGATCCTGGCGCTTTACAAAGAATTACTTGAAAAAGTAGCAAAGGAAGACCTGATTGTGATGGGCGATTCTTCAGGAGGCGGCCTGGCATTGGCTTTATGCCAGTTATTGGTAAAAGAACAACTGCCGCAGCCGGGGCAGCTGATCCTGCTTTCGCCGTGGCTGGATATCAGTCTCAGTAACCCTGAAATACACGAAATTGTTACGGAGGACCCCTTTATGGGGCTGGAAGGGCTTTTACAGGCCGGTAGGATTTATGCCGGCAATGCGCCGCTGGATCACTACCTGCTTAGCCCTATCTATGGTTCATTTAAGGGATTGGAGCACATCTCTGTTTTTGTAGGGACCCGGGAAATCCTGGTGGCAGACGCGCGTAAACTGAAGAAAATGATCGATCCGGAAGATGTACAGTTTATTTATGTGGAATATCCGGGAATGGTTCACGACTGGATGCTCATTAACTT
Source organism: Chitinophaga ginsengisegetis (assembly GCF_900168065.1). Classification (GTDB taxonomy): domain Bacteria; phylum Bacteroidota; class Bacteroidia; order Chitinophagales; family Chitinophagaceae; genus Chitinophaga; species Chitinophaga ginsengisegetis. Next base: position 497,901 of record NZ_FUZZ01000004.1, on the reverse strand, counting down.
ACCTGAATCCAAACAGGCACGGCAACAGATCATTTCCATTATTGAAACCGGCGGGTTATAAATATGGAGCAACCAAATCCAATAAAATAAATATATGACCCATGCTAAAATAAGCGGCTAAAATTTCGTTACTTGACGGGAATTTCAACGAAAATCGATCGAACCCATGCACGAAGATATAGCCTCGTACAAGCCGGAAGCAGCTGTGAAACGGAGTTTACACATCAGGATCTTTACCAATCTTACCTTCTGGGTGCTCATCGCCATTATCGCCGGCGTATTACTGGGCAGCCTGGCGCCGGCCACCGGTGTGAAGATGGAAATCATAGGAAAAACCTTTATTGATATTATCAAGCTGTTTATTGCGCCGATTATTTTCCTGACCATTGTTTTGGGCATCAGCGGAATGGACGATCTGAAAAAAGTGGGGCGTATTGGTGTTAAATCGCTTCTTTATTTTGAGGTAGTTTCCACCATTTCACTGGCCGCCGGTGTGCTGATGGCATTATTGATCAAGCCGGGAAAAATTGATAAGTCGAGCCTGCAAATTGAAAATGCTTCCAAATATACTTCCGGTGCAGCAAAAAGTTTCGACTGGCTTTCCTTCTTCCTGAATAATATAACGCTGCAGGTATTGGTAGCCGCTATCATCATCGGGGTATTGCTCAATTACTCGAAATACCGGCTGGTGGTGATCAGGGGCCTGGGTAAACTGTCCAAACTGGTTTTCAAGGCACTGAAGTATGTGATGTACCTGGCTCCGCTGGGCGCTTTCGGAGGAATGGCCTATACCGTTGGGAAGTTCGGTTTGCATACATTGGTACCATTGGCCAAGTTAATGGGCACTGTATACCTGACGATGGCCGTTTTTATTTTCCTGGTACTCGGCGGTATTTTGAAGTACTATAAAATGAGCATCCTGCGTTTTCTTAAATATATCAGGGAAGAGCTTTTACTGGTGCTGGGCACTTCCTCTTCAGAATCGGCTTTACCTTCTATTATGCTGAAGCTGGAGAAAATGGGTTGCAGTAAATCGGTAGTAGGACTGGTAGTGCCAACCGGCTATTCCTTTAACCTGGATGGTACCTCTATTTACCTGTCGATGTCAGTTATTTTTATTGCACAGCTGTATGACGTACATCTCACTATCGGGGAAATCCTCACTATTATAGGCATACTGATGGTTACCTCGAAAGGCGCCGCAGGAGTAACCGGCAGCGGGTTTATTGTATTGGCTTCCACACTTACGGCTATTCATAAAATTCCGGTAGAAGGGCTTGCTTTCCTGTTGGGGGTAGATAAATTTATGAGCGAAGCGCGCGCCATCACTAATATCATCGGTAATGGCGTGGCTACGATCGTTATTGCAAAAAGCGAAAAGGAATTTCATCCACCGGCAGATGATGCCGTGGCATATACAGGGGAAACCTACTAGCAGTTATCTCATTCAGCGTTATCTACTTTATTAATCTCATAAGTAAATGATCGAATGTCGCTTTATCTTTTATCACATTTTTGAAAAATACGGCATCTACCTGTTCAACGATATGATAAGCCTCTTTTAGTATTTGTGTGCCTTTGCTGGTAATTTTTAATTGTTTCGCGCGACTGTCGACAGGATCTTTTACCCTTTTTATGATCTGTTTTTTTTCTAAAGCCATTAATACTTTAGAAGTCATCATTTTATCGGTATTAGCGTAATCCGCCAATTGCTGCTGGGTAACTGTTTTTTCTTTTCTACTTAACCAGTAAAGACCTGCCATTAAAGAAAATTGAGTTAGCGTGAGTTCCATCTTTCCAAGTGCCCTGTTCATGCTTAACTGCCATTGCATGGTCACCTGCCAAAGCAGGTACCCGCTGTTTTCTTCTGGTTCTACATAGGAGAATATCTGATTTTGTTTATCCATACTATCAACCTTCTTTTGTTTCCTGTAATGTAATTGAATAGCCATCAGGATCGGATATAACGAGGATTCTTCCAAACGGCGTAGGATGGATATCCTTGACAATAGAAATTTTCTCCCTGTTTGTCTCCAAAAATGTGTCCAGGTCGCCTATTGCAAACCACAGGGCTACTCCCCAGCCAAGCAGGTTTGCTTTGGAAAGTTCAATCATAGGCTTTCTGATAGCGAATGCCGCACCATTTTTTTGTTCAAATACTATTGCGTCGGGCGGCGATTTTAAAACCGGCTTAAAATTCAAAATTCCGGTATAGAATTTTCCGGATACGTCGAGATCACTCACCTGGAGTGAAACAAAGGAGAGTTGTGTTGGATTTGACATTATATCAAGTTTAGTAGTTGCGACTACTAAATTACAAACTTTATTTGAATTACCAACTTTTGTTCAGCAAAAGCATTGAGCAACTCAAGGGATCAGCAGGTATTTTATAATTGGAAGTGTGATTTGAGGAGGAGTAGAAATTTCTAAAGAAACAGCCGGCCCTGATATGGAGAGCCGGCTGTTTTCATTCATCAGTTTATTTTTATACGCGACACCTTGCCATCAAGGCCATTGTTCCGTATAAACGTTACCACCGCATATTCGTCTTCATAGCTTCGTTCAAAAGTACCCACCGTATACTCCGGCGAATCCCTTTTTACATTAATAATGCAGAAATCATCGTTCGTAGAGCCGTCCGGTGAATCATATACCTTGATGACGCAACCTGGTCTTACACCATAAAGCCTTAGAGAGCGGATCTCGTCATTCTGTACCGGCTTGAAATCCTGGCCGGGAATGTCTTCTACTGTTTGTACAATGTTCTGGGTGGCATTGTTGCCTTCATAAAAAACGATAAGCCCCATTTGATTAAATTTTGAGGATGAAGAATAAATAAATAGTTACCTGATAATCCTGCAGGATATAAGCTTAGCAGCCCACGACGGTGCATCAGCAGGCTTTTAACGATTTGTATGGAAATGAATTAGTATAACAGCGTACAGGCAGGGAATGCCCGGCGGTTAACAACTATAACAATAAATGATCAATGAAAAAGGATCCGGGTTTTCTGGGTTTCATATATGGTTATTTTCACGGTGATGAAATTAATAAGAATATTCATCATTAAAAAATATTATTAGCATTCCTAACGGGATATAGCAATGTTTGATAGTTGTTTATTTTTCTATAGAAATCACTTATAATCATTATTTTTAAGTTAAGTAAACAGATAGTAATGAAAAGAACAGAATGGTTCAGCAGGATATTTCCCGTTATTGAAGATAACGGCATACTGCCAGGTATTATTGAACGGCTTAGCGGAACGCCCGCCCGCTTGGAGGAGATCATCCGCACAACATCTCCTGAATTACTAATTATAAAAACAGGGGAGAAGTGGAGTATCAATGAAGAAACAGGACATCTTGCAGATATGGAACCGCTATGGCTTGGCCGTTTGGAAGATCTTATCAACGGCGCCACAGAACTGAGAGTAGCAGATTTAACCAACCAGAAAACACATACTGCCAATCATAACGCAACACCCGCCCCTGTATTGCTGCAACAGTTCCGGGAACAACGGCAACAGCTGGTCATCCGTCTCTGGAGCCTGAACGATGAGCAGCTGACAAAATCAGCGTTGCACCCGCGCCTGAAAACGCCCATGCGGATCATCGACCTGGCTTATTTTGTGGCAGAACATGATGATCATCACCTGGCGGGCATCCGGCAGCTGTTCAGATAGAACAGGCTGGTAGCCGCGACTTACGACTTACATTTCCGGTTTCATAACAAACTACCGGTTACCTATAAACGTTAAAATGCAATCCTATGCGTAAATTATTATTGTTGCTTATCGGTGTATATCCCCTTTCACTCCAGGCCCAGGATCACTTTGAGCTGAACGGAAAGGTAGATGGTTTGCATAATGGCGACAAAATTTATCTTGTTTATCAGGTGGAAGATCAACGGATCACAGATTCCACCATGGTGACAGATGGCCGCTTTGTTTTCAGGGGAAAACTGGAATACCCGGTTTACACCAGTTTATTCCTTAATCAAAATCCCTATGTGCAGCGACTGGCAGCCGGCCAGCAAATGGACTACGTGAGGCTATACCTGGAACCCGCCACCTTTACCGTGGAATCCCGTGATTCACTGAAGAACATTGTGATCAAAGGCTCGCCTGTAAACGATCAGCAGGCTGTGCTTCGGTCCATGCTGAAAAAAAACGATGAACAGTTTGCCGCGCTGACAAAAGAATTTGAAGCGCTGCCGGAAGCTCAACAGAAAGACAAAAAAGTATATGATGCTTTCGTAGCGCGCGAAAACCAGCTGCTTACGGAGTCGTACCAGATTCACCTGGAGTTTGCCCAAAAGCACCCGGCATCTTATCTCAGCTTGGTGAGTCTTACCCAGGCAGCCGCCCATCCGGGAATGGCCGCAGCAGCAGGGAAGGCATATGAAGGCCTGGTCCCTCATCTGAAAAATTCTCCCCTGGGAAAAAGAATCCCGGTGTTACTCGCCTCCAGGGCAAATACAGAAATGGGCAAACTGGCTCCCGACTTTACACAGTACGCTCCCGATGGCAAAGCCGTGAAGCTCTCCTCGTTCAGGGGCAACTATGTATTGCTTGATTTCTGGGCCAGCTGGTGTGGCCCCTGCCGGAAAGAAAACCCCAACGTACTGAAAGCCTACAATAAATACAAAGAGAAAGGGTTTACTGTATTGGGCGTATCGCTGGACATGCCCGGCCAGAAAGACGCCTGGCTGAAGGCAATAGAAACTGATCAGCTGACCTGGCCACAGGTGTCGGATCTCAAAGGGTGGGATAACGTGGTGGCGCAACAATACGGCATCCGCTCCATTCCTGCTAATTTCCTGATTGATCCCTCCGGTAAAATCATTGCGCAAAATCTCCGGGAAGATCACCTCCAGGAAGAACTTGCACGGATCTTTAAAGAGAACAAGCAAGGCAGTTTATAATTGAACAATTACTGTCCGGAAGCGGACAGTAATTGCGATTTAAATAGTTATAGATACCTGGTTAGCAGGTAAGTTTATTTATTTACTGTGATTGTATGCCTGTACTACCATTTCAATCTCATCGTCCGTATAGTCGTGACTGTTAATGAAATCAACAATACCAGGCTTGTCAGATAGGAACGCGGCGATTTCCTTCCGAAACTGTTTTGCCTTTTTGGGGACTTCCTGAACAACATCTGAATTTTTCTTCTTCAGCATATAGCGGGATGTTGCTACCCGCGGCGGGCCGCCTGCCACAGAACTGGTGCCTACACTTATTCCGGGAGCAACCGCGGTGCTAAAGCCTGGTTTGGATTTTTCAAAATAAACAAGATATAAGTTCAGGTTTCCGGCAATACGCAATTCAGCAAAGCATTTGGATAATTTCCTGTTTGTCAGCCCGGCAGGGATTTTTACATTTGAAAGTGTTTCGAAATCTGCCTTGTCTCCATCTTCGTGAAATCCGATGCACTCATCGGCGGTGATGGTAACCGCTTTAGCTGTCAATGATTCTTTAAACCGGAAATAGCCTGGCTGCAGAAAGGTGTATTTAATAAGCCCGCTTATCTTTGTGGAATCAGGCAGGTAGTAATAGCCGGTGCTGTAATAGCTTTCGTTGTTTTCCAGGAATTTCTGCGCAAAACTGGCGCTGCTGCATAATTCCAATGCCAGGGTCATGGCACAGCAGATAAAAAGATATAAACGTTTCATGGTATAGATATTCGGGCGGCAAGGTAGTAATACTTTTTGCCACCGGAAAATCAATTTTGCGTCTCATCAGGATCGGCCGTTTCGTCGAGGTTATCTTTTCCGGAACCCCTGCGTAGCTGCACTTTTGGATTGCTCTGCGTGCCGGTAACGTTGAAGGGTATACCGAAGATGCCAAACGGCGGCAGTCCGAGGCGGCCCTTCAGGTTCAGTTTTCCGTCAAGACTAACCTGTCCCTCAAAGCGGGGGCGGAAGCCGGCTACCCGCATTTTTGTTCTGGCAATGGTGATGATATTATTATTGATGGTCGACTTAATATCTATTTTAGAGAGGTCGGGATCTTTCACATCATCTTTGCCGGTGGAGCTGCTCACGGCATTGAACAGTTTAAAGCCTTTCATCTTTATTTTCTTTACTGACAGTACGCCTTCTCCTTTCAGGGAAGGGTACACCGGGTGCATGTTTTCATCCAGCTTGCCGCTAAGCTGGTAATCGAGCCCCACTATGCCGCTGGCACTGGCGGCGGAAGAGGCGATATCATGAAAGATCTTTATTTCGTTGTATGCCCGTTTTATATCAAATTCTTTTGCGTTGATGTGATAGTCGAACGTGGCTTTCTTAGGCTGAATACTTACATACGTGGCTTCCATTTCTACCGGTGCGCCAATAATAGAGAAGCCCGTTTTGCTCAGGCGTACTTTGTTGCTGTCTACATTAAGCTGCCCGCGGAAGCTGTCGATGGCGATGCCCTGGAAGTTTATTTTATTCACGGCTGCATTCAGTACCAGCGCCAGGTTGGCGGGTACCATTACAACGCCGCTGGGCGTAGTGGCGGGTTTGCCGGCGGTTTTCGTGTCGCCGTTCACCATCAGTTCATCCACCAGGATGTAGTTGCTTTTCAGATCGAATGTACCATGCAGCGTTTGATTTTTCAGCGTAGCATAACCGATTACATTACTGAGAAAGCCATTCAGTGTAATAACCGATTTGCCATAGCTGGCATTAAACTGATCGAACCACATTTTGTCCTGGTCGAAACGGAAAACACCGTTTTTAATATTGAATGGCAGCGGGAATAGTTCGGCGGTTAGAATAATGTTCTTTACCACCAGCGAGCCTTTATTGTTTAATTTACTGTACCTGCCGGCGGTGGCGTCGCTTTGCGTGCCGCGCAGCGAGAGGTCGGTTTTTATAAAGCCCTGTACATCGTAGCCTTGTAATGCAAACACCTTATATATTTTGCCGAGGTCGATGATACCGTTGGAAGTAATATTATACCGGAGATCATCAAAGTTATTGAGATCGGCCTTTAGCATGAAGGGTTGTCCTTCAAACTCAAAGGCTACCGGTTTGAGATCTACCTGTAAGGAACGCATGGTGCCGGTGGTATTGGTAATGGTGGCATCCACATTTATTTTCTGAATAGGATGGGGGTAGTATTTCGTTTGTACGGTACCGTTATTCATGGCCAGTTTGGCGGTGGTAACGGGAAACAGTCTTTTTGCCGGTACATAACTGCCTTTGGTGACGATGTTGATATTCAGATCGCCGGTCACATCCAGGCTGTCCATTTTATAAAACTGTTTGATATCGCCGAGGTGCAGTACAGACGCGAGCTGTGCATCAACCACCGGTTCCTGGGCATTGTGAAGCCGGAAGAAACCTTTGATATAGTTACTCAGCATATCCGCATTGATGTCGGCAATGTTGAGGTACGTATGTGCGTAGTCGTTATCCGGGCAGCCGGCGTCCACATTGAAGCTGATATTATTGAGCGCCTGCGGCATGGAGGTAAATTTGAAGTAGCCATTCCGCAGGGTGGATTTCAGGCTGAATGCGGGAACACTGGTGATCACCGTATCCGCCTGCTTGCGGAAGCCGCGGTATACAACGCCTTTGGCATACCTGCCATCGGCCTGCAGGTGCGCCTGCAGCCTGCCTTTCATGTCGAAAGATTGTCCGCCTATTGCCTTGTTCCATTTTTCCAGGTCGATGTCGGTATTCAGCTTTACGTGAATGTCGGGTGTGGTAAGTCCCTGTACACGGATCACGGAGCTGAAATAATCTTTATCAATATTAAAGAAGATAGAATCCACATTGATATAAAGACTATCCATATTGAGTTGTGGCAGTCTCGACTGGAAATTGAGGAAGAGGTGCTTTATGGGTGCAGGGGCTTTATCGTTGGTGATGACACCTTCCCTTACTTTCATATTGAAGGTTACATCGGGCATGGTGTTGGTTTCCGCGATGTATTGCCCGATCAGGCTGGCATTCACATCGGCAGTTCCCTGTATGTCTGTTTTATCCATCCAGGTAACGTATTCCGCGGGGAGTGCGCTGAAAATGGCATGCAGGCTGGATTCCATCGAACTAAGGCGAAAATCCATCCGGTAGCCGTTTTTCAGGAATCCGAAGGAGCCGTTTAGTCGTACCGGCAGCTCATTCAGCTTCAGGTCATTCTTCTCAAAAATCAGGTCAAGGGAGTTGGTGTTGATCTTGGTGATCAGTTCTCCGTTTAATTTCTTCGACAGGATATAGGAGGTCCCCGCATAGGTAAGATCAAAGGCGCCGATGCGTACCCGTGAGTGCAGGTCGAACTGTGCTTTGCTCAGATCGCCTTTACCGGTATAGTTCACATCTTTGGCCTGGATGTACATGGGCAGCGACTGGTCGTCATAAATGATGTTGCAGTTTTCCAGCTGTATGCGTTCTATTTTCAGGGAGGCGCTGCCGCTGTCGGCCTTGCTGGCGGCGGTGGCTGGCGCGGATTTGTATACATTATAATTGGGATGCCCTTCCGCATCTACCAGTACATGGATATCTCCCCGGGTCAGGTAAATTTCATCGATGTTAATGGCGCTGGAAAAGATGCTGGAAAGGTTCACGCCGAGTGCCACCTCGTTGGCGGCTATCAGGGTATCCTGTTTAAAAGGAGCGGCGCCCTTTAAGCTAAAATCGTAAAGGGTAAGCGTCAGCGAGGGGAAGTGGTTGAAAAACGACAGCCGCGCGCGGGAGAAGTTCAGGTCCCCGGTAATACTGTTATTCGTCCATGTTTTTATTTTATTGGAGATGGCCGTTGGAAAAAGAACGGGGAGCAAGAACAATAAAAGAAAGATTGCAGCAATTGATATTGAAATAATTTTCAATGTCTTTATAGCTGTTTTTTTTACGAAAGCATTGCGCATAGCGTTCCGGAGATATATAGCGGTTATGGTTACGCGCTAAAGGTAGTTATTTTTTATGAGCCCGCTTAAATTGGGCGATGGTCCGGAAACAACAGGCGCTCCTGGTGGAAGGAGCGCCGGAATGGAATTACCCTTTTAATATCTTCGCCTTCTCTTCGTCAAATTCAGCGACAGAAAGAATGCCTGCATCCAGCAGCTCTTTCAGATCCAGTAAGGCTTGTTTCTTATCTGCCATGCTTTTCCCGGCAGGCGCACTGGCCGGAGTTGCCTCGTTTTTCGGGACTTTTGCTTCGGGAGAATTATAACTGAGCAACAGGGCGGCAATTTCATTATAGCCTTTTATGGAGGCGTAATCAATGGCCTTTTGTTCTTTAGTATTAACAACAGATACATCTGCATGTTGTTCCAGCAGGTATTTCACGATATCCTTTTTACCATTGGAAGCGGCGTAATGCAGGGCGGTATTCCCTGATTCATCCTGGATATTTACATTGGCCCCGCGTTCCAGCAACAGCTTTACCATGCTGAGATGGCCATTTTTAGCGGCTACATGTAACAGGCTTTCGCCACCGTAGCTATAGGTGTGATTGAGGGTAAAGGCGCTGTCCATAGAAAGACTGGAAGCGCTTTCCACCCAATCCAGGTAGCTGTTCATACTGGCGGTATCTGCGGAGAGCGGCTGACTGAAATTAACATCAATGCCCTTATCCAGGAAGAGGGTGACAATCTCTTTTTGATTATTGGCGCAGGCGTACCAGATCGGGGAAAGACCATTTTTAGAAGTGATCAGCACATCGGCGCCATGCTGTACAAGCAGGTTGGTGAGCGCCCGGTTGGTATCATAGCAGGCGATCAGCAGTGCCGATTCCCCCGCGTGATTGGTATGGTTTACGTTGGCATTATTCTGAATCAGCGCATCGGCCATTGCCAGGTTTTTGGACCGCACCGCCACTATGAGGGGGCTGTCGCCGGCTTTATTGGTAGTATTCACATCCGCGCCATGATCAATGAGCGTTTGCACCACTTCTTTATTGCGCCAGGCAGAGGCAATGAGCAAAGGCGTTTCGGCCTGGTTGTTTTCCAGGTCAACAGTAACGCCTTTTTCCAGGAGTTTTTCTACCAGTTCCTTCTGACCGGTTTTAGCAGTGAGGTGTAACAGGCTGTTTCCCTGGAGATCGTTGATATCAATGCGGGCGCCTTTTTCCAGCAGGAACAGCGCGGTTTGTTTTTGTTTTTGCAGACAGGAAAAGTAAAAGGGTGTTTCGCCATTATGATCTTCGTAGTCGAGATCCGCACCGGCGTCCAGTAACAGCTTTGCAATATCCAGGTAACCGTGATGCGCAGCGTAATGCAGGGCAGTCCTTCCTTTCTCATCGGTATAGGCAACATCTACCTCGTTGTTGGCAAGTAAAATTTCTGCTATTTTACGTTTGCCACTTTCACAGGCAATAATAAAAGACATGGACATGGTACTACGCTTTATTTTTTAAAAGTAACTCTACTGTTTTTGATTTCAGGTTATCCTGACCGGCAAGGTCTATTGGCCGCTGATCGAGATCGTTGGTGGCATTTACATCTGCCCCGTGTTCTATCAGCAGTTTTGCCTTGCGGTAAAGTTGCCTGGCCGCTTCCTGTTCATAGTTTACATTGTAGGCGCATACTTTATGAAGAAGGGTATTGCCTTCGTTATCCCGGCGGTCAATTTCTATCGCACCTGTTTCCAGCACTGCCTGTAAAACATCCGCGGCGTGTTCCGCGATCCAGTCCAGCGCTGCTTTGTCTTTTGCATAGTAGGGAGAGGTCTGGTAAATATCGGCGCCGTCGCGGATCAATGCTTTCAGCAGCTGTACTTCCGATGGAGAGCCTTGTCTGCGCATACGCATAGCGCCGCAAAAAACGGTTTCCCCGTTTTTGTTGGCAATATCGAAATCCACGGGAGCATAGGCGGCCAGCTTTTCATACCGTTCTGCATTACACACCTGGTGTACAATGGCCGCATAGAAAGCTGTTTCGCCGTCCTTTCCCGGCTGATTCAGGTCTGCGCCGTTTTGCAGGAGCAGGTCTATATATTTTTCCTGCCATTTACTGATGGCCAGATGCAGCGGCGTTTCCTGTACAATATTTCCTGCATTGGGGTCTAATCCTTCGCCGATAAGATATTCCAGGTAAGCCACGCCTTTATCTTCCTTGATGGCATACTCGCGGACGATCTTATACAGGTAGTTTTGATCGTAATTATCTTTGTAATGAACATTACAGCCAGCGGCTACCAGTATTTTAATATGTTCAATGGGAGCGGAGTTGTCAAAGGCAACGCTTAACAGTGTTTTATCCTGGAGGGCATCGTTAATATTATCCAGTTTTCCAACGAAGGAAGTAAGAAAGTCCAGGTCTGCCGGCTCAGTGCCCAGGTATCTGAACAGGCTGGGGAAGATCGTCTCATCAAATTTTTCATACTCGTAAATATCCGTTTCTATGATCCGGTCTTTTACCAGGGTATCGATGAGTTCAAAGGCTTTAGCCCTGATGAGTGTATCATAGATTTGTTTTTTGTCGTAAGATGAAAGGTCTTTGGGTAATTTTTCACCTTGATCGATCCGTTCTTTTGCTGCTGACAGGTTGCCTCTTTTCAGCGCATCTGTCAGTGGGTTTACTTCGTACATAAGCCTGGTTTACTTTTTTTTGGGTGCTTTGGGTCAATTTTCCTGCCAAATATACGATAGGATTGCTAATAGCAAAGCATGGCAACCTGCATCATTAAAACATAGAAAATTGTTAATAATTGAGGCTACGCTTGCTTATGTTTCTATCCTGTCTTAGATTGAGATGGAAATGAGCAAATTTTTACAAAGGATATTTATATTGATAGTATTCGTCTCGCTTCACCTGGTGTCCACCGGGCAGGTGCGGGTTCGCGGTACTGTATACGACCGTACGGCCCGTTTCGGGATGGCGGGTGTAAGTGTGAAGAGCAATTCCGGGGCCGGTACTGTTACTGATTCCGCGGGTCATTACACCATTATATTGCCTGTCAGTGATTCCATCAGTTTCTCTTACCAGGGGAAAGCCACTATGAAATTTGCCGTAAAAGAGATCCCGGTTAACCGCACGTTCGACATGAGCCTGCATGTAGATATTCATTCTTTACGTGAAGTAGAAGTATCCGCCGCGCGGCCGCGCAGCTACGGGCAGGATTCCGCGGAGTTCCGAAACGAATACCGCAAAGTGTTCGACTATTCGCCGGAGTACCTTACCAGTGGCGGCAGTGGAATGGGCGCCGGCATTAACCTGGATGCGCTATTCAGCATGAAAAAAATTAAGCGGATGGAAAACTTCAGGCGCTTCCTGGAACGGGAAGAACGCGAGAAGTACATCGATCACCGTTTTAATAAAGCACTGGTACAGAAGATCACCGGGCTGCAATCGCCGGCGCTGGAGGTTTTCATGGTAGAATACAGGCCCAGCTATGAACTGCTGCTGAGTTTTGAAACAGAATACCTGTATTATAAATATCTCAAAGAGTGTGGTAAATATTTTTCCGAGAAATGGGAAATAGAACATCCGGTTAACAAAAGCCGCAGGAATAATATCCTTTTTCAATGATGGGCTACCGCTAACATTGTTAGCCGTAGCCCTGCAACTATCTTACTCATATCCATTCTTCAGCACCAGCACCGCTCCGGGAACAGCCGTGAGGGAAAGGAATCCATCTTCCGTACTATTTATTACAAATCCTTTATTGCTGGCAGCAAAGAAAGTTTTAAACGGCAGCTTTAAGCGGGTTTGTCCGCCTTTTTCCGCAACAATTTTTACTTCATCCACCTGTCCGCCATCTTTCCTTGCACTTACCAGGAAAGCGCCTTCTGTGCGCAATTGCTCAAATGATACATTATTCCATGCGGCTGGTATGGCGGGCATGATCTCTATAAAGCCGGCATAGCTTTGCAGCAGCATCTCCTGGAGTCCTGCGGCAAAGGCAAAGTTACCTTCCAGCGTAAAAGGGCGGTACTGGAATTTCGACAATCCTGATTTGGTTTGGTCGCCGTTCAGGTGAAAACTGTTCACAGAGCAGAAGGCGCGGGCAAAGGTCTGAAGGTCTTTCGCCGCACCGGCGCCGTCTTTCGCGCGTGCTTTGATATTGCCCATCCACGCGTAGGAGTAGCCGCACCAGTAATCCGGCCCGATACTGTCCGCCAGGTGAATCGTGTTTTTGATGATCGTTTGTGCTTTGGCGCCATCTTCCCATTTGATCAGCCCCAGCGGATGAATGGCCATCATGTGGGAGAAGTGGCGGTGCGACTGATTATACGCCATACTCGGCGCAAACATCAGTTCATTGCCGGGAGAGAGGGCGAAGTCGCCAAACTCCGAAAGTATGTTATTCCAGTGCGCGGCCTCGCTGCTCAATCCCAGTATAGTGGCCAGTTCTGCGGCTTTGCTGAAAGTGAATTTCATCAGCGCCAGGTCGTAGTTGGTATTTTGCAGGAACCAGGCATCCAGGCTATTATCGTTTATTTCGGGGCTTGAACTTATCTTCAGTTTGCGGTGTCCGTTGTTGTCTTTAACGGTAATATTTTCCAGGAACGAGGCGGCTCCTTTTATCCAGGGGTAGGCTTTTGTTTTCAGGAATTGCTTATCCATGCTGTAACGCCATTGTAGGTAGTAGTGCTGGGCCAGCCACGACGAAACGGTAGGAGAGAGCGAGTACTGGATCCATCCGCCCATTTCAGTGCCATCCAGCGTGGTAACACCTGGTACAGCAAGACCGTCTGCTCCAAAATACATTTTGGTATAACGTTGATAATTTGCTTTGTTGGCTTCGAGGTGATTAATATATCCCATTGCTTCTTCGAGGTGATTGGCGCTGTAGGAGGGCCAGTAACTGAGCTGGGTGTTGAGATCGTGGTGGTAGTCGCCTTTCCAGGGCGCAATGCGGCCGTTGTCGGCGGTCCATACGGCCTGGAGGGAAATGGGCGGCGCATTTTTTCTGGCGGCGGAGCCAAACTTATATTGTTCGAGGTACCATTGTTTTTCGAGTAAGGTATCCGGCACATGAATAGCAGATTGATGCCAGAAATGTTGCCACCAGCTGCTATGCGTTGCCAGTTCTTTGTTGAAATCATTGGCAGCGGCTTTGGCGGTTACCTTTGCGGCGAGTTCATTAACCGGTTTGCCGGGATATTGTGAGGAAATACTCCACACGCCTTCTATAGTAGTAGCGTTTATTTTTTTCCAGCGTACATTGATTTCATATTTAAATCCGCCCCAGCCTTCCTGCTGATAGGTAATGCTGTTGCCGGTTTTCCGGATGCTGCCTTGTTTGTAGCCGAGCCTGGACAGGTCGTCGCCGCCCACCGGATCCGCTACATTTTTCACCGCGCCCTGGTATTGAGGCGCCAGCAGTTGCGGTGCAAAATCAGCGTTTACATTTTCAAAACGAAACCATCCCAGCGGCTTTACGGCGTCTACAAAAGTTTTCATGCGTGCGCCGCCGGCCCATGTTACTTCACATACTGCGTTGGAAAGGGTAAGATGAACAGATTGTACGGCGCCCCAGTTCCTGGTATCAAATTCCAGCGCACCTCCCGGTATTTTTGAAGGCGCGGCTTCCTGGTCGTAGGGTGCATCGAGGTATTGCTGAACGGGTTTGTAGTCTTTTTTATTAACCTGGTCTATCACCCATTGGTAGCTGAATTCTTTGCGATGCAGTCCTTTCATGGGGCGCATGTCCCAGAGGTCGGCCCTGTCCAGCGAAAGTCTCAGGTGATCATCTTTTTGCCAGATGAGCGCACCCAGCAAACCATTGCCAAGTGGTATGGCTTCATCCCAGCGGGTGGCCAGTTGACTAAATTGCAGATCATGTTGGGAAGATTGGCCGGCGCTGGTTAATGCCAGCAGCGAAAGCGACAGTGCCGCAAGGAGTTTGTTCATCTGTTCTGTTTAATAATAGGATACTATAGCACAAACAATTTAATACTTTAAACTAAAAAAGCAAAGCGCCATCGTTATGAAGGCGCTTTGCTTTTTATATCTCCAGGTTTACACTTCCGAGCTATCGATCACCGGTGCGCCTGCTATTTTCTCTATAACAGCTGCCGGTAAATAAGGGCGGCCTCCGGATGCCGGGATACAGGTGCCTGTAAAAACCGCTTTGGTCATCACCTTTCCATTGAGAAGGATCGATTGCTTGAAATGCAGTCGCGGCCCGCCGGACGGATCCGCAAACAACGTACAGGTAACCGTGAACTGATCTCCCTTTTTCAGTGATCTTAAAAACTGGATCTTATAACCTGATAAAACCATATAAACACCATTCCTGGCCTGCTCCTCAAAATCAAAACCGAGTATTTCGCGGATATAGTCGTGCCGGCAATACTCCATATAGAACGGATAATACAGTCCATCCATAATATCCTGTACATCGATATGCTCTTCTTTTGCAACGTATTCCTTTGTGTATTCCATTATCTGTTTAAATTTGGTTATTTTACAACAGCGCATCAACGCGCTGTTACACGCCCAAAATAGTATTAAATTGTGAATCATAAATAATGATGACCATATTGAAACTGAAATTCTTTTTACTCATTGTGTTGTTAACCACCATCCTCAACACTGCCGGCGCGCAAACTGATAAATGGACCGGCATCTGGAAGGCAGCCCTTCACCCCTGGGGGAACCGGACACCTATCACCATGCAACTGCATATTGGCGAGGCGCAGCAAGGCGTATTGTACCCTGCGGTGATCACCTTACAATACGGGGAGTTTACCGGTATTTATGAACTACTGCTCGCAAAGAAAAACGACGGGCAGTTAGGAATAGGCCGCAACAAATATCCGTTGAAGGAAACGCCGTATAAGCTCGGCATCTGGATGTGGTACCTCAATGGTACCATGAATTACAAGGATAACAGTATTTCCCTGAGCCGCATGTGGATCAACAAAGCCAGCTTCTGGATGCGCGGATTAGATGACGACGATGAAATTTATGAACAATCAAAAGTAGCTTTGCGCGACTTCCTGTACCGCGGGGATTTTAAACTGACAAAAGCCGGGAATAAGCCACTGCCCGATTCCAGCGTGCAGCGGATCATGCATCCTGAAACCTACCAGATTTATTTTGGTATTTACGACAGCATTGTGGCGAAAGACAGTGAGATTCCCCTGGAGATAGAAGACCAGGAGAAATATGATGAAGATACCATTACGCTGCTCCACAACGGCAACACGATCTTTGCCAGGGAGCAGATCAATGATCATAACCGTCACCTGAAAGCACGGCTGGACACCGGCCG
Organism: Chitinophaga ginsengisegetis; assembly: GCF_900168065.1. Taxonomy (GTDB): domain Bacteria; phylum Bacteroidota; class Bacteroidia; order Chitinophagales; family Chitinophagaceae; genus Chitinophaga; species Chitinophaga ginsengisegetis. The sequence goes on along the minus strand of NZ_FUZZ01000004.1, from coordinate 481,743 downwards.
GAACTACTTTGTTCTTTTTGCAGATAACTACGGCGGGCTTCCGCCCAATACCGGCAGGATTCGTACTACCATTAACGGTAGACCGTACGGATTTGATTTCAGCGACCGCTCCAATGCCTGGGCCACCTTCCTGGTAGCAAATATTTATCGCGCTGCTGCTGATAACAATACAGACACCATTACCAGTAACGTGATCAAAAGAACAGCGGTACCTGTAGCCACTATACCGGTTCGCACCGCCGATATTATCCTGGAACTGAAAGATACGCGCATACAGGACGGCGACAGCATTTCCCTGCGGTTAAACGGCCAGTGGGTAGTTACAGGCTTTCCCGTAAAAAAAGCCGTACAGCAAATTGCTATCCGGCTGCAGCCCGGTGAGAACATACTATTGTTTACTGCCGATAACCTGGGCTCCATTCCACCAAACACGGCGGAGTTACGTATACGGTTTGGGAAAGAATCAAAAACGCTGAACCTTAGCACCGATATGAAAAGGAATAATGAGATCCGGCTGGTGCTGGAGTAAAAGGTGAACGGCACAGAAACGCAGCCGTTCACCGGGAGTGGTGGCTACGCCACGCTGCTTCAGATCAGCGATATGAAGCGCGGGCGAAGATGGAAGTCTACACCATATCAGCATATATTGCGGCCAGCCTGGTGTGTGTACTCCAGAACGGGGGAGGTGTGACGCCTTCGAGGTTGGCGATTAAAATATCCAGGTGTGTATGCCATCCACCGCCCACGCTGCTGCGGGTTTTTACGTCGTCGGCCAGTTTGCGGTGCGTAAGCGTTAATAACACGCGGTCATCTTTCTCAGATAACTCCATTGTAACTTCCGATCCGCCTTCCCAGGTGAATGCCAGCAGGCGTGGTGGTTCCACCTTTAATATCTTGCCTGTAAAATGATGACCATCTTTCATGTCGCGGTATTTTTCAGGAATAGTATCAGGAAGCGGACTAAGCTCCTGGTGAAGAAAATGCAGATGAACACTGCCGCCTTCAAATAAGTCCATTTGCCCGCTGGCAAGCCACTTGCCGCGCTTTTCGGATTCAGTAAGATAGGCCCATACTCTTTCAATAGGGCCGGGCAAACTGCGTTCAAAACGAATGGTGCCGGGAGAGAGGATCTGTCCTGTTTTTTCCATGTCCTTTAATTTAGAAGGGTGATAATTATTTTAGTGTGTAGCTACACCTTTTGGAAATTTATCTGCGATGAGGTTCAGGTTAATATTATGTTCCAGGTAGGCTTTCAGGCCATCGAGTACCGTGGTGAATCCGCCGGTGTTGTCGTTGATTGCACGCAGCAGTTCATCACCGGTTTTAGTGAAACCATAATTTTTAATAACCACATAAGTGGAATGATCATCTACTGCCTGGAAGTGGAAGTCGATAGTGGTAGGAGGTTCGTTCCAGGTTACTGTTATCTTTTTGTTGGGTATGATTTCCTTTACTTCTACTTTGGCAGATACCTGGTACATCTCCCATTCCCAGGTAATTGTTTTTCCCACCGCCAGTTTATCGCTGCCTTTTGTGAACCAGAAATGCCTGGTAACATCGGGGTCAATAAAGGCATTGAATACTATTGATACCGGTTTGCGTATCAGCATCTGGGCTTCTACCCAGGGTGTTTCATGGCTTGCCATTGTGTAATATTTTAGGATGAATAAACAGCTATGATTCGGGTTCGTCCAATAGTTGCTCCAGTTTATCAAGCCGGCTGGTCCAGAACCGGCGGTATTGTGCGGCCCACTGTTCCACTTCTTCCAATGCTTTAAAACTGGCGGTACAATGTCTTTCTCTTCCTTGTTTTACAATGATCACCAGTCCGCATTCCGTGAGGATGCGCATATGTTTTGATATGGCCGGCTGGCTCATGTTGAAGTTATCCGCTACCGTGTTGAGGGTAAGCGTTTGCTGGGCCAGCAAACCAATAATAGCGCGTCTTGTCGGGTCTGCGATCGCCTGGAACACATCTCTTCTTGCTTTCATTCCGGTATAATTAAAATACTAAACCATTTGGTTTAGTAAAAGTATATATAACCATTCGGCTTAGCAAATATTTTTTTCAGGGGAGGGGTAGGGGCACAAAAAAAGGTGGCTGTAAAGCCACCTTTCATTTTTCAGTTGTGTTTATTTTATTGTTGCAGGAAATGACCCAGTGTATTCGTAAATGCGCTGCGTCCGCCGCTTTCAGGGGCCGACTTTTCAGCTACCTTTGGTGAGGTACCGTCTTCATCAAAGCCGATACGGCCAGTACCTTCCTGGATAAAGATGCCGCTGCCGCCACGACTGTTATCAATATTGATAATGGCTACCCGTACGTTTTTCAGGTCGTTTCCTTCTTTGGTACCGGTAAAAACCAGGGCGAATACAGCAGAGTAAGTACCATTTACGGCTTTCACTTTGCCATATACTGTAAAGTTGTTACCGGAGCCGGAAATAGCGGTGGCAATGCTGGTATCGGCGTAGCTCAGGAAATTTTTACCGGTGAGCTTAATGCTGTAATCTGTTGTACTCTGCTCGGAGAAAGTTACCAATGCATCACTGAAATACGAGCCTGGCCGGTCGCCCGGAACATTACTGCTATCCAGTTTATGCGGTGCGATCTTGTAGGTGCCTTCTACATTCGGTGGATTCACGCCCTCATGAACATTCAGTCCCAATAGTTTTAAAGTGTCAAGATATTTCTGCGGAATGATGTCCGCAATTTTCTTTGTCAGGATTTCTTCATTGCTTGGGCCTTTTGCTTTTTCGTCCTTACTGCAGGAAAACAAAACAACGGAAATCAGGAAGCTAAAAATAAGTATACGTTTCATAATTAAGATGATGGTTCCACCTGCAAAATTACCGGGTGCCTGTTTATATTAAAATACCCGGAAGCAGGTATTTTTTAATTCCGTGGTAAAGAGGCAGGCGGCTTTGCTATAATGTAAAACGCAACGGAAACGCTGAACTACCTGAACAGTGTATCACTCGCGTGAAGGCCTTTTTTTCCAGCTTAGTTTTATTGCTTCGCATAATTTCCTGTCTATGCCGGGCGTCTGGTAAAATCTTCCCGGAAATTCTTGCTGTGGGCGGCTGCACTAACCCAAAGGTTACTGGTAACCTTTAGCATACTCCGGGTAAAGCGAATGCAAAGATGGATAGTTTTGCAATATCATCATCAGTAAAAAAAATATGAAAAAGATACTGGAAATAGTTTCGAGCGCAAGGGGTGCTGCATCCAACAGCACACAACTGAGCAGCGCCATCATCGAAAAATTAAAGACACAATATCCCGGCAGCACGGTAACCCAACGGGATCTCGTAAAGAAAAAATATCCGCACCTGGAAGAGTCACATCTCACGGCTTTTTTCGCTCCTCCGCAAAACGAAAGTGAAGCCTATAAAACGGCCATACAACACTCTGATGAAGCCATCGCTGAACTGGAAGCTGCAGACATTATTGTGATCGGTGTGCCTATTTATAATTTTAACATCCCCTCTGCGCTGAAAGCCTGGATTGATCATATTGTGCGTGCCGGCAGAACATTCAGTTACGGTGCGGGTCGTCCCGAAGGGTTATTGAAAAACAAAAAGGTATACCTGGCCATTGCATCCGGTGGTGTTTTTTCTGAAGGGCCGATGAAGGCAATGGATTATGCAGAACCTTATCTGAAATGGATCCTTGGATTTATTGGAGTACACGACGTTACCACTTTCCGGGTGGAAGGAGTGAGTTTGCCGGAGTTGCGCGAAACTGCATTGCAAAAAGGATTGGAGAGTGTAGTTGTCTGATTAAAAAAAATAATGAAAAATACGGCCGGCAGTTATTCCATCTGCCGGTCTTTTTTTGTGAAGGTGATAACAACTATGTACCTGCTTTGGTTTGATTGAAGTAAATTTATTTAAAATTAACTGCATGCTGTTTAAGCAGGAACACCTGGAAGGAATCAGTTCGGGAAAAGTATCGCTCGCTTTCCGTAAATGGAAGAAGCGGGCGGTGAACAAAGGCAGCCTGATCAATACCGGTATAACATCACAACCAGGAATAATGGTAAGTATTACAGGAGTCTGTATAACCACAGGCTAATATTTCCTCCCGAGCTTTGTATTACTCAGCTAAAGCTGGATGAAACTTTGGAATACTTCTGATAACAATTACAGGTCTTACTATGAATATACAGCAAAACCACGAATTTAATCCACACCACAAGCATATCGTATTAATTGCCGCCTTTACTGCAACCGGTAATATGGCACGATTGAAGAATGCCCTGAATGCAGGCCTTGATACAGGATTGACCATCAATCAGATCAGGGAAGAATTGGTACAGTTATATGCTTACTGTGGTTTTCCGCGTAGCCTTAATGGCATTACCATGTTTATGTCAGTACTGGAGAAACGGAAATCCGAGGGTATTCAGGACCCGGAAGGACAGTTACCGGTTACAGTCACCGGTACAAATGAAAACAAATACGAGATGGGCAGGAAAATGCTGGAAACCTTAACAGGCAGACCGGTGAGTGGTCAGCTCACCGGGGCCAATGCTTTTGCGCCCGGTATTGATGCTTTTTTGAAAGAGCACCTGTTTGCCGACATCTTCGGACGGGGCGTACTAACTTATCAGGAGCGGGAATTGGCAACGATTGCGGTACTCGCGAGCCTGCCCGGACTGGAAGCGCAGTTACAGGCACATTTAGGCATGGGTATGACTGTAGGGCTTACGGAAGGACAACTGGAACAAGTTTTTGGCTTACTGGAAAACAACATCGGGAAACAGCAGGCAGATGCCGGCCGTACAGTACTGACTAAGCTCAAAGCCACTAAATAAAGATTAACACTGCATCTATGAAAATCAGCAATCATGTTTACAGAAAAACAGTTCAGGCATCGTTAAGGATACTTGGCTGTTACGGGATGTTATTTCTTTCTGTTCAATATGCCCAGGCACAAACAGATAAGCGGATGATCCGTCTTGCCAAAATTGAAGTGGATCCGGCACAACTCAATGATTATAACGCAGCGCTGAGAAAACAGATGCAAACCGCTGTCCGCCTGGAACCTGGCGTATTGACCTATTACGCAGTCGCCGACAAAAAAGCCCCCTGGAGAATAACTATACTGGAAATCTACGCTGACAGCGCAGCCTATCAAAAACATATTGCAACACCCCACTTTAAAGAGTACAAGACTACCGTGCAAAACATGGTAAGAAAACTGGAACTGACAGATGTTAACCTCATCGGAAGTGCAAAACAGCCAGAATTATAATATCGTTAAGTCCGCTGGGTAAAGGTTTTCTGACTGGCAAGATTAGGCATGCCGGTTGAATTAACCTTATGGGTTCATTCTTTTGAACATTCCCTGTATTTCAGTTGGTGTTGCTTTCGATAGCATCTCGCTATATCCAAAAGTTAATTCATTTTTGCCTTCTTCCAGTTGTTGAAATATTGCCTTAATAAAATCATCTACAGAAGGGTGCTCGCTGTGCAGTCCTTTGCCGCCCAGATCAGTGTTGAGGGCAGGTGGGATCAATTCAATGATCTCTATATTTCTTGATTTCAGCAAATGCCTCAGTGAAATGGTAAAGGAGTGGAAAAAAGATTTTGTGGCGCAATAAACGGGAACTTTTGTAAGCGGCACAAATGCCAATCCGGAAGTTACATTTATGACAGTGTCCAATGATTTGAGTTCGACGAAGAGTGAAGTCAGGTGTAACGGAGCTAAAACATTTATCTGAATTTCACTTTTCGCTTTATCATAAAAACTTTTATCTGAAATATCCATCCAGTTTTGAATACCTGCATTGTTTACCAATACGTTCAAGTCACTGTGATGTTCAGCAATCCAGTTATAAAGCTCCGTACGCCCGGATTCCTCCGATAAGTCACAAACCTTTGTGATTACTGCCGGGAATTTGTCAGACACTTCTCTTAGTGCTTCCTTCCTTCTTCCACAAATAATAACCTGGTTATTTTCCTTAATAAATCTTTCAGTCAATCCCAGACCGATGCCGGTAGCTCCACCGGTGATTAAAATTTTGTTGTTTGATAATTTCATTGGGTTGTTTATATTTAATATTCCTTAAAGAATTCTATTCATTATTCCGAAGTATTTTTTAGAAAGCCCCTTATCAATTCTTATCACTTCACCCAATACTATACTTTTTAACCGGCGCCATACAAAGTAGAACGAAGTTCTTCATATTTTTACATCAGGTTGTTATACAGATTCCTGTTTCTCTTACCATTATGTCTGTTCAGGCATAGTTCTGAAGGAATTTTTGAAATACTTAATCTAATTTTACTTCAAATAACCGAAGTCATGGGTAAACCTCTCAGAATTGAAAGTGTGGCTCAGGTCAATAACGACCGGGGGCAGAAGACCCTGCATCCCCTGGTAAGCGTTCTTGATCAGTCGCTGTCGACGCCTGTAAAAGAAGCACGTTATATTACCGATGTATACATGATCTTTTTAAAGGATGAGAAATGCGGGGAGTTAAAATATGGCCGTAATCATTATGATTACGAAGAGGGAACACTTCTTTTTATTGCACCCGGACAGGTATTCGGATTTGAAGAAAGCGAAAACATGATACAGCCATCAGGATGGGCATTAGTCTTTCATCCCGATTTAATCCGTGGCACCCACCTCGGCAAATGCATTAACGAATACAGTTTTTTCTCTTACAGTGCAAATGAAGCACTTCATGTGTCGGATGCAGAGAGGGGAATTGTGTTGGAGTGTTTTAACAAGATACGATATGAATTAGCTCACACTATTGATAAGCACAGCAGGACTTTAATCGTAAGTAACATCGAGATGTTCCTGAATTATTGCGTTCGGTTTTATGACCGGCAGTTTCTCACAAGAGAACATATTCATAAAGATGTATTGACCGGATTTGAAGGATTACTGAACAACTACTTTCAATCAGAAAACCTACAAACCCTGGGATTGCCTTCCGTTTCGTATTGTGCGGCACAGCTCAATCTATCTCCCAAATATTTCGGAGATCTGGTAAAGAAAGAAACCGGAAAATCAGCGCTGGAGTACATACAGCTAAAACTGATTGATGCTGCGAAAGAACAGATACTTGATATAAGCAAATCGGTAAGCGAGGTTGCTTATAAGCTTGGCTTTAAGTATCCCTCACATTTTACCCGTTTCTTTAAACAGCATGTCGGGCATTCACCCAATGAATACCGGAATTCATTGAGTTGACTGATAGACGCATGAGGCCACAGGACTTTGTTTCCCGAGGCCCGGGCATGTCAAAAGAAATTTAACAAGTAAACAAATATTTTTAAGATAAGATATTAAAAACGACTTTACCTAAAGCTCCCTCTTTGATGATAGTTTTATAAGCTTCCTTATAATCTGACATAGGGTAGGTCTTGCTAATGTGGATATCGATACCTTTTAATGCATCACTTGCTAATCGATTCAAACTTTCTGTATCTGATTTCATTAATAGAATTTTATACTTCTTTCCTGATACAATATTATTTGAAAATGAGTGCACAAAATTCCATAGCGAAGGAATGACGGTAATATAAGTTGATTCCGGCTTCATCAACTTTTTAACTTTCCTGAAAGGTAATTTTGCAGAGAGTTCAATGATAACATCAAACTGCTTTCTTAAATTCGTCACCTCTTCTTTGTTGTAATCAATCACATAATCACTACCCCATTTTTTTAACAGATGATGTCCTTTTGCGCTTGACACAGCCGTAACAATCGCTCCCTGGCTTTTAGCAATCTGTATAGCAAACATACCTACTCCGGCAGATGCGCCATTTATCAAAATTTCCTTCCCTTTGATGCTGTTAACGTTTTTAGTGAGCATTTGTAAAGCTGATTGACCGGCCGTTGGTATTGCAGCAGCGTGCTCAAATGACAGATTCGCTGGCTTCCTGGCAATTTCTTTTTCATTCACCAGGATGTATTCTCCAAGAACACCCTCTTTAAAAGGATTTATTACGCCAAATACGTCGTCTCCTGCTTTAAATTTTTGGATGCCCTGGCCTATACTTTCTATTGTGCCGGAGAAGTCGCAGCCAACAGATTTTGGGAATTTCTTACCTGACACCAGTTTTACTTCACCCATTAAAATCTTCCAGTCAAGAGGATTAATAGAAACGGCCTTTACTTTAATCAAAATTTGCTCCTTATCGGGAATTGGCTTATTTACTTCCACAGCATGTAAATCGTCGACACTACCGTATTTGTCATAGACTATTCTCTTCATAGATTCAGTATTTTTCTTAGTAATTTATTATTCAAAAAGATGATCAGATCACCATGGATTATAACGACCTGCTTACAAAGCGCAGGAACATTGATAACATTGAGATGATCGTTTCCCGCTGTAAAATTACCGGAACTGTAATTGAATGCTGTTGACTTGAATCAACAAATCATAGGTGGGCAACTCTTTTTCTAACTCTGCTAAGCGTTTCTTTCCGCATACCAAGGAAGTTTGCAATATAGTGCTGTGGAACACGTAGCAATAAGGAGGATCTTTCATTAAGAATTTCCAGGTATAACACTTCAGGTGATGCCGATTTAATGCGGTTGAAATTTTTCATTACCGCGGCATTTTGAGAAAAACTGTTCTGAATAGTGTAGTGCTGAATCCAGGGCGTCTTTGCAGCATTACACATATCATCGCCTGTTATACACAATAACTCGCAATCTTCAAGTGCCTGTAGGTTCATGTCTGTCGGCTTTTGCGTAATCATACTTTCGACCTGGCCAACCCATGTATTTTCCTCATAAAATTGGAAAATTTGCTCATTGCCCTGGGTATCGACGAAATATTCACGCAAGCAACCTTTTAAAATAAACGACCAATACCTGGGAACTTTACCCGCTATATAATGGAGCTCACCTTTTTTTAAATGAACCGGTTTAAGGAGATTAAAAAAGCGCTCAAACTCATCTCTGGATATTTGGACATAAGAGCAGATATGAGTATAAAGTATATCACTGTTCATTTTAATCAAGGTTTGTAAAGCACTTCGTGTATCAAATTTGAAATGGGATAATTCGCTTCAAATTTTACTTGAATCTACAACAAGTATTTTCGCGGGGACTTATTACTCGCCTTAGTCAGGAATAATGGTAAATGAAACAGGAATAAGTATAAGTGTTGCCCAGGAAATCACCTCCACCTTTAAATGTTTTGGTTTGATTGAAGTAAATTTATATAAAATTAACCGCATGCTGTTTAAGGAGGAACACCTGGAAGGAATCAGTTCGGGAAAAGTATCGCTGGCTTTCCGTAAATGGAAGAAGCCGGCAGTGAATAAAGGCAGCCTGATCAATACCAGTATTGGTGTGGTAGCCATTACTGATATCACGGAGTGTGGTATCAATCAGCTTTCGGAAGCAGATGCGATGGCTGCCGGTTATAAGAACCTGGCAGCGCTGCATGCAACGCTCAATAAAATGCCGGAAGGCATCCTGTATAAAATCCGTGTGCGCTATCACTCAGAAGATCCCCGGATCAAACTGCGTGAACAAACATCCCTGACAACAGATGCTATTACTGCACTTACTGCGAAACTGGCGCGCCTGGACCAGTACAGTACACAAGGCAATTGGACTGCCGCCGTACTGGAAGCAATCCGCAAACATCCCTGTCTGAAAGCCGCAGCGCTGGCAGAATTGCTTGGAAAGGAAAAAGACTGGCTGAAGGGGAATATCCGGAAACTAAAGAACCTGGGACTTACTATCAGTCAAACGGAAGGCTATACCTTATCGCCTTTGGGAGAGGAGTATTTACACTCGTCGAAAAAATGATAAGCTGTTTTTATTCGTTTGCATATAGATACCGGAAAATTTTAAGGCAAGAATTTGTGTTATATGAAAATTACGTACTTATACGTAGGATATGGTAGATAGGAATCATAACTTAACTGAAATAAAAGTGCAGGGATTGTTTGCCTGTAATGCTTAATGGTGGCTTATTTATAAGGAATAGTAAATGTAGTTTACCAGCAATCCGGGTGCGTATTTTCCGCAGGATGATTTTTAAAAGAGAATAATTTCAGAAGATGTGCTGAAGATGCTTACTGGTATTGTGTTCTGTGATGTGTTGCCGAAAAATACAGTTGCGTGAAAATTACATCTTAAAAAAATATTTATTTCCGAATTAAAAAATGTTCTTTAACTTAGTTAACAAGAACGTTTTGAAAGACATAGAAGAGACAGGTAATTGAAACCCCAAATTTACTGAACCCCAAACCCCTTCGTCATTCGTGATAAGTAATGCGCTTACATTGATACGTGATCATTTGCAGGCATTCTTTGCACTCAGAGGATTCCCTGCCAATAGTGTGATCGTTGAAAACATTGGTTTGCTGGAAACAACGCATGCCAATAACTTCAATGGTAACGTTATTATCTCCCTTGTAAATGTGGAAGAGGAGAGTACGCTTAAAAACAGCAAGGCGTATACCACCTGGCCGGATAACCGCGCCCGGTACCAGCATCCGCCGGTATACCTCAACCTGTACGTACTATTCACTGCCGTGCTTTTTGGAGATGCCACACACGACTACTATGAAGAAGCCCTGCACCGGCTATCGGCTGTGATCAGTTTTTTTCAGGCACAGAAAACCTTTAAGAATGCCGATGGCTCGCTGGACCTCACCCTGGAATTGTACACACTTACATTTGAACAGATTAACCACCTGTGGGCATCACTCGGCGGACGCCAGGTCCCTTTTGTGATGTATAAGGTACGACTCGTTGCTATCACGGAAAACGCTGTACTCAGAGTAGTACCGCTGATAGAGGAAATCGAAGACACACAACACCCTACTTCTTAAAGTTTTTATGTCTGTTATTTACAAGATATTGTTTGAAGTGCAGTTGCTGCACGAATACTATCTGCAAAACAGTAAAGGGATTTCCTTTTTTGAGCAGACCACCGATCAGCAACGTGCAGATTTCCTGATGGAAAAGCTGCGGCAGGACCAGTACCGGCTACTCCGCGACTGGGACATTCAGCCGCTGCCGGCCACCGCTGTGCTGATGAAAAACTATCACCTCCGGTTACTGCCCACTGCTACAGGTTTCAAAGGAGCCATAGAAGTAAAGAAGGTAATGCAGGGTACCACACTCGCATACACACCCTTTGTGCAGATCCCCCCGGATACGGCCTTCCGGTTTGCAATTGTACCGCGGAATGCCGGCGCACTGGCCTTTACCAGCATGCGGATGCGCCGCGCACTACCGGCGCAGTACTATTTCTCCAACGACAACACCGATAACATAAAAACATTTCCATCGCTTTCCGTTCCGGTGCCCGTAAATGATAACACCCGGCAATACGAACAGGGAGAACTGGCTAAAGTAGGCGCCGATGTATCGGAGTACCTCAACAAACCCGGTACACCCGCCAACGATCCTTCGCAGTGGCGCAAGATCAAAGGCAACGGATTTGTACATGAAGGCGACCGGTTGTTACTGCCTTTCTCTTTCCAGTATTTTTTCCCGCCCACCGCATCGGTGACCGCCGGAGCTGCTGTGCTGGAAAGCATTTCAGGCAATACGTCTTTACAACAATCTTTTACGTCCACCAGTATTTTATCACAGGTAAAACTGGATTTCTCCGGGCCGCTGCCGGATAAAACCCTGCCCGACGATGGCTGGTATAACCTCAAAGTAACCGGCGACAATAACTTCACGGCGCAACACCTGGTGTATGTAAGTCGTAGTGAAATGTACAGGGCAGGCAACATCGGAGTAGTGGACCTCCGCGTAAATACAGCCGGTGGCGACTTTGCCATGCTGGATGCCGATGGCACCCTCAAAACAAAACTGCAACAGAACGGTACGAAAATTCCGCATACGATTTATGAATTGCGCTTCAGAAGCAGGAATTCCTACTGGCGCTATTCACCCCAACACGGGCAAACGCTGGTGTTCAGTAACCACGCCAACACACTGCTCTCCGTAGCAGACGGCAACGGGGCTCGTACCACTAAAGAGCCCTGGCCATTTTCTTTTAATAACCGGTTGTTCCCCGTTACAGAAAACAATATCACTAACTACGAACAACTGTTACCAAATCCACGTGGACTTTCCATTACCAGTGATGCCGATCAGCGGCTGTACGCGGATGTGGTAGTGCTGCTCTCAAAAATATTTCCGCAAGGGCCTTAAGTTCAGCGTATGATCTATTCAAACAACAATTAAAAACAGTTAAAACCCCAAACATATGGCAGAATATAAAACTCCCGGCGTCTACATCGAGGAGATCGTAAAATTTCCCCCCTCCATAGCCTCTGTTGAAACAGCTATTCCGGCTTTCATCGGCTATACGGAATCTGCTCAGAACAAAGTGCCAGGCGATCTGGTGATGATTCCCACCCGTATCACTTCTATGCTCGACTACAACCGCATCTTCGGCGGCCCGCAGCAGGAAGAAGAAAGCATTACGGTGAACATCGACAGCTCCCAGCCACAGGCAGTGATCAAAGCAGTGATTGATCCGTTAAAAGCATCCAAATACCTGATGGCATACCAGCTGCAGATGTTTTTCAACAACGGCGGTGGCCCGTGCTACATCGTTTCTACAGGTGATTACAGCACCGGTGGCGTGATTTCACTTACTACGCTCACCGACGGACTGAATGCCGTGGAAAAGATTGATGAGGTAACGCTCCTGCTTTTCCCGGATGCTATCAACCTCACGGATGCAGCTTCCTATTACACGCTGCACAAATCAGCACTGGATCAGTGCAGCCTGCTGAAAGACCGCTTTACCGTTTTTGATATATGGATGGACCCCGCTATTGGTCCCGCTGAAAGCATCATCGATCATAACGTTACCCTGTTCAGGGATGCCGGTTTTGGTGAGATAGAAACCAAAAAATACGGCGCCGTTTATTTTCCGCGGGTAAACACCCAGCTGGCTTATGCCTACGACGAAGCTACCGTACAGGTGGTACAAACCGGCGGCGATGGCTCTCTTAACGGTACGCTTGCGGCATTGAAAGGTATCAACAACGCGTTTTATTACCAGGCATTAAATGCTATTACACAGATAAGAATGCTGCTGCCTTCTTCCGCTGCAGTAGTGGGCAAATATGCTGAAACAGATAACAGCCGCGGTGTATGGAAAGCACCCGCCAACATCGGCATTGATTACGCTGTAAGTCCTGAAGTGATTGTTACCAAACGTGAACAGGACGACCTCAACGTGGATGTACGCGATGGCAAATCTGTTAACGTGATCCGGTTCTTCCCCGGCCGTGGTCCGGCTATCATCTGGGGCGCCCGCACACTGGCAGGTAACGACAACGAGTGGCGTTACATCTCCGTTCGCCGCTTCTTCAACATGGTAGAAGAATCCGTGAAGAATGCCACCCAGCAGTTTGTGTTTGAACCAAACGACCTGAATACCTGGGTACGCGTGAAATCTATGATAGAGAACTACCTCACACAGCAATGGAAGGCCGGCGCATTAATGGGCACTACCACCAGGGAAGCCTATTTTGTAAAGGTTGGACTTGGCGAAACCATGACGGAGCTGGATGTATGGGAAGGACGTATGATTGTAGAGATAGGAATGGCAGTGGTACGCCCTGCAGAATTCATCATCCTGCGCTTCAGCCACAAAATGCTGCAGGAATCTTAATCCTTTTACATTCAGACCAAATAAACTGAATACTGTATGAACGCAATGAACCCCACCCAATCATCGGCCAGCAATGGCTGCGGTGACTCCACCAATAAAACGCAGCAATACATCGATAACAACAAACGCGGAATCTGCAGCGCCTTCTCAGATTCGCTGAATGTATTGCGTATGCGCGAAGGCGAGTACAAAGGCTATAAACCGGTGTACAAATACAAACAGTGTTTCTTTATCAAAGCAGAAGAAACCTGGCGCTTTTACCGCTCCATCGACCTGTGCGCTACACTACCGGCCCAGAAAGATGCGGACCTGATAAAAGATAAACTGAGCAAAGCAAACGACGTGAACAAAGCCGTGGCAGCCGCTCTCGCCATTGTTGCCAAAAACATCCAGGACGCCAAACAGAAGTTTGCCCTGCTGAGTGAAGCAGCCCATAAGCTGAACAACAAAGCAGAAGACAACTGCAACAAAGCACAACGCGCCGCACTGGGTAAATTGAAAGCCGGCAGCAAAGATTTCAAAACCTGCTTTGATAACATCGTAGATGGCTCACAGGAAATGTATGCCTCTGAAGGCGGTTGCGGCGACGGTGAAACCGTTAGCATCAACAAGCTGCACTGCGCCATCGGCGACGTTTCCGGCATACAGTCGTTTACCAGCCTGGAAAATGTGATCGCCTTGCATAAAGATCTCGCAGACGCTATTAAAATCTTCCGGGATGATGTATTGCAGAATATCAAAACAGGAGAGGACGATCAGAAGAAAACCTACGGTGAACTGGGCGATGCCAAGATCCAGAAGGTAACGATCCGCGAAACACTCTGGTCTGCCAGAACCCAGACACAGGGAATCGACGATATCCGCGAATTCCTTTGCACACTGCCCTGCGGCGATTTACCCACTATCAAATCCATCTGCGAACAGGCACAGGGTAATTACTGCAACAGCAACGGCAACGGCGGACACTGTGATGACTGATTCCCATCCGGCAGAAAATAAATATTCCTGATCACAAAAAAATATTCACCATGAATTGCGATAAAGTGTATGAACCCTTTATAGAAAGTGAAGACTCCTGCTGCGCCACCATTCCAGGCAGCAATGAGACGGAGTGCGGCTGTGTGGACGACTGGAAAAAAGAACTGAAAGCAAAAGGCAGCCTGTATCAGCAGAAAGCGGCCGAAGCAGCCAAGAAAAAAGAAGAGCTGGCCCGCGCACTCGACTGGCGTAATAAGGTAAAACTCTACTTCGATAACGTACAGAAAAGCGCCGAGAAAGCAGATGCCATCACCAGCAAAGTAAAAGTAGTGCTGGACATCCTGGAAAAACTCTGTAAAAGCACCGGCTTCTCTGTAACAGCTATTGAAATCCTCTTCTGCATGACCAAAGAGTTATATACAAAAGTGGATGAAGTAGCAGCCTGCTACAATAATATTTCCAAAGCCATTGACTGCTCAAACGACCAGGTGCTGAAGAAAGGCGGTATCACAGATGCCTGGGTGGACTATGGCAAAAAACTCCAGGACGTGATCACTATCGGCAATGATATCTTCAATAATATCGTAATTGCCCTGAAAGCTGCTACCATACTGGATGAAACCATCTGCGAGAAGGACTACGGCATTAAGTCGGCGATTGCCGGTATCGGCTGCATCTTTAATCCAACCGGCAACGGCAATAACGGTAATGGCGGTATCAAATCCGGGGAAGATGACATGGAAATATGCTGCACCGATAAACTGGTATGCCCTGTATTTCCGCTCAAAAATGATCATTACTATACGCTTACCGAAAAGCACCTCACCAATGCAGATACCCGGCTGGCGGCCATTAAACCGGAATACGATAAAGTAAGCCAGGAAGCAAACCGCCTGCAGGCATGTACGGATAGTCTTACCAAAGCTATCAAACAGGCCCAGGACGCCAAAGCTTGTAAATAACGGCGCCTGACTATTAAGCATTGTTCAAATTTTTATCATCTTTTTAAATTTAAAGATATGCCCGCAAAAGGAACATACCCGTTACCCAAATTTCATTTCCTGGTAGAATGGGGGAAAGACGTACGCCTGGGATTCACAGAAGTTTCCGGCCTCGACTTTGAAACAGAAGTGATCGAATACCGGGAAGGTAACAGCAAGAAATATAATAAAAGCAAACAGCCGGGGCTGACCAAATACGCCAACATCACGTTGAAACGTGGCATATTTGAAGGCGACTACGACTTCTACAAAGCCTGGCGCGAAACATACTACTTCCAGGAAGGCAACAAAGCCGGTAGCAAATACCGCCGCGATGTAACCATCAAGCTGCTCAATGAAAGTCATGAGCCGGTGATTACCTGGAAAGTACTGAACGCATGGCCTTCCAAAATAACTTCCACTGATCTGAAAGCCGACGCCAATGAAGTAGCCATTGAAACAATGGAACTGGTGCACGAAGGGCTGGAGATCATGAACGTAGATTAACATGGCACAAGCAGTGATAAAGCCCGATAACTTCTGGCAAACGGTAGGCTTCCATTTCTCTGTCACCTTTTTTGGATTACCCAAAAACAGCGGTGGCAAAGATTCCGGCTCAGATCTCGATATCCGCTTTCAGAGCGTTACCGGTCTGGAAGCCAGCATCGGTGTTGAACAGGTGAAGGAAGGCGGGGAGAACAGGTTTGAGCATAACATTCCCGTGCGGCGTACTTACTCGCCGCTGGTACTGAAAAGGGGATTGCTCCGGCCGGCTGATTCTTCATTGTCATCCTGGTGCCGAAGGGCGCTGGAAGACCAGCAGATCAAGCCTTTGCAGCTGGTAAAGGTGGCGCTGCTGGATGAGGACCATAACATCCTCATGTACTGGAACCTCGCCTGGGTATGGCCCCGCAGCTGGAAGCTGGCGGAGTTACACGCAGAACGCAGCGAAGTGCTGATAGAAACACTGGAACTGAACTATAACCGGTTTGAATTTAAAAACAGCTGAGTCATGCCCATAGAAATCCGTGAACTGATCATCAAAGCTGAAGTGGCGCCGGATAATGCTTCCGGCGGATCGGCAGGCAGCAGCACAACAGCCGCCGCCGATGGCAGCCATGCAACAGAAGCAATGATCGCGTTGTGCGTGGAGAAAGTATTACAGGCACTGAAAGAAAAAAATGAACGATGACAGACGCAAAAGTGGAGAAGATCTACATCCTCACGTATTCTGACAGGTTGCAGCAGCAACTGGATAAGAACCACAAATTTACCATCCCGGTAAATGCGGAAACTTATACCCGGTCGCTGAAAGTAGACTATGACATCCGCCGTGAGCCAGGCAGCCAGAAAACAGAAGCGCGTTTTATTTCTACCATCCCGGAAGAGCTGAAGCTCGACTTTGTACTGGACGGTACCAACACCATAGAAGGATACGGTTATCCCGGTATGGATGTACAGGCGCAGGTAAAGCTGCTGCTGGATACCGTGTACTACATGGATGGGGAAACACACCGGCCACGTTTTCTGAAAGTGTTCTGGGGCAAACAGATCGCATTCCCCTGCGTAATGTCCAACCTGGACCTGAACTATGTGTTGTTTAATGCAGACGGAAGCCCGCTCCGGGTAAAGGTCAGCGCTACCTTTCTCAACTACCGCGCAAGGGAAGCCAATGAAAGGGAGCAAAGCAAAGCATCGCCTGACCTTACACACCACCGTGTTTTTAAACAGGGCGACCGGCTGGATCTTTTCAGTTTCAAGATCTACCAGGAACCTAAATACATGTTACAGGTAGCCCGGCAAAATAACCTTACCTCTTTCAAAAGAGTACCGGTTGGCAAAGAGATCTATTTCCCTCCATTCGATAAAAGCGAAGTATCATGAACGAAACAGGAATACCCAATACTTCTGCACATGATGTAGCGAGTTACAACATCCTGTTGAACGGTACCGAGCCGTTGAATCCTGTGTACGAGGTGCTGTCGCTCACGCTTACACAGGTGGTGAATAAAATCCCAGTGGCAAAGATCGTGTTACGCGATGGCGCCGCCGCCGACCAGAATTTCGCTATCAGCAATACCAGCGATCTCCTGCCCGGTACCAAACTCACCATCAAAATCGGACGCGATGGCTCCAACAAAGTATTATTCAAAGGCGTAATCGTTCACCAGGGCATCAAATTCCGCCAGGATGGCAACCCGGTGCTCACGGTGGAATGCCGCGATGAAACTGTGAAAATGGCCATCGGCAGGCATAGCAGGTACTATGAAAAAGTAAAGGACAGCGAAGTGATTGAACAGCTCATCAGGGGCTACAGTGGTTTAAGTGCAGATGTGGAAGCAACAACCGTGCAGCACAAAGAACTGGTACAACACCATAGCACCGATTGGGACTTCCTCCTGCTTCGCGCGGAAGCCAACGGCAAACTGGTGATCGCCGACCAGGGAAAGGTAAAGGTAAAGAAACCGGATACCACGGCATCGGCGGTATTACAGCTTACCTACGGCGCTTCCCTGATGGAACTGGAAGCCGAAATGGATGCCCGCTATCAATGGAGCTCCGTACATGCCAGCGCCTGGGATTACACCGGTCAGCAGCTATACGAAGCAGAAACCTCTTCCGCTGATTATACGGAGCAGGGCAATGTTTCCGGCAGCACATTAGCCGGTGTAATCGGTTTGCAACACTATGAACTGGCGCACAGCGGCCGCCGTGCAGCAGAAGAGTTGCAGCAGCTCACCAATGCCGCCATGCTCAAAAGCAGGCTGGCAAAGATCCGCGGCAGGGCAAAGTTCCTCGGCTTCTCCGGCGTAGCGCCCGGCGATATGGTTACCCTCCAGGGCATCGGCAACCGGTATAATGGCAACGCTTTTGTAACCGGTGTGCGGCATGAAGTAGCACATGGCAGTTGGGATACACATATCCAGTTCGGACTGGAACCCGACTGGCTCGCTGAAGCCTATAAGGATATTTCAGATATTCCCGCAGCAGGAATGCTGCCTGCTATTCACGGTTTACAGATCGGTAAGGTGGTGCAGCTGCAGAATGACCCCGACGGCGAACACCGCATCCTGGTAAAGATCCCGGTGATAGATAATGCGGCGCGTGGCATCTGGGTGAGGGTAGCCAGCCTGGATGCAGGGAATAACCGCGGCGCTTTTTTCCGCCCGGAAATTGATGATGAAGTGATTGTGGGTTTTATCAACGATGATCCCCGCGATGCCGTTGTGCTGGGAATGCTCAACAGCAGCGCAAAGCCGGCCCCCATCAATGCGCAGGACGCCAATGATGAAAAAGGATTTGTAACAAGAAGCGGCATGCGTATTCACTTCAACGACAATACGAAAACAATTACCATAGATACCCCCGCAGGAAACAGTATTACGATCGATGAAGCTTCTACCAGTATTAAACTGAAAGACCAGAACAGCAACACGGTAACGATGGATACTTCCGGTATCAAGCTGGAGAGCCCTATGAACGTGGAGTTGAAAGCAGGCGTAAACCTGGTGCTGTCGGCCGGTGCGGCCTTGTCGATAGGCGGCGCCAGTATCTCGGCAGCAGCAGATGGCGCAGTAGAGCTGAAAGGAGCGATCGCAAAATTATCTTCACAGGGTATCACTGAAATAACAGGTTCTTTAGTAAAAATAAACTAGCCGGCAAACCCCAAAAAGAACAACGATTGCCGGTCACTTAAATTGTTAATCTCATGCCTCCTGCAGCACGCATCAGCGACTTTCACACCTGCCCCCTGTTTTCAGGACCGGTACCTCATGTAGGCGGTCCGGTGGTAGGCCCAGGCGTACCCACGGTGATGATTGCCGGTATCCCGGCAGCCGTAACCGGTGATATCTGCACCTGCGTAGGTCCGCCGGATGCTATCGTGAAAGGATCTGCCACCGTGATGATAGGAGGGCGGCCCGCCGCAAGAATGGGCGACCTCACGGCACACGGCGGCGTAATTGTGATGGGAGCCCCTACAGTAATTATTGGCGGTTAAAAAATATCAGACATGTTACAAAATGATCCCCGTTCATTCCTCGGTACCGGCTGGAAATTCCCGCCAACATTTGATCTGCAAAGCGGAGCAGTGGAACTGGTGAGTAATGAAGCCGATATCAAAGAAAGCCTGGACATCCTGCTGTCGACCAGTTTGGGAGAAAGAGTGATGCAACCCCGTTACGGATGCGATCTGCAGGACTATATTTTTGAACCGCTCAACGCCGCCATGATCGGCTTCCTGCGCGACCTGGTGGAAAATGCCATCCTCTTCTATGAACCGCGTATCAAAGTGGAAGAAGTAGGCGTGGTAGCGATGGATAGCCCCGACCTGATAGAAGGAAGGTTTACTATCTCTATCGACTATACGATTGCCAGTACTAATTCAAGGTACAATTATGTGTATGATTTCTATTTGCTGGAAGCAGCGCAAAAACCCTGACCGGCGCCTCCGCCACAGGGTCATCAATTAATCAGTTAAATCATGATCGTACATCCTTTTCAATATGAACCAGGCATCAGTCAGCGTAACCGGCTACTACCGGCCCTGGATGCTGCCTCCGCACCGATAGACGGGAGAAAGCTCGCGGACCTGCTCCATTACTTCGTACAAATGGCGCCGCAGATCAATTATTACCAATACAAAGATGCCTACCTGATCAACGACTGGCAGCCTTTCTTCCGGAACAGCCTCCCTTTTCTGCTGGCGCAACTGGCTAAAACAAATACCAGCCAGCTGAAAGATAATTTTGAAGGATATGTAAACCAGGTATATGAACGCCCCACAAAAGATACGCTTCAACTCCTGATCAATTTTTTATATGATGATGTAATTGTTCCTATTGCACAGTGGCAGCTGGCTTTTCATGGTACAGGACTGCCAATGGAACGTAGTATAGAAGCCATTATACAGCAAAAGCTCCGTACACCGCTGTCCCGGTTCATCCAGTTCTCCAACGGCGCTGTGAAATGGTTCTGCGTTCGTCCCATCGATCTTTCTCAAATAAAAGATGAAGAGATCTGGGGTATCGATCCGCTGTTTGCTTATCTCGAATGGAACGAAAGTTTTCATTACGCCGCCACCTCCCGCGAAAAAGCATTGCTGCTGTTGCAGGCTTACCAGTCCATCTTTCAGCCATTCATAGATGCCATTGCCGCTATCGCCGCACTGGCGCCGGATAGCATCGGAGAAAGCCTGCAACCACTGAATGAAGCCTATAAAAAGAATCATACTCCACACCTGGGTCTGCTCTTTGCATTCCTGTACCTCTTCACACATGTACAGCAACAACTGAACGGATTCACACAAAAACATCTTGATTTCTTCTTTCAACAGGTATTAAAACTGGTACCCAAACCCCTCACGCCGGATAAGGCGCACGTGGTGTTTGAAGTACAGCAACCCTTTCAGCAATACCTGCTCCCGAAAGGAACTGCCCTCCGCGATGGAAAGGATAAACTGAAAACAGATGTGCTCTTCCGGCTTAATGATGAAATAGTGGTAGACAATGCCGCCATCTCCAGTTTACTTACCCTGTATGTAAACCCGGTAACAGCATTCAAAAGAACATTGACGGACGGAGGCCAGCTTTGTTATAAAAGGAATTTTATCGAAGGACTGTATATCGCCACCAAAGCCAATATGGCGGATGGGGTAGACAAACCCTTCCAGGAAAATATGCCAAAGAACTGGTTTACCGCCGGTTCCCGCTACAGTAAATTTATTGCACCCGGCAAAGTACAACCGGTGCAGCATCCTTATGCCCGCCTCGGATTCATGCTGGCTTCGCCGGTATTACTCCTGCAGGAAGGCACCCGCAAAATCACGGTAGATATTGAGTGCATCCTTTCTGAAAACTGCGACGATAATGTGTTGCTGCAGGACAGCGATTACTTCGATGCACTGAAAATTATCCTCAAAAATAAATACACCTACCTGTCGGACGACCTGATTGCAAAGGCAGAAGAAATGGGTGTGGACGCCGCCACCATCACCATACTGCGGGATGCGCTTACGGATGTAAGATATGCTTCAGATGGTACACATGCGGTGTTAACAGACAATGGCATAACGCCCGATCCTCCTTTAACGAACATCAACGCATTGCCGGTAGCAGTAAAAGAATTGTTTAAACCCCGCAGTGTGTTGCAGCTGTTTTTCAGCGGTGCGGAAGAGTGGATTACCCCACCAAAGCTGGCAGACATCTCCATTGTTACACAACCCGGTGGTTATAAATTAACGCTGAAAGTAGAGCTCCCGCCGGAAGTGCCCGCGGTTACTTTTTATGATAAGAAAGCGCTCAATGGCAACTATAACACCACCTTGCCCGTGCTCCGCGTGGAAGTGGACCAGCAGGTGAAATTAAGTCTTGATGATATCCTGGTTGAAAAAGTGGGGGGCGATTGCGGCCAGTGTAAACTGGAACGCCAGCCAAAGAACACGGTAACCGCTATTGCGCTGTATCACTTCCTGCGCGACTTCCGCATAAAGAATGTATCTATCAAAGTAGATGTTTGCGGGGTGAAAAATGTGATCGTGCAAAATGATGAAACGGTGCAGGATGTTAACTCGCCTGTTTATCCCTTTGGTACCCGGCCAGCGCTGATTGATTTTGAAATACTGAAAGGTAAAAAGGAATTTTCCACCACTGCTAAAGGTCCCAGCTTTTACATTGGCTCTACAGAAATTTTCGGGAAGAAATGGGACAAGGTATATGTGAACATGAACTGGAAAGATAAACCAGCCAGTTTCGAAGCGTATTATGCAGGCTATGTCCAGGGCGGATTAGCAGAGGCCGACTTCAAGATTAATAAATATGTTTTGCAGGATGGAAAATGGTTTAAAGAGAATGCATCGGCAGAAGAATTGTTCACCAAAAATGAGGATGTACCCTGTGATCCGCAGAAGATATACGATTACTCCATCGCTTTTGATCAGCCAACGGCAATAGATTTCAAGGATCAGTTCAGTCTTACCAGCGACAAGGTAACCCGGTACAATGCGGATACCCGTAATTACTTCGCTAAGATAACCCTCACCCGGCAGGACTTTATGCATAAAGATTATGCATTTGTACTGGCCCGCCAGATGACCGCCTTTAACCGCCTGCTGGATGATCCGAAAGATCCGAAAAACAGGATCGATACCGCTGCTTACTACAATTCAGTGGGCTCCCCGGTAGTGTTCAACCTGAAAGAACTGAAGCAACTGGTACAGGATACTTATGCAGATGCTTTAAATCTCAATAAATATATTCAGGGCCCCAGTGGTCTCGATGGCAGGATCCCATCCGATAGCATGTCGCCTCCCTGGGCCTGGACACCCACACCTGCGGAAGCATTAACCATCCGCTACATTTCCAGGGGCCCCAATCCACCGGACTTCCCCTTACGTGGCGGCTTCTTCCAGGGGTTTGAAGGGCTCACCGAACTGGCAAAAGATATCAAAGAAAAGCTGGAAGACATCCAGGTATCCGTGGTAGACACCAACACACTGTCTGCCATCATTCCCAATGAACCCTGGACACCGGTGATCAGCCAGATTTCCATCGACTACAGCGCTACCGCTATCCGGGAAGATGTGCAGTTGCTGCACCTGTATCCTTTTGAAAATACTTTTAAGGAAGAAGTGCTGGATCTTGAACCCTCGCTGTTACCGGTATTTTGCGACGAAGGTACTTTGTTTGTAGGGCTTGATCGTTTGCAGCCATACGGCAACCTGAATCTCTTATTCCAGCTGGCAGAAGCTACGGCTGATTCTGAATCGGAAAAAGCGGAAGTGGAATGGTTTTACCTGTGCAGCAATGTCTGGAAGCCGCTTCGCAAAGGATTCGAGGTGCTTAATGATGATACCGACGGGTTAACCCGCTCCGGCATTATCAAAATAGCCGTACCCGGCGATATTAATATAGTCAACACCGTTATGCCCGCCGGTACGTACTGGCTGAAAGCCGCTATCCCCGAAAACGTAGCGGCCGTGTGTGAAACCATCGGCGTACATACACAGGCCGCACTGGCTACTTTCACGGTGCTGCCTGAAAATGACCCGATGCGCCTGGGCGAAGTATTAAAAGCCGGCAGCATCTCCAAACTGGCAGAAGCAGATGCGCATATCAAAACCGTTACACAACTTTATGATGGCTTCAACGGACGGTTGCCGGAAGCGGCAGGACATTTTTATGTGCGCGTCAGCGAACAGCTGCGCCATAAAGGCCGTGCTATCCAGTCGTTTGATTATGAAAGACTGGTACTTGAAGAATTTCCGCAGCTGTATAAAGTGAAATGCGTGAACCATACGCTGGGGCTTGGCGCCAAAGTGTACCAGCAAGACCTGGTAGCTGCCGGCGGATATGTAGTAGTAGCCGTAATCCCCGATTTGCGCCAGCTTGCTGCCGGCAACCTGATGGAACCCAAAGCGCCGTTAAGCCTGCTGGAAAAAATACACACCTTCCTCAAACAACGTTCATCTCCTTTTGTGCGGTTGAAGGTCACCAATCCAAGATATGAAAGAGTGATGGTCGACATCTCCATTCAATTGTATAAAGGGAAAGATGAAAAATATTATACCGAAAAACTGAAAACAGACCTGCAGGAATTTTTCGCCCCCTGGGCGATAGGAAAACTGGATAAACTGTCGTTCGGACAAATCGTGCACCAGGCGGACGTTGTGAGGTTTGTGGAGCAACTGGATTATGTGGACTACGTAGAGTGCCTCACCATGCAGCATGAACTGGAAACAGCGCCATCGCAGCATATGGAGCCGCATACGCCGCGTTCTATCCTGGTAAGTGGCAACATCACCGTAAGCACACAGAAGAATGCCGTGGTTTGCCCGGATGTGGTAACGCGCATCCCTGAGCGGGAAACAGACTGTAATATTCCGGAACCCTTGATACCGCCATGTAACAATACACGGCCGGAATCGCCTGAGGAGCCGCAGGGCCCTATCATCAATTAACTACATCGTTATGGCTGAGGACACAAATACCAAGAATGTGATCATTAAAAATGATCCTGCTTTTCCACCGGAACTGGATTTTGAAAAGTTGCGGAGTGAAGGCATCGACTACCTCGGAAAACTTTCCGGCAAAATATGGACTGATCACAACGCACATGATCCGGGCATCACCATCCTGGAAGTGTTGTGCTATTCCCTGCTGGATATGGGCTACCGCACCAGTTTGCCGCTGGAAGACCTGCTTACCATGAATCCCGCAGGAAACGGGAAGGAAGATAATTTCTTCACGCCGGCAAAGATCCTCACCGTTAACCCGCTCACCATTACCGACTACCGCAAACTGCTCACCGATATCGATGGCGTAAGAAACGCCTGGCTGGAAATTGCCACCAATATCCCGCCGGAAGTGCATTGGTTTGGAGATGAAGGATTAGAATGCCGCAGCCGCAATCCGCAGCTGGCGGCCACCGGGGAAGATATTTCCCTGCTGGAACTGAATGGGCTCTATAATATTTTCATTGAACCCGAAACGCTGCCGGACGACAGCCAGGAAAGAGCAAAAGCGCTGGCTGACTTGAAAGAGCGTATCCGCAAAGCATTGATGGCACATCGTAATTTGTGTGAGGATTTTTATAAGATCACCATCCTGTGCCATGAAGAGATTGGCGTATGCACTGAAATCCAGCTGGAGGAAGATGCCGATGTGACCACGGTTCTAAATGAACTGGTGCTTCAGTTATATCATCTCTTTTCTCCCCGTGTTACCTTTTATACCCTGCAACAGATGCTGGAAGAAAAAAAGGTGACGATGGAAGAAATTTTTGCCGGCAGGGCCTATGCCGCCGGAAGTCATGGTTTCATTGACACCGCCGAGCTGGAAGCGATCAAGCCGCTCCGGGAAATCCGCGTATCGGATGTATATCATGTAATGTTTGATGTGCCGGGCGTATCCACTGTTTCCGGTCTTAGTATAGCCGGCTACGTTACAGGCGACAACACGCCCGTAGCCAGCACGAACGGCACCGCCTGGATCCTGCCTTTGCTGGATGGCCACCTGCCGCTGCTGTCGCTGGTATACAGCCGGTTTGTGTTTAAACGCGGCAGCGCCACGTTTACTTTTGATGGTACCAACCTGCAGCAGTATTTAAATGCTTCGCTGCTGAATGGCACGAAAGTATGGTACAACCAGTCGTCCGCATACCTTGATCATGGTGTGCCTTCCGGTTTTTACAGGGAGGACCTCGGCAATTACTATTCCCTGCAACGCGATTTTCCACGGGTATATGGTATTGGCAACGGGGAACTGGGCAACGATGCCTCCCCGCAGCGTAAGGTGCAGGCGTGGCAGCTGAAAGGCTTCCTATTGTTCTTTGACCAGCTCCTGTCTAACTACCTGGCGCAATTGCAGCACCTGCGCGACCTGTTCTCGATGTCGCCGGATGCGCCCGCGCAAACCTATTTCAGCGGCGCCGTTACCGACGTGCCGGACCTCGATAAACTATTGCGTTTCCAGCAGGGCGGATTCTATGCCGATCTGGGCTGGAAACAGAATGATACCCTCATGCTGCCGGTTGGAAAAGAGCTGCTCAACGAACTGCATACAGGCGTTACCGTTAAGAAAGATGTAATCCAGCGCTGGCGTAATAAATACTACAGCTTCGATTATCTTTCTGCACGGAATACTGCAGTGGAACAGCTTTTACTGGATATGAGTCACCAGGGCAATACTACTAACATTACTACGTATCTCTATGGCGATGGCTGCTGGTGCTTTGTGATAGCCACTCCCGGCAGGGAATATGTATTGCTTGGATGCCGCTATTATCCTTCTCAGCAAAAAGCAAAAGAGGCAGCGCAATCGGCCATATTCCTCGCCGCATACCCGGAAAATCTCCGTTCGTTCGGATTTAAAAATACCGCCAACAAGGAGCAGTATGCATTTGATGTGGTTTTCAGCCTGGCCGACTACCAGGGCTACCTGCAAAAGATCGTGGAAGATAAAGCCCTGTATCAGCAGCGCCGCGAAACCATGCTCAATCACCTGCTCAGCCGCTTTGCGGAAACGTTCACCGATTATGCGTTGGTGTTATATGGTATCAGCGACCGGCAACAGGCTGCGGAAAAGGGTTTGCGCGCCAAAGCGAAGTTCCTTTCTTCCTATGATAAATTAAGCAGGAACCGCGGTAAAGCCTACGACTACCGCGTAAACAAATGGAATACTTCCAATACTTCCGGTTACGAGCAACGGGTGAATGCGTTGGCGGGCATAGAAAGAAGTGACCGTCATTATTTGTGCCCGTTTATTGTTGGACCTTATGAAACTTTTTTTTATGCAGAAATAAAAGATGCCGATAACCAGGTGCTGTTCAGAACAAGTAACTATGTTACAAAGGAAGATGCTTCTGCCGCACTGATCTATCTTGCGCAACAATTAAAACACCCGGAACAGCTTATCCGCACAGATGATCCTGTGCAGGGGAAGTTCGGTTTACAGGTGCCGTTGTCGGCAGGCAAGGCATTCCTGGCATCTCCCGCAGCTTCACCCGAAGAACGTGAGAGCCGGTTGCTGCAGTTACAGGAACATTTTACACAGCAGCCGCTGAATGGTACCGCGGAAATCAGCCGCTATGATCATTTTATTGAAGTGACTGATCCTGCCGGGAAACCGCTGCTGCATTCCAATGAGGCGTTCCCCGATCAGCAGGCGGCTATAGCGGCTACGGACGACTTGCTCGCCAATGTGAAGGAAGACGACTGGAACATCCCGCCAACGCTGGATTTGCCGGCATTGCAGTTGTTACCCGTAAACGCCGCACATACTACCTATATCAATCTTGCTGCTTTCCAGGCAGATAATATTCAGCAGAAAGGCGGAAAATTACAGGTGCAGATCAGCATTGAAGAAGATGCGTTCATTATGTTTACTTCTGCATCGCCCGTGAAAAATGAGCAGCAGGCTACGGAAGAATTTCACCTGCTCCTGCAACTGGCAGCCACTCCTGCGGGTTATTTGGTGCGGCAAACCACCGATGGCAGGTATGAAGTGGTACTGGTAGAACGCAGCCATGTAAAAGCGACGCATCCTGCCTTATTCGATGAAGAGTTACAGGCCGATAACACCGTACTGCACATACAACAGATTGTACAGGCGCAGTTATACCAGGTGTCTTACTCCCGGCAGCCCGCAGCGTGGAAATACAAAGTACAGCTGCAGGGTATGGAAGGAAAGCCTTACCTGTTTAACAGCGAAGAAGAATATTCCACAGAAGAGCTGGCAAAAACAGAAATGGACACCTTTATGGCGTCGCTGGATCACCTGGAACTCAAAGCAGAAAAGGGCGCCAAACCTGTTTTGCTGCATGCCGGCTTAAATAAAAAGATCATCATGCCCGCAGCAGCTGCAGCCGGTAAACTGCAGAGTGCTTTATCACTCGCGCAGTTGAGAAGCGGTGCCGCGCCGGCGGACATCGATTCCTATATTCATAGCACTGCTGTTAACGCAGAAGGCGCCTTTGTATACCGCGTGATTAATAAAACCGGTTGCTTTGCCCGTTTCCCCAAAACCTTTGCAGACAAAGCGCCGGCCACCGATCGCCTGGCAGCCTTGCGCAGCCGCAACCAGCAGGGTATCGATTACCTGGAAATATGTATGGGGGGAGAAGAGGTGGTTACCTGCGTGAAAGATCCGCAAACACAGGCCGTTAGCTACTATTATGTGATCCGCGGCATTGAAAAAATCTATCATTCACCCATCTATCCAAAAACAGAAACCGAATATTTCCGCAGTTATAAATCTTATAAATCTTCAGCAGAAGCACTGGCTGCATTTCGTCAGCAATACCTGCAACTGGTACACCTGGCCGGTAACCCCGCTGCCTATGGCAGCAGCATTATCCTGGCAGGGGATCCGGTAACGGATACCATCCCGCTGGCTATTGTACCCGCCGACACTATTACCCAATTCGGCGGAAAAGCCCAGCTGCTGGACATTGTGCCGCATATCATGCGGAGCTTCCCTTATCATTGGCTGAATAATGTACAGCGACTACGGGTAAGCCTGTACGATATTACCAAAAGGGAAAAGATCTGGAAACTCTGCAACGGCTTTGTGGATATGGCCGCCGCCAGTGAAGCGCTGAAACTATTCCTGGCATTGGCCCGGTACGCCGGTAACAGCGGCGTACGGCTTAATGAAACGAGTTGCCGCTACCAGGTAGTAATGAATGAAGTGCTCTTGGAAAGTACCCAGCATTATAATTCTCTGGAAGATGCATGGGGCGCCGCAACGAAAAACGCTAACGGCGATTACGTGTACACCGGGCTGGAACTGTTGCTCGACGCCACCCGCCGGGGCAACAGTGCCTATTACGGATATGTAAAAGACGATGGCTGTTACAGTTTTAAAGCAGTGAAGAAAGGCTACCGGCTGGCAGTACACCCCTATGAATACAACACGGAGGAAATCAGGGCCAAATACCTGCAGCAACTCCAAATGATCGGGTTGAAACTCGGTAAAAGCTGCCAGGTATCGCTGCAGGTAAAACCTTATTATGCGGGTAACTATTTCCAGCTGCAGTTAATCGCCAATGGTGAAGTGATATTGGTATCAGGACAGCAATACACGTCGGGTACCAATGCCGAAAGGGCGCAGGACGACTGGCTGTTTGAAGTACTATCGTTGTTGTGGAAAGACAGCAACTACTCCCTGAACACCACCACCAACCGGTTTGAACTGCTGAATGGCAACGTGGTAAGCGGCTATTTCAAACCGTCCGGTGACGCTGAGTTATCAGTGGATGACATGAAAGAATGGAAAGCAAAATTGCAGCAAAGCGCGCTTTATTACCCGGTGCGCCGTGTAAAAACAGCCTTTGGTCA
Source organism: Chitinophaga ginsengisegetis (assembly GCF_900168065.1). Classification (GTDB taxonomy): domain Bacteria; phylum Bacteroidota; class Bacteroidia; order Chitinophagales; family Chitinophagaceae; genus Chitinophaga; species Chitinophaga ginsengisegetis. The sequence goes on along the minus strand of NZ_FUZZ01000004.1, from coordinate 452,311 downwards.
TACTTACTCTTTCCGTTTATACCACGATGATTTCATTCCGGAAGAGCCCTTGCCGGATGAAAACAGCGGATGCGCCTGTGATGCGCCGCCACCGGTACGTAAACCAGGGGCCATCATCTGGGAAAGTGCAGAACAGTATGAATGCCTGAATGCCGCCATCAAGGGCTTTTACAGGTTCTGCGCAGCATTGGCCATCCCGGATAATTATAAACCCACCCTTGGCGCAGATTGCGGCCCGTTTGGCATTGAACTGGTAGACGGCACTTACGTGCTCGCCGCCAATCCGCAGTGTTATCCCACCTTGCCTGCCATGGAAGATGCCATTGAGCGCACCTCCGCAGCTATTAATGATGAAGGCATGCATGTAGTGGAACACATCCTGCTCCGGCCACGTGTAGCGGACGATTGCCAGTGTTTACTGCCGGTGAAACCTGAACCGCTTTGCAGGCTGCCGTGGGAAGAAGAAGTGGTTGGCTATGATGTAGATCCGGAAGATGCGGTGTTTAAAACAACGGTGGTACCGTTTACGGATCCTTATTCCTTTGTGGCCACCATTGTGTTGCCCGGCTGGCCCGTGCGTTTCCGCAATACCAGCACCCGCGCCATGATGGAAAACCTGCTCCGCAAAGAAGCGCCTGCACATGTGCTACTGAATATACTCTGGCTCCGGCCACGCAGCTTCTGCGAATTTGAAACCCTCTACCGCCGCTGGTTGCAGCACCTCGCTTGTAAACCTGTTTGCGGCGATGACGCACATATTCAATGCTGCCTGATCTGTTACCTCTTCGGGCAAACCGATATTATGGATGCAGTACCTGATACGGCTACCGATCCGGATTGCGAACAGATTACGCCATCGTGCTTCGACGATAACCGGAAGAACAGACTACCGGAAGCAGATTTCGGGGATTGGATCAATCGGCTGTTCCGCAAAAACTGCGACATGCAGGAGATCGATTGTCTCTCGAATGAAAGCACGCCGCCACCTGGAAGGATCCTGGCGGATAAACGGAACATCGCGCCTGCAGCAGCACCGCCACAACCGGTGGAAGCTGTTACCACGCACAGAAGCAACTCCCCGGAAGATGTGTTGCTGCGCGACCGGAAGGGCCGTCAGCGTATTTCAAAGTACAAGCAACAAATCCTGCCGGTAGATGCCGATAATATTGTAGACACAGAAGCATACGACCGCACCGGTAAATTTATGGAAGCGGGCCCGCTGGATATGCATAAATACAGCACGCTGGCCGACTTCTTACTAAAAAAGATGCCGGCCGGGAAAAAAGCAGCCGCGAGTGAACAGGCGCTCCTGCTGCGCAATGCCACCTGGCTTTGCCTGGATCAGCTCCTGCTGCGGGTGCCGGTAAGCATTGCCGCACATGAAAAGAAACAGCTGCAGCAAACATTGCGCAAAATGAAAGACAAAGGAATCAACCTCGCGGCATTGGCAAAAGACTGGAAACCGGAAGACCTGATCTCTGACGAAAATGAAGACCTCGTAGCACAATGCCTGCGATGGATGAAATAAATAACCATGTTGCATAAGATCCGTAAACAAACACTCCTGCTGACAGTGCATAACAAAGACACTGTTTTTACCTGGCAACACCAGGTAACAGCGCTGTATTGGAATAAGATCATCCCTGCACTGGAAAGGCTGTTCGACAGTCATAGCAGCGACGACACGGTTATTTATATAGACCGCCTAGAGATTGACCTCGGGAAAATCAAGGCAGCAGATCTTAATAATGATCATTACGTAGCGTTGCTGCTGGAAAAAATGACCGTTGCATTAGCCAAGCTTCACGTAAAAGAAACGCCGCGTAAATCCCTGCTGGAGCACACCTTCGATCAGTGGTGCTACTACATGGAACATGGCACACTTCCCTGGAATGCCGCACGGCCCGGTGATGTGTGGTACCAGCAGGTATTACAGATATTGGCTACCAGTCACGAGGCGATTACCACACTCCGCAAACAGCTGTTGAATAACCCGGATTATCTCCGGCGCATCCTGATGCAGCATTCGCCGGAATTTATTACGCAGCTGCTTGCCATCATCACCGCCAAAAAACAGGACAGCTGGGCATCAGCGATTCATCAGCTCTATGACGCCTACCGCCTGTTGCAACTCACGCACAAGGGCGGCATGAACCGCCGCGCTTTTGAACAGGCCTGCTGGTATGCGTTGTTAGTACAGGCAGCAAAGGACCCCACTGTAAGTGAATCCGCACAAATGAATGAGCTGTTGATCGGGCAGCCGGTATTTGCTATGCAGATCCCGGAACTGATAACGGTATGCCGCAACAACAGCTGGGATAAATTATTAGCTGCCGCTACTTCTTTCAACACACAACATACTGCAGCGCTGCCAAACAAACAGGCGGATACGCCATTAACCAATGAGGCTTCCGCTGATCCGGAAACAGGTACATCTGAAGAAGAAATATCAGAATCCACTACCGGCGCCCATACTTATTACGTGGTAAATGCCGGGATCATTTTGCTGCATCATTGGTTGCTGCCCATGTTCCGCCAGCTGGAATGGACCGATGGTAAACGGTTCCTCAATGCAGCGTGTAAGCAGCAAGCCATTATGTTGCTGCACTACATGGCAACAGGCCAGACGGAGGCGGACGAATTTGAAGTGGTGTTGCCGAAACTGTTATGTGGCTGGCCGCTGAAAAGGCCGCTGGATACGAAGCTGGCGCCAACAGAAGAAGCGATGGAAGAAGCTGACGGACTGATAGAAAATGCTATCAGCCACTGGAAGGCATTAAAAAATATTTCTGCAGATGGATTACGGGAAGGGTTCCTGCAAAGGCCGGGAAGATTGATCACCGGCACTGATAAGCATCAGCTGCAAATGGAGTCAGATACCATCGACATCCTGCTGGACCGTTTGCCCTGGAACATCAGCATCATCAAGTTAAAGTGGATGAAAATACCACTGCATGTGCAATGGCGGTAAGGAGCATTTTTATTTGCAAATGAATTAAAAATATCCAGGTGAGCATAAAAACATTACAACCCGCAAATATCCAAAGAGAGGGCGCATCGCACGCCTCCGGCCTTAAACAGCCGGCAGCAACCCCTTTCTGGGGGAAGCCCGCGGCGCAATCTTTTTTCCAGCCCGCCATCCAACGTAAATGTGCTCATTGCGAAGAAGAGGAAAAGAAAAACAACGTGCAGCGGAAGGAAGCCTCTCCGGCCGCCATCTCCCCAACAGCAGTAGAAAGTAATATCAACAGTACCAAAGGACAGGGAGAAGGATTGAAAGGAGATACCCTGCAGGAAATGAACGGCGCGTTCGGCGCAGATTTCAGTAAGGTGAAGATCCATACCGGCAACAATGCAGCAGGACTTAACCGCCAGCTGAATGCACAGGCATTTACCACCGGCAACGATATTTATTTTAACGAAGGAAAATATGCTCCCGGCAGCAGCTCCGGTAAACACCTGCTGGCGCATGAGCTGACACATACTTTACAACAAGGACAGGGAACAACGGGTATAGCGCGGCAGGTAGCTCCGGTGAAAGAACACGGGGACCTGTCGCAGGTGCCTGCAACACTGGCTTGCCCCGTGGATACCAGTACTCCGAGGGTGGAAGACAGCTACCCCTTCACCGTATCTTCTTCCGGCTTATCGCCTGCGAACCAGCGGCTGATCAGCGGATTTGCTGCTAACTGGCATCGCCTCGGTGCGAGTGCTACGGTAAGGATAGATGGCTTCGCCAGCGTGGATGGCTCCGATCCGTTCAACTGGGAGCTGTCGTGCCACCGCGCGCAGGCAGTAAGAGATGAGATGATCACGCCATCTGATGGCAGCCCAGGCATCGGCGCCGGGTTTATTTCCATTTTTGCACATGGCGAAACCAATCACTTTTCCCGTACCGATCCGGTGGCCAACAGGGTAGCCGTTATCAGTTCGGTTGTGCCTGTACCACCGCCGCCACCACCGGGTCCAACGCCTCCCGTTACTCCTGAAAGAAAATGCGGACCTAATGTTACTTCAGAAATAGCGCGGGTATGGGCGCAGGTACAAAGTAATTTCAACAGCTGGGGATTCACGGATAAATTGAATGCCTGCCGTTATCTTATACAACCCGTGATTGTAGGCAGCGGCGGACCAGAACTCAATAAAGACGCATTTGATACATTCGGCTTATTCCTGAATACCGCCGGATGGACACAGCAAGGCCCTTATCATCCGCCATGCGGCGTACCCGGATCAACCGGTGATCCATGCTGGTCGCGGGATCCATTGCATGAAGCAGATGACGTATGCTCCAATACGGTGCAAACAGGAAGTGGCTGCTGGAAATCAGGCACCGTGAATTATGGTACCTATGGCATCATGATGCGCCTGTGCAATGGCTTTATTTCCCCGATCGGATTTTTGCCGCCGCCATTCGGCATGTTGAGCGGCGCCTTCTCCTATGCTTCCATGGTGGCGCTGATCACCGCCTATAAGCTGTACGACCACGAAAATCCGATGGATCCTATTGCCTGGGCAAGCGCCACTTATAATGGCGGACCATCGGGCGTTCCTTCCGGTGGCAACAAACCAAATTGCCCGGCTACCTGTAACGTACCATTTACAACCCCTTCATTTGATTATGTATGGGAACCTGTAAGACAACGGTCATCACTAAACGCCGCACCTTACGGATACCCCTGTACAACACCGTAATGAAGACGACTTAAATAGTATTGCATGAAAAAATCTCCGAAAACGACTAAAAACAAATCTGCAGAAAATGATAAACCTTTTTTCAGTAAAGCTGAAAACGGGGAATCTTTTTTCAGCAAACCCGGAGACAATACGCTGCAACTACAACCGGCTGATACGAAAGCCAAAGATGCCGCACCCACCGCTGCTGTGGCTGATGCATGTAAAGCCAGCAGCACACCCGAATCCAGGTGGGCCAACGATAATCCCGGAAAGGTATTTGGTGTGGAAGACAGATCATCAGGTAAATCAGAAAGTAATGAACTTATTTTCTGGAACTATTGTGTGGGAGAAGCAGCCATGCGCGCCGCCCATCGTGAACGGCTAAACGAAGTGGCTGACCGTTGGGTAGAATTATTAAAGAAAGATAGTAATCTGAAAGTAAAACTGCAGGGAGCTGCCAGTACCTCTGGCAATGCAGACAGTAACAAAGCCCTGGCTGCACAACGAGCGGGCATCATCAGGGACTTCCTCATTGCAAAGAAAATTCCTGACAGCAGGATTGTAATAGATACAACATCGAGCCCCCGGAGTATGGCGCCGGAAACATCGCCGGAAAACCAGGCCCGCAACAGGAGAGTGGAACTGTTCCTGTTCCGCTCAACACCCGTAGTGAATAAACTGCTACCCTGGGTGGATGTGCAGGTACAAAACCTGATCATTGGTCAGCAGGGGGTGCCCACGCCTAAACCTACTTTTAACGAAACAGATAATTTTTTTGCGCGGAATCATTTCTCCATGAAGGCGTCGGCAGATATCACCCTTACCTCGCTGGGCGGTACCGGCGTTGGCTTTTCGCAGGTACTTACAAGAGATACACTGATGGCGCAATACAGCGATAATACAGGTCGTACGCTGGTGCTGGATTATGGCAACTGTAACCTGCTGCCCTGCAAAGACCTGGAGAATGCTACCAGTCATTTTGCGCTCGATGGCCTCAGCATGTTTAACTCCGGGCCTGGCACTACTCAAGGCAAAGTAGCCATCAGGGACCGCCCCGGAGCCGTGTTCCCGTTGCATTACCCGGATTCCAAAACAGGGCCGTTTCATCTCACCCATTATTTCTGGATGATGGATTTTACCGTGATACTTGGGGTTAGGGAGATGGGGGCTTTCATTCCATTGAACCACGCCTTCTGGAGTGTGGCCGCATCGGAAGATGTGAATATTAAAAAGAAATCAGTAAGCGGTATGGCGCCCATTTCCGTGGTAAGTGACTGGCAGCCCGGCATGGCGCCCGGAATGAACCTGGAAGCCATTTACGCCGGTCCTACCTGCAGGTATGTGAGACGATCAGAACAGGTTACCGGCAAGGAAAACGTATGCAGACCTACCGAAACGTTTGAATAAAAGCTTTTAAAAAGTGGCAGCAGTAAATACACAGATACAACCACCCGGACTAAAATCTTCTGCACCGCAGCAGCGGGAGGGGCCATTCTTCGGTCCTGCCCCTGCGAAAGATCCTTTCTTTCAGCGAAAGCAGCAGCGTGGAGAAGAAGACGGTACCCTGCAACGGGAAGCCACAGGCAGCAGCACGCCGGATGTAACACCGGCAGTTGAACAACAGCTGTCGCAAAGCAAAGGTGGCGGAGCGCCGCTGCCATCGCGGCGTAATGAAGAAATGAGCCGCGCCTTTGGCAGAGATCTCAGCGGCGTCCGTATCCATGAAGATGCCGGCGCTGCGGATATGAGCAGGCAACTGCAGGCAAAAGCATTTACACACGGAAAGGATATTTATTTCGGGGCAAATCAGCGCAACGACAGTACAGAAGGCAAGCACCTGCTGGCGCATGAGTTGACGCACGTGGTGCAGCAAAAGCCGGCGCAGATGATTTCGCGTGTGCCTTTGCTCTATGATTATACTACTGTGCGGAGGAAAAATAAAAAGCAGTTGTTGGGAGATGGTACAGCAGCCAACACCGGTATAACGCTCAGTGAATTTACCAGCTACATCCGGATACAGGCGGATTGGTTTGCACATCCTACTCTGGGGAAAGCCGACAGGGATGCACTATGGGCGCTCATCGCTAAAAATGAGAGTGGAGATCATATTCAGTCGGGCGCCGGAGATCTGAAAATGAAGGACCTGATACCGCTTCCACCGGCAGATTGGGCAGCGCTGGCTACCTTTGGGCATGGTTGTCACCGGGACGAAACGGTTATCATACTGAATAGCGGGATTCCATTGGCCCGCCGCATCGCATTAGGCAATATGATGCAAAAGATGGAAGCGCTGATTGGTGGTAAAGTGATTAAAAGAACAGTATCTGAAAATCAGCTGATTGATGTGGAGGCCAACCCTGTTTTATGGGCAAGGATTACTACCTACTGGAACTTCTTTCATCCGCACCTGCAAAGGGTGTATGAAGTGAAGCCAGGAGAAAGGGGGTCGGAGTTTCAGAAAATAATAAATATGTTCACCGCGCAATCGCCGGTTGATTTCTTTGCATTACTGGGCCGTATACGCAACCTGCATCGCTTTAGCATAGCTGCGCTCAATAAGCTGAAGAGTAACTTTACGGATTTCTCACATACGCTTCCGTTGCACCTGATCATTCAAACAGCAAATGATGCCGGCGCTTTCCAGGATGCTGCTCCTAAATTTGAAGACGTTATTAATACTTCCCCCAACCTGGTGCTGATGCTGGAAGGCCGGGATTCGCTGTTGCAGATCCAGACGGAAATACCCATTATTGCCCAGCGGTTTGGTAAGAAAGATGCCAAAGGTAATTTTAGTATAGCACAGGTGATCATTGCAGGGCATGGATCTCCGGAGAGCGTGCAGCTGGCAGGAACCAGCGCTCCGGGCATCGTAAAGGGACGTGTGGAGTATACAACAGAAAGTCTTGATATCAGTAATGCGGCAGCAAAAGCCAAAACACAGGCGCTGTTGGATGTACTGATCCAGAACCTTGATCCGGCCACCGCGAAAATTGTATATGCAGGTTGTCTGGTGGGCGCCCACCCGGTGCCTGTTGGCACTGCCGCCGCCAATGTACAACCTCATATCGCTGCTCATCCGAACCTGGGTGAGTTCACACAACAACGTGGTGTGGCGAAAGGCAAACCGGTACAGGTAGAAGCTGCCCGTGCATCGGTCGCGCTTTCTGAAACGAGTTTAATGGACCCGGTTACCAAAGACCTGCATATCACTTATCCATTTGACCCGCAGGCGTTTGGTACTGCAGCGGCATATCTGGCAGCAGGTCATGAACCGGAAGGTACCATGCGGGCCGCCGTGGAAGTAGCCGCCACCAACCCGATAGTCGCCTCTAATTTGCTTCATTCCCGTTTAGGCTTTGGCGTTATATCAGATCCCTGGTGGGATCAGTGCGTGATTGCGATGGTAAAAGTGGCATTGGATGGCGTACCGCTGGGCAGCCCGGTAAGTCTTGCCCGCTTACTGGAGCTGGCTGAAGTAGCCCACTTGCCTTTCCTTAGTGGCTTTGGAACAGACTTTGGCGTTTCGGCAGCCAGTTTCGTAAAAGACGTAAACCCATTGGGCTCCGCACCCGTTATTTATCGTGAGTCGCTCAATGTACCCATGATGCTGGCGCCGGCAACAAATGATCTGCGGCTTGGCAGGTTTGCTATGGAGCAGGCATGGTTTAGCCTGGTTGCCGGAAGGGAAGCGTCTTTCATCACATTTTTGAATGGCACGCCTCCTGATTTTGTGCGGCAAATGGAAGTGCATCTCGACAGGGCCGTTATTGGTAAATATGATGCTACCCTGTTTGCGCCCGCTGCACCTCATACCGCCGGCCGGATCAAGCTGGCACTTGCCTGGCTCGACCAGGATTCAACGAATGCGTTGGTGACAGCATTCTTTAATACTGAAATTACAGACACGCCCACCGGTCCGGTGCTGTCCGCTGCTGTTATTGCACAACTGGCAGGAAGAGGCTCCGATGAAATACTGGAGGCTCTGGGCCGGTTAGCGCCTGCGCCCATGGGCCGCAAGCAGGCAAATGCACAGATACCGGGAAGAAAAAGAAATACCTTACTGATAGAGCCAAAGGCATACGTCGCCACGGTGACTTCGGTAATAAAACTCCCTGTATTCAGAGGCCCCGGTCCAAAACATACCGGCATTGGCTGGGTAAACCCTGGAGATTCCTTACAGGTAGCCGGCTTCACCGATGCATGGGCCGCATTTGATTTTAAAGGCAAACTGGGATATGTAGATAAAACACAAATTACCCCTCCTTAGTAAATCACTTTATACAAACACCCCGTGAATAAATGTTGTTATAGGAAGTAGTGCAGCAGTTGCACATCTCCCAAAAACAAAATGATAAAAAGAAAGATGAAGAACTGGAAAACATTAGCAGGTAACGGCGGCAACAAACTGGTGCTCAAAAACAACTATATCATAGCTGCCTCATTGCACCAGGTAACCGTATGGAAAGAAGATAAGCCTTTGCTGCAACATCATACGGATACGCAGCAGCCGGGCTTTCCAACGCTCATCGGCGATCAGCTGTATTGGGGCACAGGCGTTCTCGACCTGGCTGCCAATGTGCGGCATGAAATACCAGGTATGCAGGAAGCTATCAGAACGGCAGGTGGACAATACCGGGCATCTCACGGTAACGAATATACGCCCAGTGTTTTTGCGTGGGCGCCGGATGGCAGCGTTGTGGCGGTATCAGTGCAATGGATCGGTAACCCCGGTCCGCCCCCCGCAAAGGTGCTGCTGCTGGACAAAGAAGGCCGCCTGCTGCAAACCCTTTGGGAAGAAAGCAACCTGCCGGTGGCAGCGTTGTATATCAGCGATAAATGGATCCTGGCAGGCACACCGCAGTTCCGCGTGTTCGACAAAGAAACATTTACAGCTACCATCATCCCGGAGCAGCTGCCCGCGGTGAGAATTGAAATGACGGCAGATGAAAAACAACTGCTCCTGTTACAGCATGATCACATCGGTTTGTGGGATACTAGCACCGGAAAGGAAATGAACCGCTGGAAAGGGAACTGGAATGACGCCACTATCACACCGGATGGAAAGTACATAGTAGCCGTTGACTTTGAAGGTAAACCGTTTCTTATCAGCACCACTGCACCGCTTGAACAGCAGCAGATAGATGCCCCCGGCGCTATCTTCTCCGTGGCGGCAGACAACGAACGGCTGCTGGCCTTTTTTATGCATGGTGCCGTTGTGAGAATTACTACATTATTATAAATGAAAAGATGATATGTCAACCCCGACAACACTCGTAGTGCAATGGAACCAACTGGCAGTGGAAGCGATCCGCTGCTCGGCAGTTCCGCCGCCACTGGCCGCACGTGCACTGGCTATGGTGCATACCGCCATGTACGATGCGTGGACAGCCTACAACCCCTGTGCCATCAGTACCAATACCGGCGCCTATATCAAACGCCCCAAAGAAGAACACAAAGCAGCCTATAAACGCAAAGCCTATAGCTACGCTGCCTTCCGCGTACTCACGGAACTGTTCCGGTTAATATTGCCACCGGAAAATAAAAACATGTTCCATGATATGATGCTGCATCTCGACTATGATCCGGCCATCACTACCCTGGATATTTCCAAAGCAGCAGGTATCGGCAACCTCGCCGCCCGTTGTGTACTGGAAGCTTTTGCCGGCGACGGCGCCAACGCATACGGTACCCTGCAAATGCCTGCCTGGTCGGATTATACAGGCTATAAACCGGTGAATACGCCGGAGCAGCTGAAAGAGCCAGGCCGCTGGCAACCGCTGTTCATCCCGGATGGCAACGGGCATTTTAAATCACAACAATTCCTCACGCCGCACTGGTCGCTGGTACAACCTTTTGCCTTACAACGCCCGGAACAGTTTCGTCCGCCGGCGCCTTATATGCCCGGCAGTACAGAGTTTCAGCAACAGGTGGACCAGGTGATCGGACTCAGCGCAGGACTGACAGACCTGCAAAAAGTAATCGCAGAATACTGGTGGGATGGCCCCGGAACAGTAACGCCACCCGGCCACTGGTGTCAGATCGCACAGTATGTATCCAATCGTGATCAGCATTGCAATCACCAGGATCTGAAATTGTTTTTTGCACTCAGCAACGCATTGCTGGATGCCAGTATCGCCTGCTGGGAAAGCAAACGGCACTATGATGCCGTGCGTCCTGTTTCAGCCGTGCGCTATGTATACAAAGGGCGCACTATAAAAGCCTGGGGCGGTCCGGGGCAGGGCACTAAAGAAATAAAAGGAGAGGAGTGGATACCATTCCAGCCTGCAGCAGCTATCACGCCTCCCTTTGCAGAATATGTTTCCGGTCACAGTACCTTCAGCAGCGCCGCAGCATATATCCTGGCGCAGTTTACCGGCGGCGATAAACTGGGCGCCACCGTACTATGCAGCAAAGGCAGTTCGCTGATAGAACCGGGGCATACCCCTTCAAGGGATATATCATTAAGCTGGAATACCTTTTCAGAAGCGGCCGCACAGGCGGGCGTATCGCGGTTATACGGCGGAATCCATTTTGCGCGCGGCAACCAGGAAGGGCAATACCTCGGTCAGAAAGTAGGAAAGATTGTATGGGAAAAAGCAAAGTATTTTTTCAACGGAACATTATGATTAACTGATTTCTTATGACGGTAATATCGTTGGCTATTCAGAAAGGAGGTTCCGGCAAAACCACCACCGCTATTAACCTGGCTGCCGCGTTGCAGCTGGCGGGCAAGAAGGTGCTGCTCGTAGATGCCGATCCCCAGGCAAACCTCACGCAGGCGCTGGGATATGCCGAAGATCCGGCGCAACACCTGTACACTGCACTGAAAAAAGAGATCGCGGGAGAAGAGGCGTTGTTGTCGCAGGTAATCCTTACCTCACCATGCGGACTAATGCTCATTCCGTCGTCGCTGGACCTCGCAGGCGCAGAACTGGAGCTGGTAGGCATGTACGGTCGTGAACAGGTGTTCAGCTGGATGCTGAAGCCTTTATTGCCGCAGTTTGATTTTATATTGATCGACTGTCCGCCTGCCATCGGGATGCTCACCGTAAACGCACTGGTGGCCAGCGATTACGTATTACTGCCACTACAGGCAGAATTCCTCCCGCTGAAAGGTGTTCGCAGTTTTATGTATCATTTTGAGAATATAAAAAAGAAGCTGAACACCAACCTTGAAGTGCTCGGCATTGTTTTAACCAAGTACGACGACCGTAAATCGATGAACCGGCAGGTGTTAAAGCAACTGGAAACAGAATACAATGGGAAAGTGATGGATACGTATATCCGCTCCAATATTCAACTGGCCAAAGCTCAGGAAGCCGGCATGGATATTTTCAGCTTTGACCCCGTTTCGCATGGCGCAAAAGATTACCGCAGACTGGGAGAAGATTTTCTAAGCAGAATAAAATAGTTGGTTATGTTTGATAGTAAACAATCTTTACCCGCCGCCGCTTCCGCGAAAGAACCCTTCTTCAGCGGCGTGCAACAAAAGAAAGATAATACTTTCTTCCAGACAAAATTATCCGTGAACACACCCGGAGATGCCTTTGAACGCGAAGCCGACTCCGTAGCCGATAAGGTGGTAAGCGGTGGTGGTGGCGCAGGCCCGGTAGTACAGAAAAAAGACATCAGCTCCGTTCAGCGGCTGGCTACTTCCGAAGCAGAAGAAAAACTGAGTACCAACGACGCCCGCATGCGCCGTGATAAAGATATTCAAACCAAGCCCGAACTGCAACGGAAATGCGCCGCCTGCGAACACGAGGAAGAAGGCAATGTACAAAAGTCCGAAGCAGCGGCAGGCGGCGGCAGTACTTCCGCTACGCCACAGCTCTCCGCACAAATTGAAGGCTCCGCCGGTAAAGGCAATCCCATGAGCCGGCAAACGGCGCATGAAATGCAGCACAAATTCGGGGTGGACTTCAGCCATGTTAACATCCATACAGGCGCCTCGGCTGTACAAATGAGTAAGGAACTGGGCGCGCAGGCATTTACGCATAAGAATGACGTTTTTTTTAATGCAGGAAAATATAATCCTGATACCAGTAACGGAAAGCACCTGCTGGCACATGAACTGACGCATGTGGTACAACAGGGCGCTGCCAAAGAAAAATCAGCTACACAACAGGGAGGGACAAACATATGAGTAAGATCAACAACACGGTATCTCCAAAGAAAACAACCGCGAAACAGAAGATAACTGCAGCGCCCATTGCGGAAACCACCGCGATGGCGCCGGAACTTGCCTATTTGCAGGCATTGATCAATTATCAGCTGGGCACCTACTTTAAAAAAGAAGGCACGCCCTCCAAACCACCTGCCGTACCCGCCAGGGCCACCTGGCAAATTGTAAGGCCGGAAGCGATGCAGCAAAATAAATGGACCGATGAAGAACTCACCTTATTACTGATTGCACTGGTACCGCATATCCTGCCGGAGTTTTACGACACCGCTATCCAGCAGTTCCTGCCACAGGCCGGCGAATTCCCGCAGCTGGGAGGTGTGCGCGGAAAACAATTCCGCGGCTTCCTGCCCACCGGGGAAACAGCCCTCTTCCTGCTGGCCGGTACCAACTGGAAAAAACGCCTGGAAGTACAGGAACTGTTTGAGCCGGATCATGAATTTGCGCTCAAAAGAATATTATGGCTGGAAGATGTGCAGGCAGGAGAGCCCCTGATGAGCGCCCGTATCATGATGGACATCGACTATGTAAATCTCTTTATAAAAGGAAAACCCGGCAGGCCGCATTTCAGTATGAGTTTCCCTGCCCGGCTCATCGCCACCGAACTCACCTGGAACGACCTGGTGCTGGATGAATCCATTATGGTGCAGATCCGGGAACTGGAAACATGGCTGCATCACAATGATCAGCTGATGAATGAATGGGGCATGAAGCATAAGCTGAAGAAAGGCTACCGTGCATTGTTCTATGGCCCTCCCGGTACCGGCAAAACTTTCACGGCCAGTTTACTGGGTAAATATACCGGCAGGGATGTATATAAAATTGACCTGTCGATGGTAGTATCCAAATACATCGGGGAAACAGAAAAGAATCTCGAAACGCTTTTTGCAAAAGCGGCCGACAAAGGCTGGATCATTTTCTTTGATGAAGCAGACGCGTTGTTTGGAAAACGCACCAGCGTAAGGGATGCACACGATAAATACGCCAACCAGGAAGTATCTTACCTGCTTCAGCGGATAGAAGATTTTAATGGCCTGGTAATACTGGCTACCAATATGAAAAATAATATTGACGACGCCTTTATCCGTCGCTTCAATGCCATCATACAATTCCAGGTGCCCGGAGAGCGCGAGCGGGCAGCTATCTGGCAGAAAACCTTCCCGCCAAATGTAAGGTTCCTGGATGAAGAAGATATTCCCGGTAAAGTGAAAAAGTATGAAATCACCGGCGGAAATATTATCAACGTAGTACAATATGCCTGCCTGAAAGCACTGGAACGCAAATCAGCACTGGTTTCCCTGGATGATGTGGTAAACGGCATCCGGAAAGAAATGAACAAAGAAGGAAGATCATTTATTATCTGATATCCGTGTAAGTGAACTGCACTACATTTTCCGGCGTGCCCCCGGTAGCACGGTAAAATTCCACGGCATGTACATCTGTGGTGACTGCCTGTACAAAAAAAGTGGCGTAGTTATTCTTCCGGCAGTAATCCGCGAAGGCGGACAGTAAATGCTTGCCAACCCCCTTTCTCTGAAAGTTGGTATGCACCGCAAAGTCATACACATATATCTCCGCTGAGCGCGAGTAGCAGGAGGGGAGCACATAAGCGGTAAGTCCGCCTATAACGGCTTTTTCATGCATGGCAACAAACATAATCAGGTCCTCTCCGCTCAACAGGTTTTTGAGATAGCTTTTATCGGGCATTTGAAAATTTTCCATGTCAAATACCGCTTCATATACCTGGAGCAATTCAACAAATTCGGCGAGGTGATGCGTAGTTAACCGCTGCGTGGTAATATTCATGGCTATTGTTTGATGAGTGCTAATACGCTATAATGTAACTATTTTTTCCGGCAACCGTCCATACCAATTATTTACACCCGTTCCCTTTTTTTTACTATTTTCCTTATTATCTATATAGGCTGCGTATAATCTTAAAGCTAAGGCGCAAAACACAAATGTAACGCCCTTTAACAGGGATTCCTACCCTGGAATGGCCATTCACGAAATGGGGACAGCGGATTACGCCGTGAAGGAACTAAAGCGGCAACAATTGTAGATTAACTTTTTATTAAGCCGGTAGAGATCTTCTGTGAATTGATTTACTTTCACAGGATTATCCTGTCTATCTCTGAAAAAAAATAAATACCTGATGAACCGTTTATTATTAGCCGCCTTATGTGCAATCAGCCTGCCGGTAGCTGCGCAGCAAAAAACACCTGTCGACGCTATCCTCAATGAGTTTCAGCATCACCCGGAACACATCATGGTGGCGGCACACCGCGCTTCCCATAATAAATACCCGGAAAATTCCCTTGCTGCTGTAAAGGAAACTATTGAACAGGGAATAGACATAGTGGAAATAGATCTGCATGAAACAAAGGATCATATCCTCGTAGTGATGCACGATGAAACTATTACCCGTACCACGGGCAAACCAGGAAAAGTAAAGGATTATACCTACCAGGAACTGCAACAGTTTCCTTTGCTGTTTAAAGGTCAACCTACCACCGAAACCATCCCCTCGTTTGAACAGGTGCTAAAGCTCACCAAAGGAAGGATCATTGTAGATGTGGATTTTAAAGAAGAGAGTGAATCCGCTGCGAAGCAAGCCTATTCACAGATTGCGGCGCATGGCATGGAAAAACAGGTGTTGTTCTTTATTTATGATCATCATACAGCGCCCACCCTGTACAGCTGGAATCCGAAGATCCCTATAATGCCCCGCGCGCACAGTGTCGAGGAAATAGCAGCAATACAACAGCTGGCTGTAAAGCAGGGAAAGTTCCCGGTGATTCACGGAGATCCTTCTTTTTATTCTGATTCCCTCATGAAAAGCATCACCACCGCCGGCACACGGGTATGGATGAACGCTTTGGGAAAGTATGATAAACTAGAATCAGAAAAGGACGATACCGGTTTTGATCAGCTGCGTAAAGAGGCCGCTTTCGCCAATGTGCTCCAAACGGATTACCCGGAGAAATTACTGGCTTACCTGCGCAAAAAAGGTTTGCATAAGTAGCAACAACGTTTATAACAACCCCTGCTGGGAAGCAATTTTAATCAGCGCCGCCACATTTCTTACCTGGAATTTCTGGATCAGGTTTTTCCGGTGCGTTTCTACGGTTAAAGGGCTCAGGTTAAGCTGCTGCGCAATGTCAGGGGTGGTTTTACCATCTGCTATGAGGTGCAGTATTTCCTTTTCCCGTTTCGTGAGTTGAGGAATACCTTTTAGTTCACTGATAGACGGGCGCGCCATGATTTCTTTGGCGCCTTTGCTGAAAGTGATCATGCCGCTGAGGGCTTCCTGGATACAGGCCACCAGTTCTTCGGAAGAAATATTTTTTAAGAGATAACCGGTAGCGCCGTTCTGGATCATCTGGAGGATCATACTGCGTTCCGAATGATTACTCAGCGCCAGTACATGTGTATCGGGCGACAGCGCCTTAACCTCGCGGCATAGCTCTATCCCGTTTGCATCCGGCAGTGTAATATCCAGCAGCAGTACATCTACTTTATTTTCTTTCAGGAAAGACATAAAAGCCAGTCCGGAAGTAAAGCACCCGGTAATTTGTATGCTCTTCACATTGGTGAGCAACTTTTGCAGCCCTTCAAGCACAATCGGATGATCGTCTACAATAGCCAGTGTGGCGGGATTAATCAACATGTAATTCAATATTTATGGTGGTGCCTTCGTTCACGGCGGAGTCGATATCAATTTTTCCTTTCAGGAATCCCACCCTGTTGCGGATGTTGCTTAACCCGATTCCCTTCTCAGTACCTGCGGCCTGCATGTCAAAACCCTTGCCATTATCTTCCTGGGTAATAAAAAAGATATGATCATTCTGGCTGCACTGCAATATGATATTGGTAGCCTGTGCATGGCGGATCGCATTGGACAGCAGTTCCTGTACAATGCGGTAAATGTGGATCTGAACTTCTTCCCGGAGGGTATCTTCAAATCCCAGGTCCTGGAAGTCGATATGGGTAGCCTCACTCATGAGTGATTCGCAGAGGTCTTTGAGCGCCGTTTTTAAGCCAAACTTCAGCAGGTTAACAGGCATCATGTTATGTGCAATGCGCCGTAGTTCCGTAACGGAATGATCCAGCTGGAGGGTAATCTTTTCCAGTTCCGCGCGTTGGCCCTGTGAGTAGGTATCTTCAATTTGTGCGGAGAGGTTTATTTTGGCGCCGGCAAGCATGCCTCCCAGGCCATCGTGGAGATCCCGGGCAAGGCGGCGGCGTTCCTGTTCTTCGCCCTGTAACACGGCCTGGCTGAACTGCAGTTGCTGCTGTTGTTCAATTTCGTGCAGGTGTTGCCGGTAGGTCAGCTCTTTTTGTGCTGCCAGTTTTTGTTTGCTGCGGTAAACGAAAATGGCAAACAGCAGTATCACCAGTAAAATTACGCTGGCCGCGCCCAGCAGCGAGTTTACCAGCCGGGAATTTTTGGTGTGCAGCGCATCCTGGATGCTTTTGGCTTTCAGTGCGTCAATTTCTTTCTGCTTCTCTGCATTCCGGTATTTTATTTCCAGGGCGTGTACATCGTTTGTGAGCTGGGCTTTGGAGAGACTATCACTTAGCTCACTGTAGCGCTTCATCCATGTGTAGGCGGGCGCCATCTCGTGAAGGTTTTCGCAGGTAAGCGCCATACCGTAAAACAACTGGAGCCGGTTAGCGGCAAGTTTCATCATTTCCTCCTGCTGCATGAGCAGGGCAGCCATTTCCTTTGCTTTTACAAAATTATTATCATTGAAGTAGGCATAGAACTGTTGCATTTGCAACCGCTGTTCTTCATACCGTAAGCCTTTTTTCCTGGCCAGTTGTATTCCTTTATCAAGACTGGCAAGTGCATCTTTGAATTTCCCTTCAAGGGTATAGTACATGCCTTCCGCAGCGTAATGATCCAGCAGGTATTCGGATTCAGGGAAAGGCGCCAGTAATTTCCAGGCGCTGTCCAGTGCGGGTTTGGCTTTAGCATTCTGGGCCGACAGGGAATAGTTTTCCGCGATGGTATGATAGGCGGTCACCAGTTCATGGGTAGGAGAGTGCGCGTTCCTGAATGTTTCTATGGCCTTCAGGCAGTATGTTTCTGCTTTATCAAACTGCCCTGCATTTTTAAATACAATGCCCACTGCCAGGTAGTTTTTCCCTACCACTGTCTGATCGCCGGCCTGCTGCGCTAATGGAATGGCCTTATTCAGTAAGATGTCTGCAAATGCTTTGTAGTCGTCTTTCCGCTGGGCAAGAGCGCCATAGTCGTACCAGGCCTTAGCCCGGAAAGAATAAGCTTCCGCTGTTTTAAATCCGCTGAGCAAGGTATCAGCTTTCAGAAAGTTGGCCTGGCTTTTATCAAGGTTCGTCTTCTTCTGGATATTCGCCTCGTAATAATAATAAAGTGCCTGCAGGAAGGGATTCTTTCCACTGTACTGTTTCCCCTTTTCCAGGTATTGTGACGACTTTACAGAGTCTTTTGCGGCCCAGTATTCCGATAGGGAGTAGTTTGCCCGGGCGCGGATACTGTCTGATGTAGTCCGTTGCAATACATTTTCCAGGCTGTCTGTATGTGCCTTTTCATTCAACGGAAACGTTTGTCCGCTACACCAGGAAGTTGCTGTAAGCAGGAATACCAGGAAAGATAGTCTTCTCATAAAGCCAAAATATAAAACAATTGCTTATACATGATCGTTGCCGGCAAAAATACCTGAAAACAGGTATAAATAAATCATTGTATGCCGGTATTGTGCAAATAGCCCATCCAGGGTACATTTGCGGTGATGCCGATAAAGGTTTTAACCATCTGTATTCTGGAAATTTTATAACAGGGCTGCCGAAAACTGTGCATTAAAAAGAGTAGGCGTTTTACAATTGTCATTTATGAAAATACTCAAGAAGATTTTGTTCCCGGCTTTAATGGTAGCCACATTGTTTACCTCCTGTAGCAAAGACGACGACAAACCAGCTGGTACTTCCCACAAAGTAGTGTTTAAAGCCATCGGCTCCACTGGTGTAGAATTGAATATTGCTGTGTTTGGATATGATGACCAGGCAACTACACTTTCCAACCTGAGTGGTAATACCTGGACCAGCAATGAAATTACTGCACCGGCTTCTGCAAGGAACGTGAAAGCAGTGATCAATGGTCTAGGCCCCAATGCCTCTGCTACACTGAAAGTACAGGTATTGGTAGATGGGCAGGTGAAAGCAGAAGGAACTTCTTCCGGCACGGTTCTTTCCGGGCTTGCTTCCTACAATTTTTAATTGCTGATATATGGAAAAAGGAATGCCAGCAGTTTTGTTTCTTGAAAGCCGCCATTCTTTTTTTCAGGGCTACCCCGTTTTTGCGAGGCACCTGTTAAAGGAACCTAACTGAAAAAAGGATACGAAATGATGCCGTTGGTATCTACCACCTGGCAGGACTACATTTACATAATCAGATTTACTTTGAGTTGATAGCCTTTGGATCGCAAGGATTCAAAGGCTTTTCTGTTATTGTGCATCCGTAATAGTAAACCACGGAATATCCAGCCAGCCTTTTTTCAGATAGATGCCCACCCTGCCATTCACTGGCGTTCTCTGGTAAAAACTACTGTGTACCTTCAATTCTTCAATCCTGTGTACCGGCCCCCATGGCTCCAGTTGCAGGTAGTGGCTGGATGACCTTCCGCTGGTGGTTCTTTTGTTGGTAACATGCGTTTCATAATAAAGCGCCTGGCTGTTATCAAAGCTGGTGTTTAGCGTGATAACAACACCATAGCTGTAGGTTGGAACTAAAAATAAATACAGGAGAGTTTCCGCACCCATCCCTGAAGCTCATGGGTACCGTTATAAGAAAGGGCGATCTTTAATTTTTTTAGTCCGTCAGCATCAGGAATAAGACGAAGATAGTGTTCATCTACCGTGTAGCCCTTGATCTGGTTAAACAGCAGCTCTTTTTTGATAAACAGGGTTTCTGTCCGGATAAAGTCTTCCCCATGTATCACTTTGCCCACATACGTTTCCAGGATGATCCATACGCCAGCAATTACAGCCAGTCCGGAAAAGATACTCACAAGTGTGATAGCTGTTGAATCATTCCCCTCTGAAAATACATAGACAAAACCGGCAGCGCCACCGCCCATTATGAGGATGCCGAAGAGATAAATAAAAATTTTCCAGCCCGGGGCTAACGAGTATGCTTTCATGGTATACTACTTAAAATGGATATAGGGCGCCCAAAATACAAATTTTAACCCTATGGCAATGGCGGCCGCGAAACTTTATCCCACAATCTATTCATGACCACCTGCTGGATCACCGCCTCGCGGTAATTCCGGCTGATAGGGATCTGGTGCGATTGTATACAGATTTCATTTCCCTGGATACTGTCTATTTTATTCACCGCTACAATGTATGACTTATGCACCCGGATAAATGCCTGTGCGGGTAATTGCTGTTCGAGGTTTTTGAGGTATAGCAGGGTCATATATTTACCCTTACGGGTGTAGATGCTTACGTAGTTCTGCATGCCTTCCACAAAAAGGATATCTTCCACCTGGATTTTTTCATACCGGCTGCCACATTTGATAAAGAAGTGATCCGCGCCGGCTTCTGCGGGCGCAGCATCGTTTTTAATGCCGGGGTTTACCAGCTGGTAGTAGTCCCTCGCTTTAGTGGCTGATTTAAAGAACCGGTCGAACGTAATGGGTTTTAATAAGTAGTCCAGTACGTTTAGCTGGAAGCCTTCCAGCGCGTATTCAGGGAACGCCGTGGTGATAATTACCATAGGCGGATTTTGTATCATCTTCAGGAAATCCAGTCCGCTGAGTTTTGGCATTTGTATATCCAGGAAGATCAGGTCTGCCGGTTGGCGCTTTAACAGGTTTACCAACTCCACCGGGTTTTCGCAGATGCCGGTCAGCGTGAGGAAATCCACTTCCTTTACGTAATTGGCGATGCCTTCCCTGGCCAGTGGTTCGTCGTCTGTAATCACGCAGTTAATCATAATAAAGGCATTTAAATAGCTAACAATTGTGGCACTCTTAATTCGGCCAGTTGCAGTTGCAGCTTTATTTCAAAGCTGCCGGCTTCCCGGAGGATCTCCAGTTCATATTGACCGGGATATACCAGGTCCAGCCGCCGCTGCACATTTTTTAAACCGATACCGCCGTAATCAATAATAGGGGCGCTGTATTCGTCTGCTGCGCTGCTGTTGGAAACATTGAATGCCAGCAGCGGTCCTTCGAGATGCAGTTGTATTCTGATCCAGTTGGGGCCGTCGGCATGTTTGGATACATGCTTGAACGCATTTTCCACAAAGGTCATCAGGATAAAAGGCGCAATGCTCAGGTGTGATACCGGCTGCCGGTAATACTCAAAAGTAACTTCCACATTATTATTAAGCCGCAGCTTTTCCAGCTCAATAGAATTTTCCAGGTAGCCGATCTCTTTGCTGAGGGAAATTTGTTTATCGTTGCACTCATACAACTGGTACCTCAGTAATTCAGAAAACTTCGCCAGTGAAGCGGAAGCAACATCAGGATTTTTATGGATCAGGAAGAAGATGGAGTTAATAGTATTAAAAAGAAAATGCGGATTAAACTGGTTCTTCAGGAAGTTAAGTTCTGTTTCCAGTTTTTCTTTTTCCAGCAGCTGCTGTCGTCTTTTGGTTTGCAGCCAGTTCCGGGTAAGCTTTATACTCATGGCCAGTGTCATACTGGCAAGGGTGGAGGGGAGGGCGTTGCCAAAGAAATGCAGGAAGCAATAATCTCCCGGCCCGAAAAGCACCTCAAATGTTTTGCCCGATACCGCTGAGCAAAGATGATACCCGCCAACAATCGCGCAGGCGGTTGCTGCGATGGTCATTACCAGCAGCGTAATGTAGGCTGTATACCGGCCCTTCTCCAGGTATTTTGGAATCAGGTAATACAGGTTGAAATATACCGCGGCTGCCTGGAAGATCACATAAAACGCAAACTTGATATAGAAAGGGAATAAGATAATAGAGTTCGCGGCTTTCACAGGATTCCCTATTGCCACTACCCACCATAGATAATGGTAAAGACACCAGAAGGGAATGTGGTAAAGTTTATATTTCAGCAGCCAGTTCCGGCTAGTAGTGGTATTCAGCATATAAAAAATTACCTGTTACTAAAGATAACTACATTTTGCTGATTCTTCTCCCGTACTATATCAACGGCAGCAAATAAATGACCACCCGCGCAACACAACTGCTGAACGGCTGCATTCCCCGCTTTTAAAGGGTTTTACCGGGAAACCGCCCGTTTTTTGCAGGTGGTCAATTTCCTGCTGCCCGTGGTCATCCGGGTTTTTCCATCGCCGGAGATACGCATTTATTTGCAGCAGAAGTTATCCTTTATGAACTACTTACTCCTTACCTTATTCCTCCTGCCATTTGTACCGGCCGCCGGCCAGTCTGCCGCACCGGATAGCCTGCCCGCCTTAAAACAGCTGAAAGAAGTGAGGGTGCAGGCAAGTAAACCACTGCTGCAGCAACAGGCGTATGGAACGGTTGTGAATGTACAAAGCAGCGTACTTACAAAAGGCAGCTCCGTGCTCGAAGTACTGGAACGCGCTCCGGGTGTAAACATCGACCGGAGAACCAACGGGATCGCCCTCAACGGCAAAAGCGGGGTGATGGTGATGCTGAACGGTAAACTGCTGCGCATGTCTGCCGACCAGCTCATGGTCTACCTGCAGGGCATGACGGCCGCCGACGTAGAAAAAATAGAACTGCTCAATACGCCGCCCGCAAAGTACGACGCCTCCGGCAACGCCGGCATGATCAATATTGTAATAAAGAAAAACCGGAACCAGGGAAATTTATCCCTTACCGGTGGTTATGGCTACGGGGAGAAAGCCGCTGCCAGTCTCAATTTTGGCCGCACCATCCGGAACACCGGCTTGTATGGAAGCTATTCTTTTTCGCACGACCGGGCCTATTACGACTGGTTTGCCCGCGCTACCGATGATATGAAATTGCTGGGAGGCCCCAGCTCCTCCGATTTTCTCAGCGTGATAAAGCCGGTAGGGAACACGCATAATATTATATTGGGAGCAGATGTGAACCTCACACCACGGCTTATCATCGGCGGCAGCATCAACGGCAACATCAGCCGGATGGCAGATCATACGGTGAATCACGGGGAATACCTCGTAAACAAAACTACTGCCTATAACATGGATGCAGATATCATGGTGAATAATAACTGGGATAACCTGGGCGCATCGGTGTATGCAGAAAAGAAAATACGCGAAGGGGAACAGCTGAATATCGACCTGGATTATCTCTACTATAAAAACAACCGGCCTTCTTCCGCTGTCAGCTCTTTTGTAGATAGCGCCGGCCATACGCCCGGTACCAACGACACGCTTTTCGCCGCGGTGCAACGAACCTTCTCTGTGTCGTCTATGCGCATCGGCGTATTTAAAATGGATTACAGCCGGCAACTATCTCCCAAAATAAAAATTGAAGCAGGTATAAAAGGAACCTATACAAAAAACAACAGCAATTCCAGGATAGAAAGTTTCCTTGATGGCGACTGGGTAAGCAGCACCGCGGCTACCAATAACATCATCATGAAAGAAGCGATAGGAGCTGCTTATGGTTCGCTGGAAACGCAGCTGCATCCGGCACTCCGGCTGGTAGCGGGTTTGAGATATGAATACTCGCAAACACAAATGGATGATCCGCAAAAGAAACAGCAAATCACCAAACGGACTCTCGGTAAATTCTTCCCGGGCATTTTCCTGACCTGGAAAAAACAGGAAGCAGAATGGCAGCTGTCTTATACGAAAAGGATCAGCCGGCCTGCGTATAACGACCTGGCTTCCTTTGTTGTTTACTCCGGACCTACCTCGGTAGAAACCGGCAATCCCATGCTGAAGCCAACCATCACCAATAATGTAAAGCTGGGATATAACTATCACGGCTACTCGTTTTCCCTGCTCTACAGCAAGGATGATGCGCCGGTGGCCCGCTACCAGCTTACACCCAATCCCGCCGGCGAAGTGATATGGGTGTCTCCGCAAAACCTGTTGTTCCAGCATAACCTGTCGCTCCAGGCGCTGGTGCCGTGGAAGGTGAACGACTGGTGGAACATGAGCTTCGGGTTTACCGGCGGCTGGCGGCAATTTAAACTGGATTTTACCGCCACACCGGTACAGAAAGATTATTTCGGCTTTAACACCAACTTCTCTACCGCCTTTACATTGCCTGCCCGTTTCAATCTTGAAATCTCCGGCTGGTATAACAGCACAACGTACGATGGTTCCAAAAAAGCAGATCCATTCGGTGCGCTGAATGCCGGACTTAAAAAAGAATTAAACAATAACGGGGGAAGTCTGCAGCTAACGGTAACGGATATACTACGCACGGTGCGTATCAGCAGTTATTTCGGTACGCTGGCAGAAGAAGCGTTTAACCTGAAAAGTAAAGTGACCTTCCAGGCAGAATCAGGTAAAGCGCAAATTATAAAGCTGACATGGGCGAAAACGTTCGGAAACCAGCAGCAGAGCAGGCAGCGGAGCGGAACTGATGAAGAAAGTAACCGGGTAAGGAAATAATTATTTCTTTCTTTGGAAGATATTAACGGCCGGTTTGTAGACAAGTTATCAATAGTATATAAATGATTAAATTTATATAAGTATAACCCCTTTACAGGCGATATCTTCAAAAATAAATCCCGGTTTTAACATTGGGTTAATAGTGGGGGCTTATTTTGGTTTCCATATTCTAAGATGCATGTCTGCAGAGATATTTTTTATCAGGTTGTATAATGTTAACTACCAGAAAGTCTATGACTTTTCTTATAAGCTTTGCGGTGACCGCCACCGTGCTAAAGACATTACCCAGCAGTGTTTCCTCCGCTTATGGGAAAAAATAGATACGATCAGCAGTGATACTGAAGACATATTTCCCCTGCTGTTTGTGATCGCCAAACGGGTAGTGATCGATGAAAGCAGGAAGGCCACCACGTCGGCCTTAGCCCATAAAGATATCTACCATACCAGCCCGGGAACCGTAGATGAAACGGAGAGCAGGATGCATTATAAACAGCTCAGGCACCGGCTTAGCAATGTGCTCCAGTCGTTGCCGGATAAACCCCGCAAGGTATACCAGTACCGCGACTCCGGGTACTCCCACAAAGAAATTGCTGATATGCTGAACATCTCTATTACCACGGTACGCACCCATTTAAGGACCGCCACACACCTCATCCGTAAAAATATAGGGAATACCACTGTTATCATTGCCGCCGCCTGCTCGCTGTGGGCATGCGGTAAGGATAAAGATCCGGCTACTCCCACAGGCCCCGTTACTACTGCGGAAATAAACCGCTGGATCCTGGACAGCATGACCTATTTCTATTACTGGAAAGATGGCCTGCCGGCAACTCCCGATCCGTCGATGGAAGCAGCCGCCTGGTTTGGTCAGCTGAAAAATGCGGCCGACCGCTTCTCCATTATGTACGATCCTTTAGTACCCGCAACCTATCCCGCTGGCTTACGCAGCATATACGGCATGGAAGCTACCGTGATCGGCTACGCCAAAGCGCCGGGCGGCGCACTGGGCGTTGTACAGCTGGTGCAACCCGGATCGCCTGCTGCCTCAAAAGAACTGAAACGCGGACAACTCTTTACACGCATCAACGGCATACTGCTCAATACCGGCAATGCCGCCTCCCTGCTTGCCAAACTGGTTACCGATAAAAAAGGCGACCTCACCATGGCCACGCAAAGTGCAGACGGCGCCATCACCGAAACCACGATCCTGAAAGTAACTGCCGGTGGCATCACGCAGGAACCTGCCGTGCAGCAGTCGGTAATCCTGGATAACACCACGCCCAAAACTGCCTACCTCTGCTTCAATTACTTCGACGATACACAAAGCGCCGCCTTACTGCAAACATTCAGCAACTATAAACAGCAGGGCGTAAAACAGCTGGTGCTGGACCTGCGCTACAGTCCGGGTGGAAGCACGGCTATGGCCGCCATACTCACCGCGCTGATCGGGAACAATATTAATGCAGAAAGTATCTTTGCCAAATACACCGGCAACAGCCGGTTGGGAAACCGCACCATGACCTTTGCGCAAACAATGGCGCTCCCGGAAAGCGGTACGCCGGTTGCCTTTGACCAGGTAAAGCCTTTCCAGCTGCAATTAAGTAAGATATATATACTAACAGGAACACACACTGCTTCCGCCGCAGAAATGATCGTTAACAACCTCAAACCCTATACGAATATCATACAGATAGGCAGCACCACCCTGGGTAAAGATGAAGGGATGATCACCATTGCAGACGGCCGTAATCCTAAACGTATCCCCTGGGTACTGATGCCCATTACCTATAAGTTACAGAACGCAGCAGGAGCGGGTGGTTACAGCACCGGTATTGTACCGGCCTACCAGGTAGATGAACTGGCCTCGTTACCCCTGCAGCCACTGGGCAGCACCGCCGATCCCCTCACCGCCAAGGCACTGGAACTGATAGGCGTTGCCGGCGGCCGTATTTCCAATAGCGGGTTAAAAGCCCCCCAAAATGCCGCTACATCGCCTGCTATGGCCTATCCCGTATTGATCAGCCGCCCCTGAACGGCTTCGTGAACCCATTCCAATGTTACCAAAATGTGAAGTCCGCTTTTTTACCTACTCACTTTTTAATGCCCATACGTACTGTATGTATAGTCCTGGTATTTAGTTACATCATTCAAAATAAAAAAGGTGATCACGAAGCAATTACTGGATCGTTATTTTAAACAACAATGTTCTGCAGAAGAACGGATAACTGTTGAAGCGTACCTGCAGGGAGCAGATCACACCCTGCTGGATGAGTTCTTACATGGTAAATGGGCAGAAGCAGCAGCAGGACCTACTATACAGGTAGTGCCACCCGCTATTGAATTGCCATCGCATACCAAAGTACGCCACATGGGCCTGAAATGGGCCGCCGTATTCACTGGTATGCTGGTCCTCTCCGCCGCCGCATACTTCCTGTTTTTAACAACCGGAAAGAAAGTACCGGTGAACCCTATCGCCCGCCAGCAGTGGAAGGAGTTGAATAATCACGGCAACGATATCAGATCCGTGGTAATGGGAGACGGTACCCGCATATGGCTTAATAAAAATGCCGTGCTCCGTTATCCCGATAATTATAATGAAGTATCAAGAGATGTGGAACTGATTGGAGAAGCCTATTTTGAAGTAGCACAAAACAGCAGTCTGCCTTTCCGCGTACACACGGCGCATGTAACCACTACCGCGTTGGGAACCGCTTTTAACATCAGCGCGTTTACCCGGCAGGACACGGCTATCTGCATCAGCTTACTGGAAGGAAAAGTAGCAGTGGCATCGGCCGACAGCAACGATACACAGGTACTCACACCGGGAATGGCTGTGAATTTTGAAGGAAATAATATGCAGGAAGCCATCACCGACAGCGCCGTTTTTAATGCTACCGGCTGGATGAAAGACAAAATCTATTTTAATAATGCTACGTTGAAAGAGGTATGCAGAAGATTATCCTGGCAGTATGGAGAAAAGGTGATTGCAACAGGAGATGCTGGTCAGCAGCGTATCTCAGGAATGTTTAATACATCAGACGATTTCAAAACAATTATATCAGCTATCACCTTCGTTCACAAACTACAGGTGAAATATACACCGGAAGGATGCACAATCACTAAAAACTAATTACATACCCGTTCATATTTTTTAACCTGTCAGCAGCCGGAACTGCTGTGCGGCTATACCATTGCCCACATGGGGCGTTTTTAAAAACAATATAAAAGCTATACGATCAATGATGCCATTTGTACGCAGATTATGCTTAATGATGTGTTTTGTTTCACTACTCAACAGTTCACTTTTGCACGCCCAGCAATACCAAGGATTATCGGAAACGGTAAAACTGCCTGCCGGAAAACAACCGGTGAAGGAAATCCTGAAATCATTGCAGCAGCAGGGAAACTACAGGTACCTGTATGATCCCGCCCAGGTGGAATCTTTAAGCATCAATATTCCCAAAGGCACGCTTTCCTTATCCGGATTATTACAACTACTGGATCAGCAACTTCCGCTCGACGTAGAGGTGAAAGACAATATCATCGCTATCCGCAATGAAGACCGTAAAGCTACGGTAGCCAGTAAGGTACTCACAGGCACTTTGCAGGGAAAGATCTTTAATGACCAGAATGAATCCATACCCGGCGTAACCATTTTTGCGGGAGATAACAATCACGTTACTACTTCCCGTGTGGACGGTACTTATAGCCTTCAGCTGCCGGAAGGTACGTACAACGTACGTTTCAGCCACCTGGCCTTCTCCCAGTCCAGCTTTAATAATGTGGTGGTAAAAGCGGGTAAGGTAACATTGAAAGATGTAATGCTGGCTACCTCATCATCCAACCTCAAAGGAGTAACAGTAAGCGCCGCGGCAAAGCGGGAAACAATTTCCGCCCTCTATAATAAACAGAAAAATGCCGCCGGCTTATCCGATGGCATCAGTGCAGAACAGATTGCCCGCACACCCGATAAAAATGTGGGAGAGGTGCTGAAACGCATCAGCGGCGTAACTACAGTAGACAACAAATACGTGGTGGTGCGTGGTATGAGCGAACGTTACAACGCTGCTATGCTCAACGGCCAGATCATGCCCAGCACAGAACTGAACAGGAAAAACTTCAGTTACGATATTATCCCATCTAACATTATCGATAACATCACCGTATATAAAACCATTACACCGGATATGAGCGCGGAGTTTGGCGGCGGATTGGTGAACGTGGAAACAAAAGCCATTCCTACTGAAAACTTTTTCACCATTTCCATTGGCGGCAGTATCAATGATAATACTACCGGCAAAGCATTCAACAGCCTGGAAATAGGCGGCAGCGAGTATCTTGGCAAACCTTCTTCTCACCGTGATCTCTTTGGAAAACTGAACTGGAAAAACCTGGATGATATCCTGGCTAATACCAATCCGGGCAGTACAGGTACAGGGCATGTATTAAAAGATCCGGCTTCTATTTCCAATAACTGGAAAGTATACCAGAAGAATGCACACCCTTCGCAAAACTACCAGTTGTCATGGGGGCATGTGCTCAATCTGGGTAAAGGCCGGCAGCTGGGTTTGATAGCCAGTGCCAGCTATCGCAATACCTTACAAACACAGGATATAAGGATGGGAGAGAAGGACGGTTACATATATGCTCCCAGCCTGGTAACTAAGAAAGATTCTGTTCTTTTTAAAGGCAAGCAATATGGGTTTTCTACAAACACCGGCTTTCTGGCAGGAATAGGCTATAGCGCCGGTAAACATAAAATAAGCCTGCAAAGCCTTTATTTAAATACGCTGGACCAGCAACTCCTTATGGGAAAGGGGGTAGATGGTAGTGGTATTGGAGTACCTGCGCCAACGATTGGCTTTTATGATAATGTGCAATGGACAAAATTGTGGCAAACACAATTGAAAGGAGAACATGCAGTTGGTGGTAAAGGGATTAAAGTGCAATGGTCCGGTACGTATGTGCATCTCGACAGGCAACGGCCGGATAACCATTACCTGCGTTCACCAGCTCCGGACGACAGCCTTACAACTTCTCCTATTATGATGGTAGGTCCTCCGCAATCCCGCGGTATTGATGGCGCCATGCGCTGGTGGACACGTGCTTATGAATCGGATCTGAACTGGGATGTGAATACCGTAGTGCCCTTCCGTTTTAATATCGGGAATGCGGCAGTCACTAATACTTTTAAAGCAGGATATGCCGGCTGGTATAAAGACCGCTCCTTTTACGTAGCCCGCGCCGGTACTGGTGGATATGATTCAAAGATTCCACAGCCGATGGATTATTTCTTTAATCCTGCTCACGAAGGTTACACGTTTGCCTTTGACGACTTCTCCGATAATTTCCAACGCAATGCCACCCTGCATGCTGCTTATGGTATGTTTGATCATAAACTGGCAGGTAAGCTCCGGCTGGTATGGGGTGTGCGGGCAGAATATTACGACATCAACCGCATTAATGAGGTGCTGGAAAAAAGTATCGGTGAAATTACAGACCATGAAGCGTATGATCTCAGCTCCCTTTATAACAGGGAAAAGAACTGGAACCTGTTTCCTTCTGCCAGTCTGACGTATAGCCTTACACCTAAAATGAACTTCCGCGCAACATACGCCCAGAGCATTATCCGGCCGGATCTGCGCGAACTATCCTTCTTCAGCGAATATGATTTTGAACTGGGAGGAGAATATAACAGTACAAGACCTATCGTATCCAGCAAATTAAAGCACCTGGATTTCCGGTATGAATATTATCCCGGTCCCGGTGAGATTTTATCCCTGTCACTTTTCTACAAGAAAATAGACAACCCGATGGAGATTTACCAGGCTAATGCTGTTAATGAATTCACCCTGCTTAATAATCACCAGGCGGAGAACCGGGGAGTGGAGATGGAAATCAGGAAATCGTTGTCCTTTATTGATGTACCGGTGATCCGTAATCTCACCTTGTACGGCAATGGAACGAGGCTGTTTTCACGGGTACGGAAAGCCATTAATCCTACCTATGTGGAAGAACCGGCGGGATCGAAAAAGATGGTGCTGAAACAGGATATCGGGGATTGGGAAGACAGGCCACAACAGGGCGCCAGCAACTACATGATCAATGGTGGCGTGTATTACGATGTGAAATTCGTATCTGTTAGCCTCCTGTATAATTATGTGAGTAACCGCCTGTTTATGCCTAATGAGAATTCCTATATGTCGCTGTATGAACGCCCGGTAGAAGCGCTCGATGGACAAATTGCCTTTCACCTGCTGAAAGATAAAATGTTATTCCGCGCCAATGTAGGTAATCTGCTCAACAGCTATTCTATCATATATAAAAATGCAGGAGACGGAGATATAGGAGACGGGAAAAAACACCCCGTGAAGGATATGTTGTATCAGGAAGACAAAGACATCTTATTTTATCAGGCAAAACCAGGCAGGACTTACAGTTTCACGTTAGGATATAGTTTTTAACAACAGGCAGGAATTATAATTCAACCAGCATGTATTCATACCGGTATATACAGTTTCAATCATTGTTATTATTTTCTAATTTAAATCCTTTTTTTGATGACCAGGTTTAACCTCTACGCCGCAGCTGCAACTATCCTGGCTGCCAGCGTGTTCACAGCATCTTGCAAAAAAGACGCACAACAGGCTAACCGTCCTGTGAGCGCTACCCAGATTGTGCCCGCAAATGGTGCCACGCTCAGTGGTATCTTAGGTACCGGAAAAACTATCCGTGATACCATTCACCTCACAGGTGGTACTTACCTGCTGAGCGGACTGGTATACATCGATACCCTCGATGTAATCCAGATCGATGCCGGTTCTGTTATTAAAGGAATTCCAGGTACTCCTGGTGTTAACCCAGGCGGTGGTCTGGTAGTTTCCCGCGGTGGAAAAATTGAAGCCGTTGGTACTGCTACTTCTCCGATTGTGTTTACTACCAACAGCGCATCTCCTGCTGCCGGTCAAACAGCTGGTATTATCATCCTCGGAAGAGCTACTACCAACAACGGCGATACTTCCAAAGTGGAAGGTATTGGTGGTATTCCTCCATTGACTCCTTACTACGGTGGTTCTGTTGATACAGACAATTCAGGTAAACTGAAATATGTTCGTATCGAGTACGCAGGTTTTGAACTGGCAACAGACAACGAAATCAACGGTCTTACCCTGGCCGGCGTTGGTAGCGGAACTGAAATCGACTTCGTAGAAGTGTACAAAGCTGCTGATGATGGTATCGAATTCTTTGGCGGTACTGTAGATGCAAAACACCTGGTAGTTGTTAACCCGCTGGACGATGGTCTGGATTTTGACAACGGTTACCGTGGTCGCATTCAGTATGCACTGGTAGTAGAAGATTCTACCCGCGCAGACAAGAGTGCCTCTAATGGTATTGAATCAGACAACAACAAATTTGGTCAGCCACTTTTGCCGGTTACTAAACCGCTGATCGCCAACCTGACTATCATTGGCCTGCCTAACCAGGCCCTGGCTACTAAAACCACTTTCGCGCCTTCTGGTACCGGTAAATACGGTGTAGCAGCGCAGTGGAGAAGAAGCAGCCGCTTTGAAGTGTACAACTCTGTATTCCTCGGCTTTAACAATGGTATTCTGCTGGACAACACCGTTCCAGCCGGTGGTACTGCAGCAGACCAGACTACTCAGCAGAGATATAGCGATGGTACTTCAATCATTAAAAACAACATGGTACATGCTTTCAACCTGGCATTTACCAGCAGCCCTGCATATGCCGGTACTAAACCGTACCCTGATGGCGTTGACAACAACACTTCATATGTAGCTCCTGATCCGAACGCTTCCCTCAAACTGGTGAATCCGTTCAACAGAGGTATTGCTGGCTTCTACATGCCTAGAACAGGAACTCCTGCTATTGCTTCACCTGCTCTGACTGGTGGTTTAACTACAGGTTTACCTGCAGGTTTAACCGGTACTACTTACAGAGGCGCATTTGATGGCACCAACAACTGGGCCAGCGGATGGACTGTCTTTGCTTACTAATTATTCTTTATGGCGTGGCTGGTCTGTTTTGCAGATCAGCCACTTTTTAATCAATGTTTTATAAAATGAGGTATTCTACTGTAATATTTTTGTTGAGCATATTATTCGGTATACAGTTGCTGTCATGTAAAAAGGGAACAGTACTGGAAGGGGAGAAATTTGTGGAAGTATATATTCCTTTTGTGTTTAATACCGGTGATACATTGGATTTATTGGTAGATGGGAAACTCGCACAAACCCAAACAACGAGCAGAAGCTTCTTTAACGTGGTGCTGAAACAAAAAGACCAGTTAAATATCAGTATACGGAAAACCGGTAGTACTGAGGTACTAAAAGATACTACGGTGACGGTTAGTTCTGAAAAGATATCACTCGGCTATGCATATGAACCTTCATTGGGATTTAACCGGTTTGTAAAGCCAGGTGATTTTGAACGGCCCTCCAGTGATAGTATCGCTTTCATCCTTATAAATAAATATACCGGCTTTGGCTCAGGGAAAATAAATGTTACTATCTATCGCAATAACAGTAAAGACTATACGGCAAATCCTGCCGATTCTGTTACTACCATAAAAAATATTGCCCTGGGCACAATGTCGGAGAAAATTGTATTACCTGCCAACAGTGGAGATGGCACCAAAAATTTGTATGTTATCATAGTAAGGGATGCCGTGAGCGGTGTGGATGGCTACCAGGAATATTATACAGATTACGGAATGCCGGCGAATTCTGCCTCTGTTTTCATTAATGAAGATAATGCAGCCAGCGCCGTAAGCGGCGTTATTAACGGCATTTCGATTGTCCCTTATATTTATGACACCGGCTCAAAAATATATGCGCTACCCGATGTAACAGTAACATTCCAGTTGTAATACCTCATAGCCTGGCCCTCCGCCAGGCTTTTTTTTCTCCTCCCGGCAAATAAATCCCTCCCAATCATACAGTTTATTTACTTTTCTGTCCGTTTTATTTTATTTTAACGGCAATCCGGTGGTGTTATACAACCAGCAGGCAGCCGGAAAAAAGAGAAATGAAAATAAAACCTCTGATTATTTATATGAACAAAACCCTTACGTTACGTAAACTGCTGATGATGGCACTGCTGGCAGGCAGTATTTCCTGCAATGAAGCAAAAAAACAGGATAAGAAACCCGAATGGGTGTCCCTGTTTAATGGAAAAGATATCAACGACTGGATCGTGAAAATCCATCACCACGAAACAGGAGAGAACTTCGGGAATACTTTCCGGGTGGAAGACAGTATCATCAAAATACGCTACGACCAGTACGGCGATTTTAACGATCAGTTCGGGCATCTCTATTACAAGCAACCCTTCTCGCATTATCATCTCAAATTTGAATACCGGTTTGTGGGAAAATGGTATCCCTCCGCACCGGAATATACCCTGCTGAACAGCGGCGTGATGTTTCACTCCCAGGACCCGCGTACCATGCCGAAAGAACAGGATTGGCCCATCTCCGTGGAAATGCAGCTGCTGGCTGGTTTGGGAGATGGAAAGCCACGACCCACGGGTAACATGTGTTCCCCAGGCACCAATGTGGTATACAAAGGAAAACTGGACGAAACGCATTGTATCGAATCTACCTCCAAAACATATGATGGCGAACAGTGGGTGAGGGGAGAACTGATTGTACTGGGAGATTCCCTGATCACACATATCATCAACGGCGATACCGTATTACAGTATTCCAAACCGCAGATTGGCGGCGGCGTGGTAAAGAACTACGACTCTACCATTAAAGTTGATGGCAAGTTGCTTTCCAAAGGCTTTATTGCCCTGCAAAGCGAAGGACAACCCGTTGATTTCAGAAGAATAGAAATATTAAACCTGGAACACTAACAGGTATAAAAAGAAAGGCGGTTTCCTCCAAAGGGAACCGCCTTTTTATAGGGGCTACTTCCTGAAAAATATATCCGTTCACGTTAGCACCCATCAAAAAATATCCCCCTCCGGTAATTTCTTCTGATAAATACATAATTTAGCCCCATGAAGGAAACCGTTTTAGACAACCCCGCCTGGGGTGCGTTAACCAGTGAGCATGCACACTTTGCACAAGGAACAGACCAGGCTAAAAGATACCGCCGGGAAATTGCGCCCTTTATTGCCGCCAGGCAAACGAACAACGACAGCATTGCAGCTTTGGATACGCTGATCGATGCCGGGGAAACATTCTATATCATCGGCGAATTGCCTGTATTACCAGGTAGCTGGACCGTAGAAAATGAACTGCCCTGCGCCCAGATGGTGCGGAGAACTATGCCCCCACCTTTATCAGAAGAAGATGCGGCAATGGTTTCCCTGCTGGGACCGGAAGACGCCGGCGATATGTATGAACTGATCAATAGCATCCAGCCCGGCTTTTTCAATCACGGTACCCGCCTGATGGGCAATTATTACGGCATCCGGCACAACGGTCAACTCATCGCTATGGCCGGCGAGCGGATGCAGCTAACGGGGTTTACAGAATTAAGCGCTATTTGCACGCACCCGGAGCATACGGGTCGCGGATACGCGCAAAAGCTGATTACACAGTTATGTTATCAGCACGCCGGTGCGGGCATTACCTCTTTTTTACATGTAACCCGGACCAATGAACGTGCAGTGCGTTTGTATGAGCACATGGGCTTTGAGCAGAGAAAGAATATCAGTTTTTACCGCGTGAAGAAGTAAGGAGATGGGACTACTTCCCATACACCGCCTGCGTAATAAAATAAATATTCAGCAGCACATACACCAGCAGCACCACTATCGATAACCCGATATCCAGCCGGCGGCTCTGCCTGAATTTATCCGCTTTAATGAGCTGCAACGACCATGCAGACGAAGTGATCACCACAAAAATAAAGAACAGGGTGATGCCATGCAGTGTATCCACCAGTGTAAAAGTGGTGGAGTCGGGGAGGGAAGAATCAATAATGTATTTGTTACCAATGGCCGCAAACAGCGACCCAACGCCCAGTCCAAACCGGGAATCAATATTGTCGGGGTGTATATAAAAACAGATATACGCAATCAGGAAAGAAACGTACATACCGAGAAACATCTTCCAGAACAACTGGGTGGCATCTCTGCTGATCCCTATTCTCACGGTAAAATTACTGTATTCTGTATGCGGACTGGGAATGTTGTTGTCGCCAAAGGCAGTTTCATAGGCTTTTATACCGGTGTTTATCCGGAAGCTGTCGATAGTCCATCCTCTCAGCGTAAAGCGGGGATCGAAATGTTTACCCAGCGAATCCACCGAAAATACCAGTGATTTGGAATCGAACTGGGAGTTCTCAATAGAAAACCGCAACCGCTGCCGGTCGAAGGGAAAGTTGTTGATCCTCCAGGAATCTTTCATCACGCATTGCAGTTTCATCAGCAAATAAATCCGGCCATTGGAGGAGTCGATGGTGGAGTAGGATTTTGTAAAAGTTTTGGCCTGCGGGATTTCCAGGTTCTGTACAAAATCGAATTGTTTATTTTTATAGGTGAGCCACAACCAGAGGTTCACGGTAAACTCACTTTGTTTGAAGTCGATATCATGGATGCTGGTAATGTATATGCCGGTTTTAACCGTATCTGGCGGCTCCTGGCGGGCAATAGCGGGAAGGATCCATAAAATAAGGCAGTAGAACAGCAGCAGTGATTTTTTCATTCACGCATCCTTTAGGAGTAAGTAGAAAGAAGTCTTGTATAAAGATACAATTCTCCCGGCAGTTATCAGCTGCAGGATAGTACAGGTTGCCCGGACAAATTTTTAACTTTAAGTTCACCCGCGTAAAAAGCGTCGTTTATCCGTTATGAAAAACAGGTTTCCCCTTTTGCTGTTGCTGGTATTATGCACCACCGCTATCGGTGCCAGGGGGCAGTCGTCCGTACTGCCCGTGAATCTCCGCTGTGAGTACCTGGTCAATCCTCTTGGCATCGATGAGCTGCAACCCCGCCTGGGCTGGACATTGCAGGCCACCGATTCCAATGCCTATGGGCAAAAACAAACGGCATACCGTATCCTGGTGGCATCCACAGCAAAGGAGCTGGAAAGTAATAAAGGCACGGTATGGTCCACGGGGTGGGTAACTACAGATGATATGCAGCATATCGACTACAAGGGCAGGCCCCTGCGGGAGGATCAGCGGTACTACTGGAAAGTAAGCGTAAAGGATGAGAAGGGGCGTATATCGGACTGGAGTTCCACCGCTACCTGGACTACCGGTTTGCTGCAGCCCGGCAGCTGGAAAGCCACGTGGATAGGCTCAGACGAAATTTTTGATCCACGCCAGCGTGATTGCAATATTGCTGATCCCTGGCTGCGGAAAACATTTGACCTCACAGAACAACCACAGAAAGCCAATATCTTTATTGCCTCTGTAGGATTTCATGAGTTGTATGTGAATGGGAAAAAGATAGGCGACGGCGTGATGGCCCCGGCAGTTACCAATCATGTGAAAAGGGCACGCTATGTGACCTATGATATTGCGTCGGCACTGCGTCCCGGTAAAAATGTAATCACCCTCTGGCTCGGTACCTCCTGGTCTATCTTCGGGCCCTATATTGCGCCAGGCAAGCCGCAAACGCCTATCGTGATAGCACAGGCAGCCATTTATAATAAAGATGCGGCAACACCTGCTGTGCTCCTTAAAACAGACCGCACCTGGCTCACACATCCCAGTCCCAATAAACTCCTCGGCGTATGGGACTCCAACCGCATGGGCGGCGAGTTGTGGGATGCCAGTAAAGAGATAGACAACTGGAATACCATCCAGGCAGATGAAAGCACCTGGCGCGCAGCAACAGAATACCATCCCCGTTTGCTGCTGTCGGCACAAATGACGGAGCCCAATAAAGTGATGAACGAAATAACACCCGTGGCGGTTGTAGCCCGCCCGGATGGAAGTTTTCGTGTAGACATGGGCGTGAACTTCGCCGGCTGGACCGCCATCCGCGTAAAAGGACAACCCGGCGACCGGATCGATTTTCAGTTCTCCGAAAGAGAACAGATGGATATGACCTTTGGACTGCACAGCGCCTTTATCATCGGCAAAGAAGGACACGGTGAATTCCGCAATCATTTTAACTACAGCTCCGGCCGGTGGATTACGATCCGCGGGCTGAAATACAAACCCTCCCCGGACGATATCCGCGGCTGGCTGGTACGCACAGCCTATGAACCCGCTACTACCTTCGCCTGCTCCGATTCGTTACAGAACTGGATCTACAACAGGGTACGCTGGACTTACGAAAACCTGTCACTCGGCGGGTATGTAGTGGATTGCCCGCAGCGCGAACGCCTCGGCTACGGCGGCGATGCGCACGCTACCTGCGAAACGGGCATGTTCAACTACCACCTCGGCGCCTTTTATACCAAATGGATGGAAGACTGGCGCGACGTGCAGGGAACCGAATCCATTGTAGGCAACATGTATGATACCGCCTGGGCACATAAAGGATTGATGAGTGGCCGGTATTTGCATAAAGGCATCCTGCCACACACGGCGCCCACCTTTATGGGCGGCGGAGGCCCTTCCTGGGGCGGCATCTGCGTATCGCTGCCCTGGTTCCTGTACCAGCAGGAGGGCGATAGAAGGGTGCTGGAAAAGAATTTTGAGATGATAAAAAACTGGCTGGCTTTTTTGGATACACAAACGAAAGATCACCTGCTCATGAGGTTTGGCGGCCCCTGGGACTTCCTGGGCGACTGGCTCTGGCCGGGCGCTACCGCCGAAGGCATGAATAACGATAAACCACAAACGGTTTGCCTCAATAACTGTTACCGCGTATTTAACCTCCGCACCGCCGCAAAAATTGCACGGGTATTGGGTAAAAATACCGCCGCCGTGCAATGGGAACAACAGGCTGCGGAGGCCAGTAACGCTATCAACGCAAAGTTTTACAATGCCGCTGATCACAGTTATTCCGACAGCTCTATGGCCAATCTGGCCGCAGCCTTGCTGGCAGAAGTGCCACCACCGGCACAGCGGGCTGCTGTAATGAAAAGACTTGAAACAGAGATCCTCATCAACCGCAAAGGCCATATTCATGTAGGCATTACCGGTGGCGCGCTCCTGTTCAAACTCCTGCGTGATGAAGGCCGCGATGATCTTATTTACAGCATGACCTCGCAAACCACTTATCCCGGCTGGGGTTACATGAAAGCCAACGGGGCCACCACTATCTGGGAAATGTGGGAGAAAGATTTGCCCGGTCATTCACTCCTGCACAGTTCCTATCTTTACCCGGGCGCATGGTATATTAACGGGGTAGCCGGCATACGCCGCGATCCGCAGTCGGGGAAAGGTTTCCGCCATTTTGTGATCCGCCCGCCGTTGTTAACGGCTTCCCAACTGAGCTGGGCGCATGCCTCCTTTGCCTCTTCCGCAGGCGAAATCAAAACGGCGTGGCAACGTACTGCCGGCGGCATTACCCTGCAGGTAACCGTTCCGCCCAATTGCACGGCCACCGTGGAACTCCCGGAGGCGGAAGGCGCACAGGTAAAAGAAAGCAGCGGGCATATGAAAAAGAAAGGAACCAGGAATGGCTATACGCTGTTTGAACTGCCTGCAGGCAATTATACCCTGCGCAGTATGTCATCTCCCGGATAAAAAAAATGGAAGCATTAGCGGGCGCAGCAGTATTGGTAGTGCATGGATAGTGCATCAATAGTGCATGAGGAGTGCATGAGGAGTGCATGCGAACAGTATGGATAGTCCATGAGATACCCATATCCGAAGCATGCCCGACGCATCCGCGAAGTCATCAATCAGTGCTGCGGCTTCTTATTATCTGCCGGGGAGAGTTTTACAGCTTTTACAATCCAGGGTAAAGAAATGCCCTGCCCGATAAGGGTAAACAGCACCACCACCACGGAAATAAATATGATCGCATTCCGCTCCGGGAACGGCGCATCGTCTTTCAGCGTCAATGGCAGGCCGATGGCAATAGCCAGCGACACAATGCCCCGCATACCGGACCAGCTGATGATCAGGCTGTTCTTGAAATCCAGCAGGGCGTTTTCAGTGATCCGGCCCTTACCCTTTTTGAAAGCCTGGTCTAAATTGATCTGTTGGAGAAATACCCTGCCCATACGTAACAACAGGGCGGCTACTGTAATAATAAACCCATAGCCGATATAGGGCAGGATCTGGTGGCTGGGAATACTTTTAATGATATAGGGAAATTGCAGCCCGATGATAATAAAGATAAGCCCGTTCAGCAGGAAGATGATAATATCCCATATAGACCTGGACTGCTGCTTTAATTTCTCCGGGAAAACCTTCCCGCTGATCCTTGCAATCACCAGCCCCAGCACCACTACGGCAATCACGCCGGATACATGCAGCTCTTCTGCCAGCAGGTAGGTAACAAAAGGCATAAGCAGCATAAAGCTGATGGTAACCAGGTCGTTTTTATGCACCCTTTTCAGGATCACGGCCAGTATCCTGCCCACTACTATGCCCGCCAGTACGCCGCCCGCCATCAGTATAAAAAATTCCAGCGTAGCCTTCCAGAATACAAAGGCGGTACCTGTGGCCGCCGCAATGGCAAAGCGATAGGTTACCAGTGCGGAAGCATCGTTGATCAGGCTTTCTCCTTCAAGGATGGTGATGGTTTTATGTGAAAGTCCCAGTCCTTTGGTAATGCTCATGGCCGCCACGGCATCTGTGGCCGACAGGATAGCGCCCAGCACAAAAGCCAGCGGCCAGCTCATACCGGGAATAAGATAATGCGCAATCACTGCTACAGCCCCCGCTGTTAAAAATACCAGGCCAATGGCCAGCGTGCCAATGGTGTTGAAGTGGGTTTTAAATTCCTGTGGGGAGATGTTAAACGCAGCGTCATACAGCAATGGCGGGAGAAATATCAGGAACACAATATCAGGGTTCAGCGTAATATTTGGCAGGGCAGGAATAAATCCAATGCCTATTCCCGCAGAAATCAGCAGCACCGGGTAAGGTAACTTTATCTTGTCTGCCACCGCAGACAGCACAATCATAATGGCCAGTATAAAAATGACGATGCTGTAATTCTCCATAACATTTGTTTGGTTGCAAATGTATAGTTTTAATGAGATTAGCAACATACGTCACAGATGCCGGTATCAGGATGCTTTACTGATTTGTTGTTCCCGCCATTTGATAAACATAATGTGATAGGCAAATTCGAGGTAAAGATGATCATCCAGCATTTCCAGGAGCAGCATTTTCCGTTTGGCGTTCTCTCCATTGGTTTGTTTGATATGATCGTATTGCGCCAGTTGCTCCTGTAGCGCGGCTTCCATTGATTTTAACAATGCCGGAAACGCCGTAATAGAGGTGCCGGTGATCAGTTTTCCTTTCGCCGTTTTCTTCAGCTCCTGGATTTTCTCATGAGTTAGCTCCGGCATTTTTATGCCGGGAAGATGAAAAATGTTATCTGGTTTCATAGCCATGCGCTACACGATTGGGTTATATTGAAAATAGGGGCCGTTAACAGGCCCTATAGTAATTAGAGTATAAAAAATTCAAATGGTTA
This sequence comes from Chitinophaga ginsengisegetis, assembly GCF_900168065.1. Lineage (GTDB taxonomy): Bacteria > Bacteroidota > Bacteroidia > Chitinophagales > Chitinophagaceae > Chitinophaga > Chitinophaga ginsengisegetis. The sequence continues at coordinate 411,357 of NZ_FUZZ01000004.1, read as the reverse complement.
CAAAATCCCATAAAAGTTTTTTGTAACTTCTCCACCGATTAATCATCTAATAAAAGAAGAATGACCACACTGCCGCAAACCGACATTGAAATTGACAACGAGTTAATCTCTAAAGTACTGGCCGGGGAAGAGCGGCTGTATGAGCAGCTGATGCGACGTCACAATGCCCGCCTGTTCCGCATAGGAATGACGATGCTGGACAACGATATGGATGTGGAGGATATGATGCAGAACACCTATATCAATGCCTATCATAACCTCGATAAGTTTAGGAAGGAATCGGCTTTCGGCACCTGGCTTACACGGATCATGATTAATGAATGCAGTCAGTTGCTCAAAAAGAAAAGCCGGTCAGGCAGTGAGGATATATCTGTTTTAGATGATCATCACCCGGCAAATGCTGCCGGTATAAAAGAGTCGCCCGTGGCAAAAGTTATCGATAAGGAGTTGGGAAGGGTAATGGAACTGGCCCTGCTGCAGATTCCCGAAAAGTACCGCCTGGTATTTGTAATGCGGGAAGTGGAAGGTTTAAACGTGGCAGCTACCGCTGCTGCCTTGAATATTTCCACGGTAAATGTAAAGGTCCGGTATATCAGGGCGCGGCTCATGCTGCGCGGCAAGATCTCCGATTACTATAAAAACGACCTCGTATTTCCATTCCATCTTATCCGCTGCGACAGAGTGGTTAACCATGTATTGGATAAACTGGGTATCAGATAACCGGTTCACCTGGCAGATTGCTCTACCAGGCTCACCTTAATACGCTTATACATACTTCTTTCATCGAGCGATTTCTCCAGCTCCGATAAAAGCTGCAAAAGGTCTGCGCTGCCTTCGGCCAGCCATTTCCGGTTTTCTTCTTTGATCACCTGTAAAACAGGACCGATCTTTTTATGCATTTGCTTACCTGCAAGCGTCAGGGAAATAAGCCGTCTCCGCGCATCTTTGGCATCGGGCGCTGTTTTAATAAGACCATGCGCCTGCATCTGCTCCGCAAACTGTACTACCGCAGCATGACTCAGCTGCAACGAAGAAGAGATCTCCGTAATAGCCATCACTTTTTCACGGCTCAGCAATTCCAGGATCAGGTACCATTTTGCTTCAAAGTCCAGATCCGATTCTTTGTATATCTGGCTCACGTCCTGCGACAAGCGTTCTGCCAGCCGTTTTAAACGGGTGGCCAGGGCCAGTTCTTCCAGTTCGGTAACTAAGTTCATGCAATAAATGTATAAATTTTTATCCTGCCCTGCGCTTTTCCTCTTCGGCGCCGCCGGTCTTCCTTTTGATGTTACCGGCGCCATTCCCGCCAAATTTATAATTGAAGGTGAGCGTGGCTACCCGCGTATCCCTTTTCTGCTTAAATGTTTCGCCATAGCCGGTAAGCCGGGTCACTGCATTGGTTTGATTGGTAAAGAAAATATCGGCTATGTTTATTTTTACAGATGCCTTCCGGTTCCATAACTGCCGCTGCGCACCTGCATTCACAAACCAGAAACTGCCTATGTCCAGGAAGCCGTAGTACGACCGGCTTTCATAACTGCCCGTTACTTCAATGGTGGTCACCGGATTTAAAGTGATGGTGTTCACCGAATTGAAATTGAAAGACACCCTGCTCACGTTAAGATCCGTATTCACCAGGTTACCGCTGTAGCGGCCGTAATACACCAACGCGGTATTAGTGCTGCTCAGCCACTTGCGGATATTTACCGGGAAGCCAAAGCTGAGATTATAATAATCGTACTTCGCCAGGTTCCTGCCGGTTTGGATCACTGCACCCGGTGCTTCATCCGGTGATAATACGGTAAGGATGTTATCACGGGTACGGCTATACCCTAATTTAGTGGTGTACTGCTGCCGGAAGGTATGGGTTACTTCAAACGAGTTGGTGAGTTCCGGCAACAGGAAAGGATTTCCGGTGGAAGAAGTCAGCGGGTCCAGGAATACTTTAAAGGGATTCAGCTCGCGGTAGGAGGGCCGGTCAATTCTGCGGCTCACCGAAAGCCCGAGGTCGTGCGTGGCATTGAATTCATAGCCTGCATAGCCGCTGGGAAACAGCTGGGTGTAGTTCCGGTTAAACGTTTCCGCATTGGTTACCTGGAATCCGTCGGCCCGTGTATTTTCCACCCGCAGGCCCAGCTGCATGCTTAAACGCTTCCATTTTTTTGAGGCATTTACATAGGCCGCATTGATGTTTTCTTTATAAATAAAGCGGTTGCTTTTCCCTTTGTCTAAAACATTCCCGCCATTGCTTCTGTCAAAAAACTGCACGTCATTATCTGATTTCACCCAGCTGCTTTTAACGCCTGCATCCAGTTTGGCGCCAATCACTTTCAGGGGCTGCGTGTAATCCATTTTCACAGAGCGGATACTCAGTTCGCCGTTTAAGTCACCAAAAAGCGCATACGGTGTTTTGCTTTCCACCTGCCGGATATCGTAGTAGCGGGTAATATAATTTTGTTTTTCGGAGGATGAAAAACGGGCGTAGTCCAGGTCGGCGGTGAGTTCCCGCCCGCTGGTATCCAGCGTGTGTTTGTAATTCAGGTTGATGCTCCGGTTGTTCCTGCCGGGATAGTTATCACCCAGCGTAATAAAGGACCCCGTATTTGCCTGGTGCGCATCAACAGATTGGGCTACACTATGAGTAGTAATGTTACTGGCATTGAACATGCCATTGGCAGCAAAACCCACCACCACATTTTTACTGATGTTGTAATCAGCTCCCAAACGCACATTGTGATTGTTGTTCCGGAATTTGAAAAAGTTCTGGTAGTTGTTGCCGCCGGTATAGGCATTGTTTTCATCATAAAACTGCCGGTAAATGGTAAGATCATTCAGCTCTTCCCGGTAGTTGTAATTATAAGAACCAAAAATATTGAGGTGTTGGTGTTTGCTGTTGAAGTTGAAAGATGGATTTACTTTGGGATACCTGCCCTGGCTCAGGCTGAGAGACGCATTCCCGTTGGTGCCGGATTTCTTCCCTTTTTTCAGGCGGATGTCGATAATACCGGCGTTGCCGGCGGCATCGTATTTGGCAGAAGGGTTGGTGATCAGGTCGATCGTTTCAATCTGGCTGGCCGACATATTCCGCAGCATATTGGCCAGGTCCTGCCCCGACATGGGCACCTGTTTGCCATCTATCATAATCAGCACGCCCTGCCTGCCACGCATGGCAATATTATCGTTCTGGTCAATGGTAATGCCAGGCGCCTTTTCCAGTACTTCCAGCGCCGTGCTGCCGGCGGCGGAAATGGAACCTTCCACATTCAGTACGGTTTTGTCGTATTGCTGCTGGATAAAGGGCTTCACCGCTGTTACTGATGTTTCTTTTAAAGCGGTGGACTTCACCTGCAACGCGATAGTACCGGCCGTGGTATTTTTTTCATGCCGGAACGGGGCAGATTCATATCTCCCGAAAATCATACTCTGTGTAGCAATCACATAACTGCCCGCGGGTATTTGCTCAAAGGTAAACCTGCCGGTGCTGTCGGCGTATTCAATTTTTACCATCTTCTTATCCGTGGCGTTCAGCAATTGTATCACCACGTCTTTCAGCAACGCAGGGTCATCGGCCCGGAGCTGGCCGCTGATGTTAAAACCCGGGTCTTTCACCTGCGAAAAGCAGGTATTTATGTAAGTGGTGACGGAAATTATCAGGGCAATAAAAAAGACCGTTTTCTTTTTCATCTGTAGGGGTTTATTTCCTGCTAATGTAGATGATTAGCGCAATTTATATGCTATAACGGGAGTGTTATTACAGGAAATATAGGTATGTACTTACCGGATGTTTTAGAAGATGATGAACGGTAAATATACAAACGGCTGATAGATCCTATCAGCCGTTCATATTCTAAAGAGATTTATTTTTTCTCGTAGTGCAAACATACTACGCCCGAATCAGGGAAGCCCGTACTTGCCACTAATTTCAGGGCTACGCGTTCCTTAATATCTTTAAACAGCGGAATGCCTTCGCCTAATAGTACGGGGTTTACAAACAGCCAGAATTCATCTACCAGGTGGTGTTGCATGAGCGACTGCGTAGCGCCCGGGCTGCCAAACATGATAATTTCTTTGCCGGGCAGTTGTTTCAGGGCATTGATTTTTCCGGAGAGGAGTTCATTGCTGATCACCGTGGTTTTGTCTTTCGGTACTCCCTTCATCGTGTTGGACAGCACTATTTTATCTACCTGGTTGTACCAGGTGGAATGCTCAATATCATGCTTGCTGGCATTGGGCTGGTCGGCCGCGGTAGGCCAGTAGCTGTCCATCATTTCGTAGGTCACCCTGCCATATAAGGCGGTATCTGCTTCGTTGGTACGTTGTGCGGCGAAATCAAATATTTTATCGCCAACACTGATCCAGTCCATTTCTCCGGCAGGTCCGGCTACAAAACCATCCAGGGAAACATGCATGAAGGAAACTATTCTTCTCATAATGATATGTTTTTAAGTACATCACAAACATACCCCGGAAATTGAATACCCATGTGGTGCAATTCTGACATTTATGGGCGGGATTCCGTCAGGGTTATTGTTGTTCGGCTATAAAACAACAAAGCCTCCCGGAAGGAGGCGTTTGTTTTATAGATTGTCAGTATTGCCTACAGTAATTTCAGCACTTCTTCTCCCATCGCGTTGGTACCCAGTATTTTATCGGCGGGCGTTTGCTTGTCGGCGATATCCCCGGTACGGAAGCCGGCTTTCAATACACCGTCAACAGCGCTGATCACGGCTTCTGATTCTGCCTTCATACCAAAGGAGATATCCAGTAACAGGGCAGCAGATAGGATAGAGGCCAGCGGGTTGGCTACGCCTTTACCGGTAATATCGTGCGCGGAGCCATGAATGGGTTCATACACGCCTGTACCATCGCCAATAGAGGCGGAGGCCAGCATGCCCATTGATCCGGCTATCTGCGACGCTTCATCGGTCAGGATGTCGCCAAACAGGTTGGCAGTAACCACCACATCAAAACGGCGCGGGTCCTTGATCAGCAGCATCGCAGTGGCATCCACAAACTGGTGTTCCACTTCCACGTCAGGATATTCCAATGCTACCTTCTGCACTACTTCCCGCCAGAGACGCGAAGTTTCAATCACGTTGGCTTTATCTACGGAACAGAGTTTTTTCCTCCTGGTTCTTGCTGCGTCAAAAGCTTTGCGGGCAATGCGTTCTACTTCATAGCGACTGTATTCCGCTATGTCGTACGCCGTGTCGCCGTTATTCTTTCTGCCTTTCTCACCAAAGTAAATGTCGCCGGTCAGCTCCCGGAAGAACAGGATATCGGCGCCCTTTAATATTTCGGGTTTGATGCTGGATGCGCCCAGTAATTCATCAAATAATTTAATCGGGCGGAGGTTGGCATACAACCCCAGCTCTTTGCGCATTTTCAGCAGGCCCTGTTCGGGTCTTACTTTGGCAGAAGGATCGTTATCATATTTAGGATGACCTACCGCGCCAAACAGCACGGCATCTGATTTACGCATCTTTTCCAGTGATTCGTCCGGTAACGGGTTGCCGGTGGCTTCAATGGCTACGTGGCCTATCAGCGCTTCATCATAAGTAAAGGTGTGCCCGAATTTCGCAGCAATCTTATCCAATACTTTTTTTCCTACTGCAGTTACTTCCTGTCCGATTCCATCACCCGGAACTATTAAAATATGTTTGGTAGCCATTCAGTTGTTATTGATAGTTTAGATTAGGTTCAGCATTTTTTGTGTGGCCTTAATGGCAGATACGGTCTGGTCGCTGTCCAGTCCCCGGGTTTTGAACTCTTTGTTGTTCAGGCTCCAGGTAATAATGGTTTCGCACAACGCATCGCTTTTACCGCCGGGAGGAATGCGCACTGCGTAATCCGCCAGTGTGGGCAGGTCGCGCTTCAGCTTTTTGTATACCTTCTTCAATGCGTTCATGAATGCATCGTACTGGCCATCGCCCTGTGAATGTTCCTCGAATACTTCACCGTTAATGGAGATCTTCACGGTAACAGAAGGGTTCAGGTTTTTGGAGTGGGTGAGCACATAGTTTTCTACGGTCACTTTTTCCTCGATCCGGTTGCTGTCCAGCACATCAGAAATGATATAGGGCAGATCCGCCTGCGTAAGCACTTCTTTCCGGTCGCCCAGCTCGATGATCCGCTGCGTTACCTTTTTCAGATCGGGGTCCGACAGTTTAATGCCCAGCTGTTGCAGGTTGTTTTCAATATTGGCTTTGCCGCTGGTTTTACCCAGTGCATATTTGCGGGTACGGCCAAAACGTTCCGGCATCAGGTCACTGAAGTACAGTTTGTTTTTTTTGTCGCCATCCGCGTGAATACCGGCTGTTTGGGTAAACACGTTTTCTCCCACAATCGGTTTATTCACCGGGATGCGGAATCCTGAAAAGGTTTCCACCAGCTTGCTCACGGTATACAATGAGGTTTCGGCTACGGAGGTTTTTACTTCCGGCAAAAAGTCATTTAATACAGCGATGGCGCTGGCCAGCGAAGCGTTACCTGCTCTTTCGCCCATGCCGTTAATGGTGAGGTGAATGCCGTGTGCGCCTGCTTTTACGCCTTCCAGTACGTTGGCGGTGCCGAGGTCGTAGTCGTTGTGTGCATGAAAATCGAAATGACTTTTCGGATAGCGTTGCACGATCTCCGTAACAAATTCCTTTACTTCATCAGGTGTGAGTACGCCCAATGTATCCGGCAGCATGATCCTTTTTACGGGTACCTTCTGAAGGAAGTCGAGGTACTGGAATACATATTCCCTGGAGTGTCGCATACCGTTGCTCCAGTCTTCCAGGTACACATTGCATTCCAGTCCTTTTTTATTGGCCAGTGCAATCACGGCAGCTACTTCTGCGAAATGTTCCGCGGGCTTTTTCTTTAACTGGTGGGTTAAATGATTAAGTGAGCCTTTGGTGAGCAGGTTCATTACTTTGGCGCCGGCTTTCAGCATCCATTCTACGGAAACGTCGCCATCCACAAAGGTGAGTACTTCTACTTTGTTTAAAAAGCCGTTGGCTTTGGCCCATTTGGTAATTGCCTTTACCGCAGTAAATTCACCCTCTGAAACCCGGGCGGAGGCAATTTCAATCCTGTCAACCTTTACCTCTGTCAGTAAAAGCTGTGCAATGGTTAGTTTCTCTGATGGCGAAAAAGATACTCCGCTGGTTTGTTCACCATCACGGAGTGTGGTGTCCATTATTTCAACGTGGCGCTGGGTCACTGGCATAATACTTATGGAATGTTTTAGTACAGGCTCTTGCCGGCGAATGTTGTTATTTCGTCCTTCATGGCCTGCAGGTAATCAATATCATCATAGCCATTCATCATGTTGTGCTTTTTATAGCTGTTGATGGCAAAGGACTCGCTTTCCCCGGTAGCCGGGATGGTGATGGTTTGCGCTTCCAGGTTGATTTCCACTTCCGCTTTGGGATCGGATTCTATCGCTGTGAATATTTTATCGAGGAATTCGGGGCTTACCTGTACGGGTAAGATACCGATATTTAAAGAGTTGTTTTTGAAGATGTCGGCAAAGAAGCTGGACACTACGCAACGGAACCCATAGTCGTAGATAGCCCACGCAGCGTGCTCACGGCTGCTGCCGCTGCCAAAGTTTTTACCCGCTACCAGTATTTTACCGGAATAGATCGGGTTATTTAAAACGAAATCTTTTTTTGGTGTGCCGTCTGTTTCATAGCGCCAGTCGCGGAACAGGTTGTCGCCAAAGCCGGTGCGCTCAGTAGCTTTCAGGAATCGTGCAGGAATGATCTGGTCAGTGTCCACATTTTCAATGGGCATGGGTACTGCTGTACTCCTTAATATCGTGAATTTATCGTAAGCCATTTTTTGTTGATCGTTTATAAAATTTGTAAGAAGGGGATGATTAAGCAATCAGTTCTCTGGGGTCAGTTACCACGCCGGTTACTGCAGCAGCAGCGGCTACCAGCGGACTGGCCAGCATGGTCCTGGAACCAGGTCCCTGTCTGCCTTCAAAGTTCCTGTTACTGGTGCTCACGGCGTATTTGCCGGCGGGCACTTTATCATCGTTCATTGCCAGGCAGGCAGAACATCCGGGCTGACGCAGCTGGAAACCGGCTTCTGTCAGGATATCCAGGATACCTTCTTCCTTAATCTGTTGCTCTACGATGTGTGATCCGGGAACGATCCAGGCAGTTACATGATCTGCTTTCTTTCTTCCTTTTACAATAGAAGCAAATGCACGGAAGTCTTCAATACGACCGTTGGTGCAGCTGCCTATAAATACATAATCTACTTTTTTGCCCAGCATGGCTTCTTCCTCGTGGAAGCCCATGTACTGCAATGATTTTTCGTAGCTGGATTTGCTGTCGCCGGCCAGCGCAGAAGGGATATGTTTGGTGATGCCCATACCCATACCCGGATTGGTACCGTAAGTGATCATCGGCTCAATATCGGCCGCATCAAAAGTGTACTCTTTGTCGAACGTGGCGCCTTCATCTGTACGCAGTGTTTTCCAGTAAGCCAGCGCGGTATCCCATGCAGCTCCTTTGGGCGCTTTCTCACGTCCTTTGATATAGTTGTAGGTGGTTTCGTCCGGCGCAATAATGCCACCGCGTGCACCCATCTCAATACTCATATTACAAACGGTCATACGACCTTCCATGCTCATGTTTTCAAAAACATCGCCGGCATATTCCACAAAGTAGCCGGTAGCGCCGGCAGCAGTGAGCCTGGAAATAATATAAAGGGTTACGTCTTTTGGCGTAATACCTTTACCCAGTTTACCCGTTACGTTGATCCGCATTTTCTTTGGCTTCGGCTGCATAATACACTGGGAAGTAAGTACCATCTCTACTTCAGAGGTGCCGATACCAAATGCAATAGCGCCAAACGCGCCGTGGGTGGAGGTGTGGGAATCACCGCATACAATGGTCATACCCGGCAGGGTGATACCATTTTCCGGACCTACCACGTGCACAATACCATTCTTGGGATTACCTAATCCCCAATGAGAAATACCATACTTGTTGGAATTGGTTTCCAGGGCTTTCAGCTGGTTGGCGGAAAGCGGGTCCTGTACCGGTAAATGCTGGTTAATAGTTGGCGTATTGTGATCAGCTGTGGCAAACGTCTTTTCAGGAAACATTACCTTTAAACCCCTGTTTTCCATTCCAAGAAAAGCCACAGGGCTGGTTACTTCATGAATAAAGTGGCGGTCGATAAAAAATACATCCGGACCATCTTCAATTTTCCTCACAACATGTGAATCCCATACTTTGTCAAATAAGGTAGCGGGTTTATTGCTCATTTTTTAAAATTTTAAAAGTAGCTACTTGATTGTTCAAATTTATTCATAAAATCTATTTTATTTCAATATTTTTTCTAACAATACGCGTTAAAAGGCCCTGAAATAGCAGAAGGAACGGGCGTTTGAGCCTGGTTTACAGTGTATTTTACTGATAGTCAGTGATTTGTAATTTTTTGAAGGAAGACTTGGAAACCACCTTTTTTTGGGTAGTCACACGCGGTTGGTGATATGTTAAGGAGATATATACTGTGTAAAAACGTAATATGTTTAGGGCGGATGCACGGAAGATCATTAAGAAAAGCGATGACGGCTTAACTCGTTTTCCGGTAGTTAAAGATGGCCCATCCGTTTAACAGCACTGCAAACAATACCAGGTACAATAGCTCCATCTGTACATCCGCAAAGCCACTGCCTTTCAGCACAATGGTCCGGATTACTTTAATAAAATGGGTGACGGGCGTTAAATTGGCGATCATCTTTGCCCAGGGCGGCATACTATCCACGGCGGTAAACAGCCCGCTCATCAGCATAAAGATCATCATAAAAAAGAATGCCACAAACATGGCCTGCAACTGGTTATTGGTATAGGTAGATACCAGTAACCCAAAGCCCAGCAATGCTACCAGGTATATCGCGGCAAATACATAAAGTGTTACAAAACTCCCCACCGGCCAGATGCCATATATTCCCCAGGCTACCAGCAAACCAAGTGTAAACACAATCATGCCCACCACCCAGAAAGGAATGAGTTTGCCAAGAATAAATTCCCACTTCTGAATGGGGGTTACATTGATCTGTTCTATGGTGCCTACTTCTTTTTCCCTTACAATATTAAGGGCCGACATAAAGCCGCCAATCAGTGTAAGCAGCAATACCAGTATTGCCGGCACTATATAAAACCGGTATTCCGCCAACGGATTAAACCAGTTGGAATAGGTAATATCAATCACACCCGCAGGCGGCGTCCTATTCCTGCCGGTATTAATGGGGATGTCCTTATTGAAGTCCGCAATTACCGTCATGAGGTAGTTGCCGCCAATGGCAGCTTTGGTGCCGTTAATGGCATCTACGGATACCCCTACACGCTGTTTTCCTTCTCTTACCAGGTTGCTTTCAAAATTGGGTGGGATCTCCAGCACCACATCAGCTTTTTCCCTTTCTATATAGGTAATGGCGCGCTGAAAAGAAGGTTCGGCCGCCACTATTTTGAAATAACCGGAGGCGCCTACTTTCGCAATCAGCTGCCGGGAGTAAGAACTGTGGTCATTGTCCACTACGGCAAGATTAACGCTCTTCACATCAAAGTTCATGGCAAGGGGGAGAATGACCAGCTGTATGATAGGCATGGCAAACATCATGGCCAGGATCGTTTTATCCCGGAAAATCTGCCTGAACTCCTTTTTTAATAGATAACCCAGCACTTTCATGATAACCGCGTTTTAAAGTTTTTGAGGGCAATAGTGAGCAGTATAATGGTCATGCCCAACAGCACCAGCGTTTCTTTCCAGACATATTCAAATCCAAGTCCTTTGAGCATCACTGATTTAATGATCAGGAAATACCACCGGGAAGGGATAATATTGGAGATGAGCTGGAATATCTTCGGCATATTTTCTATCGGGAACATAAAGCCGGTGAAGATCATGGTGGGGAGCATCAGTCCCATCATCGACAGCAGCAGCGCTGTTTGCTGCGAGTTGGTGGTGTTGGAAATCATCAGTCCGAATGATAAACAGGTAATGATAAACAGCATACTTTCCATAAACAACAGCAGGATACTGCCTTTGATGCCCACATCCAGCACAAACACCGCCAGCAACAGGATCAGCACAAAATTCGCCAGCGATAGTATCAGGTAGGGAATGGCTTTGGCAATCAGCACCATCAGCGGTTTAAAAGGAGATACCAGTAATATTTCCATGGTACCCAGTTCTTTTTCGCGCACTACAGATACCGAGGTGAGGGCGGTGCATACAATCATCAGCACCAGCGCCATCACGCCGGGAATAAAATTCAGCGAGCCATTGCCTTCTTCATTGTACAACATCCTTGATTCGGGAACAATGGTATAAGGCAATTGCGGCGAAGGACTGATTTCCTGCTGGTAAGCCGTTGTGATAGCAGTGATATAGTTTACCACGGTTTTGGCAGTATTGGGATCGGAACCATCGGTAATGATCTGTAGCTGCGCCTTTCCGCCATGTTGCAGGTCGTTGCCAAAACCGGCAGGGAAAATCAGCGCGCATTTTGTAGTGCCCTTTTTAAAGGAGTTTGCTATATCGTTATAATCAATGGAGGATTCATTTACGATAAAGTAGGAAGATGATTTTATTTTACGGATCAGCTGCTGCGAATTGGCATCCCGCGAATTATCAATCACCGTAAGTGTAATATCCTTTACCTCGCTGGTCAGTGCAAAGCCAAACAGCACGATCTGCGCTACCGGCAAGCCAAACATGATCAGTAAGGTCCGTTTGTCGCGGAATACATGGAAAAATTCTTTCCGGATAAAAACAAGAAGCTGTTTCATAGAAATGTTTTAGTCGCCCGACCTTTTAGCCCTGCGGGCCAACCGGTAAAATACTTCGTCCATATTATCGGCCTCAAACTGCGTTTTCAGGTTGGCAGGAGAATCCAGTGCTTCTATTTTGCCATCTACCATGATGGTAACGCGGTTACAATACTCCGCTTCATCCATATAGTGGGTGGTTACGAAGATGGTAATGCCGCTTGCCGCCGCTTCATAGATCATATCCCAGAACTGCCGCCTGGTAACGGGGTCCACACCGCCGGTAGGTTCATCTAGGAACACAATCCGCGGCTGGTGAAAGATAGCTACTGAAAAAGCCAGCTTCTGTTTCCAGCCTAACGGCAGCGCACCTACGAGCTTTTTTGCTTCTGCTGTAAGTCCTAGTTTCTGAATCAGGTTATCGCTTCTTTTACGGATCTCGGAAGAAGAAACGCCGTACACGCCGCCAAAGAATTCAATGTTTTCTACTACCGTCAGGTTTTCATACAGGGAAAACTTCTGACTCATATAGCCAATATTCTTCTTGATGGATTCGGGTTGTTTATATACGTCAAAACCCGCTACCATAGCCTCTCCGGAAGTAGGGTGGGAGAGCCCGCAGAGAATTCTCATGGCGGTGGTTTTGCCTGCCCCGTTGGCGCCCAGGAACCCGAAGATCTCTCCTTTGTTTACCTCAAAGGAAATTTTATTGACGGCATAAAAGTCGCCAAACCGTTTCGTGAGATCCTTACATACAATCACTTTTTCTTCCATGATATCCTGTTTTATGCCTGGTTCATTAACCGGATAAAGCTATCCTCAATGCCGGGATGAATTAATTTTATATCTACGTGTGTATGTCCCCGTTGTGTTATGTTACGCTGCAGCGTATCTATATCCGCGCCGGCATCTTTCAGTGTAATATGGATGTACTCCCCGAAAGCAAAGCTGCTGTCTATTTCCGGCATACTCCGCAGGTCCGTCAGCAGGTGATAGATATTGTCCGCCTTGATGGCATAGAGTTTCACCGGGAATTGCGCCATGATTTTATCCGGTGTGTCCACCGACATGATTTTCCCATTCTGTATCAGCGCAATCCTTTCGCAAAGCACGGCTTCATCCATATAGGGAGTAGATACCACGATGGTAATGCCCTGTTGTTTCAGGTGCTTCAGCATGTCCCAGAATTCTTTACGGGAAACCACATCCACACCGGTAGTGGGCTCGTCGAGAAATAATACTTCCGGTTTGTGGATCAGCGCGCAACATAATGCCAGCTTCTGTTTCATGCCTCCGCTGAGTTTCCCGGCGCGGCGGTCGCTGAAAGGCTTTATCTGGTCGTAGATATCCTTAATGAGTTCATAGTTTTCTTCAATCGTGCTTCCAAAGAGGGTGGCAAAGAAATCGAGATTTTCTTTTACTGTCAGATCCTGGTACAGGGAAAATTTTCCCGGCATATAACCGATCCTGTTGCGGATCTCTTTATAATCTTTTACACAATCATAACCGCGTACGCTGGCCGTACCTTTATCCGGCAGCAACAAGGTGGTGAGAATGCGGAAGATGGACGTTTTACCCGCGCCATCCGGGCCTATCAGGCCAAACAGCTCGCCTTCCTCCACCTGCAGCGAAACATCGTTTACTGCCAGCACCTTACCCTTGTCGTAAGTTTTGGTGATATGATCCAGTGTTACCGCACTCATTTGGATGCTTTATTAATCAGCATTTCACCATACATGCCTATCTTCAGATAGCCATCATTTTTTACCCTTACCTTGATGGCATACACCAGGTTGGCCCGTTCATTTTTTGTTTGAATGGTTTTAGGCGTAAACTCAGATTTATCGGAGATCCAGGTAATTTCACCGGGGTATGATTTGTAATTCTTTTCGCCCTGGTCGATACGCGCCTGCACCTGTTGCCCCAGCTTGATTTGCGGGAGGGTAACGCCGGTTACATAGGCTTTCAGGTAAAGCGTATCGATATTGGCGATCTTGTATAACGGTTTCCCGATGGTGGCCATTTCTCCCTGCAGTGCATATTTCAGCAGTACTACGCCACTCACCGGGTTAATGATTTGTCCTTTGCGGATCTGCTCTGCATACTGTGCCAGCGATTTTTCCAGCGGCGCTTTTTCACTGAGTATAGTACGGTTTTGGGTAGAAGTATTGGAATTATTGAGCTGCAGTTGTTGCCGGGTTACGCTGAGTTGCCGCTCCAGCTGTACAATGAGGGCATTGATATCATCGAGTTGCTTCTGTGTGGCGGCGTCGCTTTTCACCAGGTTTTCGGTCCGTGTTCTTTCGCGGTATTGTTGCTGCAGTTGTGCTTCCTGCACCAGCAGTTGCCTGCGTACCAGTTCTGTTTGTGGTACGGGATCATGGGTTTTTTCTTTTAACGCATTGATCGATGCCTGTACCTGTTCTCTTTGCAGGGTAGGGATGGTAACATCAATCTGGCCAACGGACTGCCCGGCAGTGAGTTTGTCGCCTTCCTTTACAGGGAAGGACTGTATTTCACCGGTTTGTTCGGCAGATACGATTACTTCATCTGCTTCAAAATTGCCGGATGCGTCATAGTCATTTTTGCCGTTTCCGCAGGCGTTGATCATCATCACAAGGGCTATACCAGGTATTATGTTGTATTTCATATGCAATAATTAATCAGTTCCCGGAGGTGTTTTTATAATTGTATTGAGCCTGTAATAATTGTATGCTGTGGAGGATCCGCGATTGTTTCGCCAGGTTCTCCGCATTCAGCTGGGAGATGTATTCATGCACGGTGATAACGCCGTTATCCAGCTGCGCCTGCGCCGACTTCTTCACTGACGAGCGGAGTGTGATGGCGCTGTCGTCCTGTTCTATCAGGGTGGCAAACTTATCAATATCCTGGTTTTGTTGCTGCAGGCTCATGCCGGTGTTGAACAGGAATGTTTCCTTATTCACATCAAGGTTTTGCCGGTTGATATCCAGCAGCTGCCGGTTGTTTTTCAGGGAATAGAGACTGCCTAACGACCAGTTAAGCCGTACGCCGCCCATCCACCAGGTACCAAATTTGTTATCAACGATATTCAGTGTGGGCCGGCCATAAGCACCCTGGAAAAACGCGCTCAGTTTAGGAAGGTAACCTGATTGCAGTTGTTTTTCCTGTACGTCGAAGGCTTTTTTCTGGATATCATAATAAGTAATTTCCGGTCGATGTATACCTTGTTGTGGCGCCACGGGTGCGGGCCATGCCAGGCGGGTGCTATCGTTCAGCGGCTGGTGTATGAAAGCCTCCAGCATTTTCATATAGGCTTTCCTGTTAGCGCTGAATTCAGTGGCAGCCATGTCCGTGTTCATGATCTCTGCTTTGAGTTCATCTACGTTACTGCGATAGGCTACCCCATTATTAAGGGCCGCCTGCGCTTTATCGGTGGCGCTTTGCAGGTCTGCTTTCCTTAACCTGTTTTGTTCCAGCTGCGCGTCCATCAGCAATATACCGAAGTAGAGTTGCGTAATGCGGTCGCGGATAGCGTAGAGGTTTACTTCCAGCTGTTGTTGCTGTATGGCTTCATTGGCGCGGCTGCTTTCTTTTTGTAGCTTGCTAACGCCGCCGTCATAGATCTGCTGGGAGATCTCCGCCTGTATTTTGTATTGGTCTTTGCTCAGCGAGGGAAAGGTTACGCCGGGCATTGGAGGGATCACCTCGCCAAAGTTGATGGTTTCCGACTGGTACGTTGCCTGCCCGCTTACGGCGAGTTGCGGCAAATACAGCTTACCCGCGTTCTCCACCGAATACCTGCTGCTGCGGCTGATCAGGTCGTATTGTTTGATCAGCGGATAATTCTGCCGGGCCAGGGTATAGCATTCTTCAATAGTGAGGGCAGGCGCCTGGCCCCATGCCCTGTCCACCGGAGGCACCAGTAATATGAAACAGCACAAAGCTTTAAATAAGTTCATAGTGCAACACTCAGTTTGAATTATTGTTTTGAAAAGTTGTTCAATTTCCGGGCAAAAAAAAGCAGCTATTTCAGCATGCCTTTGATCCAGATGGGTATCAGCTTTCGCCGTTCTTCCATCAGGGCGGTGAATTCTCCTGATTTCACTACCTTATTCCTTTCCAGTAAGGGCCGGGCCAGGAAAGGCATTACCACAAAGCCTATCAGGTTCATCATTAGCTGGATCGGGTGAATACTCAGCTTACCTTCTTTCTGCAGGGCGGCCAGCTGTTTAAAGAAATGCGACTGGAAGATGGCATCTTTACGGTTATCCTTCAACAACTCATCAGTGCCGGCAAAGATCTCATTTACCATAAACAACGGGAAGTCCGGATTTTTCAGCAATAAGTTGATATAGTGATTGGCCACCTGCTCCACTTTCTGCTGCACGGTTAGCTGCTCGTTATTGAGGATCAGCGTTACCGCGGTAATTAATTTCTCCACTACCTCTGCCATCACAAACTGGAACAGCTTTTCCTTGCTGCGGAAATAATAATTGACCAGCGACAGGTTAATATCTGCTTCTGCCGCAATATCCCTTACTTTGGTAGCCTGGTATCCTTTCTTTGTAAACACAGTTCTGGCTGCGGCTTTGATCCGCTCTTCCGTGGAAGCATCCATATTTCCTTTCTTTTCGCTTACCGCCATAATCAGATGTTGAGTTTAATATTTCTACAAAGATAGAAAATTGAACAACTTTTCAAAACATTTGTTCAATGTTTTTTAGAAACTTGCTTTTGACTGTTTTGGTGTACCTTTAATTAGATCCTTACCTATATGAAGCTACCCGTTATACATGGTTATATAGACCGCCGCATCCTGGTGAATTTTACTGTAGACCCCGAAGCTGTTCAGTCGCTCCTGCCGTCGCCTTTCCGTCCTAAGATTTACAAAGGCAAAGCCATTGCCGGCATCTGTCTGATAAGATTAAAACACATCAAGCCCAAAGGCTGGCCGGATTTTACAGGCATCTCCTCAGAAAATGGCGCGCACCGTATTGCGGTAGAGTGGGAGGAAAATGGTGTTATCAAAGAAGGCGTGTATATCCCCCGCAGGGATACTTCATCGAGGCTCAATGCCCTCGCCGGTGGACGGCTGTTTCCAGGCAAACATCACCTGGCTGATTTTAATGTAAAGGAAGTAGCTGGACATTTTCATATCGACTTTACCAGCTCAGATAAAACATCCATTTCCATAGATGCGCGCAGCACCAGCGAATTCCCGGCTACCTCCGTTTTTGAAACCCTGGAAAATGCTTCCGCATTTTTTGAAGGGGGCGCGGTCGGCTATTCTCCCAATAACCAGCAGTCGCTCGATGGATTAAAACTACAAACCTATCAATGGAAAGTGAGCCCGCTGCAACTAATACAGGTGGCTTCCAGCTTTTTTGAGAATACGGCTGTGTTTAAAAAAGGAAGTGTCGCTTTTGACAACGCCCTCCTCATGACCCGCACCGAACACGAATGGCACACACTTACCGGTTGTCCTCAGCCATAGCCGTATATACCGCATAACAAACACATAATGTGAGGCGCCGTTGCATTCTTTGGGAATGTTTTTTATTTTGTTAGATGAACAATGTAAAACCCACTCAATCGGAATATAAATGGACTCACGCAGAGAATTTCTAAAAAAATCTTTATTGTTATCTGGTGCAGCTGGCTTATCTACCATGATGCCCGCATCCATTCAGCGGGCACTGGCAATAGATCCCGCTCCCGGCAGCACCTTCCTCGACGCAGAACATATTGTGATCCTCATGCAGGAGAATCGTTCCTTTGATCACTGCTTTGGCTCTTTACAAGGCGTCCGCGGATTCAACGATCCACGCGCCGTATGGCTGCCGGACGCAAAGCCGGTGTGGTTTCAAACCAACGCAGCAGGCGATACCTATGCACCTTTCCGCCTCAATATTAAAGATACCAAAGCCACCTGGATGGGCGCATTGCCGCACTCCAGGCCCAGCCAGGTAGATGCCTACAACAAAGGCCGCTACGATAAATGGCTCATCGCAAAAACACCCGGCAACAAGGAATACGCCGCCATGCCTTTAACGATGGGATATTATACCCGCGAGGATCTTCCCTTTAATTACGCAATGGCAGACGCTTTCACGGTGTGTGATCAGAACTTCTGCTCAGCCATGACCAGCACTACGCCCAACCGCTCCTTTTTCTGGACAGGTAAAATTGTACATGAGGAAGATGGATTGCCAAAAGCACATATCCGCAACGACGACTTCAGTTACGGTAAACTGCCCTGGAAAACATTCCCGGAGTTACTGGAAGAAAATAATATTGCATGGAAATTTTACCAGAATGAAATCAGCTGTGGCGGTGGATGGAAAGGGGAAGAACGGGCATGGCTCGCAAATTTTGGTTGTAACCTCCTGGAATTTTTCGCTGCCTACAACGTGAAGTTCTCCGAACGCTATGTAAACGGATTACTGAAACAGGTAGACACCCTGCCGGACGAAATCAACAAACTCCAGGAAGCCAGCCCTTCTTCGGATGACGCCGCTGCAAAGATCCGCACAGACATCTCCAAAAAGCAAACAGTGCTGGACAATGCTACCCAGGAACTGCTAAAGTGGAATAAAGAAAGCTATGAGAAATTAACGGACCAGCAGAAATCGCTGTACCAACGGGCTTTCGTAGTCAATAAAAACGATCCCGCATTCCGGAGCGTAACAACAGTAAACTATAAAGACGGATCAAAGGAACGCACCATCACGGTACCCGCCGGCGACGTGCTTCACCAGTTCCGTAAAGATGTGAATGAAGGCGCATTGCCACAAGTATCATGGCTGGCAGGCCCGCAGAACTTCTCCGATCACCCCAGTGCTCCGTGGTATGGTGCCTGGTACGTATCCGAAATACTGGATATCCTCACGCAGAAACCGGAGGTGTGGAAGAAAACTATTTTCATTGTTACCTATGATGAAAATGATGGTTACTTCGATCATGTGGTACCTTTCTCCATCTGCGATAATAACAAACCCGGCACAGGAAAATGCTCCGCAGGAATAGACACAGAAATAGAACAGGTGCGGCTGGCACATGAACTGAAACAGGGCGTAAGTGAAAAGCAGGCCCGGGAAGCCCCGGTAGGACTGGGGTTCAGGGTGCCTATGCTGATTGCATCGCCCTGGAGCAGGGGAGGAAAGGTATGTTCGCAGGTATTTGAACATACTTCTACCTTACAATTCCTGGAAACATTTTTTAGTAAGAAGTTAAACAAGCAGGTGCACCTGGATAATATCAGTCAGTGGAGACGCACCATCAGCGGCGATCTCACTGCTGCCTTCAGTCCGTTTAATACCACCACACCGGCCCGGCAGATTTTCCTGGATCAGCGCCACGTAGTGGAAAATATTAATAACGCCCGCTTCAAGTCAGTACCCGCAGGGTTTAAAAAAATCACCAGTGAAGATGTGAAAGTCTTTGCTAACGGCAACGGCACTACGATTTTACAACAGGAAAAAGGCACCCGCCCTTCCTGCGCATTGCCTTATGAACTGTTAGCGGATGGCCAGTGGAAAGCCGGTGAGCAATTGCTGACACTGAAAATGAAAGCAGATAAGCAATTGTTCGGCGACCGCGCACATGGCGCACCGTTTACCGTATACACTAATCTTCCTTATAAAGATGAACAAACCGGTGAAACAGAAACCGGAAGAACCTGGTCGTTTGCGGTAGCCGCAGGCGACACTATCACGTATGAGTGGCCGGCCAAAGCCTTTGCAGATAACCGTTACCAGCTGCACCTGCATGGCCCCAATGGATTCTACCGCGCGTTTGAAGGTTCCGCCAAACATCCGCAGCTGGACCTGGAGCTGGGCTATGAAACAAATGGTAAGCTGAAAAAGAAAGCAACAGGTAACCTGGTTTTACGTGTAGCCAACACCGGTAGTAATGCGCGTGATTTCAGTATTACAGATAATGCATACGGAGGAAAAGCAATCCAGCGGAGCATTGCCGCCGGCGCCACGTTGGAGTTGGTATTGCCGCTGCAGAAAAGCCACGGCTGGTACAATTTCAGCGTACAGGCTGCGGGCTTTGATACGTTTAGTCAGCGGTATGCAGGAAGAGTGGAAACAGGAGCAGAAGGGATAACAGATCCTTTTATGGGCAGGGTATAAATCTGAAAATCCGGGAGGATGTTCATTCAATGAAAATCCTCCCGGAATATATTATTGCAGTATTTCTTTCACCGGTTTGCCTACACAGCCGCTCGGCATTTGTATATGCAGCATGGCAGCCAGGGTAGCGGCAATATCTGTCATATGCACGGTTTCATTGGAAGCGCCATGTTTTACATGCCATCCCATAAATACCAGCGGAATATGGATGTCAAAAGGATTCCAGTTACCGTGGGTAGTGCCTTTCAGTGAACCTTCAAACCATCCTGGCTCAGGAATCACAATGACGGAACCGGTGCGTTTACGGTTGTAGCCATTGATCGCCATTGTATTCAGTGGCTCCGGCAAAGGATTCACGCCGATATTGTCCAGGTCGGCGG
Source organism: Chitinophaga ginsengisegetis (assembly GCF_900168065.1). GTDB lineage: Bacteria > Bacteroidota > Bacteroidia > Chitinophagales > Chitinophagaceae > Chitinophaga > Chitinophaga ginsengisegetis. The sequence goes on along the minus strand of NZ_FUZZ01000004.1, from coordinate 391,077 downwards.
CAAACTGGATACCCGGTTGCGCCTCGAAGTACTTCACGGTTTCTTTCTTCACAGCATCGTAATCCAGTTTAGACGCAGCAATTTTTGCTTTGTCGAAACTCACGTGGTAGTTCATAAATGAAGATACGAGTTTGCTTACGCCAAAACGTACATTCAGCGTGCTGTCCAGGCCCGCTACCAGTTTCCTGCTTTCTGTTATGCCGGCTGGCAGCTTATGTTCTTCCATAAATTTAATGGCATGAGCGGCGCCGTGGTCGGCAGTGAGGAACACGAGGTAGTTACCTTTTCCCACGCGCTGGTCCAGGTACGTGAAGAAAGCCGACAAGTCTTTATCCAGGCGCAGGTAAGTATCTTCTACTTCTATGGAATTAGGACCATATTTATGGCCTACATAATCGGTGGAAGCGCAGTTGATGGTGAGGAAGTCGGTCACGGTATTATTACCGAGGTCATATCCTTCAATAGCAGCTTTCGCAAAATCCAGTGTGAGGGTGTTTCCACCGGGGGTAGACCTCAGGTTACCCGGATCTTTTTTATAAGCGTCTTTCAACGCATGGGGGAAAACAGGCGCTTTTTCACCGGGGAAAGTACCTTCCCAGTCTACGTTATCTTCACTGCTTTGTACATAAGTATTGATGGGATATAAAGTTTCCCAGGGTTTAGACATCAGCTGCTGTGGCTCTTTGCGGTCGTTGAAACGCTTTACCCATTCAGGCAGTTCTTTCATATACCAGGTGCTGGTAATAAAGCTGCCGTTGCTGTCGTCCAGCCAGAAGGCGCCATTGGGTGTATGTCCGGCTGGAAGGATGGAGGCGCGGTCTTTCAGTGATACGCCTACTACTTTAGAGCGGAAGTTGGTCGCCAGTTTTAATTCATCTGTAATGGTGGATGCCAGCAGGTTGCGCGGCGACATTTTGCCTGCGGAGCTGCTGCTGCCAACGGGTTGTACGGTGGTGTCCTCTGTGCAATACCATTTTCTGCCGGTAAGCTGATCGGGCCAGTCGTTGCCGGTAATGCCATGAATAGCGGGAACACTGCCTGTATAAATGGTGCTGTGACCTACAGCGGTAAAGGACGGAAGGTGGCTGATGAAAGTGTTTTCACAGGAAAAACCATCGCCCAGCATGCGTTTGAAGCCACCCGCTTCGTAGCGGTCGTAGTAACGGTATAAATAATCCCAGCGCATCTGGTCTACCACAATGCCTACTATCAATTTAGGCTTTTCATTCGATTGGGCTACTGCGGTGAGCCCCTGTAGCGCTGTGAACGCGCCCAGGAATGCAGTGGCAACAGATTTAGTCATTCCGTTCATAATGCAGATTTTTTTCATTTCTTAGGTTCACGCCCCAAAATGGGAATCGGCAAACGTAATAAAAAAATAATAAAAACCCGGCACCTTTTCGTTGAACGGAAATGAGGAATTACTTAAAAAACCAGTAACGGCAATACAGGAACATAACGTACCTGGTTACAGGGATTGCTTCACAGGAAAAGTATTTGTTAGCTTTTAAATTATTCCCGTTTTCTGAAAGATCCGCATATTTGCATATCTTTTCATAAGCGGAATACCATTTCATGAATGTAGCAAAACAGATGAGAAAAAGATATTTACTGGCAGGACTCCTTTTAAACAGCATATCCCTGCATGCACAAGAGCCCGTGGTTGCGGGCTACCTCGGAAGGTTCGATGGACAGTTTGCCCCGGTATTGATTAACCAGCAAAAACAATGGCTGCATATTTCCGGTGCAGTATTGGTAGATAAAACGGAAAATATCGGTTACTATAATACCATTGTAGCCGTGAAACATAATGCCTACGGCGCTGTTAGCAATGCTGGTAAGATCATTGCCCCTTTCAAATATGATGAGGTTATCCTGGCCGATGAACAGGATGATCACGACTCCTCAAAAAATTATTGCTTTGTTATTACCCGGCTCAATGGGAAATACGGCGCCGCAGATACACTCGGCAACGTTATCTGTCCGCCGCTATACAGCGAAGTAAGCGCGCTCACGCCCCATGTACTGAAAATGAAGAAAGATGGCCGCTGGGGATGGATAGATATAAAAACCGGTAAGGTATTACAGGAACCCATATACGAAGAAGCCGATAAAAGCTATGTAAGGGACAACACCATACAAATAAAAAAGGCGGGTAAAGTTGGACTGGCAGCGGAAGACGGCGCCATCATTGTTCCGGCGGAGTATGAGTCATTTGATTATCTCAGTGGCAGTAATATTTATATGGGCTTTACAACTAATGGTAAAGCCGGCGTGATGGATAAAAGCGGCGGGATCGTTATTCCTGCTATCTATGATAAATGCGCTGTGGGACCAACCGAAGAACTGTTTGCCGTTACAAAAAATAATAAAACAGGTTTCGTAGATAAGCACGGTAAAACACTGCTCCCGTTTCAATACAGCGCAGCCACCCGGACAGGCAATGTTATGAAAGTGAGCATGGGCAATAAATACGGCGTGGTAAATGCCGAAGGCAAAGAGATCATCCCGCCACGATACAATGATATTATCGCCATCAATGCAAAAGGACAGGAAACCTACGACGGCGGCATAATAATGGCGCCAGGGCAAACAATAACGGACGAGAGATCACCCATACCAGCGGTTTTTCTGGTAAGCGATGACACCGGTACCAGCTTGACGGATGCCAATGGAAAGCCTCTCACCGCTCAGGTATACAGCCGCATAACGCCGTTCTCCTGGCAAAACACTCCCTGGCTGGCAGTAGAACAAAATGGTAAAACAGGGCTGTTGGGAATGGACGGAAAAACGATCCTGCCAGTGGCCTATGATGGTTTTGTAAATGGCTACGGCAGCGGATTCTCCTATCTGGATGATAATGCCGGGGAAAGCAAAAAAAATTACCTGCCCGTTTCAAAAGGAGAGCGGATAGGATTGGTGGATATCACCACCGGTAAAGAAATCATCCCCACCCGGTACGAATGGATACAGTGGCAAAACAGCCGGATACTGCTCCTGCGCAATGGCGATACCTCCTCACTGGCAGACATCTCAGGAAAGATCATCCGCGGCGGAAAACGGTACGGATTTTTTACCGCGGTAGATACTAACCGGATTGTGGAAACACAATACAACGACGATGGCACCACCACCACCCAGCTCACCGACCTCGCCGGTAATACGCTGTACAGCAGCCAACGCTGGGAGTTTAAAGAAGACCAGGCGTCACGGCTGTTGGTGCCGGAAAGCGAAAAGAGAAGCAGTGCAAAATTCAATGACGGGCTGTTAAAAGTATGGGGCAGTGCCCGCAACAACGTATTTTTAGATCCCAACGGGAAAGAAGTGGTTTTTGATGAATACAGCTTTGTAGGAGATTTCTGGAATGGCCTCGCGCTGGCAGGAATAGACAGCACCCCGCAACATACGCTGTACGGTATTATTAACCGCAAAAAAGAAATTGTTTATCCCATTACAGCCAATGATATTTTGGAAATGGGAAACCTGCTCGTGGTAAAAAAAGGAGAGCTGAAGGGACTGATCACAAAAGAAGGTAAGGTATTGCTCCCTACTGAATATGAGGATATCGACGATATCTACGATACACCCTTTTTAAAGGTATCACGCGATAATAAATATGGTGTAACCGACGCACTGGGCAGGATAATTTTACCGGTAGAATTTGATGATATCAGCTACCGGAAAGATGAAAAGCTATTCCAGGTAACCCGCACTGGTAAGTACGGCATCGCAGATGCCTCCGGTAAAATGATCATTCCCGCCATCTACGATAACATGGACACTAACCAGGGATACGGAAAAAATATCTTTCCATTACTGGTACAGGAAGGTAAATGGTATTTTTACATTGATGCACAGGGGAAAGCATTCCCATACAAATCACTGAAGAAAAAAGGATATGAGGATTAGAGGTATAACAGGCAGGCATATACGCTTTTTACTGGCAGGTAGTTTTTTACTGGCAGCCCACACCTTATCAGCGCAGCAGGGATCTGTGTTTCATGGCGGTTTCGCCCGCATGGAGGAAGCTGAAAAGAGCTGGTACATTGATCCCACCGGTAAGAGAGTATTTGATCAGATCATCGCCCTGTATCACCCGGTTACCATCACACCGGCGGATGAAGGAGGACACTCCCTGATTGTAACCAACGAACAGGAAACCATGTTCCTGGTAAGCAGCAACGGCAAAACAGGCATTGTTACCGCCAACGGAAAATGGTTGCTGCCACCTGAATATGATACCATAGAATTGAAATGGAAAACTTACCTGGTATTACATCAGCAGGGTAAAATGACTTATGCAGATACCTACGGCAAGCTGCTGCTGCCGCTGCAGTTTGAAGACGCAGGTATATTGGATGATGAACACTTTGATGTGAAAACAGGCGACAAATGGGGCATCTACAGTACACCGGAAAAACGGCTGCTGATACCGGCCATCTACGAATCGTTCGACTACTGCGGGGGATGCGGCCGGAAAGGAGATTACCTGTTTGCGCAGAAAAATGGTAAATGGGGCGTCATCGACTTTGATAACAACATCCTCATGCCCTTTGAATATGAACATGAACACGCCTTTATGCGCAGCGACAACTGGGTACAGTGTTTAAAAAAGCAGGGACGTGAAGTAACCATCAATCTGAAAACAAAAAAAGAATATGCGGCGCCGGAGTATACCGGCATGACAGTGATAGGCAATAGTTTACTGAAAGTGCAAAAGAACGGGAAGTATGGATTGATCAGCGAAGACGGTGCTACAGTAGCCGATTTTATTTATGATGATATCACCGACGTATACGACGAAACAGCAAGCGGACCCTATCTCCGGATTACCCAAAATGGTAAAACAGGTATCCTGCGGGAAGATGGAAAAGTAATTATCGCCCCGTCATACGAAGGCGATATTGTAGCATCCGGTGAGTATTTTATTATCCCTGTTGACGGCAACTACAATCTCACGGATACTACCGGTAAAAAGTTACTGGCAAAAGATTACAACGAAATAACCACGCTGGATAAATATTTCCCGGTTCCCCTCTTCAAGCTGAAACAGAAAGCGCTGTATGGTTTTTATAACCCGGCTAACAGAAAAGTAGTGGAACCCGCCTTCTTTGATATCGACCGCACCACGGTTACGGCTCCCGGTATGGATTTACTGGAAGTAAGTTACCAGGAGATGTATGGCTTGTATAATGCAGCAGGGGAGCAGGTATTGCCCGTGGTTTACAAACAAGTGGATGGCCTGGTACCCGGACTGGTAGCGGTAAAGAAAGAAACCGGCGCTGGTGTATATGATATCAGGAAGAAGAAAATGCTGATCCCCGCCACCTATCACAGCATCAGCGTATCGGCGGAGGACACCAGTTTGTTATTTGCATCTCAAAACACGCCTGAAGGCGGCTACAAGGATCTCTTCTTTAATCACAATGGCGTGAAGGTGCCTGCGCCCAAAGCGCCGCCCGTCATCCCGGAAAAAAAATCCCAACTGCTGAAAAAAGAAACCGCCAATGGAGCGTATCCGCTTTACGGTTATACCAGCAGCGCCGGTAAAGTGATAGTGCCTCCTGTATACGACCGCTTACTCGTGGAAAAGAACGGGCAGGGCTTCCTGGCGCAAAAAGCCGGTAAATTTACTGTACTGGATAAAGCTGGTCAACCGGTAAACAAGCAGGTTTTTGACGATGTAATGCTGGAAGAAATACCCGGCTATGGCGCCACGGAAGTACAATACGGATTCCCATTGCTTTGCAGAACCGGCGATACCTATCAGTACCTCACTGCCACCGGAAGTTTTCTACCTGTTAAAGTCACCGGCATCGTAGCTTTTAGTCCGTATGGGATATACGGCATTCCCGGACTACAGTAATTTTTTGATCCCGGAAAAGCTTCAACGGCTGCCTCCTGAAGCCTTTCCGGGAAAAGGATATTTAGAAAATGATCATGGCGCACCTACGTGTTTAGCGTCAGCACATCATCCACACCCACTTCCGCGATAAAATCGGGATCATGCGAAATGACCAGCAACGTGCCTTTATACTCCCCGAAGATCTGCGTCAGTATTTTAATGTTCTGCAGATCGAGGTTGTTGGTGGGCTCATCGAGCAGGATCATATCGGGCGCTTTATCCTGTAAGGTCATGCTGCAGAGGGCCAGTCGCAGCATTTCGCCGCCACTCAGCACTGCGCACGACTTATCCCAGGTATCCGGACCAAAAAGGAAATTCACCAGCACCGTTTTTACCATCGATACTTCCAGCAGGTTATCGTTGTAAGACAATGCCTGTTGTAATACCGTTTTGCCCCGGTCGATCAGCGTGTAATCCTGGTCCAGCAGTAAACTGCGCGTATCGGCGGTATACAGCTCACCGGTTGATGGCGCCAGCTTACCCAGTATCAGTTGCAGCAAGGTGGACTTGCCGCTGCCGTTGGGCCCTGTAATGGCCAGCCGCTGGCCGCTGCGGATGGTAAAGGTGAGTGGTGTTTTCCAGAGCATGTTTTCCGGAGATGCCAGCCTTGTTGGTTCGTTTGATGGCTGGTGATCCGGCGCCGGGAGTTCCGGTTGTGCAGCAGCCCATCCGAAATTCACCCCGTTTGCCTGCACCAGCACTTTCCCGGTATGAAGGGTGGATTGTTCAAAGTAACCCTTCATCATGCGCTGGATCTGCGTCATAGCGGAGAGTTCCTGCCAGCCTGCACGCAGTTCCTCCACTTTTTCCGTGTGTACCTGTTTTAATTTTGCGGTAGATACTTCTGCATTATTTTTCCTGCCGTTCAGCAGTATTTTAGGTATGCCTCCTGTTTTAGCTTGCTTCCGCGCCTGTGCATCGGCATGTTGCTTGCGCTCTATGGCCTCCTGCCGTTGCTTTTTGGCTTCTTTGAGTGTTTTTTCCTGGTGGGCAACGCGTTGTTGCAACGCATCTGCTTCAACGTTTTTTTGCGCTGCGTAGAAATCATAGTTGCCGCCGTAAGTTTTTATGCCATTGGGTTGCAGCTCCCAGATGGGTTCGCAGAGGCGCAGCAGCTGCCGGTCGTGGCTCACAATCAGCAACGTGCATGATGTGGCTGCCATCCATTCGTATAGCTGTTCCCGTGCGTGGTAATCGAGGTGGTTAGTGGGCTCGTCCAGCAACACCACCGATGGCTCAAAGATGTCGATGCCGGCCAGGAACAGCCGTGTTTTTTCGCCCCCGCTGAGGGTGGACAAGGGCTGATCCGGTTGCAAGGCACGAAGGCCCCATTTTTCAAAGGCTGCTTCACTGCGCGCGGCAATGTCCCAGTCGTCGCCAAGTACGTCGTACAGGTGCGGACTGGTTTCGCCCTGCAGGATTAGTTCAAGGGCGTTCAGTTTTTGCGCGGTACCTGCGGCCTCCGCCACGGTGAGTGAATTAAAATGGCCAAAATGCTGCGGTACATAGTAACATGGCCCGGTAGCCCGGATAGTGCCGGAAGACGCGGTTTCCTGGCCGGCAATGATCTTCAGTAAAGTGGATTTACCTGCGCCGTTAGGGCCCGCAATAGCGGCCCTGTAGCCTTTATGAAGCGTGAAACTGACGTCCTGGAATAAATACTGCCCCGATGGAAGTTGGTAACTGAGTAGTTGTGCGCTGATAAGCATGCAAAATCGTTTTGAAATGAACAATGGCGACGACAGGAAGCGTCGGGTTAGCGGGTCGGGAAATGACAGTACGCATTTTCATGGCAGTAAAATTTAGTTGAATAAATCAGCGTATGCAGTAGCATCGCTGTATGACGGTAAAAAATATATAAACGGGAGATAAAACACGCCGGAGCGGCATGTATACAGGTATCAGCCTGCTATTGTATGTAGAGTATTGATCACATGGTTGGGCAAAGGTAAAAAAAAAATTCTTAAATTTTGGGTGATATATCACCGGTTAATGACACTAGTATATAAAACCAGGCTTATATGCGTACTCATGAAGATCAATGGTTGGAAGATATATACCGCAATACCCTGCCACGGGTAGCAGGCGTCATACACCGGATGGGCGGCCACCTGGAGATGGCCAAAGATATCTTCCAGGATGCTGTAATTATCTATCTCGAAAAACAACAGCAAAACAAACTGCCTGCCGGGGTGCCTGCGGAAGCATATATTACAGGCATCGCCAGGATTCTTGCTATCCGGAAACTAAAACAATCCGGTCCGCATATTCCACTGGATAATATGGACGGCGATATTGCCGTGCCGGCAGATTATTATGCGCCTCCACCCGTGTCAAAGCCTGTACTGGAGTATGTAAAAGCCGCCGGGAAACGATGTTTGCAACTCCTGCACGCATTTTATTATGATCATCTTTCCATACAGGAAATAGCAGCAGATTTTAATTTCAAAACACAACATTCTGCCAGCGTACAGAAATACAAATGCCTGGAAAAAGTAAGGGAACAAATTAAACAATCAGATTATGCGGAAACAGTTAGCTGAAGCACAGGAAATAGAACAATACCTGCTGCGGGAAATGCCTGTTTCCTCCCGGCTGGTGTTCCAGGCCAGGATGCTGGTGGCGCCCGCATTGCGGGAAAAAGTAAAGTACCAGCGGAAAACCTTGCAGCTGGTGCGCTGGCTCGCACGCGAAGAAAAACGCCAACAGCTGGATCAGCTTTTCCAGCGCCTCATGCAGGACACTTCTTTCAACAATTCTATCACCTCCATTTTTAAATAATATGGCATTCCTGGTTCCTACCGTAATCGACGGCGACAGCCGCGGTGCGTTTGATATATACAGCCTGTTGCTGAAAGAAAGGATTATTTTTCTCGGTACCGCTATCGACGACCAGGTGGCTAACCTGATAGTGGCGCAGTTGCTGTACCTCGACAGTGAAAACCACCGGCCCATTAATATGTACATCAACAGCCCGGGCGGCGTTGTGTATGCCGGCATGGCTATTTATGATACCATGAAAATGCTGAAATCGCCGGTATCCACTATGGCAATGGGTTTCACCGGCAGCATGGGCACCATCATTCTTACCGCCGGCGCTACGGGGCAACGGTATGCATTGCCCAATGCCACCATTCACATGCATCCTGCAAGCGGCGGCGCCAAAGGATATACGGAAGATGTGCGGATTGCTTTTAATGAACAGGGCCGGTTGCAGCAAAAACTTTTCCAGATCATTGCCCGGCAATCGGGCCGCTCGGTGGAAGAAGTGGAGCATGCTTTCCGGAATGATCATTTCATGGCCGCAGAAGAAGCCCGGGATTTCGGGATTGTAGATGAAGTGCTGAACAGCACTGCTACAGTGCCTGCGCTGGCAATCCGGCAGGAATTATTGCCAGCCGCCGCCCAGCGCACGGTATAAAAATACCACCGCCTGTAACTGCTGCAAATGATCGTTGATCCTGCCCAGTTGCGCCGATAAAAGACTCTGTTGTGCATTCAATACTTCTGTGTAATTGGCAAATCCATATCGCACCAGTTCCTGCGTATAGTCGACCGACAATTGCAGGTTCTGTAATTGCAGCCGCCGTGAGTTTCCTTTTTCCAGGGCTGTCTGGTAAGAATATAATGCGTTTGATACTTCCTGCCCGGCGGTTAATACTGCTGTATGGAAGTTCAGCGCCGCCTGTTCCTGCTGCTCTTTCGCTACTTTGAGCCTGGTTTTATTAATGCCCTGGTTAAAGATGGGTTGTGTTAAACCCGCCGTGAGGTTGCTGATCCAGGAGCCGGGCCCTGTGAGCGACAGGTAACTGGTGTAACCGCCCGAAGCAGAAATAGTGAGCGCAGGATAAAAATAGGTGCGCGCTACATTAGTCAGTTCATAATAGTAACGCAGGTTATATTCCGCCGCCTGCACATCCGGCCGGTTGGCCAGCAGTTGCGCCGGCACGCCGGTTTTCAGCAGCATCACCGGTCGCTGGTCGTCCATGCTGCTGCGGCTGATAGGGCCGGGAGGCCGGCCCAGCAAGAGGTTCAGCTGGTTCTCCGTTTCGCGGATCGATTGCTTCAGGTCAGGAATCGTTACTTCTGCGGCATACCTGCTGGCTTCACTTTGTACTACTGCGGCGCCGGTTACCACATCACCCTTTTTCAGCTCCTTCATCACTTCTACAGTGGCTTGCCAGTTCACCACGGTTTGCTGCGTTATTTTCAGTTGCTGATCCAGTGCGGTGAGGTTGTAGTAGCTGGTGGCAATACTGGCAATCAGCCCGGTTTGTACGGCCCTTGCATTGGCGGATGCCTGCAGGAATGCTGCCAAACCCGCGCGCCTGTTGCTGCGCAGCTTACCCCAGATGTCTGCTTCCCAGGTAGCGGTGAGCCCGGCGTTGTATTGCTGTGGTATAACGTTCCTGCCTGTACGCTGTTGATTGGAAGCGCCGGCAAAGGCCGCGCTCACATCGCCATTTACAGCGGGGTACAACGCCTGCCTGCTTTGCGAGTAATTGGCTTCTGCCTGCCGCATGCGCGACCACGCTACCTGGAGGTCGAGGTTGTGCTGAATACCGGTGTCAATAAGTTGCTGCAGGAGGGAGTCCGTGAAAATTTCTTTCCAGTGAACGGTAGCCAGGCTATTGGTGTCCGTTGTATTTACATCCCGGTACAGGTTATTGTCTGTAATGCCGGGCGATTGGTACGGCTTCGTGATGCCACAGGCAGTAATGAATCCTGCCAGGACTACCGTGAGTAAAACATATATGCTGTTACGACCATTCATATTACCTGTTTTGAGAGCTGCCTGCGGCAGAATTTTTTAAGATGCCGGTGCTGTTACCGGCGGCTGCGCGTCTTCTTCATCATCTTCTTCCGGTGCGCGCTTTATTTTTTCCTGTAAAGTTTGGAAGATGATAAACAAAGTAGGTGTAATAAATATACCGAATACAGTGCCCACCAGCATTCCGCCAACAGCGCCGGTTCCGATAGAACGGTTACCATTGGCGCCGGCGCCGGTAGCCAGCATCAACGGGATGAGGCCGAGGATAAAGGCGAAGGAGGTCATCAGGATGGGGCGTAACCTGGCCTGCGCCCCGCTCACCGCGGCTTCTGCAATACTCATTCCGCCGCGTCGCCGTTCGGCTGCATATTCCACAATCAGGATCGCATTTTTTGCGAGTAATCCTATCAGCATGATCAGCGTGATCTGCACATAAATATTGTTGCTTACACCAAACAGCTGCGCAAACAGGAAGGCACCGAAAATGCCCACCGGTATTGCCAGCAGGATGGCAAAGGGTAAGAGGTAACTTTCATATTGCGCACTGAGCAGCAGGTACACAAAGATGAGACACAGCAGGAAGATAAAAATAGTTTGACTGCTCCCTGCTAATTCTTCCCTGCTAAGTCCTGAAAACTCAAACCCAAAGCCCGTTGGCAATGTTTCCGCTGCCGATTCCTGGATGGCCGCAATAGATTCACCGGAGCTGAACCCGGCGTTAGGCGTGCCATTTACGCTGATGGAATTAAACAGGTTAAACCGCGTAATGGCTTGCGGACCGTAGGTTTGCGAGAGAGTCACAAACTCCGTGATCGGTACCATCACGCCCTCGCCGGTGCGCACAAATACGGCGTTTAAACTTTCCTGCGTCATCCTGAACTCCGGCGAAGCCTGTACCATTACCCGGTACTGCTGACCAAACTGGTTGAAGTTGGAGGCATAAATGCCGCCAAAATATCCCTGCATGGCATTGGTGATATCTGTTACATTCAACCCGGCATCCTTTATTTTCGGCACGTTTACATTCATCAGGTATTGCGGGAAATTAGGATTGAAAGAAGTGGTGGCAAACTGGATTTCCGGCCGTTGGGTTAGTACTGTGAGGAAGTCTTTGCTTACTTTATAGAAGTGCGCAATATCGCCACCGGTTTTATCCTGGAGCTGAAAGGCAAACCCGTTGGAGGCGCCAAAACCCTGGATGGTGCCGGGCGCAAAGAATTTGATCTCTGCTTCGGTCATGTCTGCTGTTTTCTTATTCAGTTCCTTAATGATCTGCTGAATATTCCGGGTGCGCTGGTTCCAGGGGATGAGCCGCATCACCACCATCGCATAGTTGCTGCCGGTACCGGATAATTGCCCGCGGCCTGTAACGGCCAGTACGTTGTTGATTTCAGGGATGGTGGCCGCTATCTTTTCAATTTTGCGCGCCACCACATCAGTGCGTTCCAGCGAAGCATCCGGCGGTAGGCTGATGTTACAGTTTATGGTACCAAGATCTTCTTCCGGTACAAAAGCGGTAGGCGTCATCCTGGCAAGGACTACCAGTCCTACGCAGAAAGTTGCCAGTATCATAACCGGGATCCACTTTCGTTTGCTGAAGAAACGCAACATACTGGTATAGCGGTTTGTCAATCTTTCAAAAGCTACATTGAAGGCATGATAGAAACGTTGCAGGACGTTCATTTTCGTATGTTCCTTCCCGTGAGGCTTCAGGAAGATGGCGCAGAGCGCAGGACTCAGCGTAAGCGCATTGATGGCTGAAAGCACAATAGCAATGGCTAGTGTAAGCCCGAATTGTTTATAGAAAATGCCGGAAGATCCACCGATAAAACTAACGGGGATAAATACGGCAGACATCACCAGCGTGATGGAAACGATAGCGCCGGATATTTCATCCAGTGCATCGATACTCGCTTTGCGGGCGGATTTATAGCCGGTGTCCAGGCGTGCATGCACTGCCTCCACAATTACAATCGCATCATCCACCACAATACCGATGGCAAGGATAAGCGCAAACAGGGTAAGCAGGTTAATAGTAAACCCAAACAGTTTGAGGAAGAAGAAGGTGCCTATAATGGCTACGGGAACGGATATGGCCGGTATCAGCGTAGAGCGGAAGTCCTGCAGGAAAATAAACACCACTACAAACACCAGTATAAATGCTTCCACCAGCGTATGCAATACTTTATCGATGGAGGCGGTGAGGAAGTCGTCCACGTTTTGCAGCACTACATACTTCACGCCTTTGGGAAATGTTTTGGACGCTTCTTCCATTACCTTCAGCGTTTCGCGGATCACATCACGGGCGTTGGAACCGGCCACCTGTGCTACGCTTACGGACACCGCGGGGTAGCCATTGGTGCGGGTACTGTTGAAATAGCTGAGGGCGCCCAGTTCAATACGCGCCACATCTTTCATCCGCAGCAAACGGCTGCGCAGGTTGGAACGCAGCACGATGTTGCCAAACTGGGTGGTATCGATGAGCGTACCGGGATACCTGATCACATATTGGAACGATTGTCCGCCGCTTTCTCCAAACTGACCGGGAGCGGCCTGGATATTCTGTTCGGCCAGTGCGGCGGTGATATCGGCGGGTACCAGTCCATACGAGGCCATTGCCTGGGTATTGAGCCAGATCCGCATAGAATAGTCCATGTTGCCGGAAGCAGAAGCATCTCCCACACCGGGGATACGTTTGATCACCGGGGTGATATTGATATCGGTATAGTTTTGCAGGAAGGTTTGATCGAAAGATGGATTGGTGCTGTAAACAGAGAAGATGAGGAGGTTACTGGTCTGCTTCTTTTGCACGGTAACGCCGGAACGGGTTACTTCCTGCGGCAGCAGGGGCGTAGCGCGGGCCACGGCATTCTGCACATTCACTGCTGCCATGTTGGGATCGCTGCCAATTTTGAAGCTGACGGTAATATTCGCGGAGCCATCGTTACCGGCGGTAGAGGTAATATAATCCATGTTCTCCACGCCGTTGATCTGCTGTTCCAATGGTACTACCACGCTTTTCAGCACTACATCGGCATTAGCGCCACTGTAGGAGGCCTGCACCTGTATGGTGGGCGGGGCAATGTCGGGATATTGGGAGATGGGTAGTGATACCAGCCCCAGTATGCCCAGCGTCACAATAATGATGGACACCACTGTTGATAATACCGGCCGCTCTATAAATCTTTTTAACATGATATTGTTTTAAATGGATCAGAGACTGTTGTAAACACTGTCTGCGTTTACCAGGCGGGGACTGATCACCAGGTCTTCCCGGAGGTTGCTGATCCCGTCTACCACTATTTTATCGCCCGCTTTCACGCCATGCTGCACTACAAACGATTGTCCGGCAGCGCTGGCATTAGAGCCGATGTCTACTGATCTTACTTTATTATCTGCATCCAATACGTACACGAACAGTTTGCCCTGGATCTGGAAGGTGGCCTTTTGCGGTACCAGCAGCGCGGTATCTATCGGCTGCGGGATCCTTACAATGGCGCTGCTGCCGCTGCGTACCAACCCATCGGGATTGGAAAAGGTGGCTCTCATATTGAGCGCGCCGGTGGAGGGGTTGATTAAACCGCTGGCAGTTTCCACGCGTCCTTTGCGGGGCAGCACAATGCCATTGGCCAGCACCAGTGTTACCGGTGGCAGGGTGGCCAGCTTTTCCTGCATGGTGGCGCCTTTGGAGGCCAGGAAGAAATCCAGTCCCTGTCTTTCATTGATAGAAAAATACGCGTAGATCTGGGTAATATTGGAAACGGTCGTCAACGGGTTGGGGGTGGTGCTGTTCACCAGGCTGCCTATTTTGTAGGGCAGGATACCTACCACGCCGTCGGCCGGACTGTAAATAGTAGTGTAGCTTAAATTGGTTTTGGCATTGTTAAGCGCTGCCTGGGCCTGCGCCAGTGCGGCCTGTTTGGATTGCAGGTTATAGGCGGCGGCTTCCAGCTCATAGGCGCTGATGATGTCTTTTTCTACCAGGGGCTTTACTTTGTTGAGCTGCATCTGTGCGGCATTTACATCTGCCACTGCTATTTTAATATTGGCTTGGGCTGTATTTACGTTCTGTTCGTATTGCGGCGCGCTGATCCGGAATAACAGCTGTCCTTTTTTTACGGTGGCGCCTTCGTCGATGTAGATGGCATCCACATACCCATCTATCTTGGGCCGGATCTCAATATTCTGGATACCCTGAATGGTAGCGGGATAGTCGGCGTTGATGGTGGCATTTTTAGGTTGCAGTACAATAACAGGGTAGGGCTTTACAGCGGTTTGTGTGCTCCCTTGTTTTTTGTTTTTGCAGGCACATAACAGCAACAGCAGAAGAGCAATTGTAGATCTACTCATAGCGTTTTACGGTTCATTTAAATAATACAGACAGCAATCAGGTACTATGAGTAACTATCGGTTTGATTGTATTGTTCAAAAACAGTCGATAATTATCCGGTAGCTGGCTACGGGGTATTAGACGGGCATAAGGCTAATTAGTTTATTATGATAATGTTAACTACTGTTAAAGCCGCGCAGACGCCACAGTGTGGAATAAAAAAAAACGGAATAACGCTAAGATTTCCGTGGTTTCCTGCTTTATATCTTTATAAACCAACTATCTAAAGTTTATTTATGAAAATAGGGATGTTAATAGGAGCACTGGCGCTGCCGGCCGTGACCTTTGCACAGCAGGCATACACACTGAAAGGTAAAGTGGGGCAGGTGGAACCCGGCGCCAAAGCCTATCTCGACCGCCGCGTGAACGGGGAAACCTTCCTCGACTCGGCCGTTATCAAAAATGGCAGCTTCGAATTTAAAGGCACGCTGAAGTCGCCCTACCTGGTAATGCTGACGGTGGATCATAAAGGTACAGGTCTAGGTAGTCACGGGATGGATGCGGACCGCCGGCTGCTTTACCTGGACAACACTACCTTTACCATTGCCGGTACGGGCAACATCAGCGATGCAGTGATTACCGGTTCGCCTGTAAACAAGGAACACGACCGGTATAAATTATTTATTTCGGCCTACGACTCTGCAATGGCAGGCATCAATAAGGATTTTGGCGGCGCCACGGATGCGCAAAGGAATGATACTGCCTTCACCAATGGTTTGAATACCCGCTTCCATGCGGCTATTGATGAAAAGAAAGCACTGCAGCGCCGGTTTATCAGCGAAAACCCTAACTCTTTTTTCAGCATTGTAGCGTTGAAAGAGCTGGCGGTGATGAATAACATGAACCTGAAGGAGCTAACGCCTTTGTACAACGGGCTTACGGCTGCGCTGAAGAAAAGCCCCGCCGGCCAGGAGTTTTACCAGTCGATGGAAACCGAAAAGGCACTGGGCATTGGTGCGCCCGCGCCGGACTTCACCCAAAATGATATCAACGACAAGCCTGTGAAGTTATCCGACTTCAAAGGAAAATACGTGTTACTGGATTTCTGGGCCTCCTGGTGTGGCCCCTGCCGTGCAGAAAATCCTAATGTAGTGGCCGCCTACAAGAAATTCCATGATAAAAACTTCGTGGTGCTGAGCGTATCGCTGGATCAGCCGGGGAAGAAGGCTGCCTGGCTGGGTGCTATTGAAAAAGACGGGTTGCAGGACTTTGTGCATGTATCCGATCTTAAATACTGGGATAATGCCGTGGCGCGCCAGTATGGCGTACGGGGCGTGCCCACCAACTACCTGATTGCGCCGGACGGAAAAATTATTGCAAAGAACCTCCGTGGCGAGCAATTGGATAAGCAACTGACGGGCTTAATCGTCAACAAGTAACAAAGAACCATATCCTACATCAGTCATGCAAATACAACAGCCGGTTCAGTGGAGTGAACCGGCTGCCTCATTTTCTTTTAAACGGGGAATCAGCCTTTTTGGGCATAATCGTAATTGATCAGCCAGGATACGCCATACTGATCGGTTAACATGCCAAAGTAAGCATTCCAGGGCGCCTTGTTCATTGGCATAATGGGCTGTCCGCCTTTGGAAAGACCATTAAACAATTTGTCTGCTTCCGCTTCACTTTCTGCTGCAATGGCCACATGAAAAAGGTTGCCTAATGTGCCTTCGCCGTATGCGCCGGGCCGGTCGCTGCCAAACAGGAAAGAATCCTTACCGAGTGGTATAGCCACATGCATCACTTTATTTTGCTCCCCTTCAGCACAATGTTCCATATCACCAAAACGGGTAAACGTCTGGAATTCTTTGCCAAAAACAGCTTTGTAAAAATTGAAGGCCTCTTCGCAATTGCCGTTGAAATTCAGGTAAGGATTAACTACTGCCATGTTTTTATTTTTTATTTGTGTTTAATAAGATGGGATAAAGTTAAGCATCTCTTACGGGGAAGAAGGTGGCCGGATATGACAAAAAAAGGGTCAGTTGCGCCAACTTATTATTCCCATTTGAACGACCGGATCGATAATACCGCAATCAGTATACCCCATACGATCAGGCCCGCCAGTTGCAGCGGTATCTGCCAGATATGCAAACCTTCAAAAGCAATTTTCCGTAACCCGTCTACAAAAAAAGTAAGTGGTAACAGTTCACAAAAAGTGCGTAACCACACCGGGTAATTATCTATCGGGAAAAATAAACCGCACAGTAATATCTGTGGTACGGTGAGTGTGTTGGCTACCGGCGCAATAGAGCTTTCATTGCGGATCATGCCGCTGATAATAAAACCGATGCCCATAAAAATCACCAATCCAAAAACAGATAACAGCAGCATTTCCATAAACGTGAGAAACCCGTTTACCAGCGTAAACTGAAATGCAAAATATCCCAGTGCGGTGATAATAATAAAGCAGATGATCTGGAATAATAAGCGGCTGAGCATTTCTCCCAATAGTATAGCCGCACGGCTCACCGGCGTTACGTATATGCGTTTCAGTACGAGCGTGTGCCGGAGGTTAAACAACAGGAATGCAGAGCTGAATACGCCCGCCATGAGCAGGGAAAAACCCAGTTGTCCCGGTAAAATAAAATCTATCTGGCGGTATACGCGGCCGGGAATGTTCACTACATGGATAGCAGCGGGGGCAGGTTGATCCGGCAGGATGCGTTGGTTTACCCGGCTGGCGGCTTCCTGCAGTGCCGCCTGGATGAGCGGCATTTTATCTGCCACCGCGCTGCTCCCCAGCAGGTCCGTCCGGAATTGCGGCTGGCCGTTTATCACGGTGGGTGTATGAAGATAGAGGACGCCGGCAATCCTTCCTTTTTTCAGATCCGACAGCATCGCTGCCGAATCGCTGCCATAGGAAAGGTCGAAGATACTGATGGCTTTAATGGCTGCATACATCGGGCCGGAGCTGTCGCTGTGGGGCGATAGCCGGATCTTTACTTTCACGGCGGTGCTGTCTACCATGGCGCCAAAAACCGTAACAAAAATAACCGGGAACAGGAGTGCAAATACAACCGAAGTAGGGCTTCGCAGGGTGGCGATGAGGCTTGCTTTTGCCATCACCAATGCTGCTTTAAACTGACTATACTTCTTTGCCATATGCGTGTTGTTACCAGATAAAAGGAAGTAATGCTTTTCTGTTGGCCGGGTATTCCGGGAATTGTTGCTGATACCAGCGATGGTTAGCCATTGCACGGGGCAGGAGGTTGGCGCAGGTCCAGATAAAGAAGGCCAGCCCCGGCAGGCTCCAGGTAAGCAATGCGTAGCCTCCCCATTCTATGATTTCCCCTGCCAGGTTGGGAGAGGAGATATATTTGAAAAGCCCGGCCTGCGGTATCTTATAACCGGTTTCATGTTTTTTTCTCAGGCCTATCAGCTGGTAATCGGACCACCAGTTGATACCCATACCTGCCAGGAATAAAAACGTACCAATTATAAACGGCGGCGTGTAATACCAGGAAATAAACGCGTTGTTGGGGTAATGTTCAATGGCGGCAAACCAGATGCCCAGCAGGGAACCATTCACTGTATTAAACAGCATGCCCGACAGCATAATCACCACCGGCATTTTTTTGCCTTTGGTACGTATCATGAACGGATATACGAAACTCCGGTGTACGTAATGCAGCAGGAAAAGAAAGATCATAACGCCGGCGGGGGAACGCCATTGAAAAGTACACAGTGGGATCCATATGAGGAAGGAAACCAGCACGGTGGCTTCCATCAGCAGCCAGGCCAGTTTATTGGAGATCATGGGACCCCATTTGTCGCTGCTGTAGCGGCCGTAGGGCGCTTCCCTGCGTAACAGGTAGATGCCTGCGCCAATGCCGGTAAACATCCAGCAATAAGTAAAAACAACATAACTGTGTAGTGGTAAATAGTCAATCATTTGATAGCGCCTGTTTGTCTGAACCAATCAATTGTGTCCCGCAGGGTTTCCGTAAAAGGCCGCGGCCGGAAATTGAGTTCCGCAGTGGCCTTTGCATGATCAATTTTTTTATTGCTGTAAATCAGGTTGTACACCGACTGACGCGTATAAAAAGGCGGTCCGCCGCTGATGGCCGCCAGCATTCTCACTAATGGCAGCATACTGAATACGAGCCATAAAGGTACTACCGGCAGCGTTACCGGCCGTTCTTTTATCCGGCCGATTTCCCTGTTCAGGCTAACGAGCGACACCCATTCGCCGCTCAGGAGGTATACTGCGCCGGCGGTTCCGCGGTTTAAAGCGCTCACAATGGCTCCCGCCACATCCCTTACATCAATGAAGTCAACGCCGCCGGGAATGAGGGCGGGTATTTTTCCCTTGTACATACTGACAACTGCTTTACCTATCAATGATGGTTGCTGGTCGAACGGCCCCATTACAGCCGTTGGCGCCAGCACTATTACTTCCATGCCGTTGCCGTTATATTCCAGCGCAATGGCCTGTGATACGGCTTTGGAATAGTCGTAACCGTAGCGCGTGGTTTTTACCACATCGCGGCTTTCATCCATCGGCTGGTCGTAAGGCGCCTGGTTGTACGCGGTAACGGAACTGAGGTGAATGAACCTCTTAACGCCGGCCTGTTGTGCGGTTGCAGCCAGTAACCGGGTGCCGCTGGTATTGATATCGAAAAGGGTTTTATCCTGCCGGTCGTCTACCGAAATCACCGCTGCCAGGTGTATCACGGCATCGGCGCCTGCAACGAGGCGGCGGATAGCCGGTTCTTCTAACAGGTGCCCCTGTACGAAACAGATACCTTCCGGAGTCATTTCCGGCAACGGTTTACGGGTAAGCAGCCGCAGGGTATGGCCTTCGGATAACAACAGGGGAACCAGTACGCTGCCTATATAGCCGGAAGCTCCGGTTATCGCAATTTTCATCTTTAAATATAAAATAAAATTAACCCGTAGAAGATAACGCTTATAGGTCGCTTTGGTTGACTTTTTTAATATTTGTATATATTTGTTTCAGAAGTATGCAGTACTGAGCACCTATAGCCCGCACGTCCATGAAATCAAAGAATTATAAACCACATCCGGCCCTGAGGGATCTCGTGAGTTATTTGGGTATCTATGAAGTAGATTTTACCCAAAACAAGGCGCTGTCAAACATTTACAGGTTTGTGCCCGCCTATCAGCGGTATATTATGTTTTACCTGGAAGACCCGATCAAAGTAATGAAGGCGGGTAAGAATGATTTTGTGACTAAATCGGTTTGTGTAACCATCGGGCCACAGGAGCAGACCGTAACCCTGGACATGGGAAGCCGGCACCTGGCGCTGTGTATCTGTTTTCAACCCAGTGGCCTGCACCGCCTGCTGAAGATCCCCATGTCTGAAATATATGACCAGGATTTTGATACCCGCTTACTAATGGGGAATGGTAATGAAATTGATGAAATCACTGAACGGTTGAAGGAAGCAGACGATTGGGATCACATGATAAGTATCGTTGAATTTTATCTCCTTAAAAAAATATCCCAGGTAAAGCCGATACTACCGGTAGATAAAGCCATGGCAGTATTGGTGAACACCGGTGGAAGCGGCAGCATAGAAAGCCTGGCATCGCTTGCCTGCCTGAGCCTGCGGCAGTTTGAACGGAAATGTACCGAACGGCTGGGGATGCCGCCCAAACAATATGCCCGGCTTATCCGGTTTTGCAAAGCCTACCAGCTGAAAGAACTGTTCCCGGAAAAGACCTGGACCGAAATCGCCTATAAAAGCGGTTACTATGACCAGATGCACTTTATCCGCGACTTCAAAAAATTTGCGGGGATTACCCCTTCCTTTATCCATGAAGAAGAACTCACCAATACCATCCGGCTGCATAAAATAATGGTGTAAAGGCAAAAGATGTCGCTTTTGTACTATGTCCCTGCCATTAATCACGATAATTTCGCCGTAATCAACGTACGACCTTTCTCCATAGGAGTAGCATCCCAATACCTGTATAGAACGCCATTCTAAAATCGGGTAACAAGTTATCCAGCGTTGGTTACCCCAAAATCAATATCATGTTTACCTGTAGGCGGGCTATTTACATAGCCGGCTCTATAAATAAATATGATAGCCATCTTCTCCTCACTATCGTCATTTTTAGAAAAAATTCTCCGCAGGATTGATTACAATTGTAAAAATTGACGGAGCAATATGCGGTTAAAATTTTATTCCACGTTACTGTTAGGTACCTGCTATCTCAATGCAGGGGCGGTTACACAGGATACCATTCCGCCAACGGTGGCTGAAAATGCCCGGCTGGAACTGGTGTCAAAACAATTCGAATTTACGGAAGGCCCCGCTGCCGATAAAAAAGGGAACATCTATTTTACAGATCAGCCCAATAATAAGATCTGGAAATATGATACCAAAGGGAAGCTGTCTGTTTTTTTAGAGAAAGCGGGTCGTGCCAACGGATTGTATTTCGATGGCAAAGGCAACCTGGTAGCGTGTGCAGATGAGAAATACGAGTTATGGTCCATCTCTCCCAAAGGAAAAATAAAAGTGCTGTTAAATAATTTCGGCGGTCATCAGTTCAATGGCCCCAATGATGTTTGGGTAGCCCCCGGCGGCGGGATGTATTTCACGGATCCTTATTATCAGCGCGACTACTGGGAGCGTAAGCAGCCTGATCTGAAAGAAGAAAAGGTTTACTACCTGGCTCCCGGCGCCAAAGAAGCCGTAGTGGCTGCGGCAGATATCAAGAAGCCCAATGGCATTATCGGTACCCGCGACGGGAAACTGGTGTATGTAGCAGATATCGGCGCAGGCAAAGTATACCGCTATAACGTGAACGCAGACGGCAGTTTAACCGGCCAATATCTCATGGCGGAAAAAACATCTACAGACGGGATTGCGCTCGATGAACAAGGCAACCTTTACTTGTGCGGAAATGGCGTTACCGTAGTCAATAAAGACGGGCAGAAGATCGGCCACATCCCTGTTCCGGAAGGGTGGACAGCCAACGCCTGTTTTGGCGGAAAAGATAATAATATCCTGTTCATCACCGCCGGCAAAGGCATCTATACCCTGCGCATGAACGTAAAAGGTGGTGAATAACACCCGGAAGTTGTAATATTGCGGTCAGAAAAAATTACAATTATGTCAGTTGCGATGGATATCATGCGTGCACTGGATCCTGCGGGATTGGAAAGGTTTAAGATTAACCTGGATACACCCGCAGAACCAGAAAAGATAGGAGAGGTGTGGACGCTGAAAGTAGTGCCTTTTGAACAAACCGAATCCGCCCGGAAAGCCTTTAACCAGCTGTTTGATAATAACAGAACCGCCAAGTCATGGGTGGTGGAAAATAAGGAAGAAGCTATTGCAGTAGTACAGGAGTTATACCTGCAATACGCGGATAAACTGCCGCAACCCTTTGATGAAACGCAATTGCATATCGGTCATTATCCACCCACAGGCCGTTACTCGATCCTCATTCACGTTAAAGATATCTGGGAATAAAAAATGCATCCGCAATTTTTTGCGGATGCATATGGAAAATGCTTTGCCCTGCATCTGACAAACATGATACGGTTCAAAGCATGGCGCATTTTGCTGTTACCGGCACTTTTTTTTGCTGCCTGTAAAGAAAACAATACTACCACATCTCCAACAATACCGGCACTGCCTGTTCTACCAGGGCCCGTGATGGCGTCTGATGAAGCACGGCTGCACGAAAAGGCAAAAGCATTGCAGCAATACGCAGTGAAGCATGGTTATAATACCCGCTACGCTTTCCTGATCGATTTCAGCGTGTTTTCCGGTGGCAAAAGATTTATCTGTTACGACCTGCTGCATCATAAAATAAAGAGTGCCGGTTTGGTGGCGCATGGCCAGGGACCGGATTTTCGCGCTGAAAAGGTGGTGTTTTCCAATGTTTCCGGCAGCCGTTGTTCTTCCCGTGGTAAATATCGTATAGGCGGTAAGTATAGTGGGCGGTTTGGTACGGCGTATAAGTTATATGGACTGGATAGCAGCAACAGTCGCGCATTCGACCGGTTTGTGGTATTGCACAGCCACGCCTGTGTGCCCGCAGCTGCACAAGAGCAGGGCATTTGCCGCAGCGATGGATGTCCTACACTGAACCCCGCTTATTTCGCTACGCTGCAACCTTACATAGATACCTCTTCCCGCCCTTTGTTGTTATGGATTTACGAGTGATGCGTTCTGCAGATAGAGTTCGTAGTACCGTTTTACCAGCATATTGATAAATCTTTTAAGATAGGTTTCGTTCAGGAAAGAATTGGACCAGTTGTGGTACCGGTCGCACTGAACGCCCAGGTAAAAGAAATACATGCATACGCCCAGTGCCGGGATCAGTCTTTGCTCTTCCGTACTGAGCGGGGTGATAGCCGTATAGCCTTCAAGGAAACGGTCTACCTTAGCCTGGCATTCCGGCATATCGCGGATCAGGCTATGGAGTTGCAGGATATAATAGGCCACATCCAGGCATTGCCAGCCATTGCCGCAGAAGTCGAAATCAAAGAGCGTAATTTCCTGGTCGGGGCGAATATTCATATTGTCGAACCAGATATCCATGTGTACCACGCCCTGCCGGATGGCAGCAGGATCGGCTTCCTGTAATACCTGTAAAAGATGCGCCTGCGCGGTAGCCATGAAGGCCATTTCCGGCGTGTCTGCCGGAAGGAATTTTTTAAGCGATTCCAATGGTTCCACCAGCAGGTTTTGCGCCGTATAAGTAACCCTGTTCAGGGGTACGGACTGTGTAAGCTGGTGCATGCGGGCCATGACCATACCGGCTTTTACATGTACTTCATCATCGTAGTGCAGCAGCTTTTCTCCTTCGGCAAATGAAAACAATACGCCATACCGTTCGCCTTCCGGCGCGTTCAGGGTTTGTATAAAATGGCCCTGTTTGTCGGCCAGCGGCCACGATACCGGGATGCCGCCTTCTTTCAGGAGCAGCAACA
Source organism: Chitinophaga ginsengisegetis (assembly GCF_900168065.1). GTDB lineage: Bacteria > Bacteroidota > Bacteroidia > Chitinophagales > Chitinophagaceae > Chitinophaga > Chitinophaga ginsengisegetis. The sequence continues at coordinate 367,094 of NZ_FUZZ01000004.1, read as the reverse complement.
GCCGCAGCTCTTCGGAAATGTCTGTGACGGTTCTCCAGTTCAGGCTGTACACGCGGAAAATATATTTACCGGCAGAAGTGGTCACCTGGTAGGTATCGTTCACGCCTGATTTAATCAGGTGGCAGGTGACGCTGTTGGCTACATTGTATTGTGATTGCACGAACAGCGCCAGGTGCGGCGCAGAGAGATTGGAACTGGAAACCGGGAAATGACTCATGAACCGCGCTTTGAAATGAAAAAGGGCATCAAATATAGGGAAATAAATTTACTGCAGCTTATGCAGCGGCAGGTTTAACCGCATGATAAGGTCTGTTTGTATTTCAGTTCCCAGCTGAAACGGATGCGTGGTAAACTCCGAGAAGCCGTTTTTGCGGTAGAAGTCAATGGCTTTGGTATTGTGTTCCCATACGCCCAGCCATAGGAAAGGGGCGCGGGCTTCCATAGCAAGGTTCACTGCCTGGTTGAAGAGCTGCTGACCTACTTTTTTCCCCTGGTGCGACTTTAAAACGTATATGCGTTCCAGTTCTACCGCCCGGCTGTTGTACAGCTCAGATTGTGCCGATCTGAAATTCACTTTCATATAGCCGATCGGCTGATTTTTCAGCATGGCAAAATAGAATTCAGAATCCGGCTCGGTCAGCTCCGCAGTTAATTTGGCAATACTGAAATTATCCTGCAGGTATTGTTTCATATTTTCTGGTGTATTGTCTGCTGCAAAGCTCTCCTGGAAGGTTTCACGGGCTATTTGCTGCAACAGTTCCACTTCAGCTGTAATGGCCGGCACGATAAGTATTTCATTCATTTTCTATGGCTTATATTATAATAGGATCTATTTTTACTAAAATTCGGGTTTATGTCAGGTCTCAAAAAAATTATACTAACAGTACTGGCGCTCACCATTGTAACAGGTACCCTGATGGCGGGGCGTTATATTTTTACGGGCAAACATCTCTCCAAAAAATCAATAGCAGCTGTTCCGGCTGTACAGGAAGGGGATATCATTTTCCAGGTATCCCAGTCAGACCTCAGCACAGCCATTCAGCAGGCTACACATTCCAAATATAGTCATTGCGGAATAATTTTTAAGAGAGATGAGCAGTGGTTTGTGTACGAAGCTTTACAACCGGTAAGATATACCCCACTGATGCAATGGATTAACAGGGGAAAGGGACGGCATTTTGTGATAAAAAGACTGAAAGATGCCGGCGCTGTGCTCACGCCGGAGGTGGTAGCTAAAATGAAGACCGCAGGGGAGCAATACAACGGAAAGGACTACGACTTTTATTTTGGCTGGTCTGATGAGCGGATCTATTGCTCTGAACTGGTATGGAAAATTTATAAAGAAGGAACCGGTCTTGAAGTGGGTAAGCTCCAGCAGTTGAAGGATTTTGACCTGGGCAGCGCAGCCGTAAAGCAGCAAATGAAAGAGATCTATGGCAACAATATCCCTTTGTCGGAGAAAATTATTTCGCCGGTAAGCATGTTTGAATCCCCCTTGCTGGTAACGGTGGCAGAGTAAATGAACGGTGTTTTCAGGAAAAATGTCTGATTCTCAGATGAACTTGTTATTTTACAAGTTTGAAAGTTTTTCTATCATGATGAGAATACTACCTGTCGCCCTTTGCTTCCTGGTGCTCACCGCCACCTGCGCGGTAGCACAAACGAAAAAGCTGGATATTGTTTTTATCGGCAACAGCATTACGCAAGGCGGCGGCCTGCCGCACCCGTTGCAGGAAGCACCTCCTGTAAAGGCATGGGAATGGCTGAAGCACGCCATGCCGGGCCGCGAGGTGCAATACAGCAACCAGGGCGTAAGCGGTTCTACTACGGTAGACTTTCTGCCTGCTACCCGTCGTTTGTTCAATAACGTTACAGCGGCAGCGGATGCGTTTAAAAATGATCAGAACGCCATCCTGGTATTTTCGATGGTGCTGGGCACCAACGACAGCGCCATCGAAGGTCCCAACGGATCGCCGGTATCACCCGAGCAATACCGGTTAAATGTAAAAGCGATTATCGACCAGCTGTTTACTAACTACCCCGGCTGTATCATTATTTTGCATCATCCCATCTGGTATAGTGCCAATACACAAAACAGTTCCCGGTACCTCGCCGAAGGGCAGGCCCGGTTGCAGTCTTATTTCCCGGTTCTGGATGCCATCGTTACCAGCTATCGCACCACCCATCCCGGACAGGTGTTCACCGGTTACCGCGACGGGTTTAACTATTTTAAAAAGCACCCGGAACTGTTTATCCAGGAGCAGGGTAAAGCCGGCGTTTTCCAGCTGCATCCCAATGCAAAAGGCGCAGAAGTACTGGGTACTTTCTGGGCGCAGGCCATTAAAAAAGTTGTAAGCAGTATAAAGTAACATCATGAAAGGGGTTATCACACTTATCTGCACCTTGCTGCTGCCGGATTTTCCTTCTGCCTCCGCAGTGGAATTTCATGACGGCAGGTTGTATCTCATAGGAGATGATGCCACCTGTATCCAGGTGCTGGATAAGGATTACTGCGTTATTAAAAGTATTCCCATCTCCAGCCTGACAGATAAGCGCATTGCAAAAGCGGAGAAAGCCGACTATGAAGCTTCTGCATTGATTACCCTGCATGGTAAAACTTACCTGCTGGCATCCGGCTCGCTGGCCACGGAAAAGCGCCGCCAGCTGATGCTGCTGCCGCTTCCGGATGGCGACTCCGCCAGTATCCAGTTTATTCCTTATCCGCCGGCCTTTGCCACGCAGCTGCTGAACAGCGGGATCAATGAGCTGAATATAGAAGGCGCCGCAGTAGTGAATAATACTTTGCTGCTGAGTAACCGCGGTAACAACACCTGGCCGCAGAACCAGCTGATACTTACTAAGCCGGGCTTCTGGGAACAGGCGGTTCCGCCGGTTAGCGTAGTGCCGTTTACGTTACTAACGCCAACGCCTGTATTTGCCGGTGTATCAGAGCTTTGTTACGTACCGGAAAAAGACCTGTTACTATGCACTTTATCTTCCGAAGCCACCGCCAATGCTTACGACGATGGCGATATTGGCGATAGTTATATTGGCTGGATCAGTAACATCTCCCGGAAATTATCACAAACCACCCTTACGCCCGATGGCGTGCTCAATTTAACCACAGCAGATCCGGCTTTTAAAGGCGAAAAGATAGAGGGCATTTGCCTGGAAAGTATACGGGACAACGTTCTTACGCTTCACCTGGTATCCGATAATGACGCCGGCGCCAGTCGTTTGTTTAAAGTAGATTTTACTATTACTACCAACTAAATAATCTTAAAATTATGGATATACAATTTGATGAACGAACACTGTATGTGAAGTATGATGAAGATATTGACAACACGATCTTCTGGGAGGATGTAACGTATATCGCAGGATACAAAGTATATGCGTACCCGGGAGAAGCGGCTTTCCTGGTGTTTAAAACAATGGAAGGTGAAACGCTGGAAGTGTCGGACGAAATGAGCGGCTGGCTGGAACTGCTGGGAGGGTTACATACCATCTTTAAACTGCCGGTGGGCTGGGAAGAACAGCTGGCAGACAGTGAGCCGGATGGAGATGATATTGTTTTTTATACGAAATAGACAGCAAAGGCGCAGTGCATAAACAGTACCGGGCCTTTGCCATAATTATTCTGCCTGCAGGCTGTTCACAGGATTTGCCAGCGCTGCTTTCACTGCCTGGAAACTCACGGTGATCAGGGCTATCAGCAAGGCGCCTCCACCTGCTACGATAAATACCCACGCATTCAGCGGCACACGATAAGCAAAGTGCTGCAACCAGCTGCTCATGGCCCACCACGCCAATGGGAACGCAATCACGGCGGCTACTACTACCAGCGCCAGGAAATCTCTCGACAACAGTTTTACAATGCCCGCTACGCTGGCGCCCAACACTTTGCGGATACCAATTTCTTTTGTTCGCTGCGCAGCCGTGAAAGAGGCCAGGCCAAATAACCCTAAACACGCGATAGCAATGGCAAACAGGGCGAATACGAGGAACAGTGACCCCAGGCGTTGCTCCGCCAGGTATTGCCGGTTAAATGCCTCATCCTGGAAAAAGTAATTGAAGGAAAGAGACGGCACTACCGACTGCCACGCCTTTTCCAGTTTACCGATAGTGGTGGCTGCATCGCGGGTATTCATCTTTACACTGATGTAATTCAGCCAGTAAGGATTATAAAAAATAGCCAGCGGCGTTACGCCGCGTTGCAGGGAAGTAAAATGAAAATCTTTATATACGCCGCATACAGTACCCCAGCCATAATCAAACTCATGTCCCAGCGCATCTTCCGGTTTTTTCCATCCAAAGAACGGGAGGGCTGCTTCATTGATCATGATATCACCGCTTTTCTGGCTGGTGTCCGGGTTCATATTCACTAAGCGGCCTGCGAGCAATTGGATATTATAAGTACGGAAAAACTCGTTATCGGCCGACAACAACCTGGTGTCGGTTTGTTTTGTTTGATCGCTTTTCAGCCGGAAAAGGTTATTGCCAAATTCCTGTCCGGGCACATTGCCGGAGGCGCTTACGGAAATCACCTCCGCCTGTCCGCGGAATTTTTCCAGCAGGGTTTTAATATTTGAAGTGGCGTCTTTACCGGTAACGGGGATCACCAGTACCTGCGACTGGTCAATGCCCAGGTCGAAGCTCTTCATGAATTGCAGTTGCCGGTGTACCACGATGGTGGCCACAATCAGCAGGATGGAAATAGCAAACTGCGTTACCACCAGCGCATTGCGCAGCGAATGCGTTTTCTTTTGTGCGCCATACCGCTGTATGATGCGCATAGGATTGAATCCTGAAAGGATAATAGCCGGATAGATACCAGCCAGTATGCCTATGCCCACACTGATACCAAGCCCCGCGGCAATGAGGGAGGGGCGGAACAATTGGGATACTGTAAAACTTTTATCCGCAATCTGGTTGAAAGAAGGCAGCAATACCATTACCAGGACAGCTGTAAGCAGAAACGCCATCACGCTCATCATCAGCGCCTCTATCATGAACTGCAGCACCAGCTGGGAGCGGTTGGCGCCAATCACTTTTCTTACGCCTACTTCTTTGGCCCGGCTGCTGGCAGTGGCAGTAGCAAGGTTGATAAAATTGATCCCCGCAATGAGCAGGATGAATAATGCGACGAAAGACAATACCCGCACATATAAGATATCGCTGTTTTTACTGAGTTCGTACCGGAGATTTGAATGCAGGTGAATAGATGTAAGTGGCTGGATAAAATGCGTGTATACCTGCCCGTTAGCCTTGATTTCATCGCCCACATATTGATAGGCAATGTACCTGATTTGTTTTTCAAAGGCTTCCCATTGCACGCCTGGCTTTAGTTTGAAGAAGGTTTGCGTCATGGTGCCATGCCAGTTTTCCATGTTACGACGGAACCATTGCTCGTTGCGGACACTTACCGTGGAGATGATAAAGTCGGGCCGGAAATAGGTATTGGCAGGCACGTTTTTTAATACCCCGGTTACGCGGTAGTTCTTTTCGTTGATGGTTAATATTTTATTAAGATAGCTGCTGACATTGTTTTCTTTTCCGAAATACTTTTCCGCTTTTTCTTCGGTGAGCATAATGCCATCTGCATCGTTCATCGCGGTGCGGGCATTACCTGCCAGCAAAGGATAGGGAAGTACTTCCAGCAGGGTGCTGTCGGCAAAGTAGATGCCCTTTTCATTAAACTTTTTCTGATCACCGCTGTTGCTGCTTACCGCCGTATTACTACCGTATTCAAAGATCCGTGTTGCCGTTGTTACCTGCGGATATACCAGCAACGCCTGTCGCAGGAAACCAGAGGTGTTGGCAAAGGCAATCACATCATTGGTTTGGGTTTTTACTTCCATGCCCGCGCGGTACACCTGTTCGTGCCCAGGTATCCAGCGGTCGTAGCTGTATTCATCGGTTACATACAGCGTAATAAAGAAACAACCGGTAAGGCCGAGTGTGAGACCGGTAAGGTTTAACAGGCCATGTGTAAGGTGCTTGCGGAAATTCCGCCACGCGATTTTAAACTGGTTGCCGAACATAGAAGGATGTTAAGACCATTGCGGCGCTAAGAAAATGCCAATCTTCCGCTTATTGGTTATCAACGCGTAATGTAATAAAAACAGCCATCACGTTGTCCGTTTTTATGGAGAAGTGTTCATTTCCGGACAGGCAAGGTTTTATCTTTTCCCGGGATTAAATTAGTTAAATTAAGAGAGTCAATCCCCAACAGGATAAATTTATCTACCGCAAAATATTGGCGGTGATATTAGTCTATTGATTTGGTAGACTAAAAACTTGTTGTTACTTTTAACGCTGTAAACTGAAAATCTAATATCGCATCATCAGCCCACTAGTAGTAAGCTGTTTTATAAAACCGGCCCTGGTATATTAACCGGCATCTGAAAAGACGCCCGTACTGCTGCAGGCATGGCAACAACCTGCACGGGGCCTCAAAATTCACCTATGGACTCTTTTTACATTCGTTCTTTAAAAGAAAAATGGAGGAGCGCACTATTGCTGCTCGCGCTATTAACTCCTTTATACCTGCTTGCGCAGGAAAAGCGTACAGGCGTTACCGGTACCGTGCAAAATGAAAAGCACGAAGGGCTGCCGGGGGTATCCGTAACCGCTAAAAATGAATCTTCGGGAGCAACGGTATCTACACAAACCAATGCCGGCGGTACTTTCCGTTTCCCTGACCTGGTAGTTGGAGCCCCTTATAGTTTCCGGTTTACCTCTATCGGTTACGAACCTACGCAGTTGGGTAGTATTACGTTGCGGGAGAATCAGCCGGTGGCGGTTATCCTGAAAGAATCCAGTTCCTCGCTTAACCAGGTGGTGGTAGTAGGATATGGCGTACAGCGCCGCCGCGAAATAACGGGCGCCGTGGCCTCTGTGCGCGCGGCCGATCTGAAGGATCAGCCGGTAACCAGCTTTGAACAGGCCATTGCCGGTAAAGTAGCCGGGGTACAGGTATTGCAGAATACCGGTGCGCCGGGAGGCAGTATCAGCGTACGTATCCGCGGACTGAACTCTATCTCCGCGGGTATTGATCCGCTATATGTGATCGATGGGATTCCCTTGTCGAACGACCTGAAGAACTTACAGGGGGCTACGGATATGGTAAACATCACCGGGCAGGCATCTTTCCAGAAATCCCCCGACCCGCTCAGCACCTTAAACAGTGATGATATTGCTTCTATAGACATTCTCAAAGATGCTTCCTCTGCTGCTATTTACGGCTCCCGCGCTTCCAACGGCGTAGTACTCATCACCACCAAAAAAGGGAAAACCACCGGCCCGCCTTCCTTTGGATATAACATGTACGCCGGCTTTCAGCAGGTGAGTAAAAAAATAAAGCTGATGGATGCTTATCAGTGGGCAAAGTTCAGCTTCGATGCCAAGAACAATGCCTACCTGGATTTCAAACCTTCCGGCAGCATTACCGATGATAACGCTACAAGAGGCAGTTCCAATTACCAGATTGCACCGGAAATATTGCCTTACCTGGCGGGAGATGCGGGCCTCACCAACACCGACTGGCAGGATGCCCTGTTCAGAACAGCGCCTATCCAGAACCATACGCTGTCGGCCTCCGGTGGCAACGATAAATTCCAGTACTACATTTCCGGCAACTACCTCGATCAGCAGGGGATCATACTTGGCTCCGGCTATAAAAGATACGGACTGCGGGCCAATCTCAATGCGGAACTTACTTCCCGTTTAAAGATAGGCGTTACCGTTAATCCAACCTTTGATCACTATGATCTCATCAACAGCGAAGGCCCCTGGACTTTTGACGGGATCCTCAGCAACGCATTGAAAGCATCGCCGGTATTCCCCGTGTATAACCCCGACGGATCGCTGGTTACCAACCGGCAGAATGTGTGGGCCTATGGCTATTCCGGTGGTGAAAACCCCGTAGCACTGGCCACGAAGATCAAAGATAAACTGGATCACGTGCGCAACCTCGGCAGCGCCTGGGCGGAATATGAAATCATTAAAGGACTGAAGTTTAAAACCTTCTTTGGTACAGATATCAATCACTTCAGCCGGAACTATTTCCGGCCTTCCACACTGGGGAGTTACCGGCCCATTCAACAGGCGGCGCCTACTATCCCGAAAGGATCGGCACAAACAGCATTGTCTGTAAACTGGCTCTGGGAGAACACTTTGAACTACCAGTTCAATATCAATAACAAGCACCGGTTTGATGTGCTGGCGGGATATACGTCACAAAAGAATACCACTAAAGCCAACGAAACCTATGGCACCGGCTTTCCTAACGATGCCGTACAAACGTTAAATGCTGCCACCATTACCAGCGGTACTTCCACGGAATCGCAGTGGTCGTTGCTTTCCTATCTTGGAAGGATCAACTATAACTACGATGATAAATACTTTGTGTCGGCCAGCATCCGCAGCGACGGATCTTCCCGTTTCGGCGCCAACAACAAGTGGGGCTACTTCCCCGCGGTATCAGGCGGCTGGCTGATCAGCAACGAATCTTTCTTTAATATAAAAGCCATCTCTGAACTGAAAGCCAGGGTGAGCTATGGTACTTCCGGTAACTTCCAGATTGCCAACTATGCAGCGTACGACCTGCTGGCCTCCAACGGTTATGTGTTGGGCAACGGAAGCGGTACTGCCGTAAATGGCGTAGGACTGGCACAACCCGCCAATCCCGATCTTACCTGGGAAAAAACAGTACAGCTCAACGCCGGTCTGGATATTGGTTTGTTTGCCAACAGGATTTACCTGAGCGCCGATTACTACCGCGCCACTACTTCCAACCTGTTGCTGGAAGTGCCGGTACCGCTGAGTTCCGGCTTTGGCAAGGCGTTGAAGAACATTGGTAAAGTACGCAACTCCGGCGTGGAGTTCGGACTAACTACCCGCAACTTCACCGGTCCGTTTACCTGGAATACCAGCTTTAATATTGCCGCCAATAAAAATGAAGTGCTGCAACTCGGCGCCAATAATGCCCCTATCATTTCCGACGGTGGTAATGGTACCATCTCACAGTTATACATCACCAAAGTGGGCGCGCCCATAGGCAGCTATTATGGTTATGTAAATGGCGGCGTTTTCAAAAACCAGGCGGAAATAGACGCCTATCCGCATTATGCAAGCACCAAACCCGGCGATCGCAGGTTCATTGATGTAACAAACGACAAGAAAATTGATGCATCGGACAGAACAGATATCGGCAGCTACTTCCCCAAATTTATATGGGGCCTCACCAACGAATTCCGCTACAAAGGCTTTGATCTCACGGTATCACTGCAGGCATCAAACGGTAATAAGGTGATGAACCTGCAGCGCCGCTTCCTGTACAACAGTGAAGGAAATGCCAACCAGATGATCGAAGAAACGGGTTACTGGAAATCGCCTGCAGATCCCGGTGATGGCAACTCCATGCGTCCTAACAGGGTTACTACCGGCAACAGTACGCAGCCCAGTTCCTTCTTTGTGGAAGATGGTTCGTATGTGCGTTTACGTAATTTAACGATTGGCTATACTTTCAATCAGCGACTGTTTAATAATAAGATCCAGGGCCTGCGCGTGTACCTGTCGGGGCAAAACATTTATACCTGGACCGACTACACCGGTTATAACCCGGAAGTGAATGCCCGGCCCGATGCGCCGTTGTCGCAAGGGGAGGACTACGGTACCTATCCGTTGCCCAGAACATTCACCGCAGGTATTAATCTTTCATTTTAAAAACAGGAACTTATGCAATTAAATATCACAAAAGCAATAGCAGGCTTGTCGCTGGTAACGGTTATAACTTCCTGCAGCAAAAACTTTATCAATCTCCCGCCGGTATCCAATCAAACAACGGCTACCTTCTTTAAAACCACCAGCGATTTCCAGCAGGGGGTGAACGCTATCTATGATGGATTGCAGAATACCCGCAGCTATGGAAAATCGGCTTACTACCTGATGGAAGTAAGAAGCGATAATACGGATATCCTCGACCGTGGCGCATTGGGCGGTGTGGCTTCACAGATCGACCTGTTCACCGAAACCACTACCAATCCCTTTCTCACCGATGTATATGCAGGCGCCTATCTTACTATATCCCGCGCCAACGCAGTACTGGACCAGATTGATGCCGCCGCTATCCCGGATTCTTCCAAAAAACAATTCAGGGGCGAAGCCCTGTTCCTGCGGGCCTTTGTGTATTTCGACCTGGTGCGTTTGTATGGTAAAGTGCCGCTGGTAACAAGAGTGGAAACAACCACTGAGTCGCTGAACGATAAACGGAATGAAGTAACAGAAGTATATGCGCAGATAGAGAAGGACCTGCAATCCGCCGCCACCCTGCTTCCTGCGGTGTATACTAACGTGAACGACTATGGAAGAGTAACCGCCGGTAGTGCCAATGGCCTGCTGGGAAAAGTATATGTAACAGAGAAGAAGTGGAACGATGCTGCCACTGTGCTGAAAAACGTGAACGGATATACGCTGCTGGCAGATTATGCCGCGCTGTATAACCCCGCTGCCGGTCTTAATGCAGAAGTGTTGTTTACCATCCGTTTTAAAAAAGGATTAAATCCTTCGGAAGGAAATTATTACTTCACCGACATGGTGCCGTTTTCTTTTTATTATAACGGTGTCGCCTATGGAGGTTCTAACAACAACCGGCCTACGCATGATATCGTTTCAGCTTATGAAGCCGGCGATAAGCGGCTGATCGCCTCACTGGATACCGTTTCGTACAAGAATGCCACCACCACGCAGCCCGGCAATTACGTAAAGAAATATTTAGATCCTCCCGGCGCAACCGGCGATGGCGGTAGCAGTTTCCCGGTATTAAGATATGCGGATATATTGCTGCTCCAGGCAGAGGCATTAAATGAACAGGCATACAGCGCTGCCACCGGCGCCAACACCGCCTTTGGCTTCCTCAACCAGGTACGGCGCCGCGCCGGACTGGCCGATAAAACACCCGCTGAACTGCCCAACCAGGCCAGTTTCCGCGATGCCGTTTTTGCAGAGAGAAGAGTGGAGCTGGCTTTTGAAAATAACCGCTGGTTTGACCTGGTGCGTTATTCAAAAGGACTGGCCATTATGCAGGCACACCTGAAGAACGAGTATAATCTTACTACGCCGGCGCTTACACCGGCAAGACTATTATTTCCTATACCACAAAGCGAGATAGATATTCATAACGATCCAGCCAATTTCCCTCAGAATCCTTGACGGTAGATGGTTTGAACTAAAAAGAGAGCAGGATGAAGCGATTTGTTTTTATGTTGCTGGGAGCATTAGCCATGCTCCCGGCCGGGGCTCAGCATGCCGGGGACTCCGTATGGGTAAAAGAGCATTATTATAAAGAAGAGCGGCAGATCCGTATGCGTGATGGCGTACATCTTTTTACAGCCATCTATATACCAAAAGACAGCAGTGAGCAACATCCTGTTTTGATAACGCGCACGCCTTATTCTGCTGCGCCTTATGGGCCGCAGCAGTTTAGTCCTAATCTCTGGAATACTTACTGGAACAGCTATGTGCAGGAGCATTATATCATCGTGATACAGGATGTACGTGGCCGCTGGATGAGTGAAGGACAGTTTAAAGATATCCGTCCTTTTATCCCGGGGAAGAAGGGAGCGGAGGTTGATGAAGCCAGCGACACGTATGATACCATCGACTGGCTGCTGGAAAATGTACCGGGAAACAATGGCAAGGTGGGCGCCTTTGGTATTTCGTACCCGGGCTTTTATACCACAATGGCCACTTTGAGCGGGCATCCTGCATTGAAGGCGGTGAGTCCGCAGGCGCCCGTGACCGACTGGTTCCACGGCGACGACTTCCATCACAACGGCGCTTTTTTCCTGATGGATTGCTTTGGCTTTTATACAAAAGGATTTGGTTATCCGCATCCCGCGCCCGTGTGTGTAGCGCCGGTGCAGGCGTTGAAGCTGCCCTGTGCCGATAATTACAGCACTTTTCTGAAGATAGGTACTATCAAAAATTTTACCCGGCTAACCGGCGATAGTCTTGCTTTCTGGAAAGAACTGATTGCACACCCTCAATACGACAGTTGGTGGAAGGAGCGTGACCCGCGGAATTATGTGGCGCAGATAAAACCCGCGGTGCTGGTAGTAGGTGGCTTGTTTGATGCAGAAGATTGTTATGGCGCGTGGAATTTATACAAGGCCATAGAGCAACAGAACCCGGCCGCCCATTTCAATAAACTGGTGATGGGGCCGTGGTATCATGGGCAGTGGGCCGGCAACGATGGTACGCACCTGGGCCATGTACAGTTTGGGAGTAACACCGCAACATGGTACCAGGAGCATATAGAAGTACCCTTCTTTAATTATTATCTCAAAGGAAAAGGAAATTTGCAGGACCTCGCAGAAGCGAATATCTTTTTCAGCGGGGAAAACAAGTGGCATCAATTTGACAAGTGGCCGCCGGTGGCAACGGAGCAGGAGATTTTTTTACAGGGCAATGGGCGGCTATCGTGGAAAAAGAGCAGTACCGGCTTCAGTGAGTATGTGAGTGATCCGGCGCATCCCGTGCCGTATACGGAGGATGTACATTACATCCGCACCAGGGATTATATGACCGATGATCAGCGTTTTGCTTCGCGCCGTGCGGATGTGCTGACTTTTGAAACGGATACGCTCACGGAAAGTTTGACTATTGGTGGCCCCGTAACCGTAGATCTTCGTGTAAGCGTCACCGGTAGTGATGCGGATTTTGTGGTAAAAGTGATAGACGTGTTCCCTGACGATTTCCGCTATGAGGACACACCACCGCCGAATAAAACCCGTGATGCCGGGGGGCCTTATCCGCTGGGCGGCTACCAGATGCTGGTCCGGGGAGATATATTCCGCGGGCGGTTCCGGGAGAGTTTTGAGAAGCCGGCGCCATTTACACCGGGCAAGGTAACGCAGGTAAAGTTCCAATTGCCTGATGTAGCGCATACCTTTCAGAAAGGCCACCGGCTGATGATCCAGGTGCAAAGCAGCTGGTTTCCTTTAGCTGACCGCAATCCACAGCAGTTTATCAATATTTACGAAGCAACAGAAAAAGACTTTGTAAAGGAAACCATCCGTATTTATCATGATGAAGCGCATCCTTCCGGCATTATTTTGCCGGTGCTGAAATGATCAGATGCGGCGAAAGTAGATTTCGAGTTTCATCTGCCGTTTTTTATTTTTAAAGATTTCCTCATCTTCCCGGAAGATGACCAGTTCTTCCGGGTTCATAGTCCGGATTTTAAAGGTGATGCCGTAGCCGCCGCCTTCCTGGAGGGTGAGTTGTTTCGTTTGGAGATCGATGGTATAGGCTTCATATCGCTGGCCGCCGTCTTCCAGGACGCCATTGTCTTTAAACACCATTACGTCATTGGGACTAAAACTGGAATCTGTTTTATCAAAGGTTTTTTTGCCGTCTTCAACGCAACTCATCACGGACTTTACCGGCAGCCACCGGCCGGTGATTTTGCCGTTGGTTTGGTTAGGCTTTGCGTTGGTACAGGCCAGGTAGAGAAAAGAGCTCACTAAAAGGGAGTATATACTATTCATATTCCGTATCTTTAAATATCAACAAATTGTTTCCCCATGCGTATAGATTACTCTACGGCGATGGCGGTGTTTACAATTACCAGCGTGTTGACAGTTGTGGGATTCGTGCTTTTAATGAAGCGTAAAATATGGTCAGAAGTGGTGCCGCTCCGCCGCATCGTTTTGAACGATAGAATTATCAGGCTTGCAATGCATTGTCCGTACTTTTACACCCCAAAGGTAGTGTAATATAAAATTGGCACAAGTTTTTTACCGAAATACTTACATTATTATTTTACGGCAAATATTAAAGTTATGGCAGATAACATTGCGGCGCCATTTATTCCGGCGCAGTATACGGGTGAGGCTACTACAACTTCTGAGGTAAAAACACTGGTTCATGAAGCGGCGGCGCGGGATTTTTTTAAAACGGCGGTTGCGCGCCTGCTGGATGTAAATAACTGGGCTACGCTCAGCGGAAGTATGTCGTCGGGGTTTCAGTTAACCGATCTGGCCGGGAAGCCGGCTGCCGGCGATGCGGAAACGGGCATGTACATACGGATTGATATTCCCGGGCCGGGTACCAATGCAGGGAAGGGGTTCGACTGGGTAAAGATTGAGCAGAAGGAGCATGTGGTACTGAATGAGCACCAGGAAGTGTTTTTTATCAGGGCCCGGCCGTCGGAGCATCCTATCCAGAAGAGTGCGGGTATTGCGCATTTTCTGCGCAAAGAAGCCAGTAGTTCCTTTGTATTGGTGCGTAACAACGCGGAAATAACTGCCACTGTTTACGGACGTAATGAGGTGCCAAATACACAAACCAATGATCTGGGCGACAGGATCCGGAATGCGGTGGTAGGCGCTACCGGCGCCGTTGGTATATCAAAACTGCAATGGAAGGCACTGGTGAACGGCCTGCTGGCATAATATTTACAGCTGTTGCGCCCTGTCAAAAAAACTAAATGATTTCATTTGTTGCTCTACCTCCTCAATGGCTTTCATCAGGTTATTTTTCGTATCTGTCAGCGCGGTAAGAGCCACCACCATTTTATTCCACACGGGTTGCATGTCGGTGATGAGTGCTTTCCCTTTTTCCGTGAGCACGATAAGCCGTTTCCTTTCGTCTGTTTTATCTTTCTTTGAGCGGATCAGCTTTTGTTTTTCCAGTTCTTTCAGCAGGCTGATAGTAGAGGGGTGGGAGTACCCGATTTCCATGGCTATTTCCACTACGCTGAGTACCGGTTTCAGATGCAGGGTATAGATAACCGGGAACCATTTTGGTTCAAAGTCGATCCCATTGGCCTTGTAAATCTGCAGCCCATCTTTCCGCAGCTGATCACTGAGTCGCTGCAACCTGGTAGAAATAGCCAGTATCCCTGATTCATCAATTACATTTGTCATGCTTCTCAATCATTAATGTGTAAGTGATAAAATACATTATCTGCATTCATCAGGGGAAAATACGACGGTAAATCCGTTTTTTTTATTTCTTTAAAGTGGTTGCGCTCATAGAAACGGCGGGCGGCAGCGAGTTTGTCGACCGTGCCCAGGTACAGATCTGTTATCTGTACTGATTTGCAATAGGCGATCAGTTCTTCGAGCAGTTGTTGTGCAATGCCATATTCCTTCCCGCGGAATTCCTTTTTCACAAACATTTTCCGGATGGCGCCCGCCTGGTGTCCGATGCTTATCAGTGCGATAGTACCGGCCAGTTCCCCGTTTACAAATCCTCCCCAGAAACCGCCGCCGGTCTGGTGGTAGTTTGTTTCAATATCGTGCAGGTCGGGCTGGTCCTCGAGTGTAACCGGCACATTGAATTCCTTTTGCTGGATGGGCAGGATGATGTCAATTATCTCCTGGCAATATTGATTGTAAATTGGTTGTATAACAGGTGTTGTACTCATTTGTATTCATTTATGGTACAAAACTACGTAGTTGACTACATAAATAAAAATATTTTTTTGTGGAGTGCGCAGGTGGGCTGCGCAGACGAGGGTTAAGTGATGTCAGGATAAGGACTTTGACGCGAATCAAAAAGTACTTGTTTTACTGTTCTGTTTTTTTCGTTACGTGCTTTTTGTCCTGTATCCAATAAAGGCCCCTGACTTTTTCACCTTCTACTATAAATTCTATAGTTGTTGGAATTCTTTTGATTACAGGTAAATAGAATATGGTTTGTGACTGGGCAAGCAAGGGCATGTTTGTGCCGCTTTTATTCGAAAGATCCGCATATAACCTGCTCCCTTCCCTGTGAATATTGATATAATTGGTTGTATCTTCCATGAACGTATAGCTACCAATGTAGCTATCCAGAATGGCATCGGGTATTTTTAAATCTTTATAGGAGGTTTTTAAGTACTTTCCCATGACCTGAACGATAACATTTTCAAACAGTCTGAAAAAAGCATCATCATCAGAATTAGATAATCCGGCTATAAAAATGTCCTTTCCCGGAAAGTAAATTTCACTGGCTCTGAAGCCATCTATTGCTCCGCCATGACCAATTGACCTGTTTCCCTGAAAATTCCTTATAAACCAGCCATACCCATATTCGGAAGAATCACCGGTTGAAAGTTTAAATGGTGTAAATGCTTTTTCAAGTGTTTCTTTTTTTAGCAGTTTATATGAATACAAAGCCTGGTGCCACTTATACAGGTCAGAAGCATTTGAAAGTAATGCACCGGCGCTAAAAACCTGATTCATGCTTATATACCCAACATTTCGGTTGCCGGTACTATCTTTGGTATAGCCGCATGCCCTATTCATAATAATCTGCCCCGGCTGGTTATAATAAGTGTTGGTCAGGCCGGCCGGCATGAAAATATTCTCCTGTAAATATTGGCTATATTTCTTTCCTGTTATTCTTTCAATAATATATCCTAATAATAAATAATTGGAGTTGCTGTAATTATATTTTGTTCCTGGTATAAACCCCAAAGGCAACTTGGCAATACTGTCAATGAGTTGCTTCGGTGAAAGGTCGATGCGTATTGCATTTGGGATGTGAAAATCCAAAACCTCATAGTCAACCAGGCCTGAAGTGTGTGTCAGCAGGTTTTCGACTGTAATAGTATGTCCTTTATAGGGAAAGTCTTCAACAAACTTCGATATACTATCCTGCAAGGAGATTTTCCCCTGTTCAACTAATTGTAGTACAGCTACGGCCGTATATTGTTTGGTTATGGAACCTATTTGGAAGATCATTTCCGGGCGCATGGGAACATTCAGCTCTTTACTGGCGGTACCAACACCTTTTTCATAGATTACTTTTCCTTTTTCAGCCACTAAAAAGACAACCCCCGGGGCAATTGAATTGTAATTGCCGGCAATTAGCTGATCGAGCTTTTCTGAATGGTTTTTCCCTCCAAATATTTGTGCTGAAACAGGCATTGCAAACAATAAGAATAGCAACTGTAGTAAGTTCACTCTTTTCATATTAAACTTTTGTTGCAAACTTCGGTTTAAAAAATTGAGTGAGGCAAAATATAGTATCTCAAATCTGGATTTGAGATATTGTTAAACCCTTTTGCCGCTTGCCTTTTGTTCCCGGTGGTCACAAAAGAAGGAAACGCAGGGCCATACAGTTTACCGTTGAAATCCGGAAGTTATCAGTTTGGTGTTTAATCAGCTTCATGTTGTAAGTATGCATTGATAATTATTAAAATCAGTGAATTAGTGCATAAATTTGACCAATGAGTAAAAGTGCTTTAAATAAATCGAATTATCTATGAGAATTGCAATAGTTGGTGCTCACCGGGTAGGCAAATCAACCCTGGCGGAAGAACTTCTGGTGAAACTCCCCGGGTATACACTCGAAATAGAACCATATTATCAACTGGAAGCATCAGGATATGAATTCTCAGAAATTCCTACTGTTGAGGATTTTATTGAGCAGTTTAATTATTCGGCCAGGCTGATTTCCAAAGGCGAACACAATGTAATATTTGACAGATGCGTGATTGATATTTTAGCCTATCTGCATGTTATCGACCCGGGTTTGAATATTCAGATGCTATTTGAAACAGCTCAAACTGTCATTGCCGGGATCGACCTTCTCGTATTTGTTCCAATAGAAAAACCGGATCTGATACCAGGCCATCAGGCAGACCTGCCAAAACTAAGGGGGCTGGTTAATGATTTATTGCATGATTGGATAGAGGATTTTGGTATCGAGGCAATTGAAGTGAGGGGGAATTTATTGAGCCGCAGAGACCAGGTACTCGCTAAATTTTCCTGATGGGCCCGAGGCTATCTTACAATTTATTCTACACTCCCGACATTGTCTTAAATTCAGTGGGTCTCATATTCGTCAATTGGTGAAAATTATTGCTGAATGCAGATATATTGGAATATCCAATCTCATAGGCAATTTCGGTCATAGTCAGATCACTGTCTTTAATCAATTCCATAGCCCGGATAATCCGCAACATTTTTACATACTGAATATAGGTGATGTGAAGTTTTGTCTGAAATAATCTTGTCAAACTTCTTACGCTCATTCCCCATTGTTTGGCCGTGTCTTCTAAAGCAAGGTTTTCATTCAGCCGACTTCGTAGCTGACCAACAATAGCCTGGAGCCGCTGATCATCGGTAGTGGGAAGTTGAATCGAAAACTTTTTAAGGTTTTCTTTGGACAACACGTTCCTCAGTGTTGTTAAAAACTCAAACTCCCACGATCCTTTGAAATAATCACCGTGCCATTTTCCGCTAAAAGACAGCATTTCAGATAAGAGCTTACTCACGGGATAAATGCCCAATTCATTATAGAATTCGCCGGAACTTTTTCCGGGAAAATAAATGTTTATGATATACAGATCCTGCGTGTTGAACATCAGGTTGTGCGGATAATTTTCAGGTATCCAGATATAATGATTGGACGGAATATAGAAATCCTTTTCGCCTGTTTGCAGATAGGCAATCCCTCCAAAAACCAATAATAACTGAGCTTTATCGTGTTGATGTGAAGGCAAACGTTGTTCGGTTTGCTGCCGCACCACCAGGATAGAGTCAGGATGCTGGTCAACGCTATTTATAAGTTGCTTAAGAATACTCACGTGGCCAAATATAACAAATATTAGGCTAATTATATAAAATGATGGTTTGTTGGCTGGAGTAATTTTGCTACGGAAATAATAGTAGAATCATAATGAAACAGAAAATCATAAACCCTGATAAAGGCGTTGAGCTTGTGGCACAAGACAAACCTTGTAATAATGCAGCATCCCATTCAGCAGAAGAAATTGACGCACTTAATATCTACTGGCTTGCTAATGCTAATCCTTTCACGCCCATAATGGATTTAACATTTGTCTTTGATGCATTAAAAAAGATGGTAAACCCAGTTTTGGGAGCCATACTGCTACTATCCGCACACTCTCTCCATGCCCAGGATGCAGAAGCTACCCCGGCATTGAGTTTGGAAGAAGTATGGAAGGCCGCCGAAACAAATAACCGCCAACTAAAACTATCGGATTTAAATCTTCAGCAAAGCAATTTAGAAGTACTTGAAGCCAAAGACCGTCTGCTACCGGACCTTTCAGTAGGTGGAGATGTAAAACTCAATTCAAAATTTCTCATTTACGATAATGGATTATTCTCATCCCCGCAAGATGTACCTGTAAAAGGCTATGGTTACGGAGTCGGATATAACTTCAACTTTAACCTCTTCAATGGTGGTAAAGACAGAAGAAATATCAAGATGAAGCAGGAAGAAGAGACACGGAAGCACTACGAAGCCGATCTGCAAAAATACAGCGTAAAATACAATGTTGCCGTTGCTTATTTCGATCTGTATAAATATCTGAACTTCCGTGATTTTATTGCTGCAGAAATTGCTGCTGAGAAAAAGCAGCTATCACTCATCGAGAGCTTACACAAAAACGGTATTGTGCTGAATAGTGATGTGCTGAGAACCTCGGTGAAACTGTCACAGTTAGAATTAAGCCTTTCAGATATTGAAAAGAGAATCAACGTTACCACACAACGTCTCAACATCCTGATGGGGCGTGATAACGAAGCGCGGATAGCTATCACCTATCGGGGCGGTGCTGAAATGGAGACCGTTAAGGATGCTGCTTACGCCGATTACCTGGCTATTGCATTCCACCAATCGCCGGAGTATAAGATGGTCAATAGCGACATTAAATTGAGTGAGATAAATATCAGGCAAATTAAAGCTGGGTTGTTACCAAAAGCTTCCCTGTACTCCAATTACAATTATACGTATCCGCAGATCTCATTTTATCCTTACTCGAATGATTTATGGGCATTTGGGCAAACAGGAATCAAGGTGCAGTTATCTATTGATAATTTATACAAAAGCAAACATTCTATTGCACGTGCCCAGGTCGTAAATAATCAGGCAAAAGAAAAAGCCAACATTAAGAAGGAGGAAATTTCAATTCAGGTAAAAGAAGCCTATTTACAACAGCAACAGGCTTTGGAAAGCGTAACAACCGCAGAAAAAAATATCACTAAAACTGCCGAAACCGTTCGGGTTATCAGAAACAGTTATCTCAATCAGGAATCACTTTTGACCGATCTTTTGGAAGCGGAAAATGCTTTGCTGGAAGCAAAATTTAATCTGACAACTGCACAAGCAAATTTAAAAGTAAGTCATATCCGGTTACTCGCAATCGTAGGAATTCTTTAATACAAAAATTATGAACAAAAACAGAACAGATAAAATAATCGTAACCCTCACCAAATGGTTTGGCATCGCCTTATTTACAGCAATTATCATTTGGGGCGCATTGTACTTTTTAAAAGGGTACCGCTATGAACAAACCAATGATGCCCAGGTAGATGCGTATTTATCACCTGTAAATGCAAAAGTAGGGGGCTATATCAGCAAAATTTATTATAAAGACAATCAGCAGGTTCAGAAGGGAGATACACTTGTGGTTATTGAACTTGACGAATATGGACTGAAAAGAAATGCGGCATCAGCAGAGTTGATGAGTTCGCATGCCAAATTACCTGTTTTGGCTGCTAACGAAGAAACACAAATCAAAAGCATCGAAGTAATAAAAGCACAGCTCTCAGGGGCAAAAGCGAAACTGAACCAGCAGCAAAGAGAATTTGACCGTTATAAAAATCTATTGGCTGATGAATCTACCACGCAACAAAAATACGAGAATGTCAGTATGTCTTTGGCTATCACGCAATCTGATTATGATCAGGTAAAAGCTTCCCTGCAGGTAGCCGAATCCAAACTAAATGATCTTAGAGCACAGCGTAATGCGATAGCGGCAGAAATAAAGATCAAGGAAGCGCTTCTCGAACGGCAGGAACTAGACATTAAATATACCGTAATCACTGCGCCTTTTAACGGACAGATTGGTAAAAAGACCATCCAGGAAGGGCAGTTAATACAGCCAGGGCAAACCCTGGCGTTTTTGGTGAACAAAACCGAAAACAAATGGGTGATGGCGAACTTCAAGGAAACGCAGATTGGTAATTTCAAGATAGGGCAACCAGTATCCATAGAAGTAGATGCATTTTCAAACGAAAAATTCAGCGGAGTCATCGAATCCCTTTCTCCAACCACAGGTTCCCGCTATTCGTTGCTTCCGCCAGATAACGCCACCGGTAATTTTGTTAAAATTATCCAACGTATTCCCGTCCGGATCAAGCTGACCGATACGCCTGAAAAATTAGCCAGGCTCTCGGCAGGAATGAATGCCAATGTTTATGTTTTAAAAGATTAATCATGCAAGCACATAAAATTCCGGTTTTCAAAGGATGGGTATCCGAATGGATGGCAAGATCTGTGATATTTGCCATCCTGATGACTTGCCTCTTTAGTTTCGGCTTTTACAGCAGTCCCGTTGCGATAATGGGCTATTATGGCGTACAGCCTACCGATGTTCAATATGGCATGATAGTTATCTATGGCTCAACCGTAGCTTTTTTGGCATTGGACTTTCGCATTGTAAAGTATTTTGCGCCAAGGAAATATCTGATGATGGCACTCGCCATGAATGCGATATGTTCTGTCATCTGTTTTCATTCCAGAAATTGGACACTATTTGTCATTTGCCAGTTTGTACAGGGTATTACCTGTGCATTGATGTCAGGCATCGTCCTGCAACTCACTTTTCCACGGTTACAGTCTACACGTGCCCGGGTGATTGCCTATAGTCTCCTTTATGGAAGTATACAAATCTCCGTTCCGTTTTACTCCATCTATTCCAGTGTAGTACTTCATTTTTATGACTTCAATTGCCTGTTTTATGGTTTCAATATAATACTCATTGCCCTGACATTTGTTGTGTTGCTGACGATGAACAGCAAAGCAAGATTTACAAAGAAAATACCACTTTATCAGGTGGATTGGGTGGGGTACCTGTTTTATGTATCTTTTATTTTGATATTAGGATACATCCTGATATACGGACGGCAATTGGGCTGGTTGGATAGTCCGTTAATCGTTCTTCTGAGCCTTGGCAATGTAATCATCCTTATGCTGTTTGTTATTAGAGAATCGAAGCTTAAACGGCCATTGATCAACTTACAGATTTTCAAGGTTAAGAATTTTGTCATCGGGCTGCTACTGCTTTTTTCGTTTTACATCTTTAAAGGAAGCACCGGACTTGCTTATGGTTATCTTGAAGTTATTTTAGGCATGGATCCCCTCAGTACTATCCCGATATGGATCGCAGTAATTGTTGGGACAATACTGAGTATGTTTGTTACCTCCCGGTTTGTTTTGATGGATTTTAACCTGATAAGGATTATCATAGCAGGTTTTGGTTTTATGGCTTTGTATTATGCCTATATGATACTTTTTGTTTCTGTACAGGGAGAAACAATTAGCTTCATACTGCCTATGTTTATCTATGGCGTTGCAACGGGAGTTTTATTTGTTCCCATTGTTTCATTTACCAGCTCCGCAGCACCGCCAAAGATTGCCTTAAATGCGTCACTTGTAGGAATATTTGCCAGGTTCACTGGTTTTACAGCCAGTCTGGCTCTTAATAATGAAATTCAATTGTTCTCCAAATCTGCAGTTAGGGAGAAGGTGCGGGAAACATTAACCGAAACTAACCCACAATTGTCTGTTACCTTACTGGATATTCAAAACACATATACAAATGCAGGCAGCGATATTTATACCGCAAAAGGAGTTTCAGGAGCGTATTTTAATAAACTGGCAGGACAACAAATATTAGCCCGTGCTACACGGGATTATTACGATTTTATGCTTGTGGGTTTGGTCATCATCATCGCTATTCTTCTTTTTTCACCACAGGTTCAGAAGGTTGTTTTAAGGTTAAGAAAAGGAATTATTCCTTATTAGATAAAGCATAATTTATTAACGGGTATTAGCTGATATTTTAAAGCCAAGTTGAAGAAAGGGAGCACCGGAAGATTGCAAGGCCCGCGATAGTCGCGGGCCTTGTTGCTTTGGTTTATTTTTTTGCCTGTCAAAATGCGGATTCGCATTGAAGCCCATAAAAATGCTTAATCTTCGTTACCAGGGTATTTCTCCTGTTTCAGGATTATTTTCCTCACTGAAAAATTTTCCTGTTGGTCCATCATTGTCAATCAGGGCATATTTTACTATCCGTTTTCCGGCATCTTTAACAGTTCCGGGGCCACGATGACCATTGAAATCTGTTTTTGTAAATCCCGGGCAAACGGCATTTACTTTGAAGTTGGTATTTTTTAATTCGTATGCCAAAACAACAGTGTACATATTCAAGGCTGATTTGGAAGAAAGGTATACAGCGCCTTTGTAGTCGTAATATTTATATGTTGGGTCGCTGTGCAGGGTAATTGAACCCTGACTTGAGCTTACATTTACAATACGGGGTTCTGACGACTCTTTTAATAAATCAATAAATGCCTGTGTAACTCGTACCACGCCGTAAACATTCGCATCATAAGTTGCTTTAAACTGGTCAATAGTTGAGTCAAGTGCCGTTTGTGGGTAACCACCATAAATACCTGCATTATTTACAAGTATGTCCAACACTTTTGTTTTTTTACCTATTTCTTTACGGGCTTTAATTACTGACCCGTCATCTGTAATGTCAAGCTGAATAACTTCTACATTGTTTAATCCCTTCGCTTTTAACGTAGCAACGGCTTCAACGCCATTTTCTAAATTACGGCTGCCGAGGTAAACATAAATTCCTTTTTGAGCAAGTTGCTGCGCAACTTCGAGGCCAATACTTTTGTTAGCTCCTGTTACTAATGCAAATTTCATTTCTTGTGTGAATTTTATGAAGCAAAAGTAGAGAGCTGAAAAATAGGGGAAATGGACATTTCCATTTATTTCCCCGACAAATCTTGCCTGGGCAAAAAATCACTGGCACTTTTTCCTGTACTTTTTTTGAAGAGCCTTGAAAAATAATCGGGGTCATTAAAGCCCAGTTCATAGGCCAATTCTTTGATAGAAATATTTGAATAACGCAATTTTCTCTGAGCTTCCGCCATCAAACGGTTAATAAAGTAGTCTTTTGGCGATGTTCCGGAATGTTCTTTTACAATCCGGTATAAACTGTTTGTAGATAAAGCTAATTTTTCTGCAATTGTGTTGATAGAAGGTTGCTCTGTAAGGTACGTTTCCACGACTAATTTGAACTCGATAAACTTTGAAAGGTTAGTGTTTAAGATATTGAGGGGTGCTTTGTTTTTGAAATAAGCGCTGTTTAATTCTGATAGCAATGAGTTCAGATAAGCTAATATTATTTCAGTATCGGTCTCATATTTATCTATGTGAAGTATCTGATTTAGAATGCCAAAAACCTTTATTACTCTTTCTTTTGCAGCACCGTCAAGAACTATGGTTGGTGCGTTTAAAGGATTGACCAAAAAGGGGAATTGTTGTGGCAGCAATGCCAATGTGCTTTCATCAAACAGCAGCTTGAAATATTTAAGATCGTCTGTTTTAGCGGGTGGCGTAAAAATTTGATTGGGCATTGCAAAAAGCAAGTGTCCGTCAGTAAGCGTAAAGTCTTGTAAGTCTAAGTTGTATGTAATTGAACCGCTTTCAATTAATACAATAAAATAAGAAGATAACCTGCGAGGTTGCAGCAATTTTTTTTGACTATCAACTGAAAGATACGGATTGTCGTTTGAGCGAATCTTTACTCCCAGTTCATCATTCTGTAAGCCCTCATCTTTCCCTTTTTGTTTTTTCATGTTTCCTGGTTAAATGTGAAGGTATAAAAAAGTTGTATGATACCAGAGTTCATTTGTATAATCTGAATAAATTTCTTACGTCAAAGTATTATAAATCAGTCTTTTCCGTGCCATCAGAAATTTTTATCCCGGCTTTCTCAAATTCCCGGATTAATCTTTTATCGAAACCTGCGATGTATGATGCAAATAACAAAGAATCTTTTGCTTCAGGGATTGTTTTAAAAGGAACATGCGGTTCTTTGAACCTATATAAGGTAGCTTTAGTACTATCGTTGCCTTCAAGAAGTACTGAGTCACCGTAGTCTGTAATCTTGGCCGCGTAATTATTTGTAAGGTATTTCAAGGAATCATTTTCTATTTTGTAAGGAAGCCCGAACCGGCCAACTTTCTGATTATAAAAAACTATGTATTGCGAATCAATATCAAATTCGCTATATCCATTTGCTATTGAAAATCTATGCCATTTTCCGATTAGTAATTTTTTATTTCCTTCAATGCTTTTAAGATCCGGTGAATCGCAGGCAGAAAGAGCAAAAATGAAAAATGCAAGAAAATAAGATATTGATCTCATCATAAATAATTTGTTTAATAATCCGCACTAAATACTGCCTTGCAGAAAGCAAGGCAGTATTTAGTGCGGGGGGATTTAAATCAGTGTTTATTGCGCCCAAATAGTACAGTTAATATTGCCATTAGTATTAGTGCCCCAGGTCTCTGCCACCATAATAGCCGGAATATTTAACTGGCCAAGAGTATAGCCTAAACTACTCCACTTGTTATAGTGGTTGGCAAAAGTAATGACGCGATTTTGTCCGGTAGTAACTTTTGTAACTCTGGAGCTGTAAATCTGTCTGAAGCCATCACCACCATCGATATTTTTACCTGTCACCCAACGGGTCCACACGTTATAACCTGCACCATCGCTTTCAAATGTTCCTAAATAGGTGCCGGTATGAGGTGATACTGCACCCCATGTTTCGTTCACATAATACTCATAATAAGGATTTCTGGTCCATCCGTACCAGCCGAAAGTACCACCACCGGAATTTGAATAAGTACCGAGATTATATCCTATTTTGTAGGATGTAGAACCTACAGAATAACCTTTGCCGCACGTAAAATTGCCATTAAATCCATTCCAGTTAACGCTGTAATTTCCGCCAGGGCCATTTGCGTAATTAACTGTACCGGTAGCGCCATCACTTTTCCAAAGTGACCAAAAGAAGCCGTTATGTGTACCCGATTGGTAGAATTGAGCCGCGACTTCAGCATTGGAAAGACGCTCAATACCAACTACCCCGGGCTGGGTTTTTGCCTCTTTTTTACAGCTTGTTAAAATTATAGCGCCTGCAAGTACAACGAATGCAGCAGCGCCAAAAGCAACCTTCCTGGTTACTCTTGTTAGTGGGTTTTGCTTTTTCATATCGTGGTTTAATTTGGTTAAAGAAGCAAAAAAAGCATGTTTAAAAATGGAACAATGCTAATAATCACCAAATTTGTTACACAAATGTTCATACCCTGTTAATTGTTAACCTCTCAAAAATGTCACAACTGCTCTGTAGCAGCAGTCGATGTAAACCGCTCTTTACGGTTGCCAGAGATCGGTTTCTTCGGTTGGATCAGTTTCTGCGATAATACCACAGTGGTACCGCTCTGCATTATTTTACTGGCTTTCTGAAGCCCTTGCCAGTTTAGCTTTTACATCTTGCAGGCCGGGATTTAATGCAAGCGCCTTTTTATAGCAAATAACTGCCTTTGAACGATCACCTTTTTTCAGGTATGCATCGCCCAACTGGCTAAAGGCAGTTGCTGATGCGGGGTAGTTTTGGGTATTCATTTCCAGTAAACTTATTGCATTATCCAGTGCTCCATACTGGGTTATTAAATACATTGCCATGTTGTTCATATTTGCTTCCGGCGGCGTAACGGAATATCCATACCGTTGCGACAGTTGCTGATAATGTTGCTTTACAACAGCGGCATTCAATAATTCCGGATCTGTCTGTGGCAGATCCCATTGCCTGAAAATAAACCGCAAAGCGTCATAATAGGCTTTTATGGGCTCCGTCATATGTGAGTCTTCGGGATAGTAAGCATACTTATGGTCTAAGCCCGCTATCTTTCTTTTGGTTATTATAGAGTCGAATTTTAACAGGTTGGTATGGAAGGACGGTTCTGACATTCCTTCGTCCGCATCACTGTAAAAGATCATTTTATTTACAACCCGGTCATTTTTTAGCTTTTCATCAGCGAGACTAAGTAAATATCCCTTATCCCACCAAAAGGATGGGCTTATGGCTATGTAAGCACCAAACATATCCGGCTGCGTTAACAGGCAATTGATCGTGGTGATACCGCCGAATGAATGTCCTGCAAAAATTTTAAAAGGTTGTGTTTTGTAGTGCGCGTCAACATAAGGTATCAGCTCAGTACCAATGAACTGTAAGAAATTATTACCACCGCCGCTAGATTTAAGCCTGGAGTTTGAGCTGGTGTCTGGCTTTCCATCATAATCAATAATACTGTGGATTGGGGTGAGGTCCCTTGTCCGGTTTGTATTAGGAATGCCCACTATAATCATTTCGGGCATAACATTTACATCCCTACGGCTAAGGTACCGGCAATATTCTGCCATCAGGCTAAAATGATTGTCGCCGTCAAGAACGTATAGTACGGGGTAGCGCTTACCGGGCAGTAGGGTATCTATAGGCGGCGTATAAATATAAATTTTCCGGTCTTCATCCAATACTTTAGATGAGAGTTTGATGATATCTGCCGATACGGGTTTAAATGCCGGGTCGGTTTGGGCAATTAAACATTTGGGGGTTAGTAGTATAAAGAGAATATATAGAGCGTTATTTCTAAAATGATGCATCATTGCTATGGGTTGAGTAAGTCAAATAATTTACAGCGGGTAGGATTAACCACAGATTTTATCCTATGGCAGATAATAATCAGGCTGAAGGAAGCGCTCTTTGCTGAAATGCAACAATTGCATCAGTAGCACGCAAATAGCCCCCTGCGCTATGTATGGTGTCCTTTATATCGCGCGCGGCATGCCTGATCGATTCGCTTTGGAATACTGTTGTCACCGTTTCACGAAGTGCTTCGGCAGTAAAATCTGTACGGTCAAGAATAAGGCCCAGATGCAGATCCCGTACACGTTCTGCCGTTGTTACCTGTTCTTTTATAGATGGCAGAACAACCATAGGTACACCATAATACAGGCTTTCCATTGTGCTGTTCAAGCCGCCATGAGTAACAAAAACATCCACATGAGAGAGTAGGGCGGTTTGGGGAACAGAGCGCTTTACAACAAAATTATCGGGAATGGGTTCCAGTGTATGTAAGTCGATCTGATCTCCAACCGACATTACTACGCTCCAATCAGGTGCTGAGAAAGCAGAGAAACATTTGCGGTAAAAATCCGGTTCATTATTTCGTAATGTGCCCAGTGAAATATAAATCCTGATTGCTGGTGACTTGCTGGTTTGGGCTACCGGCCACGGGATTGATGGTGGCGCTGTAAAGGAGGGCCCTACAAACAGAAAACGCTCATCGAATTGGGCTGCATCAACCTGGAATGTTTTTGGTAGAAATACCAACGTTAGCCCGGGTACTTCTGAAAATATCTCCTGAAGGGTAAGAGCAGGGAGCTGGTAGGATGTTGTAACCGCTGCAAGCGCTTCACTGGCAGCATGTGCAAGTAATTTGAAATCCGGGTCAGTAAAATTTTCAATAATCTTTTGCTGTAGCCTGGGACTATGAAAGGGGCGGAAGCCGATCGCGGGTAGTCGCAATATCCGTGCTGCGAGCCTGGCCGAAAGCAGCATAGTATTAAATATAATACAGTCAGGGTTTATACTTTTCAACCTGGCCACAATTTCCGGCACTATACGGGGCGATTCACGCGCCATTAAAAACGGTAAAAGCGCAATCTCTTTGTCCCCCGGTGGCGTTGTATTCTGACTTCGTGAAGTTCCCGGTAATATGACCGGGATGCCACCAGCTTTTTGTATGGCGCCGGCGAAGGATTCGCCGATAAAATAATAAACCTTATGGCCACGTCTGCTTAGCTCGGCAACGATGGGGAGCGTTGGGTTCACATGACCATATGCTGAAACATTGAAAAAAACGTAAGTGGGCATATTTCTTATATTCCTATGTGGGCATGATATCTTTCACAAAGATAAAAATCTTTTAAGATCAAACACCAAAAGGTTTAGTACCATAGGGATCACGCCTTACTAATTACTTGATCGTATAATCCTTTACGTCCACTTCCGATAACCTGAAATATCCATAGGCAAAGTTTTCGAAATGGGTCTGGTTAACGATATTTCCTCTCACCGAACCCGGTGTTGTTTGAAACGGGCCGCTACCAGACCCGGATGCTGCTAACAACTTTCTGAAATAATCATAATATCTCCTGGATATTCCATACAGCCGGATGTTTACCGGATCTCCTGCTTTCAGATCTTCGTCAGAAAAATATTCCTGCATTAGTTTGCCTTGACTGTTCTCATCATCTTGTGCTTTATAATCCGGAAACTTTGATACAGGTGATAGAATACGGTGCAGATAGTAGTTTTCCTCACTGCCATTATCCTGGTAGTAGTAGGTGATTTCCACTTCGTCACCTCCAAATCCACCCTCATCATTCTGTTCAATATTATTTTCAATATCCGGCACACCCATACAAGTTTCGGTTGCGGTATAAGTCTCCCCATTTAAAACTACTTTTAATGTATAAGTTTCCCCGATAACAGGATGGAAATTGGAGCAGATATATTCTCCCGTACCGGGATTTTCTGTAAAACTAAAAACAGTATTTGCTGAATTTGTTACAACTATATCCGCTCCTGAAACTGTTGGGAATGTCGGACTGTAATATCCCGTTGTGGTGGAGAGTATGATTTTCTGCTCATTGCCCGTCGTACCCTTTATCCAGTCAATCGATGCGTCAATTACCAATTTTGGTTCTGCTGTTTCTAAATCTACTTCCACTACTTTTGTGCAGGACAGGAGAAAAAAACAGCATGAAACAACCAGGTATTTAAGTATATTCTTCATTTTTATATTATTAGAATTAAAATTTGAAATTGTAAGTCACGCCCGGAATGATACCGAAAATGGATATCCTCTTTGCTTCGCTCAACCCAGTTTCCCTGTTTTGCTCGAACATGATAGATGCGGCGTTGCCTCTGTTATAAACATTGTAAATACTGAATACCCATTCACCTTTCCATCTTTTTTTGCTGTCAGGTTTTGGTGTGTAGGTTGCCGATAAATCCAGATGATGATAAGCCGGGAGCGAATTAGCATTTCGCACTCCGTAGTTCCCAATCGTAATTCCCTGGTACTGGTATTTGCCGATGGGAAAGGTGGCAGCTTTTCCTGTTTGGTAGGTAAAAATGCCGCCAAAACTCCATTTTTTTGTCCGTTGATAAGCAGCTGTAAGTGAAAAATTATGCGTTTTATCGTAATTAGCACGATACCATTCGCCGTTGTTAATGCCAGGTTCTTCTGCGTTTCTTCCCGGTGTGCGCTGCTCTGCCCTGGAAAGTGTGTAAGAAAGCCAGCCTGTCAGTTTCCCGGTATTTTTCTTCAGCATCACTTCAAGACCATAAGCCCTTCCCTCACCGTTTAGCAATACCTGTTCTATGGCTTTCTGGGCAATCAATTCGGCACCGTCAATGTAATCTGCTTTGTTTTTAATTTTCTTGTAAAAAGCTTCTGTTTCCAGGGAATATTTTCCATTGCTGAAATTTCTGAAATAGCCCAATGCCACCTGGTCAAGAATTTCGGGTTTCAGATATTGGTCGCTCGGCGCCCATATATCGAGTGGGGAGACGGAAGCTGTGTTGGAAATTAAATGGATGTACTGGCTCATCCGGTTATAACTCGCCTTAATGGACTGGTCGTCATTTATACTATAGGAAACTGCCAGACGGGGTTCTAAATTTCCAAAACCAGTAATCTTTTTGTTTTTACCGTAGTATGTTACACCCGTGGGTGTTCCTTCCTCATAAATTTGTAACGTGGGATTGAAAACTACTGCCTGATTATTGGCATAATTATTTACATTCTGTTCCCCCAATCGCAGGAAATTGCTATATCGCAGGCCATAATTCATGGATATTTTATCCGTTAGTTTTTGCTCGGCACTAATATACAATGCATTTTCCCAGGCGTATTTTTTTTCAAGCTGGTCAGCATTGATAGGCGATTTTTCATCCATAGGTTTTATGGTGCCGGGATTGAACTGGTAGTAGATGGAATTGAGACCATAATTCAAAACCAGCTTATCAGACACACGATGGTTAAAGTTGTACTTCAGATTATAGTTGCGGATGTCCGATACCCAATCAATGCCAACATATTTTATCTTCAGGCCATAATCGTACTTACTGTAAATGATTGACGCATTGGAAAAAAGTTTCTCGGAAAAGATATGATTCCAACGAAGATTAAAGAATGAGTTTCCATAAGTGTTACTGAAAAAATTGCTGAAATCCATTTTATCCTTGCCGAAATATCCTGAAAGGAAAATCCTGTTATTGTCATTGATGTTATAATTCAGTTTGGCATTCAAATCGTAAAAAGAAACAGAATTGGGGTTGTCAGCCAGTTTCATAAACAACTGGGCATAAGAAGTACGGCCAGCAACTACGAACGAGCTTTTACCTTTTGCAATAGGGCCTTCTGCCAGTAATCTGCTCGAAATCGCCCCAATTCCCCCCGTTACGTGATATTCCTGGTTGTTCCCTTCTTTTTGATAAATATCCAGAACAGAGGAGGTGCGCCCACCGAAATTAGCAGGTATTCCACCCTTATACAATTTCAAATCTTTAATCACATCAGCGTTAAAAACGGAGAAGAAGCCGAACAGGTGGGAAGTATTGTAAACAACGGCTTCATCCAACAATATCAGGTTGCCGTCAACGGAACCACCTCTGACGTTAAAGCCTGTTGCTCCTTCCTGTGAAGTGGAAACTCCCGGAAGTTGCAGAATCGCTTTTAAAACATCAACCTCGCCCATAACTGCCGGCATCTTTTTGATGGTGGCGATAGAAAGCTTATTCACACTCATTTCCGGGTTCCGGATGTTGGTTGCCGGACTATTGTATTTTATCACTACCTCATCTAAGGTTCTGCTTTTTTCAAGCATCGAAAAATTCTTCTTGGTGTTTCCTGTCAGCGTGATATGTTCCTCGATATTCTCAAATCCTATACAGCTGATAACGATTGTATATTCCCCTTTGGGCAGGGTGACAGAATAAAAGCCATACGAATTGGTAATTGCCGAAACTTTTGCTTCAGGAATGAAAATGCTTGCGCCGATTACTGTTTCGGTGTTTGTTTTCATGGTGACTGTTCCACTCAATGTCACTTTCTGTTGTGAATAGGCCCCGAATGAAACGGTTATAAGCAGCAGTATATAAATAATCTGGTATCTCATCTTTTAAAAATCGATTTAACAGTTGTAAATTCGACACAAAACTATTCCTTTGGATAACTGCCTTTTTTTAATTATACCAAATGCGGTATCTTTTATAGCAAAGTATGCCGGGGTACTACAAAATGTATTTCTTGTCTTATGCGTTTTTATAATGTGTCTTGTTTTCGTATAAAAAGCAAACACTTTCGTATAAAAAGCAGATCAGACCAGCGCTTTAATTGTTAAATTTGTTCTATACAATTTTATAAATGAATGATTTTAGCCATCAGCAGCTTATTAGCGAAAACGTACTTTTCCGTTTCCTGATTTCACCCGACCGCAGAATATTCCGGCATTTGCTGCTCATTGTTTTTATAGGTGCTGTGTTGTACAACAGCACTCCCGTAATTGACAACCCGATAGTGATATTTGTATATTTTATTGCATTATTCTATGTAAATATGTACGTGCTGGTGCCAAAGCTTTTGTTCAGGAATAAGAATATTGAATACTGCCTGTCTGTGATCGGTATCCTTGTTGTAGTGGCTGTTTGTGGTTATTTTTTTAATCCTTTTAATAAAGAAAATGGGCTGAATATCCCGCTTTTTTCCTTCCTTACCGTGCTGCTGTTAGCGGCTTCATCTTCCATAAAACTGTTTCAGAAGGGAATGATGGACAAGCAATTGATCTACGAGTTGAAACAATCGAAAACTTATGCAGAACTGGAACAGTTGAAAAATCAAATCAACCCGCATTTTTTGTTTAATATGTTAAACAATGCCAATGTTCTAACGAAGAAGGATCCCGAAAAAGCCTCGGAAGTTTTGGTAAAGTTGAGCGATTTACTTCGCTACCAACTTTATGACAGTGCAAGGGATAAGGTGTTGTTGACTTCGGATATTCATTTCCTGGAAGATTTTTTAAATTTGGAGAAAGTAAGGCGGGATAGTTTTGATTTCCTGATTTCAAAAGAGGGAGATTTGAGCGGTGTGCAAATTCCTCCCTTGCTGTTCATTTCGTTTGTGGAAAATGCAGTGAAGCACAATAATGATGCAACAAAATCGTCTTATGTGAACCTGTATTTCGATGTTAGAAACGATGAACTTTTCTTTAAATGTATCAATTCCAAACCTATGGTTAAATCTGTTAGTAATGCAGGCGGATTGGGGCTGGCAAATGTTAAACGAAGACTGGAGCTTTTGTTTCCGGCAACACATAGTTTAAGTATCGAAGAAGACTCAGAAAGGTATTACGTAACTTTAACCATAAAGCTATGACCTGCATAGTAATGAAAGAAGAGAATTAAAATATAGCAGACGATTATTTTGTTATATAGTAAAGCGTATAAAGTTATGAACTGTATTATTATAGATGATGAACCATTGGCGAGAGAAGCCATAGAGATGTTGATTAACAAAACAGACGATTTAGATTTAATCGGTTCATTCAACAGCCCCGAAACCGCCACCGATTTTATAGAAAACAATACAGTTGAGTTAATCTTTCTTGACATACAAATGCCGGGAATTAACGGAATTGAATTTGCCCGGACTATTCCAAAAGAAACATTTGTGATTTTTACAACCGCCTATTCTGAATTTGCTACCGACAGCTACGAGGTAGATGCGATTGACTACCTGATAAAACCCGTAAAATTAGAACGTTTTCAAAAGGCTGTTGAAAAAGCCCGTACCTACTCCAAATTATTAAAGGCGGACTACACCAATAACAATATTGAACAGGTAGCAGATGATTTTTTCTTTGTGAAAGCAGACCGGAGAATTTTTAAAGTCTATTTCAATAACATACTTTTTATTCAGGGCTTAAAAGATTATGTGGTAATGCACAGCGAAAATCAGAAAGTAATGACGGCAATGAATATCAAAACCATCTATGATCAATTACCAAAAGATATGTTTGTGAGAGTAAGCAAATCCTATGTCATCAATGTTAAGCATATCGATTCTGTGGATAATAACACCGTGTACATAGGTACAAACGAAATCCCCATCGGAAGTATTTACAGGGATTTCTTTTTCAATGAGTTTGTAACCAAAAAGATTGCGAACAGGTAGGTTCACAACGTCCCATTGTTAGTGCCCATTATCTTCTTTTGTATAAAAACCAGCCGGTTTGGTATAAAATGAATTTTAGCTGTTCCCCTATAGGCTATTTTAGCAGCATTTTATCAGAAGTCCTTTTACAGACGAAGGAATAAGTTAGAATGTATGACTAAAAGTTTTCTAATGCTGATCATCTGTTGCATATACATCAAAGCGGAGGCCCAGGAGGAATGGACATTGAAGCATTGTATAGAATATGGTCTGCAAAATAACCGGAATGCCAGAATTTACGCTAATCAGAAAATAGCTGCCGATGCTAAAGCCAGGGAGGTTCTTGCAGATTATCTTCCAAAAGTGAGTCTTACTTCAATGTTGGATAACAATCTCAAATTGCAGCAAAATGTTATTCCAGCCGGAGTGCTGGGGCCAAATGAAATAAAGGTGTCTTTTACACAGAAATTTAATTCCAATGCCCTTGCACAACTCGACCAGGTATTATACGATCAGTCATTGCTGACGGGCCTCAAAGCAAATAAACTCAATAGGGAACTGGCGGATCTCAACATTCAACAGAGTCAGGAATCAATTATCTACAATATTAGCGCCGCCTATTTTCAATTGCTGGTGTACCGGCAACAAATTCTGCTGTTACAGTTTAACAGTAAAACCTATGAACAACAGATGGATATATACCGTTTGCAGGTGGCCAAAGGTGTTGTATTACAGAAGGACCTGGATAAGGTGTCCGTGGATTTCAATAACACAATGTCGCAGATCAGGGTAGCTGAGAGTAATTTTCAATTAGCGGAAAATCAATTGAAATTCGAGATGGGATATCCCATTGATGATAAACTTCCCGTTAACCTGGTTACTGCTATAACGCCGCTGGCTGGCCAGGAGGATTCGCTGGCCAGTTTTTCTCCGGCAGCCCGGATTGACTACAAGGTATCATCCACTAATGTCAGATTATTAGGGATAGAACAGGCCCGCATTAAAGCGGAGGGCCTGCCTAAATTGACGGGATATGCGCGTTACGGCGCCGTTGGATTCGGCGACAAACTGGGAGGCGCCTATGATGAGTTACTGCCATACTCGGCGGTCGGCTTAAAACTCACGATTCCAATATTGGACTTCTATAAGCGTAATGCCAGGCATAAGCAGGCCGTGATAAACCGGATCAATGCAGAGGAGAGTTTGAAACTTTCTGAAAGTAAGTTCACTGTTGAGTTTGAAAATGCCCGGACGAAAGTTACCCAGGCCCGGACCAATATGGAAAATGATAAACGAAATGTGGACCTGGCCGAATCAGTATTTAAAGTAACGAATCTTCAATTTCAGAAGGGTACCACTGATTTGAATGACTGGTTAATCACCCGGAATTCCCTCCAGTCAGCGCAAAATAATTATCTGAACGCTATGTATAGTTACTACCAGGCCCGGGTTGATCTTGAAAAAGCCGCGGGTACATTGAAAACATTTTTAAATTCTCTTTAACTGCGATGAAAAAAAGAATCGTATTGATACTGGTGATCATTGTAATGTTAATTGTTATTGTGTTCATGTTGGCATATAATAAAAACAAAATTGCAGCGAAAAATTTACCAGCTAAAACCGGAGATATCCGTATACCTGTTACTATTTACACTGTGAAGTCAGAGATCATGCTGGCGCGCCTGGTGAAAACCGGTACACTGGCGCCTTTAAGAGAGTCCAGGGTGTTCTCTGCTTCCGGTGGCCAATTACAGAGAGTGATGTTCAGTTTGGGTGATCATGTAAAGAAGGGCCAGCTGCTCGCTGTTGTTGATAGCAGATTGCTTGCGCTTGACTTGCAAAAGGCCGAGACGAATGCGGCGAAGTTGGAACGGGATAATAATAATTACAGGGAACTGCTGGAAGGAAACGCTGCTACCCCTGAAAAGGTGGCGGGCATACAACAAAACTATAATGACGCAATGAACCTTGTTCAGCAGATACGGAAACAGATCGCCGATGCAAGCATTAAAGCGCCGGATGATGGTGTTATTGCTTCCAGGCCGGTTGAACAGGGTACATTCATTGGGCCCGGAACAGAAGTGGCTTCAATAGTGAATATGTCTTCACTGAAAGTACAGGTAAACCTGACGGAGGACGAAGTTTACAAAGTAGCTAAAGGCCAGAAAATTGCTATCACCACAGATGTTTATCCGGGAAGGATTATTCCCGGGGTAGTAACTTTCATTAGTCCACGGGCTAATCAGGCATTCAACTACCAGGTTGAAATTACGGCGCCTAATGATAACTCCATGCCGCTGCGTGCAGGTACATTTGTTAATGCCGATTTCTCAAAGAAAACTGAACGGAAAGTATTACTTGTTTCGCGGGAAGCCCTGATTGAAAGCACTACCGATGCAGCCGTTTATGTGGTGATAAATGGCAAGGCTATCCTGCGGAAAATCAGTGTAGGTATAAATTATGGAGATGAACTGGAGGTATTGGGTGGTTTGGAAGAAGGGGATAAGGTGGTTATTTCTGGTCAGGTTAACCTGAAGGACAGTGCTTTAATTAATGTTATTAAGTAAAGAATAATAGGTATGTCAATTACTGAAATCGCCATAAAACGGCCACTGTTGCTTATTGTAATCTTTACAGTACTGATCCTGTTTGGTATTCAGTCGTACCTGAGTTTAAATTACAATCTCCTGCCCAAAATTGAGGTGCCTACGGTTTCTATCAGCACAATCTATCCAGGGGCTGCAGCGGCTGAAGTTCAAATCAATGTTACAAAAAAACTGGAGGATGCGGTTTCCTCGGTGGAGGGGTTGGATCAGATTAGTTCAACTTCTCAGGAAAATCTTTCAGTAATTACCATTTCTTTCAAGTCGGGAACCGATGTGGATAAGGCAGAACGTGATGTTCAGCGAAAAGCTGATCAAATTATCAGTGAGTTACCACTTGATGCTAAAAAGCCAAGGATAAGTAAAGTCAACCTGGATGAAACGCCGGTTATTAAAGCCGGCGTTACGGGAAATTTGCCTCCCCGGAAAATTTTTGACCTGGTCGATAACCAGTTGCGCCCGGTATTACAGAACGTTCCCGGAGTAGGACAGGTTAACATTATTGGAGGAGAAAAACGGGAGATTCAGGTAAATATAAGGCAGGACAGGCTTTTGGCTTATGGGCTTTCCATTGGGCAGGTGACAAGCACTATCAGTAATGCGAACCTTTCATTTCCTGCCGGGAGCATTGAAACAACAAACAGGGAGCTTTCCATCCGCTACGATGCAAATGTGGATTCGGTCGGAGAGTTTCGTAACCTGATCATTTTGCAACACCCCACTCAGGGCGCCATAAAATTAGGCGATATTGCTGATGTGTCAGATGGGGCGGCAAAGCCTGCAGCCATCAACCACATAGATGGGATTCCATCAATTGGTATTCAAATCATTAAGCAGAGTGACGCCAATGCGGTAGCAGTAAGCGACGGGGTAAAGAAGTGTTTTAATGAGTTAGAGAAACAATACCTGGGGCAGAAACTGCGGTTTAATGTTTCCTCGGATCAGAGTATATATACATTGCATGCTGCTGATGCAGTTATGTTCGATCTGTTTCTGGCTGTAATAATTGTAGGTATTGTAATGCTGGCTTTTCTCCATAGTGTGAGAAGTGCATCATTTGTACTGATCGCTCTTCCATCTTCTATCATTCCTACATTTATCGCCATGTACCTGCAGGGATTCTCCCTGAATCTAATGACGTTAATGGCAATGTCGTTGGTAGTGGGAATTCTTGTAGACGATTCAATTGTGGTGCTGGAGAATATTTATCGTCATATGGAGATGGGAGCTGATCGCCGGAAGGCAGCATTGGAAGGGCGAAATGAGATTGGTTTTACAGCCTTATCTATCACATTGGTGGATGTGGTGGTGTTTCTGCCGCTGGCATTAGCCGGCGGGATGATTGGAGCAATTTTACGGGAGTTTTCTCTCGCCGTTGTTTTCTCAACACTGATGAGTCTCTTCGTATCATTTACCATCACACCTTTGCTGGCAAGCAGGTTTGGGAAACTGGAGGAGCTGTCTGCAAAAAGTATTTGGGGAAGGATTAATTTGAAGTTCGAGTACTTTATCGAAATGATAAAAGAAGAATATGGTAGATTATTAAGGGTAGTGTTAAGAAGAAAGAGATGGTTGCTGATGCTTGTAATGTGCCTGATACTTGGATCCATTGCATTGATCCCGATGGGGTTTATTGGAGCTGCGTTTATACCGAAGGCGGACCAAAGTGATTTGATCCTGAATATGGAATTGGAGCCAACAGCAAGTATTTATAAAACTAATATGAAGGTGCAGCAGGCGGAGAAGATTATCCGGGAACAACCAGAGGTGAAAAAAATCTTCTCCAGTATAGGGTTTGTGAGCGGAAGCGTGGCCGGGGCATCATCCAATGCCAACCTGGCTGAACTGACGATTAACCTGGTAGATAAGAGCCAGAGAAGTAAAAGTGCTGAGGAACTCGGAATGTATCTGCAGCAAAAATTAAGTAGCATCATTGAGGGTGTGAAATTTACCGTGGCCTCCACTTCAATAACCGGAAATGTAAGTAACGCGCCGATACAGATAGCCATCAAAGGTGTTGATCTGAGAGACATCCGGCAGGTTGCTGATGAGTATATGAAGGTTGTGGCAGATGTTCCCGGGACGCAGTTTGTAAAGCTGTCCGTAAAGAACAGGAAACCGGAGGTAGACATCCGGCTCAATAGGGAGAGAATGAGTCTCCTCGGACTCAATGCGGGTGCTGTTGGTGCGGCGCTACAGAATGCATTCAGTGGAGATGATAAGAATCAGTTCAAACAAAATGGGAACGAGTATGATATCAGGATAGGGCTGGATCAGTTTAGCAAATCGGACGTCAGCAATATAAGGAACCTGCCGGTAGTAAACGCTGATGGTCAAACTATACTGCTGCGGCAATTCGCGGATGTTGAAGAAACGCTGGGGGAAACCACGCTTCAGCGTATGGATCGACTCGGATCAATTACAGTGCAGGCAAACGTTTCCGGCCGGCCAACGGGTACTGTAAGCGCTGAAATCAAAGCTAAGGCAAAATCTATAAAGGTGCCGGAAGGGGTTAGTGTTCAGTATCTGGGAGATTCCAGGAATCAGGCAGATGCCTTTGGAAGCCTTGCCCTGGCACTTATCACCGCAATCGTACTGGTGTATCTTATCATGGTAGCGCTTTATGAAAACGCGGTGTATCCGTTTGTGGTGCTGTTTTCTATACCGGTGGCACTGGTTGGCGCATTACTGGCGCTGGCGCTTACGATGGAAACATTAAACATCTTCACGATTATCGGAATGATTATGCTGTTGGGGTTGGTCGCTAAAAATGCTATTCTCCTTGTCGACTTTACAAATAAACTCAGAGAGGAAGGATTTGAAACGGTGGAAGCATTGATAGAAGCAGGCAGGGAAAGGCTTCGCCCGATTCTAATGACAACGCTTGCGATGATTTTTGGCATGTTACCCATCGCAATGGCAAAAGGCGCCGCGGCTGAGATTAAAAACGGAATGGCCTGGGTAATCATTGGAGGGTTAACAAGTTCTATGATACTCACGCTTTTTGTGGTACCGGCTATGTACCTGATTGTGGATAGTATACTTGTCCGTTTTTCCCGTCACCGTAAGAAACCCGCTATCGGGTACTTTTCATAAGCAGCAACAAGGCTGCTCATTCCGGGCAGCCTTAATTTTTGCGGCGGGTGGAAGAGGAGCGGATAGAACCGGTTGATATCTTTCTGAACACTTATGGGGTGCAACAACACATAAGGTGTAAACAGATGTAGGTTTGCTAAAAGGGCCCCGATATTTATCGGGGCCTAATTCTACCTGGTGTGTTACCTGTTTTTGGTTTGATTTTCTTAATTTTGTAAGATGATCAACAAAACTGAAACCACGGTTGCCCGGTCTTATACATCGGATTTGAAACTGAAAGGATTTAAGGTCCACGAAATTTCAGGTATCTCAAATCCCTCACAACCCCACGGCAGGCGTGACTTTTATAAGATAGTGCTGGTCGCCGGTGATATGATCATTTACCACGGTGATGAAACGATCGAAATGAATGACACGTTTTTATTTTTCGCCAATCCCAATATACCTCATACGGTAGTGGATCGTTCCACGGAAAAGAAAGGGTATGCCTGTTTGTTTACGGAAGCATTTTTCTCCGGAAGGGAACGAACGGAGATCTTACAGAACTCTCCATTATTTCGTTTTGGCGTGTCACCGGTAGTTCGTCTTAACAGGGAACAGGCGGCGTTTTTAACCGGCTTGTTTCAAAAGATGCTGTCGGTACACAGGAGTGATTATCATTACAAAGACGAATTGCTCCGGGGCTGTATAGAGCTGATCCTTCACGAAGCGTTAAGCATTCAGCCATTACAAAATGAGCTGAGGCAAAAAAATGCTGCTACGCGGATTACCTATCTCTTTATGGAATTATTGGAGAGGCAATTCCCGGTCGATAACACCGGAGATCCGCTGAAATTAAGAACGGCCCAGGACTTCGCCGCAACCCTGTCTGTACACGTAAATTATCTCAACCGATCGGTAAGCGCTGTTACCGGTAAACCAACCTCCGTACACATCGCGGAACGTATTGCCTCAGAAGCAAAAGCGCTGTTGCGACATACCGATTGGAGTGTGGCCGACATCGCCTACAGCCTGGGTTTTGAATATCCCACCTACTTTAACAACTACTTTAAACGTGTTACCGGAGCTACTCCCCGGTCATTCAGGACGGGTAAGGTTTGAAAGTCATACTTTTTGGTTTGATTCTCTTTAACAGGAAGGCCCATGTAAGCCGGAACTTTGTATTAATAAAACAGGATGAGGAAGTCATAAAAACTACACTCACTTTTAACTATTAATTACAAAGGATTATGAAAAAAGTATTGATTACCGGGGCCAATAAAAGCATTGGGTTTGAAACCACGCGGCAGCTGCTGCAAAAGGGATATTACGTTTATTTAGGTAGCCGTAACCTGGCCAATGGCCTTGAAGCTGTAGAAAAACTCAAAGCTGAAGGGTTGAATGAAGTGGAGGCCATACAAATAGATGTAAGCAACCAGGCATCAGTAGATGCTGCCCGTGCTGAAATAGGCAAAAAAACCGATGTACTGGATGTACTTATTAATAACGCGGGCATTAGCGGCGGCCTTCCGCAAACGGCAACCGGAACAGATATTGCCGTTTTCCAAAAGGTGTTTGAAACCAATTTATATGGCGTGGTAAGAGTTACCCGGGCTTTTATTGATTTGCTGCAAAGCGCTCCGCAGCCCCGCATCGTGAACGTAAGTTCAAGTATGGCATCGCTCACGTTGAATAGCGACCCTTCCTGGCCGTTTTATCATCATAAAGGCGCCGCTTACCTTCCGTCGAAAACGGCACTTAACATGTATACGGTGACCCTGGCTTATGAACTCCGTGACACGCCATTTAAAGTAAATGCCATTGATCCTGGCTTTATTGCTACCGATTTCAATAACCACCGCGGAACCGGCAGCGTGGAAGAAGCCGGGGCGCGTTTGGTTAAATACGCTACTATCGGCGATGATGGCCCCACAGGGAGGTTTTTTAGTGAGGAGAATAACCCTGCTACCGGAGAGATACCCTGGTAGTAGCAGGCGCCTGGTGGCGCTGAAGGGCCCCCTACCAATAACAAAACCTGCGATCATCGCGGGTTTTGTTATTGGTAGTTACTACTTCCTGTATACTTCTCCCATACCTCTTGGATACTTCTCGGATACTTAGGACTCGTCTATGTGTCGTATTCCCCATACAGTCCCTATACAGTCCCTATACAGTCCCTATACACTCCCTATACTGTTCCTATACTGTTCCCATACACTCACCATACACTCACCATACACTTCCCATACACTCCCCATACACTATGAAAACTTTACACCGGCAAAATGCGGCAAAAGCGGCGGGTTTATTTTTCTGCATCTTCAGCAGTGATTAATTTCGTATTGTATTTCGAAATACAATGGATCTGGCCAGGAGGAAGCTTAACTGGCATAGCAAAG
The DNA here is from genome assembly GCF_900168065.1 of Chitinophaga ginsengisegetis. Classification (GTDB taxonomy): domain Bacteria; phylum Bacteroidota; class Bacteroidia; order Chitinophagales; family Chitinophagaceae; genus Chitinophaga; species Chitinophaga ginsengisegetis. The sequence continues at coordinate 324,839 of NZ_FUZZ01000004.1, read as the reverse complement.
GAGGGATGGTGCGGAGAGGGGAAGTGGCCGGCCGGGTAAGTTAACTACCCAAACCCTGTAAAAAAGCATTCAGGTCATCTTCTTTGTCCAGTCCCAGCTTCTGTTTGATCCTGTAACGGCTCATTCTTACGCTTTTGGCTTCAATATTCATCAGCTGGGCAATTTGGCGGGTGTCCATTTTAAGATACAGGTAGGCGCAAAGCTTCAGGTCGAGCAGGGTGAGCTTTTTCTGTGCTTTGTCGTTGATCAGGTGAAAGAAATCGGGGTGTATCTGTTGGATCTGGACTTTTGCATGTTCAAAGTCGTTATCGATCACCATTTCTTCCTTCAGGATTTTCTGCATGTTTACGGAGTCGCCTTCCGTTAATTTGTCTTTGATATGCAGCAGCGTCTGGTGCTTATGTTCGAGGTGCAGCACATTGGCCATTACCTCTTTTTTGAGTTGTTGTTGCTGGGTTTCCAGGAGTTGCTGCTCGGCTCTGAGCCTTGCGTGTTCTTCTTTTTCCAGCTTTACCTGCATTTCAGACTCGTGTTTTTCCAGTTGCAGCTGCTTTTCCCGCTGCAGGGAGTAACGTAACCTGAAGTGATAGGAGCGGAACATGAATATCAGTCCAAGCAGGGAGGCAAGCGCTATGCAGGCATATAAATAATTCTGCATGGTGCGGCTTTTCTCCCGTTCTTTCAGGATTTGCATTTCGTTGTTTTTCTTTTCCGTTTCGTATTGTATTTCCAGCTTTTGGGTATTGAGCGCCTGTTGCTGATTAAAATTTTTGTTGTTATATAGAGTGGCCTCTTTTTGAAACTCCAGCGCTTTCCGGTAGTCCCCTTTTTGTTCATAAAGATTAGACAGTGCCTGCACCACATTGATTATAGTATAATAAGAATGACCGTTAGCCGTTTTCATCACCTGGTAGGCTTCCAGCAGATAATTTTCTGCCTGGGCCTCGTTGCCTTCCCGCCGGGCATATTCGCTGAGGATGCCTAAGCTGCTGGCAACCACCTCTTCGCTGTTGGGAGCATCTTTTAACACCGACCGGGCAATACCGGCATAGTGAACAGCCTGTGCTTTCGCCGCTGCATCCTCAGCAGGGAAGTATTTCAGATAGCAGTTGGCAATATTTATACAGGCAATGGCATAGGTGTTAGCGGCAACCCTGCCGGGGTACTGCCGGTAAAGCGCCTCCGGTTTACCCAGGTAGTACAGCACACTATCCAGCTCCTGCCGGTTTTGGGTAGCATTGAATTTATATTCATGGGCTACCGACAGGGCCGTATAACAATTGCTCAACAGGTTGTAATCATTTGTTTTGAGCGCATTGTTTGTGGCTTCCCCGGCATAGATCCCTACCTTTTCTTCATTGTTCCAGCCCGAATTAACAACGTAAAGCTGGTAATATATTTTGGCTGCAATATAGGGGTCAGGGGTTTTCTCCAATTGCCGGAGGCCCAGCTGGCAATACTTTACCACATCGTCCGACTTATCCAGCGTTTTATATAACAGCGCACGGGTATAATAAGCATATGCCATTGCCACCGGATCGTTGGCCTGTTGCGCGCTGGTGAATACGGAATCAACAGTTTGTTTCAGATCGGCATATTGCTGCGTATTGAATTTGATGTTTGCCAGCATCGCATAAGCTTTAGTGGCCTCCCGGTAATTTTGATGCCGGAGGGAGAGAGCCACACTTTGCCTGGCCGTGGTCATGGCAAGGGAATAGTTTTTATTGGCCCGGTATATTTCAGCCAGCTGATTAAGTAAAGGCGGTTTCTCCTTTTCATTGAAGGCGGGGTTAGCGGTTACTGATTGTAAACTATCCGACAACGGCATTTGTGCAAATGCAAAACATGACCACCCGCATATACAGATCAACAGACAAACAAAGGGTAGATATGGTAATGATTTCATGCGGTTAAATTACTATAAATCACTAATAGTCAGTATGAAAAGATCTTTAAAGTTATAAATATTTATATTTATAAGATAATAATAGTAAGATGTTTGAAAATGTTGTAGTCATATTGTAGACGCTCTTTTTCCCCTGGGTAGTCGTTTTGTAGGCTACCTGAATGCCTGGTTAAGAAACATTCACCGCACATTTGCACAGGCAATATCGCCAACGAAAAAACCTTGAACCCATGAACAGCAAAACATTATCTATTTTGTCATATGTAACCCTGATCGGTTGGCTGATTGCTTACTTCTCCGGGAAAGAGAAATCAGACAGCCTGCTCAGGTATCACCTGAGGCAGTCGTTAGGACTTGCCATTGTGAGTATCCTGCTCAATATTACCCTGACTATAATAGCGCACGTGGTGCCCTCTTTATCTTTCCTCGGCCTGATCGGGTATGTGATCCTTATATTCTGGATACTGGGAATTATCAATGCAGCTAACCAGGCAGAAAAACCTGTTCCGGTATTTGGTAAAGTATTCGAGAACAAATTTTCATTTATCAATTAGCCAGGATCCGGAGATCTGTTATTTATTATATAGCCATATCAGAAATTACCGCATGCAGCCGCTTCAATATTTTACCCGGGAAGGGAATGTATATACAAAGAAATCCCAGACAGCATTCTTTTGTTTGTTGGCCCTTTTATTATTTGGTCTGATCGTATTTATCCTATACAATAATCCAACCCGTGGGGGAATAGTGAGTAGCCTGTTAATAGGTGTATTTGCAGTTATCATCGCGCTGAGAGTTACCGGCAAATTAAAGATCGATGTAAATGCCCGCACCATTTCAGTACAACCTGTTTTCTTTATATCTCCAACGGAGTACCGGTTTGAGGACTTTCAGAATTTCCTCATTTCAAAACAGTCGTTTATCGTTACTGTAAACGCAACTGCCGCTATGATCATGGATAAAAATGGCAAGCGGAAATCGGTGATGCTGCACCAGACTATGTTTCTTACAAAGCCGTTGCAGCAGGTCACAATGGAAATAGCCGGCATTATGGGCCTGGAGGAGGAAGACATCGCTTAAACCTGTAATGATGGCATCGTATAACCTGAAAGCTGTTGACGGGAAACTGAGTTTCCAACCTAACGGCGTATACAAAGGCAAAATTATTTCCTGTGTAATACTGGCGGCAGCAGCCTTCATTATTCCGCTGATATGGCCGCTTAATTACGAGGTATCCAGGTTTATAATGTGTATAGGCGTTATCTGTGGCTTTTACGCTGTGTATGACTTCCTGTTTAAAGTAAACCTCACGTATGTTTTTGATGAGCGTACCCGGGAGGTTTATCTGAAAGCACCGGGTTTGTATTCGAGAAAACTCATGTCATTTGAAGAAGTATATATTTTGCAGGAAACAACTAACAACGACCTGCAGTATGTTATTTCTAATAAAAAAGACAGGTTTGGCAGGAATTATGCTGTCAGCGACTATTTTCCGGATACAAAGAAAGGAAGAAAGCGACAGGAAGTATTTGAAACAGAAATACTGGATGCTATAAACGACATGCTATTTACGGTCAAAGCACCGAATATTTAAATCTTGCAGGATGGGATTACCTTTTATTGAAATCATTGAATCTGTAACACCGGATCCTAATGCGTTGATGTGGAAGTTTGCAGATGCAGATAAGGAAATTAAGGATGGTGCCGTACTCACCGTAAGGGAAAGTCAACACGCCCTTTTCCTCAACGAAGGGCAGCTGGCGGATGTATTTCCTGCCGGGAGGCACACCCTGAAAACCGAAAACATCCCTATACTCACAAGGCTCCGGGGCTGGAAATATGGTTTTGAAAGTCCCATTAAAGCAGACATTTATTTTTTCAACACCCATCAGTTTGTAAACCTCAAATGGGGTACCCCGGCGCCGGTGTTAATGAAGGATGCCACCTTTGGGCAGGTACGGGTAAGGGCCTTTGGTACGTATAATATCCGTATTACAGACGTGTCAAAGTTCTTCAAAGAGTATGCAGGTACCTGGCCACGACTCAGCATCACAGAGCTGGAGTTACAGTTACGCGATTTTATAGCGCCGAAGTTTGCCGAAGTACTTGCACTGGCGCAGATTTCCGTGGTAGATGCAGCAGGTAACATTTCCGGGTTAAACGAAAAAACACAACCTCTCCTTCAGCCATACTTCACTGACTTTGGCCTGGAAATTACCCGCTTCACCATTACCAGCATCACCCTGCCGGAAGAAGTGCTTAAACAATACGACAAAGTTACCGGTATGAACATGGTAACAGACATGAATAAGTTTTCGCAGTACAGCATCGCCAATGCGATGGACAAAGAACATTCCAATTTAGGAGATGGCGCCCGGCAGGCAGTAACAATGGGCCTCATCACGAATATGGTTACCCAGGGAGCCATGCAGCCCAAACCCGCTCCCGCAGCAGATATCACGGAAAGACTCAAACAACTGAAGGCACTCTTCGATGCGCAGCTGATTACAGAACAGGAGTACGCTGCCAAGAAAGAAGAACTGCTGAAATTACTTTAACCCTCAACCCGCAGGATTATGGCAGAGGAAAAGAAACGGATACAAGCCTACCTGGAACAGCTCAAAAATAAGGTGGAGACCCAGGAAAATTATGGCGGCGAAATAACAAACGAAGAAGCCAGAATGGATATTCGTGATTGTCCCGAATGCGGTGCAGGACGGGCCTATCACAAAGGACTCACGGCCTGCGCCTACTGCGGTTTTGTATTCATGGATACAAAGCTGACGGATGGTGTGAATATCAGGAAGGAAAATAATTCATAAATCATGTTCAATTTATTCAATAAGAAAAATGAGAACCTTGCCCTGATCGAAGAGATGAGAACCAGGCAGGAGAGATGGTTTGTTTTCCTGGAGAAGCTGGAAGCCCGGATGGAGGAAATGAACACTGCTGCCGTGCCTGAACTGCAGAAAGTTTTCCGCCAGGACACAGATCCTTATAAACGCGCGCACATCCATATGCTTTCGGGGCTGCTGGGACAAATTAACCAGATGCGGAATAAGGCGAACGAGGTAAAGGAAGAGAATATTGTTTGTTTTATGCAGGAAGCCGAAGCATCGCTCCCCTCCATTATTTCCAGTGCCGGGAGTGAGTACCGCAGGAAGCTGTATACATTCAGAATGGCCTGCCTGGACCGGCACAATGTTTTTGAAGACAAAATAAACCATGCCATTTCCCTGCTGCAGGGCGCCGCCGGTGAACAGGACCTGGAATCGGCATACCAGGAGGAACTGGCAGCATTTGAACGGATACGTGATAAATTCAGTTGCAAACAGTGTGGCGGCAACATCACTATTCCCAGGATGTTTTTTATTGATACTTATATCACCTGCCCGTTCTGCCAGTCGCAGAATACTTTTAGTCCCTCTACAGGAGCGCGTATGGTATTGCACCAGGCCCGCAGCCTGGCAGAGCAGCGAACGGCTCATTTGCTCCGGAGTTATGAAGCCAGTAACCCGAAGAATCCGGACTTGTACCGTCACTACCTGCGTTGCATGTTTGATGAATGGAATAAGATAGTACCCGATATGGTAGTGGAGAATGAGAAATTTTACGAGCGCTTAATAAATGAATATAATATTAATCATCATCCTTAAATAGAAATTATATGTCTGGTAATCCATTATTAGAACCTATTCACGGCATTACATTAGAAGATTACGGCGCCGCCTGCGCGAGACTCGGCAGCGGTTTAAGTGAAGATGACGTAGCAAAGGCTTTGGGGGTTGAATTACCCGTTTGGCAGGAAGCCAACCTGCTGTGGCCTGAGCGGATGAAGCAGGACGCCACCTTTCACATTGTTACCCTCTTTGGCCAGTACTTTGGTCAGGCTGATCAACACCCGAAGTTCAGCGGCTTAAAGGCCAGTGCGTCACCGGAGGGTGCGGGCAATATCGAAAAAATTAAACAGGATAAAGACTTCTACCAGGAGCTGGAAGTGGCCCGGCAGGTAGCCTACGACTATGGCCTGGACGGCGCGCAGTGGATCGTCGATAATTACGGTATTCCCATCGGGGATTTCCAGATTGCTGCGTCTTTATGGAATGACCAGATCCACCGGGATATCCAGGCTGACTATGCCGGGTATAATCAACGGCAGGCAGCCTACCAGGCAAAGTATCAGCAGTTGTTTGCTGAAAAGCAGGGTGGAAACGTAGCAGATGATATCGAGTTTTAAAGATATTTTTTTGTAACACTCCAAATAAAAAGAAAGGCTGTATCCAATGTGATACAGCCTTTTCTCATTTGGGCACCTGACCGGAACATACATTTCTTTAGTAGTTCAACGACAGCACCCGCTGGGCTAAGCCCTTTCCGGTGAGGCTGCCGGTTTCGCTGTCGAAGTCGTAATGAATACCGCCATACACTCTTGAAATGGAGGCTTCATTGATCATATCAGTGAAGCTGTTGAAGGAACGTGGGGAGAATCCTTCCGGCACTTTTTGTTTATCCGTAAACACGAATCCGTTGCCAAAGCGTGCAGCCAGGATGTTGCCTGCTGCGCTGGTAAAAGTAGCATGACCGGACGTGTAAGACGGGAATGGAGGAGTGCCTATCAGCGGCGACCAGCTGCTGTCGATATGCGAACGGATATACGTAACAGGGCGAAGCAGGTTATACTGGTATTTATACTTCCAGCAAAGGATGCCTGCATCGTTCAATCCTATTCCTACCTGTGCAAACAGTGTAGCCGCCTGGCCGAGGCTCAGGTGTTGTTCCGTAACCAGTTGCGTGGTGAGTGCAATCAGGTGACCGGGAGGTGTGAAGGTACCGCCGCCATCTGCCCAGTAACGGGCAATGAGGGTTTCTTCCGGTGTAAGTGTTTTCCCTTTCTGGTAAACAAAGTAGGCCGCCTTGTAGAAGGTGCTGAAAGTATCTGTTGAAAAAGCAGGATGCGGGATCACTGCTGAATCAGCTGCCGTAGGCTTAACCATCGGGCGGTTCTTTCCCCAGTAAGGTAACATGGCGCGCTGGAAAAGTGGCGGTGTGGGTACCCAGTAAGCTGGTCCTACCGGCGGCGTATAGTCGGTAGGGAAGTTGTTCAGGTAGCCGTCTTTTCCTCCGTCTGAAGCAGACCATTGGTAAATAGCAGTGGCGATTGATTTGCCAAAACTGATGGAACGGGTCGCCACTTCGGGGGAACAGCTGTCCGTATACGCCTGGAGATTGTCGCTTTCCAGCTGGTTGATCAGGCTGAGGTTCTCAACACTGGCATTGGCGAAAAGGCTTTTAATAATCTGCGCCATCGCACTGTTGGCAGCTATGGCCCAGTTGTAGCGCTTCCATCTTTCCGGTGCAGGAAGACGGCCAAGCCCGTTGAGCTGTCCGCCCAGTGAAGGCGCTCCGTTCATGCCGCCCAATACTGCCTCGCGGAGTGCAACGCCGGTATAGGCTATAGCCCTGGCTGCCACGGGTGGACTAAACCCCGGCGTTTCTTTTATCAGCTTCAGCTCCAGCGCATACCAGGAAACAGGGACGGCCACCTCTCCACCGGATACCAGCGTACCGGCTACCATGTTTTTTGATGCATCAGGAACAGACTGAAGAAGCGTGTCATTCTTTTTACATGCCACTATACTGACAAGGAGAAAAAGTCCCGCGAAACGTGATAACAAACAATAAGATTTCATTTTTTCTTTCTTTTTAAGGTTAACATAAAGTGGTTAGATACAAACAATTCCGGCGTTTCCCATCGGGCAGGGAAATCAGCGTATTCGGATTCACCCGGCTAAAGTAGCAGATCACAACGCAGCCAATTAGCGTAGTGCGTGCTTTTTTTAATTGAATAAAAGTTTAAATTGTAAATGATCCGTGAACACCCCGGATCCGCGCATGGAAATCTATCTTAATAAAAGAAATTTTTATCAGCGCATAACATCCCTAAAACAAATTATAACATGAATGCTGAATCATTAATCAGCTATGGAGGGTTACTCATCGTATTCCTTTCGGTATTCGGACAAACAGGATTGTTTTTCTGCTTCTTCCTGCCCAGCGGCGGCCTGATGTTTACCGCTGGTGTACTAACGGCCAACGGGAATTTCAATTATAATATATTGGTGGTTTGCGCGCTGTGCGCCGTTGCTGCCATTGCCGGTAATGTAACCGGGTATTGGATTGGCCGGAAAACCGGTCATCTGCTGAAGAATAAGAAAGACTCCGGGATCTTCCGCCGGCAGTACCTCGTATCAGCAGAAGCATTCTATAAAAAATATGGCGCCACCGCGCTAACGGCAGGCATATTTCTTCCTCTCATCCGCACGTTTGCACCCATTGTGGCAGGAATGATCGGACTTGATTTCCGCCGCTTCCTGTTGTTTGTTACCATTGGTTCCATCGCATACGGATTCAGCTTTGTACTGGCCGGCTATCTCATTGGCAGCATGCCTTTCCTGAAACCTTATCTTAAATATTTTATCATTGTTATCATCGTTACAGTCACCATCCCTGTAGTGATACGTATCGTGAAGGAATTCCGGAAATCATCTTCCTAACTGTATATTTTTGCTATTGTATTTTTATATTTCTCCGTGACTACCTTCCTTTTCAGGCTGAGCTTTGGCGTCATTTCCCCGCCGGCAATACTCCATTCTGTGGTAAGCAGTTCAAACTTCTTAATTTGTTCCACATGATTAAAGTGCTGGTTGTAATTGTTCACTACCTCCTGGTACATGTCCAGCACCTTCGGTATTTTAACGGCATCTTCATTGGTGGTGTAAGGAATATTCTGTTGGTTCATCCAGTACTTCAGGTAGGTAAAAGCCGGAACAATTAATGCGCCCGTAAATTTCTCCCCTTCACCTACTACCATGATCTGTTCAATAAAAGGACTTTCCTTGAATTTATTTTCAATGGGCTGAGGGGCCACATATTTTCCACCGCTGGTTTTAAACAGCTCTTTCTTACGGTCTGTTATTTTCAAAAATTTATCATCTACCCATGATCCCACATCCCCGGTGTGCAACCAGCCATCAATAACGGTTTCGGCGGTGAGGTCCGGTCTTTTATAATACCCCATCATTACCGATGGACCCTTTACACAGATCTCGCCATCTTCTGCCAGCTTTACTTCAATACCATTAATGGGTGGACCTACGGTACCAAACTTCATATCGCCCGGTGTTTTCCGGTTCACACAAATAACCGGACTGTTTTCGGTAGGCCCGTATCCTTCGTACACAGGGATCTGCGCGGCGTTAAAAATACGCAGTAGTTTTTCCTGGCAGGCAGCGCCACCGGTTACTATAAACCGGATCTTATTACCGAGCGCCTGCCGCCATTTACTGAATATTAATTTATTGGCAATGGCCAGCTGCAGGTTGTACCACGCGCCTCCGCTGATATTGTTATCATACTTTCCGGCCAGGGATACCGCCCAGAAAAACAGTTTACGTTTGACACCTGTTAATTCGCTGCCGGTAGCCATTATTTTTTCAAATACTTTTTCCAGCAGACGGGGAACGGTGGTAAAGCCATCCGGACTAATCTCTTTCAGGTTGGCGCTGAGTGTATCCATGCTTTCGGCATAATAAATACTGATGCCGCTATACAGGTAGATATAAGTTACGCACTTCTCAAAAATGTGATTCAGTGGTAAAAAACTCAATACCTTACTGGGCTGCGGAGAATCTTCAAACGGAAAACTTTCTTTGGACAATAAAACATTCGACACAATATTATGGTGCGACAGCATTACGCCTTTGGGTGTGCCGGTAGTACCGGAAGTATAAATAATGGTGGCCAGGTGATGAGGATCGATGCCCGCTTTGATGCTTTCCACCTGCTCCAGCAAGGCGGGAGTGGCCTGCGCCGGAATGGTGGACCAGTGTGTTGTGCCGGGTATTTCATCAAAGGTATAGATATGTTGTAAAGAAGGAACCCCTTCCCGGATACTGTTTACTTTATCAAGCAATTCCTTACTGCTCACAAACATATATTTTACCGCGGCATCTTTCAGGATAAACTGCAGCTCGGCTGGGTTGGTAGTAGGGTAGATGGGCACCAGCACAGCGCCTGTTTGCTGCACAGCCAGATCCGTGAATACCCATTCCGGGCGGTTGTTGCTGATAATAGCAATTTTATCGGCGCCTTCGGGCGTAAAGTCGTTCCCGCCAACACCCAGTTGCAGCAGTCCTGCACTGAAACGATTTACAATTTCAACAACACTGGCGGTGTCATAGGTTTTCCATTGTCCGTTGATCTTAGCCGCCAGCATATCAGGTTTAGGGAATTGGGCCAACTGCCAGGCAACAGCATCAAAAAGTCTTCTCTTGGAAATATTGTTCATACGTGAAAATTAAGGAGTATACTTTACCGTTAAGATAAATATACTAAAAAATCAGTATGATTTCAGGGCTGACTGAAGAAGTTAGGGCACCATTACGCCCTTATCCTTTATAAAAGCAATCAATAATAGATGAAGGAGATGGCATTTTATGTCGCCTCCTTTATTATCAGGTGTAAAACGGACAATTAAAAAAACAGCTTTCTTACTGATATTTTTATGTTATTCCTTTATGGTATTTGAATGATATTTGATTGATTGATAAAAAATATTTACATTTCGGGTACATCCAAAATTTTAGCCAACCCAATTGATACCAAGATCAGTTTTGCCGTAAAAGATCCACGCATGCCTGCAAGAAAAGACGTTTGTTTTGAGGAAGCTGCTTTATGGAAGCGATTTAAAGGTGGCGATAAAGCTGCTTTTACGCTGATTTACCGCGAATATACCAGGTACCTGTTTGAATACGGTTTCAGGTTTTGTACGGACCGGGAGAAGTTGAAAGACATGATCCATGATCTTTTTATAGAGATGTGGAACAGCAGGGATACCGTCAGCGACGAAGTGGCCATACGGTTTTATTTATGCCGCAGCCTGAAGTATAAACTGATCAGGGCCAATTATCAATACAGAACTGCTTCCGGCAGGCAGGATAAATTCCTTCACCAGTATAACCAGGTAGAATCTACCGTAGAAGAAAGGATCATTGATGCAGAAATCAGTGATTCACGCAGTATCCTGCTCGATAATGCGATCCGGAAATTATCGCGGCGGCAGCAGGAAATTATCACCCTCCGCTTTTATATGGGCTTTACCAATGCCCAGATTGCAGAACTGATGCACATGAAGTACCAGTCTGTGAGCAATCTCCTTTATAACGCCCTGGGGCGCATCAAAGAAACGCTGGAAACCACTCCGTTCGCCCGGCGCCTGCTGGAAACCTTTTATCTCTTTCTCTGACATCCTGTTTCCGCTATGGCAGGGCATTTCCGCCTAAGTTAAAAAAACTTTAAATTTTTTGAGTATAAAATGAGCGTCTTTGTCATTTATGATAAAGGGGCAGTTAATTGTCTCAAAAAAAACAGCTGCATGAAGCATTTTGGAGAGGATACCTGGGAATTTATCCGGGACGATAGCTTTGTTCAATGGGTGTTACGCCCCGATGCGGTTAATACCGCCCGGTGGGAGCAGTGGATGGCAGCGCATCCCGAACGGGTCGCTGATCTCGAAAAGGCCCGCAGTATGGTGCTGGCATTGGGCAACGTACCACAACCCGCAGTAGACGAATCGCTGCTGCAGGAAGTATACGCCGCCCTCGACGAACATATCGCGGAAGAACGCCCTGCTACGGAATGGGCGCCGGCACGCATAAGAAGGATTTCGCGTTACAGGTGGTGGGGGGCAGCGGCCGCAGTGCTGGCAGGTATTACCCTGTTATCCATCTACCTGAAAAAAGACAACAAAACACCGGTAGCCGCGAAGCTGGACAGCCACATGGAAAATGAGCAGCTTACCCGTATCAACACTACTAATGCCAATCAAATAGCCTGGCTTACAGATGGTTCCACCGTAGTGCTGAACGCAGGCGCTTCTATCCGCCACGATGCCTTTTTATTACAACCCAAAAGAGAAGTATTCCTGAAAGGTGATGCGTTTTTTGATATCGCCAAAGACGCTGCCAGGCCATTCTTTGTATATACGCCTGAAGTGGGGATCAAAGTGCTGGGAACGAGTTTCCGGGTAACAACAGAAAACGGGAGTTTAACGGTGACCGTAAAAACCGGTAAAATAGCCGTGTACAACCTCGCCGATAAAGAACAGCGCAGTTATGTGGTTACACCAAATCATAAGATCCGTTTTAATACCCGTACCTCGGCATTTGTGGCCGATTCGCTGAATACCAGCGATGTGGCAGCATTGCTGCCTGCCGTGGAGCCACCGCCTTTTGTATTTGACAATACCGCCGTAACAGACATCTTCCAGGCAATGGAAGCGGCCTACAGTATAAAAATTAATGCAAGCGAGGAAGTGTTTGGGAAGTGCATGATCACCACTACCATCACCAATGAATCATTTGAGAATAAACTGAAAATCATTTGTGCAGCTATCAATGCCAGCTATAAAATCAGCGGGGGCCAGGTATATATTACCGGGAAGCCCTGTAGTTAAAAGTATTGTTCACTTGTAATTCCGCTAAAATGATCCCTGAGTTCACTTGACTATCAACCAAAAAAAAGTGGCGATGCACTAACACCGCCACCCTGTAATTTTTTCCTGTAACGTCTGGACAACTGCCACAGGAAAGGATTTGTCGTACTAACGTTTTCATTAATCACAACAAAACACTTGAAGTTATGCACAAAATTGCAAACTCCAACCGGACTGTCATATTTTTTATGAGGGTTACTCTTCTGCAAATAGGTTTTCTGCTCAGCCTGATCACCTGTACATTCGCCCGGGATGTGCACGCACAGGAAGTATTGAGCAAAAAGGTGTCATTAAATATGCCGCCCACCGACCTGCGTAATATCCTCAGGGCAATTACGGAGAAAACTGCCGTAAACTTCACCTATAATAACAGCACATTACCCGTTAAACAACGGGTTGCGGTAAAGGCCAGCGATGAGCAGCTGGGCGAAGTGTTACACCGTCTGCTCAGTCCATTGCACATCACTTTTGAAGTGATCAATGAACAGATTGTGCTGAAGAAAGAAGCCCCTATGAATATTGAGGGGTTTAACGTGCTGTTTCAAAAGATCAGTGGTATCGTAAAATCCAACGACGGCAGCCCGTTGCCAGGTGTGAATGTAATGGTGGCCGGTACCAACAGGGGTACCGTTACCAACGTAGAAGGGCATTTTGAGCTGGACGCAAAGGAAGGGGATGTCCTTGTATTTTCTTCAATTGGTTTTGCCCAGCAACGTGTAACTGTAGGCGCCAACCCGGTACTGAATATCGTGATGACTACCTCCGCCACCTCGCTGGATGCGGTAGCCGTAACCGCATTGGGTATCAAAAGAAGCGTAAGAACATTGGGCTATTCACAGGAAGAAGTAAAAGGGGGAGAAGTAGCTAAATCCAATGCGCCCAATATTGTGAATGCACTGGCCGGAAAAATGGCAGGTGTGAATGTAACCAGTCCGAATGGTGTGGACGGTGGTACCACCCGCATCGTTATTGGCGGTAACAACACTATCCAGGGCGATAACCAGCCCCTGATCATTGTGGATGGTATGCCTATGGCCAATGACCTTGCGCAGCCTTACGATGTGCGTAATGCACCTACCGGTAGCGCCATGTACGCCGGCAACAACGCAAACGCTGCCAGCACCAGTTCTCCGAAAGATTTCGGTAGCCCTATCAACATGATCAATCCCGAAGATATTGAAACCATCAGCGTGCTGAAAGGCCCCACCGCCGCCGCTTTGTATGGTGGTAAAGGCGCTAACGGCGTTATCCTGATCACCACTAAGAAAGGCGCAAAACGCAACGGTTTGGGTGTGGACTATACCTATGGCTATAAAAATATTGACCCATACCGTTTCCTCCAGTTGCAGAATGAATATGGCGCAGGAGGTATGGTATCGTTAGATCCGCCGCAATATTTAACAGATGCCAACGGCAATCCGAAGTTAACAGAAAACTGGAGCGGCATGTTTGTGGACCCTAAAACAGGCTCCGGTCCTTTTGGCGTAAATACCTGGAACCAGGTGGGATGGGCCGGTTCAGGCCTTTCCTGGGGCCCGAAAATGGATGGCAAAATGGTCACCTGGTGGGATGGTTCCCAACAGGCAGATGTACCGCAACCCGATAATATTAAACTGCTGTTCCGTAATGGTACACAGTCAACACATAACGTATCCCTCTCCGGCGGTAACGAATGGGGATCTATCCGGGCATCCTATTCCCGCCTGGATAATGAAGCAGTATTGCCAAACAGTGATTACTACCGCAATACCTTCAACCTCGGCGCCAACATGAAGCTCACAAAAAGAGTAAATGTGCAGGTTACTTCCTCCTACATCGTTAATCAATATCATAACCCTCCGCAACTGGGTAACGACGATGCCAATTCCTGGATGAAACGCCTGGTATACAATGCCGGCAGGAACTACCGTGGCGAAGATATCGGCATCTATAAAAATGAAGACGGCTCACAGAACACCCTTTCCGGTTTCCCGTGGGTGGGAAATGGCGGCTATACCGTGTGGAATATCTTTGAAAATAATACGGTTCAGAACAGGCGTAAATTACTGGCCGGCGTACAGCTGAATTATGAAGCCACCGACTTCCTGGATTTTGTTTTCCGCGGAGGACTGGATAATAACACCAATGAGCTGACCATCAAAAACAAACCTACGGATGTTATAGGCATCACCAAAGGATATTATGGTCATGGTACAGAGCAGGACAACGCTTCCAACATGGATTTCATCGGAACGCTGCATAAAGAAAACCTGCTGAACGGTGTGCTTAACGCAAAGTTCTCACTGGGTGGAACCATTTACCAGCGCGACATGTACGGCATGTTTAATTACAACGATAACTGGGCAATCCCCAATGTATATTCACTGAACACAGGTACTTATCTCGGCAACCCGCACCCGGTAACAGAAAGCCAGCTGCGTAAACGCATGAATTCTGTATACAGTTTCATTAACCTGTCGTACAAGAATTATCTTTACCTGGATGTAACCGGTCGTAACGACTGGTCATCCGCCTTGCCTAAAGATCAGTGGTCTTACTTCTTCCCGTCTTTTGCAGGTAGCTTTGTATTTTCTGATCTGCTGAAGACAGATCCGGCTATCCTCAGCTTTGGTAAAATAAGGGTAGCGTGGGCGCAGGCAGCAGTAGATCCTGCTCCTTACCAGGTTAACTATAATTATTCCAGCTTAACATTCGCAGGCCAGGCGGCTAACCTGCTGCCAAGCTCACTGCCGGCGAAAGACTTCAAACCAGCCATTAACACCACCGCTGATTTCGGCGTTGTGTTAGGCTTTCTCCATAACCGTTTGAATGCTGATTTCAGGTATTATAAAGGAAAGTCCAGGAACCAGATCCTCAGCTCTCCACTGCCTATAAGCTCCGGGGTAAGCACGATTGTGGTGAATACCGGTGTGCTTGAAAATTCAGGTATGGAACTGATCCTGCGTGCTAAAGTAATTGACCGGAAAGAATTTGGATGGGATGTATCCCTTAACCTGGCGCACAGCAACAATAAATTGTTGTCGTTGTCTGACGGTACTGACCGCGTAGATATGGCGAGCGCCTGGAACGATGGCGGCGGACACGGCCCGGTTATTTCAGCAAGAGTGGGCGACCAGTTTGGTACCATTTACGGCCATGATTATATCTACGATCCAAAAACCGGCCTGCCACTGATGGTACAGAATCCTTTCGGCAATACAGCCATGAACGGTACCCTGTACCAGGCTACCGATGGATTGGTGCCCTTGGGCAACGCTACGCCTAAATTAACCGGTGGTATCACCAATACATTTACGTTCAAAGGCGGCATTTCTGTAAGCACGCTCATTGATGCAAAAATCGGCGGCGACATCTGGTCCGGTACCTATGCTACCATTATGCAACAGGGACAGGCGCCGGAAACACTGAAAGAAAGGAATGGCGGCGGGTTGCCATACACTACGCCTAATGGCACACAAACCAACTGGGGCGTGGTATTGCCCGGTGTATTCCCCGATGGAAAAGTGAATGATAACGTAGTGCATTACTATTATAAATACATGCCTTACGGCGTATGGAGCAGTACCGATCTGGGCTCCGGTGTGAAAGGAAGCGACTGGATCAACAGGGGCGCTGTGCTGGAAAATACCTGGGTGAAGATGAGAGAGATTGCTGTTAACTACCAGGTGCCACAGAGCTTTGTAAGAAAAACAAAAGTATTCCAGGCCGCTTCACTGTCGCTCGTAGGAAGGGATCTCTTTTACCTCTACACTTCATTGCCCGATCATATCAACCCGGAAGGTGTAAACGGTGCAGGCAATGCCCAGGGGCTGGAGTTTATGTCTATGCCGAGCTTCCGCTCTTTAGGTTTCCAGGTAAGGGTTTCTTTTTAAAGGAACAGATCTACTCACCGATTAAAATGTGTAAAACATGAAGAACACAAAGAAAATATTCCTTTATATAGCCGGTGCATCCATCATGCTTGGAGCCTGTACCAAAGATTTCCAGGATATCAACACCACGCCGGGATTACCTACCGTTTCTACCATACCGCCCATGATAAACGGGGTAATCAGCACCCTGTTCCTGAAAGGGCAGGAGCAGGCGGCCATTCATAACGAATACTACTACCCGGTTACGCAGCTGGCTACTATCAGTGGTAGCTCCGGTTACCTGGTGCAGAATGGTGCGCTGGACATCTGGAATGATTACTATGGTACGCTGCAGAATCTGAACCAGATCCAGGATAAGATTAATGCTTATGCAGGAGATAAAGCGGAAATGGATAATATCCAGTCCATCACCTACATTTTACGTGCGTATAAAACCTTGCGCATCACCGATCAGTTCGGGGATATTCCTTATTCAGAGGCAGGGCTTGCGTATACTTATAACACCGCTAATTACCGTCCAAAGTACGATTCACAGGAAAGTATCTATAAAAGCCTGCTGGAACAACTGAAATGGGCGTCACAGCATCTTACCACTGCTGCCACTACACCGGGCGGAAAGGCTTACCAGTCGCTGGGTGCTTCTGAAACATTATTTGCCAATAACATCAGCATGTGGCAGAAGTTTGGGAACTCCCTGCTGCTGCGTTATGCCATGCAGATAGTAGAAAAGGATGCGGCTACCGCCACGCCTTACCTGCAATACGCCCTGAGTGGGATTCCGCTGATCGGCGAAGGAGAAGACGCCGGCATGTGGCCTGGCAAACTTGGTGGCTATGTACTCAACGACAGCCGCTTCTGGTCTTTTACCTCGCATAAATTTGTACGCTTAAGCACTACCTGCTGGAACCTGATGGCGGATGGTACAAGCACGGCACAGATCTTTGATCCGCGGGCAGTGTTGTTCTTTGAAACCAACCAGGCAGGTGCCTGGGCGCCGCTTCAGCCGGGCAGCACCGCCAGCGATAATACCAATCCTTACCAGGATAAAAGGGATGGTGATTTCACCAACAAAGACAACTGCAAATTTTCTCCCTTTAATTATTATATAGTAAGAGATATTTATTATCAGCCTGAATTGTTTCTGACAGCTGCCGAAGTACATTTCCTGAAAGCAGAAGCATATGCACGCGGCCTCGGTGTAGCGAAGAACATGGTTACCGCAGGTACGGAGTACACCGCAGGTATTACTTCTGCCGTGAACTTCTGGTACTTTATTGCGCACAATACCAATGTTACCAATGATGCCTGGTCGAGTGTAGCACCTGCAAGTCCTACGCCGGTACAGATGGCGGCATTCCTGGCTAATCCGAAAGTAGCCTTTACCGGCACCGACGCCCAGAAGCTGGATAAGATCTATGCACAGGAATGGTTATCATTTTTCCGTCAGCCCTGGCTCGCTTATAACTTGTGGAGAAGAACCGGCCGCACGCCGCGTGATGGCAACCCGGCTACTTATGTGAACTTTAACAGGCTGCAATACCCGGAACAGGAATCGATCAACAATACTGTAAATTATCAGACACAAACCGGCCAGATGGGGGGTAACTCCAATACTGTAAAAGTTTGGTGGATGAAATAAGACTGTGAATTTAGATGAATGATAACAGCCCCGGGGAATTCTTTTCCCCGGGGCTTCTTCATATTATCCCTTCCAGGAAAATATTAATTCGCAATTAAATTTTCCTACATTAGCGGGGGGCAGTACATATGCATGCGCAGCTATATAACGATAAAGAACTATTCCAACTGATTTCGGAAGGCGATGAAACCGCTTTCCGCATGCTCTTTCGCCGGTATGTTCCTGAGCTGCGGCCACTGATATTACATCTGACCAAAACCGGTTCTGTGACAGATGATATTGTCCAGGAAACATTTTTGCGGTTATGGATCAGCCGCGACAAGCTCCCGGAAATAGAAAATCCCCGTTCCTGGCTGCTGCGGATCGTTTTTCACCTGTCGTTTTCCTATCTCCGTAAACAGGTGGTTCATCACAAGGCCATAGATGCCATTACATCAGACTATACTGCGGATGCGCCGGCCAGTTCCACGGAAGAAACAATGGTATACAACGCCATGATGAAACAGGTAAGCGAAGCAGTAGCGCAACTGCCTCCGCAGGCAAAGCGGATCTATCTCTTAAGCCGTGAAAAGGGGCTTAAAATACCGGAGATCGCCGGAGAGTTGTCCATTTCCCCCAACACCGTTAAGAACTCCCTGGTAAGGTCGCTGCAGTTTATCCGGAAGCAACTGGAGTTGTCGGGCCACCTTTTTCCCGCCGTGGTGGTGTGGTTGCTGACCCGTTAAAATTTTTTTTCTTTTCCATAGGTCCTAAATATTTACCTGCGCGTCTGTATGTATAATACCACGTTTTAAGGAAGCGACCACGTTCACTGATTAACAATCAAAAACGATCATAAATTGTCGATACAAGACCGTTTAGCATACCTCCTGCAGCAGGCTGTAAGCCATACTGCTACTGCCGACGAGCTCCAGGAATTATCAGACCTGATCCAGGCTGATGATACCGGACATACCGCCCAACTGGCGGAGATGCTGCTGCGAAAGGAACTTCCCGGCGAAGCAGCGGATTACGACGAAACTTACTGGAACCAGGTGGCCGCTAATATACTGGCCGCCGACCGCCCCGTAGAAAGGGTGGTACCTATGCGTCCGCAATACCGGCGCGCATGGCTGGCAGCGGCCGTTGTATCCGGTGTGTTGCTGTTGGCAGGCGGCGCGTACCGGTTGATGCAAAAGCCGGCTCCCGTGCCACTGGCAACCGTTACACCCAAACCGGCCAACGATGTGGCGCCCGGTAGCAACAAAGCGGTGCTTATACTGGCAGATGGCACCCAGGTACCGCTGGATAGCGCCATCAACGGCACATTGGCGCAACAGGGCAATACAAAAATTTCCCGGCAGGGCGCAGGCCAGCTCACCTATACCTATAACGGGGCATCACATGATGCTTTGACCATGCAATATAATACGCTGCGCACCCCGCGTGGCGGCCAGTTCCAGGTAACGCTGCCGGACGGCACCCACGTATGGCTGAATGCCGAGAGCACTTTAAAATATCCCGTTTCCTTTAACGGCCGCAACAGGCAGGTGGAGCTGAACGGGGAAGCCTATTTTGAAGTAGCCGCCAATGCCCACCAACCCTTCCGGGTAATGGTGCCCACCCGTACAGATAATGGAAAGGACAGCCTCGAAATCGCCGTGCTGGGCACTCATTTCAACGTGATGGCATACGACAATGAACAGCAGATTAAAACCACGCTGCTGGAAGGCGCCGTACGCGTAAGCAGCAATGGCAACAGTAAACGCCTGCAGCCGGGCGAAGGTATTGCGCTGAATAAAAGCAACAGCACCTTATCTGCCCCCGCAAGTGTGAATACAGAAGAAGCAGTGGCCTGGAAAAATGGATTTATCCAGCTGGAAGGCAACGACATCGCTTCGGCCATGCGTTTGATAGCACGCTGGTATGATGTGGAGGTAATATACAAAGCGCCCGTATCTGCCCACTTCAGGGGTATCATCCCTCGGAATGTGCCGGTATCGCAGGTGTTGAAAATGATGGAACTAACCGGTGAAGTACATTTTGAAATAAAGGGAAAACAACTGATTGTATCGCCCTGAATCCTTTTTCCACGTTACAAAAAACATTGACGTTATGAGTCCTTAATGTTTATTCCATTACCAGTTTTTGAAGTGCCCAAAAAAACCGGGAGCGTTCGCTGCGCCCCCGGTTAGATCCGGGCCTGTAATTAAAATCGCTTTCGACAATTATCATTATCAACCCAAACTACACAAATGTATGCAATTGACGCTTTTTTCCCAAAGCGGGCAACCAAGCCCTGCGTGGGTCAAAAAATTTCCACGATTATCAGTAAAAACGTTCCTGATTATGAAATTAACGGTGCTTTTGATGACCATTACCCTACTGGAGGTACATGCAGCCGGGTATTCACAAACAGTTACCTTATCGCAACGTAACATATCCCTGGACAAGGCCTTTAAAGAGATCAGAAAGCAAACCGGCTATACTTTTTTGTATACCGATGAACAACTGCTTCACATCAGCAAAATTAGCCTGCAACTGAAAGACGCTTCCCTGCAGGAAGCGCTGGACGCCTGTTTCCTGGATCAGCCACTCACTTATACGATCACAGATAAGGTGATTGTTATTAAACGGAAAGGCGCGCCGGTGACACCCGCAAACGCACCGCCAGACAAGGAAGTGAAAGGGCGTATCACCAACGCAAAAGGAGAACCCCTGCCTGGCGTAACGGTGCAGGTAAAAGGTACCAGCAGAGGCGTGGTAACAAATGAAAACGGCGAGTACACCATCACCGTACCAACCGAAAATGCAATACTGATTGTTTCATCCATTGGTTATAATAAAGAGGAAGTACCGGTAGGCGCCAAAAGCGAGCTGCCGGTTATACTCCAGTCCAGCGCTTCCAGTATGAATGAACTGGTAGTAGTAGGTTATGGAGAACAAAAAAGAGGAACACTCACCAACGCTATCACTACGGTAACCGCGGCATCGTTTAAAGACCAGCCCGTAAATCGCCTGGACCAGGTGTTACAGGGCAGGGCAGCGGGTGTACAGGTAACCAATGCGGCCGGTTCTCCCGGCGGTGCTGTGAGAATCCGTATCCGCGGCGCCAACTCCATTACCAGCAACAATGGCCCCATATACGTAGTGGATGGTTTTGTAGGAGCTGAATTTTTTGCCATCAACCCGGATGATATTGAATCTATCCAGGTGTTGAAAGATGCATCTGCCACCGCTATTTATGGTAGCCGTGGTTCCAATGGTGTTATTATTGTTACCACGAAGAAAGGCAGCAAAGGCGCTTTAAAAGTGAATCTTACCAGCCGCTTTTCTTCTTCTACCGTTATTAAAAAACTGGACCTGCTGAATGCCGGTGATTTTGCGGAAACTGCCAACGCACACGCTACAGCGGTAGGCACCACGAAACCATTTACAGACGAGCAGGTAGCAGGCTACCGCGCTAATGGCGGTACCAACTGGCAGGATGAAATTTTCAGGGCTGCACCTAGCCAGGAATATTTATTGAGCCTCGCAGGCGGCAACGACAAATCCGGTTATTTTATTTCCGGCAACTACCTGAACCAGGATGGCGTGATCAATAACTCTTCTTACAAACGTTATACGGTAAGATCTAACATCAACTCGCGTCTTTCAGACAGGGTGTCTGCCACGCTTAACATCACCGGTTCCTACAGCACCGCGCAGAATGTAGACATCCCTGCCGATGGCCCAAGCAGCCCGCTGGCGCAGGCCATCACCTGGTCGCCGACAGTACCGGTAAGAAAAGCCGACGGTACCTTCACACCCAACGACCCGGTGGGCTCCCTCTTTTCCAACCCGGTGGCATTAACTGTTGACCGTCTCGCGGTAACTGATAGAATGCTGGCTAACATGATAGGAGGTTTCCGCTTTGAAATCCTGCCAGGGTTGAGCTACCACCTGCAGTATGGTGTGAACTACCTGGGATACGAGAACAAAAGTTTCGGCGGAAAGATCACCAACTCAGGCAATGCAACCAGCAGTATCCGGTCCAACAAAGAGATTACGCTCCAGAATACAAACACCTTAAACTACCGCAGGTTATTTAATGAGGTACATAATCTTGATGTAACCGCAGTAATGGAATACCAGCAGTCCACTTATAACTATGTATCTGCCGGCGCCTCCAATCTTACTTACGAAAATTTCCAGTGGTATAACCTCTCACAGGGTACTGCGGGAGGCCCGTCTTCCGGCTATTCCAAATGGGCCTTGTTTTCTCTCGTAGGTCGTGTTAACTATGGTTATAAAGATAAATACCTTGTTTCGGCCGCGCTGCGTCGTGATGGTTCTTCCAAGTTCCGTGGCGATAACAGGTTCGCCTATTTCCCTTCCGTGTCTGCGGGTTGGGTGATTTCAAATGAACCATTTATGCAGGAAATACCGGCGCTCAGCACCGTGAAACTGCGTGGCAGCTGGGGACTTACAGGTAACCAGGGCGTAAATCCTTACGTTACTTATTCGGCCTATTCCAACAGGGTGGCATCTTTTACCAATTCCACTTTCCTGACCGGTATCGTCATGGGTAATATTGGTAACCCTGATCTGAAGTGGGAAACTACCGAGCAAAAAAATGTGGGTCTGGACGTTGGATTTTTAAACAACAGGATTAACCTGACGGCAGACTACTTTATAAAAGATACGCGCGACCTGCTGCTGAACGAAACGTTGCCGCTTTACCTGGGTAATAACACCATTACCCGCAATGTTGGTACCGTGCAGAATAAAGGTTGGGAATTATCCGTAGAAGCTGCCGTAATTGATAAAAGCGCCGTAAACTGGAATAGCTCCGTGAATGTTTCTTTTATCAAAAATAAGGTAATATATATCGGCGCTGGTAAGACCATGATCTTTGATCCAAATACCCGCAAAATTGGCGGTGGTATGTCGCAGCAACCCGAATTTGTTGTAATGCCGGGACAGCCGCTGGGCGCTATCTGGGGCCTCACTTACCTGGGCACCTGGAAACCAGGCGATGCAAAGGCCGCGGATTTTGGCGCTAAACCAGGCGATTCAAAGTATCTCGATATCAACAGCGACGGAAAGATAGATGCCAACGACTATGGCGTGATTGGTACAGGTATTCCGAAAACTTCCATCGGCTGGAATAACACCGTTACTTACAAAGCATTTACATTGAACCTGTTTTTCCAGGGCCTCTTCGGGTTTGAAAAACTGAACTATAATAACGCTGCAGCCATGTACTATGGCGGAGATGCGCGGGAAGCCACACTGGCTGAAATTAAAGACAGGTATATTCCCGGCGTGAACGAAACATCAGATATCCCTGCATTCAGTTCCACGAACAGGAACTTCACACAAAGTACCCGCTTCCTGGAAAAAGCAGATTTCCTGCGTCTTAAAAATGTAAGCCTGTCTTACGATATACCAAAATCAAAACTGAAAAATGCCCTTGGTATCAAAGTGTTTGTGAACGCTACCAACCTGTTCACCATCACCAATTACAGCGGTATAGATCCTGAAGCCAATTCTGCTGACGGTGATATCCGCCAGGGAATAGATTTCGGTTCTTATCCAAATGCAAAAACAATTACCGGAGGCGTTACGCTCAGTTTTTAAAAATAACGTACATGACTAAACGATTCCACATGAAAAAAATATTTCTCGCAGCCACGTTGTTATTTGCCGCGGGTTGCAGCAAGGAGCTTACAGAAAGCCCGAGGGGTTTGGTAGGAGGAGCGGAGGCATTAAGCAGCCAGGCAGGACTTGAATCAGCGCTTACCGGCGCATATGGCAGCTTAATGGTGCCGTGGACCAGCGGTTTCACCAGCGTATCACAGATCGCCATGACGATGGGCGCTGATGATCTTACCACACATCCCGGTTCCAATAAAGAAGAATTCCGCGAATTTGACCGCTTCAATGTTACCTCGCTGAATGGCAGGATGACACCCATCTGGCTGGGCTGTTATAAAACGATCCAGTCTACCACCAATATCATCAACAACTACACACGGGTAACGGATGGTACTGTAGCGAAGACACAAACCATTGTGGGAGAAGCCAGCTTCCTGCGGGCTTTGTGTTATTACTGGCTCACCCGCTTCTGGGGAGAAGTACCTATCATTCCTACTGAAATTTATTCTCCCGAACTTCTTACCATCAAAAAAAGTAAACCTGCCGATGTATATAAATTGATAGAAGAAGACCTGGCCAGGGCAGAACAATGGGTACCCAACGACAAACGTGACCCGGGAAGACCTAACAAAGGTTCCGTGAAAGCATTGCTGGCAGATGTATATCTTACAGAAGCCGGATGGCCGCTGAAGGATCAGTCGAAATACGCACTGGCAGCCGCTAAGGCAAAAGAGGTAATAGACAATAAAGCAACGTATGGTTTCGACCTGCACCAGGGAGGATTTTTAAAGATCTTCGCAGGTGGTACAAAGGAAGATGTGTTCACACTTTTCACCCGTGGGCAATGGTCTACCTACAATTCATTTTACGGTCTTTCTACCATGCCGGAAAATGAAGGCGGCTGGAGCGATTTCTTTCCGGAGCTGAAGTTCTTCAACAACTTCCCGGCAGGCAAAAGAAAAGACGACACCTTTTCCACGGAGTTTGTAGTGAACGGCACTACCATTCCCTGGCAGCAAACTACCACCAAACATCCTTACTATAAAAAGTTCACGATCCAGCAGGCAGGAGATAAGGCCGTATATATGTCAAACAACCCGGTGATCATGATCCGTTATGCACATGTATTGCTGATCTACGCCGAAGCGCAGGCCCGCTCTGCCGGTACGCCCAACAGCGAGGCATATGCAGCCATCAATGCTGTGCGTGACAGGGCCGGATTGGCGCCATTGGCTGCAAACCTGTCGGGCGCTGATTTTGCTGCTGCGGTGGTGAATGAAAGAGCCTGGGAATTTGCAGGTGAATGGAGCCGCTGGTTTGATCTTGTGCGACTGGACCAGGTAGCTGCAGCCAACGCCGGTAAAGATCCCGGTGATCTGCAGCCTGCGGGAGCCATCACCCAGGCAAATTACTGGTTGCCTATACCCGGTGTAGATGCATTAGTAAACCCGAATTTATAATAACCACGGTTACTCATCCTAAATGAAGCGTTATGAAAAACATCTCAACACTTTTGGTGTTGCTGTTCGGCGTGTTCCTATGCGGTCCGCTCCAGGCACAATACCTGCTTTTAGATAACATGGAAGGTAGCGGCCCCTGCTCCGGCAGGTGGACCTACTACGCCGGTAATACCACTACGGGGAAGGTGCAGTTCGGTGTGCCTAACCCCAGTGTATCCGGGCTGAATACCAGTCCGCTGGTAGCCAAGTTCATAAAGGATACTACCTGCTTTGAGTACATGAGTGCAGGCAGCAGCCTTACGGATTCATTCGACCTGTCTACCAACAGCACCTTTAAAATGCTGGTGTATGCCAGCACGAAAGATGAGATCATGTTTAAGCTGCAACCCGGCGATAACTACTCCAAAGCGGTGTACTTTACCTACAAAGTAACCCAGATCAATCAATGGGAAGAAGCAACATTTAATTTTCAGAGCGTAAAACAACGGACAGATTTTAACCGCATCGAAGTACATTATATCGATGGCAAGAAAGCCAATGGTATCCTGTACTTCGACCTGGTACAGGGGCCCAACCCAACTGGTATCACGGTAAAAGATACCAGCATTTTAATGGGCCACGAGAATGGCGCAGTACTCACTGCTACGGTGCGCGGAGGCGTATTTGATTCCGTACTCACCGCGGCTAACTGGACCGCCACCAACCTGCCTCCCGGCGTTACTGTCGGCAATGTGCAACGGGTAAATGATACCATTGCGCGTGTTACGCTCAGTGGTAACTCACCCGCTAATTATTCCCGGGCTATTTTAAAGCTCACGGTTTCAGGAACGGAACTGGTAAACGCCAACACTGCTGCATACAATGTAAAAGGCAATGTGGTGTTTGAAGGTAATCCCAACTGGACGGTCATCTTCAACGATGAATTTAATACCGATGGCGTACCGGATGTTACCAAATGGAAAGTAGATCCGCAGCCCAAAGGCTGGATCAATGGAGAACAGCAGGTGTATACAGATACCACGCACGATAATGCACGTGTGAAAGATGGTAAGCTGATCATCAAAGGCAAGAAAGATTTCCCCAATGGAAATACCACCGAGCCCTGGTCATCTGCCCGTCTTATTACACAAGGCAAAATGGACTTTCTGTATGGCAGGGTAGATGTACGCGCCCGGTTGCCCCGTGCCCGCGGCTCCTGGCCGGCCATCTGGCTGATGCCCACCAGCAGCGTGTATGGCGGCTGGCCCAAAAGCGGTGAGCTGGATGTAATGGAACATGTAGGTAATAATTTTGGTACGGTACTGTCTACCGTGCACACGCAAAACCATAACTGGACCAATGGCGGCCAGGTGTCGGGCAGCAAAATTTTACCCGATGCAGATACCACGTATCATGTGTACAGCATGGAATGGAGTGCGGACTCCATCCGGTTTTTGTACGACAGCATCAAAGTGCTGACCTATCCTAATCCGCATACCGATTGGAAAGACTGGCCCTTTGACCAGAAGTTTTTCCTCATACTGAACGTTGCCGTCGGAGGTGGTATGGGAGGTAGCATTGTAGAAGCAGATTGGCCGGATAGCATGATGGTGGATTATGTACGCATTTCCCAGAAAGGATTAGGCACACCCGTGCTGGACTCCGTGGCGGTAACACCCGCCACGCTGACGTTCCTTCCCGGTAAAACGCAGCAATACACCGTCAAAGCACTGGACCAGAACGGGCATGTAATGGCGGTTACACCGGTATGGAGTGTTACCGGCAGTGGTAACAGCATCACGGCAGGCGGGCTCGCCACATTGAACGACACTGCTAAAATTACCGCCACCATAACAGTAGACAGCGTCACCAAAACGGCCGCGGCTATTGCCAACCGGCGATCTGCCAACTATAAGCCGATACCTGCAAAAATAGAGGCAGAGAGTTTTGACAACAGCAATGTATGTTGCACCGAGTCCACATCAGATACCGGTGGTGGCCTGAATGTAAGTTACATTGGATCGGGCAGCTGGCTTGAATATGATATCAATGTACCGTCCAACAACTGCGAATACCGGATCCAGTTCCGCGTGGCTGTTAACTCAGCTTCCAGCCTGAAGGTAATGCTGGATACCGCTACACTGCAAACTGTAACCCTTCCCGCAAGCGGTGGCTGGCAAAACTGGATCACAGTAACGTCGGCGCCTATACGCTTATTACCCGGACAGAAAACGATCAGGATCCAGGCCGGCAAAGATGGCTGGAACTTCAACTGGCTGCGCTTTATCCGTGCCGATTCCATTTCACTGGCAAGGCTTACTGTTAAACCGGATACGGCAACGTTGATCACCGGCGCCACAAAACAATATACGGTTTCCGGCTATGGACAGGACAGCAGCGTGTTCACCGTGAGCCCGGTTTGGTCTGTTTCCGGCACAGGCAACAGCATCAGTACAGCTGGTTTGTTCCAGGCTAACGTGGTGGGCGATTACACCATCACGGCAACTGCGGGAACAGTGAGCGACACCGCCAGCGTGCATGTAATGGCCGCACCCCGGTTAACGCGTATTACACTTACACCGGATACGGCCACTGTACCGTTTGGCGCATCGCAGCAGTTTACTGCTAAAGGGTATGATCAGCGCGACAGTCTCTTTGCCTTTACGCCTGTATGGACAACTACCGGCGCCGGTAATGCGATCAGCGCAACGGGTGTATTCACCGCCGGCAATACGCCGGGTAACTTCACCGTTACCGCATCCCGCGACTCCATCAGCGCTACAGCCGTAGCCACTGTTGGCAATTTCTGTTCGGTTAATAATAAGTATGAGGCAGAAAGTACTTCCAACCGCTCTACCAGGCCAATCCTGCAAGCCTGCACGGATGTTGGCGGCGGGCAGAACTTCACCAATATGTATGGGGGCGACTGGTTTGCTTACAACACCCTGAATGTGCCTGCAGCCGGAAAGTATACCATCAGTTTCCGGATTTCGTCCACAGCGCCGTCGGTGATATGGATAGGGCACAGCGGCTTTAATTTTGGCAGCATTACCCTGCCATCTACCGGAGGGGTATGGCAAACTATCAGCGACACAATTACGTTGCCGGCACTTAGCTATACAGGTATTCATATAACATCCGGTACCTTTAAGTTCAACTGGTTCAGCATCGACAACTGTCCGGTATCACCCGTTGACTCTTCTTCCGCCCGTATCGCTTCCGCTTACAGCGATGTAAAATTAAAGTACGCACCCGGATCAACAGACACCAAAAAGGTGATCTTCTATCCAAATCCAACAACAGGACAACTTACCCTGGAATTAAAAGAACCGGTGTATACGTTGCTTTCTGTGCTGGACATGCATGGTGCGGTAGTTAAATACTGGCGCATCAGCAAAGGACAAACACGCATCAATCAGAACATCAGTTCATTGCCGGCAGGTACTTATCTGCTTAAACTGGAAAATGAATTTAAGGCCATTACATTTAAGGTAATTAAACTCTGACAGATGTATTTGCTATGAAGAAGAGACGCTGCTGGTCAGCGTCTCTTCTTTTTTAAACCGGGTAGCAAGCAGTACCTGCTATCAGGAACGCCGGAATTATTCGGTCCCGGAGAAGAGATAGTGCATTGATAGTGCATGGATAGTCCATGAGATACGCAAGTCCGGGGCATTGGAGACTCATTCGGGAAGTAATGGAGATATAGTCAATATCGTGCTGAAATAAGTCAAAGAAATCACTACATCATTCCCCTGCACCCACTACCTTCGCAACCAAACCACGATTATGAAAATTCACCACCTGCTATTAGCGGTATCGCTGTCTTTATTCTCCTGTAAAGATACCGCCCGTCAAAACAGCCGTTACGGAATGGTTACAGGCCTCCGGCCGGAGAAGATAGAAGCCTATAAATCGCTGCATGCAAAAGTATGGCCGGACGTGCTGAAAACGATTGAAGCATGTCATATCCACAATTATTCCATCTACCTGAAAAATATAAATGATCACTGGTTTTTATTCAGCTATTTTGAATACACCGGTAGAGATTTCAAAGCGGATATGGAGAAGATGAAGCAGGACAGCACCACCCAACAATGGTGGAAAGTAACAGCGCCCTGTCAGCTTCCTTTACCGGATGCAGCCGCTAAAGGAGAAACATGGTCGGGGATGGAAGAAGTATTCCATGTGGAATAACGTAGCCTAAAATTAATACATCCCGTATCGGTTTTTCATTAAATTTATGCTCTGTAATCAAACCGGTACGTTTGTCATTCGTTCAGTTATACAATGAAAAAGAGCTCCTTGCCAGCGTTTCCCTGGGAGATGAAAAGGCATTTCATGTCCTCTATTACCATTACAGTCCGCGTATTTACAGCAATTTATTAAAACTGGTCAAATCAGCTGACCTTGCCCAGGAGTTGCTGCAGCAGGTGTTTGTAAACACCTGGCTCCGGCATGAGGCGATTGACCCGGAGAAATCTTTCCGTTCTTATTTGTTTACCACTGCCAATAACCTGGTGATCGATTTTTACCGGAAAGTAAAACGGGATAAGGTTTTGATGGATAAGTTGCTCGCTGCGGCGCAGGAGTATTACCTGCACACAGAAGAATGGCTGCACGAAAAAGAAACCATGCACCTCATACAGGCTGCTATAAACGATCTTCCTCCCCAGCGTAAGATCATATTTACGCTTTGCAAACTGGAAAACAGAACCTATAAAGAAGTAAGCGAGTTGCTGGGCATTTCTCCTGCTACGGTCAACAGCCAGATCGTAAAGGCTACCAGCACCATCCAAAAGAAGCTGATGGCCAACCGCGATGTGGCCGGTATACTGCTGGCATACCTGATCCTGCGGTAACAATTCCTCCCCACGCAGAAACAGGTTTAAATTTTTTTTCCTTCCGGGTAAATGTAAACCTTCGTTCGTTCGTATTAGCTGATATGAACCAAGATCCTGATGAATCTTTTTTAAAAGAATTATTTGCCAGATTTCTGGAAAACCGTTGCAGTGAAGAGGAGATCATCCTATTGATGGAGTATGCGGAGAAGGAAGAATACAGGGAAATATTTTCGGAGATGATCAACCGGGTAGCAACAGAAGACCACCCGGCAGAGGAAGATCTGTATGCCATGCACAAGGAAGTGATCGACGGGGTGGCAGCCCGTATCACGCCACCGGTACCGGTCCGCAAAGAAAAAACACACAGATGGCTGCCTTACCAGGTGGCTGCCGCAGTGGCCTTCCTGTTACTGGCAGGAGGGGGGTGGCGCTGGTATTCCCGTTCTTCTTCCACAAGCCAGGTAGCAAAGCATACCCTTGCACCTGCACCTGCGAATGATGCCGCACCGGCAGGAAAAAAGGCCATCCTGATTTTAGCTAATGGCGCGTCTGTGACTTTAGACAGCGTTGCCAGCGGGCTACTTACCCAACAGGGGCAAACACAAATCATTCAATCGGCTGGCGGAAGCCTGTTGTACAGTTCAGCGGCAGGCGCAGCTGCAGAACCGCTGTATAACTCCATCATCACCCCGCGCGGCGGGCAATACCAGGTAACCCTGTCAGATGGTACTAAAGTATGGCTCAATGCCGCGTCTACATTGCGTTTCCCGGCGGCGTTCACGGGTGCGCAAAGACAGGTAACATTAACCGGAGAAGCCTACTTTGAGGTGGCGAAAAATGCAGACAAACCTTTTTTAGTTACCGTGAATAACTTACGGGTAACAGTGCTTGGTACCAGTTTTAATATCATGGCGTATGAAGATGAAGCGGCCGTTAATACCACGCTGCTCGACGGCGCCGTAAAGGTAACCGAAGGCAATAACGCCACACTGCTGCAACCAGGAGAACAGGCACAGCTGGGCCGCCAGGGGAATATCCGTGTAATGAAACACGCCGACCTGAACGCCGTGATGGCCTGGAAAAACCGTCTCTTCTGGTTTGAGCAGGATGATATCCATACCGTAATGCGGCAATTGTCAAGAGAATACAATATAGCGGTGGAGATCCGGGGTAATATCCAACGTCATTTTACCGGCTCCATCCCACGCGATGTGAATGTATCAACCGTTTTGGAAGTACTCGAAAAAACAGGCGGAGTACACTTTACAATGAACAATGGAAAAATAATTGTCACACCTTAAAACATTAGTTATGAACACCTGACTGTAACAACCGCCAAAAAAACCGGAAGCGGCCTAATGCTCCCGGTCAGTAAGGCAAAAGAAAACAATTCTTTCTGGTAACCGTAATCTTTTATCCCAAATCAAATGTATGTATTTGAATGCTTATTTCAAAGGCAGGGGAATCCTGTGCCTTCTCAATTCCTCAACTGCAAAGGTTATGCAACTCACAGCTATTGTATTGCTCGCCGCATGTCTGCAGGTATGTGCTACCGCCCGCGCTCAGAAGGTAACCATATCCGGCAGGAACATATCTTTAAAAGAGATCTTTACTGAGATCCGGAGTCAGACCGGCTACAACTTTATTTATACCAACGAAGACCTGCAACACGTAGTGCCTGTAACACTCGATGTAAAGAACGCCGCACTCCGCGAAGTACTGGATATCTGCTTTGCCCGGCAACCGCTCGATTATGCCATACAGGAGAAAATAATCATCGTAAAGCCCCAAGCGCCGGTATTGCCCGCAGCGGCCAATGTAACGGGAACCGTTACCGACGCGGTTACCGGCAAACCACTGCCCGGTGTTACCATCCAGGTAAAAGGCACTTCCACCGGTATTGCTACGGATGAAAAAGGCCACTACAGCCTGAGCGCACCGGATAATGCAGTGCTGGTATTTTCGTACCTGGGTTATATAAAGAAAGAAGTACCGCTGGCCGGGCAAACAATGGTGAATATTATGCTTTCACCTGCCAATACCGGCCTCAGTGAAGTAGTGGTGGTAGGCTACGGCACACAACGAAAAGAAGACCTGTCCGGCTCAGTATCTTCCATTAACTACGACCAGCAGCTGCAAAACCGCGCCATCACGGATGTATCACAGGCATTGTCCGGGCTCGCTGCCGGCATCTCTGTATCGCAAACTTCGGGGCAGCCAGGCCGCGACGGCGCAGTACTGCGCATCCGCGGGGTAGGTACGCTCAATAACTCCGATCCGCTGGTACTCATCGATGGCATCGTGGGCTCGCTGAATAACCTCAACCCTAACGATGTGGCCAGCATCTCCATTCTGAAGGATGCGGCCTCCGCTGCCATCTACGGCTCGCGTGCGGCCAACGGTGTAATCCTCGTTACCACCAAAAGAGGCAAAAAAGGAAAAACGGTGATCAACTACAATGGATCTGCCGGCGTACAAAAAGCTACGCATCTCTTTGAACCGGTTACCGACTATGTAACCTACATGCAGCTCATGAACCGCATTCAGAAAGCAGATAACCCGGGTAATACGGACCTCTTCAAACCCGCTACTATCGATGCCTGGAAAAATGCCACCGACCGGGTATTGTATCCCAATACCAACTGGATGGATGTCATCTTCGGCCAGGGCATCATCACCCGGCACAACCTGTCGGTGAGCGGTGGAAATGAGAAAACGGATTATTATCTATCTATGGGATATCTCTATAACAAAGGGATCATGGAATCTACAGACGCTACCAAATATACCCTGCGTCTGAATATGGATCATAAAATAAGCGATAAAATAAAAATAGGCGCTAACCTGAACTCCTACTGGAATAAGGTGAACGAACCCTTTGATGTAACCACCCTGTTATATTACAGCGCCAACTCCGTACCAGGTGTAACACCCACCATGACGAAAGACGGCGTAACAAGATACGGCGGCAGGAACACGGATGATGAAAGTCCCAATGCCATTAACCCGCAGCAGTATATGGATACCTGGTTTTATCCGCAGGTAGGCCAATACTCTTTTGCGAAGTTATATGGCGAATGGGAAATTATGAAAGACCTGAAATGGCAGGTAAACGGCAGTGCGGAAATATATAACAAGGAAAGCAAGCAATATAAATATTCCGGCGCTGTGCAGAACCTCTGGAACTTCCAGAAGGATGAAGTAACCGTGAGCAATGCCTCCGTTCCTTCTACACTGTATCAGAGAAACGATAACAGTCTCGCACTTACTTTTTATACTACCCTCAACTACGATAAAACATTTGCACAGGATCATCACGTGTCCGTTTTATTAGGCGCCAGCAGGGAAACCAGCAGGAACGCCTGGTTCTCCGGCAGCGTACAGGGCTTCCCCTCCAACGATACCTGGGAGCTGAGCGCAGGCCTGTCGCAACCCATTGTGGGAGGTACCTCGTCATCCTATGCACTGTCTTCCTACTTCGGACGGGTGAACTACAACTACAAAGAAAAATACCTGCTGGAAGCAAACCTCCGCTACGACGGATCTTCCCGCTTTGCCGCCGGTAACCGCTGGGGAATATTCCCATCGTTTTCAGGCGCATGGCGATTGAGCCGGGAAAACTTTTTCCGCAATGCAGAGCTGTCTTTTGTAGATGATATCAAGATCAGGGGTTCCTGGGGTAAACTGGGTAACCAGAACATCGGGCTGTATCAATACATGGGCCTTTATGCAGCAGGACAAAACTATATTTTCGGCAACAGCCTGTCGGCCGGTTTAGCGCCAAAGGCATTACCCAACCCGGATATCACCTGGGAAAGTACCGCTACCACAGATATCGGGGCAGATATCAGCCTGTTCAGGGAACATTTTGATATTACATTCGACTGGTACAACCGCCGCACCGGCAACATCCTGGTACAGCTGCCACTGTCATCTTTATACGGCGCGCTTACCCCGCCATACCAGAACGTGGCAGTAGTCCAGAACAGGGGATGGGAAGCCGCACTCGGATATAAAAATACCGTGGGATCTTTTCAATACGCCATTAGCAGTAACCTGAGCCACAATACCAATAAGGTGTTGCGCTTCCAGGGCAACCCCGATGTAATACAAAGTATCGGCAATAACTCTATCATCAAACAAGGGCTACCTATCGGTGCATTATACGGTTACCAGGCGCAGGGCACTTTTAAAAATCAGCATGATATCGACAACTGGGCCAAACAAAAATTGTCGGGTTCCAACAAACCAGGCGATCTTAAATATGCAGACGTAAAACAGGATGGTGTGATCAATGGCAGCGACCGGACTTACCTCGGCAGCGTTATTCCTGAATATACTTATGGTCTTACCCTCCAGGCAGGATACAAGGGCATCTCTTTGTCGGTGCTGTTCCAGGGCATCGCCGGTGTGAAAAGGTATTACCAGAACCTGTGGTACACCAGCGCTGTACGTTACGGCCGGGAAATCAATTCCCATTTCCTCAACGCCTGGTCAACGGATAATCCCAACAGCGACATCCCGCGGTTAACAACAGACAGCAACAGCGATAATACGCAGGCATCTTCTTTCTGGGTACAGAACGGCTCTTTCCTGAGAGTAAAAAATATGCAGCTCTCTTATAATTTCCCGGCAGGCTGGCTGAAGAAAACATTCATTGCAGGAATACAGCTATATGCCGATGCGCAGAACCCTTTCACCTGGACAAAATATAATGGACTGGACCCGGAAACAGGTAACTACACCGATTACCAGATTGAAAATCCAAATGTGCGCACTTTCTCTTTGGGAATAAATGCCTCATTCTAAACTAGTGTACCATGAAAAAAATTACGCTTGCGCTTTATATAATCCTGCTGGCAGGATGCACAAAAGATTTTCTGAATTCCAAACCCTCGGACCAGCTTTCAGATACCAACTTCTGGAAGTCGGATGCAGATGCACTTTCCGGTATCACTGCCATCTATGAGCAGATGCAGCACAACTACCAGATTTACGGCTACAACCCAATGACGGATGGAATGACGCCCAACGCCTGGATCTGGAGCGATTATCTCGAAGGATATGGCGGTATCTCCAAAGGCAACCTGTTGCCTACGCTTATCACACCCGTAAATGATAAATGGGTGCAGCTGTACAATGGTATCTACAAATCGAACCTGGCGCTGGAAAAAATACCGGGTATAAAAATGGATGAAACATTGAAGGGACGCCTGCTGGGAGAAGCACAGTTTTTACGCGCACTGTTTTACTACAACCTGGCCGACTATTACGGTGGCGTGCCGCTTATTGAACATACCCTGCAACTGGGCGCAGAGCTTCCCGGCAGAAATACCCGCGAAGAAGTGCTGACTTTTGTGGAAGCACAATGCGACGAAGCAGTGAAATCCCTGCCTGCAGTGTATGATAAAGCCAATACCGGCAGGGCTACACAGGGCGCTGCCCTGATGCTCAAAGCAAAAGCGCTGCTGCTGGGAAAACAATATCAACAGGTAGCGGCAGTAGCCAAACAGCTCATCGACAAAGGCCAGTACCGCCTGTATGATAACTACGAAGCCATGTTTACAGATGTGGCAGCAGAAAACAACGCGGAAGTAATATTTGATGTGCAATATGCCGGACCAGGACTGGGAGAAGGCAGCCCGCTGGATGGATTTATGGGCCCTCAAAGCTCTTTCGGAAAAGGCTGGGACCAGGCATATCCTACGCAGGATCTCGTAAACAGTTATGAGATGAAGAACGGGAAGATGATCACCGATCCTGCTTCCGGGTATGATGCGGCCAACCCGTTTAAAGACAGGGACCCGCGGCTGGATTATACCATCATCCGTCCCGGCTCCGTATGGAAAGGGATTGCTTATGACAACATCAAAGTAGGTGGTGCAAAATCAACCTTCATCGGCTACCTGCCCAGGAAGCATGTATTAACGGTAGATGGTTTCAACTGGGGCGACTCCCCGCTAAACTACATCGTGTTCCGGTATGCCGATTTACTGTTACTGTATGCAGAAGCAGAGAATGAAACAAACGGTCCGGATGCCGCGGTATATAATGCCATCAACCAGGTGCGGGCAAGAAAAGGCGTAGAGATGCCTGCTATCCCTGCCGGCAAAACAAAAGAACAGATGCGTGATATTATCCGCCACGAAAGAAGGATAGAACTGGCCTTTGAAGGTATTTACTATTCAGATATCCGCCGCTGGGGTATTGCGAAAGAGCTGATGGATGGCGCTGTGATTAAAACAATGACGGGCCAGCAACTGGATGTCCGCCATTTTGTGGACGCCCTTTATCTCTGGCCGGTTCCACAGGGAGAAATTGACCTGAATCCAAAACTCAAACAAAATCCCGGCTACTAACTTCCGCGCTATGTATAGATATTTAATTTTATTAGCCATGTGTGTATTGTGCCTGCAATACACACATGGAGCCGCGGCTTACGATACAGTATACGTAACCGGTTTTGGTGCACGGCCTGATAGTCGTGCAGACGCCGTAGCCGCAGTACAGGCCGCACTGGAAGCCTGCCGGCAAAAAGAAAACCCGCTGCTGTTTTTCCCGGCGGGACGTTATGATTTCTGGCCGCAGCACGCAGTAAAGAAAGTGTACTACGAATCCAATACCTCGGATATCAACCCGAAGTACAACGCCATCATGATAGCAGGATTTAAGAAGCTGGTGATAGAAGGCGCAGGATCGGAATTTGTGTATCATGGCAGGATACAGCCGTTCACTATTGAGCGGAGCAGTCATGTTACACTCCGCAATGTTTCTATCGACTGGGATTTTCCGCTGACGGCGCAGGCAGTTGTATTGGATACTACCGCTGCGTATATAGATGT
Source organism: Chitinophaga ginsengisegetis (assembly GCF_900168065.1). Classification (GTDB taxonomy): domain Bacteria; phylum Bacteroidota; class Bacteroidia; order Chitinophagales; family Chitinophagaceae; genus Chitinophaga; species Chitinophaga ginsengisegetis. The sequence goes on along the minus strand of NZ_FUZZ01000004.1, from coordinate 288,126 downwards.
ACGTATAGACACCGCGCAGTATCCATACACTATCGTAAACGGGCAGATGCTGTTTGCCGCCGAAGGCTGGAGTGGTAAGATCACCGGCATCATGGAATACGAAAAGGATACGCATCTTATTGCTTACAAAACAGGCGATGAGCCCAGCGCCCTGGGGCCGGACTGGCGGGGATATAAAGCCACCGCTATGGACAATGGCGTGGTGCGGTTGCATCATCCTTTCCGGCGGAAGCCTTCACCCGGAAACATACTGGTATTGCGTCACAACAGCCGCGATCATGCCATGATCTTTGTAACACACAGCGATAACATTCTAATGGAAAAAGTGAACGGCTACCATTGCGCAGGGTTAGGGATATTATCGCAGTACACTTCTGATCTTACTTTTAAAAACATCTCCATTGTTCCAAATATAGCAAAGGGAAGGTATTTCAGTGGTCATGATGACGGGCTGCACTTCTCCAACTGCCGCGGTAATATTTATGTAGACAGCTGCCGCTTTGGTGGCCTGATGGATGATCCTATTAATGTGCATGGCACTTATGTGCGCATAATCAGCAAGCTGGATAAAAACAGGTTGCTGTGCCGCTTCATGGAGCCGATGAGCGTAGGCATGGAATGGTCGGAAATAGGCGATAACATTGCGTTTATAGATCACCATTCACTGGCAGCTATTGGCAAAGGCAAGGTAACCACGTTCCGTAAAATAAGCACCACAGATTTTGAACTCACCCTTGCCGGCGAAATACCGGCACGTATACAGGAAGGAGATGGCCTCGAAAATATGAGCTGGACTCCCGCGGTGACCGTGAGGAATACATCTTTCGAAAGCTGTCGTGCAAGAGGGCTGCTGGTAACCACCCCTAAAAAAGTGATCATTGAAAACAACAGCTTTGCCTCCAGTGGCTCGGCCATTCTGATAGCCGGCGATGTGAACTCCTGGTATGAATCCGGCGCTATCACCGACCTGCTGATAAAAGGAAATAAATTTCTCGCTCCGTGTAATACATCCGACTACCAGTTTACAGAAGCGGTGATCAGCATTTACCCGGAGATCCCGGTGATGAATGATAGCACACCGCTTTATCATAAAAATATACGGATAGAAGGAAATAGTTTTTATGCGTTCGACTATCCTATACTATTCGCACAATCGGTAAACGGGCTGCAGTTCATCAGCAATGATCTCATCAGGAGCTACGACTATAAACCTTATCACGCCCGCAAAGCTGCCTTTTTTCTTTCAGGGTGCAGGAATGTGCGCATACAGGATAATAAGGTAGCTCCCGGTTTATTGGGGAAGAACGTGGAATTTAAATTTATGAAGAAGAAAGAAATACAATGTCAGCAAGAACTGGTCTTTTAAGCATTTTAGTGCTGCTCATTTTTCCGTTAAGAAGTTTGCCGCAGTCGCATACCGGTCACTTATCACTGCCAGCGGTGATAAGTGACCATATGGTATTACAGCAACGCTCAAACGCCGTGATGTGGGGCTGGGCGGGCAAAGGCAGCCAGGTGAACATTACGCCCGGCTGGACCTCAAAAAGATATACGGCTGTTACAGACAGCGCCGGGAAATGGCAGGCGCGTATCCCTACGCCACCTGCCGGTGGCCCCTACAGTGTTGATTTTACCAGTGAGACAACGCATATCCGTGTGAAAGATGTATTAATCGGGGAAGTATGGGTATGCTCCGGGCAATCCAACATGGAAATGCCTTTGAAAGGATACAACAAACAACCGGTTTTAAACGCAGCTGCTATTATTGCGGATGCGGTTAATCATCCGGATATACACGTTTTCCGGGTGCCCAAAGTGGTGTCACCGGTACCTTTAGCTGATTGCAATGGTAGCTGGAAGGCCACAGACACCGCTACCGTGAAGGATTTCAGCGCTGTTGCCTATCAGTATGCAAAAATCCTGCATGAAAAGCTGCACGTACCCATCGGCATTATTGCCACTTATTGGGGAGGAACAGCCATACAATCCTGGATGAGTGAAAAGAACTTGTCGGCTTTCCCGGAAGTGTGGTCCACCAACAGGCCGGATACGATCAGAGATCCCGAAAAGAATCCGGAGCATTCGCCAGCTGTGCTGTTCAATGCCATGATCCTGCCGGTATCAGATTATACGGTGAAGGGGTTTATCTGGTACCAGGGAGAATCAAACAGGGAGCATCCGTTGCTTTACCGCAGGCTGTTGCCGGCTATGGTGAAAGAATGGAGAGCGCTATGGAGAGGAAGCTGTTTGCCCTTTTATTATGTGCAGATAGCGCCTTATGGATATGCTGATCCCCGTCATGAGCAGTTACCGGCTGTCCTGCGGGAATCACAATTGCTGGCACTGCGTGATATCCCCAGCGCAGGCATGGCCGTGATACTGGATGCGGGTGAAGAAAAATATATTCATCCACCGGATAAAACGGTGGTGAGCCAACGCCTTTCTTACTGGGCGCTGTCAAAAACATATCGTCAGAAAGATGTTGCCTGCGTTTCGCCTGTTTTTAGAAAGATGAAGATCAGGGGAAGCCAGGCTTATCTTTATTTCGACTTTGCCAAACACGGTCTCACGGCTAACAACAAGTCTTTGGAACATTTTGAAATGGCAGGCAGCGACCATGTTTTTTATCCGGCTGCTGCGGTTATTGTTCACCGTAACCAGGTGAAAGTTCAATGCGATTCAGTGGTGGCGCCGGTTGCAGTGAGGTACGCATTTAAGAATTGGGTAAGGGGGGATCTTTATAACCGGGAAGGGTTACCGGCTTCTTCTTTCCGGACGGATGATCAGCAATAACCCCAACGGCAGACACAGCTTTCCCCCGCGGCATAGATATTGTTTGACTAATAGTCAAATAACACAAGCCATGAATGTAAAAAGACTCTTCGGAACCATCCTGACTATCCTGGGGATAATGGGTATCATTTATGCCGGTTATGGTTTTATCCAGCAAAGTATGCAATGGCGGCAGCTACTGGTGGCTGCTGTGATCGGGGTTATCTTCTTCATATCGGGTATTGGCCTTGTGAGGAATACCAAAGATGAAGCGTAGTTGAAGCGTACTTAAAGCATGGATGAAGCGTAGTTAAAGTGTGGCTGAATTTATCCGCCATAATCCTCTATTATTTACAATATTTGTAATATCTTGGATCCATCACCACAACAAACGTAATTTTTATATGGGATTTTTTTCAGGTCTTATTGGCAATGCAGCCACCGTTAGCCAGGAGCAGTTAACTAAAGATTATGGCAAACTCCTGCTCGATTCAGAACGGGTAGAACTGGGTTTCAAGCTGATCAGGGATACTTTTATATTTACCAATAAACGTCTTATCCTGATCGATAAGCAGGGGCTTACCGGTAGTAAAACAGAATACCGCAGTATCTCCTACAAGAGCATTTCCAGGTTCAGCGTGGAAACAGCCGGTACTTTTGAACTGGATGCAGAACTGAAAATCTGGATCTCTGGTGAAGAACTGCCGAGCATCAAAAAGCAATTCAGCAAATCGGTGGATGTATACGAGGTGCAGAAGGTACTGGCGCATTATGTGCTGAACTAAGTTTCTTATTAAAGTGTTTATCATACCAAAGCCACCATTGGTGGCTTTTTTAATTGCTTATATTTAACATCCCTAAAAGGATTGATCATGGAAGTAGGAATAGATAGCTTTGCCGCCACCAATGGTTTAAACAATAAGCCGGTCGCAGAAAGTAATATGGATGAAATGGCGGATCTGCTGGAAAGAATTGTGATGGCCGATCATGCCGGGTTGGATGTATTTGGCATCGGTGAACATCACCGGAAAGAATTCCTGGACTCTGCACCCACCATCATCCTGGCGGCTGCAGCAGCCCGTACAAAACATATCCGTCTTTCCAGTGCAGTAACAGTGCTCAGTGCCGCCGACCCGGTAAGGGTATTTCAGAATTTCGCCACACTGGATATTGTTTCCCGTGGCCGCGCCGAAATGGTGGTGGGCCGCGGGTCCTTTATAGAAGCATACCCGCTTTTTGGTTATAGCCTCCAGGATTATGATGCGCTCTTTATCGAAAAACTGGACCTGCTCCTGAATATCCGTGATCATGAAGTGGTTACCTGGAAAGGCCGTTTCCGGCCGGCGCTTAATAATATTGCCATTTATCCGCGCCCGGTGCAGGATCCTATACCCATTTGGCTGGGTGTAGGCGGCACCCCACAATCGTTTGCCCGTGCAGGTACGTTGGGGCTGCCACTCATGGTGGCCATTATAGGAGGGGAAACCCACCGTTTCCGCCCGTTGGTAGACCTCTACCGGGAAGCTGGCAGAAAGGCCGGGCATTCGCCCGATAAATTAACCGTAGGCGTACATTCATTGGGGTATGTTGCGGAAAACAGGCAACAGGCTGTGAGCGACTATTTCCCCGGCTACGCCGAAACATTCACCAGGATTGGAAAGGAGCGGGGATGGCCTCCTGTAACCCGTGCGCAGTTTGATGCACAGACAGGTCCCACCGGTGCCCTGCTGGTAGGCGGCCCTGAAGAGGTAGCAGAAAAGATCCTCCGCCACAGCGAAGCGCTGGGTGGCATCTCCAGGATCACTTTTCAAATGGATAACGCGGGCTTATCCCATGAAAAATTGCTGAAGTCCATTGAATTGATTGGTAAGTACATCGTTCCGCTGGTGAATACCGATTAAATGATTACGCACCCAGTTCGGTAGGCAATCCGTCCATGCTCACCAGGTTTTTCTCTGCTTTGTAAGCTTCCAGTCCCTCGGGACCTTTCTTTTCCGCCCATTTGGCGGCATGATCCCGCTCGCCGGTGTATTCATACAACGGAACGCCAAAGCCGCAGGAGGTTTGTACTTTATGGATATCCGCCACAATGATCTGGCGGGTGGCGGGCAACAACGTAAACAGCGCCGACAGCTCCGGCCATTCCGGATCGCCCGGCAGCACCGTATAGCCTTTACCGTATAAACGCAAAATATTGGGCGGCCCGTCGAAGGCACAAAACATAAAGGTAATACGGCCATTCTCCCGGAGATGCGCGGAGGTTTCATTTCCGCTGCCCACAATATCGAGGTAGGCTACTTTGCTGGAGGAGAGTACCCTGAAACTGTCGAGCCCTTTGGGCGAAAGGTTTACATGGCCCTGATCACTCAGCGGCGCGGAGGCTACAAAAAACAATTTCTGCGCAGCAATAAAGTCCTGGTGTACGGGCTTGATATCGTCAAAAAATTTTCCCATATAAAGCAGCATTTAAGCGTGGTCTATATAGAAAGGTACGAACTTTTTACGGACAGATGCCGTACATTTGTTGATTGTAAACTACCAGTGAAGCACTGCCGGTAACATCGGGCAGGAAAAATATACTACATGAAGGCAGTTAAAATTCTCTTGCTCCTCCTCATATTGTCTTCCTGCAAAAGTAAATGGGAAAAGACACATCCCGTGGTTGAAAATATCACTGAATCCGTATACGCTTCCGGCATCATTAAAAGCCGCCACCAGTACCAGGTATTTTCCAAAGTAAACGGGTTGATCGTTAGTATTCCGGTTACAGAAGGAGATACGGTAAAGAAGGGAGATGCCATTATCCATGTGCTGAATGAAACAGCGAAACTAAACACGGAAAACGCCGCCCTTTCTGCCGCCTACGCCGCTGTAAGCGCCAATACAGAAAAGTTAAACGAGTTAAAGGTCAACATCGATCTTGCTAAAATAAAACTCAATAATGATTCGCTCTTACTGGTCCGCCAACGCCGGCTCTGGGAACAACAGATCGGTAGCCTGCATCAGGTGGAACAGGCAGAACTGGCTTATAAAAGTTCGCTGACTTCCTACAACATCGCTTTATATAAATACAACGATCTGCAGAAACAACTGAACTTCGCGGCAAAGCAGTCCGGTAAGAACCTCGAAATCAGCACCACGCAAAACAGTGATTATACCGTGAGAAGTGATATCGACGGCAAGGTATACAGCATCCTGAAAAAGAACGGAGAGATGGTAAATACCCAAAGCCCCGTGGCCGTTATTGGCGAGGCCGGTAACTTTTACCTGGAACTGCAGGCAGACGAATACGATATTGCCCGCATCCGGCTGGGACAGAAAGTATTCATTACGCTCGACAGCTACAAAGGACAAGCCTTTGAAGCAAGCGTGGAGAAAATATATCCCATCATGAATGAACGCTCACGGTCCTTCACCATCGATGCTGCTTTCGTAAAACAGCCACCAGTCATTTACCCCAACATGACCCTGGAGGCAAACATCGTTATTCAATCAAAAGAAAAAGCATTGATCATCCCCCGGAGTTTTTTATTGGAAGATGATTATGTAATGCTGGAAAATAAGGAGAAGAAGAAAGTGGTAACAGGCCTGAAAGACTATCAGAAAGTGGAGATCCTGGGCGGCCTCACAACTGCCGATGTTATCATGAAACCTGCGCCATGAACTACAAACTGATTTTCAGTATATCATTTTCCCTGATGAAGGCGCGCTGGAGACAAACGCTGGTGGCGGCAGTGGGCGTTACCTTCAGTATTACCATGTTCATAGCTTTACTGAGCTTCATGACAGGGCTCAATGGTTTGCTCGACGGGCTGATACTCAACAGAACGCCGCATGTACGCATCTACAATGATATTAAGCCCAGCAAATACCAGCCTGTTAATCTTTCCGGCGAATACAAACAGTCGCATAACTTTATTAAATCTGTGAAGTCTGCCAGCGGGCGCCAGGAAATATATAACAGCGCCGCTATTCTGGATATGCTGAGAAAAGATAACAGGGTAACAGGCGTTGCCCCGAAAATTATTGCGCCCGTTTTCTTTAACGCCGGTACTATAGATATTACCGGTGTTATTAACGGGATTGATGTGCAGTCGGAAAGTACCCTGTTTCATTTTAATGATTACATCATTACAGGCAAACCCATCGATCTGAAAAATGTACCCAACAGCATTATTCTCGGAAAAGGCGTAGCGGAGAAATTATTGGCAGACCCCGGAGATGTAGTACAGGTCACTACTTCGCAGGGCGATATCATGCCGCTGAAAGTAGTAGGCTATTTCCAGTCGGGGTTACAGGATTTCGATAAAGTACAATGCTACACGTCTATCAATACCGCGCAAAAACTATTGGGAAAGCCTAATAATTATCTCACAGATATCCAGGTAAAACTCACGGATCTGAATATGGCGCCCGCCGTGGCGAAAGAGTATGGCGCGTTGTTCCAGGCCGATACAGAAGATATACAAACCGCTAACTCACAGTTTGAAACCGGTAGCTTTATCAGAACACTGATTTCTTATTCAGTAGGCATCACCCTGTTAATTGTGGCCGGTTTCGGGATCTATAATATCCTGAATATGATGATCTATGAAAAAATGGATGCCATTGCTATTATGAAAGCCACCGGCTTTTGCGGCAGTGATGTGAACCGCATCTTTATTGTGATCGCCCTGAGCATTGGTTTGTTCGGCGGTGTGGCAGGGCTGTTCCTCGGATTCGGAGTATCTGTTATCATTGATCAGATCCCTTTTCGCACAGCGGCATTGCCTACCATTACTACCTTCCCCGTGAATTATAATCCGGCCTATTATTTTATAGGCGCCATATTTTCATTGGTCACCACTTACTTTGCAGGCTACTTCCCCGCAAGGAAAGCCAGCAAGGTAGATCCTGTTGTTATCATAAGAGGAAAATAAGATGAGCGAGGTTATTCTGCAGGCCAGTCATATCAACAAGTCGTTTCATGACCCGGTAACCATACCGGTACTGAACGACGTGAGCATGTCTGTCAATAAAGGAGAATTTGTTTCGGTAGTGGGCAGGTCAGGGTGCGGAAAGTCCACCTTGCTCTACGTTCTTTCCACTATGGATACCGATTACGAAGGACAGCTATGGATCGATCAGCAGCTGGTCACCAACCAGAAAGAAAAGCAGCTGGCCCGCATCCGGAATGAAAAGATCGGTTTCGTATTTCAGTTCCATTACCTGCTGAACGAATTCAGTGTGCTCAGGAACGTGATGCTGCCCGGTTTGAAGCTGAACCGGTATTCGGAGCAGGAAACAGAGCACCGCGCCATGGAGCGGCTTAAAATGCTGCATATCGACGAGCTGGCATTAAAGAACGCCAACCAGTTGTCGGGCGGACAAAAGCAACGGGTGGCCATTGCACGTGCGCTGATCAACGATCCCGCCATTATAATGGGCGATGAGCCTACCGGCAACCTGGATAAGAAAAACGGTCAGCTTGTGTTCGATATCTTCCGGGAACTATCGTTACAATACCAGCAAACATTGCTCATTGTAACGCATGATCCGGAATTTGCGGGAAATACCAACCGCATTATTGAAATGGAAGACGGACGGATTATCAGGCAGTAACTACAGCAATTTCTTCGCTGCATCTTCCCAGTTCATGATCCGCTCGTAGCCTTCTACATGTACGTTATGATGCCCGTGATACAATAATGGCCGGCCTTTGAAATTGCTGAAATTGCGGATCAGGTCATCTATCATGATGTCTGTTTGTACAATAGATTTATCGCCACACAGGCAATATTGCCGCCAGTCAAGAAAAGGAAAATGCTCCTGCAGCCAGTCGTATTTGTCTTTCAGCGAAGTGGGAAACTCCATCGCTGCGGATACGATATACAATTTATACTTCTTGTTCAGTTCTTTTATTACGTCCACTGCATTCGGGAATATTTCCAGGTCGCGGAAAAAGCCGGGTGTATTCAGGTATTCCTTAATCTTTGCTTTGTGCTCTTCCGGCAGGATATCCGATAATGTTTTGCCGTGAAGTTCTTCCGTGGTAAATGTTTTACCATAGTCCCTGTAATACCATGCCCTGGCTTTTTTGATTGGGTCTGCAATGGTTTCGTCCATGTCGATGGCAATAGATAACTGCATTGTTTCCTGTTTTTGTGCAGCTAATATAATAAAAAGTGCGGAGGGGATTTGGTAGTAATATAAAAGTAAAACGGCTGTGGCGCTATGGAATAACATACCACAGCGCCACAGCCATTCAATTCTAAAAATAAAATCAGTTTAAAGACTTTTCAGCTTAATATCACGGTATTCCACTTTCATCGGCGGACCTACATGCACCTGTACGCCCAGCAATCCTTTGGTTTTTCCGTTCACCGTGTCGTTGTCGGTTACATCACTCATCAGCACACCATTGATGTAGTGCTGAAGGTGATTGCCTTTTACAACAAGCCGGCATTTATTCCAGTCTTCGCTTTTAATAAGCGCTTGCAGTGAATCAGAGCTGCCGAGTGAGCCGGTAACAACGGCGGCGCTCCATGCGTTGTTCTTTACGCCGTTTTTCAGCGAATCAGTTGCTTCGGGAATGGTTGTTTTCTGTCCGCGGTAGGCCAGGGTAGTACGGCCTCTTTCTTCGTAATTCTGACCCGTATAGCGGTTGGCGCCGTCAATATCTGCCTGGTAGCCTTTCAGCGCGTGTGGTACATTTTCTACCATTACGCTGCGATAGTTGATGCCGCTGTTGCCGCCGCTGGTAATTTTGAATTCGCAGGTGAGTTCAAAATCCGCCGGCTGATCGCCCTGCCAGATGAGGAAGGTGTTGGTTTTCAGTAACGTTTCAGGCGTTACTTCGCCAACAATATGACCGTTTTCCGCCCGCCAGTGAATAGAGTCGCCTATCCATCCGTTCAGTGTTTTACCATCAAAGATCTGTACGAAGCCTTTATCGGTACCTGTGCTATCGCCGGTGTGGCTGTTGCCTGTCTTACTGTTGCCGTTCTGGCAACTGGCCGTGGTAAACAGCAGGCTGGCTGCGGCTAACGGGATAAGCATTGCACTGGTTCTTTTCAGCATAATTAATATTTTAATAGTGTTTGGTATTTTTTCGTATATCCGGGGGAGATAGTAAACATGATGCGTATAACCGTTACCGGTAGTTAGGCAGCATTGGTATCTTTCCAGGAACCGGAAGCTGCTGAATCCAGTACGGCTTCACACACTTTTTGCGTTTCCAGCGCTTCTTTAAAAGTAGGAGAACAGGGCGCACCGGTTTCCAGGCTTTTCAGAAAATCAGCTACCTGGTGTACAAAAGAATGTTCGTAGCCAATGCCCAGCCCGGGTACCCACCATTTATCCATATATGGCTGATCGCCGTCCGTTACGTGGATAGAGCGCCATCCGCGCACCGTAGAGGCGTCTGCGTTATCAAAGTATTCCAGCCGGTTCAGGTCGTGCAGGTCCCAGCGGATGGAAGCATTTTCACCGTTGATTTCAAACGTATATAACGCTTTATGTCCGCGTGCATAACGGGTTGATTCAAAGAGGCCGAGAGAACCGTTGCTGAAGCGGCACAGGAAGGAGCAGGCATCATCGATGTTTACTTTTTCCACTTTGCCGGTGAGCTGATGCATGCGTTCTTTTACAAACGTTTCGGTCATGGCGGTTACGGTGGTGATGCTACCGTTCAGCCACAACGCGGTGTCAATGCAATGGGAGAGCAGGTCGCCCACTACGCCGGAACCGGCTACATCTGCATCCATACGCCACAACCCTTCGCCGCCCTGTGGCAGGTTGGCGTTAATGGTCCAGTCCTGCAGGAAGTTGGCACGGTAGTGAAAAATGCGACCCAGCTTGCCGGAGTCGATGATCTGTTTGGCAAGGGTAACAGCCGGTAACCGGCGGTAGTTGTACCACACGGTATTAGGCACGCCTGCTTTTTCAATGGCGTCTACCATCCCGGCCGACTCTTCCAGCGTACGTGCCAGCGGTTTTTCGCAGAGGATCATTTTGCCTGCAGCAGCTGCTGCAATAGCTATTTCAGCGTGTTTGTCGTTGGGCGTGCAAATGTCTACTGCGTCTATATCATCGCGTGCAATGAGGGCTTTCCAGTCCGTTTCTACGGATTCATATCCCCATTGCGCTGCAAATGCTTTGGCCTTACTTTCTGTGCGGGAACATACTGCTTTCAGCACCGGCTGATAAGCCAGTTCCGGGAAGAAGTTTTTCACACGCAGGTAGCCGTTGGAGTGGGTTCTGCCCATAAAACCACATCCTATTAATCCTATCCTCAGTTCTTTCTTTGTTGTCATAGTTGTCACGGATTATTAATTAAAAAACTATTCCTGCCAGCCGTGTTGTTGCCTTACAGCGATCATGGCGGCGAGGATATCGTTCCAGGTTTTCGCCTGGGTCATCACGGCGTTGGGGAACATACAACCATCCCAGCAGATATGTTTCACCGCTTTTGTGAGTTCGCCTTTGTCGTCGCGCAGCCAGAAGCCGGCATCTTCCGCAATATTCAGTTTCCCGTTGGGATCAGTAGCCAGGCAGTGACGGCCGGTTTTATCGTGAGAGCCGGTGCCGTGCACCGTACCATCATTCTGCGCCACATGGAAATCGATCATCCACGGACGAAGGGCATGTGTAAGTTTCCGGAGCCCTGCTTTGATTGCTTCGCGGTCGCTCCACTCAAAGTTTGCCGGCAGTATCCTGTCTTCCGGGCTGTTATACCCCAGCAGGTACAGGAACGTATGCGACATATCGGCCTGGAACCCAATATTGGGACGGTCTACCGCCTCCAGGGTATCCAGCATGGCTTTCCAGCTATGCATGCCACCCCAGCAGATTTCACCTTCTGCGGCAAGTTTTTCGCCATAGTCAGCGGCTACGTCACAGGCTTCGCGGAACGTTTGTGCAATCAGACTGGTGTTGCCGGTGGGATCTTTGGACCAGTCTTCCGGACTGCAGGCGGAGTCGATGCGTACTACGCCGTTTGGCCGGATACCGAGGTCACGGAGCCGTTTGCCTACGTGGCACGACTTCCGCACCTGCTCTACAAATTTTGCCCTGTCTTCTTTGCTGCCCATGGCGGAACCACCGCTGGGAGGCCAGATCGGCGCCACGAGGCTGCCTATCTCCAGATTATAGGAAGATACTTTTTCTACCAGTCTTTTCAGGTCATCGTCTGAGCTGTCTGCGGATACATGCGGATCAAACAACCCAATGTCGATACCGTCAAACTTAACGCCGTTCACATCTGCGTTAGCGGTCATTTCCAGCAGCGTATCAAATGAAATGATGGGTTCTGCACCATCTCCTTTTCCTACAATGCCCGGCCAGATGGCATTGTGCAGTTTTGGATAATTATTATCTTTCATAACGTAGTTTTTAACAGATTACAACACGAGGTCGGGGTTACCCGGACCAAAATGTTTCAGCATTACAATCGGATCGGTAGAAGAGTGGTTTACAATTTTCACTCCTGCAGTAGCCGCTGCTTCGCTGATAAAAAACTCATCGTTGGTTAATTGTCCGTAGCGGATCAGTGCCGGCGTATCAATATCCCACACACCCATTTTGCCATGTCCCTGCATCAGGATAATGCCATAGGCGGCGGCGTCTTTAATAACTACTGTTGCGCCGGGCGCTACGGTCAGTTCTTTGGCGCTGAAAGCATCTGATTTATAACATACCCAGTTCTCCGTATAACCTTCCCCGTTAGCTGCCGTTTTGGGTGGCATAAAGCGGTTCTGGAACTGGTTGGGATCCACGTTCAGTTCCCAGTCGATCACGTCCATCAGGGCGTCGTAATCGCCGATGCTTTCTTTGGGCGTACCATTCCAGAGCAGTACTTCCGGAACGATGGCTTCGTTTACGAGCGACTGGTACATGGCGAATACGTCGGAGGCTTTCTGTGGTTCGTAGGTACACAAACTACCCGGTGCATGCAGCAGTCCCGGCGGAACATCCCAGCCGGTGCCGGGTTCCAGCTTGTAAGCCTGTGAGTAGTTCGTGATTTTATTATCGCCTTTGGTAAAGTTCAGCAGGCATTCCTTAATCTGTTCGCGGGTGGTGCCGGGCGCAATACCCATGAAAGTATAAGGGAAATCACCGCCATGATTATTCAGCTGCGGCGGAAAGTAATAGGCTTCGGGCTTGCCGGCCTGTCCGATCAGCGCTGCCTTTTCATCGTTATGATGAATATGATGGGGGAGTGGTCCCATGTTATCAAAGAATTTGGAATACATCGGCCAGGCGCCATAGGTATCCCATAAACGTTTCCCGATCAGTTTATCTTTTAATTCGCTGATGGCATCTTTCAGTAAAAATTGCTGTGTGCCGCTGCCATCACTTACCACCACCATGCTTAAACCTTCATTTTCGCCTGTTAAAGGGCCGTTCTTCGCCGGAGTGGTGGACGACAGCCAACGTTCGTCGATGCCGCCACGTTCGCCTCCCAGTACGTAATAATCGTCCGGGTGTAATTTGATCCGCCGTCCTGGCACACAAAATGATCTGGGTACCCAGTTTGGTGCCAGTCGGAGAATCCCTTGTCCCTGTTCGAGTGCTTTTTCTGCTAAGCTTGTTTTTTCCATGAGCTTTAAAATGATGATTATAAAAGATCAGTGAGAAATGATTTGATGTCTTCGTTGGTATGTAACAGGTTTATCTGCAATTCATATCCGCGGCGTTCGCCCGGTTCCATAAATAGCAGCGTACCTTCCCTGCGGGCTTTTGCCTGGCCCGTAGGTGGATGGGTGCCGGGTTCCAGCCCCATCACATATTCGCCTTTACCCCAGTGCTGCCAGTTGGTGAGCACCGGCAACTGCGCTTTTTTAAACCGCAGCGAAAATGCCAGTTGCAGCGCAGCGTTGTGGACACCACAGGTACACCATCCGCCGGTATCTGCAACCGGATCAATGATCGCGGCTTCTTCGCCGCCGCCAGCGTGACTGTCCAGCGGCGCGAGGCATTTTTTATAATTGTGATCTGCATTAAAAATGTGATCCGGATTGCCTTCCCGGGGAATCCAGTTCCCCTTCCAGCAGATATCCGCACCTTCATCTACCAGCGGCCACCCGAAATTGAAATGATATAACAACATATGCGGCGCCGTGATATTGCCCCGGTTCATCACTTCATCATGCACCCGGATCTCTGCTTTGCCCAGTGTACCGGAAATAGTACGTTTCAGCATCAGCTTGGCACCGAGCACACTGGTTTGCAGCATGATGCCGGTAATGCTCATTCCCATCTGTCCAGCCACGGGGTCGGGTTGTATGATGGAAACAATTTCAGCAGGCGTATTACTGATAGGGCCATGCAGCCCGCGCTCTCCATATTCATCGGTTTCAGGGCCGCCCACATGCATCAGTCCGCAGGTGGTTATCAATCCACCGCCAAAGGTTTGGAGCCAGTCCAAACCTTTGTTCGCCCCGCGCGTAGGTGCAGTAATACCGCCATGACTTAACCAGGCCAGGCTATGCTGATGATAAAACGCATCCGCAATATCCATGGCCCGGTCGATGACCACCTTATAACGTAACCCGGTTCCGGTATTGATCCAGGCGATGCGGGTGCCCCTTCCGGGGCCATTGTCCAGCACCGCCGTTTCTATACCTCCCAGCTGAAAATGATTCGAGAGTTTATGTTGCCACGACTGATTATTAAATGCCATCCGCGCGTTATTTATCTTCCGGAAAAAAATTATTTACGACCCATCTGCTTGGAAGCAAGGAAAATGGAATCCTGTTTGTTGCCGCCGGATTTCAGATAAGCCATCAAGTCACGCAGCTCATCTTCATTAAGACGGTTAATTAATCCCGGCAGCATTACAGAAACTTTGGATGCTTTTGTTCCGGTCACATCTTTCTTCAGCAGTTCCCGCTGATCCTGTGTGGCAAACGGATTCTGGGAAATCACATACTTATCTTTGTCCTGGCTTACCAGTCGTCCTACTACGGTGCTGCCATTCTTCAAAGAAAACACAGTGGCTTCGTACTGGTCAGAGATGGTTTTGCTGGGTTCAATAATGGCTTCGAGGATATCTTTATTGGAAAAACGTGTACCCAGCTGCGTTAGATCCGGTCCGGCTACGCCGCCTTCACCGCGCATACCATGACAGGAGCTGCACAACGCCGTGGCAAACATCGCCCGGCCCTGTTCAAAATCACGCTTGGTAGTAGCGCTGTCCACTACTTTAAGCGCTTCTTCCAAATTCCAGTTTCTGCCCGGCCCCTTCGGTTGTGCGAAACCTGCTGCGAGGTTACCGCCACTGTTTAACAGGGAGTCGCCGGAGATCTTGTTGAAATGAGCAAACTCTTTTTTCGGCACATTGGCCAGTGCATTTTTCCTGGCGTCATTGATAAAGCCAATAAAACTATGTCCGCCTTTATAAGAGAAAGCATCGTAGAACCAGTGGAAATATTGTTCCTGTAATTCAGGTGTCCAGCCGCTTTTAGCCTGGCTTAACACGGTTGCGTACCAGGTTTGCTGCAATGGCGGCATCTTGGATAACATACCGGCAATGTCCAGTCCATACCGCGGATTGCGCATGATCAGATCGGCTGATTTCATGGCCGTTTTAGCAGCAGCGGTATCATCTTTGGCGCTGGCCAGCAATGCCATTGTTTTTTCTACAGCATTGGGTGCATTAATGTATACCAGCACTTTACTCAGTGATCTGTTCAGATCGTTGGTGCTGGCGGGATACTGCGGATCGAGATAGGCGGCTATTTGTGCCGATTGTTCTGCATCGGGTTTACCCATGCGTACAAACACCAGTTCAAAAGCGCGCAACAGGTCAATCTGCTGGGAAGGCGATAACTGCGCATAGTTGATCGTCATCAGTTGCGGCAGCAGCAATTTCTTTACATCTTCCTTGCCCTGGCGTGCCAGCGCAATCGTTCCCTGGATCAGTGTTTCAGGATCTTTCTCCTGTAACACTTTGTTCTGCCACTGGCTCACCGGTTGATTTTCTATGGCTATCCTTGCTGCAAAGCGGATAAAGCGATCACTGTTTTTCAGGTAAGGCCATGCAAAATCAACGGCTCCTTCTTTTGCACCGCCGTGATAGGCTTCCAGTTGTTTGCGGATGTTAGCGCCTTCTGTTGGAGGAGTTACGGCCAAAGGTTCGTTATCTTCTTTATTGTCTTTATAATATACACGATACAGATCAGACTCCAGTCTGCGGCCACCGGTCAGGAAATACAAAGCGCCGTCAGGACCAATCACACCGTCTGTTAACGGCAGTGGTGAACCCGACAGGAATTCTTCTGCACCTGCTCTGTAAGAGGCGCCATCCGGCTGCAAACTGATGGCGTAGATGATACCAAAGCTCCAGTCGAATGCAAATAATGATTTGCGGTATTTCTCCGGGAACTTTGCATTACCGCCATAGATCAGGTTGGTAGGGGAGCCCTGGCCAATGTTCAGTAAGGGTGGTAAGTTATCAGGATAGGCAGGCGACCATTTCTCTGTACCCGGGCGCCATCCGTATTCACTGCCGCTGGTTACCTGGCAGATGCGGGTAGGGCGGTACCAGGGAGTACCAAAATCCCATTCCATATCTGAATCATAAGTGAACATATCACCGGCATCATTAAAGGTAAGATCGAAAGGGTTGCGGTAGCCGGAGCTGATGAGTTCCCAGTTGGTACCGGTAGAATCGATATGCGCAATCCATCCGCCATGTGTATTCACCGTATTGTCGTGACCGTTAGGGTCCTTGATAAATGGTAACACGTTATCGATGTTCCACGATGGAGGCACCTTGTAGTTATTCATCTCCGGAATTTTGGTAAAATTACCGGCGATCACATAGATGGATTTTTTATCCGGAGATAATACAATGCTGTGTGGTCCGTGTTCTCCTTCGCCATCCAGCGTTTTCAGCAGCGTGATCTTATCAAACTGATCATCGCCATTGGTATCCTGTAAACGATACAAGCCGCTGCCTTTGTCGAAACGGTCATCACTGTTGTGATTCACCATTACATACAGGCTGTTGAAGGCATACAGCAATCCCTGTGCATAGCCCATAGATACTTTTTGTGTAGAAGTATCATTGCCGATTTTGAGTTGTTCAATTTTCAGTTTGGCAGAATCTTCCCCTACAGCAGGGAGCTGCAACCGGTAAAGAAAACCATATTGATCGGACACGATCATGCGGCCTTTGGTGTCAAAGGTCATAGATACCCAGGAGCCCTGATTGTTGTCGCCCGGACTGTACAACCGCTCTGCCTTAAAATTATCAGGTAATTTCAGGGCATCGATTTTCGGATTGCCGGTTAGCTTTGGCTCTGACGTTGAGTCGTTTCCGTTATTGCAGGCCACACCGGTCATCAGAACGGTGGAAACCAGCAACAGCAGCGGGAAAGCTCTTTTACGTGACGTGGTCATAATATAATCTTGAATAGGTTCCTGAGTTGATACTATTGATATGGGAAAACGTTTACTATAGCTGTTAGTAATATAGTAAACGTTTTCCCGTTTTTCTAACTTTTTTTACCAGCCGGTATTTTGTTCAAATCCATTCAACCTGATTTCTCTTTCAGGAATTGGAAATAATAACTGGAACGGCTGTATGTTATATGATGCCGGGCTGAGCCTGGTGAGCCTTTTCTTTTCTTCTATACCATGGGCAGTCATTACGGAAACGGCTTTGCCGGTGCGTAATAACTGGTACCAGCGATTGTCTTCAAAGGCAAGTTCTACACGCACCTCCTGGAAAACAGCATCACGGAAAGCGCTCTGGCTCAAAGCAGGCAAAGGATCCAGCCCTGCGCGTTGACGCACAGGATTGATATACTGCAGCGGATTACCGGTGCCGGTTTCGTTGATTGCTTCTGCCAGCATCAGCAATACCTGTGAGTAGCGGTATACGGGCCAGTTTTCATTGGCGCGGCCATCAAGCGCATATGGCGGATGATAGAATTTCCGGATGAGCGGTAACTTGCCACCAAAGGCAATTGATTCTGCAAAAGCAGCGTTGGTAGGACTGGAGTACATAAAAATAGATGCATCCTTTCTTTTATCCTTTGCTTCATACGCGTTTACAATACTGGGAGTAGGCATGTTCACGCCGCCCAGGTTACCATTGAAGCCGGTCAGATCTTTTTTACCGTTGCGTGGACCGAAATTGAAAATGTAGTTGCTACTTTCTGTTTCAATACCGGAGTTATACTGTACCGAAAAAATAGATTCTGAATTGTTCTTCTTCGCCGGATCAAAATTATCTGCATAGTTATCTACCAGTGAATAGTTCAGTGTGGTTACCTGTTGCAGGGTGGTTACTGCCTTTGGATAATCTTTCATTGTCAGGTATACTTCTCCAAGCAGCGTCAGCGCAGCGCCTTTGGTAGCACGGCCGATGTCTCCGCCGGAGTAGCTGGCAGGTAGATTGGCCGCGGCTTCTGTGGCATCCGCAATGATCTGTGCATATACTTCTTCCACGGTGGCTTTCTTCGGGGTGGAAGCTTCATCCGGGCTTGCCACTTCTTTCACCAGCAGTGGCACACCGCCGAAAAGACGCACCAGGTGAAAGTAGTACAGGGCCCGGAGGAATTTAGCTTCACCGAGATACTGTTTTTTAGTTGCTTCGTTGGAAAATTTAACGCCGTCAATGCGGGTAATGATCACGTTGGATTGCTGTATGTTCTTGTATATCTGTGTCCATACATTGTTCACGTAGTTGTTGGTGGGAGTGATCAGGAACTCATCGATCTCTTCCCGTTGCTGTGCGCCACGGTCGCTTTCATCGTACTGGTAGTTGGTATTATCTGCGCGCATTTCAGCCATCGCCCAGTAGTCGCCGGTATAAAATTGCTGTAACACGCCGTAGCAGCCGTTCACGGCACGGAGTACCTGTGCTTCAGTAGTATAATAGTTAGATCCGCTGGAGAAAGAATTTGGCTTTACATCCAGCATGTTGTTACATCCATTCAGTGCGATCGCAAGCAGCGCGATAAAAGGTATCTTAGTTTTCATGTTGCTATTCTTTTTTTGACTGAATTAAAAGGAGAGGTTGGCGCCCAGTGAATAAATTCTTGGAACCGGGTAACTGGAATAGTCGATACCAGGTACCAGCGCGCCGCTTCCGCCTTTGCCCATGTAGTTGGTTACTTCAGGGTTGCCGCTGTAGTTGGTAAACAGGATGGCATTCTGCACACTTACATATACCCTGGCGCTTTCCACAAATCCCATCTTAGGAAGACTGTAGCCCAGCGTAATATTTTTCACCCATGCGTAGTTGTTTTTTTCTACCGTCAGTGAACTTACGTCACGATACATTACCCTGCCACGGCCGGAACCGTTGGTGGTAGGCACTTTGCCATTGCCGGGGTTGGATTCTGATCTCCACCTGTTAGCTACATCTTTCCGTACGTTAAATACGCCGTCAATATTACCGTTGTAATCATTGGTGGCATGTAAGCGGTCGGCGCCCATAGAGCCCACTACCAATACACGCAGGTCAAATTTTTTGTAATTCAGGATGTTGGTTAAGCCCCAGTTGAAGTCGGGGTAAGGATTACCGATGATGGCAAAGTCTTCCCGCGGATTGATCACGCCATTACCATTGATATCCTTGAAGCGGATATTACCTGGAATTGCGCCGGGGAAAGCAGGGCCTTTATCTACTTCTGCCTGGTTCTGGTAAATGCCGTCAAATACATATCCATACAACATTGCCAGCGGCTGGCCAACAATGCTCACATTGGTAGGATTACCTTCACTGCTGTTGCCGGAATAGATAGGGGCATTGTCTTTTCCCAATGCCAGCACTTTGTTGCGGTTGAAGGCAATGTTAAAGTTGGTGGTCCAGGTGAAAGATTTGGTTTCCATGTTACGGGAAGAGATACCAATTTCCAGTCCCTTGTTTTCCATATCGCCACTGTTTTCAGTTACGGTGGTAAAGCCGCTGGACTGCGGTACTTCCACGTTTAACAGCAGGTCCTGTGTATTTCTTTTATAAGCATCGATAGTCAGGTAGATGCGGTCTTTGAGCAAACCAACGTCAACGCCTATATTTAATTCACGCATTCTTTCCCATCCGAGATTTGGATTGCCAAGCGTGTTCATTACACGGCCGCCATTCAGCGCACCACCCAGTACATAATCGCTGGTACCGATGCTGCTCATGTAGGTGTAGTTACCGATATTGAAGTTCCCGGAGAAACCATAGGAAGCCCTTACTTTCAGGTCGCTGAATACACGGGACGACTTCATAAAATCTTCCTGTGAAACACGCCATCCCAGCGCTACAGACGGGAAGGTACCCCAGCGGTTGTTGGGACCAAAGCGGGAGGAGCCATCACTTCTCACAGTAGCCGTTACCAGGTATTTATCTTTATAAGCGTAGTTTACCCTGGCCAGGTAAGACAATAATGCCCATTCTGTTTTATCAGTTACATTAGGATTATTGGTGAGAGTAGCTGCGCCGTTGATGGTTTTGATATCATCATCCGGGAAGTTGGCCGCATTGATACCCACATTTTGTTCCTTCTGTGACTGTACACTGTATCCCAGCAAACCGGTAATAGCATGCCCGCTGTTGCTGTTGTACTGGTAAGTGAGTGTGTTTTCATTCAGCCAGTTCAGGTAATTCCCGGTGATGTAACCTCCGGAAGGAATACTTGGCGGTGCCGCATTGGTATTACCAATGGTGGAGGGCCGGAAGTATTCGGCACTACCTTCCTGGTAATCTACGTTGAAGGTGGATTTAAATTTCAGGTTCTTTATAATTTCATATTCTCCGTAAGTATTAAAAAGAATACGGGTGCTCTTGGATTTGTTGGTTACCTCATTGAGCATCATTACCGGGTTAGGCAAACCAAAAGTACCGGGACTCTGGATATATTCATTATAGCTGCCATCTGCTTTATAGATAGGCTCTATCGGGCTGGCAATACCGAAAACGCCTTCGCGGCCTTCTCCGTTGGTGTTGCCTTTGCGGGTGGTGTAAGAGGGCGCTACGTTGAAGCCTACTTTAAATCTGTCGGAGAGATTAGCGTCTACATTGGCTCTTACGGTAAAACGCCTGTAGCCGGAGTTGATGATCACCCCATCCTGGTTGTAATAACCTGCAGAGACATAAGTCCTGATTTTATCGGTACCGCCACTTACGCTCAGGTTAATATCCTGCATGGGTGCTGTGCGTGTAATGGCATCAAACCAGTCGGTGCCTTTACCGATCAGTTCAGGATGACGGTAAACTTCCGGTATGTCTGCATCCGTAGGTTCGCGATGTTCGGTGAAACGGATATTATCCTCAATCGCTTCTTTTCTGAACTGGGCAAACTCCTGTCCGTTCATGAGGTTTGGACGTCCTTTGTCGGGAATAGTCTGGACGCCGTAATTGGCAGAAAGCTGCACGCGTGGAATACCGGAGCTGCCTCGTTTAGTAGTGATCAATACTACGCCGTTAGCGCCTCTTGAACCATAAATAGCAGTAGCAGAAGCATCTTTCAACACCGCCATGGATTCAATATCCTGCGGGTTAATAGCGTTCATTGGATCAGATACCTGGTCGGAAGAAGACGCCAGCGGATAACCGTCTACCACATACAGTGGCTGGCTGCCAGCACCCACAGCGCCGATGCCGCGCACCTGTACCTGCGGGCCACCACCGGGAATGCCGTTGGAGGTACTCACCTGGATACCGGCAATCTGGCCGGCCAATGCCTGATCAGGACCGGCAACGGGCATGTCTTTAATGTTCCTCATGGTAACAATTCCAACAGATCCTGTTACATCTTTTTTCTGTTGTGTACCATAACCTACAACCACTACCTGGTTAAGGACTTTATTGCTTGGTTCCAGCTGTGCGCTGATGCGCGTGCGGGTACCAACATGGTAAGTTTTGCTTGCATAACCGATTATGCTAAAAACAAGAGAATCTGACGGAGCGGCGGAAATGGTATATCTGCCATTCGCATCAGTGAATGCACCCTGGCTGGTACCTTTAACGCCAACGGTTACACTGGGAAGCGGTGAGCCCGTTCCGGCATCTGTAACCTGGCCGCCAACGTTATTCTTTTGTGCATAGGTGAAAGTGCTGATGAATAACAAGGCAGAACAGGTGAAGCCAAAACGTGCGAGGCAGGAAGATCCTTTTTGATAAAGGATAGAAGCTCTGATCATAACGAGTGGAATTTGGTTTGATGAAACGGCATTACTTTACGGAAATAAATTTAGCGGAAGAATAATACATTCCTGTCCTGTTGCGTCCTGTACTGTCCTGTACTGTCCTGTATCGGAGCCTGTTAACTGTTATGAAAGAGGCGTTTGTAAAAGCCGGAAAATATTGCTACTTTCCACTGCATTTGCTAAAATGCAGACAGTTAAAAATCTGATGTATGATCATGAACAGAAAAAGCCTGAAACTGGTAGCCCTGTTTGCCATATTGGGCACTACGGCTTTTGCACAGAATACCACGGACGCTGATGCCGCCGCAAAAGAAAAGAAGCAACACGAAGAACTGATGAAACAGGATTGGGCCTGTTTAAAATGTTTCCAGGAAGCCAACGCCCAGGTGGGCGCGCCTAAACCGGGCGAACAGCGGGTGGTATTTATGGGAAATTCCATTACCATCGGGTGGGGAAACCTGAACCCTGAGTTTTTTGAAGGCAAACCCTATATCAACCGCGGCATCAGCGGGCAAACCACGCCACAGATGCTGATCCGCTTCCGCCCGGATGTAATTAACCTGAAACCGAAAGTAGTAGTGATCCTCGCGGGCACCAACGATATCGCGGGAAATACCGGCTATACCCCGGTGGAAACAATTTTTGGTAACATCGTATCGATGGCGGAACTGGCCAAAGCAAACGGTATCAGGGTGGTGTTGTCGTCTGTAATACCGGCGTTTGATTATCCGTGGCGTAAAGGACTGGAGCCGGTTGGGAAGATTGCCGACCTGAATCAGCGCCTTAAAAACTACGCCGCCAAAAATAACTGCGTATACCTGGACTATTACACCGCAATGGCCGATGAAAGAAAAGGGCTGAAAGCCGAACTGACATATGACGGCGTGCATCCCAATAAAGCCGGCTACCTTGTGATGGGACCACTGGCGGAAAAAGCAATAGCTACCGCATTAAAAAAGAAATAAGTTGAAAACCCGTTTATTCATTCTTACCGGCATCCTGGCACTGGCAACGGGATTGGTTACTGCACAACAGTCACTTTCCGCCAGGCTGGATTCCCTGTTAACGATCAAAAGTCCCCGCCCGTTCAACGGGGTAGTACTGATTACACAAAACGGGAAAACGCTGTATGCCAAAGCCTATGGCTATGCCAACCACGAAACAAAGCAGGCGCTGAACATCAACGACCCGTTTATCATTATGTCTGTTACCAAGCAAATGACGGCCGTAATGGTGTTGCAGGAAGTGGAAAAAGGACGTATCCAGCTACAGCAAACATTGCATTCCTATCTCCCTGAAATAAAAGATAGCTGGGCAGACAGCATTACCATCCACCAGCTGCTCAATCACACTTCCGGCGTGGTGTGGTTTGATGCGCCGCTGGCCTTCCTGCCCGGAACAAAATACGCTTATTCCAACTTCGGTTATTCCCTGCTGAAATCCGTACTGGAACGTACTACCGGTAAGCCCTATACGGAGTTGGCAGCTGCCTTGTTTAAAAAATCAGGTATGACGCACTCCGGCATTACCGGGCATACACCAGCAGTAAAAGGCTACCGGGAAATGCCCTCTGGTGGCCTGGAAGCAAGTATGGATACTATTCCCGACTGGCACTATGCAGGTGCAGGCGTGGTGTCCACGGCCCGCGACCTGGTACGCTGGAATGAACTGTTGTATGGCGGAAAGTTACTGAAAGACAGCTGCTACCAGTTGATGACGCAT
The DNA here is from genome assembly GCF_900168065.1 of Chitinophaga ginsengisegetis. Lineage (GTDB taxonomy): Bacteria > Bacteroidota > Bacteroidia > Chitinophagales > Chitinophagaceae > Chitinophaga > Chitinophaga ginsengisegetis. Next base: position 264,501 of record NZ_FUZZ01000004.1, on the reverse strand, counting down.
GTTTGGGAACACCGCCAGCACACCGTATACGGGGCTATAGGAACCGGCTATGGTATTGTGGTAAGCGACGATAAGCAGGAGATGGGACACACCGGGTATATGCCGGAGATGGGATTTACGCTCATCAATTTCTACTATCCGGCAACCCGTACCAGTCTTGTTGTAATGGAGAACGCCGGCTACAGCGAAAAAGATATACCCAGGGCTTATTTCTTTGAAAGAAACATCCGGGAAATATTATTACCAACTGTTATAAAGAAGCAATAACAGCTATTTACATAATACCACTGCGGTGATATGTTATTTTTTTTCCGTAACGTTTTCTTATTCAGATATTTTGTTGTAGTTTCATTACTCACCAAAGAAAAGGAGGTATTCATGCTATCTACAGAATATTCATGGACACCTAAGGTTAATTTAGTTTAACCCGGGCGGCTCCATTAGAGAATCTGTTAACGCTTTGGCGTTAAAGGCATCCTGGCATAGCCGGGATGCCTTTTTCTTTGTTATATAATACTTTTATATTTTTGTGAGATGTATAACGCATTGGTTACCCCAAAGCAACAAACTATAACACATGGCTTTTATTATGGTGGACGTTTGTAGCTACGCCCTCAAACTTTTAACCGGGTTCACCAGCCCGGCTTTCACCGACTGGTAAGCAATAGTGACTCCCGCTATCAGTACAGACACCGAGATCGCAATAAGAAAAGTACCGCCACCGATATGGGTCTGATAAGCAAAATTGTCCAGCCAGCGCGTCATCAAAAACCAGGCGACAGGCGCCGCCACGCAAAAGGAAACAAAGATCAGCAGGATAAATTCTTTTGCAAATAGCCCGACAATATTCAGAAGGGAAGCCCCTAATACTTTACGGATACCTACTTCTTTGGTGCGTTGCACCGCTGCAAAGGCCACCAGGCCATACAATCCGAGGCAGCCAATGATGATGGCCAGGGAGGAAAACAGCTTAAATGCGGTGTATATTTTTTGCTCCTGTATATACATGCTGGCGATGCGGTCGTCCAGGAACTGATACTCAAACTGGTTTTCTGTAAATAATGCAGACCATAATTTATCTATGCCTGCAATAGTATTCCGCATATCAGTGGGCTTGATCCGGATATTGGCCGTTCCGAAACCGCGGGCATTGTATTCCAGTATACAAGGTCTTCTCTTTTTATACCGGGATTCACTCTGGAAATCTTTCACCACACCCGTGATCAGTGCAGGGCCATCGTTGATGTAAAAGTGTATTCCCAGTGCTTTCTCCGGGTTCTGAATCCCCATTTTATGGATCATTGTTTCGTTTACAAGCACCCTGCGAAGCGTGTCGGCATCTGTGCCTGGGCGGATCTTTTCGCCTGCCAGTAACTGTATCGAAAACATGTCCATATAGTGTTCGTCGATCGCTTTTACTTCGGTTACATCGTTTTCAGTAAGTCCCACCGCGGGGCAGCGGAACCCGCTGAAGTTGCTTCCGTTCACCGGTGAGCCCGAGGCAAAGCTCAGCTGTGCTACACCGGGATTGGCAAGCAATTGCTCCTTTAAAATATCCCGCTTGTTCCTGTCGGGTACCGGGAAAGAAACAACTGCATCTTTGTTAAAGCCCAGGTCCTGGTTCTGGAGAAAGTCCATCTGGTAGCCAACTATCAGCGTGCCCGCAATCAGTATCTGGGAAATGCCAAACTGGGTGGATACCAATATCTTTCTTAATCCTAATCCCCGGAATGTAATACCCGTATTGCTTTTAAGGGATGTTGCCGGTTCAAAGGCCGACTGCACAAAAGCAGGATACAAGCCAGCTAAAAGTATAACCGTTACCGTTATTGCTGCCAGTACCGCAACAATTAGCGGTTGCATTAACTGCGATACCCCGATCTTCAGGTTCATCCAGGTGGCTACAAATGGCAGCAAAACTCCTGCTGCTATGGTTCCCAGCACAACAGCCATCAATACCAGCAGAGTGGTTTCACCCAGGAATTGACGGATCAGCTGACCACGGTAAGCCCCCAGCACTTTACGCACGCCTACTTCCTTTGCGCGGCGTATAGCCTGCGCCGTAGCCATATTGATGAAATTGATACAGGCGGTGATGATAATAAACAGTGCCACCATCGCAAGGCCCCAATAGGTTTCCCGGTTGGTGGTAGGACTGGCAGGGTTACCCAGGTAACGCTGGTCAAAATGGATTTCTTTCAGCGGCTGCAATAAAAGGGTTGCTCCTGACGCGACATCTGCGCCCCAGTTTTTGGTAATAAAGGCAGGCATCCTGGCCTGTAACTTTGCTACGTTGTAGTGCTCAGGCAGCACCACAAAAGCGTTGCCACCATTGATATTGTAAAACTCAGCCGGCGCCAGCACTTCCTTCCTGATGGTTTCGTAGGAAGCCAGGAATACAAACGGCTGACTGGTATTGCCCGGCAAATCTTCAATAACACCGGTTACTTTAAGGTTAAACTGGTTGTTCAGGTTAATTACCTGGCCCATCGGGTCTTTTGTACCAAAGTATTTTCCGGCAATGCTTCGTGTGAGCACCACCTGGTTGGGTTCCGATAAGGCAGTGCGCGGATCTCCGGCCAGCCAGTGATAATCAAATATCTGAAGGAAAGAAGCATCTGCGAAGGCAAATCCTTTTTCATTGTACCGCGTATCACCCGCTTTTACCAGCCCGGTGATCTGGTACCAGTATTGCGACACCTGCTCCAGTTCGGGGAAGTCGTTGCGCAGGGCGGGTACTACTGCCAGCGAGGTACTGGGATTATAATCGAGTGCATGCAAATTAACACGATAAGTACGATCCGCTTTTTTGTGGAAGCTGTCATAACTCAACTCATTTTTTACAATGAGAAAGATGATCAGGCAGGCGGCAATACTAAGTGTTAAGCCAAATACATTGAGAAATGTATAGCTGAAATTCCGCGTAATCGTCCTGAAAGCTGTTTTAATATAACTGCTGAACATGGAATTCAATTTATAGGATGGACCGTACTTGCAGCTAAGTAAATGCCATCATATTAAAATGCTGGTTTTCAGTAGATAAGGAGGTATTGAAGGATTAAAAATGTCCGGTTTTGAAGGGAGGGTGTCCGGTTCCGGACATCATTTCAATAACTTCTTCCGTAAAGAATACACATAAAAATCCTCTACTTTTTTACGTGCCCATGGCGTTTTGCGGAGAAATTTTAAACTGCTTTGCACAGATGGATTGCTGATAAAGCAATTGATCCTTACCTGGTATCCCAGTTCTTCCCAGCCATAGCTCTCATAAAGATGTGTCACTATTTTTTCAAGTGTAAGTCCGTGCAGCGGGTCTTTGGATGCGCCTGGTGTGTCCATGTTGTTCCGTTTTTATGACCCAAAGGTAAGTTAATTACAAAGATGCCCGCATGGTTACATAAAACGGTACTTCTATCTGTGCACGGGAATTATCCAGGATGAGCTGTGCCGCCATTTCTCCCATACATTTAAAGTCGGTGGAAATGGTGGTGATGCCGTTGAGGATAAATTTCTTCAAAGGTGTTTCGTTATAGGAAATGATCCCTACATCTTTGCCTATCTTCAGGTTTAAGGAAATGATCCTTTCTATCAGCAATACCAGGTCGTTTTCCCGCAGGTTAATATATACATCTCCCGGCTGGATATCTTCTTCTCCTATTTCTTCTACCTTTTTACTGTTAAAAGCATAGTTCTGGCAGAACTGCATAAACCCTTCGTAAATTTCTTCCGGGTAATAGGTATTGTCGGGGTAAATGATTTTAATGGTGTGGTATTGCTGCAGCTTGTCCCTGGCCTGTTCCAGCGCGCCGTAAATATCTTCCTGGAAATTTTCATATACTGCGCCGTATTCGCCGGTTACGCCTTTCAGCTTTTTATCCAGCAGGATCAGTTTCTCTTTCGGGATGGTATTGATCACTTCATCAACATGCTCCCATCTTTCCCGGAAGTGCGGAAGTATCACAATATGTGTATATTCATTGATATTTTGTGACAACAGTTTTTTAAAGAGACTGAAATCGCTGTTATAAATATAGAAGTCGATATTGGCCTGTTCCCCCAGCTTGTCTGCAAACGAATCATAGATGATTTTTTTGTGCTCGCTCAGTTTGTTGAACAGGAGCAGTATCTTATATTGCTGGTCAAGATTGGTTTGCGACACATAGTAGCCTTTTCCGGGAACGGACCCCAGGATACCCAGTCCCTTCAGGTATTTGTATGCTTTCTCTGCGGTATCCCTCGAAATTTCAAAGGCGTAACTGACTTCATTGATGGACGGCAGTATATCATCCTGCTGCACTTTTTTGTCTACAATAGCTTTGATGATAGAGTTGGCCAGCTGGTAATATTTAGGCGTAGCAGAAAAATCATCAATAAAAAGGTATTTAAAAATCGGATGTTGTTTCATGGCTCATCAGGTATTAATCCGTGGAATTAGCTATCAGGTTATAACATGGCTCTTTTCCCGGCAATGATAGTGATTTAATTTTATAAATGCTATCTCCGGCCGGAACCATGACAGTCCATGACAGTTTAAAAAAGTACATGCTTTATTTTTATGAAACTTTAATCTCCACGTTACAAATTACTATATCATTATGCAGGCTTTACTGGGAGTTTTATTTCACTTTATAGGTGGGTTCGCATCGGGAAGTTTCTATATCCCTTACAAAAAGGTAAAGGGATGGAGCTGGGAAAGTTACTGGATTGTAGGCGGGATCTTCTCCTGGCTGGTGGTACCGCTGGTAGCTGCCTGGTTAACCGTTCCCGGTTTTATGGATATTATCCGTAATACGGAAGGCACCATTCTTTTCTGGACTTATTTCCTGGGCGTATTGTGGGGGATCGGCGGTTTAACCTTCGGGTTATCCATGCGTTACCTCGGCATGTCGCTGGGAATGGCGGTAGCATTAGGCTTTTGTTCCGCCTTTGGTGCACTGATACCGCCCATTTACCGTGGTTTGTTTACAGACGACCCCAATACGCTGGGCGCTATGCTGCACAGCAGCAGGGGCTTGTATGTACTATCCGGTGTGGCGGTATGCCTGGTGGGTATTGCTATTTGCGGAAGAGCGGGTATGCTCAAGGAAAAGGAGCTTACAGGTGAACAGAAAACTGAAAGCATCCTCGAATTTGACCTCCGTAAAGGGCTGGCGGTAGCCATTGTTTCCGGTATACTGAGCGCCTGCATGAGTTTTGCCATTACTGCCGGCAGCAGTATGGGTAAGGCAGCGGTAGCCAACAATGCCAATCCTTTGTTCCGGAACAATGTTATTTTTGTAGTGATTATGCTGGGAGGGCTCACCACCAATTTTATCTGGTGCATGCTGCTCAACAGGCGTAACCGCTCATTTAATGACTATACGAACAAAAGCACCCCGCTGGTAAGGAACTATTTATTTGCAGCAATCGCGGGTACTACCTGGTTCCTGCAATTCTTTTTTTATGGAATGGGAGAAAGTAAACTGGGCAATGATGCCAGCTCCTGGATCCTGCACATGGCTTTTATTATCCTGATTTCCGGTATGTGGGGCTTTGTGCTGAAGGAATGGAAAAATGCCAGTAAAAAAACATTCGTTACTATCTCCCTGGGTATATTCACCATTATTCTTTCTGTAATCCTGGTCGGATATGGTAATTCTTTAGAAAATTAACCCTCAGCATTATCGCAATTTAAAACGTAAAAATTATAGAGTATGTCTTTAGATGGAACTACTACGCAATTCAGGCATGTCAGCTATTTATGGGATGAAGCAACAGCCGCTGCTATGGCTGGTGATGAAGTAGCCTTGCTGATCTATCGTTCCAATTTACTCGGCGCAGATCTCCGGTTGACCAACTACGGCGGTGGCAACACCTCCTGTAAAGCCACCGCAAAAGATCCTTTAACGGGAGAACCGGTAGAGGTGATGTGGGTAAAAGGCTCCGGCGGGGACCTGGGCACGCTCAGGAAAAGTGGCCTCGCTGCCCTGTATGTAGATCGTCTCCGCAGCCTGCAGAATATTTACAGGGGAATAGCGCATGAAGATGAAATGGTGGAATTGTTCAATCACTGCATTTACGATCTTAGTTCAAAAGCGCCCTCCATTGATACCCCTCTGCATGGTTTTCTTCCCTTTAAACATATCGATCACCTCCATCCGGATGCTGCCATTGCTATTGCAGCGGCAAAAGACGGCCGGAAAATCACGCAGGAGCTGTTTAATGGCACCATTGGCTGGGTACCCTGGCAAAAGCCCGGATTTGACCTCGGATTGCAGTTAAAGCAATGCCTCGACGAAAATCCCGGTATCCGTGGTATCATGCTGGGCTCTCACGGCCTGTTCACCTGGGGCGACACTGCTTACGAAAGTTATATCAATACCCTGGAAGTAATTGAACGCTGCGCGGAATACCTGCAGGAAAATACCGGTCGTAATAAACCCGTGTTTGGCGGCGCTAAGATACAATCATTGTCGCCCGACCTTCGTAAAGCCCAGGCCGCTGAACTGGCGCCGGTTTTACGCGGATACTGCTCTTCTCAGCAGAAAATGGTTGGTCATTTTACCGACGATGCGAGAGTGCTTGAATTTATTAACTCCAATGATCTCGACAGGCTCGCGCCGCTGGGTACCAGCTGCCCCGATCACTTCCTGCGCACGAAGATCAGCCCGCTGGTGCTGAACCTTCTGCCGGACGCCGACCTGAAAGATGTAGCCACCATAAAAACATCCCTGGCGCCATTATTTACCGCCTACCGGGAAATGTATAAAGAATACTACGATACCTGTAAACATCCCAACAGCCCGGCCATGCGCGATCCTAACCCCGTGGTGATCCTGTATCCCGGCGTAGGCATGTTCACCTTCGCAAAAGATAAACAAACCGCCAGGGTGGCCGCTGAGTTTTATATCAACGCCATCAATGTAATGAAAGGCGCGGAAGCCATCTCTGAATACACCTCCCTGCCACGGCAGGAAGCATTTAATATTGAATACTGGTTGCTGGAAGAAGCCAAGCTGCAACGCATGCCAAAGCCGAAAGCGCTTACCGGCAGAATTGCCCTGGTAACCGGCAGCGCCGGCGGTATCGGTAAAGCCATCGCTAAAAAGTTTGCAGAAGAAGGCGCCGTAGTGGTGATCAATGATAATGATGCACAACGACTGGCATCTGCCACCGAAGAGTTTAATAAACTGTACGGAAAAGATGTATTTGCTGCCGACCTGCTCGATGTGACCGATTCCGCATCTATTCATAAAACCTTTAACACCGCGGTACTGGCCTTCGGCGGGGTGGATATCATTGTAAACTGCGCCGGACTGTCGATCTCCAAACCATTGGAAGATCATACGGAAAAAGACTGGGACCTGCTGTACGATGTACTGGTAAAAGGACAGTTCCTCGTTACACAAACCGGCGTAGAAATCATGCGCAAGCAGGACACCGGCGGAGATGTGCTGAACATCGTTAGTAAAAACGCATTAGTTTCCGGTCCTAACAATGCGGGGTATGGGTCAGCCAAGGCAGCGCAACTGCACCTGAGCCGTCTTAATGCCGCTGAACTGGGTAAAGATCGTATACGCGTGAACGTAGTAAATCCTGATGCAGTGATTTCCGATAGTAAAATATGGGCCGGCGCATGGGCAGAAGGCCGTGCTAAAGCATATGGTGTAAAGGTGGAAGAACTGCCTGCATTCTATGCAAAACGCACCCTGCTGAATGAAATCATTGTACCGGAAGATATCGCCAACGCCTGCTATGCTTTTGTGGGCGGATTACTCAACAAGGCTACCGGCAACGTGCTGAATGTGGATGGTGGAGTAGCAATGGCTTTTGTGAGATAAAAATATCGTTTTATCTGCGTTAAAAAAGATCATCATGAGAATCGAAAAATACAGGATAGAAGAACATAATCAGGCCGGAATGGCCGCGCAGCAGCGTGCATTTGAATATCTCTCCGGGGAAATTAAAAATGTGCCTGAAATATTGCAGCAGCTGATCGCTTTCCAGGTGGGCATTCCCAGCTGGGCGCTCGGAACCGGTGGTACCCGCTTTGGCCGTTTCCCCGGTGGCGGTGAACCCCGGAACCTGGAAGAAAAGATCGAAGACATAGGGTTGATTCATCAGCTAAACCAATCCAGCGGCGCCATTTCGCTGCATATCCCCTGGGATATTCCCTCCAATCCTGCGCATATCAAAGCAATGGCTGCACAACACGGCCTCCGCTTTGATGCGATGAACTCCAACACCTTCCAGGATCAGCCGGGGCAGAAGTGGAGCTATAAATTCGGCTCGCTGCAGCATGTGAATAAAGACATCCGCAAACAAGCCATTGAACATAACATAGAAGTGATCCGTCATGGTATAGAACTGGGCTCTGATGCACTCACCGTGTGGCTGTCCGACGGTTCGTGCTTCCCCGGTCAGCTGAATTTCCGCCATGCTTTCCAGAACACGCTGGAAGGGCTGCAGGAAATTTATGCGGCACTGCCGGATCACTGGAAGATATTCGTGGAATACAAAGCCGCAGAACCTAATTTTTATTCCACCACAGTGGGCGACTGGGGACAGTCGCTCCTCTACGCCAATAAACTGGGCCCCAAAGCCTATACACTGGTAGATCTCGGACATCACCTGCCCAATGCCAACATTGAACAGATTGTAGCCCTGCTGCTGATGGAAGGTAAACTCGGCGGCTTCCATTTCAATGATTCCAAGTATGGCGACGATGACCTCACCGTAGGCAGCATCAAACCCTACCAGCTGTTCCTTATTTTCAACGAACTGGTGGAAGGAATGGATGCCCGCGGTATGAATCATACGACCGACCTGGGCTGGATGATAGATGCCTCACATAACGTGAAGGATCCGCTGGAAGATCTGCTGCAATCAGTAGAAGCGATCATGATCACCTACGCGCAGGCGTTGCTGGTAGACCGTAAGAAACTGCTGGCCGCACAACAGAACAACGATGTGGTTACCGCGCAGGAAATATTGCAGCAGGCGTTCCGCACAGATGTGCGCTCCCTGGTGGCTGCCGCCAGGATACAGGCCGGCGGCGCATTGAATCCGTTAGCTTTGTATCGTGCTGAAAAAGTGAGAGAACACCTGATCCGTGAAAGAGGCGCTAAAACAATGGCGACTGGTTTGTAATTTAAACGTGTTTATGACCGAAATTCCCGTTATTGCTATTTTTGATGTTGGAAAAACCAACAAGAAACTGTTTCTCTTTGATGAACAGTACCGGATCATCTTTGAGCGGACAGCCCGTTTTACGGAAACCGTGGATGAAGATGGCGCGCCCTGTGAAAACCTGGAAAGCCTACGGCTCTCCGTATTTGATTCCCTGAGAGAAGTATTCAGCAGAAAAGATGTAACGATTAAAGCGATCAACTTTTCAACCTATGGCGCAAGCCTGGTGTACATTGATGAAGAAGGGCGCCCATTAACTCCGTTGTATAATTACCTGAAAGAATATCCGGAGGAATTGAGTCAGCAGTTTTACAGTAACTATGGCGGCAAAACTGCCTTCTCTGTGCAAACGGCGTCACCGGTATTGGGAAGCCTCAACTCAGGCATGCAGTTATACCGGCTGAAGTACGAACAGCCGGAAGTATTCAGTCGTATGAAGTATGCACTGCACCTGCCGCAATACATGAGTTTCCTGCTGTCGGGTGTAGCCTGCTCAGATATCACCAGCATTGGTTGTCATACCAACCTGTGGGATTTTAAACAAAACAATTATCATTCGTGGTTAATAAAGGAAGGGGTGCTGGAAAAGCTGGCGCCTCTTTTTTCTTCCGGGGAAGTAATGCCCGCCGCCTTTCCGGGCAACAGCTACGCAGTAGGCACCGGGCTGCACGACAGCTCCGCTGCACTGATTCCTTACCTGGTAAATTTTCATGAGCCCTTTATACTCATATCTACCGGCACCTGGTGCATCAGCTTAAATCCATTTAACGATACACCACTTACACCGGAAGAACTGGAAGCAGACTGTTTATGTTATATGTCCTTCCAGGGTAAGCCGGTAAAGGCTTCCCGGCTGTTTGCCGGTTATGAGCATGAGCAACAGGTAAAACGTATTGCCGCCCATTTTGATCAGCATACCGGCAGGTATCGCGGGGTTGAGTATGACGGCAGCATCATCCGCCAGCTGAAAGAAAGGAATAAACAGGATACGCCGCAACCGGAGGCCAACAAGCAGGGGATGCAGGCATCTGTATTCGGACAGCGTGATCTCGGTACTTTTTCTTCAGATATTGAAGCCTATCATCAGCTGATGCTGGATATTGCCAATCAGCAATACATCGCTACCAGCAGGGTATTGAAGGGCGCCCGTGTAAAACGTATATTCGTTGACGGTGGGTTCAGTAAAAACGCCATCTATATGAACCTGCTGGCCGCACTGTTTCCCGATATTGAAATCTTTGCTGCCTCTATGGCGCAGGCTACTGCGATGGGAGCAGCACTGGCCATCCATTCATCCTGGAACAGCAAACCCATGCCCAATGATCTGATAGAACTGAAATATTATTCGGTGACACATGATGCTACTTTATGAAGTTTTGATTATCATTACTGCCAATAAATAATATTATGCGCGCCCTCCTTATCCTGCTCTTCAGTTTCGCTGCCATTGTTGCCAATGCACAAACCGTAATGCCTTTATACAACGGGCTTCCTCCCGGCGGAATTGCCGGTCCTGACGAGGAAGTAACCGACAAAGACAATAACCGTACAAATACCAGTGTGCCTACTTTAACGGCTTACCTGCCGCCAAAAGACAAGGCTACCGGTACAGCGGTATTAATTTGTCCGGGTGGTGGTTATCACACAGTCGTATTCCAGCGGGAAGGACTCAGTATCGCGGAGTATTTTGTAAAGCAAGGCATCGCTGCCTTTGTACTCAAATACCGCTTACCGGATGATAAAATCATGCAGGATAAAAGCAGCGGTCCTTTGCAGGATGCACAGGAAGCCATGAAAATAATCCGCTCGCATGCCGCTGAATGGAACATCGATAATAGCCGCGTAGGCATTATGGGTTTCTCTGCCGGCGGGCACCTGGCTTCCACCACAGGAACCCATTTCAACAAACCGGTGCTGGCCGCCAATGCGGGCATCAACCTGCGTCCTGATTTTATGATCCTGGTGTACCCGGTGATCAGCATGGAAAAGAACCTCACCCATGCCGGTTCCCGTTTGCGGTTACTTGGCAATCAGCCAGGAGAAGAAGCCATAAAAAATTATTCCAACGACCGGCAGGTAACACCGCAAACACCACCCACCATCCTGTTTCATACCGGCGACGATACGGTGGTAGACGTAGATAACAGTCTCCTTTTTTACCAGGCCCTGCGCCACCAGCACGTACCGGCGGAAATGCATATTTATCCCGAAGGCAACCACGGCTTTGTGTTGAAGCTGCCAACAGACGTATGGATGCAGATCACCATGAAATGGCTGGGCCGCATGGGCATGCTCAACCCGGGCAACCCGTTGCTGCAGGGAGGTACAGGACAGTTATACTGATAACGTTTTTTACTTTGGGAGATATCCTGAAATAGCCTGTTGCTGACGAAAGTCCGGCAACCGGGTATCTGTTACCATAACTTTTACGGTTAAACGAAGATGCAAAGTATGTATACTCCTGTTATGAAAAAGTATAGCGCCGCTGCACTGTTGTTGTCGGCTGCATTAACTGCCAGCGGACAACAAACGCCTTTGCAACACGGATTTGTAACGCCACCGGATAGCGTTAAGCCAAGTGTATACTGGTATTGGATGAGTGATAATATTTCGCAGGAAGGTGTAAAGCAGGATGTGGAAGCAATGGTAAAAGTGGGCATTGGCCGGGCTTTTATCGGTAATATAGGTTATCCGAAAGAAGAGGTTCCTTACGGAAAGGTTAAGCTGTTTTCCGATGAATGGTGGCAGGTAACCCGTACGGCTATACGCACGGCTTCAGAAAAAGGGCTGGATATTGGCCTGTTCAACAGCCCGGGTTGGAGCCAGAGTGGCGGTCCGTGGATTAAGCCTTCCCAATCGATGCGCTACCTCGCCGGTGAAGAAGTAACGATTCATGGCCCTCAGCAATATACCCAACAGCTGCCAACAGGCCCCGCCGATTTTCAAACGGTAGCCGTAATGGCCTTTCCTGTGCCAGACAGCGATGGCGATGATATTGGTAAACATACCCCACGTATCACTTCCAACATCGAGTTTCAGCATATTGAAAAACTGACAGATGGAAATACTACGGAAGAAGTAACCGTTACCACACCGGTTGGTCGCCCAACACCCGCTCACATCGACCTCGAAGTAGCCGGCAATTTCACCGCGCGGAGCCTCATCATTTACCCGGCCGAAAAGCCTTTCAAAGCACAGTTTGAGCTACAGGTAAAAGAGGGGGATAACTGGCGCAGCATAAAGAGCTTTGAATTTGACCGCAGCAACCCGCAAAATAATGTAGGCTTTAAACCCTATGCACCCATAGCCGTTTCCTTTAAAGCTACTACCGGAAAACAGTTCCGGCTGGTGATCAGCGAAGGCAATCCTGCGCTGACAGAAATAAAACTCCTCACGGCCCCACGCATTGAGCGCTTTGAAGAAAAGCAGCTGGCCAAAATGTTCCAGACGCCACTGCCGTTATGGAACGAATATCAATGGCCGCAGGAGGCGGAAGTATCCGGCGCCGGTTTGATTATTGATCCCACCAAAGTTATTAATCTCACTAAAAATTTATCAGCCAATGGTACCCTCAACTGGAGGGTACCTGCGGGCAACTGGATAGTAGTGCGTTATGGTATGTTGCCCACGGGCGTTACCAATGGCCCGGCTTCACCGGAAGGCACAGGGCTGGAAATAGACAAGATCAGCGATGAATGGTCGCAGTACCACTATGATGCCTTTGTAGGCAAGATCCGCAAAAGCATTCCCGCAGCGGAACGCACCTCACTCAAATGGGTGGTGGCAGACAGCTACGAAACCGGTTCGCAAAACTGGACCGATGACATGGCGGATGATTTTAAAAAACAATATGGCTATGATCCGTTGCCGTGGTTGCCTGTGTTATCCGGAAGGGTAGTGGGCACCCCTGATCAATCGGATCGTTTCCTATGGGACCTGCGCCGCCTGATTGCCGATCGGGTAGCTTATAAATACGTAGCCGGGTTGCGTAAAGCCAGTCATAAAGACGGGATGAAGCTATGGCTGGAAAACTACGGCCACTGGGGGTTCCCTTCGGAGTTCCTGAAATACGGCGGCCAGTCGGATGAAATTGCAGGTGAATTCTGGAATGAAGGAACGCTCGGCAATATCGAGTGCCGCGCAGCCTCTTCTGCTGCGCATATTTATGGCAAAACAAGAGTAGCCGCAGAATCTTTTACTGCCGGCGGTAATGCATACGGCCGCTATCCCGCGCTGCTGAAGCGTCGTGGCGATTGGTCCTTTACCGAAGGAATCAATCACAGCCTCCTGCATGTGTTCATTGAGCAACCATATGATGACCGCGAACCCGGTGTGAACGCAGGTTTTGGTACCGAGTTTAACAGGAAGAACACCTGGTTTTACCAGGGTAAAGCATTTATAGATTATATCAGGAGATGTAACTACCTCCTGCAACAAGGTAAGGCAGTAAATGATATCGCCTACTTCATCGGGGAAGATGCACCAAAAATGACAGGCGTAAGAAACCCCGAACTACCGAAAGGATACTCCTATGATTACATCAATGCAGAAGTGATCCTGGAACGCCTGCGTGTAAAGGATGGCAGGCTGGTACTGCCGGATGGTATGAGCTATCGTTTGCTGGTACTGCCGCAGCTGGAAACCATGCGGCCGGAGCTGCTGGAAAAAATTGCGCAGCTGGTAAAGGATGGCGCCACCATCCTGGGACCCGTACCCAAACGATCTCCCAGCTTACAGCAGTATCCATCCGCGGATGCGAAAGTGCAAAAACTGGCCACGGAACTGTGGGGCAACAACCAGGAGCATCAAAGGGAATATGGCAAAGGGCAGGTACTGAGTGGAATAGATATGCCGCAGGCACTGAGCATCCTGCAATTGCCCGCAGATGTGGCGCAGCTGCCGGAGCAGGCATTGTATACGCATCGTACCACCACAGATGGAGAAATATATTTTATCACCAATCAGTCGGATCAGCAAATCACCTTATCACCCGCCTTCCGCGTGGCAGGCAAACAACCGGAGTGGTGGGATGCCGTAACCGGTGAAACCCGTGACCTGAAAGAGTTTACGCAACAATCGCCATATACCGTAGTGCCGTTAACGTTAGCCCCTTACCAGAGTGGATTCGTAGTATTCCGTAAGCATGCAGCAACAACAGGCAACGGGATTAATTTCCCGGAAGCAACCACGCTGACGCAGTTACAGGGGCCATGGAAAGTGAACTTTGATGCGGCAAAGCGCGGACCCGCGCAACCGGTGGTGTTTGATCAGTTGACCGATTGGAGCACGCACCCCAATGAGCAGATCCGTAATTACTCCGGTACTGCTGTTTATGAGATTACTTTTAAGGCAGATGAACTACCGGCGGAATCCACACCATACCTGGATCTTGGCGCCGTGAGTGTAATGGCGGATGTAACCCTGAACGGTGTTGCGCTGGGCAACGTATGGACGGCACCTTACCGGGTAAATGTAAAACACGCATTGAAAAAAGGAGAGAACAAGCTAATGGTAACGGTAGTAAACACCTGGGTAAACCGCCTCATTGGCGACAGCAAACTACCTGTTGCCGAAAGAAAAACATGGAGTAACGTGAACCCATACACGCCGACAGCTACTTATCAGTCTGCCGGCCTGATAGGGCCCGTAAAACTCATTGCGGTAAAATATTAAGTACAGTCAAAAGAACCTGATCACATGAAAATATATAACCGGATCTTACAGTTAGCAGTCATAATGTTAGTTGCTGTTTCGTCCCGGGCCCAGCTGCCACCGGTGTTCGATAGCAGCCGTATGGCTACGGTCCAGGCAACAGCAACGGTACGCAGGTATTTATCTCCCGAAAAAATTATATGGCAAACACCTAATGCCGGTGAGCATATTTTCAACGCACAACGTTTCCTGTTAGCCGGCAACGGACAAGCCGACCTGGCCAATCAGAACATGTGCGTGCTGAAAAGCACGGCTGCCGTACATCCTGCCTTGTTGTTTGACTTTGGCAAAGAACTGCATGGCGGTTTGCAACTGGTTACGGGGATGTATAAAAGCGGTAAGCCGGTAAAACTGCGGGTACGCTTTGGTGAATCTGTAAGTGAAGCGATGAGTGATATTGAACCCGGGAAGAATGCCACCAACGACCACGCCGTACGCGATATGATTGTAGAAGTACCGTGGCTGGGTAAACTCGAAGTAGGCAACACCGGTTTCCGTTTTGTAAGGATCGATCTGCTGGATGACAACACGGAACTGCAACTCAAAGAAGTGAGGGCCATTTTCGTATACCGCGATCTGCCTTACCTGGGCTCTTTTAAATGCAGCGATACGTTGCTGAACCAGATCTGGCTGACGGGTGCATACACGGTGCATCTGAACATGCAGGACTATTTATGGGATGGCATCAAACGCGACCGCCTCGTGTGGATTGGTGATATGCATCCGGAAACATCAACTATCAGCGCGGTATTCGGCTATAATGAAGTGGTGCCAGAGAGCCTGGACCTTTCCCGCGATATTACGCCGTTGCCGCAGTATATGAATGGCATGGTGTCGTATTCCATGTGGTGGGTGCTTATTCAGCGCGATTGGTACCAGCACACCGGCAACCTTGCATATCTGAAACAACAGGCCGCTTACCTGAAAGGATTACTGGATCGCCTCTCAAAGAAAATAGACGCCAATAACAGTGAAGACCTGCACGACGGTACCCGCTTCCTCGACTGGCCCTCCAGTGAAAATAAACCCGGCATTCATGCAGGACTACAGGCCATGATGATCATGACGCTGGACGCAGGCGCTGCATTGAGCAAAGTACTCAACGATGATGCCACCGTGAAGAAATGCGAAGCCGCTATTGCCCGGCTGAAGCAAAATGTACCCGATGCAAACGGCTCCAAACAGGCCGCTGCATTGATGGCGTTATCCGGTTTGGTGCCCGCAAAAAAGATCAACGATGAAATTATTGGCGTAGGTGGTGTAAAGGATTATTCCACCTTCTATGGTTACTATATGCTACAGGCAAAAGCCAAAGCGGGCGACTACCAGGGAGGGCTAAACGATATCCGCACTTACTGGGGCGCTATGCTGAAACTGGGCGCCACTACGTTCTGGGAAGACTTTAATATGGACTGGCTTCCCAACGCTTCCCGCATTGATGAAATAGTACCGGCCGGGCAAAAAGATATTCATGGCGACTATGGCGCTTATTGTTATAAAGGGTTCCGTCATAGTTTATGTCATGGCTGGGCCTCCGGGCCTACGCCGTGGCTCACGGAGCATGTACTCGGTATTTCGGTGGTAGCGCCCGGATGTAAAGTGATTAAGGTGGCGCCTCACCTGGGAGATCTGCAATTTGCAGAGGGTACTTTTCCTACGCCTTATGGCATTGTAACGGTGAAGCATACACGCCTGGCTGATGGAAAGATTAAGTCGGAGATCAAAGCGCCTGCGCAGGTGAAGGTGATCAGGGAGTAGTTTTATTTTTTAGGAAGATAAAAAAGAACGGTGCTCATAAGAGACCGTTCTTTTTATTTATGCTGCTGAAAATAGTTACACCACCGGATGTATCCAAGGACTTCTATACGGTCGTTGCAATAACGCTGTGGCAGCAGGATCGCTGGTAATGATCCGTTTCTGCGGATCATATATTACGGGCCGTCCTGTTTGCATGGAGATATTGGCGAGGATACAGCTCGCAGTGGAAATATGCCCTTCTTCTATATCCGCTACCGGTTTGCTGCCATTTTTAATAGCGCCCAGGAAGTCCAGCATATGGAGGCGTGTGGCCGGTGCAGCGTTCAGCTCAATAGCTGGTTCTGTCAGGTCTTCCGGGTACTTTTCCTTTTCAAACACTACATCTTTATGGATAGGAGTACCGTTGCCTTCAGGGATAAAGTCGTACGACATGGTGCTGGCGGCAAGGGTGCCTTTCTCTCCATACAATTTAAATGACCATGGGTATTTGGGATCGGCGGCTGTTCCCCAGGTGCGGTGCTGCCATACACAATTTAGTCCGTCGTATTCAAAGATGGCCGACTGCGTATCTGCAATATTCGATTTGCCTTCTTTCTGTACATAGATCCCGCCGGTAGAGCTGATACGTTTGGGCCAGCCCAGTTGCAGCATCCAGCGTACAGTGTCGAACATATGCACGCACATATCGCCCATAATGCCGTTGCCGTATTCCATGAAAGTGCGCCACCAGCGTACATGTGGCAAGCCATCGTAAGGCCGCAGGGGAGCGGGGCCGGTCCACATGTCGTAGTCGAAATAATCGGGTACTGCCTGTACGGGCGGATTGCCGTTGTTGCGCATGTGATAGTAGCAGCACATTTCCACATGTGATATTTTGCCGAGCAGGCCGGCATCTACAATATTCTTTTTGGCATCAATGAGGTGTGGGGTGCTTTTCCGTTGGGTGCCCACCTGCACCACCCGGTTGTATTTGCGGGCGGCAGCCACCATCGCTTCGCCTTCTATTACATCTACGCTGATAGGTTTCTGCACATATACATTGGCGCCGGCTTTGAGGGCTTCAATGGTTTGCAGGGCATGCCAGTGGTCGGGAGTGCCTATCAATACAATGTCCAGTTCATTTTCGGATAACAGTTTACGGTAGTCGGCGTACAGGCGGGGTGTTTCACCGGAGGACTGCCGTTTGCGCACCATTTCCGCAGCGGCCTGCAGCATATTCTTATCCACATCACAAAGGGCTACTACTTTTACCGGTGCTACCTGGATCAGCCGGAATAAATCGCTTTTGCCATACCATCCTGTGCCGATAAGCGCTACCCGTAAAGGTTTCGCCGGGTTAATGAAATCAAGCGCACTGGCGCCGATAGCAGAGAGCGCGAGCGTAGCCGTGGCTCCCTTGAGGAAGCGGCGACGATTGATGTTGAAATTCTCCATAGCGTGGAATAATTAAATAAGGTTTACAGAACTATAGGAGAGAAAGATAATAATTCAGTGGAAGAAATCATAGTGAAATAAACCAGCTATTCGTCAGCATGTCTTTTCAGAATATTGTTGATCATCGGTTTAAGGGTATCGTATTCCTTCTCCGTAAAACCCATGCTGCAGCTGATCTTTTCGGGGATGTCTGCCGCTTCTTGCTGCAATTGCCGTCCGGCGGCGGTTAAATGAATATTTACGCTGCGTTCATCTTCTTTGCTGCGTACACGTTTGATAAGCTTTTTTGTTTCCAGTCTTTTTAATAGGGGCGTTAAAGTACCGGAATCCAGCATCAGTTGCTGCCCCAGTGTTTTTACGGATACGATATCATGTTCCCATAGCACCAGCATCACGAGGTACTGCGGGTAGGTAAGATCCAATGGGCCAAGTAAAGGCTGGTAATGTGAAGTTACCAGCCTCGACAGGGCATAAAATGAGAAGCAAAGTTGGTTTGATAATTTCAGTTGTTTCAAGGTCGCTTATTTAACAACACAAAATTAAGCTAATGTTTCCATTAATATCCGGGCTACAGCTTCAGAGGACGCAGGGTTCTGACCGGTGATCAGCAATCCGTCCTTCAGTGCGTATGAGTGCCAGTCGCGGTCCTTGCTGTAAATCCCTCCCAGTTTCTTTAACTCGTCTTCTAACAGGAACGGCACTACGTTAGTGAGCTGTACTGCTTCTTCTTCCGTGTTACTGAACCCGGTTACTTCTTTCCCTTTCACCAGTGGCGTGCCATCCGGGCCTTTTACTTTGAGCAATGCAGCAGGGGCGTGGCACACAAATGCGACAGGCTTATGCTGGCGGTAGAACGTTTCAATCAGGGAAATGGAACTTGGATCATTGTGGAGGTCCCACAGTGGGCCATGACCGCCGGGATAGAACACCGCATCATAGTCGGAGGCATCTGCTTCGTTGAGCTTCAGGGTAGTAGCCAGTTTTTGCTGCAACGCTTCATCGCGCTTAAAGCGGGTGGTAGCTTCTGTCTGGAATTCAGGCAGCTCGCTTTTCGGATCAATGGGAGGCTGGCCGCCTTTGGGAGAAGCCAGCGTCACTTCGGCCCCTGCATCCGCCAGCACATAATACGGGGCAGCAAATTCTTCTACCCAGAAACCGGTTTTATGACCGGTGTTGCCTAATTCATCGTGCGAGGTTAGTACGATTAATACTTTCATGACATGGAGTTTAGATCAATGCTAATTCTACTTCAATATTA
Source organism: Chitinophaga ginsengisegetis (assembly GCF_900168065.1). GTDB lineage: Bacteria > Bacteroidota > Bacteroidia > Chitinophagales > Chitinophagaceae > Chitinophaga > Chitinophaga ginsengisegetis. The sequence continues at coordinate 245,171 of NZ_FUZZ01000004.1, read as the reverse complement.
CCACGGGTAGCATTTGAATAAGGACATACCTGGTGTGCTTTTTCCAGCAGTTCCTGTGCCAGTTTTGGTTCCACATCCGGAATTGCTACCAGTAGCTTTACTGATAACCCATAACCGCCGTTATTGTTCTTGCCCAGGCTAACTTCTGCATTTACCTGTGTAGTGCCTGCGGTTACTTTCTGCGTTCTGATTACCAGGTTGAGGGCGCCGTCGAAGCAGGCAGCATAGCCGGCAGCAAACAACTGTTCAGGATTGGTGTAGGCACCGCCGCTGCCGCCGAGTTCCTTTGGCATTCTTACTTCCAGGTCCAGTACGCCGTCTGATGAGCTAACATGTCCGTTTCTTCCGCCGGTGGCGGTGGCGTGTGCCGTGTATAACTTTTCGATCTTTTCCATGAGTATTTTATATTTATTTTGTAAAATTAGATTGTGTACAATTAAATTCCAAATTTATTTTTAGGAAGAGGGGAAGAACAAGCTTTCTTAACACCCTCCGCGCAGGTTTATTTATCAGATTCCCTTACTCCATTTCCTATCTCCCGAAAAAAAATATACTCATTAGCAAAATATTTCTTTACTTTGCGTCATAATGACGTAAACGAATTTTAAACCCTGCACCTGTGCAACGGAACTGTTAACCCCGCCAACATTCCAGTGCCCCGGTGAAAAACTAAAACAACATGAACAAGAACAAAAGAATGGCCATCGCCCACGAAACACTGGATATCAACATAAATTCGCTTACAATGAAGTACGATAACAACTGGCTGATCGCAAAGTATCAGTCCAAAGAAAAAATAAAATTCATCTTCTTCTGGGGACACAAGCCATCTGCAGATGGCAGCGTTACCCAAAGCTGTTTCAGCCAGTGGTGGCATGCTCCTTTCACCGTGGACGGCATCACTTATAAAACGGCGGAACACTGGATGATGGCAGGAAAAGCCAGGCTGTTCAATGATGATGTTACCCTGCAGAAGATCCTGCTGGTGAACACGCCCGATGAAGCTAAAAAGCTCGGCAGACAAGTAAAGAACTTCGATGCCGCAGCCTGGGACACGAATAAATTTGACCTGGTAGTGAATGGAAATCTTCATAAGTTTTCACAGCACCCGGCATTAAAAACTTTTTTACTCAATACACATGACCGTATTTTAGTAGAAGCCAGTCCGATGGACCGTATATGGGGTATTGGTATGGCGGCTTCCAACGAACATGTGGAAAATCCCCTGCAGTGGCGCGGTCATAACCTGCTCGGTTATGCGCTCATGGTAGTGCGGGATCAACTTAAATAATATGAACAACAAATCAATCAGTAAACTACTGAGCTTTATTCTCCGGCATAGCCCGGATACCATACAACTCACGCTCGATGCCCACGGCTGGGCAGATGTGAACACGCTGTTGCAGCAATGCAGGGCAAACGGACATCATTTCACGATGGAAGAACTGGAAACAGTAGTGGCAGAAAATGATAAGCAACGTTTTTCTTTCAATGAAAACAAAACAATGATCCGCGCCAACCAGGGACATTCCCTGGAAGTATCGCTGAACCTGCCGCCGGCCACACCGCCGGAATTCCTCTACCACGGCACCGTGGCGAGGTTTATGGAACAGATCCGCAAAACCGGTTTACAGAAAATGAACCGGCAACATGTACATCTTACAGACGACAGGGCCACAGCAGAAAAAGTAGGCAGCAGGAGGGGAGTACCACACATCCTTACCATCCGCAGCGGCGACATGCACCGGAGTGGCATGCTGTTTTACCTGTCCGATAACGGCGTATGGCTTACGGATGAAGTGCCTGTAAAGTATATTCAATAAATCTTATCTTGTGAAGATGTACAAGTGAATTGATCCGGAGAAATATTACTTTGCGCCACGTTAATAACATAAGCCTATATGTCTAAAAAGCTCTATCAACACATTGATAAAACAATCCTGAAAGGATTACCAAATCCCTCAAAGGAAAAATATGAGATGAAGATAAAGGTGCCGGAGTTTACTTTCCTGGGCGTGCAGGAGCAGCCCGATTTTGCCAAACTCTACATCACTTTCTATCCAAAAAATAAGATCATTGAGTTGAAGTCGCTGAAGCATTATGTATATCATTTGCGTGATATCATTGTATCGTATGAGCGGCTCATTAATATCATTTATGATCATATGATGGAAGTGTATGAGGCCGATCGTTTGCGTATCACACTCATCTGTAATCCCAGGGGTGGTATCAGTTCCAAGCTGGTAATTGATTCCGACTGGAAAGACAGAGGCGGTACGGAACGTTTCAGGGATTATCCGGAGCGGGATGATGAGTGGGGCATCCTCATGTAATTGTTAAAACAATCTGACGACGCCCGCATAACTTGCGGGCTTTGTTTTTTTATCAGTATTTTTAAAGAAAAATAACTATGTCTATAACTACAGAAGCGGAACTCGATGGCATGAAAAGAGTGAGTGAAGCAGTAGCCGTTACGCTGAAGGAAATGAGGAATTATGCCAGACCGGGTATGACAGCAAAAGAAATAGATGAATATGGTGGAGAGATATTAAACGCATTAGGCGCTAAGTCGGCCCCAAAGCTCACCTATGGCTTCCCGGGCTGGACCTGTATCAGCGTGAACAATGAAATTGCGCATGGCATTCCATCCGGCAAAAAAATACTGCAGGAAGGCGATCTCGTGAACATCGATGTATCTGCAGAGCTGAATGGCTACTGGTCAGATAATGGCGGCTCCTTTGTGCTGGGTGAAGACATCCATCAGCACCAGGCGCTGGTGAGCGCTTCGAAAGCAATTCTTTATAAGGCTATCCAGTATATCAAAGGAGGCACACGCGTGGCAGACGTTGGCAAGCTGATTGAAACCGAGGCGCGCAAATCAGGTTACACCGTAATCCGCAACCTCGCCGGACATGGCGTTGGCCGTAGTCTCCACGAATCGCCGGATGATATCCTCAACTGTTATGTCCGTTTTAACCGCACCCGTTTTAAAAAGAATTCTGTAGTGGCAATAGAAACCTTTATTTCCACCATCTCCTCTTTTGCCAATCAAAGCAATGATGGCTGGACACTGGTGGGCAACAAGGGCGGCTTTGTTGCGCAACACGAACACACCATCGTGGTAACCGACCACGAACCGGTGATCCTCACGGCTGCCAATGAAATCTGGAACTAAGTTTATTTCAATTGTAAGGTTACTGCGCGGATATTTTTCCGGTCGTCGGTATATGTGATATGCACTAAACCATCTGCGGTGGCGATTATGGCGGGATAGCTGTATTCGCCGCCTGCACGCTTCTCCAGCTGATACACATCTTTCCAGCTGATGCCGTCTTTTGAAACGGCCACCCGCAACTCATTGCGGCCATCTGACCAGTCGCTTCCGCCTTTTGTTGGATTATATACCAATGCCATTGCGCCATTGGGAAGGGTTACTGCATCAATGCCTGAATTGGGATTGGGCAGCTTCAGCGCGGTAACAGGTGTCCAGCTGGCGCCGTGGTCTTTCGACCAACTCGTGGCTATCACATGCTGGCGGCTGCGGAACAGCAGCTGGAGCCGGCCGTCGCGGTGCGTGAGTATGGTAGGTTGTATAACACCAAATGTGTCGCAGTCGATAGCTACCTTTTGCCATTGATGCCCGGTGCTGTCGCTGATCTCCATATGAGATACCCACTGATTGCCTTTCACACTCTCTGTGCTGGAAGGGTGCAGCAGGCGTCCATCCGGGAGCTGTATACATTTATTTTTGATAGGGCCCAACATGCCATCCGGTAGTTTTTCCGGAGATGACCAACTGCTGCCGTCATCACTGCTGTAGCGGGCCATGCCCCACCACTCCCGTGGATTGGGACCTACTTTATAAAACAGGCAAAGCAACCCGGCCCTGGTACGGAACAGTACCGGGTTCCAGCAGGGATAGCGAAGCGTGTCGTTAATGATACCATCCGCCAGCTTCACAGGCGCCTGCCATTTGCCGGCAGTAAAGCGCGACGACCAGATCTCTACATTTTTACTTCCTTCCTCTTCGCCGCCAAACCAGGCGCTGAGCAAATCTCCGGAAGACAACGCCGTAATGGTAGACGCATGACTGGAAGGCGTAACCGGCACCGGCATAATGAGTTCATTACGCACAGGCAGTGCTTTTGTTTGCGCCTTCGCCGGGAAATACAGAACCGCCGGCAATAACAAAGAGAGATAAAAACGCATAGGTGCTGAAGTATGTTTGAACTGTTAAAATAAGGAATGCACGGGGATTATCATAAAGATTGGTAAATTTGCGGCCTTATGTCATTATATACAACAAAGGGAACCGTTACCATCACCTGTAACAAACGCCTGACGCCTTACCTGGAGCAGGAAGTAAAAGATCTGGGTTTTACTGTAGACGAAACATTCGTTACCGGTGTGCGGTTGAATGCCTCTCTCAATGAGTGTATCCGCCTTAACCTGAACCTGCGTTGCGGCAGCCAGGTGCTGTACAGCCTGAAACAATTTGAAGCAACCGACGGCGATGAAATATACAATCAGCTGAAATCCTACCCCTGGGAAACCATTCTCCCGGAAGATGGTTACTTCTCCATTACCAGCAATGTGCAGAATGAAACGATCAACAACAGCATGTTTGCCAACCTGAGAGTGAAGGATGCAGTGGTGGACCGTATGCGCGAAAAAACAGGCAAGCGCCCTTCTACCGGTGCAGAGCTTACCGGTGCAGTAATCCACCTGTTCTGGAAAAATGAAAATGCAGAAATATTTGTAGATACCACCGGCGATTCCCTCGCACGGCACGGATACCGTAAAATACCCGGCCGTGCTCCCATGCTGGAAGCATTGGCGGCATCTACCATCCTGGCTTCCCGCTGGGATCGTAAAGCGCCTTTCATCAATCCCATGTGCGGGTCCGGCACCGTTGCCATTGAAGCGGCATTAATAGCCACCAACAGCCGCCCCGGTCTTTTCCGCGATAACTACGCCTTTATGCACCTGCGTGGCTTTGATGAAAACGTATACCTCGATGAAAGAGGATTGCTGGAAAAACAGATCGTGGAAGTGCCGGAGCTGCGCATTATCGCTACCGATCTGAGTGAGATGGCAATTGTAAACGCCCGTAAAAATGCAAAGGCCGCCGGCGTGGAAGATATGATTGAGTTCCGCGTATGCGATTTCGCCAGCACAGAAGTGCCGGAAGGCGCTGCCGGCGTGGTATACATGAACCCGGAATATGGATTGCGTCTTGGAGAAATTGAAGCGCTGGAAGAAACGTATGGCCGTATCGGTGATTTCATGAAACAACAATGCGGTGGCTATTTTGGATACGTGTTCACCGGTAACCTTGAACTGGCAAAGAAGATTGGCCTCAAAGCCAAACGCAGGATAGAGTTTTATAACAGCACCATCGATTGCCGCCTGCTGGAATACGAGCTGTATGCCGGTACCCGCGATGCACGTAAATTATAAATCATCGTTCCGGCATTTCGTTTAGCCGTTAACGAAAGACATAAAAAAAACGCTGCTCACAGAACAGCGTTTTTTTTATGTCTTTTATAATCACACTACTTCACTGACATTAATAGGTCTTGAAAAACTTTCTTCCAGCGAAATAATTGTTTCTGTTCTTTCTATTCCCTTAATATGCTGCAGATCGTCCTGCAATATTTTGCGCAGCTCCCCGCTGTCCTTGCAAATGATTTCCGCAAACATGCTGTAAGAACCGGTGGTATAGTTCAGTCTTACGATCTGCGGAATCTTTAATAACTGCTTGGCTACGTTTTCATACAGGGAACTTTTCTCCAGGTAAATACCAATAAAGGCCAATACATCATACCCGATAGCCCGCAGGTTTACCTGTAAACGGGTGCCTTTAATCACACCCATTTCATGCAGTTTTTTGATGCGTACATGAATAGTACCACCGGATACAAAGAGCTTCTTACCTAACTCTGCATAAGAGATACCGGCGTCGGTTGACATTTCCGAAATGATCTGTAAGTCTAATTTGTCAATATTTAATGGCTGACTCATTTTGGTGATACGATTTAGATTTTTTTCTAAAAATAGGTATTATTTTGAAATAATCGCAAAAATTATCGATCCGGTCGTGCCGCCTGACTACCAGGTACGGGGTGGGGCCAAAACGATATTCGTATTTTTTGATTAAATTAAAGGGGGAGTTCATAAAACACCATCCATGAAGGAAGACGTCACGAGTAGAACCGCGCAATATATGGCCTTATTCCGGGCGCTGGAAACCACCCGTTCCCGGGACCGGCGCCTGTTCACCGACAAATTCGCCTCCTGGTTTCTTGACAGCAGGCTGAAAATAGGCGTATGGCTTTGCCGGATACCAGGCTGGAGGTCTTTCGCGGAGTGGATTATCCGGAAGAAGATCCCGGGCGCCTTATCTTCCGGTATTGCCCGTACAAAGTATATAGATGACCTGTTGTTGCAGGCGGTTGATAAAGGCGCGCAGCAGGTGTATATCCTCGGCGCCGGTTTTGATACGCGCGGATTGCGTTTACCTTTTCTTCGTCAACTTAAAGTAGTGGAAATCGATCATCCCAATACCGCTGCCTATAAGCTGTCGAAATTACGCGCACATAAGCTGCCGGCCAAAGTATATTATTACCAGATAGACTTTAACCGGCAAAGCCTTGATCAGCTGAGCGCACTGAATAACTTTGATTTTACCGTGCCCACCGCCATTATCTGGGAGGGCGTAACCAATTACCTCAACAAAGAAGCCATCGACAGCACCTTCGCATTTTTGCAACGCTTTGAACCCGGTTCCAGGGTCATTTTTACCTATGTACACCAGGCCGTGCTGGACAACCCTGCCGCATTTTATGGTGGCGAAAAACTGCTTAAAGACGTAGCGGAGCTGGAGGAACGGTGGACGTTTGGCTTTGAACCGGCTGCATTACCCGCTTACCTGCACCAGTATAACTTTCATCTGCTGGAGGATCTGGGTGCCAGCGAATACCGGAAACACTATTTACCCGGCCGGTCGGAAAAAGGATATGAGTTTTACAGGGTAGCCTGTGCAGAACGCGTAGGAGAGTAGACGCTTACACCTTTGCATATAAATCCAGCTTTTCCTGCAGCAACCGGCATAACTCATTGAAACGGGCAGGCTTGGTGATAAAATCCACTGCACCCAGTGATTTCGCCCTGGCTATTTCATGCTTCTCATCACTGGTAGAAAACATGATCACCGGAATATGCTCCAGGTGAGGCGTAGCTTTTATTTTTTCGAGGAAAGCAAAACCGTTCATTAACGGCATATTCATATCTACGAATATAATGTCCGGCATAATAGTCCGGGTATGGAGCAGATCAAACGCTTCCTGGCCGTTACCGGCTGCGGTAAAGGTAATTTCTTCCCTGATGGTGCCAAGCGCCAGTTTGAAAAATTCCTGGTCATCCTCATCATCATCCACCATTAACAGGGTCGTTAATTCCCGGTTATTATCTGAGTTCATATTCATGTTATGCTGGCATATAAATGTACACCTTATTACACTCATACTGCCGGGATTGTTAAAACCGGATTGTCATTTTTTTGGCGTAAACTTTTTACAGGGTGTCTTGTTGTTCTATTGCAGCCTATGGGCGCATAAAAACAAATTTTATGAAAGCGATCATCACATCCATGCTGGTTGGCATGGTGCTATTATTGGGCGCATGTGGTACCACCGTACACATGACAGGAGCCTGGAAAGCGCCGGAAGCTCCTGTGGAAGGGTATCATAATATGTTGGTGGCCTCCCTGACCTCAAACGTGGGGGCGCAGCAGGTAGTGGAAACCCAGATGGCGGCCGCCCTTCAGAAACGCGGCATTGTAGCCGGAAAGGGCCTGGACCTGTTTCCACCTAAATTCAACCCCTTAACAGACCAGGATAAAAGCGCTGCCACGCAGAAAATGCTGGATGCGGGGTATACTGCCGTGTTAACCACCTCGTTGGTGAATAAGGAATCCCAAACCAGGTATGTACCAGGTTCCGTTTCCTATGCTCCTTACCCTGCATACGGCTGGTATGGCCGGTTCTGGGGGTATTATGGTTATATGTACGGATCGGTGTATTCTCCGGGCTATTATACTACCGATAAAAGATACTTCCTGGAAAGTAACCTGTACGACCTGAAACAGGACGGCAAACTGGTATGGTCCGGTCAATCTGAAACCTACAATCCCAACAGCCTGGAATCATTTGCCAAAGCCTTTGCCACCCAGGTATCTGATGCGCTGGAGAATGGAGGATTATTGAAAAGATGATCAGTGACGGTTATCGTAATAGGTGTTGTCTTTCTCTATTTTTCCATCATCTATGGTGAACACCGTACAGATGGGCAGGCGCCACTTTTTGCCATCAGGGCCGGTGGCGGAGGAAATAAATTCTACAGTAATGTGGTTTTTATCGGCATATACATTCACCACTTCATCATGAATGTCGGGGAATAGCTGTTGCAGCTCCCTGTATTTTTGAGCGGTTTGTTCCCGGGTACGTAGTACAGGTTCCGGGCCAAAGGAAGGGTCCAGGAAAGTAGCGGTATCCTTGTAACAGGCCGCCAGCTTTTGCCAGTCGTGTGCATTGAAAGCCTCAAAGAGATCCTTTACTACCAGGGTGTTGGAATTAGCCAGGCTGATTTTAGCCCCGGGCTGTACACATCCTGCAAAAGAAAGCGCCAGTAACAGTATCAGGGAAATTTTCATGCATGATTATGTTTGAGACTATTACAAATTACGAAGAAGCGTGGGAAAATGGATTTATAATTTTAATTTGCCGGCTTAATTATAAATCAGTTTTTTATGGAGATGTCACAGCCCGATCCGGAAATGTTGCAGCAACTGGTAGTGATGAAAATGCCGTTTGGAAAGTATAAAGATGTGGTGCTCTGCGACCTGCCGGTAAGTTACCTGGAGTGGTTCCAGCGGAAAGGCTTCCCGAAAGGCAAACTGGGGATGCTCCTCGAAACCATGCTGGTGATAAAAATGAACGGTCTTACCCAGTTACTTACTCCTCTGAAAAAGAAGTAGCAATAAAAAGCGGTTGTTGCCATCAAAGGAAACAACCGCCCGAACGAGGTATAAAACTGGCAGTAGTATTTGTCAGAACCAGCTGGTGTTCTTTTCTTCTTCTTCATGACCGCCGGTTTCAGCATCTACCGCGGCAGACACCTTGATTTCCTCCGCAACCGGGGTATGACTAAGATCGGCTTTCAGAACAGGCTGCACGTTTTTACGGATAGCGCCTTCCACCACAGCGCCTTCTTCTATTTCCAGCACCATCGCGTTTACATCGCCTTTTACCAGCGCTTTATTGCTGATATGGGCCTTGTTGGTAATGTACACATCGCCATACACTTTCCCGTGTACCACCAGGTCGGCAGCATATATATGGCCACGGATGCTCGCTGTTTCACTAACCACCAGCTTGCCGCTGGTTTTTACATCGCCTCTTACGTTCCCGTCAATACGACCGGAAACAGAAGCATCTATACTACCGTTCACGGAGACTGTTTTTGGGATACGAAAGGCTCCGGGAACAATTATATTTCGGAAAATATGTCTGACATTGATCACAAGGATAAATTAGAGGGTGATGGGATTAGGTGTAGCGGGAGAATGCTGTGCTACATCTTCAAAAGTAGACACAATAGAACTGGAATTACCCAGGTCAAGCCCCACGCTTCTTTGAGGTTTATTATCTGATATTCTCAATGAATTATAAAGATAACCGATACTCATGAGCTTTTCTGGTTCAGGAGCAACTTCTACCGGGATAAAATCACGGAACTCTTCTACAAAAGCATCTGTCAGTTCACGATAGTGAGCGCCACCGCCCATCAGGTAAATCTTTTCACAGGTTTCAAAATCCAGGTCCGTAAAATAACTGCGCATCAGGGGAGAAACCACTTCGCGGTAATACTGCGTAAGCACACCTTTACGCATGTCGCGCAGATCGATCCGTTTGCGGTTGGTGAAAATAGAACCTTTCATGAAAGCATCATCCACCTGGTGTTCGTTCTTCATTTCCAGGTAGTGTTTCTGGTTCAGCTCACGGGTAAGATTGTTAATGGCATAACGGATACCGTGGGAACTGAAGCAGGTACGGTGAACCAACCCATCGCCGGTGGCCATGCCGCCTTCAATGGTACCAAACCCAAAACTGATGGCAATGAAGTTGTCCAGCTGCGGTTCATTGATACTTTTCTTTAACCCGATGATACCACCTACGATTTCAGGGATCACTTCATACTTCTCAATATCAAACATCGCTTTCTTGAAAGAACCTTTGGTATTGTAAGTCTGCGTATCGTAATCAATCAGGAAATGACGTTTACTCAAAAACTGCTCTGCAGCGTTTTTGTAAATATTGTAAGTAGAGAAGGGGAACCCAACGGTAAGGGCAATGGGTTGTTGTACTTTATCAATGGTGTTCAGCAAAGCAGCTTTAAACAGTATTTCATAATCCTCTTCTGTGGGCGACGCATTGGTAACTCTGCCGGGATTGATCCCACCTCTTTTGGCCAGGTTGCCTACCAGGTACCAGGCTTCATCCTTTTTAATTTTTAGTCCGTTGAGAAGATCCTTACTTGAATTTTCTGTGTTTCCGAATGCGGTTTCAAAAACGCTTGGGAAGCTGGTTGTTGATACTTTCATAGTGCTTTGTTATAATAACGAATGTAGCCGTGACTCTCCGTTGAGGGAGGGTTTTCATCGGGATTGAAATAGCGGTTAAAGATATAAAATATTAGAATAAGGGGATGACAACCAGTGAATTTATGCTAAATTTAATACAGCGATGTTACATTTCAAAATGTATCATCACCGGTAAATGCAGCACATAGCGTTCCCTGCTGATAATAAACACCCCGGCTTTACCGTTTTAAAAGATGTCCCCCCTCTGCCTGTATTCATTCTTATTTTCATTTGTATGAAGTACCTCGTATTGGCTGCCGGTATTTGTTTATGGGCCTGTCATTCCTCCCGGAAGGTGTACCAGGCGCCCGCAGTGGGAGCGGAGGCCCAGTTTGAACGGGGACTCCGGCCGGAGAAACACCCTAAATATCTCTTTGATAAAAAAACAATGAATGATATGCAGAAGCAGGGGTCTGTAAGCGCTTACTCCCCCAAACGCCGCAATACGGCGCCCACTATTCCGTTGCCCGGGAAAGGAGCCAACGGGAAAGACAGTACGAATTCAGCCACCGACAGTTTGCATACTAACCCATCAGATAGTTTGCGTATCCCGACAGATTCTGTTAAAGCGCCGGTGGATACCACCCATATCCCATAGCATTTCCTTCTGCCACGCCATTTCCGGGTAATTCCCTACTTTTGATGCCACCGCTTTTATATAGCTTTATGAGGAAATATTGCATTTTATGGTTGCTGCTGGCAGCGTTTCAGCAGGCTACCGCCCAAGCCCCTTTGTATATGCCGCTGACCATCAAAAAGGCATACAACAATCAAACCCGCAGCTACAGCGGCGCCCCGGGCGCCAGGTACTGGCAGAACAAAGCAGGATACGATATTAAAGTGGCCTTCAACCCGGCAACAAACGAGGTATCCGGCTCGGAGCAGATCGGCTATACCAACAACAGCCCCGATACATTAAGAGCCGTTAACTTTAAACTGTTTCCCAACCTCTTCCAGAAAGGAGCCGTGAGAAATATGGCGGTTTCCCCGGAAGACCTTACCAATGGCGTAGTTATAAAGAACATGAAGGTAAACGGCGAAGCCAAACCATTGCCGGTTACCATCCGCGGCACCAATATGCCGGTATCCATCCCTGATCTTTACCCGGGGCAGTCGGTACAGTTTAACCTCGACTTTTCCTACACCCTGAACGAAAACACGCACATCAGAACCGGCGTAGTGGACTCCGGCGCTTATTTCATCGCCTACTTCTTTCCACGCATTGCGGTATACGACGATATCAACGGATGGGACCAGATCCCTTACATGGGTACGCAGGAGTTTTACAACGACTTCAGCGATTTTCGTGTAGCCATCACAGTGCCCGGCAACTACCAGGTATGGGCTACCGGCGATCTGAAAAATACCGCCGCCGTATACAACGATAAATATGTGCAACGCATTGCTGCCGCAGAAAAGAGCAACGATATCATCGCGGTGATAGATAGCACCGATATGCGGGAAGGCAACATCACCCGCCGGCGTGGCGCCAATACCTGGCAGTATGAGGCGGCCAACGTCACCGACTTTGCATTTGCCATCAGCAACCACTACTGCTGGAACGCCACCAGCGTAGAAGTAGATGCCGCCACCAAAAGGCGCACCCGCGTGGATGTAGCCTTTAACCCCGCACATGCCGATTTCTTTGATGTAGTACATTACGCCCGTGCCACCGTAGATAAGATGAGCCACCACTTTCCTAAATGGCCGTTCCCGTATTCGCATGAAACGGTATTCGACGGACTGGACCAGATGGAATACCCGATGATGGTAAACGATAACCCGCTGGCCGATAAAGCCCAAACCATCGAGCTAACCGACCACGAAATTTTTCATACACTCTTTCCCTTTTACATGGGCACCAATGAAACGCAATACGCCTGGATGGATGAAGGATGGGCTACTATCGGCGAATGGATCATTTCACCGCTGATCGATAGCTCCATCGTGGATGATTATGGCATGTTGCCTTACAACTACATCGCAGGCAAACAGGCGGACCTGCCCATTATGACGCCCTCCAACCAAACCACGGATGCCTATGTAACCAATTCCTATCCCAAGCCAGCCCTGGGATACCTCTACGTAAAAGATATGCTGGGCGATACCCTTTTCCTGAAAGCGCTGCATTACTATATGTCGCAATGGAACGGTAAACACCCGCAGCCGTACGACTTCTTCTACTGTATGAACACCGGCGCCGGCAGGAACATGGACTGGTTCTGGAAAAGCTGGTTCTTCGACAACGGCTTTCCCGACCTCGGCATCACACGGGTAACACAAAAAGGAAAGCAAGGAACCATCGAGATCACTTCCACCGGAAATAAACCTGTTCCGGTAGATGTAACCATCTACTTTGATGACAACAGCACCGCGAAATTACACCGGAGTATCACGGTATGGGAGAAGGGCAACAAAACAATTTCACTCCTGTTTTCATCTCCCAAAAAAATAAAAAAAGTAACGTTGGGAAGCACCTGGGCAGCAGACATCAACCAACGGGATAACACCTACGAAGTAAAATAGCCGCTTATAGTTTATCGTAATAGAGATAATACAATTTCTGGTAACTACCTCCCACAATACCAAGTCCGCCCTGCGTATTGCTCCTGAGCTGAATGGCCTGTATAAGGCTGTTCAGCCCCGGATTCCGCTTTACCTTTTCATAGGTGAGCAGGAAATCATAATATTCTTTTGAGACAGATTTTACATATACCAGCACCCTTCCTACCGGCGCAATGGCTTCAGCAGGATTGGAGCTGAGGGCGGTGGCATTGATATAAAAATAAGTGGTAAGCGGCTTACCCGATTGTGTAAACAGGATGCTGTTATAGTTTTCATTCAAACCACCAATCTGGTTGTTGTCGGCATTCTCATCCTGTGTATAACAGGGAATCCGGAGATAATCATTGAGGAAGCTGCTGTCTTTTTTAGGATTGCAGCCAGGCAGGTTTTTTACTTTCTGGTAGAGGGAATCGTTTTCGCTCTTCTTATACCGGCGACCCCTATACGAAAAAGTAGTATCCGTGGTAACGCTTTGCTTTACTGCTTCCATTACCAGGTATTGTTTCACACCGGGAATAGGATTCACGGTAAAATGAAAGCGTAACACGGGCCGTCCGTTAAGCAATGTACGAAGGGTATCCTGTAGTTCCACTTTAAAAGGAGGAGGGATAGAAGCCATGGCGGTAACGGTTTTCAGACCGGGCACCATTACCTGTATTTTATAATTTTTACCTGCATCCAGCATGGTTTTACCGCGGTATACACTCATGGCATTGCTGGAATCCTTCATGTACGTAAGTGTTTCCAGCTGTTGCCCGTTTTTATCCAGCAGCTGTACATCTGCATTTTCCACCAGGTCGAAACCGGTGTTGATACCAGGCCCCACCGGCTTGCTTTTACCTACCCGCACTTCCGGTGTGCTGTTAGCCACCAGCTCACTGTACACCACTTCCCTGGGAACGGCATTGTTGGGGGGAAGCGGTAATTCCTGCTCACAGGCCGTTAGCAGCAGCACCATCAAAACCGGGAATAATATAAACAGGTACTTCATGATTAAAATTTGAACGTATAAGTCAGATACGGCAATGTTCTGAATAAACTATATTGATATAACTGTAACGGGTATACGTCACTGTAGTCAAAATAAGAGAACTGGTCAAAGCTCACGATAAAAGGATTCGTGCGGTTATAGATATTATATACACCCGCCGTGATCACATGATGAAAGCGTTTTTCATTGCCCAGGTTTAAGGTAGCGCCGAGATCCAGGTGATGCACCGGGTGCAGGCGGTAATTATTTAACCGGGAAATGTAGGGCAAATAATTTAGCTGGTAGGTGGAGAACGGCGAATAGCGTTCATCCAGGTATCCTTTGATATTACGGCCCCAATCGAAGTCCGGGAATATTTGCACCGGCAGAGTGAAAGGCGCGCCGGAGGCGAACTTCCAGGAAGCAGATAAACTCCATTTCGGATTAAACCGGTACTTGAGCGCCAGGGAAATATTATGGCGGCGGTCTTCCTTATAAGGGAACATCTTTCCGGCATTCAGCCGGTCGAACTGTCGCCAGGCCCACGACAGGGTATAGGAGAAGATCCCGGTCAGCTTGCCCTGTGTTTTCTCCAGCAGCAATTCGCTGCCGTAGTTATAGCCGTTGCCGGCGATCACTTTTTTCTCCCAGAGATCAGAGTTATCAAAGATATTCAGCACCGTGTTGGTGGTAACAATATTTTTCAGTTGTTTATAATAGAGGTTCACGTTAAAGCGCCACTGGTTGCTCCATTGCCGCTGATAAGCAACGCTGTAGGAATAGGCATGCTCCGGTTTAATATTTTCAGTGCTGGGCACCCACAGGTCAGTAGGGAGGTTGAGTACCGGGGTGGTGAGCTGGTGCACAAACTGTGTCATTTCAGCAAACGACGCCTGTACATATTGTGAATGGGGCAGCTTCCACCGCAGCATGAGGCGGGGCTGCAAGCTGGCATAAAAGGAGGAACGCTGCGCCAGTGCCCCGAAATGCAGTCCGGGCCGCACAATCAGCCGGTCGTTCAGCAAGCTGAGTTCATCTTCCGCGTAGGCGGAAAACTCCGACATATAATAAATGGGCGCTTTCCGCTGTGTTGCTTCTCCCGCCGAGATGTTGTTATGATAGGCTGTGGGCGCAAAGTTGTGATAGGTGTATCCGCCGCCGAAGGAAATATGGTGACTGTTGCTCACCGCATATTCCGTTTCATTCCTGATGGCTACGTCCCTGACCCGGGAAACACCTTTTCCTCTTACAAACAGCGAGTCGTAAAAGGAGAGGGGGATGATGGAATTTTGCGTAAAGAGGTTATAAAAACGGCTGTAAGTAGCAGTGGTGCTGGAAAATATTTTTGGATTCACCACACGGGTCCATTTAACAGCAGCGGTAATGTTGCTCCAGTCAAAATTGTAATCATCAAACAGCTGTATAACGGGGTTCTCGCTCCTGATAAACATCTTATCCTGTCCTTTATAGAAGCTCGCATAGATCCTGTTTTTGTTGTCGATAACCTGGTTGAGTTTGAAGTTTACATCGTAGAGATAATACTTGCCATAGTCTTTCAGATAAGCTCTCCCATAGAGGGCATCTACCAATGATCGTCTTACAGACAAAGAAACGGAGCTGCGGTCCTTTACGATGGGGCCTTCCAGCAGGACGCTGCCGGAAACGGGGCTCAGGCTCGCGCTGCCATGCCATTCTTTCATATTCCCGTCTTTTGTACGGATATCCACTACTGAAGAAAGGCGGCCGCCATAGCGGGCCGGGAAGGCATCTTTATAAAGCGACACATCTTTCACAGCGTCTCCGTTAAAGATGGAGAAAAGCCCGAACAGGTGGCCGGTATGATAAAGGGGAACGCCATCCAGGAGATACAGATTCTGGTCCGCGCCGCCACCTCTTACCAGCAGGTTGCTGCTGCTTTCCAGGGAGCTGCCGGTACCGGGATACAGCTGTAATGATTTCAGTACATCTTTTTCCCCCATCAGCGCCGGGAAATTGGATACATATCCAACGGGCATGTTAATGTACCCGGGCTGTGAATTAACGGTTTCCTTTTCGCCGTTTACCACCACCGTTTGCAGCATGCTGCGGGCTTCCATGTGTATGTCCATCTGCCCGTCGTCCGGTGGCGGAAGGTGCTGGAACACGGGTTTGTAGCCGATATGTGAAAACACCACGCCCAGGCAGGTATCCGGTACCTGCAGGCTGTAAAAGCCATAGGCATTGGTTTCGGTTCCTTTCCGGGTAACGGGGTCATATACGGACGCGCCAATGATCAGTTCATTGCTGTTTACTTCTTTTACAAATCCGCTGATGGTATAGTATTGTACCTGGGAAGTTTCGCGGAGCAGGAATATTTTCCCGTTCAGAGCAGCCGCCTGGATGCCGGTACCCTGGAGGATGGCATTCAGTACGTCGCCGGTGGTATGTTCTGTTCCGCTGAGCTGCACTTTTTTATTGAGGTGTAAAAAGCTGGAGCTATAGGAAACGTTGATACCGGTTACTTTCTGGAGATCCTGTATATAAAATAAAATAGTCCCCTGCCGGGAAGCAGGGGTATAGCTTTGATGGAGAATATCCTTTCCGTTGTGCTGTGCCTGCAGGAATTGAAACGGGAACAGCAACAACAGCATGCCATAAATAAGGAAAAGAGGGTTTGTTGTTCTACTGGCCGATGACGATGGAATCGCCGTCCTGTTGATAGTGGAACCCAAGCAATAGTTGTAATTCATGCAAAACATCATCGCAGGACTGATTGCGGAATGTAATCGTAGCTTTTTGCTGCGATGCAGTTTCCCTGTATTTTTCATCAACCCTGATATCTTTTGCGTAAAAGTCGGCTAATTGTGGCAATATTTCAAGCAGTGTCTGGTCATTAAATTGCAAAATACCTGTTTTCCAGGCAATGAAATTCAGGTTGTGGTTATTGTTGGCATACAGCTGCCCGTTGCCCCACACACCGCGCTGTCCACTATTCAGGATTACAGCGGCGGTATCGCCTTCCACACCGAGTTTTACACTGCCGGAAGCAACGGTAACGGCGGTACTGTCTTTCCCTGTTTGTACGGTAAAGGAAGTACCCAGTACTTCAATCACCGATTGATTGGGCGTTTTTACTAAAAACGAATGTTCCGGATCACTGGCTATTTCAAAGAAGGCTTCTCCTTCCAGTTCCACGATACGCTGGTTGTGGTGATAACCGTTGATATACCGGATCATAGCGCCCTGCCGGAGTGTTACCATTGATTTATCAGGTAATTCCAGGCTTTTTATTTTACCATCGTTGGCTGCCAGTTCATGTTTCTTCAGCGACGAGCGAGTTTCCAGCCACCATGCGCCGGCAGTCAGCAATATCAGGATAGCTGCAGCGGCAGCATATTTGGTGTAAAGTGCCTTTACACGGGACGGCGCCGGTTGTATCGCCTGGTCTGTTTTATCCCAGGCAGCGGCAGTATTGTACTCCCGCCTGGGCACAACTGCAGCGGGACTGTCCTGCCATAGTTTTGCAAGTACCTCATATTCTGCCCGGTTTTCGGGAGAAGCTTCCAGCCATCGTTGCAGGGCAGCAGATTCAGCTTCCGTACATTGACCAGACAGATTTTTGGCAATTATCTCATGCAGGTAGGTATCAAAATGCTCCATAATACAGTGTGCTCTACTTAAATAACGCTCATTAATATAACAACCCTCTATAGGGGCATGAATATTTTTAGTAAAAACAGGATACTGACAGGCAGTCCATACTGCTGCAAATATTTCCGCAGCAGCTTCAATGCCCGCCCCATGTAGTTTTCAACCGTTTTGGCGGAAAGACCGAGTTTGGTGGCCGCCTGTTGATGTGTCATTCCCTGCAACCTGCAGCAGGTGAATACTTCCCGGCATTGCGGGGGAAGGTTGGCAATAGCTTCATATACCAGTTGCTCATAGTAAGGCTTTGCATTTTCAACTTCCTTTGCGTCGGGATCTTCCGCCGTTTCTGCCAGCCATTCAAAGCCCTTGTTACCTGCTTCCTCTGTACTTTGTTTGCGTAGCACAGAAATAGAATTATTCCGGACCGCACGGAACAGGTATGCCTTTATATTAGGTATGTCTATCAGCTGCCGGTGTTTCTCCCAAAGCTTAATAAAAGTTTCCTGTACAACATCTTCTGCTGCTGCATCGTCTTTCAGAAAACTATAGGCATAGTTACATAAGTCATTGTATTGTGAATGAAATAATTCTTTATATGCCTGGTAAGAAGGTGATGTAATCATTTAACCTTCAGGAAGTTTTAGTATATGAAATGATCGCTGCGAAAGTAACTATCTTTTTGAAAACAATTACAGTTTACACATTACAGATAATATTTTTATTTAGAAGAAAAGATTAATATTTTTTTTGAGAGAAGTAGAGGGATTCGCAATTTTCTGCGTCAGCAATATAACAGCTATGCCTATATGTTTGTTAGAAGTTAGTTTTTTTTAGTTGTGTTTTAAACCGGGGTTGCATATGGTTCTATGCAACCCTATTTTAAACTCCCGCCATTTTCCTCTATTCTGTACTCATTATTGGCAACCCCAAATTATCCTGATCTGCCATCGGTGCGGATATTGTCTTTCCCTGGATTACGCTGATTACACTGATTTTTTTGGATTTTCAACAGATCCCGTTTATCTTTATAATCTGCATAAAGTGTTGATATACAGTTCTTTTCTCTGACGGAACCCTTCGCAGGAATTTCCCGGAACCCCCTATAGCGCATTGATACACAATGCATTACCGATCAAGTCCACGTCCCCTCCACGTCAGGTCCAGGTCCTCTCCACGTTAAAGGCATGTGTAAAGCATGTGCTAAGTATGAACCAGCTATTGTCCACGCCATCTTTAAGTCCATATTCCGTATTTTTAAGCAAAACCATGCAAGATGTCCGGACCTCTCACGAAACTGAAGAATGCATACCACCTGCTGAAGAGCATCGATTTCGCCATGCTGGCCAAACTCTCCGAAAAAGTAGACTTGCCAAAGGTGATGGAATCGGTTGGAAAAATGGATGATACACAACTGAACGGGTTAATGAAAATGCTCACCAGCAGCAGTAAGAAGAAAGAACTGCCGCCTATTGAGGGCGACTTCTACGACCTCGGGGCAAAACTCAATGCGGAAGACAGGGCCCTGCAACTGAAAGTACGGGCATTCATGGAAAAGGAAATCAAGCCCATCGTTAATGAATACTGGCTGAAAGCGGAATTCCCTTTTGAAATCATTCCCAAATTCAGGGAGCTGAATATCTGCGGCGTTACCTACGACGGATACGGCTGCCCTAACCGGTCGTTCCTGATGGAAGGTATCATTGCAATGGAAATGGCGCGTATAGACGCCTCCGTGGCAACTTTCTTCGGCGTTCAAAGCGGACTGGCAATGGGATCTGTTTATATGCTGGGTTCCGAAGCGCAGAAACAGGAATGGCTGCCGGGCATGCAGCAGCTGAATATTATCGGCGCCTTTGGGCTTACCGAACCGGAAGTTGGTTCCGGTACTGCAGGCGGACTAACCACTACGGCTAAACGGGAAGGGGATACATGGATATTAAACGGCCAGAAGAAATGGATCGGCAATGCCACCTTCGCGGATGTAATTGTTATATGGGCAAGGGATGTGGACGATAACCAGGTGAAAGGATTCCTGCTGAGAAAAGATACGCCCGGCTTCAGCGTGGAAAAGATCCATGATAAAATGGCGCTCCGTATTGTGCAGAATGGATTGATCACGTTGAAAGATTGCCGCATTGCAGAATCCGACCGTTTACAAAATGCATCTTCCTTTAAAGATACGGCCCGCGTACTTCGCATGACACGTGCAGGTGTGGCCTGGGAAGCGGTAGGTTGCGCACGTGGCGCCTATGAAAATGCCTTGGCGTATACGCAAACACGTAAACAGTTCGGAAAACCTATTGCCGCTTTTCAGCTGATCCAGGGGCACCTGGTGGAAATGTTGTCTAATCTTACTGCCATGCAAACAATGGTATTCCGCTTATCGGAAATACAGGATGCAGGCGGACTAAAAGACGAACATGCCTCACTGGCCAAAGTGTTTTGTACGCTGCGTACCCGCGATGTAGTAAGCCGTGCGCGGGAAGTAATGGGTGGCAACGGTATTTTGCTGGAGTATAATGTAGCGCGCTTTGTGGCCGATGCAGAAGCTATTTACTCGTACGAGGGCACAAAGGAAATCAATTCCCTGATTGTGGGCAGGGCTATCACTGGTTTCAGCGCGTTTGTATAAAATATCAATTCTTTTTTATAGTTTAAGTGCCTGATTGTGGACTATGCCGCAACTAACATTTAATCCGGATCGTTATGAATTCATCAAACAGACGTAATTTCCTCAGGAATGTTTCCCTGGGAACCCTTGCTGCCATCAGCATTCCAGATATTGTTGCCGCCGCAACGGTAACAGAAAAACCTAAGAAGATAATACTGAAAAAAGAAAGCGTGGTATTGTTCCAGGGCGATTCCATCACCGACGCAGGCCGTAAACGCGATAACGATCAACCTAATGCAGGCGGCGCACTGGGCGGCGGTTACGCGCTGATGGCCGCATCAGCTATGCTGTTAAAAAATGCAGATAAGAATCTGAAGATATATAATAAAGGCATCAGCGGAAATAAAGTATTTCAACTGGCCGACCGCTGGGATATCGACTGCCTGGTGATTAAACCTGATGTGCTGAGCATCCTGGTAGGTGTAAATGATTACTGGCACACGCTGAGCAACAACTATAAAGGCACGGTGCAAACTTACCGCGACGACTACGATAAACTGCTGACGCGCACCAAAGAGCAGCTGCCGGGTGTACAGCTGATCATCGGTGAACCCTTTGCGGTAAAAGGCGTGAAGGCCGTAGATGATAAGTGGTATCCCGCTTTTGATGAATACCGCGCTGCTGCACGGGAGCTGGCCGATAAATACCAGGCTACTTTTATTCCTTATCAATCTATTTTTGATAAAGCACAGAAATCAGCGCCGGCCGCCTACTGGACCGGCGATGGTGTACACCCCAGCGTAGCCGGCGCCCAGCTGATGGCGGAAGCCTGGTTGCAATGTGTAAAATAAAAAAGTGTGTAAAATAAAATATAGATCACCGGGGCAATCGCTTCACCCGGTGATTTTTTTTCTCCGTCCTTCTCCTCATTTTTTTGATTAAGTATTTATACTGAGATGTGAAACGCAGGTGCACACTAGCTTTGCACCCATTAACCCTTTGTTTCACAATTTTTATATTTAATCATGAGAAAAGTTTTAATGTTCCCCCGGCAGCGTGTTGCCCTCTTACTGGTTGCTTTTATGAGCGTATTGTTTTTTACACAATGCAAAAAAGAAAAGAACAAACCGGGTAACGAAGAAGGAATGAACGCCGCTTTCCTGGTGGGCAAAAAATGGCAGATCAAAGCCATGACTATCAGTCCCGGTTTAGAGGAAGAAGAAGTGCAGGATCTTTATAAAGATCTTCCCGCATGCACAAAAGATGATTACGTGATCTATAATGCAAATGGCACCGGTGTGGAAGATGAAGGCCCCACCAAATGCGACGGGAATATGCCGCAAACGCGCACCTTTAACTGGAACCTGAAGACAGACGGCACATTGGAACAACCGGTAGAAGATGATTTTACCGGAACTTTCAAGGCAGTGAAAACAAGCGCCACGTCATTTACAATTACCGGTACCGGCAAATTCGGTGATGATACCGTAACCCGGACCATCGTAATTACCTGCAACGCTATTTAGTCAACCAGGTCAGGAACCAATAACCTTTGCTACAGTGCTGTTTTCATTAGCATAAACACTGACAGGATCTGCATATCCTGCCGGTTAGATCTGAACACGGCTTCCCTTTTGGGAAGCTGTTCTTTTATCTGCTCCTTTCTTTTATTACATTTGTTTCATTATATGAATTTGAAAATCCGGTTATGAAACAAATAGTTGTCTTATTAATGATGTTAGGAGTAAATACAGCCATTACCGCGCAACAGCGGAAGATCCATCTCTGGCCCGCTGCGGTGCCCGGTGAAACAGCCGCCAAACAAACCGCAAAGGTAACGGCAGATGGCAGCAATAATGTAACCCGGCTCACCGATGTTACAGATCCTATCCTGGAAGTATTTCCGGCGGAAGCTTCTAACAGCAATGGCGCCGGCATCATCATCTGTCCCGGTGGTGGTTATAGTATCCTGGCCATTAACCTGGAGGGATACGAAATAGCCGCCTGGCTCAATAAACTGGGGTATACTGCTTTTGTATTGCAATACCGGGTACCCAAAAAAGAAGCCGGCGCCCTGCAGGATGCACAACGCGCTATCCGCCTGGTGCGCAGCATGGCATCAGAATGGAAGCTGGAACCCGGCAAGATAGGAATGATGGGCTTTTCGGCAGGTGGAAGTCTTACTGCCAGGGCCTCTACGCAATATAACGTGCATACCTATACGCCAATTGATAAAGCAGATTCCTTATCTGCACGCCCGGCTTTCAGCGCACTCATTTACCCCGCTTATCTTGATAAAGGAGAAAACAGGGCGCTCACCCCTGAACTGACATTAAGCAGTGAAACGCCTTCCATGTTCCTTTTTGCCACTGCAGATGATTTCTATGGCAACAGCGCCCTGGTAATGGCCGGCGCCCTCCGCGCCGCCAAAGTGCCGGTGGAACTGCATTTTTATGCCAAAGGTGGTCACGGATACGGCTTGCGTAACGGCAACCCGGCAGGGGAAGCCTGGCCTTCGCTCATGGAAAAATGGCTGAAAACCGTGGTGAAGTAAGTTTACATAAATTATAACTTTTCGTAAGTAGCTTTTCGAGGGAATAATTGGCTAAATTTGATCCACTTAAAACCTGTTACCATGGGAATTTTTGATAAACTCAGGAATGAATTTATTGACATTATTGAATGGACCGACCCGTCCGCAGATACCATTGTGTGGAAGTTTCCCCGCTACCAGAATGAAATAAAAATGAACGCCAAGCTTACCGTGCGTGAATCACAGGTGGCCGTTTTTATGAATGAAGGTAAAATTGCCGACGTATTCCAACCCGGCATGTATACGCTTACTACACAGAATATGCCTATCCTGAGCACCTTGCAGGGATGGAAATATGGCTTCAACAGCCCTTTTAAAGCCGATGTGTTCTTTGTGAGCATGCGGCAGTTTACCAACCAGAAATGGGGTACCAAGAACCCGGTAATGCTGCGTGATGCGGAATTTGGACCGGTGCGACTGCGCGCATTCGGCAGCTACGCTTTCCGCGTAAAGGATGCTGCACAGTTCCTGAAGGAAGTAGCGGCTACCAACCCCGAATTCACCGTGGAAGGGATCAATGAGCAACTGCGTAATCTCGCAGTTTCGCGTGGTATGGAGGCCGTGGCAGAAGCAAAGGTGCCGGTACTGGACCTGGCAGCCAATTATGAAGAAGTATCCACCCAGATCACCGGGAAGATAGGCACTGAATTTAATGAACTCGGACTGGAACTGACCAAGTTCCTGATAGAAAATATCTCCCTGCCACCGGAAGTGGAAGCGGCACTGGACAAACGCAGCAGCATGGGCATTGTGGGTAACCTCGGCGCATATGCACAATTCCAGGCAGCCAACTCAATGGAAAAGGCAGCGGAAAACCCTTCCGGCGGCGGACTCGCAGCTGCAGGCTTAGGCGCTGGTATGGGCGCAGCTATGATGGGACAGGTAGGTAACATCTTCCAGAACAATAACCAGCAGGCCAACGCAGGCGGTGGCGCACCACCTCCGTTACCCGGCGCTGCCCCATTTTTTGTGGCAGTAGATGGCAAACAAACCGGCCCCTTTGATGCGGATCAACTCCGTCAGCTGGCCGCTGCGGGCAGCCTGAATGCCCAAACCCTTGTGTGGAAAACCGGTATGGCCGCATGGGCGGCCGCCAATACAGTGCCGGAACTGGCGCCGGTATTAGCCACCGTACCACCACCATTACCTTAACAAAAGCAGGCTTGCCGGCATCATGCGATGCCGGCAGCATTATATCCATACGTTCCTATGTCTTTTGAGGAAAAAACAAGCGAAACAGTTAACTCGTTGAAATGCCAGAACTGTGGCGCTATACTGCATTATGCACCAGGCACCAACAGCCTGAAATGTGAATACTGCGGTACTGTGAATCAGATTGAGGATGATACGCAGCCCGCTGCTATTCAGCCCATAGATTATGACGCTTTTATTGCTTCCCAACAAAATCATACAGAAGCTACCCAACAGGCGGTAGTAGTGAAATGCGTTGGTTGCGGCGCTTCCACTACCATGCTGCCCAATGTAACCGCCGATTCATGCCCGTTTTGCGCGTCGCCACTGGTGGTGGATACCGCGCAAACCACGTCCATCCTGCAACCGCATTATGTATTGCCTTTTGTAGTGAGCGACAAAACCGCTGTGGACCACTTTCAAACCTGGATGAAAAAACTCTGGTTTGCCCCATCCGACCTGGTGAAGAAAGTAAAAGACAGCTCCTCACAGCAACTGAAAGGCGTATATATCCCGCACTGGAGCTATGATACAGATACTTATACCGAATACTCCGGTTCCCGCGGCGAATATTATTATACTACGGAAAGTTATACAGTAGAAGTAAATGGCCGCACGGAAACCCGTACCCGGGAGGTACGGCATACCGCATGGTATCCTGCTTCCGGTAATGTAAACAATAACTTCCGCGATGTACTGGTATCCGCCAGCCCGTCGTTGCCGCTGAAAATGGCGCAGATCCTGGAGCCCTGGCACCTCGATCAGCTAAAGAAGTACGATGGCCGCTACCTCAGCGGATTCCGGGCGGAACTGTACCAAACCAATGCTGAACAGGCATTGGTGATCGCTAAAAAAAGAATGGACCCGGTGATCCGTGATGAGATCTGTAATGATATTGGCGGCGACGAACAACGTATCGATGACTACGATGTGGAATACAATCAGCTTGGCCTGAAGTACCTGCTACTGCCGGTTTGGATCAGCGCTTACCGGTACAAAGGCAAACTCTATCATTTTGTGGTAAATGCCTGCACCGGCGAAGTAACCGGCGATCGTCCGTACAGCTGGATGAAAATAGTGGGCCTTATTCTCGCTATCATTGCCGCTATCATTATTATTTATCAGTTCGCTCAATCTCAGTAAGAGCGGGCGTTTATAAAAGGAAAAGGTTATTGTAATTATTACAATAACCTTTTTTCTTGCGCGTTACGGGGAAAACAATCTACATTTTCCTGGTGTCAGCTCGCTTTTGAGTTTCCTCTGAAATCCTTTGCTGTATTGTATTTGAAGGATATTCGTTTTCAGGGTACCGTTTTTGCAAAGTTGAATGATGTAAAACAGGCACACCTATTACAAACCCAAAACAATATGCAATGAAGAAGCTACTTATTTTATCGGCAACATTTTTAACCGTGTGGATGACACAGTCGTGTAACAATACAGCGAAGAATCCACAATCGGAAACACCGGTAGACAGTGCAAAGGATATTAATGAAACTGTTAAGCCGGTAGATGAAAAATCATCTGAATTTGCGGTAGAGGCTGCGAATGGTAGTATGATGGAAGTAGAAATGGGTAAGCTGGCACAGGAGAAAGCTCAGAGTACAAGGGTAAAGGCTTTTGCTACCATGATGGTAAACGATCACTCCAAAGCAGTGGATGAATTAAAGGCGCTGGCCGGAACAAAGGGTATCACTTTACCGGCAGAATTATCTACAGAAACAAAGAAACATATTGAGGATCTGGGTAAGAAAACCGGTAAGGAGTTCGACAAAGACTATATGAGTATGATGGTAGACGACCACGATAAAGACGTGAATAAATTTGAGAAAGCAGGAGATAATGTAACAGACGAAGACCTGAAAACCTGGGCCAGAAATACATTGCCTACACTGAAGGCGCACCAGGATTCCGCGAAAGCAATTAAAGATGCTTTGAAAAAATAATTATCCGTGAATGTAGAGAATAGCAACCGTAGCTTCAAGGGCCAGCTCCTTGAAGCTTTTTTTTAGTGCGGCAGTTTCGGTTTTAACGCACCATATATCCAGGTGCCGGCAATAGCACTCAGTAATGTAACACCCACTACGGTGAAGCCGGTGCCGATCTGCGCAAACAACGGACCCGGACAAGCCCCGGTGATGGCCCATCCCACGCCAAAGAGCAACCCTCCGAAGATCTGTCCCTTATTAAAAGTTTTAGGCGCTACCGAAATAGGTTCGCCCTGGATGGTTTTGATCTTAAACCGTTTGATCAGTTGCAGGGAAATGATTCCCGTAACTACTGCGGTGCCAATCACGCCGTACATGTGAAAGGAAGTAAGCTGAAACATTTCCTGGATACGGAACCAGCTGATCACCTGCGCCTTTACCAGCACAATACCAAAGAAAGTTCCTGCCACCAGGTACCTGATATTTTTCATGTTAGTTCAGCCATTTAAAAAGGTAAGGAATAAGCAGGTTGGCGCTGAAGAAGCCACCGGCCATAAAACAACACGTAGCCACCAGTGATGGCCATTGTAAATTAGACAGTCCCATAATAGAGTGACCGGATGTACAACCGCCGGCATAGCGGGTACCAAAGCCCACCAGCAATCCGCCAATAACAAAGAATACCAGTCCTTTCCAGGTAAACACGTTGGACCAGCTGAATATTTCCGGCGGTAGCAAAGCCGAATAATCATGCACGCCGTAAGTGGCCAGCCGGGCCTGTGTAGCCGCTGCCACCTGGATATCGTTGCCATCCTGCAGGTAATGCCCCGCAATAAATCCGCCCAGTAAAATGCCGGCCACAAAGAAGAGGTTCCACGCTTCTTTTTTCCAGTCGTATTTAAAGAAGGAGATATCCGCCGGGAAACATGCCGCACAGATATGCCGCAGTGAGGAAGAAATGCCAAACGCCTTATTGCCCAACAGCAGCAGCACGGGCACTGTAAGGCCAATCAGCAACCCCGATACCGACCAATGCCAGGGTTGCTGAATGAATTTCAAAAATTGCATAGAAAAGGAATTTAGGAGATGATAAAGTTATAAAAGATCATTGTATTCAGGATGTCTTTTCATATAGGCATTCACGTAGGGACAGTAAGGTTTTACTTTCAGGTGGTTTTCCCGGGCATATTCCAGTACGTATTTGGCCAGTTGTCCGGCGATGCCGCGGCCTTCCAGTTCCGGTGGTACTTCTGTATGCATAAAGGCAATGCCGCCGGGGAACAGGGTATAGGCTACCAGTGCGGTATGGCCTTCCACTTCCGTTTCAAACTGTTTCTTTGCAATGTTGTTCCTGATGGTGAGTTCCATATAAAGGTTGATTAGGATTTGTCTGAGAAATTGATTTTAGTATGTGTGCCATCGCAGTAAGGCTTGTTGGATGACCCGCCGCAGCGGCAAAAAGCAGTTACCTTGTTTTTGTGTGTTTCCTTTCCTGTGGCATCTCTTACAATGATATTGCCATATACCAGCAGTGGCCCGTTCGGAGTAGGTTCCACAATGCTCTCCGCGGTGATCTGTGGTTCCACGCCGCCCTGTTTTTCCACGTCTGCATTCATAAAAAAGCTCAGCGCGCCGGAAGGGCAATGTTTGATCTGCGATACAATCTGTTCAGTGGTGGCTCCCTGCGCATTAATCCAGGGCTTTTGGTTTGGATTGAATACGGCTGGCAGCCCGTGAAAACACATCTCCGAGTGGATGCACACATTTGGCTTCCATACAATGGTTACCTCTCCGTTGGAGTAGTGTTTGGTGATGTCTTTCATCTTTATACGGCTTTTGTGTTCATAATAATGGGATGGCTCAATACTTTATGAATAGGGCAGGAGCGCGCTATCTGCTCCAGCCTGGCTATCTGTTCTTCACTAAGATCACCGGTAAAGTGCATGTCGATATCAATGACGGTGGTAAGCGGGTCCGGCTTCGCGGCGCTGTTAAAGCGCAGCTCAATTTCAATGTTCTCTACGGGCCACTTCTTCCTGTCGGCGTACATTTTAAGCGTGATAGCGGTGCAGGAGCCCAGGCTGCTCAGCAGTAATTCCCCGGGCTGGGGACCGGTATCGTCGCCACCGGCTTCTATTGGCTCGTCTGCCAGCCAGCGGTGGTCTCTTGTATCTATTGACACCTGGTAAGGGCGGCCGGATAAACTGACTCTAACTTCCTGGTCCATATATTTTTTTTACTGAAAATTATCTTTCATCCATTCTGCTGCCAAAGTAATATCGCGTTGTACCAGGTTATGACCGGCAGGAATATCGAATGTACTTACTTTAAAGCCATTGCTGTTAAGCAGGGTGGCATAAGCAGCTGTGGCTGCGGGATCTACGGTGCCGTCCTGTGTGCCGGCGCTCATAAATACGGGTTGTTGCCGCGGTGTTTCGAAGCTGTCTTCTATACCGCCCAATGGCTGCATAGGACGGAACAATAGCGCGCCGGCCAGCAGCTCCGGGTATAAGATAAGCACGGCGCCCGCAATATTGGCCCCGTTGGAATAGCCAACAGCAATCAGTTTATTGATATCAAAGCCCTCTTTAGTGGCTAGTTCTTTCAGGAAATGCACCATTTCATGCGTCCTGAAATGTACATCTTCTTCGTCAAATACGCCCATGCCTAAACGACGGAAGAACCGTGGCATGCCGTGTTCCTGTACGTTGCCTCTCAGGCTGAGGATATTGAAACCTTTTCCCAGTGATCCAGCCAGTGGTAATAAATCCCGTTCGTCTCCGCCGGTGCCATGCAACAGCAGTAGCGTATAGGCGGTGGGGTTACCCACCGCTTCGTATACATACTGCATAGGTTTAAAATCCATATCAGTCCAGTTTAATCAGTTTTTTCACAATCTCATCCCGCTGCGACTCGTACTGCGGCGGCAACATCAGGTGCGTGCCCAGTTCGGCTGCCGGCTCATCTACGGTGAAGCCAGGTACATCGGTAGCCAGTTCAAACAACACGCCGCCCGGCTCCCGGAAGTAAACAGACCGGAAATATTTACGGTCCAGCTGCGGCGTAACGTTTAAGCCACGGTCTTCCAGCAGCTGACGGTAGTGCATTTGCATATCGTCGTCTTTCATCCGGAAAGCAATGTGGTGCACACTTCCGCCGGCAACATGCCCACGGGATTCTCCTTTGGCTTCTACCAGGTCAATATAATTGGCGGTATCACCAGCCGGACTCACAAAGCGGTAACGGTTGGTATGATGCTTATCCAGTTTGTAACCAAACACTGATACCAGCAGGTCGGCAGTAGGCTGCACATCTTCCAGCGTAAGGGTAACATGATGGAATCCACGGGTAGCATTTTCTTCGCCCACTTCATTGGTTACCCACGGTGTGCGGTTGTCCGGCTTTTCCGGAACAGTCAGTTCCACTTTCAATCCATCGGGGTCAATAAAGGTGAGGTATATTTCCCCGAATTTGGAAGATGGTTTATTATAGATGATGTTCTCTTTTTCAAATCTTTTTAACCAGAAGTCAATGCTGCCTTCCGGAATGCTATAGCCTACCTCGGTAGCCATGTGGGTACCTCTGCGGCCGGCCATAATATCTTCCCAGGGGAAGAAAGTGAGGATAGTACCGGGCGTGCCGGTTTCATCTCCATAATAAAAATGATAGGTGTGGGGATCATCAAAGTTCACCGTTTTCTTTACAAAACGTAATCCCATCACACGGGTATAAAAATCAAAGTTCTTCTTCGCATTGCCTGAAATGGCCGTGATATGATGCAGGCCGGTTATTTCATTCATAATTCCCCCTTTTTTAAAGTTGGCTGTTAGTTTTTGCGGGTGCAAAAACTAACAGCTGATAATCTTACTGCTTTTTGATCAGTTGCACTTCTCCGTAGATTTTTACATCATCGCCCACCAGTACGCCACCGGCTTCGGTAGCCGCGTTCCAGTTAAGGCCGAAATCTTTACGGTTAATTTTCCCGTTAATGGTAAAACCGGCTTTGGTATTACCCCAGGGATCTTTTACCACACCACCGAATTCTACGGCGAGTTTGATGTTTTTGGTTACCCCGCGGATGGTCAGATCTCCGTAAAGTTCATAAGAGCCGTCGTTGTCAACGTTCTCATATTTGGTAGCTTCGAAAATGATATCCTTGTAGGTGTTTACATCAAAGAAATCCGGGGAACGAAGGTGTTGATCCCTGTCGGCGCTGCCTGTTGAAATAGAATCTATATCTACCGCTACTCTCACTTTCGCTGTCATAAAATCTTCTCCTTCTGTTTCTGCGTCCACGGTGAAGTTGTTGAATTTACCATTGATATTGGTAATCATCAGGTGACGGATTTTGAATCCAAGCTCACTGTGACTGGCGTCGGCTACCCATTGTTGTTTTGCCATAAGTAAATGTAGTTTTATAATGAATCAAAGAATTATAATGCCGCGTAAACCGCTGCAGGACTTTATTTTAACAAGATCAGGAACTTATTGTTCAATCTTTTGTATCACAAATATCGGGTGAAAACTGATGGGTTCAAATGGATCAAATACACATAATGATGTACTTTTTGTGTATGCGCTAAAGGTAATAAATATTACGATAAGCCCTTTATTATCAAATGATGTATAATTTTTTTCAAATACTTCAAACATTATGCATGAAAGATTGTTTTGAGGTGTTAAGGTCAAACCGGAACCTTCCTGATGTAAAGAAAACCGTATGAGATATTACTTGTTTCTAATTCCGTTACTGCCAGTATTGTATGCACACGGTCAGCAAAACGGACAACAGCTCACTTTAAAGGAATGTTACCGGCTTGCCAAACAGGGAAACACATTGGTGCAGCAGGCGCAGCGATCCCTGAAAGCCCGAGAGTATAACCTGCAGGCAGAAAACAGGTCGTATTACCCCAAAGTGGATCTGCTGGCCGGCTACAACTACCTCGGTAAACCACTGGAAATAAATCTGCAACAGGTAAAAGATGGCGTGGTGAACGGATCATCTGCCCAAAGCGTGAATACAGCCAATACTGTTTACCAGCAAATTACCGGGCAGCCGCTTCCGCAAAATGTGCAGGACGTTATTTATAATACCACCAAAGGGATCATTAATACGGTGTACCCCGATTATAACCCGGAGCTGACCAAACAATCTTATTTCACCGCGGCGCTCGCACTGCGGCAGCCTATTTACCTGGGTGGCAAAATTGCTACTGCGCAACAGCTGGCCAGAACACAGGTAACCGCCGGGCAGTTTAACCAACAGGTGGTGGAAAAAGGATTGTTCTTTGCCATCAGCGCACAGTACCTCCGCATCCTTTACCTGAACACTATTCTTGCGCATGAAGCCGTGATCGTGGAATCTTTTAGGAAGAACCGTGATTATGCCACCTCTTTAAAAGATAACCAGATCCTGCCGCCATACCTGCTCAACTGGGCACGGGTGTCTTTTGTGCAGGCCACCAACCGGTACAACAACCTGGAACTGGAAAAGGAAAACGCGCTGCTGGAACTGAACGACTTACTCGGGCAGCCGATTGAAACCCCTATAACAATTAACGACACACTGGAATATGAACTGAAGCCGGTAACGGAAACGGGCCAACTGGAATTACTCCGCAATAACCCTACTTACCGCCTGGTGGAAAATAAAACGGACCTGGCAAATGTAGCCGTGAAGGCTTCCCGGTCGCTCGCCCTGCCCAATGTTTTTGCCATCGGCAGCTTAAACCTGTATCAGAAAGACCTGCCGGTAACGATACCACCCTGGCTCATCGGCGTGGAAATGCAATGGAACCTCTTCGACGGCTTCCAGAAATATAAGCGCACCAAAGCCAGTAAAATGCTGGTGGAAGAAGCGCAGATGGCCGCCCTGAACACCAAAACCTCGCTGGAGCTGCAACTGAAAGTAGCGATCAATAAAATGAAAGCCCTGCAGAATGATGTGGCATCGCTGGATAGCGCGCGGCAACAGGCGCACCTCACCACTACGCTGGTAACTGACCGTATGCAAAACCAGTTGTCGTCTGTAAAAGATGTAAATGATGCACTGCTGCAGGAAGAGGAAATGCAGAAGATTTACTACACCGCCGTGATGGGCTATTACCTTGCACTGGCGCAATACTGGAATGTAATAGGTACACCGGAACAATTTGCAGAATACGTTGACAGATAAACAGATTTTTTCATGAGAGCTGTATTAAAAAATTATTGGGCCCTGCTGATCCCCATTGCTATCCTGGTTATTGCGCTGATCTTCTTTGTAAAGAAGCCGGCAGCTGCAGATAAATCAATGATAGGCATGGTGGACGCCGATTATGTGGATGTGGCAGCAGAATTCCCCGGCCGCCTGGATAGTCTCCTGGTAAAACAGGGTGATACCATCCGCAAAGGACAGCTGCTGGGCGTGCTCCGGTCTACCGAAATCAATGCCATCCGTAACCAGGCGCAGGCTGCCATTGATGCAGCAAAAGGACAGCTCACATTGCTGCAGAAAGGCGCCCGCCCCGAAGCCATCAAAGCCGCCGATAACCTGTACAATATTACCCAGCAACAGTATGAGCTGATGCAGAAAACCTATCAGCGTATGCAAAACCTCTTTAATGATGAGGTAATTTCAGGACAGGAAAAAGACCTGGTGTATTTCAAACTGCAGGCCGCCAAAAAAGAAATGGAAACGGCCAAGCTGAATATGGATATGCTGCAACAGGGGAGTCGCCCGGAACTGATCACCACCGCTTCCGCTATTGTACGCCAGGCGGAACAGGGCTACGAACTCACCAAAGCATTATCTGATAACACTTATATCCATGCGCCGTCAGATGGTA
The DNA here is from genome assembly GCF_900168065.1 of Chitinophaga ginsengisegetis. Taxonomy (GTDB): domain Bacteria; phylum Bacteroidota; class Bacteroidia; order Chitinophagales; family Chitinophagaceae; genus Chitinophaga; species Chitinophaga ginsengisegetis. Next base: position 212,157 of record NZ_FUZZ01000004.1, on the reverse strand, counting down.
TTATTACTTCAATGGTAATAGAAGAAGGAGAAATAGTGGCGATCGGTTATCCGCTGATGACTATCCAGAAACCGGCTACCTATCATATTACGTATAATGTGCGCCAGGATGATATGCAGCGTTTCCCTTTAGGCGCCCGTGTTACTGTGCGCGTACCGGGATGTGATCCTGAAAATTTTGAAGCGGAGGTACATAAAGTAGCTCCCTCGCTCACTTTCGCCAACTGGGTACCGGTAAAAGAACAGGGTAAATTTGAACTGCGCACTTTTACGGTAGATCTGAAACCCGTTAACCAGGCGGCTATCAAAGGCTTGCGCCCTGGTATGACTGCCTCCATGAACCTGCCATGATGCGTTCCATTATCCATATCATGATCAGGGAATGGAAGCGTATACTTACCCTCCCGGAGCACTACATTGTATTGCTGGTGTTGCCACCATTGGTATGCCTGCTGTATGGTTATATCTACAATAACCAGTTTGCCCGCGATTTGCCGGTGGCCATCTGGGATGAGTCGCATTCGCCTTTGTCGAGGAAGTTTGCGTTTATGCTGGAGCAAACGGAGAGCATCCACATTACACAGCAGGTAGATAACGAAGCCTCCGTGCAGAAGATGATGGAACAGGGCATCATCCAGGGCGCTATCCATTTCCCGGAGAAAATGGACGACCATATCAAAAGCCGTCAACCGGTGTATATCACCGTGTACACCAATACCGCCGCCGTAGTAACGGCGAAGCTGATCTATAAAGATGCCGCCAAAGTATTGATTACGGCGGGTTCGGGCGTTACGTTACAGAAGTTTGTAAAAACGGGCATGCCCGCCGGTAAGGCGATGGCGCTGGTACAACCCATCCGGCTCACGTCTTACATGCTTTATAATCCGCAGTACAATTACCAGCAATACCTGGTGCCGGGGTTAATTGCGGTGGCGCTTCAGATGATGATCATCATGGTAACAGTGCTGGCTTTGAACCTCGAAGAAAAAAGAGGCACGTTTGCAGAACTGAATGCAATGGCCAATGGCTCTGCCTCCAATGTATTGCTGGGAAAGGGTTTGGCGCACCTCAGCGTAGGGTGGCTGCATTACATCCTGGTAACGTGTATTGTGTTCCCGCTTTTTGCACACGGAAGGATAGGCGGCTCCTGGCCGTTGTTCATCCTGTTTACGTTGCTGATTATGGGATGTATCAGTATTGGCCTGATGGTGTCTGCCATTGTGAGCGATGTAATGGTGGCCTGCGACCTGGGCCTGTTCTATACTTCGCCGGCTTTTGTATTCAGCGGCTTTACTTTTCCCCGCTGGGCCATGCCGTGGTACGACCAGTACTACGCCTGGCTGATGCCCTTTACACCTTTCCTGGATGGATTCTTCAAAGTGTACTTTATGGAGTTGCCGATGCACTATGTATATAAGGAAGCCGGGCAACTGCTGATCTATATAGCAGTAACGTTCCCGGTGGCATTGTTGTTCCTGCAACGGAAACTAAATAAACTCTCTTTACAGCATGCGTGATTTTTTTCAGCATATCACCCGGTTGTTCCTGCGGGAAGTAAGGCTGGTGGCCACCGACCACAGCTTGTTGCTTACCCTGCTGATAGCGCCGCTCCTCTATGCTTTTTTCTATGGCAGTATTTATAGTTATAAGGTAGAAGAGAAAGTATTACTGGCCGTTGCCGACGACGACAAAAGTGAACTATCCCGCGCCTTCCTGCAGCAGCTCAATAAAATGCAGATTGCAGCCGTAACAGGCGCGAGGGACTTACAGGATGCGCAGGACAAAATGTACTATGGCGAATGCCAGGGCTACCTGTATATTCCCCGCGGCGTAGAGAAAAAAGTGCTGGCCCTGCAACAGGCCGATATTGTGCTGGCTGTGAATGCCGCGCGGTTCCTGCCTTCCAGCGAACTGGCCGGCGGTATTACCACGCTGGCGCTTACCGTAGGGGCGGGGGTACGGCTGAAGTATAATGAAATGCAGGGATTGAATTCTCAGATGGCTTTGCGGGAAACCCAACCGGTGAATCTCGACTACCGGCCAATGTATAACGCCCGGTCCAGTTATGGTGCGTTCCTGCTACCGGGGCTGCTGGCGCTCATATTGCAGCAAACGCTGCTGATCGGACTTTCCGAAAGTATGGCGCTCGACAAAGAAAAAGGACGCGTACCGGAACTGGTGAAAACCGGCGGTGGCGGCCTGTCGGCCACCCTTTGGGGGAAGGGCCTTTTTTATATGCTGCTTTTTTGCTGTTATGCTTTTTTCTTTATGACGGTTAACTATACCACCCTCAACATCCCCTTCCGCGGACGGGTGCTGGATGTGGCGGTGGTGTTCTTCCTTTTCTTTTTTACGCTGATCCCGCTGGGGATATGGCTCGGAAGCATGTTCCGCAGCCAGCTGATGGCGGCGCAGATGATGGTGTTTTCCACGTACCCGGTATTCCTCATCGCCGGCTATGCATGGCCGTATGAATCGCTGCCGGTACCGCTGCAGTGGGTATCGTCGATGGTGCCTACCACGCCTTTCCTCAGGGTGTACCAGTCCATCGTACAAATGGGCGGTACCCTGGGCGATAATGCGGCTTCTGTATTGCATTTGGTGGCGCTGTCAGGGTTTTATACCCTGCTGGCCTTACTTGGATTAAGGCGCTTGAATAAGCGGCAACAATCCATATATTTGTAGCTGATGTATGCAATTGTAGATATTGAAACGACGGGCGGGCATGCCAGCGCCAATGGTATAACGGAGATCGCCGTTTTCCTGTATAACGGGAACGAAGTCACGCAGCATTACCAAACCCTGGTAAACCCCGGAATCCCCATTCCTTATTACATAGAATCACTGACAGGTATCAGCAACAGTATGGTGGCGGATGCTCCTCCCTTTGAGGCCATCGCTCCTTTATTATACGACCTGCTGAAAGACCGGATCTTTGTAGCCCATAATGTAAACTTCGATTACTCCTTTATAAAGCACCAGCTGGCTAATGCAGGGTTCGACCTGCAATCAAAGAAGCTGTGCACGGTACGGTTGGGACGCAAAATATTCCCGGGGCTGAAATCATATAGCCTGGGTAATATCTGCCGCCATTTCAGCATACCGGTAAATGGCCGGCACCGGGCCGGCGGCGATGCGGAAGCCACCACCGTGCTTTTCGGGATGCTGCTGGCCAACGATAAAGAGAAGGTGATCGCTTCCATGCTGAAGGTAGGATCAAAGGAACAGTTCCTGCCGCCTAACCTGCCACCGGAACAGGTAAAGGGATTGCCGGCTCACCCCGGTGTTTATTATTTCCACGATCACAAAGACAAAGTAGTATACGTAGGCAAAGCAAAAGACCTGGCTAAACGGGTGAACAGCCATTTTACCGGCCATAGCACCAGCCGCCAGCGGCAGAATTTCCTGCGTACCATTCACCGCATTTCCTACCAGGAAACGGCTACGGAGCTGATGGCCTGCATCCTGGAATCTGTTGAAATAAAGCGCCTGTGGCCTGTTTTCAACTACGCCCAGAAACGGGTGGAGTTCAGGTATGGATTTTACCTGTTTGAAGACCAGCAGGGATACCTGCGGCTGGCCATAGAAAAGAAGCGGAAGTATTCGCACCCCGTACACAGCTTTAACCTGCTGATAGATGGTCACCGGCTGTTACGCTCGCTGATAAAGGAATTCCAGCTGTGCCCCAAACTCTGCTTCCTGCAAAAAGGCGATGGCACCTGCGCCGGCATTACCGCCGGTACGTGCAAGGGCGCCTGCCAAAAGGTAGAACGGCCCGAAAGCTATAATGAGCGCATGAAAGCGGCGATTGCATTTTTACAGGAACAACAACCTTCCGTGATCATCGTAGACAAAGGCCGCAACAGCAGCGAAAAAAGCTGCATCCTGATGGAGAAGGGCCGTTTTTATGGAATGGGTTATGTGCCCGCAGAAGTGAATACCGCCGAAGCAGCGCACGTGCGGGATTATCTTACCCCTTACGCCGAAAATGAAGTGATCATCAGCCTGCTCCGGCCTTACGCCAGCAACAGCAGGCAGTTGTCGGGCATCCGTTAATCATCTCCCGAAAAAAAATTACACGATCGTAATAAATCAAGTGATTCATGATTACTTTTGCATCTCGTAAAAGTGGTTTTCATCTTTAATTATTAATATTTTTTTATTCATGTTAGAGTCAAATTTCAAATTACCAGGTCAAACTGCCTTTTACAAAGGGAAAGTACGTGATGTTTATACCATTGATGACAGGCTGATGGTAATGGTAGTAAGCGATCGTATCTCTGCATTTGATGTGGTGCTGCCACGCCCGATCCCCTACAAAGGACAGGTGCTGAACCAGGTTGCGGCCATTATGCTGGAAGCGACTAAAGATATCGTTCCTAACTGGGTAAAATCTTCTCCGCTGCCAAATGTAACTATCGGGCTGAAATGCGAAACTTTCCCGGTGGAAATGGTGGTACGTGGTAACCTCACTGGTCACGCCTGGAGAACTTACAAATCCGGCGAACGTGTACTGTGTGGTGTAACGATGCCGGAAGGACTGAAGGAAAACGATTTCTTCCCGTCGCCCATCATTACTCCAACTACCAAAGCGCATGAAGGACATGATGAGGATATTTCCCGTGATGAGATCATCGCACAGGGATTGGTAAGTAAGGAGGACTACGAACAACTTGAAAAGTATACCCTCGCCTTGTTTGAAAGAGGTAAGGAAATGGCCGCCAAACGCGGACTGATCCTGGTAGATACCAAATACGAATTCGGTAAAATCGGCGATACCATTTATGTTATCGACGAAATTCATACTCCTGATTCTTCCCGTTATTTTTACGCGGAAGGTTATGAAGAGAACCAGAAAAACGGCGCCCAGCAGAAACAGCTCAGCAAGGAATTTGTACGTGAATGGCTGATGGCAAACGGTTTCCAGGGTAAAGATGGTCAGCAGGTACCGGAAATGACAGACGAATTTGTAACAAGCGTAAGCGAACGTTACATTGAACTGTTTGAAAATATTACCGGTCAGAAATTTGTGAAAGAAGAAGTAGCGGCTGCGGATGCAGAATCCAGGATAATAGCTGCACTGAAAAGTTTATAATCACCCAATCGCTCCGGTGCAACGCCGGAGCGGTTTTTTATCCCTTGTGCACGATGAAACTACAATTGATCTCCGCAGCAGCAGTTTGTTTGTTAAGCATTGCAGCCTGCAACAATGCGTCCAAATCCCCTAAAGAATTAAGCAGCGAAGAAGTACTGGAGCTGGCAGGGAAATCGCCGGGCATGAACGCCGGCAGAGGAACCTTTACGGTAAATACCCCCACCGGCTGGACAAAGATAGATACCGTGATGAGCCGGATTGAATACACCTTTATGATGGCGCCAATCACCGACGACAGCACCTTTCAGGCCAATGTAAATATTGTTACACAGGAACTGAAGAAAGGATTTACGCTGGATAAGGTGATGGAAAGCACCCAGAAAGAAATGGAAAGTTTCTTCGTGGATTATAAAAAGATAGATACCGGCGAACGTACCGTTACCGGCGTAAAAGCCAAATGGATGAAATGCCAGTATGCCCACCGCGAAAGCGGTACCCTGCTTAACGGAGAGGTAACCATCCTGGTGAAAAATAATATCGCTTACGCTATTACCCTCACTACACTTGCCAACGACCTGGTGAAATATGAACCGGCGCTGGAAGAGATCCTGGGGTCTTTTACCGCGAAGTAAAGTATATATTTTTTTGAGAGAGGACCCGGGCGGAGAGATTATCTGCCCGGGTCTTCTCCTTTATAGCTATATGCTTCGAATGCCTTATTTTTGTTTGCAAATTGACGACCATTGAAACACCTTGCCGCGCTTAATAAATACTTTCTTACCAATAAATGGCTGCTGATCCTGGGATTGTTGTTTACCGCTATATCCATTGTATTCAGTGTTTTCCAGCCTATCATGGTCCGCCAGATCTTCGACCTGCTGGCGCATAATATCGACGAATACCGGTTGCTGGATAATACCGCGCTGAAAGTGGCATTCCGTGCCGATTTCACGCATGTACTGGCGTTTTACGGCGTAAGCATCCTCATCTTCGCATTACTGAGCGGATTCTTTCTGTTCCTGCAACGGCAAACGCTGATTGTGATGAGCCGTCATATTGAGTATGATCTGAAGAATGAAATTTACCAGCATTATCAGAAGCTGGATCTTAACTTTTTTAAGATGCATCGTACCGGCGACCTGATGAGCCGTATTACAGAAGATGTATCACGGGTACGCATGTACGTAGGTCCTGCTATTATGTATGCATCCCGGACTTTATTTCTCATTGTGATCATTGTATACCTGATGTTGCAGGTAAACCCGTTGCTGACGCTGTATACCTTATCGCCATTGCCTTTCCTGGCCTTAACCATTTATTATGTGAACAGGATTATTCACCGTAAAAGTGAGCGGATCCAGGCCCAGTTATCCAACATCACTTCCATTGCGCAGGAATCTTATTCCGGTATCCGCGTAATAAAATCATATATCCAGGAAGATGCAAGCGCGCGTCATTTTGAAGAAGCCAGTGAAGCGTATAAAGATAGTTCTATCAGTCTTGCTAAAACAGATGCCCTGTTCCAGCCCACTATGGCGCTGATGATTGGCCTGAGTGTGATCCTTACTATTTTCATTGGCGGTATCCAGGTGATCCGGGGGAACATTACGGTGGGCAACCTGGCGGAGTTTGTGATTTATGTAAACATGCTGATGTTCCCGTTCTTTTCTATCGGGATGGTAGCGTCTATGATCCAGCGTGCGGCGGCCTCACAGCAACGTATAAACGAATTTTTACAGATAGCGCCTGCTATTAAGGATGAGCCGGATGCGAAATCGGTGAAGCTGAAAGGAGGGGTGCGCCTGGAGAATGTAACCTTTACTTATCCGCATACGGGGATTACCGCCATCAGCAATTTTAACCTGCATATCAAACCGGGGCAGAAGGTAGCGGTGATTGGCAGAACGGGTTCCGGTAAAAGTACGCTGGCGCAGCTGCTCATCCGGATGTACGATCCGCAGGAGGGGAAGGTGATGGTAGACGACCAGGATATCCGTCACCTCCGGCTGGCCGATTTGCGTGGCCAGATCAGTTATGTACCGCAGGATGTGTTCCTGTTTTCCGACAGCATTGCCAATAACATTCGCTTCGGCGATCCGAGCGCCAGCATTGAAACCGTGCAAACCGCTGCCAGGCAAGCTTCTGTGGAGAAAGACATCCTGGGCTTCAACGACGGCTTTGATACCGCCATCGGGGAGCGGGGCGTAACGCTCAGCGGGGGACAGAAGCAGCGGATCTCCATTGCGAGGGCGCTGATCAAGGATCCCAATATCCTTATCTTCGACGACTGCCTCTCTGCCGTAGACGCCCGCACCGAAAAAGAGATTATAGGTAACCTGTATGCCTATCTGAAAAATAAAACTGCCATTATTATCACTCACCGGATCTTTGCCTTGTTTGAGTTCGATAGCATAATTGTACTCGATGAAGGAAAGATTGTAGAGCAGGGGACACATAATGATTTATTATCATTGAATGGATACTACGCAGAACTATACGCGCGTCAGCAATCCGGCGATGATGAAAGTGTAAGTGAGTAGCAATCATGTGCTTGTATATACCCTGTCGCAGCCCGTTACACGCGGCTTTTATGATTTTTCAAAATCATTTAAAAATATTTTGATATTTGTAAAACAATAGTATATTTGTCTCTTATTGTAACAGGATTTGATTCGTTAACACTTAAATCTATCAACTGTGGCGTACGAAAACAACAATCAACAGGAAAGAAACAATGATAGCATCTTTTCTAAACGATTGAAAGCGGGCAAAAGAAGAACGTACTTCTTTGATGTAAAGACCACTCGGGGAAACGACTATTTTCTTACTATAACAGAAAGTAAGAAGCGTTTTAATGACAACGGTTATGACAGGCACAAGGTATTCCTGTACAAGGAGGACTTCAACAAGTTCCTGAACGCACTAACCGAAACCATCAACTATGTTAAAACTGAGTTGATGCCCGATTTCGACTTTGATGCCTACAACCATGATTATGTGCAGGAAGAACAGGACGAAACAGAAGCAGATGGATCTGAAGTACGCGCTTCAGTAGTCCCTGTAGAGGTGGAAGTCCCTGTTGAGGCGTCAGTAGCCGCCCCGGCTTCACATAGCTCTGATGAGGTAGACAAATGGTAAGATTTTTACTTAGAGATTTTTACAAAAAATAATAGGCAACCTCCGGATTTCTCCGGGGGTTTTTTATTGTTGCGGATTTTGTCTTTCTCAGGATTAACCTGATTATACTGATTTACTTTTTTGATTTTATAAATGATTAAGGGAGATATAGGCGGTATTCGCCTATATCTCCCTTATTTTATTTCTCAATTTTATCTTTTCTTAATCTTTATAAAATCAAAAAAGTAAATCAGTATAATCAGGTTAATCCTGAGAAAGACAAAATCCGCGTTCGCCGAAGGCGAACAACTACGCCGTACGCATGCCTTTCCACGCATTGATCAGTCCATTCGTACTCGCATCATGGTTCAGTATGATGTCGTTGTTTTCCAGTTCAGGCAATATCTTACTCGCTAACTGCTTGCCCAGTTCCACACCCCATTGGTCGAAGCTGTAGATGTTCCAGATTACACCCTGCACAAAGATCTTGTGTTCGTACAGCGCAATCAGTGAGCCGAGTGAGCGTGGTGTTATTTCTTTTACCAGGAAGGAGTTGGTAGGACGGTTGCCAGGGAAAATTTTCGATGGCAGGATCTTCGCAATTTCTTCAGCAGGAGCGCCGGACTTTTCCAGTTCTGCACGTACTTCTGCTTCTGTTTTACCATTCATCAGCGCTTCTGTTTGTGCAAAGAAGTTCGACAACAGTTTCACATGATGATCACCGATAGGGTTGTGGCTGATGGCCGGTGCGATGAAGTCGCACGGAATCAGGCGGGTGCCCTGGTGGATGAGCTGATAGAATGCATGCTGACCGTTGGTGCCTGGTTCGCCCCAAACGATAGGACCGGTTTCGTAACTAACGGTATGGCCTGTACGATCTGTGGATTTACCGTTGCTTTCCATATTTCCCTGCTGGAAGTAAGCGGCAAAGCGGTGCATGTATTGGTCGTACGGCAGGATGGCTTCTGTGGCGCTGCCAAAGAAGTTGCCATACCACAGGCCTATCAGCGCCATGATAATAGGTATATTCTGTTCTGCAGGAGTGTCGGCGAAGTGCCTGTCTACCGCATGGGCGCCATCCAGCAACTGGGTGAAGTTGTCGAACCCGATGGTGAGTGCAATAGATAAACCGATAGCAGACCACAGGGAATAGCGGCCGCCAACCCAATCCCAGAATTCAAACATATTTTTAGGATCGATACCAAAGGCGGTCACCGCTTTTTCGTTGGTAGATAAAGCGGCGAAATGTTTAGCTACAAATTTCTCATCTCCCGCGTGTTCCAGGAACCAGTTGCGCGCAGTGTGTGCGTTGGTCATGGTTTCCTGTGTGGTAAATGTTTTGGAGGCGATGAGGAACAGGGTTTCGTCCGGTGTTACTTTTTTCAGTGTTTCCGCGATGTGTGTACCATCTACGTTAGACACGAAATAGGTTTGGATGTTAGGCTTCCAGTAAGGTTTCAGGGCTTCTGTAACCATTACCGGGCCGAGGTCGGAACCACCGATACCAATATTTACGATGTAACGTATAGGCTTGCCCGTGTATCCTTTCCATTCGCCGGAATGGATCTGGCGGCAGATGTGATCCATTTTGTTCAGTACTGCTTTTACATCGGGCATTACGTCTCGGCCATCGAGTAAAACAGGTTTATCGGACGTGTTGCGTAAAGCGGTATGCAGTACGGCACGGTTTTCTGTAACGTTTATTTTTTCTGCACCAAACATCGCTTTGATCGCATCCGCTACGCCGCACTCTGCTGCCAGTCCTAATAACAGGCTGCGGGTATCTTCCGTAATAATATTCTTGGAATAGTCGAAAAGGATGTCTTCAAATTTCAGGGAAAACTCACTGAAGCGTTCTTTGTTTTCCATAAATAAGGCACGCATATGTACCTTCTTCATTTCTTCAGCGTGTTTCTTTAAGGCGTCCCACGATTTGGTGGTTGTTGGATTGGTAGATGGAAACATAGTCGTGTATATATTAAATGCGCATCAAAAATAATCTTTTAGATTTATGATTTCTGTTTCCTGTACAATTGCCAGGAAATTGTTATGGCAATCACGCCAATAGCAATAATGCAGGTATGGATGATGGAGTTCTCGTCCATCACATCAGCGGCCCTTCTTTTCAGCAGGATGCCATAGAAAGCCCACACAATAACAAGGGCATAAGTGATATTGTTGCGAAGCAGTACCATGCCTATACTCAGCAGGGTACCCAGGCTGATCATGGCAATGGCCCACAGCACCTGTGCATGGCGGTTGCCATCCCAACCGGCGTATACCAGCAGCGCGGTAATATTGGCGATGGTGGCAACAGAGATCCATCCGAGGTAGATACTGAAAGGAATATGAATGAATATTTTCTCCCTCAGCGTAGCAGGAGCGATGCCGATGCCAAAGTTGAGATGGATGATGATCAGCGAAATCAGGAGGATTACCATGATAGCCACGCTCACGGGTATAAGATGATAATGCCATGCAAACAGCCAGCAGGCGTTGGCTACACTGGAAATGAGGAACCAGTCTTTCATCCGCTGCATCACATACGCCAGCGTTGCCGGTTGTTTATTGGAAAAAGATAACCATAATTGATATATGATAAAAGCTGTTAAAGAAAGATAGATAACACTCCAGATAGAGAACGTGATTCCCGCCGGTATAAACAGGTTAGGATATTCCTCGGAAATCTGCGCGGTGGTTTTACCATTGATGGGAAGCAGCACTGCCAGTGCATTTGCAGCTATCATAATAATAAAACCAAGTGTGTTGAAGATGGACCGGTTCTTAAAGTGGAGGGTTTCATGACTCACCATAACAGATGGGTGCTTTTTATAATATTAGTGACATGGTTACGGTGTTACAACACAAAAATTATGCTAAAGTAAACAATCAAAACAAAGTTTGAAAGCCGTTAGTATATATCTCCGTTTTTTCCATACATTTGCCAGCTATGACAGCTGAGCAACTTAAAGCTATGAGGGACCGTTTATATGTCCTGGGAGGTTTTCTTTAACGTACCTGACCGATTAGCAAAAATAGAAAACGACAAACAATTAAGCCTGGCGCCCGGTTTCTGGGACGACAACGTCAGAGCGACTTCGATTCTGAAGGAAATAAAGGTAAACAAATATTGGGTAGACCTTTACGATCAGGTAAACGCTGCTATTGACGACAGCGCTGTACTGAACGATTTTTTCAAAGAAGGTGAAGCAACGGAAGAAGAGGTGGAACAGGCATACAATGCTGCAGTAGCAGCGCTGGACGACCTGGAATTTAAATCTACGCTCAACCAGCCGGAAGATGAAATGCCCGCAGTATTAACCATTAACTCCGGTGCAGGCGGCACGGAAAGCCAGGATTGGGCCGAAATGCTGCTGCGTATGTACCGCATGTATGGCGAAAAACAGGGGTGGAAAGTATCGGAAATTGATACGCAGTATGGAGATGGCGCCGGTATCAAATCCGCTACACTGGAATTTGATGGCGACTTTGCATATGGCCACCTGAAAGCGGAAAGCGGCGTACACCGCCTGGTTCGTATTTCACCTTTCGATTCCAACGCACGCAGACATACTTCTTTCGCCTCCGTATATGTATATCCGTTAGTAGACAATACTATCGAGATTGCTGTAAACCCGGCAGACCTGGAATGGGAATTTTACCGTTCAGGTGGTAAGGGCGGACAGAACGTAAATAAGGTGGAAACAGCCGTACGTTTGAAGCATATCCCATCCGGTATCATCATCGAATGTCAGCAGGCCCGTACGCAGGGAGAGAACCGCGAAAAAGCGCTCACCATGCTGAAATCACGCCTGTATGAAGAAGAGATCCGCAAAAGGGAAGAACTGAAAAATGCAGCCAACGCCAACAAACGCAAAATCGAATGGGGATCACAGATCAGATCATACGTATTCCATCCGTATAAGATGATCAAAGACCACCGCACCGACTTTGAAGTAGGTAACGTAGGACCTGTAATGGACGGCGACCTGAACGGATTTGTGAAAGCATACCTGATGATGCAGAAGGAAGAGGACAATAATTAATAAGTATCGACTAATTATTAATAAGCGCGTAGGCGTTGTATAACTTAATTTTGCTGCGGAAACAATACTCGTAGTCATTTGTTTATTTGATTGTTTGTTTGCCTCCGGGTTTACAAATGATCAAATAAACAAATATAAAAATTAGGATACAATGAATACAGGATACTTTGAGTACGCAGCGCCTGCTAATGAGCCTGTGTTATCTTATGCACCCGGTTCTGCTGAGAGAATTGCATTAAAGAAACAGTTAGCCGCCTTCAAAAGCGAAGTAGCAGATATACCTATGTATATCGGTGGTAAGGAAATCCGCACCGGAAACACCGTTGATCTGCGCCCTCCCCACGAAATCAAACACAAATTAGGTCACTTCCATATGGGTGACGCCTCTCATGTGAAATCCGCCATCGCAGCAGCGCTGGAGGCACGTGAAAAATGGGCTAATATGGACTGGGAGCAACGCGCCGGCATCTTCCTGCGTGCTGCCGAACTCCTGGCCACCAAATACCGCTATCATATCAATGCCGCCACCATGCTGGGCCAGAGTAAGAACCCTTACCAGGCTGAAATTGACAGCGCATGTGAACTGATCGACTTCCTCCGCTACAACGTACACTTCCTCAGCGAAATATACCGCCAGCAGCCGGTTTGCGCGCCCGGTATCCATAACAGGGTAGAATACCGCCCGCTGGAAGGCTTTGTACTGGCCGTTACTCCTTTCAACTTCACCGCTATTGCCGGTAACCTGCCCGCTTCTGCCGCCATGTGTGGTAACGTGGTAGTGTGGAAACCCGCCAATACACAGGTATTCGCCGCACAGGTGATCATGAAGGTACTGATAGAAGCAGGTCTGCCTGCAGGCGTTATCAACCTCGTATATGCAAACGGCCCGGTTGTAGGAGACGTTTGTTTCGCAGATCCTCATTTCGCAGGCATCCACTTCACCGGCTCTACCGGCGTATTCCAGACCATGTGGAAAACCATCGGCGAAAACATCCACAAATACAAAACATATCCGCGCATCGTTGGTGAAACAGGTGGTAAAGACTTCGTACTGATCCACAAATCAGCCGATGTTGACATCGCCGTTACAGCGCTTGCCCGCGGCGCTTTTGAATACCAGGGACAGAAATGCTCTGCCGCCTCCCGTGCATACATACCAAACAATCTTGCTGACGATATAAAATCCAAATTAGTTGCCGAGCTGAAAACCATGAAAATGGGTTCCACAGAAGATTTCAGTAACTTCATCAACGCTGTGATCGATGAACGCTCTTTTGATAAGATCGCCCAATACATCGACAATGCGAAGAAAGATCCATCTGTAAAGATCATCGCTGGTGGTAATTACAACAAAACGGAAGGTTACTTTATTGAGCCAACCGTAATCGAAACTACCGATCCGAAATACATCACCATGTGTGAAGAAATCTTCGGCCCGGTATTAACGATCCACGTGTATGATGCAGAGAAATTTGAAGAAATCATGCAGTTGGTAGACACTACCTCCGAGTATGCTTTGACCGGTGCAGTTATTGCGCAGGACCGTTACGCTGTAGAACTGGCTACCCGCACACTGGTAAACAGCGCCGGTAACTTCTACATCAACGACAAACCAACCGGCGCAGTAGTAGGACAGCAGCCATTTGGCGGCGCCCGCGCTTCCGGTACCAACGATAAAGCCGGCTCCATGCTGAACCTCTATCGCTGGTTAAGTGCCCGAAGCATCAAAGAAACTTTTGTACCGGCTACCGATTACCGGTACCCGTTCCTGAAAGAAGCTTAGTAAATGTTCATGATTTATATGTGGGCGGTGGATTTATATCCATCGCCTTTTTTGTACCTTGCACCCTCATTCAGTATCCAGGAAATTATGCAGGCAGATATCTTACAAAAATACTTCTCAGAACACCATGAGCACTACCGTGTAGCAGATCTCGAACAATTACTGCTTGCCGACGGAACGCCGCAACCGGATGCCAGTATTGCCGCCGCCGGCGCTTTTGATGAGTATTTTAAGAAACAACTCCGTAAGAAAGGAACTAAAGCCGCCATCTTTTTTGGTGTGGGCCTCATTGCGCTTATCCGCGTTATTACCCTTACCAACCGCGAAGAAGGCAGCTTTATGCAGGTATCTTTATCCCTGGCGCTGGTAGCTTTTGCCCTGGTACTTGGGATCATATGGGGTATGCAGCTGTTTGCGCTGAAAGAAGAGATTTCTACGTTTAAGGATATGAGGAAGTTGTAGTTTACTGCAACTTCTGCAACGCCGCCAGCGACTCTGTTACATGTTTCTCTCCATCGCGCAGCGAATTGAATTCATGCACAATCACCCCATTCTTATCTACAATATAAGTTACCCGACCCGGTATCACAAAGGTTTTAGGCACGCCAAATAATTTACGCACTTCATTTTTCGGATCGCTGAGCAAGGTGAAAGGAAGATTGTGGTGTGTAGCAAAACTGCGGTGTGAAGCCACATTATCCGCACTGATGCCAATTACCATTGCGCCGTATTTCTGGAAGTCCTGGTACGAATCACGGAACGAACAGGCTTCTTTGGTGCATACACTGGTTTCATCTTTCGGATAGAAGTAGATAACCAACGGTTGTTTGCCAAGTACTGTATTGATATCAAAAGTTTTCCCGTTTTGATCCTGTAAGGTGAAGGCTGGAATTTTATCTCCTGTTTTCAGTTGTCCCTGGGAATTATTTCCCCATAATTGCAGAAAGGCGGTCATAGCTAAAATGGTCTTTAAAAGTTTCATACCCCGTTATTGATAACGCTAAAGTACGAAGAGAAGGGGAGCAACCTGTCATATTTCTGTTTTTGCATAACTAAAGAGTGCGGGAAACAGTGCTGTTTTAGAAATATTCCCTTGTTTATCAATCTTTTCTAATATTCAGCTTTTTATCTGTAGCATTTAATCATTATTTTTGGCCCCTAAAACGTTGTGTTTTGAAAACCATACTAAACGGCAAGCAAATGGCTATTACGATAGACAGGCTTTGTCATCAGTTGATAGAAAATAACTTACAGTTTGAGCAAACCGTGCTGATTGGATTACAGCCCAGGGGAATTTATTTGTCCGGCAGAATTCATCAGACCTTGCTGAAGTTAGTACCGGGAGCGCGTATCGACTACGGTAAGCTGGATATTACTTTTTACCGGGACGATTTTAACCAGAGTAAAACCCTGCATGTACCCAACGAAACAAATATTGATTTTTCCATAGAAAATAAAAAGGTAGTGTTGATAGATGATGTGTTGTATACCGGCCGCACGATCCGTTCTGCGCTGGATGCGATGCTGGACTTTGGCCGCCCTGCGGCGGTAGAGCTGCTCACGCTGATCGATCGCCGCTTCAGCAGGCAGCTGCCTATTCAGCCGGACTATACCGGTCGTACCATTGATGCCCTCATTTCCCAGAAAGTTAGGGTGTTGTGGAACGAAAGAGATGGTAAAGACGAAGTAGTTCTGATTGACTAAAATGAATCCGGATTTCAGAATTCAGATTTCACCCTTTATATTTGCACATTAATGTCACTTTCTGTAAAACACTTACTCGGAATTCGCGATCTGCAGCGCCAGGATATAGAGCTTATTTTTCAAACAGCCGACCAGTTTAAGGAGGTTTTACAAAGACCTATTAAAAAGGTTCCTACGCTACGCGATACAACAATTGTAAATTTATTTTTTGAGAACTCTACCCGCACACGCATCTCTTTTGAGTTAGCGGAAAAGCGCCTGGGTGCAGATACGGTTAACTTTTCTGCCTCGGGATCTTCCGTATCCAAAGGAGAAACGCTGATAGATACGGTGAACAACATCCTGTCCATGAAAGTGGATATGGTAGTGATGCGCCACTCTGCCAGCGGCGCGCCGCATTTCCTGGCCAAGCACATCAATGTGCCCATCCTCAATGCTGGCGACGGTATCAATGAACATCCCACCCAGGCATTGCTCGATGCCTTCTCCATCCGGGAAAGACTTGGTAGCGTGGAAGGCAAGAAGGTAGCCATTTGTGGCGATATCATGCATTCCAGGGTTGCCCTCTCCAATATCTACTGCCTCAAAAAACTGGGCGCAGAAGTAACGGTGGTAGGCCCGCCTACACTCATCCCGAAATACATGGCCGCCGCACTCGGCGTAAATGTGAGCTACAATATCCGCGAAGCCCTGCAATGGTGCGATGTGGCGAATGTGTTGCGTATTCAGCTGGAAAGACAAAACACCCCGCTGTTTTCTTCTCTCCGTGAATACTCCCTCGCATACGGCGTAAACCGCGAACTGCTCGATAGTCTGAATAAAGAAATTGTAATCATGCACCCCGGACCCATTAACCGCGGCGTGGAAATAAACTCTGATGTGGCGGACTCTGGTCAGTCCATCATCCTCGACCAGGTAGAAAACGGTGTGGCTATACGTATGGCGGCATTGTACCTGCTCGCAGGAAAGAAAACGGAGTAGCAGGCATACTCAAACAGTAATTACAACTTACTATGTTGCCCAATGAAGAAGAATTTCCTCCGTTGTATTCAACATCCGCAACGCGGCAAACTGTTGTGCTAAAAGTATTTCTGCTGGGCTGTTTTGCAGTGGTGCTGGCCATGCTGCTGGCTGGCGTCGTGTTTTCCTTTTGGATAAAAGAAGTAAGCATCCGGATGCTTACTATGGGCATTGCAGCTCCGGTTTTATGTGGTTTGATATGGATGGCAGTTGCCTCTTACCGGTCCGGTAAGCCCAAATATACACGGGCAGAGGTAAACGCTGAAGGGTTGCACCAGTACGGTGAAGGCGTGCCTGTACTGTCGTTGCGTTATGAGGCGTTGAGTACAAACAGCAGCGGCGGTGTGTACGACGTGCTTTGGACCGATTTGGGTTACAGCGAAACGAATCCGGATCTGTATGTTTTTATCAAAAACGAATCAGGGGCTGTACAGCTGCAGGCCGTGCAGTTTAGAATTTTCCTGGTGCCCAATGGGAATGCCCTGCTGGCGCATTTTGTAAGAGGTATTATGCGCTTTCGACCCGATTTGAAAATAGATCCTAAGGTGCTGAGCCGCTACCGGATAACATAGCATCCTGCCAAAATCAGAAGCCAACAGTCAACCCCAGTGTATATGATCTGAAAAACGGATATACGTTCCCGTTATAACCTCCCGCCTGTTCCGGATCATAATATTTAATCTTCATTTTAGTGGTTTCCCATAAGTCCTGCCCGGAGAAATAAATACGCAGGTTAGTAATCCATACTTTCTTCAGCCAGCTGGCCGGTAAGGTATAACCTACCTGCAGGTTTTTCAGCCGGATATAGGCGCCATTCATCGCCCAGTGCGAGGAAGGGGCGGTATTCTGCTGATCGTTGAGATACAGACGTGGAAATAACGCATCGGGATTTTCCGGCGTCCAGTAATCCTGGTTGATATCCCAGGGCTGTTGCCAGTTGGCGGTAAAAGGAAGATTATAGCGCGGATCGGGCATCACCTTGCGGTGAGCCACCCCCTGGAAGAAAACAGAGAAGTCAAACCCTTTCCAGGCAAAGCCCGCATCTATACCGTAGGAGAGCTGCGGATCGGTGCTGCCCAGGTACACCAGGTCGGCATTGTCTATTTTGTTGTCGCCGTTGATGTCTTTGTAGCGAAGATCACCCGGACCCGTGTTTTCATGCTGGAAGGCGTGTGCGCTCACTTCAGCGGCCGACTGGAAGTAGCCATCAGACTCGTAGCCAAACAGGGAAGAGTAAGGATACCCGGCAATGCCCTGGTTCCAGCCTGCCTGCGGCGCCACATCATTATTCCTCAGTACTTTATTCCGGCTGTTAAAGAGGTTCCCGCTAATATACCAGGTAAAGGGCCCCTGGTCGTCCCGCCAGCCCACATTGATTTCCCAGCCCCAGGTTTTCATTTCGCCACGGTGAAAGTCCAGCGGCCAGGCGCCGTCTGTGGAGGCGGTCAGCACCGGGATCTGCATGTCCCGGTTATGTTTAATAAAGTAATCTGCGGCAATCGTCAGCCTGCCTCTGAATAAGGTAGCATCCCAGCCATAGTTATTGGTGGAAATGTTCTCCCATCCCTGTGCCTGGATGATGGGGTTCTTATATGCAAATGGCAGAAAACGCGGCAGGGTATTAAAGCTGAAAGTTTGTAACCGTTCATCGTTGGGGATGCTGTTCCAGCTATTGATATTCCCCAATCTGCCCCATGACCACCTCAGTTTGAACTCATTGAAAAAAGGCAACGCGCGGTTAAACCAGGTTTCGTTGTTCAGGCGCCAGCCGGCGGAGAACGACGGGAACGCCTGCCACTGTTCGCCGCCAACAAAAGAAGTACTGTACTGTGATAACCGCGATGCGATGAGGTTTGCTTCCAGTAAGTAGCGGTTGTCGTAGTTATAGCTCATCTTACCGAATATCGACAGTAAAGAACCGCTGGCAGCCAGTAACTGCGTGTATTCGGGAGCGTTATTAAAGTGATTGGAATTGATTTCAGCCTGGCTGATATTATAAGATGCAGCTGTATTTTGCGTGGTATTATAGGTTTCCTGCGTGGCGCCGCCGAGCAGGTGTATATTATGTTTATCTTCTTTTATATCGTAGTCGGCCAGCAGCTGGAGGTTGCCGCCTTTTGCTTCCAGCTTGCTTTTCTGCAGCATGTTATGCGGCTGTATGAGCATGGCGGTATCCACACGGTTCCACAGGGCAATGGTATTGCGGCCCAGGTTGTCCTGCAGGGTGTGTTTCTGCGGACTGTAAATAAGCCGGAGGGTGAGTCCTTTTGTGAGGCTGTCGGCCCGCAGCGTAAATACTGCATCTATATAATTATTCTTTTCATCGCGCTCGCCGCCATCTTCTAAAACAGCATATCCCGGTGCGCCGCCATAGGCGTAGTTGCTGGTATTGGGTACATACACCGGCACATTGCCTGGTCCGCGGAAAATGCCTGCCAGCAAGCCGTTAGGGCCTTCCACCGGCTGCGAAGGGGAGAAGGTATTGGTTTGCGCATACGACAGCCGTGTTTCCAGGCTGAAGTGTTTACTAAAGCGGTTGTTCATATTCACCCGGGCGTTCACACGATGGGTACGGTCCGGTCCAACAGCAAATAGTCCCTGCCGCCCGAAGTAACCCAGTGATGCGGAGAACTGGTTGGAACTGTCGCCGCCTTTTACCGACAGGTTATAGTTTTCGATGCCGGTTCTGCTTTTGGTAAGCACCGGTAAAGGATTGTAGTTATAATAGTATTTGTAGTAATCAGGGTTTTGATAGTCGATCGCATAATGGTTCCCTTTCTTCATCAAATCTATTTCCATAGGGTCCCAGGGAGCGGTTTGACCGGCATTTTCAGCGGCCGTGTTTTGCATGGAGGCCGATTGCCAGGAGGGCAGCCGGTTGGGCAACCGGATGGGAGTTTCAAATCCGCCGAGGGTGTTGAAATCCACTTTCAGCTTGCCGGGTTTCCCGGTGCGGGTGGTAACCAGTACCACACCGCCGGCGCCACGGGCGCCATAAATAGAGGCGGCCGCCGCGTCTTTCAGGATGGATACTGATTCTATGTCGTCGGGATTAATTACGGCGAGGGAACCGGGTACGCCATCGATGATCACGGGGGTATTGCTACCGGAGGAAGAACCCACGCCGCGTACCTGTATGTTAAAGCCTTCGCGGCCAGGCTGCCCGTTACTGCGCGTTACCACCAGCCCGGTGGCAGTGCCCTGCAAAGCCGCCATGACGTTGGCTACGGGCCGGCTTCTGAGCCGTACGCCGTCTACCTGCGCAATGGCGCCGGTGATGTTGGCGCGTTTCTGCAGGCCATAACCCAGTACCACCAGCTCGTTGAGCTTGCGCAGGTCGGGTTGCAGCAATACGGATATATTTCTTCTGTCCCTTACGGCAATCTCTTTGGTTTCAAAGCCAATCAGCGATACCTGGAGGATGGCCTGTCCGTTGGCCAGGTCTACTTTGAAGTTGCCGTTCTCCGTAGTGGCGGTACCGTTAGTAGTGCCTTTTTCCCGGATAGATACGCCGCTTAAAGGCTGCATACCGTCTGATACGGAGCCGGTAACGGTCCATTTATCAGGGTTGGGATTAGTATTGGGAGGAGGCGTAAGATCTGCTGCAGTGGCGTTGAGCGGGATAACGATGATTTGCCCGTCTTTTATCTCTACTTTATATTTTGCAGGAGGGAATATCTTGGGCAGTACTTCCAGGAGGGGACTGTTGTGAACGTGTAAGCTAACGCCCTGGCGGGTTTCCAGTTCTCCGGAAGAAATAGCAAAGGTATACTTTGTTTGTTTTTCTATTTCCCGGATCACGGTTTTCAGGCTGGCATTTGTAAACTGAAGGGAAATCTTTTTGGGAGGGGCATTAGTATTCTGGGCCATAGCTACAGCATTGGCCAATACCAGGATAACAACGAAAATAAAATCAGGCACGCGTCCAAACCTGGAATTGGAGATACGCGCCTGTAGCAATAATTGCTGCATAAATAAAAAGTCAGGCGCGTATTAGTAGATGTCTACCAGGTCGTTTTTATGCGAAATGTTAATTTGAAGGGTTTTTCTCATAATGTCCAGTACTTCGTCCAGCGACATGTTGGGGAAGGTAGCCAGCAGTTTCTTATCAGCCAGTTGCTGATTGCTGATCTTGATCTGTACATTATAAAAATCTTCGAGGGCATCCGCCACTTCTGTGAGCGGGGTATCATCGAATGTTAAGGTCCGGGTTTTCCAGGCCAGAATATTGTTGTTTTTTTTATGGGTACGGGTATCTATTTCGCTGCCATTATGTTTCAGAGAGGCTTCCACACCGGGGGTAAGGATTACCTTTTTCTCTGTGCCTTTGTAGGCGGCGCTTACTTTTCCTGACTGCACAAATACTTTAACGCCACTGTTGGCGGCTTTTACGTTGAAGGCCGTACCGAGTACCTGTACTTCTACTTCGGGGGCATTTACAATGAAGGGGAGGGCGTCGTTTTTGGTAACATCAAAAAAGGCTTCTCCTTTATCTATTTTAATTTGTCTGTTATCTTTTCCAAATCCGCGGGCGTAGCGTACCTGTGTATGAGCGTTGAGGTACAGCATAGAACCGTCGGGCAGGCGCAAACTATCCTGTTGCTGGGCGGTGGCGTAGGTTTTATACCCGCCGGGTCCGAGCCAGGTCCAGGTGCCTGCAATAAGCAGCACAGCGGCGGCGGCCCACCAGTACCTGCGGTTCATCCTGATCACGCGGGTATTTTTCTTTTGTGCAGGAAGCGCAGCAGCTACAGGAACCTTATCCAGCATGGTATCCAGTGCCTGCCATTGTCCCTGGGTGTCGAAAGCAGAGGCAGCAGGGAGCGGATCGCCGTGCCACATGCCTTTCATATCCAGGAAGATGTCCAGGTTACCAGCATCCTGTTGAATCCATTCGTTGAGCTGCATTTTGTGCTGCTCATTGTCCGGATCTTCCAGGTAACGGATCACTATATCTATGTCTGTTTGATTATTCATGGCTTCTTATTAGTAATACAACCAGGGAACGTTATACCATTAAGCGATAATAAAAAAAATTTCGGGCGCATCCTACGACTTATTAATAAGGTCTACCCGCAATCGTTTTAAAGCTGTGGTCAAATGGGCGTATACTGTATTGATAGAGATATTCAGTTGTTCGGCGATTTCGGCTGGCGACAAGCCTTTCAGGCGGCTCATTTCAAAAACACGGCGGCATTGTTCCGGTAATTTCTCCAGGGCAGAGCGGTATTTGGCTTCCAGTTCCTTATGTTCCAGCAGGGAATGATTATTTTCTGAGGGGCTGGCGGTTTGCATTTGCTCCTTGGCGTATACTTCCTTCCGTTGTTCTTTTTTTATGCGGTTTAAACAGGTGTTAACAGTAGCCCTTGCGAGATAATGATTAATAGGGGCTCTTTCATCCAGGTTTTCCGCACCTTTCCACAAGTTGAGGAAAACATCCTGTACCATATCATTCGCGTCGTCTTCATCTTTTACATACCGGACAGCTATATTATACATAGAAGGGGCGAACTGTTTAAAAACAGCTTCGAATACATCTTTGTTTCTGCTCCGGATGCCTTTTACTATTTCGTCGTTACTCAATTGCAACATGCTTTTGATCTTTTGTCTTGTTTCCGTAGTGCGAAGATAATTTTTAAAATTACTAATTACGAAAGCAGCCAGTATACTGTCTCATAATTCTTTTTTTCACTTTAACATTTCTTTGACTAATGGTAAGTGAATTGTCGGATGTATTGTTATTATACGGCAGCCAACGATGAGGGCATATAACAAAAACCATGCACATTCATCCGGGCCGGGGATATTCATCATAAATATTAACCATACAAAAATTGATGCCATGAAAAAATCAATTGTAGGAACGCTCGCTTTAGCAACAATGGTAATCGGAATGTCTGCTTTTAAAAGTGCTGATGTAACCGCAGTAAAATCTGTAGACAGCACTGCCGCAATGGTAGATTCAATTGCAACAGATTCCCTTGTTAGCCTTGATTCAGTAAAGGTTTTCAGTGTTGATTCATTACAGCGCCTGGATTCTTTAAAAGGATTTGATTCCTTAATGACAGTAGATTCCTTAATGGGAATCGATTCTCTCCAGAAAGTAGATTCCCTGAGCGGAATTGACTCATTGCAGAGAATGGACTCCTTACAGGTAGATTCCCTGAGTGGAATGGATTCCTTGCAGGTAGATTCTTTAACCGGAATCGACTCATTACAGAAGGTAGATTCTTTACAAGGTAAAGATTCCCTGAAAGTACTGGCTGTAGAAGGTGGTTCTATCACTGGTAAAATCACTCCTGCCGACAGTGCTACCGAAGTAGAAGCAGACAATGGTACAGATAAGCTGAAAGGCGCTATCTCCCAGGGTGCATTCACTATCCCGGCTGCAAAAGCAGGTGCTTACACCATTACTATTCTCGGTAAAAGCCCTTACAAAAATGCCGTGATCAAAGATGTAAAAGTTGAAGACGGTAAAGCTACCGATCTGGGCGAAATCAAATTAGAACAATAGTTTTTAATAATGAAATAGCAACCAACAACACAAAATCAGCCCATGATGGAAAACCCATTTTGGTTTGATGCAGGGGGGCCTCTTACGGTCCCTCTTTTTTTTGTGCGCGGAGGTTGTCTTTCCCAGGATTAGACGGATTATATGGATTACGCTGATTTTATTTTTTTTGATTTGGGGGAGGAATAATGTTGGGTTAGCAGCCAATGTGTTCTTATTTTTTCTGGGAGATGACAAAGGCGGCCTCTATAAGCCGGTATAGCTCCGTAAAGCAGGACATCACTTTCATTCGCTCACTCACGGCGCTATAGGGACTGCCAGGGTTTGTAAGGGCTTCGGTTTGTACAGAAGTGAGGATATCGTTGGTTTCGCCCGGCCCAAATAGCTCAAAGTAGTTTTTCAGGACTGTTTCCGGAGAATGATATTCTTCTTCGGAAAGGCGAAACGGGTTTTGGTTAAAAACAAAGATGGTTAACGGAGATTGCATGGTTGAATGTTTACTTAAAGATAATAATTATTAATTAATAATTAATAAAAGTGGTCTATAAGATTATATTTATTTCCTTGTAATTAATATATGCCTTTAAAAGAACTACATTTTGTTATCTTTAGTGTACAAAATGTAGATTGATGCCTGAAAAGACATTTAACCGGATCAAAATAATGATTGTCGAGACGGGGAGGAGTAACAACTGGTTGGCAAAAGAGCTGGGAGTAAGCATAACCACCGTTTCAAAATGGTGTACCAATACAATGCAGCCTACCATTGAATCCTTATTTGAAATCGCTGCCGCATTAGACGTAGATGTACGGGAGCTATTGGTTAGCACAAAGAAGCATTCCTAATTGTAATAAATCCAATAAATCGTCTATAATCCGCTTACATCTCCTCAAATCTTTTAAATCCAAAGTGATCAAATCCCTAAATCAATATAATCAGGTTAATCCTGAGTAAGACAACATCCGCTTTACCCCATACTTCTCCAATGCCTGGGACATGCGTCGCACATGCGTATCTCATGGACTATCCATACTGTTCCCATGCACTCCTCATGGACTCCTCATGGACTCCTCATGCACTATTAATGCACTATCCATGCACTATCAATGAAAAAATAATAGTTTTGCGCAAATTTTAAATCACACATGCGCACCATTATCCTGCTCACAGTCTCCAATACTTTCATGACTTTCGCCTGGTATGGCCACCTCAAACACCAGGATGTGGCCCTCTGGAAGGTAATCCTCATCAGCTGGGGCATTGCTTTCTTTGAATACTGCTTTATGGTGCCTGCCAACCGTTATGGCGCCCAGGAGGGTTTTAGCGGCTTCCAGCTCAAAACCATCCAGGAAGTAATCACCCTCACCGTTTTTAGCATCTTCGCAGTCACTTTCCTCAAAGAACCCCTGAGATGGAATTACCTCGTATCGTTTTTCTTCCTCATCGGTGCCGTGTATTTTATGTTTAAAAAGTAGTGCGGTAATAAAGCAGTAAAGTCTATATACTTTAGGATCAATTCATATTATACAAAAAAAGATGTAAGACAAGATCAAATTAAAAAAAAATCTGTATTATCTTTAGGGATCAACTTTCAACCAAAAACCAAATCATTGAGGGAAGAAGCTAATATACAGCTACTGGTGGAACGGGTGGCATCTCTAGGGGATGAACAGGCTTATAAAGCATTGTTCAGGTTGTTTTACAAGCCGCTGAGTCAGTTTGCCTTTTCCATTGTGAAGTCCTGGGAGTCTGCGGAAGAAATTGCGTCAGATGTGTTTATGAACGTCTGGAAGCAGCGGGAACGCCTGCTCCAGGTAGATAACCTCCGGGTATACCTCTATGTATCCACTAAAAATATTGCCCTCAACTACTTAAATAAGGCAGCCCGCACCCAGCACTTCAGTCTCGATGAAGTAACGGTAGACATCAGCGTGAGCTACGCCACCCCGGAACAGATCTTCATTTCCGGGGAAATGGTGAAAAGGATAGAAGCCGCCGTAAACGCACTCCCGCCCAAAAGGAAGATGATCTTTAAACTGATCCGCGAAGATGGTCTTAAATATAAAGAGGTAGCCCAGATCCTCGATATTTCTGTGAACACCATCGATGTGCACATGGCCCAGGCACTCAAAAAAATCAGCGAGGTAATTAACCTCTCCTTCATCAAAACAAAATAATTTAAATTTTTTTTTAGACGGAGTAGTAGATTCTTTCAATTTACTTGTCCTTCTATATAATCATGCTTTTGTATCATACACATGGAACAGGAAAGAATATGGCTTTTGATGGGAAGGAAAGTATCGGGCGAGGCCACGATGGAGGAGTTGCGTGAACTGGAAGCATCATTGCAGAAAGACCCGGATCTGAGATATAAATTATCCGTATTAAGCAACTGGCCGCAACCAGCCGGCAATACAGAATGGGAAACCAGAACGGAACGTGCATTGGATAAACACCTGGAAAGAATGCAACAGGAGTTTCCACAGGAAGAATTACCCGTTAAAAGAGTAAGAAGGAATTTCCGCAAATGGGTGGCTGTTCTTTCTATACTGGTAGTGGTACTGGGAGGCTATTGTATTTATCTCTTATCAGTAAAGTATCCGCAAAAAGCCGGAAAAGCAGCGATGGCGGCCATTTATACCCGCGATGGCTCCCGCTCCCGGGCACAATTGCCCGATGGAACGGAAGTATGGCTCAATGGCGGCAGCCGTTTAACCTATGATCCTGATATGAACAACCTGGGCAACCGGGAAGTTACTTTGGAAGGAGAAGCGTTTTTTGATGTAGCGAAGAATGCAGCCAAACCTTTTTCTATCCATACTTCCAAAATGGATATCAAAGTATTGGGCACCTCCTTTAATGTAAAAGCATACACAGGGGATCATACCACAGAAGCTACGCTGATCACCGGCGCAGTGGAAGTAACACTGAATGATGGCGTGGAAAGGAACGTGAAACTGGCGCCTAATCAAAAGATCATCTTACACCACACACCAGCAGATAAACTGACCCAACCCAACCTCATAGCAGGCTATAAGGTAGAAAATATTCGCAGTAACGCGCAGGACAGCATGGTGGCGGAAACCGCCTGGTGCGACAACTACCTCGTGTTCGACAACGACAACTTCGAAGATATTGCGCTGAAAATGGAACGCTGGTATGGTATTAAAATCCATCTCAACGGGAACAAGTTAAAAGACTACCATTTCACCGCCACTTTTAAAAATGAATCGTTTTCAGAAGTACTGGAAGCGCTGAAGGTTACAACATCATTTCATTGCAGGATAGTAAGCAATGAAGTATTTATTACCCAGTAAAGGGGGAAAGTCAATAGAAAATCGATACCTCTCAGATAAAAAAAAGGGCAAATGCTGCAAACATTTACCCCTTTTGTTGAGATCAAACGGCAGTTAGCTTCACTTGGCAATGTAGTCCTGTCGTAGTTTTATGACCTTTTACAACCTAAATGTATGGAAAAAAATCATACATTATGCAATCCTTTTGCGTCTAAAAACATAGGGAAAAGTTGTACTGATAATGAAACTGGTGTCCTTTATTATTCTTATTACCTGTTTGCAAATAACGGGGAATGTCTTCGGTCAACAGGATCGTCGCATTTCCATCAAAGCAGATTCATTGCCATTGACACGGCTGCTGAAGATGATCGAAAAGAAAAGCGGTTACCGTTTTGTGTATCGTAACGATCTTATTCCGGCAGGAAAAAAAGTGTCGGTGAATGAAACCAATGCTTCGACTGAAGATATTTTAAAGAAGATACTGAAAAACACCGGCCTCACATTTAAGCAGCTTTCTGCCACCCTTGTGGCAATAGCGCCTGAAAACAAAGAGATCAGGAATATCAGTATCAACGGAACGGTAACAGATGTTTTCGGACATCCGCTGCCAGGTGTGAGTTTGCGTATTGCAGGGCTCAATAAGGGAACTACTACAGATGAGAATGGAACATTCCATATGGAAGCGCCTTCCTCAGCAACGTTGATCTGTTCTTTCATCGGTTATGAAGAACAGCGGGTAACGGTAAACAACACCGCTCCTCTCAACATTATGCTGAAAGACGATTCCAAAGGATTGAACGAAGTGGTGGTAGTGGCTTATGGCGTGCAAACAAAAAGTTCTTTGACAGGTTCAGCTACTATGGTAAGTGCTTCATTGTATGATAAAGCGCCCCGTAGCAGCTTCCAGGAAAGCTTACAAGGCAATGTACCCGGCTTACAATCTACCAATGGTTCCGGTCAGCCCGGATCCATACCCAGTATTCACATACGTGGTATAGGTTCTATTACCGCAGGCAGCTCGCCACTTTACGTGGTAGACGGCACACCTGTGGTAACAGACAACCTCACCGATTATAATGTTAATTCCCTCGCAGGAATTAACAGCGCTGATATCGCCTCTATCTCTGTTTTAAAAGATGCAGCTTCTGCGTCGATCTATGGCTCCCGCGCTGCCAACGGCGTAATATTAATTACAACGAAAACCGGCAGCCTGGGCAGAACAAAGATCAGCGCAACCGTACAAAGAGGCAGCAACCAGCTCACCATTCCGCAGGCCAACTATCCGCTCAATACCAAAGAGATGATGGAACTCCTCCGCGAAGGATGGGCGCACAAAGCAGATGGCACCGGCGAAGCAGGTTTTCAACGGGAACTCCGCGCACGTGGTGTGGATACTACCGTTAATACCAACTGGATCGATGTGCTAACGCGCCACGGAAGCTATACACAGGCTAATCTATCTGCCGCAGGCGGAAGTAATAAAACAAAATTTTATGTTTCCGGTGGCTTATATGATTCCAAATCAGCCCTGAAAGGAGTGGACTATAAACGTATGACGGGTAAGCTCAACCTGAGCAACCAGGCCACTAACCGCTTATCATTTGACGTTAACCTGTCGTTATCCTACCAGCGCGCAAACGCAGTAGGAGATGTAGGACTGATGGCCAACCCCGTACGCTCACTCGTTCGTTTGCAACCGTGGCTGAAAATTTATAACGCAGATGGCAGCTACGACTTCAGCTACAACAACACCTTTAACCCGGTGGCCGTACTGAATGGCGATACCCGCACAGGTACCATCTATGGCCTGCTCGGAGGCGCCGGCGCCAAATACGCCTTCACTGATTTTCTTTCCTTTGAAACGAAGATCAGTCTCGACCTGAACTACGCCCGCAGCAATTCATTTTTTGCACCGGGATTCGGGGATGGAAGAAATACCAATGGCTGGGTATCGGTAAACAACAGCCTGTGGAACAACTGGGTATCTACCAATATCCTGCGGTTCAACAGACGATGGGGTTACCACGGGATCAACACTTTTGTAGGATACGAAGCGCAGAAAACTACCAACAGCGGCAACGCGTCAGCAGCATCTAACCTGCTGCCGGATCTGCAACTGCTGGCAGACGCCTCCAAACCGGAAAGTGTATCCTCTGTATCCAGCGCCAATTCATTAACAGGACTGTTTCTGAATAACAGCTACGATTACAAGCAGAAATATTACCTGACAGCCTCCATCCGGAGAGACGCCTCTTCGAGGTTTGGCCGTCAGAAAAGAAGTGCCGCATTCTGGTCCATCGGAACCGCGTGGAATATCTACCGCGAGCCATTCCTCCAGAATGTAAACGTTATTAACGAATTAAAGATAAGAGCGAGCTACGGCAGCAACGGAAACCAGGCTATTGATAACTATGCTTCATTGTCGCTGTATAGTCCGGCAAATGATTATGACGGGAAACCGGGGTATGTGCTTACGCAATACCCCAATCCCTTCCTTACATGGGAGCAGAACAGGCCATTTAATATAGGACTCGATTTTGCCCTGCTTAAAAACAGGTTGTCCGGTACGGTGGAATATTATAACAGAACCACTTCACGGTTACTGCTTAATGTACCGGTATCTTCTGCAAATGGTATTACCACTGTTTTTAGAAATAACGGAGAGATGAAAAACAGCGGCTGGGAAATATCTCTTTCCTCCCGCAACATCATCGCAAAAAATGAAAATGAATTCTCATGGCGTACAGATGCCAACATCTCTACGCTGAATAATAAAATTACCCGGCTGGATAATCCGATTACCAGCGTGCCGTACAAAAGGGAAGTAGGTACTGATTTCTACCAGTTTTTCCTGGTAGGATTTGCAGGAGCCGATCCGAAAACCGGTGAAGCACTGTGGTATAAAGATGCGTCTAAAACCACTACCACCAACTCTTATGGCGAAGCGCAACGGTTTAACCAGGGAAGTGCCCTGCCAAAATTTTATGGCGGCGTTACTAACTATTTCAGCTACAAAGGATTTGATCTGAGCTTCCAGTTCTTTTATAACTGGGGAAATAAAGTATACGACAACTGGGGCACATTCACAGAATCAGACGGCAGCGGCGGATTTGGCGGCGGCGCAAAAATGTCGCGCCTCATCTACGAAAACCGCTGGCAGAAACCCGGTGATATCACCAACGTACCCAAAGTAGTATTCGGTGGCACACAATCGGGGTTAAGCAACCAAAGCTCGTCCAGGTTCCTGTACGACGGCAGTTTCATCCGGCTGAGGGATGTGATGCTGGCCTACAACCTGCAACAAAACTGGTTAAGGAAAGCCAACATCAACGAAGTGAAAATATATGTACGCGGCAATAATTTATGGACGTATGTAAAAGACAAGTATCTCACCATGGACCCGGAAGTACCGGTAACAGGGGATTACGACCAGCGTCCGCCGGTATTTAAAACCTTCCTGGTAGGATTGGATGTAAACTTTTAAGGTATTCATGCAAAAGAAATATACATACGGGGTACTGGTATTACTGGCTGGCTTACTCGGCGCCTGCAGCAAGGACTTCCTTGATCAGAAGCCGGATCAGTCAACAGAAACAGGCCGCGCTATTACCGACCTGCCCGGACTACGGGCAGCCATCAACGGCGTGTATTCGCTGATGCAGAATGAAAATTATTATGGACGTACCATGCCGCTGCTGCCGGATCTCCGGTCCGACAATGGTTTTATCAGCGTCATCAACAGCAACCGGTATCGTAACCAGGACCAGTATATTGTTACGGCCAACGATCAGTATACTACCGATTCATGGAATCAATTATATGCTGTAGTAGCCAATGCCAATATGGTAATTATGAAAGGGCCTTACATTTCCCTGTTACCATCGGCGGCCGACAGCACAGAGGCAAAACAGATTGTGGCAGAAGCGTACGCATTGCGGGCGCAGGTGTTCTTTGATATAGCGCGCATGTTTGCGCAACCGTATAATTACACGCCCGGCGCCACTCACATGGGAATTCCTATTGTGACCATCACCAACGTGGATTCGGTGCAGTCGCCCTCACGCAGCAGTATAAAAGATACGTATGCGCAAATCATCCGCGACCTCACCACGGCGATCAGCAGGTTTGAAGAAAGCAAAAGCACCGCTTTCTCTTCCGGACGTATTAATGTGTATTCTGCCAAAGCGTTGTTGTCGAGGATATTGTTGTATAAAGAAGACTGGCAGGGCGCCGCCACTTATGCGAACGCAGTGATCCAGTCCAATAAATACGCATTATTGCCCAACGAAAAACTGGTGAGCGATTTTAAGATCACCAACAACAATGAAACAGTTTTTGAAATCATCAATACCCCGGTAGATAACCGGAACACGGATGGCTTAAGTTATATGTTCAGCCAGGATGGATACGGTGATGTACTCGCAACGAATAACATCTACAATATTTACCAGGCAACAGATGTAAGAAGGGATTTTCTGCAGAAGGGTAAGCGCTCCGGCAACGGTGGCGAAGATCCGGCTAACATCATCACCAAATATAAAGATGTGAGCACGTTTACAGAAAGTATTAAAGTGATGCGGCTGGCAGAATTGTACCTGATCCGTGCAGAAGCAGCAGCACACCTTGGAAGCACCGCGGAAGCACAGGCTGACCTGCAACTGGTGGCACAACGCGCCGACCATAACGCGCCGCCGGTAACCGTTACCGGACCGGCACTCCTGGACGCAATCCTGTTGGAAAGAAGAAAGGAACTGGCCTTTGAAGGGCACCGGCTGTTTGACTTAATCAGAACAAAACGTTCATTCACCAAATACCTGGCGAGTGACAAAACGATACTGGTAGTGTGGCCTAATACGAAAGTAATATTGCCCATACCACAAAGAGAACTGGATGCTAACCCCAACATACGCAACCAGCAGAACGAAGGTTACAATTAAATCTAAACCGCCTTTGTTAATAATTGGTTTTTGCTTACGAGCTGGTTGGATTTTTGCTTATGAAGAAATAAAGGCCCGGTGGTTCTCACCGGGCCTTTTCTATTTATGTACTAACGTTAACGCCTATTCGGATTTCAAACTCTTCACCGGGTTAGCCAATGCTGCTTTCACTGATTGGAAACTGATGGTGAGGAAGGTGAGCAGGATAATTGAAATACCAGCAATTAAAAACACGCCCGCATCTATATGAATGCTGTAGGCAAACCCTTTCAACCATTGCGAAGTAGCCCACCATGCCACGGGGAAGCCAATCAGCATGGCGATTAATACCAGTCGCAGGAAATCTTTTGACAGCATCATCACAATAGTGCTCACCGTAGCGCCCAGTACTTTCCGGATGCCAATTTCTTTATTTCGCCGTTGAGCGGTAAAGGCGGCCAGTCCGAATAAACCAAGACAGGAGATGAGAATCGCTAAACCTGCAAAATATTTTGACAACTGGGAGATCTGGTTTTCTGCAGCGTATAAAGTCTGGTATCTTTCATCCAGGAACTTATATTCAAATGAGAACCCTGGGTTCATTTGCAGGTACAATTCCTGCAGCCTGGCTATCACGGCTTTCTCCCGGCCTGTTTGTATTTTAATCATAAAGCGGTTGGCGTCCTGGGGAGCCAGCTGAAAAAACAGCGGCTTTACCTCTTCATGAAGCGATTCAAAATGAAAGTCCTTCACAACTCCTCCAATCCGCATGTTATCTCCCCATAATTTAACCTGCTTTCCAATAGGGTCTTTCATCCCCATGAACTTCACTGCTGCTTCGTTGAAGATGAGCATGGAACTATCTGCGCCAAAGTCGCGGGAAAAATCCCGGCCTTCTTTTATTTTTATATCCAGCGTTTTCAACAGGTCATAATTTACAGGTACCACTTCAAATTCGGTGGCATCCTTCAGATCTTTTCCTGGCCATATCACGTCGGAAGTACCGCTGCTATGACCAGTCAGCCCATGCCCCATACCTGAGGCGGTTGTTACGCCCGGTATCTCTTTCACCTCAGCAAGAAAACGTTCACTTACCTCATATTGCGACAGCTTTCCTTCTCTCGGAAACGTAACAATATGGTCCCTGTCGTAGCCAAGATTTTTTGTCTGGATAAAGCTGATCTGCCTGTAAACAACTAATACCGCAACGATCAGTATAATAGAGAGGGAAAATTGGAAGACAACCAATCCTTTCCGGATCAGCAGTTCTCCTGCAGAGCCGTTGATCTTTCCTTTCAATACCGCAGCAGGCTTAAAACCTGAAAGATGAAATGCAGGATAACTACCCGCTACTAAACCAGTAAAGAGTGTAATGCCAAGTCCTGCCAGTATCAATGTTTTATCAAAATGGTACAGCGAAAGCTGCTTCCCTGTAATATTATTGAAAACCGGAAGGAACAATATCACCATTAGAATAGCGAGCAACAGAGACGCAAAAGCCATTAACATAGATTCTCCGAGATATTGAAGAATAAGTGCGCCCCGGCCGGCGCCCATTGCTTTTTTGATGCCTACCTCTTTTGCCCTGCCGGATGCTTTGGCGGTAGACAGGTTCATGAAATTGATACAGGCGATCACTAGTATAAAAATGGCAATGATGGAAAACAGGCGTACATAATCTATCCGGCCTCCCACCTGGATACCGTTCTCATAGCGGCCATACAGGTAGTTCTCTGAATAGCGCTGAATGAATGGCGTACGGTAAGTAATTTCACTGTTCGTTTTAACCTTAATGTAGTTGGCGATTTTAGCATTGAACTTGTCAACGTTGGTGCCCGGCTTTAATGTTATAAACGTATAATACCCTGTATTGTCCCAATTATTGGCGTTTTGCTTTATCATATCCAGTGCACGGACGGGTAAAACAAAGTCGAATTGTTCAGACGAATGTTGATCAGGCGCCTTAAATACACCGGAAACAACAAATTTTTGCTGATGCTGATGGTCTACTGTTTTACCTACCACATTTTTGGAGCTGCCAAACAATTTGGTAGCCATTACATCAGATAACACAATAGATGTTGGATCTGCCAGCACCTGATCCGGATTTCCCTCAATCAGATCATAAGAGAACATATTGAAAAAATCTTTGTCGGCGTATTTTCCTTTAGTCCTTATGCCATCATCATCTTTTACAGAGAGTGTAGATGCCCTCAGGGGAGATATATAGGCGGCATATTCTACCTCAGGCATGTCTTTTTTCAAGGCTTCGGGCATAGGTACCGGAGATGATTTTGCCGTCCAGATGCCGCTTGCCTGCACCCTGTTTTCCAATACCTGGAAAAGCGTGGCGTCTTTCTTATGGAATTTGTCAATGCTCAATTCATCCTGCACCCAAACATAAATCAGGAGCGCACAGGCAAGTCCCGTAGATAAACCAATTAAGTTAAGAAAAGCAAACCGGCGGTCTTTGATCAGATTGCGCCAGGCAACCGTCAGGTAGTTTTTTAGCATAGCAGAGAATATGTGGTTCGTATGGCTCCAAAGAGGATGCCATTGCCCGGGACACATATAAACCAAAATAATGTATATTTAGAATATATTTAAATTGTTCGTTTTTGATACAGTCACTGTTCATATATGTACCTGGAGTACAACTATCCTATGTTCTGCTACGCTCATCATATTTATCTTCCCGTCCCACTAATTAATTATTACTTTTGGCCATCTGTAAATTCACGTACCACCAAATGTTTATAAGACGATCTACCGCACTGGTTATAATTTTATTGGCAGCATTGGGTTTACCCGCATTGGCACAGCCTTCACCTGTATGGAACGCAGCCGACATAAAACTGCAATTAAAAAAGTTAGATACGCTGGGAAGCGTATTATACATTGCCGCCCATCCGGACGATGAAAATACCCGTTTGCTAGGTTACCTGGCAAAGGAAAAACTATATCGCACCGGCTACCTGTCGCTCACCCGCGGTGATGGCGGGCAAAACCTGGTAGGTAACGAACAGTCAGAATTACTTGGCCTGATCCGCACGCAGGAACTGCTGGCAGCACGCCGCATCGATGGAGCGGAACAGTTCTTTACCCGCGCGCAGGACTTCGGCTTCTCCAAAAATCCACAGGAAACATTTACCATCTGGAACCGGGAACAGATCCTGGGAGATGTAGTATATATGATCCGTAAATTTCAACCGGATGTGATCATCTGCCGCTTCCCGGCCGATAGTCGCGCCGGGCACGGACACCATACCGCTTCGGCCATGCTGGCGGAAGAAGCGTATAGCGCCGCCGCCGATCCAAAACGCTTTCCGGAACAGTTAAAAGTGGTGAAACCCTGGCAGGCCAAACGGATCCTCTGGAATACCTTCAGCTTTGGCAACGTAAACACTACTTCCGACGACCAGTTTAAAATAGACGTAGGCGCTTACAACCCATTGCTCGGAAAAGGCTTCGGGGAAATAGCCGCTGAAAGCCGCTCCCAGCACAAGAGCCAGGGATTTGGCGTACCGGCATCCCGCGGTACCTCGCAGGAATACTTCCTGACTATTAAAGGCAACACACCAAAAAACAGCTTACTCGACGATATCAATACCAGCTGGACAAGGATTTCCGGCGGCGCTAAAGTAGGCGCCCTTGTAGACGCCGCACTGGCCGCTTACAACATGGAAGATCCTGCCGCTTCCGTACCAGCCCTGCTGGAAATACGCAGTGCCATCCAGGCTTTACCCGAAGGATACTGGCGCAATCTCAAACTGAAAGAAACCGAGCAACTGATCTATGCCTGCGCAGGCTTATGGGCGGAGGCTTACAGCACATCGCCCACCGTAGTGCCCGGAACCAATATGGAAGCTACCGTGCAGCTGATCAACAGGAGCCCGGTAAAAATAACATTGGATAAGATTGATCTGCCCGGCAACATCAACGCCGGCGATCCGCAACCACTGGCCTTCAATAAATTTACCAGCATCTCCAAAACATTGCAGGTACCCGCCAACACACCGGAGTCGCAACCTTATTGGCTGGCCTACGCACACCCGGTAGGCACATACATCATCAATGATCCGTTGCTGATAGGCAACCCGGAGAATATTCCTGCACTGCAGGCGCAAATCCATCTTACTATCGGCGGACAACCATTTACCATTGCACGCGCCTTACAATATAAATACACCGACCCGGTAAAAGGAGAACTATACCAGCCGCTGGTAATAGCGCCACCGGTAGTGGCCGATCTCAGCAACCAGGTATATATTTTTACAGATACCAAAGCACAGTCGGTGCCGGTGAAGCTCCGCGCCATGGCCGATAACACACAGGGAACGGTACGCCTGCAATTACCCGCCGGCTTTACCGACGGCAACAGCCAGCCCTTCAGCTTAAAACAGAAAGGGGATGAGGTGGAACTCCGGTTTGATATCAAGCCGGTTAAAGGAGTAGCAGAAAATCATGCAGATACTTTTACCGTTGTAATGACCTGTAACGGTAAAGAATATACGCAAAGCCTGCAACAGATCCGCTACGATCATATTCCCGTAATCACCCTATTCCCTCCGGCGCAGGCCAGGCTGGTATCCGTTAACCTGAAACATAACGGCAACCGCCTCGGATATATCCCCGGCGCCGGCGATATGGTGGCGGCATCGCTCCGCCAGGTAGGATACGATGTAACCGAGCTGGGCGAAAAAGATATCATGAATGGCAGCCTGCAACAATATGATGCCATTATCACCGGTGTGCGCGCTTATAACGTAAACGCACGTATGAAATACTGGCAGCCAAAGCTGATGGAATATGTAAATAACGGCGGCAAACTGGTGATCCAGTACAACGTGAATGGCCCGCTGGTAACCGGTAACCTGGGACCGTATCCGTTCGGCCTGTCGCGCGACAGGGTAACAGATGAAAATGCTGCGGTAACCTTTAATAACCCGAAAGACCCGGTGCTGCATTATCCAAATGAAATTACCGCCGCCGATTTTAACGGATGGGTACAGGAAAGAGGATTATATTACACGGCTAATGCCGACAAAGCATATGATAAGCCTTTCAGCATGAACGACAAAGGAGAAGGCCCGCTCGATGGATCTACCCTCGTTGCCCGCTATGGCAAAGGATGTTATGTATATACCGGCTTATCATTTTTCAGGCAGCTGCCAGCCGGCGTACCCGGCGCCTATCGTTTATTTGTAAACCTGATTTCTGTAAAATAGGGGATGAAAGAAAATGAGTAAGAAGCATCAACAAAATCGTCCCAGGCTGAAGATCGCTGCCGGCTTTTGTATTATCCTCGGCTTGCTGATAGGATTTACCATCAAGCGCGTACAGGTGGGATTGATCATTGGTATTGCACTGGGACTCTTGACCAGCAGTATGTGGACTAAAAGCAATTCAAACGATTAAGCTATGGCAGCAGATAACCTGCAGGAAGAAAAACCGCCGTTGTTTCCATCATGGGGGTGGTGGTACGTATTGGTAATAGCCTGGTTGCTGTTACTGGTAGTACTCTTCTACTTATTCACCAAAACATTTTCATGAGTCCTTTAGATTGGATGGTACTGATTGGTACCCTCACTGTAATTATATTTTATGGTGTCTGGAAAAGCCGTGGCCAGCGAAACATGGAAAGTTATTTCCTGGATAACCAGTCTATGCCCTGGTACATCATTCTGCTGTCGATCATTGGTACCCAGGCCAGCGCTATTACCTTTATATCAGCGCCCGGCCAGGCTTATACGGACGGAATGCGCTTTGTACAATATTACTTCGGCTTGCCCCTGGCAATGGTAGTGCTTTGTATTACGTTTGTTCCCATCTTCCATAAACTGAAAGTATATACGGCTTATGAATTCCTGGAGCAACGGTTTGATCTGAAAACACGTACCCTCGCGTCTTCATTATTCCTGATCCAACGCGGTTTATCAACCGGTATCAGCATCTGCGCACCTTCTATTATCTTGTCGTCCTTACTGGGCTGGAACCTGTACTGGACAAATATGATCATGGGCGGATTGCTGATCATTTATACCGTGGCGGGCGGTACCCGCGCAGTGGCCTACACACAAACGTTCCAGCTGGCCATCATCTTTGGTGGTATGTTCCTCGCAGGCTGGATGGTAGTGCACCTGTTACCGGCGGATATTGGTTTTAAACAGGCGTTGCAGGTATCCGGTAAAATGGATAAGCTGAATGTGATTGTGACGAAATTCGACTGGCAGGATAAATACAATATCTGGAGCGGGGTGATAGGAGGGTTCTTCCTGGCGTTATCGTACTTCGGTACGGATCAGTCGCAGGTAGGCCGGTACCTTACTGCGAAATCGATAAAAGAAAGCCGTATGGGCCTGCTGATGAATGGACTGGTAAAGGTGCCCATGCAATTCCTGATCCTGCTGATAGGCGCCCTGGTATTTGTTTTTTACCTGTATTTCCGTGCGCCCATTTTCTTTAATGAAGCACAACTGGCAAGGGTGCATAAAACCGAACAGGGGCCGGCGCTGCAGAAGCTGGAAGACCAGTACAATGAACTGGGTTCGTTGAAACAGCAGCAGGTAAGGCAACTGGCCGCTGCGCTGGAAACAGGCAACCACGCACAAATTGCCTCCGCAAAAAAAGCATTGCAGCAAACGGATGATCAGTCGCAGGAGGTAAGAACGGAAGCATTGTCGCTCATCAAAGAATCGGACCCCACTGCAGATACCAACGATACCAACTATATATTCCTTCATTTCGTGGTGAACAGTTTGCCGAAAGGACTGGTGGGATTACTGATTGCCATCATCTTCCTGGCCGCATGGGGCAGTATTGCTGCGGCGCTGAATTCGCTGGCGTCTACCACGGTGATAGATGTGTACAAAAGATTGTACAACGAGCATGCATCAGAAGAGCATTATCTCAAAATATCCAAACTGTGGACATTGATCTGGGGTGTATTCTGTATCCTGGTGGCGCAGTTTGCGGGGAGCCTGGGTAGTTTGATAGAAGTAGTAAATGTACTGGGTTCCTGGTTTTACGGGGTGATCCTGGGTATTTTCATGGTGGCTTTTTACCTGAAGCGGGTAGGCGGCACGGCTACTTTCTGGGCGGCTATTATCGGGGAAATAGTGGTGTTGGTGATTTACTGGACCGGTACGGTGTCTTTCCTCTGGCTTAATGCGATTGGTTGTATGCTGGTGGTATTGCTGGGTTGGATCTTCCAGTATTTTGTTAAAGAGAAAGTAATAAAAGAGATATAAAATAAAAGCTATTACAGCAGATAGGATCCGCTGTAATAGCTTTGTGCTTATTTTAAGGTAGCCAGTAACTTTTTGTTCAACGTTACATAGTCGTCGTTTTTAGCAGTAGTAGCCAGTTCTATTGACTTCTGTGCTGCTTCTTTTGCTACTTTCACATTTTTAGCTTTCGCATTGATGCGGGCTTTCTGATACCATACCCAAAAAGCGTCGGGGCTTTGTGTAGCAGCCTCATTGATCCATTCTACCGCTTTGTTGATGTCTTTACCATTTTCATAGTAATATACGGCTGCCTGGAAGTAAGGTTTCTTTTCGGCGTTCTGCATGGCATCGTTGATCTGTGCGGTAATTTTATCGTCGATGTCCGCTTTGATCACTACGGGTACTTTGGTTTTATCCCAGCTGAGGGCCAGTACCACGGAGTTGGAACGTACATTTTCAAATCCGATGGTAAAGCTTTCCTGGCTGAAAGGAGTGGCAACGGGTTTTACGTTTACACGGGCTACATCGTTTTCAGGTTTGTAAGCGGCGGGGCTGGTTACATCGAGGCTGCTGGTCAGGATAACGGTCCATGACTGTGCGCCGGGGATAGAAAGTAAACCATATTTACCAGCTTTCACGGGTACGCCGCCAAAAGTTACATCTTCTCCGAAGGTAACGGTGGTAGCGCTGTTGGCGCCGGTTCTCCAAACTTTACCATAAGGCACCAGGTCGCCCATGATTACACGGCCGTTTTTCAGCGGACGGGAGTAGCTCAGCTCTATATTGGATAAAGCGAAGTCCTGTTTAATGGTTTGCGTAGGACTTGGCGCAGGCATTTTAATGCCCTGGGCCAGGGTAGTGCCGGCATACAACAGCAGCATAGCGCCAGCTGTAGCGGCAAAGGTTCTGATAGTACTCATATTTGGTGGGTATTTAAAACTATTCTATTAATCCGTTACGGAATGCATACAGTACCAGGCCAACGCTGTTTTTAACGTTGATTTTTTCCAGTAGTTTTTGACGGATACCCTCTACAGTGCGGGGGCTCAGGAAAATCTGTTCAGAAATTTCCTGGGTAGTCAGTTCATTGCAGATCAGCTTCAGTACTTCCTGCTCCCGGTCATTGAGCTGGATTTCGTTTTTGAGTGTTGGCTTAAATTGTTGTTTGTTTTTGTGTAATACTTTTTTAAGCAGTGCCAGGTTTACGTTATCATTAAAGTAAAATCCTTTTTCAAAGGTGGTACAGATGGCTTCATAGATCTCTTCCGGTTCCGCGTTTTTCAACAGGTAGGCGTTGGCGCCGTTTTCCACCAGGTGTACAATGAAGTTGTCGTCTTCGTACATGGTGAGTATAATGATCTTTACGTCAGGATACTTTTCCTTTACCTTAATGGTAGCTTCGATGCCATCCATATTAGGCATTTTAAGATCCATCAGAATAACATCCGGTTGTTGTGTTTCCATGATCTGCAGCAGATGCAGGCCGTCGTCGGCTTCAAAAACGAAGCTGATATTTTCATAAGGAATCAGTGTGTTTATGACTCCACTGCGGAAGATCTTGTGATCATCAGCAATGGCCACTTTTATGTGTGCCATAGGTGGACAGTTAGAAGATTTGCTATTATTTTATTTAGAATAAATTACTATGAGTCATGTCGTTACAAGCGGGTTCAACACAACCGGATGGCAATTTAGTAATAAAACAACATAAGTATCAACTATTCTGTGCAGGTGACTGATAATTCTCTACACTTATCGTAGCAATGGTACCTTGTGGTGTTCCGGGAGTGAAGTTAATGTTTCCACCGATAATATTGAGGCGGCTTTCAATATTTTTAAGTCCCAGGCTGCCGGTTTTGGTACGGGAAGCGGCCAGCGACGTTAGTAAAGCGCCGTTTCCATTGTCTTCCACGGTGAGGGTAAGCAGGGAAGGAGTGGTTTGATAAGTGATCAGTACTTCTGTTGCCTGTGCATGTTTCAGGATGTTATTGATGAGTTCCTGTACTACGCGGTATACATTCAGTGCCTTCTCACGGTCGACGGTTTGCCCGTTGCCGGCAGTTTTAAAAGCTATTTTTACCTGCTTGTTTTTGTTCATCAGGTTGCAGAAGGAGTCCAGCGCATGTGCCAGGCCCAGGTTTTCCAACGCCTGGGGGTGCAGGCTTTGGGAGATGAACCGCAGTTGTTGTATAATGGTGTCTGTGAAGTCTTTGGTTTCCTTAAGCCGCTCTGTTTCGCCGTTGCCGGTTTTCAGCAGTGGCTGCAGGCCGCCCAGGTTGAGTTTCAGTACGGATAGCTGGGCGCCCACTTCGTCGTGCAGGTCTTCCGCAATACGTTTGCGTTCCTGTTCCTGTCCCTGGAGTACTGCGATGAGGCGTTCCCGTTGGAGCTGGAGGTCCTTGTCACGTATATCAAGTTTATGTTGGATAACCATTTTTTGTTGGAGCATTACCAGCAATATCACGATGACTCCCAGCATTAACATTACTGTAGTACCAATTACAATAACATCAATAATTCGCATGTTTTAGTTTTTTGATCTTAGAGAACCCAATATAAAGAAGAATCATTGATATCATTCCAACAATATAATTGATACTCAATATTGCGATGGTCATCCCCATTCTGGCTATTCCTGTGGTGAAAAGCGCCTGCAGGTGGTTATAGCTGATGCAAAATAGAAATTCGGTACAGGCAAAGATGAAGATCCCTGAATTATACCAGAATATTGGTAAAGAATCAATGTATATCGATTTTTCAATAAGATTCCTGTCTCTGAGCAGTTGTAAAAAGAGATAAAGACCATAGGTAAGTACTACAAGCTGCTTCACTCCCGATGAAATGGAGTTAAATGCGCGGACCCCCTCTATGAAAAACAGGTCAAATATAAATATCGCCAGTAACAGGAAAGGCATATACTTTACAATGCTTTTCATAGTGGGGTTAGAAATATTCCGGTAGTAAAATACAGAGAGGATCGCAAACTGGATGAAGTGCATAAGGCTGAAAAACCACATGTTATTCCCGATATACCGTTGTACAAGAACAGACCCTCCGGCAAAGACAATACAGCTTACTATATAAAAAAGCAGGCACCTGGATGAAAAATTCAGGGACTTATAATTTAAAAGGAAGGGGATCAAGACCAGTGCTTCGACCCCCACCATGCTGTAAAAAATAGTATAAAATAAAGTTACATTCACGAGATGGCTGTGTTGATGATATTATTTATCACTTATCCTTTTCCTCCTGGTTTTGAGCAATATTCGGGGCATGGTAGTCCTGAATCAAGAATTTTCGCCATAGCGCCTTTGGACACTACGCCACCAGGGCCGGCATTGGTGGTTTCAGTAGGGAGTATATCATTGCCCTCTTCATCTACCGCTACCAGGATCATCTTCTTCTCCTTTATTCCATCTCCGTCGGTATCTACCTTAATACCATAATAGATCCTTAAAGCAGTTGCGCCGGGCTGGTCAAGCAACTCAATAATTTTATCCTTACCAAAACACATCGCCTTAACATGGGTACCAAAGGATTTCTGATTTACATGATCCTCATCGTGATTTTTTGTAAGGGTGACCATTTCTTCAAGTGAAATGAAAGCGCCGGTATCCGAAGGGATCGGCCTTTTTGGAAAATCATTCATAGTGGGTAAGTTTTAGTTTGCTGTAAAATTATTATAAATAATTGCATATACAATCCGGCCATTGACGGGTAATATAAGCCGCAACTGCGTTTTTACGCAGGGGGAATGCGGTGTGCTATTGGCTTTCCGCGATTTTATGGATCTCCATACGCATACCGGATTACGTATCCGCCACTTCAAAATGCGTATTTATACGCATCACTTTTTGCATACCAGGAAACGGCTAAAAGGTGGGTACCGTATTTCCCTTCCTCCTTTTGCGTAGTTCTACGTAAAGCTTTTTTTCAGTTGTTAAACGCTTGACTGCTCCTTTAAAGTTCTCAATCTTTGTATTGTCAACCGGCTTTAAATCTATTGTCCTCAGAAAAGTTCAAAGTAATTGGCCTTTCTACCATGTTTGTTTTTTTCGGTTAGTATTATGCAGAATCAATTCATCAGGTGATGCTCGTTAACCCCTTTTTTTTTTCTTTAAAAAAAATAAAATTATGAGTTACCTATTAATCGGAAACATCTCTGCACTTATTTGTAACGATTGCGTAGAGCCCCTGGCCAATGCGCGTATCCGGGTTTACCTGCCTGCTGTATTGCAGGCGGCAGATCAGCCCCACGGAATTTTTAACGACATGAAACCACTGTCGGCCCGGGAAGTACTGATGAAGGCCGACAGGTTACTGGCGGAAGCCACCCTGGATGAAAAAGGCAACTTCAGTCTCCAGTGGAAGGAAGTACACCTCTTCACTGAAGCATTGGAACTGGATCTGTGCCTGGATCAGCTGCCCGGAAAAAACGGCACGAAACAGTCCCGCAATTTCCACCTGAGCAAACTGGTGCTGCACTGGAAACGTAACAGCGGCGGTTATGTAGGCGCCTATGCTTATGTTATTCCGGCCGCCACCTGGCATAATATATACGCCAACGCCGGCGCCTGGGTGATCACCGGACTGGTAAAACCACACATGGCGGCGTCAGGACAACCACACCTGAAAGTAGAAGCCTATAATGCCCTCACCGGTAAGCTCATCGGGCAGGCGCATACCAACGAGGTAGGCCGCTACACCCTTCACTTTTCAAGACAGCACCTTGCAAACGGTGTCATGCACTCCCTCATCCCCGGCCGCAGGAACCTGGGACCGGATGTATATTTCAAAGTTTACAGGAACAACGAGTTGCTGTGGGCGGAAGACGAAAAGATGGCCCGTATGCCTAACCGGCAAGACCTGGGCCCCTGCAGCAACGTAAATATAATTTACCGGTCGTCCCGGGTGAAACGCGCCTCCGACCAGCTTGGCAACTGGTTCAGTGATGTGATCACCCTCACCAGTCAGAAGAGAAAGAAGAGTGATAAATACCGCTTGCTAACCCATAGCTTATTGTAACAAGATTGTTTGTGTATACCTTCCTTATCATGGCAAAAACTACCCGATTGTTTGTGACCTTCTAACAGCAGAAATGAAACAGCTACCTTTCCCCGGTAGCTGTTTTCGTTTAAACGCTCAAAACCGGGGATGAAAACGCATCAGGGTATCTCTTAAATATTCCCTGTCCAGGTGGGTATAGATCTCTGTGGTGGTAATACTCTCATGTCCCAGCATTTCCTGAACGGCGCGGAGGTCGGCGCCACCTTCCACCAGGTGGGTGGCAAAGGAGTGCCGGAAAGTATGGGGCGATACATTTTTATGAATACCCGCTTTTTGGGTCAGCTCCTTTATAATAAGGAAGATCATCACCCGGCTCAGTGCGCCGCCGCGGCGGTTGAGAAATAGGGTATCTTCCTCGCCGTGCTTAACGGGCAGCGCTATACGAACATTTCTCCGGTAAATATCTATTTGCCGCATGGCGTCTTTCCCGATAGGCACCATCCTTTCCTTGTTGCCTTTCCCGATTACCCGGATAAATCCCACATCCATATGGAGCTGGGTGATCTGGAGGTTAATTACCTCGCTTACCCGCAGCCCGCAGCTGTACATGGTTTCAAGGATGGCTTTATTCCGGTGCCCCTCGGCGGTGTCCAGCGGTATCTGGGCAATGATCTTTTCAATCTCTTCAAAGGTGAGTACGTCGGGCAGCTTGCGTAAAATCTTCGGGGCTTCGAGTAGTTGGGTGGGATCGTCATGGGCCATGTCTTCCAGCAGGAGGAACTTGTAAAAGGCTTTGAGGCCGGAAATAGTCCTGGCCTGGGAGCTGGCAGTCATCCCCAGTTTGGCGATCCATTGTACACAATCCTGCAG
Source organism: Chitinophaga ginsengisegetis (assembly GCF_900168065.1). Classification (GTDB taxonomy): domain Bacteria; phylum Bacteroidota; class Bacteroidia; order Chitinophagales; family Chitinophagaceae; genus Chitinophaga; species Chitinophaga ginsengisegetis. The sequence goes on along the minus strand of NZ_FUZZ01000004.1, from coordinate 167,563 downwards.
GTCTTCAAAAGTCACGTCCTGGGGCCGGAGTTTTTCTTTTCCGTGAGCGAGGAGGTATTGCTCCAGTTTCTCCACGTCTCTTACATATGCTTCCACGGAGTGGTCGGACATGGACCGCTCCAATCTTAAATAGCCTTTAAATAGTTTCCGGAATGATTCCCACATGCCGGCAAGTTAAATGCTTTTTTACAAAACTACGGTAACGGCTATCCGGGAAAATATCTTTAAAGTGGTAAAATAATACCAGTAAAAACGGGTGTTTTTAGAGATAAAAAGAGGGGAGTGGTTTTACTTAAAGTAAGATGATGATGTTTTGTTATAATTGATTGATAATGATATTTTTATTGAGATATAAAAAATGCTGGTTTTTACGTTTGGAACGATCTTTTTTGCCTGTTTTCAGGTATCATATTTTTATTAAAAATCATGTGATTGCGCCTTTTTGGCAGTTTTATCTTCTTGTTTAAAGTAATACTTTGTTAGAATTACATAAGTTATTTAAAATGAACTACATAACAAATAAAAAAGGTCAGCCTCAACGAAGCTGACCTTTGTGGTAATGATTTTGCCAATCAGTACTAGAATTTCTCCAGACCGCTGAAGAAGAAGTTACCTTCTATAGCAGCGTTCTCATCAGAGTCGGAACCATGAACCGCGTTGCGGCCGATAGACTCTGCGTATTTTTTACGGATGGTACCTTCCTCTGCATTGGCAGGATTGGTAGCACCGATCAGTTTGCGAAAATCTTCTACGGCGTTGTCTTTCTCCAGGATAGCCGCTACGATATGGCCGCTGCTCATGAATTCTACCAGTTCACCGTAAAAAGGTCTTTCCGCATGTACTGCATAAAACTCACCTGCTTTAGCAGTAGATAACTGCGTCATTTTCATGGCTACGATGCGGAAACCTGCAGCGTTGATCATGTTTAAAATGCCGCCAATGTGCCCGTTTGCTACTGCATCAGGCTTGATCATAGTAAATGTTCTGTTGCTCATATAATGTTTAATTCCGAATTACAGATTAGGCCGCAAAAGTAATTACATTTTCTTTAGTGGTAAAAAATTTTGAAATTCTGGCTCAAATAAAGATCTTCGCACTTCGTTTTCTGTTTCAACCACTTGTTGTGATTGGAAATCAACTCTTAACATTACAGTTTTTTAATGAAGCCGATCGAGGAAATTAAGCCTTTGCTGGAGAGCCCTAAGAAAGTGGTGATTACGATGCACCAGAAGCCGGACGCGGATGCGATGGGATCTTCCTTAGCAATGTATCACTACTTAGTACAGAAAGGGCATCAGGTAACTGTAATCTCACCTACAAATTTTCCGGATTTCCTGAAGTGGATGCCAGGCGCGGACGACGTGATTGACTACGAATCCTCTATGGATCGGGCCATTCAGGCACTGGAAGGCATTGATCTCCTGTTTTGCCTGGACTTCAACGCCCTCTACCGCACCAAAAATCTGGCGCCCCACCTGGAAAAACTGGACTGTATCAAAATTCTGATAGATCACCATCTGGAGCCACAGCCCAGCTTTGACTACGGGGTGAGCGATACAAAAGCCAGCTCCACCGCCCAATTAGTTTATGAAACTATATATAAATTGGGAGATGAGCAGTATATTAACCTCGAAATTGCACAGTGCATTTATGCCGGCACTGTAACAGATACAGGATCTTTCCGCTTTGCATCTACCTCTGCTGCTGTACACCGTATGGTGGCCGACCTGATGGAAAGAGGACTGAAACATGAGGTGATCCACCAGGCGATCTATGATAACTTCCTGGAAAACCGCCTGCGCTTCCTCGGACATAGTCTGCTGAACCGCATGGAAGTGTTCTATGAATATAATACCGCCATGCTGGCCATCCCGTATTCCGATCTTAAACGGTTCGACCTCCAGACCGGAGATACCGAAGGACTCGTGAATTTCCTGTTATCCATACAGGGCATCAAGATGGCCGCTTTGATCATTGACCGCAATTCGGAAGTGAAATTGTCGTTCCGCTCCAAAGGCGACTTCGACGTAAATACCTTCGCCCGCAAATATTTCGACGGGGGAGGGCATTTCAACGCTTCAGGAGGGCGCAGCACCGATCCGCTGGAAAAAACAGTGGACCGCTTTATCAAAGCCGTGGAAGAGAACGAAGACCTGTTACAATAAACTGTAAATAAAGTATTTCAACCTACTAATACAATCAAATGAAAAAAAACAATCAGTTTTTAGTTGCAACTGCGGCTTTAGGCTTTCTTTTAGCCAGTTGCGGTACAGGTGTTAAAAAAACACCGGGCGGTATTGAGTATATCGTTCACAAATCCGGCAGCGGAGCACAACTGAAATTAGGCGATACTGCCCTGGTGAATGTTACCCAGCGTATCAATGACTCCCTGCTGGGCGATTCCCGTAAAATGGTAGGTGCTGCGATTCCGGTGCTGGTGGCAAAACCACAGAACAAGTACGATCTGATGGAAGGTATTGCTCTCCTCCACGAAGGTGATAGCGCTACTTTTATCATTCCATGGGATTCATTACCAGCTCAGGAGCGTCCTCCATTTGGTAAAAAAGGTGATAAACTGAAAATCACTTTCGCGGTAGAAAACAAATACTCTGCTGCTGCCCAGAAAGAAAAAGACGAAAAACTCATTAAAGAGTACCTGGATAAAAACAAGATCAACGCCACTAAAAACGCTGAAGGCGTTTACGTAGCAGTAACCCAGGAAGGTACAGGCAGTACACCTAATCCAGGTGATACCGTTTATGTACACTACACTGGTAAACTCACCACCGGTAAAGTATTTGATTCCAGCCAGGATTCAACTATGCGCCCAGGTATGCCCTTAGAACCAATTAAATTCCCTATCGGCCGCGGTTTCGTGATCAAAGGCTGGGATGCTGGTTTAAGCGGCCTGAAAAAAGGTTCCAAAGCTACCCTGGTAATTCCTTCTGTACTGGCTTATGGCTTACAGGGAAGTCCTCCGGTAATTCCTGGAAACTCTATCCTTGTATTTGATGTACAACTGGTAGACATTAAAGCAGGTGCTCCGGCTCCGGCTCAACCAATTACGCCAACTCCAGGTAAGTAATTATTACAACATAAAAAGAAAGCCCCCTGCCGTTTGGCAGGGGGCTTTCTTTTTATGCAGTTTCTTCAGGTCCACCTCATCGCCAGGGATGAAGCGTAGATAAAGCGTACATGAAGCGTAGATAAAGCGTGTTTAAAGTATCAGGCGTACCCGTCTATCAGCACCTCGTACAATTTCACTTTCAGGTCTTCCAGTGATACATCCTGGGTAAGCACCCCATCGATCGCATAAGACACCGTACCCCTTTCTTCAGAAACAATGATCGCCAGGTTATCGCTATGCTCTGTAATCCCTACGGCCGACCGGTGGCGCAACCCGATACGGGTAGGCAGGTTCGGATTCTCCGATACCGGCAGGATCACTTTGGCCGCCAGGATCTTATTACCCACAATAATCAGCGCGCCATCGTGCAGCGGGCTGTGCTTCTCAAAAATACTTTCAATCAGCTTTGCACTCACGTTCCCATCGATAGGAATACTGGACGCAGAATCAAATTTCAACCGGTAGGTGGTGGCAATCACCATCAAAGCCCCGGTAAAGGTGCTCTGCATCCGGCTTACTGCCACAATAATTTCATTAATAATGTTTTCTTCTTCTTTATAACTCTTAAACTTATCAGGCAGGAACAACTTGGTTAAAAAACTATCCTTGCTCAAGGGGGTTTTCTTGCCCAGCACCAGCAGGAACTTCCTGATCTCCGGCTGGAAGATGATAATGATCGCAATGATACCAACGTTAATAAAGTTCTGCAGGATAATAGTGAGGATAGGCATCTTCAATGCCCTCACCAGGAAATACGCTGCATATACCATTAACAGGCCTACGAAAATATTAAAAGCAAGACTACCCTTTAATAAACGATACAACTGAATGATTAAAAAAACAACAATCAGCAGGTCCAGAAGATCCAGCCATCGAAACTCAACTCCATAAAATTCTATTACTTCCTTCATAGTTGTAAAAATAGCAAGATTAAATTATCCATTCATTTTCTCCATAATCCTTACCGCTTCCACAGCGGCTTTTACATCGTGTACCCTTAATATATGTGTGCCCTGTTGCAAGGCAATGGTGTTTAATACGGTGGTGCCGTTCAAGGCTTCGGCAGGGGTTATGTTCAGCAGTTTATAGATCATCGACTTACGGGAAATACCCGTCAGCACAGGTACGCCAAGTATATCGTAAAACAGGCGCAGGTTTTTCAGCAAGGCATAGTTATGGTCAATTGTTTTTCCAAAGCCAAATCCCGGGTCAGCAATAAAGTCTTTTATACCTGCAGCACGGCAGGCCGCCAGCTTTTCCTTCAGGTAATCCAGTACATCGGCAACCACATCTTCATACTGCGGATTTTGTTGCATAGTAGCAGGTTTGCCCTGCATGTGCATCGCAATATAAGGCACCTGCAGCGTACCAACAACCGGAATCATAGCCGCATCCATATCCCCGGCGCTTACATCATTAATAATAGCGGCGCCGGCATGTACTGCTTTCTCTGCCACCGCAGCATACCATGTATCTACAGATATAATGGCAGCAGGATATTTATTCAGAATGGCATGGATAGCAGGAATCAGCCGGTGCATCTCTTCTTCCGGTCCCACCATCTCCGCACCCGGCCGGGTACTCTGCGCGCCCAGATCCAGTATGGCGGCGCCTTCCTCCAGGTGTTGTTTCGCTTTCTCCATCACCTGGTGCAGCTCATGCATGCGGTTGCCCTCATAAAAGGAATCGGTGGTAACATTGATAATACCCATTACAGCAGGAGTAGCCAGGGATAACAATTGGCCCCTGCAATTTATTACCGGTGAAGATGTTGTTGTCGGGATATGGTGTGGTTTCATTTGAATGCGTTAAGAAGTTGCTCCTGAATTTTCACATAGTTCCGGCCTTTTACCTGAAATTCTTTATTTTGCCTGCAAATCTAAGAAGGAAAATCAATCATTTCCGAATTTAGGAATTTAGACGTTCAATTTCAGAAATAGATTTGACGCGCTGTCAACTCACTTTCAGATACGCTCATCAATTTCCCGGAGAGGTAAACCCTGATTGTTCTTATCTTCACGGATCACTTAACCATTAAACTATTTTATGAAGATTATCCTTAACCTGTTACGTATAATCGTTGGGGTGTTATTCATTTTCTCTGGTCTGATTAAAGCCAATGATCCGTTAGGACTCAGCTATAAAATGGAGGAGTTTTTCGAAGTGCTGCATCTCACATTCCTTTCTCCCTATTCGCTGGCATTTTCTATTATCATGAATGCCTTTGAAATTATTGCCGGTGTAGCGGTACTTATCGGCTACCGCATGCGGATCTTTTCCGTACTGCTATTGCTGCTTATTATATTCTTTACTTTCCTCACAGGATATGCGTTGTTCAGTGGTACTATCCGCGAATGCGGCTGCTTTGGCGACTGTATCAAACTCACTGCCGTGGAAACCTTCTGGAAAGATGTGATCCTGCTGGTGATGATCCTCGTTATCTTCTTTTACCGCAATACCATACAGCCGCTCTTTAAAGGAGCCGGTGCAGTATTCCTGCTCTCCGTTTTGTTCGCCTTTGGTATCCAGCGGTACACTTTAAAACACCTGCCGCTCTTTGATTGCCTGCCTTATAAAGTAGGTAATAATATTCCGGAGAAGATGAAACTGCCTCCGGGCGCTACACCAGACGTGTACGAGATGATGTTTATATATGAAAAGAATGGAGAGAAGAAAGAATTTACTGCCGACAACTACCCGTGGTCAGACAGCACCTGGAAGTTTGTAGACCGTAAAGATAAACTGGTGAAGAAAGGAAACGCAGAACCGGCTATCAAGGATTTCATCCTCACTGACCTCGATGGGGTTAACCAAACGGAAGCTATCCTGTCTGAATCCAAACCGGTATATCTCTTCCTGGTACTGAATACCCAAAAGGCCGGCAGCGGTTGGGACGAGAAAATAAAAGCGCTGCAACAGCAATGGAAAAACCAGCAGGTAGTTATATATGGAGTAACCGCTTCTACCAAAGAGGAGATTGCGGCCTTCAAGCAACAACACGGCCTGGAGTTTCCTTTTGTACAGATGGATGGCGTAGCCATTAAAACCGCCGGCAGAAGCAATCCTGCCCTGATCCTGCTGAACAAAGGCACCATTAAAGGGAAGTGGCACTACAATGATATACCATAATAATATATGCTTCGTTTTCTGCTTCGTAAAACCGGATATGGATTGCTGGTACTGCTCGGTGTAGTGGTGCTGGTGTTCTTCCTGTTCAATGTGCTGCCCGGCGATCCGGCGCGGCTTACATTAGGACAGCGGGCCGACGTGGCTTCCCTGGAAAACGTGCGCCGGGAACTGCATCTCGACCAGCCGGTCGGGACGCAGTTCCTGTATTATCTGAACGACCTCCTGCCGGTTGGAATCCACACCCAACAGGAGGCAGATGAAAATCTCCGCTATCTAACGGTAGCGCATATATCAAATGATAAGCTCCTGGTATTGAAAGCACCCTATCTCCGCCGCTCTTACCAGGGCAAAAAACAGGTGTGGGATATTTTAATGGAAGCATTGCCGGGTACCTTGCTGCTGGCAGTAGCGGCAATGGTGTTTGCCACCATCACCGGTATCGCCCTGGGTGTATTATCGGCGGTGAAGCAAAATACCTGGATGGACACCGGCGCCGTGTTCGCCAGCGTGGCGGGCATTTCAGCCCCTTCATTTTTTGCCGGCATCGTGCTGGCTTACCTGTTTGGCTTTGTACTCAGCGATTACACCGGCCTGCATATGTCGGGCAACCTGTTTGATGTAGATCCGTTCAAAGGCAGGGTATTAAACCTGCGCAACCTGGTACTGCCAGCCATTACCCTCGGTATCCGCCCGTTGGCCATCATTGTGCAACTCACCCGTAGCGCCATGCTGGATGTATTGCACCAGGATTATATCCGCACCGCCTATGCCAAAGGGCTTTCCCGGTCTACGGTGATCTGGCGGCATGCGCTGCCCAATGCGCTCAACCCGGTTATTACTGCTATCACCGGCTGGTTTGCCGAACTGCTGGCAGGCGCCTTCTTCGTGGAATACATCTTTGGCTGGAAAGGCATCGGCAAGGTAACCGTGGAGGCGCTGGACAAATTCGACTTCCCCGTTGTGATGGGGGCCATTCTTTTTACGGCCGGCATCTTCGTGATCGTCAACCTCCTGGCCGATCTGCTGTATACGCTCATTGATCCGCGGATCAAACTGGACTAGCGCCCGGCCCATCTCTCAAAAAAAATATCCGCATCTTTGTAACATCTTCTTTTTACAGTCGTCTTCTTTCAAAACGTACTATTCTGCATGTCATTAGATCGATTCCTTACCCAGGTAGTTCCAGTCAGGCAAAAGCTTTACCGCTTTGCTTTCCGCCTGCTGGGCAACGAGGAAGACGCGCAGGATATTACCCAGGATGCCCTCATGAAAGTATGGGACATGCAGGAGAAGATGGCGGAGCTGCAAAACATGGAAGCATGGTGCATGCGCATCACCCGCAACCTGGCCCTGGATAAAATCAAATCCAGGAAATACCGGATGTCTGATGAACTGGACAGGGCAGGAGAGCTGCCGGCAACGCACCAGAAAAGTCCGCATGCGGTAACGGAACAGAATGATGTAATGGAGAAAGTGCATGTGGCCATCAACGGGCTGCCGGAAAAGTACCGCACCATCCTTCAACTGAGGGATATCGACGGACATTCCTACCAGGAGATCGCCGACATACTCGATATAGACATGAACGACGTTAAAGTGAATTTGCACCGTGCCCGTAAAACGGTACGCGAAAAACTACAAAACCTGCAGGTATATGGATTATAAAGAAATCACTGTATTGGTGGAAAAGTATTGGGAAGGAGAAACTACCCTTGAAGAGGAAGCGGTGTTGCGGGATTTTTTCAGTACACCACATCCAGCCCTGCCGGAAGCGTTGCAGGAAGCAGCCCCCTTGTTCGGGTATTTTCACCGGGAGGCGGAAAAAGTATGGGACGCGCCGCCGGTAAAAGTGGTGAAGCTGTCACCCTGGAGGCACTGGATGAAGTATGCAGCCGTCATCATGGTGGCAGTAGGCATTGGCTATGCGCTCAAACAGCACCAGCAGCGTGAGCAGCAGGTACTGGTGGCCTTACAGCAACAGGAAATGAACGATCCGCAGAAAGCGCTGGATGAAACAAAGAAAGCTTTACAACTGCTGGCTAAAAACCTGCACAAAGGCACTTCAAAGATGCAGCAGCTGTCTTATTTCAATGAAGCTACCGCCGTGGTAGAAGGCAAGGAAGACTAACGGCCATTTTAAAACCTGATATAAATTTAGAAAGATGAAACGATTCTTGTTATTACTATTGGCGGTCTTCGCCAGTTTTCACCTCTTCGCGCAGCAGGGAAGCGTCATAGAACGGTTCTTCCAGAAGTATGAGAACGACCGCAGTTTCACCGTTATCACCATCACACCCAAAATGTTCAGCATGTTCGCCAAAGTAGATCCCGGCGACGCAGATGCCAAAAACATGATGAAAGTGATCCAGAAACTGAAAGGACTCCGTATCCTCACAAAGGAAAGCACGAAAGATGGCCCGCGCTTATACAAAGAGGCTGCAGCCTTTCTGGGCAGCGACTTTGAAGAGCTGATGACGGTGCGCGATAAAAACAGCGACCTGAAGTTCCTCGTCAAGGAAGATGCAAAAGGCAATATCAATGAACTGGTAATGCTGGTAGGCAGCTCCGATGAGTTCCTGGCCATGAGCCTCGTAGGTACGCTGGATCTCAATGAAATATCCCAGATCGCCAACGGTGTGAATATCCAGGGAATGGATAAACTAAAAAATGTGAAGAAGAAATAACTTTTAAAACCACCCCCATGAAATCATTACTCATTGCTGCAAGCTGTATCGTTCTATCTGCTACCGCTGTAAAAGCCCAGGATAAATGTTTGCGTGAATTCCGCAACAAGTACAGGGGAAGCGCGGAAGTGCACACCGTGAACATTGGCAAATTTGCGCTCCAGCTGGGAAGTTTATGCCTGTCGTTTGATAGTGAGGATGCCGATGCCAGGGCGATTAAACATGCGCTTAAAAATGTGCGCAAAGTAAAGATGTATACCATTTCCAACGTGAAGGGCGCCACGGTGAGCTACGACGATATCGCTGATCTGAAAAGTAACCTGCAGCGGAATGAAAATTTTGAGATGCTGATGGAAGTGAGAGAAAAGGGAAACCTGATCCATATACTCAACAAGGGGAAAGACGACGAACTGGGTAATGTGGTGATGCTGGTGCAGGATGAAAATGACTTCCTGATCGTAAACCTGCAAACCTCCCTGAAAATAAGTGATATCAACGAACTGATTCACCAGTTTGCCTCCAACTGATACCTACCGGATCATCACTTCCTTTACAATGTTCTCTCCGAGCATTTCATTCACCAGCTTGATGATCTTGTCTTTCGAATAAGTTAATTCCTGTTTTAGCGGCGCCACCGTAGTTGTAACGATCAGGTTATGATCAATCAACTGGATACTCTGTGTGTAGCGGGCAATGGTTTTACCCATCAGTTTCTCCCAGTTTTCCTGGATGCGCACTTCCGTGAGACGGGGTTTCATCCTGCTCTTATTCATAAATTCCCGGAGCGCATCTCCGATACTGGTAGTTCCATGACGCATGGTGCGAAGCTAGTGATTTTTTGGTTCTCAATGATTGGCTTTTAGCTTTTGGTGATCAACTTTGCTGAGGAAAGCTGAAAGCTATATCGTTATCAGCTGTATAGCTTCGCCGGTGCCTGCAAACGCTTGTTGCAGGCGCTCTGCGTGTGTATCGGTGATGAACACCTGGCCGTAATTATCGCTGGCTACCAATGCAATCAGGCGGCTCACTCTTTCCTGGTCCAGCTTTTCAAAGATATCATCGAGCAACAGGAGCGGGGGAAACTTTTTGTGCTGGCGGATTACTTCAAACTGCGCCAGCTTCAGTGCAAATAGAAAGCTTTTGCGCTGGCCTTGTGAGGCGCTGCTTTTCATGAGGTGGCCGTTCAGTAAAAAGAGGAGGTCGTCGCGGTGAATACCGGTAGTGGTGCGCTGTAATTGCATGTCGCGGTACCTGGACTGGTGCAGTTGTACCGCATAATCTTCTTCCTGCAGGGTACACTGGTATTGAATATTCACTACTTCGTGGGTGCCGGCAATATAATCGTACAGGCGCTGCACCTGCGGGATAAAGGTTTGAAGAAAGGCTTTGCGGGTTTCGTATACCGGTACGCCGTGCATCACCAGCTGCAGGTCGAATACATCCAGCAGGCTATCCTGGTTCTGCCCGGTAGTGGCCATGTTTTTCAGGAGGCTGTTCCGTTGTAATAATATTTTCTGATAGATGATCAGGTGGTCGAGGTACTCCGGGTACAGCTGGGAGAGGAGGCTGTCCAGCCATTTGCGTCTTTCTTCGCTGCCCCCCAGGATGATATCGGCATCGTCCGGGGCAATCATCACCGCAGGAAACTGCCCGATATGCCGTGAAAAGCGGTCGTACCGGTCCTCGTTAAGGCTTACTTCTTTCCGGCCTTCTTTGAGGGTGCATACGATCTTTTCTTCCTGGTTATTTTTTTCAAGATAGCCTTCCAGGCGGAAGCCATTGGTTTGGTACTGGGTATTCTGACTTTCGCTGCTGGTAAAATAGCTGCGGGTGAAGCAAAGGTAGTAGATGGCGTCCAGCAGGTTTGTTTTACCCGCGCCGTTGCGGCCGGTGATGCCTACGATCCTGTGTCCGAAGGAAAAGGTCGCCTGGCTGTAATTTTTGAACTGGACGAGTGATATTTTATTTATATAAAGCAAAGAAAAAGATTATTCGTAAATAATAATATGCGAAAATTATCACTTGTATAAGTGATAAAAAACCGCTCTAATGGGAACTTCCCTGTGATTCCCGTGCAAATAAATGCAAAACTGTTTGAAATTGATGAAATTGCATAATTTAATGGGAATTAGAATTGATATTTATATTTTACGATTTTCCTGTTATATTTGCGAACAAATTTAGAAAGAGTGCAAACTAAAACAGACGTGAAGACGAAATTCACCAAAGAGACATATCTGTACTGGTATGAATTGATGCTTTTGCTGCGCCGCTTTGAAGAAAAGACAGGCCAATTGTACGGGATGCAAAAAATCCGTGGCTTTTGTCATTTGTACATAGGACAGGAAGCAATTGCTGCTGGTGCGATGACAGCTACCAAGCCGGAGGATAAATTCATCACTGCCTACCGTGATCATGCGCTGGCAATTGCAAAAGGAATTTCCGCTAAAGCTTGTATGGCTGAACTGTATGGTAAAGCAACCGGTTGTTCGAAAGGAAAGGGAGGCAGTATGCACTTTTTCTCCAAAGAGCATGGCTTCTTCGGAGGCCACGGTATTGTTGGAGCTCAGATAGGTACAGGTGCCGGACTGGCGCTTGCAGAGCAGTACAAAGGAACAGACAACGTGGTGTTGTGTTTCTTTGGTGATGGCGCTGCCCGTCAGGGTATCCTCCATGAAACCTTTAACATGGCCATGACCTGGAAGCTCCCGGTAATTTTCATTTGTGAAAATAACATGTACGCTATGGGTACTTCCGTGGAACGTACCTCCAATGTACTGGATATCTATAAGTTGGCGGATGCTTATGAAATGCCGGCCGATTCTATCGATGGTATGAGCTGCGAAGCTGTACACGATGGTATCGAAAGAGCGGTGAAACGCGGTCGTGAAAACGGCGGTCCAACCCTCCTGGAAATCAAAACATACCGTTACCGTGGCCACTCCATGAGTGATCCCGCTAAATACCGCACAAAAGAAGAACTCGAAGAATACAAGGAAAAAGATCCGATCAACGAAGTACTGAGAGTTATTCAGAAAAATAAATGGGCTACCGAAGCAGAAATCGAAGCGATCAACGAACGCGTAAAAGCGGAAGTGGAAGAGTGTGTAACATTCGCAGAAGAATCTCCGTGGCCAGCCGATGATGAATTGCTGAAAGACGTTTACGTTCAGGAAGATTATCCATTCATCGTTGACTAATGTATTTAGCTATCTGCCTTAAGCCTTTAGTAAATGTAGCAAAGCTGCATCTGCTAAAGGCTTAAAGCCTAAAGCTAAACCCTATATTTAATAACCAAGCAATCACAATTACACCTTACAATGGCAGAAACTAAAGATAAAGCCACCGTGCCTCAACCTACAAAAGATTTTGACCTGGAGAAATCCATGCACAAGGCAGAAGATTTCTTCTATAAAAACAAAAATGTTATTTCTATAGCCGTATTGGCTGTAGTAGTAGTGGTAGGCGGTTTCTTCGCTTATAACCGTTTTGTAAAACAGCCAAATGAAAACAAAGCACAGGAAATGATTTTCCATGCACAAAACTACTTCGCGGTAGATTCATTCAAACTGGCTCTGAACGGCGACGGTAATAACTACGGTTTCATCCAGGTAGCAGATAAATACGGCAGCACCAAAGCCGGTAACCTCGCCAAATACAGCGCAGGCGTTTGCTATATCCGTTTGGGCGAATACCAGAAAGGTATCGACATGCTGAAATCTTTTAGTTCCAATGATCTGCTGCTGCAACCCACTGCCTACGGTTTGATCGGCGACGCTTACATGGAGCTGAATAAAGCAGATGAAGGTATTGAATCCTACAAAAAAGCAGGTCACTACAACGATAATGAACTGACTGCCCCTGTATACCTGTTCCGTGCAGGCCAGGCCCTGGAAAGAGCCGGTAAATCACAGGATGCTATCACTATCTACAAAGAAATTAAAGAGAAGTTTCCTACCACTAACGAAGGTCGTGAAATGGACAAATACCTGGCAAGACTGGGAGATGTAAAGAACTAGCTATTAGCAGTTAGCTGTTAGTTTTTAGCTGACAGCTAACTGCCAACAGCCCAAAGCTATAGAATATGTCCGAGCACAATAAAAGCTTATTAAATGACGCTGGCATTCTCAACCTGGAGGATGCCAGTGTTGTTATGGTGTATACCGAATGGAATGATGCCATCGTGAATGAACTGGTAAACGGCTGCGAAAAAGCCTTCACACAGTATAACATCACCAAATCAGAGAAAATAATTGTACCTGGTGCTTTCGAATTACCTTACGCCTGTAAGCAATACTGGGAAACCACGAAAGGCACCGGCAAACAGCCTGGCGCTATTATTGCTTTCGGTTGCGTGATCCGTGGCGAAACACCTCATTTCGATTATGTGTGTAAAGCCGTAACAGAAGGGATCCTTCAATTGAACCTTCAGTTACCCGTTCCTGTTATATTTGGAATTCTGACGGTAGATAACGAACAGCAGGCGCAGGACAGACTCGGCGGGGCCCACGGCCATAAAGGGGAAGAAGCTGCCATTACTGCACTGAAGATGATTGCATTGCAAAGAAAGTTAGCTAAGAGCTAAGGGCTAATCGCTAAAAGCTATAGAGATGAATGTACAGTTATTTATACCGTGTTTTGTAGATCAGCTGTTTCCTGAAACCGCCTTCAATATGGTGAAGGTACTCGAGAAACTGGGATGTAATGTAATGTATAACGCGGAACAAACCTGTTGCGGTCAGCCGGCCTACAATGCCGGGTACCAGGATGAATGCCGTACCGTAGCTACCAAGTTTGTAAAGGACTTCAAAACCTTCGACTACATTGTTGCGCCCAGCGGTTCCTGTACCGGTTTTGTAAGAAACTACTATGGCAAATTGTTCGATAATTCAGCCGCACACAACGATGTGAAACTGCTGAAGAAAAACCTCTTCGAGTTTACCGAATTCCTCACAGACGTATTGCATGTAACAGACCTGGGCGCTACCCTTAATGGGGTGGCTACCTATCACGACGCATGCGGCGCCCTGCGGGAATGCCATATTAAAGAAGGCCCACGCAAACTGCTGGAAAAAGTAAAAGGACTGGAGCTGAAAGAGATGAACGACTGCGAAGTTTGCTGCGGATTTGGTGGTACTTTCGCCGTTAAGTTTGAACCTATTTCAATGGGAATGGGCGAACAGAAAGTACACAACGCTGTTAACAGCGGAGCCGATTACCTGATCTCCACCGACCTTTCGTGCCTGATGCACCTGGATGGTTATATCCGTAAACACGGTACCAACATCAAAGTGATGCACATTGCAGATGTATTGGCCAGCGGCTGGTAATTCCAACGATCTGATTACGAAAATTGAATGCTATATGAACTATTGGCTGGTGAAATCTGAACCATTTAAATATTCCTGGGATCAGTTTGTAAAAGACAAGATCACCTTCTGGGATGGCGTACGTAACTACCAGGCACGTAACAATCTCCGGGGCATGAAAAAAGGCGACCAGGTACTGTTCTATCACAGCAATGAAGGGATGGAAATAGTAGGGTTGGCCACCGTTGCCAAAGAAGCCTACCAGGATCCCACTACACCCGATCCAAACTGGGTGGTGGTAGACCTTAAACCATTAAAGCCCTTTAAAAAGGCCGTAACACTGGCCCAGATGAAAGCCGAAAAACGATTGGCCAACCTGTCGCTCATCCGCCAGGGACGCTTATCGGTATGCGATGTAAAGCCGGAAGAGTTTGAGGCGATTATGGAAATGGGGGGTATGAAGAAGTAAGTATTTTTACAGAGATATGAATGCGAAGGTTATCTTTCTTTTGGAAGATAACCTTCGCCGTTTATGGAATTCCGGTCAGCTATTCATCATAGAGAAAATTCCAGCTCATGAAATATTCATTCATACTAGCTCTTTGCGCAGCAGTGGCCCTTTTGCCGGCATGCCGCAACAACAACAGCACCCCGGCTGTAGCGGAACTTAAACAGGAGGAACCCGGAGGGGCAGCAGCGGTAACGGCCACTCAGGCATTGGTGCTGCCTGATAACGATGCTGAGCAGGCACCCTCGTTACCCATCTCCCAAAAAATAATAAAAAATGCGGTGCTCCGCTTTTCCACCTCCGATTTTGAAGCCTGTAAGAAACGTATAGCCGATACCGTTAAAAAATACGGCGGCTACATTGCCAGCGAAAAACAGGAAAATACCAATATGCAATGGCGGAATGAGGTAGCTATAAAAGTACCCGCAGCCGCCTTTGAACAATGCGTGGAAAGCCTCACCGGCGGCGCCTCCAGGGTGGATGAAAAAAGTATCACTTCCACCGATGTAACAGAAGAATATGTGGACCTCGACGCCCGCATGAAAGCACGCCTGGCCGTAGAGCAGCGTTACGTACAGATATTGCAGCAGGCGAAGAATGTAAAAGAAATACTGGAAGTGGAAGCACAGCTGAAAAGTATCCGCGAAGAAATTGAATCCGCAAAGGGCCGGTTACAGTACATGGATCATCACGTGGCTTACAGCAACATCAGCCTGGAGTATTACCAAACCTTTGCCAACTCAGATCCGCAGTCGCCGGGATTCCTGCAGCGGTCCTGGTTGTCGTTTAAAGACGGCTGGAACGGGCTTTTATCTTTTGCACTGGGTATACTGAGTGCATGGCCTTTGATTGTTGGTATTGTTTTTATTTTTATTTTTATAAAAAAAAGAATAGGGAGATGGAAATCCCGCAGAACCCCAACTAACGTAAACCAATAAACGAATTCACATGAAACCAAGATTGGTGGTGCTGACCGGAGCCGGCATCAGCGCAGAAAGTGGCCTCCGGACTTTCAGAGACACAGACGGATTATGGGAAGGCTACGATGTATATGAAGTGGCTTCCCCGCAGGGTTGGCAGAAGAACCCCGCCCTGGTGCAGGACTTTTACAATGGCCGGCGTCAGGACGTGAAAGCGGCGCTTCCCAATGCCGCGCATACGGGCCTGGCAAAGCTGGAAGAAAAGTATGATGTACGGATTATTACCCAGAATATCGACGACCTCCACGAAAGGGGAGGCTCTACCCGAGTGTTGCATCTGCACGGCGAAATTTTCAAGATGCGCAGTGTAGACAACGAGGAACTGATTTATGATATCCACGATGATATTAAGATGGGCGATCTGGCAGAAGACGGCGGACAGCTGCGCCCGCACATCGTTTGGTTCGGCGAGGCAGTGCCTATGATTGAAAAGGCGGCGCGGGAAGTATGGGAAGCTGACGTGTTTGTGGTAGTAGGTACTTCTTTGCAGGTATACCCGGCGGCAAGCCTGTTGCAGTATGTAAAGCCCGGTGTACCGGTGTATATCATCGACCGGAAAATTCCTGAAGTAGCGGTGGCAGATAACCTGCACCTCATTGAAAAGCCCGCTACAGAAGGCGTGCTGGAATTATTAAGTATCTTATAAAAATAAAAACCTCCCCGTTCCAGGGGAGGTATCACAAGTCCTTGTGCCCGATTAGAGTCCATCATAGGAAAAAAATAACTTTGCGCTTATTCAAAGCTTTCTTCAAATCTGATATCATACTCCTCTAATTCTTTTAGAACGGGGTTATATATTTCCGGCATTACCGGTATTTGTAGTCCTGTTAACGTTACCTTGTCCTGGAGGATCATTTTGGCCATGATGCCCAACGGAAGCCCCACTGTTTTAGCCATTGCGGTGTGTATGTTGTCTTCGCCCTGAACAATCATGTAACTGTGCATCCTGGTGGCCATGTTGCGCCGTTCAAACTCAATTTCGTGCATCATTACAATCATGTCCTTGTCGGCAGGTTCCATTTTAAGTTTGTTTTCTACCAGGAACTGGAGGACGCCGGCATTGGTTTGTTCTCCTAAATTTATGACTTCTGTATTTAATAATCCCAGGAATTTTAACTGGCGGATCACTTTCGACTTGGTGCTAACGCCCAGAAACTGGGCCATATTCTCTTCCGGGGTGCCTGTTCCTTCTTTAACGGATTTGGTGGACCAGTCAGTATACGTAAGTTTATCTGTGGCAATTTTATGACGGTCGTCTGTGAGGCCCAGCTTTATCAGGGCGTTCCAGCCTTCGCAAAAGTCTGGGTACCGGAGGGTGGCGCGCATAAAGGTGGCCAGTTCTTCCAGCTTATACGCCTGCATATACCCCAGTGAATCGCGGTTGGGATAAAAGGCCAGTTTACCGATGCCGGGTACCTGGATGGTTTTGGTATGATCAAAAAGTTGTTCGTAGCTGAGTTCCTTTACTTTTCCTTTTTCTTTGTAGGTAGCGCCGGAAATGCCTGCCATTACTATGTTCCGGGCGTTCCAGGATACTTTGTACTGCCAGGGATTATCATTGCTGTCGGGGGAGATAAGGCCACCGCAGTAGGATTTAAAGGAGAAGATCTGTCCGCCTTTCTTTTCAATGGAGTGAATGAGCTTCATGGCCGACATATGGTCAATGCCCGGGTCCAGTCCCATTTCATACATAAAGAGCAAACCGGCTTTTTCAATTTCGGGTTGCAGCTGCCGTACTTCTTCGTCGATATAAGAGGCGGTGAGGAGGTTCTTTTTTGCCGCGAGGCAGTCTTTGGCTACCAGGATATGCAGGGTGGCGGGTAAAAGGGAGATCACGAGGTCAGTATCGCGGATCAGTTGTTGTCGGGCCGCGTTGTCTTTGATGTCGAGTGCGGCGGGAGTAGCATAATATGATTTTCCTGTTTTGGATTTGATGAGCGAAAGATCGTGATCTGCTACAGTGATATGCCATTTTTGTCGCGGTGCATTTGCCAACAGATAGTCGATCAGACTGGTGGCCGATTTACCGGCTCCAAACAACAGTATGTTCTTCATAGTCTTCTTTAGAAAAGTGATTAAGAATCAGGGGAATAACAGCACTTTTTATACTAATGTTCGAATTTTTAAGCAAATTCGGATTTGATCTTATTATATATATGTTTTCCGTTGATTCGAACAATTGATTATCAGCCTCTTAGAAACAAATACTTTGCCAATATTTATATTCTAATATATTAAAGGGTCTTAACATATGGCAGATAAAACAAAAACAGGGTTGTTTTACTATAACACAAATGCTATATAAATGGTTCTCATTCATTGTGTAAATCAATCATATATCGATATTGCAATATAATCGTTAATCCCTATGGCGTTTTTTATTCACATTCTTTGATTTTTAGGCCGGAATAAGGGCTGAAATGGCTATATTTGCCTTTATCTGTTTTACGCAGAAAAAACTGTAAATCAACACACAAAATGACAGAGCATACGGAAAATCATCAGGAAGGGAGAATTGTCCAGATAAATATCGAGGAGCAAATGAAAACGGCCTACATAGATTACTCTATGTCCGTGATCGTGGGCCGTGCCTTGCCCGATGTGAGAGATGGTCTGAAGCCTGTGCACCGGCGCGTTTTATTCGGAATGAATGAACTCGGCAACCACAGTAACAAGGCCTACAAGAAATCAGCGCGTATTGTGGGTGAGGTAATGGGTAAGTATCACCCGCACGGTGATGCTTCCATTTATGACACCATTGTACGACTGGCGCAACCCTGGAGCATGCGTTATCCAATGGTGGATGGACAGGGTAACTTCGGTTCGGTAGATGGCGACATGCCGGCTGCCATGCGTTACACCGAGATCCGCCTGCAGAAGATTGCAGAAGCCATGCTGGAAGACATCGAAAAGGAAACGGTGGACTTTACCAACAACTTCGATGACACCCTCGAAGAACCTACAGTGCTGCCTACCCGCATTCCCAACCTGTTGGTGAATGGCGCTTCCGGTATCGCTGTTGGGATGGCGACCAACATTATGCCTCACAACCTCAGCGAAGTGGTGGATGGCGCCATTGCCTACATTGAAAACAAAGAGATCACTATAGAAGAGCTGATCAAACACATTAAAGCACCGGATTTCCCGACAGGGGGTGTTATTTATGGTTTTGAAGGCGTTAAGCAGGGTTTTGAAACCGGCAGGGGCAGGGTAGTGGTAAGAGGTAAAATTACTTCTGAAACCGCGAAAAACGGCCGCGAAAAGCTGGTGATCTATGAGCTGCCTTACCAGATCAACAAGGCAGTGCTGCACCAGAAAATTGCACAGCTGGTAAATGATAAAATCATTGAAGGCATTTCCGATGTACGTGACGAAAGTGACCGTGAAGGTATGCGCCTGGTAATTGATCTGAAAAGAGAAGCAATCTCCAATGTGATCATCAACCAGTTATTTAAATATTCCGAACTGCAAACATCTTACGGTATCAATAACGTGGCGCTGGTAAAAGGCCGTCCGCGTATTCTGAACCTGAAAGATATGATCGCAGAGTTCATCGACTTCCGTCATGAAGTAGTAGTGAGAAGAACCCGCTTCGACCTGCGTAAAGCAGAAGAAAAAGCGCACATCCTCGCCGGTTACCTGATCGCACTGGATCACCTGGACCAGGTGATTGCACTGATCCGCGCCGCTGCTACGCCTGATATTGCGAAGGAAGGGCTGATGACAGAATTCGGATTGTCTGAGTTACAGTCGAAAGCTATACTGGAACTGCGTTTGCAACGTCTTACCGGTATGGAGCGCGATAAGATCCGTGCTGAGTACGACGACATCATGAAACTGATCACTTACCTGAAAGAAGTATTGGCTGATGAATCTTTACGTATGAAGATCATCCGCGAAGAACTGGAAGAAGTGAAGAAGAAATTTGGTGACGAACGTAAAACAGAAATCCAGTATCTCGCCAGCGAAATGAGGATCGAAGATATTATTGCAGAAGAAGATGTGGTGATCACCATTTCTCACCTGGGATATATCAAACGTACTTCTGCCTACGATTACCGTCAGCAGAAACGTGGTGGCCGTGGCGCCATTGGTGGTAAAACCCGTGATGAGGATTATATCGAGCACCTGTTCGTAGCCTCCACGCACCATACCATGCTGTTTTTCACAGAGAAAGGCCGCTGCTACTGGCTGAAGGTTTATGAAATTCCGGACGGAGAGAAGAGCGGTAAGGGACGTGCCATCCAGAACATGATCCAGCTGCCGGCCGATGATAAGATCCGCGCTATCATCGATATTAAAGACCTGAGTGATAAAGATTTTATCAATAACCACTATATTGTACTTTGTACCAAGAAGGGTATCATCAAGAAGACGATGGTGGAAGAGTTCTCCCGCCCGCGTCAGAACGGTGTAAATGCCATTACCATCAACGAAGGCGATGAACTGCTGGAAGCCAAACTGACTACCGGCGACAGCCAGATTATGATGGCCATCCAGAGCGGCCGCGCTATCAGATTCCCTGAAGCCACAGTGCGTGACACCGGTCGCGGCGCCATCGGGGTAAGAGGAATTGAGGTAGACAGCGACAAAGACGAGGTGGTTGGTATGGTTTGTGTTAATAAGGAAGATGAACAGAAAACCATCCTCGTGGTATCTGAGAAAGGATTCGGTAAACGTACCAGCATCGATGAGTACCGTATTACCAACCGTGGCGGTAAAGGGGTGAAAACCATTAACATCACGGAGAAAACCGGTAACCTGATCGCAGTACTCGACGTAACAGAGAAACATGACCTGATGATCACCTGTAAGTCCGGTATCACCATCCGCATGGCTGTTGCAGATATCCGCGAAGCCGGCCGCGCCACACAGGGCGTACGCCTGATCCGCCTGGATGACAACGACGAAATAGCCGCTGTAGCACGACTGGATGAACAGGAAGAAGAAGTAATCCACGCAGAAGAAGGCGAAGAAGGTAGCGAAACGCCCGCTGTAGCAAGTAATGAAACACCTGAAGCAGGTGAAAATGACAATACACCGGAAGGAACCGACGGTGAAGCTACTGACACTACAGAAGAATAAATAAATTATAGCCGGTAACAGGTCCTTAACCCGGTCTGTTACCGGTTTCTGATAAAAAAAATACAGCCAGCTTTTAGTGGTAACTATACTACTGGTTGTATTACTATTTATTGGAGCACCATACTCTTATTGTAATCAGCAACTAAAAAAAACAAAAGCATGAAAAAATTATTGGTATCTCTTCTCTTTTGCACGGCCGGTGTATCGGTTATGGCACAACGGGCAAAAGTTAGCAGTGCGGATGAGAACCTGAAGAAGCAAGATCTGGAAAAAGCCAAAGCGGATATTGACGCAGCATTACAGAATGAAAAGACCAAGAACGACGCTAAAACATGGCTGGTAGATGGTAAGATCCTGGAAGCTATGGGCACCAAGCAGAAAAGTTCTGCACTCGCAACAGAAGCTTTTGCTGCCTTCAAAAAAGCGTTGGAAATAGATCCTAAAATGAAAGAAGCTGTTCTGGAAATGAACCAGCCGTTATTCAATGTATACGCTACTATCGCCAACGCCGGTTATGCTAACCTGAATGAACAGAAATGGGACTCCTCCCTGTATAACTTCAAACAGGCATTTGAAGTAGCTGACTTCTATAACAGTAAAAACCTCGGTGGCTCTATTCCTACAGATACTGCCCTCACTTTTTACGTTGGTTACGCTGCCAACCAGGCCGGTAAAAAAGATGATGCTTTCACCTACCTGAAAAAAGCAGCAGATCTGCAGTTCAAAGGCGAACCAGCACTCTATGTAATCCTGGGTCAGCTGTATGAAGAAAAAGGCGACCAGGCAAACTGGCTGAAAACTATTGAACAGGCTAAAGGTTTATTCCCTAAGGATAAACGCTTTAACGATATGGAAATGGCTTTCTACAGCAAAACAGGTAAAACCAACGAATTACTGACCATGCTGGAAAAGAAGATTGCCGAAAATCCAAACGACCAGCCAGCTGTACTGGATTACGCTATCCGCGTAGATAACCTGGCTAATCCCCGCGATGATAAAGGCGGTGATGCTCCTAAACCAGCTAACTACGAAGAACTGATAGGTAAAGCAGAAGCAGCTTATAAGAAAGCTATCGAAATGAACCCTGCTGATGCTACCGCTAACTTCCAGCTGGGCGCACTGTACTTTAACCGCGCAGTTGTTTTCAACAAAGAACTGAATGGACTGGACAGCAAACAGCAAACTTCTCCCAAAGCCAAAGAATTACAGGGAAAAGTAGAAGGACTGATGGGTCAGGCATTACCTTTCTTCGAGAAAGCTGATGCAGGCTTTACTGCTAAAGCCAGCAGCCTCGATGCCAGCGACAAACAAACTTACGAAAGCTGCCTCTATGCACTGCAGAAGATCTATGCGATCAAAAACAACACTGCAAAAGTAGAAGAAGTGAAAAAGAAACTGGACAGTTTGAAATAATAACTGCCCTGATATTATTGAAAAGAGCTCACTTTACAGTGAGCTCTTTTTTTGCGTATAAGGGTCGCTGATTTGTATCATTTCCGGCGATTCTCCTATACATAAAAAATCCCGTTAACCGGGAAGGCCAACGGGACTATTAACTCAAACGCTGTATGGTGCTGAATTATGCTTTCTTAGGAGCAGGAGCAGCTTTCTTTGCATGTTCGTGTTTAGCGGCTTTCTTAGTAGTATCAGCAGCTGGTTTTGCTTCAGCTTTTGCTTCAGTTTTAGCAGCTTTCTTTGCAGGTTTAGCAGCTGGTGCTTGTGCGAAAGATGCAGCAGAAATGCTCATTACTACTACAGCGGCGATCAGGCTTTTTTTCATGATGTTGTCTTTTTAAAATGATTAGATGAAGAATATTTTGTTATAGTTTCTGCAGTAAAAATACATCAGCAAAGAAGGTATTGGCAGGATGTTTCGGTGAACAGGGAATTACTGTCGTTGAACAGGGAAAAATGTACGGTAATATATAGCAGAGAATTATAACAGGATGTGGATTGCCTCCTGTACAGCCTGTATACACAGCTGTTTCAGGGTATTGAACTGGCTGGCCACCATGCCGGGGTGATAGTTGTTTTCCTGTAGTTTTTCCAGCGGTTCCAGGATAGGATACAGGTGATCCTGTAAACCGATAAAGGATACGGTTGTTTTCAGGTTGTGTGCAGTGGAACGTATAGCGGGAATGTCTTCCGCTACCACCGCCTGTTTCAGCAATGATAATTCTTCCGGCAGTTGCGCAATGAATTGCTCCAGCATCGTTTTTTCGAAGTGGCTGTTGCCTTTGGAAAGATCGTGGAGATAATTCAGGTTGATAAGATGCTGTGCGCCATTTTCATTTGGGAGGTGATAAACAGCTGGTAACTCCCGGGGCGGCAGTTTGCCGATGTATACCTGGATCATCCTATACAGGTCCTCTTCAATAATAGGCTTGGAGATATATTCATTCATGCCCATCTGGAGGCATTTTTCACGCTCTCCGGCCATGGCGTGGGCGGTCATGGCAATTACGGGAATAGTGGAGTGCAGCTCATGCCGGATGGCCTGTACGGCAGTGTAGCCGTCCATTTCAGGCATTTGTATATCCATCAGCACGAGGTCGTAGTGCTGCCGGTCCAATGCCTGCAATACCTCCCTGCCATTGTTCACAATTTTATACTGCAATTGCCAGCTGCCCAGCAAGTGACGCAGCAGGTTCTGGTTCATCTTATTATCTTCTGCCACCAGCAGCCGCACATCGGGATGTAAGGGGAGTTGGTCGTTCTCCGTAAAATAATGATGTCCTTCTTCTGACAATGACTCACCTAATGTATAGGGCAATTCCACTTTGAAGGTGGCGCCTTCACCGGGTTTGCTTTCCACGGAAATAAAACCATTCTGTAATTCTATCAGTTGTTTTACGATGGTGAGCCCCAGACCCGTTCCGCCGAACTTACGCGTGGTGGCGGCTTCCGCCTGGTGAAAGCGGTCGAAGATGCGTTGCTGCATAGCGGGGTCAATACCAATACCGGTATCACTAACGGTGAATAATATACGAACCGCATTCTCTTCTGCCCATACTTTCGCCACATGTATGCGTACTTCGCCTTCACTGGTAAATTTAATGGCGTTGCTGGTAAGGTTCACCAGCACCTGTGTCAACCGCATTACATCTCCATATAAAATATCCGGTACCTCTTCGTCGATGGTAACAGCCAGCCGGAGTTGTTTTTCCTCGGCTTTGGGTTTGAACATGGTGTTTACGCCATGCAGCACGCTGCGCAGGCTGAAGGAGGTAGCTTCTATGCGCATCATACCGGATTCTATTTTGGAGATATCCAGGATGTCGTTGATGATTTCCAGTAAGCTCTGGCCTGCGCTTTCTATGGCGCCTACATATTCTTTGGATTTATCGTTGAGGGGCTGTGCTTTCAGCAGGTTGGTGAAACCCAGCACCGCATTCATGGGAGTCCGTATTTCGTGGCTCATATTGGCCAGGAACTGGTCTTTTATGGTGGCCAGTTTTTTCTCCTGCTGCTGCGATTCATCCAGTGCTTCTATGAGTTGTTCCTGCCGGTGGATACGGCTGGTGATATATAAAAATGCGAGCAGGCTCATTAAACAGGCAAAGAACACCAGTACGGTGCCCCAGCGCTGGGCTTTTTGCCCGCTGCTGTCTATCAGGTGGGTAGTGCGGTTCACCTCCGATTGCCGGGTGGTATCCAGTTGCCGCAGAATACCGTTGATGGCTTCGCCCAGCCGCCTTCCTTTCTGGTTATTGATTAATTTTTCAGCGGCCCATTTACCCTGGCTGTAAAAAGTATCCAGCACCATCAGGTTAAAGGTGTTCTTTTCATCTACCAGGTAATTGAGCTGGGTAAGCAGTTTCTCCGTGCTGTCGTTTTTGATGATTTTATTGATCTCTTTAAGATCTGCCTTAATAATGGCTATTTCGGCTTCAATGCCGGTAATATGAATAGTATCCTGGGAAATAACTGCGCCACGTACCTTGCTGTCGGTTTTGGCCATATTGGTTTGCAGCTTCTGGAGTTCGTTCTTTACATTCAGTTCCTGTAACAGCTGCTCATTGCCTTTGATCAGCTTATGGATATTGTTGGCGGAGTTGAATTGCAGCACCACAAATAATATCATTCCGGTAATGAACAGGCCGAGGAGGTAATATTTGATTCTTTTAGGCTGCATGACAGTTTAGTACATATAAACGCTGATATAGGAAAGCCGGTTCAATAAAAGTAGCAATTTTATTGCTCCTTCCTTCAGATAATTAGCCTCAGCGTGATAATTCGCTGAGGCTAATTATGTTGACAAGGCAATGTAATTATTTTGCTTTGGGTGCAGCCGGAGCAGCAGCAGGTTTTGCTGTATGATGATGCTTCGCATGTGTTTTGTGAGCAGGCGCCTTTGCAGTCGCTTCTTTTTTTGTTTCTTTTTTAGGCGCAGTGGTCTGTGCAAAAGATGATGCACTCATAAACAACATAGCTGCGGCGATTACAATACCAAACTTTTTCATGGCTGTATATTTTATTTAGTGATCAATTGTTTGACGACCTAAAGGTACATCCACTTCAAAAGTGAGGGTAATACTAATGGCCCAACAGGCAGCAGCTATCGGTCAAAAAGGGGAAAGTGTCGTTGAGCTACAGGAGGTTCAGTTTATTATTCAGTGCAGAACGGTAAGCATCTGCTACGGGAATCGCGTTTTTATTGATAATGATGGTGCCATCTTCAATAGACTCAATTTTGTCGAGCGCTACTATATAAGAGCGGTGCACGCGCATGAATTTACCAGCAGGCAGTTTCTCTTCCAACGCTTTCAGTGTGGTATGGATGGCGTGGAATTTCTGCGGGGTATTTAATTTTACATAATCGCCCATTGCTTCGAGGAAAAGGATGTCTTCTGTTTTTATTCTCTTCAGAACACCATTATCACGTATAAATACAAACTCGGTATCAGACACCTGTATTTCGCGGCTGTTGCTGTCGGCGATTTCGCGGGCTTTTTCAATGGCCTGGATAAAACGGGCGGGTTGTACCGGCTTAATCAGGTAGTCGGCCACATTCAGCTCAAACGCTTCTACTGCATAGTCTTTTTTTACAGTGGTAAAGATAATCACCGGACGTTTCTTCCCCAGGTTGCGGGTAAGCTCCAGGCCACTCATACCGGGCATTTCTATATCCAGCAACAGGAGATCTATCTTTTCTTTCTGTAAAAAATTATATGCTTCCATAGCGCTGCTGCATTCACCTGCCACATGTAATTGTTCCACATGACTGGCTAATTGCTTCATGGCGGTACGTGCCAGCTTATTATCGTCTACTATCAGGCAATTCATGCGGCTAATTTAAGTACAAATCGTAATATAAAATCATCTCAGCCGCAACTGCGATGCAGTTTTTTCCGGCGGGGTTTTAAGTTTAATTTTTACATTTGTAAAGATGAAGTGGTTACTTTACATACTAAGCTGTTATATCCTGCTGCTGTCGTGCATTCCCTGCAACGACTACCAGCCGGCAAACAGCAGCATGGCGGCACAACTCACCACTTCCCACGATCACGAAACACAACCGGACTACTGCTCGCCGCTGTGCGTATGCAGTTGCTGCAATGTACAGGCCACTCCCGGTGTGGCAGTCACCGTTTATTTTATGGCGCAACGGATCATCATAGATTACCCGCTGTTGCCCGTTAATCCGCTTCCTTCCTTATCAGATAATATCTGGCAGCCCCCACAGCTGGTTTAATCCGTTTTACAAATGTTTTTGCTATGAGCATATCCGTGCCTTTTACCGGTGCAGATATGGCTATGGTACGTCATTTTATTACTTATTGAATCAATCATGCTGGATAAGATCATTCGTTTCTCTGTGAGGAACAAATTAATGATAGGGATATTTACGTGTGCCCTGGCGGCATTTGGCGTATACTCCTTATTACGTTTACCGGTGGATGCAGTACCGGATATCACCAACAACCAGGTGCAGGTGATTACACAATCGCCTTCACTCGCGGCGCAGGAAGTGGAAAGGCTCATTACCTTTCCTATTGAGCAAACAATGGCTGTGATACCGGAACTGGCGGAAATACGCTCTATTTCCAGGTTTGGACTGTCGGTGGTCACCATTGTATTTCACGATAATGTAGATATTTACTGGGCCCGCCAACAGGTGAATGAAAAACTGGGCGAAGCCAGAACCAATATACCTCCCGGCATCGGCGCCCCGGAAATGTCGCCCATTTCCAGCGGCCTGGGGGAAGTATACCAATATGTGCTGCATCCGCGGAAAGGGTATGAAGAAAAGTTCGACGCCCGTGAGTTGCGTACTATACAGGACTGGTATGTAAGACGGCAGCTGCTGGGAACGCCGGGTGTAGCCGAAGTAAACAGCTTTGGCGGGATGCTGAAGCAATACCAGGTAACGCTGAACCCGGACAAACTCCGCAGTCACCACCTGGGCATCGCTGATGTGTTCAACGCCATGGAAAGGAATAACCAGAACACCGGTGGCGCTTATATCGACAAGAAACCCAACGCTTACTTCATTCGCAGCGAAGGACTGATCAGTAGTTTGGCGGATATAGAAAAGATAGTGGTGAAGAATACACCGGATGGATTGCCCGTATTGATAAGGGATATCGCCACCGTGCAGCTGGGAGACGCCGTACGTTATGGCGCGCTTACCCGCAATGCAAACGGAGAGGCCGTTGGCGGCATTGTAATGATGCTGAAAGGGAAAAACTCCAACGAGGTAGTGAAAACGGTGAAAGCCAGGATCGCGCAGATACAGAAAACCCTGCCGCCCGGCGTGGTAATAGAACCTTTCCTGGACCGCAGCGAATTTGTGGGCAGGGCTGTGGGCACGGTACAAAAGAACCTGGTAGAAGGAGCGCTCATTGTTATCTTCGTACTCGTATTATTCCTCGGGAACCTGCGCGCAGGGCTGATTGTAGCCTCTGTAATCCCTTTGTCGATGTTATTTGCCATTTCTATGATGTACCTGTTTGGGGTATCGGGCAACCTGATGAGCCTGGGAGCTATCGACTTCGGGTTGATCGTAGATGGCGCCGTAATTATAGTAGAAGCCACATTACACCATCTCGCTGGGAGAAATAAAACCGGGCAACTGGTACGCTTATCACAGCAGGAAATGGACACCGAAGTATTTGAGGCTGCCAGCAAGATCCGCAGCACCGCTGCCTTTGGTGAAATTATTATCCTTATCGTATATCTGCCTATACTTGCTTTAACCGGTATTGAGGGCAAGATGTTCCGGCCTATGGCGCAAACCGTTTCTTTCGCCATCCTCGGCGCTTTCATCCTGTCGCTCACCTATGTGCCCATGATGTCCGCGCTGATGCTGAGTAAAAACCTGGATAATAAAGTTACGGTGGCCGACCGCCTCATGCGCTTCTTTCAGCGTATATACGACCCCGTTATCCGGGGTGCATTGCGCGCAAAGGCATTGGTAACGGGAGCGGCTATACTGCTTTTTGTGATCGCATTATTTTTATTTGGTAAGATGGGGGGAGAATTTATTCCTACCCTGGAAGAGGGCGATTTTGCCGTGGAGACACGGCTACTCACCGGTAGCTCACTGTCGGAAACAATCGACAAAGTGAGCCTGGCCTCCGGTATATTAATGAAACAATTTCCCGAAGTGAAAGAAGTGATCGGCAAAATAGGCGCCGCAGAAATACCCACAGACCCCATGCCGATGGAGGCCTGCGATCTCACTATTTTACTAAAGCCCAGGAAAGAATGGACCAGTGCCCGCAGCCGGGAAGAACTGGCCAATAAAATGCAGGAAGCCCTTGAGGTTATACCTGGCGTGAGTTTTGGCTTTTCACAGCCTATCCAGCTACGGTTCAACGAACTGATTTCCGGCGTGCGGCAGGATGTAGGAATTAAGATTTTTGGAGAAGACCTCGCCACGCTGGCTTCACTGGCCGATAAAATAGGCCGCATTGTGAACCGTACACCCGGCGCCAAAGATCTGTACGTAGAGCAAACCGGCGGGCTACCACAGATAGTGGTCACAGCCGACCGGGACAAGATAGCCCGTTACGGACTTGATATCGCCACCATTAATCAAACTATTAACACCGCTTTCGCCGGTCAGAGCGCCGGACTGGTATATGAAGGGGAGAAGCGTTTCGACCTGGTGCTGCGGCTGGATCAGCAAAGCCGGCAGCAGCTGGCGGATGTACAAAACCTGTACATCACCACACCATCCGGCAACCAGGTGCCGCTACAGGAAGTAGCGGAAGTGAAATTGACGACCGGTCCCAACCAGGTGCAAAGAGAAGATGCGAAAAGGCGTACCATCGTTGGTTTTAACGTTCGTGGCCGCGATATCACCAGCGTGGTAGAAGAGATTGAAGCAGCTATCGGCAAAGAGGTAAAGCTACCCGCTGGTTATTTTATCCGGTACGGCGGGCAGTTTGAAAATCTGAAAGAAGCGAACCGGCGTTTAGCCGTTGCCGTACCCGTGGCGTTGTTGCTGATTTTCGGCTTGCTCTATTTTACTTTTCACTCTGTAAAACAATCGCTGCTCATATTTACCGCCATCCCGATGTCGGCCATAGGAGGCGTTTTTGCGTTGATGCTGCGCGGTTTGCCTTTTAGTATTTCCGCCGGGGTAGGATTCATTGCATTGTTTGGCGTAGCGGTATTAAACGGCATTGTGCTGATAGGAGAGTTCAACCGGTTGAAACAGTCCGGCTTGCAGGACCTGAACAGCGTGGTACTAAATGGAACGGCTACACGATTACGGCCGGTACTCATGACGGCTTTTGTGGCGTCGCTCGGTTTTTTACCGATGGCCCTGGCCACCAGCGCAGGAGCGGAGGTACAGCGTCCACTGGCTACCGTGGTAATAGGAGGATTGATTACTTCTACCTTGCTCACCCTCCTGGTGTTGCCGTGTTTATATATCTATTTTGAGAAAGGTTTTTCAAAACATACATTATGAAGATCTGGATATTAACAGGCTTGCTGTTACCTGCGATGGCCGTGGCGCAATCGCAGGCGCTGACGCTGGAAACAGCGGTGCAGCTGGCCTTGCAGCAAAATAAAGGACTGAAATCTGCTGATGCTTCCATCGGTTACTACCGTAAAATGACAGGCACCAGCGGGGAGATCCCGAAAACAGATGTGAACCTGCAGTACGGACAAACAAACAGTTATGTTGCGAATGATAACAACTACAGCGTCACACAAACCATTCCTTTTCCCACCGTGTTCGGCGCCAGGAAGGAACTGAATAATGCGCAGGTAGATAAAGCCGTATGGTTTAAAGCTGTTACGCAAAATGAACTGGTGTACCAGGTGAAGCAGGTATATGTACAGCTGCTGTACCTGCAAGAAGTAAGAGCCCTGATCATGCGGCAGGACAGCATCTTCAGCAGGTTTGCCCGTAGCGCGGATCTGCGTTACCGCACCGGGGAAAGCCGGATGCTGGAGAAGATCGCTGCTGAAGGACGGCTCAATGAAGTAAAGAATTCCCTGCGTCAGAACGAGGCGGATCTTAAAATTTATACCGCCAGGTTGCAGGCATTACTGGGCATCACTACGCCGGTTACTATAACGGAAACGGCTATACCAGGCGCCACGCTTTCTCTCATAAATGATTCCGCAGCGGTAGCTGCCAATCCGCAACTGCAATACCTTAAACAGCAGGTAACCATTGCGGAAAAGCAAAAGAAGTTGTTCAAAGCCGCGATACTGCCGGATATCATGGTAGGTTATTTTAACCAGTCGTTTATTGGCACCCCGCTGAATGCTTCAGGCGCGCCGCTGGCCACCAACAGCAACCGTTTCCAGGGATTTCAGGTTGGACTGGCACTGCCCATCTGGATGGGGCCACTTAAAGCAAAAGTAAGGGCGGAAGAAAAGCAGCAGCAGGCTGCCAGTTTGCAGTTTGATAATAATGTGATACAGCTGCAATCCCAGTATGAACAGGCAGTACAACAGTTTATCAAAAACAGGAACAGCCTGGAGTTTTATGAAAGCACGTCGCTGCCAAACGTGGAGTTGCTTTTGAAACAATCTGAGAAATCATACAGCAGTGGAGACATTGGCTATGCAGAATATTTTCTTAACCTGGAGCATGGGCTCACCGCCCGGCAGGGATACCTGCTGGCCCGCAATGAAGTAAAACAGGCAGAATTATATATGGCTTACCTGGCAGGTCAGCAGTAAGGTCATCAACAAAAAAATATCATCATGCAATTATTCAAAAAACATATAGCCTTTACCGTTATCATCTTCTTTCTTGTTTCCTGTGGAAGCAAACAAACACCCGCTACTACAGATGCCCATGATCATGAAGAGGAAGCCGGTGTTGTAGAGCTGACTGCCGCGCAGTTTAAAACAGCAGGGATCACTTATGGTAAACCTGAGAACCGGCAGATCAGCGGCGCCGTGAAAGTAAATGGCCTGCTGGATGTACCGCCGCAGCAACAGGTAAGCATTTCCGTGCCGATGGGTGGATTTATAAAACAAACCAGCCTGTTGCAGGGCATGCCGGTAAAACAGGGGCAGGTAATTGCGGTACTGGAAAACCTCGACTACATCCAGTTACAGCAGGATTACCTGGAAGTAAGCAGTCAACTGGAGTATGCCACAAAGGAACACGACCGCCAGCAGGAATTGGCCAAAGAAAATGTAAACGCCCTGAAAACGCTGCAGCAGGCCAAAGCCAGCTGGCAAACTCTATTGGCGAAAGAAAATGGACTCAGGCAAAAATTGTCGGTGCTGAACATCAACCTTACTGCTTTGCAAAAAGGGAATATTCAGCGTACTGTTAATGTATATGCGCCTATCAGCGGTTATGTAACACAGGTGAATGTTAACCTGGGCCAGTTTGTAACGCCGGCGGATATACTTTTTCGTATTGTAAATACAGAGCATCTGCATGCGGAGCTGACCGTGTTTGAGAAAGATGTACCACGGTTAAAGATCGGGCAGCTGGTGCGTTTCACGCTCGCCAATGAAACTACGCCGCGTACTGCCACGGTTCATCTGATTGGCCGCGAAATAAGCCCGGAACGTACGGTAAGGGTACATTGCCACCTGGAGGAAGAAGATACGCAGCTGCTTCCGGGCACTTACCTGCAGGCGATGATTGAAACCGGCGCTGCTGCCGTAAAGGCGTTGCCCGATGCGGCCGTGGTGAATTTTGAGAACAAGGCATACGTGTTTGTAAAGAAACCGGGCGCAGACAGCACCTTTCATTTCAATATGCTGGAGATAAAGAAAGGCAACAGTGAACTGGGTTATACCGAAGTAACCTTCCCGGCAGACGCGCCGGAAGGGGATGTGGTGGTGACAGGCGCGTATGATCTGCTGGCCAAGTTGAAAAACAGCGGAGAGCACGAAGGGCACTAACCATGTATTCATCTTATTAATTTAAATAATTTCATATATTTGAAATTAATAATTAGTAAGAAGATGAACTATTTGAGATGGCCCGTTCTTTTGGGAGCTTTGCTGATCAGCAGTTTCGCCATAGCCCAGGTTCCGGTGGTAACCCTGGGGCCCGACTTTGCCGAGCCGGAGGATGGCTGGGACAAACTGATGCAGTTGAAGAATGGTAACACCGTATACCTGCATTTCTCCAAAAAGGACGGGCTGCTGGTAAATATTTATGACACCGCCCGGGCGCTGAAAGCAACCGATACGGTACACGCGCAGCAGTGGAATGCGGCCGACCTGGAGTCTACTGAAATAGATGGCATCTTTGAAATAAACGGTCAGCCGGTACTGTTTCTTCAACAATTGGTGAAATACAATCCCGTGATGTTCCGCCTTATACTGGATGGGGAAACAGGGAAGTTACTGCGGGAGGATAAACTGGGGGAACTGCCTACCATACAGCATCGCAGCGTATTTATAGACGATAACCTCGCTTCCCATGATATGTATGTAGAGAAAGATGCCAACAGCGATTACTATGCAGTAGCCATGTTTTCAGGAGCGCCTATTCAGAAAAACGACAGCGTGCATGAACGCATCCGGGTACTGCACTTTTCACCGGGTCATGAAATTATTAACAACGGACTGTTTTACCTGCCAGATTCTTCGTATAGCTATTTCAGTTATATCAACATGGCGGTGAAGGGAAAAGAAAAAGTATACCTGGGCACAGTGGGTTTTAATGCCAAACGAAAAGACGGCGATGCAGGAGCGAAGGTGCTCTTTTCTATGCTATCGCCCGATTCAGCTACGTTTGCACATGAAGTGCTGGATTACACGGCCGGCTTTGGAAATATAGGCGGAGAAGTCCAGGTGGCTGCTTCGCAGGTGCGGATGCTGCTCTATGTATCTTCCAAACAAAAAGAAGGGTACACGGGTATTATGATGAATACCTTCAGGGAGTCTACCGGTAAACTGAAGAAGCACGTGCAGCTGTCGTTTCCGGAGCTTTCACGTAATGTGCAGCAGAACCTCAACTACAGAGAAGAATACAAAGGCACGCCACAACGGTTACACCTGAACGAAGATGGTAGCAGCACGCTGCTGATGGAAAGTCTTTCGTTTTTTAAACAGGGTAATTCCCAGCTGAATAAACTGCACACCAATCTCGGTGATATCGGGATCACGCTGCTGGATACGGCGGGAAGGGAGAACTCCACCCTGGCCGTTTCCAAATACCAGGTGATCACAGGTGTTTGTGAGCCTTTTCAATTGCAACGCCGCAGTAAAAGTGAATGGGTATTCCGCAATAAGATCGCCACGCTGAATACCAACACGTGGTTGTCGTATGATTATATCCCTGTGCCTGATGTATCCTTTGTACTTTTCAACGACTATCTCCAATACCTCGATACCGGCGGACAGGATAAAGTGCGTAAGCCCCTGAAATATGCAACAGATGCGAACTTTGTCTGCTACCGTTTTTATAAAGGAAAGATGGACCGGTTGTTTCTCTTCGGTACGCCGGAAGTTACAAAGGGATATGCCTGTATGATGGGAGCGGCAGATTATAATGCACAAACGCGGATGTATGCCACCGTGTTGGTTTCACGAAAGGGCCTGGAGAAAAAAGCAAATATCGCGTGGATAAAGTTTTAGTCGCCGTACTTATTCAAAGACTGGTCCATCCTTCAGAAATTATGTTTGTCCGGAATTGGTTAACCGCGTTATGCGCCAGTCGTGTAGGTTCGGGTAAACGGTAGCCTTTTATGCATTGCATAAGGACTGCTGTACTGCCCGGAATATCTATCAAATGTCCGGGCGACACGAAAATAGGCGCCACTTTGCTTTTACTCCGGAGCACATTACCCAGCTGTAGCCCCTGTTTATCCGTTAACGGTGTATAGCTGCCTTTTTCTATACCCGGTTCTTCATAAACACCAAATAACTTCTTCTTCGCGCTGCCGATGGAAGGTTGTTGGGTGAGCACTCCAAAATGACTGGCGATGCCCATGCGGCGCGGATGCGCAATACCATGACCATCTACCACCAGGATATCCGGTTTTACCGGCAGTTGCGCCCAGGCATCCAGCAATGCGGGTACTTCCCGGAAGGCAAGGAACCCGGGAACGTAAGGGAATAGTACCTCTTTTTTTACAAGACTATAGCCAACCGGTTTCAGCGAAGGAAATTCCAGCATTACAATACCGGCGTACACGGTAGTACTGAATTTATTGAAAGAAATATCTGCTCCGGCCACATAGTTTAACGGGCCGTTGTACGGTGTTATCTTTACTGAATCTTTTAATTCCTTTTGTATGATGGTGGCTTCCGGAACGGTAAGTGTGTTGTAATCGATCATGGATTCCGTTATTTATCTTCTGCTCAGAAAAGGGTTAACTGGTCGCCGCTTTTGGGTGCCGATGGTTTTACAGCTTTCCCGAAAACGGTTCTGCCGCCATATCTCCAGGAATCGCGGCGTTCCTGTTCTATCACGTTTTCAAAATTGGTATTTGGTTCAAAATCTTTTTCAATCTGCTGCGAAAGTACCGACAACTTTCTTATGGCATCCTTCTTATCTGATTCCCCGATCTTAGCTTTTTGCAGCGCTTCTTTCAGGGTATGAATGGTTTCATCATAGATCCGGGTGGGTACCGGGAAAGGGTGACCATCCTTGCCGCCGTGTGCAAACGAAAAGCGGGCGGGGTCCTCAAACCGGGAAGGCGTGCCGTGAATTACTTCGCTCACCAGCGTAAGCGACTGCAGCGTTCTGGGGCCTACGCCTTCCAGCATCAGAAGGGTTTCAAAATCAGCAGGACTGGTATCGTGCGCCAGGGCCAGCACGCTTCCCAATCTTTTCAGGTTTAGGTTTTCTGCTCTCACATCATGATGGGAAGGCATTACGAGGTTGCGTATTTCCGGCAGCAGGTGCACCGGTTTTTCTTTTGTAAGCTGAAGGATCCCGGCTTTGGTAGTACCGGCCTCTAAATCGGTGAGGTTAAGGATCCTGCCCTGGTTACGTCCGTAGATAAAAGTATGGGGTGCTTCCGTATACGATTGAAAGGCCGACGAATGCCAGTGATAGCGCCTTGCCATACTGCTCGCATCATTCATGCCTTGTTGTACTACCGCCCATTCGCCTTCATCCGACAAAATGAAGGAATGCAGGTATAGCTGAAAGCCATCCTGGACGGCGGTATTATCCACTTTAGCGGTGAGTTTGCTGCTGTACACAAGCTGGTCGCCGGGTAAGCCGGTTTTGTTGGCAATGGCGGTGAGTTCTGCAGGCGTTTGTTTACTGTGGCGGCCTTTACCGCCGCAGATATAGATACCCAATTCAGCAGAACGGGGATTGATTGCTTTTTTCAGGGCGCCCATTACGCTGGTGGTAATGCCTGACGAGTGCCAGTCCATACCCAACACGCAGCCCAACGCCTGGAACCAGCAGGGATCGCTGAGTTTTTTGATCACTTCTCCTTTACCGTAGTCTGTCACAATAGCCTCTACAATAGCGCCGCCCAAAAGGCTCATCCGCTTTGCCAGCCAGGGTGGAACCTGGCCGTAATGTAAAGGCAGATCTGCATATGATGGCATAATAGTTCAATTAAAGATCTTACGATGGGTTGGCCTGTATCTCGTATTGGGAGATGTTGCTGTTCGTCAGCAGGAAATTATCAAACTGCTCCATTTTTTCGTGGCTGCCCCGCACCGCGTAATTCACTTCCACAATATGCTCCTTTCTTATTATCATCATTCTTTTATACTTCAGGTTAAACCCCTGTAGGATATTTTCAACCTCTATATGTGGAAATTTTTCTTCATGAAAAAAAATTGTGTAATAACGTTTAACATTTATGTCCGCAATCTTTCTTTCTACAAATTCCAGTACAATCAATACAATCAGCGCACCGGCAAGGGCTGAAGCGGCCAGCAGGTACTCGCTCATACCAACGGCCATTCCTATGGCGGCAGCAATCCAGATAGATGCTGCTGTAGTAATGCCATCTATGCTGTAATCCCCTTTGAAAATAACGCCGGCCCCAATGAAACCCACGCCCGTGAGGATATTGGAGGCTACACGGTCTGCCGAATGGGGGTATCCCAATTCAGCAGAAAGTATCGTGAATACGGTGCTGCTCATGCATATCAACGTCATGGTACGCATGCCTGCGGCCTTTCGTTTATATTCTCTTTCAAGACCCAGTAATACGCCCATTACCAACGCTATCAGCACTTTCAGTATCTGGTCTTCTTCTATGATATGCAATACATCTTTCATCATCTGAAAATATATACCTGCAAATGTACGTGTTGGCACAATTCTTTCCTTTAACAATTGTAACAGGATATTGAACTGCTTGCTTTAATGTCTGTTATAAAATACAATCTATCATTATAAAAAAACACAACGATGGAAGCCTTTTTCTATAAATCATGCGTGGTACTTTGTTTAACCGGTATCCTGAGTTTTTTTCTCTTTGCCTGTAACAGTTCAAAGGAGGCCAGCAAGGAAGCCGATTCCGCCGCTGTATCCATGCCTTCAGTAGACAGCACCAGTGTTATACCTGTAGATACTGCTAAAACCAAACCGGATTCAACCCGCTTATAAACTGCTACACCTGTTTAAGGAGGACGCTTTGTTAACTGATAGAACCGCATTACCTCACCCTTAAACACTCAGTTTATGAAAGTAACACACATGCTCATGCTGGCAGGTATATCGGCATTCATGCTCGCTGCATGCGGAAACGGTAATAAGTCCGGGACCGATTCAACGGTAAATACCACAGACACGGCCGGTATGATACAACAAGACACTGTGCCTGCGGCACAGGCGCCTCCGGGAGCCATCAATCCAGGGGAAGATTCATCCCGCTTTGGGACTGGCACCGGCGATTCATCCAAAAACAGACCACGGCCTTAGCCGTACTTATAATGCCTCTGGTATTTGTTTTCCTGCAACGGAAAGCGATCCCCCGGAGGCATTATAGATTTTATCCCGCTTTTTACAATATATTTGGATACGTTTCGTCTACCTCTATTAATAAAGACAATATCCGAATGCAAAACGACACCACAACCCCGGCGGTAAAGCAACCCATTAAGGTAGCCGCTCTGAAAAAAACATTCCGCCTGTTCCGTTATGTAAAACCCTACTGGCCCGAGTTTTCGTTAGGTCTTGTTTTTCTCCTGATTTCAAGTTTAGCCGGATTGGCCTTCCCGAAACTATTGGGTAACCTGGTAGATCCGAAAAGCAATGAACACCTGTTTAATGGCATGAACAAAGCCGGCGTACTGCTGATCGGCGTACTGGTGGCCCAGGCTATTTTCTCTTTCTTTCGCATTGTGTTATTCGTTAATGTAACAGAAAAAACACTGGCCACGCTTCGTCAAACTATTTATAGTCACCTGATCCGCCTGCCGATGAAATTTTTCCTGGAAAGAAGGGTGGGAGAGCTTAGCAGCCATATTTCCTCTGATATTTCCCTGTTACAGGAAACTTTTACCACCACCCTGGCAGAGTTTATCCGGCAGATGATCATCATCATCGGAGGCGTGGTTATTTTATTAATCACCTCGCCGCACCTGACCATTTTTATGCTGGCTATTTTGCCGCTGATGATGGTAGCCGCCGTGGTTTTCGGCAAATTTATCCGTCGCTTTTCCAAACAGGTACAGGAACAGGTAGCTGCTTCCAACACCGTGGTGGAGGAAACATTGCAGGGCGTTTTGAACGTAAAGGCTTTTGCGAATGAATTTTTTGAAATTGCCCGCTACCGGCAACGCACCAATGAAGCTGCGAGGCTCGGTATGAAAAGCGGGAAATTCCGCGGGGCTTTCTCATCCTTTATCATCATGGGGATCTTTGGCGCACTGGTAGCTGTTATCTGGAGAGGCGTTTCCATCGGTATGCCTACGGCCGACCTCTTGTCGTTTGTGCTGTACTCCCTGTTTATCGGCGGATCTATTGCGGGGCTTGCAGAAGTATATACTAACCTGCAGAAGAGCATTGGCGCTACAGAACACCTGCTGGAAATATTGGATGAACCTGCGGAAGATATTACCCCCGTAACGGCCATTGCGCCGGAAAACCAGCTGGACGGGCAAATCAGCTTCCGCAATGTGTCTTTTCACTATCCTTCCCGTCCGGATCTTACCATCATGAACGATGTTTCCTTTGATGTGTATGCCGATCAGAAGGTGGCATTGGTTGGCCCCAGCGGCGCCGGGAAAAGTACGGTCGTGTCCTTACTGCTACGCCTATACGATCCGGTAAGCGGCAGCATTCTCTTTGATGGCAAGGAAAGCACTGCATTTCCACTGTCGCAGCTCCGTTCACAAATGGCGGTAGTGCCCCAGGATGTGTTCCTTTTCGGCGGCACCATTGCAGAAAATATTGCCTATGGCAAGCCTGGCGCCATTCTGGAAGAAATGGAGGAAGCCGCGAAAAAGGCCAATGCCTGGGAATTCATACAGCGGTTCCCGTTAGGGCTGCAAACGGTGGTGGGAGAAAGGGGGATACAACTCTCCGGCGGACAGCGGCAACGTATCGCCATCGCAAGGGCGGTATTAAAAAATCCCCGCATCCTGATACTGGATGAAGCTACTTCCGCATTGGACTCTGAATCGGAAAAACTGGTGCAGGACGCACTGGACAAGCTGATGGAAGGCCGGACCTCCATCGTAATCGCTCACAGGCTGGCTACTGTACGCCAGGCCGATAAAATAATTGTATTGGACAAAGGGCATATTGTGGAAGAAGGTACACACAGCGAGTTAATAGGGCTGGATGGCTTGTACCGGACATTGAGCGATATGCAGTTTGCAAGTTAAATGTTGAATGCTGTGATTATCCTGGTGGATAATCACAGCATCTGCAGCTACATATACGGCCGCATTTCCTCATCGATATCTTTGCGCAGATCCATTAGTTTCTTTGCATAGCCTTCCATACTTATTTCATTGGCAGTTTGTGGCGTCCATTTAGGAACCGGTACGGTCTTGCCGTGATCATCCACCGCTGCAAAAACCATTACGCAGTGCGTGGTTTTTGATTTCTGCTGCTGGCGCGGATTACCCGCAAATACATCAATAGAAATATGCATGCTGGTATTGCCGGTATAAATAATCTTCGCATCTATCTCCACCAGGTCGCCGATGGAGATTGGTTTAAAAAAACGGATACCCCCTACATATACGGTAACGGCGTATTGCCCGCTCCAATTGGCTGCACAGGTATAACCTGCCTGGTCAATCCATTTCATAACAGAGCCACCATGTACTTTCCCGCCGAAATTTACGTCTGATGGTTCAGCAAGGAACCGCAGGGTAATAGTATGATAAATAGAATCCATAAGTGTCGTTTACAAACGACAAAATACGAATTAAAAATTATCGCCTCCACCCATTTCTCCGTTATTGCTTTCTTTGGACTTGTTATTCTTTCTTTTAAAGAGATGCGTGTCCATTTTGCCAAAGCGCCAGGTAGCATTGAGTCTCAGCTCACGGGTGGCGCGTTTGCGGTAATTTTCCTGCTCGGAAAAGCTGGTAGTGGTATAGGTAAGATTGCGATCAGTATTGAATATGTCGGCGATCCCGAGAGAAATAGACAATGCTTTATTTTTAAGCAGGTCCTTTTTAATGGCGGCATCGGCCGACCATTTAGGTTCTCTTTCGCCCTGTGGCAGGATCTGTTTTGATTCATATTCGGCGCTCACCTGGAAAGTGAGGTTCCACGGCAGCTTAGTGTTGCTGTTCAATTTACCAAACCAGGTAAGGCCCTGGTTAGAAAGATTGCTGCCATTGCTGGTGGCGTCGATCTTTGTTTGCGCCAGGTTTATGTTGGTGGTCAGATCCCATATTTCTGTAAGCTGACTTCTCAGCGTAAATTCCGCGCCATATGAATTCCGGGTACTGGCATTAATAGGATAGGAGAGTAATACGTGTTGGTCCTGCCCGTTCAGGTTCAGGGTGGTATCTACGTAAAAATCAGTGATGGCATTATTGGTATTGCGGTAGTATACGGATACCAGCAGGTTGTGTTTATGTGCAATGTCTTTCAGGTAAGATAATTCAAAAGAGTTGGTGAACTCCGGTTTCAGCTGCGGATTACCGGTGCTGGCGCTTTGCCCGCTGTAGTCGATGGTGGGCAGCAGGTCGCGGAACCACGGCCGGCGGATGCGGCGGCTATAGTTTAGTTGCAGCTCATGATCGCCTTTAAATTT
Organism: Chitinophaga ginsengisegetis; assembly: GCF_900168065.1. GTDB lineage: Bacteria > Bacteroidota > Bacteroidia > Chitinophagales > Chitinophagaceae > Chitinophaga > Chitinophaga ginsengisegetis. Next base: position 127,149 of record NZ_FUZZ01000004.1, on the reverse strand, counting down.
CTGCGACAGGAAAATGCTTGGGAACAGGCTGATGGGATAATTGATCTTATAGGAAGATTTCTGCCCCAGTCTTGTTTCTCCGTCGTAGTTCGATTGCTCTGCTCTTAAACCAACCTGGTAGCCGAAATTATCTTTGGCGCCGGTGTAGCTTACATAACCCGCGTTGATCTGTTCCTGGTAATGATAACTGTTGGAGAGTGCCGTATCCAGTGAGAAATCGCCGGATGGATAATTCTGGCCGTAGGTATTGGTAAAATTATCAAACTGACGGGTGTTGCTGCGCAGCCCCATTTCAATTTTGGATTTTTCTGTCAGCGGTTTTACATAATCCACCTGGGCAGTCATATATTTAGTGGTTCCTTCTCCGCTGCCATAGCGTAGTTCCGGCTTTTTAGGATCATAAACCGGCTGACCGGCAAGATCAAAATACTGCAGGGAGTAATTGGAACTGTTGTCGCCGGTAGCATAATTATAGGTGAAATCCGCCGTCAACTCTTCACCTTCTTTGGCAAACGTATGCTTGTAGCCTAATTGTGTAGTGTAGTTGCGGAATCCGTTCAGTGTATTGTTGATCCCTGTACCATAGCGTACTTTCTGTTGCTTGTCGTCCAGTTCATTTAATATCTGATTATTATACCGGTTGAAATTACCGCCGGTGATATTTTCAGATATCGTGATGGTATTACGGTTATCGATGAACCAGTCGAACCCGATGCGGCCGGTCTGGAATTTCCGGTAGAAGTCACCGTCTTCCAGCTGTTCCGTATATGAGGTGGTATCGGCGCCCAGGTTCTTACGGAAAAGGCGGCTGGTCATGGGGGATTTGCGGTTACGGAAATTATAATTTATAAAGAAGTTGAACTTCTCCTGGCGCAGGTTGAAGTCGATACCGCCGTTGGTACTGCCGAGGGAAGTTACGCCGGCGTTTACAGCGCCGTTGATACCTGCTTTCTTATTTTTCTTCAGCACAATGTTGAGGATTCCGCTCATGCCTTCTGCGTCGTATTTGGCGGAAGGGTTGGTGACCACTTCAATGTTCTGAATGGCATCTGCGGGGATCTGGTCCAGTGTGAGGGTAGAGGGGCGGCCATCAATGAAGATGGTAGGGGTGCCATTGCGCACGGTTACATTTCCGTCGATGTCCACATTCACAGAAGGTACCTGTTTCAATACATCAGTAGCGGTACCGCCGATACTGGCCAGGTTCTTTTCTACATTAAATACTCTTTTATCGATAGCCATTGTAAAGGCTGGTTTCTCGCCCACTACATTCACAGCGGCGAGTGATTTTACATTCGCTTTCAGTTTGATATTACCAATGTCTACGGTGCTGGTTTTGTCAGACAGCACCGTAGCTTTATAAACGGTTTCATAACCGATAAAGTTAATCTTCAGGATATATTTACTCAGCGCAATATTCTCGAAACTGAAGTCCCCGTTGGTTTTGGAGAGCATGCCCGTCTGCACGGAAGAGTCGGGGCGCAGCAGCGCTACAGATGCGTACTCAATAGGTTTGCCGGTTTGTGCATCCAGCAGTTTGCCGTAGATGACGCCCATGCTGGCGGAGGCGGCTTTCCCACCCGGTTGTTGCGCCACAGCAGTAATACAAAACAATAACAGCCAGCCTGTAATTAACGATACAATTTTTCTCATAATAGCTTCCAACAATTTATAGCCCTGTAAAATTACCTTTTATGAATGAAGAATCGCCTGTTTTTAGGATGAAAGGTTGGTTAGAACCCTTTACAGTCCGCTGTTTCAACTACAGAATCGCGCAGGATTCCTTGTGGTAGGCGGTTGCAGGAATATGCAGAGAAAATACCACAAGTGTTAATTAGTGTTAAGCCTGGTTTTTAACCGGCATAATTGAGTGGAGGCCAACGCATAGCATACGCTAAATTTTGTGGATAAAAAAGAGGTCAATACAAGTTTATCGTTTCCATTGTATTACAGAGCTACGTATCTTTACAGCCAGCTGTTGCGTTATTTTAATTTTTTTATATGCATAAGGATTACCGACCGGACTGGGATATTTATACGTGCCATATTGAAGAAAGTCCAGCAGTAATAGGCCTTGACCTTGATCTGAGACGATTTGCGCCATTAAAGGAAAAGCCGAATGCCATATATATAACAGTATATCTTAACAATCCACGTGAGGACGGATTCCCGCAGAACGATGAATTTGCCGTCATGGGTGAAATTGAGGACAGTTTGGTGGAGCAACTGCAAACCAAACTGGATGCGCATTTTGTAGGCCGCACCTTTTCAAATGGCGTACGCGATTTTTACTTTTATTCAGGCACCACATTGCTGCATGATAAATTCATTGCGGATGCAATGGTTAATTTTCCTGATTACCGCTACGACTACGGCGTAAAGGAAGATAATAACTGGGAACTATATTTTGATTTTCTCTTTCCTGATGTATACGAATTTCAGCGCATTCAAAACAGGAAGGTACTTCGTATGCTGCGCCAGCACGGGGATGCCTCAGAAAAAGAGCGTATCATCGAGCATTGGATCCACTTCAGAACAGAGGAAGATAAAATTGCTTACTGGGAGCATATTAAGGAAAATGGTTTTGCACTGGCCAGAGAAGAAAAAACGGACAACCCTGAGTTTCCCTATAAATTATGTATTTCCCGCTCCGACAAAGCCAGTGAGGCCACCATCGACAGTGTGGTAATGAGCCTTTGGGAACTGGCCCAGCAGGTGAATGCAGAATATGATGGCTGGGAAACCAGCATCATGAAGTAATTTTTTGCTTTTAGCTTTTAGAAAGATGTTGATCACACCGTTTACTAAAAGCTAAAAGCAAATGACCGGTATTTATTTCCGCAGCAATCCTGTCAGTAAAGAAATAGCAAATAACACCAGGAAAATGTAAAAGAGGATCTTGGCGATAGATGCTGCTCCGGCGGCGATACCTCCGAAACCAAATACAGCTGCGATAATAGCTACAATAAAAAAGATGAGTGCCCAGCGTAACATAACGAAAACTTTAAGGTGAACAATTAATATTTGTAACACTTTTCCAGGTAATCCGTTCAATTTTACACAATTATCATTCCGGTAAGTACAATAATTGCGGTTGTTACTAATTCATTTTTTTTCGATATACTTGTTACCTGCTGCTAGATTTGAGGAATTATTTTAAAATATGGCCTACACTAACTGTCTTATGCTGGCTGATTGGCCTGCATAGTCCTGTCTGTTTATACGCAGAAGGCCAACAGTTCCCGCTTGCAGCGGACACTATCCCCCATAAAAGTAGTGGCCTTTTCAAAAAAATCGGGGAATACCGCGATTCCATGCGTAATAAAGAGTACCGCCAATCGCTCATAAAACGCATTACCAAACAGGATGTTCCGGTGGAATCCAATGATAACGACAGCACCATTATCAAAAGTGAGGCGTATTTTACCCCCTTTGCGGGCAAAGTGATCAGAAATATCTACTATAGGAAAGTAAAGGTTTTCGGTCCGCGTAATATCAACGATACCACCTTTACCACCAGCATGAAGCTAATCCACCTGGCCAACCGTATGCACTACGATTCAAGGGAATGGGTGATCCGGCAGTCGCTGTTCTTCCGGGAAAATCAACCGCTGGAACCCTTTGAAATGGCCGACAATGAACGTTACCTCCGTAACCGGCCGTTTATACAGGATGCCCGTTTGTATGTAAAAAACGCCACCGGCGATTCCATCGACGTGGAAGTGGTCACAAAAGATCTCTTTGAATATGGCGTAGACATTTCACAGTTCAGCGCAAAAGACATCAGGGCCAGTGTATCCAACAACGACCTGTTTGGGGCAGGACAGGGCCTTAGAGTTGGTATGCAGTGGCGCTCGGACTATTCGCCCACCTGGAACACGGAAGTGAGGTATACAAAATACAACGTGCTGGGATCTTTCATAGATATGAGCCTCGGCTATACTACCCTGAATAACTACGCCCAGCTGGATACCAATGCCTTTGAAGGAGCGGTGTTTATTAATTTCAATAAACCGCTGTACCGCAACTCTGCCAAACTGGTGGGCGGTTTTGCATTGTCAAAGAACTGGTCCATTAATATCCGCGGATCGTTACCGGAAACCGGCGACAGTGTTTACCGCGACTATGTATATTCCGTGATAGACGGGTGGATCGGCTATAACTTCATCAACAACTATAAACACGACGGCACCATCGGGAAAAAGCCCAATTTCGCGGTACTGGCCAGGCACTATAATTTATCTTTTCAGCGAAAGCCGGACCAGATAAGGTATAAAGACGATCCCGTTTACAATAATCACCGCCTGTACCTCGCAGAACTACAGGCTTACCGCATCGATTACTTTAAAGCCCACTACTTTTTTGGCTTTGGCCGTACGGAGGATATTCCCCTGGGGTACAATGTCAGCGCCACCAGCGGTTGGGAAAGCTGGAAAGATCGGAGAAGGATCTACACCGGCATTGAAGCACAGAAATTCTGGACCACCAGGAACCAGGGCCTTTTTAATTCTACGATCGGTCTTAGTACCTTCTGGCTCAACAACGCCTGGGAAGACGGCGTAATACACGCCCGCCTGGAATATTACAGCCGGTTGCTGAATATCCGCAAATCGCGGTTCCGCCAGTTCCTGAACATCGATTACCTCAACAGCCCTAACCCGTTTTTTAATAAGCCGCTCAACATCAATATGGAGTACGGCATATGGGGATACAGGAATACCATGATCAATGGCTTTCAGCGCCTGAACCTGGGGTCAGAAACCGTGTACTACAGCCCCCTGAAATTCCTCGGCTTCAAATTCAATTTCTTTACGGCGCTACAGGCATCCATGATCACCAACAAAAGTGATGACCTGCTCCGCAACCCGGTTTACCTGGGATTGGGAGGCGGTTTCCGGGTACGTAATGAAAACCTCTCACTGAATACCATCAAAGTTTCCGGCTACTATTATCCCAATGCGCCGGCCCCCATGAAGAAGCTGATGCTGGAAATAACCACGATCGTTGATTTCCGCTTTGATGTATCTGCACTGCGTGCACCTACGGTGCTGAACTTCCGCTAAAATCATGCGCAGGAAACCCCTTCATTCCGTAAATTTATAGTACTAAACCTTTGTGTCATGCAATGGAAGAATGAACTGACCCGTATGCTGGGGATCATTTACCCGCTGATACAGGCGCCCATGCTGGGAATTACCACACCTGCTATGGTAGCCGCTGTGAGCAATAGTGGAGGAATGGGGTCTTTACCGGTAGGCGGACTGCCACCTGAAAAAATAACGGCACTCATCCGGGAGGTAAAGGGATTAACACAACAACCGTTTGCCGTAAACCTCTTTGTTTATGAGCCCGCGGAGCATTACGACCGGAAAACATTTGAAGATATGCAGGAGTTCCTGCAATTCCTGTATGGCGCCAACAGGCTTGCCGCTGCACCGGTGAATTTCGACGAAGTACCTTTTTATTCATGGAGAGACCAGCTGCCGGTTATCCTCGCAGCTGGTATAAAATATGTGAGCTTTACATTTGGTATGCCTGATGAAGCCGGGTTCCGGCTGCTGAAAGAGCATCATGTGTTGCTGATGGGAACGGCCACCTCGGTGGAAGAAGCGACCGTACTTGCTTCGGCCGGCACGGATGTGGTGATTGCACAGGGCATTGAAGCCGGTGGTCACCGCGGGTCTTTCCTGCCGGGAAAGCTGCCGCAGGTAGGCACGCTTGCGCTGGTGCCACAGATCGTAGATCGTGTACACGTACCCGTTATTGCCGCGGGGGGAATAATGGATGGCAGGGGAGTAGCCGCCGCAAAAATGCTGGGCGCGGCCGGTGTTCAATTGGGAAGCCTGTTTCTCAGGGCGCATGAAAGTCTTGCCACACCGGCACATAAAGCGGCATTGGCGGATATAACGGATACGGATACACTGCTTACCCGTGCATTATCCGGTCGTTGGGCAAGAGGTGTCCGCAATACCCTGATCACGGAAATAGAAGCCTCCGGACTACCCATCAGTGAATATCCTTACCAGAATGAGTTAACGCGGCCTATCCGTAAAGTAGCCAGGGAGCTGGATAATACAGCGTTTGTAAATATGTGGGCCGGGCAGGCAGCCGGAAAAGCGCGTGCCTGGAGTACCGCAGATATTTTTGCGGAGCTGGTCCGTGAAACAGCGTTGCTCTTTAATAAGTAATGCGTTGGAAGATCCCGGGATAATCTTTCACAATATCATTTTCATCAAAGGGCAGTACTGCCGTGAAATCTGTGGATACATTATCATACAGGTATTCATGCTGGCCAGTGCGGGTATAGCGTTGCTGTACTTTCTGCAGTTCAAATTCCGGGAGGTTGATGTACAATATATCCAGCAGTTTACTTTCCTGCAATTCAAATTGCAGTCTTTTCACCGGCAGTGTATTGGTAAAAGGGGTCAGTGAAATATCAATGTCGATGCAGTTATCAAAGGCGTCGATGTGGTTATTATCTTTATCAAACCAATGACCATGAAGGTCCGAGGTGAGCTTTAGTTCTGTTGGCGTGAGCCCTTCCTGTTTAATATGAAAGGACGACACCTGCCACGATGCGGTGATCTCTATTTTATAATGAATACAAAATGGTTGTTGATCTCTTACTCCGTTGATACAACCGGTGGCGAGTTTTCCCGTTCCACTTTCCTGCAGCGTAAAATATTCAGTTGCCGGCCATAATAATGCCTGCCATATAATGGGTTGCATGCGTTAGTTTTTTATAGTCGATGATTTTATTTTGATGATCACCAGTTTTGATGTGGGCGTATTGCTTTTATCTGCTACACTGTCCACCGGCACCAGTACGTTGGTTTCCGGGAAATAGGTAGCGGTACATTTTTCAGGTATGTGATAAGATACAATAATGAAGCCATATGCTACACGTTCTTTGCCACCGTGATAGTTGTAGAGATCTACCACATCGCCCGGATGGAATCCGGCAGCGGCAATATCCGCAGGATGCATGAATATTACCCGCCGCTCGTGGTATACACCGCGGTAACGGTCGTCCAGCCCGTATATAGTTGTATTGAACTGATCATGGCTGCGGATGGTCATCATCATATACTCGTCGATGGCCAGCGGTGTGGTTAGTACATCCGCGATGTTGAAATTGGCTTTGCCATTGTAGGTATTGAACCGTCCGTCCCGCGCGCCGTTGGGCAGATAGAACCCTCCCGGATGCCTTACTCTTTTATTGTAATTATCGAAGCCCGGAATTACTTTTTCAATATCGTTGCGTATGTGATCATAGTGCCGGGCATAGTCTGCCCAGGGTACGCGCGACTTCTCACCGAACAGGGTCATGGCCAGTTCGCAGACAATCACCGGTTCACTTCTCATATCATTGGATACCGGTTGCAGGTTACCTTTCGACATCTGGATGACGCCCATAGAGTTTTCGCAGGTCACAAATTGTTGTTCGCCATGTTGGATATCTTTATCGCTGCGACCGAGGCAGGGCAGTATCAGGGCTTCTTTACCATGCACAACATGGCTGCGGTTTAATTTCGTAGATACGTGCACGGTAAGATCGCAGTTGCGCAGCGCCTCCGCGGTATAAAGGGTGTCCGGCGTAGCGGAAAGAAAGTTGCCGCCCATCGCCATAAACACTTTGGCATCCCCGCGGTGCATGGCGTTGATGGCATGTACCACGTCGTAGCCGTGTGCTTGCGGCGGCTGAAATCCGTATACGGCGTTAATCTTGTTGAGAAGGGCTGCGGATGGTTGCTCATAAATGCCCATCGTCCGGTCGCCCTGCACATTGCTATGCCCGCGTACCGGGCAGGTGCCTGCTCCGGGCTTGCCGATACTGCCTTTCAGCAGCAGCAGGTTCACTACTTCGCGGATCGTGTCTACTGCATTTTTGTGTTGGGTGAGTCCCATTGCCCAGCAGGCGATGATCTTCTTTTTATGGAACAGGGCTTGTGCTGCCTGTTGAATGAGTTCGGGCGCTACGCCGCTATCCGCTATCAGTTTCGGGAGCGACTGCGTTTTCAGATGAGCGATATAATCTTCATAGCCCTGGGTATTTCCGGCTATAAATTCCTGGTCGAATACACTGCCGGGCACACGTTCTTCTTCCTGTAGCATCAGCAGCGATAAGGCTTTCAGCAGGGCCATATCTCCATTGATCTTTACCTGCAGAAAAATATCTGTGAGATGTGTTTTTATATTTAATACCCCTTTAACGGTTTGTGGATTCAGGAAATTCAGCAGACCTGTTTCGGGTAAAGGATTTACCGATATGATGGTAGCACCGTTGGCCTTTGCTTTCTGCAAAGCCGTGAGCATGCGCGGGTGGTTGGTTCCTGGATTTTGTCCTAATATAATAAGCACTTCCGCTTCATGTATATCTTCCAAAGTAACAGATCCTTTACCTATTCCCACTGCATCATTCAGGGCTACGCCACTGGATTCATGGCACATATTGGAACAGTCGGGCAGGTTGTTGGTGCCATATTCGCGGACCATTAACTGGTACAGGAAAGCCGCTTCATTGCTGGTTCTGCCGGAGGTATAAAATACGGCTTCATCCGGTGAGGATAATTTATGGAGATGACCGGCAATAATTTTATAAGCGTCTGCCCAGGCGATGGGCGTATAATGTGTAGCGCCGGGAGCGAGGTGCATAGGCTGGGCTATCCTGCCTTTCTTACCTATTTCGTAATCCGTTAATTGTCCAAGCTCGGCGATGCTGTGCTGGGCAAAGAAAACGGGTAACAACTTTTTTGTGGTGGCTTCTTCCGCAATGGCTTTAGCGCCGTTCTCGCAATATTCCGCGATGCCGGATCTTTCATCATCGGGATCGGGCCATGCACAGCCGGGGCAGTCGAATCCATCTTTCTGATTAAGTTCCAGCAGTGCCTTCATTCCGCGGAAGGCATTCATTTCCCCGAGGATGTGCCGCATGCTGGACACTACTGCAGGAATGCCCGCTGCTACTTGTTTGGGTGGGCCTAGTCTGATACCAGTGAACCGCACCGGGTTTTCTGCACTATCCATAACACGTAAATTTATTTGACATCAATTCTTTCTGCTCCGCTGTAAATATTAAAACGTTGATCTTTCAGGAACCCCAGCAGGGTAATATTCCATTCAGCGGCCATTTTTACCGCCATGCTGGAAGGCGCGCCTATGGCGGCAATAACAGGTATCCCTGCCATTGCGGCTTTTTGTATCAGCTCAAATCCTGCACGGCCGCTGAGCAACAGGATATATTCATCCAGCGGTGTTAACTGTTGTTGCAGGGCGGCGCCTATGAGTTTGTCCACCGCATTATGGCGGCCAATATCTTCACGCAGCAGGAGTAATTCCATGTTGCGGTTAAAGAGGGCGGCGGCGTGTAATCCGCCGGTAGACTCAAACAGCGCTTGTTCATTCCGTAATATAGCAGGCAACCCGAATAATTGTGCGGCTGCAAGGCGTAAGGAAGCGCGGTTAACGGAAACGCCTGTATGAATGGCGGCAATATCATTTTTACCACACACACCGCAGGCGGCAGTGGCGGTAAAATTCCGCTGGGTATTGCCCAGTTGAGCTACTATGGCTGGTTTCAGGTGAACGGTAGCAACGCTGCCGCTATCATCTTCCGACAAAATAATTTCCTGTATGGCAGCCTGGTCGCGGATCACGCCTTCTGTAAACAGGAAGCCGGCGGCCAGTTCCATATCCTCACCGGGCGTACGCATGGTAACGGAAATGTTCTGCTGCCGGCGATTATGAGAAGGGCCATGCACCAGTCTTATTTCGAGTGGATCTTCTGTAGCAAGCGTATCACTGGCATCTGTGATATTTCCGGCGGCTACTTTTTTAATACGGGTATGAACAACTGCATTTGTCATACTCAAAATTACACTTTCACTACCATCTTACCGCTGTTTCTTCCCGAAAATAATCCGAGTAGTGCTGTCGGCAAACGATCAAATCCTTCTTCCACGGTTTCGGTATATTTTATTTTTCCGGCCTTAACCCATTCCGACAATTGTTTGAAACCTTCGCCAAACCTGCTGGAATAGTTGCCGATGGTAAAGCCCTGCATGAGGATGCTCCTGGTTACCATAATGGGCTGGATACGTGGCCCCACGGGCACTTCCGTGGAATTATACAGAGCAATCTGCCCGCATAGCGGTACCCGTGCAAAGAAGTTGAGATGTTTGATCACGGCGTCGGAAATATCGCCACCTACGTTGTCGAAATAAATATCCACGCCATTAGGGCAGGCCGCAGCTATGGCGGCATCCATATTGGTGTTGCCTTTATAATCGATGGCGGCATCAAAACCAAAGGTATCTGTGAGCATCTTTACTTTTTCAGCGCCGCCGGCAATACCTACTGCGCGGCAACCCATTATTTTCGCAATTTGCCCAACAGCAATACCCACCGCGCCGGCAGCACCGGATACCACTACGGTTTCCCCGGCCTGGGGTTTGCCGATATCGGCCAGGCCAAAATAGGCGGTTAGTCCGGGTACGCCGAGCACACCGAGATAATAGGTAAGCGGAATGCTGTCATCGATTTTACGGAGATGGGCAGCAGGAAAAATAGCGGCTGTTGCCCAGGGCAGGAAGGGGTTGCCCATTACTTTATCTCCGGCTTTAAAAAGGGCGCTTTTGCTATTGGTCACTTCCGCCACGCCGGTGCTTTCGATCGGCTCGCCCACCTGGAACGGAGGGATATATGACTTTGCATCATTCATACGGCCACGCATATACGGATCTACAGAAAAGTAAAGTGGTTTTACCATTACTTCATCTTCCTGCAGTTCCGGTAAGATGGCATCTACTGTTTCAAAGTTGCTGGCTACAGGTAATCCTTTGGGTCTGGCGGCAAGGAGGATCTGCTTTATTTTCATACGAACTGGTGTTTATGAGTATGGATTGGTAATGATTACTTAACAGGTAAAAAATGCTTTTGTTTACCCTTAGGGAAAAGAGTGGAATTTACAATGAAAAATGTACATTCGGGGTAAGAATATTCACCCCTAAATTTAAAATCTACTATGCGTCTTGATGATGAAGAAATGAGCGAAAACGTCGAGAAACGGACCGGTGGCGGCATGCGCAAAATCGGTGTTGGCGGCGGTATTGGCACCATTATCATTATAGTGCTGGCATTGATCTTTAAGCAGGACCCGCAGCAGGTAATGCAGGCTGTTCAGCAGGTAAGTCCTGGCCAGGAGCAGGCCGGAACATCTGAAAAACTCACGAAGGAGAATGCAAGTCCTTTTGAGGTGATGTCTTCCAAAGTACTCCGCAGTACCGAACGGGTATGGAAGCAGGGGTTCCAGGAGAGGAACAAAACCTATGAAGTACCAGGCATGGTGTCTTTCGAAAAAGGTACCAATTCCGGTTGCGGCTTTGCGGAATCAGCTATGGGACCGTTTTACTGCCCGGCCGACCGTAAAGTGTACCTGGATGTTTCTTTCTTCAATGAACTGGAGCAGCAATTTGGTGTAAAGGGCGATTTCTCAAAGGCTTATGTGATTGCTCATGAAGTAGGGCATCACGTACAGAACCTGTTGGGTATCAGCAGTAAGTTACAATCCATGCGCTCCCGGCTCAGCGAAAAGGAATACAATAAATTATCGGTGATGCTGGAATTGCAGGCAGATTTCCTGGCCGGCGTTTGGGCCAACCGCGCCAATAAGATCAAGCCGTTCCTGGATCCGGGCGATATTGAATCCGGGCTGAATGCCGCCAGTGCGGTAGGCGACGATCGCCTTCAACAGGCGAGCACAGGCCAGGTAGTACCGGATGCTTTTACCCACGGAACTTCCGAGCAAAGAATGTTCTGGTTTAAGAAAGGCTTTGAATCCGGGAATGTGGCGGAAGGGGATACGGGTATTGGCCTGGGGAACTGGTAACTGATGGTTTCCGGATTTGTTACCTGTATCATGCGGGCAAACAAATCCGGAAACAGTCCGCTGTTAAATATCCAGCATTTCCTTTGCCAGTTCGATCATCCTCGGATCGCCGGTATATTTCCCGTTCACATCAGACAACTTCACAACAGGCGTCCACCGGGTAGCATCTTCGGGCAGGGCCTCATACATCTTAATTACAATATTCAGGGCTGTTAACCCTACATCATTGGTAAAATTGGTACCGATGCCAAACGACATCCCTATCTTTCCCCGGCAATAGGCGGCGATATCTGCTACTTTCTCATAGTTAAGGCCGTCGGAGAAAATGATGGTTTTGCTGAGTGGGTCTACGTTCTTGCCTTTGTAGTGAATAATAGTACGGTCTGCAAATAAAATAGGATCGCCACTGTCGTGCCGCACGCCATCAAACAGCCGGGCGAATTTCTTATCGAACTGCTCAAAGAAAACAGGCGTGGTATAGGTATCAGAAAGCGCAATCCCCAGATCCCCGCGGTACACCTGTACCCAGTTTTCCAATCCAAGCATATTGGCCATTTTAAAGCCATATTTAGCCGCATGGAACATAAACCATTCGTGTGCGTGGGTTCCTACCGGCTTTACGCCATTCCGCATGGCCAGGTGTACATTGCTGGTGCCAATAAAACAGCCTTCTCCATAGTCGCGCAGCGTTTTCACCACCAGCTTATGAACGGCGAGGGAATGCCGCCGCCGGGTGCCAAAGTCCGCGATGGTGATATCCATCTCTTTATATTTCTCAATCTTTCCCCGGGTAATGCGGGTTACTTCTTCATCGGCTACCCGTTCCTGGCCGGTTAGCTGGTAATAGAGCTCACAAATGAGCGACATCAGCGGTACTTCCCGAAGGATGGTACGGTACCAGTAGCCATCTGCATGTACTTCCAGGTTTTCGCCCTGTTGTGCAATATGTATTTCAGCAGGATTATAGCGATAGCCCTGTAAAAAATCGAGGTAGGTGGGATCGAGGTACGGACAGGTTACAGCCAGGTATTCTTTTTCTTCCCGGGTAAGCTGCAGTTCCTGCATGTTATTCACCGCTTCACGGAGAGCTTCCGCGAAGCCCGGCGGAAATGCGTGCTGTCCGCGGTTAATGAAAGTATAACGGGCACGGGCCTTCGGAAACAATTTGATAACACCATGTTGCATGGTGAATTTGTAGAAATCATTATCAAGTAGCGAAGTAAGGATCATATTTACCGTTTAGATTCACAATAAAATTATATTTTTGCGGCTAACCATATTGTTAATTACCATGAAGCAGATTAAAGTTAAATGGCCCCTTAACCCACAGGAAACCGTGTTATTCAAAGTAGACGGGGTGTACATCAAAAACAACTTTAATGCAAAACAAGTTACATTGTATATTACAAATGAGCGAATTGTTTTGGAATCAAAGCGGATGCTGATGTTTTTTTTATTTGGCATCATCGGTTGGTTGCTCACCCGTAAAAAGATTACCCTGGAATTTCCGCTGTCTGATATTACGGATTTCAGAAGAACTAAACACGGGTTTAATAAAAAGGTGGCCGAGTTTGACCTGATAGACGGCCGCACCATACGCATCGGCGTTTCCGGTAAATGGGAAGTTTTTGATGCCGCTTACCAGAAGGCGATGATAGATGTACAGCCATTATTCAGTGTAAATTAATTATTCAGAGTTTATTACCGCAGTATTTGCAGAAGTCCGCATTGGCATCGTGTCCTTCACGCATGCAATGCGGACAAACTCTACGATCTACATCTTCGCGGCTACGTATCCTGCTCATCTCTACTGTTACGATCCCTGTAGGCACTGCTATAATTGCATAACCCATTATCATAATGAGCGCTGAAAATGCTTGTCCCAGTGGTGTTATAGGCGCAATGTCCCCGTAACCCACGGTTGTTAGTGTAACTACTGCCCAGTACACACTTACCGGGATGCTGGTGAATCCCGAATTGTGCTCAGACTCTATCACATACATGATAGCGCCTAAAACAACAGTTAATAATCCAATAAAAAAAAGGAAAACAAATATTTTACGTTTGCTTTGTTGTAAGGCAAGCGACAGTTGTTTGCTTTCATTCAGGAAGGGAACCAGTTTAAATATCCTGAAGATACGCATGAGCCGCAGTATCCGGATGGTGAGCAGGAAATGCGCACCACCATAAAAAGCTTCTACATAGGTAGGCAGAATGCAGAGCAGGTCAACAAGTCCGTAGAAGCTGGTGATATAAGCCTTTGGGCGGTAGCTGCACCATACCCGGAAAAGATATTCAAGGGAGAAGATAATAGTGAATACCCATTCCAGTATGTGAAACAAGCGTCCGAATTTCTCCTGCAAAGGCATCACGCTTTCCATCATTACAATAACAACACTGATCAGGATGGCAACGAGAAGGATAATATCGAACGCCCTTCCCGCCGGCGTGTTTGCCTCGAAAATGATAGTATGCCATTTCTCCTGGAAGGGCGTAAGTTCGCGTTTGTTATTGTCAGTCATCCTGTTGGGTTATGTACTTTAAACAAAAACATATCAGTTTATGTTTAAGGAAAACTTTAGATGATTGCGGGCTTTTCCTATCTTTAGTATATGCTAAACGGAATTTTAATTAACTTATTTGAGCGCGATCTCAGCAAACTGGAAGAAGAGATCGCCGCATACGAAACAGCAGCAGGCATTTGGCGGGTTCCTCCCGGGATAACAAATTCAGCTGGAAACCTCTGTCTGCATCTCTGTGGTAATCTGCAAAACTATATAGGCGCCATACTGGGGAAAACGGGGTATGTCCGCAACAGGGAGCTGGAGTTCAGCGCGCGGAATGTACCCACGGAAGACCTGCTGGTGCTGATCAGTTCTACCCGTCGTGTAATCCTTACCGTTATAGCCGGTTTAACGGCGGAAGATCTTGAAAAAACGTATCCGGAAAAGGTTTTTTCAAGTGCCATGTCTACCGGGCATTTCCTGGTGCACCTGAGTACACATCTTAATTATCATCTCGGACAAATAAATTATCATCGCCGGTTAACCCAGTCGTGATCGCATGAATACCTTTCTGAAAAATTTCATTACAGTATACCAGCAGCTGAAATGGCTGGTGTGGCCATTTGCACTTTTAGTAATCACGGTGCTGATAACGCGGCTGGTGATAAGCCGTCAGGATGCTTATTTCTTTATCAATAAACTGCACACGCCTGCGGGCGACTTCCTGTTTCCCCGGATAACAGAGCTGGGAAGCGTTGCTGCGGCGGTACTCATTTCGTTGTTGCTGCTGGTTATTAACAGGCGTGCCGGCGCTATGTTGGCTACTGCTTACCTGTTTACCGCAGCTATCAGTTTCACGCTGAAAGCAATGATCGGCTTTCCCCGCCCGCACCGTTATTTTGCCAGCCGTTTACAGGAAATTTATTTTGTACCCGGCGTTCCGGTTCTTGATAATTTCAGGAGCTTCCCTTCGGGGCACAGCGTATGTGCGTTTACGGCAGCTACGGTGCTTTCCTATTATGCAAAAAACAAGTACTGGTCGTTGTTATACCTGGCGCTGGCTATGCTGGTGGGATATTCCCGGATGTATATGAGCCAGCATTTCCTGGAAGATGTTACCGCCGGCGCTACGCTGGGTGTTGTCTTCTCTATGGTTTGGTTAAGCATCTTCAGGGGTAAAACGGCACAGCTGTCAGGACAATAAATCTTTTTTGTCCTCCATTTCCTGTATCAGCGAGTCCTGGTGCTGCCTGAGCATTTCATTATATAGTTTTGCGGGAGATGCCATTTCGGTGTCTTTTTCTTTGTGCCATACAGGGGCAGGAGTGTACCTTGCCCATAGTATTTCATAGCCGATGTAGATCTGGTATTTGCCTTCCCTCACATGATCGGTATGTCCCAGCCGGCGTTCCTCTCCGGGAGCGAGGTTTTCAATGAGGCGGGCCTGGTGCGTGGTTCCCATAGTGGTAGTGATCACCTGGTTAATCGCCACGGTCATAAACCTTTTGTCCGACAGGTTCTTTACGCTGCGGAGATATTTGGATACGCTGAATACACTGTTGGATACACCTATTATCCTGACCGCATGAATAGCATCTTCTCCCGCTATGGGCTTTAGTTTCTTTTCTTTAAAAGACGCACTGCGAAAGCTTTGGGTTCGGAAATGAATGTACCACAACATGAAAAAGAAGAAAATAATTACCGGAACATACATAATTAACAGCTTTTGAGGAGGGGTTTGTTAAACACAGGATCAGTTTTATTTTGAGTCGTTTGCAGGTTAAAGGGTTTTAATGATTATCATATTGATAATGCTAAAATAATGGGTCCGGCACAGGCAACTGTAAATCCTATGTTAATGAAAGCACGATATTTTGCACAGATCACTGGTTTTTCACGGGGCCTGGTGCAAAAATGAACATTTTTTTTTCACGTTAACAATTAAATCACAAAATTTCTCAGGATAAACCCGCAACTTTACCGAATTGCCAAAAACAGGTGTTTGTAACCAGGTCAACTTTAGGGGTTAACCCCCATATACTCTTTCGTTAACACTCCAATTAATATTTTAATATACGTATTTTTCACATCCGGGACAGATGCAGCATCATAGCGCTGCATAGGCGTTATGACATGTTATATACTTATCAAGCTACTTAGCGGGGAAAGAAGATAAAGCTGAGGCCCGCGCTGTGAAATTGCGGGTTGTAATAAGGCATGATCACCTTATCCGTGGAGCGCGCAGGATCTTTAAAGAGCTGCCGTTGTATCCAGGGGTACATCCAATAGGCCGCTTTGGTACCCAGTATACCTATTCCGGCGCCTGCTACCACATCACTGAGCCAGTGTTTATTATTATACATCCTTAAAGCGCCGGTGGTGGTAGCGGCTAAATAGCCGGCCACGCCGTACCAGGGAGAAACGTCTTTGTACTCCTGCCGGAGATATTCTGCGGCGGCGAAAGCCGTGGCGGTATGCCCGGAAGGGAAGGACAGGTAATCAGAATGATCCGGCCGTTCTTCATGCGTGCCTTTTTTTACAATTTCCACTGTACTGGCGGTAATCACCGCGGAAATACCGAGGAGGATGGTGCGGTCGCGCAGGTTGTGTTTTCCCTGTATGCCGGCGGCATTCAGGATATAAACAGCTGCAACTGGAGCATACTGCAGGTAGTTATCAATATGGGTGCGGAATTGAGGATGGTCTTCCTTGATTTCCGTTTTGGTAGTGGAGTTCAGGTCCCGGAGGGTTGGATTGTTGAGCGCAACCACACCATAACCGATCATCACCGCCGGAACGGCAATACCAGCAAGGGTGGTATGAAACTGTTTTGTTTGCCAGGCAGGCAGCTGGCTCTTTTGTACAGGATACGTAAAACGGATGGAATCATTTCCGGCAGGCAGGGAATCTATTTCCTGTGCAGCAGCACAATAAGAACAGGAGAGGGCGCCTAATGCCAAACCTGTTGATAATATCATTTTCTTCATGCTTCACTCCTTGTAGCGACAAAAATAAGGGCCGATTCTGAAGCAAATCTGTATCATTTTATTCCCCGCCACGGTCGGGTTTCGGAAGGATCATTTCAGCGGTTTGTTTTGTATAACGGTTATGGAAGATGAAAGTAATCAGCAACCCAAGCAAACAACCGGCTAACACAGACAATACCCTTGCCACCGCAGTATCCCATACATGTTCACCAGCCTCGTGGGTCATTACAATAATAGTGGCCGCCAACGCTGTACGCGTAGCCGCTTCCAGGTTCAGCAGGTTGCAGATCACCACGGTAACAAATACAGCAGTACTCATCATCAGCAACATATTCGGATGCACCAATATCAGCAGGAACCCCGATATACCACCCACCACATTTGCCTTAATACGTGTAACCGCCAACGTTACTGCGTCTGATCCGTCCGGAGATAGCACCAGCATCACGGAAATCAGCACCCAGATGATGTCATTGTAATTTACTAACCACGACAGACCAAGCACTACCAGCACGCCGGTTACGCATTTGGCTGCATAGATTAATATTCGCCTGATTCTCATTTTGTCAATCATGATTGAACTTTTCACAGTTGGGAGTTGTTCTGGCTATTTAACCAATAACGGCATGAAAATAAGGAAACTATATTATCTGACCACGCTGACTATTTTGTTACACGCCTGTATTAAAGACGCACCCATTAACCCGGAGGCCGATATTGAAACATTTACTATTGAAAAAAAATATCTTACTGCCGATATTTTTATTGATCAGGCAAACAAAAAGATTATGCTGAATCTCACACCTGCTGCCTTTAAAAGCGGTGTGACCCCTGTTATTACAACTTCAGCGGGAGCCAGCGTATCACCGGGTTCCGGCGACTCACTGCACCTGGATTCCTCGCGGGTAAGCGAATATGTGGTGACCGCTGCAAATGGAAATAAGAAAATCTATACAGTTGAATTTGGAGGCATGGGAATATGGAAATGGGACTTTGAAACCTGGCTGTTGCAGGATAAAGATAAATACCAATACGTAGAGGAACATGGCAGCAGTTCTTTCTGGTCGTCCGGCAATCCCGGCATAGCCCTGTCGGGTGTAAAGAAAGATCCGATGGAATACCCGCTGCGCGCTTCCTCTGATGCATATCATGGAAAGTCGTCCGCTGAACTGGTTACCCGCACCGGCACCGCTTTGTCGGCCCTGCTGGGCATTAAACTGTTTGCCGGTTCTCTTTTTGTGGGCGTATTTGATTCGAGAAATGCCATGACGGCGCCATTAACGGCCACGCAATTCGGAGAACCCTATTCAGGTAAGCCACTGCGTTTTGTAGGGTACTATAAATATCAGCCGGGAGAACACTACCAGGATAAAGCCGGGAATATTATTGCAGGCATGAAAGACAGTTGTTCAGTATACGCAGTGCTGTTCAAAGGAACAACCAGGCTGGATGCCACCAACATTCATACATCAGACAGGATATTGGCTACTGCCAGCATACCGGATGGCGGCCCGCGCACTACATGGACCCGGTTTGATATTCCGTTTAAAACGGTACAACCATACACCGGAACAGAGAAAATGATGATGGCCATTGTAGCTTCTTCCAGTAAAGATGGCGACACCTATAAAGGCGCAATCGGCAGCAGGCTGGTATTAGACAGCCTTGAGATAGTGAAGTAACCGTAAATGAATAAAAGATTACAGCAGATGATGAATATAAAGATAACAGGAATGATGCTCGGTATGCTCACGGCTGCCACTGCGTTATTTGCACAGGATAACGGGCATGCACAAACGAATACGCACGGTTTTAAACGGATACTGGAACATCGCATCCTGGCCGGATTTAATTTTGGTGGAACAGCGCCGGTGGGCCTGCCCAATACTATCCGCAAAATCGAAACCTACCGGCCGGAATTTTCTCCTTCACTGGGTTACGAGTTATCATACCGCAAAACTAAAAAATGGGGTGTTGCTGTAGCTGTGAAACTGGATTATAAAGGAATGTTCACCAAAGATGAAGTGCAATATTTTCCTACTATCATTACTACCAGCGATGGTGGCCGTTTTGAAGGAGATTTTACCGGTAAAAACGAAACTACTGTACGTAACGCCTGTGTATCTTTCCCCATAAGCCTGGTATATACACCCGGCGACCGGTGGCGATTCAACCTGGGTGGTTATGTAGCGTGGTTGTTCAGCTCCAATTTCCATGGCAATGTTTCGGATGGTTATATCCGCAACGGCGGATCACTGGGAGAGAAGGTAAACATCACAGAAGCTACGTTCGACTTTGGCACCGAAGTGCGTTCCTTTGATGCCGGGGTACAGGGCGGCGCTGCTTATCGTGTAGGCAGGAAACTCAGCGTGGATGGGAACCTCAACTGGGGGCTACGTCCTATATTTCCGGACGATTTTAAAGGAATGGATTTCCCCTTGTACAATATCTACATGACATTAGGCGTAACATATAAGATATAGTTACCCGGTTATCAATAAAAAAGCAGCAGCGACTATGTCACTGCTGCTTTTTTTATCCAATGCGGATTAGTATTTCGCTGCCTGTCCGGTTTTAGGAAGGGATGCGCGGATAAAATCGCGGATATCATTATTGCCTGTTGCCAGATCATCTTTCCGGAGGTACATCATATGACCGCTGCGGTAGCCGCGCCACGACAGGCGGTCTTTCAGCCTTCCGCCCGGATCCATCTGCCACATGCTGTATTTCGCATTGAAATAATCACAGGCGCCATCGTAGTAGCCTGATTGGATCATTACGTGCAGGTAGGGGTTGGCAGCCATTGCTTCGCGGAGGTTTTCGCCGGTATTGTCGCCGTTTTTATCCCACGGATGCACCGGGCCAAACATCATGTATTTAAGATCGGTGCTGAATTTCAATTCCTGTCTGAGGTAAATATTAATCGCCGGCGTAAACGCATGCAGCCAGGAAGTCAGTTCTGCATTGTAATCAGGACCGTTGCCTGCATCTTCGCGGTCGAGGCCACGGTAGCGGGAATCCAGCCGGCCTACTGTAAACCCTTTATCTCTCAGTAATTCTTTCCAGAAAAAATTCGGTGGTACATCCAGGTTATGCTGCAGGATCACTTTTTCTGATAACCCGGAATAGCGGGCCATTTTTGCCGCGATGTTTTTTCTTTGCTGATCTTCCAGGAATCCACCCTGGCTGATGGCCGGTATTAATTCATGGATGGTGAAGTTTTCTACTTCCGGCAACACTGCCGTGAGATCTTTCTGTTGCAGATCCGGTGGCAGCATTTTATGATACCATGCGGTGGCCGCAAAGTAAGGGAGCCGCAATGCTGCATCCACAGGGCCGTTGCGGGAAATGCCCAGTTCAGTGGGGGATACGAGGATCACACCATTGAGATACATCCACTGGGCATTCTGTAATTCCAGCGCCAGGCCGGAAACACGGGTGGTACCATAGCTTTCACCGATCAGGTACTTGGGGGAAGCCCACCTGTTTTGCCTGGATACAAAAGTGTTGATCCATTCTGCCAGGTAGCGGATGTCTGCATTTACCCCGAAGAATTTTTCACGCGGTACATCTTTCCCTATAAGCCTGGAGAAGCCGGTGTTGGCCGGATCTATATAAATGATATCAGCGATATCCAGGATGGTTTCCGGGTTTTCGTGTATGCCATAGGGTTGTACCGGGTATCCTTCATCATCGATATTGAGTAGCCGGGGGCCGGTATAGGCAATCTGCATCCATACGGATGGAGTGCCGGGGCCCCCATTAAAGGAAATGACCAGTGGTCGCGCTGCGCGGTCTTTTACATCGGTTCTTTCATAATAGGTATAAAAGAGTCCTGCCAGTACTTTGCCGTCCTGGTCCCACACGGGCTGGGTACCAGCTATGGCTTTGTAAGGGATCTTCTGACCTTTTACTGTTACGTCATGGAAGGTGGTAACCGCCGTATCCGGGTTCAGTACAACGGACCGTTGTGGTGGCGTTTCTTCTCCGGCAGTGGGATTGGCTTTGCTGTTCTTCTGCTGCGCCTGTAGTTGCAGGCTCATAGTGCCTGCCAGCAATAGCGGCAGCCAAAGTTGTTTTCTTGTTACGTTCATGGATCGGATCTTGATTGCGCTTAAAGATTGTGCAATTGCCGCAAAAAATCAAGCACATTCGGATGAGTGGGTTATGGCTGAAAGTCGCTCGGCCTTTTACCTACCAGTTTAAAGAATGTATTACTGAACGCGGAAACGCTGTTGTAGCCGGTATCCCAGGCTATTTCACTGATCGTTTTCTCTGTTTCCAGCAGATACTCCATTGCTTTGATCATCCTGGCCAGTTTCAGGTATTGAAAGAAAGAAATATCCATTGTTGAGCGGAAGAGGCGTGTGAGCGTGCGTTCACTGTAGTTGAATTCATGCCCCACCGTTTCGAGGGTAAGCGGTTCGCCAAGGTTTTCCTGTATATACTTTAAAACCGGTTGAAGCCGGGGATTATCGGTAGTAGGTAAGGTAATGGGAAGCGGCACCGAGCTGATAGCCGGCAGCATATATTTAATGGCTTTGATAAACACAAAGCGCTTGTCGTCCGGCAGTATGTCGCCATCCCAGGCGGCCGTATGCAGGATCATTTCCAGCAGGAGATTACTGACAGGGTAGATGCCCGTTTTAGTATAAAAAGGATGTTCACTGTCGTCCGGCTCACTAAAGAAATAAATAGTGCGTACGTAGTTAGCCGGGTACCTGTGCTGAAAATAGTGCTCCACACCAGCGGGCACCCACATATAATGACGGGCGGGCAGAAAATAAGTTTTGTCCTTTGTGTACAGGAAAGCGGCGCCACCTTCCACATAAGTCAGTTGTCCTTTATTATGCTTATGAAGGGAAAAGTGATGTTCCGTTTTCCAGTGCCATATATACGCGGATTCCGGGATGGCATCAACATCTTCCAGTATCAGCTGCGGATTAATATCTTTCATTTGGCCGGTTCTAACAATTTTATGGCAATTTATAGAAAATAAATTAACTGACAGGGTCGGAACTTTGCATCTTCATCACTATAAATATGTCTACAATTATTAATAAGTGGCTTGGAGGGGCACTCATGTTAACGCTCTTCTCTACACAAACAGCCATTAGTCAGGACCCTGAGAAAAACACCCTAACGTTAACGGATGTATGGAAAAAAGCAGCAACCTATAACCGCCAGTTGCAGATGCAATATCTCCGTGTGCAGAGCATGGATGAGCGGACAAAATCCGCCAGGGACGAGCGTTTGCCTGAGATAAAGGCCAACGGTGTGTATGCCCGTGTTTCCAACCTGGCTATTTATGAAGATGGCTTGCTTAATAGTCCCACGCAATACCCGGTAGTGCACGGTTACTACCAGTTTGGCGCAGATGCCTATCTCAATGTATATAACGGCGGTAAAACTACCCGTGAAATCAAAGTAAGGCAAACCGAAACCGCATTGGCGCGGGAGCAGAAGAACCTCACGGCGGCAGAAATCCGGTACAAAGCAGCAGCTATATACCTCGATATCTATCGTGGACGTATGTACGAAAAAGTAATGCTGCAGGATATTGCAGAGCGGGAAAAAGAGCTGGAAGAGATCCGGCAGCTGAACAAAAACGGCGTGGTGCTGAAAAGCGACCTGCTACGTGCAGAGCTGAAATTATCCAAACAGAAAATGACACTGCTGGAAATAAGGAACGGCATCCTGATCTCCAACCAGCGCCTGAACATTATGATCGGGCAACCCGACAGCACAGACAACATGGTAGCGCCGGACACACTGATACTACCTGCACGCACCTACGAAGATTACCTGGCAGATGCATATGAACATTCTTTTGCCTTTAAGATTTCAGAAAAGGAAACAGCCCTGAGTGAATTGAAACTGAAGGATGTAAAGAGTAATATCCTGCCTAAAGTAGGACTGTATGCGGAGTACGCCTATACGTACCCGCAGATCCTCTTTTATCCTTACTCCATTGCACTTTACGGCTTAGGACAGGTAGGCGTGAAAGCGGGAGTACCTATCTCCGCATTTTATCAGAACAAACACAGGAAACAGGAAGCAAAGATTAACCTGCAACGGCAGGAGATAGAACACGCCGATACCAAAGACCAGGTGCGGCAGGAAGTGAAGTCTGCCTACCTGCGTTATACAGAAGCCATCACCCGGATAGATGTCGCTAACAACAACATCATCCAGGCAAAGGAGAATTTCCGCATTGTAAACAATACTTACTTCAACCAGTTATCACTGCTGACCGACCTGCTCGATGCAGAAACGCAACTGCTGCAATCCCGCTTTGATCTTACCACCGCACAGGTAACAGCGCAGTTACAATACTATCAATTACTGAAAGCAACAGGCAACCTTTAATATATGAACAAGACGAACACTAACACAACTACCAACAAAACCGACAGGCTTATTTCCCGTATCACCACCATCATAGCTTTGATTGTAGTGGTATTCCTGGCGATATGGGGAATAAAAACGTTGCTGCATCAATGGAAGTTTGAGGAAACAAACGACGCACAGATCGATGAATATATTAATCCTGTTGTAGCTAAAGTAACCGGGTATGTACAGGAGATCCGGTATGAAGAAAACCAGGAAGTAAAGAGAGGAGACACCCTGATTATCATTGACAACAGTGAATATGCCGCGCAACAACAGGAAGCTGAAGCTTCCCTGATGAATGCCAAAGCGCAGGTGTCGATACTGGAAAGTAATGTTTCTACCACCGCACAATCTTCCAAAGTTTATCAATCACAGATTGCCGCTGCGAAAGCAAAGCTAACGCACCAGGAACAGGAATACGATCGGTATAAAAAATTGTATGACGTGGAATCAGCTACCAAACAGCAGTTGGAAAGGGTAGAAGCGGCGCTGGCAGTGGCGCGGTCGGAGTATAATACCGCGCTTGATGCATATCAGGCTTCCCTTGCAAAGATCAATGATGTCAGTGTACAACAGCGCGCGCTGGAAGCTGAAATTAAAAGGAGAGTGGCCGTGGTGGCAAAAAATGATCTCAATGTTTCCTATACAATTATCACAGCGCCTTATAACGGAAAAATGGGCCGCCGCACCATTCAGCGCGGGCAGCTGGTTTCAGCCGGACAAGTACTGGCTTACATCGTAGACTGGGAAGCCGGTAAATGGGTAGTGGCCAACTTCAAGGAAACACAGATCCGTCATATGGTCATAGGCGAAACTGCGGATATAACAGTGGATGCTTTCCCGGGAACTACGCTCACTGGGAAAATTGAATCGCTGTCCGGCGCCACTGGCAGCCGTTTTTCATTGTTACCACCAGACAATGCCACAGGCAACTTCGTAAAAATAGCGCAGCGGATCCCGGTTCGTATACGCGTCAACGGTAGCCCTGAAGAATTAAAACAGCTTTCCGCGGGAATGAATGTGAATGTATCCATTGCAAAAGAACGTAAATAATCATGGGGCAAAGTAAACAGACATTCCGTTCCTGGGTACCCGAATGGCTGATCCGGCTAACGATCTTACTGGTATTATTTCCAACGGTAATGCTGTTTGCATTATCAACGGCTAACGTGAGCGCAGCTACGGGATTTTACGGCGCAGAACCGTCCGATATTCAATTTTCGATGCTGGTGTATTATGCCGCCCTGGTAGCTTTTACACCATTGGAGAAGCGGTTTTTCAGCCGTATTGCTACAAAAGAATATTTCCTGATTTGCCTGGTGTTGCAGGTAATGGTTACGTACTGCTGTTATCATACGAGGGAAGTATCTGTACTCTTTATCTGCCGTTTTTTACAGGGCATTTTGAACTGCGGGGTTACCAGTATCTGTTTAACGTTGCTGTTCAGCAGACTGAAATCAGAGCATGCGCGTGAAACAGGATACGCCATTTTCTATGGCATGGTCCTTTGTTCCGGCTCATTAACTTCCCTGGTAACGGCGCCACTGGTAGATGATTACGAGTACAATGCGCTGTATAAGATGATCATATACACCTTTATACCAGGAGCCGTGTTATTGCTGCTGTTAATGAACCGCGTGCATCTCGTTCGTAAAACGCCGCTTTACCAGCTGGATTGGACCAGTTTCGTGATATATGCGCCCATGCTCATTTTGATGGGATATGTGATGATTTACGGACAACAATATTATTGGTTGCAGGACAGCCGGATAGTATGGAGCATTGCGGGAATTATTTTCCTGGCTGCGGTATTTGTAGTACGGCAACTTTACAGCAAACGGCCGTTTATTAATATGGAGGTGTTTAAATCCAGGGGATTCCTGTTTGGCATCACCTTACTGGCAGGGCTTTACCTGATCAGGGGATCGTTCAATGTAACCACCAGCTTTTTCTCCACGGTATTGGGCATGGACCCGATACACACTTACGAATTGCTTGGCTATAATCTCGTGGGGATCTTGATAGGCGCTGTGGTGGCGGCGCGGCTGGTGATAAAAAAACGGCCCTTACAATTCATCTGGCTAGTGGGGTTTTTCCTCTTACTGGTTTTTCACAGCAGCATGTATTTCCTGTTCACGTCCGAGGCGGACCAATCGATCTTTATACTGCCATTGATTATCCAGGGAAGTGGGGCTGGGATGCTGCTTACGCCCATTGTGCTGTTCATCATTTCCTCGGTACCGGAAAACATCAGTATATCGGCTTCCACGGCTGGCGTATTTATCCGGTTCACCTTCTTTGGAATGAGTTCCGCGCTTATCAATTACGGCTCCCTGTATTTTACTAAAATCCACGCCATGCGGCTTAGCGACGGAATTTCAAAAACAGATAACGGGCTCGCGGAGCGGCTGCATACGTACCAGTCGGCGTTGCAGTCACGCGGACTGATGGCTGACCAGGCCGCAAAGCTGGCGCCGGGGCTGCTGGATAAAGCTATTCAGAAGCAGGCTTTTTTGAAGTATGCGATGGATTATTACGAGCTGATAAGCATCCTCATACTGGTACTGATGCTGCTGATTGTTATGACGCCATATATCAACCGTACTATCATCAATGTGAAAAGTAAACAGCCTGCGGCGGCTACTTTGTAGAATGAATCGGTTTTCATAAAAGGAGATAGGTATAGATTTAATATACCAGAGCTGAGTTTATTTTATTTAACATAATATAAATTATAGGATTAATTCTAATCTTTTTATTAAGAATATTAGTCTATAACAAACCGGTGGCTTTCGACCCTTTTAAATGAGATAATCACGTGAAAATGAAGCCGCTGAGAATCGCGTATAAAAATAATGTCTGCATATCTGGTGGAATTCTGCATCTATAGCGGGCTTTTGAGAAGCCCTGGTTTCCAGATGCGCATAAAAAAAACCGCTTGAATAAGTGATCTGTTCACTCCCATTCAAACGGTTTTAATCTGTGTTATGTGAATAGTCCGCCGGCAGTAATGCCAATGCGAATGTGCTATCTTTTTACGGCAGTTGCATCTATTTCCACCAGCATACCATCCAGTGCAAGTCGTGGAACCGGGATCAACGTATTTGCTGGAAACTTTTTATCTGGCCAGAGCCGCAGGGATTCTTCGGTGAAGATTTTCAGCTTTTCTTCATTGTGATCCACGATCAGCGTGGTCAACTTCACGACATCGCTGAATGCTAAGCCCTGCGATTTAAGCGCCGTGTCCAGGTTGCTGAGCGACTGCCTTAATTGCGCCCGGAAATCGTTCACCAGGTTGCCATCGGCGGTTTCGCCGCCCTGACCGGAGATCAGAACCAGTGTGTTTCCCGCTGGTACCTCCGCAATATGGGAATATGCATTTGGGGCCGGATCGTATAAGCCGGGCGGATTAATGAATGCCGGCGCTTTTGTTTCTTTTTCCATGTTAGTACTTTTAAAGATAATAAATAAGGAACCGGCCAAAGCCAATGCCAACAAGGCTATCAGCGCATTCCTCCGTAGGAAACCGTTCATGCTGTTGATTTTATACACCGCAAAATAAACGGAAATAGCTACGCCGAAACAGGTACAGATCTATGTATCTAAAGCATAACAGAATCAGCCCGGAAGTGTTTCAATAAACTCAATAACTTCTCCATCCAATCCATACACGAGGGAGTTATACACCGTCATGGGCGGTTCGCCTAAAAACAGTACAGATGGCGGCACACAACTGGCAGCTCCGGCGGCGATAGCCTCATGATAAGCTGCGGTGGCGTCTTTCACCGTAAACGAGAAATGAAGTAAAGCGCCGGCCACCGGTGTTTCGCCATCCTGGGCACGACGACCCTGGGCAGCAACATTCGCGCCCTTGTCAAATATTTCCACAAAGGAAGACGTACCGGGAATGCGCAGCAACGCGGCGTATTCGATATTGAACTCCGGCAATGTCCAGCTGTGAAACATAGTTAGTCCCAGCGACTCGTAAAATTTAATAGTAGCCCTATAATCTTTCGCCTGGATGGCGATATGGTGCATGCCTGTAATATTCGTCATCCAGCAAATGTAAAAGCTGTCGACAAAAGAACACGGTACTGACAAAATTGTTAGTGCAACTTTCTTACTTCCAGTCGCTGGGCGCCATAAATCCCGGAGTGTCCACTGAAATAGTAAGCCGTGAAACAAGCCACCGCGAAGTATAAAATGTGTTCGGTGCCAAATAATTCAGCACCCATTAAGGTACAGGCAATGGGTGTATTCGTAGCGCCTGCGAAAACGGCAATAAAGCCGAGTCCTGCAAACAGGTCCACCGGTGCATTGAATAACAGCGCCAGTGCATGGCCTAAGGTGGCGCCTATAAAAAACAGGGGAGTCACCTCTCCCCCTTTGAACCCCATTCCCAGGGTAATAGCCGTGAAAACCAGCTTCCAGAGCCAACTCCAGTCGCTAATGTGACTATCCGGATTAAAGGCGGCCACTATACTTACGCTATCTGCTGATTTACCGTACACGCCCAATCCCAGGTAGTCCGTGGTACCCGCCACGTAACTCAACACGATAATCATAATGCCACCTGCCACAGGAATCATCCAGGGTATTTTAATATAGGCTTTTGCGTTATCCTTGATGTTATGAATGAGTTGGGAGAATAAGAGGCTGCTCAATCCAAAAAACACACCGCTCACAATCACTTTCGCCAATAGCCAGAGATCCCGGTGAACAAAAGGAAGCCAGTTCATGAAGGGATTGGCCTTATAGAATATATGGTAGTGGGTATGTTCAATGCCCCATGACGTACATACAATGTCTGCGAAAACGGCGGCAATTAAACAGGGTATCAAGGCATCATACCGCATTACACCGATGGCCAGTACTTCCAGCGCAAACACGGCCCCCGTAAGCGGTGTGCCGAATACGGCGCCAAAGCCTGCGGCGATCCCGGTCATCAGTAAAATTCGTATATCCGCTGCCGGTAGCCCCAGCTTTTTGCCTATTAAACCGGCCATGCTGCCGCCAATCTGCACTGCTGTTCCTTCCCGCCCGGCGGAGCCGCCAAACAAGTGGGTGATGATAGTGGTGATCAATACCAGCGGCGCCATACGCGCAGGCACGCCGCCACCCGGCTGATGGATCTCTTCCATGATCAGGTTGTTGCCTTTCTCGGAGTCGCTTCCGCCAATGCGATAAAGCCAGTAAACCAAGATGCCCGCCAGCGGCAACCCGAAAATGAGCCACTCATGCTGCATACGCAAACCCGTTACCACATCCAGCAGCCAAAGAAACAAGGCGACTAAAGATCCTACAATAATGGCAACCGGTATTGTCAATACGGTCCAGCGCAGCAATTGATTAGCCACGGACAATTGTTCCAGCAAAGATTTCGTTTGTTTCATATCCTACAAATAGCAGTGTTATATGGCAGCTTTACTACCATTATAATATTTGTAGGCGCCATCAGACAGCCCTGGGCTGACGGTTTGGGTCAGGAAGACACCATTTCCTGTTATCTGTCTCCCAAAAATAAGTTTATTCTTTTAATAATCCGGCATAAAATGCAGCGCCCCATAAGGCGGATTTATCATTGTTCACGATGTGGATCGGTACACTAGCCAGTAATTCGGCCATACGATCGCCCTGCATATAATGATGATAGAACTCGCCCGTATCCAGGAGCGCGGCTATCTTTGGCGGGATTCCGCCACCCAGGAACAGGCCGCCCGTAGCCTTCATCTTCAGCACCAGGTTGCAGGATTCCCTGGCAAGGTAGCGTACAAACAGCTCCATCGTTTTTATGCAAACAGGAATCCTTCCGGCTATTGCAGCCTTGCTGATTTCAGCCGCCGCATCGCCGGCGTTCATGGCCGCCCGCAGTTCGGCGGGTTCTTCCATGCCTTTTATATCCCGGAGAAATTCAAAGATATCGGTGATACCAGGGCCGCTGATCAGCCGCTCCCAGCTTACTACATCATATTTTTCCTGGAGATACCTGAGCAGTAAAATATCCAGGTCCGTTCTGGGCGCAAAATCGGTGTGGCCTCCCTCTGTGGGAAACGGGTGATGATACTGGCCATCCCAATACAGCCCTGCCATACCCAACCCGGTACCCGGCGCTATAATGGCCATATTCCCGGTGTGATCCGGGGCGCCCCTGTGCAGGGTGGTAAGCTGCTGCGGTGATAGCGTAGCCAATCCGTAGGCGGTAGCTTCCAGGTCGTTGATCAGGGCTACGGTGTGGATACCCGTGCTCTGCCGGATCTCCTCCTCACTCAGTTCCCGGCTCAGATTGGTGAGTTCCACTTTTCCCTTCACCACAGGCCCGGCAACGCCAATGCATATACGCTGCGGTAAGGTATCGCTGCATCCACTGAGAAAGTGCTTAATCATCTCCGAAAAATGCTGGTAATCACGCGAAGCATATTTCTCCTGTTTTATCAGGTCCAGTTCTCCATTCAGGCTGCTGAACAAGGCCAGGTTGGTTTTGGTGCCTCCCAGATCTCCCGCCAGCAGATAGGTTTTGGTATCCCCACTGCTTACCGGCTCTATAAAATGAGGAAGGTATTGCTGCTTTTTCAATGTTTGCATCTTTGTGGAACTTTATACTTAAAAATAAGGGTTTCCCCCAAGAATACAACAGGAATATGTTTTGTTAATAATTGCCCCGGGTACATTATTGGAACAGCTTTTGTTCCGGGGGATGAACAATTCCGGTAGAAAAATGTAATTCAAAACACAAACGTAAGGCCCATATGGAAAGACACACCTATCAGACAGGACTTATTGGCAACTGTGCATTTCTCGCGCATATTAATAAGAATACAAACATCGATTGGCTTTGCTGGCCCCGCATGGACAGCTCCTTTGTTTTCGGCGGACTGCTCGATAAGAAGAATGGCGGCTCCTTCTCTGTTTTACCGGAAGCGGATTTTTCTTCTCATCAGTATTACCTGGAAAACACCAACGTACTGTGTACTGAAATTACGACCACAGAGGGCAGCTACCGGGTAACCGACTTTGCACCGCGCTTCCTCCAGTACGAACGTTTCTTTAAACCGCTCATGCTGATCCGGAAAGTAGAACCTCTGGAAGGCTCTCCGCGGATCCAGGTAAAATGTGAGCCTACCTGCGACTATGGCGCATCAAAGTTACGTCCAATGAGAGGCAGCAGTCATATTGAATTTACAGGCTGCGAAGAAAACATCCGTCTCACTACCAATATCCCTGTCAGCTATCTGATTGATGGCGAATTTTTTGTGCTGAATGATACCAGGTACCTGATCCTAACTTACGGCCATCCGCTCGAAGCGCCATTGGCCAGCACCGCAGAACGTTTTCTCCGGGAAACTATTTCCTACTGGAGAACCTGGATCAAACATTCTTCCATTGCCAATTACTTCCAGCCTTATGTGATCCGCTCTGCTTTAGCGCTGAAAATACACCAGTACGAAGATACCGGCGCCATCATTGCAGCCAGTACCACCAGCTTACCCGAGTTTCCCGAAAGCGGGCGTAACTGGGACTACCGCTATTGCTGGATGCGCGATACCTACTATATCATCACCGCCCTGAATCACATCGGCCATTTTGAAGAAATGGAACGGTACTTCGGCTATATCACGGATATTTCTTTCTCCGGCGACTTCCGGTACCAGCCGCTGTATGGGATTACCGGCCAGAAAACATTATCGGAAACCATCCTGCCGCATCTTGATGGCTATATGGGAAATAAACCCGTACGTATCGGCAACCAGGCATTTGAACATATCCAGAACGATATATATGGACAGGTGCTTATTTCCATGCTTCCATTGTATACTGACCACCGATTTATTTTTTCTGAAAGAAAAGATTCTGACCGGTGGATTGAACTGCTGCTGAAGAAGATAGAGAAAACGATCGATGAAAAAGATGCAGGTATCTGGGAATTCCGGAATATGGCTAACGTTCATTGCTATACGAACCTGTTCCAGTGGGCAGGCTGTGCAGCCGCCGAAAAGATGGCACGCACCATCGGAAATGAATCATTGCTGGAACAGGCCATTGCACTGAAGAACCGCGCTGCGGCTCATATTGAGAGCTGCTACGACCCGGTAAGAAAAGTGTATACCAACGCAGCTGGCAGTCAGCACCTGGATGCCAGCACCCTGCAGCTCATAATGATGAACTACCTGGACCCAGCCTCTGAACGGGCCCGCGATCACCTCATCGCATTGGAGAAAGAACTGAAAACACCGGAAGGATTGTTTTACCGCTACCGCCACTCCGATGATTTTGGTAAGCCTAAAACTACTTTCCTCGTGTGTGCGTTCTGGTACGTGGAAGCACTTGCCTGCGTAGGCCGGCTGGAAGATGCCCAGCGGGAATTTGGTAAGCTGCTGCAATACTCTAATCACCTGCTGCTTTTCAGCGAAGACGTGGAATCTGATACCGGCAGCCAGTGGGGGAACTTCCCGCAGGCATACAGTCACGTGGGATTGATGAACGCCGCTTACCGGATCGCCATGAAACTGGATACGCCCATTTTTCTATAGTCATGTATACATAAAATAAAGTAGGGGAGTTTGTGCTCCCCTCCTTTTCTTATTTAAACGCTTTCCCTGTTGCGTAATGTTCTCAGCAGATGCCGCACCTCATGATAGCTTCGCAGGTAATACTGCGCGGCAGATACCTGGCTGCCCACTTTAACAGTAATGGCTTTGTGCGGAAGCGCTTTGAAGATGTCTTCGTCTGTTACATCATCGCCCATGGCCATAATGAAATCGTATTTCTTATGATTCAGCCAGCTCAATGCGGCCTTGCCTTTGTTGATCTCTATGTTCTTTACTTCTATTACCTTGTCGCCGGGTAATACCTGCAATCCTTTCTCCACGGTAAAGTAACGCAGGGTGTTCATCAGTTCATTGGCGCGTAATTCGCCGAGCCCCGATTCTACTTTACGGTAATGCCATACCAGTGAGAAACTTTTTTCTTCAATGAAAGAACCGGGTGTGCGGTCGGTGGCCAGTTCCATGATGGGCAGCAGTTCCTTTTTCCACTTGTCCGTAAGACCGGGCAGCTGGTACCACTCCCCTGCTTTTGTTTTTTGCCACGCGCCGTGTTCCGCGATGAGATCCAGGTTCAGATGACCAAACCACTCCCCCAACGTATCATGATTCCTGCCGCTGATCATTACCAGGTCGTTGCCGGGTATGGCTGCCAGCTCGCGCAGCAGCTGGTACAGATCAGGATCCGGGGATGCCATATCGATGTTGGGCTGGAACCCAACCAATGTACCATCATAATCCAGGAAGATGATCCGCTTTTTGCTGTTGAAATACTGTTGCCGGATCAATACCGCTGTTTCCTGGTTTACGCGGCGGGCCAGCATGTTTTGCTGCATTTCATTTACCTCCTGCAGGCGCGTCATGAATAGCTTTACCCAGTGATTAATATTGAATTTGGCTACCACCGTGCGCATTTGTTTCATGCGGCGTTGCTGTTCCGGCAGCGGCATGTTCAGCGCGTCTACAATGGCGCGGGTGATAGCGCCGATGTTGTTTGGGTTGACGATAATGGCATCTATTAATTCTTTAGATGCTCCTGCCATTTCGCTCAGGATCAATACGCCATCATTGTTATTGCGACTGGCCACGTATTCCTTGCTCACGAGGTTCATGCCATCGCGCATGGGTGTTACGAGGCAGATGTCTGCGAAATTATAGAGGGCCGATAATGTTTCCAGCGGGAATGAACGGTAGAAGTATTGGATGGGATGCCAGGCCAGTGTACGGAACCGGGCGTTGATATTTCCCACCTGTTTATCTATTTCGTCGCGCAACTCTTTGTACTGTGGCACCTGGTCGCGGGAAGGCACTACAATCATATACAATACCACCTTCCCGATGTATTCGGGATGCAGTTGCAGCAGCAGTTCAAAAGCCTGGAGCCGTTGCAGGATTCCCTTGCTGTAGTCCAGCCGGTCGATAGAAAGTACGAGGCGGTCGTTTTGAAAGTTCTCCTTCAGGTTTTTTATCTGTTGCAGTACTTCCGGGTCGCTACCCATCTCTGCATATTTGTTATAGTCGATTCCCATCGGGAATGTTTCCACTACGATGGCGCGGTCGTTATAAGACACAACGTTAGCCGTGGTAGTTACCGGCAGGATACGGCTGGCGGCATTCAGGAAGTGACGGGTATCATCAAAAGTGTGGAAACCCATCAGATCGGCGCCCAGCATCCCTTCCAGGATCTCGGCCCTCCAGGGAATGAGGCGGAATAATTCGAATGAAGGAAAAGGAATGTGCTGGAAGAAACCGATGGAGATTTCCGGCATCTCTGCGCGGATCATTCCGGGTAACAGCAGCAGCTGGTAGTCGTGAATCCAGATGGTGTCTCCGGGTTCTGCCACCTTCATGATAATATCCCTGAATTTTTTATTTACCTGGTAATAGGCGTCCCAATAGGTTTGTTCATAGTGGGCATAAACAGCCATATAGTGGAAAACCGGCCACAGTGTTTCATTAGAAAAGCCTTCGTAGAAGTTGTTGATTTCGTCCTGTGTCAGGTATACCGGCATCAGGTTCATCTTGCGCAACTTTTTTGTTACTTTCTCCTGTTCCTTCTGGTCTGTGATCTCCTGTCCCGGCCAGCCTATCCAGATATTATTTCCTTCGCGGTAAATGGAGCCTAAACCTGTTGCCAGGCCCCCTTCGCTGGGTTGAAGGGAGTAATCCCCTTCTGTTTCCGAAATCTTTACTGGCAGCCTGTTCGATACAATAATGGTCTTTCGCATAGTCAGTTTATATAATCTATTATCTAATTACATTCAATTGGAATAGCACCCAACAAAACAAAAAATGCACCCAAAAGAGCGGAACCTACATATATAAATAAATACAATGCTGCTACAATGGCTATGGTTCATCAACAGGGTTTATCCGGAGCGGATAAGGGCTACACCTGTATATGTGTGAAAATGCAAGATAATCATTATCAGGGGGAAAAGGAAGTGGAAATATCTCCACTACCCTGTTACGACTTACGCCCGAGCGTCATCAGCACCACGCCACAGATGACAATGGCGGCAGCAATACCTACCAGGGAGGTAATGGCTTCATTACCGATAGCCCATCCCAGGAACAGGGCTACGATGGGGTTAATATAAGCATAGGTAGACGTGAGGCGTGGCGGCGCATTCTTCGATAACCAGCTATAAGAGGTGTATCCTACCAATGAACCGATCAGTACCAAATAGAGATATGCCTGCCAGGCTTCGGCGGTCATCAGGGGTAATGTGCCGAGGCCACCCGGTTCAAGCACAAAGCTCATTAGCAAAGAGAAAATGCCGCCGGCCAGCATCTGGATGGCGGTACTGGTAATTTGCGTAGGCATGGGGAGCCGCTGTACCAGCAGGGTGCCAACCGCCCAGCAGATATTTCCTACCACGATAACGATAACGGGCCATAAAGGAAATTGTCTTGCTTCATGATGGGCAAAGGGATTAAACAACAGGAACAGTCCTATAAACCCTACTACAATTCCCAGCATGGTCATGACCGAAGGGCGTTGTTTGCTGAAAAAGGCCCAGTCCATGCCCATGATCCAGGCGGGCATAGCGGCCACTATGAGCGCCACAATCCCGGAAGGCATATAATGTACGGCCACGGCTACGGTGGTATTCCCGACGCCTATGAGCAGCACGCCAATAAAACAGGCGGAAATAAACTGCTGCCGGTTGGGCCAGGTTTTCTCCCGCAGGCAACCTACCAGCAGCAGGATACCGCCTGCTACCAGGAAACGCATCGACGACAACAGAAATGGCGGTACTACTTTCGTTGCTATCTTCATGCCCAGGTAGGTGGAACCCCAGATGATGTATACGGCCAGCAGGCAAAAGATCATTTTGGAGGACAATACGCCTATCTTCTTGTTCATGTTTTCTTTCTTTTGGTACGCTGATAGTTCCGGGTTACTTTACTCACATCCCCGCAGGTGCTCATGCTGCACCATTTGCGGGACCCGTTGCGGCTTTTGTCCAGGAAAAGCCACCCGCAGGCAGGGCACTCTTTTACTTCCGCCGGCTTACCGGAGGTATACAATTCCACTGCCGATTTCACCAGCCACCAATACACCTGCTCCAGTGCGGGCGCATTGAACTGTAAAGTGCCGGCACCTGCCGACCAGCTGATTTCAATATTGGCATATGCCTCCCCTATATACGCATTGAACTGCATACTGTCGGCCGCAGCGGGTTGCTTTTTTGCAATGCCTGCCGTAAACAACCGGTGCAGCAATTCCCGCAAAGCAATGCTTTTCTCAAAAACCACCGCCGCCTTTTGCGGATAGTCTTTCGCCAGCCGTTCGAGGGTATGGATAATTTTGGGAGATAAAGCACGGGTATGACCATACCATTGCAACAGTTCTTTGAAACCGTTGAGATAGTCATGCGGTATTCCCCTCTTCCGGTTGTCGATGGTGTTCACGAAATCGAGACACAGAATGCCACCGTCGAGCCGGAGTGATGTGATGGATTTAGGAGCTGACATACGCGGGTTTTGTCTTACTCAGGATTGAACTGATGATACTGATTACGATGAATTTCTCCTGACCATTTCTGGTACTTTAGCGAAGGTAATTCATATTATTAACCGGTAAAAGTTATTTTACTGGTTAATAAAAAATGGGGTAAAAACGGGGTATTCATCTACCTGAAACAATACTTAAACATCTGTTTATTTAAGTGCTAATAATCAATTTATTACAAAACAAAAAACAGCTCCGTTAAGAGCTGTTTCATTGGTAATAATGATAGTATTTTAATATCCGGAGATTACCAGGCGACGTTATTTTCGTTATTTCGCTCTACAAGATACATTATTTATTTAACATATACTTCTATAATTGCATTAGTAGGTCTTCTGGGTGCAAGAAAGCTGTCTACCTGGTGGTAGTGTTGCTTCAGCTCTCCTCTCAAAGCAAAGGGATAAAAGTTGTTTAAACTGGGGGCATATTCGTAGATCACCAGGTCGTAATGATGGTCGCGCACCTTTTGGGTAAAGGTGGCTAACTGCCTGTTAAACATCCCCACTCCCAGGTGATACCATAATGGATAGTCGGGACCGGTTTCCAGTTTGTAAGGCATTGCTGCTGCCAGCGGGGTAAGCTCCGACATGTTCAGTACTTTGATATCTCCTTTCTTTTCGGCCACCACCGGCAGCGCCATAATCTTCTCCATTCCCTTTACCGTGGAAGCAGGCATATATATTTTGCGGAAAGGACGGAGATCGGAAAACACCCAGGACGACACCGGCACATCGGTAGTGTCGTTGTTGAGCATAAAGTTATGCCGGTTCACCACATTTTCATGACCGGGGGTTCCCATAGCCACCGTTTCCTGCGCCGGAAACAGACGGTCGGTGAAACGGCCTATATATTTCCACCAGGTACCAGACCACCAGAAAAGCACGAGAAAAGCAGCTCCGAGCAACGGGCGGAATGAGTTGATATTTATCTTCAGTAAGTCCAGTAAATAAGAAGCAATAAACGCAAACGCGAAACTGTGGAAGAAGATATTATTGTCCGGCGGCGTGTAGCTTGTTACCTGGAAAATGGCGGCTTCGCCCAACATACCCAGCGTAAGCAATGCAAACAGTACCTCCCTGCGCTGCTGCAGCCAGGCGCCCCACGCTTTCACTTTCGCCACAATACACAGCACCACCAGCACTACATATGCCTTGATCCAGTTAGAGCTGCCAAATATTTCGTCCGTAAAATCGTTGAAGGCCAGGCGGGAGCTGTGTGGTGGCTGTCCGTGGTTAAACCAGTACCCGAATCCCGGCATCAGCGGCAGGATCATGACGGCGGCAATCACGGCGAACATAGCTACAAAAATGGGCAGGTCCAGCCAGCGGCGTGTCTGGAAACTATTATACGCCAGGAACAACAGGCATAGCATAAACGCCATTCCGCCGCCGTCCTGTTTGGTGAAAACGGAGAGGAAGATAAAGAAAGCGGCTCCAAACATCCACAGGTAACTACGTGAACGGCTATCCGAAAAGAAGGACCGGAACAGGAAGCTGAGGCCCACCAGTTCAAATACAATCACCGTGTGATTATACCAGGG
Source organism: Chitinophaga ginsengisegetis (assembly GCF_900168065.1). Taxonomy (GTDB): domain Bacteria; phylum Bacteroidota; class Bacteroidia; order Chitinophagales; family Chitinophagaceae; genus Chitinophaga; species Chitinophaga ginsengisegetis. The sequence goes on along the minus strand of NZ_FUZZ01000004.1, from coordinate 89,280 downwards.
CCAGAAATTAAAGAAGGAATAGGACAATACAAATACCAGTACCGACAGGAGCCTGACACCGGGCTGCACGCCCATACTTTTCAGGATAGAACGGAAAGCAAAGCCCGCCATGATATTCAGGAGCACCTGCGCCTTTACAAGGGAAATGAGTTCCGGTCCGAATAGTTTAAAGAAGATGGCCGGGAAAATCCAGAAGCCATAACCGAGTGGCGAGCCAAAATCCCGGAAGGGAATTTGGCCGGATGATATCCGGTAAGCACCTTCCCAGGAGAGGAAAATATTAACACGGTACGGGAATGTTACAAATAATGGCACCAGGGCCAGTGCGATGATAATAATGCTTTCGGCAATGGCCGGGCGACGGCCTTTCAGTGAAAATTTGGGCATAGTAGATTGGGATTCGCTGTAATTGCTGACTATTCAGTAACATGAATGGCTGCAAAAGTAATTGAATAAATTGTAAATTAGACCCATCTAACATACCAAACAACTCCAGGTTCCGTGAAATTTTTAAAGCTGCTACGACCCAAACACTGGGTAAAGAATGCCTTCCTGTTTATTCCCCTGTTTTTTGCGGGAGAGATTTTTAAGCCTGATAAACTGCTTGATGTACTGGTAGCGTTCTTTGCCTTCAGTTTCATTGCCAGTAGTATTTATATACTGAACGACTACCGCGATATTGAGGCAGACCGCCTCCACCCGGTAAAATGCAAACGCCCCCTGGCTTCCGGGGCCATCAGCCGGCCGGCCGCCCTCGCCCTCTTTATTATCTGCGTTTCCGCCGGCTACGCATTCGCCATTATGGTAGGTGATAAGTTTGTTTTTGTGCTGAGTATCTATTTTGTGTTAAACATCCTGTATTGCCTGGGGCTAAAGAATATCTCTATCCTCGACATTATAATTGTGTCAACCGGATTTGTGCTGCGGGTTAAATCCGGCGGTGTGGCCGCGAAAGTAGCGTTATCGGAATGGCTGGTGATTATGGTCTTCCTGTTGTCTCTTTTTATGGCCATTGCCAAACGCCGTGACGATATAATAATCAAACAGGACTCGGGAAAAGATATGCGCAAGGCCGCGCAGGGTTATAATATGGATTTCCTGAACGTGATGCTGGCGCTTGTTTCCGCCGTTATTATAGTCGCCTACCTGATGTATACGATTTCTCCTGAAACACAGGCCAGGTTTCATACCTATCGCCTTTATTACACTACCCTGTTTGTAATTGGCGGATTATTACGATATTTGCAAATAACCTACGTACAGAACAGTACTGGTTCTCCAACCAAAATCCTATATAAAGACCGTTTTATTCAATTAACCATCCTCCTGTGGGTCCTGAGTTTTTATGTATTAATTTATTTACCGACAGATAAAACATTTTTTGAATAATGCAAAAACGGTTAGCCAACTGGGGGAACTTCCCTGCTGTTGACAGCGACGAAAATGCTTTTACCCAGGAAGATGAGCTTCGTAAATATGTGGTAGCCAATACCCACATGATTGCGCGGGGCAATGGCCGCTGTTATGGCGACGCCTCCCTGGGAAAGCACAGCATTTCCATGCTGAAGTACGATAAGATGCTTTCCTTTGACACGGCCAACGGGATCATGGATGTACAGGCAGGCGTAACGCTGGACCAGATACTGGATATTATTGTTCCGAAAGGATGGTTCTTACCTGTAACACCCGGCACCAAATATATTACGGTAGGCGGAGCTGTAGCTTCCGATGTACACGGAAAAAACCATCACGTAGATGGCGCCTTCTCCGGCCATATCATTGATATGGATGTATTAACCGCCAGCGGCGAAACCATTTGCTGTTCCGCCACACAACACGAAGATCTTTTCTGGGCTACCTGCGGTGGCATGGGCCTTACCGGGGTAATCACCCGTGTGAAATTCGGCCTCAAAAAAATAGCCACTGCCTATATCCGGCAAACACAACTGAAGGCTAAAAACCTGGAGGAAGTGATCCGGCTGTTTGATGAATATAAACACTATACCTACTCTATGGCCTGGATCGATTGCCTTCAGAAAGGCGATTCCTTTGGCCGGAGTATCCTGATTGTTGGTGAACATGCTACCCCGGAAGAACTGAATGCGGCACAACAGAAAGCCCCGCTCACCCTCCCGGCTAAACGAAAACTGACCCTGCCGTTCAACCTCCCCTCCTTTGTACTGAACACTTTTACTGTAAAAGCGTTTAACTGGTTATACTATGGGAAGAATTATAAGAAGGTGATGCACAAGGTAATCCCGTATGAACCCTTCTTTTATCCGCTGGACGCCATCCTTCACTGGAACCGCGGGTATGGCAAGGCCGGGTTTGTACAATACCAGTTTGTGGTATCCCTTGAGCAGAAAGATGGCCTGGTAGCTATCCTGCAACGGATCAGTGATAAAGGCTGGGGTTCGTTCCTGGCGGTATTGAAGGTGTTTGGTAAACAGGACAGCCTCATCTCCTTTCCGATGGAAGGATATACCCTCGCGCTGGATTTCCCCATCCGCAAAGGGTTATTTGAATTCCTGGATGAGCTGGATGAGATTGTACTGCAGTATGGCGGCCGTTTATACCTCTCGAAAGACGCGAGGATGAAGCAGAAAATTTTCTGGAACAGCTATCCTAATGCCGGCCGGTTTGCCGAAATTGTAAAACAATATAACAACAACGCGCGTTTTGAATCTCTCCAATCGGAGCGTTTATCACTGACGAAATAGTTTACCCTGATTAACCAAGTACACTCATGTCTACCCTTTTAATACTTGGCGCAGGTTCAGACATGGCGGTTGCCATTGCCCGGAAGTTTGCGTCTGAAAAATATGATATTCAACTGGCCGGCAGGAATACTGCCGCTTTGATACCACAACAACAGGATCTGCAGGTGCGTTTTGGCGTTAAAGCCACCACGCATATGTTTGATGCGGCCCACTTCGCATCACACACGGCTTTTTACGCCGGCCTGCCTGTTCCTCCCGATATTACCGTTTGCGTTTTTGGTTACCTGGGCGACCAGGAGAAAGCGCAGCAAAACTGGCAGGAAGCTGCTACCATTATTAACAGTAATTATACCGGCGCCGTTTCTATACTAAACATTGTGGCGGAAAGCTACGAAGCCAGGAAGCAGGGAACCATTGTGGGGATCAGCTCTGTAGCAGGTGAAAGAGGACGGCAAAGTAATTATATTTATGGCAGTGCGAAAGCAGGTTTTACCGCTTATCTCAGCGGGTTAAGAAACCGTCTTTTTCGTAGTGGCGTTCACGTGATGAGTGTGCAACCGGGATTTGTGAACACCCGTATGACTCAACACCTGACCCTGCCCCCCTTGCTCACCGCCCAGCCGGAAGCAGTGGCCACCGCGGTTTTTAAAGCAGTGAACCGTAAAAAGAATGTGTTGTATGTAAAGTGGCATTGGCGATACATTATGCTCATTATCAAATTAATACCTGAAGGTATTTTCAAAAAACTCTCCCTGTGACCATCGCTTTTTTCGACTTCGACGGAACCATTACTACGAGGGATACCCTATGGGAAATCATCCGCCATCACAGGGGGCGCGCCGCTATGTATGCAGGCATGATCCAACTGCTGCCCGCACTGCTGCGCTTCAAATTAAAAATGTTGCCGGCACAGCAGATGAAGGAAGAAGTACTGCAATATTTTTTTGCAGAAATGCCCGTCCATGATTTTTCCACAGGCTGTGAAAGTTTCTGCCGGGAGAAGCTGCCGGCGTTAATTCGTCCGCAAGCATTGGCGGCTATACGAAATCACCAGCAACAGGGGCATCATGTGGTGGTGGTATCTGCTTCCGCGCAGGACTGGGTAGCGCCGTGGTGCCGGAGGGAAAACATCGTTTGCCTGGCCACCCGTCTCGAAGTAAAAAATAAAGTCATCACCGGTAATATACAGGGTATCAACTGCAATGGTGAAGAAAAGGTAAGACGCATCCGTGAAGCTTACCGCCTGGAAAACTTCGGGGAAATATATGCTTACGGCGATAGTGAGGGCGACCGGCCCATGCTGGCGCTGGCGCAGCATGTTTCCTTTAAACCCTTCCGGTAAAACAGGAATAGCGGAAAACTCCTTCCGCTATTCCTCTAATAGAAAATGCCTCACCATTACGGCAAGGCACTTTCTATTATTGTAACAGATTGATTGTACGAAGTATTATCAGGCAGCTTTTGCTTTCTTCATCTGCGCTGTAACCATTGCGGGTTTCAGCTTAATGATACCAACGAAGTTCAGCAACTTCATTACCTGGTAGCTTGGATCCAGCTCATACCATTTCTTGGCAAAGTTAGGACTGTCTTTAAATTTGTGGTGGTTATTCTGAAACAGTTCGCCCATCAGTACAATACCCCATGGAGAAGTATTCCTGGAATGGTCGTTGTTATCAAAATTCTGGTAACCATATTTATGTCCGCACCAGTTAACGATAGCGCCCTGTACAGGTCCCATCAGGAAATGGATTGGCAGCAATAAATAAAGATACCACATACCGGCAGGAACAAATGCTACATAAAATGCTACATAAGCGCCCATCCAGAGGAAACGGGTGATGTTGCTGTCGCCGAATTTATCCATCGCATCCCATTCAGGTAACGGATCTTTGGTAAATTTAGGATCCACTTCACTGGTACGGGTTACAAAACCATTATAGATTTTGCGGGTTTGTACCATCATGCCCCAAACGTCTTTGAAGAAGTGCGGAGAATGCGGATCGTGTTCGGTATCACTGAATTCATGGTGCATGCGGTGCATAACGCCATAAGCTCTTGGAATCAGGTATGATGAACCCTGGAAAAACCAGGTGCTGAAATAAAAGAATCGTTCCCAGAATTTACTGGTAGTATACATCTGGTGAGATGCATAACGGTGTAAGTAGAATGTGTGAAAAAACAAGGAAAAGAACCAATGCACACAAAAGAATATCAAGATCGCCGTCATTTCTATACTTTATAAAGTGACAAATAAGCGCCAAAGGTAAGCTAATTTAGTGGATATCAAGCCAGATTTACTGTTCCGGGTGGTGAAGGAAATGTTAAAATAATTTTAAATTTTAATTTTTCTTTACCCGACGTAACTCTAAGAGATTCATACCGTTACCCGTGAATCCGGAGATGTTTGGCTGTACCAGTCGTACTACTTCATCATAGAACAGGGGCACTATTACGGCGTCTGCCATGATCAGGTTGTCCATCTCGCGGTATTGAATGTACCGGATACTGTCGTTATTTTCCTCCAGGGATGTTTCATAGAGCCGGTCGAACGCCGGGTTATGATAGCGGGTATAATTCGGCGGCGCCGGGTTTTTACTGTAAAACATAGCCAGGTAGCTTTCTGCGTCGGGGTAATCAGCGATCCAGCTGCCGCGGAAAAACAGCGCCTGTGATTTAGCGGTTTGCTCCAGCAGCAGGCTTTTCTGCACCACTTCCACCTGGATGCGGATGCCAACATTTTCCAGCTCATTGGCCACGTAGTTGGCGAGATCGGCGTAGATGGGAATAGACAACAGCTTGATAACGGGTAGTCCTTTTCCATCCGGGAAGCCGGCTTCGCGGAGCAGTTGCCGTGACATGGCCGGGTTCCAGGGATAGCCCTTTACTTTCTGGGCGTCGAAAGAAGGCAGCCCGGCGGGCACAAATCCTGCTGTAGCGGCGGTGCCTATGCCATTGCGGAGGTAGGTCATCATTTTCGTACGGTCGATACCGTAGTTAATGGCCTGGCGCACCTTTTTCCAGCGGAGCGGCGACTCCTTTACAAGCGCATTGGTGCTGTCCGCAAGAATTCCGAGGTATTCTGTATTCAGATAAGGATGTTTGCTCAGCACCATTTTGCCCTCCCACTCCTTCCGGAGTTTGCCTTGTTTGGTGAGCACTTCATCTTTAAAGGAGGCGTCTATATCGTTCATGAAATCCAGTTGCCCCTGGCGGAACAGCAGGAACTCCGATGCTTTGCTTTCGAGGAAGCCTACCTGAACGGCTTCGAGGTAAGGCAGGCGATGGCCGGTGTCATCTGTTTCAAAGTAAGCAGGGTTACGGTGCAGCACCAGCGCCTGTCCTTCGTCCCAGAGGAAAAAGCGGAATGGCCCGGTACCACAGGGATGGTTGCGGAAGTCTTTCCCGTATTTCTCAATGGCTTCATGTGGCACAATGGAGCAGTACTGCATACTGAGAATTCCCAGCACCGGGTGGAACGGCCGGTAGAGCGTGAGTTCAAAGGTGGAATCGTTCAGGGCTTTAAAGCCGCTGTCGGCGGAGAGCTTGCCGTTGAAGATCCAGGCGCCGGGTGAGGCCGTGGCCGGGTCCATGATACGGCGGAGACTATACACCACGTCGTGGGCCGTCATCCGGCGGCCTTTGCCTCCGGGGAAGATGTCGTTGTCGTGGAAATACACGTCTGTCCGGAGATCAAATGTATAGGTGCGGTGATCGGCGGACTCGCGCCACTGTTTGGCCAGCGAAGGGCGGATCACCAGGTTGGTGTCGGGTTCTACCAGCGTATTGTACAATTGCTTTACCGCCCATATTACTTCCTGGCTTTTGGCAAATGCGGGGTCCAGGCTGGCAAGTCCGTTGGTACTGTTATACCGGAATACCCGCAGCGACTGTTCTTCCGGGCTACCGCATGCCCCAAGTAAGAGGCTGCATAACACTGCAAGCCCCCATCTGCATATAACCACCTGACAATAACAACTTTTCATTTGGCAGTAAATTAATATCTTTCAGGTTAAAATATACGAATAAATATGCGCGGCATACCAATGCTTTGTATGGCCCTTCTGGCAACATTAACTGCAGGGGCACAACAGTTCAGCAGGGCTGACACGCTGAGAGGCAGTATCACTCCTCAGCGCGCCTGGTGGGATGTTACCAGTTACGACCTGCATGTACAGGTAAACCCGGACGACAGCACCTTCAGCGGCTTTAATACCATTACCTACCAGGTGCTGAAAACCGATTCCGTGATGCAGATAGACTTGCAGGTACCTATGGTGATAGACAGTGTGGTACAGGATAAGAAGTCGCTCACCGTTATCCGCGACGGCAATGCCTGGTTTATAAAGATGGTGTCGCTGCAGGCAAAAGACAAATCAAAAAAGATTACCGTGTATTACAGCGGTAAACCCCGCAAGGCATTAAAAGCTCCGTGGGATGGTGGCGTGGTATGGGCTAAAGATGAAAAGGGCCGTCCGTGGATAGCCACTGCCTGCCAGGGTTTGGGCGCCAGCATCTGGTGGCCGAACAAAGACACGCAAAGCGATGAACCGGAAGACATGACCATCAGCGTAACCGTTCCGGCGGACCTGACGGATGTATCCAATGGCCGTTTAAAAAAGACCATCGACAACCCCGATGGCACCAAAACCTTTGTATGGTATGTGGGCAGCCCTATCAATAATTATGATGTGGCGGTGAACGTAGGTAACTATATAGAGATGAAAGATACCTGGCATGGTGAAGGCGGCAAACTGGATCTTGGTTTCTGGGTATTGGATTATAATGAAGACAAAGCGCGGGAACATTTCAAAGTGGTGAAGCCGATGCTGAAATGTTTTGAATACTGGTTTGGTAAGTATCCTTTTTATAAAGACAGTTACAAACTGATAGAAGCGCCGTTCCTGGGTATGGAACACCAGAGCGGTGTGGCATATGGCAACAAATACCTCATGGGTTACTCCGGCAGGGATCTTTCCGGTACCGGCTGGGGATTGAAGTGGGACTTCCTCATTATCCATGAAAGCGGCCATGAATGGTTTGGTAACAGTATTACCAGCAAGGACCTGGCAGACATGTGGATCCATGAGTCTTTCACCAACTATTCCGAAACCCTTTTTACTGAATGCCAGTATGGACATAAAGCCGCGGAGGAATATGTACAGGGCATCCGTAAAAATATCTTAAATGATGTGCCCATCATTCCTCCCTATGGCGTAAACGCAGAGGGAAGCGGTGATATGTATTATAAAGGCGCCAACATGCTGCATAACATCCGGCAGATCATGGAAGACGACGAAGCCTTCCGCCAGTTGCTGCGCGGGCTGAACAAAACATTCTACCACCAGACTGTGACCACGCAGGAAATAGAACAGTATATGAGCCAGGTAGTAGGTATGAACCTCAGCAAAGTATTTGACCAGTACCTGCGGCATACTACCATTCCTACGCTGGAGTACCGTTTCAACGGACAGCAGATCCAGTACCGCTGGGTATCTGATGTAAAGGATTTTAATATGCCGGTGAAGGTGAAGCTGAGTGATAACGGGTTTAAGCTGATATACCCCGGAACGTTATGGCGGAGTTCCAATATTACTTTAAGTAACCTGAAGAACTTTGAGGTAGATAAAAACTTCTATATAAATTCCAAACAGGTAAAGTAAGTACACGGATATATAAGAGAGGGATCAGCTGATAGCTGGTCCCTCTTTTCATTTTATCGTTTCAGTAATTTGAAGGCATGACCGGTGCTGTCGTTCAGAAAGCCGTAGGCAGCCCATAAAATAGAGAGAGGTTCTATGCTGCGGCTCATTTCTATCTTTCCCATATCAGCCACATCGAGCCAGCCAATCTGGTGCAGCAGGTTGGTCACTTCCCGTTTGGCATCGTTGTTATTGCCGGCGATAAACATGGTGGGGGCTCCTTCTTTGAAATCCGGGAGCAACATTTTTTCATGGCCTATACAGCTGAGGGCCTTTACCACATTGGCATCCGGAGGCAGCCAGGCTTGTATTTGTTCCCCTGCCGAGTTATTATGACCGATGGTGAAGGTGAGTCGTCCGCTTTCATCGGGGCCTTTGCCATCGAGTGGATTGGTCACATCCACTACTGTTTTGTTTTTGAAGTTCCATATTCCGGCGGCTTCAATGGCTTTTTGGGTACCGGCCCAGCTGGTACAGATCAGCAGCAGTTCCCCGAATTCGGATGCCTGTCTGAAAGTGCCTGCCATTGCCTGTTTGCCTTGCTTTTTTATCCATTGCTGCAGGGATTCCCTCGCGGGGTTACGGGTACCGATTGTAACATGATGTCCTGCCTGAATAAGCCCTTTACCAAGGGTTAATCCTACAGGACCGCTTCCAAGGATACCGATTTTCATGAGCGTAGATTAATTTAAGCAGATGATTGTGCGAATCATGAAGATACTTAAAAAAGCAGAAAGGATAAAGTGATGCTTTATCCTTTCTGCTTTAAATATGCTTTGCCAATGCTTCGGATATACTTAGCGCATGCTTTACACATGCTTAGGACATGCCTTTGACATGGACTTTATACGGAGGGGACGTGGAGGGGACGTGGACTTGATCATACAACCCGCTCCTGTAGCAGGTATCCGAGGAATTTTTGCATGCCCTGTCGCTTCGCCGGCGTTAACGGATAACTGATATTATGAATATAATAAGTGGTAAGATCGTATACTGCGTAAGGGTTTTCGGCTACTACCGCCGGAATATTCTGAATTCCGATACCCGTGGCGTTGTTAAACTCCGTTATAAACGCTGCCGGCAGTTGTTTGTTACTGATCCAGGCGGCGAAAACAAACGGCAGGCTGGTAAAACGCACCCAGTTTTCTGCGAGGTCATATATATATGGCGATACTTTGCGTTGTTCCAGGGCGCGGTCGCCGATCACCAGGCCGGCATCGGTTCCCTTGATCTTGTCCTGGTAATCCCCGTTGGTATCTACAAACTCCACACCAAGCTTCCAGTATTCGTGTACCAGTACTTTGAGCAGCGCTACAGAAGTGCGGCTCTGGTAATCCAGGTAAATACGTTTGATTTCATTTAAAGGCACCTCGCTGTATAAACAAACAGATGCCACTGGTCCTTCGGCTCCGATACAATAATCTGCTATGATATGATATTCCTTTAATTTAGGAATAATGGCTACCGGCACAAGCGCTACGTCTACCTCTCCATCTATCAGCTGCTGGGCTATTTTAGCGGGATAATCCATCGATAATTCCATCATCTCCATCACCGGATGATTCCTGAATCCATACAATAAAGGCTTCGTATTCAAATAACTTACAGCCGCAACTTTTACTTTCCGTTCCAATTTCAGTAATTTTGAAGCTGCAAAAGTAATTAAATCCCGGTTAACAAGTTCCAAATGAATAATTGTGGTCCTGTAAATCAGGATTTAGGGAGAACTTGCAGCCATTCAAACATGTTAATAGTAATACTGGAATACATACATTATGCAACTACAACCTTTAACTGCCATTTCTCCGCTGGACGGGCGCTATCGCAAGCAACTGGACGAGCTGGCCAATTATTTTTCTGAATTTGCGTTGATCCGTTACCGTGTGATGGTAGAGGTGGAATATTTTATTGCGCTCTCCGAGCAGAAGCTGTTTACGCTGCCGAAAGCCAAGTTCCCCGCCCTGCGTAAAATTTACCAGGAGTTCACCATCGAGAACGCACAACTGATCAAAGACACAGAGAAAATTACCAACCACGATGTAAAGGCAGTTGAATATTTTCTGAAGAATGAATTGAAGAACCTGGGTTTGGAAGACAAACTGGAGTGGGTGCACTTCGGTCTTACTTCACAGGATGTAAACAATACCGCTACCCCGCTGTTCTGGAAAGACGCCATAGAACACGTGTACATGCCTGCACTGGCCAATATGATCCTGGAGCTGAAGAAGCTGGGATTGTCCTGGATGAAAGTACCGATGCTGGCGCGTACCCACGGTCAACCAGCCTCCCCTACCATTTTGGGTAAAGAGATCCTGGTGTTTGTAGAACGGTTGGAAGGACAGGTGAACCTGCTGGGGCATATTCCTTTCGCAGCAAAGTTTGGCGGCGCTACCGGTAACTTCAACGCGCATCACGTAGCTTTCCCCAAGATCAACTGGGAAAAGTTTGGCGAGAAGTTCGTGAATACCACGCTGGGCCTGCAACGTATGAAGTATACCACGCAGATTGAGCATTATGATAACATCGCTGCTCAATTTGATGCGCTGAAACGGATCAATACAATCCTGCTTGACTTCTGCCGTGATATATGGACTTATATCTCTATGGATTATTTCAAACAGAAGATCAAGAAGAATGAAGTGGGCTCTTCTGCCATGCCGCATAAAGTGAACCCGATTGATTTTGAGAACGCAGAAGGCAACCTCGGACTGGCGAATGCCCTGTTTGAGCACCTGAGCGCCAAACTGCCCATTTCCCGCCTGCAGCGCGACCTGACCGATTCCACAGTATTGCGTAACCTCGGCGTTCCGTTTGGTCATACCCTGCTGGCTACCAAATCTATTCAGAAAGGACTGAGTAAACTGATCCTGAATGAAGCCAAGCTGAAAGACGACCTGGAAAATAACTGGGCGGTAGTAGCAGAAGCCATTCAAACTGTATTACGTCGTGAAAACTATCCGCAGCCATATGAAGCACTGAAAGAGCTGACCCGTGGCGGAGAACAGATCACGCAGAAAAGCATGCATAAATTTGTGGATGGACTGAAGATCAGCGCTGCCCTCAAAAAAGAACTGAAAGCCATTACGCCACACAACTACACCGGTTTGTGGTAAGCATAAAACATAAAAGCTCCGTCTTGTAAGACGGAGCTTTTTTTTTACTTTCTGACTCCCGAAAGCAACTTCCTGTGATCAATGCGTTTAGTAGCGTAATAGCCGCGGTTAAACAAACGCTGTCAAATGTGTATTAATTTTTACTCCCCTGTTTCTTTCTTTGTTACTGGTATCGCCGTTGTTCATCTCTCCTGTTGGTATAGATAAAGTGCCTGCACAGGTCGCGCTGACCATTGCACCAGATCTTTTCAGAGAAAATGTTTTGCCTGAAATCTACCGGGATACCGGGGGTATATAACAACTCAGGGGTAGGTTCTAAAAGCTGGTACAAAGATATATAATATCATAGTATTAAAGAATAATCACAGGCATTTTTTTGTTAATAACTGGTTAACGATCTGAAGCGGGAAACCCGCGTTCAGAACACATCTTTCAGGTGTTCCAACTCATAATTTTCTCCTGAAAATGTGATGGCAATAATATCAAACCGGATGGCTGCCGGGTTAAGGTTATAATACAGGAGATAGTCGGTTGCCACGCTGCGGATATGTTCTTCCTTGCGGGCGTTCACGGCTTCTTCGGGCCAGCCGAAGCGATCTGTACTGCGTGTTTTTACTTCGATGAAATAAATCTGTTCGTTTTTCCGGGCGATGATATCTATTTCCTTCCTGCCGGATTTCCAGTTTACATGCAGGATGGTACAATACCGGCTAACATAAGCCTGTGCAATTGATTCGCCCTGTTGCCCCAGGGACAGATGATTGGCCATTTGCTATTGGGTTTGGGTATTACAAACAACTGCCTGAATAATTTACTTCCTGGTGCGGGGGAATTATTTACGGTTAACACCTATTTTTGCAGGCATATAAAATTATCGATTCTCTGCTATTTAACAAGTAAAACAGATTACTATATATGAACTTATTCAGACTGGAAGGAAAAGTACAGCATTACGCATGGGGCGGATATAACTATATTCCTGAGCTGTTGGGAATTGCCCCTTCAAATCAACCCAGTGCAGAATACTGGATGGGCGCGCATCCCAGCGCTCCGTCCACTATTACTACCGCCAGCGGGCAACTGCCGCTGAATGAGCTGATTGGGCAGGACCCGGCCAACATTACCGGTCCGGCAGTATGGGAACGGTTTAAGGAGCTGCCTTTTCTTTTTAAGATCCTGGATGTAAAAGACATGTTATCTATCCAGGTACACCCTACCAAAAGTGAAGCGGAGAAAGGATTTGCAAGAGAAAACGCCGAAGGTATTCCTTTGAACGCACCAAACCGTAACTACAAAGACGATAACCATAAACCTGAAATTATGGTGGCCCTGAGTGAGTTCTATCTCCTTCATGGCTTCCTGCCACATGAACAATTACTGAACGTGCTGAAAACCGTTCCGGAATTTACTTCACTGGTAAGCATATACGAAAAAGAAGGTTACTATGGCCTGTATAAAAATGTAATGGAAATGCCGCAGTCGCTGGTGAATATCATTCTCCGCCCGCTGACAGACCGCATGATCCTTCCATACAAATCCAACAAGCTGTCGAAAAGCGATCCTGGTTTCTGGGCTGCCCGTGCGGTTTTGAATGATCCTAACAGCAGGGAAAAACTCGACCGGGGCATCTTCTCTATTTACTTCTTTAATATCATGCAGGTACAACCCGGCGATGCAGTGTTCCAGGACGCCGGCATTCCACATGCATACCTGGAAGGCCAGAACGTAGAGCTGATGGCTAATTCAGACAATGTGCTGCGTGGCGGTCTTACCCCGAAACATGTGGATGTACCGGAACTCCTGAAGCATACCCGCTTTGAAGGGGTACAGCCGAATATCATTAAAGGCGATGTAAGCGCAGATGGACTGGAAAGAATTTATCCTTCCCCCGCGCCGGACTTTGAGGTGAGTAAAATTGATCTTACTGCCGGACAGGTATACAAGCATACCGCCAAAGCTGCGGAAATACTGATTGTAATGAAAGGTAACGTTACTATTAAAGGCGAGGATACATTGACTTTGCAAAAAGGACAATGTGCTTTTACAGCCTATGGCGCCACTTATGAAATCAGTACTGATGGTGAGGCGGAGTTGTTTAAGGCAACGGCTGGAGTGTAGTGGAGGAACGCCTTCGGCGTTGAAATTGTCTTGGAACAGGATTACGCTGATTTTACTGATTAGTCTGATTTTTAGTTTTAGGATTTCTTTAGATTTTTTATAAAAGATTAGGGGAGATAATGTGAATACTCACTTTATCTCCCCTAATCTTTAAAAATCAGTGCTGATCAAATCAAAAAAATCAGTAAAATCAGCGTAATCCTGTTCCAAGACAATTTCAACGCCGAAGGCGTTCCCTCAAATAACGATCACTGTTTTTCCTTTCCCTTTCGCCTGGCGGCTCAGGACAATGGCAGCCGGCACATCTTCCAGTTTAATTTTATTTTCTACAGGGATCGTAAGCGCACCCCGGTCGATGGCCAGTGTTAAGGTATCCAGCGAAGCGGCGCTACCTTGTGTTTCAAAGTTGCCTCCGCGGATATTCCTGTCTTTCAGGGCATTTTCTTCTGCTACAAATTGGGTGGTAAATGCAGTGCCGCCGGGTTTCAACAAGTCCAGGTTCGCCTCAAATCCGTCTGTTTTACTTACCAGGTCTATCAGCCCATCGAGTCCTCCGGGGAACTGTTCTTTTACCTGTTCGGTTAATGGCGCTTTTTTATAGTTGACAGTTATTGCAGCGCCCAGTTTCTTCATTCTTTCAGCGCCGGCTTCATCTGAAACAGTGGCAATTACCTGTAAACCCTGCGCAGCAGCCAGTTGTACCGCAAACGAGCCAACGCCCCCGGTGGCGCCGTTGATCAGCAGTGTATTTCCTTCCTGGAGATCCAGTTTATCCAATAGTTGCTGGGCGGTCATACCGGCAGTGGGTACCGCAGCAGCTTCAACGGCCGACAGGCTGGTTGGCGCTTTGGTAATCCCTGATTTTTCAGGCACGATGGCGTATTCGGCATAAGAGCCTTCGCCGATGGGCGAATGAATAAACTGACCGTAGATCTTATCACCTGCTTTAAACCGGGTAACGCCCTCTCCCACTTCTTCCACGGTGCCTGCACCATCTACGCCCATGATGAGCGGAAACTGGTGTTTGGTTTTCCCGTCGTCCATAATGCCATCGATCATTTTCCAGTCGAACGGATTCATCCCCGCTGCGGCTACTTTTACCAGTACAGTGCCTGGTCGTACTGCAGGTTTCGGCAGGTCCATCACCACAGGAATGTCTTTGAATTTTGATACGGCTACGGCTTTCATAATTATGTTTTTTTAATGTAGAAAGATGCTTTCATGGTTACAGTCTCGGATCTACCGGTTCGCTCTCCAGCGCTAAAATACCAAATACGCATTGATGTACCGCCTGCAGCGATGCATTATTTACAAACCGGTCGAGCCCTTCGAGGCCCAGTGCGAATTCACGCAATGCCAGGGAGCGTTTGCCCGACAGCTTGCGGCTGCGCAAACGGTGCAGGTTTTCCGGTGCGTCGTATTCAGGACCGTAAATGATGCGCAGGTATTCTTTTCCGCGGATCTTTACAGCGGGCTGGATGAGTCCTTTTTCATCCCTGGCCATAAAGGTGGATGGTTTGATCACCATACCTTCGCCACCGGCGGCGGTAAGATTTTCCCACCAGGTGACGGCAGCTTTTTCACTGGCTTCATTTCCTATTTCCACTTCCAGGAAAGGGGTAGCAATCAGTAATTGTTCATCACCAGCGCAGATACTTTTTATGGCAGACAGGTGCCATTCATGGTCTTTATCGAAATACGTTTTGCCTTCCGTGGCCATGATATGAAACGGCGCCAGCTTATAATCGTCCAGCGACTCCACCGGCCAGCAATACTGGCGATATGCCTTTACGTAACTGCTGGTTTGTTTGAGACGGCGGGAATACTTTTCCAGCAACGCCTGTGCAGGTACGCCCTGTGTAATGGCCTGCTGCAACGCATCCACCACTACGGGCAACGCCTGCCCTGCGGCAGTGCCAACGGTTGCGTACTGGTTTTGCAGTAATGCCTGGGCTTTTGCGCTCCAGGGCATCAGCTCTGCATCCAGGCATACCCAATCGGTTTCAAAGGTTTCGTAAAAGCCGGTGCTGATCAGCGCTGCGTTGATGCGGGCAATGAAGTGCTGTTCCGTTTGTTTATCGTTGAAGAAGCTGCGGCCCGTTCTCGTATATACCACACCGTTACCTTCTCCTGCAACGCCAAAACGTTTTACAGCCGTGGCTTCGTCGCGGCAAACAATTACCACCGCGCGCGAGCCCATGTGTTTCTCTTCACAAATTACTTTTGCTATACCTGCTTCTTTATAATATTGCAGGCCCTCCGCAGGATGCTCCAGCATTCCTTCTTCCCGGCTGGTTTCAGCGGGCGACATGGTGGGTGGCAAATATATGAGCCACCTCGGGTTGATAGTAAAACGGCTCATGGCTTCCAGTGCCGCAATATTGTTCTCTTCCCGGATAGTGATACTATGACTGTAGTTTGTCTGCAATATTTTCTTCCCGATAAAATCTTCTATGTCCAGTACATTATCGTACTGCTGCTCCAGGCTTAACGCGCTTTCCAGGTTGTAGCCAATGGGACGGGCAGGCTCGGCGTACTGCTCCTGTGCAGGTACTGACACCAGTATCTTTTCAGGGTAACGCAGTGCGGTAAGGGTAGCACCAAATACGCAACCGGTATCTATGTCGATAGTGTTGTTTAAAAATTTGGCTTCCGGAACCGGTGTGTGGCCGTATACCACCATTGCTTTGCCTTTGTATTCCAGCGCCCAGTTATATCTTACCGGCAGGCCGAATTCATCTGTTTCACCGGTGGTTTCACCGTACAGGCAAAACTCTCTTACTGCGCCGGAGCCGCGCCCCTGCATGTTTTCCTTTAACCCGGCATGTGCTACCACCAGTTTACCATCGTCCAATACATAATGACTCACGAGGCCATCCAGGAACTGTTTCACTGCCGCAAGGAACTCCGGTGTTTCACCTGCCAACTGGGCTACCGTTGCTTCGAGGCCGTGCCGTAGCACTACATTCTTTCCATTCAGATAGCGGAGCAGTTTAGCGTCATGGTTGCCCGGTACGCAGAGCGCGAGGCCATTGTTTACCATGTTCATTACCAACCGCAGTACCTGTGGTGACTTCGGACCACGATCTACCAGGTCGCCTACAAACACGGGTTTGCGGAAACGCGTGTATCCATCTGCGTTAGTAGTGAGCGGTGCGCTGATCAGGGTATAGTTTTCTTTATCTACTTCGTAGCCCAATGTACCCAGCAAGGTACACAGCTCATCGTAGCAACCGTGTACATCTCCTATGATATCAAAAGGTCCGTGTTCATCTTTCTTATTATTGTACAACGGGTTACGGGTAACGGTTTCCAGCTGCTCCACCTCTTCCGGCGAGTGCAGTTCAAAGATGTGACGGAAACCTTCGTCCCGGAGGTAGCGGACACCGCGCCGGAGCTGGCTGATCTGTTGCGGGATCACGTGCGTACCGAAATTACGGTCGCTCCGCAGGTTGTTGCGCTCCTGGCATACTTTCTCCGACATATTGAGTACAATGGCCACCGGGAGTACATGATACTCGCGGGCCAGCCGCACCCATTCCTTGCGCGCTTCCGGCTGCACATTGGTGGCGTCTATCACGGTGAGCAGCCCCAGCTTCAACCGTTTTGCGGCTATAAATCTAACTACTTCAAAAGCATCGGCGGAAACCGCCTGGTTGTTTTCATCATCGCTGATCAAGCCCCGGCTCACATCCGACGAAACAATTTCGGTAGGCTTAAAAAAGCGGCGGGCAAACGTGGACTTACCGGCGCCAGATGGGCCGATCAATAATACCAGTGATAATTCCGGTATGGAGATATGTGATAATTGTCTATTTCTCCGGGACATAAAATTCGTCTCTTATTCTGATTAACAGGCTGGCGGCCAGCTCCGGGTCCGGGTGATCCGGAAGATCGGAAGCGGCATACAGCTGTTCCATGTCATTTAATTTTTGGGTGGCCATATCCAGCAGTTCGTCGTATGTAAACTCCCCGTTGCGGATACGAAGCAGAAAATCGCGGTCGTTGCGATACACCCGTACTTCCTTGTATCGTGCAATCTCTTCAGCCATTGTGAGCAGGCGGAAGGTATGCATCATGTGCTTGCTGTCGTAGTCTGCGCCGAGTTCCCGGTTATGTTCGTAGCGGGCTTCATTGCGCAGCTCCACCCACTCCCAATAGGATGCAAAGTCTTTGCAATACACCGTATAGCCGTCTTTGTTAAACTGCATAATCGCCAACGGGTCCGGCCCTTTCGGGATGCTGCTGAGTTGCACATCATTCGCATCGGCACCGGAGAAGATCCCTTTAAAGGTAACACCGGGTTCAAACTGGCTGGTATGATACAACGCGTATACATCCCGGAAATGGTCTATCCGCGCAAGGCCGCAATCGTTTTGCGAGAGGTTGTTTTCGTGTAGCCACTCCCGTAAGGGAACACTGCGGCTGCCTGCAATTACGTAGCAAAATTCAGTTACGTCTTTCCTTTCTGTTCCATGCGACTGATTAATCTTTTTATTCAGTCCTTTTGCTTTCTTTATCTGTGTTTTGGCGTAGCCTGCAAAAGTTTCCAGGCATAGCTTCGACAGGAAGTCTTTTGGCTGAATGAGGTTCATCAGCGGATGCCGGAACAACTGGTTGCCATTTGCAGTACTCAGCAGTTCGAGGATATTAGGATTGTTTTTATCCAGCAGTTCCAGGAAACGTTTTATTTCAAAGTATACTTCATCGTTGCTTTGATTGGCCACCTGCGGGGTGTAGGTCATCCCATACAGTTCGCTTTGCGGTAAAATGAATACGCCTTTGATATCTGTATCTGACGTGGGTACCTGCAGGTTATACGCCTTGCTGCCGCTGATGCATTCCAGCAGGATGTACTCCCGTTGCTGTTGCAGTGCTTCAAAAGTCATACGAAATATATTTCCGGAAAAGCATATCCAGTTCTGCAGTATCGTTCTTTATGGCCGGTAATTCTGCTGCCTGCATTCTACAATCTTCCAGGGTATATGCCATCCACTGGTGCAGTACAGGATCAGGCGTTACCGTGGCTTGCTCATCCGCAGTGGCTTTTAGTTCCAGCAGTTTATCGATGATAGCCTGAATAGCATTATCTGTAATTAACGTACGTAACGGTTCCAGCTCCATCGGCGGCACACCTTTACCGGCAAGGATCCACTGGCAGGCGAGCATTGGGCGCAATACATAGAAGTACTTCTTCAGCTTGATGGCTTCTCCCTGTAATTCGTTGGAGAAAACATTGAAAGCCATAGAGAGATAATGATGACAACCTGAGCGTGGTGAAAAGTACTTTTCCATCAGGCTTGTCATTGTTTGTTTAAAATCCGTTTCTTCCTTGTAGATGATGGGCGACTGTAACCATTCGTACAGCGGGGCATTGGATTTCAGGAACAGCTGTAATCCTTTGCGGATATCCCATCCGCTTACATCCAGCACTTCATCTACCGGTAATTCAATTACATCGCGTGGTTCAGTGATACTCAGGTAGCTATCCCTGTGACGG
Organism: Chitinophaga ginsengisegetis; assembly: GCF_900168065.1. Classification (GTDB taxonomy): domain Bacteria; phylum Bacteroidota; class Bacteroidia; order Chitinophagales; family Chitinophagaceae; genus Chitinophaga; species Chitinophaga ginsengisegetis. The sequence goes on along the minus strand of NZ_FUZZ01000004.1, from coordinate 70,130 downwards.
GTATAAATATAGCGCACATCGTAGTCGCTGTCGGGAGAAGCAAATCCCCATGCGCGGCTGCCGGATTCGCAGGCATACAATACTTTTACCTGATGCTGTTGTTCCAGTTCCTTTATTTTCTCTAATATAATGTCTCTCATAATGATCGTTTAAATAAGGCCAGCTGGCTGGGTCCGCCCAGTGTTTCATCTATTTCTCCAAGTGGCCTGAAAGATACAATATAACCAAATTGTGCGGCTACGCCGTTGGCCCACGTTTCAAATTGTGCGCGTGTCCATTCAAAACGGTGATCTCCATGCCGGAACGAGCCAGCAGTAAGCTTTTCATACATCACATTATATTCTGCATTTACCGTGGTAATAATCACATGGGCAGGCCGGGCGTATTCAAATACTACTTTTTCCAGTGCCTGGAGGCGGGATTCGTCCAGGTGTTCAATCACTTCCACCAGTACGCCGGCATCAAAACCTTCCAGGCGTTTATCCCTGTACGTTAGTGATCCCTGGATGAGCTGTATGCGGTTACGCTGCATTTCGGGGAGGCGGTCGAGCTTCACTTTATCCAGTGCAATTTCGAGTGCGCGATAGCTTACATCCATTCCCAGGATCTTTTTGAATTGTGATTTCTCCATCAGCAGGCGGAGCAGTTTCCCTTCCCCGCAACCCATGTCTGCTACCGTGGATACATTTAATTCCTGGAGTATATCCCTTACCGTTAGCAGGCGGAGGTCATGCAGTTTTACTTTATCTTTCGCCGGTTTTTCCTCTACGGGTAGTACTTCGTCTTTCATGATCAGCTCCAGCGCCTGTTTGGCCAGTGGCGCAATATTACGGAGGTAGCGGCGGGTAATGAGTTCTTTGGCCGGATGCGCATCCAGCCAGCCCTCTCCTTTCTCCATCAGCTTTTCTATTTCATGGCCGCCTACGAAATAATGTTTGTCGTTGTCGCAAACCGGCACCAGGATATACAGTTGTTTCAGGATTGTTTTCAGCGGCAGTGTATGGCGGAGGGTTACATTGAAGTAACGGCTCTGGCCCCATGCGGGATATTGTTCATCCAGCAGGTGTGCCTGCACATTCACTTCATAGCCCAGCGGCTCAAAGAACTGGCGCAGCAAAGGTTCACCGCCCTTCACCGGTAAAACAGACAATCCAATTTCAAACGGAATGGCTTCATCCACCAGGTGTGGCTTGTCTTTGCAACGGCCGTTCATAGCGGTGGCATAAGCCTGCGATATAGCCGCGCTCATAAACGACGACGCTACGTATGGACGGTCGTTTACATATTGTTCCAGTGCAAAGTCGTGGCCGTTCCCGTTTCCGCGTACCAACCTTACCGGATCAATGTCCAGCAATAACGCGGCGGTGCAGGAATGGTCTGTTGCTTCCGGGTAAAAGATGTGTGCACTCCCTGCGGTCAGTTCAACGGTTTGTACTTTTGCGGGATGTTTATGCAACAGATAGCCCAGGTCTGTGGCGGGGTAACGTTTGGTGGTAATAGTTAATAACATCGGTCAACTGCATTTCTTCACTTAAACATTCATTTTATATTATGGTGCCGAAGATATTATTTTTTGTGTGAGAATCATGTTAAAATATTTTGTTATTAAAATTAGTCTACTATATTTGTAGACTTATATTCAAACCTTTAAATTTTCCGGTTATGTCTAATCAGCCATTACATTTTGACACGTTACAGGTGCATGCGGGTTATCAGCCTGAATCCTCTACCCATGCGGCCGCGGTGCCTATTTATCAAACCACCTCCTATACTTTTGAGAGCGCGGAACATGCGGCGGATCTTTTCCAGCTGAAGCAGTTTGGTAATATCTACACCCGTATTATGAACCCCACCACGGATGTATTTGAAAAGAGAGTGGCAGCGCTGGAGGGCGGCGTAGGCGCGCTGGCCGTGGCATCCGGACAGGCGGCGCAGTTCATTGCCCTGCATAATATCCTGTTACCGGGAGATAATTTTGTGACTTCCTCTTATCTGTATGGCGGCACCTTTAACCAGTTTAAAGTGAGTTTCAAGCGCATTGGTGTAGAGGCACGTTTTGCGGATCTTGATAAGCCGGAGAGCTTTGAAGCATTGATCGATGAAAACACAAAAGCGCTTTATGTGGAAACCATCGGTAACCCGGGATTTGCCATTCCGGATTTTGAAAAGATCAGCGCCATTGCGCGCAAACATGATATTCCGCTGGTAGTGGATAATACTTTTGGCGCGGCAGGTTACCTGGCCCGTCCGCTGGAGCACGGTGCCAACGTGGTGGTAGAAGCCGCCACCAAATGGATTGGCGGGCATGGCACCAGTATTGGCGGTATCATTGTGGATGGCGGCAACTATAACTGGGGCAATGGCAAGTTTGTACAGTTCAGTGAACCGGATGAGGCTTATCATGGTATGAAGTTCTGGGAAGTATTTGGCTCGCACAGTCCGTTTGGCAACATTGCCTACATTATCCGGGCGCGTGTGGCCGGCTTACGCAGCTGGGGACCGGCACTGGCGCCACAAAACTCTTTCCTGTTCCTGCAGGGGCTGGAAACCCTCTCCCTCCGGGTACAGCGGACGGTAGATAATGCACTCGCCCTGGCACAGTGGCTGCAACAACATCCGCAGGTGGAATCGGTAAACTACCCGGGCCTTCCAGACAACAAATACCATGCACTGGCGAAGAAGTACCTGCAAAATGGCTTTGGCGGCGTATTGAGTTTTAAGATCAAGGGAGGAAAAGAAACGGCCGATAAATTCGTACAGGCGTTAAAGTTAATTTATCATCTTGCCAATGTAGGCGATTCCAAAACGCTGATCATCCATCCTGCTACTACTACCCACCAGCAGCTGAGCGAAGAAGAGCAAAGGAAAGCGGGTGTAGCGCCAGGCGTGCTGCGCATTTCGCTGGGTATTGAACATATCAGCGATATTAAGGGAGATCTTGAACAGGCATTCCAAACGGTAGCTTAAAAATAGTGTGGTGACTTTTGTGATGGTCCGCAAAAGTCACCCTTTAATCGCCATCTCCTTTCCCCAGCTTTATTTTCACTTTACCATCCTTTTCCGATACTGCATGCAGGTGTATAACAATCCCTTTCCTGCTGCGTTTGCGCTTCTCTGCACTGTCCGTGATGGCCGAATCTTTCGCCGGGTTTCTTAACGGAATATCCAGGTTGATATTGGTGCCTCCATCTATTCCGTATACCCCGTTCACATCAATATTTATGGCGCTGGAAGCGATGCGCATGGGTGGGATCAGTATTTTATTGCCCTGTACCTGGAAGGTGTTGGACAGATTATCGATGGTGATGCTATCCAGGCGGCGCTTGCGGAAGGCGAAGTTGCCGATATCTGCGAGCGGCCCAAAGTTAATCAGGGCGCCGTTCTTCAGGTTAAAGTTGATGGTACCGTAGAGGGAGTTTTTAGCAAGACTCCCATTATCCAGTACATTCCCTTTCAGGTTCACCTTTGCCGATACATTTCCTCTCAGGTTATCTGATTTCAGGGCTGACATTCCGAAGTTATCAAATGCATAGAACAACTGGCTGATGTGCACGTTGTTCACCGTAGCATTCATGTTAAAGTTGTTGTTATTCCCCTGTTGGTGCATCACGCCGGCCAGCTGCATATTTCCACCTGCATGCTGCAGGGCGATCTGCTTTAATAGTATATCCGTATTCGTTAGTTGTACGGAGGCTTTAACATTTTGCGCAGCGAAACGCTGAAAGATGATCTTATCCAGCTGCACCTGCATGTTTACATTGCTGGACGCCAGCACTACATCCAGTTGCCGGTTCACGCGGGTCATTTTGGCTTTCTGCTGGCTGCGGGATGGTTTGGCTTTTCGCCGTGGCGCCAGGAAGCTCTTGAATTCATTCAGATCTACCAGCTGGCTTCGGATATTCCAGGTGAGTTCAATTTTATCCGGTGTGGTAAAATAGAGGTTCAGGAGGTTCTTCACCATGCCGTTCATTTGCAGGCTGCTTTTCTGTGTTTGTATGTTGACATTTTCCAGCATCAGATCCTGCCCGGTAAAACGCAGGGTGGCGCTGGCATCATGAAAAGACAGGCTACGCGGCAGGTAAGTAAACGCGCCTTGTTTTACCTGTACCACCCCTTGCAGGGAAGAAGGGGTATTATCATTGGCCAGTACGGGGCCTGTGTAGTACAAATCTGCGTTGGCGTTACCATCTTTGAATAAGATGGGGCTTTCCCCGGTATCGCTGTTCAGGTTAGTCAACGGGAAATTTGACCGGAAGTGGCCGTGGAGCAAAGGTTGCTTCAGGTTCACCACGCGGATAGTATCCGCTTTCAACGGTACTCCTGCCAGCGTAGCGCTCAGCTGAAAAATATTGACGGCGGAGTTTTCATCATTGTGACCCTGCCCCTGTAACACCTCGTTATTAAACCTTCCGGTGAAATTACAGTTGGTCCATTCGCCCATTGTAGTTACCAGTACGTTATTAGTCGTTTTCCAGGTGATAAGTACTCTGGGCGTATCCCTGTATTTCATATGTCCGTTGAGGTTAGCCTCAGCGTCCAGTGGTTTGGTGAGGGTAATGCTGCTTAATTTGGTGCTGATAGTGGGCGGCAACCAGGAGGCCGCATCATGCAGCAATACCTGGTTGGCATTAATTTTCAGCTGGAACGGCGGCGGCTTTTCGCTAAAGCCAAACTGCCCGGTAATGAGCACCGGGTGGTCATCTATGCGGATCTCCTGTGATGGTATCGTGAGAATCTTTGTGCGCTTATTGAATATTACGGAGAGGTTTAATTGCAGTTTTTTATCTTTCAGATAACTTCCTTTAACGGTGTTGAAAGCAAAACTTTTAGACAGGATATCCGATATTATGGTAACCTGTACACTGCTGTCCGTGGCACTCACCTTGCCATCCAACTGGCGTATATCCAGTTGGAATAATTTAAACTTCTGCCGGTTATCTATAATAAAACTGATGTTCGTTAGCATCAGTTTTTTGATGCTGGCATCTTTTGCCCCATTGCTTTTCTTCGCGGCCGATTTCCGTTGCAGCACATATGTGTTGGAATAGCCGGTGGTATCAGTATACAGGAAGATGGTACCATCCTGCAGGGTGATTTCATTTACATCTACGTGCTTGCGTAACAGTGATAACGTGTTTACCCGTACGAAAATGTAGTTAACATCCATCAATGGATGATGATGTTGCTGAAAGAGGCTGTCTTCCAGTACTACTTTTTTCAGGGCGATAGATACATTGGGAAAGCTCTTCCACAGGGAAGGTTCCATATCAGCGATACGGATATTCCCGCTCAGGCGATCATTGAGCTGGGCCGTGATCTGTTTCAGGAAATTGTCTTTATTGGCATGTATGTACCAGGTCATACCCAGGATTAACAACACCAGGAGTGCTATAAATATACCGCCGGTAATAAGGATGATCCTGAGCCATTTTCTCATGTGGTAAAGGTTTATCTGCTATAACAGCTGAGCTGCTAAACAGTTCACCAACCCATAAAAACCATGCCCGTTCCACAGAGTGTAACCGCAGCGCCGCTGATGGCGGCCATATATCTTTCCGTAGCAACGGGTTTCATGAGGGAAAACCCATAGTATCCCAGCAGTACCATAATGATCATGGTGAGAATGGTAAAGAAGGTAAAAGTAGCGATCAGCATTACAATGCCGGGTACAGATTGTTGCGCGGCCGGGTAAAACAATAACGGCAGCAAGGGTTCAGAGGGCCCCATTACGAATATCACAAACAGGATCCAGGGCGTTACGCGGATCCTTTTCTGCGGCGCTACGTAGGCTTCATTATGACGATGCTGATAAACATACATATCGCCATCGTCGTATACATCAAAATGTTTGTGTGGCCTGTTGGCGATGGCTTTATACAATCCCCAAATGAGGTAAAAAAGCCCCAATATCAGCAATGCCCATCCCGCAATGCCGCCACGTACTTCTGTGATAGCGGTAAAGCGCGATAACTGCCATCCCAGCACTACGCCGATCATCCCGATCACGAGCGAACTCATTACGTGTCCGAGGCCGCAGAGGGCCGTCCACCCGATGGTTTTAGCCACCGACCATTTCCGGGTACGGGAAAAAACGATAAAAGGCACATAATGATCCGGGCCGGAGGCCGTATGAAGACAGCTGATGGTAACTGCTGTTAGTAATAAACTGTTATCGATAAATGACATACTACTGTTTTAAACAGATAAAAGCTTTGCCAGTTGTTGCTGACATTCAAATAGTTGTTCCCCGCTATGGCCCAGCATTCTTACCATGATACCGTTGCCGGCGGTGCGTGTAACACCCGCCAATATGCGGGGTTGTTCTTCCAGGTAACGGTGAAGCCTGTCCGCAGTTTCATTAAGGGCTTCCTTTTCATGGGTATCGAAAAACAGGAAGGTAGCCTGGTGCGTGTATTCTTCCATCCAGCCCATTGCCTCAAAACTGGTAACGCCGGGTTGCATCAGGAGGTTATCTCTTAGCAGCAGCTGTTCTCCTGAAAATACCTGCGTGATGGTGTGCAGTTTTGTAAAGCGGAATACTTCCCCGTTTAACTTCCGGCCGCAGGTAATGATCTCTCCCCAGATGAGGCGGCAGTTATTTGCGAGGTGCAGGTTCGTATAGCCGGTGTAGGTAGCCTTTTCATGCGGCACCAGGGGGTGCGGCAAAAAGGTGAATGTGCTCCCGGTTTGCAGCCGTACGCGCATTTCCTGTGTAGCACCGGTTTCCATATTAAACAGCCGCTGGTACGCCTGCGTTTGCAGGTGTAAAGCCGTGCCTGCGGCAACGGTAATATCCAGCTGGTAATGATCTTTATCCAGCATTCCCGGTGAAGAGCTCATCATCATGAGACGCAATACCGGGTCGCTGCGTTCTTCCCGCACATTAGCCACTTTAAAAGGCCGTGTGCAGTAGCATTCCTTCAGATAGGTGCCACTGTCTCTTTTACCCGTCAATATCTTCAGTTCACTGATCATGTTAAGAGATTGGGCGCTGCAATGTCTTCCAGTAATACGTATCTTTTAATCCAGTTGATCACATCTTCCAGCCCGGTGCCGCTCATGAGGTCTGTGAACACGAAAGGCTGTCCCCCTCTCATTTTGCGGGCATCCCTTTCCATTACGCCAAGATCCGCATGTACATAGGGGGCAAGGTCAATTTTATTGATGACGAGCAGGTTGGAGCGGGTAATACCCGGACCACCTTTACGTGGGATCTTATCTCCTTCCGCTACGTCTATCACAAAAATGGTGACATCCGCCAGATCGGGGCTGAAGGTGGCCGACAGGTTATCGCCGCCGCTTTCTATGAAGATGATTTCGATATCCGGGAAACGGCGTACCATTTCTTCCACGGCTTCGAGGTTCATGCTGGCATCTTCACGGATAGCGGTATGCGGGCAGCCGCCGGTTTCCACACCGATGATCCTTTCCGGTGGCAACAGGCTATTCTGCGTGAGGAACTCCGCATCTTCCTTTGTATAAATATCGTTGGTGATAACGGCCACCTGGTAGTGTTGCGCCATTTGCCTTGTCAAGCGCTCAATGAGCGCTGTTTTCCCGGAACCTACAGGTCCGGCCACTCCTACTTTTATATATTCTCTGCTCATGGTTTCATTAATTATAGTTACGACATATACAACCGGCTGTACAGGCGTTCGTGCTGCATACTGCGGATATCAAATGCCGCATTGCAAAGCCCGAGCAGTGATTTATCGGGTTGTATTGTTGCTTCCGTCAGTTCTTTCAGTAAAGGTTGCAGGTCAAAGAGGATGTCCTGCCCATCCATTTGCCCGAGGGGCACCAGCTTTACGCAGTTGGTCACCATTCCCATAGCAGCATTGTAATAGTATGCGTACAACGCGGACGACAACGGGATATTAGTAAGCTGCGCATAGATGCCAAATACGAGGCAGTAGTGCGGGCTGTTGCCCGCAGCTGTTTCATATTGCGTAACCAGTTCGCTGGTATACCTGCGGCTGAAAATGCGTGTGAGCCGCGCTCCCAGCTTCTGGCTGGCTTCCCGGAGTTCACGCGGCGCTTTTACGGCGGTGCATAAGTGATGCAGCTCCAGCAGTTCGCTCACATTGTTTTGTGTAGCTGCGGCATAAGCCAGGCTCATAAATGCGGCATCGTTGTAACGGATATTATTCTGCAGCATGTTACGTACAAAGGTGGCGGCCGTAGCAGCGTTGTTCACCAAACCCTGTTGCACAAAGGTTTCCAGCCCGGCAGAATGCGTGTAACCGCCAATAGGCAATGTGCTGTCTGCCAGGTGTAGTAAGCTGCCGAGATAATGCTGTTCCATATGCTTTATTTTGACGCCAGTTCCAGGATCTTCTCAAAAAATGAAGGGCCGCCGTTGCCGTGCGTATGTGGCTGCACGTTAGTACGCAGGATGTGCAGGAGCTTGCGGCGTTCTTTTACCACCGGGTAACCGGCTGCATGCAGCCAGCGGTACAGCGGTTCATCTGCGGGAATCAGCAGTTGTTCTTCTTCGAGGAAAAGCGGCAGGTGTTTGTTACCGATTTCGTAACACACCTTTGCCATTTCCGCCATATTCCGCGGGCTGATCACGATGGCTTCGCACGGAAGGATATCTACCACGATCATGAGGTCATCATCCTGGTAAAGGATATCATTTTGCCTGAGCTGCTGCCCTTCCTTTGTAAACTTCAATGCTACTTCACGGCCGCCGGCAGTATGTTTCCGCTGAATGCGCCGGGAGGTTTCAAACCACTCCAGCGGCAGCAGGTCGGTTTCCTTACTGCTGCGTGTATGCGTATCCGTATTTCCTATGATTTCCCTTACCAACATATCTCCTCCGGGTTAAAATAAAAAATAGCGCTGTGCGAGCGACAGTTCCTTTAACGGTTCGCAGGTAATTTTTTCGCCGTCTACCCGTACTTCATATGTTTCAGGATTTACGGTGATATCGGGTGTTTTATCGTTGTGGATCAGGTCTTTTTTGGAGATGTTACGGCAGTTGCTCACCGGTAACAGCTGCTTCTGCAAACCGTATTCTTCTTTAATCCCTTTCTCTAACGATAACGCAGATACGAACAATACGCTGGTGTGCAACAGTGCTTTTCCGTGTGCGCCAAACATATGGCGGTACACCACCGGCTGTGGTGTTGGAATAGATGCGTTGGGATCGCCCATGCGGCTGGCATTGATCATGCCGCCTTTAATGATCATTTCCGGTTTCACGCCAAAGAAAGCGGGTTTCCATAGCACCAGATCCGCCATCTTACCGGGTTCCAGGGAACCGATATGTGTGGAGATGCCGTGTGCGATAGCCGGGTTGATGGTGTATTTGGCAATGTATCTTTTTACGCGGAAGTTATCGTTGTCGCTGTTTTTATCTTCTTCCAGTGCGCCGCGTTGTTTCTTCATTTTATCGGCGGTTTGCCAGGTGCGGATAATCACTTCACCGATCCGGCCCATTGCCTGTGAGTCGGAGCTCATGATGCTGAATACGCCCATGTCGTGCAGGATATCTTCTGCAGCAATGGTTTCCGGGCGGATGCGGGAATCTGCGAAGGCCACATCTTCCGGCACTTTTTTATCCAGGTGATGGCATACCATCAGCATGTCGAGGTGTTCATCGATGGTATTTACCGTGTATGGGCGCGTGGGATTGGTAGATGCGGGTAATACATTCGGGAAGGAGGCTGCGCGGATGATATCCGGTGCATGGCCGCCACCGGCGCCTTCGGTGTGGAAGGTATGTATTACGCGGCCGTTGATGGCGTTGAGTGTATCTTCGAGGAAACCGGCTTCATTCAGCGTATCGGTATGAATGGCGATCTGTACATCCAGTTCATCGGCTACTTTCAGGGAAGCGTCTATTACGGCCGGTGTAGCGCCCCAATCTTCATGAATTTTGAGTCCCAGTGCGCCGGCGGCGATCTGTTCCACCAATGGTTCTGTAGTAGCGCAGTTGCCTTTACCAAAGAAGCCGAGGTTTACCGGGTATGCCTCTGCGGCCTGCAGCATGCGCTGGATGTTCCATTTCCCCGGTGTTACCGTGGTGGCGCTGGTGCCATCCGCCGGACCGGTACCGCCGCCTATCAGGGTGGTTACCCCGCTGAAGAGGGCGTGATCCACCTGTTGCGGGCAGATAAAGTGAATGTGTGTATCAATACCACCTGCGGTAGCAATGAGGTTAGCGCCGTTATGTACTTCGGTAGATGCACCGATGATGAGCTGCGGATGTACACCGTCCATTGTATCGGGGTTACCGGCCTGCCCTACGGCAACAATCTTACCGTCTTTAATCCCTATATCTCCCTTCACAATACCCCAGTGGTCAATGATGATCACGTTGGTGATCACAAAATCGAGCACGCCTTCGCTGCGCAGTGCAGTGGCCGATTGCGCCATGCCGTCTCTCACGCTTTTGCCGCCGCCGAATTTGCTTTCATCGCCGTATACGTTATAGTCCTTTTCTATTTCGATGATGAGGTCTGTATCTGCCAGCCGTACGCGATCGCCGGTGGTAGGACCGTACATGTTTACATATTTTGTTTTGCTGATAGACAGGCTCATAGTTGTTCAGATTTAAAGTTGAGGGAAGCTGCTTTGGCGATGGCAGCGGCTTTTACAGCAGGATCGGTGGTATCGCCGTTTACGAGGTTGTTGATACCGATCACTTTCCGGGCGCCGCCGAGTTCCACCAGTTCTACTTCTTTGGCTTCCCCTGGTTCAAAGCGTACTGCGTTGCCTGAAGGAATATTAAGCCGCATACCGAATGCCGCTTCCCTGGGGAAGGACATCATGCGGTTCACTTCAAAAAAGTGGCAGTGGGAGCCTATCTGTACCGGTCTGTCGCCGGTGTTCACCACGCTGATCCTGACCGTTTTCCGGCCGGCATTGGCAATGATATCTTCTTTCTTCAAAAAATATTCTCCGGGGATCATGGTTGTAAGATTTAATAATGGTTAACGGATAGGATCGTGCACGGTGACCAGTTTGGTGCCATCGGGAAAGGTAGCTTCGATTTGTACTTCGTGTATCATTTCGGGGACTCCTTCCATTACATCTTCGCGGGTAAGAATGGTAGCGCCGTAGTGCATGAGCGCGGCCACGGTATTCCCGTCGCGGGCTGCTTCCATTAAACGGCTGCTGATGAGGGCAATGGCTTCCGGGTAGTTAAGGCGCAGTCCTCTTGCTTTTCTTTTCTCGGCCAGTTCTCCGGCCAGATGCAGTAATAATTTCTCGGTTTCCCGTGCAGTCAGGTGCATATGAATAGATTGTTGTATAAAAACTTGTTTCCGGGAGATTGGCTGGTGTATGAAAGGAGTGGTAAAGTACGAATTTTCCTGATAAAACGGCGGGGTATATAAACAGTAAAGCAGCTGTTCGTTTACCTACAGGTAGCTGAACAGCTGCTTTGATAAAAAATATTTAGTGTGCGGCGGAGGCTATTTTACCAAACCGGGTGCGTACTGCATCCAGTTCTCCGCGTTTCATTTTTGATGTTTTTTCGAGGATGCCTACAAAGTATTCCACTTCTTCTTTCTGGGCAGGGCAACCTACATTTTGCAGTTTACCGGTAGGACCTTTCATGCGGCTGTCGGCCAGCAGTTCGCCGTTGGTGTTTAATACCAGCCAGAAAGGAATACCTTCCTGATCGCCGTGGTATTTTGCCAGCAGGTCAGCGCCGCCCGGGTTTTCCAGTGCTTTGTTGGCGCCGTTTTCCAACACGGTGATATGACGGATCTCGTAGTTATTATCGAATGCTTTCTTAACACTGGCATCATTCATCGCGGTATCCATTTTATGGCACCAGCCGCACCAGGATGCGTGAAAGATGACGATCACTTTTTTATTGGCTTTTGCTGCCTGTGCGCAGGCATCTTTTACTACTTCATCCGCCGCAGGTGGCGCCTGTTGGGCTTTTACAGCAGAGAAAGTGAGCGCGGATAATACGAATGTTAAAGAGAGAACTAAAGAACGCATGGGTGATTGGTTTTCTCAAATGTAAGTTTTTCCCGGAATTAGAAAAGTTAAAAAGGATGAGGGAAGATGAAAGCTATATAGCCGGTTCATCTTCCCTCATCCTTATAAAAAGTATCGGTATTATTTTCTTAATCATCCAGTTTGAGTACCGCCAGGAATGCTTCCTGTGGTATCTCCACGTTACCTATCTGGCGCATACGCTTCTTACCTTCTTTTTGTTTTTCCAGTAATTTACGTTTACGGGAGATGTCACCGCCATAACATTTCGCGGTTACGTCTTTACGCATAGCGCTGATATTTTCGCGGGCAACAATCTTTGCGCCGATGGCAGCCTGGATGGCGATAAGGAATTGCTGGCGTGGCAGCAGTTCCTTCAGTTTTTCGGTGAGTTTACGGCCAAACTCCTGCGCGCGGCTTCTGTGGATCAGGGCACTGAGTGCATCCACTTTTTCGTTGTTCAGGAGGATATCCATTTTCACGATGTCACTGTCGCGGAATCCGATCGGCGTATAATCGAAGGAGGCGTATCCGCGTGTCTGACTTTTCAGTTTATCATAAAAGTCGAATACGATTTCCGTGAGTGGTATTTCAAACATCAGCTCCACACGGGTGGTGGTCAGATAGCTTTGATTCAGGAGGTTACCGCGTTTGCCGAGGCACAGGGTCATGATGTTACCGATATATTCGGGTTTGGTGATGATCTGTGCGCGGATGAAAGGTTCCTCGATCCTGTCCAGCTTGGTGGGATCGGGCATTTCGCTCGGGTTATTTACGGTGATTACACCATCGCGGGTGGTGTGTGCAATGAAGCTTACGTTGGGAACCGTGGTGATCACGGTTTGATTGAACTCCCTTTCGAGGCGTTCCTGGATGATTTCCATGTGGAGCATACCGAGGAATCCACAACGGAAGCCAAAACCCAGCGCCTGTGAGGTTTCCAGCTCATAGGTCAGGGAGGCATCGTTCAGCTGCAGTTTGTCCATACATTCACGCAGCTCTTCGAAATCTTCTGTATTTACAGGATAGATACCGGCGAATACCATTGGCTTTACTTCCTGGAATCCGTTGATACCTTCCAGGCAGGGGTTGTTCGACAACGTGATGGTGTCTCCTACCTTTACTTCCTTAGCGCTTTTGATACCGGTAATAATATACCCTACATCCCCGGTGAACACTTCCTTGCGGGGATCGAGGCCCAGTTTCAGGATGCCTACTTCATCTGCAAAATATTCTTCCCCGCTGTTAAAGAACCTGATCTTATCTCCTTTTTTGATGGAGCCGTTGAACACGCGGAAATATGCGATGATACCACGGAAGGAGTTGAATACGCTATCGAAGATGAGTGCCTGCAATGGCGCGTCGTTACTGCCTTTTGGAGCGGGAATACGGTGTACGATGGCTTCGAGGATATCTTCGATGCCGATACCGGTTTTACCGGAAGCGAGCAGGATATCTTCTCCTTTTACGCCGATGAGTTCAATGATCTGGTCTTTCACTTCCTCGATCATGGCGCCCTGCATATCAATTTTATTGATAACGGGGATGATTTCGAGGTCGTTTTCCAGTGCCAGGTAAAGATTTGAAATAGTTTGTGCCTGGATACCCTGTGCGGCATCTACCAGGAGGAGCGCTCCTTCGCAGGCGGCAAGCGCGCGGGATACTTCGTAGGAGAAGTCCACGTGGCCGGGGGTATCAATCAGGTTAAAGATATATTTTTCACCATTTTTTGCAGTGTAATCCATTTGAATAGCGTGGCTCTTGATGGTGATACCTTTTTCACGTTCAAGATCCATGTCATCCAGCACCTGGGCCTGCATGTCGCGGTCGGAAATAGTATGTGTAAACTCCAGTAAACGGTCTGCCAGGGTACTTTTACCGTGGTCAATATGGGCAATGATACAAAAATTGCGAATATTCTTCATATGATGTTTTGCTGTTCCGTAGTCTGCTGCAATGTACTGCATCGGACCTTTTCAGCCGGCAAAGGTATTGAAATTAGTTCATTAGTTAATGCGTTTAGTAATTATGTTTTGTTATTTGGTTTTTAAGGAGATAGAAACCATTGCGCGGGCTTTTTTTGATATATTAATATATAAAGCTCAACTTTATAGACATAAGGGAAAATGAGGGTGTTACCCCATATTATTAAAAAATTAAAAATTCACCGCACATGGAACTAACTAGTCAGTTTGAAGAGGCAGTGGCAGCGAGCAAAACCCTGCCGGAGAAACCGTCCAATGAAATTTTGCTGCAGCTGTACGCCCTGTACAAACAGGGAACAACCGGCGATGTGGATAATGACGGCCCTTCCAACCCGTTTGACTTTGTGGCGAAAGCCAAGCATGAAGCGTGGGCGGAGCTGAAAGGTAAAACGAAAGATGCGGCTATGCAGGAATATGTGGACCTGGTAAAGAAGCTGAAAGGAGGCAATTAGCCCGGAGCTGTTAGCTGACGGCTAACAGCTTCTTTCATCTTTTTCCTTACTTTTGAGTTATGGTACCTTCATACACGATAAGCGAAAAATCACAACATTACCTGGCGCTGGAAGAACAGTATGGTGCCCATAATTATCATCCGCTGCCGGTTGTACTGGACCGGGGCGAAGGTGTTTTTTTATGGGATGTGGATGGCAAACGTTATTATGATTTTCTATCCGGCTATTCTGCCGTAAACCAGGGGCATTGTCACCCTAAAATTATTGCCACCCTCATAGAGCAGGCAAAAAAGCTGACACTTACTTCCCGTGCATTTCACAACGATCTGCTGGGAGAATACGCACAATACATCACTACTTATTTCGGATATGATAAAGTGCTGCCCATGAACACGGGTGTGGAAGCGGTGGAAACAGCGCTGAAGCTTTGCCGCCACTGGGCATATATTGTAAAAGGCGTTCCGAAAGACAAAGCAAAAATCATTGTATGCGCCAATAACTTCCACGGACGTACGCTGAATGTGATCTCTTTTAGTACAGATCCTGCGGCACGTGATAACTTTGGTCCGTTTACCCCGGGTTATGAAGTAATTCCATACAACAGCTTAACCGCACTGGAACAGGCTTTACAGGATAAAAACGTAGCCGGTTTCCTGGTGGAACCCATACAAGGGGAAGCTGGTGTAATGGTACCGGATGAAGGATATTTGTCCAAAGCGCGGCAGTATTGCCAGGACGCCAATGTACTGTTCATTGCAGATGAGATCCAGACAGGATTGGCCCGTACCGGTAAAATGCTGGCATGCGATCATGAAAATGTGCGCCCGGATATCCTGATACTCGGAAAGGCGTTGTCGGCCGGCACCCTGCCCGTGAGCGCCGTACTCGCGGATGATGAGATCATGCTCACCATCAAGCCGGGCGAACATGGCTCTACTTACGGCGGCAACCCGCTCGCCTGCAAAGTGGCCATCGCTTCCCTGCAGGTACTGAAGGATGAGAAGATGGCGGAAAACGCTGCGGAAATGGGCCTGTTGCTCCGCAACGGCCTGAAGGAACTGCATTCGCCATACATCACCACCATCCGTGGTAAAGGACTGCTGAATGCCATCGTTATTGAACATAAAGACCCGGAAGCTGCCTGGGACCTTTGTCTTACTTTAAAAGAAAACGGCCTGCTGGCCAAGCCTACCCACGGTGATAAAATACGGTTTGCACCTCCCCTGTCTATCAATGCCGGACAGATCAATGATTGTGTGCAAATCATTAAAAGAAGCCTGGAGCAGGCTTTCAGTTAGTGAACCTTGTATGACTACATCCCATAAAGCCATCCGTAGTTCAGGATGGAAGACAGATTTTTTAATCGGGTTCCCCGATGGGCTTTTCCTGTTGTTCTTTGCTACGCAGGTGATACAGGTATTTCCCATTGAGGTCCAGACCTTTTATACCATTCACCTGTGTGCGTGGATTATCGGCGCTGTGCTGGTGATGATCAGCGCGTTCCAGGCTAACAAAGGCGACCTGCAGCACGACAGCGCCCTGTTGTCGGACCAGGAACGCACCAAGTTGCAACGCCTGGATATCACGCCACGTGTGATTGCGCATATAGAACAGGAAATGGAGAAGGATGCCCATTCATGGGAGCTGATGCTGGAACACGAGAAAGTAAAGGAATCTGCGTTTAGCCGTTCCCGTGCTATCAAGAGTGCGTTGATGACAGGGGTTTTCTTTTTGCTTGGCGGTATCCTTTCGCTGGGGCCTTATCTCTCCAATGAAAATTTCGCGGCTGCCTCACAAACCAGTATACTCCTGGTTTTCCTGGGGCTTACCATTTTCAGTTTTATCAAGGCGAAAGTAACCGCGCAACGTCCCCTCCCGGTAATTTTACGATATTGGGTGATGGGAGCCGGTATCCTGGCAGGTGCGTGGATCTTACATAAAACCATCTTCTGAAAATAAAAAAGCGGCATCCGGAAATTACCCGGATGCCGCTTTGGTTATTCGTTCCTTATTTACTGCTTTTTGGCGAGCGTGTAAACAACACACAGGCAAAAGCCACCAGCGCACCGGCGAAAGACAGGTACAGACCGGGTTGCGACTGCGGGCAATCGCCCATTTCACATCTTGAGTACAACAACATATTCCTGAAGGTCCAGGCCAGCAGGAACCCTACAATAAAGAGGTTCACCCTGGACACCCACTTGTTCTTCACCAGGAATATTCCAATTGCCAATACAGAAAGGATAATACATAACCGGCCGGGCTCTCCGTAATTGGAACCTGTTCCGTTTACGCCTGTAAATACCAGGTGCCTGCCTTCCACGTCTACCACCGACCACGGCAAAAAGGCGCATACAATCACCAGCAACACTGCCAGTATTCCAATAATAGCTGTCCTGGACATACTTTTCAATTTAGGGAGGCAAAGGTACTTATTTTGCGCCCGGTTCACAATGCGAACGCAAATAATTAGTATATAAAGTAGACAGGTGCTCGAAAGTTCCTTGTCCTTCAGAGATACTGTGCGTACGGTTAGGATAAGCCATAAACTGGAACTGCTTGTTATACCTGATCAGTTCATTCAGCAGCATTTCCGCATTCTGATAATGTACGTTATCGTCGCCGGTGCCGTGGATGTACAGCAGGTTGCCCTGGAGATTTTTTGCGTAAGTGATAGGCGAACCTTTTACAAAGTCTTCCCGGTTTTCTTCGGGCAGACCCATGTAACGTTCCTGGTAAATGTTATCATAAGTAAGCTGGTTGCCTACTGCGGCAATAGCGATCCCTGTTTTATAAATTTCCGGATACTGGAACAGGAGGTTCAGCGTCATAGAGCCGCCACCGCTCCAGCCCCATACAGCGGTCCGTTGCGGATCAAGAAAAGTATATTTCTGCAGCAATGCTTTAGTGCCCATTGCCTGGTCGCGTGCATTGATCAATCCTACCTTGCGGTACACGCATTTACGCCAGGTACGGCCTTTGGGCAACGGGGTGCCCCTGTTGTCCATTGATACGTATACATATCCATCGGCGGCCATGTCACCATCATAGAGGAAGTTACGGCCTGCGCCGATGGCGTCCAGTGTTGTAGCGCCGGCGGGTTCGCCGTATACATAAAATACCACGGGGTATTTTTTAGCGGGATTAAAATTGGCGGGTTTACTCATCCAGCCGCTCATGGTAACGCCATCAACCGTAGTGATGCTGAAAAACTCCGGTTTATTGGGCGCTGCGGCGCCTTTGGTGATCGCATTCAATACTGTATTGCCATTGCTTTTATGCGCAGGCAGCTGCAGGTTTTCACTAACAGGATAAGTATAGGCGTTGCTAAAGTCGTGGATAGCCCATGCGCCGTAAGGGGAAATTTTATATTCGTGGGAACCAGGTTCGTTGGCCGGCGTAATGCGTTCCGCCTTGCCGCCGTTTAACGGCACCCTATAAAGATATTGCTGGGTGGGATTATCCGGCGAGGCCAGGAAATAGATAGTGTTGGTGGCTTCATCAATTTTGGCAATGCTGATCACATCATAGTTACCGGGTGTGAGCAAGGTAGCTTTACCATCTTCCGTAGAAATATTGTAGAGATGACGCCAGCCGTCCTGTTCACTTACCCAGATGAAGGATTTGCTGTTGCGGATAAAGTCCCATCCGGCGATGTTGTCATCGTCCCAGCGTGATTTTACATCGATCCAGGCGCTGTCTTTTTCCTGGTAAATAGAGCGAACGTTTCCATTAGCGGCATCGCAGAGCATTATTTTGCTTTCGTTTTGTTTGCGGTTCAGCTGCTGGATGATGAGGGTATTTTTACCGGGTACCCATTCCATACGGGGAATATAGTGTTGTTGCTGATCGCCTGGAACCTGCATCCAGGTTGTTTTAGCAGTTTGTATATCTGCTACGCCGATGCGGCAGGCGGAAGGGCTCTCTCCTGCTTTCGGGTATTCTACCGGTACTGTAAAAGAATATATGGAATCGGTATTATCGATCATGAGGAAGTCGCGGATCTTCGTGGCATCGATCTGCCAGTAGGCGATGCGCTTGCTGTCGGGGCTCCAGCGGAAGCCGTCGCGGCAGCCGAATTCTTCTTCATAGGCCCAGTCGAATGTGCCATTGATAAAACGGCGGGTACCATCAGTAGTGATGGGAGTAATGGCGCCGGTGGAGAGGTCTTCCACGAAAATGTTATGTCCGCTTACATAGGCGGCTTTGGTGCCGTCCGGTGATAATTTAGCGAACATAAGAGAAGACGCGGGCTTATCTTTCCCGAGCTGCAGCAGCTTTCCGCTGGCAATGTCCAGTAGCCAGTAGTCGCCGCGGGTTTCGTAGCGCCATACTTTTTTTGAGTTGGTATAAAGCAGTACTTTTTTTTCATCTCCGGAAAAATAAAAATCCTTTATAGCAAGGCTATGATAGCTGGCTGCGGGAATTTTAAGGGAAGATGGTTCACCGGAAAGCGGGAAAGATTCGATCCCGGCCGGGGTGGCTTTAAAATAAGATTTGCCGTCGAGGCTCCACCGGATGCCCTTTCCGGGCTGCGCCTGTGTGGGTAAATAATACAGCGCGATAAAAACAATGAGTAGCGTAAGTTTCTTCATTATGTAAGAATAATTTGCAATGGTAGCCAAATTATAATAGAAAAAAAATGAACAATATAGGGACGGTAGCGTTAACTGGATAAAAAATCACCCTTTCGTATTAAAAAAACAATTTCTTTTTGCCTATTTTTATGTCAGAATTAATAATTAGATAATGAAAACCAGCCGGTTAGCCATATTTTAACCGGTAATCCTAAATCCTGCAGAAAAACCATCAGTTATGATACAGATTGCCTTATCTTATAAAAACCGTGAATACCGGCATTTTGAAGATTCCTCTCTTGCGCAGATAGCCGAACACACCCGGAAATTACTTTGTGCTTTGCTGGAAGACATTTATGACCTTGTTTCAAAGGAAACAGGCCGTTTCCTGATCTACCTGGATCATCATCCGAAAATTGAAGTGGAAGGATTCAGTCATGGTCTGCGTAACCAGATAGAGCGTACGCTTCGTGGTGAATCTGCCTATGAGGATGATTATTAAGCAGCATTAATTAGTTGCTTCTCTCCTGTTATAGTCATATAAAGTATCCTTACCTTAGTTCATAAATACGACAAGGAGAATGCAGCTTACCTTCATCCAGGTATTGGAATTACTGGGCACTTTTGCGTTTGCTGTTTCGGGAGCCACAGCAGCTATTAATAAATCGTATGATGTAATCGGACTACTGGCGCTGGCCTTTATCACGGCAATTGGCGGCGGTACTATCCGCGACCTCCTAACCGGCGCCACACCAGTTGCCTGGATGACGGATGAACTCACCAACAGTGCTATTATTGTGGCCGCCATTATTGCCGCATTATTTTTTTCCTATGTAAAAAAACTCACCCGTTTACTCAGCACCTTTGATGCGATAGGGCTGGGACTCTTTACTATTACCGGTATCAACAAAGGACTGGCAGCGGGGCTTCCCATGCCTATATGTGTGGCGCTGGGCGTAATTACCGGTACTTTCGGCGGATTGCTGCGTGACGTTATCACCGGGGAGCAACCCATTCTTTTTACCCGTGAAATATATGCAGCCGCGTCCATAGCGGGTGGCATCCTGTACCTGGTTGCCGGGCACTTTACCGGTGTTTCCGGAGATATTGCGCAGGGTATAGCCGTTACCGTTATAGTGGGCATCCGGCTGGCAAGTCTGCGGCATAACTGGCAACTGCCCCGGTTACGTTCCTAGCGGGGATATTTGCTGATAAATAAAATTTATTATATTGCTGATATGATGGCATTATTTGATAATTATATCGCGTTTGCGACTACCGTATTTATGGGATTACTGGCAATTGTAAATCCTGTTTCAGCCATCCCTGTTTTCATGGAGCTGACATCCAATATGGATAAAAAAGCGAAGCGAAACATTGCCACCAAATCAGTGATCATTGCCTTTTGTATTATTCTTGTTTTCAGTGTGGCGGGCAAACTCATTTTTCATGTTTTTGGCATCACGCTGGCTGCACTGCGGGTTACCGGCGGTATCCTTGTTTTTGTGATTGGATATGAAATGGTACGCGGAGAAAAGGAGAATAAAAATGAGAATCCAAAACTCGGTACACAACCGGTGAAGGCCGACCAGGGAATCAGCGTAGCCATTACCCCACTGGCGATGCCGCTGCTGGCGGGCCCCGGCGCTATTACCACTTCTATGAGCTATTCAGCGGCTAAAGATCTCACACATCTCGCAATTGTAATAGGCATTTATGCATTTATATGTTATATCACCTATCTCCTCTTTATTGCAGGTGAACGCATTGTAAAAATTATCGGCACCAACGTCATGATGGTGATCACAAAAATGATGGGACTTATCCTGGCCGTTATCGGCGTTCAGATGTTTGCCCTCGGCATCCGCGAACTTTTTAATTTTTAAAATAGTTTTTCAGAGAACAATTTTAAATCGTTTCGTGTTATTATTTCAGATGCGCATTAAAAGGATTATTTAGGGTAAAAACAAAAAGGAAAGAATATTTAAGAAGATAGCAGCCATCATCCACATAGCGTTAGCCCGCTATGACTGTCATTACGCATCATTCAAAAAAATCCAAAACCATTTTATCCTATTGAAACTCTTCACGTAAAAAGCGTGAGGGAATCTTATTGCCTTCTTTAAAAACTTTTTTTAGTTGAACAACAGGTAAATCCGTTATTGATTACTAGGTGGATGTTATTTGTTCTCTTTTTTTAATAAGAACATAAGAAAATCAATATAGACGGAACAGTTAGCAGAAAAGCCGTCCCGATTCCTCGGGACGGCACTTTTTTTCAGCCCTGGCTTTTCTTTCTGCGCTTGCTGTCTGCTATATCTTTCTGATCATATTCGTCTTCGTCGTATCCTTCCAGTACATTGTTCCGGTCGTCGTTCCTTTCCTTTTTGGCGCCGCCTTTTGCCGGGGCCAGTGCTTCATTCCTACGCTTTGTTTCTTTCAGCTCACGCTTTTCGGAAGTGCTTTTTTTGATCGTCATAAGTCATGGTTTTATGGTAGGGTTACAAAAAAAACGCCGGAACCACATTTACGGAATCATAATACCCTCTTTAATTTCATCTGTTGCAGGCGCAATCACCCGTTCATCTGCCTGCAGGCGGCCGAACACTTCCGTGGAATCATTGTGGTGATTGCCTTCTTCTATATCAATCCATTTTGTATGATGATTCCTTACGGCGATGACATACTTTTTTTCCGTAGACATTACAATGGCGCTGGCGGGCACCAGCAGCGCCTGTGCCGAGCCTTTCAGCGGCAGCATCACTTCCGTATACATTCCTGCTTTGAGTAACCGTTTCGCGTTCTGTACATCTATTTCTACAGCTTCAGAGCGGTATTTATCATTCAGCGTGCCTGCCTGCCGGGCAATGGTACCCTCGAAATGCCCACCGGGAATAGCGTTTACCTCAAAGGTAATTGCCGATTGCTCCGATAGCTGCGCACTGTATATTTCGGGCACCTCCAGCATCAGCCTCAGCTTATCTTCCTGCTCCAGCATCAACATGGGCTTATCATCAACTTTGGTATCCGGCCCTACCAGTGCGCCGGGATGGATATTGCGTTCTGTGATCACACCATCGAAGGGCGCCGTAACGGTTAAGTAGCCGCGGTTCACTTCCTGTGCGCGGAAATTGGCCTGTTCGCTGTTCATTAATGCGCTGTCGGCCAGCATACGGGCTTTAGCCAGCTCCAGGTCGTGCGGGGAAATGGTGCCTGGTTCTTCGCTGGTGGCCACGGTGCGTTCGTAGTTATCCTTGCTGGAGGCGAACATGGCCGCTGCCTGCAGGTATTTGGATTGTGCCGCGTAGTAATGCTGGGTTACTTCCGGTGCTTCCAGCACCAGCAGTACCTGTCCTTTCTTTACTTTGGAGCCACGGTCTACCGAAATGCTTTTTACAAAACCATTAATCCTCGGATAGATGCTTACTTTCTGAAAGGCAACCAACGTACCAGGCAGGCGGATACTCCCTGCCAGGGGCCGTTGTACCGCTGTTGCAAGGGTATAATGACGTTCGTCTTTACTTGTTTTCTTTTTATCGGTCATAGCGGCTGAATTACAGGCAGCCATGATAACGATCATACTTACAGTGAACAGATAATATTTAGAATGCTTCATCATGTTAGATTTTATTTTAAACATTGGCGTTGTCCGGCATTAAGGAAGGCGACTGGTAGCCTGTTTTACGTTGCATCAGTGCATATACCTGTGGCAATATGAGCAGGGCTGCGAGTGTGGAAGCTATCAGTCCGCCGATAACGGCGCGGCCCAGCGGCGCTGTCTGATCGCCAGCTTCCCCGAGGCCGCTCGCCATCGGGATCATCCCTGCAATCATGGCCAGGCTGGTCATCAGGATGGGGCGCAATCTTACGCCGGCGCTCACAATGGCCGCTTTCCGTGCATCATGGTATTCCATCCGGAGCTTTTCCGCATTGGTAACAATCAGGATGGCATTGGCTACCGACACACCGGTAGACATGATCATACCCATATAAGATTGCAGATTCAGCGTAGCGCCCGTGAGCAACAATGCAATCAGCGCGCCTGCAATTACCGCCGGGATGGTAGTAAGTACCACCAGTGATAATTTAAACGACTGGTAGTTGGCGGCCAGCAGGAGGAAGATAACGGCTACCGCTATCATCAGCCCGTTCTGCAGGCTGTTCAGCGTTTCCACGAGGAGACTGGAAGCGCCTTTCAGTTCTGTGATCAATCCCTTTGGCGGCGTGCCGGTTTCCCGGATTGCCTGTTGTACGGCGGCGGTGGCAGCGCCCAGATCTTTACCGGAAATATTGGCACTAACGGTAACGAACCTACGCGGACCGGAACGATCGTATTCCCCCGGCATTTCCGTTTGGGTAAAAGTGGCCACGTCTGCCAGTACGGGCCGCGGCTGGCCTTGCACCAGCGGGATCTCTTTCAGGTCATTTAATGCCGTCATGTTATACTCCGGCACCTGTACCTGCACCTGGTAGGTATAGGCCACCTTTTCATCGAGCCATTGATTTTTTTCGGTAAAACGGCTGGAGGACGTGGATGCGGTAACAGAGCGGGCTACCTGGTAAATGTTTAACCCCATCTGCGCCAGTTTGAGGCGATCGATGTGAATGCTGATCACCGGGAAATGCAGTGGCTGCGCAATCTGTACATCCCGCAGAAATGGAATGTCGTGCAGCTTATTCACCAGTTGTTGTGCATACGTCGAGATCTGTTGCATATCCTTCCCGGCCACCCTTACTTCTATAGGTGTAGCGGCTCCCTGGCTCATAATTTTTTCCGTGAGATCTATCGGCTCAAAAGACAACCGCATCTCCGGTATTTTTGCCGTGATGTTCTTCCTGAGCTGATCTTTCAGTGTTTCGATATTTACCTTATAGTTTTCCTCCAGGTTCACCTGCAACACCGCTTCGTGCGTGCCGCTGTTAAAAATATAGAGGTTGCTGGTACCGTAGCTGCTGGGAATTAGTCCCACGTAAGCGGAACTGATGGCCACATGTCCTTCCACGGTGCTGTCCACTACTGCCAGCACTTCATGCAGTGCGGTTTCCGTACGTTCCAGACGTGTACCATCGGGCATGCGTAAACGAAGCTGGAACTGCCCGGCGTTGATGTGGGGCATGAGGTCCTTCCCTATCCATACATAGCAACCACCTGCCAGCAGCAGCGAACCAATGATATAAACGGTAACGACTACACGCGATTTATTCATACCGCTTTCGAGCACCCGCATAAAGCCTCCTTTAAAACGTTCGAAGCCCGTTGCTTTTTCCGGGTGCCGCGTGGCCTGTTGCAGATGTTCATTCACTTCTTTTACTTCTTCCGCATCCAGTGCCATCACGGCGTGCGCATGATGCTGGTATTTATCTGCCTTCAGCCACCAGTTGGCTATAACCGGCACCAGTGTTTGCGCCGCGAAATAGGAAGCTACCATCGCAAAACCGATGGATAACGACAGTGGCAGGAACATGGCGCGAGGTACGCCCGTCATGATAAGTGACGGTGCAAAAACCGCCAGGATACAAAGCAGGATGAGCAACAGCGGGAATGCAATTTCCTCGCACGCATCATAAATCGCCTGCCGTTTGGATTTACCCATTTCCAGGTGCTGGTGGATGTTTTCAATAGTCACCGTGGCCTGGTCTACCAGGATGCCAATGGCCAGTGCGAGGCCGCTTAGCGTCATGATGTTAATGGTTTGCCCGGCCAGTTTAAGCCCCATTACCGCGCATAACACCGCCACCGGTATGGTGACTACCACCACCAGGCAGCTGCGCAGGTCCCGCAGAAACAGCAGTACCATCAGCCCTGTGAGCAATGCACCCAGTGCGCCTTCTGTGATGAGGCTTTTCACGGCATTGATCACAAACACCGACTGGTCAAATTCGTACGATACGTTTACGTCGTCCGGCAGCAGGCTTTGCATTTCCGGGATTTTGGATTTCAGTGTTTTCACCACATCCCAGGTGGAGGCGTCGGCCGTTTTTACAACGGGGATATACACCGAGCGCTTACCGTTGACCAGTGCATAATCCACCGTTACATCCGTGGCGTCGGCCACGCGGGCCACATCGCGTACAAACACGTTGTTGTTGCCATTGGTCACAATGGGAATATCGCCAAAGCCGGCCACCTCCTTTTCGAGGGAGTTGATGGTGGTTACGAACATGGTGTTGTTGATACGGATATTGCCGGAGGGTGTCATCACATTATTTTTTGCGATGGCTTCTACTACTTCATCAGCGCTGAGGTTGAAGCTGCGCAGCTTTTGCGGATCAACATTAATGACCACCGACCGGGAGTTGGCGCCAAAAGGCGGTGGCGCCGAAAGTCCGGGTACAGAGGCAAACATAGGCCGGATGCGGGTAGCGGCCAGGTCGTAAATTTCCTTCAGCGACTTTTTCGGGCTGCTGAACACCAGCTCTCCCACAGGAAGGGATGATGCGTCGAAACGCATTACCTGCGGTGGCAGTGCTCCCGGCGGAAAAAATTTCATGGCCCGGTTTACCTGTAATGCCACCTGGGCGGAGGCTTCCGCCATATCTGTATTTTCATAAAAGGTGAGCTTTAATAACGTTAACCCCTGTATGTTTTTCGTAGAAATACTTTTTACGCCATTTACATACAGGAACTGATCCTGCAGGCGGGTGGCAAAGAAGCCTTCCATCTGCTGCGGCGACATCCCCCCGTATGGCTCTATCACATAGATAGTGGGCAGGTTTAATTTCGGAAAGATGTCGATGGGTATATTGAAAACAGACAGCAAAGAAAAAAGCAGCAACCCGCCGGTGATCACCACCACTGCAATAGGCTTCTTCAGTGCCGAAGATACAAATGACATAATGAATAGCGTTTAGTTCAGATCAGGTAAAAGTTGTGAAATAGTATTGCCCGCGTAAGCTGCACGGAACAGTGCTTTCCAGGCGGCGTCGCGGGTTTGTACCAGGTCTGTTTCCGCGCGGTTCAGCACAAACAAAGCGGTGGTGACATCAATAATATTGGTGAGTCCTCCTTTATACAGCGCCATTTTCTGCCTTGCTGCAGCCCGTGCGGCGGCCAGTTGCAAAGGCAGCTCCTTCAGCTTATCGCGCGATGTTTGGATATCCGACTGCGCCTGTTGCAGTAACCCGCTGAGCGTAGTGCGGGTAGTGGCCAGTTGTTGTGCGGCTACTTCCGAACGGTATTGCTGTACGGCTACTTTTTCATGTGTGCGTTTCAGGTCAGTAAGATTGTAAGTGATTCCCAGTCCGAGCAAATAGTTGTACCTGCTGTATCCCAAGCCGCTCCACAGGTTTTTATCATATACATCATTGAATGATCCACTGGAACCGCGCATCCATCCTGCTGCCATCAGGTTTACTTTTGGCAGCCGTGATTTGCGGATCACATCGGCGGCGGCGCGTTGTTGCTGGTATACGGCATTGTAATATGCCAGCATAGGATGGGCCGCCAGGCTATCCGGCGCTTCACTGCCCAGCAGTACCGGTAAGCGTTTGTTATTAACGGTATCAGGCTGTATCTGTGCAGTATCAAGACCGGTAAAAACGCCCAGTTGAATGCGTATCTGGTTGTAATTGTTTTTTATATCCAGCAGCGTGAGTCTGGCTTTCGACAACTCTGCGGCTGCGATGGCACTGTCCACCCCGGGTTTGAGGCCATGCAGCACGGTGGCCGTAACCGCCTTCAGCACTTCTGCATTACGCTGGATATTGTCTGTGGCTATTTGCTGCAATGCGTATAGCCGGAGCAGTTCCAGGTAGTTTTGAATAACGGATACCGTAAGCTGGTTAGCCGTATTATTCAGATCTGTTTGCTGTACTTTCAGCGACTGGGCCGCTTCTTTCTGTTCACTGCCATAGGCGCCGAAATTGTAGATCTCCCATTGCATGGCTGCCATTGCGATGTTACCGCTCAATAAGGCGCTGTTATTTTCTGCACGGATACCACCTGATGTGGAAGGGATCATCCCCAATGTGAAGTAAGATCCATAAATGCTGTTGTCTGTACCGGCATCTACCTGGTCGTGCAGTTTTATGGCCGGGTACCAATTGTGTTTAATATCTGTAAGGCTGGCCTGTCCGGCGTTTACCTGGGCCTGTTTGGCCTTTATAGCGGGGTAATGTGCGAGGGTAAGCGCAATAGCCCGCTGCAGCGAAAAGCTATCCGCTGCAGATTGTGCGAATAAAGAAGTGAAGGGGACAATACATAGCAACCACCAACACCTCTTCTTCACGATCCTATGTAAGTTCATAAATCGCTAAAAAAGAAAATGAAATAAATAAAATGATAAAACGGGTTATCAGGCGGCAGGTGGGCCTCTCCAGCTTCTTAGCGGCGTGGGTACGCTGAGGTAAGGATTGAAATAATATCCTTTGAGGATTTTGTCTACATAAATAAACCGGGTAGTAACCGCCGACAATAAAAGCGGGCAAACCTTTTCGTGGCCGTAGCTGTCGTTGATACCAACGGGGCGGCGTTTGAACCGGTTAATGGTAGCGCGGAACCGGGGCGCTTTATCCACCGCTTTAAACGTGATGCCGGTGGTGGCGTGAATATTATCCGTGCCTTTTAATTGTATCCTCCCGGTCTGCCCCTGCACCTGTGGGAGGAACATCACCGCGATTAATACAAAAAATAAATGCCGGAATAATTTCATGTGGTATACTGTAATGAATTTACTAAGATATCCAAAAGTACGGGCTTCGGTAGCCGGTATATATTTTTTTAACCGGATTTTAATGTCTTAAAAAAAACAGATGAGACAGAGTTCTTCCATTTTCAGCAGGGCATTGGCAAGGCGGAAGTCCTGCATATTGAGGCAGGTGAAGGATTGATATTCATCCAGGCTGGTGCCGGCTGCTACTATTTTCAGTTCGTGTTCATCCAGCTGATCATTTACAAAGTCCAGCACGCCTTTAGCGAAATCTTCCGCGCCGATGATGGCTTCAAAATCGGCCGCATCAGGGGCTTTCAACATAATACCGGCCTGCCGCAAAGGGGTAAGTTCATTCAGCGCGCTGATGCCGCTTTCTGCAAACTGCTGCCATTCAAATTCCACCACGTTGCCGGTAGCTGATAATGCAGTATATAATTCTTCCCAGATGGCGGTGGCATTTGGCAGCACGATATCCGGCAAATGGCTGATCTGCTCCTCGGCATCGTCTTCATTAAAGATATCGAGATATAGCTGTACCAGTGGTTCACGGGCATTGGACAGACCGTGCAGGTTTTCCAGCATCTTTAGTTCCTGCATGAGAGCGGACCAGCGGAGCAACAGTTCTTCTTCATCTTCCTCATTCATCTCATCCGGGATGAGCACTGCTTTGTCGTGCAACTTATAATTATCCAGCCTGTTTTTCCGGATGTGCAATCCCGGCGTACCAAAAGAAAGCTCATAAGAAGCACAATTCAGGAAGGCAGTACCGATAAGTACCTTATCCATGAATATTTCGTGTACCACGCTTTCTTTGGTATCTATGTGCGAGTAGCCACTCTCCTTCCCATAGGTTTGTGTTAACCAGTTAAAATCTTCACGAGAAATAGCAGGCATCTGTTCTGGCATAAAAATTAGTCGGTGAAAGACAAAAGTAGTTAAATTACGTACGGGATGTACCCGTAGTATGAATCAATAAAAAAAATTATTATGGAAAAACGGAAACTGGGACAATCCGGGCTATTGGTAGCCCCGCTGGCCTTTGGCGGCAATGTATTCGGCTGGTCGGCCAATGAATCCACTTCTTTTTCATTACTGGATGAATTTACTGCAACTGGTTTCAACCTTATAGATACCGCAGACGTATACCCGCGTTGGGTACCGGGAAATTCGGGTGGCGAATCTGAAACCATTATCGGTAAATGGATGCGTGACCGCGGCAACCGCGACAAAATAATTGTGGCCACCAAAGCAGGCGGCGATATGGGCGAGGGCAAAAATGTGAGCAAAGCTTATATCCTCAAAGCCGCAGAGGCTTCCCTGAAGCGTCTGCAAACAGATTATATAGATCTCTACCAAACACATTTTGATAATGAGGCGACTCCTGTAGAAGAAACGCTGGCAGCTTATGATACGCTGATAAAAGCAGGTAAGGTCAGAGCTATCGGCGCTTCCAATATGAGCGCTGCCCGCCTGCTGGCAAGCCTGGAAGCCAGTAAGCAAAACGGCTTGCCACGGTATGAAACATTTCAGCCGGAGTACAACCTGTACGACCGGGAAAATTATGAGCGGCAATATGCAAAGATCTGCGAAGAACATCACCTCAGCGTGATCAATTATTATTCACTGGCGAGTGGTTTTCTTACGGGCAAATACCGCACAGCCGCCGATACCGGCAAGAGTGCGGCCCGCGGGCAGAAAGCACTCAGCTATCTCAATGAAAGAGGGCTCCGTATCCTGGCGGCGCTGGACCAGGTAGCCGCACAATATCATTCCACACCGGCGGGCGTTGCACTGGCGTGGCTGCTTACACGCCCTGCGGTGGCGGCGCCTATTGCCAGTGCCACCAGTAAAGAACAGCTGCATGAGTTGATGAACGGGGTGCAGCTCCAGCTGGATACAGCAGCGGTGGCATTACTCAATAAAGCAAGTGCGTAAAAAAAGGGAAGGCTTTTAGCCTTCCCTTTTTTATGCACTTGCTTATTGTTACAACCGGAATTTCAATCCTGCATTCAATCCCAGTCCCCCGATATTGATATAGGATTTCAGGTCATTGGCCGGTTTATTATCATCTTTATAAATCACTTTGGTGCCCTGCTGGTTTACCGGTGTATTGGAGCTCTGATCCAGCGTGGTTACATATTTTGTATTCTTTTCCGCTACCGACAAATCGTTGATGGTACGGCCCGGCAGCGATTGTACTACTGCACCGGTGGTACCATTTATGAGCGTATTGGTTTCATTGTATTCAGTGATCTCTTTTTCTTTACTGCGCACCGGTACATTTTTGTACTCCGTTTCCACGAAAATATCAAAGCGGGGCGATACCGTAAAAGACACACCCAATGCGCCCTGGAAACCGACAGTAGGATTAGGTTTAATTTCCTCTTTCCTGCTGATATTGGTAACCACCTGCGTACCCGGAGGAATACCGGCAGGACTGGACACCTGGGTAGCATCGGTTTCAATATAGAGACGGCCCCATAACGGCACTATAACACCGAAGCGCACATATGGATTTACTTTTTCCAGGCCCGGACTTACCACCAGGCTGGGTGCAAAATCAATTGCGTTTACATATCCGTGCGACTCCACATGGCCCAGTTCCTTGCCGGAACCAGCCATAGTAGCACGCTGACGGGTCATCAGATTTTTTTTACTGTGGAAATAGTTAAAGGTTCCTTCTACCGCAAAATATTTGTTGATATTATAGCCGACAGAAAGACCAGCCCTGAAACCTTCTCCGTAAGAGCCTGTAAGCACCTTACGGCTAATGGTATCCAGGCCGGATGCACCAAATTCAGTATGCAGATCC
The DNA here is from genome assembly GCF_900168065.1 of Chitinophaga ginsengisegetis. Classification (GTDB taxonomy): domain Bacteria; phylum Bacteroidota; class Bacteroidia; order Chitinophagales; family Chitinophagaceae; genus Chitinophaga; species Chitinophaga ginsengisegetis. The sequence goes on along the minus strand of NZ_FUZZ01000004.1, from coordinate 39,695 downwards.
TGCGGTGGATATGGGCCAACATTCGGGAACTGCCCCGGGGATACGCTGAAAAAATAACCGCCTACAACTTTCAGATAAAATTTTGAGTGTGAAGAAGAGCTTGTGCTGGAATTGTCCTGTGCCTGGGTGCTGGAATTGTCCTGTGCCTGGGTGCTGTGGGTAACAATCAAAAGCATGGCGACTGCCCCTAGCAGGAATAGATTTTTCATATGCGATGGTTTTGGAGTATGGTATTTAATCTATTGAAAGTTAACAAATTATTACCACATAACCATCGCCGGAAGCATTCAGTTAGAATGCTTCCGCCAGAGACAGATACAATCCTTTTTGTCTGGATTCACCGCTTCGTTTTTCACCAACGGCATAGTCTATACGAATAGTGAGCCTTGCATTTTCGTCATAGAAGTAACGGATTCCGGCGCCATAGCTTGGCTTAAATCCGCCGAAACGGAAATCACGGTTGGCGAATACGGTACCGGTACCGGCAAATGCAGCCAGTGCAAATTTTGGTTTGATATCTACAAACCAGATATGAATGCGCATTTTAGGATCGATGAGATAACGATATTCCGCCTGCCCGGCCAGGTAGTTCTGGTTACGGTACCTGCCGGTGTAATAGCCGCGCATGATCAGGTCGTTTCCCATTTCAGGCAGCAGGTAAAAGGGCAGCTCATTGCCCTGGAGGCTATTGAAGATGCCGTTAAAGCCCAGTGTGCTTTTGCGGGAGATGGACAGGAAATGTGAACCCTGTGCTTCTATTTTAAAGAGCGGATGTTTGCTTAAAAAAGAAGGTGCGTATGCCAGGTTGAGTTTCAGCCAGGAACCGCGGCGGGCATAGTTTTCATTATCGCGGTTATCGAAAATACCGGTGAGCCCGAGAAAGGTAACATATCCCCCTTCTTTGTCGGTAAGCGGCATGGTAGTGTAAATGCCTTTATCATCGCCGCTGCTGTACGTGTCATGCTGGTATAATATGGAGGCACCTGCGTAAAAGTGTCCGCTGATGCGCCGCTCCCCTTCCACCTGTACTTTATAGCGGCTGTTGTTTACCAGCGACCGGTTATCGTAATGGGTAGTATCGCCGATGCCAGAGAAATAGAGCGGGTAATTATGATACCGGAGATTGCTTTTAAAATGCCAGGTATTGCTGCGGGTCCAGATATTTGCTTTCAGGTCGATTTTAAACTGGCTCTCCGTGGTAACTGCGGGGATCAGGTTGAGGGTCGAGTTCCGGGTAGTCCTGTCGGGATTCTTGTTATCGGTATAAAAAGAATACAACATGGCGGCGCCGATTTCCAGTCCTTTTTCCTGGGAATAGCCCAGCACCGGCAACGGAAAGAAGCTCCGCTTACGTAACCATACGCTGTCGTATAGCCCTTCCCGTGAAGAAGAAGGGGTTGTGATAGTGCTATCCTGCTGAGCCTTTGCGCCTATTGCTAATAAAAGTGATAAAGCCGTGATATGGAGGTTTTTACGCATAGGGTGCAAATGTAAAGATTTTAGAGAAGAGGATCGCATTCCGGGATCCTCTTCTCTGAAATCATGGCCTGTCCGAATGCCCCAAGCTCTTTTCAGGATTCACCTGATCCCGTACCAGCTGTTTCAGGAATTTGATTTCCGGGAAATGCCCGCTTTCCTTGCGGTCGAAGATTTTTTCTTCGCCGAGCCAGATAATATAGGAGCCCCCAATTTCACTGGGACGAAGGGTAACGCCTCCCAATTCATCTGTAAAAGTGGTGAGGAGTTCCTGGGCCATGTAGGCGGCACGGAGCAGCCAGCCGCATTTCGGGCAATATTCTATGGTAATGAGCGGTTTCATCGTTACTAAACTTTGCAGAAAGGTACAACCATAATTGATTTATAGGGTCATAACACTAAATTCATCGCCCCATTCCTCACTTTTTTCTCAACTTACTTTGAATCGTGGCACATTATCTTTAATTTTAACCTATGTTAAAGTGGACCGTCCCCGAATCGCTCCACCCTTGTCACTGCCAACACTATTACATATGCTGCCGGCCAGTCCTTTGAAGAAGAGCGTTTTAATCCCATTATGTCTGATTTTGCTGTCGCCTGCGGTAACAGCGCAACAGTTTATCAACGACAGCCTGCTGGCAGTACTGCACTCCCATTCACAAAACGATACCACCCGGGTGAACCTGCTGAACCAGGTGGCCAGGACGTATTTCACTATAGACGCCCCCACTGCAGCAAAATATGGCGCCGAAGCGCTCCGGTTAAGCGATAGTCTTCATTATACCAAAGGAAAAATATGGGCCTGGCGCAACCTTGCCCTCGTGGAAAATACCAAAGGACACCTGGATCAACAGATGCAGCTGACCCTCAATGCCCTGAAACTGGCGGAAGCCCTGGGCGATTCTTATACCCTGGGCGTACTGAATAACGATGTGGGGAATATTTTCACAGAACTGAATACCCCGCGGGACGCACTCATTTATCTTAAAAAGGCCCTGGCAATAAAGCTGAAAAGAAACGAAAAAACAGAAATTGCCAAGACCCTCAATAATATTGGCTCCGCATATATCTCCCTGAAAATACCAGATTCTGCGATGCTGTTCCTGGAGAGGGCCGAGAAAATAAAGCTGGAACTGCATGATCAGCGCGGACTGGCCTATACCTATGAAAACATGGGTATTGTAGCCATGCTCCGGCACCGGTATGATGATGCGCTGCGCTACCACCAGCTTTCCAATACCTATTACCAGGATGCCGGCAATTTACCCGGTGTGGTGAAATCCAGCCTGAACCTCGCTGAAATACAAACCATGCAGGGCGATCTGAAAGGCGCCGCGAAAAACCTGGAAAAAGCGAAGCTGTTAAATGATACGCTGGGCAATGTGAAAAATGAGATGATCTATTACAAGATCCGCTATGAGCTGGATTCTGCCCGGAAAGATTATGCCGCCGCCTTTGAGAGCTATAAGGAATTCAGTAACCGGAACATCGACTTTTTCAACGCCGAAAAAGGCCGGCTGATATCCCGCTCGCAGGAGAAATATGAATCTGAAAAAAAGCAACGCGAAAATATTTTACTGAAGAAGGAACAACACATGCACCTTGCTACCATACAGCAACAGCGGGTGCTGGTACTGTCTGCCGCTGCTCTTTTCCTGGCGTTGCTGCTGATTACCGTGATGGTGTACCGCCTTTATAAAAGGCAGCAGGAGCTGTATCTTGAACTGAATAACAAGAACCGGGAAGTATCCATGCAGAACCGCATTATCCTGGAACAAAACGCTACCCTGGAAAATCTCAACCAGGTAAAGGATAAAATATTCTCGGTTATTTCACATGATCTGCGTTCGCCGCTGGCCATCCTGGAGGGACTGCTCTTTTTACTGAAAGATGAAAAAATTGATGCGGCGCAGTTCCGCATCTATACCGATGAATTATGGAGGGACGTAAAAAATACGGCCTACATGATGGACAATATGCTGCAATGGGCCAGCAACCAGATGAAAGGTATTGGTGTGAAAGCGGATGATTTTGATGTGACCCTGTTATTAAACCGCGAATTTGAGCTGCTGCAAACCCTGGCGCGGCAAAAAGAAGTGAAGCTGTCGCACGAACTGAACGAATGCATTATGGTATACGCAGACCCTGATATGATCAGGCTGGTAATGCGTAACCTGATCAATAACGCCATTAAGTTCACCCCTTCCGGCGGTGAAGTACTGATTACCGCCACACATGATAATGAGCAGGCGGAAATCACGGTAAAAGACAATGGTACCGGTATTCCCGTGGAAAACCAGCACCGTATTTTCTCCAACATCTACTACTCTACTACCGGCACGCAGAATGAAAAAGGCTGCGGACTTGGGCTGCATCTCTCCAAAGACTTTGTAGAACGCAATCACGGGCAGATCTGGTTTAACAGTATGCCTGGCAGCGGCAGCAGTTTTTCCTTTACCGTTCCCCTGTCTGAAGAACCGGAGCCTAACCCCCGCGCCTATACGGTGGTGGTACAGGATCATCCGTTGGGCGGCGTGAGTGTGCTGAGGCGATAACTATCCCAGCCGGAAAGCTGTGGTGTGCTTGATTTCCGTCATTACGAAAGAGCTGTGTACCTGCCCGATATTTTCAATGGCCGCCAGTTTATTGGTTAAAAAATGTTGGTAGCTGCGCATATCGTTTACCACTACCTTCAACAGGTAGTCGTAGGTACCGGCCACATGATAACACTCCATCACTTCTTCCATTTTTGCGATAGCGGTTTCAAATTTCTTTATCAGCGGCAGTGAGTGCAGTTGCAGCGATACATTACAGTAGGCCGCCAGTGTTTTGCCGGCTTTATCGCCATGCAGCAGGGTTACATAGCTTTTGATCACCCCGCTTTTCTCAATCTTTTTAAGCCGTTCATAGGTGGGGGTAACGGACAGCCCTATACGATGCGCAATTTCTTTGGTGTTCAGGCGGGCATCTGCCTGTAGTGCCTCCAGTATTTTCCGGTCTGTTTTATCCAGTGTATCCATAGTAGTTATATTTTTCTTTTAAAAGATGTCCGGCGGTGGCCGGGCAGTGCTATTTATCTTCCAGAAACTTAAAAGTAGTATATCTTTTCTAATTATATTATTATACCAGTTCAATCAGATTATCAATACTTACTTTTACAGCATCATACACCTGTAAAATACGATTATGAAAGAGTACCGGCTGGCTGCAGCAGATGCTGCGGCGCTGAATGAACTGTTAGCGCAGGTACAAACACGTACCAGGGATTTCCTAGGATATCCTGTATCCAAAGATTTTGATTATAGTCCCCTCCTGCCTTTTTTACAATATCCGTTAAATAACCTCGGTGATCCTTTTGTGCCCGCCACTTATGCTGTGGGGTCCAGGGAGATGGAGAAATACGTTGTTTCCTTCTTTGCCGGCCTTTTCCGCGCACCGGAAGACGACTGGTGGGGATATGTTACCAACGGCGGTTCCGAAGGCAATTTATATGGCTTATATCTTGCGAGGGAGCTGTATCCCAAAGGGATGGTCTATTATTCCGAAGCCACTCATTACAGTGTGCAAAAGAACCTGCATCTGCTCAATATGCCGGGAATTATTATCCGCACATTGCCCAATGGTGAAATAGATTATGACGACCTGGAAAATACCATCCGTATGAACAGGCATCTGCCGGTAATCATGCTGGCAAATATTGGTACTACCATGACCGAAGCACGGGATGATGTAAAAAGGATCAAGGGTATTTTGAAGAACCTGGCAATACGTCATCACTATATTCATGCAGATGGGGCGCTGTCCGGCAGCTACAGCGCTTTCCTGGAGCCGCGGCCCGCTTTTGATTTTGCGGACGGGGCAGATAGTATTGCTATCAGCGGTCACAAATTTATTGGCGCACCCATCCCCTGCGGTGTGGTGATTGCGAGAAAATCCAACCGCGACCGGATTGCCCGCTCGGTGGCGTATATCGGGAGTATGGACACCACCATTACCGGTTCAAGAAACGGCCATAGTCCATTGTTCCTGTGGTATGCACTGAAAAGCCTGGGTGTGGAAGGTTTGCGGGAAAGGGCCAGGCACAGTTTAACAGTAGCTGCGTATGCCGTGGAACGCCTCAACGAAAACGGTATTCCGGCATGGCGCAACCCCGATGCTATTACGGTGGTGTTTCCGGATCCTCCCGGAAGCATCCGCCGGAAGTGGCAGCTGGCTTCAGAAAGCGGTTGTTCGCATATCATTTGCATGCCTAACGTAAGTAAGGCGCAGGTAGATGAATTTGTGGACAGCTTCGTTGGCGCGATGGCGTTGGTTTAATTTACGCCCTCTGCAATGGCCATGATCTCGGTGTTGAGCGCCCGCCTGATGAGGCGTTCCGTTTCCTTGTTGGTTTGCGGCATCAGCAGTTGTACTTTAAACTGTACAAAGTCTTTTTTGATCTCGATTGTTTTCAGGGAAAAACTTTCCGGCGTATAGCTGCGGGAATAGGCGTCTATAGAGCGTTTCAGCCGGTCTTCCACTCCGCGGATCGTAAACGGGTGTTTATGATCCAACTCAAATTCAATGGTCAGTTTCCGGATATTTTGCTTGGACTGGTTCAGTACAGTCGAAGTAAACACTACCGAATTAGGAATAATAATGATATCATCGTCGTCGTTCTGCAACACCACGTTGATAAGGGTAATATCCATCACCCTGCCTTTTACTTCACCGATGCGGATATGATCGCCGAGCGACAACTGATCCGAGAACATAATGATGAGGCCATTGATCATATTGGTAATATAATCTTTTGTAAGCAGGGCGATAGCTGCTGCCACAATAGTGATGCTGGTTACAAGCCTCAGGAGATCCACGCCAAAAAAGATGGTGATAGCCAGCAGGAGAAAAAGCGTATTTAAAACAGAGGAAATACGGTTGATCCCTAGAATAAAATTATCCTTTTCAATGGGCCGCTGCCGGTTGCGGCGGCGGGTGTACCAGGAGAGGATCACCAGCCAGGCCAGGGAGATAACCAGATTGGCGCCCAGGAAAAAAGAGAGCGCGTTGGTGAGCTTAAACAACCATGTAAACTTATCATATACGGGAGGGTGTTCAAGGTTAAAATAAACAATGCCCAGATATACCAGCAGTTTTACGAGGAATATGACCCTCTCCCTGCGATTAGCGTTTTTATAGGTTTTATCGGTTACCATCATAGCAATTCATACTCGCTTTGCTGCGAAGGTACAACCGTAGTGGTTAAGCAACAAAGCCTTATTTCATTTTATCCAGAATATCTTCCCAGATAATGCGGGCAATCTGTTCGGTTTCTACCGTGCGGATGCTTCCCTCAAGCGTATCTTCGTGATCAGCAGTAAAGCTAGTACTATGGGGTTCAAATTCATCGAGCACATGTTCGCTCACATCAGGAATCACTTGAAATGCTGTTTCCAGAGCGCCCTTGTCGATCGTAATAATCAACCCATAGGGCTTCCCTCTGATGATCACAGTAATGCTGTGTTTTTCCATACTTAAAATCCTGCAAGCGATATACCACAAAAAAAGACCGGTGCTGTCCAGTCACCGGTCCTTTTGTATATATTGAACGGATAAAACGACCCGGAAAGCCCGTTATTCATGCAGTTGCGGCTGATTTTTTACGGGCGGCTGACTTTCTTTTAGGCGCTGCTTTTTTTGCGGTAGCTTTTCTGGCCGTTGTTTTCTTAGCAGCCGTTTTTCTTCCGGCAGATTTTTTAGCCGCGGCTTTTCCTGGTGCGGCTCTTTTAGCGGTTGTTTTTTTAGCGGGAGATTTTTTCGCTGCTGCTTTTTTGGGCGCTGCTTTTTTTGCGGTGGATTTCCTGGTAGTGGATTTTTTTGACGCCGGTTTTTCAGGCACCTTTGCTCCTTCTTCGCGGGCCTCAGACAAACCTATGGCGATAGCTTGCTTAGGATTCGTAACCTTTTTATTACTTCTTCCGCTTTTCAGTTTTCCTTCATGCATTTCGTGCATACTTCTTTTCACTTTATTCTGTGATTCTTTTGAATATTTTGCCATAACAAAAAAATTTAGATGGGTTAAGAAAAGAAATAACGTTGAAGCAAAAACAAAATATAAGCCACGGAAAATGAGGGAGTTCCTGTTTAAAAACTGTAGAATGGACAATAAAAGTGTGTGGAAAATTCTATGGATTGTGGAATGTATTGCCCCATTTCATATCCCCACGAGCCTCAAGTCCGCTACCAGCGTGGCTGATCCGTGATGGCACATATCTTGTTCCGGGTTAGCGTAAATGTTTAACTACTATCACTAAAAAAACCTCAGGATTATGGAAGACATCAGATATCAAACTGCCATGCCGGTTAATCATGTTTCGGAAAAGAACTCTGATCAAAAGAGTAAACACAGTAAACGCGGATTTGCTTCTATGGACCCTGAACAGCAACGTGCCATTTCAAGAGAAGGTGGAAAAGCTGCACACCAGCAAGGTGTTGCCCACAAATTCACTTCTGAGGAAGCCCGTGCTGCAGGCAAAAAAGGCGGTGAAGCCGTTAGCAGAAACCGTGAACACATGGCCGCTATTGGCCGTAAAGGCGGAACCAACCGCGGAAAAAAGAAAAGTAGCGTTGAAAGTGATAATCAGCAATAACCCGATCACCCGGGTTATTGCATCGCATAAGGGGCCACAGGTCCCTTTTTCTCTCTCCTGACCACACTCATATTCCAGATTTCTTTGCTATATTTACCGCTTTTTTACCTATGGTAGCAAAAAGGCGCTGGATTTACTTTTTCCTTATTTTACTGAATATCCCTTTAGGACTCGCCACCAGGTGGGCTCCTCAATATTTCCCTGATATCATACGTATATATGGAGGCGATGTATTATCGGCCACCTGTATCTTTTTTGGCATCCGTTTCCTTTTTCCGGTCGCCTCACTGTGGAAAATTGGCATCGGCAACTACGTGGTTTGCCTGCTGATAGAAATACAGCAGCTATACCAGGCCGAATGGGCCGTGAAGTTCAGGAACACGCCTGCCGGCATCCTGCTGGGACATGGATTCCTGTGGAGCGACTGCGTATGTTATGCCGTGGGCACCCTCCTGGCGCTGGCAGTTGCCTGGCTTGCAGAAAGAATAATTTGACCTATATTTATTTATAAACCACAACACTATGCTGGTACTCATCAAAATACTGATCGCTTTTGTGATGCTGGAACATCTTTATATCCTTTGGTTTGAAATGTTCGCATGGACCAGCAGGGGGCCTAAAATATTCAAGCAACTGCCCAAAGAGCTGTTTCCTCCTACCAAAGCCCTGGCGGCTAATCAGGGCCTGTACAACGGTTTCCTGGCTGCCGGCCTCGCCTGGACCTTTTTTATTTCAGACCCGGTATGGAGCTTACGGGTAGCCGCTTTCTTTTTAGGTTGTGTAGCCGTTGCCGGTATATACGGAGCGCTTACCGCCGATAAAAAAATCTTTTTCGTACAGGCATTACCGGCGTTGATCACCCTGTTGCTGATTATATTTTATTAAGATAAAACATGATAGAAGAATCAGACATAAGGATAGGCAACTATGTATCCTACTTTGATTATAACATGGAAGAAACAGCCTTTGTAGTAGAAGGCATTTTGCAGGGTTTTGTGTATAATTCAGGACTGCCGCTCAGCAAACTTCCCTATGCAAAAGTAAACCCGATGGTGCTGGATGTGGACCTCCTGCTGAGATTTGGCTTTATCAAAGGAGATCCCGACTACGGCGAAGATGTAAATGTATATTCCCTGAAATATAACCGGCTGCACAGCGTGCATATCAGGCACGAAAACGAAGTATTCCAGCCGCTTACAGACGCCGCAGAAGGACTGGTACCCTACGGCCGCGCCATTGTACATGTACACCAGCTGCAAAATCTTTTTCATGCAGTTACCCGCGATGAACTTACCTTATTTGAGTAAGATCACTTCCATTTTTCCGGCTTGAACAACACGGTGCCATCTCTCTTCAGCACCCATGCGGTAACCGGGTTCACATGATACCCGCCCATGTCTGTACCACGCGCCTGGATCAGTTGTTTTAATGTTGGCTGACGATAGCCGGTGTCATCTACCGCAAGGCTCATGATCTCTGTGGGTTGCCCGTCCCAATACCAGAGATGACGGAAATATGTATGTGCTTTGTCCATTACCGGCTCCTGCAATACCGCTTTGGTCCAGTGCTTCCCCGCATCAGTACTGATTTCCACGCTATCAATTTTTCCGCGGCCACTCCATGCGATGCCTCTGATTTCTATCCAGCCCTTTTCCACTTGCTGCGGAAACGACGGATAGGTGATGATAGAACGGGCATCCATGTCGAAGCTGAACTGCCGGATCTTATGATCCCGGATGGTTTCCGTGTATTTGGACGTTTCCTCCCGCGTCATAAAGGGCTGGTCCGATAATTCAATACGCCGGATCCATTTCACATTGGTATTCCCCTCCCATCCCGGCAGAAATAACCGCGCAGGATAACCCTGCTCCGGGCGGATCGCCTCTCCATTCTGCCCGTAGGCGATCATAGCGTCTTTCCAGCCCTTTTCCACGGGGATACTGCGGGTCATCACCGCGGCATCAGAGCCTTCTGCCAGGAACCAGGTGGCCTTTGGATGCACGCCTACTTCGCGGAAAAGAGTGGACAGCATTACACCGGTCCATTCACTCTGACTGGTGAGTCCACAAATTTCCTGCGGCGTCATGGTTTCCTTGCCCGATCTGAAGTTGCCTGAGCACTCGATAAAGGCGATACGGGATGCCGCCGGAAAACGCTTTAAATCGCGCAAGGTAAAGATCATAGGCCGATCCACCATCCCGTGAATCAGCAACTCGTATTTATCAGGATGGATAAGCGGCACGCCGGCATGACTTCTTTCAAAATGAAGATCCGACGGGGTGATAATGCCATACAGGTCCTGCAACGGTGTGCGGGAGGAAATATCAGAGGGCTTTTTTACCGGCTGCTCAAATGGGGATCGGGTGCCCAGTTTTCCGGGAAGTGTACCCGTGATTTTGGTAGGATCAATATAGGTAGTGTCTTTTCCTGTGGCGGTAGTATCTGTGCCACGCTGCACCCTGGAAGCGCCCATTAATGCCGCAGCAGCAGAAACTGCCACTGCTCTCAGTATCGTTCTTCTTGGTATCTTTTTATCTTCGCCTGACATAATATTCATTTTATTTCATTACCACCGCGACGATCGTCATTCACATAATATTTTTTCGCCGGCATCACAATGTTTGGCAGCTTCACGGCATCCAGCTGCAGGGTGCTGTCAATGATATTGTTGCGGTACAGCAGGAAAGCAGTAAGACTATACACCTCTTCATTTGTGAGCGATCCCGGTGCATTAAAGGGCATAGCGCGGCGGATATAATCAAATACCGTGGTGGCGTAAGGCCAGTAGTTACCGATCGTTTTTGTGCGCACCGTATCGCTGAGCGTGGCCACCAGCCGGTTTGGTGTGGGCTCTGCGCCGGTTTCACCATGACAGGAAGCGCATTTTGCCAGGTAAATAACCCGGCCTGCTGCCGCATTGCCGCTGCCGGCGGGCAATCCTTTGCCATCGGGGGCAATGGAGATGTTCAGTGAATCGATTTGCCTGCGGGTGGCTGTTTTTCCAAATCCGAAATGTTCCGGCCAACCTGGTACCGGTGGCCGGGTGTTGGTATGGCAAGCCAGCATACCCAACACCATTACAACGGCCGCCCGGTAACAGTTGGTTCGTTTTATAAACATAGTACTGCTTAATATTTTCCTGCCTGCAAAGTGCTTGGCGTCAATGTGTATTTCCTGTCGATGCGGTCCAGCACTACATAAATGCTATTCTTATTCTCATCCACACCGGTGAGTATTACATGCGAACCATCGCCGGTGGAATATTTCACAGTAAAGCGTTTCCTGTTTTCCCAGGCAGGTGCGGCGGCATAGTCTTTCGCCCTTCGGGCAGACAATGCAATGGGTGCTATCTTGAGTGATTCATCTCCAATATTTTTACGCGCTGCTGCGGGGATCCAGTCTTTCGCCGATTTGGCCGCCTCTTCACGCGCGGCCTTTTCCGCAGCTACATCCACTACCACGCCGCCATCGCCGCCCACACCGGCAGTGCGGTTACGCCTGTCCGGAATGGGTTTGTATTTATCTTCGAGATAAAGCACTTTATTTACTTCATCGGCATAATAGTGAAAAGCCCGCTGACCACCGGCAAGACCCGTTATTTCAAAGGTGCGGTTCACATCACGCTGCGGATCGCCGCCACCATTCGACAAATCGAGCGGATGCGGTTTATTTACGCGATAAGTAAAAGTAGACCAGTTCTCAAACGTGGCTTCCTGCCAGCGAACCGTATCTACCGGTGAATACGGGATCACCTGGTCGTTTAACCGGAATTCCGTTACCTGGTAGTTACCGCGTAACTCCTTTACGCCCGCTACGGATGGTTGCTTGTATGGATCATACAGGAAGTTAATCAGCTGCAAATAAAAAAGCACTCCCAGGAAAAGGAAGATGGTAGCAGATTTCAGCCCTATGCGGGTATAGCGTTGCCATCTCTCCGGAAAAACCGGATAATAATTCACCGGCACAGTAAACCGCTCCTGTACCAGCAAACGATAAATTTTGGGGACATCATTTACCAGCAGTAACGCTGCCAGCAGTACGAAATAACTGCTGTATACATGTACGCCGCCGTCGTAGGCAAAATTCACGTACACAATATCTCCCAGCGCGGCGAACAGTAAAATGGAACCCAGCGTGGTAGTTTTACGGAAAAATAACAGCGTGCCTGCCGCTACTTCCACCACGCCCGCAAAGATCTGGTACCAGGGCACAATGCCGATAGATAACCAGTAAATTTTCTGGGCAGTAAGATCACCAAAGTTGGTATTTAAAATTCCGAAAGATGGATACGGCATCTGTACCGGTAACAGCTTCGTAAACCCAAAGCCGATGATGCCGATACCGGCGCGGTATCTTACCACTACCCGCAGCCAGTACCATGCGGTATAATATTCCTTCCGCGGCAGTTTACGGACCTTTACAATACCGGTCCATACAAGGCCGCCGGCGGTAGCTATCAACGCTGTGGTGATCCAGTTGGCATATCCCAGCAGGGAACTGCCAAAGATGGTGTTGCCGAGAAAATTAATCCCGGAACCAAAGCGCGCAATATCATACAGGTCGCGGTAATTCAGCCGTGCCCAATCCAGTTGCACCAGTTGCTGGTACCACTCCACACTATTGGGAACGGATAACGCAATGAAAAAAATAAAAGCGATGCGGAATAATATCAGCTGATATTCTTTCCAGGCGGGCAGCTGCAACAGCGGTGCGTTGATAGCCACAGAAGCAGCGTCCCTGATCACGGGTTCATCTGGTAATGTTTGTGTGTTATGAGCCATGATAATTGGTTTAAAGTTTTAACTTCCTGTTTCGTCCCCCTCCGTTTGCCACTTCTTCCAACAGGTATTTTTTATTTACTTTTTCCAGTACTACATAGATAGAATCCCTGCTGTAAGTGGTGCCTGTGAGGATCACCCGGTTTGTATCAGGCCGCGAATAGTGCAGCGACAAGGTTTCCGCCGACAACGCGGGATGCCTGTTTTGCAGCGTGAGCAGGTGTTGCGTGGTATCGGCTGCATAACTGTAGTAATGCCGGCCGCTGGTACCTTCTATTTCGTATAGCCGTTCCGCATTATCCCGTTTCACCAGGTGCAGATTATTGGAATCTACCAGTGCCGGTTTGTTAGTGCGGATGCTGATCGTATTCCATTCTTCAAACACCACGTTGCGCCAGCGAAGGGAATCCGTTAAAGAATAAGCGAGTGTGTCGCCATTGACAATAAACGTGGCCACGTTATATAACCCGCTGATAGCCGGTAATCCTTTGGTGGTGGGATACTGGTAAGGATCGTGTTTGGCGCCCACGCCTGTTTTTACACCATAGATCACCACAAAGAAAAGCAGGAAGGCTGTCTTCAAAATCCATCTGCCGTTTTTCCGGATGCCTTCAAACACCGGTTTAAAAGTAGCCGCCGCTGTGGGCTGTTGTAAAATGAGCAGGCGGATGATCCGTTGCAGATCAAAGCTCAGGATAACAAAAGCGTAAGTGATCAGTAACAGGCTGTATACCTGGTCGCCCCCTTCGTATGCAAGGTTGGACACGAAGATGTTGCCGCAAAAGATGAGGAACATGAAAGCGCCGATAGAAGCGGTTTTGCGGAACAGCAGCAGCAATGCTAACCCGATTTCCACGCCACCGAGAAACAGTTCGTAGGAAGGTACGATACCCAGGCTCAGTGAAAATAATTTCCAGCGGTTAAAATCACCATACGGTGTATTGAGGCTGCTCAGCGAAGGATAGGGCGCCTGCAACGCGTACAGCTTCAGGAAGCCATAGGCCAGCAATGCCAGCGCCAGCCGGTACCGGAGAATCACGCGCAACCAGTAAAAGGCTTCGTCGTAGGTGCGTGTCCGTTGACGGTCGGTGTAAGTCCACACGATAGCGCCGGCTACTGCAATTATCAGCAGTATGCCCCAGTCGGCATACGTTGCAGGCCCCGCGCCAAAGCGTGTTGTAAAGTTGGCCAGGTTAAAAATATCTTCATAATGAAGGTTAAAAATGGGAGTAGAAAAAAGGTAACTGTAAAACTTCCAGTCGAACGGCAACGCCTGCAACAGGAAATAAATAAATATTACCCTGAACCCAATCTTTTCATAGTCTTTCCAGGCAGGAGTTTCCGCGGTTATGACATTACTCATTGGTGATTTGTTATAAGGTGATAAGATCAGTAACCATCATTTTGTTTCAGATTGCCGTTCGATAATGTGACTTCGTTGGCCGGGATCGGAAATACATATAGCTGAGGATTCGTGATATTTAAAACAGCGCCTGCGCGTTTGGTACGTACCAGATCGAACCATCGGTGAGGTTCCAGTGCGAATTCTATTCTCCGTTCATTTTCAATAGCCAGCAGCAGATCATCTTTTCCGATCAGTTCCGTCACCGGTGTGAGCCCGGCCCTGTCGCGGATGCTGTTGAGATCTTCGCGGGCCAGGTCCGTTTTACCCAGCTGGGCGCGTGCTTCTGCGCGGATCAGGTACAGCTCAGCAATGCGGATAACATAGGCAGGATCGGTGGCGGGGCTTCTGTAATACAGGTTACCATACCACAGGCCGGCGGAGGTTTTAGCAACCAGCGCGTTGCGGTTGCCGCCTGTTTTCGGATCATTTACCAGCGTGATAAACGCGTCCGACGGCGCCCATTGCCGGGTACCGCCGTTGGCGGGCGGCTGCCAGTAGTTGCGGTGGCCACTCAGGTAAGTAGCGCTGTACGACAGCTCAAATACTGATTCCTTTGTAGCGATGGCGCTGGCCGGTGAAAAGAAAGCGCTGTAAGGCTTCAGCAAAGAATAACTTCTGGTATCGCTGATTACTTTGGTGGCATAGGCTTCTGCCTGCGCCCAATCAGACTGGTACAAATAGTAGCGCGCTTTCAGCGCCCAGGCGGTTTGCTGGTTTACCCTCACCGGGTTGGGTGTTTGAGAAGGCGGCTGCAGCAGGGAATCTGCCGCATTCAGATCGCTCAATACCTGCTGGTATACCTGCGCCTGTGTGCTGCCTTTTACATCCAGCTTATCGGAAGCATTGAGTGTAGGCGTTAGCGTTATCTGCACATTTCCCCAGGTGCGGGCGAGATCAAAGTAGCTCAGGGCGCGGATAAAGTACGCCTCTCCCACTGCCTGGTTCTTTTCTGTGGCAGAAAACGTAGCATCCTGCAAGCCGGGAACTTTTGCAATCACGTTGTTGGCGCCGTTAATAGTAGCGTAAATAGCTGCCCACACAGTTTGCAGGTTGCCATTGTCCGCATTTATTTTATGGGTGATAAACTGCTGAATAACCGACTGGGAGCCGGTCCACTGCACATTGTCGCCAGGCAGGTAGCCGAAGGTCTGGAACAAAGCGCCGTAGTAGCCGTCGCTGCCCAGCTTCCGATATACGCCGCGCAAGGCAGTATTGGCGGACGTTTTATCAATGATCGTTTGTTCATCAGACACACTATCCCGTGGTTCCACGTCGAGAAATTTCTTGCATGACAAAGCTGTCAGCGAAAGAAAGAAGAGCGATATATATTTCCGATATGCTTTCATATAGGAGAATTAAGAGCGTTTAAAGAGTTACGTTTAAGCCAAACTGTACACTGCGCGGTTGCGGCGGTGTGCCAAGATCCAGTCCCTGTACGGTTTGTATACCGGTTACGTTTGATTCAGGATCCAGCCCGGTGTATTTGGTAAGCAACCAGAGGTTACTACCGGTGAAGTATACACGCAGCAACTGGATATGCAGTTTTTCGCTGACAGACTTGGGAATGGTATATCCCAGTGTGAGTGATTTGAGCCGCAGGAAGGAACCATCTTCCAGGAAGCGGTTGTTCTGATCGATGGTGTAGTTAAGACCGTAAGCGGTGAGGCGCGGTACATTTGTGATGTCGCCGGGTTTCTGCCAGCGGTTCAGCTGATCGGCAAACAGTACACGGTTGGCATCGCGGGTGCCACCTCCTTCTCCGAAAAATTTGTTCAGGTTATATACATCGTTGCCATACTGAAATGACAACAGCACGCTCAGATCAAAACCTTTATAGGAAACGGTATTGCTGAAGCCACCATAGAATTTGGGCATAGCGTTACCCATTACCTTACGCGCAGACACAGGAAGCTTACCATCTTTCTCGCCTTCAAAGATTACGTTACCGGTTTGCGGATCCACACCCAGCTGGTTGTACAGCCAGAAGGAATACATGGGTGAACCTTCCTGCATAATGATCCAGTCGCGGTTATACTGGTAAATCGGTGTTGGCAGTTTTTCAATACGGTTGGTATTACCGGCAATATTCAGGCTGCTGGTCCAGGTGAAATTACGGGTGCTGATATTGGTAGTATTGATCCCGATTTCATATCCTTTATTGCTGATTTCACCGGCGTTGCTATAGATAGAAGTAAAGCCGGAAACGCCTGCCTTAGGCAGTTGCAGCAGTACATCGCTGGTGTATTTGTAATATACATCTGCGGTGATATTGATACGGCCATTGAATAATCCGAGGTCCACTCCGCCGTTGAGCTGACTGGTTTTTTCCCAGCGCAGGTCGGGGTTGGGCAGCTGCAAAGGCGCCGTGCCTGGCTGATCGCCGGTGCTGTTGTCGGGGTAGCCTGCACCACCGGACCACAGTCCTTTTGCCGCAAAGTTGCTGATACCGGACTGATTCCCGGTGATGCCGTAGCTGGCGCGAACTTTCAGATCGCTGATACTGTTCACCGACTTCAGGAAATTTTCTTCCTTGAGCCGCCAGGAGGCGCTGACGGAAGGGAAATACCCCCATTTATAGTTGTCGCCGAACTTGGAAGAACCATCTGCGCGGATGCTGGCTTCAAAATAATATTTACCTGCGTAGTTATAATCGATCCTGGAGAAGAAAGACGACAACGTGCTGCGGGTCCATGTTTGCGTAGCAGTCCGTGTAGCAGCAGCGGAAATATATTTGTAGGAATTGTTAGGGAAACCCGTGCCCTGTGCAGCCGTTAATGTTTCCGTATTACTCTGGATGGTGTTGCCTACCAGTACGCCGAAGAAATGTTTTTCTCCTGCATGTTTGCGCCAGGTAAGTGTTTGTTCATTGATCCAGGAAGTATTCTGTGTAATGGCGGAAGTGGCCAAACCGTTGGTGGGACTGGCTCCCAGCTGGGTGAGGTTATTCCAGTATTCGGATTCGTTGTAGTTGTTATAATCGATGCTGATATTACTGTGAAATTTCAGATCCGGCAGCAGTGTGGCATCGAGGTAAAGGTTACCGATATAACGGAGGCTTGTCGTGTGTACGTCGTAGTTATCGATGAGTACCTGCACGTTATCAAAGCCTGCCCACCGGGCGGGTGTACCGTCGGGATTTGTTTCCGGGAGATAGGTAGGCGTATGTAAGGCCGCCTGTAACAAACCTCCCTGCGGACCATCACCTGCGCGGCCCTGGCTGCGGAAGCTACGCGAGAAGCTGTTGCTGGAACCAATGGTTACCTTGTCATTCACGCGCTGATCGATATTCAGTTTGAAGCTGGCCCTTTCAAAGGAAATGGGCCGGAGAATAGACTCCTGCTTCGAGTAGCCGCCACCGAAATAATACTTTGTTTCGCGGTTACCACCGGAAAGGGATAAGTTATAATTCTGGAGCGGGGCTGTCTGGAAAATTTCCCCGAGGCGGTCGTAGGTATGCTGATCCTGCGGCAGTCCACGCGGGGCAGGCGATTTATCCGGATTATCATTCAGCGCGCGGAAAGGCTGGTAGCTGTATTTGGTGATGCCAGCCTTATCGTTAAGGGCCGTGGCATCTGCCAGGGAGTTGCGGTAAAACTCATTGACCAGCGTAGCATGTTCCGGCCCCGTGGTGAGGTCCCACATTTTGGGCGCCCAGGCCACGCCTGCCGATACATCTGCAGTTACTTTGGCTTTACTGTTATAATTGCCGCGACGGGTAGTAACAATCACCACGCCGTTGGCGCCCCGGGAGCCATAGATGGCTGTTGCGCTGGCATCTTTCAATACCTCTATATTTTCTATATCGGCAGGATTGATATCTGCCAGCGGGGAGCTGGACCGGCCGCCGGTGTTTACCGTTTGCAGGCTGGAATTATTCATAAATACGCCGTCGATGATATATAGCGGATCATTGTCGGCGTTGATGGAGGTAGTACCGCGTACCCTTACAAACACGCCATCGCCGGGAACGCCGGTATTCGAATTAATTTGCACCCCGGCCGCCCTGCCCTGCAGCTGTGCATCAAAGCTGGCTACCGGTACGGTTACCACGTCGCTGCCTTTTACGGAGGAAATGGCGCTGGTAAGATCCCTTCTTTTCTGGGTACCATACCCTACTACCACCACGTCGTTCAGTTGTGTACTGAGCTCTTCCAGGGCGATGTTGCCGGCATTGGACTTATCGGCATATACTTCTTTGAGTTTATAACCCAGGGAAGAGATCTGGTAGATGACCGGCACTTTCTGACCGGTAAGAAACGCGAACTCCCCGTTTGTACCGCTCTGCACCTCATGGGTGGTGCCTTTGATATGTACAATAGCGCCGGCGATAGGTTGTTGTGATTTGGCGTCGATAATTCGTCCGGAAAGGGAAATGTTGTTTTGAACGATGTTCCTGTGCGCAGGTTTGGTGGTGTCGGCGCTGTGAGGTGCGCGCAATTCCTGCGACCATGCGGTAGCCGCCAGCAGCAGCCCGCAGCTGCATGCAATAGCAATTTTCATTATCTTTACTTTGGTATGAAAAAATGAGGCCGGTGAAAGCAGGTAACTGCCATCACTGTAAAATGTCTCCAACAGCCTTGATTACCAGCCGGAACTGCGTCAACAGTTCCGGCCTTTTTATTTCTGATTGATGCTTCCTAACATCGGTTTGCTGAATATTCCACGCAGCAAATTTTCCTCATTAAGTGTAATGATATATCCATGTCGGTATTTTTTGAAAGATAAACGGGGTATGTCAACAGGTGGATGAATTTCCCCTAAAGCGGACCCGGAAAGCCTACGAAGTACAATAATACAATATTTTTTGAAAAGTCTATAATTTTAGTAGACTAATTAAAAAATAATACGGCAACCTTCTGCGCATGAAGTTTGTTGACCTATGTGTGATCATCTTTTACAAAAAAAGAATACCATGACCAACAACACTTCTCTTATTCCCAATCCTGCTGCGTTGGATGAGCTATGTATCAATACGCTTCGTTTCTTATCGGTGGATGCCGTGCAGAAAGCAGACAGCGGACATCCCGGGCTGCCATTGGGAGCGGCGCCGATGGCCTATGTATTGTGGACCCGGTTCCTGCGTCACAACCCTTCAGATCCGCACTGGTTTAACCGCGACCGGTTTGTTTTATCTGCCGGGCATGGGTCTGCATTGTTATATAGTTTGCTGCATGTTACCGGGTATGATTTACCGTTAGAAGAACTGAAACGGTTCCGGCAATGGGGCAGTAAAACGCCGGGGCATCCCGAACGGGGTTTGGCGCCGGGCGTGGAAGTAACTACCGGTCCGCTTGGACAGGGCTTTGCCAATGGCGTGGGTCTTGCCATGGCGGAAGCCTACCTGGCAGAAAAGTATAACCGTCCGGGTGATGCGGTAATTGATCACTACACCTATGCGCTGGTAAGCGATGGCGACCTGATGGAAGGCGTAGCCTCCGAAGCCGCTTCCCTCGCCGGCCATTTACGGCTCGGCAAGCTGATCTATTTATACGATGATAACCGGATTACCCTGGCATCTGCCACACCGGTTACCTTTACAGAAGATCACGCCAAACGGTTTGAATCGTATGGATGGCATACCCAGAAAGTAGCAGACGGCAACGACCTGGAAGCCATTGATGAAGCGATCCGCAATGCACAGGCGGAAACAGACCGGCCTTCTATCATCCTGGTGCGCACGCATATTGGTTTTGGTTCCCCGAAACAGGATACTACCGGCGCGCATGGTTCCCCGCTGGGGCCTGAAGATGTAAAACTGACGAAAGAAAAACTCGGCTGGCCGGTAGCACCGGATTTTTTAGAACCTGCGGAAGCCCTGGATCATTTTCGTGCAGCCGTAGACGTTGGGAAAACATTATCTTCCAAATGGGAAGAGCAAATGATCATCTACGGACAAAAATACCCAGAGCTGGCAAAAGAATTACGTTCGCTGATACATGATCATATTCCGGAAGACTGGGATAAGGATATCACTCCATTCCCGGCAGATCCTAAAGGACTGGCCACCCGTGCTGCTTCCGGTAAAGTGATACAGGCATTTTTTAAACACCTTCCCGGCTTCATCGGCGGCTCTGCGGACCTCAATACTTCCACTAATACTGAATTAAAGGATGCCGGTAATTTTGAAAGTCCGGCGATGAAGCAGGGCGACCTCCAGGGCGCAGCCGGCGGCGTATGGGGATACGACGGCAGGAACATCCAGTATGGTGTGCGTGAACACGCTATGGGCGCTATTTCCAACGGTTTGGCAGCACATGGAGGTATTATCCCCTATTGCGCCACCTTCCTCACTTTTTCAGATTATATGCGGCCATCCATCCGGCTGGCGGCACTTTCAGAGCTGAAAGTGATCTATGTTTTTACGCACGACAGTATTGCGATGGGAGAAGATGGCCCCACACACCAACCGGTGGAACTGCTGGCCGCACTTCGCGCCATACCCCACCTGGTAGTGATTCGTCCGGCAGATGCCAATGAAACCATTGCAGCGTGGCAAATAGCTATACTTGAACCGGACAAACCGGTTGCATTGATCCTCTCCCGCCAGGCGGTGCCTACGCTGGATCGCAGCAAATATGCCGCAGCAAATGGCCTGCGCTATGGCGGTTATATCCTCGCAGATGCGCCCGATGCAAAGCCTGAGCTGATCCTGATAGCCACCGGCGCTGAAGTGGATTTAATTGTGGCCGCACAGGAAAAACTGCAATCGTTTAATATCGCGGTGCGCACCGTATCCATGCCCAGCTGGGAATTGTTTGAAGCGCAGTCGCCGGCGTACCGCGACCAGATACTTCCTCCTGACGTCACCAACAGGATAGTGGTGGAAGCAGGCATTTCACAGGGCTGGCACCGTTATGCGGGCGACAAAGGCGAAATTATATCCATCGACCACTTTGGAGCATCCGCACCGGGACCAGTGTTATTACGCGAGTTTGGATTCACGGTAGAAAATATCTGTGAACATGCACTGGCCTTATTAAAAAAATAACTATCACAAATGAAGAAGCTGGTGGTATTTGACCTGGATGGCACGTTGGCGCAAAGCAAGTCTGCTATTGATGAAGAGATGAGCGGATTATTATATTCACTGTTAACTGTGGCCAGGGTAGCGATTATTTCCGGTGGTGCCTGGCCACAGTTTGAGCAGCAGGTACTGGCAAAACTGCCTGGCGAAAAAGGGCTGGAACGATTATCCATTCTCCCTACCTGCGGCACGCAGTTTTATGAGTATACCGGCAAATGGCATAAACTATATGCGGAAGATTTTACCACAGCAGAAAAAAAGAAAATCACCGATGCTTTGAACGAAGTGGTAAACACCCTGGGCTACAAGGCGGCTAAACTCTGGGGGCCTGCTATAGAAGACCGTGGCAGCCAGATCACTTTCTCTGCATTAGGACAGGAAGCACCGCTGGAAGAAAAGAAAAAGTGGGACCCTGACTTTGCAAAGCGGCAAAAAATGAAAGCATTGCTGGCGGGTATCATTCCTGAATTTTCTGTGAGCCTGGGCGGCACTACTTCGGTAGATATCACCAAACCAGGTATCGACAAGGCTTACGGCATCCGTAAACTCCGGGATATTTTAGGTATCCCTATTGAAGAGATGTTGTTTGCGGGAGATGCTATTTTTCCCGGTGGCAATGATTACCCGGCAAAAGAAACCGGCGTGGCCTGTATCAAAGTGCGTGACCCTGATGAAACGAAACGGGTAATAGAAACGATTATAGCCTGCTATACAGGATAAGCCAACAATTCATTGAGCAATGCGGTTAAGCAGATGGTTCCGGTGGCGATCACCTCATCGCCGGCGCCATAGTAAATATAGAGGGTATCATCGAATACGACCGTGCCTGTAGGAAAACAAACATTGTCCACATCTCCCCTGATTTCCCAATCCCGCTCCGGTACCAGTATTGGGTAAGGTAACCGCGCAATTTCCTTCATGGGATCATCCAGATCGAACAGTGCAGCGCAGCCAACGTATACGTACCCGCCAGGTGTTTCATGCACGCCGTGATATATGAAAAGCCAGCCGTGCGGGGTTTCCACCGGCGGACAGCCAGCGCCCACATAACTCATTTCGTGTTTATACTTTGGCGTTAGTATGATATGATCCTGAAGGTGGAGATAATAATCTTTCCAGAACTCCGGGGTGAGGTCAGCTATTTCGTTCACCGCCACCAGTTGTATATGCGGTTTGATACGGTGCAGAAAATAGAATTTGCCGTTAATCTTTCTGGGAAAAAATACAACATCCTTATCCCATAAACGGGGATTAAAATCGTTGTACCGGATATATTTTTCATCCAGCGGCGCATTGGTTTCCGCGAGTTGTTTAAACTCGGTGAAGTCCATCTGCGCCACTATCAGCCCGTGCTTTTCGAATTGCAGACCATCTGAAGAAGTAGCCAGTGCTGCACAGGCGCTCACGCCATCGTAAGCGGTATAGGTGAGGTAGTATAACCCGTCGATATGCACCACGCGCGGATCTTCCAGTCCTTTGGCCTCGTAATCGTGTTCCGGAAATAAAATGGGTTTATCCAGGCGTTGTTCTATTGTAAGCGGATCGCTTAATTTACAAAAACCAATACTGGAGTGATTGCCTTTCTGCACTGCCCGGTAGTAAAAAAGCACCTGGTTTCCCGCCCTGATAGTGGCTGGATTCAGCACGCCTTCGTTTTCAAATTCCAGATCGCTTTGTTTCAGGAGTATGCCTTCTTTTTTGATCCGTATCATAATTCCCGGTTTCCGTTTGGGTAAAACAGTTATCAGTTTGTCAGCAGGGAAACTTTATATTTCGGATAGTCCACCAACAGCTTGTAAAAGATAGTATTTTTTAGTGATCCGGAAACGATTACCTTATAAACGCCTTTTCTTCCGGTGGCAGCCCAGGCATAGTGCAGGCTGTCGTTATGCATTTTTAATTCCTGTTCTTTACGCCAGATGTACAACTGCTGATTTACCAGTTGCTGCGCCCTTTCAGGCGTAGCGAAAGCCGCATCTACTTCCTGCTGGTACCTGCTTCGCCAGTTGCTGCCGTATCTTGCTTCCATCCTCTTATTGGCTGCGTCATTTACACGGGCCACGCTGTCGATCAGCGCCTGATCGATGGTACACTCTCCCACCGTATAAAAAGCAAAGCCCCATTTTCCGGCGATGGCCTGTTCCACCTCCACTCTTTCCACGTCCGGGAAGCCGTAGGTAAGGAAGCAGATCTTCTCTTCCGTATGATTGTTTTGCGGCTGAGCCAGGGAGGTAGCCGAGATCAGTATAAGAACGGCGGATGCGAGTAGTGTTTTCATGGTTGTGTTGGCAAAAGACAGCAATAGGTAGCGACACCTAAATATATACTAAATATAAATAATATAAATATCCGCACATAAAAAAAGGACGAACCGATGTAACTCGTGTTCGTCCTTTAGTTGGTGACCTCATCTGGATTCAAACCAGAAACCTTTTGATTCGTAGTCAAATGCTCTATTCAGTTGAGCTATGAAGCCGTTTTCCCGTTTCGGGATTGCAAATGTAGAACAATTTCTTATTCTAACAAATTATTTTTCAATTTTTTATATCTGAAAGCTTTTCTTCAGATTTTTTCTTTTGACAGAAAATGCTGCAGTTAATGCAGCATTTCTATCTTTTTGTGACCTCATCTGGATTCAAACCAGAAACCTTTTGATTCGTAGTCAAATGCTCTATTCAGTTGAGCTATGAAGCCATTTCCCCGTTTGGGATTGCAAATGTAGGATTTGTTTTAAATTAAACAAAAAAAATAAGCACTATTTTTTCGGGAGGCTATCGTTAACGGGTACACGCAGTTTATGCACATCGCTGCAACCCGCTGCCATCAATGGATGGCGGCGATCATTCTTCTGTAAAAAAATAATAGCAGGAAATTAAATTGAAAAATAGCACCGGGCAGTAACTCATAAATTTGCAACCAATCTGCCGAGCTGTTTCAATTTAAGCTGCACCTCTTCCGACCAGGGCAGGCCGATAGAAAGTCTCATGCAGTTTTCAAATTGATTTTGCATGGTGAACATCCTTCCCGGAGCAATGCTGATCTTTTGTTTCATGGCACTTTCAAACAGTTCTGTAGTATTGATTTTTTTATTGAACTCCACCCACAAGGCAAGCCCACCCTGTGGTCTGCTTGTTTTGGTACCCGCCGGAAAATATCCAGCGATGGCCTCTATATAGTGCTGATAATTGCTCTGTAAAGTGTGCCGAAGCTTACGCAGATGATTTTCATACCGCCCGCTTTTCAGAAAGCCGGCTACTGCTTCCTGCGTAATTGCAGGCGAGGATATGGCATGCACCAGTTTTAGTTTCAGGATCTGCTCTTTGTATATGCCAGGTGCTACCCAGCCTACCCGGTAGCCCGGCGCAAGGGTTTTGGAAACAGAGCTGCACCACAGCACTATACCTTCTTGATCAAACGACTTGCAACATTTGGGACGTTGCCTTCCAAAATAAAGATCGCCATAAATATCATCTTCGATAAGCGGAATACCATGACTGGCCAAAAGCTTCACCACTTCCTTTTTATGTTCATCAGGCATACAAGAGCCCAAAGGCGTATTGAAGTTGGGAACCAGCAAACAAAGGTCGATTTTTGGGATGGCTTTCTTCAGGGCATCCAATTCAATACCTGTAGCCGGATGTGTAGGCAGCTCCAATACTTTTAGCCCTAAACTGCCCGCCAGTTGCAGGATACCCGGATAACAAGGACTTTCAATAGCAATGGTATCACCCCGCTTTCCCAAAGCCATCATACAAAAAGATAAGGCATTCATTCCCCCGGCAGTAGTTACCAGGTCATTTTCATGGAGGTTCCCTCCCCATGATAAGGAGCGGGCTGCAACTATTCTCCGCAATTTTTCGTTGCCCTGCAACTGTTCATACCCGGTACCACTATCGCTGAGTTCACGGGTGGCAAGCATTATTTCCTTATTCAGTTTTGCCAAAGGCAATAATTCATTAGACGGCGCGCCAACAGAAAAAAGCGTAAGGTTATTTTTACCCATGTTGGCATAAACTTTCCCGATCAATTCTGCTGGCTCCTTACTGTTACTGACCGGTGAAGGTTTGCTTACTTCCGGAAGCGGAAGCCTCTGATAAGGCAGCCTGCTTACAAAGTACCCCGACTGTGGCTTTGATTCGATAAGCGATTGCGCTTCCAGTTCCAGGAATACCCTTTTGGCAGTGTTCATACTGATGTTGTGTTCCCGGCATAGCATTCTGACGGAAGGCAGGCGGTCACCCGCTTTTAAAACTCCGTTCCTGATCAGCTTTGCCATGTTATCTGATATCTCCACGTATAGAAAGTCGTTCTTCATAGGATAAAGATAACTGTGTCTATCAAAATACACAAAACTGTGACTGTATCCATTGAACCGTCATGATTATTTTTGCATAAAAACTATACTTTAATATGCCAGAAGTAATCATTAAAACGGGTAAGGAAAATATGGATGTTAAGATGATACATCGTTTCCTGCAGGAAGACTCCTATTGGGCGAAAGGCATTTCTTATGCGCTGGTAGATCATTCACTGACCCACTCATTTTGTACCGGCGCTTTTGTAGATGGCGAACAGGTAGGGTTTGGAAGAGTGATTACCGATTACTATACTTTCGGATGGTTCGCCGACTTTTTTGTATTACCCGCATACCGGGGGAAGGGCATTTCAAAAAAAATGTTATCCTATATACTGGATCAGCCCTGGTCAAAGCGTTTGAGGAGGAAGATGTTGAATACAAGCGATGCACATGGCTTATATCGTCAATTTCAATTTAAGGATCTTGCTAACGCTTCCGGCTTACTGGAAATATATCATCCAACTGTTCACCTGGAATATAAGGAAGAAGCAGACTTCAGCAGATAACCGGCCTGTATGGCAGCTTTTGAGACGGGCCGGCAGGAGCGGAAAATACCGCTACTGCCGGCCGTTTTTATTTATCGTCCGAATCTTGGATGCCTGAGCGCTTCCAGGAAATAGGCTCCCAGTTCAGGATGGAAGATCAGTGGAAATACAATCCCGAATAATGCTCCCCACATATGCGCATCATGGTTGATGTTGTCTCCGCCTTTTCTCGACATATACGCTGATAAAGCGAGAAATAAAACGCCATAAATTACCGCAGGAATGGGAATGAAAAATAAAAAGATAGTGTTCCACGGATCTATCATGATGGCGGTAAACACTACCGCGGAAATTGCGCCCGAAGCGCCCAGGGAAGAATAACTGGAGTTGTTCCGGTGTTTTATGTAAGATGGAATATTCGCAACAATTATTCCCAGTATATAGTATAAGATATAAACCAGCTTGCTATGAAAAAGCTGCATGAATAAATTTTCAATGGCCGGTCCAAAGAAAAATAAGGTGAGCATATTGAAAATAAGATGCTGAAAATCGGCATGCACAAACCCTGAAGTAATAAAGCGGTAATATTGTTTGTAACGCTGTACCATATAGGGTTGCAGGCTCATCTTGTCCAGCTGGTCATAGTTCTTAAGGGCAGTATAGGAAACAAGACAGGTAATGATGATAATGATCAAACTGATAGAAAGCGTCATATAGCCGGTTTATTTAGATAGTAAAGGTACTTATTGATGATGATACTTTTCTCTGTTTAAAACTGTATAGGCACGATACAATTGTTCTGCAAAAATAAGACGCACCAGCTGATGCGGGAAAGTAAGCGGGGATAAAGACATTTTCAGTTGCGCTCTTTGCAGCACGGCATCATCGATACCAAATGCACCGCCGATTAATATGATCAGCTGCCGCGTACCTGCATTATTACGTTGTTGCAGGAAGTCGGCAAATTGCACAGTAGTCATCATTTTTCCCTTTTCATCCAGCGCCAGCAGAAAGTCGGTGGGCTGCAACATATCCAGGATAATTTTTGCTTCCTGTTTCTTCAACTCCGGAACAGATAAACTGGCCGCCTGCTTTACCGTCGGGATCAATTTCACCTCAAAATCCACGTAATGCTGCAGTCTTTTCTGAAAAACAGCCATCCCATCCCTGATGTAGGGATCATGTTCTTTTCCTATGCTCCAGAGTTGAATTTTCACTTCGTATAATAATTAAGCAATTGATGTAAAAGTAAGTGTAAATCAGAAGATTGCAGGATTTTTTTTAACAACTATTTGGGATTTTCAAAAAATCTCCTACCTTTGGCATCCACTATAAACGCATGGCTCCGTAGCTCAATTGAATAGAGCATCTGACTACGGATCAGAAGGTTTCAGGTTTGAATCCTGACGGGGTCACGAAAGAAAGAGGCATCTTAACCGGTGCCTCTTTTTCTTTTATACGATGGAGACACTAAATTCGTTTAGCTACCCCTCAAATCAACTTACTTGCCACTGCAAACGACAACGCATCCATCACATTGCCCACCTCCAGCCGTTCAAAGATCTTTCTACGGTAATATTTCACCGTATCCGGAGCAACAAATAACTTCTCCGCAATCTGATCGATTGAAAAGCCCTGGGCATGCAACCGCAAAACGTCCAGCTCTCTTTCCGTGAGCGAAGGCTTTACCAACTTCTGCCAGCTCTTTTTTCCAATGGATAGCTCCCACATCTCGTTGCTCCCCTGTCTGTAAATCCGTACATTCCCTGCAGCCTGCTGCCGCGATAAGGATACTAAGCACATAGACTTCCACATCTTCCCCTCTGGTGTCAGGAAGAGCGGAGTTAGTTTATGATTGATGAGGATTTGTTTGCCGTTTTTATGACGCAGATGAAAATCATAGGTAATACTGTAAAGTATTCGCTCCTCCACCGGGAGTTGCGCGTAGAAATCAAAGCCAGCTTCATTGAGCTCCGATAATAACTCCATGTCCTGGGGTGGGACCTGCCGGAAGTAAAATTCATAGCCCAGTTGCAATACCTCGGCCGCACTATACCCGCACAGGAAAAGCGGATTTTCTGAAACGTATTCGAAAGACATGTCCTTATAGTCGATCACATAGATACTCTCGTAGCTCAGGCGCGCAAAGGCCTTTACCGCCTCCAGGTAGTGCTGGTCGGTTTCCGTGATGTCTCCCAGCTTATTGGTGGTCAGTAAGGTAGAACCGGCGTTGTGCTTCATGTACAAAATTTACAGAAAACTAAATTTACACCCCGGTGTAGGCATTTACAAATTTTTTGTTTCGATTTTTGAGAAAAATACAATTGTAGCATGTCTCCTTTCGCCGGAACACCCCTGAATCCTATCAGCATAATACATTTTGACCTAATGCAACGCGGGTTTTACACGTGTTGCTTATTGTACCCGGGCTATCAATAACATTTACGCTAACAGCAATTCTTTCACCAACATCAATAACCTGATAATAAAACAATAGAAATATGGAAAAGAAAAAGGCACTAACGTTTACTTTTAGTGTTGTAGCAATCATTTTAGGTGTAACATTGTTCAAGCAATTCGACTTCAAAAATTTAAAATTTGAGAATACAGGACTAGCCATTATTTACGCAATTGTGTTCATATTCTCAATATATCTTCTAATAAAAAATTCAAAAAACAAACAATAGGTCACAAAATGGGAGGAGTCTAAAATTAATAGACTCATCCCATTTTCTTTTCCGGCGAAAGCATCCTGCTAAAATATGGAAGCCCTATCGGATCATGTAAAATTTCCCCATAAATTATAGGCAGTTTAATTTTAAAATCCTATTTTCGTGTCCTATGTTAAGTAACAACTTCATATATCGCCTCTCTGCAATAGCATAATAGCCCATTTCCGGGCGCTATATCACTGCCATAGACCTATGGCACGTTATCTATTTATTTATTATTGAACACGATCTTTTATCGTTTAAAGTTTTAACACTTGAACGATGAGATAAATATTTATACAATGACCGCACATTTAAATATCCGGAAAGAAACATCCGCTGACCATAAACATGTCTTTACCCTGATTACGAAAGCTTTTAGCGCTTTAGAACATTCAGACCATAAAGAGCAATTCCTGGTAGAACGATTAAGGAACTCGACTGCTTTTATCCCGGAATTATCCCTGGTGGCAGAAATTGATAACCGGATTGTTGGATACATTTTACTGACAGGCATCTGCATCAAAAACGGTAGCGGGGAATGGCCATCATTGGCTTTGGCTCCGGTAGCTGTGGATCCTGATTTCCAGGGACAAGGAATTGGTGGGAAATTGATTATGGCCGCGCATCGCATTGCAGCTGAATCAGGCCACAAATCAGTGATACTGTTAGGACACGCCGAATATTACCCTAAATTCGGCTATGTGCCAACAGTTAACTTTGGCATTTCCCTGCCCTTTGAAGTTCCTGCGGAAAATTGTATGGCTGTGGAACTTGCCCCGAAAGGACTGGAAGGAGTTTCCGGGACAGTTGAATATCCTCATGAGTTTTTTGAGTAACACACACTAACCTGGTCACCTCTCCGGACTGGCTTCCAAAATTGGAAGCCAGTCCTTTTAATAACAGATGTTATTTCGCAAAAGTGATACTAAGTATTGCTTTCGTTTTGGGCGTAATTTTCACACGGTCATCTACCCGCATTCCTACCAGCCACACGATACGTTTGTTGGATTCCAGCACCCATACATTTTCTTTCTGCGGCATTGATAACTTCTGATCAATCAGAAAGCGGCTTACCTTCTTCTTTTTTGGCATACCCAGCGGGTAAAAGTAATCCCCTTGTTTCCATTTTCTCAGGATCAGCGGGAAGCTAACCTGCGCGGCATCCAGCCAGGCAATTTCCGGTGCTGTTGGAATACCGGCGTTGCCCCGCTCCTGCTCACGGATCTGTAATTGTCCGCCGCCGAAATGAATGTGTTGTTGTCCCGGTTCAATCACCACCAGCGGCGACGCTGCTGTTGCCAGCGGGGTAATGAGCAGCCATTGGCGGTTACGCACGATGCGGTGACTCGCAGTATCAACATAACGGCCGGACTCACTTTCCAGCAATGACAATACCTGCTGCGTTTGCGCGGAAGAACAGCCAAAGGTGCGGAACAGTTCCCAGGCAATTGTTTGCAGCGGAATTGTTTTCTGCAGCTTCAGCACAGGAACCATCCAGGTATTCCCCTGTTGAAACAGCAGCCGTTTACGGTGCTTCGTTAATGCTTCCTGGTAAAGGATTTCCGCCTCCTTCATCCGCTCAATGGTAGCCGACATATTTTTCACCACACCGGGAAAAGCTTCCTGTAAGCGCGGAATTACCTGGTGACGGAAATAATTGCGTGTATACTTGTCAGTTATATTGGAACTGTCTTCTACAAAAGATATATTATTCAAGGCAGCATAAGCTACGAGCCTGTCTTTCTCCGTAAATAACAGCGGGCGGATCAGGTGCTCCTGCTTTGGCAGAATACCATGCAGGCCGGCGATGCCGGTTCCTTTTGCAAAATTCATCAGCGCTGTTTCCACGCTGTCCTGCATATGATGGGCAGTAGCAACATACGCATATCCTTCAGCGGCGCGCATTTCTTCCAACCACTGATAGCGCAGTTCGCGGGCGGCTACCTGTATGGTTACACGATGTTGGGCCACATAGGCATTGGTATCAAATTTCACTACGTGCAGCGGCAGTTCCAGGGTTGCAGCCATGTTCCGCACAAAGGCTTCATCCCGTTCAGACTCTTCGCCCCGCAGCTGAAAGTTGCAGTGGGCAATACCGGCACGGTAACCGGCATTTTTAAACAACCAGGCCATTACGATGGAATCCACACCGCCACTTACGGCCAGCAGCACCTTTTGTGCAGGATCAAACAATTGCTGGCGGGAGATATAAGCAGCGAAATCAGTTACTAAATGTTGAGGCATGCGTTGTTTGTTGGATTAATAATATCAGTATACCAGGTCTTCGTAGGCCGACTGTAATTCGTTGTATGCATGTCTTTCATTACCTGCTTTAGCCATTGCCATTCCTTTTTCATAGGTGCTGATGGCAGCGGCGTTATCACCTGCACGTTCCAGTAACTTCCCCAGGTGATAATAAGAACCTACATAGCCGGGTTCATGAGCCAGCAGTTCTTCGAACAACTGCCTGGCGGTTACGTCGTCGTTGAGCTTAATATATTCCAGCGCCAACGCATGTTTCAGGAAGCTGTCGTTAGGTGTGGCTGCCAGGAACTGCTTTATTTGTGCGATTCTGTCCATTCCGTTTGTTATTATTTAATTATACAATATGTCGATCTCTGACACTGATTAAAATCATCTTCCCTCTCTGCGGTTGGCGTATATTATTTAGATATATTTGCTATTACCGCATTTTAAAACAAAACAGTTTAAGGCCATGAAGATTTTAGTATGTATCAGCAAAACTCCGGACACGACTGCAAAAATAGCTTTCACGGACAATAACACGAAATTCAATGAGGCTGGTGTACAGTTTATTATTAATCCGTACGATGAATGGTATGCATTGGTAAGGGCGCTGGAGCTGAAAGAAACCATAGGGGCTGATGTGCATCTCATTACGGTAGGTGGTGCAGATTGTGATCCTGTGATCCGCAAGGCCCTGGCTTTGGGCGGAGACGAGGCATTCCGTGTAAATGCGGATAGTGCAGACAGTTACTATATTGCATCGCAGATAGCTGCGCATGCAAAGGATAAACAATACGATATTATTTTTACCGGGAAAGAAACCATTGATTACAATGGTTCCGGTATAGGCGGTATGGTGGCGGAGCTGCTGGAACGGCCCTATGTATCCATAGCTGCCAAATTTGACCTGAATGGTACAGTAGCTACCGTTAACAGGGAAATAGAAGGCGGAGAAGAAGTTTGTGAAGTATCGCTACCGGTAGTTGTTTCCTGCCAGAAAGGAATGGCAGAAGCCCGGATCCCCAATATGCGCGGTATTATGGCAGCCAGAACCAAACCCCTCACGGTGGTGGAACCTGTTGCCGCAGATGCCCTCACTTCCGTAGTAAGCTTTGAACTGCCTCCTGCAAAGGCCGGCGTTAAACTGATCAGTCCTGATAACGTGGACGAACTGGTGAAATTACTTCACGAAGAAGCCAAAGTGATCTAAGGGTAAACTATCTCTCAACTACTAATTAAATTATTCATGTCTATATTAATATTCGCCGACCAGGCACAGGGTAAAATCAAGAAAGCGGCACTGGAAGCCGTGCAATATGGCGCTAAAGTGGCTGAACAGCTGGGTACTACTGCTACAGCACTGGTACTGGGTCCTGTTGACGCAGCCGAGCTGGCCGCACTGGGCAACTATGGCGCTCAGAAAGTTTTACACGCAGCAGATGCCCGGTTACATGAAGTGGAAAGCATTGTATATACTAAAGCTATTGCTGAAGCAGCAGAAAAGGAAGGCAGTAAGGTGCTGATCTTCCCTCATAATTTTGATGGTAAAGCCATAGCACCGAGAGTATCTGCCAGGCTGAAAGCGGGGCTGGTGGCCGGCGCCATCTCCTATCCGGATACGACCAACGGTTTTGTGGTAAAGAAGAACGTATTCTCCGGTAAGGCTTTTGCCAATATCAATATTACCTCAGATAAGAAAGTGATTGCCATTATACCCAATACCTTCCCTGCTAACCCGGGAACTGCCACAGCAACAGTAGAAGCCTTCTCTCCCGCTATCAGCGATGCTGATTTTAAAGTGAAGGTGGTGAAAACTGAAACCGTGAGCGGCGAAGTGCCGTTAACCGAAGCTGAGGTAATTGTGAGTGGTGGCCGTGGTATGAAGGGTCCTGAAAACTGGGGAATCCTGGAAGACCTGGCAAAGGCGCTGGGAGCTGCAACTGCAAGTTCCCGCCCGGTAGCTGATGCAGGCTGGCGTCCGCATCATGAGCATGTGGGTCAGACTGGTTTAACGGTACGCCCCAACCTTTACATCGCGGTGGGCATTTCCGGGGCCATTCAGCACCTCGCCGGTGTGAACGGCAGCAAGGTGATTGTGGTCATTAACAAGGATCCGGAAGCGCCTTTTTTCAAAGCAGCAGATTATGGCATAGTAGGTGATGCATTTGAAATAGTGCCTAAGCTTACGGACGCAGTGAAAAAGCTGAAACAGCGCTAATCAAAGGGTTTACGGTATAAGAATTACGAGTGAGGTATTCAATTTTTAAGATCGTGTTGATTTTTCATTCGTAATTCCTGTACCGTAATTCTTATATCATAGATTTATCATTATAGATTTTTTTTAGATAAGGAATATTTTTCTAACTTCACGGTCTTACAAACTATTCAGCGACAACGCAAGACAGATATGAGAAAAATAGAACTGGAAATAGTTGCTTTATCGCACAGCATTACGCAGACTCATTCATATGCCGTGGTACTGGGAGAAGTAAACGGTTTGCGCCGTTTGCCTATTGTGATTGGTGGCTTTGAAGCGCAGGCGATTGCAGTAGCTCTGGAAAAAATGCAACCCAGCCGGCCTTTAACACACGACCTGATGAAAAACTTTATGAACGCCTTTAATGTAGAATTACAGGAGGTGGTCATTAGTAATCTGCAGGAAGGCATCTTTTACTCAAAGCTTATCTGTTCTAACAACGACGAAACAATAGAGATAGATTCCAGGACATCGGATGCACTGGCCCTCGCAGTTCGCTTTGGATGCCCTATTTATACTTTTGAAAATATCCTCAACAGCGCAGGGATCCTGCTGGATGACCCTGCCGGCAAGAAAACCAATAAGCCGGTAACCCCTACTATTTCAGAGCATGAGAAAGGTGTAGAAGATGACCTGAAAGCATTGAATGTAGAGGAATTAACGACCCTGTTACAGGAAGTGCTGGAACAGGAAGATTATATCCGTGCCATCGCTATCCGCGATGAGATCAACAGCCGCAAAAGCAAATAACCTTTTATTTCGTATACTCCCTGCAGCCGGCGGTGTAAAGACTGTAGCTGTTGGTTTGCCGTGCAATTAACTATATGATTGTATTTCCAAACTGTAAAATAAACCTGGGCCTGCATGTTACCGGTAGGCGCCCGGATGGTTTCCATGACCTGGAAACCATCTTCTACCCCCTGCCCGTTAATGACGCACTGGAGGTAATTACGCATACGCAGCTTCAGTTTGAAAGCAGCGGCATTCCGGTTCCCGGTGATGCAGCTGATAATCTTTGTATACGGGCATTTCAGTTGTTGCAGGCCGACTTTCCGCAATTGCAACCAGTGAACATTCATTTACTGAAGAACATACCCATTGGCGCCGGCCTGGGTGGTGGTTCTGCGGATGCCGCATTTATGCTGCAGCTCCTGAACCAGAAATACCAGCTGGGGCTTCCGGAAGCTGCGCTGGTGAACTATGCCGCTCAACTGGGCAGTGATTGCCCTTTTTTTGTTGTCAATAAGCCTTGCTATGCCACCGGGCGTGGAGAAATCATGGAAGAGATAACGCTGGATTTGTCCGGCTACTCCTTTTTGCTGGTACATCCGGGTATTCATGTAAATACGGGCTGGGCATTTAAGCAACTCATTCCGGGTACGCCGGTTCATTCGCTCCGGGAGATGATCCAGCTGCCGGTGGAAGAATGGAAAGATATAGTGACGAACGATTTTGAGGCGCCGGTGTTCCGGGCACATTCCGTGCTGGGGGCGATAAAGGAGCAGATGTATGCTTCCGGGGCGATATACGCAGCGATGAGTGGTAGTGGTTCTGCGATATTCGGGATATATCCTAAAAACAAAATAGCTGACATCCTGTGGGATGCCAGCTACCGGGTATTTACTATCAGGTAAGTCTTACTTTACAGAAGCTACCAGTGCTTTAAATGTTTCTGGTTCATTCATAGCCAGATCAGCGAGAACTTTTCTGTTCAGGTCGATATTCTTACCGGCTAATTTGTTCATAAACACAGAATAGGTCAACCCTTCCGCTCTAACAGCAGCGTTGATACGGGCGATCCACAGCTGGCGATAGTTTCTTTTCTTTAATTTACGGCCAACATAGCTATAAGTGAGTCCTTTTTCAAGAACGTTCTTTGCTACGGTGTACACATTTTTTCTTTTACCGTAGAAGCCTTTGGCTTGCTTTAAGATCCTTTTTCTCCGGGCTCTTGAAGCTACGGCATTAACTGAACGAGGCATTTGCTTTGTTTTTTCTCAGGTTATAAAATTCGATTCTTTTGACAGATACTAGCGCATTCCGAGCATTCTCTTAACCAGGTTAAGATTTGCTTCATGAACCAGCGTACTACCTCTTAAGCTACGTTTTCTTTTCGTAGATTTTTTAGTCAGTAAGTGGCTTTTGAAGGCCATGAACCGCTTAATCTGTCCGTTCCCACCAACCTTGAACGTTTTCTTGGCACGGGAATGTGTCTTTACTTTGGGCATCTTACATCAAATTTGGTCTGCAAAGGTATGAAAATAATTTAATAAAGCACAGTCTCCTGCAAATAATTCGGCTCCCATCCTGAATGTGGATAACTTTTCTGATATTTTTTTACCCCCTTTAAGCAATTGACAATCAATTTTTCGCTAACCCATTCCTCCAACTTATCTGGCACTTTATCATATTACAAATAATGATACTTTTTTTATTTCACTATATTATATCTAATTTTAATCTTATTTTAATTATATATTTTAGCCATACCATGTATAAACACCTGACGCCTATGAAACCATTTTACACTTGCTCCACCCTCTGCCGGAAAAAACCGTCCGGGAAAAATAACCGATGTAAAGAGTTGAGGTACAATATGGATTGAGCAAACAAACTGCTCAACCCTGATACTTTTCTTACTTAACTGTTTGCACCTATGAAACGACTATTAACCTTTTTGTACCTGATACTGGGGTTTGTGCTGCTTAATAAGCAGGTGGCAGCACAATCTGCGCCGGCAAACGGCACTCCTTTTATGAACCTTCCCGATACTATATGTAAGGGAAGTTTCGCCAGTATGAATGCCTTTTTCTGGAATAACACCAGTAACTACGCGGATTCGGCTACCTGGACCATCACGGGGGGGACCTATGATGTTCTCTTCACCACTGACAACAGGCCAGGCCATGAGTTAGTGGGACAGCTGCGGGATAACAGCACAAATATTAATAAGAACTCTCTGACCATTAAATTCAACGACGCCAGCCAGTACCAGGTCACCGTAGTGTTGTTCAGAGGAAACAATAAGTATACAGTTAAAAAGCCTATTTATGTAAAAGACTGTACTATTCAACCCTGTTTGGGTAATACCACCAGCAAGAGCGATTTCCTGGAGGACTTTGGTAAATTTAAAAAGAATGCAACCGACAGCCGCTCCAACGCAGCGGTTACCGGATATAACTATGTACCCATGCCTCTGAACGGGGCTAATTTTATTGATGACAGTTACAATATCTTCTGGCATACACAAATAAGAAGTGAGTGGGTAAAGGCAACTGACCACACAGGAAGCACCGTAGATTCCGTGGGTGGTATGCTCATCGCCAACTCATCTATCAATAAAAAATCTTTCTATACTAAAAATAATGTGCAGGTATGTCCGGGCTCTTCTTATAATTTCAGCGCCTGGTTCCTGAACGTGAACAGTTACGGTGTATTTAACAATAACTGTGCGGCAGGTAACTGGGATGGTTATCACTATGCCGGGGTTACCTTTCTTATCATTAATAAAAAGGGCAGTACTAACGCTGCTTTGTGGGATACACTCGCCAGGTTTAAAACTTACGATGTATCCATGAACCTGTCTTATTCAACATGGCAGCAATATGGCGGCAGCTTTAAAACACCCGGAGGTGTAACAGCTGTTACACTGGAAATTGTGAATGACCGTCTTGGTGATTGCGGAAATGATATTGCGATAGATGATATCGGCTTTAATTATTGCAGCCCGGATATCTACTCATTTATCGATGGTCAGATTGATACAGAATTAAGAGCGGATTCACTTTGCGAAGGCGCTCCTATTACTATTAAAGCGTTATATAGCCCGGATGGTCATCTGCCGAACGGTACTTATGATCCCAACCAGGATTATTTTAAGAATCCAATATACCAATGGTTTTACAGTAACACCGGCGACGAAAATAATCCGGCCGACTGGTTTCCTGTTGTAAACGGAAATGGTATTTCGGGAGCAGCCACCAACACGCTCACATTTGCGGATGGCGCGCTGAAAGGGGATCCCAACCAGATAGTACATAAATACTACCGGGTAAATATCCTCGAATCGGGGAACGTCAGCAACTGTGCGTCTCCATCGAAATACACCAAGATCACTATTCTCCCCAAACCTAAAGTAACCATTTCGTCCGGCAGGATCTGTATCGGCGAAAGTGTGGATCTGACGGCAGATGGAGGATATAGTACCTATGAATGGAAAGTGAACCCGGTTTATATTGGTCCTAAAATGACGGTATTTCCCGACAGCACCAGAGACTACTGGGCTATCGGGATTGCCGATTATGGCTGGAACTCCGTGAAGAATGAACCGCGGCAATGTAAGGACAGTGGATTTGCCAGGGTTATTGTAGATAAAAAACCGGTAACTGCTATCACAGGCGGACCGGTAAATATTTGTCTTGGTGCACAGGTTAACCTGAACTTAGGCATAACAGGCGCGCCCGTGGACAGCCTGAACTGGAAATGGAAATACGGAATTGATTCTATTAAAGGTAAAGTTCCTGCTATTACCCATGTTCCTGCAGATACCGGTACCAAAGCGTATAACGTTGTGGTGACCAACAAAACCTGCGTGGTGGTTGACACATTCAGGGTAAATGTGCGGTCGGTGCCGGTAGCAGATGTGGACACTATCTACAGACAGTGTAATACCTCTACCTTTAATATTAAAAGGAGCACGCCTCCTGCGGATCAGAAAGGTGCCTGGTCATTTGACGGTTTGAGCAAAGGAGCTGTTATCACCAGTGCCACTACTCCCGCCACCAGCGTAACGGGTGTTCCCGCGGGTGATACCGTACGTCTCTTCTGGGTAATTACCAACAAAGCGCTGGCTGCGTGTACAGATACCAACCGGATTACACTCATTAACACCAAACCGCTCACACCAAGTGTTGCCGGCCTGGATCAGGTACAATGCGAGATACGTGATTTCCAGTTGAACGCCAGTAAGCCAGGTGTTGGTGAAACCGGTAAATGGACATTACAGCCCGGTACCACCTCTTCGGATATCACCATTAACTACGACACCGCTTATAATGCGATTGCCTCCGTTGTCAGCAATGCTCGGCCTAAAACCTTTGTGTTGACATGGACTATCTCCAATGGCGTTTGTCCTGGTCCGAACTCAACTACCGTTAACCTCACCATTAAGGATAAGCCTACGCTGAGTGTTACAGCAGCAGCGGTTTGTAATAACGTAGCCTCCTTTACCGTAGCCTACAGCAATGTGAAACCGGGAACTTTAACGAAGTATGTACTCGATGTAGCCAGCACCAGGAAGATGCCCGGTTTTGTAACGGTGGCCCAGGCATGGCCATCTAATAATACCTCCGGTACCTTTAATGTGCCGCTGCCTGCTAACACACCGGCCGGTAGTTACGACTTCGTAATTACTGCAAAGGAGGACACCTTACATGGATGTAGCGTTACTGTACCATTTTCTGTTTCGGTGGAGAAACCATCCATAGCTCCTACTGCTATTGATGCCAGCACAGATAGTATATGCGTTTCCGGTAATGTTACTTTAAAAGTGATTGGCGGTTCCCTGGGAACTGATTCTCTCGGTAATACCCATAAATGGAAATGGTATACCGGCGCCTGTCCTGGTTTACCAGGCAGCGTAGCCGTTACTCCGGCTTCCTCCATTAATAATGGAGCTGAAGTGGTGTTTAATAATGTAACTGCTACCACTACTTATTATGTACGTGCAGAAAGTACCGGTCCTTGTGGAAACACCGCCTGTGCAAGTGTAACAGTAAAAGTATTTGCCAAGCCTAATGCTGCTAACGCAAGTACCGATCAAACAGAATGCGAACGCGCCACTGACTTCCAGTTAGCCGGTAATACGCCTGCTCCTGCCGGCGCAACGGGCGTATGGACATCTCCTAATCCAAGAGTTACGATTACCAATCCAACACAGTGGAATGCTACTGTGAAAGTACCTGTTGGTGACACTGCTTCATTGGTGTGGACTATTTCCAACGGACCATGTTTGACTACTAATGACACAGTATTTATTACCAATTATAAGCAGCCGGCTGTTCGTGATGCCGGCACCAACCAGATTGCCTGTGATAAAACCGTGTTTACCCTCAACGCTACCGCTCCTACTGAGCTGGGTGCCAAAGGTACCTGGTCGTTTACACCGGCTACGGCTTCTGTAATTTTTGCAGATAAAAATAAAGCCAATACTACGGTAACTGTTCCCGCAGATAGCACCGTGTTGCTCTTCTGGCAGATTTCAAATTCAAAGTGTTCTGCCATTACTTATGATACCGTAAGAATCACAAGCCTGAAAAAACCAG
>NZ_FUZZ01000005.1 GCF_900168065.1 Chitinophaga ginsengisegetis | reverse complement strand
GCCTTTGCGCTCAACGCCGGTAGCAGCAGTGCGTTAGCGGTGAGCTACAGCGTGGTAAGCGGGCCAGCCACTATCAATGGTAACACCGTTACTATTACCGGCACAGGCAATGTAACCATTGCAGCTGATCAGGGCGGTAACGGCAACTACTCTCCTGCTACACAGGTAACACAAACATTTAACGTTGCCAAAGCAATACTAACGGTAACGGCTAATGATAAAAACAGGGCGTACAAACAAGCTAATCCAACACCGGATTACACCATTACCGGTTTTGTAAACAACGAAACCATCAGTGTAGTATCCGGCAACGCCATCATCGCGCACACCGCTGATATCAATAGCGTGCCGGGTGTTTATCCGATTACGGTTACTGCTGGTGCGTTAGCAGCAGCTAATTACAACTTCAGCTTTGTGAATGGATCACTTACCATTACGCAGGCTTCTCAAACCATCACCTTCCCGGCTATCACCGGTAAAACATATGGTGATGCCGCCTTTACTCTCAATGCAGGTAGCGATGCAGGGTTAACAGTAGCCTATACCGTTACTTCCGGGCCGGCTACCGTAAACGGTAACACCGTCACTATCACCGGCGTGGGCAATGTAACCATCAGCGCCACACAGGCAGGAGATGCTAACTATACCGCAGCAGCGGCGGTGAGCCAATCGTTCCAGGTAACGCCGGCTACACTGACGGTAACCGCGGATGATAAACAGAAAGTATACGGCGCTAATAATCCTGCACTCACTTACACTATCAGCGGGTTTGTGAATGGTGAAAACAGCAGCGTGATTACTGGTGTTGCTGCTCT
This sequence comes from Chitinophaga ginsengisegetis, assembly GCF_900168065.1. Taxonomy (GTDB): domain Bacteria; phylum Bacteroidota; class Bacteroidia; order Chitinophagales; family Chitinophagaceae; genus Chitinophaga; species Chitinophaga ginsengisegetis. The sequence goes on along the minus strand of NZ_FUZZ01000005.1, from coordinate 777,921 downwards.
CAGCACTACTGCAAATAACAGCAGCGCACCAGGCACCTATCCCATTGCAGTGGATGTGACGCCATTGATCTCAACCAATTACATCTTCACTCCTGTCAACGGTATATTAACCGTTGCGCTCACATCGCAAACCATCACCTTCCCGGCCATCACCGGTAAAACATATGGCGACGCTGCCTTTGCGCTCAACGCCAGTAGCAGCAGTGCGTTAGCAGTGAGCTACAGCGTGGTAAGCGGACCAGCCACTATCAGCGGCAACACCGTTACCATTACCGGCGCGGGCAATGTGACCATTGCAGCCGATCAGGGCGGTAACGGCAACTACTCGCCTGCTACACAGGTAACACAAACCTTCAGCGTTGCCAAAGCAATACTAACGGTAACGGCTAATGATAAAAACAAGGCGTACAAACAAGCTAATCCAACACCGGATTACACCATTACCGGCTTTGTAAACAACGAAAACATCAATGTAGTATCCGGCAACGCCATCATCGCGCACACTGCCGATATCAACAGCGTACCGGGTGTTTATCCGATTACGGTTACTGCTGGTGCGTTAGCAGCAGCTAATTACGACTTCAGCTTTGTGAACGGATCACTCACTATTACGCAGGCATCACAAACCATCACCTTCCCGGCTATCACCGGTAAAACATATGGTGATGCCGCCTTTACTCTCAATGCAGGTAGCGATGCAGGGTTAACAGTAGCCTATACCGTTACTTCCGGTCCGGCTACCGTAAACGGTAACACCGTTACTATCACCGGCGTGGGCAATGTAACCATCAGCGCCACGCAGGCAGGAGATGCTAACTATACCGCAGCAGCGGCGGTGAGCCAATCGTTCCAGGTAACGCCGGCCACGCTAATGGTAACCGCGGATGATAAACAGAAAGTATACGGCGCTAATAATCCTGCACTCACTTACACCATCAGTGGGTTTGTGAATGGTGAAAACAATAGCGTGATAAGCGGTACACCGGGTCTTAGCACTACTGCAAATAACAGCAGCGCACCAGGCACCTATCCCATTGCAGTGGATGTAACGCCATTGACCGCGGCCAATTACATCTTCACTCCTGTCAACGGCATATTAACCGTTGCGCTCACATCGCAAACCATCACCTTCCCGGCCATCACCGGTAAAACATATGGCGACGCTGCCTTTACGCTCAACGCCAGCAGCAGCAGTACGTTAGCGGTGAGCTACAGCGTGGTAAGCGGGCCGGCCACTATCAGCGGCAACACCGTTACCATTACCGGCGCAGGCAATGTAACCATTGCAGCTGACCAGGCAGGCAACGGCAACTATTCACCGGCTGCACAAGTCACACAAACCTTCAATGTGGCCAAAGCAATGCTGAATATTAAAGCCAGAGACGAAGTACGCACCTATACCGGTAACGGCTATACGGGTGGTAACGGTGTAGATTATACCGGATTCGTGAATGGAGATGCAGCAACCAGTTTAACCGGTACACTTGCCTACGCAGGTACCTCGCAGGGAGCCATAAATGCAGGCACTTATATCATTACGCCTTCTGGCTTAACCAGCAACAATTATAACATCTCCTTTACAGATGGTCAACTGACAATTGCAAAGGCACAGCAGCAAATTACCTTTACTCAAACAGGTAATAAAAACCAGGGAGATCCTGATTTCATACTCACTGCCACTGCCAGCTCCGGACTGCCGGTTACGCTTACCAGCGACAATACCGCTTCCATCAGTATCAACGGTAATACGGCACACGTGGGAACAGTAGGCACTGCCAACATCAGTGCTTCACAACCGGGTAACAGCAACTACGAGCCGGCGCAAACGGTTACACAAACTATTGTCGTTACTGCATGGACGGCGCCGGTAATCACGGCCCAGGGCAGTACCACTTTCTGCGAATCCAATACGCTCACGTTACAATCCAGCAGCACAACCACCAATGAGTGGTACCGCAACGGCATCCAGATACCCGGAGCCACCGGCCAATCGCTGACCGTGAACGAAAGCGGCAGCTATACCGTAAAAGCGATTTACGATAACAATTTCGGCGTACTCTCCGCAGCAGTGATAGTAACTGTAAACCCATTACCTGTGGGTAATGTACGGGCAAATGGAAATACTACAATCAGTAAGGGAGAAACGATCACGCTCACGGCCTCCGGCGGCCATACCTACTTATGGTCTCCCGCAACAGGACTGAATGATCCAACTACCGCTTCGCCCGTAGCCCGCCCGGCGGTTACCACCAACTACCAGGTAACCATCACCAGCAGCAGCGGTTGCAGCGTTACGAAGGATATCACGATCACTGTTAAAGAGGACTATAAACTGGAAGCCACCAATATCCTGACTCCTAACGGCGATGGTAAAAACGACCTGTGGGTGGTAAAGAATATCGATATGTACCCGCAAAATGAAGTAAAGATATTTGACCGTTCAGGACGCATGGTATTCCATCAGCGCGGCTATACCAACAACTGGAATGGTACCGTAAATGGTCAGCGGCTGGCAGAAGGAACCTACTATTATATTATTGATCTGGGCGGTAACACACCGAAGTTTAAAGGGTTTATCACAATTGTCAATGCAAATTACTAAGCAAACGACTATGAAAAAGTATGTGAGATATATCACGCTGCTGGGAGCTTTCGCTCTCAGCAGTCAATATGCAGGCGCACAAACTGCAGGCAATCCTACCATGATGTATGAGCCATTGGCGGCGCAATACTTCCTGGATCAGTATATGGCCAATGCAGCAATGGCAGGTATCGACACCGGGTTACATGTGTACGCGGCTTACCAGCGGCAGTCGTCAGATATACCGGGGGCGCCGGTGGCCAAAGCCCTTACGGCCGACTATATGCTCGGAAAGCGCGTAGGCATTGGCATGAATATTTTTAACGATAAAGCCGGCTTGATCAACAGCACAAAAGTAGCCTTCACTTATGCTTACCACCTTCCATTGAGTTTAAGCGGCGCAGGGGTATTGCATTTTGGCCTGTCGGCCGCATTTATAAACCGCCGGCTGGATACCAAAGGGGTCAATGGCGATATAACCGACACCTACATCAACGCCTTCAACAGAAGGGATAATTACTTTGAAGGCGACTTCGGCATGGCCTACACCCGCAAAGGGCTTACGGTGCAGGCATCTGTCCCAAACCTGGTTAGCTTTGTTAAAAACAAAGCCGAAGACGATGGAATAGATCGCGCCCTGTACTTCGCTGCAGCGGGATATAAATTTGAAATGGACGGGCAGCTGAATTCAATAGAACCTAAAGTGTGTATGCGTGGTGTGAAAGGGTATGATAATATTATTGATGCCGGCGCTAATTTCATCTTCTTACAACAACAACTGAATGCGTTTGCCATGTATCATTCTTCGAAGAGCTTTAGTGCCGGCGCAGGCGTAAACTACAGGTCCATAGCCGGATTCCAGCTGGTATACAACTCGCAGACGGCAGGTTTAAGCAACTACACCAATGGAACATTTGAAGTAAACCTGGTCATTCATCTTTTCAAATAAAATCTGTTATCATATTTTTTTAAAAGCCTTCGGTCAGGATGATCCGAAGGCTTTTTTTCATGCACCTACCTCTTCTCCGGTATATAAAAAATCGTATCTTCAGCCCTTAATTACGTACTGACGCACCCTAAACGGAACACCTGCAAAAAAGTAAAGCATGATCAGAAAAATTAAACCCCTGGCCAGCGCGCTGGCATTGTTGTTAACTTTTACCTCTACAGTTAAAGCCCAGTCCTCTCCTGCTATATTAGCGGTATATGACGACTATTCCGGTAAAGAACCTGGCCTTACTTATTGGAAAAATGGAAAAACAATCCGGCTAACGGATGGCAAAACGACCGCAGGAGCGGCTGCTATTGCAGTATCCGGCGATGATGATTATGTTGCCGGTCATGAATATAACACCGCCGGAGAGCCTGTTGCCACCTATTGGAAAAACGGGAAAGCAGTAACGCTCGCCAACGGGGAAACATTTTCCAAAGCAGTTGGCATCGCTATATCCGGCCCGGATGTACATGTGATTGGCAGCAATGGCGGCGATGCAGTATACTGGAAAAACGGCGCACCCACCTCGTTGGGTGCAGACGCTGAAATACATGCCATTGCGCTCAACAGCAGCGATGTTTATATAGCCGGTTACCAGCCAAATGATCAGGGCAACTATGTGGCCATCTGCTGGAAAAACGGCACCGCCATCCCACTATCGGACGGGCAGAAGAGTGCGGAAGCCCATGCTATTGCCATATCCGGCAACGACATTTATGTAGCAGGTTTTAAAATGGATGAAGATGGAAAGGAAGTGGCCATGTATTGGAAAAACGGTGAACCGGTGATACTTCCCGGTGGCTGCAGGGCCAATGCGATAGCAATATCCGGCAATGATGTATATGTAACCGGGATCGACAGGAATGCGGAAGGCGCCAATATCATTGTTTACTGGAAAAACGGGAAAGCGGTAAGGCTCACCGATGGCAAAGAGGCCTCCGGCGCCGGAGCAAGCGTTATCACGGTTGCAGGAAACGACGTTTATATAGCTGGTTATCTTGATGGCAAAGCCACTTACTGGAAAAATGAGAAGCCGGTGGGTTTGAATGATATCATCGGGGGGATAACGGGGATGGTGGTTAGATAGCCATCATTTCAAAGCGGGCTTGTCATGATTTTACATCATTTTATAACCCAAATGATGTAAATTACAATATATGATATAATCCAATCCCTCATATTATGTCACATGAAAACCAGTATAGCGGGGTGATACATTCACCATCCTCCGCTGCCGCGTACAACCATAGTATTTCAGGAATATCGAAGCCCGCTGTTCAGCCAGTTCAAAGAGCATCTGATGAAAAGGATCATGAAGAAGATCCATTACAAATGCGTAATGGGCCTAAGCCATTTCAATTAAAGTCCAATAATACCGGTTTGCCTGACAACCTTAAATCCGGCATTGAAAACCTGTCGGGTTATTCAATGGATGATGTAAATGTACATTACAATTCAGGCAAGCCTTCACAACTACAGGCGCACGCTTTTGCCCAGGGAACGGATATACACCTGGCATCCGGCCAGGAAAAACACCTGCCGCATGAAGCCTGGCATGTTGTACAGCAGAAACAGGGACGGGTAACGCCCACCATGCAATTGAAGGGTAAGGTAAATATCAATAACGATTCAGGGCTGGAAAAAGAAGCGGATGAGATGGGACAAAAGGCGGTACAGTTATCGAAAGATCCTGCAACCGGGCCTTATAAGGGATTCAAACAGCAGACGGCTGCTTCGGTTGTACCTACGGCTCAACTGATGCAGATCAACGGCGTGGACCTCACTGAATCGTCGAAACTGGCAGACCTGAAGCTCGCCATAGGCTGGAGCCCGCACCTTGGAATAACCAAGCCGCTGAAAGACAACGAGAAAACGGAACTGCTAAGGCTGATCCGGCTGCTTAAAAGCGACGATAGCAGCGTGAGTGATATAGTTGAAGACCTGGAAAAAGAATCATCTGAAGAAGAGGAAGATGGAGGATATGGAGAAGGTTTTGGAGATGAAGCAGGATTCGGAGAGGAGGATTTTAAAGGAGTGCAAAGCTTTTCGTTACCCGAGGTAAGCCAGCAGCCAAAACGCCGCCAGACTCCCGAAGACTTTGGATGGGAAAACTTTCCTGAAACCTACAAGGGGCTGAAAAAACTCGGAGTGCATGAAACTGATTTCGCAAACCTGGAGAGCCTCGTGGCGAAGGGACCTGCAGTGGAAAAAGTGGATTCAGCTAATCATATCGGTAAAGGACGCGGTTTTTATGTAACACCCGTAGGAAAAAAGAAACTGGCAACCGTTGTTGACGGTATTGTATATGGCGACAGTTTTGTTGCTATATATATCAAATCAAACATTGGAGCGGTAAGGTCACCTAACGAAGAAAGTAATCATACCGAGATCCTCGATAAGGAGCATGGGAATGAATTATGTTACTATATCATGTCCGGGGGTGGGGAAATTGTTATTCCGGAAAGATGCTTCCCTTATGTAAAAGCAGTATCGGTACTGGAGCAGCTACATCAAATCAGGGAGGAGAAGAAAAAGAAAACGGGGAAAAAGGAGAAAGAAAAAGAAGTGGATGAAGATCATGGCCGTGGCGAACATGAAGTTGGGTTGAACCCGGACCATCAGTTAGCGCTGGCCATTTACAATGACGAGGTGGACTTTGTACGGAGACTGAATAAATTATCAGATGATTACAACAGTGCCACATCGGTGAGTGTTAAAAAAAGAATTAGGCAAAGATGGATGTTCCTCGAAGCGAGATTATTTAACAGATGGCAGACGAATGGCCGTCAATATACACTCTGGTTAGATGTAAGGCCTATTGGTACCCATACTGATTTTCCACCGCATCCATAATGTGCCTTCTCCGGCTGCTGTTATTACCAGATCCGGAAAAGTAAATTGTGCCATGAAGTGATAACAAAAAAATACTATTTTTACGGATAGACGCCGTTGTTATCAACTACAACGGGCTACTCAATATGTAAGTAGTCATCATCCTTTCAACTATGAAACATTCTTTCTTTTCTACCCTTCTGCTTATCACCTGCATTGGTGTGACCAGTAATATCTATGGACAAAAATGCCCGGGCCATCCCTTGTTCAGCAACATGTCCAATTTTGAAGTATCGGATTGCGTTAACCGGGAGTTCGACAAGCTGGAGTTTACGCTGAACGACAAATCCCCAAACGGTTATAGCGTTGTGGAAAAATCCGGAGAATTCCTGGAAGTATCCTTTCGCTGGCTGGGTGACTTTGAAAATCGACCCGCCCCCGTGCAGATCTATCAAAATTATAAGAATGCCATTGTAAAGGCAGGTGGTGAGCTACCGGATGCCTATAACAAAAACAGCACGCTGTATGGCAAAATCAAAAAGGGAAGCGACACATACTGGTTGCAGGTTTATACAGACGGCAGCGGCTATTATACGGTAACCAGTGTAAAAGAAGGCGCTATGCGCCAGGATGTGGAAGCCATCACCGCCGAGCAGATAAAAAAAGGAATGAAAGAAGAAGGGAAAATGGCCTTTTACGGTATTTATTTTGACACCGACAAGGCAACTATAAAACCTGAATCTACTCCCAGTTTGAAAGAAATAGCCAGCTTTTTAAAAGCGGATCCCTCTCAGAAAGTATTTATCGTTGGGCATACCGATAATACCGGGGATTTTCAGCATAACCTTACACTGTCAAAACAACGGGCAGCCGCTATTGTAAATGAGTTGACCACCAAACATGGTGTGAGTGCCGGACAATTGACGGCGGAAGGGGTCGGCCCCTTATCACCCATAGGCTCTAATGCAACGGAAGCAGGTAAAGCCAGCAACAGAAGGGTAGAATTGGTACGCAGGTAAGCGCAGGATGATCCGACTATGAAGATAAAAAAGCAGCCGGAGGATTAACCTCCGGCTGCCTGAAAATTCATTCTGCAATAACTATAACGTCTTCTTCAGTTTCACTTCTACCGTCTCTCCTTCTTTTTCTATCTTCACTACCTTTTTAACAGTGGCTGAAGTGTTACCAACATAACTTCTGACAGTTGTGTTCTCAGAGGTTCCCTGGTACAAGCCATTTACATAAGTATCCGTATAGCCTACCACTTCAGTTCGCCTGGACGTATGTACATAACCAATTTCCGCAAAAATCAGGTAGTCGCCGGGCATCAGGTTTACAAATTCAAAATGGCCCTTGTCATCATATACAGTTGTTGTTTTGATACATTCCGCCGCTTCTTTCGGAAGTGGTACTGCCCTTCCCTTTTTCCTGGATGCTTCATTTAATTTTATCCATTCTTTAAAGAAATCGGTATAGGGGATCAAAACAATGGATGTACCTGCACGGGCGTATTGTTTTTTATTTATATTAATCACTGCAATACCACTAAGCATTCCTTCATTTTCATTGTCTTTTGCATACACTTGTCCACTGATCACCGCACTGCCCGACTTTATCAGTTTCATGGTAGCCACTTTATCAAAAGTGCTTTTAAAAGGATTAAAATCTGTCTCTCTGTCAACCATCAGAATATGCTGGCCGGCATTGGAAAATATATCCACCTTCCATAACCTGCGTGTTTCTTTGTCGATGTAATACACATACTTATCGTTGGTGGCCTGTTCAAAAACAGTCACCAGCCAAACCTTATGTGCACCGGTAAGACTGCTGGTATACATACCGCTGGTTACTTCTTCAATAATCGCCTTTTTCAGATTAACGGTATTCTCCGGTCTGTAATCATACACCGGCATGCTGGCACTGTATCCGGAAGCAAGGGGAAGTAATCCAAGTAAATAGGGATAGCAATACCCATCAAAAAAAGCTTCGTTTACCGGTTCTTTGATGACGCGTTTCTTCCGGCTCTGTTTGTCGTAATGGTACCCTGTAACTTCCTTTCCATAGTTGAGCATCAGCTCATACTTATCGTTGAATGAAGACCTGTAAAGAGGCGTGAAAGTTTTCCCATCAGAAATAATGGTGTCAATCCGCGGGTCACCGGCGCCAACCAGGTTTAGTGTGGTAACGATAGACATCGTTTCTTTGTTCGCATTAATATCAATGATAAATGAGCTGATCTCCGTCTCCCTGCCCCCATCTACAATATAGCAGCCCATTTCATACTTCCCGGTTTTAAGATACTTTGTTTCAAAGGGAATCTTTCCCGGTGTTAAGGCAACTTGTGCATTACACAAACCCGCTGTAATAAGAAGTATCAGCGTAAAAAAAATACCCGGTACCCGGGAATACTTAAAAGGATGAATGATCATGTTGGGTTTAATATGCTTTGTCCAAAATACAGGTAGCCGGTGCTGAAACGGTCTTTTGCCTTGTAATCTGCAATATACTTAGATTACCATCTTTCACCATCAAAAGTAAATGCTTTTCCGGCTCATTGATCTACTGGTAAGCAGGTATTTTTTCTACTGGTTTACAGGTATTTTTCTGAGTTCTTGTGTGATGTAGGGGATGTTTTTATTTTTTCTGTTAAGAAGAATTTTTATACTTTTTTCACTTACCTGGTGATCCTTTCAAGAAGCCCCCGATTTCCCTCCTCCACCACCTCATTATCACCCCCTATAGGAATTCCCGCATTTATTTATTTAAATTGCCGGTGTAAAACGCCACGTTGTGAATACTATAGCTGCTTTGAAACAAGGTAACCTTTTGGTATTTAATGAAGTATACTATTCGTGCCACAAAAGGATCTACTATTTTATTCTCCGGAAAACAAAGTCTCCTTTCATCGCAGAGGAGGTGGCGCAGCTTACATTCATCAAGTTCTGGAACTACCGGGAAAGCCTGGCAGACGATCTCGACGTACAGCTCCAGCTGTTCCGTATTGCCCGTACCACCCTGATCGACTTTCTCCGGAAGGAAACCGTGTACAAAGAAAAGGTGATCCACGTGATTGAGCAGTACACCCTGCCGGCAGATGACCTCTGGGGCCGGCTGGCCGAAAAAGAGCTGCAACATAAACTGGCCCACGCACTGGAAGAAATGCCGCCGATGCGCCGCAAAGTATTTGAAATGAGCCGATTTAAAGGTATGAGCCATCAGCAGATAGCGCACGAACTTTCCTTGTCGTCCAGAACTGTGGAGTCACATATCTTTCAGGCCATCAGGCAAATAAAACATTATCTCCGTCTGCTGCTTCCCCTCATAGCCTGGCTTTTCCCGTTTTGAAAATATTTTTACGTTTCAACTAAGTAGTCTGTCTTTCACAAACGTATTACTTATCTATCAGCCGTACATAACATGATAAATGACGAATTACTGGCGCGGTTCTTTAGCAATCAATGCACACCGGAAGAAGCCCGTGAGGTAGCCACCTACCTGCAGGAACATCCGGATATGCTGGAGAAATACCTGCCGGAAGAAGAATTTCTGCAGATACAGGACGATGGCAATTTTCCGGAAACGGTTTCCCAACAGTGGCTGAAAAACATCCACCGCCAAACCGTATTTGCCAATAGCCGTACAAAATGGGCGAAACGACTGGCCATCGCGGCAGTAACCGCAGGCGTGCTGATAGGGGGAAGTTTGTTACTGGTAAACCGCGACCAGGAAAAGGAAACAGTTGTTGCATCCGCAACAATCGCATCTATTCCGCCGGAACAACAGGAACGCAAAGAAAACACCAGCGGCAAAACCATCACTACCGTGCTGCCGGATGGATCAGTGGTACAGCTTTTCCCGGATGCCAGCATGGTGTATAATAAACAGTTCAGGGACAACAGGAATATATATCTTACAGGAGAGGCAGATTTTACTGTAGTAGCCGATAAACAACACCCCTTCGTGGTGTATAGCAGCGAACTGTATACTACCGTACTGGGTACCTTTTTTCATGTGAAAGCGATCCCCGGGGAAGATATGATTACCGTACGGCTGAACACCGGTAAGGTGTTGGTACAGGCAGCCCCCAACAATAAGAAGGTAGTACTTACACCAGGAAAAGAACTCCGGTACTACCGCAAAACAGGAAGATCCATCGTGGCAGATTTCAATACTACGGGCACGGGTATATTAGTAAAAGCAGGAAACAACAACACCGGGAATGCAAAGCCGGACTGGTATAAATTTAATAATCAACCAATGGCGCAGGTCCTCGATCAGCTGAGTAACTATTACGGTGTAGCCATCTATTATTATCCGTCGGATGTAACAGAGATCTACTTCGATGGTAAATTTGAAAAGACCGACTCGCTGGTGAAGATACTGACCGATTTAACGCTTCCCAATAATCTGAAGCTGATCAGAAACGATAGCGGATTTATTATTAAGAAGAAATAATTCAACAACTATAGTTCTATTCCACAAAAGGCGCAAAGGCGCCCGGGGCTTGCTATGCCCCGGATTTTTAAAAAACACGTCCCAGTTATGAAAATGTTTTATCGACCAAAATGGCATTTGCCCCTGCTGCTATGCATGCTGATAGCAGGCCTTTCCATGTCCTCTCAGGCGCAGGGTCGCCTGCAGGTAACCGGCACCGTGCGTACCGATCAGGGCGAACTCCTCCCCAATGCCTCGGTAGTGGCGCTGAATGAAAAAACAAAGTATTCCGCCGGCGTAGTTACCGACAGCAACGGCATATTCCGTTTCTCCGGACTGCCGCCTGAAGGCAAATATCTACTCAGCATTTCTTACATGGGTTTTGAAACACAGCAACTCAATAACGTCAGCCTCAAGCCTGGCGCCACACTCACTTTTTCCGTGCGCCTCGTGAAAACGGTAGCAGCCCTGAACGATATCATCGTTATCGGCTATGGCTCCGCCCGGAAAAAAGATGTGGTAGGCGCCTTCAACGTGGTAACGGTAAAAGAAGCAGGCGCTGTAAATGCTACCAACCCCTCACAGCTGCTTATCGGTAAAGCTGCCGGTGTACAGGTAGTGCAAAACAGCGGCGCTGCCGGTGCAGATGCCCAGATCATTATCCGCGGTACCGGTAGTTTCACCGACATCAATCCGCTGTACGTGGTTGATGGTATCCAGGGAACCAAAAACCTGTTCAATACGCTCAATCCGCAGGATATAGAAAGCATCACCATTCTGAAAGATGCGTCTTCTACTGCTATCTACGGCTCTGCAGCTGCCAACGGCGTGGTGATCATCACCACCAAAAAAGGAAAGCCCGGTCCGCCCCGTGTTAACTTTACTTCCCAATGGGGCATCGCCAAAGCATGGAAACAACTGGACCTTCTCAACGCAGTGCAGTACGTTGATGCGTTGAAAGATCTCGCCGCTACCAAAAATGCCGTACTGCCCGCGAAATTCAATACTCCGGCGGTATTACAGGACAGCACCAACTGGCAGGATGCCATTTTCCGCAACGCCCTTGTATCCGAACACGATCTGAACATCAGCGGCGGCGGTGAAAAAGTAAACTACTCTGTATCTGCCACCTATATCAATCAGCAGGCGATCATAACCAACGCTACCAACAAAAGATTCCAGGCACGCGTGGGGCTGGAAGAAATACTGGGACGCTTCCGGTTTACCCAGAACCTGATATTCAGACAATATGTGAGCAATGGCAACTATGCCAGCATTATCAATGCTATTCAGTACGCTCCGTATAAACCCGTGCTGGACGCATCGATACAGGGCGGTTATTCTATCATGTCAAACATCGACGACTACAGCAACGCCAGTAATCCGCTCCAGGATATTTCCATGAGAAGTCAAACGACTAAATCACTGGCCTTTTTCCCGCAGCTGTCGGGCGAAGTACGTATCATCGACGGACTGAAATTCCGCTCACAGTTTGCAGCAGAAGTGAACTCCAACCGGAACAACAGCTACCAGCAACAGTACCAGTCATCCAACTTCCTGAACCAGGCCCGCCAGTCGATGCTGGGCTTTACAGAGAACTCCTATTACATGCTGGAAAACTACCTGTCGTACGACAAAATACTCGGCAAACACCAGCTCTTTTTAATAGCGGGACAAAGCTATATCGACCCGGGTATCACCAACGGCTCTACTATAAGAGGTACCGGTCAGCCCAATGACAATATCCCCAACGTAGGCGTAGCTTCTTCCCAGTCTGTTACCAACTCCTATTCCAACTATGCCCGTCCTTCCGTGATCTCTTATTACGGCCGGTTGAACTATACTTTTGATGATAAATATATCCTGACCACCAGCTACCGCAGGGATGGCGCCTCCAACTTCGGTATTAATAACCGTTATGGTAACTTCGCCGCAGCGGGCTTGTCGTGGCGCTTTTCAGAAGAAGGATTTATGAAGAAGGCATTCCCTGTATTGTCGGATGGTAAACTCAGCGCAAGCTGGGGACAAACCGGCAACAACAACATTCCTAACTTCCTGAATACCGCGAAAACGTACCAGGGTACACCCGGAGGTGCACTGGTATATTCCTTTGGCAGCACGGAAACATTTGTATCCGGCACCACTATCACCACTTTAAGTAACCCCGATTTAAAATGGGAACAAACCGCCCAGACAGATATCGGTATCGACCTGGCATTTTTAAATAACCGCCTCACCATCGAAGCCGATTGGTACAACAGGAAAAGTACCGGCCTGCTGGTTACTACCCTCCTGCCGGGAAGTATTGGCGTAAGCCCTACCGGCACGCAGCCGCGGAAAACAGTAAATGCTGCAGACGCGCAAAATAAAGGCTTTGAACTCACCATCGGTTACAGGGATAAGATCAATAGTAACTTCAGCTACAACGTAAGCGTGAACGGATCCATCAACAGCAACGAGGTACTGTCATTAGGCGACCAGTTTTCCGCGCCTATCCAGGCAGGTGCTTTCACACCGGTACCAGCTACTACCTACACTGCTGCCGGCTATGCCATCGGTTCTTTTTATGGCTACCGTTTGGATCATGTGGCCCGGGATGCCGCGGAAATTACAGCGCTTGACCAGGAAGCCGCTAAAAAAACAGGCGTGGCAAACGCTAAATTCCAGGATGGTTTGTTACCGGGAGATTTTATTTATAAAGATATCAACGGCGATGGCGTAGTTAACGCGAAAGACCAGGAAATACTGGGCAACGCCATCCCGAAATATATTTACGGCATCAACGCCGGCGTAACGTATAAGAACTTCGACCTGAACGTGGTACTATCCGGTATCAGCGGATTAAAACTTCTGAACGGCTTAAAATTAAATACCAGCATTATGGCTACCGGTCATAACGCTTCTACCGACATACTCGACAGATGGCGCAAACCCGGTGATGTAGCGGCTTTACCAAGAATAGGCCAGAATGCTACGGGCAATGGAAACCTCCGTCCATCCGACTGGTGGCTGGAAGACGGCAGCTACCTGCGTTTGAGGAATATTACCATCGGTTACAATGCACCGGTGTCGATGTTAACCAACATCACCAAAGGCACTGTTAAATCGCTCCGCATTTACGTAGCAGCGCAAAACTTAGTCACCATCACTAATTACACCGGTTACGATCCGGAAATAGCAGGCGATTACCTGTTTGCGCGGGGTATTGATCAGGGACAGGTACCACAGCCAAAAACTTTCCTGGCAGGTATTCAACTAGGGTTTTAATTTTTAAAAAGTATTTTATGAAGAAGTATATATATCAATTGCTCCTGGTAGCCACACTGGTCACCATCGTACCCGGATGTAAAAAATCCCGTCTCGAGCTGGTGGATCAAAGCGCCTATGCGTACGATACTTATTTTACAAACATAGGTGCGCTCAACCAGGCTACTGTAGCCAGTTACGCCACGCTGCTGCATCCGGGGTTATGGGCACGGGAGTATTATTTTATTTTCGACCTGATGGGACACGATGCCAAACGTGCCAGCTTTTTGCAGGGCCCGGAACAGGAACTCGGTGATTACAGTTTTGGTTCCAACAACTCAAATCTCAGCGCATTATGGGGCTCCCTGTACCGCATGATATTCCGGACCAACCTCGTGATCGACCGTGCTGCAGCCTGGAATCCCACCGCTACCGCCGATCGCGCCAAACTGAACCAGTACCTCGCAGAGGTAAAGTTCCTGCGGGCGTATGCCTACTTTCACCTGGTAACATTATGGGGAGATGTGCCACTGTACACCGACTATCAAACCACACTTAATAACAACTATTTATCCCGCAGCCCTGCTGCTGATGTGTGGAAACAGATAGAAAAAGACCTCACAGAAGCCCAGGCTACTGCCGAACTGCCTGCCGTATATCCCACCGCAGAATTGGGCAGGGCTACCAAAGGCGCTGTCACAGCCCTTCTTGGCAAGGTATACCTGTACCAGAAAAAATGGGTACCTGCACAAACAGAATTCGAAAAACTGATGGGCGCCCCTTATGCGTATCAACTCGATCCTTCTTTTGATAATGTTTTCAGTACCACCAACCAGAACACGCCGGAAAGTATCTTCCAGATCATGAACCAGCAATGGACCGACTGGGGCATTGGTTCACCCTACTATATGTTTGGCAACGGTGCAGAACAGGTAGGCAAACAAACGCATTCCGGCCGTGCAATGGAATACGGCTGGAACGATTGGAAGAACGTGTACATCAGCAATGCGGCCGTAAAAGCATTCACCTATACCAACCCTGCTAACGGTCAGCTCTATACGGATCCACGCGCCAGATCCACCTTCTACGGCACTGCCGCCTCCGGCGGAGACACGCTGTACTGCCAGCAATGCGCTGCCGGTGCAAAGGCATATCCCTTTGATCCAGCCGATCCCCAGGGCGATTATCGCTGGAAGAAATACGAATACTATAACCTCATGGAAAAATATGGCGATCCGAAAAGCCCGATCAACGGACAGGTGATCCGCCTGGCAGATGTAATGCTCATGCTGGCTGAAGCGCAGATCCAGCAAGGGAATACAGGCAATGCTCCCCTGGCACTGATCGACAGTGTACGTTCCCGCTCGCACGCATTTTTATATACCACGCTGGGCGATAAAGAAAACGCCATGAAAATACTGATACGCGAACGCCAGCTGGAATTGTGCGGTGAGCAGTCCCGCTACTTCGATCTGCTGCGCTGGGGTATTATCAAACAAACCATCAACGCAGAAAAGGCCGCAGAACCCGGCACCGGCACACAGCCGTTCCAGGACAAACATCTGCTGCTGCCTATTCCCGATGCAGAAAAAAATTACAATCCTAATGTAGCCAGGGCTGTCAACAATGGCTGGAATTAATCACATAAAAAACAGCCGGGATTAACGACCGTCAGGAAATACTAATAAAAAGCCCGGGGCAATGCTCCGGGCTTTTTATATGGGAATTCTTCTGCTGCAATTAAACACGGCAACTATTCTTTTCTCAAACTTATCACCGGGTTTATTAATGCTGCTTTAATAGCCTGGTAACTTACTGTTGCAACGGCTATTACTACGGACAGGATACACGCAACTGCGAATACCCACCAGTGAATGGCAACACGATATTCATAGTATTGCAGCCATTTATACATCGTCCAATATGATAATGGCGCCGCTATTACAAATGAAATAATAACCAGCTTTACAAAGTCTTTAGCCAATAAGGCAGTAATACCGGCCACTGAGGCGCCTAATACTTTCCGCACACCTACTTCCTTGATCCTGCTTTCTGCCATATATGTAGCAAGACCAAACAACCCCAGGCAGGAAATAAAAATGGTAAGCCCCGCAAATAAAGCGGCTAAAGTGCCCTGGCGTTGTTCATTCTCAAATTTCCGCGCGTAGGCTTCATCTATAAACTTATACTCAAACGGATAATCCGGGTTGTATTTTCTGAAAATAGATTCCATTTTTTCAAGGTTCTTCGCAGTAGCATAATCTCCGTTTAGTTTTATCTGCACCACTTTAAAAGTCATAAAGCTACTCTTCGCACCGCATATCAATATTGGCCTCGTCGGCTCATAAGGGCTGGTAAGAATAAAATCTTTAATGACTCCTACAATATGCCAGTCAACCCCAAGATCACTTACTACTTTACCAATCGGATCTTTAAACTTCATTACTTTCAACGAGGATTCATTTACAATCAGTGCTGATGAATCGGTAGGGTATTTTTTCAGATCGAAATCACGGCCTTCGATAAACTGTAACCCTGCCGTAGCGCCCAAACCTTCATCCGCTAAATACCGGTCGAAAGATGTTTTATCATTCGGATCCTTCCCTTCCCACTTCTGTCCCCATCCATTACTCCACCTTTCAGTAAGCGGGGAATTTGTTCTTGTAACTGATTTCGCAACACCGGATTCAAGCAATTCATTTTTTATCAGCGTGTAATTCTTTGATATATCACCTGTCATGAAATGATACACCAGATTATCTTTATTATATCCTGTTTCCCGCTCACGGGCATAGTCTATCTGTTGCTTTACAATTATAGTGCAGATGATAAGAACGGTGGCAAATGTAAACTGCAGTACCACCAATACTTTTCTTGGCGTTACCAACGCGTTTGCTTTTTTAAAGGTGCCCTTTAATACTTTAACAGGTTGGAAAGACGAAAGAAAGAAGGCGGGATAGCTGCCGGCTAACAAACCGGTAAACAGGATAAACCCGATAAACGCCATCCAGGTATAAACATTGCTAAAATCGAGAAATAGTTTTTTATCCGTAAGCTGGTTATAGGCGGGCAAACTTAGCTGAACAATAAGGATCGCCACCATACCGGCCAGAAAGGCAATAAAAACGGACTCCCCGATAAACTGACTGATAAGTGAACTCTTCTGTGCCCCCACTACTTTTCTTATTCCAACTTCCTTCGCCCGCTTTTCACTTCTTGCGGTACTCAGGTTCATAAAGTTGATGCAGGCAATCAATAATATTAACCCGGCAATAATGCCGAATATTTTTACGAATGTGCTACGGCCACCGTTATCTTCCCCACCATTGCTGAAGCTTGAATACAACCGCCAGCGGTCAAGCGGGTAAATAAACATCTCCCATTTCATCGTTTTTGCCTCATCACTGTAATGCTGCTTCAATTCTTTTATTTTAGCATCAGCGGAAGCATAGCTTACATTTGGTTTCAGCATTACATAAGTAGGGGTACTGTTATCGCTCCAGCCTAAATCCGTTCCTTCCCTGTATTTTAAAGATGACATGGGCAACAGGTATTCAAAATCAAATCTTGTATTGCCAGGTAAATCTTTTAAAATACCGGTAACCGTAAAATTATCTTTATTCTCAATTTTTATAATTTTCCCCATTGCATCTTCATTGCCGAATAAACTTTTAGCAGTTCTTTCGGTAAGCACTACCGAATGAACATCATTCAGCGCTGTAATGGGATTGCCTTTCAGCATCGGGAAGGTGAACATCTGGAGGAAACCGGTATCTGCCAGCATGCCCGACTTTATTAGTTTTTTATCGCCCACTGAAAGAAGACCACTACTGGGACCTACCCTTACCGCACGCTCTACCTCAGGCAAATCTTTTTCTACTGCGCGGGCCGTTAATGCAGATACGGTATTCCAGTACGAAAGCTCACCCTCAAAGGGTACACGATTCCATACTTCGTATATCCTGTCCTTGTTGGCATGAAACCCGTCGTAGCTTCGTTCGTCCTGTATCCACAACAAAATAAGTATCGCGGCAGCCATGCCTACAGCAAGCCCCGTAATATTGATGGCTGAAAACCCTTTGTTACGCCACAGGTTGCGGCAAACGACCTTGAAGAAATTTCTGATCATAATAGATGGATGATTCCCGGACTGCAACGTACGGGATTTGCGGGAATGCTGCGCCAAGACAATGCCGGATACCTATTTAATTGATTTACAACAAAGTAGCTGTATCATAAATATGGTTTTGTTCATTTTCGATACAAAAATTGTCCGCTTTTGAACACAAAAGGCCGGGCTTCCCACTTATGATAATATAATATCAAAATCGGGTAATACTGCATAGTGTACCTATCTAAAGATAAGTTAACTTGGTTTGGTCATTATTATGAGCAGTCAAAACCACGATTATACTTCTTTTTGGACAACAGGGGATCTTTCATCGTTTAAAGAAATGATGAAAGCGTTCACTCCTTCCCTGAAGCATTTCGCCGGTAATATTGTAGGTAATGAGGCAGAAGCCGAAGAAATTGTGGCAGATGTATTTATCAAAATATGGCAACAACGGCTACAAGTCACCTCCCCTGACGATGTCCGGTACTATCTTTTTAAAGCCGTTAAAAACACCGCGCTCAATTACCTGAAAAGCAATGGCCGCCGCATTACGCACCATACCGCCTGGGAAATACAGGTAAACCGCGTTACTTCCAAAAACCCGGAAGACATCCTGATCAGCAAGGAACAGCTATCGCACATCAATGCCGCCATCAACTCCTTACCCCACCGCTGCCGCCAGATCTTCATCCTCGTAAAAGAAGAAGGGCTCACCTATGAACAGGTGGCCACGCTGCTGGACCTCTCCAAGGCTACTGTAAATGTACAAATGACTATCGCCCTCAAAAAAATATGGGCAGCACTGGGTTCCTCCATCCAATATTCCTACTCCTGACTTTTTTTTCGCCCACCTTAATTGTTTTTCTTTTTTGCGTTGTCTTAATAGGGAATCAACTGAAATCATACTTTCTGTAAATGACCAAACGATTATGGGAATTACTGGCGCTGCATTGGAGCGGCGAGATTTCCACGGAAGAAAAAACGGAACTGGACAAGCTCCTGTTGGAGCATCCGGGAGACTGGCTCAGGACGGGACAGCTGGAGCAGCTATCTTTTAAAAAGATACCGGCTGCTGAAGAAGACGCGCATACCGATGCCCTGATAGACAAGGTGATGGGAACCGTTACTGCGGAACCGTCTTTAACCGGGAAAAGCTCCCGGAAAAAGTTCCTGCACGCCTATAAATACCAGCTATCCGTAGCCATCGCCATGCTGGGTATAACGGCCATGCTCACCTTTGTGTACCTGTACCGGCAACATCCCGGGTATAAGATCGTATCCACCGATGCCGGTATGAAAACAAAGATCCGTTTATCTGATGGCAGCATTATCTGGCTCAATGCCGGCAGCACTTTAAGGTATCCGGAAAAACTGGATAAGGCTAAAAGAGAAGTATACCTGAGCGGGGAAGCATATTTTGATATCAAACAGGCGCCTAACCGGCCATTTATCATTCATGCACAAAAAATGGATATACGGGTACTGGGCACCGCGTTTAATGTCCGCTCCTATAAAGATGAAGATTTTGAGGAAACCGCCGTGATTTCAGGAGCAGTGGAAGTAACGGCAACGGACGAACGTAAAGTGATGAAGGTGATGCCCAACCAGAAAGTAATTCTCCGCAAAACAATAAACGATCATACCGGAACAAACAACAGCATCGCCGGATCAGGTAATAAAGAACAAACAAAAATTGAACGTCAGCCACTGTCTGTCCTTTCATCAACAGATACCATTCATGTAATGGAAACTGCCTGGATGAACAATCAACTCATATTCCGCAATGAATCACTGCTGGCGCTTTCGCTGCGACTGGAACGCTGGTACGGAGTGAAAATCAACATCGAAAACCAACAACTGGCCACGTTAAGATTTTCCGGACGGGCAGATAATATTTCTATTGAAAAACTGCTGGAGGTACTCCAGAATATTCAACCATTCAATTATTCCATTCAGGATGATATAGTGACAATCAAGTAAACCAGAAGTTATGAAAAATAGTATCATGATCGGGGAGCGACCTCCCTAGCGGCATCACTATGCCCGGAATCTCCGTTATGGATCTCCACAGATTTTCAGATTTATTGATTTTATAAGCTCACTTCCAGGTTATGAAAATAGCATTGAAACAAACCACGTTCGCCTTACGTTGTAATAGACGAAAATTATTTCTCATGATCAAATTTACCGGAGTATTGTTCCTGCTGTTTTTCCAGGCCACTGCAGCAGGATTTTCGCAGAATACGATATCCGTGTCCTTCGTTAATGCAGATATCGAGAAAGTGTTCCGCTATCTCGAGAAAAAAACGACCTACACATTTTATTACAGCAACAACGAAACAGAGAAAACACCCAAACTCAGCCTCACCATGGAAAAGGCTGATATCCGGGAAGTACTGGATGCCGTAGCACTCAAAACCGGTCTTCATTATACTATCCTCGATAACAGCATGGTGGTATTTAAAAACGCCGGTGAACGGATTCAAACAAAAAAAATTACCGGGAAGGTAGTGGATGAAAAAGGCCAGCAACTTCCCAACATTACGGTGCAGGTAAAGGGTACCACCATCGGCACATTAACAACAGTAGACGGGTTGTTTACACTACAGGTGCCGGAAAACGCCACCCTGGTAGTATCTGCCATCGGTTTTCTCAAACAGGAAATACCCGTTGCCGGTCAATCTTCCTTCAACATCGTCCTCAAAGAAGATGTATCAGGATTAAATGAAGTAGTGGTAGTGGGTTACGGCACACAGGAAAAACATAAACTAACCAGTGCAGTAGCTACTATTTCCGGTGCAGAGCTGAACAAACGGGTAGCCACCAACCCCGTGTCCCTGCTACAGGGACAACTTCCGGGGCTACAGGTTACCCAGGGCTCCGGCGAACCGGGAAATGAAAACATTCAATTACGCATCCGCGGCATCAGCACTTTTAGCGGCGCGGGTAATGACCCGCTCGTGGTAATAGATGGTTTACCGGGAAGCCTGAGCGTTTTAAATCCCAACGATATCGAATCTATTTCTGTGTTGAAAGATGCCGCATCCGCAGCCATCTATGGCTCCCGCGGCGCCAATGGCGTAATTGTAGTGAAAACAAAAAAAGGACGCGCAGGTTTTTCTCTCACCTATGGATATAATCTCGGTGTTTCAAAAGCAGCCAAACTGCCACAGACTATTTCCAACTCGGCAGAGTACATGCAGTTATCGAACGAAGCCCGGACTAATTCAGGTCTTGCACCGCTTTATACCCAGCAGCAGATCGATCTGTACCAACAGGCTACCGACCGGGTGAAATACCCTAACCACAACTGGCTGGACGATATCTTCCGCACGGCTTACACCCAGAACCATTACCTGAATATGAGCGGCGGAAAAGAAGGTACTACGTACAGTCTTGGTTTAGGTATCAGCAACCAGCCAGGCGTGTTAATCGGCTTCGACTATAAAAAATATACCCTGGACCTGGGCCTCAGCTCCAGGATCAACAAAAGGGTAACCATTGGTACCAATGTGCAGATGCGGTACGCCGACAGGAAATATCCTGAAAACGGTGCAGGCGATATGTTCCTTTCTGCCCTGGCACAGTCGCCCCTCTACCCTGCCTCCAGCGATGGAAAATGGATCAAGAAAGCCTACTCCAATGAACTGGGAAATAAAAACCCTGTGGCCATCGTGGATGAAGATGTCCGGGTTAAAACAAACGACTACTACGCTCAGGGAAACCTCTCCCTCGATGTGGACATCGTGGATGGATTGAGATGGGAAAACAGGGCAGGCATGAACTACGACAACTACAAATACAATGACTTCAGGCCTGTTGTACCCACTTATTATTTCAGTGACATGAGCCCCGCCGGATTGCTCGACGACGGTACACCCGGGCTGACTGTAGGCAACACCGGCAACATCTACACCGTTTATTACAGCCAGTTTACCTACAAAAATAAATTCGGCGACCATAACCTCTCCGCGCTGGCAGGTTATCAGCAGGAACAAAATAAAGCCGATACCCTCAATGCCAGCCGCACACAGTTTCCAACCAACCTGCTGAGAGAACTGAATGCAGGTCCCACAGAAGGCCAGGCCAATAACGGAACGTCCGGTACCTGGGCTATCCGCTCGTTTTATGGTAATGCGAATTATGATTATAAAGATAAATACCTGCTCGGCGCCAGCGTAAGATACGACGGTACTTCGCGGCTGCCTTCAGATACCCGCTGGGGATTGTTCTATTCCTTTTCCGGCGCATGGCGCGCATCAGAAGAATCATTCCTGAAAAATGTTACCTGGATAAACGACCTGAAGCTACGCGCCTCCTGGGGCCAGCTGGGCAACCAGAACATCGGTACCTATCCGTATCAATCCACGCTCGATAACAGACCCTATGCCTTTGGCTCCAATGTTTCCACCGGCTTTACCGGCAGCCAGATTATAGATCCCACTCTTACCTGGGAAACTACAAGGGTATTGGACCTCGGTCTTAATCTCACTGCATTTGATAACCGGCTTACCTTCACCGGCGACTGGTTCAATAAATATACCTTTGACATCCTCCGCAGCTCCCAGGTACCGCTGTGGCTGGGATTAGCAGCCCCTATTATCAATAACGGAGCCGTAAGAAACAAGGGATTTGAATTCAATGTACAATACAACGATAAGATCGGGAAAAACTTTACCTGGTATATTGGCGCCAATTTCCAACGCTACAAAAATATACTGGAAGAATTTGGCAAGCGCGAAATCAGCGGTACCACCATCCGGGAAGAAGGACACCCTTTGGATGAATACTACCTCTATCAGTGGGATGGCATTTTTCAGAGCGCAGATGAAATTGCCAAATCGCCCAAACAACCTGTAGACGCCACTCCCGGCGATCTGAAAATAAAAGATGTGAATGGAGATGGTGTAATCGATGATAAAGACCGGACCTATACCAAAGGAAAATATCCCACTTTCCAGTATGCTTTTAATCTTGGTGCATCATGGAAAAACTTTGACCTGAGCGCACAATTCTATGCTTCACAGGGACAAAAGATCTATGTAAACGGATGGGGCATAGAACCTTTCCGGCAAGGCTCCGTACCTACTACAGACTGGCGCAACCGCTGGACACCGGAAAACCCCAGCACCACTATGCCTAAAATATATGTAGCCGATGGATATGCTCCCGTTCAGAACTATGCCTCCACTTACTTCCTGAAAGATGCCTCTTTCCTCCGGCTCAGGAATGTGCAGCTGGGCTACAACCTGCCGGCAGCCACTATTACCCGGGTAGGTATAAAATCGCTGCGGGTGTTCTTTACCGCTGAAAATGTATTCACCATCAGCAAATTCCCGGGACTTGATCCCGAACGCGTAGGAGACGGTAACTATGTTACCTATCCGCAAACCAAAACATACACTTTTGGCGCTATGGTTCAGTTTTAATTTCTTCTGTTAAAAGTTCAGTTATGAAAAAGATTCAGCAATTAATATTCACGATAACCGCTACGGCTTTTATATTGTGCAGCGGATGCAACAAAGATCTGCTGGATGTAACGCCTCCGGATAAACTGTCGTCTGCTTTTTTCTGGAAAACACCCGACGATGCGGACAAGGCGCTCACCGGCCTGTACAACTACCTCTACGCCAGCAGTGGTGGCTATGCTACCTCACAGTTTACCGTTTTCGCGTGGGATAATTTCACGGACGACTCCTACGGTCAGTATAACTATGGCGGCGGTTTGAACGCCCTCACTTCGGGCATCACTCCACAGTCCGGCGATTTTGTATACTCCTACTACAGCAACTGCTACCAGGCCATCGCCGCGGCCAATTCTTTTCTTGCCAACGTAGATAAAGTACTCAGCGGCGATCAGCTAACAAAATATAAAGCAGAAGCATACTTCCTGCGGGCATTTCACTATTTCTGGCTGGCGCAGCTCTATGGTAATACCGTCATTTTTACGGATGATCCTTTCAAAGAAGATTATAAATCGACCCGGGCTAAATCCGACAGGGCCGAAGTATTGAAACTGGTACTGGCCGACCTCGATCTCGCCATCGCCTCCCTGCCCGATGCAGGTTATACAAATGGCCATGCCGTAAAAGCTACTGCCCAGGGATACAAAGTAAGAGTGCTCCTGTTTCAGAAACGCTACGCTGAAGCCGCCGCGCTGGCAAAGGAAATCATGACGGCCAACAAATTCAGTCTGTTTGCAAACTACGCCGCCAATTTTTATAAGCCTGATCAGAATAACAGCAAGGAAATCATGTTCTCTGTAAAAT
Organism: Chitinophaga ginsengisegetis; assembly: GCF_900168065.1. Classification (GTDB taxonomy): domain Bacteria; phylum Bacteroidota; class Bacteroidia; order Chitinophagales; family Chitinophagaceae; genus Chitinophaga; species Chitinophaga ginsengisegetis. The sequence continues at coordinate 753,451 of NZ_FUZZ01000005.1, read as the reverse complement.
ACCAGCGGCCCAATATCCTGCACCAGGATGTGGCCATTTCTGTAAATCTCCAGCGCTGGAAAGGAGAACAGGGTACGCAGGACCTGATCAACGAATACGAAGCCGCAGATGGCAAGGATACCGCTTCCTCAGCTGTATACGTAAAAGGGAAACCGTTTGAAAACCGCGATCCCCGCATGCGCCTCACCTTCTTCTTCCCCGGCGATACCAAAGCACAGGGATGGCCCTTTACCGGCGCCCTCTCCATAGCCACACCGGGAAAAGATAGCTGGACCGCTGGTTATTACGCCGTAAAAAAATGGCTGGATCCAAGTCTTACTGATCCCGACTACGGCACCATCGACGACAACGACTTTGTGCTGCTCCGCTATGCCGATATCCTGCTCATGTATGCAGAAGCGCAGAATGAAGTAACCGGGCCCGATGCTTCGGTATACGCCGCCATCAAGCTTGTCAGGAACCGGAGCAATATGCCCGACCTGCCTGCCGGACTATCCCAGGCCGAAATGCGCACCCGGATCCGGCATGAAAGAAGAGTGGAGTTTGCCCTGGAGGGTATCCGCTATTTTGATCTGAGAAGATGGGGCATTGCCGTTCAAAAACTGGATGGTTTCGTACCCAATCCACTGCAACCTACTATCAAAACTAAATACAAAGCCAATTATGAGTTCTGGCCTATTCCACAAACGGAGATAGACCGGAACGCGCCGGTACTGATCCAAAACGATGGATATTAAACCATCATAAAACAGCAAAGCCCTGGAGTAATTCCAGGGCTTTGCTGTTTTATGATAAAAAACTATCTCACTTCTTCAAAAGGTACGTCTGTAACATCTTCCGTTCCACCCGCCGGTTCCGCATGGGGTTGCGCGCCTTCATTTGCACTTTGACCAGCTTTATACATATCTTCGCTGGCCGACGTCCATGCCGTGTTCAGGTCGTTAATAGACCGGTCGATGCCCGGAATGTCCTGTTGTTCATGCGCATACTTTAATGCCGCTACCGCGCCGGTGATGGCCTCTTTCTTATCTGCCGGAATTTTATCTCCATACTCCTTCAACTGCTTTTCTGTCTGGAAAATAAGACTATCGGCCTGGTTCATTTTTTCAACTTTCTCCCTGGCTATTTTATCGGCCGCTTCATTTGCCTTTGCATCGGCTCTCATTTTTTCCACCTCTTCCTTACTTAATCCACTGCCCGCTTCTATCCGTATCTTTTGTTCTTTGCCACTGCCTTTATCTTTAGCAGTTACGTTCAAAATACCATTTGCATCAATATCAAATGCCACTTCAATCTGGGGCATTCCTCTCGGAGCAGGTGGGATGCCGTCCAGGTTAAAGATCCCTAAACTTTTATTGTCCTTTGCCAGCGGGCGGTCGCCCTGCAATACATGCACCTGCACACCGGGCTGGTTATCGGCGGCAGTTGAAAATACTTCCGATTTTTTTGCGGGAATAGTGGTATTGGAAGGGATCAACGTGGTCATTACACCGCCCATTGTTTCAATCCCCAAAGAAAGCGGGGTAACGTCCAGTAGCAATACGTCTTTCACCTCACCGGTTAATACCGCTCCCTGGATCGCCGCCCCGATGGCTACTACTTCATCGGGGTTCACGCTTTTATTGGGCTTCCTGCCAAAGAATTTTTCCACGATCTCCTGCACCTTTGGAATGCGGGTACTACCGCCCACAAGGATCACTTCGTCAATATCAGCAGGTTTCAAACCGGCATCTTTCAAGGCTGTTTCGCAGGGTTTCAGGCAACGGCTGAAAAGGCTATCCGCCAGTTGCTCAAATTTTGCGCGGGTTAGTTTCCTGACCAGGTGCTTGGGCACGCCATCCACAGCGGTAACATACGGCAGGTTGATCTCCGTTTCGGTAGCGGACGACAATTCCACCTTGGCCTTTTCTGCCGCTTCTTTCAGGCGTTGCAGCGCCATCGGGTCTTTCCGGAGATCGATGGATTCATCTTTCTTAAATTCATCTGCCAGCCAGTCTACAATAACTTTATCAAAATCATCTCCTCCCAGGTGGGTATCTCCATTGGTGGATTTTACTTCAAATACACCGTCGCCCAGTTCCAGGATGGAAATATCGAAGGTGCCGCCTCCGAGGTCAAACACTGCCACCTTATGATTTCTGTCGCCTTTATCCAGCCCGTAGGCCAGCGCCGCAGCGGTAGGCTCATTTACAATACGCCGTACCTTTAATCCGGCTATTTCACCCGCTTCTTTAGTCGCCTGACGCTGTGCATCATTAAAATAAGCCGGTACCGTAATAACGGCTTCGCTTACCTCCTGGCCTAAGTGGTCTTCCGCTATCTTTTTCATTTTCTGGAGGATGATAGCAGAAATTTCCTGCGGGGTATACAAACGGCCGTCGATGTCAATACGAATGGTATCATTGTCGCCACGCACCACTTTGTAACTGACATGTGAAAGCTCGCTTTGTACTTCATCATACTTACGGCCCATAAAACGCTTTACAGAAATAATCGTGTTTTGGGGATTGGTGATCGCCTGCCTTTTAGCGGGATCACCTACTTTACGTTCCCCGTTTTTCAGAAATGCAACAACAGATGGGGTGGTACGGCGTCCCTCATCGTTGGCTAAAACCACCGGCTCGTTGCCCTCCATTACGGCAACACAGCTGTTGGTAGTTCCCAGGTCAATCCCAATAATTTTACCCATAGCATTAAATTTTTCTTTTGAATAAAAAAAACGGCAACTGGTTATATACAGGAGAATAGCTGAAAATGCATTAAATTCCGTTACAATAATAAACAACTATCGGATGATGATTTGTTTAGAAAGCTGTTGAAAATGGTGAAAAAATTGACGAATATTATTCATCAAATCACCACGCAATAGTTGCTATCTGCAACATCGCCTAAATTTGAAAAGAAGTCAGTTAACATAATTTATTAAATTCCAATAGCCTAACTAAATATGAGCAGAGCAATACACCATGAATCGCAGAATGTTACCGATTACCCCAACAATAACACCATCTTCACCGTCTGGAAGTTTAAGGAGGGTGCGGAAATAAAACCTGTTTTTGAACAGCTTTGCGGCCTGGTAGCCAATCTTAATCATACCTTTATTATACGGGCACCCGGTGGACGCGCCACCTGCGTAATGGGGGTGGGATACGAAGCATGGCTGAAGCTATCCCTGCCCCGGCCCATCCCGAAAGAGCTGAGAAATTTTGAACCGATGGCAGGCGCAAAACATACGGCAGTGGCCACTCCGGGAGATCTGCATTTTCATCTCCGGTCAACTGACATGTCCATTTGCTTTGACATGCTCACTGCTATCACAGCGGTGTTATCACCGGTGGCCGATTGTCTGGAAGAAGTACATGGCTTCAGGTATTGGGATGGCCGTTCTATTCTGGGCTTTGTGGATGGCACGGAAAACCCCATCGGTAACGAGCGGCAGCACTTTGCCCTGGTGGGTGATGAAGATCCGGTTTATAAAGGCGGAAGCTATCTTTTTGTGCAGAAGTACCTGCATAATATGAACGGGTGGACAAAGCTCTCCACCGAAGACCAGGAGAAAGTAATTGGCCGTTATAAGATCAGCGATATAGAGATGCCCGACGATGTAAAGCCCGATAATTCCCATAGCGCCTTAGCCAGCCTGGATGACGATAACGGGAATGAGCTGAAAATAGTAAGGGACAACATGCCCTTTGGCAACCCCGGCAAAAATGAAGTGGGCACCTACTTTATCGCATATGCAAACACATTCAGTACTACCTTTAAAATGCTGGAGCGAATGTTTATCGGCGTTCCGGCAGGCAATTACGACCGGATCCTCGATTTCAGTACGGCCTATACCGGCAGTCTCTTCTTTGCTCCGTCGATGGACATGCTGAAGCAGTATACCGCAGATGGCGCAGCATGATTTTATCTATCAATAAGTAATATTTAAACGGAATGGATTATATCGATTACTATAAGATTCTGGGCGTTCCCAAAGATGCTTCTGCAGAAGACATAAAAAAAGCATACCGGAAACTCGCGCGTAAACATCACCCGGATTTAAACCCGAATGATCCGCAGGCCGGGAAAACTTTTCAGCAGATCAACGAAGCGAATGAAGTATTAAGTGATCCTGAAAACAGGAAGAAGTATGATCAGTATGGCGCCGACTGGAAACATGCCGATCAGTTTGAAGAAGCGCGCCGGCAGCAGCAAGCCTCGGGAGGCGCCAGGGGCAACCCTTTTGGAGCCGGTGGCAGCGGCGGATACCAATCGTTCAATGAAGAAGACGGCGACTTTTCCGACTTCTTCAACTCCATGTTCGGCAACCGCGGAGCAGGTGGCCGGCAGGCCCGCTTTAAAGGACAGGATTACCGCGCATCCATGCAGGTGAATTTGTCGGATGCCTATAAAACCCACAAGCAAACATTTACTGTCAACGGAAAAAATATACGGATCACTATCCCCGCAGGGATCGAAGACGGACAGGAGATAAAAATTGCCGGCTTCGGCTCGCCAGGCGCAAACGGAGGTCCCAACGGCGATCTCTATATTACTTTTGCGATCCATAACGATACGGCCTTTGTGCGCAAAGGGAACGACCTCTACACCGATATACCCCTGGATCTTTACAAGGCCCTCCTGGGCGGAGAGGAAACCATCGATACGCTGGACGGAAAAGTAAAACTAAAGGTGGCCCCTGAAACGCAAAGCGGCACCCGCGTGCGTTTAAAAGGGAAAGGATTCCCGGTGTATAAACAGGAAGGAACATTCGGAGATCTCTACATCACCTACCAGGTACAAATTCCAAAGAACCTGACAGAAAGAGAAAAAGAATTATTTAAAGAACTTGCTGAAGAGCGCCAAAAAAGGTAGTTATGGACACTTCAAAAAATATATCTGTAGCGCAATGTTGCACTTATTATAAGATTGAAACAACCTTTGTTCAATCGTTAAACGACTATGGCCTGATAACGCTGACGCAAACAGAAGAGGAATATTTTATTGACTACGACCAACTGGCCGATCTTGAGAGATTCGTGCACCTGCACTACGACATGGACATCAACCTGGAAGGCATAGAAGCCATCACCCATTTATTAAACCGCGTCCATGATCTGCAGCATGAAGTAAAACAACTCCGGCGTGAATTGGGACATGGCAAATAAAACAATAAAGATCAGGATTTCTCCGGCTGAAATTCATTTTTAAAAGCCTGTATAAAAATAAAAAATGATCATAAGACAGCGCGCCAATTGGCTCAGAATGTTATTCATATGGGAAGGCTCTGTGCTCAAGAAAATCACTGTCCAGCTGTCAATTATTGCTGTATTCTCCCTGGTTATCCTTTATTTTGACGGAATAATATATTACCACAAGGTACATCTTAACCCGACCATCTTTACATTGATTGGCCTGGCCTTAGCCATTTTCATGGGATTTTGTAACACCGCCAGCTACGACCGGTACTGGGAAGGGCGCAAGCTGTGGGGGACATTACTGATAGAATGCAGATCTTTAACACGCCAGGCATCCACATTGGTTAACGCGCCTGATGAGAGTAAAATAGCTTTCACCAAGATGCTGGCAGCCTTCTGCTGGTCGCTTAATTACCAGTTGAGAAACAAGTCCGGCGCAGAACATCTTTCCCGCTTACTATCTGCCGAACAGGTAAATTATCTGAAAGACAAAAAACATCCTCCTGTTATTATCCTTGATTTCATCGGACAATGGATCAGCGAACAAAACAAACAGAAACATATTGATACTATTATGCTGGCTGCTATGGACAATCACCTTAGCCAGTTGTCGCAGGTAATTGGCGGATGTGAAAGGATTTCCAATACGCCGTTGCCATTTGCATATAGTGTGTTATTACATCGTACGGTCTACTTTTATTGCTTCTGGTTACCTTTTGGTTTGGTGGATAGTTTAGGCTGGATGATGCCTGTCATTGTGTTGCTGATCAGCTATACGTTTATAGCGTTGGATGCTATCATTTACGAAATAGGGGAACCGTTTGGAGAAGAAGAAAATGACCTGCCGTTAAATACTATCTGCAGGAACATTGAATACTCCATCTTTGAACAGGCACAAATTCCGCAGGAGCTGCAGGAAAGTAAACCAGCCAGTGCCTACGTGATAGACTAGGCTGGTTTCCCTTTATTTTTTTTCTTTAGATGGATCATCAAAACCTACCATCCAGTTAATAGCAAACTGGTCTACAATCATTCCAAAATAAGAACCCCAGAAGGTATCGGCCAGCGGCATGGTTATTTGCCCGTATTTCGCCAGTCCGCCAAACAGTTTTTCTGCCTCTGCTTTACTATCTGCCGAAACGGACACCGAAAAATTATTACCCTGCGCAAAAGAGGTAGCCCATTGTTCTCCTGTGTCACTGCCCATTAGCACCGAACTTCCTATGGGTAGCGATATGTGCATTATCTTATTCTTCTCTGCTTCCGAAACCTGACAGCTTTCGTCCGGCGGCATTTCACCAAACCGCGCAACGTGGCTAAACTCTCCGCCAAATACGGATTTGTAAAAATTGAATGCTTCTTCGCAATTACCATTAAAGGTGAGATAGATGTTTGTTGTTGCCATTGTTTTGGTTTTATTATTTTATGTAAATAATATTTCGCCTTCGGCAATCCGGGGAGATAGATTACTGTAAAAGTAAAGAATATATACGCTTTCACACCGTTTTTTCCACACCGCATTTTCCATTCCGGCTCACCTGGCTTCTGTTATTTTACCATCATCTCATCCCCGGACAAATAAATCTCCCTGAAAGGGATCTCCCGGTTCTTTTAAAATAAAGTGTTAAATTGACAATTATTATTCAAAATTGATTATTTTCAGCTCTCAATAGTCAGATTCCACTTTATTCATAACAACATAGAGATTTATTACCATGATGCGATTAACTGCGCTTATCATCCTTACCACAATATTATTCGGACAACACGTACAAGGCCAGGACTTTCATAAATGGGCGCCCGGCCCCCCAATGGGCTGGAACAGCTGGGATTGTTATGGTCCCACGGTAACGGAAGCGGAAGTAAAGGCCAATACCGACTATATGGCTAAATACTTAAAGCCCTTCGGTTGGGAGTATATAGTGGTGGACATCAGGTGGTATGTGAGCAACGATAAATCACATGGCTATAATGAAACAGATCCTGAATATAACATCGATCAATACGGGAGATTTGTGCCGGCGGTAAACCGTTTTCCATCTGCCAAAAACGGCCAGGGCTTTAAGCCATTGGCTGATTATATCCACAGCAAAGGACTAAAGTTCGGCATTCATATTATGAGGGGTATCCCCGTTAAGGCAGTAGTGGAAAATATGCCGGTGAAAGGTACTGCTGTAAAGGCGGTTGACATTCATTCAAAGGAAGGCCAGTGTCTTTGGCTGCATGATATGTACACCATCGTTCCTGAAAAAGAAGGCGCCCAGGCATATTACAATTCCCTTTTTGAGATGTATGCCGGATGGGGCCTCGACTTTGTAAAAGTAGATGACCTTTCCTCTCCTATCTATTTTGCAGGCGAAATAGAAATGATCAGGAAAGCAATAGACCGCACCGGGCGAAAAATAGTTTTAAGCACCTCTCCCGGCGAAACGCCCATTGACCATGCAGCTCATGTTCAGCAGTATGCCAATATGTGGCGGACTGTAGGCGATTTCTGGGATAACTGGAAACAGTTAAAGGAACACTTCCAGGTATTTGAGCGCTGGAATAAATGGAGAGCGCCCGGCGCCTACCCTGATGGGGATATGCTGCCACTCGGCCGTATCGGGATACGTGCGGAAAGAGGACATCCCCGTATGAGCGGGTTCACAAAAGATGAGCAATACACCCTGATAACATTATGGTCCATTTTTAAGTCGCCCCTGATGTTTGGCGGCAACCTGCCCGACAACGATCCTTTCACACTTTCCTTACTCACCAATAAAAACGTACTGAAAGTATTAAACACCAGCACCGGCAACCGCCCGATTTTTACGGAAGATGATAAAGCCGCCTGGATGGCAGAAGATCCCGCGACCGGCGCCAAATACCTGGCCGTATTTAATACCGCGGATCAGCCGTCAACACCCAACGCGACTATTCCAATTGACCTGGGCACTTTAGGAATTACCCGCTCCTGCAAAATCATAGACCTCTGGTCGGGAAAACCCGCTGGCAGCTTCTCTGGCACTTTTTCACCGGTTATTGCCAGTCACGGTGCAGGGTTATATAAAATTGAAGAAAAGCGTAAATAACGTTAGCCATTTCTTAAAATGCGGGATCGTTCATTTTGGGATTTATTAAGTAACTTCCGGTACACTAAAATAATCTCCTATGAGTAAATTTGTTGTCTCCAAAAGCAGCAACGGTGAATTCCGTTTTAAATTAAAAGCAGGTAATGGTGAAGTAATCCTTGCCAGCGAAGGTTATGCCGCCAGAGCAGGTTGCGACAACGGCATCGAGTCTGTGAGAACCAATTCCCAGATCGATGAACGGTTCGACAAAAAGACTTCCACTAATGGAAAACATTATTTTAATCTCAAGGCCGCAAACGGACAAATTATTGGTACCAGTGAAATGTACGAGAGTACTTCCGGCCGCGATGGTGGCATTGCTTCCGTTAAGAACAATGCTCCAACTGCAACGGTGGAAGAACCTGCTGCTTAATAGTATTTACATGTAAGAGAGGGCTGGCCGGTATATGATCTGGCCAGCCTTTTTAAGCACAGCAGTTCCCCGCTTTCCCCTTATCCCCATACCCATCATGGCGGCGGAACCACATCGTATTCCCGGTTTCATTACGGCCGGTGACCTGATCAAAAAAGAAACTGGCACATCTGCGCAGGACTACATACAGGCAAAAGTGATAGACATCGCTAAGGAACGGATTTTTGATAATAGTAAATCTATTAGCCAGGTTGCTTATGAACTTGGGTTCAGGTATCCGCAGCATTTTACGCGGTTGTTTAAGCAGCGTGTGGGTACTACTCCGAATGAGTATAGGTCGTTGAATTAGGGGAAGGGTTGTTTTCCGTAGCATGCACCGTGCTCCCCTCGGCTACAATTACCCACGGAAATGAATTTACATTCCCTAACAGCCTAAGCTATAAAATGTAACATTTGGTAAATCCCTTTGTAAGGTTCACCTTTTTCAGATTCTATAACATAATTTCTACCACTATTATCCTTCAAAAGGAGGCGTGTAAAATCTGTCTTACTCATCACGCTATCTTTAAACTCCTCATGCAGGGCGATTCTCACTTCAACTAATTCAGAATAAGGTATGAACAAGCTTACACCTTGTCCCATTTCTATAATCCGGTCACTTGTTATCAACAGCCAATTTAACTCATCTTGCTTAAAGCATACTAAGGGTTGCTCTCCTTCCCGGAGGAATGATACCTGATGAAGGAAATCTGACTTATTATCATCACTGATAATTTTAGTCATTGCCCCCTCTCCACCTTTTCTCCTAAATATTGCCAGTAGTGTAGACGGCTTGAATTTCTTATTTCCCACAACATTACGGTTTTAAGTTTTCTGCAAGGATACATTACCTGGTTTTAATAACCGGGACGCATCCTATAGTTACATAACTTTTCTCTATTGGGTTGTCGCGGCATATTTATGGTTTCCCTATAGCAGAATAAATTTCTCCCAAACAACCGTCTGTTATATTTTAATAAAATGAACTACCTGCTATCTGGCTCATATATGCCAAATCCGCCTTTTACTTTATCTAATATTATATTCATTTCATGAGTATCGCTTAATGCAATTGAAAGACCATTTATGTCCTTTACATGAATATAAAAAGAGGTATCCTTTGAGGGAATATGTTGTGAGCTATCTTTAAAATTGTAAAAAATACGAATAAGTATCGAGTCTTTTGTGGCACAAATTTCTGCCACCCTGTTCCTCTTATCCCGGAGAGAAGTAACTATAATTTCATTCACTGACTTAGTTGCAATTAACTTATTGTCAGCATAGATACTCAATGTGTCTCCTGGCATCGCAATTGCTACACCAACAAAAAGTTTGGTTCCGGAACAATAAAAACTACATCCCGCGTACAAGAATAAAGGTGCTATCAAAAAAGATAAAATGGCTTTATTCATAGATGCTTATATTTAATATATTATTCGTGTGGATACAATAACTTTCTTCCGGACTTATAAAATGTAGGGATTGGAATTACAGTCCCGGGGAGTGTCATGAATTTTGTTCCCCGAGAATAAATACCACCGAAGTTAATTTGCTGATTCAACTTACCATCATAATAATTTGACTCTATTAAATGCAGCTGAGCTGAACTTACATTAACTGCGCTACCCTTAGTGTGCTTAAATTGCTGGGCACTAAACATCAACATAAAATTATATGTATTATCTTGATTACTCATGTCTAATCGTTGCTGTCCAGCATTCCATCCTCGCTTATCGTACTCTTCCGGATGAATTAATCCCAGCGTGTGACCTAATTCATGTGGTACCGTATTATTATCGCCACCGCTTGAAGCCATAATCTTCCCAATATTGTTAAAATTCACATAAACCCTCAATCCTCCCATTGGCGCACGGCCCGTAGCAATGTTACCATTACCATCCCAAACCGCATTATCTGCATTTACTAATTCAATGATATGATCAGTTTCCGAGATTTCATCAGGTGAACTTACTGTCTTTAAATTAACATTTATTCTGGAGGAAATTGTAGTTCCATCATCATCAATAGCCCGCGCATTAAAAACACGCTCAATTTGACTCTTAATTGTATTCTGAAAACCAATCACATCATATTTCCTTCCGGTTGAATTATAAATAACACCGGTAAAAAGAATATTGATCATCGTATTTCCATTCTTATCTTTGGTCACCGATATACTCCACTAACGGCCATCAGGATCTGTCATCATAGCAGGATTATTACCTACATAGGTATATGGACTACCAGCATAGTATTTTTCACTTAAGGCATCCAACGCATGCCATCTGCCAATCTGCGGATCATATCTTCTAGCTCCATAATCATACCAGCTCAATCCTGATCCATCGCCTAGCTCCTTGTCTTCCAGTCGCTTCCCATTATACTTTAAACGGTTCTCTACATAATTAGTTCCCTTTAATGCATTTGAACTGATACCAGCCATCGTTAAGCCAAACGGGTATGCTTAAGGTTCCAGCAGCAAACTCACCATCTAACCTCCCTCCCCGAAATACGCACCCTGGTTTTCCCGCCCGCCTTCACCGGTACTTTCGGCCAACGGAGAAAAGCAGTATACCCCAAAGGATGCTTAGCCTCCGCACTGGTTTCCGCCATAACGGCCACGCTGGCATCATACACCGTTGGATTGTATACCTCTATCACCAGTTCCTTATTATCTTTCTTAATGATTGTTGCCTCCACGTGGTCAAAAACATAGCATTTGGATTTGTCGCTGATCACATAAATACCTGGCAGTTCAAGTGCCATCAGCATGCCGTTGGTTTCTGTCCAGGAGTTACGGGTATGTATAAAATTTCCAATGCTCTCCTTCCCTTCTGCATCGCTTGGCTGAATACGCTCCATAGAGGAGCCTATGAGATAATTGCTGGTAATATGCCCTGGCATGTTAACGGCCTCTGTGTGCGCATGCTGGATGTCCCTGATCAAATCAGCATACAATGAATTTCCGGTAGCCCTGAACAACTTGAAAAGATAGTCGCCGGAAGAAGTACAGATACCAGGTGCTGCATGTTTGTTTTGTATGCTGGCCCAAACGGCTCCCGTCATATTGCATTGCAATTTCCCGATGGTGCTCGACGGAGGAAAAACCGGTGCATAAGACAGTGTCCAGGTACCGCAAAGAGCGGCCTGTACTTCGGCCATCGACAACCACCTGCGATCGCCTGTATAATCATATAATGCCATTAAAGACTCCAGGAATCCAAAAGCTGATTCTGAATTGGCATCCTGCGAAATATCCCCGCAATCGCCGCCGGTAAACCCCTGCCCGGCCACGTCGCGCCGGTAGTAATAATCCGCTGCGGCTGCTGCTGTTTTCAACCAGCCGGCCCTGTTAAAATAGTGCGCTGCCAGGGCCAGCCCCGCCGGGGCAATGGCGCCTGCAGTAGAGTTGAATACCGCAATCCTGCCCGTTTCCGGCGCTATATACTGGCCAAACTGACCATCCTTCTCCCAGGTTTTTACAAAAGCAGCAGCCAGTTTTATAGCTGCATCTTCCCAATCTTTGTTAATCATATCAGCATGCCCGCTTGCCCTGAACAACAACAAGTGCTTCATCAACCAAAACAAAGCGTCTCCGTTCTTTCTCACCATTGCCTGGATTTCCGGGAAATCGGGCGACATCTTCTCCCCGATAATTTCCCCGGTTGATTTTATGCCTCCATAAAAATAGCCGCTTTTACCCTGCAATCTGCGCACTACAAAATCAAGTTCCTCGCCTACACTTTTGCGTTCCTTTTCATCGTTCAGCGACAACATCGGGTAAGTGTTAATCATACCGCTTACCCATCCCAGCTGGAAGTCGTTGTTGTTTTCCGGTTTATAATAATTGCCAATCTGCTGTTGTGTAAAATTACTGCTGCATATGCCCGTGCCCAGCTCCAGCAACTTGCTCATAGGTACCAGGTTCCGGGGAATAGAAGGACCGGAAATATCTTTCCGTACTTTAAAAAATTTTGTGAGCAAAGCCGGGATATCCGTTGCCTTAAATACATACAGCCGGAAGCGTAGTGATACTTCATCGCCGGCCTTCCAATCCGGCGCCTTGTCCCCGCTCAGATGGAAGTCGCCGAAGCCCGCAGCCAGTTTACGGATGGCGGGTGCTGAAATGTCAAAAGATAACTGATCTTTATGGGCATTCTCCGTAATGGTAACCCCGTTGTTTCCCCATTTTGTTTGTTGTTCTGTTAACAGGATAAAGCCCGTTTGTGTTGCCGGAGAAAAAAAGCAAACCGCGGGAGTAGCCATATTCCCTGTTTGTAACGCTACCAGGGAAGCCTTATCCTGTTCTACCGACAAACGGGGGTTATTTGAAATCGTTAGCGGAACCTGCGGATTGTAATACATATCACGCGGATAACCGGGATTATAACCGTCTCCTATGGAGCGATAGCGGTTGCCGTTATAAAGCGATGCCGGCACCAGCACATAATTGGCAGCACTCCAGTTACTAAAATCAAACTTCACTGCCACGGTGGTGGAAGTTGCCTGTCCTGCTGCCAGCCTGAAAGTAGCCTCCACATCTATCGCATCGCTGTGCCCTTTCACCGGATTAGCTTTCATCACCAGCTTCCAGTTGCCTGGCAATTCGCCGGAGCGAAAAACATTTTCCGCCACCAGGTCGGTGCCCTTATATTGTCTTTGCAAAAAAGTAACGGATCCGCTTACCTGCTGCAGCATCCTGTTCAACTGCAGATCAGGGAGTTGGGAGAAAGATGTATTTGACGTGGCGACAGCTACCAGGAATAATAAGAAATACTTCGTTTTAATGCGATACATACCTGTTGTTTAATACGGCTGCACTAAATCCGGAAGGGATATTTGCCGCAGGGTATAAAGTTCTGATTCCCTTAAAAGGAACGCAACCCTTAATTTGACCATTATGGATACTATTTTTGCCGCATTAAACTTCCCGCGTATTTTATTATCTTTGAATCGCCTGTAACACACAACCAGACTTACAATCCGATGCAATACATATACGAGAATTTTACATTTCCGGCGGACCAGTCATTTACGGTAAGATCAGAGATTCTTGAAATAAAAAAATATACTGCCTTAAAATCGCATGTCAATTTTGAGATCGCGTTGCTGGAAAACTGTAGCGGTAAAAGATTTATCGGCGATCATATCGAGGATTTCGACGGACCGGAGCTGGTGTTGCTGGGCAGTTACCTGCCGCATTGCTGGCAGTATTACAAAGCCGCAGATCCGCTTATCCCGACCCAGGCGGTGGTCATTCATTTCTTTCCCGATTTCCTCGGAAAGGAACTGCTCGAAAAACCAGAGGCCAAACAATTGAATGTGCTTTTCGCCAAAGCGGCAAAAGGGGTGCTGTTTACCGGCAACACACTCCAGGACGCCAAAATGATTATGCACCAGATGCTTTATGTGTCGGGCTTAAGCAGGGTGGCGCTGATGATCCGGCTGCTGGATGTCCTCGCACAATCTGAATCATCAAGCGTATTATCATCTCCCTATTACAATACCGTTGAAAACTCCGGAGAAGCAAAAAAACTCAACAAAGTATTTGATTACATCTTTCAGCATTTCAGAGACGATATCCTGCTACAGGACGTAGCAGATCTTATTCCCATGTCGTCCGCAGCCTTCTGCCGCTTTTTCAAACGCAATACCAACCGTACATTGATCGATTTTGTAAAAGAAGTACGCATCGGGCATTCCGCCAAACTTTTACTGGAAGGACATCACAACGTAGCAGAAGCCTGTTATAACAGTGGCTATAATAATATCTCGAACTTTAATAAACACTTCAAAGAAATTAAAGGATTATCTCCCAGGGATTTCATCAGGCAATACGAAGACAAAGAGAAAAAGGGCGTGAGCACGCAAAGCCTGTAATCACTCTTTTATAAAGCGGTAAAAAGGTGTTGCCTCCACCCATTTTTCCTGCTGCCCCGCGCCGGGAACACCGGTTTGATAGCCATCCATTAAACGGTTCCACTCCGCGCAACGCTTATCATAAGATTCAGCCGTTTTTCCCATTTGCCCCAGATCCGCTCCGGCTGGTACGGTGATGGCCATTACCAACAGGTATTCATACCGGTAAAGCGTTATTTTCCGGTAACCCGCTTTCTTAAAACCGGCTTCCACTTCCGGCCATATATGCTGATGATAATCGAGATATTCTTTCAGCTTCTGCGGATCATGTACAATGTTCACCACAAAAACATGCTCCTGTAGCTTTTCTTCTTTTTGGGACGCATTACATGCAGTCAATATAATAACAACAGCCGGCAGTAATATCCTGCACATAGCGGACAATATTTTATTCATGATTCGTTAATTTAATACTATATAGATCGCTGCCATTATCAAAGCCAGCGCGCCCCAGCCTGCCCATAACCACTTATCCATGCCCGATCCGGCCTTGTCCGGAAAAGTAAATGATACCCGGTCTTTTTCGGGCACTTTAAAAACCAGGGTTATCAGCACCATTAAAATTACCAGGGAAATAAAAATATAGATAGAAAGAAATAAAAAGTGTGGCCAGAATCCTTTATACGGATAGTTCAATACATAACAAACCCCCATCACCAGGCAAAGAAAGCCGCCGCCAAACAACACTGTTTCTGCCGCTATCCGGTGCGTGCGTTTCCAGAATATGCCGCCTAAAAATACCACCGATAATGGCGGCGCCAGGATAGACACAAGCCCCTGCGTTAATTCAAACAGGCTTTTATCTGAGTAAGAAAACAATACGGCGATACCTCCTCCCAGGAAAGCGCCTACAGCAGTCATCCATCTCCCAACCTTTGTTTTATCCTTTGTTTCCAAAGATACAAACTGCGTCACTACATCCAATGTAAAAACAGTGCTGAAAGAGTTCAGACCCGAAGATACGGTATCGATCAGCGAGGCGACAAGCGCCGCTATGCAGAGCCCGCGAAGCCCGTCGGGCATCAGGTTTTTGACGAGCGTAATGTAAGATTTATCCGGCGTGGTACTATCTCTGTATAAAAGAAAACAGATAATACCAGGCAACACAAAAATAAAAGGCGTGATCACTTTGAGCGCTGCCAGGAAAAGAATACCCCGTTGTCCTTCTTTGACAGTTTTTGCAGCCAACACCTTTTGTACAATCGTTTGATCTGCGCACCAGTAATAAACAGCTACCACGGGATAACCCGCCACAATAGCGAGCCATGAGTATTCAGGGTCAGACCTGGCGTGAAACAGCTTCCAATAGTCGGGAGGAATTCCTTTAGCCGCATCTGCCACATGACCAATTTTTCCTATAGCCAGTACCGTTAGTATCAGGGAAGAAGTAATAATGATCAGCGACTGGAAAACGCCGGTTCTCACCACTGCCTTTAAACCGCCGATAGCAGTATAACTGGTGGAAATGAGGGTTATCAGCACTACCGCTTCTATTAACGAACATTGGAATATCTCTGAAATAACCAGTCCGCCTGCATACAATGCACTGCCAAGCCACACAAATAATATAGACATCAGGCTGTAAACAACCAGGAAATTATAAGACCTGCGGCCATAACGCAAAAGCAGAAACTGCGGAATAGTGCTGATCCCTGCTGAAAGATAACGTGGAATAAAAAATGCAGACAACAACATCAGGAATATCCAGGCCAGCCACTCGAAATTACCTCCTACCACACCCTGCGAAAAACCCAGGCTGGATAAGCCTATCAACATCATTGGACCCACATTGGCACTGAACATGGAAAAGCCTATCTGCCACCATTTCAAAGAACGCCTGCCCAGAAAAATATCTCCTCCCGATTGTACCCCGGAAGATTTAAGATAGAAACCAAAAGTGAATAGCGCAATTACATATACAACGAGGACCAGATAATCAATACCAGCTAAAGTTATCTTCACGGAAAAAGCTTAAGAATCACAAAGATACAACCGGCTTGTATTCCCTGACATTCTTTTTATTCCATACCCGTGTTTTGACTAGTTGACCGGTATCTTCACAATGATTCCAATTTATCCTGACAGGAAAACCGGGCAATTCCGGCAGCGTAAATTTCCCGTTGCCCCATGCCGGTTTTACATTGAAATAGGTTTCCAGTCCCGACATAATTGAATACAGGTACTCCACCTCACATTGTTCAGATGCGGTCGTCATCAGGGAAGCCGTGAACAATGAATATCCGCCGGATGAAAAATCTACCTGGTGTTTCGCTGCCAGGTCCCTTACAGCCATCCATTCTTTCACACCGGCCAAATGCCCTGGCACCGGCTGCAAATGGGCTACGCCTATGTTTACCAGCGTAGGAAACACCCTCGCAGTACGTTCCGATTCTCCGAAAGCAATTTTCAATGGTGTTTGTTTGCACAGCGCTTCGATCTGATCAAAAGATGCCGAATGAGTAGGTTCTTCCAGCCAGGCCAGGTTTTCACCTGCTGTCTTATCAATAAACCGGAGCGCCTGTTTACAGCTCCAGATCTGGTTGGCATCTACGGCAAGCCTGATATTTTTTCCCAGGAGACTACGTACAAACTTTACACGCTTTATATCTTCTGTCATGTTCATCCCAAAATCCTTTCCCACCTTCATCTTATAACAATCCACACCCGCTGCGGTAAAATAAGCGATCTCTTTTTCCAGTTCTTCATAAGTATAGTTTGTACCACCTCCGCTGCCATAAACTTTTACCTCGTTCCGGTCAGCGCCCATATATTTATGCAACGGAACGCCGAGCCGGCGGGTAGCCAGGTCGTGCAATGCCATATCTACCTGTCCCAACAGCGCAGATGCAGGGCCTCTGAAGCCCTCGTTGCGGATAGACCAGTACAACCTGGAATATAACTGACTATAGGAAAGGTTTTGGGAATACAGCAAATGCGGCAACAGGCATGCTTCCAGGATATTGGTATAACTACTGTACACCGGTGCTTCACCAATATTGTTATTTTCATCTTCAATGGTGATCATGGACAGCCCAAAAGCAGGGAATGGTCCCATAGTGGCGTCCTGAAACGGCGTAACCACCTGCACCGGCGCTAATTCCCTTATTTGTATACTCCGAATATTAAAGATCTCGTTGTCGATATTACACATCTTAACTTCTTTTACCCGTTACTGCAATTCAGGATTTCTGCCTGGATGATTTCCGGTAGTTTACCCTGATTAAAATTTTCAATGCTGGCCGTCAGCTCCGATATATTGGATGGCCCCAGTACAATATTAAAATCATAGGGTAAAGACAGTAGGAACCGGTGCGCCATAGCCGGTAAAGTGAGCCGGTGTTTTACCGCTATCTGCTCCAGGCGTACGGCTATCTCCAATGCATCCGCGGGCAGCCATTCCGGGCGCATCTGTTTAAACGATCCGATGCTTCTTCCCAGCAGCCCCATATTTAAAGGACTCGCCGCGTAATATTGTATGTTACGGGACAGGCAGTAAGGCAACGAATCCTGCAGGGCCGTTACATTTGAGGCATTAAGACGGTTAAACTCCATCACCACATCAAAAACGCCGGCATCCAGGTATACTTTCAACCAGGAAGGCCAGTTCCCTCCCACGCCCAGGCGTTTCGTCAATCCTTGCTCCCTGAACTTTATTAACCTGCAAATGATCCGCTCTGCTTCCGTTTCCGGGATGGCATGAGGATCGTGTAAAAAAAGGATATCGAGAGAAGGAATACCAATGGTGCGGAGACTGTTCTCCAGGCTTTCTGCCATCGCCCTGTCGGTAAAATCGTAATAAGCTTCATCGGCAGCGTAAGATTTCAGTCGCCCTGCTTTGGAGCTGATAACGGGCACGCCTCCACGCCATTGCTGTAATGCCTGTCCCAGGTAGCTTTCAGCATCTCCGTAAGCCGGCGCAGTATCTATGGCAGCTATACCCGATTCCAGTGCGGATAAAATTGTCAATACAGATTGATGCGGATCAACCTTCCCCCAAACACCGCCTAACCCGGCGGTACCAAGTACCAAACGTTCGTTGACCATAAACAAATGTGTAGTAGTACCAAACAAAAGTAAAATATTATCAACCTGCTTTGCTGCGTGTCAGTGTTTGCGGGCTCCCCAAAGCTCCGTCTGATGCTACTTTATAAAGCTTCCAGCTGTCATCATTCAGTTGCTCCAGGTGATACCTGTTCTTTTCTTCCTGCATTTCTTTTTTCAACGCATCTCCAAATGCGCCGGCATTTTTTGCGTTTTCCCAGGTCCGGAAAGCTTTGAAGATAGCCTGCTTGTCGGTTCTTTTTTCCACGGCATCCTGGCTCAACCCCAGCATGTAGGTAGCATCCCAGGCAATGGATTTGCACTGGAGATTCTCTATCACCTGTACGGTCCAGTCGCGCTGCAGATTTTGTATCCCAAAAGTAGATGGAAAATAGCTTCCGTTGAAAGAATAACGTATGTCTTTCCCTTCAATACCCCACTTATTATTTACCGGATCAAACATATGGTTACCGCCTCCCACATTACATACGCTCATATAGTGCCAGTTTCCTTCAAAAACGCAGGAGCCCATTACTCTCAGGTAAGGTACCCCCATTTTTTCAAGATGGCCAAACATGCCTTTCAGAAAGCGTTTGAAAGAGTATTGTCCATGTCCCTGGTAGGTAAAGCTTTCGAAGCCGTCAAAGTCGATATAGTTCATACCACCGTCGTGCAGCAGTTTGGCGTAATATTCAGCATAATCATCCTGCAGCGTAATATCGGGGATAAAGCCACCATAACAATTTACCTGGAGTTTCGCCAGTTGATCACCGGCATTATGTGCGGCAGCATTGGTTTTGAGGGCGCCACGCTCCACACCTGTAAGTGTATAGGGTTTTGTGGTGGTTACCCCTTTATACCTGATCAGCTCTTTCCCGATCTTTAATACATTCACCTTATTGTCGTCCCACCCGCCAAATTCGTTCAGATAGCTGGTGTCTGCCACCTGTATCAAAGTATCATTTGCACCAATAGCTTTAGTGATACGGGTTTTTAACACGGTACATAAACCATCATTGGGTACCGGGTGTACGTCGCTGCTGAATGGCTGAATAAATTCGGTTAACGTATGCAGGCCATAGGCAATTCCTTCTTTATTGGTTAAGGCTGTTAAGTCACTGATGGGGCGTTTCTGCTGATTGAGCGTCACTTTTTTATCTCCCCACCGGTTGGCCGGATTGGTATAATATTCTCCCAAACCTTCATCCTGAACAGCTTTCAGACCTAACTGGCCGGCGTATGATACCAGGCTGTCGTGCGGCCCTGACCAGGCTATATCCGTTTGATAATTAGATGGATCCTTTACCCATTTCCCATTCCGGGTAATATAGGGCAAGCCTTCATTTTTCACAACCTGTTCAATTGTCCGCAGGCCCAGCGAATCGGGGCAGGCATAAAAGGCGATGGCAGAGCCGATGTAGTCCACATCAACCGGCGTCAGCTCCATATGACGGGGCGATTTAACACCGGGAAAATCATTAAAATGCGGATAAAAAATAGTGTATGGTTTCTTCCTGTCGCGCGAATGCAATACGATAGAAGAACCGTAGTCCGGCTCCAGGCTGGCGCCGTTGCCATTCATGTACCGGTAATATTCCTCCGGATGCGAATAAAAGGCCACATCATTTATACCATCTCCACCGATACGGAAGCGTTGACCTTCTTTGAGATGAGCCGGCAGCGGGTACTTCACCGGATCGGGCGAATGGATAATATAGCATGCCTGGTACATATCGCCATTACAGGGCGGGCCGCTGGTAGTATTGTCGTTAAGTGCCAGTATGCCAATGGCAAAATTATCACTTCTTACTACCGATAATATTTCGCCGATGGTTTTAGAGATATTGGTTTTGTATGGTCCCCATATAACGTTGTCAACACCATTCCGCGGAAACAGCGACAGCAATTCAAAGCGCAGATAATCGTTTTTCTGCTCCACCGTTAACGTAGCAACCGAGCCGTTGGGGTAAGTCAGCTTTAACTGTTTGCCCTGTAGCTTCGCTTTTGCCGGGTATATATTTTTCCCTTCCTTTTCCAGCGTCAGCAATGGAGAGCTTAGTCCTTTGGGATTATATTCCGTATTTGTTTGTTTATCCCTGATACTGGTAATAAACCCTTTTCCATTGATACCAACAGCTGAATACTTTGTTGTAAACGCCATGTGCTGAGCACCTGCATGCATGCTAAAAGTCAACAGTGTACCAATTATTATCCCGGCGGTTAAACACTTCCCGTTACGCTTATTTTTTCTCATTGTGTTGCTATTGATTGAGCCTTGAAGACTGCGCTGAAACAAGCGCGTTAGGTTGTACGATAGTAAAGCAAAATTACTATAAATCAATACATATAAACATCCGCTAATTTTGCAGTGGCCGATGGTTTTTTTGCCCGGGGAAAATGGGGAGGCCTGTAAAGCCTCCCTTTCCCTGGTTACCGGTCAAATCATTTACCTGAAAATTTATTGCAGGGGGTCAAAGTCGCCGCCCCAGTTATTATTTTGCTTTAACAAGGGGTTTCTGTCCAAAACTGCTTTAGGAATGCCATAAATGTAGTACTGATCTTTAATTGCTATATCAACGGCATCTGTTGGAATAACGGTAGTGGTAAACCTGTTCCATACAGTATTGATATCTGACATCGGACTTACATCCGGCTGACCAGCCTTCAGCAATACAGCTATTCCATGACGTTGGGTAAGCCCTCTCAGGTAACCAAACATTTTCCAGCGGCGCAGATCACTCATACGTTTTCCTTCAAAACAAAATTCAACAAAACGTTCTTTCTGATACGCCTTGCGTATATCGGGCTGCAACACCGCCGTAATACCATAGTTACCGGCAACACCTGGCTGAACACCTGCACGGGCCCTGATTTGTTTTAATACATCCAACGCTGCTGCCGTGTTACCTGTTTCATTGGCGCACTCTCCGTAATTCATCAATACTTCAGCATAGCGGATTTCAACCCAGTCAACACCCGCATTGTAAACGCCTCCTTTATCAATGGTTTTATCGATTGCTTTTATGCGGTAAAAACTTGAGTTAGACCATAAAGGATCCAGTGTGATGGAATTATGCACGCCTTCCAGTCCGGTGCTACCGTTATAATTTGTTATCGAGGTAAAATAGGTCCACAGGTAAGTTTTGCTATCACGCATCCCTTTCAGGTATTGATTGGGTGAACCGTTATAATAGATATTAGCATAGAACCGGTCGTCCCTGTTAAAAAACAGCGTATCGTAGCTTCTTGATTGCGATTCCCAGCTGGAGCCATCTTTCATAGGGAAAGTATTCACCAGTTCCAGTGAGGGCCGGTCATAGCCTACGTCATCTTTAGACCAGTCCAAAGGAATTAAACCTCCCTGGAAATAAACCGCCTGTGGATAGTTATACCGGCGAACCATTACTACTTCTTTATTCAGCTCATCATCCCAGATTTTGCTGTAAGGGCTGTACAATCCTTTACCACGCGCATCCAGGAACTCTTTGGCGGCCTTAGTGGCATCGTAGGCTTTTTGCCAGGTGGCAATGCCTCCCAAACCATTAAACAACGGGCTGGCATAAAACAATAACACCCTTCCTTTAAAAGCCATCGCCACGCCTTTATCCACCCTGCCCATATCATCGTCCGTAAAAGCGTCGGGCAATAATTTGGTGGCATCATCTATATCTTTTAAGATCTGCGTTACACATTCTGATGTTTTATTGCGGGGCTTCTGCAGCGTTGTTAAATCTGTAGTAGGCTGCTGTGCTTCCAGGATAAGCGGCACACCGCCATAATTACTCACAAGATTATGATAAGCCCAGGCTCTCCAGAACAATGCCTGTCCCTTAATTTTATCTTTGTCCGCCTGGCTGAAGGTCGCTTTGTCGATATTCCCTAACAGGATATTAATGGTTCGTATATTGTTATACGTGCCAAAGTTGTTTTGTGAGTCGAACGTGGCTGTACCCCTGAACCATTCATTGGTTTGTTTCTGATAGGGCACGCCTTCGTCTGTATTGTTGCCGCCCCCGGATGTATTGCCCGGCATCAGCGATGAATAGATCTGGTTTAAATAGGCAGTGGCGATATTTACATCCGACCATACCTGGTCCGGGCCTACGGCGGAAAGGTTCGTTTTATCAAGTACTTTATTGCAGCTCATCAGCAAAAAAGGAACGAAAAAGATGAGTGTTGCTATATTTAACTTATTCTTCATTTTCTTGTTTTTTTAATTTAAACACGCTTTTCTACAACCTTATGTCAATTCCTGCGGTAAAAGTTCTCATGGTTGGATAACTCATGAATTGAGACACTTCAGGATCATACAACTTAAATTTGGTGATATTAAACAGGTTTGATCCTGCCAGGAAAATCCTGGTATCTTTAATCGCCAGTTTATTTAATACGATATCAGGCAGTTTATAATTGATGTTCAGGTATTTCATCCGTAAAAAACCGCCGTTGTATACGTTGAAGGTAGAAGTCCATGTATAGCCTGCTGAGTGCGGATCTCCCCACGGGTATATTTTGGGAGTAGAACCATTAGGGTTTTCTGTACTCCAGGAATCAGCATGGTATTGGGGAACTTTTCCGCCGCCGCCAAAATTCCGGCCCCAGGCATCGTTGTAGCTTATTTTATATCCCGTGAGCCCTGAAAATAATGCATCTACCGTAAATCCTTTATACGATAAGGAGATGTTTAATCCGTATGCCATAGGGGCATTATCTGCTCCAAAATATTTGCCCAGCACGGTTTGGTCGTAACTGTCTACTTTATTATCGGGCTTACCGTCAGGGCCACTCAAATCCGCCAGCAGCATATCTCCCAGCGCAGGTGCTACTCCATTGATAGTATAACCGGCCGGCAACTTATTTAAATCTTCCTGTGTGCGTATTACGCCCAGCGCCTGGTAGCCATATCCATATGCCAGCGTTTTCCCGATTGGGTTTGCATAGTCCTGGGTATTGGCGGCAACATCTTTCCTGATAGCTTTATTGGTAGCATAGGTGAATACACCTTTTACATTGTAGCTGAAGTTTTTGCCGATAGTATTGTTATAGCCAAGCTCTATTTCAATACCATTGGAACTAACTTTCCCGTAGTTTTCAGGTGGTAAGGATGCTCCAAACTCGTTGGGAATAGCCAGGATGCGGCTACCTAATATATCATAGGACTGACGTTTCCAGTAGTCGAAGCTGAGACGTACATTTTTAAAGACCGTTGCATCCACACCAACACCAGCGGAATTTGACTTCTCCCAGGTTAAATTGCTGTTTGGCAATCCGCCATATGCAAGGCGTGATGCCGGGGTGCCGGAAGCGCCAAGAAAATAAGTACCTCCCTGGATAATATACTGCTCCATCCATCTCCATCTGCTGTTAGGATCGTCTTTATCCAGGATATCATTACCGGTGGTAGCATAGGATGCTCTTAACTTTAAGAAATCAACAGCATGACCAATTGCCGACGACTGGAAAAAACCTTCCCTTGAAATCACCCAACCTCCGGACACTGACGGGAACCAACCCCAACGCTTATCCGGTGCGAAGTTGGTAGAACCGTCTCTCCTGACAGATGCACTAAATAGATATTTGGCATCATAGTCATAGTTGATCCTTCCGATATAAGACAACCTTCCGATCTGGCCTTCGTTACCATTTGTTGACCAGTCAGCGTTATTGGCGCTGGTATATAAAAACTGGTCGGTGGCAACGAGCGGGAAATTATACCGGTACATGCTGAAAAAATTCGTGTATCCCTCATACTGCTCATAAACAGCCAGGGCGCCAACCGTATGTTTTCCAAATGTACGGTCGTAGTTGATCTGTGCGTTTAACTGGTAAGTATTGGATTTGTTGTATTCATTACCTAAATACTGGGTGCCGGGATCCCCGCTTAAAACACTACCTACCAACGTATCAGTATAGATCAAACCATTGGGGCCTGTTTTCTTAAAATTATACAGCTGTTGTTTTTTGGCAAAGGTTTTTATATAGCTATTGTCGAAGTTTTTGCTGTAAGTACCTTTTATACTCAATCCTTCCACCGCAGGTATTTTGTACTCGGCAGTAACCAACGCATCTATCTGTTGGTTGTTGTTACGCCAGTATCCGCCGTTTTTCATCATCTCTATTGGATTTCCCAACCAGCCGGGGTTGTTCGGTTTGCCATCTATATACGGGCTGGCAAATACATCCCAGTACAGTAACTTACCCCAAAGATTATTCAGGTCATCGGAACCATAATCATAGGTAAAGTTGAAACGGCTGCGGGTACCATAACTTGTTCCGAGGTTTAAGCCGAGTGTAAGATTTTTCACCAGGTTGGCCTGCACATTTCCACGCAGGTTATATTTCTTATAAGATACCTGTGGCAGGAATCCATCTTCTTTAATATAAGAACCTCCTATATAAGCTCTTATCTTTTCATTACCTCCTGAAACGCTTAATGCGTA
The DNA here is from genome assembly GCF_900168065.1 of Chitinophaga ginsengisegetis. GTDB lineage: Bacteria > Bacteroidota > Bacteroidia > Chitinophagales > Chitinophagaceae > Chitinophaga > Chitinophaga ginsengisegetis. The sequence goes on along the minus strand of NZ_FUZZ01000005.1, from coordinate 728,343 downwards.
ACGTTGGCTGGAAGGATTGGTGTAAGCGGCTTTGTAATAATTGTCGCCGCCAGGATTATTTTTAAGCACCCAGTTAATTTCTTCATCGCTTAATCCTCCGTTCACTGCTTTGCTTAAATTCAATCCATCTTTAACAGGCATATATTCCGGCAGTTTACCTACACGTTGCGTATTGTAGGTGGCGTTAAAATTGATAACTGCCGTACCACTCTTACCTGTTTTTGTTGTTACCAGGATGGCACCGTTAGAAGAGCGGGAACCATAAATAGCTGCGGAGGAAGCATCTTTTAAAATGGTGATATCCGCCACTTCATTGGGATCCAGTGCATCGAAACTGGTTTTATCCCGTACGATACCATCAATTACATACAGCGGTTCCACAGCACTGTTACTGAAGGAAGAAGTAGACCGTACTTTAACCTTAGAGCCAATACCGGGTGTACCCGTAGGTGAACTGATAAAAGTGCCCGACATGCGTCCTGCCAGTACATTTGATAAATTGGTAGCAGGAATAAGCTGTATGTCCTTTGCATTAATAGAGGAAACAGCAGAAGTCATTTTGGTACGTTTCTGTGTACCATACCCTACTACCACTACATCTGTCAGTTCTGTGGCAACGGGGTGTAAGGTAATGTTCAACTGTGAAGTACCGGAAACAGCAAACGCGGTACGAAAGCCGGTCATCGTAATTCTCAGACGGCTGCCGGGAGGCATGTTTAATTCAAAGCGGCCCTCCGGACCGGATACCGTTCCGTTTTTCAGATTCCCTTCCTGGCTGACAGTTGCGCCAGGCAATGGCGCTCCCGTAGAATCGGTGACAATACCTTTAACGCTAATCTTGCTTTGGGAATAAATACGCGTAGATTGCAGCAATATGCACAATAACGCAATCGCCCATAATAACGACTTAGTTTGGTTCATAAAAAAAATTGTACAGGTGGCAAATTTGTGGAATAGTAATTCATTGTTCGGTTGATGACATCTCTGGTCTACCTAAAGATCTTACAATCCTGCCCCGTGTACAACGCTTAATTTGACCATTACAAATGCTATTTTTGCAGGGACGATATTCACGCAGACAGTACCCCGCCAGTGTAACAAACAAGAATAATCATTTATCTTTCAGGATCTTATAATTATACCAGGGGTTAAAAAAGGTGGGGTTACAGAAATTGATACCACTATGGTGTTGCCCCTTATACCTAAAAAGACATAGGAAGTACGTAAAATATTTTTTTATTCTTTAAAAATAATTAACCTTTGTATCAGCAATTAAATATATCAACCAACTGGCTTTGCAAATAGTGTTTTGTTCAGAGAATAATTCAGACAAGTCTTCAAATTTTCTTCTTTCAGTTTTATTTTAGCGGTATCCCTGATCTTCCTCTTTTAACTATATTCCTGGATCTCCCAACAATCAATGTATCAGGCAGATAATATGCGTGTGCAGCAATAGCATACCTGTTCCCGCTGTTTAACCTACCCCCTGTAACTACGTGTACCTCACTACACGCAATCAACTTCTTTTTGTCCAACGCTAAAATTTGTGTTTATGAAAGTAGTAGATTTACCCTCAAACTTCCAATGTACACGATCCTTTTATTTCAAATCACCCACGCTTCTTCTTACCCTCATTCTCCTTATCATGGCGGGATTTCGCGGCATGGCGCAATCAGCCAACTTAGACCAGGGTGCCAATGGTAAAGCCACGGCGCCCACTTCTCCGGTTGACTGGATTAATGGTAACCTGAACAGCAACCAGGCACATTTTCTGGAGGGATATTCTGTTCCATACAGGGCCATACTAACGAACCTTGTTGTGAATAAGACATATACCCTCGTGGTTGGATTAGATATCATGAACGGAGGTAAACATGCACTGGATTATATTACGCAATTTCAGCGGCTGGAACCACATGGCGTATTCCTCCATACAACGGAAACGGTGAATCCAATATTAAACATTACCGGTTTCCCGGTAAGCTATTTTACATCTACAGATGTTGAACCCATTCCGGCTCCGTCCAGCGCCGGATCGCCTGTTTCCGGGCAGCCCGCCACCAGCTTCAATGCGTTACCTGCCGCTGAGCGGGTAATGACCAGCTACAACGCAGACCTGACCAGTGTGGTGTATGCGTCCGAGGGTAGTCTTACTGCCTCCCAGTCAGAAACAGTAATCAACATCACCTTTAAGGCGTTAAAAGAAACAGTGGTACTCGCCTGGGGCGGACATATAGCCAGTATTATCGATTGGGGAAAAGATCCCGTTACCGGAGAAACCAACTCGGCTTCTTCTATCAACGGATCTCCCTATCATATGCGGCTAAAAAACTGGATCATCGATGGTAATGTAGTCAGCATTGGTAACCAGGACAGATCCCTGAAAACAGATGCTGTTTTTATTCCTCCCAAATGCACGGTTAGCGGCCCTGCTACAGGTTGTATAGAAACGTCTTCATTAAGCTACACCTCAACCGTAGATGATGCTACAGGGCTTACCTATCTGTGGAGTATCATTGGTAGTAATACGGCCAATGCAAAGATTGTAAATAATACCCTTGCCAATATACAGGTAGTGCCGGTTGGTGCTGCATTTACAGCAGGCACGTTCAACCTTCAACTGATTGTTACCCGCGACGGACTTTCGGATACCTGCTACCTTGGTTCTCATATTAACCCGGGGCAGACGATCACCATCACAAAAGTAATGGCCAACGCAGGAGCCGACCAGTCTATCACCCATCTTGATACTGCTTACCTCAGCGCATCCGCCAGTGGAGGTACTGCACCTTATACATTCAGCTGGAGCCCTGTTACAGGACTTTCAGATCCAAATATTTATAATCCTGAATTCATCCCAACAGGCACGGGAACATTCCAGTTTGTTGTAACAGCTACTGACAACAACGGCTGCCTCGGAAAAGATACGGTAGTGATTACGGTGATCCAACACCCTGTATCGCCCTGTGTAATTGACGGCCCTGATCCCGTTTGTCCGGGTTCAATCAATGTTTACAAAGGTCCGTTGCCCTCCGAGGTGGGCTCCTATAGCTGGAGTATTACCGGCGATGGCAGCATCACAGGCGCCGTCAATAAAGATACCGTAACCGTACTGGCAGGAAGCACCTGTGGCTCCTATAAGCTGCAACTCATTACCACTACGCCTGATGGTAAGGTAACAAATACCTGTGAGCGGATCTTGTATGTAAAAGATACGATTGCACCGGTTCTTTCCGGCACCGCCCCCGATGCCTCCATCACCTGCTCAAAAGACCTTCCGGCGGCACCCGCAATCACGGCTTCCGATAATTGCCTCGCCGACGTGAAAGTACAGATGAGCCAGGAAACAACCGACAGCACGTGTGTAAACAAATTTACAGTAGTACGCAAATGGTGGGCTGCAGATGCCTGTGGTAATACCTCCGACACCATTAAGCAAACCATTACTGTAAATGATAACGTTAAACCGGTAATCAGTGCAGATTTTTATAAAGAGGTAAACCTGGAATGCTTAAAAGACATCCCTGCATTGCCTTCACCGACTGCTACAGATAACTGCGACATTGCGCTTACACCGGTATATAGTGAAACCGGCAGTGGTACCGCCTGCGACTCTACGATTATCCGCACCTGGATATTTGCAGATGTTTGCGGCAACAGCGATTCCGTTAAACAAACCATCCATATTAAAGACAACACAGCACCGGTTCTTTCCGGCACCGTTACCGACCTTCAGTTAAGTTGCGCCAAAGATATACCTGGTCCGCAATCAATAACAGCCAGTGATAACTGCAGCCATGCAACGGTATACTCCTCTGCTGTAATAACAGACAGCACCTGTGTAAACAAATTTACACTGGTACGTAAATGGTGGGCAGCAGACGCCTGTGGTAATACATCAGATACCCTTAAACAAACCATTGTAGTAAATGACAACATTGCTCCTGTGGTGATATCCAAAGGGAATGATAAACTGGTAAATTGCGGCGCTGCCATCACTTTTGACACGCCAACATTTACTGACAACTGTGGCAATACATTCAGTGTAACTACCAGCGACAGAAGAGAAGGAACCAGTTGTCCGTTCAAATATATCAGACGCTGGACTGCCACCGACACCTGTGGTAACTCCACCTATGTAGAGCAGGGTGTTACCGTAAGCTGCTGCGTGAGCTATTGCACTTATACCCAGGGATTCTATGGCAATAAAGGCGGCCTGGGATGCACTCCGGGAGGAAGATCATTTACCGCGCAACAAATGATGGCAAATGTAACAGATGCACAGCCAGGCGACTCTGCCATCTTCGGACTGAAATCGACCGGTAAGTTCTTCACGCTTTTCCTGGGCGATATTACCAACAGCAGCATATTCAATATGCTGCCCGGCGGCGGTACCCCTGTTGCATTGAAAGGATATGCTACCTACAGCAAAACAGCTACCTGGCCAAATGTTCCGATATCCACCGCAAAGACAACATTGGGTAAAATCAACAATGTTCTCCTGGCACAAACAATGGCCCTGTTCTTCAATATGGGCGTTACACCTACATTGCCAGGACTCACTATTGACGGCGACACCCTGTTCACCGCCCAACTCACCACCTGTGGCAGCAGCACCCCTGTATCCAAAATTGATACATTCAGGTTGCCTTCCAGCGTAGTAAACTACCTGTCGTCTACCGGGCAGTCTACTGTTCAGGGATTATTTACGCTTGCCAACAAATACCTGGGAGGTCAAACTGTCAGCGGAGTGAGTATTTCCGATGTAAATGCGGCAATAAATGCCATCAACAATGGATTTGATAAATGCGCTGTATTGATAGGATGGGGTAAATCTGTGGCACCTGTCAGCAATGTTACCAATATATCATACAGCAATGCTGACCAGGCAATCCTTAGCAAGGAACCGGCTCCGCAGAAGTTAACAGTTACCGTATTCCCGAATCCGTATTCAGAGGTGATCACGTTCCGCTATGTAGCACCTGAAACAGGTAAAGCGCAACTGATCCTTTATGATATACAGGGACACCAGGTAGATGTTATCTACAGAGGAGTAGTTAGTAAGGGTAGCACACAGCAGATAGAATATCATGTAGCAGATAATTCCAGAATATTACTCATCTATAAATTAATAGTAGGGCAATCTTCCGCCAGCGGAAAAATTGTACCTGTAAAATAATTTTGCTTGTTGTTGTTTGATCTGTTGAGAACAAGAGGGCCCGGATTAATATCCGGGTCTTCTTTATTTTCAGCCAAAATGATGATAGCCCCGGATTGTCTGAATCGCATCCTGTAATATTGTTGTGAAATCTATTATCTTGCCGGTATCCGCCTACAGCTGTCAGCAGAAAGACGACATATTATTTGAAAAAACGAAATACAGTGATCAATGAAAAGAACGTTAGCATTATTTACGCTCCTGTTGAGCGTCACCACTATTTTCTCACAAACTACCAAAAGCTGGACACCCGATTTGGGCAACGGATATTTTAAAAATCCCCTCATGTGGGGCGACTGGCCAGATCCGGACATTATCCGGGTAGACGATAAATTCTATTTTATTTCCACCAGCATGCATTATGTACCGGGCTGTCCTATTGCTGTTTCCCGCGACCTGGTAAATTGGGAGATGGCAGGTTATGCAGTTTCAAGGTATGAGGAAGATCCCCGTTATGATATGAAAGGGGGAGATATGTATCTGAGCGGTTCCTGGGCCGCCACCATCCGCTATCACGACAGCACCTTTTATGTGGGATTCTGCACACCCCGGATGGAATCAAAAGAAGGACATTTTTCCATTTGTACCGCCAAAAATATAAATGGCCCGTGGACAAGAACAATATTCAATGAGTACCTATATGATCCGGGACTCTTTTTTGATGATAACGGCAAAGTATATGTTGCGCATGGACAGCAAACGCTTTATATCACCGAATTAAACAGCGATGCGAAGTCTGTAAAAGTTCCCCGGAAGAAGATTTACGACAATCCCGGCTTTCCTTATCTTGAAGGATCACATCTTTACAAAATCAGTAATAAATACTATATACTCGGCTCTACCGGCGGCACACGGGGCCGCGAGGTTTGTTTGCGTTCAGATAGTATCTATGGTCCTTATGAATCGAAAGTAGTGATGCAGGATGATCATACCTATCCCGGCAATGGCTTGCATCAGGGCGGTATGGTACAGTTGAAAGATGGCTCGTGGTGGTTTATTATTATGCAGGACCGCGGCCCTATAGGCCGTGTGCCTAATCTCGAACCTGTTACCTGGATTGATGGCTGGCCCATACTGGGTAAAAACGGGATAGGCGTGGATACGTTCCCTAAACCTGTGACTGGAGTAACCTCCCCAATAACCGTTCCTGCCAGCTCTGATGAATTCAACTCCCCGGAACTCGCATTGCAATGGCAATGGAACCATAATCCCGATAACAGCAAATGGTCGTTGCGTGAACGGCCGGGGTATCTCCGTTTAAAGGCAGGTAATGCTTCCACACTATTTCATGCCATCAATACTTTGAGTCAGCGGGTAGAAGGTCCGTTTTCAGAAGGCACTGCAGAAATAGATATCAGTGGAATGAAAGATAATGATATAGCAGGTTTGGGCATATTCCAGGTTCCGTATGCGTATGTGGCAGTCCGGCAAACCGGTGGCAGAAAGGAAATTATAATGGCTAAAAATGACAGCGTTGTAGCAGTTGTTAATTTAAAGCGTAATAAAATCTGGTTTAAAACCAGTGTAAGGGAGAAGGACTTTACTGCAACTTTTTCCTATAGTACAAACGGCAAAGATTTTCTTCCTATTGGAAACGAGTTGAAAATGGGTCTGGGGCTGGACTGGACAGCCAACCGGTTTACATTATTTAATTTCAATACCGGCGCCTCTGCAGGTGGCCATGTAGATATTAATTGGTTCCGGCGGTAACTTAGGATAGTATAAAAAGAGAAGACCTGCATAATGCAGGTCTTCTCTTTTTGGTATCTGTATTTTACTTAGATCGTTTTTCTTCCAATTCTCTTAGCCGGTCACTGAGCGCTGATAGCAATCGCTCCTGATTCAATATCAGTTGCTGTTGCTTCTCCAGTTTCTTATTCTGATCAATCAGGTACAATGTTAGTTTCCTCAATTTCCCTCATTTGCTTTTGTTGCATCTCCCCTGCATCTAAACCATTCTTAATAATTTCAGCTTTGGTTGGTATATCAGGCAGATGTTTATTACCGGCAATATGCATTTCCAGTTCTGACAATGACGGCAAAACTTAACCTGGCTGGTTAACCTCTGATCTGTTACATGAAGAACTGTTCTGAAATAATTTTACCATCTTTCACGTGATATACGCAAAGCTCATTCATCTTTGTACGATCCCTGCCAATCAGTTTTATATCCATTGTGAGTGTGAAAGCAATAACATTTCCCGCGATCAGTGGCGGCGAAACAACAGTACCATACCTGGCTTCCACCATAGCGCTGAACTTCTTATCTTTCTCTATTAAAGCCTCCAACCCCCTGGTTTCTTTTTCAAAGCCCGGGATAGCATATGGCTCTATGCTGACTGCATCATCCGCATACAGTTCCTTTTGTGCCACATCAAATTTTTCTTCCCGGCAAAGCCCGGCCAAACGTGCCGCAATTTGTTCTACTGTCATGAAATAAGGTTTTTGTTGATGAAAATAAAAATACATCTTGTTTATGCATAACTAAAATATTTCTATGGCTATGCCTGTTAAGTTTCTCCATCTGATCATACAGGATTGCACTTCGATATACGACACGAAATTACTCCCTGGCGGAACTACGGAAAAACAAATCCGCCGCTTTTGCCGCTTTTTGCCGGATTATGTCGATAAAATATCCCCAAAAGAGTGATATTTTACATCGACGACATTCAAAATATCTTTAGAAAGAGACAAGATTTTTCCAGGACCCAACCAATAATTTGGAATCCTAAGTGTATGGGGAGTGTATGGGAAGTGTATTGTGAGTGTATGGTGAGTGTATGGGGAGTGTATGGAGAGTGTATGGAGAGTGTATAGGGACTGTATGGAGACTGTATAGGGAATACGACACATACACGAGTCCTAAGTAACTGAGAAGTAACTGAGAAGTATCCAATATCTATTATAGCACCTTTTGAAGGTCCAACAAGATCCGGCGATGCCCTCATTTTATTTATTACTGAGCCCGACTACGTATTTTTTCAACTCATCACCAGTTTCAGCTTCGGCCAATATCAGGTATTCATCAAGCAGTGCCGGGTCTTTTACATATTCGTCAATGGCCTGCAGGCATCCAATTTTATGATATTGCTCCTCAACTGTTTCCCACGATTGCTTCAATAACACCCTTATAGCCGGATAACCCAGTTTTGCCAGCGCCAGCAAGGATATCCGGCGGGTATATTCATCATTGCTATGGTAAAGGTCTAAAAGTATGTGCTCTATTTCGGGTGCCAGGGTATCGAATTTCTTTTCGAAACAGGCTGCAAACTGATACTTTGCATCATTATACTCAGCTTGGGATAGTTTGGACACCGCCCTGGCAAGAATCATAAAATCACCGGCCGACAGATCACCGATGTTTGACAGTGCCGGCGCATGGGATAACCACGCAATCATTCTCCCGATATCCCAATGCCGGGCAATAAGATAAAGCAGATGAGCAAGGTCTTCATCATCCAGCTGATTGATTTGTTTGGCAGCAAGCAGGGTTGAAAAATATTCTTCTATCCGTTTCCACTCCGGGTAACTGGCATCATCAATTTGCAGATCATGGATCTCTTGCGGAGAATAGTTTTCCAACAGCCATTTTTTGAATGAGCTTACAAAATTTTTAAGTATGGTTTTATGATCTGTCATGTTAACAATTGAGAAACAGGGAAAAATTTAGTTCTTTCTCTCCTTATATTCAAAAAATAAAATAGTCAGGTGAAAAGATTATTCTGCGCAGTAAATCTTAAATTACATAAAACCCTGATCATGCTTAAAGCCGGACTCGCACATCCTGGTCAACCGGTTAACACCACTTCACTGGAAAATTTCTTCCCTGGTTATTTTGCGCTGATAATGGCTACTGGTATTGTTTCCATAGGAATGTTCCTCTGGTCTTATACCCGGATGGCCGGCATTTTCCTCGGTTTAAATGTATTTTTTTACCTCCTGTTATGGATCATCCTTATTCTCCGGATTATAAAATTCCCGGTAGTGGTTTAGAACGATCTTCATCATTCGGCCAGGGGCGTTACCTTCCTCACGCTGGTGGCGGGTAACAATGTGCTGGGCAGCCAGGTGGCGCTTATCACCGGCCGCATGGATATTGCGCTGATATTATGGATAGTGGGGTTTGTACGCTGGATACTGTTGTTGTATACTTTCTTCCTTGTAAATATTATGAAGGAGCCCAAACCTTCCCTGGAGCAGAGTATCAATGGCGCCTGGCTGTTGATTGTTGTATCTACAGAGTCGGTGGCTGTTTTGGGCGCCATCATTGCCAACAGCAGCGCGCTTCATTGGCTCATTGCATTTATTTCACTATGTACCTATATGATAGGTGGTATGTTTTACTTTGTGCTTATCGGGCTAATTCTTTATCGTTGGCTGTTTTCAGTATGAAAGCAGAAACCCTTACACCACCCTACTGGATCAATATGGGTGCGGTGGCCATCATTACACTGGCCGGCTCCCGACTTGTTATGTATGCGCATACACACCAAACACTCAGTGAGTTCTAAAAAAAACGCAAAAACATTTGGAATATTACTTGCAAACCATTTATCTTTGCACCAAAGATACTTGGCACATGAGTAAAAAACAACCAGACGACCTGCCTAACAAGTTCGGAGCTACAAGCCGGCTGTATTCCGACGCTTCCATTTTTATGCACGAAGCTATTGCGCGAAAGGCGGGACTTTCAGCCACTGACCACAAGTATTTGGGGTTCCTTGTTCAACATGGCTCAATGACAGCAGGTGAACTGGCAAAATATACGGGCCTGACCACAGGCACAGTTACAGGGCTGATAGACAGATTTGAAAAGAAAAAATTTGTATCCAGGGAGTTTGACAAAACAGATAGGCGTAAAGTTATTATCGTTCCCAATATACCGGTAATTATGAAAGAACTGGGTGGCATATTTAACGAAATAGAAACCAAAATGACCGCCCTTTTTAACTCCTTCAATAAAAAAGAACTGGCACTGATTGAAAATTATATGCAGTCAGCCATTAAAATCATGCAGGAAATAACTCACAAATTAAACAACCCTATATAAAATGGAATTACTATCAAATAATAAAGTAATAATAATAGGCGGTGGCATTGCCGGTTCATCAATGGCTTTATTTCTTAAAAAGATAGGAATAGCGTCCGCAATTTTTGAAGCCAACGAAACAACATTTTCAAACGGTGCAGGATTAAACCTTGCACCCAATGGAGTATCTGTATTAGCCGAATTAGGCTTAGCTGCCAAAGCGATTGAAAGCGGGAGTATTGCGGTAGATGGAATATTTAAAAACGCTAAAGGAAAGAAACTGGCAAAAGTAGGTTTTTCCAATGCAGCAAAGTATAAATATCCAAGTGTGAATATTAAAAGAGCAACACTCGCTGATATGATGCACGATGAGCTGGTGAAACAAAACATACCGGTTTATTTCAGCAAAAAACTACAAAGTATTTCACAAACCGAAAATGAAGTAACAGCAACATTTGAAGATGGAACTCAAGCTACAGGAAGGATTCTTATTGGAGCGGATGGCGTAAGAAGTATTGTTAGAAATTATGTATTAGACACGCCTATGAAGCCCGGTTTTACAGGTGTTGTTGGCGGCGGTGGCTTTGTAGATAAAAATAAAATTCAAAACTTAACGCCGTCAGATAGCAACAATATAAATTTTATTTATGGTAAAAATGGATTCATTGGCTACACAGGGGTGAATAAAAATGAGTTAATGTGGTGGACAAACATCATGGTAGCTAATCCATACACCAGGGAAGAGCAAATAAATTTTAACAAAGAAGCCGAAAGAAAAAGTTTGCTGAATCAATACGCCGCTTACAGTTCCCCGATTACCGACATCATAAATAATTCTTCGGATTTTATCCGGCTCAATGTTTTTGATATTCAATTTTTACCCAGGTGGTTTAAGAAAAATTGTATACTCATTGGGGACGCGGCACATGCCGTGAGCCCAAATTCAGGACAAGGAGCTTCAATGGCTTTAGAGGACGCCATGCTTTTAGCAAAACTCATCCGTGATGAGAAGGAGTTGGATACTGCCTTCTCAACCTTTGAAAAAATGCGCAGACCACGCGTTGAAAAAATTGTGCTGGAAGGAAGAAAAAGAGGAAGCGACAAAGTAATTGTAAGTGCATTTCAGCAAAAAATCAGGGAACTTATGATTAGAATATTTGTAAACGCATTTGCCGAAAAAAGCAATCACTGGTTATTTGATTATAAAATAGAATGGTAACAAAAAAATAAGCCGCGGGTTTTCTTTTTACGTGATTTCCCCGTCACTTTCCATCAGGTAAGTATGTGCATTTTTAGAAAGTATCACCGTAACTTGTATAACAAGACAAAATCTTGTATCTATGTTAAACAGGAGATCTTTTCTAAAGTCTACCGGCAGTTTTAGCGGCTTATTCCTGCCTGTGATGTCATTCCCCCAATTTAATATGATTGCCGCAAATGACCAGCCATTACTAACAAAGGCCACATTAAAAAATTCTTATTGGTATATCGGGCATTTACTGTCTGTACTGCTCAAATCAGCAGACACAAATGGGCTTTACTCACTTTTAAAAGTGACGGAAATAAAAGGCTTAGAAACCGGTGCAAATCCTGGCCAGATAAAATTTCAGTTTTATTTTGACGATTAAAGTATTTATTATTTATCTTTACAATTAAGATAATTAATAATCAAGATACATGCCCGCTAAAGAAGAAATCAGGAAACTAAGGAAGCTAAGTCAGCAATTTGCCTATACTTCCATCAAAATGCACGAAGCCATTGGCAGAAAAGCAGGCATGTCCGGCACAGACCATAAATATTTAGGGTTTTTACTGCAGCAGGGGCAAATGACAGCCGGGGAGTTTTCTAATATAACGGGCCTGACCACCGGCGCGGTTACGAGCTTAATAGACCGTTTTGAGAAGCAAAAACTGGTAAAACGACAAGCTGATAAAGCAGACCGCAGAAAAGTTATCATCGTACCGGATACAGAAAAGATAACGGCGCTGTTCAAACCCCTTTATGGAGATTTTCAAAGCAACACCGAAAAACTGTTTGGTACATTTTCATCAGGAGAATTAAAAGTTTTGGAGAAGTATTTCTCGGAAGCAATGGAAATAATGGACCGTAAAATACAAACGATAAATCAAAAACAATAACGCAATGAGTACAACCGACACCCAGGCACCTATTCTGAATCCTTTTTCTCAGACCTTCTTTCATGGCACCAAAGCGGATTTAAAAATCGGGGATCTTATAGAAACCGGTTTTAACTCAAATTTTGTGGACCGGCAATTAAAACACATTTACCTCTCCGCCACCCTGAATGCGGCTACCTGGGGAGCTGAACTGGCCGCGGGAGACGGACGGGAAAGAATATACCTGGTAGAAGCAACAGGCCCGCTGGAAGATGACCCCAACGTAACCGATAAAAAATTCCCGGGCAATCCTACAATGTCCTACCGCTCCACACACCCATTTAAGGTAGTTGGTGAGGTTACGGTATGGCAAAAACATTCACCGGAGCAAATCAAAGCGATGAAAGATGGACTGGAAATGCTGAAACAGCAAGGGATTATGGTGATAGAGGAGTAAATAACCGGAGAAGCGCGCCAGCGCTTTTAAATGATATGGTAATCCCGCCGGACTTCCTGCTGGTGGGTATCAAAGACTTATATGAGATTTTGAATTAACACTCTCCCAACGGTTTGAAATGTAAAACATTTTTAGCACCTTCGCACATAAGCCAAACTGAATCGTGCAGGATTTATGACCGATGACAAAGATATATGGGATGGTTTTCGTTCAGGAGATGAATCTTCCCTGCAAATTATCTTTGACAGATATTATACCCCGTTATTCAACTATGGTCACAAGTTTACGCAGGATGACCACATCATAGAAGATGCCTTGCAGGACTTATTCGTTAAGCTCTGGAAACAACGGGAATCCATTAATGCCACCGAATCAGTTAAAAACTATCTATATAAGTCGTTTCGTAGAGTATTGTTGCGCATGCTGGATGTACAGCAGCGCAAATACAGTTTCCTGGTCCTGGACCAGTGGATGGACGCGGATCAGGAGCTGGCTTACGACCAAACAATGATCAGCCGCGAAAGGCTGGAGACCATACGCACCAACCTGGGTCGTGCATTGGAGAAAATGACACCGCGACAAAGAGAAATTATCCACCTCCGGTATTACGAGGAAATGGAATATGAAGAAATTGCTGCCCTGATGCAGATTTCCGTTTCCAGTACCTATAAATTGGTATATAAAGCAATAGATGTACTACGTACTTATCTGTCCAAAACTGATCTCCTTATTTTGACTGCTGTTATATCCTTGAAAAAAATCTAAGATCGCCCTGTTTTTTAAAGTCGTAATTAGAAATTATTCATTTTATCGCCCTTTAAATAAAATTATTATTTATTTAATACAGGAAGGGATAAAATCTTAAAGGGTCGTGTATATATAATCAGGCATGGAACATCAGCACAGCGATTACAATCATTACACCACTACATCTTTTTTTAAAGATGAGCAGTTCATTCAGCATGTGTTGAAAGCGGATGATCTGTCTGTGGCTTATTGGGAGCGTATTTCCGGTGAATACCCGGACAAAAGGGCTGCAATGGAAGAAGCCCGTGCCTGGATACTGCTCATCAACAAACAAAAGCCGTATCAACCAGCCACCGGCAAGTTGCAGCTTTGGGACAAAATTGCCAACCAGATAGCAGCTGATGAACAAAGGCAGCAACGGGTGTACCGGCCGCTGAAAATTGCTTCCAGGTGGATAGGCGCTGCTGCAGCAGCCCTGATACTATTAGTCGCCTTACGGGAATGGTCCTCATTGGGAGAAAAGAAATTCAGTACCACTTTTGGTAAACGGGAACAGGTAGTATTACCGGATGAAACGGTTGTTACCTTAAACGGCAACTCAGCCATCCATTATGCACGCACCTGGAAATCAGAAAAGCCAAGAGAGATATGGATGCAGGGGGAAGCATTCTTCGAGGTAAAACATGTAGCCTTGAAGAACCGCCTGCAACAATCAGACTCTTTCCTGGTACATGTGAGCAACCTGGAATTAAAAGTATTAGGTACAAAATTTAATGTCCGCAACCGTCGCAGCATCACTGAAATCTCCCTGCTGGAAGGTAGTCTGCGAATTGAAAAAAACGGCACCGGAGCCTTTGTCAAAATGCTCAAACCGGGAGACGCCTTCATGTACGACAGCAGCAAACAGGTATTGACCGCCATGAACAGGAATCCACAGGCCAACAAGGCATGGACCAACAACGAAATGGACCTGGATGGTTACACACTTTCTGAAATACTGAATGTGCTGGAAGATACCTATGGCTATGAAATCAGCTTACAAGCGCCGGAACTGGCACAGAAAAAGCTTTCGGGAACTGTGCCCGCTGCCAATGCCGACGACATCCTTTTTGTTATCAGAAAGGTGTTTAATCTTAAAATCGATCAAAAAGCAAATCATTTAATTATCAGCCAAAATTAGGAGAATGAATAAACGAATATTATTTGTCATGTGTTTCCTGCTGGGAACACTGCCAGGAAGTTTATTTGCCCAGCAACAAGTGAAATTAAAAGCTGCTTTAGAAGAAGTAAAGGCCGTTTACGGTACTAAATTTTCATATGAAGCTCATCTGCTGGACAACATCTATGTCAATTTTAAAAGTCCGCTGACGAAGAAAGAACCGGTAGAAAGTGTCCTGAAAGATTTACTCTACAAAAAAGGATTCATCTTCCTTTACGTACAGGAAAACTACTACACCATCATCAGGGATACCCGGCCCGATAAAGGAGAAGAGGCGCGGGAAGCAACAGGCAGCGTTGCACCTGCCACTGCGTCCGATGATTATGTACAAACAATCACCGGCGTAGTTACGGATAAAGATGGTCACCCGCTGGTAGGTGTCACCGTGATCCCGGAAGGCTTTGCCATCCGGTTCGGTTCCATCACCAGCAGTGATGGCAGCTATACCCTTCGTTTGAAAGAGAAAACAAACGCCATTATCTTCACCTTCGTGGGCATGAACCCGTTGAAAGTAGACGTGGACGGCAAAACCGTGATCAACGCCAGACTGGAAACAGATGTACGTCAACTCCAGGAAGTAAGTGTGGTGTCTACCGGTTACCAATCTATACCTAAAGAACGCGCTACCGGCTCCTTCAGCCAGATTACCGCGAAAGAAATCAGAAGCGTACCTGCCGTTAACCTGATGGAACGCCTGGAAGGGGTAACACCCGGCGTACGCTTCGACGTAAGAAACAACCAGATTACCATACGCGGCGTCAACACCCTTAATGGTAGCGGAAGCCCGCTGATCGTGGTAGATGGATTCCCTGCGCTTGACCAGGAGCTGTCCAACCGGCTCAATAATAACGCCAGCGGCGGCGCCATACTGAGCAGGTATAACCCGGAAGATATTGAATCCATTACCGTACTGAAAGATGCTGCCGCCACCTCTATCTGGGGCGCCAAAGCAGCTAACGGTGTGATTGTGATCACCACTAAAAAAGGAAAAAAGAATTCCTCTTCCCTGAACTTCAGCACAAACCTGAGCGTTTCCAACCCCGCCAATATGAAAAATCTGAACCGCATGAGCAGTGCAGAATATATTGACCTGGAAAAAGAAATGAAAGGCCTGGGTTTCTTCAGCGATCCTGCCCAATGGGATAACAGCTGGATGACTTTCAACCAGAACAGACCGGTAAGTGAAGCCCTGGAATGGATGTTCAAGGTAGACCGCGGCACCGCTACCGCTGCGCAACGCGATTCAGCCCTCACCGCGCTCGGCAATATGGATAACCGCGGCCAGATCCGCGACCTGCTGCTGCAACGCGCGGTTTCACAACAATACAATCTCTCCTTCTCCGGTGGCGGACAAAACAGCACCTACTACGTGTCTACCAACTATACCCGCGACCTGCCGGTATTTAAAGGTAATAAAGGTGAAAACTACTTTGTTACAGCCAACATGAGTAACGAACTGTTTAATGACCGTGTAACAGTAAACACCGGTATCAATTATAACTATACCAACGGCCTGTCCAACACCGCTGCGCTGAATGCAATCGGTGAGGGCCGCCAGGGTCTCCGCCCTTACGAAATGCTCGCGGATGCCGCCGGCAACCCTATTGCCCGGTCTATCGATTTCCGCGATGAAGTGGCCGCCGACTTCCTCAACAAAGGCTACCTGCCCTGGACCTACAGCCCCCTGCAGGAACTGAACTACGGCAATACTACCGACAAGGAAAACCGTATCCGCCTGAATGCAGATATCAATACAAAAATTACCGACTGGGTGAATGTAAGTGTGGCCGGCTCCCTGCAACGTAACAACGGGGAAGATGTATATCTCTCTAACCTGAACAGCTACGAAACAAGAACGCTTGTAAACACAGGTACTACTGTTGACGCCAATGGCCGCCTGATATATGGCGTACCATACGGCGGTAAAATGATCAGTCATAACCGTACGGAAACCAGCTATGGATTACGCGGACAGGTAAACGTAAATAAATCCTGGGGCACTCTTTTCAGTCTTAATGCACTGGCAGGTACTGAAATCCGGGAAAACCAGGCTACCAGCTACCAGCAAACCAGGTTTGGATTTGATGAAGACACCTACTCTTCCGCTTCCTGGAATCCAACCACTTCCTATATGACAGTGATGGGCTGGAGCACCAGCCTGGGATACAGTGATGGTACCATTCTCCGGTCTATCAACAGGTTTTTGTCGTACTACGGTAACGGCGCCTTATCCATCCTCAACAACCGCTATGTGGTATCGGGAAGCGTAAGATTTGATGATTACACCCTTGCCGGCGCCTCCCGCAGTCAGCGCGCCAAACCGCTATGGTCTGCCGGTGTGAAATGGGATATTACATCAGAAGACTTTATGAAAGATGTAAACTGGATCAACAAACTCGGACTTCGTCTTACTTACGGAACAGGCGGATCTGTTCCCACCAGTGCCAGCAATGCGGCCATCCTTTCATTAAACGGCCTGGATCCCATCACCCGCGAACCTTTTGGCAGTGTAATATCCCCCGCCAATAACCAGATCAGCTGGGAGCTTACCCGTACCACCAACCTGGGGCTTGACTTCAGCGTATTAAACAGCCGCCTGAACGTGAGCCTGGATGCTTACCGCAAGCGCACTACTGATCTGCTCTGGACATTCCCGATCAACAGTACCTATGGCTGGTCCTCACTCGCCTATAATGCCGCCAGCATGACCGGTCACGGTTTTGACGTAGGCATCCGGGGAGAAATCATCCGCGGACATAAATTCGGATGGGCATCTACCTTTAACTTCTCTTATAATACCAACAAGGTAACTGATTCCCGCTTCACCAAACCTACCAGCAGCCTGGCAGTAAATGGCGGTACCCCTATTGTGGACATGCCGAATGATTATGTATATGCTTACCGTTGGGCCGGACTGGACAACAAAGGCCGCTCCCAACTATATGATAAAAATGGAAAGATCATTTCAGCAGATGCGGGCAACAACACCATCACCCAGGAAGACCTGGTGTACATGGGCCGTACCACACCTCCTTACTTTGGCGGCTTCTTCAATGATTTCAACTATAAGTCATTCACTTTCGGTGTGCGTATTACCTATGAAATGGGCCACGTATTCCGCCGTCTTTCTATCGAGAATTATCCGGACTACGCCACCAACAATTACTACGGCGTGATAGGCACCCAGAAGGACCTTGCACTGCGCTGGCGTAAACCCGGCGACGAACAGTTTACCAATGTTCCGGGTCTTCCCAATGTAACTACCAACAGCAGTAACCGTTACAAAATGTCTGATCTGCTGGTAGAAAGCGCCAGCCATATCCGCCTGCAACAAATCAATATCGGTTACCAGGTGCCATCAGCAGCACTCTCCCGCCTGATGGTAAAATCGGTAGGGGTCAACTTCTCGGTTAGAAACCTGGGTATCATCTGGCGTGAAAACAAATCAGGACTGGATCCCAGCTATGTGATGAGGAACAACTATTCCAACCTTCCTCCATCACCCAGTTATTTCATGAGTTTGAACGCTTCTTTCTAACACAGAAAAAATGACCAAGATGAAAATGAAATTTGTTTATATATCGCTGCTGGCTTTTTCAATGGGTGCTGTTTCCTGCCGCAAATATGTGGAAGTAGAACAACCCAACCAACGCCAGTTTAAATACACGGCAGATTTTGAAAAACTGCTGAACAATGTGGATGTAATGGAAAAATCGGCCAGCATGCCGATTCTTTCCAGCGACGACATTAACCTCGAAAGCAATACCAGCATGCAGAACCTCCTGACCAACGAGTTAGGAAACATGTATACCTGGGCCGACACTTATTATACTTCCGATCAAAGCGACGCCGGCTGGGATGCACTCTACAATCTGGTGTATGTATGCAACCAGGTCACTTCTTTCGTCATGGAAAGTGAAAACGGTACCACGTTGCAAAAGCAGCGTATTTATGCAGAAGCACAGGTACAACGTGCCACCACCTATCTCACGCTGGTGAACATCTACTCCCGCGTGTATAACAGCAGCAGCGCCGCTTCTGACATGGGAGTACCGCTGTTGTTGTCGCCTGATCTTTTTGTAAGCCTACAACGCCCATCCGTACAGGCCGTGTATGATCAGATCATCAAAGACCTGACCGCCGCCATTCCTGTGCTGCCGGACGTAACCACTAATAACCTGCATCCCAATAAAGCGGCCGGTTACGCAGTACTCGCAAGAACGTATCTCTACATGCAACGCTATCCGGAAGCAGCAGAAAATGCAGCGAAGTCGCTCTCCTACCAGTCAACCCTGCTCAACCTGGGCGACTATGCAGATGGCACCAAAGCATACCCGAGAAGACTCGAGAATCCCGAAGTACTCATGTCGAAAGAGGCTACCAGGCCCGGCTATCTTAATCTGCCGCTCAGCAGCAAGCTGGTGAACCTGTTTGATACCCGCGATGTACGGTACTCCCTGTTTACCCGTAATGGCAGCACCTTCCAGCCAGCCTTCACCGGACGCGGTTCTTACCGTGATATGGTATTCCAGTACGATAACATCGCCGTTGGCGTATCGGTGCCGGAAATGATGCTCACACAGGCAGAGGGCTTAGCAAGAGCAGGTAACACAAACGATGCCATGACCCTGGTAAATTCCCTGCGTCAGCATCGCTTCAAAGCCGCAGATTACACCGCACTCACCGCTGCCGATGCGCCCGCCGCATTACGTATAGTCCTCGATGAAAGAAGAAGGGAACTGTTTGGTACCGGTCTTCGCTGGTTTGATCAGCGCCGGTTAAGCAGGGAACCAGCTTTGGCGGAAACCGTTACACGCGATTTCAAAGGCACCACTTATACACTCACTGCCGGCGACCGTTACGTGTATCCTATCCCTCCAAAAAATATTGAATTGAATCCTGAATTATTGCAGAACCCAAGATAAAATTAAGGATATGAGAAGAACAATAGGTTTAATCGGATGTGGTCTTTTACTCGGTACTGCCACCGTATTTGCCCAGCAGATTAACAAGGAGCAATACAGGGATGCAGCCCCCAAAGACCTCATCAAACAAACGGCGCTCAACGAGCAACAGCTGAGTACTATTCAGCGTTATTTCCAGTTTGAGCTGAAAGACACAAAAAGAGGACAGGAACTACAGGAACTGCTGCTTCAGAAATATCCCAAAGGAGCCACCGCCCGCCTTGCGGCCTTTCATAAAGCTTCCAGTGCGAAAACAATGGAAGCCTTAATCGCGCAATCCGAAGATTTTCTGAAAGCATTTCCATATGACGAGTGGCACAAAGAGCCAATTGGACAAGAGTTTATTTACTATACCACTTATCGTACATTAGGCAGTTCTTATTTCGATACCAAACAGTTTGATAAATTCCTGGAGTTATCATCTCCCCTGAACTTCAAAACAGAAAATGAGCTGTATCGCTGGAATGTGATGCGGGCCACTGTTTTCAAAATCGTGGGCCCTGATACCCTCTTCAACATCTCCACCCGGATGATCAATGAACTGGTGAAGAAAGTGAACGACGGGTCTTATGAGGAGCAAGGTGTTTTCAATAAAGAAACCGCCGCCGCCAATGCTGCCGAACAACTCGATAATGAACTCACCAACCATATTACCCTGTTGCATAGCATGAAAAAATATGCGGAAGCAAAAAAATACTTCCCGCATCTTTCTGCAAAGGGAGCCTATGGCAAGGCTGAACTGAATGCGCTCCACCTGGACATCCTGCAGCAAACCGGCGATCAGCAAGCCATTCAGCCATTCCTTGAAAACTGCGTAAGGGCAAATGCCATGACAGCCCCCATGTTCGACAAGCTGAAGGAAATATATACTGCCAAAAACAAAGATGGCAAATACGATCAATACCTCGAAAGCCTGAAATCAGTAAACGATCAGGAAGCACTCATCGCCGAAGTAAAAGCCGGCATGACCAATAAAGAATATGTGCCTTTTGCCATGCAGGACCCGGAAGGGAAAACGGTAAGATCCAGCGAATGGGGCAACAGAATTGTGGTCCTGGACTTTTGGGCAACCTGGTGCAAACCCTGTATCAGCGCGTTTCCCGGCATGCAGATGCTGGTAGATAAATACAGCAACGATCCACAGGTAGCTATTTACATGGTAGGCACTATGCAGTACGATAACTACAAAGAAAAATCAGAGGGGTATATCAAACAACAAGGCTTCCGTTTCCATTTGCTGCATGATAACATCGACAAAGCAACCGGTCACCAGGATGCTGTTTTCAGAACTTTTGTACCCTTCTTCAACTCTTCCGGTATCCCGAGAAAAGTAATCCTGAAAGATGGGGTCATGCGCTATACCGCAGAAGGCTATTCCGGTAGTCCGAGTAAACTGGTAGATGAACTGACCTATGCGATCGAACTTTTAAAAGCAGAAAAATAATTTATGTTGCTAAAAAGATATTCCCTGATTACGATGGGTTTGGTGGGACTTTCACTCAGTTTGAAAGCACAGGTAAATCCGAAAGAAAAACTCTGGCAGACATTAAAAACTATCCAGGGCAACTACGTGGATTCCCTCACAGATGAAACGTTGGTGAATGCAGCCATTGCCGGTATGATGCGTGAGCTGGATCCCCACTCCCGCTATTTCTCCGGCGTTGAATCTGCACAGATGCAGGAAGCGATGAAAGGTAAATTTGCGGGCATAGGAATCCAATTCCTGGTGGAGAAAGACACCGCTTATATCACCCAGGTTATTAGCGGTGGTCCGGCTGAAAAAGCAGGACTACAGGCCGGCGACAGGATCATCTCTATAGATAACATACCCGTTACCGGCACTACCAACTTTGAGGTGATGAAAAAAATACGGGGAGAAAAAGGTAAACCACTGACACTGGTAGTACGCCGTAGAAACAACCCGGCAGATATTACCAAAGAGATCGTCCGTGACGTGGTAGCCGACAGGTCTGTAAGAGCCGCCTATATGGTCAACGACAGTATCGGATACATTTCCCTGCGCATCTTCAGTGAAACCACCCGTAATGAAATAGATAAGGCCATCACCGATTTGCAGGCAAAAGGGATGAAAAACCTGATCCTGGATCTTCAGGGGAACGGCGGCGGATATGTAGAAGCAGCAATCGGCGTGGCAGATGAATTTCTTCCTAAAGACAAACTGGTATTTTACAGCGTTGGCAGGGACAAAGGCAAGGACTATTATTATACCGGTGGCTTCGGCAGATTCATGGAAGGCCGGTTGGTAGTGCTGATCGACCAGTATACTGCCTCCGCCAGTGAAATACTCACCGGCGCCCTGCAGGATTGGGATCGCGCCGCCATTGTTGGCAGAAGAAGTTTTGGTAAAGGACTGATGCAGCGTCCGGTGCCCGTATTCGACGGCTCCGTGCTGGAACTGACCGGCGCCCGGTACTATACCCCTTCCGGCAGGTCTATTCAAAAGCCCTACCACGGCTCCTCCTATAGCGACAACGTATACACCCGGCTGGCCAGCGGTGAACTCACCAATGAAAAGGTGATTCACTTCCCGGACTCTTTAAAATTCACTACGCTGACGGGTAAACGAACTGTTTACGGCGGTGGCGGTATTATGCCGGACCGTTTCATCCCGCTGGATACCGTTGAATACAACGGCTGGCTGCAGGATGTAGCAGATCATCAGCTCACAGGCAAAATCACTTTCGATTATCTCGATACCAACCGCGCAAAGCTGCTGGCCGACTACAAGGATTTCAAGGCATTCAATCAGCAATATAACGTTCCGGATTACCTGGTACAGGAAGTAGTTGGCTCCGCGCAAGCAGCAGGACTTCCATTGCTACCGGGCAGTAAAGACAGGATCCTCCCCCTGCTTTCTCTCGAAATAAAAGGACAGCTGGCCGCGCAGCTGTTCGCCGGCAACGACTACTACCTGCAGGTATTAAACACCGACAACGGCAGCTTTAAAGAAGCAATGCGCCTGCTGGAACAGCCCGCGCTGATGAACAATTTGCTGAAACCCGCCCCGGTAGCAAAAGAGAAAGTAAAGGAAACACGGAAAGCAAAGAAAAAGTAATCATCTTCAAAAATCATAACATGAATCTGAATAAGTTGATAATGGTAGCGGGTATGTGCACTCCACTGGCAACAGTAGCACAACAATCTTATACCATTAAAGGTAGCGTGAGTAATATCAAGGAACCCGTAAAAGTGTTTCTGACCTATAAAGTAGATGGTGAACGCCTCATGGACTCCACCATCATGAAAGGTGGCAGATTCACTTTCAAAGGCAGTGTACATGCACCTAAAGAAGCTCACCTGGTGGTGAAACACAACAATCTTCCTCCCGACCCGACCACCCGTCCGGTAGAAGATATTCTTGCCTTCCTGATTGAAGACAAAACCATCACCATCGCAGCAAAGGACTCGATCAAAAATGCAGTTATTACCGGCAGCGTGACCAACGACGACAACACAAAAGTGAATGCCATGCTGAAGCCCATCTATGATCAGTACGAAAAACTGAATGAGGAGTTTAAGTCGAAGCCACTCGAACAGCAAAAGGATACCGCTTACCTGAACAGTCTCGACAGAAGAGCTAATATCATCAAAGATGAGATCTTCGCCGCCAAGATGAAGTATGTAAAAGCCAATCACAACAAGTACATGGCACTGATGGCTTTCAACTCTACCCTGCCGCCTGAATTTGATGCGATTGCAGCAGAAAAGGAATTTAACCAGTTTGATGAATTATTGCGCCAGTCGGATCTGGGTAAGGAGCTGGGAACGCGCATTGCAAAAGTGAAGAAAACACAGGAAGGCGCTGCGGCTCCCGACTTCACACAACTGGATGCCAGCGGTAAGCCGGTGAAACTTTCTGACTTCAGAGGTAAATATGTACTGCTCGACTTCTGGGCCTCCTGGTGTGGTCCCTGCAGAAGAGAGAATCCAAATGTGGTAAAAGCCTACAATAATTTTAAAGACAAAGGCTTTACTGTACTGGGTGTATCGCTGGATAAGCCGGATGACAGGGAAAAATGGCTGGCAGCCATTGAAAAAGATGGTTTACAGTGGACACAGGTAACTGATCTGAAAGCATGGGATAATGAAGCAGCCAAGCTGTACGAAGTAAACGCTATTCCAATGAATTTCCTCATCGATCCAAACGGAAAAATCATCGGTAAATATCTCCGTGGCGAAGCTTTAGAGGATGCGTTGAAGAAAGTAATGCCGTAAATACGTTTTTATTCCAATCATTAGATAATGGTTTGTTGTTTCCTCCAGCTGATGGAAATGACTATACGCGTACCGGGATTGTATCCTGGTGCGCGTTGCCATTATAGGCGCTTCGTAGTCAAATTACATTTTCATACAATCTTCTGAGATTTGAACACTTTTCCTCCGGTATCCCGGTGGACCTTTGAGTACATTAAACTACTGAAAATGAAAATCGTACTTACAGGTTCCCTCGGGAATATCAGTAAACCACTCACTGAAATATTGGTGAAGGCAGGACATCAGATCACACTCATCAGTACAGATCCCAATAAACAGGCCCGGATACAGGCTATGGGCGCCCAACCCGCTATTGGCAGCATTCAGGATCTCCCTTTCCTCATTAAAACCTTTACAGGAGCTGATATTGTTTATTGTATGAACCCGCTGAACTTCACGATGCGGGACCTGGATGCCTGGGATAGCAACTTGGATAATTATATCCGGGCTATCAGGCAAACCGGGGTAAAGCGTGTGATTGTGCTGTCGGGATGGATAGCACACCTGCTGAATTCCGTCCGGCCGGAGAAAAAGTTTGAGGCACTTCAGGATGTGTCTATTACCTTTGTGCGACCGGGACCTTTTTACAGCAATTTCTACCACCTTAAGGATATGATCCGCCAACAGCGTATGATTGTATCCAATTATGGCGACGAAGATATGGTGGCTTTTGTAGCTCCTGAAGATATTGCTGCTGCTATCGTGGAAGAGATCAATACCCCGGCGGTGGCAGGTACGAAGGTGACCTATGTAGCCAGCGAGGAACTTACGTGTAACCAGGCGGCACAAATTATAGGAGAAGCGATTGGAATACCAGACCTGCAATGGAAAGCAATTCCCGGAGAACAGGTGAAACAAGGACTCGAAGCTACCGGCGTATCGCCTGAAGTTGCCGGATTACTGGTAGAAATGCAGGCAAATATGCATAATGGAAAAGCGCAGCAGGACTACTACCTTAACAGACCTGTTTTAGGGAAACGAAAACTGCGGGATTTTGCCAGGGAGTACGCTACCTGGTACCATCAAAACTAAATATTATGGCAGGAAACCTTCCTCTGAAAATAAAAAGCATCCATGAGCTATTGCAACTGAAAGGTTTGCCTGATACAAGACATCCGCTTATCAGTGTAGTCAATATTGCCGAACTAAAGCAGCTGCCTAAGTATGTAAATATAGTGGCGACCACTAATTTCTATTTTATAGGTATGAGCAAATACACGCAGTATTGTTTGAAAATGAAGTATGGGCAACAAGAGTATGATTTTGATAAAGGCGTGATGAATTTTATAGCACCAGGACAGGTATTTAATTTTATTGCCGATCAGGTGGAAGAAATAAACCGGTCCGGATGGTTGCTGCTGCTCCATCCGGATTTTCTCTGGAACCATCCCCTTGCGTTGAAGATAAGGCAATACGAATTCTTTGATTACGCAGTAAATGAAGCCCTGTTCCTGTCTGATTATGAAGAGCAGACAATTAGCGGGTTGTTCAGGAACATTGAACAGGAATACAGTACAAACATTGATAAATTCAGCCAGGGGATTATTATTTCCCTCATTGAAACCCTGCTGAAATATTCAGAGCGCTTTTACCAGCGGCAGTTTATTACCCGTAACATTACCCACCACGGTATTGTGAGCCAGCTGGAAGCATTGCTGGAAAAGGCTTTTTCCAAAGAAGCACTGGAAGAGAACGGGGTACCAACGGTAAAGGATATATCCGGCCAGTTGAATATTTCGCCTAATTATCTGAGCGGTTTGCTCAAAACACTAACAGGCAATAGTACCCAACAACACATACAGGAGAAGATCATAGAAAAGGCGAAGGAAAAACTCACTATGACAGATTTATCCGTAAATGAAATAGCTTTTGAACTGGGTTTTGAATATCCGCAGTCTTTTTCCAAATTGTTCAGGACTAAGACAAATATCTCACCGCTGGAATTCAGAAAGTCCAGCAGGTTTATTGAACTTCATTAGAAGAGATAGAACAGTGGAGAGCCACCACGGATATAAAACCCGTGCCCGGAGGCGATAAAAAGAAAACCCAATCACTCATCCATCCCATCCGCATCATTCCCTGCGGTCTTCTTACTATTCGCCACCAATGCATTCAAATTACTCACCTCCTCCTTTGTAAAATACCGCCAGCTTCCCTGTGCCAGGTCTTTCAGCGTCATGTTCATAATGCGTGTCCGTTTCAGCGCCACTACCTCATAGCCCAGTGCTTCGCACATCCGGCGTATCTGGCGGTTGAGTCCCTGCGTTAAAATGATCCGGAAACGGTTGGCGCCTTCCTGCTGTACAAAGCATTTCTGCGTCATTACGCCGAGGATGCGCACACCGTTGCGCATATTTTTGAGGAACTCGATGTCTATGGGTTTGTCGACGGTAACAATATATTCTTTCTCATGCTGATTACCGGCTCTCAGGATTTTATTTACGATGTCGCCATCGTTGGTGAGGAATATCAGTCCTTCGGAACGCTTATCCAGCCGGCCTATCGGGAATATGCGGGAGGGAAAGTTCACGTAGTCGATGATATTGGTTTTATCCTTGAGGTCTGTGGTACAGGTGATCCCTTTGGGTTTGTTCAGGGCAATATACACGGTGGCTTTTTTCTTTTTGAGCGGCTCCCCGTCTACTTCTACCACGTCGCCATCTTTAACGCGATTCCCTTTGGAGGCGATGTTGTCATTGATCGTTACGCGGCCCTGTTCAATATATTTATCAGCTTCGCGGCGACTGCAAAAGCCGGTTTCACTGATGTATTTGTTAACGCTTATATCCATAATCAGGTGCAAATTACTTAAAACCGGGCAAAAATGCTTCCACTGCTCCCGTATCCAGGTTCAGCAGTTTCATGGTATATAAAAGTACGTAGTGATGAAAATAGGCGCCGATAATACGTCCGCGGCCCTGTTCGGACTGGATGATGTTACGGACAGCCCCGGTTTTCCGGTCCAGCACATATTCCACGCCCCACCCGTTGGATTCGGTGGCGCCGGCGCTGAGGCATATCAGCGCATCGTCTTCCGTTACCAGGATATCCGTGCCATGCACCTGGCCGCTGTCGCCGCCCAGGTCGGAGAAGTTGCGCTGCCACAGGGGCTGGAACTGCTGATCGCAGCAAAACAGGATGTTGCCATGCGTGAGAATCAGGTACTGCCCGTTCCACCAGGTGATTTTGCTCACCAGGTCCGGGTAAGGTGTTTTCACTTTAGTGCATGTAAAGTCGGCGCCGTCCACGCGGATATATGCCTTCTGTTTCTCCATCGGGAAATAAAAAACATCCTGAAAGGGATCGTAAGTGCCATCGCCCAGGCGTACTGCGGAAGGTACTACTGCTACAATTTCACCGGTGGCAATATCCACCCAAACGGGTTTCTGGCTGTAGGCCTCCAGCAGGATGTGCGTACCTGCTGCATTAAAGAGGGCATTATAATACAGGTGCCGGTTGGTGCTGTACAGTTCTTCCTGTGTGTCGATGTTCATCACCACCATCCTGCTCACCAGTTTACGCGATCCTATGATCATCGGGGAATTCAGCACCAGCCAGCGGTTGCCGGGATGCCATGCTACCACGCTGTAACCGGGATACTGCTTCCACAATTGCACCCGTTCGTTGGGCGTGTCGTACCACAGCGGAGCTGCTCCCTTCTCATCAATGCTGGAAAGGAACAGCTGTCTGTTTTTATAATCTGTAATGATATTCATCTGGTTAGTTCATGTTTAACTGCGACAAAATCGTCGGGTCCTGGATCTGAGTATCTCTCGCCAGCAACAGTACTTTGGAGATCAGCTCGGCCGATTTCGGGTCATCATCTATAAACGGTAAAAATATCCGGCCGCGGTGCTGCGAATGCACCGGCAAAACAGACAGGTATTTTCCCGGCAGCTGGTGCGCCACAGCGCTACCCAGGTGCACGCTATATTCGCCGTGATGTCCTTTGATCCGCGCGTGACTGCCACTGATGGTCACGTTATCTACCTTAAACAAACGCAGCGTTTCCGCCAGCAACACACTCCGCATTTCAATGGACGAATGACTCGCCTCCGGATCCACCCCGCCGGCATGCGCCACACTCACCACCAGGTCAATATCCCGCATCACCTCACTGAATATCAGTGGAGAGATCTGCTCAAAGGCCACCGGCTTCCCGGTTTTCAGGTCATGAAATATGATGGTCTCCAGTGTAGGGGGCTCCACATCTGCAGGCGAAAACCAATCAGCCATCGCGTATATCTTCGCTACAAAACCTTCTTTATGGAATACTTTCTGCAAACCTTCTTCATAGTCCACTTTCCAATGCCGGTTCTTCAACAACGCTACGGTTTGAGCCGGCTGCACCTGGTGCCCCGCGTAACGGCGGGAGATAGATTTCTCCGCCAGCTCATCTGCCAATGGAATATACAGCTCACGGAACACCTGTTTAAATGGCTGCTGCCACTGTTTCTCAAAAAGATACCGCTGGTAATCACTCCATACACGCAACCGGTACAGGTCTGCGCTGTGGGCAATACGGATCTCATCTCCTTCTGCCAAAACAAATTCCTTTCCTCCCGGTGCATGTAATACACCGTTGTGGTAAAACCCATGCCGCTCTCCGGCTACATACACGAGCTTCTCTAAATGTCGCGCAATTACCGGGTGATCAAATAAATTAGCCAGTTCTGAATATAAAAATCCATCACCCCGTACCATCGCATCTTCGAGCGATTTCTTCGACCGGCTGAACTGCTCCCTTAATATCTCCCGGTAATCATGCAATTCTTCTACTTTTGCGTCTTTCTTATATTTCGGAGGAACTGCCTTCAGGGCCTTATCTCCTTTGAAGGCTATCACATCGGCCACACCGGTGTCATCAATCACCAGCCCGATGGTCACATCATCATACTTCACCTGCGTTTCTTTTAATAAAATCCCTTGTACCTGCCGGGTTTCCATCGCCCAGGTCAGTCGCTGTGGATCGGCGTAACCGGCATTGCGGGCCAGGTTCTCCAGCGCTACCCTAATGGCCAGCGCCTCACTGGTTTGCTTCTGCGCACCAAACTGCCGGCTCTCTTTCTTAAATTGCTGCAGGTACTCATAACGTCCCAGCACATCTTTACCGGCGTTGGTTTTACTCAACGGAATCAGGCCATACATCCGCAGGTAATCCTGGTCGCGCTTCTCTTTTATCTTCTGGGTAACTTCTTTTAATTTAATATCCCCGGTAATAACGTCAGCGTATAAACGCGCTCTCCGGTGCTCATTACCATCACTGATGTATTTGGCGGCATCATATACTACCTGCCAGCGCACTTTCCCTATCTCTTTATATGCTTTCAGGAACCAGTCTTTGTCAACAGCCCCAATCTTAAAATCAGCCAGGTCCACCGCGCTGTAACGCGCTATCTCACTCTCTGCCTCAGCATTCTGCTCCGCCGCACCGGACGATTTGGTATGCGCATGCATCCACCAGATGGCGGCATCCAGTCCTTTCCAGTTCAGGTACCTGCTCACAAATTTTTGCCACTGCGGGGCATACACCGCCGCTTCAATCAGCTGTGCTTCCGTTACAGTCAGTTGCTGCATAGCGGCATTAAAAAGGTCCTGCGTATCTCCGGGCAATGGATAACACTTCTTCAGCAATGTACTAAACTGCTGCTGCCGCGTAAAGGTATCGCCCCAGGTATAAATGTAACCCCGGTATAAAGAGGTCTTCCCTAGTCCCGTTAATATTTCCGCAAACCGGCTAATACCATACACCTGCTTGAGCTGCGGCACAAACTGCGTTACTGCCGTGGGTGTATCACCCCGCTTCAATTCTATGTCCAGGAAATGTTCGCGCATACGTACAAACATCGCTTCCAGGAAAGAAAACTGTTCAAAATAATCAAACGCATTTTTATGCGGCTTACCCTGCGATAACAACCGGATATTTTCCTTGCTGATCAGCCCACGGTACATTTCACTCTCGCTGATAAGCCCCGACTGGTGAGCATAACAGAACACCTCCAGCGGTGGTAAATGATCACCCGCGCTATCCGGCAATCCTGTAAATTGCCGCCAGTGGTACAGCTGCCAGCAATCGTTTATCAGCTCCGGCGCCAGGCGGGAACTCACCAACTCCAAAGGTTTATTCAACACGGCAAGCAATTGCCACCCACCACGTACATACGGATAGGTTGCACCATCCGACCGGTAAGCAAACACCTCCGGTGTAAAAGACGCAAACAGCCTGCTGGCAACGCCAAGCAGAAACGCATTCCGTTCTTCAAAAGGATGGATCAGCTGCAACGCCGTAAGCGCGCGCAACACTGGATTCGACCATTTATAAGGATGCTGCTTTCTCGCTGCAGCCGGTAACATCACTTCTGCAGCAGGATAAAAAACATCCGTTAAATGCTGCCATGCTGCCACCTGCTCCTGCTGCTCCAGCATCAGCGTATTCAACAAAAACAAATCCCGTGGCTGTATGTTGTTGGCCTGGTACCACTGTTCCCACACCTCCGGCAACGGGTAAGCTGCATACTCCGCTTCGGGTGTTTCAAAGCGGTAACTATAAGGTTTGTTTTTATTAAATTCATTCGCCAGCAACACCTTTGCACGACTCCCATCATACTGCTCCACTTCATATTCGTAATCGCCATGCGACAATATCAATGTATACAACGCTTCCAACGCCTGTTGTATAGCAGCTATAGGTTTGGAAAAACCAAACTCCCCGGTTTGCAAACACTGCGCATAATAATCATCAGTCTTTACTACAGGCGCTACCACCGGCGATATCAGCGCCGGATCATATAAGCCGTAACCATTCTCCACTGTAAAATTCAGCGCCTCATTCTCCGCAGATAATTGTGACAACAACACTTCTTCACGCTGCGATATATTTTTTCTTTCCTTGAAAGATGCCTGCCAATCGTTGATTTCTTTTGTTAAACAGTTTGCCTTTTTCAGCTGTACAGCAATATCCAGTCCGGCTAAACGCTGCTCGGTGTCTCCTTCCAGCAACTGCGTGGTAACCGCCGCTATCACCGCTGCCGGCTGCCGTAAAATCAATGCAATGGCCTTGCTCCTGCCGCCGGCGCTCTTTCTTTTCAGTAACTCTATAAACACTGCCATCTCTTCTGTGGTAAACTGCTCTTTCCCCAATGCCCGGAAAGCCACATCTACTACAAGTTCAGCCCGGTCTTTCAACAGGCGTATCGCAAAGTTCCGCTGAAACGCCGTCAGTTCCGGGGCATCTTTCGCAGTCTGCTCATTCCAGCCCCAGGCCGCATGATAAGGAAAGGTAAGATGCGTCAGCTGCTGCCGCAGTGAAACATTCATCTCATCAAAATACAGCAACATTGTATCCAACCGGTCCTGCCGGTCCAGCACCAGGTGCGTCATCACCTGCAATGCCGCATTGCGGTCGAACTGCACATTCATCCACGAAAACACCTGGCCGGTAAACGTTTTTTCTTTGCCGCTGCTGCGCTGAACAATAGCATGCAGCCGGTCAAATAATTCCGGGAAATATTTATCGTAATGTTCTCCACGGTTATAGATCAGCAAATTAATACCTGTCAGCGCCATGCCCAGCACCACTTCTTCCTTATCTTCCAATGCCCGGTAAAACAGGGGCATGTCTATGTTATAATATTTTGTTTCTCCCGCAAATTTCAGCGCAAGGCAACGCTTCTCTGTAGTGCCATTGGTAAACAACTCATCCAGGTAAGGTTTTGTCAGCTGCACATCCAGTACGCCCTGCGCCCACAGTGCCATGTATACCTCCATGTTGTTTTTGCTCTGCACGGCTTCCGGTATCAGCGCAGGTGTTTCGAGGTATATATGCGCTTTTTCAAGGAACTGCTTCACGGTGGCTTCTTTCTCCGCTTCCCAGCCGAGGCCGGCCCATACATCCACTGCACGCACCACGGAAGAAAAACGGGTCATGTTATTATCCAGCAACACTTTCATCATATACTTCAGCGCACCAATACCTGTTTCATCCAGCGATTCCAGGATGGTTTGCCGCAGCCCTTCCTGCCGTTGTGCGGCCAGTAACAACTTCTCTACCAATACCCATGCAGGCTGTTTTTCACTATTCAGCAACGCTTTGATAATGGCCCGCGTAACTTTACCAATGCTGTCTTTATTAAAAATAATATCCTCCATCACCTGCAGCAACGCATCATTACCAAGATCAATGGCTGCTGCCCAAACCCGGTACAGCTGATGACTTTGCAGTTCCTGGTCGTAACGCACCTGCTCCACTACGCTCAAATCAAAACAGTTAAATTTCACTACCGGCGCATAGGTAGTTTGTGAAGCCTGCGGTACAGCATGAATAATAAAGTTCAACTGGTTTACAAAATACACTTCCGGATCATGCGGCGCCCGGAAAGAACGACGGGCCGAACTTACCTGGTACATCTGGTAAGGAATCCGCTCCCACGCATATTTTACATAGGCCGCTTTTTCTTCTCCAAAAAAATAAACAAGTAAATTCCATGCGGCAGGATCATTCCAGTGATTTGCCGGGAGCAGCGAGGCGATAAGATTATAACGAGTATCCTTATACGTTACATTTCTGCGGTAAGCAAAAGAGTGGTCTTTCTCTTCTTCCGGCGATTCCAGTAAAAACAGTAATCCCAGTGCGGCCATCTCTTTCGTTAACAAAGGATGGGTAATTTTGTTGGCATTAATGGCTTCCAGCTCCTCTGCCATTTTCTTCAAATGGTCAGGGATTTCCCGGCTCTCCAGGAACTTTTTTGCATCCATAAAAGGTCTTTTACTAAACGTTGACGGGTTAAAACAATTTTTCTTTACCAGATGCTTCCGGCGAGAAAGGTTAACCTGATAAAGGTAATAATTGTGAGACTATCTAACGAAAAAATGGTTGTTAAATTCTCTATTTCTTTATCATTGACAAACACTGCAAACAGGCCGTCTTCAAACGCCTGTAAGGCTGTAGTCTGCGCCTTTTCCGCATCAGCTTTATGTTCGTTGTAAATACTGCCAAAACCGGCTTTACCCGTAGCGGCAAGGTCGTCCGTTTGCTCCGGGGAAAGGAAGGGCAATAGGTTTTTCTCCGGCAGCTTATTGTTATACGCAGTTACCTGTTGTTTCACCACCGCCACCAGCAATTCGCGGAGTGACGGATGATCCGTTATATCGTCTATTTCCAGTACCTGCCTGTCTATAATCGCATGTTTCCGGCCGGCTTGTTTTACACTGATCGTAATTTGCATGTCTCCGTCTCTTTGGGTCCGGCAAATCTAACGGAAAAACCTATGTCGCCCAATAATTGTGCTTTGATCTTAATCACTAAGAATGTAACTTGTTACCGGCAATCTGTCCCGCTGCCCGGCTCCCCGACATGAAAAGAATACTATGCCTGATCACCGGTCTACTGCTGCTGAAAAGCTCCCCGCTCACGGGTCAGACAGCCCTGCCATACATACTCAATGGCGCAGCTGCCCAGCGCACGTGCAACTGCTATGTGCTCACACCGGATCAGCAATTTACCAGCGGCACCGTATGGAATAAAAACAAGATCAACCTCAACCAGTCGTTTAATTATGTGTTTGATGTAAACCTGGGTTGTAAAGATGCAACCGGTGCAGATGGTATTGGTTTCATCCTGCAAACCAAAGGCACGAATCTCGGCGGTACCGGTCAGGGCATCGGTTTTAAAGGCATTTCACCGTCTCTCGGTATCATTATCGATACCTGGCAAAACAGCGATGAAAATGACCCTCCCTATGATCATATCGCCATACAGATGAATGGCATTACGGATCACAACGATCCCACCGGCAATCTTACCACACCGGTAACTGTGCTGGCCAACAGCGATAATATTGAAGATTGCAACTGGCATCTCTTCCGCATCCGGTGGGACGCGGCAACAAAGCATATGGAAATAAGCGTGGATAATGAACTGCGCCTCACACTCGATAAAGACATTGTAAACGATATTTTCGGCGGGGATCCAAGCGTGTTCTGGGGCTTTGCCGGATCTACAGGTGGCAGCACCAACAAACAGGAATTTTGCGCCGCCCTGCGCCCGGAATTTAATTTCAATCCCCAGCAGATTTTCTGCGATGGTACCCCCATCCAGTTCAGGGACAATTCCAGCTCTTTCGGCTCTATCACCCGCTGGTGGTGGGATTTGGGAGATGGAACCCTTTCCACCGCTCCCCTGCCGCCCGCTCACGTATATCCTGCGGCCGGTCATTATGAAGTAAAACTGGTGATTGAAGATAACAGCGGCTGCATGTCCGACACCTTAAAAGCGCCTTTCACCGTAGGTGCGTACCCGGTAGTGGACTTTGGCCCCGACCCACTTTGTCTCAATGCCAAAATGCAGATGGAAGATCGTACTACCATCACCGTTGGAACACTTCAGAAATGGGAATGGAACTGGGGCGATGGCACTACCGCTACCGGTCAGCAACCAACAGCGCCCTACACCACACCCGGTACCCGGCAAATACAACTCTCGGTTACCTCCGCGCAGGGCTGTGGCAGCAACGCCACCAAATCTGTCCTGGTCAGCAACACCCCGCAGGTAAGCGGCAGGGGGGAAGATGTATGCCTGGGCGTTCCTACCGGCTTTGAAGGGACCAACCTTACACCGGCCACGCCCATCAGCCGGTGGCACTGGGACCTCGGCAACGGCTACACGCTCTTGCAGCAACAGGGCGCCTTCCGCTTCGCGGATACCGGCTACTACCCCGTACGGCTATACGCCGTTAGCAGCGACGGCTGCATCTCGCCCGAAGTGGAAGTTCCCGTCAGGGTTACTTCCGTATTCGCACAGGCCGGGAAAGATACTATCGTTGCCAGCGGCCAGCCCCTGCAACTCCAGGCGGAATGGCTCAATCCCCGGATCCGCTATGCCTGGTCGCCCACCACCGGTCTCAATGATCCCTACATACCCAACCCCGTCGCCATCCTGCAAAAGGACCAGACATACCGCCTCACCCTCACCTCCCCGGAGGGATGTGAGGACCACGATGACGTAAGCATAAAAGTGTATGAAGGACCGGAATTCTACGTACCAAACGCATTCACTCCCAACAACGACGGGCGCAACGACATCTTCCGCGTAATTGCCGCAGGCGTACCCAAACTGGATTTCTTTTGTATCTGGAACCGCTGGGGCCAGGAAATATTCCGCAGTGCCGACCTCCCCGGCGGATGGGACGGCAACTGGCTGGGGCGCCCTGCTCCCGCCGCCACCTACGTGTGGATGGTGCAGGGCGTGGATTACACCGGGCGCCGCTTCAGCAAAAAAGGTACGGTAACGCTTATACGATAATTACATCCTGTAGCAAATCGCATTGATGTTCATGCCCGCTCCCACAGAAGCAAACAGGATCACTTCGCCGGCATGCACCTCCTGGTTGGCAATATGCCCCTTGCGTACCATGTCAAATAAAGTAGGAACCGTGGCCACAGAACTGTTGCCAAGCTCGTGGATATTCATAGGCATAATATCCACCGGTATATCTTTAATACCGTATAATAAGTAGAAAGCCTTGATGATGGCAATATCCATCTTCTCATTGGCCTGGTGTATAAAGATCTTTTTTACATCTGCAATGTTCACACCTCCTGCGTCCAAACAAGCCTTCATTGCCTCCGGCACATGCTTCAGTGCAAACTCATATACCTTGCGGCCCAGCATCTTGATATAACGTACACGCTTATCCGCTTCCGGTGCATACGACTTACCCATGTAAATATAATTGAGCTCGTCCATCGCGTACGACTGTGCGCTCGCACTGATAATTCCTGCCGTACCTTCCGTGTCTTTGAAAGCCTCTACAATCACGGCGCCTGCGCCATCACTGAAAATCATGCTGTCACGATCGTAGCGGTCAATCACCCTGCTCAGGGTTTCTGTTCCTATCACCAGGCATTTCTTCGCCAGTCCTGCTTTAAAAAACGCATCTGCCTGGATCAATCCCTGGATCCATCCCGGGCAGCCAAACAAAATATCGTAGGGTATACAGGAAGGATTGCGGATGCCCAATGCCTGCTTCACCCTGGAAGCCAGCGATGGTACCGCGTCCGACTGAATCGTATCAGTTAATACATTCCCGAAATTATGCGCCAGGATAATCTGATCCAGCGTTTCCGGGTCCACTCCCGCATCTTTTATAGCTGCTACT
Source organism: Chitinophaga ginsengisegetis (assembly GCF_900168065.1). Lineage (GTDB taxonomy): Bacteria > Bacteroidota > Bacteroidia > Chitinophagales > Chitinophagaceae > Chitinophaga > Chitinophaga ginsengisegetis. The sequence continues at coordinate 692,158 of NZ_FUZZ01000005.1, read as the reverse complement.
GCTGCCGCTACTGCCATCTCCGTGGCATTCATATCTATATCGGCATACCTGCGTTCAGAAATCCCCGTTACTTCCTCAAATTTGCGGATGATGTCTGCCGCCTCAGATGGGATTCTTTCCTGCCGGTCACTGTAGAATTCCTGTTGCAAAAAATCTTTATTTAGTTTTTTGTTGGCAGGAATGAAGCTACCAGTACCGGTTATAACTGTTCGCATTGTTTGAACCATAGATCGTTTTTTAAGCTGCCACCTGACAACCCATTACATAAAGATACAATAAAAAGCTGCCCTGTATACACCCTCCCAACCTTCACCAGCCCGTAAACACAAAAGGCGCTGTCAAAAACAGCGCCATTATTAATATTGTTCTTTACTTAACTTATAAATTATCAACGATTCCTTTCAATAATTCGTACGACCGAAGCCGTGTGTCCTGGTCGTAAATGTGCGCAGTAGCCATCAGCTCATCTACCTGTGTTTCTTCCAGGAAACGCTGCAAGCCTGTTTGCACAGTAGCGGAACTGCCAACAAAGGAACAACTCAGCATCTGTTGTGCATGCGCCGCCTCATACTCATTCCACACTCCCTCCATACTGTCTATCGGTGGGCCCAGTCTCCGCAGATTACCACGGATGATACCGAGGAACAACTGGTAAAACGAGGTGGCCAACCGGTTGGCTTCTGCATCGGTATCCGCCGCAATTACGTTTACACAGGCCATCGTATACGGAGCAGATAAAAATTCAGAAGGCTTGAATTGCTGCCGGTATATTTTCAGCGCGGCATGCAACTGTGCGGGTGCAAAATGACTCGCAAAGGCATAGGGCAAACCCATAGCCGCAGCCAGGTAAGCGCTGTCGGTGCTGGAACCCAGTATCCATATCGGGATATCAAGGCCCTCACCAGGTATCGCCCTCACAGCGCTGGTATGGTTATCGTACGATAAGTATTGTTGTAATTCCTGTACCTGCTCCGGGAAATCATGCCCCGCCCCAAGCCGGTCGCGGCGCAATGCCCGCGCAGTTACCTGGTCGGTACCCGGCGCCCTTCCCAGGCCCAGGTCAATCCGGTCGGGATACAGTGAAGCAAGGGTGCCAAACTGCTCGGCCACCACCAGCGGCGCATGGTTCGGCAGCATAATACCGCCTGAACCTACCCGGATCGTGTTGGTACCACCGGCTATATATCCCAGTAATACCGCTGTAGCCGAACTGGCCACACTCACCATATTGTGGTGCTCAGCCATCCAGAAACGCTTATATCCCAACTTTTCTACGTGTTGTGCCAGCCGCAGGCTATTCCGGAATGCATCTGCAGGCGTACTTCCTTCTGTTACCGGTGCCAGGTCCAAAACCGACAGCGGCCGTCTTAATCCATGCTTACTCATGGTTACAAATTTAGGTCATTGCGGCCCACCGAAACGGGGTGATATACTTTAGGTAAGCACTTACCCCCGTTAAGCATGCTCCAGCATATGTATAAATTCCGTGGAAAAACGGTAGGCATCGCCCGGCCAGCGGGCAGATAGATAGTGCCGGTCCCGTACCGTAAATCCCCGCTCTGGATGTTGGGCATCATCCCGGGTCAAAGGCAGCGGCCCGGAAAGGAACTGCGCAGGATCGCCCAGCGCCGCCGCCACCTCGGCCTGTACGGTAACAGGATACGTGAGATAATAATCTTTTAACCACCACCGGGTAAGATGGTAAGCCATGCGCTCCTGGCTGGCCAGCAAGGCAGTGGTTTTATAGGAATGTAAAACGGATAACCCCGTCCGCGGGTCTTTGCTTCGTGCAGCCAGCACCACACCATGACAAATAGCCCCCACCGGCTTCTGCGCCATAAAAAAATGAGCGACCACCTCCTGTAACAGGGATGATTCAAGGTAAACCTTCACACCCTTATCATGGCCGCCAGGCAGCAAAAGCGCGTCATATTCCTCCGGACGGATTTGGGTATATTTTAAAGGGGTACAAAAAGATTCACTGTTCGACATGCGGTGATAAGCCATCACCGCATCTTCACGCGCCTGCAACAACCATTTCCACACACCCAGCTGTTCTCCCCTCAGTATCCGGAGATCCGCCATCCCACTGTAACCACCCGGCGTGGCAAACTGCACGTCGTATCCCTTTGCCGTCAGCAACAACCAGGGTATAGCCGCTTCAGTGGGATCAAAACCATAATCAGGTAGTGGCACCAGTACCTTCTTCATTCATGAACGTTTATGTGCAGGCAGTAACTTAAAAAGAAAGATAACAAAAAAAGCATTCTGCTGTTAGCAATTGCCTATTTTCAGGCATATTATGATCCGCGATATCGACATTTGGTTTGAATCCCAGCCGGAGCCGGCCAAAGGCTGCCTGCTGGCACTGCGCACCTATCTGCTGCAATACAATCCCCATATTACAGAAGCCTGGAAATACCGCATGCCCTTCTATTGCTACAATGGTAAAATGTGCTGCTACCTATGGGTTCAAAAAGAAAACAAACATCCCTATCTTGGCATTGTGGAAGGCAAAAATATCCGCCATCCCCTGCTGCAACAGGATAAACGCGCCCGCATGAAGATCCTTCCCCTCGATCCTTCAGAAGATTTGCCAATGGAAGTGATCAATGATATTCTCAGCAAAATGGTTCGCTGGTACGAACAATCAGGTAAGTAGGAATTTATTATTTTATAAAGATCAATAACGATAGTAATATAAGATAGATGACCAGCTTGGTGATCCGCCACCGGTTGGTGCGGAAGTGACGGGGCCGCGTAAAATCAACATTGATCCGCTTCATAAAATACGACGGCTTACCCTGTCCTATCATGGTTTTAAACATACCCCACTCTGTACTGCACCGCAGCAACGTCATGTAATACGCTACTTTCAATTCACGATATCCCATGCCGGCAGCCCTTACGTAGTTAATACCCATGTCAATTAAAGGAATAGCCGCTAAAAAGATCAGCCATTTCTGCCAGCTGAGAAATATAAAGAACAAAGGCGCACAAAGCAATGCCAGCACCCATCCTTCTATGGGATTAGGAAACGCATACCAGGTAAATTTTTTAAACCGCGGCAGCAACAACGCCATCCCTGCACCATAACGGGTAAAGCGATCGAAATGCGGTTGCGCATGGTTCCACCACGGATGTGTAACACGTGCTTCCTTAACACACATAAATTGCGTACCATGCAACATACTTACCCTGGCCCCAAGATCAATGTCTTCTCCCCCGCCAATAGCCGACAACAGCGGGGAAAACCGCAAATCCTGCAATGCGCTCCGCTTAAACATAATGTTAGCCGTTACCCCCCACATGAATTGCTCCTTTTTTTTCGCGATAGTAAAAATACTGGTGAGGCCCGCTGCATCCAGCGCCCGCGTAAACGCATTTACCGGTACAGGAAAATCTGTTAATCCAATAAAACCAATCGCAGTTGCTTTCTCTTTAGTCGCTTTTACATATTGTAACAATAAGTCGCTGTCCGCCACAATATCATCATCCAGGAATAGAATCCAGCTTCCGTTTCCCGCCTCAATGCCCCTGTTACGGGTTTCACCCGGACCTTTGTTTTCGGAATTTATAAAAAGATGAATTACGCCTTCCTTCGCCAGCCGCTGCAATTCCGCTCCGGGCTTTACCCCCGGATTATCCGCAATAACGTAATAGTTAAATTGCCATCCACCTGGTTTCGGCAAATGAATCAGGGGAAGCAAATATTGCTCATCCAACCGGAAAGTAGGAATGATAATATCGATAGAATCAGGAACCGCTAACATAGGGCGCGAAGATAAATAACATTTTATTTGCTTTCATAATGCAAATGAAATATATATTTGAAGCTAAACATATTGTTAACAGCTGCTTATAACGGTGAGGGATAAACGAAATTAACTGAAAGAAACAGCACGCAGCATACCAGACATAAAAAAAAGGGGTGGCAAGACTACCTCCCCTTTAATATTTTAACCATATCCTATGAAAAACCTGATACAAAGATATACTCATGGCCGTTAGTTGCCCACCTTATTTTGTGAACGCATAATTATTGCCCGTGAATGCAATGAATCTGCCGTTGTTAACCGGCGGTTAACAAAATAATAAGTGTGGCCTCAACGCTTTCATTAGTTACCTAAAGTCTTCAGTGCGAGATAAGACATCAGCCCGGCGCCGGTTTCCAGCGCTTTTTCGTCGGCGTCAAAAGTGGCGGTATGCAAACCGGATACAATGCCCCTGTTTTCATTGCGTACACCCAACCTGTAAAAACAGGCATCCGCCACCTGTGAATAGGAAGCAAAATCTTCTGCCGCCATCCAGATGTCCAGGTCAGCTACCTGTTCTTCACCCAGGTAGTCAACGGCATATGCCTTGCTGGCAGCCGTCAGTTTATCTTCGTTTATCAGTACAGGATATCCTCTTTCTATTTTAATATCGCAGGACCCTTCCATACTTTCTGCTATGGAGATGGCCATCTTTTTAATCTTCTCATGTGCCGCATTACGCCAGGTTTCATCCAGCGACCGGAACGTACCCTCCAGCTTCACTTCATCCGGGATCACGTTACTGGCCCCGTTGGCATGCATCTTACCAAAAGTCAATACTGATGGCAGCAACGGGTTGGCACGGCGGCTCACAATCTGTTGCAGTGCTATAACCATATGACAGGCAATCACCACCGGGTCAATGCCCAGGTGCGGCATCGCACCATGACCGCCCTTCCCCTTCACGGTAATGGAAATCTCATCGTTGCTGGCCATATAGCGCCCGGAACGGAACCCCACCTTACCCACCGGCAGCTCCGGCATCACATGCTGCCCCAGGATATGGTGCGGCCGTGGATTTTCCAGTACCCCTGCCTTAATCATCAAACTGGCCCCGCCGGGGATCACCTCTTCCGCCGGCTGGAAAATAAACTTCACCGTACCGGAAAACTCCTCCTTCATCCGGCTGAGGATCCCCGCCACGCCCAGCAGGGACGATGTATGCACATCATGCCCGCAGGCGTGCATCACCCCCTCATTCTGCGAACGGTAGGGCACTTCATTCAACTCAATAATGGGCAGGGCGTCTATATCCGCCCGCAGCGCCACCACCTTGTCCGATGGGGCGGCCTCCCCCTGCAATAAAGCAACAATCCCGGTATCAGCCATCCTTTCAAACGGAATGTCCAGTGCACGCAACTTCTCTTCTATAAAAAGCGCCGTCTGGTATTCCCGGTAGGAAAGTTCTGGATTCGTATGCAGGTGGCGACGGTTGGCCGTTGCCTCCTCCAGCAGTCCGCTGGCTAATTGCCGGATTCTTTCTTTAAGCATGTAGCAGAAGTTTTTTATTGCGCTCCTGTTCCAGGAACGTTTTTACTAAATCGTCATCAGTCAGGTGCGGATACGCCTCCTTATAATCCTCAAGTATACAATTTTTTATCCGGCCAAACACCTGCCACCCTAATAAACAACCGCCCTATGCCTACGGCCTGCGCCAGCTTCTCAGTTTATACCCGTAAAATGCGTAGAACACCAGGTACAGGTAACACGGAAACAATACCCAGTAAGCCAACCGGACATTGTACATATCCGCTACCAGTCCGTATATCACCGGCAACATCGCATTACCGCATAACCCCATAATCATCACAGACGCCCCCAGTTTGGTGAACCGCCCCAGTCCGTCCAGCGCCAGCGGCCAGATGCCCGCCCATACCAGCGAATTGGCAAAACCCAGCATCACTACAAACCAGATCGAGATATCCGTTACATGCCCCAGCAGCCTCACTTCGCCATGCATATATACAATTGCCAGCGTAAACACCGCGCCCAGTATGGTACATACCCTCAAGGCATTAGCCTGACTGATCACACGCGGTATCAGCGATATCCCCAGCAGGTAGCCGCAAATGGTAACGAATAACGTATAGGAAGGAAATGTTTTTGCCTCCAGCAAAGGGATGTGCATGGATCCCGCATAACCAATAATAGTGTCAATGGCCACTACCTGCGTACCCACATGTAAAAATATCGCAAGCGCCCCCAGGATCAGGTGAGGAAACTGGAAAATGCTCGTTTTACCCGCATTGGCACTAGCGACGGCTGCATCTTCATGCTCTGTGTCTATTTCGGGCAAAGGGGAAAAACGCACCATGCAACCCAATGCAAACAAAACCACCGATACCACCGCATAGGGCGCTATCACCCTTCTGATCAGCGCATCCAGCACGGCATTACGGGCATCCCCCGTCATATGGGCAAGCTCCTTAAACAGGTCGCCGTCGGTAGCCTTCAGTATCACAGCAGCAAAGATCAGTGGCGCCACTATACCCGCCCCCTTGTTGCAGATCCCCATAATGCTGATACGCGCAGCCGCACTCTCTTTAGGCCCCAGGATAGTGATATAGGGGTTGGCTGCTGTTTGCAGCACGGCCAGCCCAAGACCAATAATAAACAACCCCGCAAGAAATATCTCATAAGTGCGTGTATACGCCGCTGGTATAAATATCAGCGCTCCCAGCGACATCACCCAGAAACCTATCATCATCCCCTTCTTAAAGCCCACAGCCTTCAACAGGTATGAAGCCGGCACCGACATAAAGAAGTAGGAGATGTAAAAGGCAAAGGCCACCAGGTACGACTGGAAATTGCTCAGTTCGCAGGCAATCTTGAAATATGGTATCAGGATGGCGTTCACCCATGTCACAAAACCAAATACGAAGAACAGTAAACCCACAATGAGTATGGATATTACGGTGTCCCGCCTGCTGAGTGATCCCGCTGTTACAGTAGCTGTCTGTTGTTTCATTCGGTTGATTTTAATTGCCCTGATATCATTACGCTAAACGCTTTGCTATCAACAGCGCCTGTGTGGTGGTATAATATTTTGCCAGCATACCCGGTACTTCCCAGGCCGGCATCTGACCGGATTGCACGTATACCAGGAATTGTTGCATCACTTTTGCAAACAACCGCTCAATAGGCTTCTGCATTTTAGATGGATGCCGATAAAGATAAAGTTTTGCCTCATCCGTTTATTTTTTTTCATTGAGAACGTTACCGGTTAAATTTTTCGTCGTTTGAGATCACAAAGTCATTATATTTGATCCGCAACCAAATAGCTAAACTCCAAAACATACCCGCTATGAGAATTATTTTCGTACTCCCGTTCCTGTTAATTTCTTTTTTCAGTTACAGCCAAACGGCTACCATTAAATCCATACTGCTGGACCAGTTACGTACTACCCACGATAAGGCCCATGCACAATGGTTTGTAACAGTAAACACCGCTATAGAAGGACTTACCTCTGAAGAGGCCAACTGGAAAGACAGCTCCGGTAACCACTCCATTGCGCAACTGGTGAACCACCTCATTTTCTGGGACCTCGGACTGTTGGAGAAATTCAACGGGAAAGCAAAGCCGGCTGCTAATATCAATAACGACGATACCTTTTCTCCCGCCACAAAGGAGCAATGGGAGGCCTCCGTTAAACGGATCGACAGCGTGCTCACTGCCTGGGAAACTGCTATTGAACAAGCCGATGAAAAAAAGCTCGCATCACAATACAGCACCATTGCCAATATCAACACACATAACGCCTATCATATTGGCCAGATCCTGTATATCCGTAAATTGCGGGGCAACTGGAATCCTGAAAAAGGAGTGAAATAAAAATCAGTAACCTGTATTTATGAAGATAAATCCGAATAGAAAGGGTCTCGTGATCGGGGCCCTGTTTACCGCCATCTCACTGATGCTGGTAGCCACCGTAATAGCACCGGCCCTCGCCGTACTCCCCGGCTATCCGGTTGAAAAGATGATGGCCCTCATGGTAAGTGGCGCATCTGATCATCACCTTCAATTACTCACCATCCTGGTATTGGCGGTCATCTTTCTTTTAATATTAATACCCGCTTTAATACTCATCCGCTCATCCACCCCTCCCAACGAATCCATCGTCAGTGGAAAAATCATCCTCCTGATGGTACTTCTGTACATGGTGGTTCATCCCCTGGTTTTCTATATCTTTTCCTATGCGAAAGACTGGAACCGGAAAGACGCGCAATACCTGATGGCCGCTTTGGTGACCGTTCCGTTCAGCAGCTTTGCCTTTGTGATCGTTGGCGCTGTAATCGACGCCGTAAAAAAAAGGGGCTAGCTGTACCAGCCACCACAAAAACCTTGTAAATACTCCCGGATTCCTTTATATTTAATCCTTATTTCCAGCCGGAGCGCCGGGAAATAAGGATTCGCAGCGTATAAGATTTGAAATAATGCAGACCAATTCCCGTTTTACTACAATAAATTCCGATCAATGGAAGTGACAAGAAGAGCTGCGCTCAAGCAGCTGCTGTATGTGTCAGCCGGCATGGCCATATTGCCTGCCTGTTTGCAACATACCAGCAGAACATCATTAACATTAAAGAACATCCAGGTAGATGGCGACCAGGAGAAAATGCTGGCCGAACTCGTGGAAACGATCATCCCCGCTACTACCACGCCAGGCGCTAAGGAGCTGTCCGCCCACTTATTTACCCTCATTATGATGGACGATTGCTATAAAAAAGAAGACCAGCAACGCTGGCTCAGCGGCATGAAATCATTTGAACAGGCATCTAAAAAACTAAACGGACATACCTTCCTGGACAGCACTCCCGCACAACGGGAAGCCCTGCTCAAAACCCTTGAAGCCGTAAAAGACGACAAGGACGACGTTTCTTTTTTCTACCGCGCTACCAAACGCCTTACCATCAAGGCATATACCAATTCCAAATATTTTCTTACCAAAGTAAATATCTACGAACTGGTACCTGCCAGATACCACGGTTGCGTACCGCTGAAACCCATTACCCGGAAGCTTGCCTAACTACTAATTGTATGAGTAAAGATAATACCAGCCTGCAAAACCGTACGTTTGATGCCATTGTTATTGGTTCCGGCATCAGCGGCGGATGGGCAGCAAAAGAATTCACAGAAAAAGGTTTAAAAACACTGGTGCTGGAAAGAGGCCGTGATGTTAAACACATAAAAGACTACCCCACTACCAGCCAGTTCCCATGGGAATTTCCCCACCGTGGCCAGATACCGGAAGCCATTAAGGCTGCCAACCCGGTGATCAGCCGCTGCTACGCCTATAAAGAAGATGCCATGCACTTCTTCGTGAAAGATACCGATCATCCTTATGGTCAGCCCAAACCGTTCGACTGGATCAGAGGATACCAGGTAGGCGGGAAATCACTGATGTGGGCCAGGCAAACACAACGCTGGAGCGACTTCGACTTTGAAGGCCCCGCCCGCGACGGCTTCGCCACCGATTGGCCTATCCGTTACAAAGACATTGCCCCCTGGTACAGCCACGTGGAAAAATTTGTAGGCATCTCCGGAAACAAAGATGGCCTGCCAAACCTCCCCGATGGAGAATTTCTGCCACCACTGGAACTCTCCTGTGTAGAAAATTATTTTAAGGATTTTGTAAAAGATAATTATAAAGACAGACAGGTGATCTACGCCCGTTGCGCCCACTTAACGCAGCCAAAGCAGATCCACCTGGACCAGGGCAGAGGACAATGCCAGAAGAGAGATCTTTGCCACCGCGGATGTCCGTTTGGCGGCTACTTCAGCAGCAACTCCTCCACTATTCCCTGGGCAGAAAAAACCGGTAATCTTACACTCCGCCCGTTTTCCGTAGTGCATTCCATCATCTTTGATGAACAAAAAGGAAAAGCCACCGGCGTGCGTGTAGTGGATACCAACACCAAAGAAATGATGGAGTATTACGCAAAAGTAATTTTCGTAAACGCCGCTGCCATAAACACCAACGCCGTACTGCTCAACTCCACCTCCCACCGCTTCCCCAATGGCCTCGGCAACGATAGCGGTGTGCTGGGAAAATACTTTGCCTTTCATAGTTACCGCGGACGTATCAGCGGACAATACGAAGGATTCAAAGACTCTACCACCGATGGCCGTACCCCTACCAGCGCGTACCTTCCCCGCTTCCGTAATGTACACAAACAGGAAACAGATTTCCTCCGTGGATATGCAGCAGGATTCTCCTCCGACAGAGGCTCGCATACCAACACCGACGGATTTGGCAAAACGCTGAAAGACCAGCTCTTCAACAGCGAAACAGGACCCTGGTATGTAGGCTCACACATGATGGGTGAAACTATTCCGAAAGAAATCAGCACCGTTACATTGGATACCCAGAAGAAAGACGAATGGGGCATTCCGCAAATCAATATCAACGTAGACTACGACGACAATGATGAAAAGATGCTGAAGGATTTCTTTGAGCAGATGACCGACATGTTTACCAAAGCCGGTTTCACCAATATACATACCAGCGACTCCAAACAGGCGCCCGGACTGGATATCCACGAAATGGGCGGCGTACGTATGGGCAACGATCCTAAAACATCTATGCTGAATAAATGGAACCAGATGCACGCATGCAATAACGTATTTGTAACAGATGGCGCCTGCATGACTTCTACTTCCACACAGAACCCGTCGCTCACCTACATGGCGCTGACCGCGAGGGCGGTGGACTATGCCGTGCAGCAACTGAAGAAGGGGGAGATATAATTGCGCTTCTTTATCATATTAAAACGCGGATGAACACCTCTTGTTCACCCGCGTTTTTTATTTAATTTGCACAGATGAAACCTGTTAATGAACTGATTAATACAAAAGAACCAGGCTGGGACCTGGTAAAGGAATGGATTAAAGATGGTAGCAACCATATAGAAATTCTTCCGAAAGATAGTGCCCGTGCAGAGCAGGCTTTATATGAAACCCAGGTAACCACCCGCTCCCCCATGGGCGCCATCATCTATGAAACCGGCGGACTGCTGGTAGATCATGGCTGGATCCGGGTGCTCGGCTCCGGCCACGAAAAGCTGGACCGTACACTGCCTGCCTGGAATGATGGAAAATCGTATATGCATTCCGGTGAGCAACCCGGCTTTTTATTAATAGCGGACGATGTGGTAGGTGGCTTCTTTGCCATCAATGCCGGCGGCATTGCGGCGCAGGAAGGAATTGGCAGTATATTTTACTTTGCACCTGATACACTGGAATGGGAGAATATGGAGATCAGCTACAGCGATTTTATTTCCTTTTGCTGCTCCGGCGACATTGAAGGATTCTATGAAGCTTTCCGCTGGAAAGGCTGGCGCGAAGAAGTAGCTGCATTAAACGGCAACCAGGCATTCAGCTTCGTACCATTCTTATTTACAAAGGAAGGAAAAGACCTGGATAACATCAGTAAAAAAGCCGTGCCGGTAGAAGAACTCTGGTTTTTGCAAATGGATCTGCAGAAACAATTCGGGCATTAAAATACCGCCGCCGGATAAAATGTTAAAATTTCCGTACCCACTCCCTACGGAGGAATAATTAGGCTACATTTAATCCCTGTAGCAATTAATCCTTACACTAAAACTTCGTCATGTCTCACAATTTATTAAAGGGAAAGAAGGGAATTATTTTTGGTGCGCTGGATGAAAGATCCATTGCATGGAAAACAGCACTACGCTGCGTGGCAGAAGGTGCGGAAATCGTTTTAACCAATGCTCCTGTTGCCATCCGGATGGGTGAAATAAACGGACTGGCACAGCAATGCAACGCACCGGTTATCCCTGCCGATGTTACCAACATGGAGGACCTCGATAACCTTTTCATCAAAACAAAAGAACACTTTGGCGGCGGCGTGGACTTTATCCTCCACTCCATTGGCATGAGCGTGAATATGCGTAAAGGCAACGACTATACGAATCTCAACTACGACTACATGCATAAATCGGTAGATATATCCGCCATGAGCTTTCACCGGGTATTGCAAACCGCTATTAAACACGATGCCATCAATGAATGGGGCTCCGTAGTGGCCCTCACATTTATTGCTGCACACCTCGCCTTCCCCAACTACAACGAAATGGCCGATATCAAGGCGATGCTGGAAAGTATTACCCGCAGTTTCGGTTATCAGTATGGTATCAAAAAACATGTGCGCATCAACACTATTTCACAGTCGCCTACCATCACTACCGCCGGACAAGGCATTGCAGGTTTTGATGGCTTTGTAGCCTTCTCCGAAAAGATGTCGCCGCTCGGAAATGCTACCGCCGATCAGTGCGCGGAGTTTACCGTTTCCCTGTTCTCTGATTACACGCGGATGGTCACCATGCAGAACATCTTCCACGACGGGGGCTTCTCCAGTACCGGTGTTACAGAAGCCATTATTCAGCAGATGTCTAAATAAAATAACTATAAAAAGATAAGCCTCTCCGGTAACCGGAGAGGCTTATCTTTTTATAAACGGCTCCTACCGGAAAAGCCAGTACAGCGCTGCCATCATCAGCAGCAACACAGCAGACAATACTTTATAGTTCGCCAGCCCCGGCCAGCCTTTTACCCGCAATGGCGCTAAAGGACTCTCCCAGTAAAGACGGCTGCTTTCAGCGGTATGCTGCACCGGGAATACAAATGACAATACCACCTGCAACAACGCACAAACCACAAACAAATAGAAAGCCACCATCAGCGGTGGTGTGTTAATCGGATATAGTTTTCCGGTAAGATATACCCCCGCACCCAGCGCCGATCCTATCCACAAAGTATATTGCGCCGAAAGGGAAGATGCCTTTTTCCAGAACACACCAAGCAGAAACACGCAGGTGATGGGCGGTGCAATATGTGATATTACGTCGTTAATGCCGTTAAAAAGACTCTCATACCTGTTTAGCAATGGTAGTAGCCCAATGGATAAAATAAGCGCTAAACCGGCCGCAATACGGCCCGTTTTCACCAGTTGCCGGTCTGTTGCCTGCGGGCGGTTCCGTTTGTACAGATCGTAGCTCACCAGCGTGGCAATAGAGTTCAGCGCGCCGGAGATCTGGCTCATCAGGCCCGACAGCAACGCCGCTACCAGCACACCTACCAGCCCGGTAGGCACCAGCCGCGTAATCATTACGGAATAAATGCCCTTCGTATGCAGCTGTCCATCGGCCTGCCGCAATACTTCCAGGTCCAGGTGTCCTTGCTTGAACAACACATACGCCAGTAGTCCCGGGAGAATGAAAATAAAAACAGGCAACACTTTTATAAAACCACAGAACAGCGCGCCGGTACGTGCATGATTTTCGTCCTTTGCACCCAATACCCGCTGCACAATAGTCTGATCCGCACACCAATACCAGATACCAATAACAGGATAACCCAGGAACACCGCATACCAGGGCAACCCATTCGGATCGCCCGCCGGATGCAACATCGACAGCTTATCCATTTGATGGCCCTCCTGCAGCACCTGCACCACCGGTTGCCAGCCGCCTACCTTCCACCACGACAGTACCGTGATGATCACCGCGCCGGCCAGCAACACTACCGTTTGCACGGATTCTGTTACCACCACGGCCCGGAGCCCGCCTACAATAGTGTATGCGCCCGTTACCAATGCAATGAGGATAATACTGGTAAACATGTTTATGCCAAACAACGTTTCCAGCACAATGCCGCCCGCCAGGAAAGAAAACGCAATATGGATCACGATTGCCGATACTACGGAAACAATCGCCAGCCAGTCGCGGCACGCCCTGTTGTAACGCCGCTCCAGGAAATCCGGCAGCGTGGCCACTCCCGAACGGATGTAAAACGGAATAAAGAAGAGTGCCAGCAATATCAATGTAAAGGCGGCCATCCACTCAAAGTTACCCGCCAGCAAGCCGGTATCAAAGCCGCTCTGGGCAAGACTAACCAGGTGCAAACAAGAAATGTTCGTGGCAAACAATGCCATGCCTATCATGGGCCAGCGCAACGATTTACCGGCCAGGAAATATTCTCCTGCCGCTGAATCATTCTTCTTGCCGGATAATCCCGCCCAGAAGCCCAGCCCCACAATAAAGGCCACATAGCAAATGCTGATGATAATATCGGTAGTAGCTATCATCCCGGGAAAGTATTAAGAGACAGCAGATCGCAACTGCTGCCCGGTGTTTCAGGCGTCTTGTAAAAGCCGTCTGTAATGAGTGCAGGATGAACGAAGTGCTTACGCAGGTGCGGTATATGCTCCAGGAATAAGGCTTCATGTCCCATACCAATGTGATTGAACAACACCAAATGCTGATGCAGCTGTCCCATATCGCCTACATGCGGTACCACCGGCACGCCAAACTTTTTACATAACAGGCTTACCGTAATAAATTCGCTGACACCTCCTACCCTTACCGCATCTACCTGTATAAACCCGGCGCTGCCTGTTTGCAGGTAATTCTTGAAAATCACTTTATTGGGTACATGTTCTCCCAAAGCCAGCTTCACGGGGTTCAACGCATCCGCCAGGGTTTTGTGCGCGAGGATATCATCCGGGTGCGTGGGCTCCTCTATCCAGTAAGGATTAATAGCTGCAAGTTTTTTACCAATAGCAATTGCCTGCGGCAGATTCCATTGCTGATTGGCATCTACCATTACTTTGATCTCATCGCCAACAGTATTTCTTACAATATGCGCTCTTCGTATATCCGTGTCCGGGTCTTTTGCACCTACCTTTAATTTCAGTGCGCGAAAGCCGTTATCCAATGCGCGCTTACAATTAGCTTCCAGCTGATCATCGGAATAATTAAACCAGCCGGCGGAAGTGTCGTAGGCCGCGTAACCCGTGCGCAGCACGCCTTCACGCGAAGCCCTGGAGGCCTGCATTTCCGTTAACATACGGACCGCTTCTTCACGGGGCAGTACTTCTTCGAGGTACGAGAGGTCTAATGTATTCACCACCTGTTCCGGTGTAAGATCCAGCAGCAATTTCCATAAAGGCACCTGCTGTTGTTTGGCCCACAGGTCGTAGCAGGCATTGGTTACCGCGGCTAGGGCCAGGTGCACCACTCCTTTGTGAGGGCCCAGCCATCGGAACTGCTGCTCATCGGAACGTTGTTTAAACCAATCGCCGAAGGAAGCCATCACTTCGGTAAGTTCTTTTCCTACCAGCTTTTCGCCGTAGAACCGCGCAGCAGCGCATACCAGTTCATTGCCTGCTCCCAGGGTGAAAGCCAGGCCGGTACCGCAATTACCTTTGTCGTCGTACAAACAGGCTACCGTGTACGAATATACGGGGTTCTGATGTATGGCATCGCTACCGGCGCCACCTGTTAAAGGGAACCGGGCATCTTTTACAACTATCTTACTGATCATTTTATGTTATCATTTTATAGGAGCAACACTAAGCGCCGGCTTATCCGTTTCCAATACCACTACGGTGTCATTGGCATCGGGCAATACAGCGGGCAATGTTATCGTGAACCGATCGGCGGCTGTAGTCAGCTTCACTGCAGCGCCTTTCAGGAGATATGCTTTATTAACTTTTACGCCCGGCATAGCAGGCAGTTCAATAGTTGGCTGCGACTGATCAAAAACGTGCACGTATACTTTGTTGCCACTCCGCGTAGCAGCATACTTGCTGTTAGGGTTGTAAGGACCGCCATGCGTATTATAAATAGCGGCGCCGTACTTACGAAGCCAGTCGCCCATCTCTTTCAAACGGGCTACCTGTGCAGGTTCTATGGCTCCATCGGAGCGGGGCCCTACATTAAATAGCAGGTTGCCGTTACCACCGGCCACTTTCGCCAGTGTTTGAATACAGGTTTGCAGCGATTTCATTTTATCATCCGGCTTCCAGGCCCACTGCTCGCAGATGGTCATGCAGGTTTCCCAGGGCGTGTTCATGTCCAGGTCGCCGATACGTTGTTCCGGCGTATCAAAATCGCCCAGGAAGGTAGACGTACCCGAAGCGCCGGTGCCGGAAAACGCTTTACCAAGACGGTTATTAATAATAAGATCTTTCTTCAGTGTTTTGAGATAGGTGTACACGTCCACCGCCATTTCTGGTGTCCATGGCTTTTCCCAGGGACCATCAAACCACAGCATATAAGGATCATAGCCGGTTACCAGTTCTTTCAGCTGGTTCTTCATATACACCACGTACTGGTCCATGCGTGCATCTTTTCGTATACCCTTTGCCGTTGTATCATCCGGATTATCAATAGGGTAGTCCGGATGGTGCCAGTCGAGCACCGAGTAATAGATACAGAACTTAATGTGATACTTCTTACATGCTTTTGCCAGCAGGCCCACCACATCTTTCTTAAAGGGAGTGGCAGTAATATTATAATCAGTATAGGCAGATGGCCATAAACAAAATCCGTCATGATGCTTGGCAGTGATGGTCAGGTATTTCATACCGGCATCGCTGGCTGTTTTCACCCATTCCTCTGCATTAAATTTCACAGGGTTAAACTGACGGTACAGGGTATCATATTCTGCGGCCGGCACCTTGCTGTGCCGTGACCAGCCTATTTCCGTACCTCTCAGGGAAACAGGCCCCCAGTGGATAAACAGGCCAAAGCGCAGGTCCATAAACTGGTCCATCACTTTTTTACTGGTCAGTATTTTCGGATCCAGTTGTGCATTGGTCTGGGCTTTGCCCTGGAGTGCCAGCAACAACAAACAGAAAGCAGCTAATTTTTTCATTGTTCACTTTATTTTATAAGGTATGCTTATATCCAAGTTCTGCCCCGCCACTTACGGGCATAATACAGCCGGTGATAAAGCGCGCCTGTTCAGATAACAGGAACGCGCACACGTCGGCAATTTCATCTGCCTCCGGGCAATATCCCAACGCGTGGATACCATCGAGGTATTGCGCTATACGTGCGGGTTCCGGCTGTTCACTGCTCCACCGGCGCAACATGGGCGTCCATACGCCTGCGGGGGCCACTGCGTTTACCCGGATACCGTCGGCGGCATAGTCGAGCGCCATTGCTTTGGTGAGTGCATTTACCGCTCCTTTACTACCTGCATAGGCCGCATGGTTTTCCTGGCCAATGTCCCCTACCATACTGCTGGTGTTGAGGATACAGCCACGGGAAGCTCTCAGTGCAGCAATGCCATAGCGTGTGGTGTAATAGATGCCACGCACATTTACATTCATGACCAGTTGCCACTCTTCTTCGGTGGTATCATGTAAAGGTTTCGAAGGACTGGCAACGCCTGCATTATTATGGATAGCATCGAGCCGGCCGTAGGTTTGCAGCACCCTGTCAATGGCCTGTTGTATAGACGCGCCGCTGTTAAGATCTGCTGTGAGGAAAATATGCGGCGTGCCCATCTGCTCCTGCAAACGTTGCAATGCTGCAGCGTCTTTATCAATCACCGCCACGGTGGCGCCTTGCTTTGCATACACCTGCGCGCAGGCTTCACCAATGCCGGATGCGCCGCCGGTAATCAGCACTATTTTATCTTGCAGTATCATCGTTTTTCATTTTCCGTGGATAATTCAAAAGTAAGCAGGGATAAGGTAGGTCATCCCGGTGAAATTGACTTAAATCAACACTATTTTGACTTATTTACTGAATTTACCTATTTTAGTCGGATAATATGAAGCCTCTTTTTGCCATACCGGGCGATAAAGCCCTCGAACAAAGTGTATACCTGATCAAGGAAATTACACAGCCGTACTTTTCCACGGAGTTCCACTTCCATCACGAATGCCAGCTGGTATACGTAGTGGAAAGCGCCGGGCGACGCATCATTGGCGATAACATCAGCTATTTTGAAAGCGGGGAGCTGATATTTGTTGGCTCCGGTACCCCGCATGTGTGGCACAACGAGCAAAAGTATTTTGAAGGGAAAGACAAGCTCCAGGCAAGGTCGCTGGCGTTGTATATTTCGCCGGATCTCCTGGTAGAACATCTTAGTCCCTTTACCAATGCGAGCGCCGTTAAAACCTGGCTCAAAAAGGCGCAGCGGGGCATCCAGTTTCATGGCAAAGCCAAAACGGAAATACTGGCGTTGATGCAGCAGATGCTTACACAGCACGACCTGCTGCAAACCATCTCCTTTATGACCCTGCTACAGAAAATGATGGCCACCAAAGAATATAAACTCCTTGCCGGCACTAACTATGTAAACCTGTATAACGATAAAGATCAGTCGAGGATGGATGATATCTTCAAATATATTTTCCGTCATTTTAAAAGAGATATCCCGCTGTCGGAAATAGCAGCGGTGGCAGGCATCAACGTACACTCCTTCTGCCGCTTCTTCAAAAGCAGAACACAGAAATCATTTACTCATTTTGTAAATGAATTAAGGATCGGTTACGCCTGCAGGCTATTGCAGGAAAAGGAAATGTCGATGGCAGAGTTATCGAATAAGTGCGGATACAGGAATACCACGCACTTTAACCGCTTCTTCAAAAAGATCAAAGGGAAAACCCCGAGAGACTACAAGAGAGACGTTACTTCACTGGATTAATTTACCAGGAAATACACCACCCGGCAAACAGATCCATCACCCTCCTTTTGCAGGCTGATCGTATGTTTGCCGGGTTTCAGATCATCACCCAATATGAGATACCACGGCAGGTACAGGCTTTTACTCCACTGCGTGCGCAGATCTTTTTGCTGCACAGCGCCGCCATCAATACGATAGCTGATTACACCTGCATCCGGACCGGAAACAATGCCAATACCAACAGTACGCCCGGTGAATGGATACTCCACACTGGCACGCGCCGTGTCTGATACCAGCATAGGCACCTTTACAAATCCTTCGCGGGTACCCACCTTATCAGTGGGCTCCCATGATTCAATGATGGAGAATCCATTTTTATTAACAGCTTCATGTATATCGCCATAGGCGCCGTTTTCATAATTGAGCGGGTCCGCTGCGCGGGGCAGTTTCACTGATGATAAATGCTTTGGCGCCATTGCGCTGAAATCCTCTTCCAGTAACCGTTTGATCGCATCAAAATATAACTGCTGCCCAAAAGGAGAAGGATGCAGATCTTTAAAATCATCTTTCCAGGTAAACTCACGGGCATCTATGCGGGTAGTAATTTCTTTAGCGAGATTGATAAACGGCAGATGATATTTTTTGGCAAGATCTTCATGCACCTGTACTTCTACCGGCACTTTACCAGCGTGATAGTCGGCCATCTTGTCTTCATCCACAAAAGCCATCAGCACAATATTCACCTGCGGATTGGCTTTCAGCGCATGACGGATAATCCCTTCCATAGCCCTGCGCTGCGTTACTTCATTGGTACCATTCACCCGGTCGTTTACCGCCGCTTCCAGGAATAGCAAGTCGGTTTTTCCTTTGCTTAATACATCGTGTTCAAACCGGAACGCATGTGGTAAGCTGCCAAGCGAAGGAATCCCGGCATTGATAAAACGGAAATCAGTAGCAGGGTATGCAGCAGTGAGATAGTCGCACACCTTACCACGCCAGCCTTCCATATTGGTGATAGAGCCACCCATGAAAGTAATGGTAGCCTTTTTATCTGCTTTGATATGATACCTTACATTATCGAGGCGGCCATAACGGGTAATAAATTGCTCCTGCGCCAGCGCACTAACGGTAACGGCTATACCTAATAATACCCCTGCTAATTTCCTGATCATATTTTCGTTGGTTGTATCTCTTTTATTACCCCGTTGATTCTTACTTTTACTTTATGCGTAGCGGCGCCGCGTATTTTATAATTGGTAACGAGGCCGTTTTTCCAGGTCATATCTACGGTATAATTGCCTCTTGCTTTCAGCCCCTTTACCGTACCAGACGCCTTCCACGCATCAGGCAGTGCAGGCAACAAATCGATAAAGCCCGCATGACTTTGCAGCAGCATTTCTGCCAGTCCGGCTGCGCCACCGAAGTTGCCATCTATCTGGAACGGAGGCCCTGCAGAAAACATGTTTGAATAAATACCGCCACCGGCGCCGTAGTTAATGTCCGTATTATAAGTGGGTTTGATTAATCCGGCGAACAATTTAAACGCGCGGTTGCCATCATGTAGTCGTGCCCAGAATAAGAGCTTATAGGCAATGGACCAGCTGGGGCCATCATCCCCTCTCACTTCCAGCGTTTGTTTGCAGGCTTCGGCCAGTTCCGGCGTGGCTTCCGGTGTAATCAGCGAGGCGGGGTATAATCCGTATAAATGTGAAATATGCCGGTGCGTGGGTTCTGTCTCTTTGTATTCTTCCAGCCACTCCATCAGTCGGCCGTCTTTACCTACCCTGCCTGCAGGCGGCAGCTGTTTTAATTTCTCCGTCAGCGTGGTGGTGAATGCAGCATCCTTGCCGAGTGTTTTGGCAGCGGTGATCACATTCATAAACAGCTCGCGGATGATCTGGTTATCAATAGTAGGTCCGTTGCAGATGCTGGCAGTTTGGCCGTTGGGCAGATAAAAAGAATTTTCCGGAGAAGAAGAAGGGGAAGTAACGAGCCACCCGGTTTTATCATCCTTTATCAGCATGCTGCTGTAAAATTCAGCAGAGCCTTTTAACACCGGGTATATATCTTCCAGGTATTTTTTATCATTGGTAAAAGCATAATGCTCCCAAAGGTTATTACACAACCATCCGGACCCTGACTTGGTAACGCCCCACGATGCGCTTTCCCCTGGCTCTGTAAAGCCCCATATATTGGTGATCACGTGCGCAACCCATCCTTCTGCATTATAATAAGCTTTGGCAGTTCTTTCACCGGGTTTCACCAGTCCGTGTACCAGCTCCGCCAGCGGCAGGTTGAGTTCCGGCAGGTTGCTCACTTCCACCGGCCAGTGGTTCATCTGCACATTTACGTCGAGGTGGTAATCCCCATTCCAGGGCGTCTGGATCTGGTTGGCCCACAGCCCCTGTAAATTAGGTGGCAGCAAACCCACGCGGGTGCTGCTGATGCTCAGATAACGGCCGTATTGATAAAATAGTACGGGTAATCCGTTGTCTGCCGCGGGCGCCTTGTGAAAATCAATGAGCCGCTGATCGGTAGGCACCTGTGTGGCACCGGCGCCGCCCAGCTCCATACTAACGCGGTTGAATAAACGCTGATAAGCGGCTATATGCTGTTGCTTCTGCTGCGCATAACCTTTACGCATGGCTGCAGCGAGCAGTTGTTTCGTTTGTTCCCGGTAACCGGGATTCCTGAAATCCGTAGCGGTGGATACATACAGGATCACTTCCGTGGCATCTTTAATAACCAGTGTATCCTTGTCCGTTAGCAGCTGACCACCTTTCAGTTTTGCCTGTACCCTGGTCAGGTATTTCATACCGGGATTGGCAGTACCGCTTTTCAATTCGCCGGACATTTGCAGCTCCTGTCCTTCGGTGCGGATGGTGGCTCTTTCCGGGCGACTGATGGCAACCCGCATATTGAGTTGTCCGCCATTGCCGGCCGTTAAACGGATCACGCCTACATCGCCGTTGAAGTCCGTAAAATATTCGCGCGTATAGGCGACCCCGTTAATTGTATAATTAGTAGTGGCTATCGCCTCATTCAACGACAAGTCCCTTTTATAACGGGCAGGGCTATCCGCTTTGGGATAGCTGAACTGCAGCAATAATTCGCCCAGCATCTGGAAACATCCGAAAGGAACATCCCCGGAGCCTTTGCCGGTACATACAAATGATTTGTCCATCAGCGCCTGGGCCTCGTTATTCTTTCCTTCGGCCAGCAGCTGCCGGATAGCGGGCAGTTGTTTGTAGGCATCGTAGTTGTTGGCGTCCTGCGGTGCGCCGGACCAGAGGGTGATATCATTTAAAACAATCTTCTCCTGGCTGATCCCGCCATCCGGCATCATGCCCAGGCGGCCATTCCCAAGTGGCACCGTTTCCTCCCAAACCTTTGCCGGTTTGTTATACCAGAGCCGTAATGGTTGCTGCTGCGCCGCAGCTGTACCGGCCATCAACAGGGCGCCGGCTATTGCAATATGCCTGAAAGAAAAAAGTTGCTGATCCATGTTTTCCGGATAACGTTTTTGATGTAACAGGCAGGTGCGCCTGTTATGTATTAATAATCTCCGACTGTGGCAGACCATAGGTATATGACCTCTTCCGTGGAATTTGTATACCATCAAAATTAACGGCAATGGGGCAACAACTCTCCCTGAAAATTGACTAAAACAGACACTATCTTGACTTAATAAGGCATTTATTATTTATTCCTCACCAGCGCCCGGATCTTTAAACAGGTGGGTAGAGTGGAAAGATAACCGTTGCTGGCAATAAAAGTAAAGATAAAACCCGTGCGCTTTTTATCGCGGTTTATCCACGGATGGCTGCCAAAGGCGCCGGGGCTGCTGTTTTCAATCAGTGCGCCACCGGGAGCGGTTACGTCCCTCCAGTTGCCGGTGCCGTAGAAATCTTTTGTATTGAGCAGTACTGCGGGATAAGGGGTATAAGTGACAGTAACATGGCCGGTTTGACTTTCCTCCATCGCTGCTACTGCGGCTTCGCTGAGCACACGGGTACCATTGGCGGCTACGCCTTTGTTCATGATCATGTCGAGGAAGCGGATATAATCGTCCGGCGTGCTCCGGGCGCCGCCGCCAATCTGCGGATTGGCCGTGAGTCCGAAGTCGGTGCTGGTCATGCCACAGGGCGTAAATATTTTATCCGCCGCCAGGGCGCTCCAGCTTTTACCGGAGGCCACTTCACAAATGCGGCCGGCAACCTGCATACTTACGCCGCCATAATAAAAGGTGGTGCCCGGCCGGTTCAGCAGCGCCACATTCCGGGCAATACCATCTGCCGCCTGTGTGAGCGTGATCAGCACATTGGATTCATATCCCTGGGAAGAATTTCCGGGAAAACCGGATGTATGGGAGAAGAGTTGCGCAATGGTAATATCTCCCTTATGATAAGTAGTAAAAACGGGCAGATATTTCCCCACACTATCGGTGAGCTTTATTTTTCCTTCATCTACCAGGCTCATAACCACTGCCGCCGATAACCATTTGGAACAGGAAGCAATGAGCTGGCGTGTGCTGCCGGTATAGCCGCCGAATCCTTTCGCATATACGGTTTTCCCATTTTCATGAATCACTGCGTAACATTTGCCATCAAAGGCAACAGGTACGGAATCGTTCAGCACCTGGTCCACATCACTGTAGCCGGTGGCAACAATGGTTTGGGATTCACTTTTGCTGCATCCAGCGAGTAGAAAAATGGCGATAATAGCGGACAGGGAGTTCCGGAAGAAATCATTCATGTGACAGTTGTATTCAGTTGTAAGCTAAGAAATAACCTGAACCTATTCAACGTCCTCTTTTTAATTTATATTGCAGCCGTTATGAAATACGCCAATATTTTATTTGACCTCGACGGTACGCTTACAGATCCTAAAACCGGTATTACCAAATCCGTTCAGTATGCATTGGCAAAGGCAGGTATTGCCGAGCCGGACCTTCAGAAGCTGCTTCCGTTTATTGGTCCGCCCCTCCAGCAATCGTTCATCGAATATTATGGCTTTACCGAATCGCAGGCATGGGAGGCGGTTAGCGCTTACCGGGAGTACTTCAAAGTAACCGGCATTTATGAAAACGAGCAGTATGCCGGCATTCCGGAATTACTCACTGCGCTGCGGTCACAGGGGCGACGGTTGTTTGTTGCCACCTCCAAACCAAAAGTATTTGCCGACATCGTGATCCGGCACTTTAACCTGGAGCCTTACTTTACGGCGGTATATGGCAGCGAGCTGGATGGCACGCGGGCCGACAAGGCGGAACTGATCCGCTACGTGATGTCCGAACAACAATTGGATGCCGGCAACACCGTTATGGTGGGCGACCGCAAACACGACATCATAGGCGCACAGAAAAACCAGCTGCCCTCCATTGCAGTTGGCTACGGTTACGGCAGTACGCAGGAACTGCAGGATGCCTCACCCGATTATATCTTTAATACGGTGAATGAATTACACGCAGGATTTCCCTGATCACTACCGGTAATGCGGGTACCCGGAAATCGTAATACGGCTCCGGGTGAAAAAAAAGTCAGCCCTAATTTGTTTATTAGCCCTTTATTAATGCACTGATTAGTGCCTCTCCCCTTAATTGCACCAGAAAACTTCCACGTTTCATTATCCATAGCCCGGCATTGTTCTAAGAAAACCACGGTAGCAAATCCGATAGTAATTCCTAATCATCATCAATTGTTCCACACATGAAAAACAAGTTGCATCTTCTCTTCGCAACCCTTGTTGCATTGTCTGTTGGCTGCTCCAAAAAAGAGGCCGTCAATTCACTCCAGTCGCTCGATGGCAAAAAATCAGGCATCAGCGCACTGGGCTCTCCTGTTGGCGACGTAGTCGGTAAAATCACGGTAGGCTACCAGGGCTGGTTTGCCGCCAATGGCGATGGCTCCCCTATCAATGCCTGGTGGCACTGGACGCAGAACTGGGGCGCGTCGCCCTCTTCCACGAATAATGGTATTAAGTCCTGGCCCGATGTAAGGGACTACAGCAGCACCTATCAAACCGCCTGGGCAAACCTCGGCAATGGTCAACCTGCGAAACTGTTCTCTTCTTTCAACGACCAAACCGTGAACACCCACTTCCTGTGGATGCAGCAAAATGGTATCGACGCCGCGGCGTTGCAGCGCTTTAACCCAAATGGCACCGAAGGACCGGTGCGCGACGCCATTACCGCCAAAGTAAAAACTGCTGCGGAAAACTATGGCCGCAAGTTTTACATCATGTATGATGTCAGCGGCTGGACCAACATGCAATCTGAGATTAAAACCGACTGGACCACCAAGATGTCGGCCTACACCTCTTCTTCCGCTTATGCCAAACAGAATGGCAAACCGGTGGTATGTATCTGGGGCTTTGGCTTCAACGACTCCAATCACCCGTGGTCTGCCGCGGTATGCCTGGATGTAATCAACTGGTTCAAAAACCAGGGCTGTTATGTAATCGGCGGCGTACCTACGCACTGGCGTACCGAAACCAGCGATTCCAGACCCGGCTTCCTCGCTACCTACAGCGCGCTGAATATGATTTCACCGTGGATGGTAGGCAGGATCGGTAATGTTGCTGACGCAGATAATTTCTACACCAATGTAAACACACCGGACCAGGCGTATTGTAACAACAACGGAATCGACTACCAGCCCTGCGTGTTGCCGGGCGATTTACAGGAACACCAGCGCGCGCATGGCGACTTTATGTGGCGCCAGTTTTACAACATGGTACGGGTAGGCGCCCAGGGCATTTACATCTCTATGTTTGACGAGTACAACGAAGGTAACCAGATTGCCAAAACAGCAGAAAACGCCTCCTTTATTCCCGCAGGTTCCAACTTTGTGACCCTGGATGAAGATGGGGTGGTTTGCTCCGCAGACTACTACCTGCGCCTCACCGGGGATGGCGGTAAAATGCTGAAGGGACAAATCGGTTTAACAGCTACGCGTCCTACTGCGCCTGTAGTGGGCGGCGGTGGCGGCGCTCCCATCGGGCAAACCATTACCCTTAAAAGCTCCAATAACCTGTACGTGTGCAGCGAAAACGGCACGCAGGCCATGAATGCCAACCGCACCGTGGCCCAGGGATGGGAACAGTTTTCCGTGGTAAGCGCCGGTAGCGGTAAAGTAGCACTGGTAAACGGCGGCTTTTATGTATGTTCAGAAAATGGTACCCAGGCCATGAACTGTAACCGTACTGCTATTGGTCCGTGGGAACAGTTCGACTGGATCAGCAACAGCGACGGTACCATTTCACTCAGGGGCAGCAATGGCAGCTATGTTTCCAGCGAAGGCGGTACACAGCCTATGACCTGCAATCATACTACTATCGGGGCTACTGAAAAGTTCAGGGTAAACCAGTAATGATTCCCCTGTTTTAGTATTTGGTTATTTGGATATGGCGTTACATCATGCCGGGCTATCGCAACAAAATATCCAAATAACCAAATAAAAAAACAAACAAATAGCCCTAATTTTAGCCCCGGTAATCAACTAGTATATCGAATGAATGAACGACCCGGTGATGTATTGATCAGCATAATTATCGCAACGTATAATGCCGGTCAGCACCTCAGAGAATGCCTGCAATCTGTTAAGGAACAGACTGTGAAAGGAATGGAGGTGGTGATTGTAGATGGAGGCAGTACCGACAACACCCTGAGCATTGTGCAGGAATCCGGCCTGGAGCTGGTGAAATGGGTGAGTGAACCGGATAAGGGCATCTATGACGCACTCAATAAAGGCATCGGGATGGCAAGCGGAAACTGGTTATATTTCCTGGGCAGCGACGATCGTCTCCTGCCGGGCTTCAGTGAACTCTCCTCATATCTCCGCGATGACCACACTATTTACTATGGCAACAGCACCGGGTTCAATACAAACGGTCCCGTTGAATATCCGCTTTTACAAGGCAGCTTCAGTGAGTACCGGCTCGCCAAATATTGTATGAACCATCAATCCATTATTTACCCGAAAAGCGTTTTCCGGAAATATTCCTATGATCTGCAATATAAAGTGCTGGCTGATTACGCGCTTAACCTCCTCGTTTGGGGCGACCGCAGTTTTAAGAAGCAGCATTATCCCATTACCATTGTATTGTATAACATGAGCGGGTTTTCCTCGGATAATAAAGACCGGCAATTTTTGAAAGATAAATTACAGCTGATCCGCAGGGGAATGGGCTGGTGGATGTATGTGCGGATGTTGATGAAACGTTACAAGAAAAAACTGCTCCGCGAAGAAGACCTCTGGGCGCCGTAAGCGTTGATGTAGTGCTACCTGATTTATCTACCGTTATCTGCTAAGTATGAAACTCACTATAGATGTTGTAATGCCGTCCTTCCGGCTGGAGGAAAAATATGTACTTCCTGTGCTTCGCCTGCCGAGGCCGGATAATGCTGTCATTAAGTTTTACCTGATGGCAGATAATCCGGATATAGTGCCTGCTGAAAGTATCCGGGCGCTGGCGGATAACAACGATGTATTTCTTTATATCAATGAAAAAAACCTCGGTGCTTCCGGCACCCGGAACCGGGGCATATCTGTTTCAAAAGGCGACTGGATCCTGTTCCTGGATGATGATGTTACGGTAACAGATGATTTGTTGTTCAGGTATGCAGCTGCTGCGGCAGAACATCCCGATGAAATTGGATTCATTGGCCTTATTCATTTTCCACCGCCACCAAGTGATTTTGCCAGGGCGTTGATGGTCAACGGCAATGTAAATATCTTTTCTGTGGCGGCGAATAAGCCTTCGTTTACCTGGGGCGCCACTGCGAATATCATGGTAAAAAGAAGTGCGGTGGGCGATGTGCGCTTCTCTACCGATTACCCGAAAGCCGGTGGCGGTGAAGATGTTGATTTCTTCCTGCATGTGCGCGACAGGAATAACGAACAAAATTTCAGATCGTTGCCGGAAGCAGCTGTAACCCATCCGTGGTGGGATGATGGCCGTGC
This sequence comes from Chitinophaga ginsengisegetis, assembly GCF_900168065.1. Classification (GTDB taxonomy): domain Bacteria; phylum Bacteroidota; class Bacteroidia; order Chitinophagales; family Chitinophagaceae; genus Chitinophaga; species Chitinophaga ginsengisegetis. The sequence goes on along the minus strand of NZ_FUZZ01000005.1, from coordinate 664,934 downwards.
TAACTACAAACGGCCTTACCGGTATGGAATTGGCAACAGCCGTTTGGGAAAGTACAATCCAAACTATACTTACCGCAATTTGCCCAATACGCCCGAAACTGTATTGTTTTGTGGCATCACAGCACTCGTGCTGTTGTTTACGGCTCCTGGTTGGGTTATCCCCGTGTTGTTATTTGCTGTAGGTAGCTTACCTGTAGAACTGGCGGCAACGGCGGTAATGATCAAAAAACGTTTTCCCGGCAGCTCCTTTGGAGTGATGTTTCATGTTACCATCCTGAAGCTGGTAAACGATGCCGGGGAGCTGTGGGGAAAGCTCACCCACGGAGAGTTCTCCAGGATCACCGAACGTTTTGATGATACCGGCACCATTAAAAAGAACACCTTCTTCAAAACCAATACCTACAAAATAGTAAAGTGGGTGTTATATCTGCTGTTGCTCACACTGCTCATTATTATCTGGCGTAAGCCCTGATCTGCAGGGACGAAGGATTTGGCAGGGTTACCTCCACGCCTGTTTTCTTCAGCAGTCCGCTTTTCTGATCTCTTTTAAAAACAACAATATTCCCTGTTTTCTGATTGGCCACCAATAGAAACTTACCTGTAGGATCAATCACAAAATTCCGCGGATGTTTACCCTGTGTGGATTCAACGCTTATTTGTTTCAATCGTCCGTTTTGTTGGTTAATGGAATAGATAAATATACTGTTGGCATCTTCCCTGGTGGAGGCATACAGGAAGCGGCCATCGGGGGAGATATGGATATCGGCGCTGCCATAATCGGCCTGGGAGGTAGCCAGGCGGGCATCTACCCGCTGAAGGCTATCCAGTTTACCGGCATGATACTGGTACGCCGTAACGGTGCCGCTGATTTCTTCAATACAGTAAGCCATTGGCAGCCTGGAATGAAACGTGATATGCCGGGGACCGCTGCCGGGAGTGGTACGCGTGAATGGCGGATTGGCCGGCTGTAAAGGTGCTGCAGCATCCGGCACCAGTTGATAGGCATGGATTTTATCAGCACCGAGATCCGGGAAAAAAGCATAATGGCCATCCGGGGAAAAAACTGCCGCGTGGATGTGTGAGCTGAGTTGCCGGCTTCGTACAACGCTGCTGTCTTTAAAAGCAATGGTTTGTTTAGCGGGAGCTATATGTCCGCCGCCGGTGAGCGGGAAAATGGACAGGCTGCCGCCGCTGTAATTGGCGCAGATGAGCCATTTGCCGGTAGGGTCTACGCCTACATATGCGGGGTTATCGCCACCGCTGTCCTGCCGGTCGAGCAGCGTTACCGTTTCTTTCACACTGTCGAAAGCAAAACTGCTGACACCGCCCACGTTAGGCGTTTGGGCTTCGGAGCAGGCGTAAATATATTTTCCATCGGGCGATAACGTAAGAAAAGAGGGATTGAGAATACCTTTGGTGGCAGACACCTGCTGCAACGCACCGGTCTGGTAGTTGAACCGGAACAGGTATACGCCGTCTTTGTCTTTATCGCGGTTATAACTTCCCACGAAGAGATAGTATTGCTGTGCATGTGCAATGAAACCGCTGAAAAGCGTAATAACGAAGGCAAAGAATAATTTACGTAACAATGTGATGATGATTTAAGCATGAAGATATCGGCTAAGATAATTATCTCCCGAAAAAAAACGGAAAAATGATCACGGGGTTATTTTAAAGATTTTGTAAAAAAAGGACGGTTCATCCACCTGGCAGGATAGCCATCCTTATTACGGATTTAAAGCGGTAATTTTGGGTTATTGTATTATTCACCAGTATTTTTTTTGCGAGATGAGAATAATATTTCTTTTAACACTGATCCTGGCCACACAGATTGCCTGCCATAGCCAGAATAGCAACAATAAACAAGCGCCAGTGAAAAATCCTTACTATTCCAGAACGGATACACGGAAACTGCATATTACCAACGCCGAATGGAAGAGAATACTGCCGCCCGACCTCTATGCCGTAGCCCGCGAAAATGCCACCGAACGGGCATTTACAGGCAAATACTGGGATTCCGAGGTAAAAGGCAGTTATTATTGCGCGGTTTGTGGCAATCCCCTGTTCAGATCAGACGCTAAATTTGCCAGCAGCTGCGGGTGGCCCAGCTTTTTTGAACCACTCAAAGCCAACAGCGTGATCTACAAGGAAGATAATTCCTTCGGTATGCAAAGGACGGAAGTGATCTGTGAACGTTGCGGTTCGCACCTCGGTCATATCTTCGATGATGGCCCCCCTCCTACGCACAAGCGGTTTTGCATGAACTCCGTGTCGCTGGACTTTGAACCGGATCCCGGCGCGCATTAAACCGGGATTCACTCCAGGAAATGATCCAGGAAGGCTTCGCCAAACGCGGAAGCCCTCAGCGTTTTGTTTAAATTACGCCGGAAAGGATTAAACATCCCAATGCCCGGCAAGGGTTTCACCAGGTGATAAAAAGGCCGGCTCAGATCCTGTGAGTTAGCCAGGATAATAAATGTCAGGTCCCGCTCCGGGATCTTTACAAACAGGGCAGAATAGCCGGTCCACCAGCCGGTATGCCACATTACCTTTACGCCTTTGTAGTACTTTACATACCATCCCAGCGCGTACTGGATGGTTTTGCCTTTGGGGGTGACATAAGGCGTAAACACTTTCTCCCAGGTACTATCTGCCAGGAACATTTTCTGATCAATGGCGGTGGAGTAAACCGCCAGATCGGCCACATTGCTCATGATGCCCGCCGCCGGGCCAAAACCGTATGAAAAGGTAATGGGCTGCAACTGCTTGTTTTTCCAGTCGTACGGTTTGGCTACCCGCTGCATAAACGTTCCTTTGTCATAACCGGTTAATGCAAAGCAGACACTATCATCGGTACTGGGCGCCGTACTTTTCAGCGACAGCGGCCTAATGATCTGTTCCATCAGCAATTCCCCGAAGGTATGCCCGGACGACTGCGCAATTACCTTCCCCAGTTCATTATACCAGCTGCCATTGTAGCGGAATACGTAGCCGGGTTTATAGCTGTTAAACATGCTGCCCATGGCGGTATGTGTAAGCAGATGCCTGACTTTGATCCGTGGATCGCTGCCCCAGCGGGCGCCCAGGTTAATGCCGTATTTACCGATAGGATCATCCAGGCTTACCTTCCCGGCCTGTACCTGCTGCATAAGAATAATGGAGCCAAACGTTTTGGTAACGGAAGCCACCTGGTAAACTGTGTTTTCATCGGGCGCTGTTTGTTTTTCCAGGTCGGCATAGCCGAAGCCTTTTTTCCATACCAGTTTTTGTTCATTTACCACGCCTGCCGAAATACCGGGGATATGATATTTTTCCCGGAGATATTCCAGTTTCTTTTCAAGACGGGTCATTGCTGCAGCATTCCAAACTGCATCGCGGGAGGTGACCGGTGCATTGTTTGGGACCGGCCGGCTGGCGCGGCAGGCAAATAAAAATAAGGCGATGATCAAAAAGGAGAAGTTAGCGCGATGTACCATCCGGGTCATTTATTTTGGTGGCAAAGCTCCCTGTTTACCGCGTTGTCACCTACTCATATCCGGATTTGAGACATATTAAAGCGCTGATTTCTGCGCATCCGGGGCGCTTTTCCGGAATTCGGAGGGCGACATGCCGGTGAGTTGTTTAAACACCCGCTGGAAAGTAGCCGGTGAAGAAAAGCCGCAATCATATGCAATGCCCGTGAAGGTAAGCTGATCAGCATCCTCCTGTAACAATTTTTCCTTGAACAGGTTAACACGGTAGCCGTTTACATACTCATTAAAATTTTTATGCAGATGCTGGTTCAACACCGCAGAAATAGTTTTGGGCGGTAAACCGGTATGCTGCGCCACCATTTGCAGGGTAAGCGCTGCATTCAGAAACAGCTGGTCTTCTTCCATTGCTTTTTTCAGCAACGTTACAGCCGGTGTTGTAGTAGATTCCGGCAATATAGTTTCGGCCTTTTTAGCCGTAACCAATTCCTGGTAGGAAATAATATACCCTTTAATCCCCAGCCAGTAAATCAGGAAAGTCATGGGTACATAAATAGGATACCAGTCGAATTTATCGAGTATCACATCGGTATAACGGGGAATAATATACGGCACCAGGTATACCAGCCAGATAGCAAGAAAGCCCGCAAACATCCAGGTGAGTTGTTGCAGCCAGCGCAACCCGGCGCCAGGTGGGTGACTGCGTTTATATGCCGCCAGGAATTTAAAAGACAACCACGTATAAATGGCCAGTGACACCCATCGTGGAATGTCTGAATATACATTATAGGTATCTATAAAGATGATCCACGGCTGCGGATTATTCTTCAATACGCCCGTCAGCACGCCCACCACAAACACATCGGCCGCAACCGGTGCTCCCAGGTCAATGACCACCGGCCAGAAGTGCCTTCGCCGTTGCGGGGTGAGTTTAAATTCAGGATCGCAAAAAGATTGTATGTAGAAATACATCAGCGGCCCTACCGGCATTACCACAATGAGCGGTAATAACTGCGACAGCAAATTGAGCAATGGCGAGTTAAACCAATGATAATAGGAACCACACAAACAAAAACCGGCCATGCTGAGCAGGAAAATCAGCGCCGCTAAAAAACGGTTTACCGCCCGTTTCCTGGTGGAGAAAAACAGTAGTCCGCTTACAATGAAACCCTGGATTACGCCCAGTAAAATAATCGTTTGGAATAAACGCCCCATAGTATCAATTCCCCGGCAAAATAAGACAAAATATTTTCCCTTTGGAGCAGTGGCCCCGCTAGAAAAATTTCTCTATGGTGAGGCCGTAATTCATCAGCAGGTTTTCGCGCTCAGTACGGTTTAATTTATTGTAGGTCATGGCAGCGGTGATAGCCAGCCAGGAACGGAGTTTCACGGAAAGGGCATTATTGCATTTAATGATATAGTCGTTTCCGTGAGACAGCGAGTTTTGCAGATAATTGGAGCCTTCCAGCACAATGATATCTTTGATCACCCATTTATAGTATACCCGGAAGGAATTCCGGAAAGTATGATACACATCGGGGATGGTGTCGTGCAGGAAAAGATCGCTGTTTTCAAACAGGAGTCCATCGCTCAGGTTGAGGGTAGCATTCTTCCGTTTAATGACGTCATATGCCGCACCGCCACCGCCCTGGAAGCGATCGTTGATCTTTAAGGAATAACTTTTATCATAGTTGGCCAATCCCCAGAAATACACTTTCTTTTCTCCCCGGTAAATATTAAAATCCATCGCGGTAGAAACATCGTTATTGGTAACGCTGTGGTCCTGCTTTCCATATACATAACTGGCGCCCATGTTCAGGGTCATCTTCTTTTTACTGATTTTAAAGCCCATGTTATTATTGAGCAGGAAAGAGTTGCCGTCGTTGGTCCTGTTCACCGAACCAGTAGAAGCGTATTTAATGTAGTAATGCACCGAGTCGCTGAACTGGGCGCTGGAACTTAAGCCGTAAAATAATACCATCCATAGTAAAACTAATCTCTTCATGATCACTTGCTTAGGTGTTATAATAATGCGTTTCGGGCGCCGCAATTAACGTGCCTGAACATTCAACGGCTATTATTATAAAAAACAACATTTTTTAGAGATCTTAGCCCATTGTACTCCCGGCGCATATTTTCCGGGCAGTGTATTTTGCTAAAACCACGTAAACAGTTTACAATATGTCATCAAGAAGAAATTTCCTGCTTCACACGGCATTGGGCATGGCAGCTACTACTATGGCGCCTTTCACCGTTGCCGCAGCTGCCGCTGTTCCGGCAAAAAAAGCGCTGCTGCCCATCGGGATGGCGGGCTATACCTTTGCCAAATTTGATCTCGACCAGGCCATCGCCATGATGAACCGGGTGAATATCAAAAACATCTCTGTAAAAGATATCCATCTCCCCTTAAACAGTTCTCCGGAAAAAATAAAGGAAGTGCTGGGTAAATTTTCCGCAGCGGGTATTAACGTGTATGCCGTAGGCGTTATTTACATGAAAACAGAAAAAGCAGTAGATGAAGCTTTCGATTATGCCAAACGTGTAGGCGTACCGTTGATTGTAGGCGTGCCTAATCCGGAGCTGCTGGACTATACCGAGAAAAAGATAAAGGAGTATAATATCCGCCTGGCGGTGCATAACCACGGTCCGGAAGACAAGCTGTATCCCGGTCCCAAAAACGCATACGATCTTATTAAAAACAGGGACGAACGCCTGGGCCTCTGCCTGGATATTGGTCATGCTGCGCGCGCCGGGGAAGAGCCTTCCAAAGCCATCCTGGCTTATAAAAACCGGATCTTCGATCTACATATCAAAGATATTTCAGCCGCCGTTAAAGATGGCAAAGCCATTGAACTGGGCCGCGGCGTCATTAATTTCAAAAAGCTGGTTACGGCGCTGGAGAAAATCAACTACGCAGGCGTATGCAGCCTGGAGTTTGAAAAAGACATGAGTGATCCGCTGCCGGGCATTGCCGAATCAGCCGGCTTTTTCAGGGGTGTGATCAGTACGGTTAACAGCTGATCATGATCACTGCAACAAACGCAGGTTGCCGGAAGATATACATCCGGCAACCTGCTTTTTTTTAGAATTTTAAAGTGACGCTTGCCAGGAAGTTCACCGGCTTTTGCGCGATACCATTGGTATCCCAGTATTTTTCATCCAGGAGATTATTGCCTTTCAATGCCAGCCGGTATTTCGGTTGATCATAAAATACAGAAGCGCTCAACAGGGTATATCCCGGCAACAGAAAAGTATTGCTGGATTCAAACCAGGAGTCGCTTACATAGTTTCCGCCGGCGCCAAAGCCCAGTCCCTTCATCTTTCCGTAAGGCATATGATAGCTTACCCAGATATTAGCTACATCTTTAGGGCTGCCTACAATCAGCTTTCCCTGTATAGCAGCAGATGCTTTCGTATACCTGTTCTCGTTATGAGCATAACCAGCAACGATATTCAGCCCTGCTACCGGGTTAGCCGCCAATTCCACCTCGTAACCCTTGCTGCGTTGTGTGCCATCCTGGAACATAAACGTTTTTCCATCTACAATTTCCGTGCGGGTTACATTGGTAACATCAATGTTATAATAACTGGCGGAACCGCTTAATTTATTGTCGAGCAGTTCTACCTTGACACCACCTTCCCACTGGTTGCCCTTTTGCGGCTTCAGGTTCAGGATGGTATTATCCGGTTGTACAAGCGGCGCCAGGTTTACAAAACCATTCATATAGTTGGCAAATAAAGATACCTTGTCTTTCCACACCTGGTATACTATCCCCAGCTTGGGCGATAAAGAGGTCTGATTATAATCACCGGCATATTTACCGGTAGCCACCGTGTAAGTTCCGCCGGTAGTGAAGCGATCCACACGCAGGCTCAGCATGGTCATCAGCGCCGGGGTGATGTTTAGTACATCAGACGCGTAAACGCTGTAGCTGTTGGACTTTGTACGGGTAGCAGAAAATCCTTTCTGATAAGACAGGTCATCAATCAAATCAGGATTCAGTTCTTTCACCGGCTGATTTATATTCACCACATCGTAGTTCACCGTAACCCGGTTCAGGCTATTATAATTATAGTTGTAGTCGATGCCAATCACCAGGCGGTTTCTCAATGAAGCAATCCTGAAATCGCCGATGAAATTTTGTTGCAGCTGGATATTACCAAACGTTTCGGGTTTCTGGTTCCTCACGCTGCGCGCCATCGTAGAATCGGTGAGCAGGGTCATGTTGGTCCAGTAGAAATGTTTATAGAAGCCTTCAGAAAACAGGTAGTTGGTTTGGGAAGTCCAGCTGTCCGATATTTTGTATTCGATCTGGCCCTGGATGTTGTTGATGCCATTGCTGATATCCGCTCCATTATTGATGTATGAACGCTTATACCCGATCTTCAGATCTTTAAAGCTTCTGGCGGTCACGTTTTTAAAATCATTTACGGCGTAGGTGCCGGTGGCGAAGTTGCCCCTGGTGATTTCCACGTCTACCAGGAATTTCAACCGGTCGTTCACCTGGTAGGAAAAACTGGGAGCAATGGTATAATTTTTTGCATATCCCTGATCCTGGAAAGAGCCTTCCGTTTGCGCACCGGCATTGAGCCTGAATAGCATGGAGTGGTCTTCATTCAGCGGGGTATTGATATCTGCAGTAAAGCGTGCAAACTCGAAGCTGCCTCCTGTGAAGCTTACGTTTCCGCCAAACTGTTCGTATGGTTTTTTGGTTACATAGTTATAGAGGCCACCGAAAGTGATGTTGCGGTTGCTACCAAACAAAGTACCGGAAGGGCCTTTTATTACTTCAACACGTTCGAGGATAACCGGGTTCAAAGGCACGATGGCGCTTGTAACCATACCGTTCCGCATACCCGTGGCATTGGAAAAACCGCGGATGGTCATACCCTGGGAGCCGCCTACGGCGAAGTTGGGCACTGCACCGGGAATATTCCTGTAAATATCCGTACGCTCGGTGATCAGTTGTTCCTGCATCAGCGCCTTGCCTACTGTTTGGTATACCTGTGGGTTCTCCAGGTTTTTCAGCGGAAGCCGTGCTACCTGGTCCGTATTCTTATCAACAAATTTGTTACGGTTGGTATTAACTACAATTTCCCGCAGCTGCGTATCAGACAGTTCCAGCCGGAGGGATACATTTGTGGTTTGCCCCTTTTCCACGGTTACGTTTTGGGTAAGCGTCTGGTAACCGATCAGTGAAATTTCCAGTTGCCAGTCGCCGGCAGGTACCCGGTGAATGATGAATGTACCATCATTCCCGGTGATGGCATTTCTCGACGTTCCTTTTATCACCACGGTTACCGAGGCGGCGGTTTGATTATCGCTGGTGGTTATTTTTCCTTTAATGGTACCGAAATCAGTTTCTGTATTGGACAAAGCATACAGCGGCAGTAATAAAATCAGGCAGTACAGCAATTTCTTCATGGTTGGATGCGAAAATTTTTGCAAAAATAGAACAAGGAAAACTGCATCGTTTTAACATTCCGGAAAAAAATCTGCTGGAAAAGAAAATTTTGATATTAGCTTAGCGGGCAAAGATCCCTTACATGAAAATTAAGCTTATCAGAAAATTCCTGGAATACGTTTACAATAATTATGTGGGCAATTTTTTAGGATTCGTTATCGGCATGGCGTCTACCCGCCTGGTATCCCACTACTTTACCACCCGCAGCATCCGGAATTTATGGGGACTTACCGCCCATAAAACCGTGGTAGATAAACATACCTACAATACAATGGAATGGACCATCTCAATCGTGATCGGTTTTATTGTGTTTGAAATTGTTTCCAAGTGGCTGAAGAAAAAGCTGAATGAAATATTGCCGAAATATAAATTCACGCAATGGATGGTGGATGCGGAAGAGAAAGCGCCACCGGCCAATAATAATACTACTGCCGCGTAACAAAGAAGGCGGCACAAAAAAGAGGATGTTCAAAAATGAACATCCTCTTTTTTCTTATGTAGTATTGTCTTTAGAACTTATAGGTTACGTTTCCGGAAAAACGTCTGGGCATCTGTGGCTCAATGGTGCTCCAGCCTTTGTAGTATTCTTTATTACCAATGTTATCCAGTTTGAAGGCTACATTGAATTTGTTGGTGTTATAAAACAGGGAACCATTTAACACGGTGTAGGATGGTAAAGTGAATACGCCGGTGGTGAGCCTGTTCAGGATCATGTTTTCGCTGGCATAGTTACCGCCGAAGCCAATACCAAAGCCTTTCACAGGGCCGTTCTGGAATTTGTAGGTTACCCAGAGGTTCGCCAGGTTTTTAGGGCCGGCTTCTTCGGGGCGTCTGCCTTCATAATCTTTATCATCTGTTTTCACGAATTTGCTGTCGTTGTAGCTATAACCTCCGGTGATGTTCAATCCTGCTACCGGGTTAGCCACGATTTCCGCTTCCACGCCACGGCTGGTTCTTTCGCCACCTTGTGTATAGCCGGCTGTAGGGCCTCCGCCTACCTGCATGATGATATCTTTCACTTTAATATCGTAGTAGCTCACAGAACCCGTGATCATGCCACCTAACAGGTTTACTTTCACACCGCCTTCCATTTGATTGGCCTGTTCAGGACGGAAAGTTTGCCAAACATTATCGCTGGCGCGTTGTCTTGGTGCGCTGTTGGTGAAACCGTTCATATAGTTAGCAAAAACAGACAGTGTATTCAGGATGGGTTGGTACACGATACCGAATTTAGGCGACAGGGCGGTTTGTTCGTATTTCTCGTTGGTACCGGCAGTAAGACCACCATTCTTGAAATGATCTACACGCAAACTGGCCATTACAGATAAGCTGGGCAGGATGTTAAATACATCCGACACGTAAGCGCTGTATGTTTCCTGTTTGAGGTTGGAGTTATCTATTGAGGAAGCATTCAGCAATGAATCCGTATGTTGCCTGGAAAGAATGCCGTTGTCGTTACCAGCCATGTTTACCAGGCCGTTCATTACATACCCGGTGCTGTTGCCTTGTGTCTGACGGCTGAAATAATCCAGTCCGGCTACTACCCTGTTACGGAACTGGCCTATCTTAAAGTCGCCCGTAAAGTTCTGCTGGATATCGGTGGTATTGGTACTACCGTTCTGGTAGCTGATATACCGGGCAAAGGTCGGCGAAATGTTAGGGAAACCTGGTATGGCTGAAGAAGCCTCATACAGGTAAGAATAATATCCTTCTGATTTGGCGGTTCCTCTTGATACGATGGTTTGTGAGGTCCAGGTATCGGATAGTTTATAGATTGCCTGCGCCTGGATGCTGCTGGTAGGCGTTTTGATGCTGAGGTTATTGCTGGTATAAGAGCGTTTGTTGTCGTATCCCAATTCCTGCAGGTTCTTTGCAAACAGCGCGGTGCCGCGGTCGAGGAACAGCATAGTTGGATTAGTACTTTCTGTAGAAAGGAATTCGGTGTTCAGCATCAGGGTGAGGCGATCGCTTGCATGGTAAGTAAGCGATGGTGCGATGTAGCGTTTCTTTACGAAGCCGGCATCCTGGAAGCTGTTTTCATCATGATAAGCGCCGGTTACGCGCAGCAGCACTTTGTTATCTTTATCCAGCGGGGTATTGATATCAGCGGTGATGCGATTGAGGCCATAGCCGCCGCCGGTATAGCTGATTTCGCCGCCGAAGTGATCGTAAGGTTTTTTGGTAACCGTGTTGATCAAACCGCCGTAGGAAATTACGGAGCTGCCGTACAGTGTACCGGACGGGCCTTTCACTACTTCAATCCTTTCCACGTTGGCTACATCCAGGCCGCCATTGGTTAAGCCGGGCAGGCCGTTTACCAGCGTAGGTTGTACCGCGAAGCCACGGAGCGAGAAGTAACCTGCGCCATCACCGGCACGACCGGTAGATGACCATAATTTGCTGATACCGGGCGCATTGTTGAGCGCATCTTCGTAGCGGGTTACCACCTGGTCTTTTATCAGTTCGCTGGAGATAACGCTGTATACCTGCGGATTCTCGATATTCTTTAATGGCAGTTTTGCCACGTATTCACTGCTTCTTTTGGTATACTTGTTCCGGGAGGCGGTTACCTCTACTTCATTCAGGTTCTTTTCAGAGATATTCAGCTGAAGATTGATGGTAACGGTTTTATCTTTTTCCACCGTTACCTGCTGACTGGTAGTTTCATATCCTGTGAGAGATACCTGGATGGTATAATTTCCCGGTGTGATGTTACGGAGTAAATAAGTACCGTTATCGTCTGTGAGGGTTGTTTTTTTAGTGCCTTTTAACACTACTACCACGCCTGGCGCCGGCTTATTGTCCGATGTGGTGATGAGTCCTTTGATACTGCCGCCGTTGTCTATTTCTTCGGCGAATGATGTGCCGGATACGATTGTTGACAGGAACAGTAAACACCATGCTGTTCTTTTTAAAAATTCCCTTATCATAGCTTTCTCCATTGTCTGGTTCCTTAAAATTTGCTGGCGCAAAGTTCGGGGAAGGAGGTATGCGGAGGCAGACGGATACGGAATTTGATTTACGCAATCGGGAAAAAATTATCACTAACTGGCTTTTTCTAATACAGGATTACGTTTAGGCAAAGTAACAAAAAACGTTGTGCCGCTGCCAGGCACGCTTTCAAACCAGATGCGGCCTTTATGTGCTTCTACAATTTGCCTGGATATGGCCAGTCCCAGGCCGAAAGATTCTTCGCCGGCAGTGCCTCTCCTCTTCGTTTCTGTAAACATTTGAAATATTTTACCTTGCATTTCAGCAGGAATACCAATCCCATTGTCTTTTACAACAATCTCCACTTCGTCCTGTTTTTCCTCCAGCTGTACGCCAATATTAGCTCCATCGGGGCTGAATTTAATGGCATTGGTAATCAGATTGCTTATTACCCGCCATATCTTTTCCCTGTTCACATACGAGGTTGTATGGGACGCATGCAAATTAATTTTTTGATTTTTTATTCCTGCTTTGAACTGCAGCAGGTCCACACAATAATGAATCAACTGATACATATCTACTGCTTCTTTTTTTAATTCTTCTGCGCGGCTGTTTATCAGTAAAAGATCTGAGGTCAGCTCCAGCGAGTTCTCTCCCGCAGTTTTGATAAGGTTCAGCATCATCTCATCATCCTCAGAGCGCGGCGCTTCCTGCAGCAGCAGTGTAGCGATGGAGGTCATAGCGCCAATGGGGCTGCGGAGATCGTGGGCTACTATTCTCATTATCCTTGTGTTTTCCTCCTGGCTTTGCTCCAGCACGGAGAGCGTTGTTTGCAGGTTGTTATTCTGCTCGGATATTTTCTGATTCAAACGGTGTAATACACGGTATTGCCGGTAAATAAAAGCTACCAGCAATGCGCTGACACCACATAAGGCGATTAACAGCCAGATTTTCGCTTGGTTGTTACGGTTGCTGATTTCCAGTAGTTTATTATCCTCCTCTACCATATTATATTTAACATAGTCGCCGATGAAATTTTTCAGGTTTTCGTTTTCTTTTGTAAGCGCTTCTTCCAGTACCCCGTGCGCCTGGTCGATCTTTGCGGCATTGCCGGTTAAGCGGGTAGTCTCCAAAATTGCACGGGACGCTGGTATCATCATATTCATATAGCCCGATTCTTTTACCAGCTGGTAAGCCTGCTGATAGTATTTCAGCGCACTGTCTGCATTATTCTTATGGTAATCGCCCAGTGAGACCAGGCTATTCATTTCAAGGAGTTCCATACTTATAGCCCTGGACTTGTGCAGGGTTTCCTCAATTAATGGCAGTGCCTCCTCCCTGTGGCCCTGTTGAAGCAGACGGGTTGCCTGTATCTGCATAACAAGAATGGGGATCCATTCCATTTTATACCGGCGGGCAATTGCTGATGATTTGCCCAGGTAATAGCTGGCGCTATCATTGTTGTGCAACGGGGTAAACATACAATAGTTAACATAGAGTAAACTCAGGATACTGTCCTGCTTTAGATGTTCACCCGCCTTCATGGCTTGCCGGAAGAATGATTCAGATTTTATGCTATCAGGTATTACTGCATATACCAGCGCCATATTCATGAGTACCTGGACAATATTGGAGGTATCGTTCAGTTGCCGGTAACCGGTAAGTGCCCCGCTATACACTGCCAGTGCTTCCCTGTATAGTCCTCTACAGCTGAAGGCTGTACCGATAACGTTATCCGCATCTATTTCGCCTTTAGCATAATGCAGCCTGCCGGCGAGCGCCTTTGCTTTCATCCCGTAATAAAAACAACTGTCGATACTTTTAGCCTGGTAAAGCAGCCCAACGCGATTCATGCCATCCACCAGTTTGATGCTGTCACGGATAGAGGAAAGCCGCGCCTGTTCTTCCCATATCAAAGCAGACTGGCCAGAGGCTTTAGGATATTGGAGGAAAAATAGCGCAACAACCAGCAGGAGTATGGTTAATTTTGCAGGTGTATTCATGTTATGGGGAAAAAATTCATATATACAATTTACACTTTTTTTTAAGTAATTTATTGAGAAGGGCTTTCGGCCTATATGCGGGCAGCCATAAAAAAAAGCCACCCCCTTGCGGGAATGACTTTTCTCTTCATCCACTATCTATCTACTTAACTTTTACATTTGGAGCGGGCGCATCATTCCGTACTTCTTCAGTGGCGGTAGCCACCAATGTATCACCAACGTTCAGTTCCCCAAACACTTCGGTTTTGCCGTTTTCACTGCGACCTGTAGTTACCGGTACCCATTTTGTTTTCTTGTCCTGTATTTTCACCACGAATACGCCGGTGGTAGAATTGAGTACTGCAGAAGAAGGTACCACGAAGTTGCTGGCGTTGCCGGTGAGCGGAATGGCTACTTCTGCCACCATACCGGGCAACAACGATTTATCATTATTGGCTACATCAATTTCAATATGCTGGGAACGGAGCTTGCGGTCCAGCGCGCCTGCGAGGCGGATCACCTTTCCTTTAAACTCTTTGTTGTTCAGGGATCTTACTTTAAAAGCCACTTCACTCTGGTTAGTGAGGTAGCTCGTATAGGCTTCCGGTACGCTTACCACCAGCCTGAGTTTCTTTTGCTCCTGTAAAGTGAAGATGGGCATTTCAGAACCCTTTCCGGAAGGGCCCACATAAGCGCCGGCGCTTACATTACGCGCGGTGATCACCCCGCTGAAAGGCGCGCGGATCTCAAGGTAGTTGCGGTTATCGCCTACTTCGCGGTGTGCGGCTTTGGCGGCGTCGAGCTGGGCCTGGTCGGATTTCTGGCGGGCAAAGGCCAGGTCCAGGTCATTCTGTGAAACGGTACCGGGGGTTTTGCTGGTTTCGAGCAGGCGGTCGTATGTAGCCTTGCTTGATAAATAGATGGCCTCCTGCGACTTTAACCTGGACTCTGCACCGGAAAGCTGTGAATTGATTTCAGGCGCTTCCATAGTGGCCAGCAGCTGACCGGCAGATACTTCACTGCCCACGTCTACACTCATCTTCTTAATAAAACTGCTCACTTTGGCATAAAGATCTACCTGCTGGAAAGCGATCAGCTCCCCGGGGATTTGTATAGAGGAAGACAAGCTGCCCTGGGTCAGGGAGAAAACTTCAACAGCAGGCGCTGCTGCAATGGCGGATGTTTCTTTCCCCTCTTTGGCGCCGGAGGTACTGCAACTGTACAGTCCTGCGATGATCACCATTGCTGACAATAAAGGAAATGTAATACGGAAACCGCTGTTCATAAAATATATTTTAATAGAATTAGATAATGGTCAGGCTTTTTCGTCTGATGGGATATAGTGAATACTTTCTTCGTCTCTTGGATGCAATGATACGCTTTGTGTACCTGCTTTACCTTGTCCCCATGCAAACGCAAGCGGCAAAATAAACAGTGCGGCAAAGGTGGAAGCTATCAGTCCGCCTACTACTGCCCTTCCCAATGGCGACGACTGATCACCGGCCTCACCCAGTCCGCTGGCCATAGGAATCATACCTACCACCATGGCGAGGGCTGTCATCAGGATAGGCCGCAAACGCAATGCCGCTGCTTCTGTGGCAGACAAGAGCGCATCGCCGTTATGCTTGCGCAGCTGCTCTGCATTTGTAATCAGCAATACCGCGTTGGAAATAGATACCCCTACCGACATAATCATACCCATGTAAGATTGCAGGTTCAAAGTAGAACGGCACAACATCAGCAACACCAGTGATCCCAGCAATACCGCCGGCACGGTGGCCAGTACTACAGCAGATACTTTGAACGACTGGAAGTTGGCGGCCAGCATCAGGAAAATCACCACGATAGCTACCAGCAATCCACTCTGCAAACTATCCAGCGTATCGGTGAGCGTATTGCTTAACCCGATCAGGTCCACGTTCAGGCCACGCGGCAGCGTTCCCAACCCGGCAATGGCTTTCTTTACATCCTTTGCCGCCGAACCAAGATCGGTATTATTCAGGTTAGCCGTTACCGTTAGTGTGGGCATCGCGCCGAGATTATCTACTTCACCATAAGTGGTATCTACCGACATGGTAGCCACATCACTCAGCAACGGGCGGGAGTTATTTCTCAGCAGCGGAATTTCACCAATCTGTTCTTTGCTGTTCATCTTACTTTCCGGTACCTGTACCTGTACGTTATAACTCAAACCGGCTTTTTCATCTACCCATATATTCTTTTCCGTTAACCTGGAAGAAGAAGTAGACGCCACGAGTGAACGGGAAATGTCGTTCATATCCACGCCCAGCTGCGCCGCCCGGATACGGTCTATATTTACATTGATAGAAGGGTACTTAATAGATTGTCCTATTTGTACGTCGCGGAGGTAAGGCAGCTTATTTAATTCCGCAATCAGTTTCTGTGCATATTGCTCACCCAGTTTACGGTCACGACCTGCGAACCTTACTTCAATGGGTGTTGGTGAGCCCTGGCTAAGGATCTTATCCGTTAGTTCTATAGGTTCAAAAGAAAGTTTCATCGTTGGATCAATCATCTTTGCCTTCTCCCGGATCTTATCTTTTAACTCATCCAGGTTGGTGTGATAATGTTCGCTGAGTGATACCTGTAATACTGATTCGTGCGGGCCTGCCATCCAGAGGAAGATAGGCGCCGTGGAAAACAGCTGCGGGTGCATGCCGATGTAGGCCGAAGTAATGGATACATTTTCTTTTCCCACGATCTGGTTAATACCATCCAGCAATTTGATGGTTTGTTGTTCCGTACGTTCAATACGGGTACCATCCGGCACGCGCATTCTTACCTGGAACTGGCTGCCGTTCACCTTTGGCAGTACATCACGGCCAATGTTGGCGAGCAGCAATACCACGATCCCGCAAACCACCATCAGGTAACCAATCACAATAGGTTTACGGTAAGGCATCATCCTTTTGATAAAGCGCAGGTAGCGGTTTCTCAGTTGTTCGAAGCGGCTGATTTTTCCGTTGCCATTAAAGTCTCCGCGCTCTACCAATACTTTTTTCTGTTCCCAGGTGTCTTTCTCCCCGGAAAGGCCAGCAGCTGCAAATTCCTCCGCGTCGGTCATCTCCCCTCCGTCTGCTTTCTTGTGATGTTTTACTTTCATCACCCAGTTGGCCATGATAGGCACAAATGTTTGTGCCAGGAAGTAAGAGATAATCATGCTGAATCCTATAGCCAAAGCCAGCGGCAGGAACAGGGAGCCGGGGATACCGCCCATTGTAAAGGCCGGCGCAAATACCGCGAGGATACAGAACAGGATCAGTAATTTAGGGAATGCAATTTCCTG
The DNA here is from genome assembly GCF_900168065.1 of Chitinophaga ginsengisegetis. GTDB lineage: Bacteria > Bacteroidota > Bacteroidia > Chitinophagales > Chitinophagaceae > Chitinophaga > Chitinophaga ginsengisegetis. The sequence goes on along the minus strand of NZ_FUZZ01000005.1, from coordinate 647,779 downwards.
GCAGGCATCCCAGATAGCCAGCGCTTTGGGTTTCCCCATATCCAGGTGCTGGTGTATATTTTCTATGGTCACCGTACTTTCATCCACCAGGATACCGATGGCCAGCGCCAATCCGCTCAGCGTCATGATATTGATGGTTTGCCCGAACAGGCTCAGGAAAAGTACTGCTGAAATAATGGAGGTGGGAATGGTGAGAATCACAATCATTGCACCGCGTGGATCGCCCAGGAACAACAGCACCATCAAACCCGTGAGGATAGCGCCGATGGTACCTTCTGTAAGCAAACTTTTTACGGAGTTGATTACGTAGGTCGACTGGTCAAACTCATAGCTCAGTTTCACATCTTCCGGCAACTGCGCCTGCATTTTCGGCAATGATTTCTTCAGGTTCTGCACTACTTCCCAGGTAGAGGCATCCGCGCCTTTGGCGATGCTCAGGTATACTGAGCGACGGCCGTTTACCAGCGCATAACCAGCTGTAACATCGGCGCCGTCTTCTACAGTAGCTACATCTCTCAGGTAAAGATTTTGTACATCTCCCTTAAACAAGGGAATATTTTCAAAATCTTTTACGTTACGGATCGTAGTGTTGGCGGGTGTGATATAGTTATTATTGCCGATACGCACGTTACCGGAAGGAGCGGTTTGGTTATTGAGACGCATGGCTTCCACCAGTTGATCCGGTGTCATATTATGCTGACGGAGCAGTTCAGGATCGGCTTTGATCACCACGGTACGCATGTTACCACCAAATGGCGTGGAGCCTATCAGCCCCGGAATGGAGGTAAAGGAAGAACGTACGTACACGTTCGCCATATCCAGCAATTCGTTGTTGGAGCGTTTATCACTGCTCAATACCAGTTGGCCTACCGGTAAGGTAGAAGCATCAAAGCGGATAATAAACGGCGGGTTGGAACCAGGCGGAAAAATGGCCTGGATCCTGTTGGAAAAGGCGCTCACTTCAGCGGCTGCCTGCGCCATATTGGTGCCAGGGTAAAAGTTGATCTTCATCAGCGTAAGCCCCTGGATATTTTTTGTTTCTATACTTTTAACACCGTTTACAAACAGGAATATGTTGATATATTGTTTGGCAAAGAAAGATTCCATTTGTTTGGGAGTATATCCCCCAAAAGGGTGCGACACATAGATCACCGGCATGTCCAGCTTCGGGAAGATGTCAATCTTAATCGTATTGACTGCTTTGATCCCGAAGAAGAACAGGCCGGCAACAAGTACCAGGATGGTAATAGGTTTTTTTAATGCAAAACTGATTAAGTTCATGGTAATGAAGTGTTGATAAATAAAGCCATCAATGGCGTCCGTTTAACGAAAAGCTAATTTTCAAAGATGCTGAAGTCCCCTACTGCGGCGGCTTTCAGCAATAGCGCCTGCCATACATTACTATATGCAATATCCTTGTCTGTTTCTGCCCTGATCAATGCGTACAGCGCCTGTGTTACATCTACCAGGTTGGTCAGTCCGTTTTTATACAATACTGATTTCTGGAGATAGGCATCTGAAGCGGCTTTCACCTGTACGGGCGATTCCAGGTAGTTATCCAGTGCGTTTTTGATTTTTATATCAGAGAGGTTCAGCTGTGCGCGGATCTGCTGGTCTGCCAGGTTGTATTCGTCCTGTAAGCCCTGGCTGATGAGCTGTTGCGACCTTACCTGCCGCGAAATGCGGAAGGGCTGTGTAATATTCCAGGTAACGCCTACACCGAGCAGGTAGTTGGTGCGGGTAGGTTTTATACCGTCCCAGTAGTTATGCGTAAAGTCTGTTTGATCGGTAGCGTAGCCGCTGTTAAACCCGGAGCCTCTTGTCTGTAATACGCCGACCAGCGTAAACGCCGGGTAATAAAAGGTTTTAGCATACTTTGCCTGTTCATCGCTGAGGGCGATCCTGCTTTTGTACCATTGCAGCAGCGGGTGATTTTCCGGGGAAAATGTTTGCTGCGGCAGTGCCGGGATGCGGGCTACATAAGAGGTATCCAGTGTAAATTCCCGGGGGCTGATGCCCAGCAATTGTGCCAGTTCATTGCTTTGTGTTTGTTCAAAATCCCTTGCTTTGGTGAGGGCAATTTTTGCGTTGGAGTATTCCGCGTTGGCCTGTGAGGAGTCAACTCCCGCTATCAGTCCGTTTTTCACGCGGGTAACCACTACCCTTCTGATGGTATCTGCACGTTCCAGGTTTTCCTGGTAGGAGCGCGTGAGTTGCTGCGCTGCTACGAGATTTAAATAAGTGGCCGCCACTTTTATTTTGTGCTTAAAAATCTCCTGTTGCCAGTCTTTATCGTTCTGAGCGGCGGCCGCTAATGCTGTTTTAACTTTTTCCTTTGCCCTGCCGAAAGCAAAGAAGTCCCAGTTGATATTAGTAAGGTATAATGCGCCGAAAGCGGCATTCCAGTTCTGATGATCGAGTGGTAAGCCGGAGGAAGCCACGCTTAAGCCTCCGAAGCCATACAGGGGGCCGTTCTGGCCGTTTACGGTACCATAGTCCTGCTGTGCTGCCACATTGAAATTAGGCAGGTAATCGCGGCGCGCCTGGGACACCTGTTCCCTGGAAGCTGCGGTGTAGCTGGCTTTGGCACGGATAGTTCCATAGTTGGCAATGGCCGTGTCAATAGCCTGCTTTAAGGTAAATACCTGTTGTGCATATAAATTGTAGCCTGAAAACAGGGATACAACCGCCAACAGCAAATATTTCTTACTCCACATGAATAAATAGATTTTACGGTTGAAATGTCCTGAAGGATATTCAACTGCAAAATTTCTGTATCATTTTGAAGTAAACTTGAAGGAAAGTGGAAATATGGATTTTTTTTTTGTGAGATGGACAATTAAACGGCTACTGCGGCCGCTGCGGGCAAGGCATCGCTGTTTACTGTCTGTTTTTTGTAAAAACACACCTGTATTTTATGCCATCCATCGGCATAGTTGTAATCCACATCATAGCCGTTCACCTCGCAGATCTGTTTTACGATGGCCAGTCCGAGCCCGATGCTGTCGTTGCTCTGGTTACTTTTCTTAAACCGCTGGAACAGTTCACACGTAGGGATTTGCGGCGGTATGCCGGTGTTGCTGATGCTCAGCTCCCGGTGGGTGAGCAACATCTTTATTTGTCCGCCGTCACGGTTATGCCGGATGGCATTGCTCAACAAGTTGCTGATGAGCATTTCGGCAAGGGCCGGGTGAATATTGAGCGGAATATTTTTATCGAGATTAGTAGTGAGGGCAATTTCGCGCATGCTGATCCAGTCATCATAAGTGGCAATCACATCTTTTACCACGCGGCAAAACTTGAGGCTTTCCGTTACTTTAAACTCCTGGTTTTCCAGCTTGGTGAGCAGGATGAGAGAGCGGTTGATATGCGACAGCTTTTCAATGGCATTCTGCATATCCCCTATCAGCGCGGCCTGCACGCCATCTATATTGGTTTCAGATAACAGTTCTATTTTGCTGCGGATCACGGCCAGCGGTGTTTGTAATTCGTGCGATGCGTTTTCGCTGAATTCTTTTACGGCGGCGTAATCTTCCATTGCTTTATCGGTCATTTTGCCGAGGAATACATTCAGTTCTTTAAATTCGGTGGTGCTGGTTTCCGGCAGCTGCAGTTTATTCTTTTGTTTCAGGTCGAAGCTGTGAATGGCTTTCATGGTGCGGCGCAGCGGGGAAAATATTTTCCCGGAAAGCAACCTTGCGGTAACGGATACCGCGAAGATCATGAGCAGCATTTTCCATACTACGGTGCTGAGCATACCACGGAATATTTCTTCCGACTTGATCACATAATTATAGGAGGATATTTTATATTGCTGGTCGCCGATTTTGTACCAGGAGTCTACCGTGATGCGGCATTCCTTCTTCCCAAGATCTTCTGCTATAAAATTGTCTTTTGTTACAAGCACTTTCTTTTCCGGCAGCGGGCCTGCTACAGTAGTAATAGCAATGGGGCGGCCGTGGGTGTAGCGGTCGGGCTTTTCGCCGGCCATCATTTGTTGTGCCACGCGGTCGTTCACGGCGGTCATGCGGGCCACTTCTGCTTCATCGAGATGTTTCTTGATATTATTACGCGATATCACCATTGTAACCGGTGTTATCAGGAATACGATCCCTATAAACCAGAGTGTTATTTTATTAAGCAGCTTCATGTTTTGGAGGTATTAAATTTGTACCCTAATCCATAAACCGTTTCTATATAGTCTACTCCTTCTGCGGCGCTGATCTTTTTTCTCAGATTTTTTACGTGCTGGTAAACGAAGTCGAAGTTAGCCAGGTTATCGGTATAGTCTCCCCAGAGGTGAGCGGCGATGGCCTGTCGTGACAGTACACGGTTCTTATTTACCACAAAATACAACAACAGGTCGAATTCCTTGCGTGTTACATCCAGGAGGGAGTTATTAATAAGTGCCTCCATTGTGTCGGTATTGAGTTCTATTTCGTTAAAAACAACGAGGTTATTGCCGTCCAGCTTCTTGCGGCGGTAGATAGCCCTCAGGCGGGCATGCAGCTCCGGCAGGTGGAAAGGCTTGGTAACATAGTCGTCCGCACCGCGTTCGAGGCCATTTACTTTATCGTCGAGGGCATCTTTCGCGGAAATGATCAGTACCCCGCTGCTGATATTCTCCTGGCGGATAAAATTGAGGAGTTCCATGCCATTGCCATCCGGCAGCATGATATCCAGCAGGATACAGTCGTAAGTGAAAAGAGAAAGCTTTTCCCGGGCTGTTTCCACATCATAAGCCAGTTCGCTGATATACTTTTCCCCGTTGAGGTAATCGGAAATACCGCTGGCCAGTTCCTTGTTATCTTCTACAATCAATACTTTCATAAAAACACACCTGGGTGCAAAGTGCGGAGTAAATTTATAGCAAATTTGAAGTTTTAGCGGATTTTGTCTTTAGCGGATTTTGTCTTTCCCCGGATTACGCTGATTTTGCTGATTTTACTTTTTCTTTTGGAGATGGGGTGTTGAAAGATACGCCTGGAGATGATATAGGCTATACTTTGCACATGCTTAGGAGATACATTGAACATGCCTTTGACATGGAGAGAACGTGGAGGTGATGTGGAGGGGATGTGGACTTGATCGGTAACGTATTGGGTATCAATGTGCTATACAGAGTCCGCTTGCGTTCTTTGTGAAGATGTTGCGGAGAAAGATATTGTATATCAATGTTTTACGCATACCATCAAAGATAACCCTGACCGGCGGAAATACCAAAAAAAATCCCCGCAGTTTTGCTGCGGGGACGTTTTTTGTTTATGCGCCAAAAATCTCTTTCAGTTTCTTATTCATGGCTTCATCGTCTTCCCCGCCACCGCCGTAGCGGCCGATGATCACGCCATTGGGATCGATCAGGATTTTGGTGGGGAGAGAATGGATGCCGTAGTAGTCGCTCACATCTTCAGGGTTGGGCAGGTTCTTTTCGCGCTTGCTCCAGTCGAGCCCGCGGAGTACATGCCGCCAGATGCCGATACCGTCCTGGTTAACGGCTTTTTTCCAGGCTTCATGATTGGAATCGTCGTCGGAAATGCCGATGATTTCAAAGCCTTTGGCGCTGTATTTACTATATAGCTCCTTCAGGTGGGGATTGCCTTTGCGGCAGGGACCACACCAGCTGGCCCAGAAGTCGAGCATCACATATTTGCCTTTGAACTCCGCCAGACTGATACTTTTACCATTGATATCGGTTTTGGTGAACTCGTGGGCAGGGCTGCCGGGGGAGCCTGCACGCAGGCCATCCAGTTCCTTCCTGATTTCAAGGCCATCGACGCTTTGCTGCATGGCAGGCGACATTTTTGCATAAAAGGCTTCGCCTTCCTGCAAAGGCATGTTGCTTACGCGGAAGCGAAGCAGCTGTGCAGATACGTAAGCGTTGGGATGCCGGGTGACAAAGGCTTTATCTGTTTTTTCCATGGCCTCATAGTAAGGCTCCATCTGGTCTTTCAGCTTATCCAGCTTTGTTTTATAGGATTCCAGCGTTGCCTCAGGCTTCTTTGCTCTGATGGCGGCAATGTATTCTTTATTCAGCTTATTAAAAGCGTCCGATAACGGCTGGAGCTTTTTCTGGACAGGTGCGCGGGCAGCGGTGAGCAGATCCTGGTCCAGCTGGGATTTGGAGCCGATGAGTTTTGCTTCCTTCAGCCGCCCGGTGGCGGATGTCAGCTTCATAGAGGCTGCTTCCATGAAGAAGGAGGCCATGTCTCCTTCGCCGTACATGGCGGCGTTTTTATCTAAATAAAGACGTCCTTCTACCGGCTGCACCAGTTTACCACTGAAAGTGAACTGCCCGTTTTTCGACAATGCGCTGTCGGTCCGGTATTCCTTGTCGCCTTCCGCATAACTGAGGTACACGTAGCGATTGGGCAGGCCCTTAATATCTCCCGTAAGGGTAAATGGTAACTTTTCCTGCGCCTGTGCCCCGAATTGCAGGGCTATAAAAGGAAGGGCAATGAGACTATATTTCATGCTGCTGTTTTTTTGAGATGATTATAACACTTCCGCGAGTTTCTTCTCCAGTTCCTCACCGCGCAGATTTTTGGCGATAATTTTACCGGTTGGATCTACGAGGAAGTTAGCCGGAATACCATGGATATCATACTGTTTGGCTACGGCGTTGTTCCAGAATTTCAGATCAGACACGTGTGTCCAGGTAAGGTTATCCTGGTGGATGGCGTTGAGCCACTTTTCTTTGCCATTGGGCTGGTCCAGCGATATGCCGAGTACGGTGAAATTTTTACTGTTGTATTTCTTAAAGGCTGCCACTACGTTTGGATTTTCTTCCCGGCAGGGGTGGCACCAGCTGGCCCAGAAATCCACGAGTACATATTTACCGCGGAAATCTTTTAAGGAAACGGGGTTGCCTAATGTATCGTTTTGGGTGAAGTCGGGCGCCATGCTGCCAATGCCGGTGAGTTTATTCACGCGGATGCTGTGGGCAATCCGTTTTGCAGGGCCGTTTTCCTTTGCGGCGGCAGACAATTTATTAAAGATACTTTCTTGTTCATCGAGTGGCACATCGTTGAGGTGCGACAGCAACGATGCGCTGATCCCGGATTTGGGATGTTGCAGGATCCATTGTTTAGTGAGGTTTGCGCTCTCTTCCTGCATCCTTTTCAATTCGGGTTGCAGGGCAGCCAGTCCGGCAGAATCCCTTGCTTCATATAATTTATTAGCCTGTTTGTAAAGGTCTTCCTGGCCTTTCAATCCGGGCGCCTGTTTCAGCATGGCCATGTATTCGTTGTTATCTTTTATGTATTGCGGGCCTGAGAAAACGGCATCCTTAAACATAGGTCCATCGCCTTTTACGGTGATGTTGCCTTTATCCAGATAATAAAAGATCATGTTATTGGCTTCATACTTTTTCCCGATCTGGATTATGTAGAAGTCGGCTTCGCCGGGGGCGATGTTTGTTTTGATGGTGAATCCGCCGGCGGTGGTTTGTACCGAATCGCGGCGGTCGTCGTTGCCCTGTGAGCGCCAGTATACCCATTGTCCTGCGGGCAGGTCTTTGATGGTAGCGGTGATGGTCGTGTTTTGCTGTGCATGGGCCGCTGCGGTAATTAATGCAGCTGCCAGTAAGGTGGTTATTTTTTTCATACCTGCGTTGTTTTTTACTTTAATATTTCAGCCAGTTTGGTATGCAGTGCGGCTCCTCTTAATTCTTTGGCGATGATGATGCCCTGCGGGTCTATCAGGAACGACGACGGGATGGCCTGGATACCGTATTCCTGCGCTACCTCGTTGCGGAAGCCTTTCAGGTCGGATACCTGCATCCAGGGCATGCCATCCTGCTTAATAGCTTCTTTCCATTTATCGGCCTTATCATCGAGCGATACGCCGAGAACGGTGAAGTTTTTGTCTTTGAATTTGTTGTAAGCCTTCAGCACGTTGGGGTTTTCCGCGCGACAGGGACCGCACCAGCTGGCCCAGAAATCGAGCAGTACGTATTTGCCTTTGAAGTCGGACAGGTGAATGGGTTTACCATCTACATCACCCTGGGTAAAATCGATCATCGGCTGACCGATAGCACTCTTTTTCAGCACGGCGAGACGCTTTGCCAGTCGTACGCCGGTAGCGGTTTGTTGTGCTGCCGGTGTGAGTGTACGGAACATACTATCTACCGGTGCGTATTCTCCCATCACCGCCATATCGGCCACCATGCTTACACTCAGCGCGCTTTCCGGATGCGCTTTGATGTATGCTTTGGTACGGCCACGGCGTTGATTGCGCAGGGATTCGAGTGTTGCTTCCAGCGCTGCTTTCGCGGTATCATTATCTTTTACCTCATCATACTTTGAATAGAGGGTATCTTCCTGGCTGGTGATATCCGTGATCGATTTTTTAAAGGCTTCGTAAGCATCCTGTGTAGCGGAGCCGGTGATCTTTATCTGGTCTGTTGAATCCATATTTCCGTTTACCTGTATGGCGGCATTTTCCATGAACAGTTCCAGGTAGCGGGTGGAGGTGCCGATATATATTTTTTGTGGCTCCGTGATGCTACCGGTCCAGGTGAAGCGCCCATCTTTTACCGGCACCGTATCTGTTTTAGCCGAATCGGCTACCGGTATGGAGATGAAAACAACGGAGTCTTTCAATCCGCGCAGTTCCGCTGTAATACTGGCAGACGGGGCTTTGGGCTGACTGCAGGCGGCGGCCAGCAGCAGCGTTGTAAACATGGTAGGTGTGTGGATCTTCATACTGAATATTTAAAGGTTATTATTGCTGATAGCCTGGGTTTTGCTCACCGATGGCCGGGTTGTTAAGAAATTCAGTGTGCGGGATAGGCATGATATATTTTACCTTATCGTTTGCCGTGGGCCTCAGTTCCTGTATCAGTGAAGAAGGGAGGCGCAACAGCGACAGCCACTCCTGTCCGTCTTCCCCCACAAGGTTGCGGGCCGTTTCGAGGTACAGCTGTTTGAGCATTTCATTTACGCTTGTCGCGTTATCGGCTGCCGAGAAATCTGTTACGCCGGCATGGCCCATGATATTTTTCAGGATATCGCGGGCGGCGGCGAGGCTGCCGCCGGAACGCACAATGGCTTCTGCTTTCAGGAGGTATACTTCTGTTAAGCGGAGCGCATAGGCTGTTTCTGATAATGGTGTCGGCGTGGATCCTTCCTTGATATATTTCAGGAAGTAGAAGGTACCGGCCGCATACCTGTTGGCCGAGCCTATCATCCAGGCGCCGCGGGGATCGTTCGCCAGCAGGGTTTTCAGCGCTGTTTTGGCTACATAGAGAAAAGATGCGCCTGGCCAGTACTGGCGACTGAGCAGGTAGTAGTAGCTTTCCTGGTTCTGCTGTGATTTAATGCCGAGTATTACTTCCGGGCTGGTGAGTCCTTTTACGTAAAAGATATCTTTCATCTGCGGCTCCAGGGTGTATGGGCTGTTGAGGATGATACTGTCTGCCAGCGCGGTTATCACGGGGTAATCAGCAGGTTGGCCGTGGCTCATGAGCACTTTCATTTTCAGGGCCATTGCTGCCCAGCGGGTAGCGTAAAATGCTTTGTTTTGTGCCGGGGCATTGGCGATGGCATCGTCGAGGTCTGCGAGGATAGCGGTGTAGCTGTCTTTCACAGAACTACGTGCTTTTGCGGTGGCTCCTACTGTTACAAATTCATCGCGCAGCAGTGCGCCATACGGGCTGCTCAGATCGAACCACTGGCCGAAGTAGCTGAGTATTTTAAAATGGCCGTAAGCGCGCAGGAACCGTGCTTCTGCCAATACTTCTCTTTTACGGTTGTTGGTAAATGCTTTGTCTTCCAGCAGGGAAACGCCTTTTATAAGACCGTTTGCTGCGTTTATTAATTGATAGGAGGAAGTCCAGTAAATGCTGCTGAAGAAGGAGTTAGTATAATTGTTGTTTTCCGCATCATCTTCCCCGTAACCATATCCCATGTACCCCGCAAATACGGCAGGTGGTACTTCGTGTTCAAACCAATCTGTTACGTTATTGGCGGCGTCCACATTGGCAAAGCGGTAATAAACGCCATTAAGGGCGATTTCCGAGGTCCGTTGATCGATGATGGTATTACCATCTACCTTGGCATTTTCCGGTAATTTTCCCAGCTCCTTTTTGCAGGAAGTTCCTGCTATTAATATTGTGCCGAGCAGGGTATATATGATCCTTTTCATAAAATCTTTTTTGTTGTTTTAAAATCCAAAACGAAGACCGATGTTAAACTGCTTTGTTGTGGGGAAGGTGCTTACATCCGTGCTGCCGTTGATAAGGCTGTAGGGATTGTTGCTTACTTCCGGATCGGGCCCCGGGTACTTTGTTATGGTAAACAGGTTGGTAGCAGATGCGTACATGGAAGCATCCCTGATGTGCATTGAGGAAGCTATTCTTGCAGGCAGCTGGTAGGTAAGTGTAATGGATTTTAATTTGAGATAGGAACCATCGTAGATATCGTTGCTGGAAGGGCCGGTGGCATTTTCACCGAGCATGAGGCGCGGCCGGGTATTACTGTGGTTTTCCGGTGTCCATCGGTCTTTTATGCTCACCCCCCTGTTGGCATAGCTATCGAAATATTTATTCTGGATATCTGTGAGATAAAGCAGGTCTCCGCCATAGGAGAAGGTCAGTAAGGTGATCAGACTGAAATTCTTAAAGGTAAAAGTGTTGGTAAAGCCGCCGAAGAAGTCGGGCTGCGACTTTCCTATTACATCGCTTTTAAAGAATCCGTTGTCGCCGATTTCATACATCGGATCGCCGATGCCGAGGTATGGGGCAAAGTACCGGGCCAGGGTGAATTCTTTTTTATAGTCTTCCAGTTGCTTTGCATCCTGTATAATGCCTTTCATTTTATAGCCGTAGAAGAGGCCCAGGGGTTCCCCTTTTCTTACGATGCTGTTGCCCTGGATATAGGAGCTGATTTCCCCGGCATTGGTAAAGTCGTCGTTGATGTCGGTTACTTTGCTCCGGTTCCTGGAAATATTGATGGCGCCTGCCCACTGGAATTGTTTGCCTTTGATGAAATCCATGCGGAGGTCCAGCTCCAGTCCTTTGTTATTGATGGTGGCGAAATTGGAGATCACGCTGCTGTAAGATGAGCTGGGCGCCAGTTGTGTAGCCATTAACAGGCCGGTGGTATTTTTTTCGTAGTAGCCGAGCACACCGCGCAGGCGGGAGCCAAACAGTTCAAAGTCGAGGCCCAGATCTTTCTGCAGGGTAGATTCCCATTTAATTTTTTCATTACCCAGCTGTGTTGGAACGAGTGCGTTGACGCCGCCGTAGGAACCGGGTGTATACAAGGTATAATAGAGGTTATCGCCAAAATTCTGTGTACCGGTATAACCACCACTGGCTCTGAGTTTCAGTTCATTTACCCACGTTGCTTTTTTCATGAAGGGTTCTTCAGAAATGCGCCATGCTATACCGCCGGAGGGGAAGTAACCCACACGGTTATCTTTCGGGAATTTGGAAGATGCGTCTGAACGGCCGGTGAAGGTGAACAGGTATTTTTCTTTCAGTGCGTAGTTGGCGCGCATGTAGAAACTCAGCAGGGAGTTCTGGCCGGAGATACCGGTTCCGGGTAAAGTAACTGCTGCCGAGGAAAGGTTGTTCAGGTATTTATCGTCCGGAAAACCCTGTCCGCTGGCGGAAAAGGAGTTGTAGCGGTATTTCTGCCAGGAGGTACCGCCGAGGAGATTTAACCGGTTATTTTTATTGAACTGTTTATCCCAGGTAAGGGTATTTTCAAAGAAGAGGTTTACATCTTCTGTTTGCGACTGTGAGCCGGTGCCGCCATTGGAGTCGTCTACTCCGCTGGGGGACGCGATCACTGCCGAACTGGGTACATAGTTCAGCTGGTGGTAGTTGTTATAATTGACAGATACGGTAGATCTGAACTTCAGGTCTTTCAGTACGTCGTAGTCGCCGGAGAGAGATCCCAGGAGGGAAGATGTTTTTCCTTCGTTGATCCCATCCAGGAGGATCATCGGATTTTGATTGCCCTGGTAGTCGTACCCACCTATCTGCGAACCCAGGAAGCGGTAATAAGAGCCGTCGGGGTTGCGCTCAGGCAAGGTAGGCGGTGCAAAGAATGCCGCCGGATAAATACCGTTGGTGATATTATTTTTCGTGAAGCCGTAGTCGAGATTAGTGATGATCCTGAAGCGGCTGGTGATTTCATTATCGAGACTGATTTTACCGGAGATACGGGAGAAATCAGTTCCGAGCACTACGCCCTGCTGTTTGTTATATCCCAGTGAGGTATAGTACCGGGAGCCGGAGCCACCGCCACGCACGGAGATATCGGCGTTCTGTGAGGTAGCGTTACGGAGTACGAGGCCGAGCCAGTCGGTGTTAGCTGTACCAAGACCGGCAGGGTTCTTAATGATATTATCCGCCTTTGTGCTGGAAGCTTCGCCTGCTGCTGCGCGGGCGGTATTCAGGTTTACGGCGGCTTCTGTGAGCAGCGAGATATAATCCGTAGCGTTGAGCAGTTTTTCTTTGATGGGCGTGCTGACGCCTGCGTAGTAATTGGCTTCCAGCACTGGTTTCTGGTTCAGTTTACCTTTTTTGGTGTTGATAATAATAACGCCGTTGGCTGCTTTGGAACCGTAGATAGCGGTAGCAGAAGCATCTTTCAGGATATCGATGCTTTCGATATCGTTGATATTTAACCCGGCGAGGCTGTTGAGGCCGCGGGAGAATGAACCGCTTACCGTGTTATTGGGATCATCGCTGCCGGCTCTTTCGATGGGGTTTACCACTTCCGCCTGGTTCTGGATGTACCTGTTTTGAATGGTTACCTGTACGCCATCGATGATGTAGAGGGGATCGTTGCCGCCGAGCAGGGAGGTACCACCACGGATGCGGATTTTTGCCACGCCGCCGGGGGAGCCGTCGGATTGGGTAACCTGTACGCCTGCAGCCTTACCGGCGAGCGCCTGGTCGATGCTCACGAAAGAGATGTTCTTTACTTCGTCTACGTTTACCGAGGCCACCGAGCCGGTGAGGTCTTTTCTTTTAGTGCTGCCGTAGCCTACTACCACGTATTGGTTCAGGTCATCTACTTTAGCTTTCAGTTCCACTTCGATGGTGAATTTGCCGCCCAAGCTAACGGTTTTGGATTCAAAGCCTACGCATGAAATGAGCAGCACTGCGCGCGCGTCGGTGTTACGAAGAATAAAGAACCCTGTTTGATCGGTGATAGCAGCCGTATTACTGCCTTTTACACGGACCGATACGCCCGGTACAGGATTACCTTTACTGTCCACTATTTTACCGCGCACATCTTCCGGGGGGAGTGCTTCCTCGTTGCTTTGGGTGGTTGCTTTCCTGGAAATAACGATGGTGTTGCCTTCTATGTCGAAGGTTAGCGGTTTATCCTTTAGCAATTTTCCCAGTGCCGCCTTTAGCGGAACTTCCCGGATCTCTGCCGACACAGGACTCACATCTGACAGATCTTTACTCCGGTAAAAAAACACGTACCCGGTTTGTTGTTTGATTACACTGAACAGTTGCTGCAGCGGCATATCCTTGCAGGACACTGTAACCGTTTGTGAAACTCCACTGGCACAAACGTGTAAAGCCAGTACCGTTAATAAAACTGCGGTCATTCTCATTACTCGCCAGATTTTGGTGACATAATTGGTCCCTGGTTGTGGGTACCTTCCAATAACAAGTGAACGAACCAATGACATGGAAAACCCATGCGGGTTGCGAACAACATTAATTTTCATACCTTAGATTGGTTTTTGGTTGACAAAATGTTTCTCATCCGCCTTTGCAGGCAGTGAAAAGCTTTCCTGAACAGGGTTAACCATTAATCAAAACCTGGTGCGGACGCCAATCTTGACACCAGGTTTTTTTTATGGATGAAACATAAGATCTCCGCGTCCGGTGGACCTCATCAATTCATAACATGATATTACTGGATAGCTATCTGTGCAGGCGTTGGTAAGCCTTGCAACATTGGTTGTTTCGCTGACGTTGGTGGTATCAGCTATGGTTGGTTATTGATTTAGCTTATGGATAAATAATGATCCGTCTCCCCTCCTCTACTTTAAAGTTTATTTTTGCCTGTGACAATACTTTTAACAATTGTTCCTGTGTAAGACTTCTTCCTATTTCCCCGGTAAATGTTTCTCCGGGTATTTTATCGCTGTATTTTACTTCTATATTATACCACCTGGATAATTGCCGCATTACGGTAGGGATATCCGCCTCTTCAAAAGAAAAATACCCGTTCTTCCAGGCAATGGCACTGTTTACATCTACCCTGCCCACTTTTATAATCCCGTCGCCTGCCGGTGTAGCCTTTGCCTGCTGACCGGGGTTGAGATGGCGCATCGCGCTGCTTGTTTTTACCAGCACCGCTCCTTCCAGCAGGGTGGTATTGATGGTGCTTTCATCTGCATAGGCATTGATATTGAAATGTGTGCCCAGCACCAATACTTCCATGTTGTTTACCTTTACGGTAAAAGGGCTTTCCACATCGCCGGCCACTTCAAAATATGCTTCGCCCGTGATACTCACCGTCCTCTCCTTTCCCGTAAACGCCGTGGGATAGCTGATAGATGAGCTGGCGTTCAGCCATACATCTGTGCCATCCGGCAGGGTGATTTTATACTGCCCGCCGCGGGGCGTGCGTAATACGTTATAAGCTACTGCAGATGCTGTTGCCTCCTCGTTTTTATATACGATTTGTCCGTGCGTGGTTTTCTCTACTTTACTATTCCCCTGCACCGTGAGTACCCCTGTACCCGCACTATCGAGGTTTACCACCGTTCCATCTGCCAGCGTGAGCGTGGCTTTATCGCTTCCGGGCATGATAGTCGCCGCTTTTTCTGCGAGCACCTGTTTTTTACCCGGCTGCCATACATAGAAGCTGGCGCCTGCCGTTACCAGCAATAATACGGCTGCTGCCACTCTCCATCCCTTGCGGCGTTGCATAGGCACTACCCGCGACGCCGGCGCTGTAGCCGCTATCAGCCGGTGGCGCATCCGTTGCTCCATTGCTGCTTCGGTTTCTGTTTCAGCTACGGTTAAGCGGGCCGTCAGGCTTTGCTCATCATACGCATTGTACCATTGCAGCAAACGGTCCTTCTCCTCGTCACTGGCCGCTCCGGCAAGGTACTTTTTTGATAGTATGGCCAGTTCATTCATTTCCATCCGTGATAATAATTTACAGGGTCCTATATAGTAATGTCCGGAAAGAAGGGTGCAACCCTACCTCCGGTAAAAAAAATTTATGGGTATTTTAAAAAAGGGCGTGAAAGTAGTTCCGGAACTGGAGCCGGAGTCGATGCAGGGCTTTGGTGATATGCTTTTCCACGGCTTTTTCGGAGATCTTCAGCTCGGTGGCGATTTCCCGGTTGCTCATGCCCATATTGCGGCTATAGTCGAATACAATGCGGCATTTTTCGGGCAGTTGCTTTAATTGTTCCTGCATGGATTGCTGGAGGAAATGCAGCTGGGCGGTGTCGTCTGTAACAGCCTGTACGGCTTCCGGGAGGGTTTCCACGGCTGCTAGGGGGATCATTTTTGACAATTGTGTAAATACGGCGTACCTGTTGGCAGTAGCCAGGTAGGCCGGCAGCGACCGGATGATGGTTTGCGATCTGCGTTGCCAAAGGCCGGTAAGTACGTCCTGGACCACATCTTCCGCCAGTTCACGGGAACGCAGGCGGTCGTAGGCCAATACGTACAAACGTTTCCAGTAACGGTTGTAAATTTCTGTAAAGGCGTTGTGATCATCTTTACCCATCAGCTGAACCAGCTCATCATCAGCATAGTAGGAGTAATCGCTCATCATCTCTTATAAAAATGCCTGCAATAATTAATGATCGGTTGATATTTCCGGAGATTGTTATGAACCCAAAGCTAAGGTATAAGGGGATGAGAAACAAGGGGGGAAGAGGGATTTGTTGATTGGAAGGAAACGAATTATCTTAATCTGCAAGTTTCAATTTTATGGATACTAAAACGACAGTAAGAGCTATTACCGTAGTGATTCTTTTTATCTTATCCGGTATGGGGCCGGGTATTTATGCCCAATCAACAGCTGACAAGGTAGATGCTTTCATAAAGACCGAGATGAGAACACGTTCCATTCCGGGATTACAGATGGCTGTTATTCAACATGGACAGATCGTAAAGACGGGCAACTACGGTTTGGCCAATGTGGAGTTCTCTGTTCCGGTAACGGATAGTACTGTATTCTCCATCAACTCTATCACCAAAGCTTTTACCGGGGTTGCAATTATGCAGTTGGTGGAGGAAGGGAAAGTGAATATTGAAGCCCCTGTTTCGCAGTACCTCGATAGTTTGCCCCTGGCCTGGCAAAAAGTTACTATACGGCAACTGATGGGGCATGTTTCAGGTCTTCCGGATGTTACAGATACTTTAACTGATGAATTAGTAAGTAAAAAGGGTGAGGATTCCGCCTGGGTAAAAGTAAAAAGCCTGCCCCTGTTCTTTCTGCCAGGCGAACGCTTTAATTACAACACCACCAATTACCTCCTGCTGGGAAAAATCATTGACAAATTAAGCGGTCAGCCATTCGTGCGCTTTATTCAACATAAACAATTAGAGGTAGCGAATATGCGGCAAACTACCTTTGGAAATTCCTTCGATGTAACACCAAAGAAAGCGCCTACTTATACTTATTATCACAGAAATGATAAAGGGGAATTTGTGAAGCAGCATCATTTGATGCAGACCTATGAGGAATTCCCGGCGTTTCTACTGACCGATGCAGGGATGTTCAGTACAGCAAGAGAATTGGCCCGCTGGATCATGGCTTTGCAACAGGGTATGCTGCTGAAAGACAAAAAAAGTATTCACACCATGTGGACGCCTGTGCGCCTCAACAACGGAACTCTTGACGGCTTTGGTGGCATTCTTAATGGTTATGCACTTGGATGGCCTGTTGTAGACCGGCCCAGGCATCCGGCTCTAGCCCCGATTGGAGGAGGGCGGGCCTCGTTGTTTATTTATCCGCAGGATGATGTTTCGATTATAATCCTGACCAATTTAACGGGATGTAGCCCGGAATCATTAGTGGAGGGAATGGCGAAGTATTATTTTAATTAAGGGGGAATAGTGAGGCTTCCCGTCATTTTTTATCAGATTTATATAAAAAAGTGCAATAAAACTACATAAATAGATATACAAACATACTAATATTGAATTTTTGTTGCTATTTTTGTAAATGAATTACATAATAACAACATAAAATGATAGTCAATTTTAGCATTGAAAACTTTGGCTCCATTAAGGATAAGCAAACACTTTCTTTTGAGGCGACCAAATCGTCACATCTTGAAAGTCAGTATATCGTTAATACGGGGGGAGTTAAATTATTAAAGCTGGCTTTAATTTATGGAGCAAATGCATCAGGCAAAACCACGATATTAAAGGCTTTGAATTTTTTAAGAAATATGGTTTTAGAGCCCGAAGGAAAGAAAACGAATGAGCTGGACTTTCATCCTTTTCTTTTTGATAGCCAAACGCCTAAACAAAATGCTGTTATTACGATAACGTTTGTTCAAAATGAAATAAGGTACTATTACGAAGTTGAGTTTTCACAAAAAGCAATTGTTGCCGAAAAGCTGGATTTCTTCCATCCTAATAAAGCGGGTGTTTTCAAAAGAAAAACAAACCTGGAAAACCAATTCACAGAGATCACTTTTGGCAGTAAGATTAAGATAGATAAAACTTCCGAAAAGATATTAGAATCAAACACTCTCTGGAACAATACTGTATTGGGTGGCTTTTTAAAAACAAACATTGAGTTGAAAGAATTAAAGGAGGCCACAGATTGGTTTAAACAATATTTGAAACCCCTGATTCTTACAACAACTGATTTAGAAGGCTATGTGACATCGCACATTGACAAGTCTACCATCTCAAAAGAGAACGTTGTCAACATTCTTAAAAAAGCTGATTTTAATATCTCAGATATACTCATTCAGGAAGAAGAAAGAGATATTCCTGAAGGTTTTATCACATTTATTGAAAACCAGCTGAATACTCCCAGTGATAAAATAAATGAACTAAAAACTAAAGGCAGGATCACCGCCAGAAAGTTAACATTCGAACACACCACAGAAGATAACAAAAAGTATACGTTGCTTTTTGACCTGGAGTCGCAGGGTACTAAAAGATATTATGGGTTTGCAGGCATACTGGCGCTGCTTATTAAAAACTCTGTTGCGTTTCCCATAGACGAACTTGAATCATCATTACATCCTGAATTGTATCGTCATTTCTTACTTTCATTTCTTTTGAATGCAGATAAATCTCAAATAATTGCAACAACGCATAACAGAGAAATATTAGACAATAGAGATATGCTCAGGGATGACGCCATTTGGATTACTGATAAAGATGAATCCTGCTCGACTACACTGTATTCGCTGGCCGACTTCGATAGTTCCGTAATCAGGGACACTACCAATAGATTAAATGTCTATAAAAGTGGTAAACTCGGTGGTGTTCCGAATTTAGGAGATTACTACATTGACATCGAAAAATGAGACAAAAAAGAGCTACTGCTGTAAAAGTCAGAAAAACATTTGCGGTTGTTGTGGATGGAGATACTGAAGTGTGGTATTTGCAAATGCTAAAGAGAAACGAAAGGTCCATTAATGTTAATATTGAGCCTAAGATCCCTCAAAAGAAAAGGCTTTCAGAACAATTTGAGATGGTGGTGAATCTGTCAGGAGATTACACTGAAGTGTTTTGGATAATTGATTTTGACACGCTTGTAAGTGAAGCTAAAGATGCAAAAAAAGGAGCAAAAAATTCCATTCAGGCATTTTTAGCGTATCGAAAGGAAATTAAATCAAAATACAGGAATATAACGGTGATAGTTAATAATCCCTGTCTTGAATTTTGGCTATTACTTCATTTTGAGCGTACATCAAAATATTTTAGCTCATGCGAAGGCGCTGAAAAGCAATTAAAAAAACATCTCAAAGACTATGAAAAGACACAAAAGTATTATACCAAACAGAATAATGATATTTACTTGCAGCTAAAGTCCCGATTAGCTACGGCAATAAACAATGCGAAACAACTGGGATGCTTTAATTCTGACAGCACAAATAAGGCAATGTCGGAAATGCAGTTATTTTTTGAAGCAGATGAGCTTGGACAGCTTTTTTAATAAGATCAAAAGCACCCGCTATCGAATAGAAATGGAGCCCCTACGCTATCCTGGCGCTCCATTCCAATCTCATCTCTCAAAAACACATACTATTCAGTACGCAATCTTTTTATCGGATTTGCATTAGCAGCCCTGTATACCTTTGTTCCAACAATAACACCGCAGCAGAGCAGCACAACCAGGAATGTACCGATGTAGGGCGCCGGTCCAATATCAGCATGATATTGATAGATAATCCCATAAATAAACTTGCCCGTAAACAAGTAGCCCAAAGCTGAACCAACTATAAATGCAACCAGGAGAATACGTATAAACTCCCGGTTGACTAACCCTATAATTTGCAGCACCGATGCACCCAGTACTTTGCGGATGCCGATTTCTTTACTTCGCTTGTCGATGTTCAATGAAATTTGTGCAAATAGGCCTGATGCTGATAAAAGCAATGTAACTACGGCCAGAAAAAATGCAATCAACCTGAATGCCTGCGTCATCCGGATCTCCTTTTCAATTAAATCTGATTGCAAATATCCACGGTATGGTACATTGGGGATCAATTTGTGCCAGGCTGCCTGCAAGTGCTGAGTTACCTGCGACAATCTATCTTTATCTGATCGAACAACCACAAACTTATAGTCCGCTGGTTTGGCCATACGTAACGCGCAAGGCGGCACAAGACCATGTAAGCCGTATTCCTTGTAATCGTTCACAACTCCGACAATTGTGTAATTGATACTGTCCAGGGTTACGCGATGACCAAGCGGCTCCTTTATCTGTAATCGTTGTAGAAAGGTTTGATTGACCAGGATGGATTCATCGGCATCAGCGCCGTTATCGTAAAAATGACGCCCCTGAAGCAAACGGATTCCCATCGTGTTAAGATAAGCCTCCCCTCCGACCTGCGCCACCTGTACCTGGGCTTGCCCATTTCCGGCTTTTGCCGTTTGGGTGTATGTGCCATCACCAATTTGTTGTACACATCCGGCCACGCTTTTAATTTCCGGGTACTGCTGAATTGCCTGGGTAAAAACCCCGTACTCCCGGGGATTGCTGATTTCTACAACGGCCACCTCATTGACAGCATAGCCAAAATCGACTTTCTTTTGAAATATGGCGTTCTGTGACATCACAATGCCCACCACCAGTGCGAAGCACGACAGGCTGAATTGTGAGATCAACAGGAAACGTGTAAAACGGTTGGAAGCCGCAAGTGAAGTTTTGCCTTTGAGAATCTGAACCGGCTGAAAGGAGCTAACGTACATAGCCGGGTACAGACCAGAGAAAATAGCACTGACGGCGGGAATTGATACCAGGAATAGCCAAAATCCGTAGTCCCTGCTATAGTCAGGTGAAAGTTCAACGTTGGTAAGTTGACTAACAGCCGGCAAGAGTAAATGAACAAACAACAACGCCAATACAGACGCTAACAGGCATAGAACAATATTCTCCGTTAAGAATTGACGGATTAACTGGCTCCTGAAACCTCCCATTACTTTACGGATACCGATCTCTTTTAACCGGCCACTGGCAAATGCAATAGAAATATTGGTGAAATTGAAACAGGTGATCATTAAAATAAACAACGACATGATGGCCGGAACTATAACGAGAACACCACGTGGATTGACCGTTAACTGGTTGCCATATACGTATCCCGGCATGTCAATATCCGAGGTGGTTGCCAACTCAGAGAAAGGTTGAAGGGAAAAGCCTTCTATAGGCCAATTGGAACGATTACGGTTATGAAGCGCTACATAGCTATTAAGATTAGCCACTACAAAACGGGCCGCCTGCTCATTTTTTAATTTCACAAATGTTGTAATGAGATCCGGGTTGGCCCAGTCGTCAGGGGCTATGTGCCCATTCACAAATCCATTGTCAAATGAGGTGATAATATCGAACTGAATACTTGAATTTGCCGGGATCTTCTGTGTTACAGCAGCAACCGTATATACCTTAGAACGGCCTTCCGGCCCAATGATCGTCAGCGACTGGCCCAGCGGCATTTGCTTTGGAAAGTATTTGTCTGCAAAATCTTCGCTGATTATTACCTGGTCTGGTTGACCAAAGCCTGACAGGTTACCGGATTTCAGGGGAAAAGTAAAGAAATCAAATAGTGATTTGTCAGCATAGTCAATCTGCTCATCGAAAGTATTCTCCTTAATTTTCACAACAACTGCCGCGCTACTAAGCCGGGCAACCTGTTCCACCCCGGCAGCTTCTTTCTGCATGGCCTGGGCTAAAGGTAAGGGTATAACGGCCCAGGGCTGCCTGCTTCCATCAACCAGGCGCACACTGTTCAGCCGGTAAATTTGTTCAGTGTGAACGTGATGCTGATCAAAGTTAGCCCTGTAGTTATAGTTGAGATACGCCAGGATACAACAGGCAATGGCAAAGCCTAAACCTACCACGTTGAGGACCACATAAATCTTGTTGCGCCAAAGAACACGTAGAGCGATCTTCAAGTAGTTCGAGAACATAAGGTTAATTTATACAGTTTAGTTCTATTACGCCAAACGGGATATTTTAAAGTCAGCGCCGGCATTTACCTGGGCGACAACTACCATACCACTTGTTACCTGTCTGTTAGCCCCGCTGTGGTGGCCATGTTTGCATTTCTGTGGCGGATACTTTATAAGTATTATGTACGGATACGGACGCGGGTGTTCGGTTTTAATGATCCATAGCTATTACAAAAAAAGCCCCTGCAGCATTCACTACAGGGGCTCTCCTATCATTAACCCATTTTATTTAATTTCCTGCAACATCTCCTTCACCGCAGCTTCCAGCTGGGCATCCTTACCCGCCAGGAACTCTTCATAACGAAGCGGCACCCTGATGTCCGGTTCTATCTGGAGGTTTTCGGTGGGGCGGCCTTCTTTACCGATAGTGCCTACCATTGGAATACCGAATACCATTGTTGGATCGATCTGTGTTTCCCACCAAACGGCGGTACCGGTGCCGGGTACGGGCATACCGATCAATTTACCGATGTTACCCTGTTTGTAAATGTATGGGAAGATGAAGGCATCGCTGTAGTTGCCTTCGCTCATGAGTACGCAGCTCGGCGCCTGCCATTGGCCGGTGGGTTCACCGCCTTTGAGCTTTTCGCCCTGTGGTGCAAACTCGAGGTACTTTTTACCACTGAGGAAGTTGTACAGGTCGTCATGCAGCCATCCGCCGCCGTTGAAGCGGGTATCTACGATGAGGGCTTTCTTATCGCGGTTGCGGCCCATTACCTCATCGTATACCGAACGGTAGCTGGCGTCGTTCATGCCTTGTACATGTACGTAGCCTACTTTACCGTTGCTGAGTTTATCTACCATTTCGCGGGTATGTTCTACCCAGCGTTTATACATGAGCGTAGTTTCTTCGCCGGCGGATATGGGCTTCACGGTTTCTTCCCAGCGCGCTTTGGTATCCGGGTTGTAGATGCTTACCAGGATGTTGTTTCCGGCCTTGCGGTTCAGTAACGACGCCCAGTCGGATGCAGCGGTGATGCTTTCGCCATCGATTTTTTCGATGATGTTACCTTTCTTCAGTTTGCTGGCGGCTTTATCAAAGGGGCCACCGGCGATGATGTCGTCTACTTTGAGGCCATCAGCAGTAGAGGTTTCATCATACAGTAAACCTAAGGATGCGGTAGCGTCGCCATTCAGCAGCTGGGGAGAGTAGCGGCCGCCGGTATGGGAGCCATTCAGTTCTCCGAGCAGTTCACTCAGCAGCTCTTCAAAATCATAGTTGTTGCTGATGTGCGGGAGGAAGCGGGCATAGTTATCGCCGTACATTTTCCAGTCGATGTTACGGATGGTTGGATCATAAAACTTCTCCTTTACCTGTTTCCATGCGTGCCAGAAAATATATTTACGTTCTTCATCCTGGTTGAGCGATAGTTCCGTGCTGATAGACACCGGCGTAATCTTGCCGCTGTTGGCGTCTACTTTTACTACGCTGCCACGGTTGCTGACGAAGATAGTGTTACCATCTTTGCTTAGTTCAATGCCGCCGGGTGTGCCGCCTAACTTAGCGAGGATCTTTGTTTCGCCGGTTCTTGGTTCTGTTACCCAGAGGTCGTATCCTTTTTCGAAAGCGGCCATGTAGTATAGCTTACCGGCATCTTTACTCAGCACATAATCGCTGATGGAAGCGCTGTTGATAGTAAGTTTTACTTTCCTGTTTTCGAGGTTATTGAAATCGGGATGGAATGCTTTTTTTGTGTCAGCAGAATCTTTGGCTTTCAGCGCAGAGTCTTTCGCTGCTTTGCCACCGGCTGCTTCTTTTTCTTTCAGGAGATTGAATTCATCTTTCGACAGCTTATAATTGTCGTAAGCTTCCTGGTCGAAGAAGATGGCGTAGATATCTACTTCCCGGCTGCCTTGCTGGGCGAGGGATTTACGACCTTCGCGGCTGCTGGTCCAGGTGAGCATTTTTCCGCTGGCGGCCCATTTGGTGTTGCCTTCGCCAAAGCCGCTGTTCACAGGGTAAATGGATGTTCCTTTACCATCGGTGGGGATGAGTGAAGCATTCTTTGTGATGAAATAACCCTGCTGGTCATCTGCAGCTATCCATTTGCCGTCCGGGCTCCATTCAAAGCTCCAGTCGCCATCCGAGTAGGAATGGTTGCGGCCTGAGGGCAACAGCGTGCGGCTTTTACCGGAGGCGATGTTAAATACTTTGAGGATATTACGGTTCTCCACATAGGCAATTTCTTTTCCATCCGGGGAAAACAGTGGCTGGAATTCTTCTGCTGATGTGGCGATCACCGGTTCTTCCTTCAGCAGGGTGGCGGCAAAAAAGTAGGGCTCTTCTTTGCGTACTTTGGTAGTCTGGTAGATGTCCCAGTTACCGTTGCGTTCTGCTGCATAGATGAGGCGTTTGCCATCGGGCGACCACTGCACCATTCTTTCCTGTTGGGGCGTATTGGTGATACGTTTGGTAAGATTGCCTTCCACACTGGTAACGAACACTTCCCCCCTGGCTACAAACGCCATTTCCTTCCCATCCGGGCTCATGGCAAATTCGGTGGTGTTGCCACTCACGGGTACATTTTTTACGGTACTGGCCCTGCCGTCGTTGAAGATGCTTATTTCCAGTTTACGTGGTTGTTCCCCTTCTTTCAGCGTATATATTTCACCGTTATAGGTAAAGCAAAGGGTGTTGTTATCTGCCCTGGAGAGGTTGCGCACCGGGTGTTTGGTAAAGGTGGTGAGCTGCTGCATACTGGCTTTATCTGTGAGCGCGCCTTTGAAGAGGTTCTGTGAGATACCGCCTTTTTCGCTGAGATAATAAATATCGTTGCCATTACCGAATACGGGTTCCCTGTCTTCCCCAATATATTCTGATACTTTTTCGTAGCTGCCTTTTGTAAGATCCATTACCCAGATATCACGGGTAACAGAGGACACGTGGTGTTTACGCATCGGATCTTCGTATCCTTTCCGGTCCTGGAAAATTACTTTATTGCCTGCTTTGTTATAATGCGCTACGTCGGCTCCTGCAGCGCTGAGCAGTGTTGCGCGGCCACCAGTTACCGGAACGGTATACATGTTCCTGAAGAGGCGGTAAGGAAACCTTACGCTGGCTGCGGGCGCGTTTCGTGCACTTCCGAACAGCACCTGTTTATTGTCGGTGGTGAAGTCGTAGGGGAAATCGCCGGCGCTGTTGCTGGTGAGGCGTACCGGTGCGCCGCCTGCGGCGGGCATCACAAATACATCGAAGTTGCCATAACGATCGCTGGCAAAGGCAATGTATTTGCCATCGTGACTCCATACCGGGAGCATGTCGTGGGCTTCATGAATGGTAAGTGGAACGGCCACTCCACCTTTGGTATCTACCCGGTAAATATCTCCTTTATAACCGAAGGCAATGGTGTTACCATCGGGAGAGATAGCGGGGTTCCTGAGCCATAGGGCATTTTCCTGGGCATAGGCAGTTGCGGCCATGAGGATGGCTGCACATCCGAATAATAATCTCTTCATAAGCGGTGATTAGAAATCTGTTGTTAGCCAGCTAAAGAAGCTGGTGCGCCAATGTATAAAAATAACTGCTTTTTATCAAGAGAGAAAGTGACCAGTGGTTATTTGAAGGTAAAGAGGATAAACCGCGGGCGGTACAAATGGGGCTGTAATACCAGTAGCGTTATCATCTCCCGTAAATTAGTATATATTCTGGGAGATAGTTTAATAAAAAAACCTTGCAGTAATAAGATACTGCAAGGTCTTCAGTAATATTACTTATTGCTACCAGGCGCGGTTGCGGCCAACGTAGATATTTTTAGCATTGTAATAAGTATCTCCGGCGGGACCACTGCTGCCGCTGGAGCCTTCCATCTGCATGTTGATGATAATATACATAGGCTTGTCTACAAAGTTGGCCACATGCATTCCTTTCCATACGTTGTCGATGTAATAATGAATGTTCACATCAGTAGCGCTTACTTTAGTGATCCAAACGCGGTAGTTGTGCCAGTTGCCGGGGGATGAAACATTTGTTAAGATACTGGACACATCCTGCCAGGTTCTGAAAGTATTCTGCCAGTTGGTAGCGTTTCCTTTGAACTCCAGGATATCGCTTTCCGGAGGCCAGCTGTTAACGCCGGTAAGCCAGAAGGCAGGCCAGGAACCGGCTACAGACGGCGCCTGAAAATCACCTTTTACTTCCCATTCCGGAAACTGGTCGTTGATCAGTACCTGTGCTTTGGCATGTACAGCACCGCTGTGATAATGAATAGGAAGATACGGATCGCTGCTGCTATTGCCTTCGTTCCAGTTGATGCGTGTGGCCTTAATAGTAAGGACTCCTGCGTTCAGGTAAATGTGATTATGATCAGAAGTGCTGCCGTACATACGTGCGGTACCGTTATGATCCGAACCCCAGGGATACAGGTAGTTCCAGGCTGCTTCAAATGCGCTGTAACTGGCAAATGAACTGTTGTCCAGCACGGTTTCCCAGGTGAGTGCGGCAGCTGCTTCCGTTTTTGTACGGGCTGATTCAACCGGCTGGAGTTTGTCGGCCGCCTGTTTTCCGCAGGACAGGATCATGGAACTGGTGAGCGCCAATAGGATTTTCATACTTGGTTTCATAAAGTGGAGTTTTTATGGTGAATAATAGAATACTTCCTTATTTCCCATCTACGCCTATATTGGGGGGTAACGATAACGGGGTCCCATACAGGTCTGTTGCTATTTTATCCGGTAGTGCAGCGCCTATTTTCAAAGCGGGAGAACCTGGCTGCAAACGAAAAACTTTCAGCGCTTCCATACCAGGCATGCCGGTTAACGGGGCTGCCTGGAATTGCGGATCTTTTGTAACAGCCGTTTTGTCGGCCGGCCGGTTAAGGTGTGTGCCGAAATAGAGATTGTTACTGTAGATATTACGTTTGCTTTTATTCATTATGTAATCTGCCGTGCTGCGGGTATAAAAAATGTTGTTGGCGAACCAGGTGCTATCGGCATAACCAAACCAGTTACCCATTTCCACCAGGGTGCTGTCCATTTTAATGTCTCTTTCCGGCAGATAGATAACGTTGTTGTATATACGCGTATTTACTACGGGGCCGGTTATATGAAAAACCGGCGCGAAGCCGGCATGTTTACCGGTAGTGCGCAGGCCATCGTTCATGCTAACATTATAACGGATGATGGTTCCTTTATTGCCGCAGCTCTGTGAAGCACCAGCGCTTCCGTCGTTACATACCAGTACAAAGCCGCCGTCGTTATCATGACTGTAATTATATTGTATCACGGTGTTATTGCAGTTCCAGTCGGAGTCAAAACCTTGTCCGTCCCACGGCGCTTTGTGATCGCTTACTTCATTGTATTGAATCAGTGCATTATCGCAGCTCCAGGGCCATATGCCTGCAGCCGATTCTGTATCGGGCAATAAGCGGGGGCAATCCCGCATGATATTGTACTCCACCAGTACGCCATCGCAGCCGGTGGGCACAATGCCATCGCCGGGTACACCTTCTATCAGGTTGCCGCGGATCACTACATGCTCGTTGGGGAACCAGTCTGTTCTGGACCAGTTGCCGTTAACGAGAATGCCGTTGCGCTGACAACGTTTGATAGTGCAATCTGCAATCAGGATGCTGTCGAATTTTGAGCGGGTATGCCGGCCGCCGTTACTGAAAATGATCCCTGCGCCGCCGCCATCATTCTTCACCAGGCTGCCGTTTACATCATGCACGTCGATATTCCTGAGATAGATGTTAGAGGCGATACCATAGTCAGATAACTGTACCTGTACTCCCGCGCGGTGCGCTTTAACGTCCGGGCCATAGTTGGAAATATCCAGGTTGCGGATCTCCCAACCTTCAGTATTCAGCAGGTATAACGTTGCTGGCATTACACCATTGCCCTGGATGCGTGGTTTGTATCCGTCGCCATACTGATCAATGGTGATCAGCTGCTGCGCGTGGCCGCTTCCCTGTGGCTTTAGCTGCCCTTCGTAGATGCGGCCTGCGCGGAAGCGGATCTGATCGCCCGGTTCAAAAACGTGGCTGTTCACCTGCTGTAAACTGCGCCAGGGTTGTTGTTCCGACAGTCCGTTGTTCGTGTCTTTACCGGTCAGCGCATCTATGTAATACGTGCGTGGTATGGCCGCAACAGCAGGTAAACTTACTATCATGACGAATAGCACCACGCTCTGAAAAACCTTTCTAATATTCATTTCAGTTATCTTTAAAATACATTTACCAGCCGGGTGTTTGTGTAAGGGCAGATGATTTCATTTTCTCCGCCTGTGGTATCGGATACCAGTACATTTTGGGCTGAAACACCCTTCCTTCCACCTCTACTTTTTCATACGTAAATGTAGCAGCGTTGGTGCGGGTAATGTTTACGCCATATACCGGTGTATTAAACAATGCCACACCCAGTTCCCAGCGGCGCACATCCCAATAGCGGTGTTCTTCAAAGGCCAATTCCACTCTTCTTTCATTGCGCAGTTTATCACGGAGAGTGGCTGTGTTCCATTGACCGGCCAGCAGCAGCGGCATCTTTACCGATGCGCGGTCACGTACTTTGTTAATGGCCTCAATGGCGGTTAAGCCAAAGCCCTGCGGGTCCTGATCGGGACCGTATGCCTCGTTCATGGCTTCCGCGTAATTAAGGTAAATTTCACCGAGCCGGAACAGGATCCAGGTGTGTACGCTGGTTTTATTCTGTACCAGGTCGAGGTTTTCATCCACGTACTTTTTCAGGTAGTAGCCTGTTTTAGTAGCGCGGTCTACTCCCCTGCCTTCGCGGCCGCCGGTATATGCTTCCACGGCGCGGCCTTTCCACTGGGAATTATTAAGGATCACGGTCATGGCTAAACGCGGATCGCGGTTATCGTATGGATGCGCGGCCTGATCGGGGTTACTCCAGTTAAAAGTGCTGCCATCAGTCATTTCATAGGCATCCACCAGGTTTTGCGTTGGTGTGGTGCCGCTGCCGCCGCCATCATAACCGATGGGATAGTTGGCCCGTTCAAAGCCATTGCCGGGAGCATAGCGATGCGCAAAAATGATTTCTTCACTGGTGGTGCTGCGGAACAGTGCGCGGTAATCATTTTCCAGCTGATAGGCATCCAGGTCGATCACTTCCTTTGCTGCTTTTGCGGCAGCTATCCAGCGCTCCTGTAAGTGTCCTTTATTATTGAGGGTACTTGCATAATAGAGAAGCATACGGCTTTTCAGCGCCAGTGCAGCGCCTTTGGTGGCCCTGCCAAGATCGTTATCAGACACAGTTACTTCCAGATGCGCAGCCGCGGAATCGCATTCCGATGTAATAAACTGTACGCATTCATCGTAGGTATTACGCGGCAGGTTGAGACTATCGGACAACGCCAGTGTTTTGGTAATGAGCGGTACGCCGCCATAGCGGGTTACCAGTTCAAAATAAAAGTAAGCGCGCAGGAAGCGGTTCTCATAGCGCCAGCGCTCCAGGTCGGCCGTCATGTTGCGGTACGTTTGCTGTGCGGTAGCGTCGGGGTTGAGCTTATACATGTTGAGATCCACATTACCGGATTGCTCCAGGTAAAGATTGGTACGACGTATAGCCGTGTAAGTGGTATTCCAGTTATCGTCCGGATTTATGTAAGGGTTCCAGCTGCCGTTATTGTAGCGTTGAATGGCGCTGCCTTCCCAGGTAAACTCAGCGTCGTCTGTGGCGGCGTCCAGCATGGCATTATCCAGCCGGTTAAAGCCATCGGGCAGGAAGCCGTAGGTACCTATGAGGAAGTCGCGGGTTCTGGCGTAGGAAGTAAATACTTCGTCTTTCGTCAGTTCTGTACTAATCTGTCTGTCCAGGAAATCTTTTTTACAGGAGGTTGTGATGAGTGTAACTGCTCCTGTAAAAAATAACCAAAACTTATATTTCATAACCTTGAAATTTTTTGTTGAGATGATGATCATAATTGCACGCGTACACCTGCGTTCATGGAGCGCATAGCGGGATACCCGCTGAGTGTTTCAGGATCGGCAAAATGAATGTGGTCCAGTGAAAACACGTTGGTTGCGTTCACATACAGGCGGAGCTGCTGCATCCTGATACGCGACAACAGCGAGGCCGGGAAGGTGTATCCCAGTTCGATGTTGCGCAGTTTTACAAAGCTGCCGTCGCGCTGCCAGAAATCGGTAGAGCGATAGTTATTATCATTCGCCGCAGTAGTAAGACGCGGATAAGTGGCAGTAGCCGCTGTTTCCGGCGTCCATCTGCCCATAGCGATGGGCGCTGCTTTCGCATCATTTACAAACGCCCATACCAGCGGACCGGATAACATAACGCTGCGGTTAGTGACACCCTGGAAAAATGCATCCAGATCGAACCCTTTGTATTGTACGCCCAGGTGCAAACCAAAGGTCCATTCCGGCAGTACGGGTTTACCGATGGCTACTTCATCATAAATATCGATGATGTGGTCGCCGTTCTGGTCTTTGTATTTAATATCACCGGGTTTCACGGGTGCAAAAATCTGTTGCGGGCTGTTACTCACATCTGCCTCATCTTTGAAAAACCCGATGGCCTGTAAGCCAAAAGGCTGCCCGATGCTTTGACCGGTGCGGTTGAGATAGGCATAGGGCTGTTGCGCTTCTGCCATGTATAATATTTTATTCCGGGCGAAGGCTGCGGAGGCGGTGGCAAAATAACTGAAGCTATGTTTTACTTCGCTCTGGTATCCCAGTTGTAATTCAAAGCCCCTGTTCCTTACGCTGCCTACGTTTTCAGCCGGCAGTCCCACGCCTATATAGCCGGGAACAGCGCCATATCTTTCCGCCAGGATATCTGTTCTTTTTTCGTCGAAGAGGTCGAGCATAACGCTGATCCTGTTGTGCAACAGGGAAGCGTCTATCCCGATATTGGCCCTGCGGTTTTTCTCCCAGGTGATATCGGGGTTAGCAAGGCTGCCTTCATCCATGCCACCGGCGTAGCGGTTATCCTTACCAAAGTAATATCCTCCACCGCTGCTGTAGTACTGGTTGTAAGGGAAACGGCGGCCACCTACCTGGTCGTTGCCCACCTGGCCATAGGAGGCCCGTAGTTTCAGGAAGCTGATCCACTCCGCCTGTTGCAGGAAGTGTTCTTCAGACAGGATCCATCCGGCGGATATGGCGGGGAAAAAGCCAAAGCGTTTGCCCTTGGGGAAATTTTCGGAGCCGTTGTAGCCGAAGGAAAAGTCGCCGATATATTTTCGTTTATACGCGTACGTTATCCTGCCGGCGGTACCCTGATGCGCATAGGGAACGTTGTTACCTGATATGGTATAAACATCCTGCTGGTACAGCATCAAGGCATCGATGCTATGTTCACCGAAGGTACGGTTGTAGGTAAGATTGAACTGGGTGTTGGTGCGTCTCCACTGATCGTTCACCCCATCATTTTCTACTATGGTAGTGTTGTCGCCAAACTTATTGTAGATGGTATCTCCTGCCGGATTTTTGAGCAGCTGGAATACCGCGAACTGTTTGGTTTTATCATCATTACCCTGGAACCAGTTATTGAAAGATACTGCTGCACCGGCTTTTAATCCCGGTGTAATCTGATCCAGGGCATAGCTGAGGCGCATGGTAGCCTGCAGGCTGCGGGCGTGCGTGGTAGCTACGCCACGGCCCAGTACCAGTCCTACGGGGTTACCGCGATACACAGAGGTGCCTCCGTAGGAGTTATCGGGGTTGCGCACCGGGAAGGCATTAGGTGGTATAAGCATCATATTGCTCCAGATCTCCGGGGCGC
Organism: Chitinophaga ginsengisegetis; assembly: GCF_900168065.1. Classification (GTDB taxonomy): domain Bacteria; phylum Bacteroidota; class Bacteroidia; order Chitinophagales; family Chitinophagaceae; genus Chitinophaga; species Chitinophaga ginsengisegetis. The sequence continues at coordinate 616,437 of NZ_FUZZ01000005.1, read as the reverse complement.
CAACGCCGGGATAGCTGCGGTCTTCCACCCTGCCGGCGAGGTCCAGTGAAGTGCTTAAACGCCTTGTTACTTTAATATCCACATTGGAGCGGAAGTTATAACGCAGGAAATTGGCGTTGGAGCTTTCTTCTCTTTTCTTATCTGTGTTCTTATACAGTCCTGTATTTTTAAGTACGTTCAGCGATACAAAATAGGTAGCGTTGTTGTTACCGCCGGTGAGGTTCAGGTTGTATTCCGACATGGGCGCCGACTTCTTCAGTACTTCATCATACCAGTTTACGTCAGGATGAAAGTATTTGTCGTTGCCGCTTTTATACGCGTCCAGGTCGGCCTGTGAATACCTGTCTGTTTTACTTTCATTCCTTAGCGCCTCGTTGTAGAGCGTGGCATAGTCGTACGAGCCGAGGAAATCCGGTAGTCGCTGCGGGCGCTGGAAGCCAGTTTGCGCGCGGAAGGAGATTTTAGGTTTGCCGTTGAATCCTCTTTTGGTGGTAACAAGCAATACGCCATTGGCGCCGCGGATACCATACATGGCTGTAGCCGTAGCGTCTTTCAGCACAGTGATGCTTTCAATTTCATCTGCTGCCAGCTGATCAAAAGGGCTTTCAAATCCATCTACAAAAGTAAGGAGTCCTGACCCACGATAGGAGCTAACGCCGCGTATAGTCATGGACGGTGCATCATAGCCTGGTTCACCACCGCCCTGCATAACGGTGAGCCCTGGTATACGGCCATACAAGCCATTGCTGAGGGTAGCGGCGGCCGATTTCCGTAATACGTTGCCGTTCACTCTTCCATAGGCGCCGGTTACTTTCCACCATGCCTGTTCTCCATATGCCACGGGCACCTGCAGGGTGGTATCTGCTGTTACCGAGGCTGAGTCGGCAACGGATTGTGCCAATGCTGCAACGGCGATTAGTGTACCCGTTGCCGTTAGCAAAGCTGTTTTACTTATTTTATATATGCGGTTCATTGTTTCAGTATTGAAGTTTTACAATCGGGTTACCAGCCTGGGTTCTGGATCATGTATTGTTTGTAGATTTCCACATTGGGGAAAGGATACAGGTACATTTTATCGTTCCACACCCGTTGTTCAAACACTACCTGGTCGAAATGAAATTCGCTGCTGGCGGCAATAGGCTTTAATCTCAGCCCATACATCTTTCCGTTCATCACGCCTTCGTCGCCCGCAATTTTCCAGCGGCGCACATCCCAGTAGCGATGTTCTTCAAAGGCCAGTTCCACGGCGCGTTCATTTCGTATAGCCGTTCTCATTTCTTCTTTTGTTTTACCCGAAAGTGCCGGCATACCTGAGCGGGCGCGAACCGTATTAATAGCGGTATACACTTCCGTTACGGGGCCTTGTGCTTCGTTCAACGCCTCTGCGTAGTTGAGATAAAATTCTGCCAGGCGGAATACCGGCCAGTTGATGGTAGCGCCGTAGGAAGACCAGGTAACGCTGCGGGGCAGGAACTTATGCAGCCATTGTCCGCCGCCACGGTCGCCGCCATGCAGGGCGGGTTTGCCATCTGTTTTGATGTACATCTGCACCGCACCTATTTCACTGTTCCAGCTGGCGCCGTTGTATCCTATTGATTGTGCAAAGCGTGGGTCCAGCGAAGCGTACATGGCGTTGGCGTTGTCGCCGGATTCAGGCCAGGTTTGGGCACCGCCGGTTTTCTTCTCATAAAGTTTTACGAAGTTCATCGGCACGGAAATACCATACCATCCTCCATACATATTCACCGGCATGGTGAAGTTGAAGTAGTCGCTGTAAATACCCCACCAGCCGTTTGATTTATTGGCGAGGATAATTTCCGCGTTATCGGGTTGCGACCATACATACTCGTAGTTTTTATCTGCGCCAAACTCTGTGATGAGGCGGCAGCTGCCGGTGGGCGCCCAGTCGAGCACCGCTTTAGCGGCATCCGCTGCTTTCTGCCATCGGGTGGCATCATAGTTATGATAGCCCACCAGTGTAGCGGTAGCGTCGGTAGTAGGTACATAAGAAGTGGCGCTGTTGAACAAAGGACTTGCCGCATATAACAACACGCGCGATTTCAGTGAAAGTACCGCGCCTTTGCTGATGCGGCCCCGGAGGAAACCTTCCTGTGCAGCCGGCAACCCGGTTACGGCTGCATCGCAATCAGCGATGATAAAGTTGATACATTCTTCCAGTTTGTTACGCGGCAGTTTGAGGTTGTCGCTGTTAAGCAAACGCTTGTCGACGATAGGTACACCTCCGTAACGTTTCACCAGTTCAAAGTACTGGAGGGCGCGCAGGAAGCGGGCTTCCGCTTTCAGCTGTGTTTTATATTCCGCGGTGGCATCTGGTACCCCGTCGATGCGTTCCATAAAAATATTGGCCTTGCGGATGGCTTTATAATGCGTATTAAAATCGTCTTCCGGGTTATCATTGGCATTCCACTGTCCTTCGTTAAACCGGTTGGTGCCGGGCCAGCTGTCGGCGATATCACCTTCATCGCAAGCGGCTGCCAATACGCCGGCTACAATGCCGCCGCTGCTGGAAACGCTCCAGCCGGTAGGTAATCCCGAAGGCACGCTGTTGCCGTATACATCATACAGAAATGTTTCTGCATTCCTGATCTTTGAAAAAATAGTATCTTCTGTAATATCTACGGATGGCGGCTTTTCGAGAAAATCCCTTGTGCAGGAAAAGAATGCGCCCAGCAGCAGACTTAATATGATATAGTATTTTACTTGTTGCATAGTTTGTATTTTTTAGAACTGCAGATTCAACCCCACGTTATATACCTTTTGTTGCGGATAGAACTGGCCGCGGCCATCCGGCGCTTCAGGGTCGTATGTTTTCAGGGACGACCAGGTAATGAGGTTCATACCATTGGCATATACCCGTATGCTGCCGATCTTTGCACGTTTCAGGATACCATCCGTAAAGGTGTAGCCTACTTCCACATTTTTCAGGCGCAGGTAGCTGGCATCTTTCAGCCAGTAGCTGGAGCGCTGATAGTTGTTACCGGCGGGGCTTTGCGACAAGCGGGGGAAAGTGATTTTTTCACCGGCCTTATACCGTTCTTCATTCCAGCGTTCCATGTGTACTGACATAGCATTACGCCAGTCGGTATCAAATGGCCATGCTGCCATTTGCTCCAGGTATACAGATGCTTTATCAGCTCCCTGAAACAGTACTGAGCAATCGAATCCTTTATAGGCAGCGCCGAAGGAGAAGCCATAAATGATTTGCGGGAACTGGGAGTAGCCGATGGGCATCTGGTCGTCGTTGTTGATGACACCATCGCCGTTTACATCTTTATAGCGGATATCGCCGGGCTGGAGGGCATCCCTGCCGTTGGCGCCGGGCGCGTAGGAAGACTGTGGTCTTTTTGTATCATTGATCTCGTCCCAGGTATTGAACAGTCCTTCTGCCACCAGGCCAAAGTACTGACCTACCGGGTTACCGGTTTCATTTTGATAAGGATAAGAGCGCGGGGCTTCATCTTTAAATTCTATTTTATTACGGGCAAAGGAATAGTTAGCCTTTACCCAGTAGTTCAATTTGCCAACATAGTCGTTATAACCGGCATCGAGCTCAAACCCTTTGTTGCTAACCCTTCCCAGGTTATAGGCCGGCAGGTCGTTCACACCTACAATGCCCGGTACTGCGCCACGCATGGCCAGGATATTATTACGCTTTTCCTGGAAATAGTCGCCGGTGAAAGAGAACCGGTTATTAAACAATTTCATTTCAAGACCGATGTTGGATTTCTTTGCTCTTTCCCAGGTAATATCGGGGTTACCGAGTTTACCTTCGTAAGAGCCGCCATACCATTGGTAAGAAGAACCTACTTCGCCGAAATTATATCCGCCACCGTATGCGAAAGCAGAGGGAAGATAGAGAAACCGGGAGCCGCCATTGAAGATATCGGAGAGTTTATCGTTTCCTACTTCTCCATAAGATCCTCTTACTTTCAGGAAAGTGAGGTATTTATTTTTTGGGAAGAAGGGTTCATCTGAAGCTACCCAACCCAGGGAGTAAGCGGGGAACCAGCCAAATCTTTTGCCTTCGGGGAAGTTTTCCGAACCGTTATAACCCATATTAAACTCCACCAGGTAGCGGCTTTTGAAGTTATAAGCAACACGCGCTGCCATTCCGAGGTAGGCATTGGGTACTTTATAAGTAAGCGAGGGTGCATAGGCTTTACTTTGATTATACAGCAGTAAACCGGTTACGTTGTGCGCACCGAAGGTGCGGTTATAATCCAGTGCCAGTTCACCATATATTTTGCGGCGCTTGTCGTAGCTTTCGCTAAAGCCCAGGGTGGTTTCTTCCCCTTGTGGTATATAGAGAATATTATCTGCGTTGGCCGGGTCTTTTACGGCGAGGTAGGTAACGTTGTTTTTAGAACGCCTGATAGAGTGGCTGTACCAGCTATCGTATGCGATGGTACCACGGGCCGACAAACCGGCTGTTATGAAATCCAGTTTGTGGTTGAGGATAACGGAAGAATTCACGTTGCTCTTGAACAATTGCTGGTAGCCTGCATTGAGCATGGTGAGCAGCGGGTTCCTGCCATTTACGGCGCCGGAAATCGTTACCAGTTTGCCGTCTACAATACCAGGGCTGCTAAAAGGATTGGCAGAGAGTACATCGAAGAAGATGTCGCCGGCGGATTTGGCCGGGTAGTTCTGGTTCTCTACCTGCCCGCCGAGGTTTACTTTTACGGTAAACAGGGGCGTTACATCAAAATCGAAATTAGAGCGGAAGTTGTACCGTTTGTATTTTGGGTTGGCGCTGAACTCCGGGTTATAGTCCGCATAACGGTAAGCCCCGTTCTGTTCAAAGTAGCCACCTGAAATAAAGTATCTCGCCAGCGAGGTACCGCCGCTGATATTCAGGTTGTGTTGCGACTGAAGGGAGTAAGGTTTCAGCATCATATCAAACCAGTCAACGCTGGGATGAAACACGGGGTCCTTTCCTGATTTAAACAGTTCCAGGTCTTCCGCTGTGAAATAAGGCTCTTTTCCGTCATTTTTGAGCGCTTCATTTTTCAGGGTGGCATACTCGTAGCTACTCACCATTTTGGGCAGCTGTGTAGGGCTTTGCCGGCCCAGGTTGGAAGTTAAGCTCAGTTTGGGTGGTCCCATTTTGCCGCGGCGGGTAGTGATGAGGATAACGCCGTTGGCGCCCCGCACCCCATATACCGCCGTAGAGGAGGCATCTTTCAGGATATTGATGGTTTCTATTTCGTTGGGATCTATCTGGTTGATATTGGATCGTTCGATGCCATCGACCATGATAAGCGGGTCTGACCCCGAGCCGGCATCCAGTGTGCCGATACCGCGGATCTTCAGGCTGGAGCCATCCTGGCCCGGTTCACCGCTGCGTTGTACCGCAATGAGGCCCGGCAGGCGGCCTACCAGCATATTGGATACGTTGGCCACGGGGGATTGCAACAGTTCTTTGGTGCCGATAGACGCCACGGCGCCGGTAACGGTTACCTTTTTCTGCACACCGTATCCCACTACTACCACTTCCCCGAGATTCTTTTCGTCCGGCTGCATCTTTACATTCAAAACCGACCCGCTGCCCAGCGGTACTTTGCGGGTAATATACCCGATACAGGAGAACACCAGTACCCGTTTGCCATCGGGCACGTCTATACGGTAATTACCATCTGAATCAGCAGAGGTGGACTTCTGGGTACCCTCTACTACGATGGTGGTACCTATCAGGGCGCTTCCTTTTTCATCCGTTACCTTACCGGTAATGATGACGCCGGCCGGTTTTACGGCGGCAAAAGTAAACAGAGGTAATGAGGTCAGGGACAAGAGGACAACATAAGTTATCCGTAAAAAAGACCGCACACTACAGTAGCTTTTTTTCATAACGTTGGGTATTACTTTTGAAAATGAAGGTGGCTGTATGCCCCTCATTGCGTTGGTTGACAGGGGTAAAATTCGGATGAATCATCCTGAATCATGGGGGAGAGATTCGCCTATTTAGGGGGAGGAATTGGGAATAAGGCGCTAATATTCAAGGGATTTTGATTCCGGGAGACAGGAATATGCATTTCTATCTCCCGAAAACTTATACCTGCTTCTGGTTATCAAATTTTTTACGGTATTTCCGGATGTAGGCAGATGGGTTCATCTCGAACACCTTACAAAATTGTTCCCGGAAATATTTCACGTCATTAAATCCTACCTGGAAGGCGGCTTCACTTACATTGCAGCCGGTATTAATGAGCAGTTCTGCGGCTTTCCTCAACCGGATGAAGCGGATAAATTCATTTACCGAGTGGCCGGAAATGGATTTTACCTTTTTATAGAGGGTAGAGTGGCTGATCCCGATTTCGAGGGCGAACTGTTTGATGTTAAAGTCGGGGTTATCGAGATGTTTCTCCGTAACCGCAATACAGCGGTGCAGGAACTCTTTATACTCCGCCGATATTTTCTGGTTACCGGTATTGAGGGTAATTTCCTTGTAGAAATATTGCTGCAGGGTGTTGCGGCTGCGGATAATATTGGTGATACGGGCAACGAAGAGTTCTTTATCAAATGGTTTACTAAGGTAGTCGTCGGCTCCGCCTTCAATACCTTTTAGTTTTATTTCCGGAGAAGAACTGGCAGTGAGTAATACTACGGGGATATGCCCCAGCGCGGGGTCTGACTTTATCTGCCGGCACAATTCAATACCGCTTTGTCCTTCCATTAATACATCGCTGATAATGATATCCGGCAGGTGGCGGCTGGCCAGCTGGTAGCCCTCCCCTCCTTCAGACGCTTCGTAGATATTGAAGGTAGCTTTAAAAATGCTTTTGATATAATCACGTATCTGGCCGTTATCGTCTACAATGAGCATGCTGGGGCGGGGCGACAACAGCACATCCAGGGTATCTTCCGCGGCAGCTTCCTCTGCTTCCATCAGTGCCAGGTCGTCTTCTTCCACCAGTTCTTCCAACAGGGATTCCATCTTGGCTGTTTCCTCAAAAACCGAGTAGCCATGCAGGTGATCTTTTCCTTTTTGGAGGGTAATAGTAAAGGTAGTACCGTTGCCGGGTTCACTTTCGTATGCCACGGTGCCTTTGTGCGCCTGTACAAATTTTTTCACGAGGTACAAACCGATACCAAAGCCATTTTTCAGGGTGGTATCTTTTTCTGATACCTGGTAAAAGCGCTCAAAGAGCTTGTTGCCCACCTGGCCGGGGATGCCACAACCGCTGTCGGCAACACTGATGACGATGCCTTCCGGGAGATCTGACAGGGAGAAATGGATGCTGCCTCCGTCGGGCGTATACTTAAAGGCGTTGGACAGCAGGTTAAACAGCGCTACTTCAATTTTTTCACGGTCGGCGTATGCCATTACCTGTTCCGCGTTGCAGCTGAAGTCGAACTGCAGTTTCTTCATGCCTGCCTGGTGTGTAAAGCAGAGATATACTTCCCGGCAGATAGCGGCCATGTCAAGTGGCACAATTTTCAGCTGATCTTCTTCCTGGTCGGCTTTCCTGAACAACAGGAGCTGATCTACCAGGCTCAGTAGGCGGCGTGCATTGCGGTATACGATGGTGAGGTCTTTACTTTCGATCTGGCGGCCATCGCTGTAAAGGAGTTCTTTTACCGGGTTGATGATCAGGGTGAGTGGTGTACGGAACTCATGGGATACGTTGGTAAAGAAGGAGAGTCTTTTTTCATGCACTTCTTTCTCTTTTTCCGAACGGATATGCGACAGTTCTATTTCATACCGGAGGCGGGCCTGCCGGCGCTGGTAAAAGCGATAGGCGTATAAGAGGCCGCCGGTGAGCAATGCGTAAACGATATACGCCAGCCAGGTGCGGTACCAGGGAGGCAGCACTTTAATTTTTATAATGCGTTCCTGCGGGTTCCATATGCCATCTGCATTGGTGCTTTTTATACGGAAGCGGTAGTTACCTTCATGCAGGCGGGTATAGTTGGCGGTTCGTTGGGTGTTCACATAGTTCCAGTCGTTATCCCAACCCTCCATATAATATGCATAGGCGATTTTATCCGGGGAGGAGTATTCCAGCGCTACATAATCGAGCGAAAATACGGCCTTATCGTAGGGCAGTACCAGTTCCTCAAGGTAGCAAAGCGGCTGGTGGCTGCTTTTGGCGTGTTCCTGGTCGTATGGCGTATTGGAAATGCGGAGGCCCGCGATGAGCAGCGGCGGGAAATCGTTTTTTTCCGCGATGGCCGCCGGGTCAAAAATGTTGAATCCTTTGATGCCGCCAAAAAGCAGTTCCCCGGATGAGAGTCGTAATGACGCGTTGTAATTGAACTGGTTACTTTGCAATCCGTCCGACTCATAAAAATTTTTGCATTGCCCGGTGGATGGGCTGTAACGGGCGATACCGTTGTAGGTGCTCATCCAGAGGTTTCCTTTATTATCTTCTTCAATATTCAGTACCGCGTTATTGGGCAGCCCTTCCTGTTCTGCGATGGTGGTGTTTTTACCGGTAGCGCGATCAAACTGTACGAGTCCTCCTCCTTCTGTGCCTATCCAGAAATGATGGGCTTTATCTTCATAGATAGCACGGACGTTGAAGTCCATGTTATAATACTGGTGCTGCCGTTTTTTTGTATCTGCTTTTATCAGCCTGTTGAAAGTGCCGAACCAAAGGCCGCCGGCTTTATCTTCCGAGATGGTGATGATATCACGAAGGCCCGGATCAAAACATTCGAAGCGGTTGGTGGCTTTATTCAGGCGGTAAATGGTACCTCCCATGCAGGCGCCGGCCCACAGGGTATTCTGGCTATCGAGGTATAGCTTCCATACGAACTTATCTTCATAACCATTCAGGCTGCACGTGTATTTTTCAAAAGTATGGTTTGCCCTGTTGTAGCGGTTGATGCCGCCGCCGAAAGTAGCCACCCAGATATTATTATCCTGGTCCTTTACGATGCTGGTAACATTATTATTACTGAGTGAACCGGGACTGTTTGCTTTGTGGGCGAATGCGGTGTAGCAGTTTTGTTTCCGGTTCCATATAGAGATGCCGCCGCCATCGGTTCCTATCCAGATATCTTTATTCCCATCTTCACAAAATGAAAAAGCAAAATTGGCGGCCGGGCTGTTACCTGGTAAAGGATTAGGGGTGATGGTGGTAAAGCGTGACTTTTGTTTATCGATGATATTAACGCCACCGCGCAGGGTGCCGATCCATTTACGCTGATCACGATCTTCATACACGGCATACACGGCGTTGCTGGTAAGGGACGATTTATCTTTACCGGTTTGGAGTTGCCAGGCAGTATCTCCGTGTTCCGGCATTACAAAAATGCCATCGCCATCGGTAGCTACCCATAGTTGCCGGGTGGCGTCGATGGTTAAGCTGATCACTTTACTATCCTGGTGGCGGGTGGCTGCGAGCGACCGGGAGAGCATGTTGGTGGCGGGATTGTAGCAATATACGCCTTCGTCTGTACCCATCCAGAGTTGCCCGGAGGCATCGGCGATGAGGCAATTTCCTCTTTTCTGTTGTTCATTTACCCGTACGATCTGCTGTTTTTCTTCATCATACCGGCAGAGGCCAACGTTTTGTACAATGAGCCAGCACCGGCCCTGCTGATCATTCACAATAGCGGGAACATTGTTGGCGATGGTGGTGTTTGCACCTGTCAGCGGAATTTGCCGGGCGACGCTGCCGGCTGCCGGATAAACGAGCAAACCGTGACTGGCAGTACCCATGAGCACCAATCCTTTCCGGTTTGTGACGATGGTATATACTTCTGAAGAAACGGGCAGCGTGTCGCCCTTCGTTAAGCTGCGGTAATAAACAGGTTGAAACACGCCTGTGGGGCCATTCAACCGGTTTGCACCATGTTTGGTACCTACCCACATGTAGCCGGAAGAATCTTCTGCGATGGTAACGATGCGGTTATTGGTGAGGGAGTTGGGCGCTTTGAGTTGTTGCCGGCTTACTTTGAAGCTGTATCCGTCGTAGCGGTTTAATCCGTCGTAAGTGCCAAACCACATGAAACCATAACGATCTTTATGGATGCAGGTAACGGAGTTATTGGACAGTCCCCGTTCGATGCCGAGATGACTGATAGGTTGTTGCTGTGCGTGCACATCACTCCGTGTGAGCAGCATTGCCAGGAACAGGTATATTACACTAGCCGGGATATTGATGCGTGGATTGGTATAGATCACTACTTCCTTCTTTGAAGATGCTATTTAACAGGCGTCTTTAACTAAGGTAATAATTAAATGTAAACCCGACAATAATCAGATTACTTTTATTTCCGGTGATCCTCTATCAGAACATAGTACCAAACACGCGGTCCCACAAAGTAGAGCTTACGCCGAAACCCAGTTCCTCATTTTTATAGTGATGCAGGTGGTGGTTACGCCATAAGGGTTTCAGCCATTTGAAGGGTGGCGCCCAGGCGTGGATCGCGTAGTGCATACTTCCGTAGGCGAGGTAGCCGGAAATGAAGCCCGGGAAAAATACCCAGGCTGCATTGTTCATCAACAGATAAAAGACAGCAAAAAGAAAAGAAGAGATGATAACGCTTGGCACCGGCGGCATAAACAGCCGCTGGCGGTCGCGCGGATATTCGTGATGATTGCCATGCATGGTATAGGTAACTTTCTTTGCCAGCGGATGCTCTCTGACCCAGTGAAAGATGAACCGGTGAGCGAGGTATTCGAAGAGTGTCCACCCGAGTACGGCTACCAGGTAGATAAAGCTGATCTTCCACCAGGAGTAATGTAATGAAGTGCGGCTGTGGTATAACATATAGCTGATCACAGGCAGATATATCCCGAAGATAATGATGGGATGGGTTTTTGTGAGGAACTCCAGGTACCTGTTACTGAAAATCTGCGCCTGACCTTTGTTATGCACTTTTTCAAATTTCATATGCGGCTGTTTTTATACGTAGCATCCGGTGTAAAAATGCAACAGGCACGGGTTACAGCCATCCAATTTTTCATGAACTGCGGATTTAACGGGTTGAATTGTTGAAAAACGGGGTTTACCCGGATATTACGTTTGAATTGCATAACTTTACCGGATGAAAGCAAAAGAAAGTGTGACATCCTTTTTTGAGTTACATGGAAAGGAGTATCCAAGCGGGCAGTTCAGTGTAAACCGGCTGGAGGAATTTGGCTGCAGTACTACCAATTTACCATCCAACAGGAGGGATTTTTATAAGATCTCGCTCATTGTAGAAGGCGGTGGTATTTTATCTTATTCTGATAAAAGCATCAGAATCGAAGGCGCCTGTCTTTCTTTCATGAACCCTATGATCCCTTATTCCTGGGAACCCACTACCAACCTGCAAACCGGCTACTTTTGCCTGTTCCAGGAAAGCTTTATAGACGCTCATTTAAAGAATGGCAGTCTTGCGCAATCACCGCTGTTTAAAACTGGTGGCAATCACATCTTTTTTCCTGATAAAGAGAAAGTGGATTTTCTCCGGCAGATATTTGAGAATATGCTGCGGGAGATGAATTCCGGCTACGCCAATAAACAGGAATTGCAGAAGAGCTATGTGCAGATCATTATGCATGAAGCGCTCAAAATGCAGCCACCTGAAACCTATTACCAGGCGGGCAACGCGTCTCAGCGAATCAGTGAATTATTTATAGAGTTGCTGGAAAGGCAATTCCCTATTGATCCGCCGCACCAGGTGATCCGGTTGAAAAACGCCAATGAGTATGCCGAGCATTTATCTGTTCATACCAATCATTTGAACCGGGCATTAAAGGAAACCACCGGAAAAACCACTACCGAATGGATTTCGGAGAAAATAACCGCCGAAGCAAAGGCGCTGCTGCTGCACAGCAACTGCGATATCGCGGAAATTGGTTACTGCCTGGGCTTTGAGCATGCTTCTAACTTTAATATCTTCTTTAAAAAACAAGCTGGACAAACACCCAACCAGTTCCGGAAGGCGACTGTTTCCATTTCATAACTACCTGTTTGATTCGCATAATTCCGGGAGTAATGCGCCGGCTATCTTTGTGTCATAAATAAAAAATATATGGCACAGGAAGTATTAAAAGACAAAGTAGCCCTGATTACAGGAGGCACTACCGGTATAGGTTTCGCAACGGCTGAATTATTTCTGCGCAATGGCGCCAAAGTGGTGATTGCAGGACGCCGGGAAACAGAAGGACAAAAAGCATTACACGCATTACAGCAAATCAGTTCCGATGTACATTTTATTGCGGCCGATGTATCGCAGGGTGCGATGGTGCAAAAGCTGGTAGCGGATACGGTAGCGCGTTTCGGGCGACTGGATATTGCGTTTAATAACGCCGGTATTGAAGGCCAATTCGGGTTGATTGAAAATACGCCGGAAGAAGAATTTGATAAAGTAATTGGCATCAACTTAAAGGGGGTGTGGTTATCCTGCAAATATGAAATTGAACAATTCAAGAAGCAAGGTACCGGTGGGGCGATTGTAAATACCTCATCGTGGCTGGCCCGCGGGGCCGGCGCCGGTTCTGGCGTATATTCCGCCAGTAAAGCAGGTACTGATGGTTTGATCCGGGCACTGGCTATTGAAGCAGCGCCGGCGGGAATCCGGGTGAACAATGTTCAGCCTGGCTATATTCATACCCCGATGTTTGACCGTTTCTTTCCAACGGAAGGTGCGGAAGCATTACAGGAGCCTTTCAAGAAACATGCGCCTCTTGGCCGTTTTGCGAAACCTGAAGAGGTGGCCGAACTGGTGTTGTGGCTGAGTAGTCCGGCTGCATCCTTTGTTACCGGGGAGAGTATTTTGGTAGATGGTGGTTTGGCCATTGGTGGTCAAAGGTTCTAAGCATAAAAGGGCTGTCTTAAACGACAGCCCTTTTTTATACCAGCGTCGACGGCGCCACGCCAAACGTCTTCTTAAAAGCAAAAGAAAAGTGCGACAGATCTTCAAATCCTACTTCAAGATATACATCTGATATTTTCCTTCCTTTTTCCTTAATGAGATAGTAAGCTTCCTGGAGCCGCTTCTGTTGCAGCCAGCGGCTGGGCGAGGTATGAAAGATTTTTTCAAAGTCGCGTTTAAAGGTGGCGAGGCTTCTGCCGGTCAGATATGCAAAACGTTTTATTTCTACATTGAAGTGATAGTTTTGCTGCATAAAAGCTTCCAGGTCTATTTTGCCTGGCTCTGTAAAATCGAACAATATATTTTTGAGTGCGGGATTTACTTTCAGCAGGATGAGAATAGCTTCTTTCAGTTTCAGGGCTGACAGGTTATCGTTATCCGGTTCGTTCAGCTTTTCGTAGGGCTGCAATGAGGTCACATAACTTTGCAGCAGCGGGTGGGGTTTCAGTTCCATCACGGTTTCACTGTCCACCTGTTTATCGGCAGTGTAGCCGTATTCCATACTGAAATTCCGCAGGGTGGTTTCATCGAGGTAAACGGAGATTGTTTTAAACTCACCATTTTCCGGAGGTTGTTTAAAGAATTTGAGCAGCTTATTCCGTCTGCAGAAACGGAATGTTCCTTCATCAAAAGTTTGTGTGCGTTGCCCGTCGTTGAAGGTGATAGCACCCGCAATCTGGTAACTAAAAACATGTACCGGAACAAACTGCTCTCCTTCCCTGCTCCTGTTCACGTAACAGGAATAAACAATTTCCTTCGACATAATATTATAGAATGATGGTTTTCGGTTCAAGGTATTCTTCCAGTCCGTATGCGCCAAACTCCCTTCCGATACCCGATTGTTTAAATCCTCCGAAAGGCGCCAGGGGATCATGGTTCAGTGTATTGATCAACACTCTTCCTGCTATAATTTTCCCGGCTATTTCCCTTGCTTTCTTTTCGTTGGATGAGCTGATGTATGCCATCAGGCCATATACGGTATCATTAGCGATATCGATGGCTTCTTCGGTTGTTTTGTAAGTCATCACGGACATAACCGGTCCGAATATTTCTTCGCTGGCGATCCGCATATCCCGTGTAACCCCTGTAAACACCGTTGGCTGTACGAAGTTCCCGGCTTCCAGTCCTGCGGGCTGTTCTACCCCGCCCGTCAGTAATTCCGCGCCCTGATCGATGCCCAGTTGAATATACTGCTGTACGCGGTCGTATTGTTTCCTGCTTACGAGTGGGCCTATGGTCGTTGTTTCGTTCATAGGATCGCCTGTTTTCACGTTTGCCACGGCCGTTTTCAACAGGGCCTTTACTTCTTCCAGTCGTGCTTCCGGTACCAGCAGCCGTGTACCTGCGATGCATGCCTGTCCGTTGTTCATAAAGCAGGCCGCTACTGCCATTGGAATGGCGGTATGAAAGTCGGCATCATCGAGGATGATATTGGCCGACTTGCCGCCGAGTTCCAGGGTGACCCGTTTCATGGTATCTGCTGCGCCGCGTGCGATCATTTTGCCTACGGCAGTAGAGCCGGTGAAAGAGATCTTTGCAATATCGGGATGCAGCGTAATTGCTGATCCTACCACGTTGCCGGGGCCATTCACGATATTGAATACTCCCGGCGGCAGCTGTGCTTCATGAAGCGCTTCTGTCACAATCTGCGTTTGAATAGCGCTCATTTCACTGGGCTTGATAACAGCCGAACAACCAGCCGCGATAGCCGTAGCCAGTTTATTGCAAATATAGCTGGCATTCGCATTCCAGGGCGTAATAATTCCAACTACGCCTAATGGTTCCATGACCACTTCGGAGGTACCTGCTTTGCGGGTGAATGAGAAATCTTCCAGTACTTTTTTATAATGCAGGAAGCTGTCGGCTGCCAGTTGATTGCTGGCTAGCGCCCTTTGCCTTGGTGCGCCGTATTCAATGACAGAGGCTTCCACTAAATCCGGTAGTCTTTTTATCATTGCGTCGTGCAGGCGTTGGAGGTAGTTGCTCCGTTGCTGCACCGTAGTTTTTGAGAAAGTGGTGAAGGCTGCCTTTGCCGCGGCGATGGCCCTGTTGACATCTGTTTCATCGCCCAGTGTTACCCGTCCTATCTGTTGGTTGGTAGTGGGATTAATGAGATCGAAGGTAGTGGCGCCATGTGGTGTTACAAAGTCGCCGTTGATATAAATCTGATCTATTATTTTCATGATTGTGCTGTTTTTGTAGCGAACTTATCTGCTGCAGTTGTTCCGAAAAAATCAACTGCATCGTTGTGATCAGTAGACCTGCTAACGGGCAGCCATTTTTCAAATTCCGTTTGTCGTGCAGCATCTGCCTGTTTTAAAATTCCTGCTGCTTCGCTGCCTAAAACGAGATGTACCGGTGGCGCGGGATGATCGGCCAATTCCACCATTACTTTCGCTGCTTTTTCAGGATCGCCTACCGGCACATAATTGCCTTCACGGAGATATTTTATCATCCAGCCAACGGTAGGTTCATAGTCTTCGATAGGTGTGGCGAAGGTCATGGAGGCGCCGCCCCAATCTGTGCGGAAGCCGCCGGGTTCCACAGCTGTAACGAAGATGCCCAGCGGGGCCACTTCTTTGCCCAGGGCTTCCGTGAATCCACCGAGGCCAAACTTCGCCGCCTGGTAAATGGTGAGGCCGGGGTTTCCTACGCGACCGCCTATGGAGCTGATCTGGAGAATACGGCCGGCGCGTTGTTGGCGCATGTGCGGCAATACCGCCCTGGTAATAGCGATGGGCGCATAAAGATTTGTTCCCAGCTGGCTGCGCACCTGTTCTTCTGTAAAGGCTTCCGCTGCGCCGGTGATACCGAAGCCTGCATTGTTTACCAGCACATCAATTTTGCCGAAGTGTGCGATCGCTGTATCTACCGCCTGTTGGATCTGTTTACTATCTGTTACATCGAGTTGTATAGGCAGTAGCTGACCAGGGTATTGTGCGGCAAGATCGTTTAATTGTTCGGGGTTACGGGCGGTACCAGCCACCAGAGCACCATTGGCGAGAACTGCCTGCGTAAGACTGCGGCCGAGGCCCCGTGAGCTTCCTGTGATAAACCAAACTTTTGTCATGAGTATTGTTTTTTGTTTAGGCAAAGGTCGGGTGGAAATGGTTGCGGGATTTTGTTGCAGGGCTCAAATGTAGTTTGTGGAGAAGCTCAGGTATGCCATATTTCAGGTTTTTATGCGGGGAGAACAGCCTCCCGTATTCCCCCACCCCGAAACGGATGGAGGAAAGGGAGAGCTTACCACTTTAATTGCACGCCCAGTACAATCAAGAGCGGTGAAGTGGGTTTGTTTTGGTTGGTTGGGTTATTTAATGGATGAATGAAATTCTTGTTCCATGCGATGGCCTCTTCAATATCTGGTATTGAGTCAATGTCCTGTTAATTGGAAGTAAAGATTGATTGTAGCTACTACGGGATTTCGTCTTTTAAAAAGATAATGGATTTGTTGCTTTGATAATGCTTGATAAGTGTTTAGCGCTTCGGGATCAAAATTAGGGGATTTGAATTGAATTTTTAATTGATATTTATCAAGAAATAAAATTGATAAATGTCAAGAATCAACATTGATAAATATCAATAAATAGCTTTTATTCTCGAGAAGGTTTCCTGTGTAATCCCCAGATAGGATGCTATATACTTTGAAGGAACTCTCTGAGTAAGATCGGGATAATTTTGCATGAGGAATTCGTATTTCTCTAAAGCTGTTTGTTTCCTGATTGCCAACAGCCGCTCTTCGCTTTTACAATAGTAGTGTTCTGTAAGTTTCCTTCCAATGATATTAAACTCGAGAGAATTTGCATACAACTCCATAAGGTCATCGTAAGTAATGTATATCAGTTCACAGCTTTCTAATGCCTCAATTGATTCATAACTTTTAATTCTTCTAAAGAAAGATAAAACGGATATGATAAAATCATTCTCCATCATAAACCAACTGGTAATCTCTTCATTATCCTTCTCATAATATGCTCTCAGCAATCCTTTAGATACAAAAAAGAGATTATCGCAAACATTTCCCTGCCATAATATCGTTTGTTTTCTTTTAAACTTTGCAAACTGCAATTTTGCAGATATTTGTGATTTCAGCTCCTCAGAAACAGGCCCTAACTGTGATAATAAAGCGAATAAGGTATCCATTATGGTTAGTTATTTTGAGTGGGGAGTAATTTCAGGCTCTAAATATAATGAAAATTAAGTCAATACATATATTTGACATATATCAATTTTTTGAATAGGGGAAATCATTTAACTTGATTAGACCAAAATCATGATCCTAATGAAACCTTTTCACTACTGTTTAGCTTTTCTTATACTCATATCTAGCTGTAAAAGAAAAGACCCCATATTATCAGACAAAATTACTATTTCAGAGGCAAAGCAAAGCTATAACAATGTGACGTTTGATTTTAAGAATTCTATTGGTATGATTGATAGCCTGCCCAAAAACCTAAAGTGGGAGACTTGTTATGAAAGACAAATTAGTGGAGAGTCTTGTTTGATATTAGACATTCATCCAACACCGACGAGGCAAATCAAAAGCCAGAACAGTAAGTATCCTCCTAACATCGAAAGATACCTTCTATTTCGTAAGAATAAGAGTGGAATTATAAATTTTGAACTGGTAACATTTTTTGCCAACAATGATGCAAAAAATAGCCTGTCAATTCTTGTTTTTGATAATTCAGGAAGATTATCACGTAGTTTTGTTTCCGATGGTGTCAACCTATTTACCACAAATATAGATACCCTTCGCTATCAAAATCATTTAACAAGAATGCCAGGAGGTTCTTTATGCATCGAAACAGATTGGTATACCTGCTTGTCATTCAGGGGAATCAGCTACGGATGTACGTACAATTACAGTACCCGTCAATGTGTGGATATACCGGACAATGGTAGTGGAAGTGCCATAAACAATCCTTCAATCGATCCCGTTGGTGGCGGTAATTTTGATTATAATTCAGTTCCGGCTATCAGGTTTACGAGATGGATAGTAGCACCGGCAGTAGATCGATTAATCGCTGACCTTAAAAAGTACTTCGGTTGCTTCAATATAAATAGTACCTCAATTTACAATATTACACTGTACGTAAAACAACCGATCCCCAATTCCCGTATCATTGTTTCCGATGGTTACGGTAATAAGTTGCCCAGTTCATTAGATTTAAATTCTTTAACTGTGGGGCATACCTTCTTAGGATTTTCCCAGTCTGGTGGGGCATCCACACCGGTTAGCCGGTATGTAGGTTTCTACCCGTCGACAATGGTATCCCCTTTCTTGCCTGAAACTTCCGGTGCGATTGCCGATAATTCTAATACTGCATATGACGTTTCCATTACCTTCAAAGTGTCAGGCGCCCAATTCAAAACAGCAATGGATCAATTTGCGGCTGCAACAAAAGGCAATTATAATTTAAACTGGAATAATTGTACGGACATTTGTATTTCGGCCTTAAATATCATTGGATTAAATGTGCCTAAAACAATTGGTACATGGCCGTTGGGGCAAGGAGCAAATCCTGCAGATCTAGGGGAAGATCTCAGGCTATTTAATTCCACTTCCATAACGCAAAAAAATCTTACAGGTGGGACATCTCCCGCCAATACTTTTCAATGTAAATAATTATCACTATGAATAACATAATCTTGTATCTTTTAACATTACTTTACTTCAATACAAATGAGGAACAATGCGTCAACTGGAATGAAGCCAGGAATTTTTATTTCTATAATTTGCCGATAAATGTCACCACAGAGAGAATTCAATGGGCTGATATCGATAAATTAAAACCAATAAAAATCAACAATGCCGCTCGTATTCTGGGCAGCTCGGAATGTAAAAAACAAAAAATTGCTATCTGGAAGGATGAATATTTGTTGGTTGTCGAATTCAATGATGGGAAAAAGAGAAAATTCAAAGTAAGCGGCTATGGTGGTTTTCTTTATGATCCGGGACGTAAATTCTACTTTGTTCAGGAAAAGGACAAAGACGAGTGGCAGTCTGTTATACAAACATTAAGAGCCCAAACTAACAGAAACTAAAAGTTCTATTTATTCCTAATACTAAATTCAGAATAAAAATCACTCCACCTTCAAACTCGCCACCGGATTCGCCAGGGCTGTCTTAACCGCCTGGGAACTCACAGTCACCACAGCAATAAGCATCGCAAGCACTCTCGAAATCATAAACGCGCACCAACTTGCATGAATACGATAGGAAAACTAATACCTGCCTGTCCTGCTATTATTTATTATTTAGCTACTCCGCCTTCAACGACCTCACAGGGTTCATCCTTGCAGCTTTCAGCGCCAGCACACCTACCGTGAGCAAAGCAATAATCACCGCTGCCAATCCTGCGAGGCCAAATGTCCACCAGTGGATATCTACCCGGTAGGCGAAACCATTCAGCCAACGGTGCATGCCCCACCAGCCCAGCGGCGTTGCGATCACGATGGCAATGAGTACCAGCTTAATGAAGTCGCCGGATAATAAACCGACGATGCTGGTGATAGATGCACCCAGCACTTTGCGGATGCCTATTTCTTTCAGGCGTTTCTCGGTGGAGAAAGTAGCCAGGCCAAATAAACCAAGACAAGCAATCAATATAGTAAGCGTTCCAAAGGCGGCAAAAATTTCTCCGAAGCGGAGGTCTTTCAGGTATTGTTCGTTGAACGCCTGGTCCAGGAAGCTGTATTTGAAGGGTCTTTGTGGTTCCAGCTCATTCCAGGTATGTTCCAGTTCCGAGATGGTTTTGTTTATCTGTGCCGTTTTAATACGCAGGGAAAGCCTGTTCAGTACATAAGATGGCGCCATTCTCAACGCCAGCGGCTCTACTTTTTTGTGCAGCGACTGGTAATTGAAATCCTTTACAACGCCGATAACGGTGCCTTTACGGCCCCATTGCTCGAATTTTTTCCCGATAATTTCCTGCGGATTGGCATAGCCCCATTGCTTTGCAGCAGCTTCGTTAATGATCAGCGACTGCTCCAGGTCTGCCGGGAAATCGCGGGAGTATGCCCTGCCGGCGGCCATCTTCATTTCATATGCGGGTAAAAAATCTGCGTCTATTTCATATAGCCCCGGGGCAAAAGATTGCATTTCACCACTTCGGGAAGCGATGAAAGTAGTTGCATTCGGAAAAAATTCTCCCGGTACAGCACGGGAAGCGGTTACAGTTATTACGGCCGGGTTGTTGGCCAACGTAGCTTTTACAGCCTCTATGTTCTTATTTACTTTGTTATCGCCACCGTAATCAATTACCAGCATCTGGTCCTGCCGGAAGCCCAGGTTATGCGACCGCAGGTGATCCAGCTGGGAAAATACAATCGCTGTGCATGCAATCAATGCAATGGATAAACTAAACTGGAATACCACCAGGCCCTTTCTCAGCTGAATACCTTTCCCGGATGAATGAAATTTTCCTTTTAACACGAGGGCCGGCTTGAAACGCGACAGCACCAGCGCCGGGTAAATACCTGCGGGGATTCCTACCAAAAAAGGTGTGAATATCAGAACAATCATCATCTTCCAGGACATGAGATCACCATATGGCAAAGGCTTTCCTGAGATATTACGCACCATCGGCAGTAAAAGAAATACCAACGCAAATGCTAATACCGTGGCCAGCATGGAAATCACTACTGCTTCTACAAGATACTGGAGGATTAAACTCTGCTGATGAGCGCCCACTGCTTTTCGCACACCTATTTCCTTTGCCCTTTCCATAGACCGGGCAGTGGTAAGATTGATGAAGTTAATAGCTGCAATAAACAGGATGAAAGCGGCTACCAGCGAAAAAATATACACATTCGACAAGCTGCCGGTAGTTCCTGGCTGCCGCATGGCTTGTGAACGGAGATAAGCATTTTTCAGGGGTTCGAAAGCGATCATATAACCGATCTGGCCGGAAATACGCCGTTTTAAAAATTCAGGCACCTTTGCCGACATCATTTTGATATCGGCATTTTCATTCAGTAAGAAATAAGTGTAGAAGTCGATATACCCCCACTCATTAAAGATATCCGGCCTGAAGCGATAAAAAGTACTCATCGACAACAATCCTGAAAACGTAAAGTGAGAATTGGAAGGCACATCTTCCATTACACCGGTAACTGTTAAAGAAGTGCTATCCTGATCGGTTTGAAATACCTGCCCTACCGGGTTACTGTCTCCAAAATATTTCTTTGCAATACGCTCGGTGAGTACAATACTATTGGGTGCATTTAATGCCGTTTCCCGGTTCCCGTATAACAGTTTCCAGCTGAAGATGTCAAACGTGGTAGAATCAGCAAACATCAGGTTACCTTCCTGGAAACGTTTATCTCCATTCTGCAGTAACAGGGTTATAGGGCTGGTGAACCTGGCTGTCTTTTTTATTTCGGGGAAGTCTGCCTGTAAAGCCGGTGCTACAGGCGCATTGCCCCATACCTGGTATTCATCTGGTGACGGCGGGCGCAAGTTCTCACCGGATATCTCACGATAGGAATGCAACACCCGGTAAATCTGATGGTAGTTTTTATGATATTGGTCGTACGACAATTCATCTTTCACATATAACACTATCAGGATACAACAGGCAATACCTACGGTTAACCCAATAATATTGATCAAAGAGTACATTTTACTCCTTGAAAGGCTCCGCCAGGCAATTTTAAAATAGTTGCTGATCATAGTTTCAGGTAATTACGACGATATAAATATACCCTCTGCCCGGCCAAAACAAATGCCACATAGCTGAAACCAGTACCCTGGCGGATTTTAATAATCCGCCCGTTCCTTTTTGTTCAAATATGAACACTTTTCTGTACAAAAATGGACATTACCGGCCTGGCGTCCGATTGTTAATTTTCACTGAACATAAGGTTCCTCCGATTGTTCATACTGTTATTGGCAGTAATTTCGTACTAATCTGTTTGCACCAAAACACATGCATATGAAAACAATGCTCATCCTGACGGATTTCTCAGAAAATGCCTTCCGGGCAACGGAATATGCAGCCCAGCTGGTGGATCCTCTTCAAATCAGCCGGATCGTTTTGTATCATGCTTACCAAAGCACCATTATAGGTACCGATTTACCTGTAGCCAATACTGCCAATGACCAGCAGATATATCTCGAAAGTATGGAAAACCTGGGCCTGCAGCAGGACCGCTTATCCGCGCTCACAAAAAATGTAAGGATCGACCTTATGGCGGAAGATGTTTCCCTGCCTGTTCATATCAGTACTTTATGCAAAAGTGAAGAAATAGATATTGTGGTGATGGGGGTTTCCGGCCGGTCGGGCCTGGAAAAACTATTACTCGGCAGCACTACTTCCATGATGATACAGGAAAGTACCGTACCTGTACTCATCGTTCCCAACAGCACACTGATTGGCAAACCCATAAATTCGGTGGTATTTACTACCGATCTGAAAGACCATGCCTCCATACCGGCGCATCAGCTGTATGAGTTCCTGGATGCTTTTCCCGGAGCTGCCCTACAGGTGATAAACGTTGATAAAGCCGCAGGTGAAAGTTATACAGTAGAAACAAAAGAATCTATTGCCACACTGCACAACATTTTTGATAAATACAATGCTACGTTTGACTATATCAATAAAGATAACACGGTAGAAGGCATCTTATCATATGCCAATAGTCACCATGCTTCCATCATTATTGTGGTGCCTAAAAAACTGGGAGTGGTCGCTTCTTTCTTCCATAACAGCATCTCCAAAAAACTGGCGTATGATTCCAATATACCATTGTTATCCTTACCGGCGGTAAAAGCATAAAAAAAGCTCCGGTTGTGGCCGGAGCTGTTAGTTGTTTCGTTTTCCCTACGCTGGCATTACCCAGATCAGGTGCTTGGGTTTGATCTCAGATCTGTTTTACCAGACCACCCCATTCTGAAACATCTGATAATAAATGTCGAAAAATCGTGCCAGTGAAAAAGGGCGGTTTTCCGGTATTTTACTGGTAAAAATCTCTACAGGATGTAAAAAATGTGCTGCACCACTGTGAAAAAAATCCCTGTTTATATGCACGAGCCTGGCTCAGATCAGCACTTTATTATCTACGGCACATTTTATGAGCATCGCGGTATTCCGTGCGTTAAATTTGCCCAGCAGGTTCCGGCGATGACTATCTACCGTATCTGAACTGATAAACAGCTTTTCTGCAATTTCATGA
This sequence comes from Chitinophaga ginsengisegetis, assembly GCF_900168065.1. Taxonomy (GTDB): domain Bacteria; phylum Bacteroidota; class Bacteroidia; order Chitinophagales; family Chitinophagaceae; genus Chitinophaga; species Chitinophaga ginsengisegetis. The sequence continues at coordinate 593,424 of NZ_FUZZ01000005.1, read as the reverse complement.
TTGGTATGGCCGTTGGCAATGAGCCATAACACTTCCTTTTCTCTTTTGGTTATATGTAACGGCAGCAGGTCTTTTTTAAGCACCTGTTTTAATTCTGCAGATAGATAGGTGCGCCCGGAATATACGTCGTGTATGGCCCTCAGCAGCTCTTCTTTATCGGCATTTTTCATCAGGCAGCCACTTGCACCGCTGTCCAGCATCCCGGCAATACCGCTGTCGTTTTTATGGTAACTTAATCCCAGTACTGCCACATCGGGGTACCGTTTTTTAATGCAGGCACAAAGTTCTGCGCCACTGATATCGGGCAACAGGGTATCCAGTAGTACTACGTCGGCGGTGTGCTGATCGAGGAAATGAAGACAGGATAATCCGTTCCTGGTTTCACCCGCCAATTGAATATCTTTTTCCCTGCTGAGTAAAGATCGCAATCCTTCGAGTATCAATGGATGATCATCAACGAAATATAAACGGATCATGGTTTTTCTGTTTGCTGTAACGTCTGTATGCGATGGCATAAATAATATCGGGCGAACAACTGAAATGCTCATTTACTATGTATGTAATATAGTAAAAAAATCAAGACAAGTTTAATCTATCAGCATACACTCTCCCCATGCAGGTTTGATGGAGGTATCTGCAAAGCTGATCAACGACAGCCCGATGCCCGCAATACCTTCCAATACATTATGACTGTTGATATAATCGGGATGATGATAAAATTTATATCCTGCGGGCCCATCATCCCAGGTATTCATTTGCAGGGTATTTTGCAGCCAGTAGCGGGAAGCATTGAGCAGTGCGGCATCACCACCGGCGGCGAGTCCCGCCTGTTGCAGGATATGGGCAATACCTGCGCTGCCATGACATAAACAGCCATCATGTACGGCGCTGTTTTTTACATTCCTGTGCACGGCAATATGTTTAAAAAGTTGTTGCGCTTCCTCCTGGTAATCTGTTCTGTTTAACCGCTTGCCGGCGCCCTGCAAGGTGAGGGCAATACCAAGATCACCGTAGCACCAGCCAAGCCTGCTGTGCGCATCGCCCATTACTTTATTGGCAGTATTTACAATAGTAGGATAGCGTGAATGTGTAGCTTCAGCTGCGTTATTTTTTGTACGCAGCAACCATTGAACACTTTGGTCTATTAACCGGCGGGAACGTTCCTTTGCAATCCCTTTTTCATAACACCGCGCCAGCACCGAAATGATGGCAGGCACGCCATGCGCCAGCCCGAGATTGAAGAGGTCTTCGTCGGGATGCTGCTGGCTTCTGCTGGAGAAATGATCCTTCCAGGCGATGCCGCCCGGTAAAGAGATAGCGCTTTTTTCGAGATGCGCCACCAGGTTTTCCAACTGGGTAACTGCTGTGGCGGCCGGCAACCGTTCCAGGAAATAAAGCGCGGTACCAAGACCGTGATGCAGGAAATCATTCCTCCCTTCCGCCAACTCTGAGGCCATAAAATCAGCTACCAGCAGATCGATGTCTGCAAAGGTATCGTCCGTATCATCTGCTTCAATAAACCCCATCGTGCCCAGGTGCTGGATACACCAGGATACGCCTGCAATGCCGCTGCAGTGAGAACCGTTCATGGGTTCTTCGGATAGCGCCTGCAAACATTTTTCAATGATGTGATGCACTTTGTCCAGGTGTTCTTCATTGCCGGTGAGCTGGTAGTAGTAGGCATAAAACAAAGCTACGCCGGTATATCCTCCCAGCAGGCTGGTATTGGTATCTTCCAGGATAAATGGGTCCAGCGCTGCGCAGATCCTTTGCAGTGCGGAGCTAGCTTCTTGCTGTTGATCCATAAAATAAATTGCCGTTATAAAATATATAATGGCAAAACACGTATGCATACTGCAATACATGTTTTGCCATACAGTCAGGTTGCTGTGAATATTATCGATCCGTTATTGATCAGTAGCGACAGGAGTCGAGGCTGCAGATAGGTGCGCCCTGGCTGATGTTGTCAGTACAAATCCTGAGCGAGCACAGAACGGAACAGGTGCCGACAGTAGCCGCCATCTGTTGCCCTGTTGCATTGGAAAGACTGGCCACTTTTATTTTACCCAGACTGAGTTTTTTGTCTGATGCTTTTTTCATGACACAATTTTTTAAACAGTACAATGATGAAATTAGAAAATGCAGGAATCTTCACTGCAAACGGGTGCACCCTGGCTAAGACAGGTGATCTTAATGCTGGGCACACAAGCCAGTGACTGGATAAACTGAGCAGCTTCCCTGTTTTCAGTATTTACTTTGCTGAGGTCGGCCACTTTGATTTTACCGAGGCTCAGTTTCTTACCGGATTTTTTCATGGTTGTTCAGTTTAATTAGAAGCAAGGATCTTTGGAAATAGGTGGAGTACATTTCATAAACAGGCTGCAGCCGGTATATGTAGGTGCTTTACCATCGGCCTGTTCCTGGCTGCTGATACTGAGTTTAGCCACTTTTAATTTACCGAGGGCCAACTTTTTTACAGGTGTTTTTCTCATTTCGCAAATGTTTATGGTTGAAAAATAAATAGACAATAAGATTTGGCAGGTGTAATATTATAGGGTCATCCGAAATACAGGTTTTTATAAGATTACAGGATTGATGATAAATGTAGGGAGAAAGTAAGAATATCGGGATCACGTAAAAACGTGATTTTTCAGATAACCATGTTTAAACATCTTTTTTACCGGTTTTACGTGATACTTTGCTGTGGCAGAAAAAATTACCTTCATTTTTTTAATGTTGACCTTGCGCCATGATCAGAGCTGAAAACTTCTATGTGGTAAGAACACCGTTATTACCGGTGAATATTGTCACTCAGTTACACCATATCTCTCACGCCTCCCTTGCTCCTGTTATCAAAGCTATTTTCCGGGACGAATTCCTGCAGGAAGCTATCTATATTGCCTCTCCGGAGTTATACCAGGAATTGCAGAAGTGGCTGGCCACCGACAGCGAAAACCAGAAGCTGGCATCCGCACTGTACCGCTACCTGCTGCGGATGAGCAGCCGGTGCACGCCTTACGGCCTCTTTGCGGGCTGCGCCACCGGCGGATTATCTGATCATACGGCTATTCAACTGAACGATAAACAGTTGCATAAAAAGCATTGCCGCCTCGACATGAACTACGTGGCAGAGCTGACCGCCGTCATTACCGCCGTACCCGCTATCAGGGAACAACTGTTGTATTATCCCAACAACTCTTTATACGCTGCCGGCACCCAATACCGCTACGCCGCCTACAGCGTTAAAAATAAGATCCGCAATTATTACCTCACGGCCGTAAACTATAGCAGCTACCTGGAAAAAATGCTGGAAACAGCCAGTACCGGCGCTACGCTAACGGATATACGCAATAGCATTGTAAGCGAAGAAGAAGACATCAGCGCTGAAGAAGCCGCGGCCTTTACGGAGGAACTATTACAGAACCAGTTGCTGGTAAGTGAACTGGAACCCACCGTTACCGGGGAAGAGTTTTTTATACACCTGGTAAACCGGTTGAAAAACCTGGAGCATACAGAGGAAACAACGGCCCTGCTGACGGCCATACAAAGTATGCTTAACGGGCAACAAACAGGCACCGCTAAGTATACCACCACGCATGAACTGGTGCAGTCGCTGTTAACGGAAACCAGCAATAAAGACCTGGTACAAACTGATCTGTTTCTTTCCACCGAAAAAAACACCCTGAGCCATACTGTGATCAATGAATTGTCGGCCCAGGTGGCACAGCTCTGGAAGCTGGCCAGCAACGACAACAACAGTGACCTGCGGCAATTTTGCGACGCCTTCCGGCAGCGGTATGAAGAACAGGAAATTCCGCTCAGCCTGGCGCTGGACAGTGAAGCCGGTATCGGCTACGGCGCCCACAGCCAAAGCAATACAGATCATACGCCGCTGGTAGATCATATACACGTTCCGCCGCGTAATACTGCAGCGACAAGCACCCGCAGTAAACTGCAGGACTTCCAGCTGCAGCAATTGCACCAGTGCCTGAAGGAAAATAAAAAGGTGATCACCCTCACCCGCGACCACCTGGAAAGCTTCCGGGAAAAGGAAACGCCTTCCCTCCCACACAGCATGTACCTGATGGGAAGCATTTTAAGCAACAGCGCCGCCGCTATTGATAACGGCGACTACCTCTTTGATATGAATGGCTGTAGCGGCCCTTCAGCGGCTAACCTGCTGGGAAGGTTTTGTCATGGTGATGAAGAACTCGCCGCCCATGTAAAAGCCTGCTTAAAAGCCGAAGAAGCCAGCGACCCGGAAAAAATCTATGCAGAAATTATTCACCTGCCGGAATCACGGACAGGCAATATCCTGATGCGGCCACGGCTACGGGAGTACGAAATTGTATATCTCGCCAACAGCCTCGCGCCGGAAGAATACCAGCTGCACCTCTCCGACCTGATGGTGAGCGTACAGCGTAATAAAGTAGTACTGCGTTCCCGGCGGCTGAATAAAATCATCGTACCACGGCTCAGCACCGCGCACAACTACCGGCAGGGACTACCAGTATATAAATTCCTTTGCGATCTGCAATTCCAGGACTATCATACCGGCATCGGCTGGCACTGGCAGATCCCCGGTGAGGTTTCCTTTTACCCGCGCGTGCAATACGGCAATATCATCCTCAGCAAAAGCACCTGGATGCTGCACAAAAAAACATACCCGGCGCTGGCTAAAGCAACCCCGGAAAAGTATATGGAAATTTTCCGGGAGATCCGCGCCCAGCTCGAACTCCCCCGCTATGTAGTAGTGAAGGAAGGCGACAATGAACTGCCCGCCGACCTGGAAAACGAAGTGGCAGTGCAGCTGCTGGTAACCACCCTACTTAAAAAAGAACAGGTAACCCTGCAGGAATTTCTTCATACACCTGAAAACTGCTGGATCAACGGGCCCGATGGCGCGCATACGAACGAATTTATTATTCCGCTCAGGAATATATCTTCCGAAAAAGAAAAAAAACAAACAACTGAAATAATTACCGCACATACGGCTACGCCTCAACGAAAATTCAGTACCGGCAGCGAATGGCTGTATGTTAAACTGTACGCCGGCACACGGAGCGCGGAAAATATCCTGAAAGAAAAGATCCTGCCGTTAACGCAGGAGCTGATGCAGGAAAACATCATTGACCAATGGTTTTTTATCCGGTACACCGATCCCGAACATCACCTGCGGATCAGGTTTCATCATAGCACTAACCCGCATTTCTGGAGTACGGTGCTGGAAAGATTGCACGCGGTACTGGCCACTGATAGTATATACCGGATTCAAACAGATACTTACGAAAGAGAAATTGAACGCTATGGTGCCAGTACTATGCTATTTAGTGAAGCGGTGTTTCACTACGACAGTACCTGCGTAATCGGTATCCTGGATCTTTTGGAAGAAGAAGAAGGCGAAAACTACCGCTGGATGCTGGCGTTAAGAGGTGTGGACATGCTGCTGGATGATTTCGGGTATACGCTCGCCGCCAAATCGGCCCTGTTAAAAATGCTCCAGAAAAGTTTCTTTGAAGAATTTAGTGGTGAAAAGCCCCTGCTGGTGCAGCTCAACGACAAATACCGGGAAGAGATGCGGAAAGTGAGCAGTGTACTTGATCCCCTGCAGGATGGCGAACATGGTATTGAAGCAGCGGTGGCTTGTTTTCAGACCCGCTCTGCCCAAATACAGCAACAGCTTGCGGGTGTACAGCTTACCAACCGCGACGACCTCCTTTGCAGCTATATTCATATGTTCCTTAACAGGCTCCTGTTATCCAATCAGCGTAAACATGAACTGGTGATTTATCATTTCCTCAGCAGGTATTATGAATCAATGCTGGCCATCTCTAAAAAACAACTCAAAGCAATTACTCACTAAATACATATTCGTATGAAAAAGAAGAATGAGCAAAAAATGAAGCTGGGCGCAATTAAAGTGGCCAGGTTAAATGCCGGTGTTACACCCGTTGATCAACAGCAGAAAAAGGCTACCCATCCTACCACTACGGTAATCAGGACTTTTGACTGCTAACTGTTCCTTCCGGGTACCGGGCAGTTTTTATCACCGGTACCCTGTTTAGTATCTTTCCACTTCGCTTAAAGGCAACCTGATTTCCCCCACCGGGTTCACCAGCTTCAGCATCAGTTCTCCGTAATGCAGGTAAAGATCGGCCACTATAGCCCCATCTTTTACTTTCCATTTGGTGTTTGTTTGCAGGTAGTGTTTAAGTTTCTCCTGCAACTGCGCGGTACCTTTCCATTTCCGGACTTTCAGCAAAGCCACATACACTTTATATCCTTTGGGTTGCGTGGCGGCAGTCATCAGCTTCTCCATTTCTTCCGGGTTGGCGGCATGGTAAATGCCTTTTCTATGATCCGCTGAAATGTGCAGCAGGTGCTCATTTGCCTGCGCGAGAGTTTTATAGGGCGTGATAAGAAAGGTTTCTATGGTATCCGGATCAAAATGATCTTTCCCACGCGGATAGCTTTGTCTTATAAAAGCAATGAAGCCATGCTTTGCTAAGGACATCACTAATTCGGGAGAGAGCAGCGCCAGGGGATTATGCATGAACTGAATTTAACGTTCCAGGGAAGATACTAAGATAGTTAGTACCCACATAAAATAAAAAAGCCCTGATGGCCACTACAGCATGGTTCTCAAGGCTTTTTTACATTATTCATTTGCTTTCTGAAACAAAAATACTAATATTTTTAGTAAATCCTAATTTATTTTTCCGCCGGCTTTAACTCCGCCCCACGTAACTATCGTGTTTAGTCCATATAAGCGCGCCGGTATCATATCCCAATGCTGCGGCCGTCGCCAGGAAACGGATTTTAATGTCTTCAGGAATCGTTTTGGTGCGTGATAAAATCCAGATATAGTTCAGGTTATTTCCCGCTACCAACGCGTACTGATACTTTTCATCGATATCAATTACATTATAGCCTGCGTAAAACGGACCGGAGGAAGATACTTTCAACCGGGCTTCACCGGGACCGTTTACGAACGCGGCTTTCCCTTCGCTTTCCTTCCAGCGGTATTTCTTCGTATCATATCCCTTGTTATCCACCTTTATTTCTCCGTTTTCCTTTAGTGAATAGGTAGCTGAAACATTACTGAGATGATATTCAAGCCGGTAATCCAGCCGGGCAATTTCATACCAGGTGCCCAGGTACTTCTCCAGGTCAAAAGGAGAAACGGCTTTGGCCCCTTTGGGGATGGATACTTTAGTATTGTTGTATAGCAAATATGCCGCGGCAGCAGACGCAGCTGCTCCCAGAACCAGCAATTTTTTATTCATAAAGCATGATTTTAAATAATGTGCCTGAATTTGCGGGTGGTACCGCAAAAAGGCTGCCTGACAGGAAGTACCTGCTGGTAGTGGGTCTATGAAATAAAAAGGAGACCGGAAGTGTTGCAAAATTGCTACAAATAGAGGTGGGAAGAAAAAAACCTTTCTCCGAAGATGTAATAACATCATTCCAAACTGTTATGCGTACATTTTGTCGGAATTCATCCCTCAAGTTGTCGTTTTCCCCCCGGGTCAAATCCTAAAGCGGATGCTAGTTTTGTATAGTCAATAAAATTCAAACTATCAATTAAACGACCTTATGAAAAATTTACTCCGCACACCTCATCTTCTTAAATCAATCATACTCATTGCGATTACTATGTTTGCAGCATCCCCCTCAAACGGACAATCCCAATCTTCCGACAGTGGTTACGTGCCTGTTAATGGCATCAAAGTATATTATGAAGTACATGGCGAAGGCCAGCCTATAGTTTTATTACATGGCGCCTTTATGACCATTGGTACCAACTGGGGCGAATTAATCCCTGAGCTGTCAAAAACCAGGAAAGTAATAGCCATTGAATTGCAGGGACATGGACGTACACAGTATTCAGATAGAAAATTATCGCGTGCTACTTTAGCAAGTGATGTAGCAGGAGTAATGGATTACCTGAAAATTGACAGCGCTGATGTAGCTGGATATAGTTTTGGCGGCACCGTGGCTTACCAGCTTGCTATACAAAGCCCTAAACGGGTAAGAAAATTAGTAATCATTTCTTCTACCTATAAAAGTGATGGCTGGCTACCCGAAGTAAACAATGCGTTTAAAGTAATGAAGCCTGAACTTTTTGCAAACACGCCTATGAAAGCCGCATACGATGCAGTGGCGCCCGACAAAACAAAATGGACCAAGTTCCTGGAACAGATGATTGCTCTTAGTAATGTACCATTCAATATGGGTGACGCCAATATTGCGAAAATCAGTTCGCCTGTATTACTGATCTCGGGCGACAATGATGGCCTGGACAAAATTGAGTTGATAAAAACATATCAGCTACTGGGAGGCGCCATCTGTGCTGATTTTGGAGTAATGCCTAAATCGCAACTGGCCGTTGTTCCTTCGCAGAGCCATGTCAGCCTGATGATGCAGACCAAAACAATATTGGGTTACCTGGATAGTTTTTTGAAGTAACTATAATAAGAGATGTTGCCAGGCATTTTGAAAGCAAACCTTAAATCATAACAAAACCTTTTTTTAAACAATAAACGATAATAGTATGAGAAGAATAACTGTTTTATCAATGATTACCTTAGATGGTGTAATGCAGGCCCCGGGCGGCCCCCAGGAAGACACATCAGGCGGCTTCAAACATGGCGGCTGGACAGTATCTTATGGTGATGAGGTTTTTGGTGAGATCATGAAAGAAGAGATGAAACCGGCAGCATATCTTTTAGGTAGAAAAACATTTGATATTTTCGCATCCTACTGGCCTCAACATGCCGACTTCTGGCCAGGCATCAATGATGGCAACAAATACGTACTGTCGGAAACCCTGGAAAAATCAGATTGGGAAAATACCTTTTTCCTCAAAGGCCTGGCAGACATCGAAAAGCTTAAGAATTCGGAGGGTGCTGACATCCAGGTTTGGGGAAGCGGTAAGCTCATTCAGCTGTTACTTAAGCACGACCTGGTGGACGAATTCCGGCTCAAAATTTACCCGGTGATTCTTGGTGAAGGAAAAAAGCTGTTCGAAAACGGCACGATCCCGGCAGCATTTACCTTAACAGAAAGCCATGTGACACCAAAAGGGGTTATTATAGCCAGCTACAAGCGCGCCGGAGAAGTCGTTACAGGCGATGTTGGACCTTGAGCGAAAAGCTGGGGCTTTCTCCAGGCCTGACAAGTGTCTTTATTAAAATCCAATACCCCTGCGTAACTGGTCAGATGCCACTCCCGGGTTCTGTGGATCATTTTCTTTGGCGGCTGTTATGCGGATAAACGCCGTTACGCCGCTAAAGACATCCGTTAAAGCCTGGGGAAGCCGCCCCAACCTGATCGCCCTGGGGAAGCTGGTGGAGGCCTGACCACATTTGCCGCTATCTGATATTCTCAAAAACCGATATATGAGCCGGTAAAAATGACCCTAAGTGTATTGGGAGTGTATGGGAAGTGTATGGTGAGTGTATGGTGAGTGTATGGTGAGTGTATGGTGAGTGTATGGGGAGTGTATGGTAACAGTATAGTGACTGTATGGGGACTGTATAGGAACTGTATGGGGAATACGACGCATAGACGACTCCTAAGTATCCAAGAAGTAACCCAGAAGTATCCGGGAAGTAACCCCGCACTACCGGGAATACATATTAATTTTTAACTACGTGATTTTATTTCAGTATTTACCTGACTCAATCTGATTATGCTACCAAACTATACAATTCCGGCTATGCTCCAAATATTCATTCTTCCATCCTCTGCTGAAACCCATCCAGGAACTGCGCCACATGAAACCCATCCATCAGCGCATGATGCACATGTACCGACACCGGCATCATTTTCCGCGCTCCCACTTCTTTCACTTTACCGAAAGTAATTTTAGGGCAGCTATCTTTAAACGAAAAACTCCGTGCATGGGATACTGCGGTAAAATTAATCCAGGGCAGGGAGGAATAATGGATCACATTTTCTCCTGACACAGCGGGGATCAGCCCTGTACTTTGACGTACTCTTTCTATTTCCGCTTTGCTGCTGGCTTCGAACGCAGCAGCATCTTCATAAAAATTCATATACGCGAAACCAAAAGTACCGTCGGGCCGGTTAATGGTGGGCGATGCGTGTACCTGGTCGTACACCCATACTTCGTCGCCGGCAATGCGGTAACGGAAAGGGGTAATTTCATTGGCGGCTGCCAGTGATTTGTGCAGGTAGCTTAGGAAGAAGGAATCCCCGCTGGCTTTGGCCTTGTTAAAGGCAGTGGTGCAGTCGATATCTGTGGTGACCCCAAAAAAGGGTTCCTCAAACTGGCGGAAAAAATTAAAGTGTTCTTTTCTCGCCCAGGTATCCAGGTCTAATAATTGTTTCATGATATTAAATGCGGCAGGATGTCTGCCATTGTATTAAACTGGTAAAAACGGGGATCTTCAATGGTATGATCAATATGTTCATGCTGCCAGGTGGTATGATACGGAATATGGATAGCATGACCGCCCAATGCCAGCACCGGCAATACGTCCGATTTCAGGGAGTTGCCCATCATCAGGAATTCTTCGGGGCGGCAGTCGAGGTGCTTTATTAATTTGCTGTAGTCGCGCTCCTTTTTGTCGCTCATAATTTCAATATGATGGAAATAATGCTCCAGGCCCGATTTCCTCAGTTTGCGTTCCTGGTCCAGCAGATCGCCTTTTGTGGCCACTACCAGGCGATATTTGCCGGAGAGCGCCTGCAGCACGTCTTCCACCCCATCGAGCAGTACAATGGGTTTATCCAGCATTTCTTTTCCGTACTGGAGCACTTTATGGAATACTTCCGGGCTGGCGGTATTTTCAGATACGCGCAACACAGTTTCTATCATGCAGAGCATAAAAGATTTTATGCCATAGCCATAGAGTTCCAGGTTGGCCATTTCTGTTTTAAACAGTTCCTGCGACACGGTATGATGCGGCAGATAATCTTCCAGCAGGCCGCAAAAAAGGGCTTCTGTTTCCTGGAAGTATGGCTCGTTTACCCAAAGGGTGTCATCGGCATCAAATGCGATCACGCTAATATCAGAGATCATTGTTATTTTTACGTTTTTCCGGGTGCAAAAATAGAAACCGGCGGTTTATAAATCGGGACATTTGTCTCACTCTTAAAAATATGTTACGGACTAATCCTGCTTTTCTTCATTTCATGGAACGGTTCACTGCCAGCGGCAGGGAAAGCGAAGCAGTGGCGATAAAGACCTTCACTGCCGGTACGCGGCTCATCCGCCAGGGCGATACCATCAGCCATGTTTATATTATACGGGAAGGTATTACAAAATGTTATATCGAAGAAGATAACGGGAAAGACTATATTTTCGAATTCCTGGGCAAGGGCGAAATTACGGGGGACCTGGAAGGGATCAGGAAAGAAAAATGTCTTTGTAATATTGAAGCCATTACACCCGTAACGGTGTATGCCATTCCGCATACCTTGTTTAGCTGGCTGCTGCTCAACAATACGGAGTTCAACGGGTTGATGCTGGAAGAATTGGTTATCCGTATCCGTCAAACCTGTATCCGTGCGTCTTACCAGCAGCTATACCCGGTGGAGTATGCGTTGCTTCGCCTGCTGGCACTGGAAGCGGAACAGGACATTGTTATTCCAAAAAAGGATATGGCGGCTTACCTGGGTATTACTACCCGGAGTTTTAACAGGACATTGAAAGAACTGAGGGCCAAAAATATCCTGGATCCGCAGGGGATGAATATTGACCTCACCAGGAAGCAACTGGAAGAAATACTGCGCCGGTTTGAGGATATGAAATAACGGTTACCTGCCTACGAAAATAAAGGGCTGTTCCTTTTTACAGCAACAGCCCTCTCCTGTTTATTTAAACAATCTCCATTCGCTTAGCTGAAAATCCACGCTGCCATTGGTGGCGGTTACATACACCGCATAATACTTATACGCCGTGGTATTGGGAATAACAAACTGCCTGGTTTGATTCCTGGCACTGAATACCTGGTTGGTTTGCGTATCCAGTACAGTCCAGGTAATACCATTATCAGAGCCTTTCAGCTGCCAGTTTTTAGGATCGCGGTCTATCGCGTCGTTACCGGAAGTGAGGGTATATGATTTTACGGTTTGCGCGGTGGCGAACTGCAGCTGCATTTTGAAATCCGTAGGCACGGTGTTTACAAACAACTTGGTGCTGTATACATTATCGGTGAGCTTCAGGGAGCCTTCTGCTGCGGAGGCGCCGCCGGTGTTTTCCTTGCTCACGGTAATAGTGCCTGAACCGGTGATGTCGTCCGACGGATAGGTGATGCCCGGGAAATCTGTTTTTGCCTGCTTTAGTTGTGCGGTCCAGTCGTTGCCCTGTTCGTCTTTATTGCCAAAGGCGGTGAGTGCAAGTTGCTTCAGGTCTTTATTGGCTGCGCCGCTCCAGTAATGTACAAACTCCCCGAAGTTAAGCCCGCGGGTGTATTCGGGGTAAGTGGTGATGCCGTTGTTGAAAGTTTGTTTGGGGAAGTGCTGCGCCAGCAGTGCGAAGAATTTGTTCAGTGCAGTTACACCGCCGTAGTTATTGTAAATCGGATAAAACCAATCCCTGAACCAGTAGGTGCCTGCGCGGGGGTAAGCATCTGTTTGGGTGATCTTCATGTTGTACCAGCGGGTCACATCGGCGCTGCGGCCCAGGGCCAGGTATACATCATACTGGTAAATCTCCATCCATTTGCTGTCGTGCCAGATGCCAAAGGCCGGGGAGCCGTGTACGCCTTTGGAAGCGCCTTCCACGATATGCCCTACTTCATGGGTGGTGAGGTCGATGTCGTTGCCGGCGCCGGAGATCCAGGCATTGGGATCGGAGGAACCTACATCTATTACGTTGCGGTAATCATGACCGGCATCCATATACGTAGAAGGGTGGCCACCGGAATATTTACCGGAATGCAGGATTACAAAAAGGCGGGAATCGTCGCCAAAAGCGCCGTAGGTACTTTTGGTATAGTTCCACACCTGCGCGAGATAGGTATTGGGCCAGGTGATGCTGCTGTTTACGTCGTTATCGAAATACACGGCTACGCTGGTATCATAAAAAACGCGGTTCAGCAATTGCACGTGTTCAAACCAATGCTCCTGCCAGGTGGCGGGTGGCGTGGCTAACACCTGCAGGTTTGTTTTTCCGGGAACGGGTTGAAGGTCACTGCCGGGAACGCTTTTCTTTTCGCATCCGTACAGTATGCCCAGCACAATGAATGCTGCAGCAAACAATGAAGTTTTCATACATTTTTTTTTAAGATGAATTAATGAAAGGGGGTTTCGGGTTTTCAATTATAAGCAACTGCCCCTGGTGAGGCAATTGCTGCTCAATGTAGTTTTGGTTGTTCAGGTAGATAAGTTAATACATCTTTCTACGGTAACCTGTCAACGGATTTTAAACAATTGTAAACGGATGTTAAAATGGCGGTACGTGGCAGGCGGATAAAGACAACAGCCTGGCATTCACAGTGGGCCGGCTCACAGAGTATGCCAAATACAGCACCTGCCGCCTGAGAATTTCCACAGGTGAAGAATAGCTGCTTTTTGGTAGCTTAGCCGCATGAAATTGCATAAAGAATACTAGATAACTTAAAAACCAACTTACTTTATTACCAATACATTAACAGATCGTTTTGGGTTTTTGTGAAAGATAAAATCCTATATTAGGAGCTTGAAAAAAAGCAATATGCTGGCTTTTTTTAGTATTAACCCATAACAAACTGATTTGGTAACAAAAAGATTAAACGGGAGCAACTAAATATTACTTATATTAATGTTACGCTACCACATTGGATTAACCCTTACAGGTATGCTGCTACAGGGAACCGGACCAACTAACAATTACCGGCGTGACGTAAATGCTATAAAAAGTACATGAACATATACCAACATTATTCTTTTGATCTATGGTTAACTTTAATAAAATCGAATCCTTTATTTAAACAGGAAAGGACGCGCTTTTTTTACAACCATTTCAATCAACACCAAAAAACGCTGGAAGAGGTAGGCCGTATTTTCCGCAAAACAGATCTGCTGTGCAATGCCATCAATGAAAAAACAGGCGGCAATATTGATGCGGAAGAAATGTATCTCATGGTGATCAGTGAAATAAATGATTACGGTAACGACTTCGGAAACATTGATCTGGCCGGGCTTTACCAGGAGATGGACGCCTTGGTGCTTAAATACCTCCCGGTTATTTATTGCTCGGAAACAGTGAAAACATTGCGCAGGATAAAAGAATCGTCCGATAGTACCATCAGTTTACTCAGTAATACGGCCTTTATAAAAGGCAGCACGTTAAGACGCGTATTACAGGAGTTGGAACTGGAGCGCTTTTTCGATTTCCAGTTGTATTCAGATGAAACCGGCATGTCGAAACCCAATGAAAAAATGTTTCGCCTCATGCTGGAAAACGTGGCAACAGTAAGAAATGATACAGCAATCCCGCTAAGTAACATCATACATATTGGCGATAATGTAAAAGCAGATATCAACGGGGCGCAGGTGACAGGCATTCGTACTTTACTGGTCAACTCCAATAATCAATGTATTTCAAGTTTACTTAACTGATGACAACAACCTATTCACTTCATAAGATCACCCATCCTGGCCATTTCGGGTTTTGCCCCGATGACTACAGCCGTTTTAAATTCGGGGACGATGCCGTTGCCGAAAAATTCGGGACCAGCCTGGCGGAAGGGTTTATTGAGCATCACCTGAAAGGACAGGAAGTACCGCAGTTTGTAGTGGTTTCCAGTCCGTATTCCTTCATTCCAACGGCTACCTTTGCCATGAAAAACTATTTCGTTTTCCATCTGAACAGGTGGCTGGCGGCGCACGGGCACCCCGTTTTACAGGAAACCAAAGTGCATCGTACCATTACTTACAAGGAGGATTACGGCGAACTGGATGCGGAGCAACGGCTAAAGCTGATCGGCAACGACAGCTTCCACATCGACCGTCAATTCCTGACCGGGAAGAAGGTGATTTTCCTGGACGACATCAAAATTACGGGCGGCCATGAAAGGATGATCCTGAAAATGGTGGATGCCTACGACCTTTCCAATGATGTGTACCTGCTTTATTATGCGGAACTGCAGAATAAAAGCATTCATCCCAACATTGAAAACCACCTGAACTATCATTTTGTAAAGTCAATATTCCACCTGGAAAAGATTATCCAGGGGGAACACTTTTTCATTAATACACGGATTGTAAAGTATATTTTGAACTACGATTTTGATTCATTTTGTATTTTCCTGCAAAATCAAACAGATAAATTCGTAAATCTTTTGTATAATATGGCCCTGGGAAACGGTTATCATACGATAGAAGTGTACCAGAAAAATCTGAATTTTATTAAAAATTACTTATTTAACAGAAAACATAAAAGCATACAACATGGCAATTAATTTGCAAAAAGGTCAGCGGCAAACAATTAATGCGCCCAAATTCGTAATTGGCCTGGGCTGGGACGCGAATGCTTCATCTACCGGCACCAGCTTCGATCTGGATGCTTCCCTGTTTGTAATGGGAGAGAATAAAAAGATTTTATCCGATCAGCACTTTATTTTTTACAATAACCTGGTATCGCCCGATGGCAGCGTAGAGCATACCGGCGATAATCTCACCGGCGATGGCGGCGGCGATGATGAACAGATCAAGATTGACCTGTCCAAAGCAGATTCAAAAATCACCGAAATATGCGTGGTGGTTACCATCCATGATGCGGAAGCACGCCGGCAGAACTTCGGCCAGGTAAGGAATTCCTTTGTACGTATATTCGACCCGGTTACCAACGAGGTATTGCTGAAATACGAGCTGGAAGAAGATTTCTCTATTGAAACAGCCGTTGAATTCGGAAGAATTTACAAACGCAACGACGAATGGAAGTTTGAAGCAGTAGGCGTTGGCATGAAAGGCGGCCTGCAGGACTACCTGAATAAATACAACTAATTTATACACCACTATATCTAAAAATATTAGCTTACTATGGCAATCAATCTTCAAAAAGGTCAGCGTATAAATCTTGAAAAAAGCAATGGTGCCAAACTCCAGAATATCTGTGTAGGGATCAACTGGGGCGCCATTGAAAAGAAGGGCCTGTTTGGCCTGTCTAAAACCAAAGAAGCGGTAGACCTGGACGGCAGCTGCGCCATGTTCACAGAACAGAAACAGCTGCAGGAAGTGGTTTACTTCGGTAACCTGAGATCCAAAGACAACGCGGTAAAACACAGCGGCGATGATCTTACCGGTGACCTGAACGGCAACGACGGCCTGGACAACGAGGTGATCACCCTCGATTTTTCCCGGCTGGATGCCAATACCAACTACGTGGCGTTTGTGCTGAACAGCTTCCGCGGACACGATTTCGGTACCATTCCTTTTGCGTCTATCCGCATCTATGAAGGTACCCCTGCCCGCGTGAATGAAGTATTTGCCACCTATGATATTGCCAGCGGCCCCGGCTTTGCAGGACACGTATCTATGGTGATGGGTGTTTTTTACAAGAAGAACGGCGAATGGAAATTTAATGCGATCGGTGAACCTACAAAAGATAAAAAGCTGCAGGAAACCGTGAACACCGTTGCGCAGAACTACCTGTAGGATTTACTTTTGATAAGATAATATCAATTTATAATCAGATACCTTATGGAAGCAAACCCAAATATCACCGACCAAACCCTTCCCGCGGTGAGGCTCGACAAAGAAGGAAATGTGGATCTGGCGGTTATTACGCCGGACGACGCCAAGAAATACGGGGAAATAAGTAAAACACTGGTGATCACCGATGTAAATTCCATCCTGAATTACGGTACAGAAGTACAGAATTCAATGGAAAAATACAGTAATGAGTTCCTGACTTCTGTACGTACCTATAACTCCGGCGAAGTAGGCGGATTGATCAACGATCTGCTGACTGAACTGAATTATATCGACGTAGATGAGCTGAACCAGGGTGCTTTGCAGAGTTTTATCTCCAAAATACCCTTCCTGAAAAAGCTGGTATTTGATGCCAAAAAGCTTTTCCAGAAATACGATACCGTTATCAGCAACATCGATAAGATCACCAACAAGATCAAAGCGGGCCGTATCAATTCACTGAAAGACAACAGTTCTTTGCAAACCATGTTTGATAGTAACGTATCTTACATCAAGCAAATGGAAGATCTCATTATTTCAGGTCAGCTGAAATACAATGAGCTTAGCCAGAAGCTGGCTGAAATGGAAGTGAATGCCGCCAATTACAACGACTATGAGATCGCTGATTTGAGGGATTTCGTTACCCGCCTGGATAAAAGACTGGCCGACATGAAGATTGTACGCTTTATTATGCTGCAGTCTTTAGCCCAGATCAGGCTGGTACAAAATAACAATACTTCTATTGCGGAAAAGGCGCAATCAATCATTTCCACCACGATCCCTGTCTGGAAAAACCAGCTCACCATTGCGGTGGCGTTGCAAAGACAGAAAGCCAACGTGGAAATGCAGAAGAAAATTTCCGATACCACCAATACCATTCTCCAGAAGAATGCCGACCTGCTGAAACAAAACAGTATTGAGGTAGCGAAAGAGAACGAGAAAACGGTAGTATCCATTGAAACATTGAAAAGAACTACCCAGTCGCTGATTGAAACTTTACATGAAGTGAAGAAGATCCACGAACAGGGCACCGAAAGCCGGAAAGTGCTGAATGGTGAATTGCAGACGCTGGAAACAGAGCTGAAGAAAAATGTAACAAACGTTAGCTAACGGAGGATAAGTAATGGAGGATAACCTGGCAATCATATTAAATGACTCAAATAAAACTATCAGCAAATTACAATTGCTGTCCACTTTTTTTGAAGAAGAGATAATATACAAGATCTATCTCCGAAGCCAGGTTGTCCATAAATTATTTGAAACCAATCCAGAACTCGATATCAATAAGCTGGAACTCTTCCATCTGCAATACACCACCACAGTGATCGAGCTCCTGCGGAAAATAAAAGCCAGCAACGAAAGGAACGTGAGTATTTTGTATGATGAAATCCAGATCAACAAAGACCTGATCGAAAATATAAACGACTCCGTTTTTTCAGAGAAAAATTACCAGCTGGATAAACAGAAGCAATCCCTGAAGATCAATTTATCTTTGCGGAAGCTGTACCAGGTGCTGTCTGACAACTCCGAAGACTACCCCTTTTCCAAAAATATCAATGCTTTCAGCGCCCGCTTCTCCCAGGATTTTTATTTCGATATTTCTACCGAAGCGCTCAACGAGCTGATTAAATTCAACCCGGCAGACGTGTACCGGAATAACTCCGCCATCATACAACGCAAGCTGATGGGATTGTTGTGCAAAATGGATTTTAAAACCGAGTTCTTTTGCGGGCTCAGTGCCGGTAACCTCATCCTGGAAGTGTACCGCTTCCTTAATATGGACCGTTACTTTCTCTTCTTCCCCGCAAAAAATTTATTCCTGTTCTGCGATCTTTCAAAAATTACGGATGTCGACTGGTCCAATACCCTCTCTAAAAAAACAAGGATCGTACAGGAACTAACGGATAAGAATGATAACCTGATGAGCCGCGCCAATGTACTGAAAACGGTGATCCCGGACAATGTGCAGGCGTTGCTGAAGGAATATTATGAGAAGATTTCCGATGTTGATTTCCTCCAGCATATTGGTCGCTTTGACGTACAGACCAACATCCTCAAAACGATGCTGAATACCAATGTCATTTAAATAAAAAGGCACCAGTCCGGAGACTGGCGCCATAGAAACCTTTATTAAGTTGATCCGGTTTGTGACCGGCATCATTTTTTCTCCAACTCTGCAGCAGGGGTCCTTTTAGGGAAGTTTAACAGCGCCGAAGTAATGATCGGAACAATAAACACGCCTACGGTGATGATCGACGTAATGATATCTGCCTGTGAACTTTCCAGGAAATGCGTGATAGGCGATTCCGGGAAGAAGTGTTCGTAAATAGACAAGGTCAGTTTAATACCGAGAATAGCAATAACGATATACGCTGCTGATTCCAGGAAGGTAAACTTCGTCATCAGTTTCACGAAAGCCTGCGCCACAAAACGCATGGCGAGTATACCGATAAACACGCCCAAACACACCAGTAATATATTATCGGTAAAAGCTACCGCAGCAAAAATATTATCTATAGAGAAGGCCATATCCATCAGCTCCACCAGTGCCACTGTAGCCCAGAAAGGCCCGATAGCCCCCACGGTGGCCTTGTATAGCCAGTTCTGGCCTTTGTCGATGCTCTCTTCTTCTTTCTCTCCTTCTGTTTTCTTATTTTTCCACCAACTGAATACCAGGTACAGGAGATATAAACCGCCCAATGGTTTCAGCCACCAGATCTTGATCAGGAAAGACGCAAACAGCATAGCCAGACCACGGAACAGGTAAGCGCCGAAGATCCCGTATTTAAGGGCGCGGTCGCGTTGTTTTTCGGGCAGGTCCATTACCATTGTAGCCAGTACGGCGGCGTTATCTACCGACAGTAAGCTTTCAATGATAACCAGGTTCCCGACAATGATCGCCGAAGGTATTGGGTTGTCAATAATTTGTTGGATTAATTCATTCATTTCAGTTTATTTTTTTATATAGGTTTCTACTTGTTGGCAATTGTTATGATCACTACTCTTCCACCCTCTTCCCTCGACAGCAGCAGTCTTTTTCCATCCGTTAATTCCACCATGGCGCCGATGGGAATTTCTTTGTCTTCCGTAAGATCTTTTAAAGAAGTGAGCTGCTGGTTTACCAACACCCATTTTCCCTGGTGAAATACAAAATACCCGACCGGCACTTTTTGCGCGGCGGTGATTCTTTCATTGCGGATGGTATTCCTGTTTACGTGCCACTGGAACAGGTATTGATTATTATACACCATCAGCCGGTGGTTTTCCGGTTTCCATACCGTTGGCTTAAACTCGTAATAGAGGTCCAGCACGGGCAGGGTACCTTTATGCGGCGTGCCGCAGAAGGGGCATTTGGGAGAATGGGTATTATCAAAAACATACCATTTCTGTTCACAGGCCGCATTGCTGCAGGGCTGCATGAGGTCTGTTGTTTTTAACAACGCCTGTTCCCACATTTCTGCCGGCGGACGTTCGGTTGGCTGGTGCAAACCGGTTACAAACGCCTGGTAGAACAGCTCCTTCAGGTAAGGCCCTGTAATGGTGTATGGCAGCTTATTTACATCTGCCCAGGGCAATTCCTTCGGATTAACGTGATTCAGTTTTGGCCGGTTGGAAGTATCCTGCGGATGTTCAATAAACAGCGCCTTCTCTCCCATTGCCAGCAGGTCGTCTTTTTCTGCGTCGAGATCGTGGATCTTCCCTCCTTTCAAGGGATGACGGTATAAAAGATACATGTAGATCATTACCGCCAGTGCGTGCAGGTCGGTAAGGCGATTAGGCAGTTTCCTGCCCGGATCTTTCAGGTCCAGGTGTTTGGTGGCCAGTACTTCCGGTGCAATGAAATCGGCGGTGCCAATTACATCGGGTGGAAACAGGCCCGGTACCACGAGGCCATCAATATCAATGATGGTAGCCGATTTACTTACCGGGTCTACCAGCACATTTTTATACGACAGGTCGGAATGTGCGAGTCCGGCGGCGTGGAGGCGTTTCACGCCTCTTGAAATATTTACACCAATCTGGAAATAGCTTAACCAGTTGCCCAGTTCGGCTTCATCCAGGCGCAGGGTAAACTGTTTATTCCTGAATTTGGGTGAAGCAAACCATTTCCCTTCTTTTTCCTTTCCTTTAATCAGGTCGTTTGAGGCGTATCCCTTCTTGAAAAAAAAGTTAGCATGATAACACGGTACTACGAGTCCCACCTTTTTATCCGCTTCCACCATATCTGTGGGCCAGCAATAAAGAGCCCGGTAGTAGTCGCCGCCTTCGCGGTTAAAGAAGCTGTTATAGTAATCCGTTACAATTTTCCGTAACCGTTCTTTCGAAGCGTAGTCCTGCGCATCACGATAAAATGCCACCACGTATGATTTATCCGGGCTGAAGTAAACGTCCTTCATACCGCCACGCATAGGTTCTCCATTATCAACGTACTGATAACTTTTTCCTGCATTGATGACGGAATTCACCGTTTTTGTACTCATATAGTCCGCATACTTAACTGATGATCATTAAAGTTCTGTCGTCATGATTCCCGGGGCTCCAGAAGTCCATCCAGGCAGATAGCTGGTTGGCGGTTTCCGTTGTATGGCTGGCCAGGTCTACTTTTACGTTGTCATCGTTCTTTCCGCCGAGGTCTTCCAGCAGTGCTTTCCACTCTGTCAGCTTCTCCAGGTTGGCTTCTACTTCAAACTTGGGGTCATAAATACCGTCTGTCATCAGCATGAGGTACGAAAAATCCGGCACCAGCCTGAACCCGAAGCGGGTTGCAAATGTATCACTTTTAAAGATTTCCTGCATGGTAATAAACCGGGTTCCCCCGCTAAATTCCCCTACATCCAGGCGGTTCAGCAACGCAATATCTGAAAAGTCCTTATTTATCAAAGCAATGGGGCAGTCGCCTACGCCAAAGCTCATGATCACATAGCCTGATTCGTACTTTTTTAAAAGTACAAATATAAGTGTGGAATGAAGATCTTTCACTGGTGCGGCAGCGGTTGCAGCAAATTCTTCCAGCTTTTTATGTATGGTGAACGCTGCTTTGCCGAGGTTATCGTATACAAAGCGGGTGAGTTCTTTTTGTGTTTTATCGCCTGGGGCGGCAGTGTGTGTGGCGATCAGCGCATCAAATGTGCTTCTCAGTTCAGGCGTGAAGTGCTGTTCAAAGTATTCCACGATGCCGTTGCATGCGATCCTGGACCCTGCGCGCGACAGCCGCGCGCTGCCGGCGCCGTCTGAAACGACCAATACACTCCAGCCGGTGTCGGTGAAGTGTTTAAAGGCAAAATCATCTTCCCGGAAGCCGCCGGTATTGGCGTGTGAGCGGCCCCTTTTGGAGGCTGCCAGCAGATGCCGGTCGCCCAGCGGGGCATATATGGCTACATTGTCTTCTTTCCAGTAAGGATCGTTTTTATCGCTCTCCATATTTTTCCAGAGCGACTTTGGATTGGGGTTGATCACCAGCGGCACCTTTTTTTCGTTTGGTGCGGAGGCTTCGTCTTCCCCGTTGATGCGGTATTTCAGCGTGAGTTTAAAGTCGCCGCTTTTAACGGGTGTACCGCGGATCACCTTTGTTTCCGGGTCGTATTGCAGACCGGATTCCTCGAGCCCTTCGATATGGAAATAAGAAAAGTCGTTCCAGTTCAGCTGCGCGAAGTCCAGTTTCACCTCGTAAGGCTTTCCGGCAGTGGCATTCGGGATGCTGACGGGTTGTTGCTGAATGTCTGCTAACCGGTTTTTAAACTGCCAGGTATCCATTAGTAGCTTTTTATTTTCCATGATCAGCTTCACTGCCAGCCTGTTTTTCTCTTCGTTTACAAATGCGTCGAACAGGTGCTGCCGGTTAGTGCCAACCGTAATATTATTTGCTTTAAATAATTCCTGGATAAAGGATTTGTCCATGTTGATCTTTTGTCGGTTAGCCTTGTGCCCGGTTTACATCGAAACCGCCTTCGCTGGCGCCGTAGGCTGCGGTGTTGCCGCAGGTGGGGCAGGTACTGAGCTTTTCTTCGCCGATGCAATGGATCTGGCCACAGGAGCAGAGTGCAAATCCCCACTGGTTGCCGCAGCAGGGGCAGGTGGGATTGCCGATCAGTTCTTCACTGTTGATGCTGGTTGGTTTGGCGTTGCTATCGGACAGTTCGTGATAGGTTTTATCTACCTGGAACGCCCCTACCAGCCGGTAATACAGCCGGTTCAGGTTCAAACCGTATATTTCTGCGTCCTGTTCTGCGCGGCGGTATTTCATGAGATAGTCGCGTTGCATGTGCTGGCACTTCCCTACCATTACCACGAAGTTGCTGTCGGTATAACTGGCGGGAGGCAATGGTTTGGAGAGATCTATTTTCGACAATGTATCAGTGTCATGTATTTTCGACAGTTCAAATCCGGAAGCGTTTTTCTCTACGCTTTCGCTGCTGGTTTTGATTGAGTCGGTGATCCATTTGAAGAACTGTTTGTACGCCGCAGGAGAGCTGTTTTTAAAATGCACCACGTTTTCTGTCAGTTCTTTCAGCACGTTGGTATCTGCTTCGTTACCAAAGGAAACGGCCACCATATTGGCGGTGCGTTGCCAGTTCTGTTTCCATTCCGTGATCGCTGCAGTGGTATCGTCGGTAGGTACGCCATCTGTGAAAAGAAAGATGATGGGTTTCCAGTCGCCTTTCATATCATAGGTGGTTTTCACCTGGTTTTTTCTCAGTTCGTACATGAGGTGTCCCAGTCCCCTGCTTAAAGAGGTACCGCCGCCGATGGGAAAACGTGGCGGATAAAAGTTGATGATTTCCTGCAGGGGTACCAGTGTTTTTGCCTGGCCAGCGAAAACAATAATAGAGATCCACGCTGTTTCTATGGCGTAGGGATCTGTTTTCAGCGCCTGGATGATTTGTCCCAGGCCTTCTTCCACCTGTTGAATGGGTTCTCCTACCATTGATTCGGAGACGTCTATCAGGAAATAAACAGGAAGTCTTCTCATTATCCAAAATTTACGGAAGTGATATATACTGTACCCGGACCGGTAATTTTCAACATACTTAATCCTTCTCCTCCCAGGAGATTATTTCCTGAGAAATGTGACGACATCCGGTTTACCATATCTGCATTCATGCAGATGAAACTCTTTTCATCCACAAAAACGGTTTGTCCGGGTGCGAGGTCCAGCGTAATGGGTGTGCCAATCACATCTAAAAAAACAGTACAAAATCCTGTTATTTTCTGCATGATGAGGCCCGTGCCGCCAATGAGGGAGGTGAGGTTCATTTTTACATCAATATCAATTTTGTCGGAGGAGGCTACATACGCGCCTGCTTTACAAACAATGCCGGTGGTGACTTGCTTGAGATTAATGGGCAGCAGCCCTACTTTACCGGCTACCACCAGTTTGCGCGGATTGAGATTGGTATTGCACAGTTCTACCTGGAAAATACTTTCGCCGGTGAGTTTTCTTTTTATCAGTCCGGCTACGCCTTTATCGAATACGTTGACCTTTGAAGTAATTCCTTCTTCATGATAGATCAGTGCGCCTTTCTCACAGAAGAATTTCTCCTGTTGGGATAATTCTACTTCCAGACATTTAAAATCATGTCCGATCAATTTTACGTTCATTCTTTTTATTATCAGATGACTAAATTCACTTCATTGGGGGGCGGCGGCAGTGTTACCTGCTCGGTGGTGCCCATGCTTTTGTTTCCCTGTTCTATGGTGTCGGATACCCACTTAAAAAATTGTTTAAGTGTGGCGCTGTCGGCGGTATCGAGATGCACCACGGTATCTGTCAGTTCTTTGAGCATGCCGTTGTCTGCTGCTTTGCCTGCCGCGCAACCTACGATGGTGGCGAAGTTCAGCTCCTTTATCAGCGGGATCATTTTGCGGTACAGCTGCAGATCCGAGGGTTTACCATCGGTAAAAAGAAATAACAACGGGCGCCAGTCGCCTTTTTGTGTGGGGGTACCTTTGCGTACTTCGCTATTTACTTTTGCATGGAGGAATTCCAGTGCATAGCCGGTGTGCGTGGGGCCGCTCTGGGGGCAGGTAATTTCCGGCAGCTGGAAGTTGGCCAGTTCCACCAGTGGTGTCAGTTCTTTTACTTCCCGGTCGAAAGTGATGATGCTGAGCCACAGGGAATCCATTGCCTGGGGGTCCATCCGCAAAGTGTTTACCATGCCGCTCAGGGCGTTGTTGAGCGCCTGTATGGGTTCACCGTACATAGATCCGGAGGTATCCAATAAGAAAAAAACCGGTAATCGTCGCATATCAGTATTTTAATTTCTTACACCACGATATTCAGTTCTGCCGGTGGTGGCGGCAGTTCGTTTAAGCCTATTAATTCTTTGCCGGCATCTTCCACTTTTGTGGAGGTGACGCCGATAGAAGCGGTTACCCATGCAAAGAAGCGGGCGATGCTCTGACTGTCGGCAGTATCCAGGCTGAGTACATTATCCGTTATTTGTTTCAGGATAGCGGTATCGGCACCGGAGCCGGCGGCACAAGCGATTGTATAAGCTACTTTGCGTTGTTTAAATGCTGCCAGTCCGCTTTGCCAGCTATCGGTAGGAATGCCGTCCGTCATAATGAACACGAGTGGTTTCCAGTCGCCTTTCTTTTCCGTAGTGGTTTTGGCCACTTCATGATCGATGCAGTTGCTTACCAGCTGCAGGGCTTCTCCCAGTGCGGTAGTGCCGGTGGCTTTTATATCCACCATCTGGAAAGACGCAAGATCGGTAAGGGGTACTACCTGCCTTGCGGAACTATCGAAAGTGATGATGCTGATAAAGGCGGTTTCAATGGCCTGTGGGTTTTGGCGTAATGAGTTAATCATTATCTGTACACCATTTTTTACAGCCTCAATAGGTTCTCCATTCATAGAACCGGAAGTATCTAACAAAAGATACACGGGTAATCTTCTCATACTGCATTAATTTAATACCAGTGTTGGCATGTTGAAAATGGGTAACATTTCATCCTGCGTTTTCCGCAGGATGAAGGTATGCTGAATATAGGTTTTTTGTTATCAGGAATAGGTTAACTTTTTCAATTCATCCACAAAGCTATCGGATTGATGTGGAATACCAATGGCCCTGAATTTCCAGGCGCCATCTTTACGATAAATTTCCGCAAATGTCATGGAGCACATACCGTTGTAGGTGCTGTCGCCCGACAGGCTGAATTTTGCAATTTCCTTTCCCCGGTTGTCCACCGCGCGGATAAAGGCATTATCGATCATACCAAAGTGCTGGTTAGTGGCGCGGCCATTGTAGATGGTGACCATAAACAGGATCTTTTCGTATTTACTTTCCAGCTGATCCAGTTTGATGATAATTTGTTCATCATCGCCATCACCTGCGCCGGTGCGGTTATCGCCGGTTAACCAGATATTACCGGAAGGGTGGCGCATGGAATTGAAGAAGATCACATCTCCCTCAAACAATCCTACTGACCGGCCATCCCTTGTTTGAACGGTTCTGCCGAGATTAGCCACTTTGCCGCTGCTGTCCAGCAACATGGCTACTGCATCCAGGTCGTATTCTGCTTCTTTTTTTTCGCCGCCGAATAATTTTCCGAGGAAGCCTTCCTTGCTTTTTGTTTGCCGTACATCCCAGCCCAATCCGATAGTGACCGTTGATAAATCGAATTCTTCTCCTTTGTCGTTTTTACGGAGGTCGATAGTTTGACCTTTTACTAAATTGATAGCCATAGGTGGTAGTTTATCAGGGATTATTTAATAATCTGACCTTTGAAATATTTGGATAAGAAGTAAGCCAGATCTTCCCTGTAGCCAATACCGGATGCTTCAAATTTCCATTTACCATCTTTCAGGTAAAGACGGCCAAATTCCACGCCTGTTTCAATGGAGAAATCTTCTCCCAGTTCATACTTTGCAATTTCATTGCCGGAGCCTTCATCAACAACACGGATATACGAATCTCTTACCTGTCCGAAGTTTTGTCTTCTGCTGATGGCTTCATGGATGGTTACCACGAATAAAATTTCCCTTACGCGGGGATCTATTTTTGTGAGGTCTACCTGGATGGTTTCATCATCGCCATCGGCGCTGTTGCCGCCGGTAGGGTCATCGCCGGTGTGATGCAGCGCGCCATCGGGAGAATCAGTATTTCCGTAGAAGATAAAATATTCTTCCTGGAGAATGTGCCGGGTTTCATCGATCATAAATGCAGAGGCGTCCAGGTCGAAAGCCGAGCCTGTTCCTTCATTAGGATGCCAGCCTAAACCAATACTGATTTTTGAGAGGCCGATGTCGATCCTTTGTCCCTTTTGTAAGTTAATCGCCATTATTCAAAATTTAAACCAGGGGTAATATAGCATATTTATTTCAGACGATATATAGTGTTAATGTTATCAGCACTTAACCAACTTTTCAAGTGTCAGAAAGGAGGCTAATACCGCTTCATTATTTCCACCAGCATATCCGCAATTACGGCAAATCCTTTATCGGAAGGATGCAAACCATCGTACGTCATATCGATGGCGGAAACGGGATAAGGGTATTCGTCGGTGTCCGGATGAAAGGGAATGTCTTTATACTCCGGCCAGTGGTAGTCCTTGTATTCGCCGGTGGCAGGGTCTTTCAGGCGTTTATACTTCACCATATTTTCCAGGGTGATACCGCTGTTATGATACAGGTCTAATTTATCGAAGTGTTCGTAGCCGGCAATAGAATCGATGGCAGCCACCACCTGTGAAAGCTGCTGCCCCTTCTTTTCTTTGTAAGAGCCCCAGGCGTTGTTATGCATATCGGCGATGTATACAAAATCGCCGCGTTGCAGCGGGGTGATCAGGATGATGTGCGCGTTTTTATTCAGCGACTTCAGCTTATCAATGATGGTCCGGAATGCGCCGTACACGGTGCTGTTGCCGGTTTTATGAAGATAGTCGGAGAAAGTACCAACCGGACGGCCGCCCCACCAGTCGTTGGTACCGAGGAATACAGAGTATACATCTGCTTTTACGAGATCCAGTTTTTCAATGGCATCGGCGATACCGCCGGAAGTCCAGCCGTTATAGCCTTTATTGATGTACTGTATATCCGGGAGCTTTTCTGTTACGCGGGTCAGGTATCCTTTGGTGATCCTGTTCCCGGTTTCATCGGGGTGTTCATTCAGATACGTAATAGAGTCCCCGATGGCCACCCAGGTGATTTTCCGGGGCGTAAAAGCGGTAACGGCCACTATTGCAGCGATGAGCAGGACCGGCAACCATTTCTTCATAATAACATTTTTTTGATCCCTGAAAATAGTAAATAGCGGGGAGATTTACAGACCGGGTAACGATAATGGATATACGGAAGTTCGCTGGACTATCCCCTGATTATAAACTGGACTACCTGCAGCAGCGGAATCTGCGTTATTTTTGCCTGTCAAAAATACCAGGCGATGAATATTAAACAGGATCTCATTCAGCTCTTTTTGCGGGTGGCGTTAGGCGCCAGTTATTTGTGCGCGGGGCTCGACAGATTCGGCGTGTGGGGCCCTCCGGGTGCGCCTAATATCGGCTGGGGCGACTGGCAGCATTTCATGCAGTATGCACACAAGCTGATGTTCTTTCTCCCCTACTCCGTAGCGGAAATCTTTGCCGCATTGGCATCGGGCTTAGAAATACTTTTTGCGGTAATGCTGATCGCGGGCTTTTGGACACGATGGGCGGCCATTGGCAGCGGTGTTTTGTTACTGGGATTTGCACTGGCCATGACCGTAGCGCTGGGTGTAGCCGCGCCATTGAATTATTCTGTATTCACCGCCAGTGCCGGCAGCTTTTTATTATCTACCTTACCTGCATACCGCTGGAGTGTAGATCAGCTGCGGAGATGAATCAATCCCGCTTTCCTTTGAAGTATGCGAATATCGCCATCGCATGACCGTGGCCCAGTTCATATTCTTCTTTCAGCCAGTTTACAATTTCGCCGGCTTTTACTTTTGGATCCAGTTCCCCGTTTTGCAGGAACTTTTTCTTCTCTGCCAGCTTTTTAAAATCGTCACCTGTTTTGCCGGTTTTCGCTTTGATATTGTCTAAATAAGCCTGGAATGACATAACACCTGTTTTTTGTTTTGAATAATCTTGTAAGATGTATCTCTTAAAACAAAATTATTCATTCCGGAGCATACTCCGGGGGTGTAGTTCCGACAATCCAGGGGGCTATTTGCGGCTTCTTTTCGTCGGGCTTCTTTTTTACAGACCCCATGATCCACCTGGCCAGCCAGTTCATTTTCTTTATGCGGCAATTGTGAAAGGCGGACATCTGCCATTGTCCTTCGGGGCTTTTCACCCATACGGTGGTGTTCACCGACTGACGGCTTTCCGGTACTCTTTTCTGCCAGCGGAAACGGATAGCGCCGGTGGCTACCACGATGGCTACATTTTCATTCAGAAAACGTACCTGTTCAATGTGTCCATGTAACCGCGCACCCCTGAACATAAAGTTGTTCATCAGCCGCTCATGCAGCGTGATGTATTCCTCCCGCCCTTTTAAGTGCATGCCGTTAAAGGTAATGTAGTCGCAATCTTCCGTGAGGTACACGGAAGCCCCGCGGAAATCCAGCGTACGGAAGGAGTGATAGATGGCGTTGTTCGCCTGCGTGATCGCATTAATTTCATATGCCTGGTTCATACGATAGCTGTTTAGATATGAATACGAAAATAGGCAGCCGGGCTACTGCAGCATAGTTAAAATGGGTTAATGACAGTATCATGCCGGTAAAAACAACTTTTTTACCGGTAAAGCGGCGGGTGGGGCAATAAAAAAGGGCCGCCTGTAAAAGACGACCCTTCTCTATCATTCACTATCTATTTCTTCTGATCCCACCAAACCTTCGACAGGTAGGAATCTCCATTGCTTAAACCGGACACGGCAGCCTTATAATTATCTGTATTCAGCAACGCTTCCAGCGATGAGTATACCGCCCTGCGGGGAATGGTACCATTGGTAGATCCCTGGTTGGGCCCCGGTGTTAAAACGGGGTAGCCCGTGCGGCGCCATTCAGCATAAGCTTCATAGTCACGGCCAAATAACAGGATCCATTTCTGGGTCATGATCTTCTCCAGCTGTTTTTCTGACGTAAGTCCGGCGAGTGAAAACTCCGCATCAATATACGCCTGCGGAATGGTGGTAATATTGTACGGTTGCATGGCCATTGCCGCCCTGATACCATCCTGGTAAAATTTCTCCGCCTCTGCCGGTGTGGCGCCCCATCCCATCAACGCCGCTTCTGCCTTGAAGAAACATACATCTGCATACGTGAATACATATACAGGGATAGGCGTAGCCAATGTTTTATTAAAGTAGGTAGTCATGGAAGCGGTAGAGTAATCATCCTTGATGATGCCGGACAACAACGCATCGGTTAATGCCACGCCAATACCTTTGTACACGGGCGTTCCACTGTTTCTTGAATTTACGGTAGGCGCCGCAATAAAGGTAAGGCGGGGATCATGCTTATCATTCAGCGTAGCCACAAAAGCCGATGCCAGGTAACGCAGATCGGGGCTGCCGCTGATAAACTGCGCCAGGATAGGGTTTGCGTTGGTGGTTTGTGCGTCGTTGAAAGTAGGTACAGCGGCATTGTCTTTATTATCTGAAAAAAGCGGCTGACTCATCGCTTCGCGCACCGTTTTTTCTGCCAGCTGCGGCGCGGCATATTTAATGCGCATGCCTAAACGGAGTTTCAGTGAGTTACCGAATTTCTTCCAGTTATCGGTAGCGCCTTTGTAATAGAAATCGGCATTGCCGTACGATACGTCGCTGGCATTGATACTGGCAATAGCGGCATCAAGGTCGGCAATGAGGTGTTCATAAACCGACTGCTGGCTATCGTACACCGGTTTGTTGTTTACGTCGGTAGCATCTTCTGTTGTTTGCGAAAATGGTACGGCGCCAAAAAGATCCGTTAACCGTTGCCATATAAATATTTCGAGGATGCGAGCAATAGCGAGCTTCGTTCTTCCTGTGGGATCATTTTCTTTTCCTTTCAATGCCTGGTTGCGGATCTGGCCGAGGTTGCGCAGCAAGGTATAATGCGCCGCCCACATGTTATTATCCGGCTGTTGAATGTAGCGGGAAGTAGGCGCCACCAGGCCACCGGCCCAGTATTGCACCCAGGACCCTACCTGTATATTGGCGGTTTCTGTGCCTTCAGAAAAGGCCGCATCTTTCTGTACTTTCGACAACAACAGGGCGGGATCAATGTTGGTAACCGTTGTTGGCGGCGTGTTTAAATCGCTGAAGTTTTTGGTACAGCCGCCCAGTAACAGCCCCGCAGTTAACACCAGCACTTTTCTATATATCGATGATTTGTTTTTCATATGCTTCGTTTTTACAGATTAAAGATCCAGGCTTACGTTCACACCAAAGCTCCGCATCATCGGCAGCGCCGTTGATTCCAGGCCGAGGGAAGAGTTGTTTACGTTGAAGGAAGAGGCTTCGGGAGAGAAGCCATCTGTCTTCCGCTGGAAGTAAAAAAGATTCCTGCCATAAATGCCTACATTCATTCTGCGGATAATTTTACCGGAGAATAATTTCGACGGCAGCGCGTAACTCAAACTGATTTCCCGCATGGCTACATAGCTGGCATCGTTCATCATTTCTTCCGACACCACGTTTTCTTTATCGCTCGCCACTACGTTCCAGTAGTCCTGTGCCATTACTTTCATGGTATTTTCTTTACCGGTGCTAACCCAGTTGCCGCTGCTGTTTTTCTCTGCAATCATACCGGAAGCAACATAGCTGCCATCCCTGCCGGCCAGCGTTTTCTTTGTGGTGCCATAGATCAGCTCTTCGCGGTTGCTTTGGGAATATACCAGTCCGCCCTGGCGGATATCCACCAATGCTGCTAAGGCAAAGCCTTTGTAACGGAAGGTGTTGGCGAAACCGCCGGTCCAGTCGGGCATGGCATTTCCCAGCTCTGTGAGCTGGCGGCCCTGCGTGCGCAGTGGCAAACCTGTAGCCGGATCTATCAGCCGGTTGCCGGCTTCATCTTTCAGCCAGGCGAAGCCGGTTCCGATCATGGTGCCGAAAGGCTTACCTGGTGCAGCAATTACGTTGATCCCCCTGTCGCTGCCCAATACAAATGTTTCCACTCCTTCGGTCAGCGATACCACTTCATTTTTGTTGCGGGAAAAAGTAAAGGTGCTTTCCCAGGTAAATCCATTCGCCAGCTTCACTGGTGTTCCGTTTAACGATAGTTCGATTCCCTTGTTCCGGATTTCACCGGCATTGATCCTGCGCGCTTCGAATTTGCTGGAAGGCGGTAAGGGCACATCCAGGATCTGGTTTTTCGTAGCGGCGTTATAGTAAGTAAAGCTGATGCCCAGGCGATTATTCAGGAGACGTACATCGGTACCAAATTCCACCGAGGTAGTCAGTTCATTTTTCAGGTTAGGGTCCGGGATGATGGAGGTAAACGCGGCCAGCGGCTGACCGCCATGTGTGAACTGATCCAGGCTGTAGGCGCCGGTGAGCTGGTAAGGATTACCGGAGCTGCCGGCCTGCGCCAGTGATCCGCGCAGCTTCCAGAAACTTACGATATTGCTGTTCATCTTCAGCAGATCAGTCATAATTAAACTGGTGCTCACAGAAGGATAAAAGAAAGAATTATTACTGGCAGATAAAGTAGATGACCAGTCGTTTCGTGCGGAGAAATCCACAAACCAGTAGTTCCGGAAGGCCAGCTGCCCGAAGCCATACACGGAGTTGATTTCAGATTCCTGTAAGTCGAAAAGATAGGAATTGGTCAGCGTGTTATTGATCACGTGCAGGTCCGGCACAATAAATTCTTTCCCGGTGTTGCCGGTCATGCGCATAAACTTTTTCTGGTGACTGGCGCCTGCATTCAGCCCCAGGGTGAAGTCCTTGCTCAGTTCCAGGTTACCGTTCAGCAATACATCATAGTTATCTTCCCGTACTCTTATTACCCGGTCTTCAATATCACCATTCCTGTTCTGGCTCTGGTAAGTGCCTTTGGCTCTCCAGCGCAGGCGTTCTTCTGTATAAAAATCGGTACCGCCGCGGGCTGTTAATTTCAGCCATTTATTAAAATCGTACGACAACCGCAGCATGCCCAGGAGCCTGTCGCGGTGATCAGTATTTTGTGTTTTATGAATGGTCCAGTAAGGATTGGCGGTAGAACTGTTGGTAGCGTATGTTTTCTCCAGTCCGGGTGTTACGCCGCTGTAGCCAAATTGCCGGGCCACGTCCTGGGCGGTCCAGGTGTAATCTGCAAGGATACTCAACGGCATGCTCCGCGGCTGACTGATAAACAGGTAAGCCGGATTATCGGATGCATCGGAAAGTGTAGGCCTGTTTTTACCTTTCTGGGAGATGTAGTTCAGCTTTGCATCCAACTGTAATTTAGGCGTAATAGACGCCTGTGTGCGGAGGGTAAATGTGTTCCTGTCCAGCGTATTGGTGGGTACATATCCGTTTACGTGCGTGTTGGAATAAGAGAAGCGGTAGTTCACTTTATCGTTTCCACCATCCGCGGCGATGTTATTAACGAACTGTTTTTCCTGGTTAAAAAAATCTTTATAGGTGTTAGGTTGCGGCGTTAGCTTCAATACGTTTCCCCACTGGTCTTCATACTCCTGCCCTTCCATCTTTGCGCCCCAGCTGCTGCGGGCGATCCTGTCGCGGCCGGCGCTCATTTTAGGCATGCCCTGCAAGCCTTGCGCTTTGGCCTGCGCCATCGTATATACCTTACCATCTGTAGCGCGGAAGTGCGTAAAATCACCGTTCAGGCCCTGTCCATATTCATCCTGGAAATCGGGTGTTACCAGTGCGTTGCCGATGGCGTAATCGCTGCTGAACTTCAGCCCGATACCTTTGCGGGAGCTGCCGGATTTGGTGGTGATGAGCACTACGCCGTTGCTGCCGCGCTGGCCGTACAATGCCGCAGCATTCGGGCCTTTCAGGATGGAAATGCTTTCAATATCTTCCTGGTTAATATTGGAGATGCCATCGCCATAGTCCACACCGCCGGTGCTGCCGGCAGCGCCGATGTTCTGGTTATCGAGGGGCACTCCGTCTACAACATACAGCGGCTGACTGTTGCCCTGCAAAGAGTTGTTTCCGCGGATCAGGATCTTGGAAGATCCGCCGGCGCCGGAGGCAGGCTGACTCACCTGTACACCGGCCACTTTACCGGATAAGGCGTTGGCCACATTTACTTCTTTCCCTTCCGACAGGTCGGCGCCTTTCAGCTCTGCTACGGTATATCCGAGCGATTTACTTTCGCGTTTAATACCCAGCGCCGTTACCACTACCTCCGACAAGCCCTTTGAGCTTTCTGTTAATTTTACATCCAGCGTGGTGTTGCCGGCGGTTTCCACGCGTTGTTTGTTAAACCCGATAAAGGAGAATAACAACGCATTAGCGCCGGATGGCAGCTGGATGCTGTATTTTCCCGTAGCATCTGTTACGGCACCTCTTGCGGAACCTTCTACTGTAACGGTTACACCGGGCAGCGGCACGCCTTTTTCATCGGTTACCCTGCCGGTGATCAGTGTATCTGCTACCAATTCCGAAGTGGATTTTTTCACCGGCACTTCCTTCAGGGTGATGGTGCGGTCGATGATTTTATATTCCAGCGGCTGGCCTGCCAGACATTGATTCAGTACCGCAGTTACTTCCGCATCCTTTACATTTAAAGAAACGGGCGTGGTATTTTTCAGGATATCGTTGTTGTACAAAAAGTAATAGCCGGTTTGTTGTTTGATGGCGTCAAACACCTGCTGTAACGGTACTTTCTTTACCGACAACGTAATTTTCTGCGCGTAAGCAGTGGCTGCGGCACTTAATGCGAAAAGGAAAAGCAGCAGGGTGGTCAGCTTTAAGGCCACCTTCGTTTTTACAGGCAATGGGAGTAGTATACCCCGCCCGAAAGCGGAAATAAATCTTTTCATCATCGGTTTAATTTTTAATTAATAGCGATTGATTCGTTTAAATTCTGGTCTTTGTTTATTACAGGTACTTATATTTCGTGCATCCGTTCCAGTTATAACTGATTTTATTTCGACAGTGTTATAGTAACGTCTTTTCCATTTACCCTGAAGTTGGCGCCGCTCACGAAGTTGAGCATTTCCAGCACCTGCGATAACTTAGCCTGACGGCTGATATTACCGCTGATAAGTTTTGCGGGCAGCGGACCTTCGTAGTGAACATCCAGGTCGTACCAGCGGGCCACCTGCTCCATAATTTCCCGGAAATCATCATCTTTAAAAAAGAAGATCCCTTCTTTCCAGGCGATGGCTTTTTCGGTATCTGCTGCGGAGATACGTACCTGGTCGCCCTGTACATTGGCCTGCTGACCTGGCGCCAGCTGCCAGGAGCGTTTATCCTTTACCTGGATTTTTACCGCGCCGGTGATCAGCGTGGTTTTCACCACTTTGCTGTAGGCGCCTACGTTAAAGTGGGTGCCCAGTACCAGTACTTCCATGTTCTGCACCATTACCCGGAAAGGTTTATCCGGACTGGCGGCCACTTCAAAATATCCTTCACCGGTGAGTTCCACACGGCGTTCACCATTGGTGAAGTGTACCGGGAATCGCAGGGAGGATGCGGCGTTAAGCCATACACGTGTGCCGTCTTCCAGCGTGAGCTGGTATTGCCCGGCCTTTGCGGTAGACAAGGTATTGAATAACGCAGCCGTGTGCGGTTCATTTGTTTTATTGTATACAAGGCCGCCTGATTGCTGTGCAATAGTGGTTCCATCTTCCTCTTTGATGGCTCCTTCGGGCTGATTGCCCAGGTGTATGGTTTTCCCGTTGCCCAGTTGCAGCGTGGCGTTGTTGCTGCCGGGGAGTACGTCGTTTTTTATTGGAGGGGAAGTGGCCGCCATCATTTTTACGGGCTTTGTTTCCGTTGTGCGCCAGTTGTAGGCAAGGATCACGCCTCCCAGTATGGCGGCAGCGGCGGCCGTCCACCCGACGAGGCGGCGCCATGCTATGCTCCTGCCGGAAGTGGCCGGGGTGGCGCGGGCCAGCACGGACTGCCAGTCGGCATCCACATCGATGGCCTCATGAAACGCCAGTGCATCACGCAGGGATTCCTGATCTTTCAGGGACGCCAGCAGCTGCTGATGCCGCACATCCTTTTCCAGCCAGGCTTCCAGCTCCCGCTGTTCCGCTGTGGTAGCCTGTTCCCGGAGATATTTTAAAATTAAGTCGGCGTATTTATACAGATCCTGGTTTTGCTCCATAAAGGTTGCTTACCAGGTAAAGAAACGCGGGATGAAAAAAGGGGTGAAAGAAATAATAATATTTTTTTTGAGAGAAGGGTTTACAGGAATAGCACGGCGTAGATTTCGGGGTTAAGACGTTGTCTTAACAGGTGTAGTCCCCTTTTCTTTTGCGTTTTAACGGTATTAATGCTGATGTTCAGCTGGTCGGCGATTTCCTGGTTTTTGAGCCCGGAGATATAGCCCATCCTGATAATCACCTGGCAGGCTTCCGGCAATGTTTCCAGTGCGCGGTTAATTTCCCCGATCACTTCAGACCGGATCATTGTTAATATAACAGAAGGATCGTTTTCAGCCATTCCTTCCTGTGCTGCCGCAAATTTCTCCACTACTTTTTCATGCCGGATAGCATTTAAACAGGCGTTACGCACGGTGCTATACAGGAAATTTTTGATTGCCACGGGATGCGCGGTCACCTGCCCCTGTTGCCCCAGGTAGCTTACAAAGGCTTCCTGGGCAATATCCCTGGCTTTGTCTTTATCACCGGTAAACTGAAAGGCAAAGTAGCAAAGCCTGGTATAGTAAGTTTTGAAAAGTATGGCTGGCTCCAGTGCTTCGGATGGCGTTGACATAAAATATACCTTTCGTGATCAATTCTGACAATCCGGAAACCATAGATAATGGCATCTCACCGGAAAAAATAAGACATTTATTCCGAAAAAACCAGGAAAACAATATTTGCGCCTGCCAGTGGGCATTGGGCATTAAAAAAGGCCTGCGTATGATGCAGGCCTTCTCATTTATGCTTATGATGATATTAATCACGATTTATCTCCCGGATTATTATCCGCTGGCGTAGCATCAGCCGGAGTGTCAGCCACCTGCTCTCCGGCATCATCTGGTGCTGTATGATCATCTGTAACCGTATTAAAAACAACACTTTCCTTCTCTTCTTTCTTCCGGCTGAACATCCGTCTGAAAAAACCGATAAGCGCCACAAACCCGATAGCAATAAACTTCCATCCGGCCGCCAGGTACTTTAACAGGATAGCAAAGAACCCAACTTTTGCCAGCAATTTACCCGCTACGAGGCCGCCGATAGACCATGCCGCCACGTTATCCACTTTCGGATCAAAATCGAAATAGGTGTTGCCCTGTGTGAAAGTGGCCATGTGTAACACTTTGCTGATATCCGCCTTTACCACCGGGAGTTCACTCATCTTACAAACAGCATTCAGCGACAATACACCATGACGCCCCAGGATACGGATCTCGTAATTCAGCGTATGACCGCCTTCCTGGTCATCGAAACGGATTTCCTTTGCCCAGTGCAGTACTTTATTTTTTTTATCGTAGAAAGGCTGCTGCGCCCATCCAATCAGATGGATGCCGGCGTAGCCCTGTTTGGCGCGTTCTTCATTGGTTTCCTTCTCTCCTTCCTGCATTCCTTTCATCATTTCATTGTAGTCAATCTTTTCAGCGTCGTCATCTTTTACATAGCCGATGTCCTCAAATTCGATGATAAAAGCATAACTGCTGTCCGCAAACGGATCAGAGTTTTCCGGAAAAATCATTCCCAGCGTATTATTGGCATTTTCCGGCGGATTGCCCCAGAGCGTGGTGAGCACATACTGGCTTTTTTCCTTGTTCAGGAACTTAAAACCAGCAGGTACATTAATTTCTACTTTCCCACCCGGCAACAGGATAGTGCCTTTCTCATACTTAAAAGATTTGTTTACAGAGTCAACATAATTATCAAGCTCTTTCTGGTAAAGCTCCGTTGAATCTTCAATGGGAGCGGCTTTGGGGATAGCCGGGGTTGCATACAAACCCAGGGCTGCCAACAGCAACCCTGACAGGTACAGGTACTTGAACATAGTTATTATTATTTACGGGGACCAATTTGCGATAAATATTTCATATCCGGAAGAAAGGGGGGAATATTACAACTAATGTTGGAGCGGGGCTTGATCTTACAGTCATCTCCCAAGCCATTTACCTAATATTATTATTTTTTTTTGCTTTCTGAAACAATTACTTAATTTAGTTTACCTGAATATGTGAAACGCCAACTGCGTAACCTGGAAAACCGTAAACCAAAATCTGTCGATTCTTACTGTCTTTGTTAATCAATAAATCCGAACAATGAAAAGGAAAAACCTTCATTCCCTGTTAGCAGGTATGCTATTGCTGCCTACCCTTTTTATGGCCTGTAAACGATCCCCCGGCGGGGAGTTGCAGCCCGTAACAGATAAAACCAAATCCGGCCTGCAAAACTTTGTACCCAGCGCCTACGCCTTAAACGTTGTTTACTTTGTGCCTTCCGATGGCGACACCATCGTGAACTACCGGGCACGGCTAAACGGCATTTTACAACAGGGGCAACGCTTCTACGGAAAGTGGATGAACTACTACGGCTATGGCGACCGCTCCTTCGGACTGCCACTGGACTCCACCGGTAAAGTAAAGATCACGGTAGTAAAAGGCGCACTGCCAAAAACCGGCTATCCCTATGAAGGAGGCGGCAACACTGCCATCGGTGAACTGAACACCTGGTTTGCCGCACATCCGGCAGATAAGCACAGTGAACACACGTTGGTTATTATGCCCGCCAGCACCTATGCTTCTGATGGCGATCCCGGCGGCGTGCCCTTCTATGGTTTGGGCCGGTGGTGCTTTGCACTGGACTATGCCGAAATGGATACCAGCTATCTCGGTCAGAATACCACGCTGGGCAACCGCGCTACCAAATGGATCGGTGGCCTCATGCACGAATTGGGGCACGGCCTTAACCTGCCACATAACAAAGAAAAAGTATCCGAAGCCGCAGATCCGGCCAAAGGCACCGCACTCATGGGCAGCGGCAACTACACCTACGGCAAAAGCCCTACCTTTCTTACTGCCGCCAGCGCCGCTATCCTCAACAACTCACAGGTATTCCGCACCAGCACCGCCACCGGCATTTACGGCGGAGGAAACACTACTATCAATATCATCAAAGCCAGCTATACCGGCGGCAACATTGAGCTGAAAGTGAAGTTCTCTTCCACACAAACGGTGAACAATGTAAACGTATATAATGATCCGGAAGGAGGAAATGATTATGATGCCGTGCCCTGGGTGGCTGCGCCCTCCGGCGATAGTTTCCAGCTGAGTATGCCCATCAGTGAATTTCATAAGAAGACAGGCAACTACGCCCTGCGTATCCGTTTCCTGTATACCAATGGTTCTTCTACAGAAATCTCTTACCCGTATACTTTTGTAAACAATGAACCCGTACTGGATATCAGCACCAAAGATGAACTGAACAAATCTTCCTGGAGTATCACATCTGTAAGCAGCCAGGAAGACGACGGCCCCGCCACCAACCTGCTGGACAACGACCAGGCAACGGTATGGCACACGCAGTGGAAAACGGTACAACCCGCGCATCCGCATACGGTGATCGTAAATATGAATGGGATAAAATCTATACAGGGACTGGCATTCCTGCAACGGGCAAACCTGAATGGTTCATTAAAAGATATTTCGGTGTTCACCAGTACCGATAATGTAACGTATACATCGAGGGGGAATTATACGCTGACGAATGTAAACAGTAAGCAGTATATCTCTTTCGGAGTTACTATTTCTGCAAAATATATCAAGATTGTAACGGCTTCTAATTATTCGGGCTCCCATTATGCGGTGCTGTCGGAATTGGGCGCATGGTAATCAGTTCTTTCTAAAAAATAAAAACAGGGTACGGTAATAATACCGCACCCTGTTTTTATTCTTTGCAGCTTTTCCGGTGCATAAATCCGGAGGCCTGTTGCATAAAGCTGCCAAAAGCCTCATTCCTGTAAGATTCACCCGGCGTTTATCACTGCTCCCAGCTGAAGCAACAGCCCAAACATATCCGGCATACCATGCTCCTCAATAATCTGTCCTTCTTTAAAATAGTAAAAGTTCATTGCTTTTATCTCAATTGACCTTTCCGTTGCAGCAATCCCAAAGAATATGTTTTTATGAGTTCCCTTCATCGTGAAACGTACTGCTACCCTATCATTATCGATAACGACGTCGTCGGGGCTCCATTGAATATCGGGAAACCCGCTACGCATCATACCAATAATCGCCAGATAACCTTCCGGACCACGCATAGGCTCAGGGTTACCAGGTACATGAAAGACCGCATCAGGGCTAATCAATTCATCTGCCAGTTGAGGGTTTGCTGTATTTATAAATTCCACAAACCGGTTCATCAATTGTATTTTTTCTTCCCTTGCCATACTATATGTTTTTTACCTCCTTTAATGTAACCGTTTTACCCAACGCACCAAATTCGTGAAGATCCCCAAATACCTCGATCCTGATGGATTTGTCAAGTCCGCCAATACGTACCGGTTCGAAACCATTATCGATGATCAACTGCTCCACATCGGCATTAATGCTTGTATCATCTGTTGCATAGAACAGTATGGCCCTTTCCGGCGTTTGAAACGCAGCGTTTGCCAGCGAACCGGCGCCTAATGTTCCCAATGCTTTTGCCAGCCAGGTATTTTTCGGTAAAGCCGCTGCGTTTATTGCGCCGGCAGATTGGTTTTCAGCGATGATTTTTTTGAACCCGCCTTTTTCATCCGGAGCAATTGGATTGGATGGGTCCACAATAATCTTACCTTCCAGATCGGCAGCATATTGATTTATAAAATCAGCAATCGCGCCAAATGGAATGGCTAGCACCACAATACCCGCTTCTTTCACTGCATAATGAATATCCCCTGCCTGAGCTGATGCGCCCCATTTTCCGGCAAGTTCTTTTGCCTTGTCAACATTCCTGTCGGCTGCAATAAAGGGGCGGCCAGCTTTAGCCAGGTTTGCGGCAACTACCTGTCCTATGTTTCCCATACCTATGATGGCCACTTTCGAAGTTGTTTTCATACTATCTCTTTTTAGAATTTGATAGCACAAAGTTCAGCAACGTCTATCTGCAGGCCAATAAACTACATCAAGAAAAAATATTGATCTGGTTTAAGAGTCCTTTGTGCGCTTGCTACGCAAACGGCTCAGGAACTCGGGCGTAATACCCAAAAAGGATGCTATCTGGGTCTGGGGAAGGCGGTTAGACAAATCGGGGTAAACCTCTAAAAACGAGTTGTAGTGATCTTCTGCAGAGGAACTGAGGTTTTGCAGCAGTCTCTTCTGAAGGGTAATAAAACTGTTCTCAGTCAAAACTCTGAAAATACGATCAAATTTCGGAGCCTCTATATAAAGTGAAATAAGGTTATCGTAACTGATCTGCAAAACCATTGTATCTTCCAGGGCATCTATGTTTAATTCTGAGGCTTTTCTGCTGTGGAAGCTTCCAAGATCGTTGATCCACTTGTTTTCCGCTGCAAACTGTAAAATATGCGTGTTTCCCTTTTCATCTACTTTATACATCCGGAGGCAACCACGTATTACGAAGCTGAGTTGCGAACAAATATCGCCTTCCTGGTGCACATATTGTCTTTTGCGATACAGACGGGGCTGAAACCTGGCTACAATGAGCTCCCTTTCCATACTGTTCAGCGGAATAAGATCATTGAAATACTTTAATAGTGGGGCCAGAGAAATCTCTGATAAATCCTGTTTCATAAATATTCAATATCAATCAGGCAAATTTAACGATAATTAATTCTCCTGCCAGTAATCCAAGTAGAAAGGGGGACCAGCCTGTAACGGCGATCCCCCTTTGTATTGTTTTCAAACAGTTATTTCGCTTTCACCCGTTTTTATTAAAAACCGTAACGAAGACCCAGCTGAATCTGCCACGGGTTACCGCCAGGCACTACTACACCTGAGTTCACGTTCACGTTATATTTATAAGTGGAGGTAACAGGATCGAAACCACCTAAAGAATAAATATTCTGTTTGCCCAGTAATTTACTGGTACCCCATTCTTTGTTAAACATATTGGCGAGGTTAAAGAAATCGGCAGATGGCTCCAGGTACTGCTTCTTACCAAACCGGATCTTTTTAGCGATCCTCAGATCCCATACACCATAGAAACCATTTACACCACCATTTCTTTCTGCTACTTTTCCACTGCTTCTGCGAATGTAATCTTTCACGCTTTCATCGGCTAAAGGATTATCCAAAATCGCCTGGAGATCGGTACGGATCTTCTGCGGCACATTGGCATTGTTCACGTCAAATACATAGGCCAGATCGTTTGAGTTTACGAAGTCGCCATTTACGTTACCGCCTACAGCCAGTGAATAACGTGTACCGCCTATACCGGAATAACGCACACCTACATTAATTCCCCAGAAGGTGGGCAGTGTACCGTATACTACTACCTTATGACGGAACTGGTTATCGGAATAGCTCATAGTGCTGAGATTACGCGGATCGTCTTTTACCATCAGCGACAAAGTAGCCGTGTTGGCTACGTCGCCGTTATAAGAGGTATTATCTTTTGCATCGTTCCAGGTGTAGCTAACAGAAACTTCCCCATCTCTGAAATAACGGAAAGTACCATCTACTACAAATGCAAACTGGTTCACTTTACCATCGCTGTTCAGTTCCAGCACACGGCCTACATTGGTACTCTTACGGCCTTTGGTCCAGTCGGTAGCGCCATTGGTTACGTTGATCGTAGATGCAGGCACATATACGCCGCGGTTACCTTCATTCGACAAACGGAAGAAAGGCTGATCCGCCATGTTACGATCTACATACATATAGTTGTGACGCGCAATAGTGGTGAAGAAAGTCACGCCCATTTTAAAGCGGTCGGAGAACAGGTGATTATAGGAGATGTTCGCTTTGTACACAACCGGGATCCTGGCATCTTTACCATTCATGTTAATGGTACCCTGGCGTGGCAGTCCGAGCTTATCGAACATTTCCTTACCCGGTGCGGTAGACGGATCTTTGCGGTATGCCGGGAAATCGGGAACGGGTACACCGGCGCCCTGTATATCCACAGTAAGTACTTTTGTACCATCAAACAGCATGTTGTTGATCATGGCATAGTTGTTTATGTCTGATCCGAAGATGGCCGCACCGAAGC
Organism: Chitinophaga ginsengisegetis; assembly: GCF_900168065.1. Lineage (GTDB taxonomy): Bacteria > Bacteroidota > Bacteroidia > Chitinophagales > Chitinophagaceae > Chitinophaga > Chitinophaga ginsengisegetis. The sequence continues at coordinate 550,566 of NZ_FUZZ01000005.1, read as the reverse complement.
GCAGGTAATCTGTATGCTTTTCTTTGATGTCCCAGTTGAACTGGATACGTGGCTGCAGCTGGAAAGTTTTCAGCGAGTTATCAGTGCTCAGTCCCAGCTCGTCATACACGGTTTGATTGAAGTTGGGTTTGTTCAGGTAAGTGGTATAATCGGCACGGAGACCGGCGATCATTTCAAAACCGGGGAACAGGTAGGTTTGCATCTGCGCGTATAAGGCGCCGCTGAGAATATTCTGGTTCACGCTGGGATCATCTGCCAGTGCTACTTCGCGGGCATAACGGTAAGGTTTCAGGTTATTGAAATTATCCATACCGGTGAAATAAAAACGGCCGTTCATTTCACTGCCATACAGTGAGTTCATATGACTGTACATCACATCGGCGCCAAAAGTATAGTTTGCTTTATTGGTATTGTAATAAAGATTGTCTACCAGCTGGAATACGTTATTGTAGAAGTGTTCCGGCGAGTAACGTTGTCCGCCGAGCTGGATGGAGGTAAACACGGATTTATTGTCAATGCTGGACTCCACTCTTTCCACGATAGCGCGGGGAATATTCTGTGCAGGCAGCTGGCTGCCGGGTGAACTCTCTTCAAAAGTATACAGGTGTTGCAGTTTCAGCTCATTCGTAATCCTGGGATTCACTACGGTACGCAGGGTAGCCAGCAAGCTGTTGTTGATGGCATGCGCATCTGCATATACTTCGTAGAGATTGATGGCGGTGTTATCATCACGGCCCAGCGGTGCGCGGTCGTTTACATAGTTATCGCGGATGGTGAGGAGGTTCCGTTCGTTGAGCTGCCAGTCGATACGCGCAAAAGCCGCATCTGTGCCGCGTTTCTTGTTGAAAGATCCGAACTGCGGCGTGGAGGCTACGCCGTATTTGCCGCGTGCAATACCGAGGTAAGTATCCAGTGTCGACTGTGTAACGTTGAACCGTTTTTCATCTGCCGGTGTTTTGATATCCGCCAGTTGCAGGGGGCGTGAATCGGCCTGGTGATCCCACGCTACGAAGAAGTGCAGTTTATTTTTAATGATAGGGCCGCCTAAAGAGAAGCCGTATTGATAGGTAGAGAAGTCGTTCTGGCGCCTGTTACCGCGGGCGTCGTATTTGCTGGATAACGCATCAGCCCTTACGAAGGTGAAAGCGCTACCAGAAAAAGTGTTGGTACCTGATTTGGTTACCGTGCTGATGGTACCGCCACCGCTGCGGCCAAAGGTAACATCGTACTGGTTGGTAACTACTTTGAATTCCCGGATGGCTTCCATTGAAATAGCGTATGGGCCGCCGATACGGGTGTTGGTGCCACTGCTGGAAGTCGGGTTCTTTGCGGAGGTACCATCGATGGTGATGTTGGTAGAAGAACCGAGCTGTCCTGCCAGGTTGCTTCCGCTGCTGAGCGGCGAAAGATCTATGAGGCTGCTGAAGTTACGGCCATTCACCGGCAGGCGGGCAATATCCCTTGCCGTTACCGTGGTGGCTGCACCAAAGTTTTCTGTTTTGTTGCGGAGCGCTGCGCCCGACACCGTGATTTCCTTCATGGCTACCGCGGTTGTCTGCATCTGGAAGTTGGCGCGGATCACATCGCCCTGGTTGAGTGAGTACCCGGTGCGTTTTTGTTCGGCATATCCCATCGCTGTTACCTGGATCGTATATGGTCCGCCGAGTGGCAACTCTTTAATAAGGTACTCTCCTTTGGCGTTTGAAATAGTACGGCTGCTAAAGCCGGTTGATTCGTTGCGCACCAGTACAGATGCGCCTGGAATCAGTTGTTTGGTATCATCAGAGACAATCCCTGAAATCGACGCCTGCGTTGTTTGTGCAAGCAATGGCTGCCTGATTATGCAGCATAATAACAGTACTGACAGAAGTGTGAAGATAGGTTTCATGAGCGCGAAAATATTACAGGATAATTTGAATATTAAGTGTTCACTGCATTCGTAACATAAAGTTCATATCCGGGAGGATATGCCTGCATCACACTACTCGGTCAAGTAGTTAATCAATAACGTGGGTCCTGTTCAACTGGTTCTTCTGAATGAGCGATATGGTTGAATGCTGCTCTCTGCAGGAATTAAGATACGCAAATAGTTGGGTATTCACCTAATTGCCAGTACTTTTTTTCACGGATTTCGTGAACTGGTCCATCAGCTCCATTGATAAAATAGCCTGCTCTGCGGAACAGGGATTAGCGCCTTTGCCGAGGAAATAGGCCGTTACCTTTTTTATCATGGGTTGCTGCACATGTTGCAAAGGGTCAAAAATAAATTCTTCTGTATGTCCGTCTTTGCTCAATGTTATTTTACTGCCAAACACGGGGAAGCTGATTTTGCCGGATGATCCGGTTATTTCGCAACAGTCCTTCTGATCAGCGGGCGACACCGTAAAGCACCACATGCCATTAAACACTACGCCGTTTTCAAATAAGATATGCCCGGTTACCAGGTCATCGGCCTGGTTAACTCCCGCCTGGTTCGCGGCGATCCCGGCAGCGTGCTTTGGCTTTCCGAAGAAATAGATCATCAGGTCGAGCTGATGCGGGGCCAGGTCGTGAAACAGGCCACCACCGGAAACAGCGGGATCTATCCGCCAGTTGACCTCCGAACCTGCTATCAGGTTGGAAGCCGGCGGCTGCAGCATTTGCAGCGATACAAAACGGATATCACCGATGGCGTTATCCGCCAGTAGCTCTTTTATTTTTAAGAATACCGGCTGCTCGCGCCGGTAGTGTGCCACGCTTAATTTTACGTTGTATTGATCCGATGCGGCTTTCATCCTGATGGCTGATGCGGCATCCAGCGTCATTGGCTTTTCCACGTACACCGGTTTTCCTTTCGACAAAGCAAGGAGGGTGTATTCCTCATGTTGCAAAGGCGGTGTGGCAATATATATGGCGTTGATCTCCGGATCGTTGATCAGCTGTTCAGCATTGCTGTACCATTTGGGCACGCCATGCCGCAGGGCATAGTCCTGCGCCTTTGCAGCGTCTCTGCGCATAACCGCTACCAGTGATGAATGCGGCACTTTATTAAAAGCCGGGCCACTTTTGACTTCTGTCACATCTCCACAACCTATGATTCCCCACTTTATTTCTTCCATAATGATGTTTATAATTATGCAAATAACATAAATTCATTTTTTAAAACAGGGATATTTATTTCGATGGCTAAGTTAAAGCATGAATTTTATCAGCAGCACGAGGTGACAACCATTGCGAAACAATTGCTGGGGAAAATACTGGTTACACATATCAATGGCGTTCGCACCGCTGGTATGATTGTGGAAACAGAAGCCTATGCAGGCAGCGGCGACCGGGCCTCGCATGCCTGGAATAACCGCCGTACCAAACGCACGGAGGTGATGTACAAGCCGGGCGGATTTGCGTATGTGTATTTATGTTATGGCATTCACTATCTTTTTAACGTGGTCACCAACATTGAAGATACGCCGCATGCGGTATTGATCAGGGCGCTGCAGCCTGTTGATGGCATAGAAATGATGAAGCAGCGTTATAACAACAAGCCCTCCGTCAAACTCACTGCGGGTCCGGGCAGCCTCTGCAAGGCAATGGGTATCGATGCCGGCCTGAACGGGGAAAGCCTTACCGGGAAGAAAGTATGGATTGAATCCGGCAAGGGTATTCCGGAAGATGCGATTACGGTGTCTACCCGTGTAGGCGTGCAATACGCCGGGGAAGATGCCTATCTCCCCTATCGTTTCAGTATTAAAAACAATGACTGGGTAAGCAAAGGGAAAGGCTTGTGAAGATCACTGCCCCATCTTCCTGTTAATTTTTCCTTCCAGTGAAGCGATGATATTCACACAGTCTCCGAGGCGCGAATAAGCCGTGCTGCCATCCAGTGCCAGGTCCTTTTTAGTGACCTCCAAACCGCCCAGGAATGCTTCCAGGTAAGATAAATACTTAGGCTGGTCGCTGTATAAAGCATTGTAAATTTCTTCATTGAGTTTATCTCCTTCCGCCTGGAGTTCAGGATTTACCAGGTCAGTAACCCCGCGCAGTTTTTCCATCACCGCGCTCATTTTTACTTTCAGCGCTTCCAGGTTATAATCGTCTTTTTTACCGGGGGCAATATTATTCCGGAACAAACTGTCTGAAAGTGTTTTCCTGGCTTTGCGGTAATTATTCAATTCCTGTTTCAGGGCTTCCAGCTGTTGGTTCAGCTGTTCTCCTTTTTCACGTTTGAAATATTTATCGACGTCGTTATCCAGGTGTTTCACCCAGGTGAGCATGTGGAAGGTGATATCTGTAACGCCTGGTTTTCCCGATTGTGCCAGCACGCTGGCAGAAAAGAACAGCATACAGCAAAGCGCTGCCCCGGTGAGTACTTTTCGTAGTTTCATCATAATCGTTTAATGGCCTGTACCATTGAAAATAAGCAATTTTCTTTTATGTCCGGGAAAATGAGGATACTATCCCCCGGCGGCATAAGTTTCTGATTTTATATTATATTCGGTTTCGTGTTGTAAGTAATATATTATATTATACCTGGTGAATGCTTAAGAAGATTTGTTTTCATGCTGCGTTGCTCACTGTTCTTACCGGCTGCCTGTCATCCTCCGCTCCGTTGCGTAAGGGCAAGGTTTACATTGGCAAACAGGGCGACCAATACCAGTTATACCGCGAAGGACAACCCTTTACAATAAAGGGGGCAGCTGGTTTTGAAAATCTCCGGGAACTATCTGCGGCCGGTGGCAATACCATCCGTACCTGGGATACCTTACACCTCGGTAAGATACTGGACGACGCGTACGCCAATCATATAGCAGTGATAGCAGGTTTCCCTATGCCTGTCAGCGGATTTTTACTTTACTATAACGACACTGCCAAAGTAGCCACCCAATACACGGCTTTCAGGAATGTGGTAAACCGGTATAAGTCGCATCCCGCATTGCTGATGTGGTGCCTGGGCAATGAAATTGATTTCCCCTACAAACCGCAGTACAACAGCTTTTACACGGCTTATAACCGCCTTTTGAAAATGATCCATACGGAAGATCCCGATCACCCGGTAACTACCGCGCTGATAAATTTCAACAAACGGTGCATCTATAACATCCGGTTAAAAGTAACGGGCCTCGACCTTATTTCGATGAATATTTTTGGTGAGCTGCATGATCTGCAACGCAACCTGGACAACTTTTCGTGGTTCTGGGATGGTCCTTTCCTGATTACGGAATGGGGTATCAACGGCCCGTGGGAGTCGGAGTTCACCACCTGGGGAGCGCCCATTGAAAATACCAGCACCAAAAAGGCAGAGCAATACCTGCAACTTTATCAGCAGTACATGCCGGTGAAAGATCCACGCTTCCTCGGCGCCTGCGTTTTTTACTGGGGCAATAAACAAGAAGTAACACATACCTGGTTCAGCTTATTTACAAAAGAGGGTGAAGCTTCGGAAACCGTAGCCGTGATGGAATACCTGTGGACCGGCAAATGGCCTCCTTACAAGGCCCCGGCATTAAAGTATGTATTACTGAACGGCAAAGGCGCCAGGGACAACATCTTATTAAATCCCAACAGCCTGCAAACCGCGGAATTGCTGTTACGGGACACCGCCGGTGGCCCCTTACGGATTACCTGGGAGATACTGGCGGAAGACTGGCACACCAAAAACCAGGACGAGCCCAACCTGCAGAAACCCGTTGCTTACAACAACCTGTTGCTGCCTCCGCAGGGAAATAAGATCACGTTCCGTTCTCCTGTAAAAGAAGGACCTTACAGGATCTTTGCCACCGTTTCTGATAATAAAGGACATTTTGCTACCGCCAATACACCATTTTACGTAGTCAGTCGATGATAGATAGACCATCACCTATTTTACCACCTTCGCGCCGGGAACGCTTTACGCTACGGCTCATGATCCTGCTGGGCGCCTGCAGCATGATTTACCTGCTGTATTGTCTTTTAAACAAGGCACAGATAGGTTATGCTCCTTTTTACTGGATCCTGATGGCTGGTCTTGTTTTTAACTGCCTCACGATACTCCACGAATGGTATCACTATTTTTCCATTTCAGTACCGGAAACGCCGGAAACACAACATCCCTTTACGGTTGACATCTTTACTACCTTTTGTCCGGGCGAACCCTACGCCATGATCGTGGAAACGTTAACGGCTATACAGGCCATCACCTACCCGCATACCACCTATCTCTGCGATGAAGCCAACGACCCTTACCTGATTGAAGTATGTAAACAACTGGGCGTAAAACATGTAACAAGATTTACCCGTGAAGATGCCAAAGCCGGCAACATCAATAATGCCTTGAAACAGGCTACCGGGGAACTCTGCGTGGTGATGGACCCGGATCATGTTCCTTCGCCGGACTTCCTCGACGTAATTGTATCACATTTCAATAACCCCGAAGTAGGGTTTGTACAGATTGTTCAGGCATACAGCAACCTGGGCGACAGCCTCGTGGCCAAAGGTGCGGCCCAGCAAACCTTCCAGTTTTACGGCCCTATCATGGCCACCATGAATAGTTATGGCACCGTGCTGGCCATCGGCGCTAACTGTACCTTCCGGAGAGCCGCGCTGGATTCTATCGGAGGACACGCCAGCGGTCTTGCGGAAGACATGCATACCGCTATGCAGCTGCATGCCAAAGGCTGGAAATCGGTGTATGTGCCGGCTGTACTCACCAGGGGGCTCGTACCGGCCACCATGTCGGCCTATTACGCCCAACAATTGAAATGGGCGCGTGGTACCCTGGAATTACTGGTTACCTCCTACCCGAAATTATTCCGGTCTTTTACCTGGCGGCAACGCCTGCACTACGGCACCATTCCCTTTCATTATTTATCCGGCATTGTTTTCTTTATAAATTTCCTCATCCCTGTTCTCTCCCTGTTTACCGGGCTGATACCTTTGCGGGTAGACTTTATCAACTTTGCCCTGCTGGGATTACCTACCGTTACAGCAATTATCCTGATCCGTCATTTTGTACAACGATGGGTGATGGAAGAAACAGAAAGAGGCTTTCACGTGGTAGGCGGACTCCTGCTGATCGGTACCTGGTGGATCTATATCCTCGGATTGGTGTATACCGTTATCCGGAAGAAGGTACCGTATATTCCCACTCCTAAAGACGACAGCGGAGCTGATAACTGGCAGCTGAACATACCTAATATATTGGTGCTGCTTACTTCACTGGCGGCGATTGTTTACGGGCTGTCGTACGACTGGAATCCCTATTCTCTTGTGATGGCCGGCATCGCAGGCGTGAACTGCCTGATCATGATGTTCAATATTATTGCCAGTCTGCGCCTGCGCCGCCTGGCGGTAAAATATCATTGGCTAAGGATCGTGCTCATATACCCGTTACTGTTAAAGAAGCAATTATGGCTTTTCCGGCATCTTCATTTATATGCTGCCTTCCGTAAGCTGGGGTTGCCCTTACTCCTGGCCATTGTTGTGTTAACGGGGTATATGATTCGAAGCAATCCCGAACCCGCTGCTGTTGTGCATCCGCCAACACAAAAACAAAAAACATTTTACACCGGGATATTCAGTCCGGATGAAGCAAACGGTCTCACTGCCATTCAACAGGTAAAAGACTACCAGCAACAGTTTAACGCCCGCTTCAACATCATATCGTTGTATCTGCCCTGGGGAGATGCGCCGCAATGCAACTTACCCGACTCGCTGATAGCCGCCATTTACAACAACGGATCGCTGCCCATGATCACCTGGGAACCCTGGACCTCCCTGTTTGAAAATGCGGCACTGCATAAAGAACAAAAGGTGTTTGCGCGCATCAGCGCAGGCGCTTTCGATGAATACCTGCTGAGGTTTGCTGCCCGGATTAAATCATTGAACCGGCCGGTATACCTTCGTTTTGCGCATGAAGCGGATAACCCCGCCTATCCCTGGTCGCAAACCGGTAACAACACACCGGAAGAGTTCAAAGCCGCCTGGAGATATGTATATGACCTCTTTCAACGCAATGGCGCCGGCAATGTTATCTGGGTATGGAACCCGTGGCGCGCTGCTGCGGCAACGGAATATTTTCCCGGAACATCGTATGTCGACTGGATTGGGGTGACGGGGCTTAACTATGGACCGCAAAATGAAAACGGGCAATCCTATGCTTTCCGGGAGTTGTATGCACCGTTTCATCAGCTGCCGGTATTCCGTTCCGGCCTGCCCGTGATGGTAGCTGAAATGGGCTCGCTCACCGCCGCCGGCAACCAACAGCTATGGCTAAACGATGCCTTTAACGCAATTGATCATTCCTTCAGTGAAATACACGCCTTCATATTATTTAACAGCGACCAGGATAAAAACGTATTACGCCCCGTTGCAGGAGACAAGCTTAACTGGAAATTACAGGAACCCGGAAAAGTATTTGCTGCAGCAGAAAAGTATACCCGTATCCGTGAGTCCGGGAAAACAATCCCTTACGGCAATATCATCGCAACGCCGCCATCCGGCCGGGCAACGGCTGCTATACCACTGCCGGACAGCATCCGGGGAATAAATTATCAGAAAGGAGAAAACTGGTTCAGGAATTTACACGCCCTTACCCGCCGGGAGATCACCAAAGATTTCGCGGGCATGAAAGCACTTGGCGCCAATACCATCCGCCGCTTTGGCCCCGGTGTATACGACCGGAACATCCTGCATGTGGCAAAAGAACTGGATATAAATATTCATTATGGCTTCTGGATTCCTGCCATAACAGATATGGATAAAGATGCGGCCATGCTTTCCGATCTCCGGAAAACCATCCTTCACCGGGTAGCAGCACTGAAACACGACCGCAGCATAGTAGCCTGGAACATCGGCGGCACTGTATGGCAGCAGCTTTCAAAAGAGTACTTTAAGCCGGAACTACTTTATCAGCAACAAAACTTTATCACCTGGCTCGGCAACCTGATGACCGCCATTAAGGCCATAGATGCTACCAGGCCACTGACAATAGATGTAGCTATGAACAGCCACATAGCCGGCGACCTGGAAATGCTGCATCAGCAGTTACCACAGGCAGATGCATTCGGCATTGTGATGGGGAACGATACCACCGGTTTGTCGCAACTGGCATCCGTTACCCTTCCCCATTATTTCAGCCAGATACCGGTAGCGGCTTACGCCCACCTGCCAGGTAACCGGCAACCAGCTTTCATTACCAGCTGGCAGGACCTGGAAACACGGGACTACGTAACATTTGACGGCCTCACCGACCATTGGGGAAGATATAAATCATCCTTCTACCAGCTGGGATACTTATGGAGCAACACCTTCCGCGAACCGGCTATTCCGCGTATCCATATACTTCGACCAGCCAGAACCACCTATCCGGACGACCGGCTCACCTATCATGCACTTATTTACAACAACAATGAATGGAAACCCGCTGCTAACAACGCCGGTGTAAAGCTTGAATGGTATCTTGTAAAAACAGATGGTGATGGCAACAACATCTTTTTAAGAAAACTGGGCAAGGGCGCCTTCATTACTATCTCCATACCTGAAAATCCGGAACACTACCGTTTGTACCTCGAAGCCGTGAAAGATGATCATGTGGCTACAGTGCAATCAAAGCTGAATACGCCGCTCTAACGTGTAATTACTACCACTTGTAAAGTTTATTATAAATAACATAGTACTATGTATTGGATAGTACCATGTAATAATCTACCTTTGTACCAGACAAGCCGTCATTCTATTACATAAACAATTTCCCTAATGAAAAAACAGCTTATAGCCGCCACGCTGGTACTGGTAAGTATGCTCTCCTTCCGCAGCATATCCGTGGCACAGAACAACGATCAACAACTGTCTGCCGTCATACTGCATAACGATAGTCTTTTCTGGCAGGCGTATAATAATTGTGACGTATCAAAAATGATGAGTTACTTCTCGGAAGACATAGAATTCTATCACGACAAAGGAGGCATCACGCTCGGTATACCCGCTTTGGCGCAATCATTTGAAAAAGGAGTTTGCAGCAACAGGGATAGTTTTACTTTAAGAAGAGAGGTGATCGACAGCAGCATCAAAGTATTCCCGCTCAAAAAAGATGGCGTGATATACGGCGCCATACTTACCGGCAGCCACCTGTTTTATGTACAGGAAAAAGGAAAGAAGGAACATGCAGAAGGACTTGCAAAATTCACCCATCTGTGGCTGCTGAAAAACGGCAGCTGGAAAATGACGCGGGTACTGAGTTACGACCACGGCCCGGCGCCTTATATCAATAAAAGAAAGGCCCTTACATTACCGGCTGATGTACTGCGTAGCTACGCCGGTAAATATAAAGGCCCGCAAACCGCTGCTATGTATATAAAGGCGGAAGCCGGATCACTCCTTATGCAGATAGGCGATAAAAACTTTTCGCTTTATGCTGAGAAAGAAAATCTCTTCTTTTCGAAAGACCGTGACCTCACCTTTGAGTTTATAAAAAAGGGAAATGAGGTGATGAAACTGATCGTGCGTGAACGCGATGAAATAGCGGAAGAATTACAACGGGATAGCCAGGGGACGGACGGGCGCGCCACTGGCGCCTCTCAGCTTTAAAGGCTGTCCGATAAAAACAAACTCCTTTATCTTTGCAACAGACAATTCTTCGAGATACAACAACTCAATAAACATCACGCCTTTTTGTGCGAGCAGGTAAGTATGCCCCGGCAACCAGTTTTTATCGTTGCCGGAAGGCATTACCTCTACGCTCAGGTTATCAGCGCCCAGCGTCATCACCCCTTTTTCTTCTATCAGCCATTTTATGGCTTCCATGCTCATGCCTGGTGTGTTGCTCATGAACCGTTCCGTATCGGTGTAGAAATATTTCATGAGTCCTGTTCTGATCAGCACAATGTCTCCTTTTTGAATGTCGAGGTGTTGCGCTTGTAACAGTTGCCGTAGCTCTGCCAATGTGATCACGTAGTTTCCGGGAAGCACCTCCACGCCTTTCCAGGCGGGAATGTCGATCAGCACAGCCCTTCCGATAATGGGCGGAATATTTTCTGCACCACCTTTATCCCAGCCACGGTCGCCCAGGTGTTCATCTGCCGTGTATCCGTTCCAGATCCTGCCATTCAAACCAAAGTGGGAAAGTGCGTCGATGTGTGTGCCGGTATGCGTGTACATGGATACGGCATCACCGGTATAGCTTACTTTCCTGTTCATCTCATCGCCCTGTTTGGTAACGTTGCCAACAACAGTACCGCGGGGTGTATGTGTAAGCCAGTATTGATAGGGAGGGTCGCCCAGGGCAGTGAAGCCGGGCATTCCCGTAAAGTATTCCACACCGAGATCATAAACTTTCCCCGTTCTTATCCTGGAGAACAGGGAAAGATTATTACTGTCGCTCATCATGTTCAGTGTGCCAATTTCGTCTGATTTTCCCCAGGGACTGATCCCTGCCTGTTCCGTTGCATGTGTATTTTGTCCTGCTGCGGTGATGGCTCCTGCTAATGGCATCACCAGCAATAACTGCTTATACCAGCTGTACCTGTTTCGTGTATTCATCTTCGTTAGTTTTTATGTTACTCACACAAAAGTAAAGAGGATGATAACCACGCCACAGGTACAATGCGGGGATTGTGCTGTAATTTCCGGGGTATGTTATTACCAATAATATCCGTGATGATAATAATGATGATGATGACGCGGATAATACCCTGGCCTGTCGCGCACAACCAGGCAACTGCTTAACCCGGATATGAGTATAACTGTAACGATAAGATATTTTAACGTTCTCATAATGACAAAATTTGAATGTGTGATGAATAGATGGAAGTTAAGCGACTGCAGGCGGTTTAAGCTTCTTGTTCATCTACCATAAATGATAAAACTATGCCAGAGTGATGGGAGAACTGTTATCTATTGTTAACGCGTTATTGATACCGGGTTACACGAGGCTGTACAACGCTTCCCTGTTGAATCCCTGCAATTCGCCCAACCGGTTTTCTTTTACCTTTTGCACCCAGTAAGGATCTGTAAGAATAGACCGCCCTACTGCCACCAGGTCAAATTCGTTATCGTCCATCCTGCGCACCAGGTTTTCGAGAGATGCGGGCGCGGAATCCTCTCCCCGGTGCAATGAAATAATATCTTTATCCAAACCTACAGAACCCACGGTGATAGTGGCTTTGCCGGTAAGCTTTTTTGCCCAGCCGGCGAAGTTCAGTCCTGATCCTTCAAACTCAGGTTCCCAGAAACGGCGTGTAGAACAGTGGAAGATATCAATTCCTGCATCTGCAAGTGGTGTTAACCAGGCGGCCATTTCCGCCGGCGTTGCGGCGAGTTTACTATGCAGATCTGTAAGATGCCATTGCGATAGCCGCATCATAACAGCAAAATCATCTCCCACCTGCCTGCGTATTTCTTTGGTGACTGCAATGGCAAACCGGCTGCGTTCTGCCAGTGTTTTACCGCCAAAAAAATCGGTCCGTGTATTGGTGTTGCTACGGAAAAACTGGTCGATTAAATAACCATGCGCGCCCTGTACTTCCACGCTGTTAAATCCCATGCGTCTGGCATCGGCGGCGGCGCGGCCAAAGGCCATGATTGTATCGGCAATAGCTGCGTCGGTCATGGCGATACCATTGCCTGCTCCGGAAGGTCCTTCAAACGGCGCCGGCGGCAGCCATCCGGATGCGTGATTTTCCTGGATGCCGCAATGCCAGAGCTGTGGCGCCATCTGGCCACCGGCAGCCAACACACTGTCGATCACCTGCTGCCACCCGGCCAGCGATTCCTCTCCATAAAACCTGGGAACATTGGCTTCATTTGCCGAAGAAGGCCGGTCAATCACCGTGCCTTCCGAGATGATGAGGCCCACTTCTCCTTCGGCCCGCCGTTTATAATAACCCGCTACGTCGGCGGCAGGAACGCCGCCCGGAGAACACGACCGGGTCATCGGGGACATTACAAAGCGATTCTTTGTATGCAATGATTTCAGGGCGAATGGCCTGAATAAGCTGCTGGTATTCATACTGCGTTGTTTATATCCTATGACGATCGACATCGCCGGACGGGGACAACGCGCTTATTCTTCCTGATATAAATCTTATACGTGGTAAGTATGTGCAATGATTCCTTTCGGGAAAACCTTTACCTCTGCCAACTTCAGGTAAACCGGTGTTTTCAGCGCGCTGAAGATGGGCAATCCCGAACCTAGTGCAACGGGATGAACAGCCAGGTGATATTCATCGATAAGTCCCGTTGCTATGAGATTTTGCATAAATCCCGCGCCGCCAATTGCTACAATTGGCTTCCCGGATTCCGCTTTAAGTGCCCTGATTCCTTCAGCAAGATCGCCGTCGAAAACCCGCGCCGCCGCCCAGGATGCCGTGGCAGGCGATTGCTCCGCAAAATTAATACCCTTGAATCCTTTTTTTGTAAAAACGGCCTTGGGAATGTTGTTCATCGGCTCAGCAAAAGGCCCGGTGGCAGTAGGCCAGTAAGGAGCCATTGTTTCAAACGACTTCCGGCCCATGATAATCAGCCCTGCTTCCCTGATTACCCCGGCACTCCAGGCCAAAGACTCCTCGTCGCCGGTTTTGAAAACCCAATCTTTCTGGTCATTGGTGTCGGATACGAAACCGTCGAGTGAAGCCGACATCTTCATGATTAACTTCCGCATATTGAATTAATTTGTTTCACAAATGTACCCTGCGATTCCCGATGCTACGAGGGGGAAAGACGTCAATCTGAGGGGGCGGTTGCGTCGGGCCGGCAATTGTTCTGGTCTTCCAGGTTGCGGGTTAAAACACTTAATATTCGCTGAGCAGTGTATTGATCTCTCCATAAGGTTTTGCTTCCTCCGCATAAGCGAAGGTGCCTTTATGCAATATTTCCTCCGCTGCCCGGAACATGGCGCCATAGGCCGCTCTTATCAGGGAGGAGCCAAGGCTTACACGTTTTACGCCCAGGTCTTCCAGCTGCTGCAATGAAAAGTTGCCGCCGGAAAGCCCCATCACCACGTTTACAGGACGGGGCGCTACGGCTTTTACCACAGCGGTTATCTCCTCCGGCGTTTTCAGTCCGGGGGCAAACAACACATCGGCGCCGGCATCTGCAAAAGCTTCCAGTCGCTTTATGGTGTCTTTAAGATCGGGGCGGCCATAGATAAGGTTCTCTGCTCTTGCGGTGAGTGTAAAAGGATAAGGTAAAGTCCGCGCCGCCGCCACAGCAGCCTTCACGCGCGCTACCGCGAGGTCGAATGGATAGATCGGATCATCCGGCTTACCCGTGGCATCTTCTATAGAACCTCCTGCCAATCCGGCTTTTGCCGCAAGCAGTATCGTTTCGGCGCATACGGATGGATCATCGCCGTAACCATTTTCCAGGTCGGCGGCCACGGGTAACGCAGTGGCGTTGATAATATCCCGGACGTTTTGCAGCGTTTCCTCCCGGGTAACGGCTGCGTGGCCATCGGGTTTACCCAAAGAGAAAGCGAGGCCGGCGCTGGTGGTAGCCAGCGCTTTGAATCCGAGTGATTCCAATACCCTTGCGGAGCCTGCATCCCAGGGGTTGGGAGCAATAAAAATACCGGAACGCTGGTGGAGCGCCTGAAAGGCTTCGGCCCTGGCGCGTAATGAGTTGTTTGCTGATGGTTTCATATCGGATATTTACGGGGTAAATATAGTAACTCCTACTCTCCCAGCATGTGTGCTAATATGGCCGCACATTTTTCACGGCAGGGAGCGTAAAAGTGACCATGCTGCCAGTAGTCTGATTTAGGCGATTGTCCCCACCAGAATTCAGCCAGCGCCAGTGGCTCCATCTCATGCCGGAAAGCGTATTGCAATAACTTCGGCGCCGCGCATTCGCCAGCGCCGGCGGGTGGCTTACCGGAGGGCGTGTGCTCAAAAATCTCGATTAAGCTTTTGGATGTCCCGGCTTTATTCAGGAAATGATACTGTTCAAAAATTTTATGTTGTAATGCAGTAGAATGATTTTTCCGTAATATTTTGAGAAGACGGACCTGTTCTGCGCTTGCGTCATCATCAAACGCTTCCAGGATGCCGATTTCTTCATTGATTGCTGTGAGTTTCAGCATGCCGGTATTCACAAACCCGCCGGGCTCCAGTCCGTCGAAAATGGGCGGCACAAATTTCGCGTGGTGGTTGCCACCCGCTAATTTGCCGGAGAATGCCGCCAGGTAGCCCAGCTTATTATCTTTCGTTCTTACAATCAATACGCCGAACATCTTCCCGATAATTGTGCCTGCCGCATTACCCGGTAAACCAAAATTATGCTCCCACTCCTGCTGTTGCTGCAAATGTGCCTGTAAATGGCCTGCTGCCAGCAGGCAAAGCGGATGAGGCGCATCGTTCAATGAAAAGGTAAGCCCTGCGGCTAATTCATTAACGGCTGTTGACTCGTCGAAAGGGCTGAACACAGACGGCTCATAAACCACACTATCCATTACCAACGTTGTGAATTTTAATATAAAAAGCTTCAGAAAAGATCTGAAGCCTTCTATTGATGGCCGCAAAGGTACTAAAATACTGGTCGTTTACCACCATTTTCCCCAAGCCCCCCGCAATGGCAGCAGGAATAAAACGCCCACCATTTTCCCGTTAAAAGACCTTATTTTTGGCAAACAGATCAACCGCCAGGCCACAACACACCCCAAACACCTGATTGTCAGCAAACATAAACGCCTGGCACTTTCATTATCAATGGCACAAATGCTTCAACAGGAGTTAAGCGTAATTATTTATTGTAATCTTTTAATTAAACCCCACATTATGGAACAAGTACTTGAACAAATCCGCGATCAGCAAAAGGATGCCTGGAATAAGTTTTCTCCTGGCTGGAAAAAATGGGATGAACTTACAATGGACTTTCTGCAGCCAATGGGCGATGAAATTATCCGGGCGCTCCACCTTAAAGAAAACGATGTGGTGCTGGATATAGCCGCAGGCACCGGTGAACCGGGACTCACCATTGCATCAAAGCTGAAAAACGGCAGGGTAGTAATTACCGACCTTGCTGAACACATGCTGGAAATAGCCCGTGAAAATGCCGCCAGAAGAGGCATCCAAAACGTGGAAACAGTTGCCTGTGACGTTTGTGAACTCCCCTTTGCCGACAATACATTTGACGCCATCAGCTGCCGGTTCGGATTTATGTTTTTCCCCGACATGCAGCTGGCAGCAAATGAAATGGTACGGGTACTTAAACCCGGTGGCAGAATGGCCACATCGGTATGGAATGTGCCAGAGAAAAACTTTTGGGTGACCGCTATCATGGGCACCATTAACCGGAATATGGAACTGCCGCCGCCACCTCCGGACGCACCGGGAATGTTCCGTTGCGCGAAGGATCAGCTGATCGCCGGCTTATTCGAAAAAGCAGGACTGAAAAACATCTCCCAGAAAGAAATTACCGGGAAACTGAACTGTAAAACAACAGATGTATACTGGAATATGATGACCGAGATAGGCGCCCCCATTGTGGCAGCGCTCAGCAAATGCGATGATGCCATGAAAGAAAAAATAAAGAGAGAAGTATTTGAAGCAGTGAACCAGAAATATCCTTCCGGAGATGTGATGATTGAATCCAGCGCGCTGGTAATCTATGGAGAGAAATAATGATTGCCTTATTAAGCCCGCACAGCATGGCTATGCGGGCTTAATGTTACTACCCGCCATCTTTTAGATCCCTTTTAACCCCTCCCGAGCCGAAATAAATCCGCTGACATAATATTTTCGTATATTCAGGTGTAGCTAACGTTAAGCATACGTTAATCAGGTAATTTTAATTACCGGGAATGCATTATCCAATTATACACTCCTATCTTTCTATAACTATTGAAAAACAAAACCGAAATACGCACCGGGAAACAACTGTTCATTATTAATACAAGTATTTCTTCCCACTATCACAGGCGCTTCATCATTAACCAAACAGGTAGAAAAACATGAAACAGGGTCATGTGTTATTGCTATTTGCCGGCCGGTTAAAAAAGAAGGCTCATTTTTTTGGATATAACAGCACCGTGTGGAAAATATCCGTGGCAGTATACCTGCTCTGTTATGCAGGAACCGTGCAGGCCGGCGTTATCCCGGCAGACAGTATGCGGTATGTTGACCAACTCAATCGCCAGGCTATTTTATTTCAGCAAAAAGAACTGGACTCCGCTTTTCATTATGCCACACAAGCCCGGGAAATTGCTACCCGCCTGGATTATACCAAAGGAAAAGCAGACGCCTGGCATGTTCTCGGCAACTACTACGGACTAAATACCAACAACTACCTCTGTATCCGCTATTATATAGACGCCCTCCAGGCATATAAAAAGCTGAACGACAGCAGCGGTATTGGCCAGCTGTATGCGCGTATCAGCGCGTATTACCAGCAATCCGGTCAGCACCCTTCTGCGGTACATTATGTCAATAAAGCAATGGACATAGGGCGCCGCCTCCGCAACGATTCCATGTACGCCATCATATTAAGCCAGTACGCAGACGTAAATATGGAAGACGCTTCCAAACAGGACTCTGTTCAATGGGCGCTGGCAACTGCCCGTCCTGTTTTCAACCGCTATCATGATAAGCCCGCGCTGTTTCAGCTGGAGCTATTGAACACAAGGCGCCTGCTGCTGGAAAAAGATACGGCCGCTGCCCGGGAAAAATTGCACACCCTCCTTACTACCGCCTCTGCAGATGGTTACCATTACCCCGCTATGAATGCGGCCCGCCTGATGGCCGCCACCAGCGCCGGTATGCACCAGGCAGATTCTATTCAATACCTGGCGCAGATGATCGCATCATCTGTAAAGGGTGGCTACCGCTCACTCATGCTGCCCTATGCTATCCAGCTATACGATTGGTATACAAAGCAAGGGAAACCAGATACCGCGGCCTATTACAGCGGTGTGCTGCTGGACATCCTGCAAAAAAGAACCGCTGTTAAATCCGATGGGGAAATGGATTACATCTCCTTTTATACCCAGCAACACGATATA
This sequence comes from Chitinophaga ginsengisegetis, assembly GCF_900168065.1. Taxonomy (GTDB): domain Bacteria; phylum Bacteroidota; class Bacteroidia; order Chitinophagales; family Chitinophagaceae; genus Chitinophaga; species Chitinophaga ginsengisegetis. The sequence continues at coordinate 532,622 of NZ_FUZZ01000005.1, read as the reverse complement.
CATTCCCTGAAGCTCAAACGCGCCATACAGGAGAAAATATTGAGTAAACAACAACTCGAAGGCAGAATCCGCCTTTTCCTGGTGGGATTCCTTTCTATATTACTGGTGCTGGCTACGTTAACAGGCATCTATTTCTTCCGCGCTTTCAGAAAAACAAAAAAGAACGCCATCCTCCTGGCCTCAAAGAACCGGGAGATCAATGAAAAAAATATCCTGCTGCGTGAACACGACGATTTCAAAAACAAGCTGGTATCTGTAGTGGCACACGATTTCAGGTCGCCGCTCAGCAATATCATTAATATTGCTGTTTTTTTGAAAGAAGAAGTGTTAATGCCTGAAGAAGCAAACGAGTGGATGATGGAAGTAGAACGCACCGCCGGCTATACCCTGCAGATCTTTGATAACATACAGGCGTGGATCAGCTCCCAGTCGTCCGGGTTTGTATATACCCCGGAGCCCTGTACACCTGCCGATATGATCCCGGAAGTGCTCCAATACCTGGAAAAAATGATCAGCAGCAAACAGCTGCAGATAGTGGTGGATACCGGGTCTTCAACCGTTTGGGCAAACCGGGAAATGCTCCAGTTTGTACACCGCAACCTGATTCACAATGCTATAAAATTCTCCCCGGAAAAAGGCGTGATACATATAACAGCGCACACAGATCATGATAGTATGACCTTATCAATAGCAGACAACGGGCCGGGAATACAGGAAGATATTTTACCACATCTTTTTGAATACAGTAACAAAAAAGAGAATAGTGGCGGGCACGAAGGCGCCGGCCTTGCATTGATCATCTGCCGGGATTTTATTGATAAGATGAACGGGCAGCTAAAAGCCGGTAACCTGCCGGAAGGAGGCGCGATATTCTCTTATAGCCTGCCGCTGGCTAAGCCTAACCAATTGCAATAAACTATGATAAAAGGTTACTTAAAATATTTGCATGGTATCCTACTGCTGATGGCGCTCACCGGCAGTATGACAGCGCTTGCCCAAACAGATAACTTCCGGCAGCTGCATGAAAAGCTGCAACAGGAAAAAGACAGCGCTAAGTATGTTAAATTATTAAACAGCCTTTCCTTTTATCATCACCGCAATAACCTCGACAGCTGTTTCTGGTATGCCACCAAAGCGCTGGAAATAGCCCTGCGCCGGCAGGATGAGAAAGGTAAATCCTACGCCTATACGAATTTCGCCTTGTTCTATACCAAAAAAAGAAATCTTAAACTGGCCATCATCTATAATTACAGGGCGCTGGAAATAGACAACGCACTGAGCGACTCCGCAAATATCAGCATTGATCTCAGCAACCTGGCCCTCGCCTACCGGGCGGAAGGCAACCTCGGTAAAGCACAGGAATATGAGCAGCGGTCGTTGCAGCTGGGCAGCAAATACCCGGAACTGGGCGATTACAAGGTCGACCTGATTAACTACCTCGAATACTACTGGAATAACCCCGCGAAAATTGACTCCGTAAAATGGGCACTGCGCGAATTGCACACCATCTCTTCAAAGAAGCCTTACAGCATGGAGTGGTACGAATCCCGGATCTATGAAACGCTGACTTCCATCAAAACAAAACCCTTCCGGCAAACAGAAAAGCAGCTCAAAGACCTCGCCGCTGACGCCTACCGGAGAGGGCTACCCGATGAATCCTTAACCGCCTATGTGCTGATGCTCCGTGATGTGCTGCCAATGGGATACGATATAGACTCTATTGCTTATGCAGAAAAGATTTTCCTGCTGGCAAAAGAAATAGGAGATGATGAAGTGATTATGAAAATGATCCCTAAATTATATAAACATTATTTACCGGGAAAAGACTGGCGCCGGATAGCCCTTTATGGCGCATCCATCCGGCAGCTGGCTATGTTTGAACAATCCGAAGCTGGTAAACTGCCCGTGGTGGATCATATCAGCTACTTCCTGAAAGAACAGGAAATGCAGGAACTGCAGATTGCCAGCCAGCTGCAGCAACACGCCATTGAACAAAGCAACCTGCAGCGGACCAGTCACCGGATACTATTGATATTCCTGCTGGCACTCCTCATACTATTACTCATCTTCACCGCTATCTATTGCTTTTCCTATTATGCTTACCGCCGGCATACCAGGGCGCTGGCCGCGCTTAATGCAGGTATAACGGAGAAGAACATACGATTACAGGCCGGCGATGATTTCAAGAACAGGTTATTATCGTTGATAGCACATGATTTCCGCGCACCAATCAATGATATTCTCCACACCGCGCGGTTGTGGCAACGCGGCACAAACAACCAGCGTGCCATGCTCAACAGCATCGGGCGCGTGGAACTCGACTCCCGCAGAACCCTCGACAACTTTGATGGCATCCTCCGGTGGATAAAATCGCAGTTCTCCGATTTCGCCTATCATCCCGTGCCCTGTGATATTAATGAGATGATCGCGGAAATAATCGCCGGTATAGAAGCAGAAGCCGGCAACCAATCACTCCGCATTACCACCAGCATCCCGGACGCAACCGTGGTAGCCGCAGACGCTGAGATGCTGCAATTTGTGCATCGTACCATCCTGCGGCAACTGATTACGCTCACGGGAAATAATGGCACTATTGATATACAGGTACAACAACATGCCGGGCAAACCACCTTCACCGCAACGGGCAGCCCTATTGCGGTTACGCCGCCACTGCTCCGGTTGCTGGATCTGCCGCAGCAGGAAGATAAACTGATACTGGTTACCTGTAAAGACTTTATGAATAAAATGGGTGGCAGCTTGCAGGTAAAATCAGACAAGCCGGATACTTTTGCATTTATCTATCAGCTATGATACTTCTTTAACGGGTCACTCTTTTAAGCTGTTCAATATTATTATTGCCCCATTTAATCATGGCCATCATCACCGGCATAAGGGTTAAGCCAAATTCAGTTAACTGGTATTCCACTTTAGGCACGGTTTCGTCAAAAACAGTTTTGCTGATAATTTCATGCTTCACCAGTTGCGTCAGCTGTGCATCCAGCACCCTCCTGCTGGCGTGAGGAATTTTCCTTTGCAGTTCACCGGGGCGGCTTACACCGTTGGCAATGTAATAAATCAGGGGAACCTTCCATCGCCCGTATAATATTTCCCGGACATATTCATGTCCGCAATCCAGTATTGGAATTTTTCGCTGGTATGTCATAAAAAAAATTCAAAAGTATATGTTCTCTTTCAGGCTGGCGGTATAGATAAATTTATCCGTACTTGCTGGCTAACCCATTCCTGCTGACTTTTGTGTTCAGTAAAAAAGAACAAGTTATGAAATATAAGACCTTTGGCACAAATACCGGGTTGTATGTAAGCGAGCTGATATTGGGAGGCGCCGGCTTCGGTGCTACTACCGGCTATGGCGCAAGCAAAGCCGAAGCAATGAGCATCCTGGAAAGTTATGCGGACGCCGGCGGAAATTTTATTGATACCTCAGACGCCTACCAATACGGAGAATCAGAAAAAGTAATTGGTGAATTTATTGCGGCAAACCGGAACGACTTTGTGATCTCTTCAAAATTTACCCGGAGCGCAAGTGCTACGCCGGCCATCAGTGCACGGGGAAATAACCGCAAAGCCATGATCCAGTCTTTGGAGCAAAGCCTGAAACGCCTGAAAACAGACCGTATTGATATTTACATCGCGCATTTCGACGACGGTGTAACACCCGTAGAAGAACTGGTACGTGGATTTGATGACCTGGTAAGTGCGGGAAAAATTATTTACGGCGGGTTATCGAACTTCCCGGCGTGGAAAGTGGCTACCGCTGTTACGAGTGCTAATCTTCATTTTAAAGCGCCCGTTATTGCGTTACAAACGGAGTACAGTCTCATTCAGCGGGTGCCGGAGAAAGAGCTGCTGCCAATGGCGGGCAACTTTGGTTTGGGCGTTATGGCTTATTCGCCGTTAGCAGGAGGCTTGCTTACCGGCAAATACAGGAAGAACGGCACCGGCCGGATCACCCGAATGAACAATGAAGAGCAGCTTCACAACGGGCGCAATGAGGCCATACTGGATCGTGTTATTGCTATTGCAGATGAAACAGGTAGCAGTCCTGCCAATGTGGCCGTGGCCTGGATTTATTCAAAAGGCATCTTCCCGGTAATTGGTCCCAGGGCAAAGGCGCATCTCGATGAATATCTTGCTTCGCTGCAGGTTCATCTTACAAAAGAACAAATCGCTTTATTGGACGAGGCAAGTGAGATCCCGATGGAATACCCGCACGACCTGATCAAAACGCAGCGGGAGCTGTTGTTTCAATAAGACTGCCACTTCAGTGATGGCGGGAGAAGCGGATCATCCATAAAAAAGGGGACCTGGTGAGGTCCCCTTAAAAAATGACTATCTTCTTTTTCTTCTTATCATCATGATCACTACGCCCGCTACAATAAGCGCAGGTAGCAATCCTACAAGACCTGTTTTGAGATAGCTTACACCGGTGGCACTGATCCGCAGGTCGCTGTCTGTTAACGGCGGCCGGGAAGTATCAACCGGGAACAATCCATAAGTGAACCAGCGGAACAGCTCCGTGGTAAAAAGGAAATTGGCAGTGCGGATATTATTCCGCAGCAGTTCGGCATTGCTCATAAAGTCGGCATCTGCGGAAACGATGATCCGTTGCTGGCGACCGTTGTGCTCCCGTGTTAAAGCTACCGTCATCGGGAAGGCGCCGCGTGCATCGTTCAGTTCGGGCCTGAATATGGCAGTACGCAGACTATCATCAATAGGCGCTATACGTTTGAAAGTATTGGCCGTATTGCTTACAATAAGCGGTGTAATATGATAGGCGTTATTGGCGTTGCCGGAAATACTGCCGGTTCCGGAGAAACCAATAACGATATCGTCCTGGCGGAATGCCGGGGAATTACCTAGCAATTTAAGTCCTGGTGCAGAGAGCGCGGACTGAATAAACCGTGGCGCCATATCTTCTGATTTCTGCAATATGGTACCGGGTTCAATGCTCATGCCCAGCGTTGCCAACAGCGGGTTGATGTACTCGCGCCGGGAAGGCTCCCCGGCAATAAGCACGTTACCGCCGCCATTGATAAACGTAGTTACCTGCTGCAGCTGTTCCGGTGAATACGGCATCCCTGGATCTGCAATTACCAGCACCGCTATATCTGATGGAATACTATCTTTCCCCAAATAAATTTCCTGTACGGAAAAGCCCTGGTTGAGCAAAGCATGCCGGAAGGTTTTTTCTATGGTAGATAGTTTGTAATCATTATCCGCCATACGTTTAATGCTTCTTTCATTCTGCCCTGTTACAAAAGCTACTTTAGCGGGTTCTGTAACCAGTCTTTTTATAGCGGCAGTAATTTCCTTCTCCTCAGGCTGACGCATCAGGTCTTCGTAAATTCTCAGGAAAGTGCTTTTACCATTGTATTCCAGCAGGCGCAGGGTTCTGTTGCCTTCTCCTGATAAATCAATCTTCTTATGGATCTGCGCCGGCGTAAGGAAATCGTTGATGTCCAGCTTATACGACGATGCCACACGTTTCGCCAGCTGCGCGGTGTTGAGTCCTTTATTCCTGCCGTAAAGATCAGGATTGCTGGTGCTGTCGTAATAGTAAATATATTTCATGCGGATATCCGGCCTGAAACGGAAATATTTATCAAATCTTTCCAGGTCGGAATTGCGGAAAATGGGCGCTAAAGAAAAGTAGTTGGCATCCAGCAGGTTCACATAAGCGGTGATCGTCAAAGGACTTTTCATTTGACGCAGTACATCCTGACTACCTTTGGTTAATGTCCGGTTGTTGTTGGCCGTCATGTCCTTGTAGACTACTATGCCCGGGCGGCTGGTAGCATAACCTGCCAGCAGTGCGCATACAACCAGGGCGGCATAGCGCGACACTTTCACCAGCAATGGTTTCGACTCTTTACCGGCGCGGAGTTTTAATATCGTTAACCCCACAAATAAAAGTATCACGATGATAAAGTAGAAAACATCCCTGCTGGTAATTAATCCTTCTACAAAATTTTCTGCCCTGCCGGAGATGGAAAGAAAGTAGGTCAGATCACGAATAAAATCCATGTCCTGCCATAACTTACCTACGTAGTTCAATCCTCCTAAAAGCGCCAGCGTACTGATAGCCGCTACTACCTGGTAGGTAGTAAGCGAAGACATCAACAATCCGATGGCCGAATAAGCACAGATAAGCAGGAACAAGCCGATGATCCCGGAGCAAATAAATGACAGGTCTGTATCTTTCAGGATAAAGGAAGTAACAATACCCAAGATCACAAGACAGCACATGAGCAACAGGCAATAAAATACCATCGCCAGGTATTTACCCCATACAACCGCACTTAATTTTACGGGCGATGAATATACCAGTTTGATAGAGCCGCTGCCCGTTTCCCGGCTGATAAGGCCCATCGTTAATAAAGGAATATACAGGTATAAGTTTTCCTGCATCTTTGTGAATACGCCCGAAAACCCTGCAAACAGCGAGTGGGTCATACCGCTGCGATTCATGCCCAGCTGCTGCGCCCGCTCGAAACGTTCTAAGAGGCTGGTGAACTCCCAGCCCGACTGCACCATAAAAATGACCAGCACTACCCATGCAACGGGGGAATAAAACAGATTGCTTAATTCCAGTTTTGCAATCCTGAATGTAAGTTTCATATGTACTGATTATTATGATTTAACCTTGTTTGATAATTTTGCGAAGATTTCTTCCAGGGAACTTCTTTCCAGCTGAATTTCCCGCAACTTCCATCCGTTGCGGGCGCTCAGTTCCACTACTGTTTCCGCGATTTCAGGCGCCGCATCAAAATGTAAACGCAACCAGCCGTTATCTGTGGGTAATGCACCGGTAATACCCGGTATCGCTTTGAGCGCAGACAGCTCCGGTGCATTGCTGAAGTAAAGCAGCATGGAGTTAGGCGCGATATAATTATTGAAGTCGTTTACCGTACCCGTAAAAACTACCCTGCCCTGTTCAATCATCTTGATGGTATCGCAGGTAGCCTGTACTTCTGATAGAATATGCGACGAGAAAATCACCGAGCGCTCCTCCCCGATTTCTTTGATGAGCAGGCGCACTTCTGCGATCTGGTTGGGGTCCAGTCCATTGGTGGGTTCATCCAACACTACCAGTTTGGGTTTATGGATGATGGCCTGCGCAATGCCCACCCGCTGTTTATAGCCACCGGAAAGATTTTTGAGCAGTCTTTTGCTGAAGTGTGCGATACCGCATCGCTCCTTTGCTTCCGTCATAGCTGCTTTGATCCGGTCTTTCGGAATCAGCCGCATATGCGCGCAGTGCGTGAGGTACTCATCTACAGTGAGATCCAGGTAGAGCGGCGCATTCTGTGGCAGGAAGCCGATCAGTTTCTTCGCGGCGATCGGGTGTTCGCGCAGATTGATATTATCGATCAGCACCGATCCTTCCGTTTGATTGAGCACGCCGCAAAGGATGTTCATGGTAGTGGATTTACCCGCGCCGTTAGAGCCGAGCAAACCCGTTATTCCTTTATGCCTGATGTCCAGGTTAATGTCTTTTATCGCCCAGGCAGTACTGTACCTGTGCGATAAATGCTCGATTTTAACAATACTTTTATTCATAAATAATTGCTTAGCATGGTAAAGACAAAGTATGGACAGGGGCGGCCGGAACCGCCCACAGGCACATACTTTGGAATGATCAATATTGGCTCTTAGTTGTAATCCGGGTTTTGTATCAGGTTGGGGTTGGCATCCACCGCAGCCTGCGGCAGCGGGAAATAAGCAGCGCGCGCCTGCCAGGTACTTTTTTTGGCGCCCAGTACTGTGTTGATCCGGCCGGTACGGCGCAAGTCCATCCAGCGGTGACCGTACTCATTAAAAAACTCGCGGCGGTTTTCATCTTCAATTTCAAGCCGGAGTACATTTTCCGCGGTGGCCATACTGGCAGCGGTGTTAGCACGTACCCGCACCACGTTCAGATCCGTCCTTGCTTCGGACAACTTCTGCTGGTTAAGCCGGGCTTCTGCACGGATCAGGTATTGTTCCGCCAGCCGCAATGCGGTGGGCGCTTCCTGTTTGCCGGCCGCTGTTGCTGCAGCGATCGACGCCAGGCGGTATTTATAGGACTGATGATTTAAAACACCGCTGAAAGTAGTGTCCTTTATCCATTTTGTTCTGCGTGCATCCGTAACATCGAAGATACCGGCCAGGTCTTCTGTGAGTGAATACTGGGAAGTATTGCTGACAAAAGTGGAACCTTCGTAAGTATAACCGCTGGTGATACTGAGATAAGGTCCGAACTGGAAAATAGCTTCGGTGGAGGCTTTTAAAAAAGTATTCTCCAATGTAGCAGCCGGCGTCATCACATAAAGCGTCCCTGCATCATCTATTACTTTGGAGGCTTCCTGTTCTGCCAGCGCCCATTGTTTATTGTACAGGTAAACTCTTGCCAGCAACGCACTTGCAGCCCAACGGGTTACACTGGTACGGAAGCCTGGCGAGGCACTGTAATCAGCCGGCAAACGATCACGGGCCTCCTGCAGGTCGGCGATAATCTGCGTGTTGATGGATGCTATACTGTTTTTGGGCGCCAATGCTGTTTTGCTCACATCTGTTTCCAGTATCAGCGGCACTTCCCCATAAAGATTTACAAGATAAAAGTAGCAGTAGGCACGCATGAATTTCGATTCCGCAATAACGCGTTGCTTTACCGCATCGGTTAAAGCCGTACTCTCTGCCGCTCCTTCTATGTTACTGTTGAAACGGTAAATACCCGCGTACAGGTCAATCCAGATACCATTGAGGTTACTTACCGCAGATGTACTGGAGCCAGGCGCATACGTATTTTTGGTAAACTCATCATAGTTGGTATTGGCCAGAAAGCTCATATCGTCGGATACCAGCGACGTTATGGACGTAAGGTTCACCGCAAGCGTTTGTGAGCCGAAGGTGCTGCTGAATGCGCCGGATAAAGCCGACAACGCCAGCTTATCAGACGTAAACACACGTGCAGAAGAAATTTCCGTTACCGGTGCAGGAATGTCTATCAGCTTTTCGCAGCCGGTCATTGCCAGCGTTGCTGTCAAACCTGCGATTATTTTTATAGAATTTATTTTCCTTAACATGTCATCAATCTTTTTAAAGCGAAAGTTTAAAACCAGCAGACAGCGTGCGCAAAGGAGGCAGCGAGGTACCTCTTGATTCCGGATCAAAGCCTTTGTAGGATGTAAGCGTAAAGAGGTTCTGCGCCTGCATAAACAGCCTGGCCTGATTAATCCGCGCACGTTTCAGCAGTGACGGTGAAAAATCGTAGGAAAACGAAAGGTTCTTCAACCTTACAAAAGAGGCGTCTACCCAGGTAGCATCGGAGCCAAAATAATTATTGGCGGCAGCACTATAGGCAGCCAGTATGTGCCGTTGACCGGGGCCTCCATCCGCCAGATAATCCTCCAGTACATCTCTCGAAAAATTATAACTGAATCCCGGCGGGTAAGTCATGGCAGAACCAAGACTGCGGCCTTTCTGTTTTACAAACTGGAAGGTAAAGTCCAGCGTAAAGTTTTTATAACTGAGTGTATTGGTTAAGCCTCCAAAGAAGTCGGGATAAGTAGTACCTGCATAATACCTGTCGCCCCTGCCAATTGCCTGCAGGCCAAAGGTGATGGCTTTATCATTATTTAAATCTGCTACAATGGGAAGATCAGTAGCAGGGTCATATCCTGCGTATTTATACAGGTACACGCTGCTTACCGGGTTACCTACTACATAACTGGTGTAATAGGAAGTTTTCTGAAGATTCGGGAATGCTTTCAGTTTGTTTTTGTTGGCAGAGAAATTAAAGTTAGATGTCCAGCTGAAGTATTTATTCCGGAGGTTCACCGTATTCAACGAGATTTCCCATCCTTTGTTCTGCACATCTGCCGGCAGGTTTGCCTGGTAGTTGCTGAAGCCGGCCTGTGTACTGACGGTGTAGCTAATGAGCTGGTTACTGGTGATGTTACTATAATAAGCGGCGGTTAACTGCAGCTTATCGTCCAGGAATCCCAGTTCCAGCGCCCCTTCCAGCTTATCCGTTTGCTCCCAGCGGTAGTCGCTGTTCGCAATCCGTGAAGGCACCAGGCCCGTAACGCCGTTAAATACGTAGCTGGTGGTGCTGTAGGAATCGAGATAAGCATAGTTGCCAATATTATCGCTACCGGTTATACCATAGCTGCCGCGCAGTTTACCACTGCTTAACCATTTCAGTCGATTTTTGAAAAACGACTCTTCTGTAAACAGCCAGGCAGCGCCTACGGAGCCAAAGTTACCAAAACGGCTGCTGGGGCCAAAGCGGGAGGAGCCATCTCTCCGGAAGATCCCGTTGACCACGTAACGGTCGTTGTACACGTAATTCAAACGTGCAAAAACCGATGCAAACTTATAATCCGTAGAGCTGGAGCGGGTAAAGATACTCGCGGCAGATGCAAGGTTCTCTATAAAATCATCCGAAGTAAAATCCGATGCAATGGTATAATATGGCTGCCGCGACATCCGGTATTGCCAGGAGCCGCCCACCAGGCCGGAAAAATGGTGGGCGCCGATTGTTTTGGTATAACTTACCTGCGGCTCAATAATGTAGTTATTGGTATAACTATACACAAAAGCAGCGCGCGCAGCGTTGGTGCTATTCACCTGGTCCTGCGACGACTGTGGCGTAAGCTGCACCTGGTCCATATCGGAACGGCCAAAGCCAAGCAGGGTTTTAAACTCCAGCCCTTTCACAGGCGTATAGCTAAGATTAAGGCTGCTGTTCAGGTTGGACGACTTATTACGATTGGTACGCATCATCACGCCGAGGGGATTCTGCGAAAAGAAGTCGGTGGACCAATACAGGCTGCCATCCGGGTTGTATAAAGGAAAGTTTGGCGCTAACTGGTACGCACGGCTTGTAAGGTCCTCTATCGCCAGTGTATTATTATCTGCCAGGTACATCGCAGAAAAAGCGAGTTTGAATTTTCTGTCGAAACTGCTGTGATTAATACTCAGGTTGGCCGCGCCACGTTTATAAGATTTATCCAGGTAGTACACGGTGGTTTCCTTATGGAAAGTGCCACCCAGCAGGAAGTTTGTTCTGTCGTCTCCACCCGATACACTCACACTGGCATCTGTAAAATTCGCGGTGTTACCGATCAGCAGCTTCTGGAAATTGGTATATGCGTGCTGGTCCCATACCAGCAGATCCTGCGCATTCGCAGTGGTGGGCGTAATATTTGAGTTTTTAAAACCCTGTTTGCGGATAGCCAGGAACTCTTCTGTATTCAAGGTGGGTGCAAAATGCGCCACCTGCGACATGCCTGTATTCAGGTTCATATCGATCCGGGTTTTACCGGCGCGTCCTTTTTTGGTGGTGATCAGTATTACACCATTAGCGCCACGGGAGCCGTAAATAGCGGTGGCATCGCCATCCTTCAATACTTCCACGCTTTCGATATCTGCGGGATTGATACTGTTTAACGGACTGGTAGGCCCGTTGGCGCCATTGAGCACATTCCCTGTTTGCGCATTGATGGCATCAGACAAAAACGGTACGCCGTCTACAATATACAATGGCTGCGAAGTGCGCAGCAGGGAGTTTACGCCCCTTACCTGTACATCGATTGATGCGCCGGGATAACCATTGTTCTGTACAACAGATACGCCGGGCATACGGCCCTGTAAAGCCTGCAATACATTAGTGACTGGTTGCTGCTCAATTATTTTAGACGTTACCCTTGTTACACTGCCGGTAGATAAACGCTGTGACTCGGTGTAATAACCTTTATTGATGACTACTTCTGAAAGCCTGCTGGTAAATGGTTCCAGCGTAATGATACCCACGTTGGTGCTGGTGATCTTTACTTCTTTCGTAGTAAATCCTACGAAGGTGATCATCAGTACATCCCCTATTTCCGCTTTAATAGAAAACCTTCCGTTGGCATCTGCGGCTGCGATGATCTTTTGCCCTACAATATGCACCGTTGCACCTTCCAGCGGCTGATTGGTTTGCGCATGTACCAGCGTGCCGGATATTTCCGTTGCTATGTAAGGGGCTGTTGTTACGCTCACGGGAGCAGGAAGCGGGTTTTCTGTAATGAAGATCGTGTTGTTCTGAATTTTAAATTTCAGCGGCTGGTCCTTTACCAGCAAACGCATAAATTCTTCCAGCGGCATATTGCGCACATCAATGGTCACCGGCTTTGCGGCTGCCAGCACTTCCCTGGAGTAGGCCGCTATAAAGTTGGTTTGTTTTCTCACCGCATTCAACGCCTTTTCCACCGGGATGTTTTTACCGGACAATGTAACCAGCTGACCGTAACCTTTTGCCGCAACATTCAGGATGACAACGGTCATGAGTACAAAAGTTAACTTCATTGCATTCACAATTGTTTTGTTCGCCGGGCCCGGAACTGTTTGGAAAAGCCTTGCAGTGGAGCATCCGATTTTGGTTGAGCACCTGTACAAAAGGGGCGGAATTGCCTCGCTGTGGGCATGAGTAGTCCCCTTCTCACATTGGTAGCAATGTGGTTTAATTTGCATAGATTTGCAATGTTTGGGTTGATGTAAATAATGATTAAGCCAATTGTTGTGACACAGCATCCCAATCTCTTTTACGGTGGCGGGTCCAATCGCCGCCGTTTTTTATTGGAACCCCGGTAGCATTCTTTTAACTACGTTGCATTCATCATACATAGATCTGGTTGATAGTGTTTTAAAAAATAATGGTTGGTATCTGGTTGGTTTTTGATTGATAATAGTATAGGCTATTGTGTGATGATCAGTTTTTTGCCATTGCTTTCCAGCTTATAATGTACCCGCGAATCCCGGAGAAAGTCGAGTACCTCTTTCAGATTTACCTCTCTGCTCATACCTCCCCCAAACGATATATCCGGTACTTTGCCGGGGAAAACCACATCGATATCGTACCACCGGGAAATCTGTTTCATGATCTCTTCCAGTGTTTGTCCTTCAAAACTAAAAGCGTCTGAACGCCACGCCATTTCCTGGTCCAGGTTTACCTGTTTAACCAGCTGCATGGTTTCGTCCGCAGCGCTCACCTGCGCCTGCTGACCCGGCTGCAGCTGTACTTCCTGTACCTTCCCCATACTGAAGGTTACCTTCACCGCTCCATCGAGCAAAGTAGTTTTTGCGATCGCGTCGTCATTGTATGCTTTTACGTTGAAGCGTGTGCCCAGCACTATAATGGAATGATGCTTACTCACTGCAACCCTGAATGGCCGGGCCGCATCTTTTGCCACTTCAAAAAAAGCCTCGCCGGATACCTGTACCAGCCGTTCCGTTCCGTTGAAATCCGTAGGATACCTGAGTGAACTGGCTGCATTGAGCCATACATTGGTGCCATCGGGCAACTGTACTTTGAACTGGCCGCCGCGGGGAGTGCGGAGTGTATTAAATTCCGGCTGATTGCTATTCCTGGCAGCAGTATATACCAGCTGCCCGCCCTGTTTATGTATAGAGGCGGCGCCTTGCTGCATGGTTTGTGTGCTGCTGCTGTCCAGCGCTACCACGCGGCCATCGGCCAGTGTGAGCAGTGCTTTATTGCCGCCGGGTTGTACATCTTCCACTTTCACCACCGGTGTTCTGCCGGAACGCACCGGCCAGTAATAATAAGCGGTTGCTGCTACTGCTATGAACACTGCGGCTGCTGCGGCTGTACGCAGCCAGCTACGCCTGTGGCTAACGTGTAAGGCCGGTTCACTGTCGGCAAACCGGATAGCATCCAGCACCTGCCGGGTAGCCTGGTCATCCATCCGGTGTTCCACCGGGGCATCTTCCAATGCCTGCTGGATCAGCTCTTCAAGCGGTGCATCGTCCCGCTGCTGCTCTATCAGCATGCCCAATTCCTCCTTTTCCGCCGGGGATAAAGACTGATCTAATAATTTTTTAAACAGATATGATAACCTGGTTTCATTCATATAAAAAGGAGCAGCGTTAGTGCCTCTGTTATATGAGAGGCCGGAAAAAGAAAGATGGGGGTATAGTCCCTGAAAAAAATTTATGAAATAAGCAGGTATACCAATACGGGAATACCAAGACGCATCATGCAATAAGCCCTGATGCTGCGCATAGCCAGCGCCAGGTGCGCTTTAACCGTTTCAGGGGAAATGCCCATGATGCCGGCTACTTCTTCCCTTTTCAGTCCTTCCTGTTTACTGAGGCGGTATACTTCGGCCTGTTGGGCCGGGAGCCTGGCAATGGCCTGTTGCAGGATGCCCGCGTACTCTTTTTCCTGAAGCAACCGGTCGGCGGCCTCCTCAGGTACGCCATCGTTTTCGGATGCCTGGGTAAAAATAAGACGGGCATTGCGCTTTATATAGCGGGCAATATAATTCCGGGAGAGCGTGAACAGGTAAGCCTTGAAATGCTGTACATCGGCCATGATGCTTCGTTTCAGCCAAACTTGTAAAAAGATGTCCTGCACAATATCGTCCGCCATTTCACGGGAGCCGGTGAGCTTATAAGCAATGTTGAATACTTTGTCGCGGTAATAACGGAACACCACTTCAAACGCCAGGTGGTCACCATTGGCGATACGCCGAAGATATACGGCTTCGTGCTCTATGTAAATGTTGGCTGCGATCTCCTTCTGTAGCTAGGTAAGGAGGTAAAAGTAAGAAAAAAGTGTTTAAAGCAGTTTATCAAAAAATCAGCTATTTTTATTCGCAACCCGTTTCCGGCCGGATACCCATCATATGATACCCTGATCTTTTAAAATAAAAATCATGAATAAAGAAGTATATAAAATTACAGGCAACGACGCCTCCAACTATGAAGAACACCTGGGTCCCCTCATCTTTGAACCATCGGCCAAAGCGTTGCTGCCACATATTGTTACGCTTCCGGCACAATCTATCCTGGAAATAGCATCCGGCACCGGCAGGCTCACCAAACATCTCCGGGAGAGCTTCCCTGCATCTACCAGTATTACTGCTACAGATATTAACCCTGATATGCTGGAACTGGCACAACAGCAATTGGGGCATTCTGCTATAACGTTTCAATTGGCCGATGCGCAGGCATTACCCTTCGCGGATCACTCGTTCGACATGATAGTAAACCAGTTCGGGTTAATGTTCCTGCCGGATAAGCAAGGCTGTGTAAATGAAGCGTACCGTGTGCTGAAACCAGGCGGTCATTTTGTGTTCACCACCTGGGATCATACGGCCAGCATGGGATTATTTAAACTGCTGATCGACGAAATAATAATCCCCCTGTTTGAAGGAGAGGATACAAGCCGCTTCCATACGCCGTTCGCATTACATGATCCCAACCTGTTAAACGCCTATCTTAAACAGGCCGGATTTGCCCATCATAAAGCAGTGTACCTGAAGTTTAAAGGACATGCCAACTCACCCAAACATATTGTAACCAGTTATTTTCATCAGCATCCCCTGGGCAGACAGGTAAAAGAAAAAGCCCCGGCGGACTATGATCGCGTGGCCAATGAACTGGAGCAACAACTTATTCAACGATTCGGACCAGGCGCTTTTGAATTTGAATTAAGCGCGCTTGCAGGAATCGGGCAGAAATAAGCCCCCGCTATTTTAACAGGTCGATTAACTCCGTATCTGTTTCATCAAGAAACTCCAATGGAGTGGTACCGTCTATATTTGGAACCGTTTTATCGGCGCCAGCGGCCAGCAGCAGCCGCACGCACTCAACCTGGTGACGCCTGTTTTCTGCGCCGCCGTATTTGAGCCCATGAACGGCCCATAAAAGCGGGGTACCTTTAAAGGCAACACATCGTTTATGAATGTCTGCTTTTTCCCGGATCAGTCTTTCCACCAGCTTGTCACTTCCCACCCAGGCAGCCCAATGCAAAGCGGTTCCACCATGACAGCCTGCATGATCAATAGCGGCGCCGTTTTCTATATACAAAATGCCTGTCTCCTCCGCATGCAAACTGGCAGCTGCAGTCAGCGGCGTATCCTGTCCATCAGTTAATTCATAGCCGTTAACATTTGCCCCATGCGCTAAAAATATCCGGGCCATTTCCACCGCTTCTTTATCAGTATAGGTATGGGCAAATACGCCATCACAGATCCGGTGCAGCGGATGTGCCTTAGTAGTGTTCTTTTCATCAAAAGGAATCCCTTCATTGGCCAGTGAAGGGTTTTCAGTAAGCGCCCTTTTGATTCCCTCATAATCTTTGTTGGTGATCAGTTCTTTCATGATAGTTTAAAAATAAAGTTACTGAAGCAATGGCACCAGGTGTTCCCAACCTACCTGCTTTGCAAAATCCAATGCTGTTTTTCCATTACCGGTTTTAATAGCTTTATCCGCACCCAGCTGCAACAAAATTTCAACGGAACTCCTGTTGCCTGATATTGTTTCCCTGTGTAAAAGCGTATACCCGGCTTCGTTCTGATTAGTTATTTCATCCGGATGTTCTTGTAGAAATTTTATCAGGCTATCCTTCATATTAATACTCATAGGGTGATCAATAAGATGCTCCGGGTATTCCTTTTGTCCATAAACGAGCTGAATATTATGGTAGTCCCCAAAATTCAATCCCCAGGCCTCATCATGTTCCTTACGTTCCGCCTCCCCCATAGTGGACCTCAACTGCTGTATGGTAAATCCTCCATAGGTGTCTCCCTGGCTGCTAAATAACCAGTCACTGACCTGGCTTAGTGGTACTTCAACAAAGTCGCCATTCTTAATATTTGTCAGCTCTGTTGGATCATTTATGAGCACACCACTAATCATATCTCCATCAAATTCCACTTCATTAATCCACATATGCTCTACCGCAGGAGTTGTTTGATGTGCAACATTTTGCATGAAGGCTATTTTTACGCAAGCCAGATCCAATGCAGGAACAATTCTGCGATACTCCCAGGAAAGCTCTCTCCAGAAATACCTGAACGTTTCCTGGGCTTTATGAAAGGCTTTAATCATTTCCGGGTTATCTGATTCGGAATAAAAAATGGGTTTCTCGGTCATATTTAAAATATTAATGGATTCAATACTTAAAAAATCGTTTCTCCGATAGTTATTGGACGGCCTGCGTCTTCATACCAACAGTATCCATCAGCTGAACGGAGTCTACTGGTGACTGAATAACTGTATCTTTCTGATATCCTTCAGGATTGGGTACCAGTTCGCGGCTTTCATCATAGCTTTCCGTACTATTGTAGCAGCTGCAGAAACCGGTTAACGTTAGGGCTATCAACAATATTTTCATACTGCAATATAGGAAAAGATTGATTTGAACTAATTTCGCAAAAAGTTATATTACTGCCAATGGAATCCTTTCTTATCAATACGCTGCAACAATAGAAACCCATTCGTTTGGATGGCCATCAGCTTCCTGTTTTTTACGCCTCCTGTTATCACCGGGATCTGGGCAATTGTGTACTTATACTGATATTCGGGAAATGACGTTTTAAACAAAGTACTTTGACGCTTTAAACAAAACGGTTTCGTCACGCGGTCACTAGCTTTGTCTCATAAAATTTAAAACTATGAATTTAAAAGACAATTATAGTGGCGCTCTTCAGCAACCCCTCCACTCCGGATTCAACGCTACCTCAACGGTGCATGATGTTATAAAAGGTATTGATCTTACCGGTAAAACAGCCATAGTTACCGGCGGCTATGCAGGTATAGGGCTTGAAACTGTGAAAACGTTTGTTGCCGCCGGGGCAAAAGTAACCGTGCCGGCCCGCGATATCCATAAAGCAGCCAATAATTTAAAAGGGATAAATAATGTAACCATCGAAACAATGGATCTTATGGACCCGGCATCTATCGATGCTTTTGCAGAAAAATTCCTCACCACAAATGATACCCTCGATATACTGGTTAATAACGCCGGCATTATGTGGGTACCTTTACAGCGCGATAAACGGGGCTATGAATCACAACTTTCCACCAATCACTTAGGTCATTTTCAGTTAACGGCAAAACTCTGGCCTGCTTTGAAAAAGGCCCGTGGCGCGCGTGTGGTAAATGTATCTTCTTACGGTCACCAGATGGCGCCATTCGATTTCGAGGACCCCAATTTTACAAACCGGGTGTATGAAACATTGCAGGGCTATGGACAATCCAAAACTGCCAATAATCTTTTTGCAGTAGAACTGGACCATCGCGGCAAGGCTTTTGGTGTACGCGCTTTTTCCGTGCATCCCGGATCGGTAAATGGAACCGACCTGGGTCGCGTTGCCCCAATGGCTTTGTTTCAGCAAATGGGCACACATGACGAAGCCGGGAATATACGACCGGAAGTGGCCGCCAAACTCAAAAGTATTGAACAGGGCGCTGCTACACAGGTATGGTGCGCCACCACCCCTCAATTAAATGATTTGGGCGGCGTATATTGCGAGGATGCCGACGTAGCCGTACTGGATGAAGGAAATATTGCACACAACTATAATGAACCATCGTCGCTGAGAGGCGTACAACCTTACTCGGTTGATGCTGAAAATGCCAGGAAGCTGTGGGCGCTAACGGAAAAACTAACGGGTGTTGCGTTCCCTGTCAACTGATTAAAATCTTCTATCACAAGCCGAATTCATATATTCGGCTTATTTTCTTCCATAAATCTATCGTTCGAAAAATGGAATTTGAAACGAAATATATTACGCCGGATATTAAGCTGTCGGAGTTTAAAGGCAAGGGGTTCAAAACAGAAGTGATCTTTGAGCACCATATCCTGGTTTGGTTTATCTCAGGCGAAACAAAAATTATACAGGCCGATGCGACCTATACTTTCCATTCCGGTGATATTTTTCTCATTCCGCGTAACCAGCTGACCACTGTTATCAATTACCCGAAAGACGGCGCGCCACACAAAGCGGTAGCCATGCATTTAACCAAAGAACGGCTGAAGGACTTTTATGCCAGGCATAAGGCAGTGGGCAGAATAGTATCTCAGCCAAAAGTATATCGTTTCTCCAAACACCCGCTGCTGGAAAGTTGCCTTGCTTCACTGATCCCCTATTTTGATCTTGGTGAAAACCTACCGCCGGATATCGCCGCTATTAAAATTGAGGAAGCTATCAGTATACTGAGGTCCATTGACAAAAGCGTGGATGGCTTGCTGGCCGACTTTGAAGAGCCGGGCAAAATAAATCTCTCTGACTTTATGGAGCGGCACTTTATGTTTAACATGACGATGGACCGCTTTGGCTACCTTACCGGCCGCAGTCTGGCTACTTTCAGAAGGGATTTTAAAAAGACATATCATACCACACCGCAAAAATGGCTCACAGAAAAAAGGCTGCAACTGGCGCATTATGAGATGTCGGAGAAGAAGCGGAAACCTATTGATGTTTATTTTGAAGTGGGCTTTGAAAACCTCTCCCATTTTTCAAGTGCGTTTAAAAATTACTTCGGGTATCCGCCCAACTCTTTATTCAATAAATAGAACACTTCATTGACCTGCTGTTTTTCAGATTGTCCGTTTCCGGACACGCAGCGCCCGCGCATGAACAATTACAGAAAACAGTTATACATAAGTGATATATGCTGCATACTGCCCGGATATGGCAACCTTCTTGTGGAAGCGCTTGTATAACATCAATACCATGAGCCACATTGTCATTCCAATTCCACCACTCCCGGGTAAGCAGGAGATAGAAGTTGAAGTAACCATTAACAACCAGAAGCAACAACTGCATTACCGGGTGGAGTTGTTTTACTGGGACGATTGCTCCAACCCGATGGGGCACCGGGCAGATTGTATCAGTGAAATGTTGTCGCACCACGATCCGGAGTGGACCGTATATTATATCGGCGCGCCTACAGACAAGTTTGTGCCGATCACCTTTGTGAGTAAGGAAAGCAGGAAGTTATTGCAGCGGGTGAATGTGTAAAGGAAGCTAAAGCAATCGTTCCAATACGCCTTTGCGTTTAACGATGTTTTTATAATCCCACTGGATCTTTGCGGCTTTCTCAAGCCAGCGTTTCAGCAAATCTGTGTTTACCTGTTTCACATCTGTGTAGCGGGCCTCAGCAGCCTTGAAGGAACCTTCCGGTTGCAGCCCTTCTTCATCAAACGACTGGCCGCTCCAAAACAACAGGCGTATGCTGTCTTTTAATTTGCTGTAGCCAACAACCGGGTTTCCGTTCAGGAACCACACCGGGTGCCGGTGCCAGATTTTATTTTCTGCTTCAGCCAGGTGTTTGTCAATTTCCCGGGCCAGCTTTTCGCATATAGCCTTATCTGCAGCTGACATTGAATCGTTGTAGGCTTGTATTTCCTTGTTCATATTGTAGGTTTTGCAAACTAAAAAACAATAGGATCAAACTAAAAATACAAATAAATTATTCAACAAAATGCCAGCATACACCGGCTATATCAATAATATTCACTTCTTTGCCATAAGGCTGCTGTGTTACTTCCCCGATCCGTATTCCAAACCGTTCCGGCAGTTTTTTTTCAATCATCTCACTTCTGAATTCACTTGCATTTTCAACCCCTACAGTGATCATAAAATTCTGCGCAAAATCGGGAACATCATAGTGCTGTAAAATAAACCGGCAACCATCTTTTTCAAAACCGGCATAACCGGGTGCTTCAAAACTGATGTTAAACCCTAACGCTGAAAATAGCTGCTTTGATCTTTCAAAATCACTTCCCGAAGGAACAAATGGTTGCAGGGAAAGAAATTTCATATGTTGCTTTTTATAGTGCTATCCGTTGTTACAGAAAATTACCCTAAAAGCGCTTTCAGGTAACTATCTTCCATTCTCACATCTAAATATAAGATTATCTGGAAATTACCAGCTTCTCTTTGGAAGATTTAATTGCCCAGCAACTCCTGTAATGCACTCACAGGCAGAGTATCCTTTATCACCATTTGCTGATGCCCCGTAACATTGCCGGCATCATCTTTCACAACGGCTCCCAGCGGCAGTGTGGAGGAAACTATCCCGATAAGATTACCCCGTTTATCCAGTACCGGTCCTCCGCTTGAACCCACGCCATAGTCTGCTGTAATCTCCATCCGGATGGGTGGTTTACCCAGGGGATTATAACCCGCCGCAGCCTGCCGGGCACCGATGGTCACATTTCTTGCTACAATACCCTTACTGAAGTAGTAGAAATAACCGGTAGGATGGGAAATGCAATAAACGGCAGTTCCCACTTCTGCAGGCTTCCCAACTGGTATTGGTTGGAGCGGTGTACCATTGGTGTTCACCTTAAAAATAGCCAGGTCATTATTTTGAGAATAGGCAAGTATCTTTTCTATGAAATAAACCTGTTTATCATGGGCAATAATAAAGTAGACACTGTCTTTCGCAGCTTCCGGGTTATCATTTACAATTATGCTTTTCAACACGTGATAGTTGGTTACGCATATTCCATCCGGGTTCAGCGCAAAAGCGGTACCTGTTAAACCGAATGATAGTGCGTCTGTACTGTCTTTTGCCTTCTGCAGTTTTCCTACAATGAATACGCTGTTTTTTCTCCTGGCATAAATCTCTTCATCGGCCAGTACTTTGGTGGTGGCGGAAAGAAGTTTGATTTTATTACCGGCCGGAGGTGTTTCGTCTGTGAGCAGGGCCGCGCTGTCCTTCAAATCCTGCATCATAGCGCGTTTGCCGGGAAACCCAAATTTTATGTCGCTGAAGTAATGCTGGTAATCGGTATATATATCGGAAGCAGCGGAAGTTTGCGCCACGGCAGGTAGCAGTCCGCCCAGTATAATGATACCTGTTAGTAAGAACGTACTTTTTTTCATGATGATTTGTCCGGAGTTTTGTTGTACAGTAGTTCAAGGATGCCTTCGTTGCGGATGATCATCATCCCCTGCCGGTCTTCCGTAATACCTTCCTGCAGTTGGTAAGTATAACGGGGATACGCTCCATCCATTACCGTGGGCATATACACGAAGTGAACATTGTGGCGGGACTTCAGCGCTTCGCCTACTTCAATAATATGCGTGGAAACAATGAACAGGCATTCCTGGTAATCGGAAAAACCCTCTGTTACAGCGAGCGTACCGTCGTAAGCATCTTTTACATTCGTGCCTTTGAACAGCTCGTCAAACATGAGCAGTAATCTTTTCCCGCTTGCTGCCGCTTCTGCGGCCTGTTTCACTCTCACTACCTCGGCGTAAAAATGACTGTAGCCAAGACCTATATTGTCTGCCACATTGATGGAAGTATACAATCCTTCCCTGACGGAAAATTCCATTTTCGCAGCCGCCACCGGGAATCCCATATGCGCCAGGTAGCATCCGATACCCACCGATTTCATCAGCGTGGATTTGCCCGCCATGTTGGCTCCTGTGAGGAATAGTACATTACTGTCTGCATGCATAAAAATCCGGTTGCCCACGGCTCCGTCGATACATGGATGGGCAAGCCCTGAAGCCGACAGCACATTTGTTTCCGGCGGCAGCGCCCGGGCATAGCTGAATGATTTTTCCGCCGCCACCGCACTTACTGAAATGTATACATCTGTTTCGTAAATAAATTGTAAGATGTCTTCCATTTGCCGGTACAACCTTCCCTTTAATAAATGGTCGTAACTGGCTAAGGTTTTTATTGGCAATGCCTGGTAGATGTCGATATTGCGAAGGAGCGCTATCCGCTTATCAGATAAGATGTTCTTAATTGCCTGTATGCGGGGGTAATAGGGGTTTCCCTCCGCAGGCATGGCTGTTACAAAAGCATAGCACTTGTTGAGGGTGATAATAGTAGCCTGTAATCCCTGTACATTTTTTTTATACTGCTCGTCCCTTGTGAGCGTAGAAAGCCATTTTTTAATAAGCGTGCCGGCCAATACCAGCGCAGCATTTTTATTCGCGCCCATGTCGAGGTACTCCCGCATCAGGCTTACCTGCTGCACATCGAAGGGGAAAGAGAGCTTTGCCTGCTGGAAATATTGAAAGATGCTGCTACGCTCATTGATCGTGGCTTCATTATCTAAAGGAAAGCGGAACATGTTATCAAGCAATTGCTCTCCGCCGCGTGTTTTTACCCGGTTAAATAAATGATACACTGATCCCTGACGGTACTTGCCCAGCAGATTCAGTTCATCAAGGGTTTGTTTGTCAATTCCAAAACTCATACGACTATTATTTTTTACCAGTACTACGAAGCGCTTCTATGGTAGTTGCCAGTTGTTTCTCCTGCTTACCATTACGCAGATGGGGTGAAAGCATTTCATACTGGTTTCACCTGGCGGGATGCTGATTCCTGCGCTCTTTTTTTCTTTCCTTTCTCCAGTATGTTCAGGATATCTTCATTACGAATAATCACCATGCCGTGCCGGTCGTCTGTAATGCCTTTTTCCAATGTGTAGGTATATTCCGGCACATGGTTGTTCATTCGTGTGGGCAGGTAGAGAAAGTCGATATTGCTTTTTTTCTTTAGCTCCTCTCCTGCTTCCACTATATGCGAGGAAATAATGAACATGCTGTTTTGTTTTGTTGCAAAGCCATTTGTAACAGCAACGGTGGCTTCATGAGCATCTTTTACGTTGGTACCGCGGAACAGCTCATCGAACAAAATAAAAAATGACTGGCCGGTGCTTAACTCGGTCGCCATTTTTTTAACCCTCAGCACTTCCGCATAAAAATGGCTGGCGCCAATACCCAGGTTGTCGGGCAGATTCACCGTGGTATAAATACCATCCATCACAGAGAACGTCATGCCCTTTGCAGCCACCGGAAACCCCATATGGGCCAGGTACAGGGCGGTACTCAGTGAACGAAGAAAGGTGGATTTACCGGCCATATTGGCCCCGGTCAGAAAAATAACATTCTGTGCGGCGTTCATCGTAATATCATTGCCTACCGGGTTCTTTAACGCGGGATGGTATACACTTTCAAGTTTAAGTTCACACAGTCCTTTATCTAATGCTTTTGGGAAGATAAAATTCCTTTCTGTAGCTGTTCCGGCAACGGACATATATACATCCAGGTAGTAGATATGACCTAACAGTTTTTCTACTTTAGCCCGGTCGCTTACCCTGAACAAGGCGTCATACGCCGTTACCGCACCATAGGATAATTTTCCTTTGGGCTGTTCTTTGAGTACAGGTTCAAAAACAGGATCGGCCAGCAGCCGGGTAATCGCTTCACACTCGGCTGCGTAAGCAGCTATGTTTTTCACATCGTGCTGCTCCACGAATTTTTTTGTAAGACGAATAAGTTCTATTACCGCTCCCACGCCGTTTTGTATCTCTTTTTCACCGAGTAAGGTTGGATCGTTCTTGCTTTTTGAATTCTTTTCACCGCTGATAAGATACTTTTCCGCCATGTCAAACAGCGAGGCATTGTAAGGAAAGGACATGCCCAGTCGTGCAAAATCTTCGATGATACTGCTGCGCCTGTTGATGGCGTCCTTATCGGACAAGGGGCTGCGGAACATCTCTTCCAGTAAGGCTTCGCCTCCCCTGGTATGTGAGCGGTTGTAGATATCATAAATCCCGCTGCCGCTTTTTTTTCCAAATATCCCCAGGTCTTCTATGGTTTGTTCGTCGGTTCGTAACATCTTATTTGTATTTAGTAAGCGAATCGTTATTTCCGTTTTCTGCGAATCAATAGTATGATGCCTATTAACAGTATCACACCCGGCAGCACCCATATGTAGATGATTTTCTGCAAACCGGCCACTTCTGCATTAACCTGCAGACGGGTATCCTCCGGTTGCGGACGCGGTGTATAAACAGGGAACTGGTTATAGTTTAACCAGCTATGAAGCGCATTGCCGAAAAAGCTCTCCGCCAACCGGCGGTTACTCAAAAAATCAGCATCGCCACACACAATGATCCGTTGTTCTTTCCCGCGAACGGACCTTGTTAATTGCACAACGGTGGGAAAGGAAGCCTGTTTGATATCTCCCGCCAGCGGATTAAACGGAGGAAGCGTGGAATCCGTCACCAGGTTGCCCGCTTTCAGCCATACGCGATCCGGACTGGTCATAGCCAATGGCGCCACCGTAAAGGCACTATCCCTGGTGTAGGAAATTCCCGCAACGCCCGGCATGAGTATTTTTATTGAATCGCCCGTCAAGTGCGCCTGTAGTCTCTCCCGTAATACCAGCATCGCGGGTTCTTCAGCAAGACCGGCACTCGTTGCTGTCAGATAGGGTTTTACCTTATCCGGGGTTTCATTATAAGTTGGCTGTACCAGCTGTCCATTCATCAGCTGCACGCCGATTTGCTGAAGCAGTGGGTTGAGTACATATTGTTTGCCGGGTTCACCGGTGATCAGCATATTACCACCTGCATCGATATATTTTTTAAGCTTTTCATACACAGCCGGGCTCAGGTCCATTTTAGGGTCGGCCAGTACAAGCGCCGTAATCCCGGCCGGAATGTTCTGCGTGGTAAGGTTGATGGTATCCACATCAAAGCCCACATTTATCAAAGCACGGCGGGCTGGTTTTGAAGTGGTATGATAAGCATATTCCCGCTCCCCCATTTTATAAATATTGCGTTCGAGTTCACCGCTCACAAATAATAACTTTGGTATATCTCCATACAATAAGTGTTTGAGGGCTGCATTCATGTTCTGCTCGTCGGCCCATACAAAATCATCCTCAAAAGTGCGGAGGTATTCGGTGCGTCCCTTGTATTTTAATTGCATGATCAGGCGATAGCCCTCCGGTTTGAGGTCGATCAGCTTGCGCATTTCTTCCGGCGTTTTAAACATCGACAGATCCAGGTCCATCGCATCCGCATATTCCGCTGCAATCTGTTTCAGGTTTTTACCCGGAAGCATTTTATACAATGCACTGTCTGTTCCTTTCGCATCCGTATCGTAATAATATTCATACTTAAATGAGATGTTTGGTTTAAAACGTAAATAGGCTTCCCAGAAATTGCCCAGATAACTTACGTTCCGCACCTCGGGAAGTCCGTGGGCTACCAGGCGGTCTACCAGGTTGGTATACAGCGTAACTTCCAGCGTGGTATCACCCATTTCTTTCAGCAGCTGTTGTGTGCGGGGATGTATGGTATTCATTTTGGTGGCGGAGGTGTCCCAGTAACCGGTGATTGCAGGGCGGGAAGTGATGTAGCCGGTCATAAGGGTTACCGCAAAAACGCCTGCAAACCGGCCCGCTTTTATGTACCAGGGCTTAACTTCCCGTGCATTCCGCAGTTTTATCAGCGTAAAGCCAACGAACATCCACGAAACCACTATAAAATAGATAACATCTTTCGTAGTAATCAGCCCCTGCAACATTTTTCCGGTGCGGTTCTGAAGAGACAGGAAATAGGTAAGGTCCCTTACAAAATCATATTTCTGCCACAGGCCACCAATCCGGCTGAGAATAAAGATCACGGTAAAACTGGCGAGCGCTGATACGATCTGGTAAGTGGAAAGACTGGACATAAACAATCCAATAGCCGAATAAGCACATACAATCAGATAAAATCCCAGGGCGGCAGAAAACAACACGCCGTAATCAGCATTTTTAATATTGAAAAAGCCGGTGATCATAAAAATTCCGATGATCGCTATCAGCAGCAGGCTGTAAAGCATGATGCCCAGATACTTTCCCAGCACAATCTGCCTCAACTGAACCGGCGAGGAATACAATAACTTAATAGTTCCATTATTGATTTCCCGGCTGATCAACCCCATCGTGAGCAAAGGAATAAAGAGATACAGATTTCCTATTGCACGGAGAAATATGCCACCCGCCAGGAAAACCTTCAGGGTTAATGAACCCGCCGCCATCGATATTGTTGGCCTGGGATTGTTTTTCAGCACCATGTCCTGGTAAAGTGCCAGGTCATAAACAGGGCTCGTATAAACGAGCGCGCATTGCACCAAAAACACGATGATCAGAAACCATGCAATGGGTGAGTAAAACAGGTACCGGAATTCATTCTTTGCAATTCTAAATAATAACTTCATTGGTGCGCTTATTTATTTCCTTTTTCTCCTGATCAGCAATACGGTGCTCAGGAATAATAATATACCAGGCAATACCCACAGGTATGCTATTCTCTGTACCGTTGCCCTGGCCGGGCTAAGACTAAGCATATTGTCGCTGGCATACGGATAGTTTGAGTAAATCGGCATCCGGCCATCATTCAGCCAGCAGTAGAATGTCCTGCTCACCCAACTGGAGTATGATTTTTGGTCGCTGAGGAAGTCGGCATCTCCACACACAATCATCCGTTGTTCCCTGTTATTGATCTGCCGCGTTAGCTGAATACAGGTAGGGAAAGAGTTTATCTGAATGTCGCCTTCCTGCGGACTGAATACCGGGGCCACCGAGTCCGTCACAAATTTTCCGGCTTTTGACCATACGGCTCCGGGAACCGTTGCAAACAACGGCTTTGCGGCAAAACCACTGTCTCCGGAATTAACAATTCCCATAGCGGAAGGCATCTCTAATTTCAGCGAATCATCATACACCCCGTTGGTCCATAAACGATTCATCGGCAAGGCAGGGTTTTCCTTCGCCATACTGAGCCCTGTCGCCGTCATATAAGGCATCACCATATCCGGCGCGTTATTATAGCCGGGTTGCGCCAGCTTGCCGTTCACGTACTGAAAGCCTGTCTTTTGAAGCAGGGGGTTCAGAATATGCTGTTTACCAGGTTCGCCCATTATCAGCATATTGCCTCCCTTATCTATATAACTTTTAAGTTTGTTCAATACTGGGGCGCCTAAATCCATTTTAGGATCGGCCAGCACTACGGTGGTCACATCAGGCGCAATGTCCTGTGTAGCCAGGTTAACGGTGTCCACATCAAAACCGATATTCACCAATGCACCGGAATTATCTTTGCTTATTGTCTGTTGGAAAAACTCCCGTTCTCCGTTTTTATAAATGCTACGTTCCAGTTCTCCGCTGATGAAGGCTATTTTCGGCATTTTAGTACCCAGCAGCCGTTCCAGTGTGGCATCCATGTTCGGGGACCGGGGCCAGTCGCCATTGCCGTATGTCCGCAGGAAAACAGCGCGTCCTTTATATTTCAATTGCATCACAAGGCGGTAGCCTTCCGGTTTAAGATCAATGAGCCTGCGCATTTCTGCCGGGGGTTTAAAGTTGGATACATCCACCTTTAACACTTTTGCTACCTCAACGGCTATTTGTTCCAGGCTCTTTCCCGGAAACTCTTTAAAAATAGTGCCGCCCACACCGGTGCTGTCAGCGTCGTAATAATATTCATACTTAAAGTGGATGTTCCAGTTAAAACGAAGGTAATTTTCCCAGCAGCGTTCCAGGTAAACATTGCGCCATTCCGGAAGGCCGGCCTGTGCGCCTGCGCCAAGTAAGTTGGTGTAAAGCGTTACCTCCAGCGGGCCGTCGTCGAATGATTTAATAATTTTTTGTGAGTGCGGAAGGAGTGTGTTCGTTTTCCCGGCGGTGGTGTCCCAATACCCGGTAAAGCGGGAACGCGAACTAATGTAACCAATCAACAGGCCGGACAAAACCACAGCCACGTACCTGCCGGCTTTTACAAACCAGGGTTTGGATTCCCGTTCGCCCTGCAATTTTAATAATGTAAAACTGACAAACAGGTAGATGATAATGATGTAGTAGATCACATCTTTGGTAGTAATCAGACCGGTCACCATTTTTTCGGTGCGTCCCGCAATAGAAAGAAACCAGGTAAAGTCTCTTACAAAATCATACTGCTGCCATAAGCGCCCGATATTCATCAATGCAAAAAACACCGTAAAACTGGCAATCGCGGACACAATGGGATAAGCCGTTAAACTGGACATGTAAAAGCCTATGGCCGTAAAAGTGCACAACAACAGGTAAAACCCCAGCAGTGTTGATAAGAGGGGGCCATAGTCCAGCGATTTGATATCAAAAAACCCGGAGATAATAAAAATGCTGAGGATAAGCACCAGCAGCAGGTTATAGATCATAAGGGCAAGATATTTCCCCAGGATAATCCGGCTTAGTTTAACCGGTGAAGAGTACAGCAGTTTAATGGTACCACTGTTGATTTCCCGGCTAATGATGCCCATCGTAAGAAGGGGTACAAACAAATAGATACTTTGCAATACATTAATCAGGATACCGTCGTTGTCCAGGAAAATACTCGAAGTTACAGAGTCCGTGGCACGGTAAACCCAGTTAGGATCATTGGAATACGCCAGGTGGGCGAGTTTCGCCCAGGAATAGGTGGTGCCTGTATAAAAATACGCGCACATCACCAGGAAAACAATCAGTAGAAACCAGGCTATTGGTGAATAGAACAGGTTACGAAGCTCATTCTTTGCTATTTGAAATATCGTCTTCATTAGTTGCGCTTTATTGTGGAGACTGGGAGGATAGTTGTTTGAAAACATCATCGAGCAGCCCCTTATCAAGTGCTATCTCTTTTAATTTCCATCCCTGTTCCACGCTCGCTGTGATCAGTCGCTCCGAAATATCTTCATGACTGCCATCGAAATAAACCCTCGCTTGTTTGTTCGTCAGAAATTCCACCTGGGTAACGCCCTGTATTCTTAACAAGTCACTTTTCGGTGGCGGGTTTTCCATGCGTAAAAGCATAATTTTTGACTGCACGTAATTATTGAATGCGTCCATACTATCTGAAAACACCATCCGGCCCGCCTCTATCATGATAATCTCTTTGCAGAGCAAATTGATTTCGGACAGGATATGCGAGGATAAAAGCACGGAATGGTCAATGGCTATTTCCCTGATGAGTTTTCTCGCTTCAATCAGCTGGTTGGGATCAAGTCCGTTGGTGGGTTCATCCATCACCACAAGTTTTGGCTTATGAATAATAGCCTGCGCAATGCCTACCCGCTGACGGTAACCACCTGACAGGTTTTTGATAAGCCGGGAGCTGAAGTGCGTGATACCACAACGCTCCTTCGCTTCTTCCACGGCCGGTTTGATCTTACCTGTATCCATCAGCCTGAGTTGCGCGCAGTAGGTCAGGTATTCGTCGATCGTAAGATCTGTATACAACGGAGGATTCTGTGGCAGAAATCCTATTTCTTTCTTCGCTGCTTCCGGATATTTTCTGAGATCAATACCATTGATATACACGCTTCCTTCCGTTTGATTCAACACACCGCAAATAATATTCATGGTGGTGGATTTGCCCGCGCCATTTGAGCCCAGCAATCCTACAATACCTGATTGTTCCACCTCAATATTGATGTCGCGTATGGCCCAGGTGCTGTTATACCGGTGAGAAAGATTCTCCGTTCTTAAAATGGAAGTCATAAAATATTCGTTTGACAATTTGCTTGTTAAATACTCCGCGCAACGGCGGCGGCTTATACGGTAAACTAACGGCTCTGAGAACCGCCGGCAGCAGGAGCATTCAGTTTATTCAATTCTTCTGCGTGTGCCTGCAGATTGGCACTCATCATTTGCGCGGATTCCATCTGTAACTGGGCGGCAGTGGTCAGCTGTTTCTTTCCGGCCGATGTTTTGTAAAATGCTGTCAGCACCTCTATTTCTTCCGTGGTATAATATTTTGCATACAACTTCAGCAAGTCATTTTTGCAGGCAGGATACGATGCATACCTGATAAAAAAAGCACGTACATCTTCCTTCTTGCCAGCCAGCTGCGCTGAACCCGCAGCAGTTTGATCTGCCGCTACAATAGCTGATTGCATATAGGCTTGTTCCAGGTTCATCGCAGCAAACAACTGCTCTATTTTCTGATATTGTTTTGTGCTATCCTGTTGTGCTTTTGCAGCAAATGTTCCGCAAATCATCATAGCGGCCAGTAAGAGTGTTCTTGTTTTCATGTTTTTTATTTAATTGTTGAATAATTTCTTTGTCAACAGACATAGCAAGTTCCTTTTCATGAAATGCTCCATGAATTCATTCACCCGTCCGGATTAATGACCTGCCTTATTTCAGCTTCAGTTTCATTAATTCAGACGCACCTGATTTTAAAGGGAATATTGGTTTGCCGTTTGCCTGTTGCTGTATAGTATATAAACTATCAGACGCTGCTTTTGTACTAGTGCGATTAAAAAATATATTGTTAAAAACAAAAAATAAAAAGAAGAGGGTAACACCGCCGATGTGTTCTTTTATAAACTGAACGGCTCTGCTCAGATGGTTTTTAACCGTATGTGGAGAGATCTTTAAATGATGCGCAATTTCATCCCTGGTGAGCCCGTCCACTTTGCTCAGATGGTATACGGCCTGTTGTTGTTCAGGCAAGCGGGTGTATATTTTATTAAAAACAATCCTGTTTTCTTTTTGTACCAAACGTTCTTCCACTTCAGTGGCAAATTCCTGTTGTGATGTGCGCAAAGAAGCATACACCCTGGTTTTGAAGGATTCTCGTTTCAAATGCCCCATAGCTAAGTTAGTGGCTACTCTGTACAACCAGCCACCCAGGTTATCAGGCGTTATTGTCACACGCTTTTCCCACAACCTCAGAAAAGTTTCCTGTACAATATCTTCCGCTGTTTGCCGGTTCCTGGTGATATAAGTAACAATGGTGAGCAGCTTGGCAGAATGATGCTGTACGATTGCACTAAATCCTGCCTCGTCTTCAAAACACATACGACCTGTTCCCGTTTCTTTGATGGAAAATAACTGATTCTCTATCGACTGGTTCATCGTTATCATGACGCTTATTTTACCGTGGGTTCTGTATAATAGCGGGGTTATTAGCAATAATGAGAGGAGAAAAAGGCATCAGGTAACGCGGTGAATTGGCGGCTAATGTGGCCTTCAACGTAGTACCGTTATCGGCGAACCTTTGCAGGGTTTGTGCAAAGCGGCTATCCCTGTTCAGCCGTTTCAGGTCAAAAAGCCGTAGTCCACCATAACAGAAGAGTTCTCTTCTTCTTTCCTGTAATACCGTGGTCAGTACATCTGTGGTGCTGCCCAGCGGATCATAGGTGATCAGGCGGTTTTTTCTGAGCTCATTGACTAACGCCAGTGCCCCTGCTGCATCTTCCTGCCTGGCGAGGCATTCGGCTTTTATCAGCATTACCTCCGGCACGCCGAGGCTATAATTAAATGCCACTGCACTAAAGTTGCCGCCGTTGATATAAAGACCGCCATCTGCGAAATTGCCGAGTAACCTTATATCATTGCTATCCAGTACGGCACGAAGTGTAGGGCTAATATGAAAAGCAGTATGCCGGATATTGTAGAAATCATAATCCACACATAGCCTGGCAAGTAATATTTCAGGATTCTTCGACAGATCCAGCAAACTGGAAGGCGCTACATAATCCCGGTTGTATTTCAGCAGCTGGCTGTTAATCGTTAATGCTGATTGCGCGGCGTTGAGTGCGTCGGGGTATTTAGCCATATTCAGATAAATTCTTGCCAGTAATGCATACCCTGCTGCTTTACCGGGATGCACCACATTCTGCCCCATACCGGGTAAACCGGGTGTAGCTACTGCAGCTGTCAGATCCGCGATGATCTGGTCGTATACCTGTTGTACAGTGGCCCTTACCGGCTGGTCACTGGCATCAGGAAGCAATACCAAAGGAACAGCCAGATCAGTGGCGGCTGTTGCCGCCTGGTAATCTGATCCATACAAACTGGCTAATTGCAGATAATACCATGCGCGGTTAATTTGCGCCTGCGCGCGGATCACACTTTTCTGTTCTTCACTCCCCGTTGCCCGGCCGATCCGCTCCAATACAATATTCATTTGCAGAATACGGGTATATGAAGCGTTGTACATAAAGTCGGACTCACCTGGTTTCCAGATGGTTTGTTCCCATAAATAAGACCGGGTATAGGATGAAACGGCGTCGGCAGACAGGTGTACATCTTCCAGCCGCACATCATCACTCATAAAGTCCGCCAACAGATAATTGCATAGCGCCAGGGAATCACTGTTCAGCATCTCTTCAAAATCCCTGATGGTGGTAGGAT
This sequence comes from Chitinophaga ginsengisegetis, assembly GCF_900168065.1. Taxonomy (GTDB): domain Bacteria; phylum Bacteroidota; class Bacteroidia; order Chitinophagales; family Chitinophagaceae; genus Chitinophaga; species Chitinophaga ginsengisegetis. Next base: position 499,859 of record NZ_FUZZ01000005.1, on the reverse strand, counting down.
TGATGCTGGTGGTGTTGGGACGCACATCAAAGAATTTTTTGCAACCAGGCAACAGGAACAGGAGTACGCAAAGCGCAGCCATCATCACTCCTCTTACATCCATGCTTCGCAGCAGGAAATCTGACAGGTTACTATGCCGGAGAAATTTTCTTTTCATATTTGTTGTCGCTTGTTTAAAATTTCATATTAACAGTGAACATATATTGCCGGGTATTAGGTAGTTCTATCTCCCCTGTATTGGCCACGGTTTCAGGATCTACATGCAGCCTGTTGCTGGTCCATAAAGCAGCATTCAACATTTGCAGGGATACGGTGAGATCCTTGATAAAATAACGCTGCAGCATTTTACCGGATAGCGCCTGCCAGCCTATCTGCACTTCCTGCAAACGGATGTTATCTGCAGACATAATACTGTTGGTAGAATTTTGAATGATGAATTTCCGGGTACTGCCTTCATCTCCATTACCCGACATCGCTGCGATATCTGTAAATGCCTCGTCTCCCGGCTTCCGCCAGCGATCCCGGATCAGGAGGCTGTTATCCTGCGTTCTCGACGGAGACGGCAGGTATTCCCGCATCACATGACCAAAATTGAGCAGCAGTGTTGCCCTCAGAAAAAAACCTTTATAGTCCCATTCCTGTATGAGGCCACCTGTAAAAGGCGGACGGGTAACACCGCTGTAGACCAGTGAAGAAGCCAGTGTGGCGCTGTCAGGACTGGCAGTACTTTGCCCTTTGGCGTCATATATCCTAGGACTCCCGGTAGCATCCAGTCCGGCCCAGCGATAGCTCCAGAGATTCTCTGTGCTGTAACCATTACGATAGCCTGTGAGGTAGCGTGAGGTTTGTGAGAAATTTACCAGGGGTACATCTTTCGCAATATTCTTATTATAGGCGCCATTAAGGGTAATCACATACTTAAAATCTTTCTGCTGCAGTACTTTTATTTGCAGGTACATCTCCACTCCTTTTTTGACGATCTCACTATAACTGATTTTTGTTCCCAACCCTGTAGAAGGATCGGTAGGAACAGGAATAAAATTATTGAGCCCGGCCGTGTTTGTCTGGTAATAACGGATATCGAAAAGATAACGGTCATTGGCTAATCCCAACGTTGAATGCACTTCCATGTTTTTTACCGTTGGCGGAAGCTGCCCGAAGCTGTTATTTACCGCCATGGTGAATCCGCCACCAGATAAAGGAGCGTTGGTACCTGCCATTATTTCCATACCCTGGTAGGCACTGATATTTTGCAGGGTAAAATCCACCAGCAATTTGCTGATGGCGCCGGCATGAAAATAGGATTCCCTGGCAATGTCATAAGCAACCCTCATATTTGTTTGGGGATTCCCGTCCAGCGAATAGCCATAACCTGCGTATAAATGCAGGAGCCCCTGCCTTAGCCTCACCCGTGCGTTTGCGCCCACATAATTTTTTATTTCGTAGCCGCTGGTCGTTTTGTCTCCGCTATTGTTATTATTGATGCGTAAACTATTATAGCTGATATCAAAAGTATAACGATCCTCCAACAGGCCTATCCCCAGTTTCTCATACACGTTGTATGAACTTTGCCCGCTTTGCTGGGCTTGTGTGAAATTGACAACCCAAACCCCGTAGTTATTCCAGTTGCTTTGAAGATCCCGTTGGGCAGTAATTTGCGTGGGTAAACCGGGAAGGCTGATTCCATCCACGCCGGCAGTCAGGGCCACATTGGTGATCCAGGAAGGAACCTGGAAAAAAGGCTGCCTGCTTAAACGCCAGGTGGCATCCGCGGAGTAGTTGGTAAGGTTGGTATAGGGACGGGGATTGCCATAGTTAGGACTTAACGTTGTATTGTACTTGCCATTTAGTATATAGGTATCGTTATAGGAATAAGAAAAGCTGCCGTTCCAGTTGAGCCCCCGTGAGATGATGGTGTCGCCCGCTGCCGGAGTCAGTAATGTATTGGGATAAACCATCCTGCCATAGGTACCTTCCCAATACCTGTCGGGCAGGCTAAACAAGTTAAGAACACCTGCTGTGGGGTCCGGAGAGGGCAACAGCACCGCCTGGCCCTGACGGGTTTGTTTATTATAGCCATAGATGGTGGCATAAGAAGGACTACGTGACGCATTACCAAAACCGCCGCCGCCAATTGATGCAGAAAAGTAATGCTTCCCGAAATTCTTGTTAAACAGCAAAGCCGATCGCAGGTTCCAATCCTTGTTTTTTAAAGATGATTTTTTCATAATGCCACCGCGGGGCACATAAAAATCTATGCCCGTAACGGCGCCATAGTCGTCGAATACAGGGCTTCCGTATTCATTTACCAGCTGCCGGGCCGGGCTGGAAACAGCATCCAGCAGGTTTTCTGTTCTGCCATTCAGCAGATCATATTGCAGTGAAGTGGACCACCGGAGAGATGGCAGGATATCCCAGTCGGTATTCAGCCTTGACTGCACCTGGAGGTTTTTGCTGATCTGGCTGTTTATCCGTGCATCCTCCAGCACATTGGCGCCATAGTCTTCATACCCGTATTTCTTAAGGGCGGTATTGGCATCCGGGTTAAAGGTGGAATAATCGTATACATACTTTCCGCTTACCGGATCAACGAGCAACTGGTAAGGTTGCAAACTGCGAAAGTCGGAGTTAGCACCGGTCCTGGCTGTGTTTTGGGAAACATTTATATACCATTGCGCGCGCAGTTTGTTTTTAAATAATAAGAAGTCATTGTTCATATTCAGGCTGAACATCCGGCTGTAGTTGCCCAGGGCGGTAGAACGGGTGGTATTGTAGATGCCGGCCGCCCTGAAGCGCCATGCATTACTGCCTCCTGAAAGGGTGAGCATCTGGTTTTGATTAAAGGAGTTTTGTTGCAGCTGCCTTAACTGGCTTTCATTGGATAGCCTGCCCAGCGAATCCAGTTGGGTATTATAGTCGTGCGCCGACAGGATGCCTGCCTGCCAGTCATAAAATATACGCTCAGCAGGATTGAGACTAAAAGGCACACGCGGATCGTTTTTATTTGCCAGCATCATAAAACCCGAATCGGATGCGGACCTTAAATAGTCCACGATATCGGCGGAAGAAGCAAGACGTAGCTTACTGCGGTTAAACCGGGGCGCCGCTGCATAATTTAAGTTGGAACTATAGCTGAGCTGTAATTTTCCCTTCACAGCGCGCTTGCTGGTGATCATAATAATGCCTCCTGTGGCCCTGGGTCCCCATTTGGTCAGTTCTTCCGGATCTTTGATCACTTTAACAGATTCTATATTGGTCATCGGGTAGTTCGCGGGAAATCCATCCTGCGCAAAACCATCAATGATGATCAGCATACCCGACGTATTACCACTAAATCCGCTTACTCCTCTTAATTGAGGAATCAGGCCGTTATTACCAACGGAAGTGCTGTAATTAAAACGAACGCCATCTATACCTTTCATAGAATTGATCCACGAATCAAAGGTTGGATAACCGGTTGACGAATAGACACTTTGATATTGGTTATAGTGTGCCCGCAAAGCGGCTATGGTTGGCTTGTAGGTACCTGTTACAGGCACCCCCCTCCCGGTAAAATCGATGGATTGCAATGTCTGCTGGCTTTGAGAAGAATTTTGCAAAGTGAGACCGGGGATGCTGCCCTGTAATAACTGCCCCAGGTTCAGGTGCGTCCGGTGCGTCATGTCGATGGTGTCTGTAAAGGGTATTCTTTTCCGGCTCATGTCAATGTCATCGATCACTACGGCATTCATCTCTATGGGCGCCACTTTCATCGTTACTTTCAGGCTCACTTCCCCATTGTATTTTACTTCCACATTCCTGTGCCCAATGGCGCTGAATACCAGCTTATCGCCCTTTTGCCCATATACTTCAAAAGTTCCGTCTGCATTGGTAACCGCAAATGTTTTCTGGTGCGACCCGCCGGATATGCTGGTAACAGTTACACCTTGTTTAGGATTGCTAACTGAATCAACCACCACCCCCCATATAAGGATGTCTTCGTCGGGCAATGCTGCCGGCGCCGCAGTTTCACCACTGGCGCCCTCTGCTCCGGCAGTTTTTCTTTTAATGCCGATGTTATTACCGGAGATAATGTAAGATAATGGTTGGTTTTTCAGGCAAATTTCAAGTACGTCACGGATACCGGCATTGCTCACATTGATGGTTACCGGAGCTGTTTTATCCAACACACCTTTCTCATAAAAAAAGATATAGTCGCCTTGTTTTTTGATAAGATTGAATATCTTTTTCAAGGGCGCGTTCTTCTCATTCAGCGTAATTTGTTGCGCCGTTGCTGCAGTACCTGCGAAAATGCCCGCAAATAACAATACTGATACCGTAATTGTCTTTAAGAGAAAAATCTTAGTCAGCTTTTTGTTATGTTTAAAAAATACAGGGACCTGTAATGAATAAAAATTCATAGTTTTGAACTGTTTTGGGTTCATAATTAATTTACTTTTTCAAACGCCTTGTTGGAAAAAGGGTTGCCCAAAGCCTTGCCGGATGCGCCGCGAACGCTTCCGGCTTTTTTTTGCAAGCCTTTTGGTTGATATTAGTTATTCACATGACTTAAAAAATACTTCCTTAAAATATTCGTGTTACCGGAGAAGGGAACGGCAGCGAAATATATGCTACGGTTTTACGACAATCTTTTTCCCTTCCACTACAAAGTTTACGTTGGCAAATTCCAGTACCTTTAAAAGTTCTGCCAGGCTGGATTTCCGGGAGATGCCCCCTGCGAACTGCCTTTGAGGAATATTCCCTTCAAAAACAACATCTACATTATACCAGCGGGATACCTGCCGCATGATAGTCCGGATATCGGCATTTTCAAAAACAGTATACCCGTTTTTCCAGGCAATTATATCCTCTACGTTTACATTTTCAATGACGCTGAGCGTATTATTTTTTTCTAACTGCGCCTGTTGGCCCGGCGCAAGTATTTTCATTTGGTTGCCGGCGCTTACTTTTACTGCGCCTTCCAGTAATGTTGTTTTAGCATCGGGTTCATCGCTGTAAGCATTGATGTTAAAATGCGTACCCAATACTGTTATATTCATTTGGTTCACTTGTACATTAAAAGGTTTGCCGGGATCTTTTGCTACTTCAAAATATACTTCACCCGTAATGGCAACATCCCGCTTCCTGCCTGTGAAAGCAGTGGGGTAGCTAATGGAAGAAGCCGCGTTCAGCCACACATTGGTGCCATCCGGAAGCTGCAGCTTGTATTGCCCTCCCCGTGGTGTTGACAACGTATGATATTCCGCCACATTCGCTTTTCCCTCGTAATTCAGCATACCACTGTCGTTGTTCACTTTAAAATTCCCATGCTGAACAATATTACCGTGGGCACTATCCAGGGTGATCTCCTGCCCGTTGGCCAGCGTCAGTACGGCGCGATTGCTGCCCGGAGGTATATCAGCCATGGCTAGCACCGGGGGAGCAACTTTGGTATTGCCGGAGCGATAAAACCACCACCCTGCCCCCAGCAGTATGGCAAGCATAGCTGCCACAGACCACCATCTTCTGAAAAGGGGTACCACCCGCGTCGTTTTCTCCACTGGCGGATATTTCAGAATAGTATCCAGTACCGGCTGCCACTTTTCAGGTGTAAACCCTTTATCAGCACCGGCTTCTGTAAACGCAGGCGCCAGCAGGGCATACCAGTCCACCTCAGGGCGGGAGTCGATGATATCCAATAGCTGTAGCCTCTCCTCTTCCGTGGACAGATCATTTATATATCGTTCTAACAACTGTTTTATATGGTCGTCCTGTATCACAGTGTACGTTTTATCCCGGCGGGCCAGGTCGTTCTTAGTAATAGACACAAAAAATGAATACCGGTACTCCTCCGGGTTACATTTTTTTTTAAGAATAATACATAGGAAGTGTTTGTTGCAGGCGCCGTGCTAAAAACAGGCAGATAGATAGGCGTTGGGAATATGGCGTTAATGCATGATGATCTCCATAAAGAAGATGCCTGCTATTAAAGTTCCCTGATCTTTTAGTATAGACTCCTGTATATGCCGCAATGCAATACGCAGCTGGTTTTTTACGGTATTCTCTGAAATCTGGAGCAGGTCGGCAATCTCTTTTCGCGACAACCCCTTTTCCCTGCTTAACTCGTAGATCCTGCGGCGTTGTTCGGGTAGCCCGTCTACCGCTTTGTGGATCGACTTTCTCAGTTCCTGTACAGTAAACTGTTCTTCAGCGGTGGCTTCATGGCTCGGTACATCCAGGTACATATCCTGTAATACATGCGCCTCCGTTTTATTACGTTTCAGGTGATTGATAGAGAAATTAGTTGCCATGCGGTAGATGTAGCCGGAAAGGTTGGTAACAGCGGTCAGCCCTTTTCTATTTATCCAGAGCTTTAGAAATACTTCGGCTACCACATCTTCAGCAGCGGCTTCATCTTTTACTATTTTAAGTACAATGGGATGAATAATAGCACCGTAATGGTAAAACAGACGGGTAAAGGCTTCTTCATCTCCCTCCGAGATCTCTATAACTAGCTTCTCCTCATCATATGAAAAAGTACCCGGCAGCAAAGTGGCTTTAGATGTTAAGATAACAAGATAATCCTTTGCGGGAAAAATATCAAACTAATTTTACCGGCTCCGGCAAACCTGCAAACAAAAAAGCGTGATACAATCCGAAAGAATGTATCACGCTTTTTGACCTGTATGGTGCTGATATCTTACTATGTTATGATTTGATAAATGCCAGGAGATCCTTGTTGATCGTGGCAGCTTCAGTAGTGGGCATACCGTGCGGGAATCCCGGATAGGAAATGAGTTTGCCATTTTTTAACAGGCCCACCGCTTTTGCTCCGGAAATCGGGAACGGAACGATCTGGTCATCTTCACCATGCAGTACCAGCACGGGAATATCCACACTTTTAAGATCTTCCGTAAAATCTGTTTCAGAGAATGCCTTAATACAGTCGTAATGTGCTTTGATGCCTCCCATCATGCCCTGGCGCCACCAATTGTCTCTCACACCCTGCGATATCTTTGCTCCTTCACGATTGTACCCATAAAATGGCAGCGTAAAATCCTGGAAGTATTGGGTACGTTGTGTGGCGGTATTTTTTCTGATTTCATCAAATACCGATAATGGTACGCCGTCGGGGTTGCTGGCTGTTTGCACCATCAGCGGAGTAACTGCGCTGATGAGCACCGCTTTAGCCACACGGCCTTTACCATATTTTGCAGCATAACGGATTACTTCCCCGCCGCCTGTAGAATGCCCAACGTGAATGGCGTCTTTTAAATCAAGCGCCTTTGTAAGCTCCGCTACATCGGCCGCATAGGTATCCATATCATGGCCATTGGCGGTTTGACTGGATCTTCCATGACCTCTCCGGTCATGAGCAATAACCCGGTAGCCTTGCTCCAGGAAAAACATCATTTGCCCGTCCCAGTCGTCACCGGACAAAGGCCAGCCATGATGAAAAACAATAGGCTGGCCTGTTCCCCAGTCTTTGTAATAAATTTCGGTACCGTCTTTTACTGTGATCTTACTCATTTTGTTTGGCTTTATTTATTTGGTGATAAATTTTCAGCTGTTATCAATTTAAGCCAGTTTAGCTGGAATTCTTACCTGCTAACAAAGATTTAATAAATGTTGTTCGTGCGACACCCAAAAAAATATCAGCCATACAGCTGGTGTTTATCACGCTCTTCTGCCATCTCTAAAAATATATTTGCGTAACTCAAAAGTTACACATACTTTTATGTAACCTTAAAGTTACTTATTATGATGAAGACAATTAAACACCAGTTCTTCTTCCCGCATCCGGCTGAAACGGTTTGGAACTACCTTACCCAACCGGAGCTGATGGAGCAATGGTTGATGAAGAATGATTTTCAGCCCATCGTGGGACTCGACTTTCAGTTCAGAACAAACCCGGTACCCAGCCTCGATTTCGACGGAATCTTTTACTGTAAGGTATTAGAGGTTGTTCCTTTTAAAAGGCTCTCCTATTCGTGGAAGTGCGGCCCCGGCGATGGCAAAATCACACTGGATTCCGTAGTACTATGGAAACTGGAAGCAAAGGACAACGGCACGGAGCTTTTCCTGGAGCACAGCGGTTTCACGAAAGAAGAAAACCTGAGTATGCTCAACGCACTGACTGATGGCTGGCTTAAGAATATTCACAAAATCGCGGAACGTATAAACAAGGCACAACATGACAACACCAACGCTTGACGTATTCCAGGTAATCGGCGATCCGAGCAGGCGGAAGATGCTGATGCTGCTCTCGGAAGATAGTCTGACCATCAACAGCCTGGCAGACAATTTTGACATGAGCCGTCCCGCCGTTTCAAAGCACATTAAAATATTGTACAACGCAGGCTTTATCTCTATCCAGGATATTGGCCGGGAACGGTATTGCACGCTGAAACAGGATGGGTTTAAGGAGTTGCAGCACTGGATCTCCTACTTCGATAAGTTCTGGACTACGAAACTGAAAAAATTAGAGACTTTATTAAATAACAAGTTATCCAATTAAAAATCAACAAAATGACTGCATCAGATTTTAACACGATACTTCTGGTAGATGAGACGCCGGCAGAAGTATTCAATGCCATCAACAATGTTCGCGGATGGTGGTCCGAAAATATTGAAGACGGTACCACCCGGCTCAATGATGAATTTACTTATCAGTTCAAAGACGTTCACAAGTGTACCATGAAGTTAATAGAAGTGATCCCGGATAAAAAAGTCGTTTGGCTGGTACTGGACAACTACTTCAATTTCACGGAAGATAAAACAGAATGGACCGGTACAAAAATTGAATTTGAGATCTCTGAAAAAGAAAACAAAACACAACTTCATTTCACGCACCGGGGACTGGTACCGGCCTATGAATGTTATAATATTTGCTTTGATGCATGGACCCACTATATCAACGATAGTTTGCGCAACCTGATCACTACGGGCAAAGGTCAGCCGAATCCCAAAGAAAATATCCCCGCATAAAATACAACCTTATGAATATAGGAATTATCGGCGCGGGCGCTATCGGAAGCTGGCTGGCGTCCAAACTCGTTGCATTGGGACATACCGTTTCCATCGCCAACTCCCGCGGCCCCGCATCGTTAAAACAACTGGCTGAAAACATTGGGGCAACCCCAGCTACGGTAGAAGAAGTCACCCAAAATAAAAAGGTGATCATCGTTGCCATCCCTCAAAAAAGTATCCCCGATCTCCCCAAAAACATTTTTAAAAATCTACCCGATGACGTGGTGGTTATTGACACGGGAAATTATTATCCCACCCTGCGCGACGGAATCATACCGGCGCTTATTCAAGGCGGCATCGATAGCCTGTGGGTACAGGAGCAACTGGGCATTCCCATTGTTAAAATATTTAATTCCATCGTGATAGAAAGCCTGGAAAGCAAAGGCCAGCCCAAAGGCGCTAAAAACCGCATCGCACTGGCGGTTTCAGGCGACGATACCGCTGCAAAGGAAGTAGTATTTAAACTGGTCAACGAAATAGGCTTCGATTCTTTCGACATCGGTACTATTGCCCAATCATGGAAGCAGCAGCCCGGTTCAACTATTTATTGCAGGGACATCACGTTTGAAGAATTAAAGAAAAGAGTGGACGCTCTGGGAACCGCATGGTCCGATATGCGTAATGTGATCATCACCAAACGGAACACCGACGAACTACTGATGAAAACAGACTATCCGGCTTACCTGAAAAGCCTGCAGGATTAAACGTAATTTTTAGCGACCTCTGCCTGCCTGAGTGCATTGATAGTGCATTAACAGTGCATGAGGAGTGCATGAGGAGTGCATGCGAACAGTATAGATAGTGCATGGATAGTCCATGCGCTACCCATGTCCGACGCACCGGAGAAGTATCCGAGAAGTAATAGATAGCCCCCCACCCCGTTAATAAGTCACCCACCCACAAATAGATTTTAACTATTGAAATATAGAAATTAATTGATTGTGATTATTCTTTCTATATCATAACTTTATCATTATGCACAACTAAAAGGTGCAGGTAAGTGTTCTTTCAATACCATAAAAACTTCTAAAAATGGGAACAGAATCAAACGACATCAGTAAATGTCCGTTTCATAATGGCAGTATGAAGCACAATGTTGGCGGTGGTGGCACCAGGAACCGGGACTGGTGGCCTAACCAGTTAAAGCTGAGTATCCTGCGCCAGCATTCCTCCAAATCAAACCCGTTGGGTGAAGATTTTAACTATGCCGAAGCCTTTAAAAGCCTCGACCTGGAAGCAGTGAAGAAAGACCTTCATGCACTTATGACCGACTCACAGGATTGGTGGCCGGCCGACTTCGGGCATTATGGCCCCCTGTTCATCCGCATGGCATGGCACAGTGCAGGCACCTACCGTGTAGGTGATGGCCGTGGCGGCGCAGGCTCAGGACAGCAACGTTTCGCCCCGCTTAACAGCTGGCCCGATAACGTGAGCCTCGACAAAGCCCGCAGGCTGCTTTGGCCCATCAAACAAAAATATGGCAACAAAATTTCATGGGCGGATTTAATGATCCTCACCGGCAATATAGCGCTGGAATCAATGGGCTTCAAAACATTTGGTTTCGCCGGCGGACGTAAAGACGTATGGGAGCCGGATGAAGATGTATACTGGGGCTCCGAAACCACCTGGCTCGGTGGCGACATACGCTATGCACATGGCTCCGCCGGTGTGGAAGAACATCACGGCGTGGTAGCATCAGATGATAATGCAGATGGCAATATCCACTCCCGCAACCTGGAAAAACCACTCGCGGCCGTACAAATGGGACTGATCTATGTAAACCCGGAAGGCCCCGATGGCAACCCCGACCCAATTGCGGCTGCTAAAGACATCCGTGATACTTTTGGCCGCATGGCCATGAACGACGAAGAAACCGTTGCCCTCATCGCAGGCGGCCACAGCTTTGGTAAAACCCACGGCGCTGCACCTGCTACCCATGTAGGCAAGGAACCGGAAGCCGCCGACCTCGAAATGCAGGGCCTCGGCTGGAAAAACAGCTATGGCTCCGGTAAAGGCGCCGATACAATTACCAGCGGACTTGAAGTAATATGGACGAAAACACCCACTAAATGGAGCAATAACTTCTTCGAAAACCTCTTTGGTTTTGAATGGCAGCTTTCTAAAAGCCCCGCCGGCGCGCACCAATGGGTAGCTAAAGATGCAGACAGCATTATTCCTGATGCATACGACAGCGCTAAAAAACATTTACCCACCATGCTCACCACCGATCTATCTTTAAGATTTGATCCGGTTTATGAAAAAATATCCAGGCGCTTCCTGGAAAATCCCGATGAATTTGCAGATGCTTTTGCCCGTGCATGGTTTAAATTAACGCACCGCGATATGGGCCCCCGCGCCCGTTACCTGGGCCCCGATGTGCCACAGGAAGAACTGATCTGGCAGGATCCTATTCCCGCAGTTGACCATGCATTGATAGATGAAAAAGATATTGCAGCCTTAAAAGCAAAAGTACTGGCATCAGGATTGAGCGTATCAGAACTGGTTTCTACAGCGTGGGCGTCTGCCTCTACCTTCCGTGGCTCCGACAAACGCGGTGGCGCCAATGGCGCCCGCATTCGCCTGGCTCCCCAGAAATACTGGAAAGTGAACAATCCAACACAGCTGCAAAAAGTACTGGATACACTGGAAAGCATTCAGAAAGAATTTAATAGTGCCCAGTCCGGCGGTAAAAAGGTTTCACTGGCAGACCTCATCGTACTGGCCGGCGCCGCTGCGGTTGAAAAAGCAGCGAAAGATGCTGGACATACCATCACAGTTCCTTTCACCCCCGGTCGTATGGATGCTTCCCAGGAACAAACCGATGTTGAATCCGTAGGCTTCCTGGAACCTGTTGCAGACGGCTTCCGCAACTACCGCAAATCAAAATTCCCCGTATCTACAGAAGAATTGCTGATAGATAAGGCGCAACTGCTCACGCTTACTGCGCCGGAATTAACCGTATTGCTGGGTGGCATGCGCGTGCTGAACACTAACTTTGATGGTTCTAAACATGGCGTTTTCACAACACGCCCGGGCCAGCTTACCAACGACTTCTTTGTAAACCTGCTCGACATGGGCATTGCATGGAAAGCAGTTTCTGAAGACAGGGAACTTTATGAAGGCAGCAACCGCGCCACCGGCGAAGTAAAATGGACCGGTACCCGTGCAGATCTCGTGTTGGGCGCTAACGCAGAACTCAGAGCTAATGCAGAAGTATACGGAAGTGCAGATGGTCAGGAAAAGTTTGTGAAAGACTTTGTAGCAGCCTGGAATAAAGTAATGAACCTCGACAGGTTTGATCTTGCTTAATTAATCAGAAGAATAACAGGAGCCTCCGTCACCGGGGGCTCTTTTTTTATGCAAACATATTTTCTAAAGATACTGCTGCAGCTATTTCTCCCTCAATAAGTTGAATGTTGTTGGGCGGGTTCATGTTATTATAATTGCTGTTTTTACTTCACTGTGTAATTTACTTTTTTAAATCCATCATCAATAACCGCAGACCGCGCCCGGATCAGGTCCGTACCGGACAGCGCATCCTGGTGGGAAAAATTTACCGTCACTTTTATCTTGTTACCGAATACTGTTTGCTGTACCTGACGGTCATCTGAAAGAATATTAAAGGCGCTCATTGGCAGGGTTACTGCTTTTTCATGCAACGGGCTCCATACTTTTATATGACGAATGATCTGTGTTTTGTTGAGCTTCCATTCCGCCTGGTCAATATGGTATAAAGGTGGCGTATTGTATAAAATTTCCGACAGCATCCGTGTTCCCACTTCATCCTTTAATTTAAGGGAGCCATTTTCCCAGTGCGCTGTTGTTATAACGGCATCATTATAAACAAGACGGAACAACGGCAGTGAATAAGCTGGATCAACATATATCTTTTCATAAAGTTCTTTTATGGGTATTACTTTCGTATAGATAGATGGAATTTTACCGGCTTGTCCCCAGTAGCTGCCAACATAGTAGGGGCTATTTTTATTTTGCCTCAGGTCGGGATCTCCCCAGAATAGTACCGGCATTTCCAACCCCTGCGCAAACGCCAATGATTTACCCGCAAAATCATTTCCACCTTCAGATCCTACTACCATCGCTACCTCATTGCCGATGTATTCCATCCGCTGAAGACGGGCTTTAAAGTCCTCCTCTTTTGTGGTGATATGATCCGGCGAGTAATCATCAAATACCTCACCGGTAGCATCGCAATCCACAAACCACGAGTTATATGGAATACTATCGCTCAGGATGGCTGCTACCCGCTGTTTTACAGATGGGAAAGCCAACGTGGGATTCAACTGCCTCCCTACCCCTATAAAACCACCGGTTTTCTTCCCGGAAGCGTTGGTCACAGAAGCATTATCGTACAGCGACGAATCAGGAAACCAGCAGGTGCGCCATTCCCTGTCTTCTTTTTGATGAATAGAATGATAGCTGTCATAAGGACCAATAAGATAGCCCAGTTTATTAGCTTCTTCCACCAGGAGTGGATTCTTTAATCCATCTGCCCAATCAGATAAACCTATCCAGGCTTTCTTTATTCCCGACTGGTACATATCGTGCATCAGGCTCACACTTTCTTTTCCCCAATCGACAGGATTATCGATGATTTCTCCCAGCCCCTTCTTTAGTAATAGTTTATTACGGACGTACAGTTGCTGTTCGCTCAAATGGTTTGCCGGCGCAGTTCCTGGCAGGGGACCAAATACATCAGGATTATATAACTCTTTCGTACGGAGTGCCTTATTTAAGGCCTCCAGGATGATCCTTTTCTGATAATCATTAATGGGAGTTTGTTTTTTGCATTCCACCCATACCTGGCTAAAGGCATTTGCGGCATCGTTTTCTTCATTATCTTTTAGCGATTGAATCAGCCAGGAAAAGAACTTTTCTTTTGCAGGCGAGGACGCCTGTAGCTGCTTCCAGTGAATATTTTTCTCAGAAATGAGTCCGTGTGGCCAGAAATAGATATGTGGCGCACCGTATAATTTCCGGACATTAGGATTTTTAGCAGCTTTTTCTTCCAATGTTTCAAACCTGTTTTTTTCCCGGATATAATTTTTATACACAGTACTTACTGCTAACGGATCAGTTGGGGTAACATAAATCCTGAAGCCATAGGTTTTGTCCGGGTTAATAGAAGGGAATTGATGGGAGAACGAAAAACTGATGTCCGGGCTCACATCGAAATGTAAATCACTGTTGAAAACATTTTTCAACACATACACGATCGAATACTTAGCTTTGTTCAAAGCAAAAAATCCCATTGAAAAGCTTCCGGGATAATCCAATGACTGATTCTTCAAAAAAGACTTCCAATAGTTGTCCTTTGCGGGAATATATTTCCCTTCCCATAAAGGCAGCATATAGCTTTCCGCATGCACACGCGGCCATACAAATTTACCGGCTCCTTCTGACCGGATATTAATATCCAGGTAGTTTTCTTTCTTTACAATGCTTACTGAAACAAGAAGATCAGGATACAGCCATGATACCAAGTCGGTGGTCTTTTTTAAATTGGCCACCCGCATTGGCGCCAGCGGATTGCCTGCCTTCTCAGGTATTCCCCCGTAATAGAGATTCAGCTCAAAAGTTTCAGGGATTACGTCGAATGTAAAATCCCCGGGCTTTACCTGGGGGGATGCAAATAGTTGTCCGCAGGATAACATGCAAACAAGCAGGTGAACACTGATTATGATCCTTGCAGGTAAAAGCAATCCCCGTACTTGTTTCATGATATTTAAGCTATTTGCTCAAATATAAATTATTATCGGGCTAATTCCGGCGGAGAATTACGGGCTGATAAGATGAGCAACCGCTAAAACAAACTCCCCTGTATCACCGCCGGTGGCATAGTAGGATGAAACAACCCAACAATGGTAAACGGCTGCCTGGAACCGGCGTGTGCATTTTGCGTAGTACCCAGGAAGAAATACAAATCGGTATTCCTGGCGTATTCCTGCAGGTATTTCTTCCTGACCTCATGAATGGCTTTCTGCTCCTTATCAGCACCACGCTGCTTTTTCAGGCTTTTCCAATACAGTGATGCCAGCTCCCAGTCTTCCACCGGCAGGGTAATTTCTTCATTTCTGTTGTCGGTAAAACGGAAGGAAAATTTGTAGGGTAGCTTTTCCATCAAGGTAAAAGGATCTTCCGGTTGTTCAAATACCTGGCCCCGGTACATCTCTTCCTGTAGAATCTTCAACCGGTCGCTGTTCCATTCCCGTTCCGTTTCTTCTACCACAAAATCCAGTATCCGCGTAGGTTTGAATACAGCCAGCGAAGTATAAAACGCTTCGTGTTTCGCTTCCATGATCACCGTGGAAAAGTCGCGGTATACATTCTTCAGCACAATGGCCTTCCGTTCCTGCCAATGCTCTTCCGTGCCCAGATGCCCCATCTTTTTTACCGGTGCATCCATTGTTACCGGTCTGAAACTTTCCAGGCGGAAATCCCTGGTGTTCCGCACCAGGCCCAGCTCCACCCAGTCGTAGAGCTGATATTGTTCTTCATAGGTTTTCTTTGAAAAAGGGATGGGATATATCCTGATAAAAACACCATCTTCCCTGAAACCGGCGATGCTAACCTGTTCATCATAATGGGAAGATACGGTGGGGTAACTTTTAACGGTGATCAAAACTTTTGTCAAGGGCATGCGCAAGATGTTTTATAAAATATGCAAATGGTTTCGCCGGTAGCTGGTGATGGAGCTACTATAAATGTTTTTCTTTTCCTGTGAATAATGGATAATAAAACGATTTGCGGTGACCTGTTTCCATGATGCGCTGTATTAATTTTCTCCTGTAAAACATCCGGCGAAATTAGGTGAATCGTTGAAAATAAAAAAGTTAGCACCGGTACAGTCAATATTTTTCATCTCCCAAAAATCTATCTTATAGATTTTCCCCACACCCCGATCGAAACATTCTATGTTTATTATCTGGTCTGTTTTGTGTAATTTGTACGCATAAAATTTTAACACATGAGTTTTCAAGATGAGCTGAAGAAACTTTTTGTTGAAGAAAATGAAATACCCGAAGAGTTCCGTATTTCTGAAATTCATCAGAGAGAATACCTGGTAAACGGGGAAATGAAACAATGGGATGGGCCGGTGAGTGAAGTGTACTCCCCTATCAACATTCCAACGGCAGATGGCCTGAAACGCAAACTGATAGGCACTTACCCGTTAACCACCGAAAAGGAGGCGTTTGAAGCGCTGAATGCCGCTCTCTCGGCGTATGATAACGGTCGCGGCGAATGGCCTACGATGCGGCTGGATGAGCGCATCAACTGTCTTTCTGTATTTGCCCGCAAAATGACGGAGCAACGCACCCTGATCGTAAAACTGATCATGTGGGAAATCGGGAAATCTTTTGCTGACTCCATCAAGGAATTTGACCGCACCATAGAATACATCAACGCCACTATAGATGCGCTCAAAGAAATAGACCGCAGCTCTTCCCGTTTCGAAATCAAGGAAGGCACCATCGCACAGATCCGCCGTTCACCATTAGGGGTCGTACTCTGCATGGGCCCGTTCAACTACCCGCTGAATGAAACCTTTACCACGCTGATTCCTGCGTTGCTCATGGGCAACACCATCCTTTTCAAACCGCCAAAACACGGTACGCTGGTGCACTACCCATTGTTACGCGCATTCATGGAGTCTTTCCCGAAAGGAGTGGTAAACACCATATATGGCCGCGGCGCCGCCGTGATACCCGGTATCATGGCTACCGGTAAAATCAATGTACTGGCCTTTATCGGTTCCAGTAAAGTAGCCAACGATCTGCGCAAGCACCATCCCAAGCTGAACCGGCTGCGCGCCGTGCTGAGCCTGGATGCCAAAAATGCCGCCATCATTACACCACACGCGGATATACAGGTAGCCGTGAATGAATGTATCCTCGGTGCGTTATCGTATAATGGTCAACGTTGTACCGCCATCAAAATATTATTTGTACACCGTTCTATTGCTGACGAATTCAATGCCCGCCTCGGTGAGTCCATCAGCAAAATGAAATTCGGTATGCCCTGGGAGAAAGGCGTACAACTTACACCGGTAGCGGAACCCGGCAAACCTGCCTATATCCGTGAAGTACTGGACGACGCCATCGCCCACGGTGCGGCCGTTGTTAATGAAAACGGTGGCGCTACCAACGAATCCTTTGTATTCCCGGCAGTGGTATACCCGGTGAATGATAAGATGACACTCTACCGCGAGGAACAATTCGGACCGGTAATTCCTGTAGTGCCTTATGATGATATAGAAGAAACGATCAACTACCTGATCGAGTCGCCACATGGACAGCAGGTAAGCATCTTCAGCAACAATCCTGATGAAGTGGCTATGTTGATTGATCCGTTGGTAAACCAGGTAAGCAGGGTGAATATCAACAGCCAGTGCCAGCGCGGACCAGATGTGTTCCCTTTCACCGGCCGGAAAGACAGCGCAGAAGGTACGCTCTCTGTGCATGATGCCCTTCGTTCATTCTCCATCCGCTCACTGGTAGCTACAAAGATGAACGACACCAATAAAAAACTGCTGGAAGATATTGTGAATGAACACAGCTCCGACTTCCTCAGCACCAATTTCATTTTCTAAAACACCTGTATTTTTGCGATATGCCTTGCGGCCGCCCGCTACAAGGCATATCGCAAAAATGCACACAAAAAATACCTGGAAACCGGGAGAAAAAAAACACCAGATAAGGGTATATATTTTCGGGGATACATCCAATAGCTTTGCGGATAATCCGATAGGCAACGACCTCCATGATGAAAAATTTACCGGTGTCAAAAAATGATGATGGGCTTCGTTAAAAATGAATCATTAACCTGCATCATATACAATCTTTAAAAAGTATCTATTATGAATATTCGATCATTACTCTTCGGCATTTCCGCTTTGATCTTTGCATACGCCTGCAATAATGAAGGAAAGCAACAGGCGGCCACTGCAGATTCTACACCGAAGACGGATGTTGTTACTCCCACTGAAGAAAAGCAAGAAAAAGGAACAACCGCTTTTAACATTAATGACGTTCCGGTATCAGAGAAAGAACTGGGCCCTTTCCCCTTTTTTACTTTACCGGAAGGACTAACCACAATGAATAAACCGGTTGAACGCAAGTTTGACCGTCTTTTCTTCGCCATAGATGGTAAAATGACTCCGTTAGAGGGTCGTATATGGAAAAGTAATGTTGTCGAAATAAAACAGAATGATTGGTCTCTTCCATTCTTTGAGAAAAGTTATGATGAAGCAATCAAAGCTGCCGGTGGAGTAAAGATATTTGACGGGTCAATTACCCAGGAAGAATACGACCGTTACAGCCAGGGAGCTTCTTACCTGGGAGAAGATGGTTCTATCGGCTATACAGAAGAGAATATCAAAACTTATATCATCCGCCGGGCCAATGGAGGTGATATCTATATCCAGCTGACGGGCAATTCCGCACAAGGCAAGCTCGATATCTTACAGCAGGAAGGATTTAAACAAACCATTACTATGCTGAAAGCCGATGAAATAAGTAAAGAACTCAATCAGAAAGGCAAAGCAATACTATATATCAACTTCGACACAGACAAATCCACGCTGAAGCCGGACGGCAAAGATGCTGTGGCAGAAATTACAAAGGCGTTGAAAGCAAGCCCCGGTTTAAAGGTTGCGGTTAACGGTTATACAGACAACACCGGCAACGATGCACATAATCTCCAGTTGTCCAAAGACAGGGCGAAAGCAGTATTGGATGCATTGGTTTCATCCGGTATTGATAAGTCCCGCCTTAGTTCTGAAGGATTTGGTTCCCTGCAGCCAATTGCAGACAATAGCTCAGAGGAAGGCAAAGCGAAGAACAGACGGGTGGAGCTTGTAAAGAAGTAGGCAGTTAACTACCTCAAATAACAAAGCGGCAAGAAAGCTGTTTGCCACCGGGTGGTAGCTAAATTAAATCCGCTTACCCTTTACCTCGTAATGCAATTGAATGGTGTTGTTGTTTAATTTTTTAACATCCAGTAATGCCAACTGATATTCAAAGTCCGCATCGTCAACAAACAGCAATCCGCTCCCAAATAACACCGGTTCCACCACCAGGATTATTTCATTTACCAATCCTGCCTTCATAAATGCGCTTACTGTTTGCGTGCCGCCGATGATTACCGCTTCGGTGTGCCCTTTAGAGGCGAGTGCCGCCACGATTTTCTCCGGGCTATCGCTGGTAAACAACACATTGGATTGCGATGGCGTTGCGTTTGTATCATGCGTTAATACCACCAGCGAACCTTCTTTTAGCGGCAGGTAATCCGGCGATAGAATATTATAAGTTGTTTTACCCATGATCACGGCTTGCGTGCGCTGGCTTATGGCCATAAAACCCGCTCCGTATTCCGGCGACAACCAATCCGGTACATTCCTGTTATTACTGATCAATCCATTCGCAGATGCAGCGAGGTAAATAATGATTTTCATCTCTTAAATTTTATAATAATGATTGTTGTTTTATCATTACAAAAATACGCTGGCTAAATAGATCACACAGCCCGTAGACGCGACATTTTGAGGGTGTATTTGCGACAGGCGATTCCATTTACACCCAAAACGCCGGCACTCACGCCATGAGTAAATCAATGATTTTTTACAATGATGGGGACCCCTCCCGACCGACATTTGTATCAAAATATAAAACAAATGAAACCAGGTTTATTAGCAGTTATTATTTGCTTCGCATTCATAAGTAAAACTTATGCACAGGCAAATACTACTGCGTCACCATCAAAAAATAATGCAATGAAACAGTACAGTTTATTGGTAAGAGTCCCCGAAACTTATGGTTCAGAACAGGCAAAAATAGCAGGCCCCAAATGGGAGCTGCTGCTCGCACAATGGAAAGCCGACAGCGTGTATGTTTTGAGTTTCGCTTTTCCGGGAGAGAGCTACACGGTGTCAGGAAGCGGGAAATCGGTAAAAAAAGAAACCGTTCTTTCCGGTAAGCTTAAAGTTGTAAGTAATATTGTTCTTCAGGCGGAAACGATGGAACAGGCGTTAGAACTGGCGAAATCCTGCCCTATTCTTTTATATGACGGCACAGTGGAAGTACGGGAAATTCCTAAGCCAGTTAAGCCAATACAATAAAGCAAGAAAGGCCGGGAACCCGGCCTTTCTTGCTTATAATCTTTGCCTGCACTCAGGCACGTGTTTTCTTCAGTTTCACTTCCACTTTTTCACCGGGTTTGCTTACCGTTACCACCTTTTTCACTACGGCGCCGGCGTTGGTACTATAGTTCCTGCTGACCGTATTGGCAGTTGTACTCTGGAACATACCGTTGATGTAGTGGTCGGTATAACCCACCACTTCCGACTGGCTATACGAATGGTCGTATCCAAACTCGGTATATAACAGGTATTCGCCGGGCATGAGGTTTACAAATTCAAAATGCCCTTCATCATCGTAAACGCTCGTAGTTTTGATACACTGGGCCGCTTCGTCCAACAGGCCAATACCTTCCCGGCCCTTTTTACGTTGCGATTCGTTTACCTTGATCCATTCTTTGAAGTAATCATTGTAAGGGATCAGGATTACCTGTGTACCACGGGGCGCTACCTGCTTGGCCTGGATGTTCACCACCTTCATTTTGGCCCAGATAGTACCGTTGTCGTCAAAATCGCGGGCAAACACTTGTCCGTTGATGATGGAGTTACCGCCTTTCACCATCTTCATGGTTGCTGCTTTATCAAAAGGAGCCTTGATGGAGTTGAAATCTGTTTCCATATCCACCATCCTGATCTGCTGGCCATTGCTCCACATGTCTATCTGCCACAACCGGCGGGTTTTCTTATCGATATAGGAAACAGATCTTTCATCGGTAGTAGGTTCCACCACGGTTACTTCCCATACATCGTGTTTGCCGGTGTATTTACTGACCCAGGTGCTGTTCTTTACTTCATCCACCACCGCTTTTTTCAGGTTACCGTTATTTGTGGGCTTGTATTCATACACAGATAAATCAGTGCTGTAGCCGGAAGTCAGTGGCAGCAACGACAGGATAAACGGATAGGTATAACTATCTACGAAATACTGGTTGCCTGCTTCCTGGATCTGGGTCTTCTTCCCGGTTTTCTTATCAACATAATAGCCGGTAACATTATTCCCGAAGTGCAGCACCATATCTTTCAGGGTGCTATGCGACGCGACGTAAATAGGTTTGAAGTTGTTCAGGTTAGATACGGCGGTATCTCTCCACTCTTCCAATCCGGCAAGAGCAGTGGTGGTAGTTAGGGCCAGCTTATCGCCGGAGGCATTGATACCGACGGTAAAAGTGCCGATTGCTGATTCGCTGCCGCTATTTACAGTATAACAGGCGAGGGTATACTTACCGTTCTTCAGCAGTTTACTGTCGAATTTATCCTGCGCCTGGCTCTTGCCAACAATGACTGTCAGCAGAAACGAAGCAGAGGAGATCAGGATCGATTTACGAAATTGAGAAAGCATGGTTCTGATAGATTTATCTGACGATACAAAAATAGATAATCCGGCAGGCTCAGAATATACCTGAATAATAGGATGCCGATATACCTGTTTCCGGGTAGATACTATTGCTTCCCTCTTTTCCAAATAAGATAATGCCCGGTTTGAAAAATATTATTCTTTTCAGTAACTTCTGTTGCTAACTTTCCTTAACTTGAATTCCGTGATTGAGGGAATACCGGCGATGACAGAAGGATTATCACACAAACTAATTTATACTTTAAAACAACCAATATGCAACGCAGGAAATTCCTCCAATCTTCGCTTGCGGTTACCGCAGGTATAGCAGCAAATCTCAGTCCTGCCATAGCGGGTGATAAATATGCAATACAAAAAGAAGTATACGAATGGCGTGAGTATGAAATGCGCTTTGGTGCCGACAAGGAGCAACTGGAAAATTATTTCAGGACAGCGCTTATTCCTGCATTGAATAAGTACGGCGTAAAAACAGTTGGCGTTTTCAAGGAGTGGAGGCCATCGGAACCGGCTAAGTTTTATTTATTAACACCTTATGCTTCCCTGGATAACTACCTGTCGGTAAATATAAAAGTAAAAGCAGATGCTGAGTATATTAAAAACAGTGCCTTATATAACAGCATTCCCGTTGATAAATCCATATACAACCGCTTTACCTCTTCTTTGATGATTGCTTTTGATGGTTTCCCTGCAATGGCTGTACCCTCAGGTGAATCCCGGATATTTGAATTAAGAACCTATGAGGGCTATAGTGAAGATGCTGTAAGAAGAAAAATTAAAATGTTCAATGACGGCGAATTCCCCATTTTTACCAGGGCGAAACTGAACCCCGTATTCTTTGGTGAAGTAATTGCCGGCGACAAGCTGCCTCGTCTCACTTATATGCTCACGTGCAACAACATGGAAGAACGCGACAAAGGATGGTCGGCTTTTGTAGCTGATCCTGAATGGAAAAAATTATTAGCGGATCCCCAGTATGCAAATACCATTTCGAAAATCAGTAACACCTTCCTGGTTCCGACATCATATTCGCAGGTATAGCGGCGGGGACATAGTGGCATTTTCCCTGTAAAGTTGAGTTGATTTTCTTAACTTTAAATCATGAAAAAGAGCCAGGCCCGTTCCGTTTCCGAATTCAACAATGAGCTTAAACTAAAAGGCTTTAACGTCTTTAAGATTGAAGAGGACGGCCAGGCCACGCGCTTTTATAGCCGGAAAGATTTTTACAAGATATGCCTGACCACGGGCAAAAGTATTATCCATTATGCAAACCGGAGCTTTGAGGCCGAGGGTACGGTATTGTTCTTTGGCAACCCTCATATCCCGTACTCCTGGGAAACACTATCGACCACCTACGTCGGCTACACTTGCCTTTTTTCGGAGGAATTTCTCAATGTTTCTGAACGTGCAGATATCTTACAGCAGTCGCCTTTCTTCAAAATAGGTGGTACACCTATTTTAAAGATCACCGACCAGCAAAGGATTTTTCTGAATAGTATTTTTCAGAAGATGATCGAGGAACAGCAAAGCAGTTATACCTTTAAGGATGACCTGATTCGTAATTATATTAACCTTATCCTGCACGAAGCCATGAAGTTGCAGCCTTCTGAGAACTTTGATCAACAGAAGAATGCAGCTAACCGGATCGCCGCGGTTTTCCTTGAATTACTGGAAAGACAATTTCCCATCGAAAACCCGGACAAACCACTACAATTGAAAACGGCACAGGATTATGCACGAAGTCTGTCCCTCCATACCAACTACCTCAATCGTATGGTAAAAGCGGTGACTGGCAAGCCCACCACCGCCCATATTGCCGAGCGGATTATCGGCGAAGCCAAAGCTCTGTTACAGCATACAGACTGGAATATTGCGGATATTGCCTATGCCCTCGGCTTCGAGTACCCCAGTTACTTCAACAATTACTTCAAGCGGATGACCGGCACCAACCCATCGTCACTTCGGACCCTGGAAGTTTGAAATCCTTAATCATTGGTTTGATTGTCATAAACAGCAAAGGGGTGGGCTATCCTACCTTTGCATTATGAAAGATATTTTCGAAAGACTGAAGGCTGGAGAACCCGTTGGGCTGGATGACGCCGAATTTTTCAAGGTGGATGAAGTAGTCAGCCGCACGCTGGCCCTATCACCAGCACTCAATGCGGCAACCAGCGTAGATGAGATAAGAGCAAAGCTCAGCGGGATTATTGGCACTATACTCGACGAGAGTACTACGGTGTTTGCGCCCTTTTACACCAATTTTGGCCGTTTTATTAAAATCGGCAAACATGTATTTATCAATCATGCCTGTTCCTTCCTGGATATGGGCGGCATTACCCTGGAAGATCATGTACTGATTGGTCCTAAAGTGAATCTCATTACAGAGAATCATCCGCTTAACCCGGTAGACCGGCGGGGAATGCTGTGCAAACCTATTCTGGTAAAACGGAATGCCTGGATTGGTGCGGGTGCCACCATTCTACCCGGTGTGACCATCGGCGAAAATGCAGTGGTGGCGGCTGGTGCAGTCGTCAGCAGAAATGTTCCGGACAATACGGTGGTTGGCGGGATTCCGGCAAAGGTCATCCGGACAATTTTTTAATAAGAAGATACCATAAACATGAAAAAGATAGCAAGTATTGCAGCCTGGTTCCTGCTGGCGCTGGGACAGGCATATGCCCAACAATCACAAACTAACGATATGAAACAAATATCCCCGGAGACGTATACCACCTTCAAGGTGAGCGATAACATTACGCTGTACGCGGTTACTTTCAAAAACCAATACAAAATGGATGTCGCAGGTCATCTTTTTATTCCTAAAAACCTGGATCAGTATAAGAAAAATCCTGCAATTATTATCGGACACCCGATGGGCGCCGTAAAAGAACAAAGCGCGGATGTTTACGCCGCCAATATGGCCGGCAGGGGCTTCATCACATTGGCTATTGACCTCTCTTTCTGGGGCGAAAGTGAAGGCCAACCCCGCAACGCTGTTTCTCCTGATATCTATGCAGAAGATTTCAGTGCAGCAGTTGACTTCCTGGGCACCCGTCCATTTGTTGACAGCAGCAGGATCGGTGTAATCGGCGTTTGTGGCAGCGGAAGCTTTGTAATCAGCGCTGCGAAAATTGACCCACGCATGAAAGCCATTGCAACGGTAAGTATGTACGATATGGGAGCTGCCAACCGCAATGCACTGCATCACTCGCTGACGCCTGAACAACGGAAACAAATTATAGCCGAAGCCGCCCGGCAGCGTTATGTGGAATTTACTGGTGGTGAAACTAAATACACAAGTGGGAGCGTTCATAAACTGGATCAAAACACCGATCCTGTACAACGGGAGTTCTATGAATTTTACCGTACACCACGTGGCGAATATACCCCCAAAGGCAGCTCACCCCTGCTTACTACACACCCGACATTGAGCAGCAATGTTAAATTCATGAATTTCTATCCGTTCAATGATATTGAAACAATTTCTCCCCGGCCCATGCTTTTTATTACAGGCGATCAGGCCCATTCAAAAGAATTCAGCGAAGATGCTTATAAACGTGCAGCCGAACCCAAAGAATTGTATTACGTTAAAGGCGCAGGACACGTTGATCTATACGATAAGACGGAGTTAATACCTTTCGATAAGCTGGAGGGATTTTTTAAAGAGTATTTGAAATAAGAATTAACAACTTCTATAGTTTTACAAAAATCCTACCCGGCGCGCCAACCTCCACTATCTCTATTGTTTCACAATTAAAGCCAATTATGCCATCCTCATAATCTTCAATTTGAAAATTTATACTCTCCATGCCATCCTCTGAAGCATCAAGAATATCAAAGCCTAAAATTTGTTGCAATCCATTGGCAGCAAAATCGATCCTAAAATTCGAAACATTATCAAAACTCAGCATCACCTCAAACACCAGCCAGATCAGGCCAACCAACTCCATCATCTCTCAATTGGCAATAAGCAGCCATTGTTAGATTATGGATAGAAGAGGAATGCGTATGCGCGCAGGCTTAGCAGGATATTCCGGAGTCAACAGATGCAACCTTTCTCATAATCACATTGAAAAATTTTTACATTAGACATCTGTTTTGTGTTAAATAAAAACAGCTTATTTTAAATAAATTATTTAAATTAGTATAGCAACGCTAAATACATAAACCCTCAAAATTACAACTTATGAAAATTTTGTTCCCCTCCGGAATCGGAAAGTAAAACCCCTTTAGTTCCAACAACCATTACTACGCCCCTATAGGATACTTTAAGGGGATAAAATTAAAGATTGAGCTGCATTCGTAGAGATATATGCTCTATTAAAGAATGTGTGCTTAAATTTCTAATACATCTTTTATAGGTCATAACTGGCATCGCTTCTCTGTGTCCAGCCTCGCCCCTATTTTACAGGATCAATATTACGCTTATGTAAAATTAAAAAACAATAATCCATGAACCCACTTGAACTACTTAATACCCAATTTAAGTATCCCTTCCCAACATTAAAGAATCCTAATGCAGATCAGCTGCAGGAAATTACAGAAAATCAATGGATTGACGGAGAATACCTATGGCTTTATGAAAATAATCCTGATCTGCGGAAAAAGTACAAAAAAACTAAAACTGCACATATTGCTGCCCAATGGTTTCCCACGGCACCGGTAGAACGTTTCAAACCCATCTGCAGACTAATGCTCTGGACATTATATAATGATGATCTTTATGAGGAAAGTGAACCCAATGACATTGAAAATGTACGTACCCAATCTATTGCCATACTGAATGGGGAAATAAGCAATGCAGAGGCAACAATACCTTTGGGAGCTATGCTTACCTCATTAAGGCAGGAACTGTTACAGTTCATCCCACAGGAATCGATTTCCCGTTTTACTAAGATGATCAGCAGGTATTTTCTCGGACTGGAAGCCGAACTAAGGTATAAACAAAATAAAATGTTCCCAACAATAGCGGAATGTATTACCTTAAGAGAAGATTCCATCTGCCTGTACCCTTTCCTTCAGCTCACAGAAATAGAAACCGGAATTATTCTGCCTCCTGAAATCCATGAGCATCCTGTAATTCGCCGCCTGCAGGCATTAGCGTGTCATCTGGTGACTTTTTTCAATGAAGTGCAATCCGTCATGAAAGACGAAGCTACAGGAAGTATTTATTATAATATCGTGAAGGTAATCCAGAACGAACGCCAGATCTCATTGGAAGAGGCTTACCTGGAAGACCTGCGGCTTCATAATGAGGATCTCAGGGAATTTATAACATTGCAAGCTTCACTCCCCGATTTCGGAATCTGGCACGAAGCTGTGGTCAACTGGGTACATTATATGAGCATGGTACTGAGCGGCTGGAAAAATATATCCACTAAGCTCGACCGTTACAATGCTATGGAATTTCCAGGGGCGAAAGAACTAAAAGAAAAACTAAATCCAACATAATATTATCAATGAACAGGCTTTTCCAATTTACTTATCGCAGTGACTTGGTAAACGACTTATTGAACATGAACACGAACTTCTCATCATTTTAAACTAAAAGTCATATTATGAACAAGCAATTTAGTGTGCCCAAGCCAATATATCCCTGGGAAACCCTTCAAAGCCCCTTTGCTGGGGCCTTCTATGAAGAAGAAAACAATTGGTATGACCAGGACTATCAATTCTTATCAAAAGAGGCGATGGCAAGGTACAGAAAGATGCGGTTAGTCGATGTAGGTCCCTATATGGTACCTGCTGCTACCGAAAAGGACAGGGTTCTCCATGCAACACGTTTTGCCATTTATATGACTGTAACTGATGATTATGCAGAACTTTTACCAATAAAGGAAATAGCCGCTTTCAGAGACCGGATTTTTGATGTAATGATGGGGGACGATCCCCGACCGGAGGAAAAGGGAATATTTCGTCAAATGCAAATAAACAGAAAAGAGTGGATTGCGCTTGGCATGCCAGACTTCTGGCTTGAGCGGATAGCTAAGAATTATAAATATCGTTTTGTTACTGATGGAATTATGGAAGAATCGCCATACAAAATCAGTAAAGGCATTCCTCCTATTCCTCTCTTTCATTTAATCCGCGCCAATTCCATAGGAATGATTCCATTTGTTGATTTGATTTGTCCCTCAACTGGTTTTGCTTTACCTGATGAAATCTATAAACATACCGTTATCCAGCGTATTATTATGCTGCAATCAATCATTGTTGCGCTTCAGAACGATTTTGCAACTATCGGCAAAGAGCTTGCAATAGAATCAGAAATTTTCAATATCATCAAATTACTACAGCATCATAATAAAATACCTTTTGATGAAGCCTGCAAGGAAGGAATGAGGATTCATGATGAGCTTGTAAATGAATTTGTAACATTATCAAATCATCTGCCGGATTTCAGTCCATACCAAAAAGAGACAGAGGAATTTATTTATTACATAAAACAAATGATCAGTGGCTTAAATAATTGGTATTATAAAAGCGGAACGAAACGGTATGAACCTGGTGGATTTGCGGTGCCACCCAATGGAAAGGGTGAGACAATAGACAGAGTAGAAATTAAGTATTTCTAGAGCTGGCAGAAGCTTACAATGCTACTATCTTAAAATCAAAAAATTATGGAACGGAAATTAAACATGTCCAGTCTTAAGGGGTGGAACTGCAAGACTGAATGAAACAGCCTGTGTAATATACGCTATGGACAAGGCTTTTCGAGGAAAATAAAATGGGACAAGTCTATCAACTTTAGACTTGTCCCATCCAGTGAACCTTATGGTACAAAACTCGAACCTTTTTATGTTTGATTTGCGAAAATTAGCTGAAATATGCTGACTTACAACAAAACCAGTTTCCCAACAGTGTCTACCTTTTTAGGGACAGCATATTTAGTGGTAATCGAGTAGCAGCTTTACCACCTCGGTGTATTTTGGGCCATATTGTAGCTGGATCCGGTTCAGGCAAGCGTCAATTATATACTGGGGCAGTTGTCGATCATATCTAACTATTACTGAAGAATCGACTAAGGATTTAATTCTTGACGGAAGCTTGTCTGGTTGCAAAACGTGAAGTTCGTCCGGATAAAATTCATGCAGTTTGGAGGTAGGTAACAAGGTGAGTCCGTATCCTGTGATAATGCTGCTATCTGTCAACGTTACGCTTTCCAGCGATTTGGGGAAGGTCCGGTTATACGTGTCAAGCACTGCAGCTAACTCCAGCTCATTTGCACCATTCTCCAATAACACACCGATCTGCCTGTTTTTTCCAAACAGCACTTTTTTGCCGATGGACATTTTATCACTGAAACCAACTGGAATACTTTTATGTGCAGTTTGTTCCGGAGAAGATTTATAATGAATCAACTTACTCACCCGCAACATCGTTTGGCGCCCAAAAAGTGTATCAATGACGGCAAGCGCCCCGTCTGTGGCATTGGAAACGCCCGCTGTGCTGTACAGGTTACCGCTACAGGTTACACGAAGATTGTTAACCCATAATGGTTTGCTGTATTGTTTCCGCATATCGGCATAATCAGATGCATGGGCAGTAAGCAACTTGCCGTCGTAAATACCAGTTGCGGCTGCCGTCAATGCACCGTCACAAACAGAAAGTATAACCGTGGAATCATGATAATGTTTTTTAATCCAATCGACAATCATTGGATTTTGGTGGCGGGCATCCATCGCAGACAAGTTAGGAATAACGATCACGTCGGCATTGATGCCAGCAGAGTCGAATTCTTCGAAGGAAAAATGTGGCAACAGGAAAAGCCCCTTTCGCATGATAACAGGCGCTTTTTTCCCGGCGACCACATACACATTTGTCTTTTCGGTAGCGCTGAACAAATAATACGGTGCCATCAGGTCAAAAATCTCAGTACCGTCATTATCTGCGATAATCATCACTGTCTTTTTAGCAGAATCAAAGTACGGACGTTGGTTGGGGAAGGTGGCTGTGCCATTAAATGTTTTCCATCGCGTAAACTCCCGGACAGGAGCGCAAGCATA
Source organism: Chitinophaga ginsengisegetis (assembly GCF_900168065.1). Taxonomy (GTDB): domain Bacteria; phylum Bacteroidota; class Bacteroidia; order Chitinophagales; family Chitinophagaceae; genus Chitinophaga; species Chitinophaga ginsengisegetis. The sequence continues at coordinate 470,341 of NZ_FUZZ01000005.1, read as the reverse complement.
AAAAAGCCAGATCATTGTAATACCTATAACCAGGAGGACGCTGTAGGTCAGTTTGTTATTTCTCATTCTTGTTATACCTTTTTAGTATTCTTTGTAATTGCCGGGCGGATTTGAATCCGCATTCTGAAGCTATTTTAGTGATCGTATATTCGGGATTATTACGCAGTAATCCTGCTTTTTCTACCCTAAGACGGGTAATGTATTCATTGATCGTTATGCCCGTAGCTTCTTTAAAAATCCTTGTCAGATTTCTTGTACTGCTATTAAAAAGATCTGACAGCGTCTCTATCGTCACAGACTGATCCAGATGAGTAATTACATAGTCCTGTAACTCGTGAATTTTAGGATTGATGTGGTTCCTGTAATCCAGGTAGATGTTTTGTTGACTATGTTTGCCTCCCCTGCGATAATATATTACCAGCCCCCTGGCAACCTGGTTCGCAAATAATGGACCTTGCCATTCTTCCAGAATAGATAATGCCATATCGATCCCGGAGCTGATACCTGCGCTGGTATAAATATTCCCGCTCTTTACAAACAGTACATTGGCAAGTACACGGGCAGTGGGGAACATGCTTTGCAGGAGGTCCGTACTTCTCCAGTGGGTAGTACATTCCCGGTTGTCCAGCAGTCCCGCGCTACCCAAGATGAAGGCGGCATTACATACTGAACAGATATTGACTTTCCTGGCTGCACAATCACTCAACCAACTTAAGAAGTTGATTGCAATACCGGGGCGTCCTTTCAGGCCTTCAAAATAGAATCCAGGAATAAAAAGGAAATCGTTTTCGTGCAATACCGCTTTCCGGTAACTTCTGATTTTCCCTAAAGGCAACCCCACAGCGCTGGTAGCTTGCTGATCAATAGCATAGAATTTTATATCAACGTCAATTCCCTGTTGGATTGCTTCCCAAAACACTTGAGTAGGCCCCGCCAGGTCCAGCAGCTCCACAAGGGGAGGTATGATAAAGGCAATTTTTCTTGGCATCTTGGCAAAAGTAGTCCTTATTACATTTTTCAGAAAGGACAAAGACGCGTCATATCCAGCCACTTCAAACAAAGCTTTATCATGAGTGAAACAAAAACAATGTTAGAAGCGGGCCTATCTTTATTTATCTTTTCACAACTTCACCACTAAAAACAAAAAAGCCTTATAGAATCAGATTCTACAAGGCTTTAATTACATAAGAGTATCTCTTTTTACACTTGGTGGTGAACCTTTCGGTACAAACCCCAACCATTTATAAAACTAAGTAAACAAGAACAGCGCAATCACACTTTGGTAGACTAACAAATAGACCAAAACAACAAAGCCCGCGATCCTGGCCGGGATGACTGCGCAATACTTAATCATTGAACCGATCTATTATCCAGGCCAACAATTCTACTGCCATCCAGAACGATCCCATGCCTAATATATAACCCACCAGTGACAAAACATATCCCTTTATCTTCTTCCCACCCAATATCTGACCAATGGCCCACATACTGTATAACAGCGATACCACTTCCGATGTCAGCTTCATATTTTTCCCGCTGATTCCCTGCACCAGTGCAAACAACGTATATATCAACATCCCCGTACCAATCACGAAACATAACATGATTAGTACCTCATAATAATTGTACGCACTTTTGCGCATAAACAATTTCAACCAGGCGCCGATAAAAAGGCCCATGATGATATTGGCATAGCCGTAATGCCCTTCTATCCATGTGGTGAGGGCTGCAAAGGTTTCGTACCGTATGGACTCGCTTACGTAATGGTCATTCTCGATATGAAAAAAATGGGTAATCAGCGTATACAGCAGCGAACATATGACAAGGAAAATTACCGGTTTCACCAGTCGGCTCCTGTCTTCTGTAAGGAACCTCCTGATATTTACTCCGGGGCGTATCAACAGCTCTTTGATCGTATACAATATTCCCTTCTCAAAATGCAGCACGTGCTGCACCTCATGAATGATATAATGGCTATCCACTCGCTTCAATGCTATCGGATTGCCGCAGTGTCCGCAAAACTTATCAGCAACAGCCGCATTACATGACTTGCAATTCATAGTAAAAAACTATTTAGCGGAAGCAGCTGCACGGGATTGCAGCTCTTTTTTAATAGCTTTCAGCTGTTGAAATAAAGGGAAAAAGACCAGCGACAATGAAAACATCGGGGCGATATACACCACCTTCTTTTCTTTAATCATCAGAACACATACGATCATTATCATACACAGTACCAGGAATCCTGCCAGCATTCCCTGAATACGGCTTTTTCTTTTCAGTAGATCATTAGTGTCAGTACTTGATAGGTTCATAATCTGGATTTCCGCCAAAAATCCCGACTTTTTTCTTGTAAAACCCTACACTTGAGTGTAAATTCATGACGATTTTAATGCTTATGTTGCGGAAAAGATATTTGTAGTGCCGGATACGGTGAAATATTATCGACGGAAGATATTTGAGCGGTTAGAAGTGGGGAGTATTGCGGATGCGTTGGCGCAGGCGGTGAATAATAGGATGATGTAATGGGGTTTTTCATACATTAGTAAAAGCTGATTAACCTGTATAAAGTACGGGAAAGAGATCGGGGTTATACAAAAGAAACTCGACTAAACGCTCAACTAAAAAACAAAACCCCGCGCATAGCGCGAGGTTTCTAAAACTTCTGTGATCCCCTTGGGACTCGAACCCAAGACCCATACATTAAAAGTGTATTGCTCTACCAACTGAGCTAGGAGATCCTTTGCTGTTAAGCGGTTGCAAAAATAGGAATATTTTTATTTCCGCCAAACTTTTATTCAAAAATATTCCCAAACCCACTCCCACAAAGTATTATAACACCTCATGCCCAAAAATAGTTCATTACATTTCTGTAAATGCCTTGTAATAATTTGATGTTACTCACCTATTTTTGTGGGGCTAAATTATACCCATGAAAACGTACTTTCAGAATAAAACGGTTGTCATCACCGGCGGATCGTCAGGAATTGGTAAAGCCCTTGTAACAGAATTACTGGCACATGGCGCTAATGTGGCTGTTTGCGGCAGAAAGCAGGCTGCCCTCACTGACCTGCAACAGGAAGTCAATAACACCCGGCTGTTTACTTTCGTTGCGGATGTCAGTATAGAGGCCGAATGCAAAGCCTTTATTGAAAGTACCATCAGTAAGTTCGGAAAAATAGATATCCTGATCAATAATGCGGGCATTTCCATGCGCGCCCTGTTCCGTGACCTGGATGTAAGCGTATTGAAATCGCTGATGGATATCAATTTCTGGGGAACTGTATACTGTACCAAATTTGCATATCCTTCTATTCAGGCTAACAAAGGAACCATTGTAGGGGTATCTTCCATTGCCGGGTACAGGGGCTTACCGGCGCGTACCGGCTACTCTGCCTCCAAGTTCGCCATGCAGGGTTTCCTGGAAGCGCTGCGCACCGAAAATTTACATACAGGCGTTAACGTGATGTGGGTATGTCCCGGATTCACGGCGTCGAATATACGTAATACCGCTCTCAATCCACAGGGACAGGCACAGAGCGAAACTCCGCTGGATGAAGGTAAGCTGATGAGCGCAGAAGCAGTGGCAGCAGCTATTGCCACCGCCATCGCCAAACGAAAACGTACGCTGGTACTCACCGGCCAGGGCAAGCTTACCGTGCTGTTAAGTAAACTCCTCCCCGGCTTCCTCGACAAAATGGTTTACAATCACTTTAAAAAAGAACCCGGTTCTCCTCTTCAGTAAGTAACCAATCTTTTCACTGTAGCCGTTAACGTTAGTGCAAAAAATTCCGCTGAAAATACGATCGCCTCGGCTTTTTTGTCTTTATTTGCACTAAGTTTATTTCACTTAACCCCCAATGGCATCTTTTTTGGAAGGAAAGCGCACTTTTAATTTGCCATTCCGGATAAATGAAAAACGGATAGACGAGTGAGGACGGGAATTGATTTGTGGGTTTTGAACACTGGGATTTGGATTTAGATTTTCGGGCATGTCCATTATAACTTTAACATCAGACATAGGAATGCAGGATTACCTGGTAGGTGCCATTAAAGGGCAGCTCTGGCAATACTGCCCGGAATGTCATGTTACGGACGTCACACACCATATCAGCCCTTTTAATTTACCACAGGCTACTTATATCTGCAAAAGCGCCTTTGCCTATTTCCCGCTGGGAACCTTCCACTTTGTACTGATCAATTTATTCGATAAACGACCGGATCACGTACTGGTAGCTGAACACAACGGGCAATACATTGGCTGCGCCGACAATGGCCTGCTCACCATGATTGCCGGAGGTATGCCGGAGAAGGTCATTAAACTGCCCCTTCCGCCGGATGCACCCAGGAACACATTTACCATTATCCAGCTCATGGCCTCTGCCGCCCGGGAACTAAGCCGCGGCAAAGCCCTCGGTGAACTGGGCCCGCTCACCCAGCAGATCCACGTAAAACACAACCTGCAGCCACTTGTAGGCGACGACTTTATAGAAGGACAGATCATTCATATCGACAGCTTCGAAAACGTAGTAGTAAATATTACCCGCCAACAGTTCGATATGCAATGTAAAAACCGGAAGTTCCGCATCTTCTTCCGCCGCGATGAAGTCATCAGCCAGATCAGCGAAACCTATGCAGACGTTCCGGAAGGCACCAAACTCGCCCTCTTCAACGCCGCCGGTTACCTGGAAATAGCCATCAATAAAGGAAATGCAGCCGGCCTGTTCGGCCTGCAGGGCTTCCGCCGCGACCAGCTCACACAGCCGGCCGGATACCAGCAACTGTCATACTACCAAACTGTCAGAATAATTTTTCAATGATTAACCGTATCGTTAAAATGGAATTTGACCCGGAAAAAGTAAACACCTTCCGGGAACTCTTTGCCAAACAACAGGAACTCATCCGGAATTTCCCCGGATGCCTCCACCTGGAACTATGGGAACATGCCGCCTCCGGAAACACCTGGTTCACCTTCAGCCAATGGGAATCTGAAACCGCACTCGAAAAGTACCGCCAGTCCCCCCTCTTCCGGGAAACATGGGCCGCCACCAAAGCGCTTTTCAATGCGAAACCCGCCGCATGGACCGTCCAAACAGCCGCGAGCCTGTAACCTTCAGCACTTAATCATTGAATTATAATGCTTTTTTAATCTCCCGGAAAACTCCCATCCGGCGCCCGGATGCTGCTAGCCAAAGGCTAACAGCTAAAAAGATATTTACAAAAAGTTAAAACTGTTCGCCAGATTAGCATAATTTGCTGTTTTTTATATTTTTGTCGGACCTTAAAACAACCTTATGAATTTTAAAAGGACCAACAACATGGTCGGCTGGGTCATCTGCATCATTGCCTGCTTTGTTTACATTAAAACGATGGAAGCTACAGGCAGCTTGTGGGACTGCGGCGAGTTTATTTCAAGTGCTTACAAAGTACAGATTCCCCATCCGCCCGGAGCGCCATTGTTCGTGTTGCTTGGAAGATTGTTTAGTATGTTCCTGAAACCATCTCAGGCCGCCCTGGGCGTAAATACCATGACAGCCCTGGCCAGTGGTTTCACCATCCTGTTCCTGTTCTGGACCATTACCCACTTCGCACGCAGACTCATGGTGAAAGCCGGTGAAGAGATCTCCCGTGAAAAAATGATCGCTATCATGGGCGCAGGCGCCGTAGGTGCCCTGGCCTACACCTTCTCCGACTCATTCTGGTTTTCCGCCGTGGAAGGTGAAGTATATGGTATGTCCTCTTTCTTTACCGCCATCGTTTTCTGGGCCATCCTGAAATGGGAACATGAAGCCGATGAACCCTATGCAGACCGCTGGATCGTCCTCATCGGATACCTCCTCGGCCTCTCTATCGGCGTCCATCTGCTCAACCTCCTCACCATCCCCGCTATGGTAATGGTGTACTACTTCAGACGCTTTAAGGTAACCGGCTGGGGAACCTTCTGGGCCTTCGTTATCGGTTGCGGCATCACCGGCCTCGTACAGAAATATCTCATCCAGGATACCGTTAAGGCATCCGGATATATGGACGTATTCTTCGTAAATAGCCTCGGAATGGGATACTTCTCCGGATTTATCTTCTATTTCGTACTCATCATAGCCCTGCTGGTTATCGGCTACCGTAAACCAAAATTCGGTATCTACGCTCCCTTCATCGTTATCGCTACCATCATCCTGGTACCTGCATTTAACGAGGCAAGCGGCGCCACCATCGCCTTCAAATTCTTACTGGCTGGTTTCTTTATAGCCATCCCATACCTGCTGAAAACCGTAGGCGTGAAAATGGATGTATCCAAAACAGCACACTTCAGCCGGCTGACGATCTCCTTCGTCCTGTTCATGCTGGTAGGCTACTCTACTTATATTACCACAATGGTACGCTCTACTGCCAATCCTTCAGTAGATATGTACAACGTAGATAACCCCATCTCCCTGGTAGGTTACCTCGGTCGTGAACAATACGGCGACTTCCCGCTGGTATACGGCCAGGTGTTCACTGCCCGCCCAACCGGGTATAAAGAAGGCGGCAACATCTACGCACGCGGCGCGAAAAAATATGAAATCGCCGGCAAGAAAATGGAACCGGAATACGATCCGGCTGATATGATGCTCTTCCCACGCGTTTGGGACGCCAGCAACGATCAGGGCCACGCCGATTACTACCGCACCTGGCTGGGCCTCCAGCAAGGCGAAAAACCAGGCTTTATCGATAACATGAAATTCTTCTTCCAATACCAGGTGAACTTCATGTATGCCCGCTATTTCCTCTGGAACTTCGCCGGTAAACAAAACGATACACAAGGCTACGGTAACGTACGTGACGGTAACTGGATCTCAGGTATTCCGTTCATCGATAACTTCTTATATGGCGACCAGTCCATGATACCAGACAGTCTGAAAGATAACAAGGCACACAACACCCTGTTCTTCCTGCCATTCATTCTCGGTGTCATCGGGTTCTTCTACCAATATAATAATCACCGTAAAGATACCCTCATCGTATCCCTCCTGTTCTTCTTTACAGGTTTCGCGATCGTCATCTACCTCAACCAGGCAGGTAACCAGCCGCGTGAACGTGACTACGCCTACGTAGGCTCCTTCTACGCATTTGCTATCTGGATCGGTTTGGGCGTACTGTCGGTATACAGCTTCCTGAAAAAGAGGATCAAAAGCGCTGTTACCCCCGTACTGGCTACTGCTATCTGCCTGCTCGCCGTACCGGTACTGATGGCCTTCCAGGAATGGGACGACCACGACCGCTCTACCAAATACGTAGCCAGGGACGTGGCCAAAGATTATCTGGAGTCCTGCCAGAAAAATGCTATCCTGTTCACCGTTGGAGATAACGATACTTACCCTCTCTGGTACGCACAGGAAGTGGAAGGCATCCGCCCGGATATCAGGGTGATCAACCTCAGCCTCCTCGGGGTGGACTGGTACATCGATCAGATGCGCAGAGCCGTAAACGAAAGCCCTGCTATTCCAATGACCTGGTCTGCCGATAAATATAAAGGTGAAAACCGCAACTATATCCGCTTCTTCGATCCGGGAAATATTCCTGCCGACAAATACTTTAACCTGAAAGAAATCATGAACTTCATGGGAAGCGATGATGTAAACAGTAAAGTAACCACGCAGGATGGCGGCGCAGAAAACTTCCTGCCTACCCGTCAGCTGTTTATCCCGGTAGACAAGCAGGCGATCCTCGCCAATGGAGTGGTAGCGGCGAAAGACAGTGCGAAGATCTTAGCTTCCATGCCTTTCAAAATCACCAAAAACTACCTGCTGAAAAATGACCTCGCAGTATATGATATCATCGCTGCCAACGACTGGAAACGGCCTATCTATTTTACCAGCCCTACCGATCTTGGCCTGAATGAATACATGCAAACCGATGGTCTTACCTACCACCTGGTGCCTTTGCCAAAAGCTACATCTACTGATCCGCTGGGCATGGACATCAATGCGAACGTAGGTGTGATGTACGATAACCTGATGCACAAATTTGAATTCGGTGGCGCTCAAACACGCGGTACCTACTTCGATGAGCCAAACAGGAAAATGATCATGTACCTCCGTCAGGCATTTACCAAACTGTCGGTAGCCATGACACAGGAAGGCGCCTCTAAAGACAGCGCCCTCAACGTGCTCCGCTACATGGACAAAAACATCATGGAAACCAACTTCCCGTATGCACTCACCACACCTGGTAACATGCACAACTATACTTCTATCCAAACCATCTATGCCTATTACATGGCCGGCGATGCGAAAAGGGCAGAAGAACTGTCGAACCAGGTGATCAAGGACTGTGAACAGCAGCTGCGCTACTACAGCTCCCTGCCGCCAAACAGGATGACCAACGACTTACAACGCGATGGTCAGAATGCACAACAGTTCATTACCTGGTTAAACCAGATGAAAGGTGAATTTGGTCCTAACGGCACAAGAAAAAATAAAGACGGCGCTGTACAGGTGAATACCGGCGATTCCAATGCAGTACCGCAAGGCGCTGCGGATTCCGCAAAGTAACCGTCAACATACCCGATATAAAAAGGAAAGCCCATACCGGTTGGTATGGGCTTTCCTTTTTATAATAAAGGGAATTATGCTGCGCTTAAACTCTTAACCGGGTTAACCAGCGCTGCCTGGGTCATGTCCGGTATGGGACATCCACAAAAAAATCCGAAGATCCCGGCCAGGCCGTTATCTTCGGATCCCTCATCCAACAAGGATGATATGCTATTACAGGTTACTTACAATAGTTCTCCAGAAAGCAGCGCTGGCCTTCACTTCAGGAACATTGTAATCCCAGTGGTATTCGTATTCTGCAGAAAACAAACCTTTGAACTTCTGATTTTTCAGTGTTTCCAGCACTTTCGGCATCTGGCAAACACCATTACCCCAAACTACGTCGTGGGAATCACGAGATTTGTCGTTCAGATCCTTGAAATGCAGGCTTACAATATGACCATCCAGTTTTTTGATACATTCTACCGGATCCAGTCCTGAGCGTACCCAGTGACCAATATCCGCACAGGCGCCCATTAATTTGCTTCTGCCTTTGATCGCTTCCAGCACCGTTTCAGGGCTCCAGTAACGGCTTGGTTTCGGGTGATCATGTATCGCCAGCTTAATCTGGTATTGATCACACAGGGAAGAAATCAGGTCCAGGTCTTCCGGCTTAGGCTCAGAAGTAATGCTCTGGATGCCCATCCTGTTGGCAAAATCAAACAACATACGCCATTCAGCAGCCGATTCAGGTACTACCACGCCAAAAGCCTGCAGCACTTTGTGCTTCTTCTTAAACAGCGCTTTTACCTCTTCCTGTTTGGAAGGCGGCATATGGTAATCAAATTTACCTTCAATACCACCACCAATCACCTGGCCGGGATATGCTTCCACGTACTGGATACCGCAGCTGTCCATTTTATCCAGCGCTTCCGCCAAGGTAAAATGATTGAATGTCCACGCCTGCGCTCCCAGCTTCCATCCCAATGCATCTGCCCTGCTCTGGGCAGCTGCCGATTTTGCAAATAATGCAACCGCCAGGCCACCTGCCAGCATCAATGCATTTCTCAGTTTTTTCATATAGCTATTTTTTTGATGATTGAAAGTAGTTGCTTTCAATCTAAAATGCAAGTTTTAGGAGAAGAAAATCACGGTAGATTACTTCCGCCGGAGGCGATCCCCTCCCCGGAGGTTGCACTTTCTCCGCGAAAAGTGGTAAATTTAATTCAGAAGATGAGCTAAGCTATGAGAGGAATACAATTTACCAGGTTCAACCCGGACGAAAACAAAAAACCACCTTTCCAGAAACTACTGGACCTTTTCACCCAACTCCTCACCTACACCAGCGGAGACGTGTCAGAAGCCCTGCAATGGCTCACCGAGCTGGACAACGAATATAATCTCACCAGCCAGGAATACGGTATCGGCGATTTTATTCAGGAGTTGAAAGATAAAGGATACATCCGTGAAAACGAGGAAAGCGGCGCCATAGAAATTACTTCCAAAGGAGAACAAACCATCCGTAAAAACGCATTGGAAGAAATCTTCGGTAAACTGAAAAAATCAGCTACCGGCAATCATAATGTCCGCAAATCCGGCATGGGCGATGAACTCAATGCCGAAACCCGCCCCTTTGAATTTGGCGATGGCGTAGATCAGCTGGACATTACCGCCTCCATCCGTAACGCGCAGATCAATCACGGTATAGACAGTTTCTCCATCAGCCAGGACGACCTGGAAGTAAAAGAAACCGACTTCAAAACACAAACGTCTACCGCCCTGATGATCGATATCTCCCATTCCATGATCCTTTACGGGGAAGACAGGATCACGCCTGCAAAAAAAGTGGCAATGGCGCTGGCAGAACTGATCACCACGCGGTATCCGAAGGATACCCTCGACATCATTGTGTTTGGAAATGACGCCTGGCAGATAGAAATCAAAGACCTTCCCTATCTGCAGGTTGGCCCCTTCCATACCAATACCGTAGCAGGACTGGAACTGGCGATGGATCTGCTCCGCCGCAGGCGCAATCCGAACAAACAGATCTTTATGATCACAGATGGAAAGCCCACCTGCCTGAAAATTGGATCACAGTATTATAAAAACAGCTTTGGCCTCGACAGGAAAATACTCAACCGTACCCTCAACCTGGCCGCCCAATGCAAAAAACTGAAAATACCTATCACCACTTTCATGGTGGCTACAGATCCGTGGCTCCAGAAGTTCGTAACAGAATTTACCGAAACCAACAGCGGTAAAGCCTTCTTTTCCGGCACCGATAAACTGGGACAGTTTCTTTTCCGCGATTTCGAAAGCGGTAAAAGAAAGTTTTATTAATAGTAAACAGCAGCATAGTGAAAAACGGATCTCCGCATCCGCCAGAAACTACTGCCAATTTGTAATGCGTAATTATCAATGATGAACACAAACATAAAAACACTAGGCGAACTCAAAAAAAGCGGCTATAAACCAGTTTCCGTAAAAGAAGAGATCAGGCGTAACCTGATCAAAAAACTAAAAGAAAAAGAAAGCACTTTCCCTGGCATCATCGGCTATGAAGATACCGTGATCCCCGATACAGAAAGAGCCCTGCTCTCAAGACATAATATCCTCTTCCTCGGGTTACGTGGTCAGGCGAAAACACGCATGGCCCGCCAGATGACCGACCTGCTGGATGAATATATTCCCGTAGTGGAAGGATCTGAAGTAAATGATGATCCCTTTCACCCGCTCTCCCGCTACGCGAAAGACCTGATCGCCGAAAAAGGCGACCAGACACCCATCACGTGGCTCCACAGCAGCGCACGGTATGGCGAAAAACTCGCCACTCCGGACGTTTCCGTAGCCGACCTCGTGGGCGATATCGATCCTATCAAAGCCGCCAACCTGAAACTCAGCTACGCAGATGAAAGAGTGATCCACTTCGGTATCATTCCACGGTCAAACCGCGGCATCTTTGTGATCAACGAACTCCCCGACCTCCAGGCACGCATACAGGTATCCCTGTTTAACATCCTCCAGGAAGGCGATATACAGATCAGGGGCTTCAAAGTGAGAATGCCGCTGGATATACTGTTTATCTTCACGGCTAACCCGGAAGACTATACGAACCGCGGTTCTATTGTAACACCGCTGAAAGACAGGATCGAAAGCCAGATCATTACCCACTACCCGAAAACAATAGAAAACTCCCTGCTCATCACAGAACAGGAAGCCGATATCCACGAAGAGCAACAGGCCAAAGTACAAATCGCCGATATGGTGAAACGCCTTATCGAACAGGTGTCCTTTGAAGCCCGCTCCAGTGAATACGTTGATAAGAAAAGCGGTGTATCTGCCCGCTTAACCATCGCCGCCTACGAAAACGCGGTGAGCGCCGGCGAACGACGCGCCATCATCAACAAGGAAAAGGAAACACAGGTACGCATCGCCGATCTGCAGGCCATCATTCCTGCCATCACCGGGAAAATAGAACTGGTATACGAAGGCGAACAGGAAGGCCCGCTCCAGGTAGCCCATAACCTGCTCGACAAAGCCATCCGCACGCTCTTTGCCATCTACTTCCCCAACCCGGACTCCTTTAAGAAAAAGAAAGCCGGCGCACCCGCTGAAAACCCCTACCGTAGCGTGATTCAGTGGTTCGATAAAGGTAACTCCGTTCAACTCCTGCAGGATATCAGCGACAAACAATACGATGCTACCCTCAGTAAAGTAGAAGGTCTGAAAGATCTCATCAAAGCCCGCTTCCCGAAAGCCAACAGCAAAGAAGCCCTGCTGCTCATGGAGTTCGTGCTGCATGGCCTCTCGTCCTACTCGCTCATCAGCAAAAAAGTAGTGGAAAACGAAACACGCTTCAGCGATCTGCTGGGCACTATGATGAACTTCAGTCTTGGTGGGGAAAGCGAAGAACCGGAGGAGGAATAGCATCAATGCTCTTGTTTAATATCGGCGTAATCATTCAGTGATTACGCCGATACTATTTTAAAATAATATTTAAATAGCAAGATGGATACCTTGCTCCCAAAAGCTCCCATCTAAAATATTCCAGTTCCCAAAGAAAAAAATAAAATCAGCGTAATCCATGTAATCAGTTCAATCCTGCTCCAAGACAATTTTCATCGCCGGAGGCGATCCCCACCGCTCATAAAATCCGCACAAATAAATCCGCTTTTTTCCCTATTTTGTATTTTTAATTGTCATTTTAACAATTCCACAAAACGTTTTATTACATGAATAATTCCCGAAGAAACTTTATCAAATCTGCCTCCACGTTGATGGCCGGAGCAGGTCTGGTGTCTGCACTGCCCGCCGGGCTGCAGGCATTTCCATTGCGAACAGTAGCCGCCAGCGACCGGCTCAATGTAGCCGCCATCGGCATTAACGGCATGGGATGGGCAGACCTCACCTCCATGCTGAAAAACCCCGCTGCACAATGCGTTGCCCTCTGCGACGTGGACAAAAACGTGCTGGACAAACGGGTGGCCGAACTCGCGCAGAAAGGCATCAAAGTAAAAGCCTACAGCGACTACCGCAAGCTCCTGGAAGATAAAAACATCGATGCCGTTGTTATCGGTACACCCGACCACTGGCATTGTCTGCAAATGACAGATGCCTGCGCCGCCGGTAAAGATGTATACGTAGAAAAACCAATGGGCAACTCTATCATAGAATGCCGCTCAATGGTAGGCGCACAACAGAAATATAACCGCGCCGTACAGGTAGGTCAATGGCAACGCAGCCAAAAACACTTCAAAGATGCCATCGAATTTGTGCATTCCGGCAAACTGGGTAAGGTTCGCCTGGTAAAAGCCTGGGCCTATATGGGCTGGATGAAATCCATTCCCGTAAAACCAGACGGCACTCCACCTGCAGGCGTGGATTACAAAGCCTGGCTGGGGCCCGCCACCACACGGCCTTTTAACCCCAACCGCTTCCACTTCAACTTCCGCTGGTATTGGGATTATGCAGGCGGCTTAATGACCGACTGGGGCGTGCATCTCCTCGACTACGCCCTGCTGGGCATGAAATCCGGTGCACCCAAATCCATCATGGCCGCAGGCGGTAAATTCGCCTACCCCGATGATGCAGCCGAAACACCGGATACACTCACTACCGTTTATGAATTTGAAGACTATAACATTCAGTGGGAACAGGCCATAGGTATTGATGGTGGCCCTTACGGACGCGATCACGGTATTGCCTTCATTGGCAACAACGGTACGCTGGTGCTGGACCGCGGCGGTTGGGAAGTAATCCCCGAAAAAGGAAAAATGGAAGCCGTACCACGCCAAAAATCCGTTGATAACGGCCTCGACCTCCATACTACCAACTTTGTGGAAGTAATAAAATCCAGGAAACTGGACGACCTCCATGCTTCCGTACAGGTGGGCTCTCTCGTGGCCACTACCGCACAAATGGGTAATATCGCCTATCGCACCGGTAAAAAAGTGTACTGGGATCAGCAAACAGGTAAGTTCACCGACAGCGATGCCAACAAACTGTTAGCAGCAGAATACCATAACGGGTACCATCTGCCTAACGTTACCGCCTGAACGAAAACATAATTTAAATATCATCTACCCGAAAAAAAATAAAAGACACATGCGTACGTTACTGTTATCTGCCTGTACCCTGCTCGCCGTTAGCGCAGCAGCACAAAACAAAGAGCAGATGAAGCCTGAAGCCACGGAAGTATGGGAGCCGGTACCAAAAGTAATTACACCCGGCACAGAAACCCTTACGGCGCCGTCAGATGCCATCGTACTGTTTAATGGAAAGAACCTCGACAGCTGGGAATCAGAAAAAGGAGGCCCGGCCAAATGGGAAGTGAAAGACGATGCTATGACCGTTGTAAAAGGAGGTGGCGTTATCAAAACAAAGGAACAGTTTGAAGACTTCCAGCTGCACATCGAATGGCGCACTCCTGCTGAAGTAAAAGGCGAAAGCCAGGGCCGCGGCAACAGCGGTATCTTTATGCAGGAACAATACGAACTGCAGGTATTGGACAACTATAATAACCGTACCTACTCCAACGGGCAGGCCGGCAGCTTCTACAAACAAAAAATTCCATTGGTAAATGCCTGCAAAAAACCAGGCGAATGGCAAACCTATGATGTGATCTGGACCGCTCCCCGCTTTAATAGCGACGGTTCCCTGAAATCTCCTGCAAGAGCCACTGTACTGCAAAATGGCGTACTGGTGCAGAATAATGTGGAGTTGGAAGGTAAAACAGAATATATCGGCAAACCAACCTATGTAAAACACGGTGCTAAATCCATCGCACTGCAGGACCACGGAAATCCGGTAAGCTTCAGGAACATCTGGATAAGACCCCTGTAAGCCATCATCCTTTTATATGTTATGCAGCGGAGGAAATCCTCCGCTGCATTTTTTTTAAGTTAAACTGTCTTCTTCAATATTCAACGACAAATACACCGCGTCGCTGATCGGATTATCATAATACGCAGCTATCGGCTGAAATCCGAGTGAAGTGTACAAATCAATTGCAGGACGCATATGCGCTAATGTATCCAGCAGGATCCGCTTGTATCCAAGCTCGCGGCTCTCTGCAATAGCTGCACTGGCAAGGGCTTTCCCAACACCATGTCCTTTAAAGGCATCCTTTACAAAAAGACGCTTCATTTCTGCAGTAGCTGTACTGTCGTCAAACGACCGGATAGCTACACATCCGGCCAGCTGTCCATCTACCAATGCCAGGAACAATGCACCTGTTGGAGGCACATACACACCCGGCAGGTTTGCCAGCTCATCTTCAAATTGCTGAAAACTAAGATCTACATTTAGCCAATTGGCATATTCGCGAAAAAGCAGCTTCACCTGGTTCAGGTGCTTGGAATCTTCGGCGGTTACTTTAATAATCTCTGTCATAACCACTTCTTTTTAATGTATATAAAACGCAACAAGCCTTCTGCATGCAGAAGGCTTGTTGACCGGAAAATGATGGCAGCTCCATATTTTAATAGAAAATGCCGCCGATATCTTTATTATCAATTACACACGCTGTGTTTAGATAGCTATAGTAAATTATTGATAAATCTCTTGCCTTCTGATAACCTCACCTGCCTCTTGCGGGGTATGCAATATAATCTTTTGAGTTGATATTTCAGCATACTTTGCATTATTTCTTTTTTACCCCTGAAGCCAGCCAGCAGCGGGCATCTCCGCATCAAGTCCACCTATACGCCGTGGATGCTTCATAGATACCCCGGGAATACGCCGGGTATACCATATCCCAGCAATAGCACATAAATATGCCTCTCTGTTATTGCTAAAATCCATTAAAGTCTTACCGGAAATGAAAAAGCCGCGGTTTACGCGGCTTTAAGAAGAAGATATGTAGAGGTTCCGAGCGGATTCGAACCGCTGTACGAGGTTTTGCAGACCTCTGCCTAGCCACTCGGCCACGGAACCATCAGTTTCAAAATGTTCGCCGTAAGTCCCCCACTGGCGTACATCTCATTCGTTTTGTGGGATTGCAAAAGTAGTGAATTTCTAACAACCACCAAATATTATTTAAAAAATATCTGAAAAAATATTTTGATAATATAGCAGAACAAAGGAATATTGAGGCAGGAAAACAGGAAATGTTGATTTGTGAAAAATAAAAATTAGTACAATGGATAATCGTATTGCAGCATCAGAACTGATCATCAACAACCGCGGAGCCATATATCATCTCGACGTAAGACCGGATGAACTGGCTCATACCATCATCACCGTAGGCGATCCTGACCGTGTCGGTGAAGTAAGCAAACACTTTGATAAAATAGAAGGTAAATATCAGCACCGTGAATTTGTAACGCATACCGGCTATATCGGCAACAAACGACTCTCCGTAGTTTCTACCGGCATCGGCACCGATAATATCGATATCGTACTCAATGAACTGGATGCACTCGTAAATATAGATTTTGAAACACGCCAGGTAAAACCAACACTCACTTCCCTGCAAATCATCCGCCTCGGCACTTCCGGCGCGCTGCAGGAAAACATACCGGTGGATAGTTTCGTGGTATCGTCGCACGGGCTTGGCCTCGACAACCTCATGAACTATTATGTGTTTGAAAATACCAGCGCAGAGAAGCAATTGTTAGAGTCGTTCCGCGGACAGGTATTCCTCCAGCCCGGCGGCGCCAATCCTTGTCTCTTTGAAGCATCCGCAAAACTACAGGAACATTTCACGGATGGTTTTCATACAGGCATCACCGTTACCTGCCCGGGTTTTTATGCACCGCAGGGCCGCGTACTCCGGGGAGCCCTGTCTAATCCAGACCTGATCGATAAGCTCACCAGCTTCAACTACGAACACCACCGCATCACCAACTTTGAAATGGAAACTTCCGGCATCTACGGCATGGGCCGCGTACTGGGGCACGAATGCCTTTCCATAAGCGCCATCGTTGCCAACCGTATCCGCCAGGAATTCAGCAAAGACGGCGGCGCAGCAGTGGCAGCAATGATTGAAAAAGGACTGGGGATCATCGCCGCTATTTAACAACGGCATTAATTTTTTATCTTTGTACCCATGCATAATATTCATTTCTATAAATATCAGGGAACCGGCAATGATTTTATCATCATGGACAACCGGGAAGGGCAATACGACTGGCTTACAGACGAACAGGTGAATGAACTCTGCGACCGCCGCTTCGGCATCGGCGCCGATGGCTTAATGCTGCTCAACAAAAGTGAAGACTACGACTTTGCCATGAAATATTACAACGCAGATGGCCGCGAAGGCACCATGTGCGGTAACGGCGGCAGATGCCTCGTGGCCTTTGCCAATAAAATGGGCGTTGGCGACGGCAACCTCTACTTCATTGCTGTCGACGGAGAACATGAAGCTACCATTGATGGCAGCAACTGGGTAAACCTGAAAATGCAGAATGTGGATGATGTGGAACATGGCCCCCTCTACTACTACCTCAATACCGGCTCCCCGCATTTTGTAAAATTTGTGGAAGATGTACAGGCAGTAGATGTGTTTAACGAAGGCCGTGGCATCCGCTACAACGACCGCTTCGCAGCGGAAGGCACCAACGTGAACTTTGTACAGAAATTTGAAAGCGGCATATTTGTACGGACCTACGAAAGAGGTGTGGAAGATGAAACCTACTCCTGTGGCACCGGCGTAACCGCCGCTGCACTCACTTTCGCAGGCGCCGAAGAAAAGGAATACATAGTGCCGGTACAAACTTTAGGCGGACAACTGGAAGTACGCTTCACCAAAACCGGTGAACGGACCTTTGAAAATATCTGGCTCTGTGGTCCGGCTACGCTGGTGTTTGAAGGCGAGATTGCTAAATAATTAAAACTATAAATAAGAAAGCCGCTCAATTACTTGGGCGGCTTTCTTATTTATATCCGTAACCTTATTTTCTTCTGAACACCTTGTTGCCCGCCTTACGTAACGTAGCCGCAACAGTATGATTAATATCTTCCGATACCTGCATCAGCAATATGGCGCCACCAAACAACACGAGGAACAACAGTCCGTGTACTACAATACTGATAAAAGGATTACCCAGGGGCGGAAGCAGGCTGCTGATATAGTAAATCGCCACACTGGCCACTACTGCCTTCAGCGTATTAATAGAAAACGGCTGCAGTCCGAAACGCTTCCGGATAAACAATAAGCGGATACCGTTAAACACAAACTGCGAGATCATCATGGAATAACCCGATCCCACCATACCATACTTCTTTATCAGGAAATAATTCAGTGGAATAGACAATATCACCAGCACCGTGGCCGAAGTAAGATCAAACCGCCAGAAACGGGAAGTAGCCAGTAACTGCTGATTCACCCCGGTGCCCATGTCAATGATCTTGGCAACACCCATAAAAAATACCAGGTACTTAGCCGAAGAATACGCATGCGGCATGATCCGGTATATATCATCAATGTTGAGCCATATCTCCCAGAAAATAAAAAGCGCAGCTACCAGCTGTAAAATCGACGACTTCTTATAAATTTCATCAATCTTAGCCATGTTCTTATCCTTCCACGACTGGGCAATAATAGGTGTGGCAATAGAAGAAATACTCCTTTGCGGCACCTGTATCAGCTGGGCCATGTAAGTGGCAATGGTCATATACGCCGCCTCATCCAATCCGCTGATGCTCGCAATAATCAACGCCCCTATGTTCTGCGACAGGAGGTTAAAAATAGTAGCCGACGTAAGGGAAAACGCATAGATCATCATCCGCTTATACAGCCGGGATGTAACACTGCTCACCCTTATGGAGAAATACAACAGGTCCTTGCGCCAGAGATAAAAGAGCAACAGCACCAGCGCAATGATATACAGGAGGCTGAAAAGCCACATGAAAACAATGAAACTGATCAGCTTGAATACATACAGGCCAATAATAGCCGAAGTCATAATCCTGATCAGCAGCTCCTTCAGAAAGTTGGGCGCCACCGTTTCATGCCGCGACCAGCTATAGCTTTCAAATACCGAAAACAATACAATCCCCGTCACAAAAGGATACAGGAAATAGAAGTATTCTATAAGCAGGGGCGATTTCGTTACATATTTCCTGACAATCAGATCCTTAAACACCACCGTCCCCACAAAAAACAACGCCAGCCCTATCAGGGTGGCAATTACCACCCAACCCATCAGGTCATTTTTCTTCTCCGGCAAATGATAGGCATAGTAAGGATAAAACCGGTTGATCATCAAACCCGTGCTGAACGTGCAAAACGGTACTACAATCACCCCTATATCCCCTATGATCCGGGTTAACCCGAATTGATCCCCGCTGAAAAATACCGGAAACAGTAATAACGTATTGATCCCGCCTATCGCAAAGCCCAAATAAATCAACACCGACGACCGCAGACTCTGATGTTTTACAACTCCCATTTATATATAAAATATTTTAACTGTTTCCTGTTGCACAATATTACATCAAATGAAAACAGGATTCAACATTTTAACTACCTTTGCGCCCGATGATCCAGTATTTTACAAATATAGATTCCAAAACTGTAGAAATACACCAGCCGGAAAACGGTGCCTGGGTAAATATTACCCCCCCGCTTAAACAGGCCGAATTTGAACAGTTATCCGAGGAACTCGATATTCCCCTGGACTTCCTCACGGATTCCCTCGATATTGACGAAAAAGCCAGGTTTGAGCTGGAAGACAATGTAAAGCTCATTGTTCTGAAAACGCCGACCGAAAATAATTCGATCAACGAAAGCGAAGCCTATTACATCACCATCCCCATCGTAATTATCCTGACCCACCACCAGATCATTACGGTGAACTCCTTCGACAATACCGCCATCAAAAAGTTCCTGAATACTTTTCATAACCGGTCTCCCGAAAAAAGGAACATGATGGTCCTGAAAATATTTGAGAAAGTGGTCATCAATTTCCTCGATTACCTGAAGGAAATTAACCAGCGCAGGAACATGCTGGAGGCTAAATTATACGATTCCAACCGGAACGAGGAACTGCTGGGTATTATGCGTATCCAGAAAAGCCTGGTGTATTTTGTAACCGCCCTGCGCAGTAATGAGCTGCTGCTCATGAAGCTGGAACGGACCAATTTCCTGGGACTGAATGAAGATGAAAAAGAATTCCTGCAGGATCTGATTGTAGATACTTCCCAGGCGCTGGAAATGGCCAACGTATATACGAACATCCTCAGCAGTACAATGGATGCCTTTGCCAGCATCATCTCCAACAACCTCAACGTGGTGATGAAGCGGCTTACCTCCATTACCATTATCCTTACATTTCCCATGCTGGTGGCCAGTATCTATGGCATGAACGTGGATATCCCCTACCAGCATACCCTTCACGCCTTCTATATACCGGTTATTTTGTCGATCGCTATTTCGGTAGTCATCAGCTGGTATTTTATGAAGAAGAAGTGGTTTTAGCCCTTTTTAAATAAGCATATGCAAACAGGATTTAACGTAAGAGTATACGGCATCATGATCAACGATCAGAAGCAGGTGCTGGTAAGCGATGAGTATATCCGTGGGGGTTATTATACCAAATTCCCCGGCGGCGGCCTGGAGTTCGGGGAAGGCACCCTGGAGTGCATCGTCCGCGAATGGCAGGAAGAACTGGGCCAGGATGTAAAAGTGGTAGAACATATCTATACCACCGACTTCTTCCAGATCTCGGCTTTCGATAACGTTACACAGATCATTTCTATTTATTACCTCGTAACGCCGCTGTCGCCGTTCACGGCATCGGTAAGCACTACACCATTCGACTTTACCATACCGGAAGGCGTGGAAGAAGTGGAACGCGCCCGCTGGATCAGCTGGGACGAGTTTTCATCAAGCGCCGTAACCCTGCCCATCGATAAAGTAGTGGCAGACATGGTAAAAGCAAAATATTA
This sequence comes from Chitinophaga ginsengisegetis, assembly GCF_900168065.1. GTDB lineage: Bacteria > Bacteroidota > Bacteroidia > Chitinophagales > Chitinophagaceae > Chitinophaga > Chitinophaga ginsengisegetis. Next base: position 449,441 of record NZ_FUZZ01000005.1, on the reverse strand, counting down.
AAAAAGAAAGGGGCTGTTTAATCAAACAGCCCCTTTCTTTTTATCAGTTGTTGGTAACAGGTTCTTCAAACGGTTGCTCCTTCCCCATTGCCGCCGCCTTCATCTGCCTGGCGGTGTCATGCCCCAGGTAACGCTCTATCCGGTGCTCTATAAAATAGATCAGCGGTGTAAGCGCCACCGCCACCACAAACTTATAGCTGTAGTTCACCAGGCATATAGCCAGTACCCGCTGCCAACTCCAGTCGTTCCCCAGCTTAAAGGCAATGTACAATACAATAAAGCTGTCTACCAGCTGCGATACAATGGTGGAACCGGTTGCCCTCAGCCATACATGCTTTTCGCCGGTACGCTTTTTAATTTTATGGAACACGGTCACATCCACGATCTGGCTCACCAGGAAAGCGGTTAAGCTACCCAGGATGATCCACATACCCTGACCAAAAATGCTGGTAAAGGCATTCTGCATATCGGGGATACCGGCATCGGCACGGCTGCCCTTCCACCAGCCGTCGGCGGGCACGCTCATGGCTACCCAAAACATAATAAACGCATAGGAGATCAACCCCACGGCGATATAAGAAATACGGCGCACCGCCTTCGGGCCAAAGTATTCATTCACAATATCCGTCATCACAAATTCCAGCGGCCATAGCAACACCCCTGCCGTTAAGGTATACGCCAATCCACTTTCGCCGAACAGGGTGAAGGTGTGCACAGGCAATCCCAGTAACTTCTCCAGGGAAAATAGTTTACCGCCAATACATTCTGCAATCAGCGCATTCGCCACAAAGAAGCTGGTAAATATCACGAACAGTTTGGTGGGCTTATCGTTTAACAGATTTCTGAGCATTAGTAATTAACTATAAGTTGAAATATAAGGATAGCAATATTGAACAAATATAACCAGGGCGGTAATGTTTTCCATTGTATTTTTTTTAACAATAATAACACACCCGTCAGCACACATAAAAGGGCATTCAACGGAAAAGCAATGCCTACACCCAATACCAGTATATGATTCACCACGTTATCAAAAGAATGGTCATAAGCTGTAATGCGCAGGATTTCACTGATTATAAAGCACAGATTGCATATAAATGCAAATTTTAAGAGAAACCGGATCCAGCGCATATTGAAATTTCGGATAAATTACAGTTATTTTTGTTTCTTTAAAACTAAATCCAAAATATCCGATGAAGCAAAACTGGCTAAAAGCCATTCTTCCACATGTTGCAGCAATAGGGCTTTTCCTCCTGCTGGCATTTGTGTATTGCGCTCCTGTCCTTGAAGGCAAGGTGGTGAATCAGAGCGACATGAAGAATGTAAAAGGAATGGCGAAAGAGGCAAAGGACTTTTATGAAGCAACCGGCGAACGTCCGTTATGGACCAACAGTATGTTTGCAGGGATGCCCTCCTACGTGATATATACAGGTCCGGGTGCCAATAAAATAGCGTACATGAATAGAATTGTGACGCTGTATACGCCGGATCCTGTTAATATGCTGTTCCTGGCCATGATATCCATGTACCTGCTCCTCTGTATACTGGATTTTAAATACTGGATCAGGGTAATGGGAGCCATCGCTTTTGCTTTCTGCTCCTATAATGTGATCCTCATCGATGTGGGGCACGTTACCAAGATGTACGACATCGCCCTGATGCCCGCTGTACTCGCAGGTATTGTGCTCACCTACCGCGGCCGCCTGATCACCGGCGCGGCGTTAACAGCCCTGGCCACTGCCATGCTGATCTACAATAACCACCTGCAAATTATCTACTACACACTGATCATGGTGCTTTGCCTGGCCGTGTGTGCATTTATACATTTTTTCCGGGAGAAACAACTGCTCCAGTTTTTCAAAGCTTCGGCCTTACTGGCCGTGGCCGGCGTTTTGGCCGTACTCACTTCTATGGACAGTCTCATGATCCTGCGTGAATACACTGATTACACCATGCGTGGCAGCAAATCGGAGCTCACCCTGGATAAAGACGACGTAAACCAGAAGAAGTCTACCGGCCTGGATATCGATTACGCATACGACTGGAGCTATGGTAAAGCAGAATCGGGTACGCTCCTCATCCCTGGCTACGTGGGGAACTCCTCCGGCCAGAAGTTGAAGGTAAGTTCCAACTTTGGTCAGCAAATGATCAGTCTTGGTGCGGCTGAACCACAGGTAGAACAGTTCCTGAGCCAGCAGAAATTACCACTCTATTACGGCGCCCAGTCGAAAGGTACTTCCGGCCCTGTATATGTAGGCGCTATCATCTGCTTCCTTTTCGTATTGTCGTTACTGTTAGTGAAGAGCTGGCATAAGTGGTGGCTGATCGCCATAACGGTGATCGGCTTTATCCTCGCATGGGGTAAAAACCTGGCGTTCATCAATGATCCGCTATTCTACTATTTGCCACTGTATAATAAATTCCGCGCACCGGCGCAGGCGCTGGTATTGCCGTCACTCACCTTTGTGGTGCTGGCCTGCTGGGGCTTACAGGAAATTGCCAATGGCAAACATACCACCAAAGAACTGCTGAAAAAACTGAAAGAATCGGCGCTGATCACCGGCGCATGCCTTCTCGGCTTTATCCTCATCAGCTACTTCTTTGTAGGCTTTAAATCCGCCAGCGACGATAACATGCTGCAATATTTCGCCCAAATGATGGGTGGCGAGGAAAACGGAAAACTGCTTATCCGCGCCCTCGAGAAAGACCGCGCCAGCCTGTTGCTGACAGATGCTTTCCGCTCTGCATTCTTCGTCCTCGTGGCTGCCGGCGCTATCTGGGCTTTCCTGGTAAACAAAATGAAATGGCAGGTATCGGCTATCATCATCACCGCAGCCGTTACCATCGATCTGTGGCAGGTAGATAAGAACTACCTCGGCAGCGAAAGCTTCGTAGATGATATGAGCTACATGCAAGACCTGCAGCCCTCTGCCGCTGATCAACAGATCAAACAGGACCCGGACCCATACTATCGTGTATTCAATCTTACCACCTCTCCGTTTGATGATGCCTCTCCTTCTTACTTCCACAAAAATATCGGTGGTTACAGCCCCGCTAAATTGTGGATCTACCAGGATCTCATCTCCCATCAGATCGCCAAAAACAATATGCATGTGCTGAACATGCTCAACACGAAATACTTTATCGTACCCGATCAGAAAACAGGGCAGCCGGTGGCGCAACGCAACCCGGATGCCTATGGTAATGCATGGTTTGTACGTGACATCGTATGGGCGCCCGATGCCAATACAGAGATGAAAACACTGGATGCGCTGAATACCCGCGACTCCGCCGTGATCGACAAACGGTTTGAAAAACAACTGGGCAGCTTCAAGCCAGGCGCCGATAGTACCGCCGCCATCAAACTCACCAAATACGGCCTGAATAAACTGGAATACACTTCCCGCAACAGCCAGGAAGGTTTCGGCGTATTCTCTGAAATATATTACCCTGCCGGCTGGAACGCATTTATCGATGGCAAACCCACTGATATTATCCGTACCGACTATGCACTGCGCGGACTGAAAATACCCGCCGGAGAACATAAGATAGAAATGAAATTTGAGCCGCAAACATTCCTGAAAGGACTGAAAATAGCCAATATCACTTCTGTACTCCTGCTCTTGCTGGTAGCAGCTTCCCTCGTGTTCGAGGTGATCAGGCAAAGCAAAACAGGTGTTGCTCCGGAACCGGCGGCTCCGCAAAAACCTGCCGCTAAAAAATAAGCATTATAATATAAAAGAAGAAGGGCGGAGAATCATCTCCGCCCTTCTTCTTTTATATAATATTTTGTTATTGTTCGCTTCTGCCTTTTTTTACTACCGGGTAAAGGGATATCAAACCGGTATAAGTGCGGATGATTTTCCACGCATTGCCCCATTTCAGCTTCGCCAATGCCAGCAGGAACGGCTTTCCCAGGTCTTTCAGCGCTTTCAGATAAGCGATAAAGAGGTTTCTTCTTCGTATATCCATTAAGGTAACCAAGCCGTACACCTTGTAATGTTTAATGATCATCTCCTCAGTTTCCTTACGGGCGTGGCGGTCGTGGCAAATGGTTACTGCCGGGCAAACACCTATCCTGAACCCGTAGTAAAGTACCCGCTGCGCCAAATTATTATCTTCTCCATAATGAAAAAATACCGGGTGAAACAATCCTGCTTTTTCCAGACAGGCTTTACTCATCATCCAGGCGGCGGCATTTACAAATTCCACGGGGTATATGTCCTTTACCGGTTCTCCGGGTGCAGGTTGACTTGCACTGTAGTACTGTGCAAACCCTGCATCCATACCACTATAGTCGCCACTCAGATGCACCGGGCTTACAATCCCATACTCGGGGTGTTGCTCCATTACATTGATCAACACGGCAATGGTGTTCTCTTCTGTCCAGGCATCCTGGTTCAGCAGGAAAACATAATCCGCCCCCTGCTGCAACGCCTGTTTAATAGCCATATTATTGGCCTGTCCAAATCCCAGGTTCCTGCCTGAACGGATCAATGTTACTTCCGGGTAATCCGCTTCCAGCATAGGAATGGTGGCATCCGTTGAGCCATTATCCACTACGATCGTTTGCACCGGATAACTGCCCGACCGTAAACTGCCAAAGCATTGATGTATCCACTTCGCTCCGTTATAGGTGACAATAACAACAAATACCTTTTTCATTCCGGCTATTTTCTGTATTTCTCCTGCAGGAATTCAAAGAAGTAATGGGAAGGTTTTAAGTTAATCAGTTCATACCGGTTCTTTTCAAGATCGGCATAACTCATGGCTTCAATGGCCGGTATGCTTACATCCAGTACACTTTCCGGAGTGCCTTTGGTAATAACGCCGATGCCCCAGTCGCTGTCGATGGTAAACACCTGCAAATCCTTACGGGTGCGCAGCATGGCAATCGACTTCCACACATCTCCGGTCCAGGCGCCGGTCCAGTCGGGAATTTCCCCTCTTTCAGCCTTTGCCAGCACTTCCTGTTGTGAAGCGCCTACCGGCGATTCGCAGGCTGCATTGGGAGGATTCACATCATGTACCACAATAAAACCACCGTCGTTCAGGTATTCCAGGCAGTTAACGATATCCTGGTAACATTGCTTGTAAGTATGTAAACCATCTACAAATGCTACATCAATACCATCCCGGCGAAGCATCTCTTTCTGATCTGCAAAAAACTGGTCGCTGGTTACCTGGAAGTATTTGGCGTTGCCCGGTCTCAGCTTTGTGCGTAACCAGGCCCTGAAGGAAAACCTGAATTCAGGATCTACAGCAATTTTTGCTTTTACCGGCGCATTCAGTGAAAAGAACACATACCCGGTATCTACTCCTATTTCAACGTAAACTTTGGCCTTTGTTCTCTGCAACAAAGATTTAATGACAGCAATGCGATTCATTATAATGGTTTAATTTTTTAAATCATTCACTTTCCGCAGAAAGACGACCGTCACAAGATAGACATCATTTTCAATATACGATATCCGTTGCGGTTCATTTTACGGAACAATCAGTACTTTTTGCGAACCAGGTACCTGCCTGCAATAAACAGGTGATTTACCAGGTTGGCCAGCTTACCGTAATAGTGGTTCAATATCCGGTAACGCTCCTTCCACGCCAGCTGCTGGTGCTGCTTGGACGTGCCTCCCACCCTGAACCTCGCCACTACCAGGTGCGTGTTACATATCTTCCGCGATGCCTTCAATGTACGGATCATCCAGTCAATATCTGCGCAAACCCGGTACTGCAAATCGTATAACGGACTCAAACTGCGGCGGATCACATATGCCTGGTGCGATACCACCATGCCGTGTTTCAGGCTTTTCCAGGTCAGCTGCTCCGGTACCTGGTGCGGTGTTTGTTCAGATCTCAACCCAATGTCCTGCCCGTTCTCATCCATAAACATGGCTTCTCCGTAATACACATCGGCATCTTCACAGGTGGCGAACATGTTGCTGACCACATCGGGCGATGCCAGTACATCATCTGCATTGAGAAACAACAGGTATCCGCCTGTAGCAAGTTGCATGCCTTTATTCATGGCATCGTACAAACCATTGTCTTTTTCAGAGATCACCGTGGCAATACGGGAGCGGTATTTTTCGATCACTCCCATTGTATTATCGCGTGAAGCGCCGTCCACAATGATGTATTCAATGTGCGGGTAAGTTTGCGCCAGCACACTCTGGATGGTATTCTCAATAAATTTCTCGGCATTAAAACATACCGTAATAATGCTTAATACCGGCGAAGATGCTTTGTTCATGTATCTGATTATTGCGGGTTCCTGACCACTGATTGAAACAGGTGATAGTACTGTCCGGCTACTACTTTCATTCCAAAATGCTGTTCTGTAAATGTTCTGGCCGCTTTGCCAAACTGCCGGCAGGTATCCGGATGATTCAGCAAGTGCAGCGTTTTTGCGGCAAACTCCTGCTGGTTGCCGGGTGCAACCACATACCCCGTTACGCCGTCCTGCACTATTTCCCGGCATCCGCCTACATCAAAGGTAATACAGGCCGTTTCGCAACTACCGGCTTCTATCAGCACATTGGGCAGGTTATCCGCCTTGGTGGGATAGAAAAAAATATCGCTGGCACTGTAGCATTGCATCATTTTCCCGGTTTCCTTCACATAACCGGTATACACACATTCCAGGTGTTTAAATGTTCCGGGCAACTGATCTTTACCTATCATCAGCAGGTATACTTTCCGGTCCAGCTGTGCATCCAGCAGGTGTAAAATATGCAGCAGTTCTGCGCCGCCTTTAAACTCGCTGTTAAACAACCGCTCGGACACAAAAGTGATCACAGATGCATCTGCCGGAAGGCCCAGTGCCTGGCGGGAAGCAGCTCTATCCTGCGGCCGGAAATAATCAGTATCGATAGGATTGGGAATATGATACAACGGTTTGTTCCTGGTAAGCGGACTTTCAGCGGTCATATCGTACAACCACCGCGAAGGCGAAACAATATGCAGATCACTGCCTGCATACAGCTTTTGTTTTCTCTTTATGAGATAATTGCCGGTAGGCAATCCCATAGCAGGGGCACGTTTGTGTTCCCCTTTGCCGGCCAGGCCGCTTTTCCAGGAAGTGTCGCCGAAGGTATGCGCCGCGTTGCCCGTGATGGCCCACATATCATGCAGGGTCCACACAATAGGCGCTATAGCGGATAAGCGCGGTAACAGGGTGGCGTCAAAATATCCGCCGTGAATATTATGCAGGCTGATCACATCAGGCTGATAAGCCTGTGCATGCCGCATGATGGCAGAAGTGGAAAAAGGAAAATATAAATATTGTAGTCCTGCCCGGTTACTCAGTACATTGAGCCCTCTTTCAATAACATTCCGCACCGCACCCGGACGGGTAGCAGTAGCACGGGAAGAAGCGGTGTGGGTGCCTACCAGGAAATCATTGACGGTATGATAATACTCCGCCAGCCCGGCTGCGATCCTTTGCGCCGCTATGGCAGCGCCGCCGCTGTTCTCATATTTATTGATAAAAAGTACTTTCACCGGCTAGTATTTAAAGAACTGTTGCATTTGTTTACGGAATACATCCGGTGGCCAGTTGCGCACCAGGATGCGGGGCAGTGCATACGGATTGCTCCAGCTGTGTACCTGTCCGTGATAGTTGGCGCATACCATCTGCAAACCCAAAGCCTTACAGGCTTTGATACTGTCTGCGTTGTAATAGCGTTTGGTGCCCAGGAACTTCCTGCCGCCAAAAGGATAGGAAAAATGTACCTGTGGAGTGCCCAGTACGCCTTCCAGGATTTCTTTGGACATCCCTATTTCGGTATACTGTTCTTCATAGCTCAGCATGCCCACTGCCGGGTGACGGTGGGTATGGCAGCCAATGGCAGCATAGGAGGCATCGCCCATCGCTTTTACTTCTTCCCAGGTCATTAGCCTGTGGGAAGGGCGACCGGTAGCGGTTTTGCCGGACCATTCATACAACTGCTGCATGGCCAATTCAATTTCCGCAGGCTTACAGAAACGTAGCACCTGTTGCAGCGCGTAGTATGTTTCGCGTATAGCCGCAAGCGTATCTGTGGTGTATTGCGCCGGCTGCCCGTTGATGGTGATCTGTAAAACAGGCGGCAGGTTACCGGGTGTGAGCAGCACTCTTTCGAGATCGTCCCACCACAATTCGTAGGCAGTATTGATTTTAGAGGTAGTGATATAAAACAGGGCAGGCACCTGGTGCTTCGTCAGTAAAGGCAATGCCTCCAGGTAGTTGTCTGCATAGCCATCGTCGAACGTCACAAATACGGAACGTTCCGGGAAGGCTTTTTTGTTTTTAACATGATAGAGGAACCGTTCGGCATCCAGCATATTGTAATCGGTGGCCAGGTGCGCCAGGTGTGAGCTGAAGTGTTCCGGCGTAACAGAGAGGTCCTGTGGGTCCTGCTGCAGGGTGGTGACCCGGTGGTACAATAAAATAACCGCCGGCTGTTGCACTTTGTTGGCCACATAGTGCATCACTGAAAATATTTTTTTACTCAGGTCTCCCATCAGATAATAGTACAGTTTTTAATCGTTACGCTTTCTTTGCCCTCACCGCAATGATAATAGGATATACCGGATCGCGGTAGTCCAGTTCTTCCGGTAATAATTCTTCTGCGGTAATTCCCTGGAGGATAGCCGTACAGGTGAGTACATTGCCGTAAGAAATGATTTCGATATTGTCTTTACCAAAAATTTCGCCGAAAACTTTCGCGGCCGATTGTATGGTGAACCGCCAGTAGTCGCCCCAGCGTTGTTCGTCGTATACGGAGATCTGTGTAGCGCCCGCCAGTGTGGCCAGTAATACGCCTCCCGGCTTCAGCAGGTGATGCGCTCCTTCAATAGCGGTTTTAAAATCGTAGATGAAATTAAATGTTTGCGTACAAATGAAGCAGTCGATATAGTTGGCCGGCAGCGATGCTTTGTTGGTCAGGTCGCCGATGATGGTCACGTCTTTACCTGGCTGCACATGCAGTACTTCATAGCTGCTCACATTGGTACCAAACTGCTTTGAATAACTGCTTTCGGCTATTTCCAGTACCTGCCCGTGAATATCGGCACGGTGGGCGCTGAGAAAAGAGGTAATGTAGTGCCGGTCTACCGGGGTACCACGATTGTAGCCAAAGCCGGTGGCAAGCGGTTGCAATCTTCTTAAATTATCCCAGGAAACAGGAGATATTACTTCCCGTTTCATCTTTTTGAATATCTTCCTGATTACTTTAAGCATGGCCGGTTATTTTTCTCCAGTATTTTTTAAGCCTGTTTTTAATTTTCGCAGGTATCGTCATACCGGCATTCGCCCGCAGGAATTTTGCAAACACTTTTTCCATCGGCAAATTATTCTTTACGGGAATGTCATCTACCGCGATGGGATGCTGATAAATGTCTGTATACAGCCAATCCTCTTCCTTGTAGTGATGCGTAGCCGAGGCCACGTTGCCATCATGCCTTACCAGTGATTTTACCGGGTATAACGTAAGCATGTCGTGCAGGTAGGCGGTGGCTCTCCATCGGATAGCCCACGAGCTTACTTTCCCGTGCTTATGCTGGTGCAGCATCCGGAAGAAAGGATAAGCTCCCCAGAAATCAAACGCTGCTTTCAAACCCTGTTCTTTTATTTTGGCAATTACCACATCGGTGTCCCGCTCAAACTTATTCCATGCCCGCTGCCAGGTACCCCAACCCAAACTACCCGGATCATGCACCAGGAAAGTAGAGGCGTTGTAATCTGCCGGCATCTTAAACGGATACAGATATCCATGCACCGACATTACCTTTTCGTTGTGCTCATATTTTGTGAGCCCATCGTTCATATATTTCAGGAAGAAGGGAGATACCGTAAGATCATCTTCCAATACAATTATTTTCCCATGCCTGCCAATCACCTCTGTTACCCCGTCGATCACGGAGGTAGCCAGTCCTTTGTTCTTTGTCGCTTCTAAAATAATCACTTCCTTACACCACTGCCGGCTATGCACGATGTCGCGCACCTGTTTGATCAGCTGCCGTTGTTCTTCGGAAGCGCCTTCTTTTGCGCCATCGCAATAAACATACAAGGTGCTCTCCCCTGCTTCCCTGTTTTCACTCAGATGCTGTAAAGTGCTCAGGGTCAGCTCTGGCCGGTTGTATACAAATAATACGATGGGAGCAAATTCCATGATATGAAAAAGTACTGCGCAGCGCAGTTGTTAGGTTAAAACGGTAAAAATCGTATAAAATTAACAATAAAACAAATGTGTAGAAGTGGCTATAGTCTTCCTCCGCCGGCAAAATAACGCTTCCAGTAAGGCTCTTTCAGATCACTGATCATGACGCCGGCACTGGTAGATGCATGTACGAATTTATCATTCTCCAGGTAGATACCTACATGGGAAATACGTTTATGATGGATCCTGAAAAATACCAGGTCGCCTTCATGGAGGTCATGCGGCTTTAATCTTTTCACCTGTGAATACAGGTCGGTGGAGTTCCCGGAAAGGCCCAGCTGAAACACCGTGTTCATCAGGGTATTCACAAACCCCGAACAATCGATGCCGTCTCTCGTTTTGCCGCCAAGCCGGTAAGGTGTGCCGTACCAGTCGTCAATAAAACTGTAGAGCTTCTGGTTCAGTACTTCTTCCACAGCCACATCCAGTAACTGTGCATATTTAAATTGCCAGCTCTGTGCATTTTCCAGATTGGCACTGCCCCTGGTAATGTTTTTACTGATGCTTACATCTTTGCTGTTATAGTGAGAAGTACTATTACGGGAGGTACGGCTGGTAGCGATACCATCTATAAATTCAATACGGTTGTTGTTGGCAGTGGCTGGTGTGGTGGCAGGTTTCTTATTAGCGGTACCTTTCTTTAATGAAGCGCAGGAACTGAGCGATAATGCACATATCGATAACTTCACAAGTAGATGTCCCTTTACTCTGATCATAAGCTCTGGCTAAATTTTCGCTAAAATACAAATATATAGGGATTTACAACTGCGATTAATATGATTTATATGACAGACAGAAATACAATCAACTAAATCATTAATCACAGTTGATTTTTTATCCCTACTTTTGTCGCTTGACGAAACAGATTAGCAGATGAATTTTTCCCACTTACACGTTCACACCCAATACTCTTTACTGGATGGGGCAGCCGACATTAAATCGCTGTATAAAAAGGCGATGGCTTCCAATCAGCCCGCACTGGCGATTACAGATCATGGTAATATGTTTGGCGCATTTCAGTTTGTGGCAGAAGCATACAACAATAAATTAAATCCGGGCGATCCGAAAGATAAAAGACTAAAAGTAAAGCCCATCGTAGGATGCGAATTCTATGTAGTGGAAAACCGCCACAAGAGAGCTTTTACAAGGGAAGAAAAAGATGTACGTTATCACCAGGTGTTACTGGCAAAAGATGATGAAGGTTACCGCAACCTCATCAAACTTTGCTCCCTGGGCTATATGGAAGGACTGTACGGTAAGTATCCCCGTATCGATAAAGAACTCGTATTACAATATCACAAAGGGCTCATCGCCACCACCTGCTGCCTCGGCGCCTCTGTACCCAGGATCATCCTGCGCAAAGGCGAAGAAGAAGGTGAAAAAGAATTCCGCTGGTGGCTGGATATTTTCGGAGAAGATTTTTATGTAGAATTACAACGCCACGGTATTCCGGAACAGGAACAGGTAAACGCAGTACTGCTCCGCTTTGCAGAGAAGTATAATGTAAAGGTGATCGCATCCAACGACTCCCACTATGTAGACCAGGCCGATGCCAACGCGCACGACATCCTTCTTTGTATTAACACCGGTGAAAAGAAAAGCACCCCTACCAATAAAGATTTTTCTGACGACGATAGTGGTGGTGGCGGAAAGAACAGGCGTTTCGCTTTTTATAACGACCAGTTCTATTTCAAGACAACGGAAGAAATGAGCAAACTGTTTCATGATCTTCCGCAGGCCATCGATAATACCAACGAAATTGTAGATAAAGTACAGCTGCTGGATCTTAAAAGAGATATCCTGCTGCCCAACTTCCCTATTCCGAAAGAATTTATTACCCAGGACCAGTACCTGCGCCATATCACCTATGAAGGCGCCCGTACCCGGTATATGGAAATGACCGCCGATATTGAAGAACGTATCAACTTTGAACTGCAGGTAATCGAAAACATGGGTTTTGCCGGTTACTTCCTCATTGTGGCCGACTTCATCAAGGCGGGCCGTGAACTGGGCGTATTTATTGGTCCGGGTCGTGGATCGGCCGCCGGATCGGCCGTAGCCTACTGTATTGGTATCACCAATATAGACCCCATCAAGTACAACCTCCTGTTTGAGCGTTTCCTTAACCCGGAACGTAAGAGCATGCCCGATATTGATACGGACTTCGATGATGAAGGCCGTCAGAAAGTAATTGATTACGTTGTACAGAAATATGGCCGCAACCAGGTAGCACAGATCATTACCTACGGTACAATGGCCGCCAAAATGAGTATCAAGGACGTGGCCCGCGTAATGGACCTCCCCCTGATAGAATCCAATATCCTCGCTAAAATGGTTCCGGATAAACCCGGTATCCAGCTGGATCGTATCTTCAACGCTCCCCTCGAAGGTGAAAAGAGCCTCGCCGATAAGGAAGGTCTTGCCGGTGAAGACATTGAGAACGTGAAAAAGCTGCGGGAACTCATCAAAGGCACCGACCTCCAGGCAGAAGTACTCCGCGAAGCCTGTGTACTCGAAGGCTCCGTGCGTAACACCGGTATCCATGCGGCAGGTATCATCATTGCCCCGCAGGACCTGTACGACCTGATCCCCGTATCTACTGCAAAAGATTCCGACCTGCTGGTAACCCAGTTTGAAGGAAGCATCATTGAATCTGCCGGCGTAATCAAGATGGACTTCCTGGGGCTGAAAACCCTTACCATCATCAAAGGTGCGCTGGAACTGATCCGCCAGAACCACGGCATCTCCATCGAAATAGATAATATCCCGCTGGACGACGCCAAAACATATGACCTCTACCAGAAAGGTGAAACCAACGCTACGTTCCAGTTCGAGTCGCCCGGTATGCAGAAATACCTGCGCGAGCTGAAACCCGATAGGTTCGATGACCTCATCGCCATGAACGCCCTGTACCGCCCGGGACCACTGGAGTACATTCCTTCCTTTATCCGCCGTAAACACGGACTGGAACCGGTGCAATACGATATCGCCGAAATGGAGGAATACCTCAACGATACCTACGGTATCACGGTATACCAGGAACAGGTGATGTTGCTGAGCCAGAAACTGGCAGGCTTCTCCAAAGGTGACGCGGACGTACTGCGTAAAGCAATGGGTAAAAAGCAGATCGCGGTACTGAATAAAATGAAGGCGCAGTTTATGGAAGGTTGCGCCAAAAATGGCCACGATCCAAAGGTTTGCGAAAAAGTATGGACCGACTGGGAAGCGTTTGCCTCCTACGCGTTCAACAAATCCCACTCCACCTGCTATGCTTTCGTGGCCTATCAAACGGCCTACCTGAAAGCCCACTACCCTTCCGAATACATGGCCGCCGTACTGAACTGCGCCAGCAATATTGAAAAGATCACCTTCTTCATGGAAGAATCCAAACGCATGGGCATCGACGTATTGCCGCCCGATGTGAATGAATCTTTCAAAGGTTTCGCTGTAAATAAACAGGGCCAGGTACGCTTCGGTCTTGGTGGCCTGAAAGGCGTAGGTGAAGCCGCCATCGAAAACCTGCTGGAAGAACGTAAAAAGGATGGTCCTTTCAAAAATATCTTCGACTTTATCAAACGCGTTAATCAACGCGCTGTAAATAAAAAATCACTGGAAGCCCTGGTAATGTCGGGCGCTTTCGACAGCTTCCCTGAACTGCACCGTGCGCAGTATTTCCACAAACCGGAAGGCGAACAGCTCACCGGCCTGGATAAGATTGTGAAATTCGGGCAGCAGGTAACAGCAGGCTCTTCCAACATGGGCAGCCTCTTCGGCGCCGACGACCTCCCCGATGTGGAGCCGCCAAAGATCCCGGCCTGCGACGCCTGGCCGCTGATCATGAAGCTCAACAACGAAAGGGATATCACCGGTATCTACATTTCCGGCCATCCCCTGGATGACTACCGCTTTGAAATGAAGCATTACCACATGAATTCCGTGCAGGAACTGGTGGAATATCAGACCGAAATAGCCCAGCCGGGCGGCAACGGTGGCCGCTCCCGGGAACGCAATTTCCGCCTGGCGGTATATATCACCAACGCCCAGGAGAGGATTTCCCGCAATAACCGCCAGTTTGGCGTGATGACCATAGAAGATTACACCGGTAAGTTTGAATTTGCCCTGTGGAGTGAAGATTTCATCCGCTTTGCCCCCTACCTGAAACCGGGCCTTTGCCTGTTTATCAACGGCGGCTTCAAATCCAAACGGTTTAATGACAATGAATATGAGTTCAAAGTAAGCAGCATCCAGCTGTTACAGGAAGTAAAGAAAACCCACACCAAGCAGGTATACCTGAACACGATGCCCAAGTTCATCAAAAAGGAGATGGTAGACTTCCTGGTAGACAATGTAAACCGCTTCCCGGGCAACAGCGTACTGCATGTACACCTGACCGACCGCGACGATCAAACCCAGGCAAAACTGCATACTTTTAACCGGAATATAGAGATGAATGACGAGTTGGCGGGTTTCCTTCACAAACAGCCGGATATCGATGTGTATATAGAGATAATCAATAAGTAAGATGTCAAAAATGCAGTAATTTGCACTCGGATCAAGATTTGATCATAGTATAACATAATCATAAAAATCAAAACAATCGTTAAAATAAAAACATTTTAAAATCAAAGAATATGGCTTTAGAAATCACTGATGCGAACTTTGAAACGGAAGTTCTGAATTCCGATAAATTAACTGTTATTGACTTCTGGGCAGAATGGTGTGGCCCTTGTCGCGCTATCGGTCCGGTAATCGAAGAACTGTCTAAAGATTACGCAGGTAAAGTAAATATCGGAAAGGTTAACGTGGATCAGAATCCTCAGTTGTCTGTAAACTACGGTATCACCAGTATCCCTGCTATCCTTTTCGTAAAAGGTGGTCAGGTTGTAGACAAACAGGTAGGTGCTGTGCCTAAATCCGTACTGGATAAAAAAATACAGGCCAATATGTAATTTTTATAAAAACTGAGTTTTGAAAGCGTTCCGGTTTGATCCGGAGCGCTTTTTTTTTTGCAGGTATCTATCACCTGAAATTGTCCTGGAGCAGGATTAAATTGATTACACTGATTTAGCTGATTTGATTATGTGTTGATTTTTATGGATTTTATAAAAGATAGAAGCGGATTTTGTTTATCTTTATAATGTGTCTAAAGCATTGATATCCAGTTTCTTTCTCTGATGAAACCTATCTAACGAATGTCTTGAAACCCCTTATAGCGTATTGATACACAACACATTACCGATCAAGTCCACGTCATCTCCACATCAAAGGCAGGTATAAAGCACGTCAAAGGCATGTGTAAAGCATCTCAAAAGTATATGCAAAGTATGTGCTATCTACTGTTCATATCATCCATAAATACCCCATCTCCCAAAGAAAAAAATCCTCCTGATCAGCGTAATCAGCGGGAAAGACAAAATCCACTTCTATCTTTTATAAAATCCATAAAAATCAACACATAATCAAATCAGCTAAATCAGTATAATCAATTTAATCCTGCTCCAGGACAATTTCATCGCCGAAGGCGATTTTTCGCGTATCTTCAAAGCCAAAATCTATTTTTTTGCGTCACTATATCCTCGCCCTGGTTACCTTTTTTTATTGCGCTACGGCCAACGGTCAACGTAAATGCGGCACCGCCGAAGCACTGCAACAGCGGGTAAAAGAAATTCCTTCTCTTCAAAATATTATACAGAATAACGAAAATAAAATGATGCTGGGCCAGCAACGGCAACAGCTGCGGGCAATGGTGGAAGCCATTCCGCAAACAGTATCTGTTCCCGTGGTGGTCCACGTAGTGCTGGATAATCCTGCGCTGGTAACCGATGCGCAGATCGCCTCACAGATCGATGCCCTGAACCGGGATTACAACGCCGCCAATCCCGATATCAGCCAGGTGCCCGCAGTATGGCAGGCGCGGATCGGCAACAGCCGCATCAATTTCTGCCTCGCCCAAAGAACCCCCGACGATGAACCTACCAATGGCATTGTAAGGGTACAAACAGCTGCCGGCCAAAGCTTTTCTATCAGCAATGCAGCGGCAGACGCCAAGTACAACAATACCGGCGGCTCCGACGCCTGGGATCACAGCAAATACCTCAATATCTGGGTTGCCCGCCTTTCCGGCAATTACCTCGGCGTGGCCGCCCCTCCGGGTACCGGCTACCCTGTTGAACAGGAAGGCATAGTGGTGCAATACACCGCTTTTGGCACTACCGGCAGCGTAGGCAGTACCTACAACCTCGGCAGAACCGCCACGCATGAAATAGGGCATTATTTCGGGTTAAAACATATTTGGGGAGATGATAACGGAGGATGTACCGTTGATGATGGTATCACCGATACACCTGTGCAAGGCGACAACACGTATGGATGCCCCTCCTTTCCGCGGCTCGACAACTGCACTACCACCTCGCCGGGCATAATGTTCATGAACTACATGGACTATACCGATGACGCCTGTATGCACCTCTTTACCGCCGGACAGGTGGATCGCATGCGCTTTGTACTGGAAAATACAACCGCCAGCCTGATAACGTCCAACGGTTGCGTACCTCCTGTTATGGTGAATAACGACGCCTCGCTGGTAAGCATCAACGCCCCGGATGGCAAGATATGCAACAACAATATTACACCGGTAGTAACCCTGCGTAACCGCGGCGCCAATGCCCTCACTGCCGTGAGGATCTGGTACCAGGTAAACAACGGCGCCCTTACTTCTTACCAGTGGGCAGGCAACCTGGCCAGTTTGCAGCAAACCACCGTAACACTTCCTTCTTCCAATGTGGCAATCGGCAGCTATAACCTGAAAGCATATACGCAATCGCCCAACGGCCAGCCGGATGGAAACGTTACCAACGATACAGCGGATATCCGTTTCCGTTATGATGCGGAAGCCACCCTGCCTTTTGAACAGGGCTTTGAAAACGACAGCTTCCCGCCCCCGGGCTGGGACCTCTATAATCCTGACCACAGCTTTACCTGGGAACGCGTGCGGAATGTGGGCAAAGGCAGCAGCGCTTCCGCCCTCATACGCAACCTCGGATACAATACCAACGACCAGACTGATGACCTCATTACACCGGTCATTGATCCAAAGGGCGCTGACTCCGTATTCCTCTTTTTCGATGTAGCCGCAGCCGTATTTACCGACCCCGCTGCCACCGGAAACGCATGGGATACCCTGCAGGTGCTGGTTACCAACGACTGCCGCGAAACCGGCCAGGTCCTGTATTCCAAATGGGGGCCGAATCTTATTACACGCCCCACAGCTGTTCAAACAGAATACATCCCTACCGCCACCGAATGGCGCCGGGATTCTGTGGATCTGACCGCTGTAAGTCATAAAGGAAAGTTCCAGGTAGCCTTCAGAAACATCTCAAACTCAGAGAATAACATTTATATTGATAATATTAATATTGTCACCAAATCAGTGAATCAAACCCTCCGTGAAAAAGGAGTATTGGTGAATCCCAACCCTACAGACGGTATTGTTTGGGTAACATTCCTGGAAATACCGGAAGACCTGCTGCAGGTATCCATTTACAATGTACAGGGACAGTTTATTATGAGCCGCCCGGCCGCAGCTATCGGCGCCGGCAACCGGCTGACCTTTAATTTGGTAAATGAGCCAAATGGTGTTTATTTTGTAAAATTAATTTACAGGAACAGGGCCAACACCATCAAATTAATGAAAGTAAGATGACGATGAGACAAGATTATCCGGCTGTTCAAACGCTCCTTCAGCAACCCAACCTGGACGCAGCATTGAAGGGCATTGCAGAAAAGATCCTCCAACAGGAAAGAATTACACCCGCAGAAGGGCTGATCTTATTTGAAAAAGGCGATATCGGCTTTTTGGGTGCGTTAGCCAACCTGGTACGCGAGCGAATGCACGGTGACAAGACTTACTTCAACCGTAACTTCCATATCGAACCTACCAACGTTTGTGTATTCACCTGCCACTTCTGCTCCTATTCCCGGTTGTATAAAAACAGGGAAGATGGATGGGAACTGAGTATCGACCAGATGATGGACATCGTTAAAAAATACGATAACCAACCCGTTACAGAAGTACATATTGTTGGCGGTGTACATCCAAAAATGCAGCTCAACTTCTTCGTGGAACTGATCCAGAAGATCAGGGCACACCGTCCGGACCTGCACATCAAAGGATTTACTGCTGTGGAACTGGATTACATGTTCCGCAAAGCCAAAGTAAGCATAGAGGAAGGTATGCGTATTCTCAACGAGGCCGGCCTGCAATCCATGCCAGGCGGCGGCGCTGAAATATTTGCACCCGAAGTGCGCGCTAAAATATGTCACGATAAAGTTGATGCCGACGGATGGCTCGCCATTCATAAAGCTGCCCACAACCGCGGCATGCACACCAACGCCACCATGCTGTACGGTCATGTTGAATCTTTTGCCGACCGCATCGACCACATGGAACGCTTACGTTCCCTGCAGGACGAAACCGGTGGCTTCAATACCTTCATTCCGCTGAAGTTCCGTAATAAAGGCAACGATATGTCGCATATCCCGGAATCCTCCATCGTGGAAGATCTCAGGCTGTACGCCATCGCACGTTTATACATGGATAACTTCCCCCACCTGAAAGCCTACTGGCCTATGCTGGGAAGAAACACCGCACAGCTTACCCTGTCTTTCGGTGTGAATGACCTGGACGGCACCATAGATGATACCACCAAAATTTACTCTATGGCCGGTTCGGAGGAGCAAAACCCTTCCATGAATACCGCCCAGCTCACCATGCTCATCAAACAGGCCGGCAGAAGACCCGTGGAAAGAGATACCGTGTACAACGAAATAAGAGATTACACAGATGTAGTTTTTTCAGACGAAGAACTACTGACCAAATAGTATCGCTGTTTTATGCAATTACACCTGAAATGTATCCTG
Source organism: Chitinophaga ginsengisegetis (assembly GCF_900168065.1). Lineage (GTDB taxonomy): Bacteria > Bacteroidota > Bacteroidia > Chitinophagales > Chitinophagaceae > Chitinophaga > Chitinophaga ginsengisegetis. Next base: position 430,320 of record NZ_FUZZ01000005.1, on the reverse strand, counting down.
ATAGCCAGTTTATATATCGCTGGCTGTCATCAGAACAACAGTAACACCAACAGTTCCGCAGCTGCCGGCACCAACACGGCCGCCACTACGGAAACTGCCGGTGAAACTTCCAACGGCATCGCGTTCAAAAAACAAGGCGCCCTGGCATTCGTTTCCAAATCAGGCGCAGATACCCTGCGGAAAATAGATATCCAGCTGGCCCAAACAGATGAACAGCGCGCCGATGGGCTGATGTACCGCAAATCCATAACAGATGATCAGGGCATGCTTTTCATTTTCCCTGACATGGAAGAACGCGCCTTCTGGATGAAAAACACCTACATCTCCCTTGATATTATCTACATAGATGATAAACTGGAAATTGTGTCCATTCAGAAATACGCGACACCCCTGTCGGAAGAAAGTCTTCCTTCTTTCAAAAAGGCTAAATACGTGCTGGAAGTAAACGGTGGATTCTGCGACAAGTATCACATCAAATACGGCGACAAAATAACTTATCAATAAAAAGAAGCCCTGGCAGACGCCAGGGCTTTTTTCGCTCCTATGATACATATTTGATCGCTAACACTAATAGCCTCTTTTATACGCTCCCCTCCGGATTTGTTACATCCAGGATATGCAGCTGCGTTTTTCCCGCAGGTACTTCCCAGTCAATAACATCCCCCGTGCTATATCCCAGTAAGGCCGTGCCTATGGGAGAAAGGATCGATAACTTACCCAGCTGTAAATTGCTGGCAGCCGGCAATACCAGCTGTACACTTCTGATAGCCCCACTACGCTCATCCCTGAATTTAAGGGTGGAGTTTACCTGTACCACATCGGCTGGCACCTTACCTTTCCTGACAGTGGCCCTGTCGAGCTCTTCTCTCAGCTTATCGGTGCCCGGTGCATGATAGCACAGGGTTTTAAGGATTTCGTAATCATGTAGGGACACAATAATCTGTTTCTTTTTCATGATAACCGGGTTTTATGTCAGTTGTTTACAGATGGCCCCGGATACAGCGATGCTCCCGCTTTGCTGTTGTGATCCGGCGCATATATTTCTTCATAAGATCGTATATCCGTTCTTGTTACACGCCTGTACATGGCTGCAGGGTCTACCTTCTCTGCATCAGCAAATCCGCAGGCGCCCATCAGCTCTGCCAATGCGGCAATAGTATTGCGGTGATAATTAGCCACACGCACCTTTTTGTCGGCCACATTTACGCCATGGTACAAATGCGGATCCTGCGTAGCCACGCCTACGGGACAGCTGCCGCTGTCGCACTGCAACGCCTGGATACATCCCAGCGCCAGCATCATTCCCCGCGCACTGTAACACGCATCCGCTCCCATTGCCAGTACTTTCATAATATCAAAGCCGGTAATGATCTTACCGCTGGCAATGATGCGCACATGTTGCTTCAGCTGGTGATGCCTCAGCAGGTTTACCACTACAGCCAGTGCATCATACAAAGGCATCCCGATGGAATCGGTAAATTCCAGCGGAGCCGCGCCGGTGCCACCTTCTGCACCATCTACGGTGATAAAGTCGGGGTAAACACCCGTGTTGATCATCGCAATACAAATACGCTCAAACTCTTCCGCACGGCCTACGCACAGCTTAAACCCCACAGGCTTACCGCCGGAAAGTTTACGTAGCTGCTGTAAAAAGGCCAGCATCTCATACTCATTGCTAAAGGCCGTATGACCGGCGGGCGATAACACGCTCACACCCGGCTTTACTTTACGGATACCTGCAATTTCCGGTGTGTTCTTCGCTGCCGGTAATACCCCGCCCTTGCCGGGTTTGGCGCCCTGGCTCAGTTTCACTTCAATCATTTTTACAGCTGGTGCTGCTGCCGCAGCGGTAAATACTTCGGGAGAGAAATCTCCCTTTTCATCGCGGCAACCGAAATAGCCGGTGCCGATCTGCCAGATCAGGTGGCCGCCATGCTGCAGGTGATAAGGACTAATCCCGCCTTCTCCTGTGTTATGGGCAAACCCTCCTATCTGCGCGCCTCCGTTCAGGGAAGCGATGGCCGTTTTACTCAATGCGCCATAACTCATGGCGCTGATGTTCAGCAGGCTGGCATTATATGGCTTATCGCATTGTTCATTTCCGATATTTACCCTTAACGACTCCGGTTTTACCTTCGTTGGAAAGGCAGTATGGGCGGCCCATTCATAGCCGGGTTCATACATGTTATCCAGTGCGCCGAAAGCAACGGTTTGTTTTACGTCTTTTGCGCGCTGGTACACTACTGCACGCTGACGGCGGCTGAAAGGCCGCCCGTCTGTATCCGATTCAAAAAAGTACTGGCGCATTTCGGGTCTGATCTGCTCCAACAGGTAACGCAACCGGCCAAGTAACGGGTAGTTACGCAACAACGCATGCTTACCCTGCAGCCGGTCGTAGATCGTCAGCAGGGTAAGTCCTACCGCTACCGGTAACAGGATCCATCCGCTTAAATAACCGCGATAAAGGCTGGCAGCCACGCTCACATCCAGCAACAGGCATAAAAAATAAACTGCCCATCGTGCTATCCGATGATTCATAAAACTGATTTTATAAGATTGTTTTGGAAAATACTAGCGGAATAAAACTACGCAGGTAGTTATCCCCCCGGGTACAACACTTTATGTACTAAAAGTTGCCCGGGCTTAATTGTTGAAGTCTTTGGGGCAGGATAAGAACGGCAACAGGAACCCGCACGTGCATTTGGATGCACGGGGTGTATTGAGTAAGACTAATATGTTAGTTGCCGGATTCAATTAATAAATAATTGTATCCGGCAAAGATAAGGCTTTTATTTACAACAAACGGTCAATTCGTTAATTCTCCCGCTGTGAAAGGCTTCTGGCGGCCATTGTTCAGCTTCCGCACCTGCTGGATATCTGCAGCAGAAACTTTATCGGCTTTATTATTCCAGGCACTGCGCAGGAACGTCAGTAGTTGTGCAATATCTGCATCACTGAATTCATCACTGGCGCCGATGCCCGGCATATCGCCATTTATTTCCGGTGCTTTGTACACTTTGCCGTGTACTTCCACCGGGCCGGTAAGGCCGTATAATACAATAGATATAAATGCTTTCTTGTTGCCGTTTACCCAATTGCTTTCATTCAGCGGCGGCGCCATAGAAGCAATGCCTTCCCCGCTTTTACCATGACAGGTTTGACATACGGTATTGAAAATCTTATATCCCCGTGGCAGTTCTTTCCGCAATGCCTCCATTTTTTTCGCATTGGCTTTGCTGTCCATGTTCTTCAGCACTGTTTCCAGCTGCCGGCGCAACACCAGCGTGGTATCAGGGTTCCAGGCAATTACCTGTTTCAGCAACGCCGCTTCGCGGTTTGCGGCGTTATTTACCAGTGCTGCTGCCACATAACGGTCAGGGGCATACGTTTTTATCATTTTATCTTCCAGGCGGGTGGAGGCGGCTTTATCCAGTTTTCCTACCACAGGCAATACATAGGCTACAACCGGCGCCAGGTATGGGTTATCCGACAGGGAGTCCAGTGCCGCTATTGTTGCTTTGATACTGCTGCTGTTTAATACAGCCGGCAATGCTGCCAGCGCCTGCATCTTCAACACAGGATCCTGCTGTTGCCAGATACCGCTGATATCTTCTGCGGTAAGACTGTGCAGCCCTTCCAGCGTCCAGAGGGCGTGGATCTGCGTCAGCGGATGCGCCGCGTCTTTCAGCATGGTCCTTAGTTCCGGCGCCATCGTGGTTAAGTGCTGATCAATGATGAGCTGTTGCGCTTTATCTCTCAAAATACCATTTTCATTACCAAGCATTTTACCGAGGAAGGCGGGCGTAAGTTCAAACGTTACCGGTTGTGGTTTACTGCCGGCAGGAATAACGCGGTAAATACGTCCGCAGTTCAGTGGCTGCGTAAGGTTACGCATCTTTATTTCGTTCTTCAGGTATTCGGTGAGGTAGGTTTTGTGTTGCAGGATACCGCGATACATATCGGCGATATACAAAGCGCCATCCGGGCCGGTACGCAGGTCCACCGGTCTGAAACGTTCATCGGTGCTGGCGAGGAATTCTTTCCGCTGATACGCCTGTACACCTTTTACGATGTAGCTGCTGTCTGATAAAATATTTCTTTTGATCAGGTTGGCCGAAGGCTCGGCTACAAAGGCATTTCCGGCATAGGTAGCCGGCAGCAGGTTAGCGCGGTAAATCACCGGACCACAGGCGGCGGTGAATTTCACCAGGCGGAGACTATCGTCCAGCGAACCTTTCTGGTAACCGCGGTTTACGCCGGGCGTAGGACGCGCGGGATACGTGCGGTTATCGGGTACTATTTTCTGGTCGAAACCAGCGGCATTGTTCTGTTGCGGATTGGTGCCACCAAGTCCCGGGGAAAAATAATCACCCAGCAGGTTTTCGGAGTTGTTATTATAGTAAAGACGACCGTGATCATCCTGCGTAATGCCCCATTGTCCGCGGAAATGCGTGGGTTCCTTCAGCCACTTATCTCCCACCTTACGGTAACGCCTATCCGATTTTGCGTTATAGATCCAGTTATCCATTGCGCGCAACAATCCGTTTGGCTGGTGTTCCACATTTCCGCCGGCAGCGTATTGGTCATCCACCAGTGTTCTCTTACCGGGTTTGTCGCTGTTGTTTTCAATAAACCACAATTGCGGCGGTGTGGCTACCAGTACCCCGTTTTCTATCAGGCATATGGCCCGTGGCAGTACCAGTGAGTCGAGGAATACGGTGCGTTTATCCATTACGCCATCGCGGTTGGTGTCTTCCAGGATCACAATTTTACCATCGGGTTTATCTTCCCCGGTACCGGCAGTATCGGGCATGAAGCCGGTCATTTCCACTACCCACATGCGTCCGCGTTCGTCAAAGGTCATGGCTACAGGCGCCACTACCATTGGTTCTGCGGCCACCAGCTGTACTTCCAGTCCTTCATCAACCTGCATGTGCCCGATGGCGGTTTTGCCATCCAGTACGGGTGAAGTAGCAAACTGCTCCCGCATGGCAATAGAATCTTTTTCGTGCTTGTTCCCGTTTTTCTGCTGGTTCCCTTGTCCACAGGCAAATAAAGCCAGGGATAACGTGGTGATTAAACGATAATGAATACGCTGCATTTGTTATTATTCGATTGCGAAAGCGATAAAAATACATTTCTAAATATATTTTTTCTGAAAAATTATATGAGATAACAGTTTACTATGTGAGCGACGGCAAAAAAACTTATCTTCGTCGCTTCATTGCATACATTTTACGATTTATTTGCATTTATGGAACGCTTTCAGGGCATCATAGGCATTGTACTTATTTTGGGTATCGCCTTTCTATTCTCCAACAACAGAAGTAAGATCAACTACAGGCTGGTGTTCAGTGGTATTGGCTTACAGGTACTAATCGGCTTTCTGGTATTTAAGGTGCCCCCTATTACCTGGTTCTTCCAGCGGGTAGGTGATGCAATGGGAAAGCTGGAAGCCTTTGCCCGCAAAGGTGCAGCCTTTGTGTATGGCGGTATTGGCGTATCGCAGCCCGATGGCACCGGGATCAAGGATTATGCTGCCGGTGGTTTTGTATTTGCTTTTAACGTTACGGCCACCATCATCCTGGTGTGTGTGCTGGTAGCGGTTTTATATCATTATGGCATCATGCAGCGTGTGGTAGCGGTGATTGCCCGCGCCATGAATTATGTGATGCGTGTAAGCGGCGCAGAAGCATTGAGCAATGTGGCCAGCGCCTTCGTAGGACAGGTAGAAGCGCAGGTGATGATCCGTCCTTACTTATCAAGCATGACCAAAAGTGAAATCCTCGCCTCTATGAGTGGAAGCCTGGCTTGTATTGCCGGCGGTATCCTGGTGGTGTATGTGAACATGGGATTACAGGCAGGTTTGCATATTGCGCCCTTCCTGATCACCGCCAGCCTGATGGCCGCACCCGGCGCACTCGTAATATCCAAGATCGTTTTCCCGGAAACAGAGGAAAGCGTAACGATGGGCCGCGTTAAAATGGAAGTAAAGAGTAATTATACCAACGTGATCGACGCCATTTCACATGGCGCCGGCGATGGTTTTAAGATAGCCATGAACGTGATAGCCATGCTGATTGGGTTTATTGCTTTCATTGCGCTGATCGACTGGGGCCTCATTCATATCGGTCATATCTTCAACCCTAAGTTTGATCTCAGCCTCGACTGGATCTTTGGAAAGGTGTTTATGCCAATGGCCTGGGCAATGGGCGTGCCACAGGGAGACGTACAGAACGTAGCTACCCTGCTCGGCCAAAAACTTACCATCAACGAATTTGTGGCGTTCAAAAGTCTTACTGATAAAACAGTTCCAGTGCTAAGTGCCAAAGGGATTGCCATTGTTACGATTGCCATTGCGGGTTTTGCCAATTTCAGCAGCGTAGGCATGCAGATCGGCGGTATCGGTGAACTGGCACCCGACAGAAGGGCGGATCTGGCTAAATTGGGCCTGAAAGCGCTGTTGTGTGGAACGCTGGCGTCTTACATGTCGGCCTCTATTGCGGGTATTTTAATTTAGGGAGATAAATAACGAAAGATATTTCAAAGGGCTGATCTGCGGATCGGCCTTTTTTTTGCGCAGCCTCTTTACATTTTTACGCAGGCCCTTCGCTACAACGGGCAGGGGCCTGCAACAATAAATAATTGCCGCGAACCTGTTAGTTTACGCCCATAACAAAACAGCGGACAGCAATCAGGGGTAACACCTGCTTTGCAATCCGCTGCTTCAATAATATAGTGGAAAACAGTTCTCCCGGAAAACAAAGGTTCCGGTATGCCTGCTGTTAGTTATTCCAAACGTTTGATGAGACCTGCCTGTACAGCGGCCCACGCTTCGCCCTGACCTGCATCTTCCCAATAATTCTTCATTTCGGAAGCTGCTACAATTTTATTTACAGCAGCGATTGCCTGGTTTCTGAGTGCGCGTGTACCAATAAGGTTCAGCACATCCAGCTGATCCAACGGATCTTCCGGGAAATCTTCGCTTGGGCGTGCCACCAATGCTGCCACCAGTTCCGCAGCGGCCAACGCCTCTTCGCAATCCGAAATTTCCAGTGTTTCGATGTTGTTGATAACACGCGCTAACGTGTCAGCCACCAAACCACCGTCTTTATTATCAATCAGGTCAAAAATCCAATCCTGTGATCCATCATTTTCAAAATTCCTGGTGCCCCATGCGCCCATAGTGTTTACGTTTTTTTATTTTTTTAGAATCAAGAATAAAAGTAATGAACTCTCTTTACAACAACCAAACCAACCGGCTAGTTCAAACTCCTGAAATCAACCGGAACTAGCTTGCTTACACCCGGTTCCTGCATGGTTACGCCGTAGATCACGTCTACAGCAGCCATCGTTTGCTTGTTATGTGTTACAATAATAAATTGTGAATTATCCGAAAATTTGCGGATCATGTTGGTAAACTTACCCACATTGGCATCATCCAATGGCGCATCCACCTCATCCAGGATACAGAATGGCGCCGGCTTAATCAGGTAAATGGCAAACAGCAATGCGGTAGCCGTCAGTGTTTTCTCACCACCGGATAACTGCGTAATCGCTGCCGGGCGCTTCCCTTTTGGCTTTGCAATGATTTCAATACCGGTGTCCGCCAGGTTTTCGGGGTCGCTCAGGATCATATCGCACTGATCTTCTTCCGTAAACAAAGCCTTAAATACGCGGATAAAGTTTTCCTTCACCTGGTTAAAGGTATCCAGGAATTTCTGGTTGGCGGTAGACTCCACCTCCTGGATAGTAGCCAGCAGGGAATCTTTCGCATTTACCAGGTCCGTTTTCTGTTCCAGGATAAACTCGTACCGTTTCTTCATTTCCTGGTAGGCTTCAATGGCGGTAGGGTTAATTTCCCCCATGTTCTCCATGCGCTTTTTCAGTCGCTCTGCACTACCTGTTAATTCATCCACCGACAACTCTGAGCTGCGTTGCTCATCTATAATTTCATCGAGGTTCACTTTAAACTCCACGCTGAGCCTTTCCTTCATGGAAGCCAGTTGCAGTCGCAGTTCATTTACTTTATCCTTGATGGTATTCAGTTGCTGTTCCAGTTCCTGTTTGGCGCGCTGTTTTGTTCTCAGCGTGGTTTCCAGTTCCTGGAGGTGGTTACGGAAGTTATAGTATTCCTGGTCTTTTTCGTTGAGTGCTTTTTCTTCTTCTTCGCGCTGGCGGAACAGTTCCACGAGTCCGTCGTCCGCGTGGCTCAGTTTATCCACGGCGCCGGCAATGTTGGCCACGGCGTCTTCCAGTTGCGATTTGTTGCTGGTGATCTGCACATGCAGGTCTGCCAGTTGTTTGCGTTTAAATTCCAGTTCCTGTTTGAGGGCCTGTACTTTACTTTGCTGACGGGTATGTTGCAGGTTTTGGTTATTGAACTGCACCGTAGCCATATTGAACTGCTGCTCTGCTTCCTGGGCCATCCTGTCGGCGTCCGCGATGCTGTCCTGCAATTCGGTGACCCTTTCGTTCAGGCTTTCCAGTTCGTCTTTCACGCCGGAAATGCTTTCCTGGTTGGTTTCCAGGGATTGCTGCATTTCCTCGAGGCGTTTATCGCCGGCTTCAATGAGGTGGTGGAAGTTTTCAATCCTGTTCTGTAAGCCAAACAGCTGATTGCTCAACTGGTTTACCCTTTCCCGCGCAGCATTGATATTATTTTCATTTAACTGGCTGTTGTAGCCTAATACTTCGTCGTGTTTGCTTTGCAGCGCTACTTTCAGGCGGCCCACTACTCCTTCGAGGTCTTTGATCTCGGTTTCCAGCTTTTCCAGGTTCTTGGCCCTTCCCAGCTTCTTACCTTCAAACAATCCTACAGAACCTCCGCTGATATTGTATTTACCGCGATGCATGCGGCCGGATTTTTCTACCAGCAGCATCCTTTCATCGGCCACCTGGCTGAATTCCAGGCGGGTAAGGTCTTCCCCGATAAATACTTTACCCAACAGGTGTTGTCCCAGGCCCCTGTACTTCTCCTCAATTTCCACTACTTCCAGCGCAGGAATGGTGCCTGCCGGCGCCAGCAGCGAACTGTAATCAGTGCGGAACTGATCGAGGATAAAGAAATTGGCTTTCCCTTTTTTGTTGTTATCGAGCAGCTGGATGGCCTGTACCGCTTCCTGTACGTTGTTCACTACATAGTAGCTCAGGTAAGGCTCCAGCAGGTTTTCCACGCAGGTGCGGTATTCTTCTTTACAGAAAAAAATATCACTCAGGATGGGGGCGTTATTGTTCCAGTCGGGATTCTTTTTGAGGAATTTGATACTCTCCGGGTAACCTTCCAGGCTGTCGACCAGTGATTTGAGCAGGTCGAATTCGTTCTTTTTGGAATCGAGGGTACGATTCTCATCTACCAGTTTATCACGCAGTCCTTCTATATCAGACTGGGTGGCGAGTATTTTACTTTTGGTTTCTTCCTGGAAACGAACCATGTTTTCCAGTTCTGTTTTGCTGCCGGTCAGTGTTTGCTGCAGCGCTTCCTTTTCTGTTTCCAGTTGGGCGATCTGCTGCTGACGGCTGGTCTTTTCTTCCTGGAGCTGCTGCATGCTGCGTTGCAGGTTCATGACGGAAGTATCGGCAACGGCTACTTTCTTTTCGGCCTCAAATTGCTGACGTTGCCAGCGTTGCTGGTCGTTACGCAGGGTTTCGAGGGCTTGTTTCTTCTGATGGAAGCGTTCTTTCTTTTCCTCTACCATATCGCGGAGGGTATCCAGTTCGTCTGCCATTGTTTCAAACACTTCCCCTTCTTCTTCCACTTGTTTCTCGGTAAATTCAATAGAAGTGGTAAGTCCCTGCAGTTGTCCTTCCGCATTGTTGAGGAAGTCGCTGATATTTTTTTCCCGCTCGCGCAGATACGTCAGTTGCTGCGTGGCGAGGTTCTTATCATTTTCTTTGGTGCGGATAGTGGATACCAGCTCATTAAAGGATTTCTGCATGGTTTGCAGTTCCCTTTCTTTTGCTACAAAATGTAGCTTATCCTGTTCCACGGCCGCTTCTGCGGTGAGGATCTCCGTTTCCAGCGCCAGTTTGCGGTCGCTTTCATTTTGCTGGGTGTCCGACAGTTCCTTAAAGGTCACGTTAAAGCCTTCCAGTGCGGCTTTAGCGAGTTCTATACTGATTTCGCGGTATTCTTTTTTTACTTCGTAGAAGCGTTCTGCCTTACGGGCCTGGCTTTCCAGTGTTTTGAGGTTGTTATTGATTTCAAACAACAGGTCCTCAATACGGTTCAGGTCTCCTTCTGTGGCGTCCAGTTTGGACTTAGCTTCTTTTTTGCGGGTTTTATATATGGAGATGCCTGCCGCCTGTTCCAGCATACGGCGACGGCTGTTTTCCTTGTCTTTGATGATATCGTCCACCATTCCCAGTTCGATGATGGCATAGGAATCGGTACTTACGCCCGTGTCCATGAACAGGTTATGGATATCTTTCAGGCGGCAGGCCACATCGTTAAGGCGGTACTCGCTGTCGCCGTTTTTATAAAATTTGCGTGTAATCGTCACCGTAGTGAACTCGGTGGGTAGTACGTTCTTGGTGTTTTCAAAAGTGAGACTAACCTCCGCCATACCGCTTGCAGAGCGGCTTTTAGAACCGTTAAACACAAGTCCAGCCTGGTTATCAGACCGGAGGTTACTGATCTTGTGCTCGCCGATTACCCAGCGGATGGAGTCGATGATATTACTTTTGCCGCAACCGTTTGGCCCAATCACACCAGTGATGCCCTCATCAAACTGCAAAACGGTTTTATCTGCAAAACTTTTAAAGCCTTTAATTTCTAGTGTTTTTAAGCGCACGTCGTACTCCGAGGTTTTTTAAGGCGTCAAAGATATAATTTTACCCGAATCAAAAAGTAATTTAAGTGAGATGCAATAATATACAGTAATTATTTATACACAATTACCGGTCATTTGCCTCTGTCCGCAGCACGCAACTAAAGTCTAAAAGACTGGTTATAAATATAGTAAAAAGAACAATTAGAATTTAATTCGCTGTTAGAAAATTACCCGGATTTTGTCTTTCCCCCGATTATACGGATGGTGATGATATTTTCCGGGCCAGGCATTAAATTAAAGTCAAAAGTAATATATTCATCTTCAGAAAAATAGAAAATCGGGTAATCAGTATCATCCGCGTAATCCTGAATAAGACAAAATCCGCTTATCTTTGCGCCATCAAAAACCCATTTACGCTTGCGTACAGAACAGCAGATCAATAACATAAAAAATTTCCTTTACAGTTATCATTTCAGCAACGGTATGCGTACCACCATCAGTGTGGTAGTACCTTCACTGGTGTGCGCATACTTTGGTATGCTGGACCTGGGCATCGCCATGTCGATGGGCGCCCTGTGTACCGCCCTCAGCGACGTACCCGGCACCATTGTACATAAGCGGAACGGCCTGATCATCAGCACCATCCTGATCTTTTTTTCTGCACTGGGCACGGGTTTGCTGATCCCTTACGTAATCCCGATGGCGATCTGGATAGCGGTATGCTGTTTTATGTTTGCCATGCTGCTGGTATATGGTAACCGCGGCGGTAACATTGGTACCGGCTGCCTGCTGGTAGTGGTGTCTATCCTCGGGGAAACCCAGCTTACCCCGAAGCTCACGCTCCTGCACTCCTCTATGGTGCTGCTGGGCAGCATCTGGTACGCCGTGCTGGCGCTCATCCTCTGGCAGATCCGCCCCTACCTCAACGTACAGCAGGCACTGGGCGACTGTATCCTGCAAACCGCCCGCTACCTCGAAGTAAGGGCCAACTTCTATACGCCCGGCGTAAATGTAAGCGAGAACTATAAAGCCGTGCTGGACCAGCAGGTGATCGTCAACGAAAAACAGGAAAATGTACGCGAACTGCTGCTGAAAAGACGGTCGGCTCAACAGGGCACCACCAGTCTCAATAAAAGCATGGTACTCATTTTCCTGGATATGGTAGACCTCCAGGAACAGATCATGGCCTCTCAAACCGACTACAACGCCCTGCAGGCCGATTTTAAAGACCTGGCGATCCTGGAGAAATTCCATGCCCTCATCCTTGAATTCACCCAGGAGCTGAAGAACATAGGAATGGCCGTGGCAGCGGGTCAGCGCTCCCTGCCAAAAACAAACCTGAAGTTTGAGATGGAAAAGGTAAAACAGGCCATTGCCGACATTACCATGAAACTGCCTACCCTCAAAGAAAGAACCCGCACCATCCCACTGAGCAACATCCTGCAAAACCTGCAGGACATGGCCCAGCGCATTTATAACCTGCACCGGCTCACCCGCCTGGAAAGACTGAAAGACGAATCCATAGATCCAAAACTGGAGCTGTCGAAGTTCACTACCCGCCAGAAATATGACTTTGAAACGTTCCGGGACAACCTCACTTTCAAATCACATATCTTCCGGCACGCCATCCGCGTGAGCCTGGCTACCGTATTGGGTTACGGGCTGGGCATCGCACTTCACCTCGACCGGGTATACTGGATCCTCTTAACCATAGTAGTGATCCTGAAACCGGGCTTCGGGCTCACAAAATCGCGCAGCATACAACGTTTAATCGGTACCGTTACCGGCGCCTTATTTGCCGCCGGCCTGCTGTACCTTACGCATAACGATACAGTGATCTTTATTGTGATGCTGATCTGCATCCTGGGCGCCTATAGCTTTATGAGCTTCCAGTATACCGTCAGCGTATTTTTTGTAACGCCGTTTATCATCTTCCTGCTGCACTTCCTTCATCCTTCAGACCTCTACAATGTAGCGCAGCGGGTGCTGGATACCTTTATCGGCGGAGGCATCGCCTTCTTTGCCAACATGCTGCTGTGGCCTACCTGGGAGCATAACTTCCTCCCGGATTACATGAAAAAGATGATGGAAGCCAACCGGAAATATTTTGAACTGGTAATGCGCCCCTATTCCAATGAAAAGGTATCCGTTACGGATTTCAAACTGGCCAGGAAAGATACTTATGTGGCCGCCGCTAATATGATGTCGGCCTTCCAGCGCATGTTGTCGGAGCCAAAAAGCAAACAGAAAAACGCATCCGAAGTGTATCATTTCGTGGTGCTGAATCATACGCTCACCTCGCACACCGCCACCCTGGCGGCTTACAACATGCATCACGGGGTGCAGTTTCCACGCCCGGAATACCGCGAAATCACGGATTATCTCCTCCATTATATGGACCAGCTCACCCTGCTCACAGATACGGCCACCAGCGGCAACGCCCAGCCTTCTCCGCAGGTACACGCCTTTGAACGGCTGGATGCCCACCTGGAAAGCCTGGTGCATCTGCGTCAGCAGGAAATCAATGAAGGCAAAGGACCTACGGCTACCCGCGATGAAATGCTGGAAACCAAGCAGGTGCACGATCAGCTCGTGGCGATCCTGTCGCTCGTAAAAGATATGAGTAAAGCGTTAGCGCAGAGCGCGTAGGAGATCGCCTTCGGCGATGAAATTGTCTTGGAGCAGGATTACGCTGATTATACTGATTAATTTGATTTTGTTTTTTTAGGTTTTTTATAAAGGATTAAGGGAGATAAAAGCAGATATCTGCTTTTATCTCCCTTAATTATTATTTAAAATCAAAAAGTTAAAATCCAGCTAATCAGTATAATCAGCGTAATCCTGCTCCAAGACAATTTCCCCATCGCCGAAGGTGATCACTCCCCTAAAATGGTAAACTGGTCGGTAACCGGCGTGAGCGCAGCCAGCACCCTGTCAAAGAAGGCAGGACCTTCCTGGGCATACCAGGGCATGAAGTTCTCCTTACGTTCCTGTAAAGAACCCGCAGGGAATAATTTATTTTTAATCTGACGGATCTGATCTGTTTGCCACGCGAATTTTTTCTTCTCGGCACGCAGGAACTTATGTTCCAGCTTACCAATCGACTTCAGCGCTTTCTTTCTTTCAGAGGCTGTGGTAGCAATCAATGTTACATCAATGCTGCGGGCTTTTTCTTCCAGCGCATCAAACAACTGCTCAATGGCAGCATATTCATCTTTCAATACCAGTGACGCATTGGTATGCCGCTTCACATAATCGTTTACAATATCTTCTGTTCCTTTGAAAAGATCAGTGGTAGTGAGTCCCAGCTTATGGATCCGCTGTTGCGAAAGTTCATCAGTCAGCAACAGGGAATTACGCAGCAGCAAAACAGGGAAAGGCACTTTGTAATGTGCGAAAAGTCCTTTCAATTCCAGCCAGTAGGCAATTTCACCGCCACCGCCAATAAATGCGATATTCGGCAGGATGGTTTCCTGGAACATTCCCCGTAAAATAACATTGGGACTGAAATTTTCAGGATGTGCTTCCAATGCTGCTTCCAGGGAAGCGGCGTTGAAAGTCAACGACGTGTGTAATACTTTCCACTGATCGCCGTCCTGAACAATACGCTCGCGCGAGCCATCCTGTAAATAAAAAAGATTTATTTCCCGTGGATTGGCCTGTACTTTATAATGTTCGCCCAGCTGCTCCAATGTATCACTTACAATAGTATGCGACGCCTGGTTAAACAATTCATCCTTTATAACGGGAAGGTATAAACGTTTTAATGCGGCGTTGTCCGGTACCAGTACTACCAGTCCGAAACGGCCGAATAACGCATGTACCAGGTACAGCGTGGCTTCCTGGATATTCGCGTGTTCCAGGTAAGCCTTTTGCAGTAGATCTATCAGTTCGTCGCTGTGAGGCGCATAACCCAGTCCTTTCTTCACTTCACCGATCAGCGCTTCCAGTCCTTCCGGCTTCATACGTCCTACAGCGCCCTGCTGATCCGTGTTCCAGGTGAGGGTTTTCCCTTCCAGGTAGATGCTGCCCAGTTCTTCGAGGTCGGCATCTTCACTGCCCATATAATAAACCGGTACAAAATTATGTTGCGGGTATTGCTGTTTCAGTTCATGACAAAGCTTAATGGTTTGCAGGATCTTATAAGCGAAGTAGAGGTAGCCGGTGAAAATGTTCGGCTGATGCGCGGTGCACACCGTAAAGGTATTGGGCTGCAACAGGGCCGTAATATTGTCCTGTACTGCCTTTACGGGTTCCAGGGTAGTGTATTGCTGTTCCAGTGCGGCTACCAGTGCGGTTCTTGGTGTATCAAAATGTTGACGGGCGGCTATCGCGGCGGCAAAATCCGGATGTACAGGAGAATAGGTGTAAAATGGTCTGATCTGCGGACGTTCTGCTAAAAAATCTGTTACCAGCTGGTTAAAATAACCAGTTTTCCCATAAGGAATATATTCGGGCATATTGAGTTTCGAATTACAAATTACCAATTACAAAACGATGCAGTGCCAACACATCGAAATTTTTGAATGTACGAAGTTAGGTAATTAGTCAATTGGTTGATCAGATTATTGGTTGACCGGCAATCATTCCGGTACACCGGTTTCTTTGGCGCTTGTTTTGACAGCTATGTTGCAAACAACAGACGCCTTACAGCGGTGCTGTTGGAAAAATATACCATTATGAAGATTGCAATACTGGCACCAATAGCCTGGCGTACACCTCCAAGGCACTATGGCCCCTGGGAACAGATGGCTTCCAATCTGGCAGAAGGACTGGTAGCCAAAGGAATGGACGTAACCCTTTTTGCTACGGCCGATTCGCTCACTTCAGGTATCCTGGCGGCCATTTGCGCCAAAGGGTATGAAGAAGACCGGGAGGCAGACGCCAAAGTAAACGAGTGTATGCATATTAGTTACCTGATGGAGCAGGCCAGGGATTTTGATATCATCCATAACCACTTCGATTTCCTTCCCCTCACCTACTCCCGGCTGATCAAAACGCCTGTGGTAACAACTATTCACGGGTTTTCTTCTCACAAAATAATACCGGTGTACCAGCGGTATAATGATATAGGGAGATATGTGTCTATCAGTAATTCCGACCGCCATGCGTCGCTGAATTACGCGGCTACTGTGTATAATGGTATCCGCACGGAAGATTTTGCCTTTGAGCCCACGCCTGAAAACTACCTCTTATATTATGGCCGGATCCATCCTGACAAAGGTACCCATGATGCGGTGCAGATAGCCCTGCACTCCCGCCGCAAGCTGATTATAGCCGGGATCATACAGGATGAAGCCTATTTTAATGAGAAAGTAAAGCCTTATATAGATGATGAACAAATCATTTACATTGGCGCGGTAGGCGGAGAGGAACGTAGCATGCTGCTGGGCGAAGCCAGCGCACTGCTGCATCCTATCTATTTTGAAGAACCTTTTGGCCTGAGTGTGGCGGAGGCCATGCTTTGCGGCACGCCCGTTATCGCTTACAACCGCGGCTCCATGCCGGAGCTGATCAATGACCGTAAAACGGGTTTCCTTGTAAATAATTTACACGAAGCCGCAGCCTGTGTGGAAGATCTTTCGCTGATTAACCGGCAGGATTGCCACCTGCACGCAAAAAATAATTTCAGCGCGGAAACAATGACGGAGAAGTATATCGCAGTATATAACCAATTGTAATAGGCCGGGCTATACGCCGTCTTCCTTGATCTGCGTCAGCAGTTTTTCCAGGTTGACGGTGGCGAAGCCGGAGGCATAATCCGACAGGCCATAAGGAATAATCAGTTCATCGTTATGGATAATAGATCCGCAGGAGTACAATACATTAGGCACATATCCTTCCCTTTCGTCCTTGTTGGGCATGAGCAGGGGCTCGCGTAAGCGGCCTATTTCCTTTTCAGGATTTTCCAGGTCCAGCAGGCTGGCGCCGATGCAATAGGTACGCATAGGACCTACGCCATGGGTGATCACCAGCCAACCGTCCGGCGTTTCAATGGGCGAGCCGCAGTTGCCCACCTGTACAAATTCCCAGGCATACTTGGGCACATGAAGGATCTGCGGGTTTTCCCATATATTGATTTTATCGGAGTACATAATATACCCGTTGATGCCATCAATGCGGGAGATCATCGCATATTTGCCGTTGATCTTACGGGGGAAAAGCGCCAGGTTTTTATTCTGTGCGCCTTCTCCGTAGAGCGGCATGATCTTGAAATTATAGAAGTCTTTTGTTTGCAGCAGCTTGGGCTGGATCGTAATCCCATCATAGGCCGTGTAAGTGGCATAATAGGTAACATTCCCGTTTTCGCTGGTATATTTTACAAAACGGGCATCTTCAATGCCCCTGCTTTCTGCATCTGAATAAGGAAAAACTACCCGGTCGGACAGGTCGGTATCCAGTGAGAAGTTCAGCTCATAGTACGAGTCTGCCAGCCATAGTACCCTTTCCAATCCTTTTTTAAGGAGATGATCCACCTGGAACCGTTGTTGCATTTCCCGGATCACCTTTTTAAGCACGAGGTATTCAAACTGGTCCGGCAGGGAGTTTTGTATTTCGCGCATTACAGAATCCGGCAGCCGGATGGATGCCGCATTCTGAAAAAACGTTTGTTTATGGTACATAGAATTGCGGATAATCTCCGCTTCATCTACATAATTACCGGGTGCTATCAGGGAAATTTCATTGTTCTTATCAATGATACCGGATCTGAAGGCAATAGAAGATACGTGTCCCTCCCCTACTGCGCGGAAGCTCATGATCACGCGCTTTTGTCCTTCTTCCAGCCCGCTCTGGTCCACATCTTCCACGAGGGAAGGATTGAAGAACGCGGCTGATTCGATGGAGTATTCGTTGGTGAAATAAGAACCGGTGAGCAATTTACGTTTGAGCGAGAGTCCTTCGTAGTCGATCTGCAAACCGGGAAACAAATGTCTCAGCCGGTCTGCATGTCGTTCAAATATCCTTGTGATGTTCCGGTGACGCCGGGAAAACTCTCTTAGTATAGGCATGACCGTTAGTTCCACCTCAGCGTCGTTCATTGCTGCTACCAGTTGAATGATAGACTTGGCCCGGGCCTCTCCGTTGAAAAAAAACCTGGCTACTACCCTCTTCAGGTCAGGATAAATTTTTGTACTCTTCCGCTCTATGGACAATCGCATGGTTATCTTGTTTGTTAAATACTGAATCCGTCTTCCAGGACCACTCCCTTTTTAACAACAACAATGCCGTCTTTTACCGTATATTTCTCAAAGTCCCCATCAGCTAAGTGTTTTCCGCCATTTATATGTACGCCGTTTCCGATGCGGCAGTTCTTATCGATGATAGCATTACTGATCACACAGTTCTCCCCGATTCCCATTAACGGCCGTCCTTCTGCGCGTGATTTTTCTATTTCATCCAGCGTCTGGTAGTAGTCGCTCCCCATGATATAGGCATTGCTGATTTCGCTGCCTTTACCGATGCGGGTACGGATGCCTACCACTACCCTTTCCAGCTTGTCTGCCATAATAATACAACCGTCGGCTATCATTGTTTTCTCCATGTGGCCGGAAATTTTTGTAGGCGGCAACATGCGGGCGCGGGAGAAGATGGTTTGGGATTCATCAAAGAGATTAAATAATGGGATTTCATCGGTGAGACCGATATTGGCTTCAAAGAAAGACTGGATATTTCCGATATCAGTCCAGTAGCCTTCATATTGATAACTGAAGATCCTGCGTTTGTTTTCGATGGCCTGCGGGATGAGCTGCTTACCAAAATCAGCGGCTTCCGGTTGTGCATTGAGCATATCGAACAGTACCTGACGGCTGAAAATATAAATGCCCATGCTGGCGAGGTATATGCGGCCTTCCCGCTGCATTTCCTCGCTTACTTCCGACGCCCATGGTGGAAGAACGGCCTGGGATGGCTTTTCTGTAAAAGACACAATAGCGCCGTTTTCATCTTCCTTTAAAATACCAAAATCAGAAGCATCCCTGGCGCTTACGGGAATAGTTGCAATAGATATTTCCGCACCCGTGTCGATATGATGTTTGATCATCTTTTTAAAATCCATCTGGTACAACTGGTCACCGGATAAGATGAGAATATACTCAAACTCAAAATTCTCCATGTGATGAAGGCATTGCCTCACGGCATCGGCCGTTCCCTGGTACCAGGTGGGATTATCGGGGGTTTGCTCCGCTGCCAGGATATCTACGAAACCCTTATCAAAATTGCTGAAGTGATAAGTGTTTTTAATATGCTTGTTCAGGGAGGCGGAATTGAACTGCGTTAATACAAAGATGCGGTTCAGTTCTGCATTCAAACAATTGGAGATAGGAATATCCACCAGTCTGTATTTACCTGCCAGGGGCACCGCTGGTTTTGAGCGGCGACGGGTAAGCGGATACAGGCGGGTGCCGGCCCCTCCTCCGAGAATAATGGATATTACATCGTTAGTCATAATGGGAATTGGTTTTAGAAGGTCATCACTCAATTATTCTTTACTATTTCATACTCTTGTACATTTCCAGGTACCGTTGCGCCGAACTGTCCCAGGAATTATCAATGTTCATGCCTCTTAATCGTACTTCGTCCAGGTGTTTGGAATCGCGGTACAATTCGATGGCCCGTTTTACGGAGTAACAAACATCCCAAACGCTGGCCTGGTTAAAGCGGATGCCTACGCCATCCTTGTCTCCGAAGTCAATGACCGTGTCTTTCAGTCCGCCGGTACTGCGTACCACGGGAACTGTTCCATAACGTAATGCGTACATCTGGTTGAGGCCGCAGGGTTCCACCCGGGACGGCATCAGCAGAAAATCGCTGCCGGCATATATCTGATGTGATAATGATTCGTCGTAGCCAATGTGTACATTGAAGCCGTAACTCACTACTGCACGGGTTTGCTGCAATGACCATTCAATATGTGGGTCGCCGCTCCCCAGTACGAGGAAATTCACCTCTCCGGCTAATTCATGCAGGGATCTGCCTATTATTTCCGGCAGCAGGTCGGCGCCTTTATCGCCCACCAGGCGGCCAATGAAGGATATCAGCGGCAGGGAGGCATCCAGTCCAAAGCGTTCGCACAGGTGCTGCTTGTTGGTTTGTTTGCCTGCTGTGATGGTATCCTCATCATAATTAAGCGGCAACATCCGGTCGGTGGCCGGGTCCCATACTACATTGTCGATCCCATTCAGGATACCCACCATTTTCGCTCTCTCCTGGTTGATGAGCGCTTCCAGGCCATTGGCATTATAATATAACTCCTCCAGGTAACCCGGCGAAACCGTAGTTACCCGCCAGGCGCACTTGATAGCAGAAGCCAGTGGGTTAATAGCCCCGCCCCAGTCCAGCATACCGGACTTCCACAAATCGAAAGACGGGATGAGGTATAGTTTGTCCCAGCCAAACTGGCCCTGGTACTGTGCATTATGAATGGTGAGCGCTGTGGGAATACTTTTCAGCCGCTCATATTTATACCCGTAGTTCAGCAGGAAAGGGATTAACCCGGTATGATGATCATGACAATGAATCACGTCCGGCTGATGCTGCCATTCGTTGATCCAGTCCAGCACGGCCACCTGGAAGGCCAGGAACCGTTCTGTATCGTTAGGATAGCCATAAACGCCGGGGGTATCGAGCAAACCGGGGATATCTACCAGGTACAGGTCGAAACCCAGCTCATTGCTGCGTTCCTTTATAACGTTAAAGTGGTACCAGTTGTGTCCCAGCCACATGCCGGCCTGGTGTACCACGTCGAATTCGTGGGTGTGGTAATATTTATTCCTGTAGGCGGGTATCACTACTTTGGCAAAGTTGCCAAGCTGGTGCTGGTATTTGGGCAATGCCCCCACCACATCACCTAGTCCACCTACTTTGGCTACCGGGTAACATTCCGCGCTGATGTGTAAAATCTCCATGCTGGTTAGTTGATAATCCTTATTAAGTTAAACTGGAAAAATAAGAAAACAAAGACTTCCCCACGATTTTTTATGATTATTATGAATATCCCCGCCGGCGGGGATAGGAGCCGTTACGATAGTTTATATTTGTAACAGCAAATTGTTATGTGTCTCACCTCTAAATGCTGAATGCTCATGGATTTTGGTCGCGTTCCTACTGATATGCTGATGGACATTGATTTTAAGTTGCCCGCAGAACCTGTTTTTAATAAGAAGGTATTGAAAGGCAAACCCGTGAAAAAGCCGCAGGCCTGGCTGGGATGCGCCAAATGGGGACGAAAGGAATGGATCGGGAAAATATATCCCAAAGGCACGAAAGAGGCCAATTTCCTCGGCGAATATGTAAAACACTTCAACAGCATTGAGCTGAATGCCACCCACTACCAGATCTATGGCCCCGAAACCATTTCCAAATGGGACGCCAACGCACAGGGAATGGACTTTAAGTTCTGCCCCAAAGTACCACAGGCGATCAGTCATTTCAGCAACCTGGTAAGCTCCGGGCCTAAAACCACCGCCTTCCTGGAAGGAGTGCTGGCCTTTGGCAAACACCTGGGTCCCATCTTTTTACAATTGAGTGATAAATATGGTCCCGCCAAACGGGAATACCTATACGAATACCTCGCCTCCCTGCCCACCGACCTGCAGTTTTTTGTGGAACTACGCCATAAAGAATGGTTTGAAGATGAAGCCGTGCGGCTGGAATTGTACGAAAAGCTCAACAAACTCAATGTGGGCCTCATTATTACCGACACTGCCGGCAGAAGGGATGTAGCGCATATGCACCTCACCATCCCAAAAGTGTTTATCCGGTTTGTGGGCAACAGCCTGCATCCAACAGATTATACCCGGATCGACGACTGGGCCAACCGCATCAAATACTGGCTGGACAACGGTTTGAAAGAGGTTTATTTTTTTATGCATATGCACGATGAAGCCACCTCCCCGGAGCTGGCCGTATACCTGGTAGACAAGCTGGAAGCCGTTTGCGGGATAGACGTAAAAAAGCCCCAATTTGTAAAAGAATAGCGGTTTTTTTTACGAATACATTACAAGGGATGAAAAAGACGGACTGAAATATTAATTTCGCCCTCTCAAAACAGGTTTTTACCATGATGCGCGACAAGCTAGAGCAATTAGCCGGGAAACTGGAAGGCACGCTTTATACAGATGATACCATGCGGACACTTTATGCCACCGATGCGTCGGCATACCGTGAAATGCCGCTGGCAGTAGCTATTCCGCAGCATATCGACGATCTTAAGACACTGATCAGTTTTGCGCGTGAAAATAAAACATCCCTCATACCACGTACAGCCGGCACTTCGCTGGCAGGCCAGGTTGTGGGCAACGGGATCATTACCGATGTTTCCCGCACTTTCACCAACATACTGGAATTTAATAAAGAAGAAGGATGGGTACGCGTACAGCCGGGCGTTATCCGCGATGAGCTGAACATGTTCCTCAAACCGCATGGGTTTTATTTTGGCCCGGAAACCTCCACCGCCAACCGCGCCATGATAGGCGGTATGGTGGGCAATAACTCCTGCGGCTCCAATTCCGTAGTATACGGCAGCACCCGCGAACACCTGCTGGAAGTAAAAGCCCTCCTGAGCAACGGAGAAGAAGTAACCTTTGGCAGCATGGACGCAGAAAGCTTCCACCAGAAATGCGAAGGCCCTGATACACTGGAAACCCGGATCTATAAACAAATCCGTACCAGCCTTAGTAACTACAGCTACCAGGAAGAAATCCGGAAGGAATTCCCCAAAAAAAGCATCCCCCGCCGCAATACCGGCTACGCGGTAGATATGCTGCTGGAAACAAATCCCTTCACGGCCGGTACGGAAGACTTTAACTTCTGTAAACTCATTGCCGGTTCTGAAGGTACCCTGGCTTTTCTCACAGAAATAAAACTGCATGTAGACCCGCTTCCTCCAAAGGAAACAGGTTTGCTCTGCATACATTTTAATAATATAGATGAATCCCTGCGGGCCAACATCCTCGTGATGGAATACAAACCCAGCGCCAGTGAACTCATCGACCACTACATCCTGGAATGTACAAAGGATAACATCGAACAAAGCAAGAACCGCTTCTTTGTGCAAGGCGATCCCGGCGCTATCCTGGTGGTGGAGTTTTGCCGCAATACACGGGAAGAGATCATTGAAATTACCGGGCGGCTGGAAGCCACGCTGCGGGCGGCTGGACTGGGATACCATTTCCCCCTGTTATTCGGCGACGACAGTAAAAAGATCTGGGCGCTGCGTAAAGCAGGTCTGGGTTTGCTCAGCAACCTCCCCGGCGATGAAAAGGCTGTACCTGTGATTGAAGATACCGCTGTTGCCGTGGAAGACCTCCCCGACTTTATCCGGGACTTCAACGATATACTGGCGAAATACAAATTATACGCCGTGCACTATGCACATGCCGGTAGTGGTGAAATCCACCTCCGTCCTATCATCAACCTGAAAACGGAAGAAGGAAATTTACTGTTCCGTAAAATCGCAGAAGAAATTGCCACCCTCGTAAAAAAATACCACGGCTCCCTCAGTGGGGAACATGGCGACGGCAGGCTCAGAGGCGAGTTTATTAAACAGATGGTGGGCGACAAAAACTATGAACTGCTCCGCCAGATCAAATATACCTGGGACCCTGAAAATATTTTCAACCCCAACAAGATCGTAGACACACCATCCATGAACACGATGCTGCGCTACGAACCCGGACAAAAAGCACCGGAACTGAAAACCATTTTTCATTTCCCGGATCAAACCATGCTGCAACACGCAGAGCAATGCAATGGCTCCGGCGACTGCCGCAAAACGCAACTCAGCGGCGGCACCATGTGCCCCAGCTACATGGCTACCCGCAATGAAAAGGATACTACCCGCGCCAGGGCCAACATCCTCCGCGAGTTCCTCACCAACAGCACCAAAGAAAACCGCTTCGACCATAAAGAAATTTATGACGTGCTGGATCTTTGCCTGGCCTGTAAAGGCTGCAAGTCCGAATGCCCTTCCAACGTGGATATGGCCAAGCTGAAAATGGAGTTCCTGCAGCATTACCATGATGCCAACGGCGTGCCGCTGCGTGCCAATATGATCGGCAACTTCTCCAAACTATCCAGACTGGCAGCTATTGCGCCCGGCATTTATAATGCGATGATCAATAACTCCTTCACCGGTGGGATCATCCGTCAATTCGCCGGCTTTGCCGCCAAACGCTCCCTACCCGGCCTGCATAACATTACCTTACGGAAATGGTTCTACGAAAAATGGCCGAAGGAAAAACAGGGCGCTGCCGGTAATAAAAAAGTATATCTTTTCTGTGACGAGTTCACCAACTATAACGACACCACTATCGGTATCAAAGCAGTACAACTCCTGCACCGACTGGGTTACGACGTACAAATGATTGAACACCCGGAAAGTGCCCGCGCCTATATGTCGAAAGGATTATTGCGCAAAGCACGCGAATATGCCGACCGCAATGTTCGTATATTCAGCAACGTTATTAACGAGAATGTGCCTTTACTCGGCGTAGAACCTTCTGCCATATTGAGTTTTCGCGATGAATACCCCGACCTTGTGAGTGAAGGGCTTCGCACACAGGCAAAAGCGCTGGCAAAAAATGTATTCCTGATAGATGAATTTATTGCCGCGGAAGCAGACAAAGGACATATCACCGCTCAACAGTTTACTGCCGACAAACAACATATCAAACTCCATGGACATTGCCAGCAGAAGGCATTATCATCTGCCCTGCACAGCAAAAAAATGCTTTCCCTGCCGCAGAATTATTCCGTAGAAGTAATTCCTTCCGGTTGCTGCGGTATGGCCGGTTCCTTTGGTTACGAAAAAGAACACTACGACCTGAGTATGCAAATTGGTGAAATGGTATTATTCCCCGCAGTGCGTAATGCGGCGCAGGGAACAATTATAGCCGCGCCGGGCACCAGTTGCCGCCACCAGGTGAAGGATGGTACCGGCGTGAAAGCGTTGCACCCGGTGGAGATATTGTATAACAGTTTAGCATAGGGAATCTATACCGTTCCCAGGTAGAGCTTTGTTTCATAATGAAACTTCACCATGCCCTGCTCCTTGTATTTCCCGAACAGGTCTTCCAGCGCGCGCATCATGGGTGTATACGACGGGTGGCCCTGTTCGGGGACATAGGAAGAGGAGAGCAATCTTCCTTTAAGCGCAGCAAAATCGAATAGCTGCGCATTCTGAAATACCTTTTCCTGCATAGTACCGGGCTGGAAAAAGCCAGCTAACTGTGACGCCCCAACGTTTCTGTGCTGCATATCTTTATAATCCGTGCCGTATTGGTGCAGAAGTTTTTCGTAGCCTTTTTCAAATGGCAGTTCCGACTGGCGTACATTCCACATCAGCACTACTTTTGCGTTTTCGCGGCCTATGCGGCGGAACTCTGCGGCAGTAGCCTGCTGATCAAACCAGTGAAAGGCGGTGCCGGCCACTATCAGGTCCACGGAGGCATCCGGGAGGGTGGTATGTTCAGCGCTGCCGTTAACCGCAATGAAGTTCGGATACCGGTTCAGCAGCTTTTCGGCGGCCTCTCTCATATCCTTATTGGGTTCCACTGCATATACTTTGTTGCCGTTGTCAAGGAATGGCTGGGCGGAAATACCGGTGCCTGCTCCTATATCTGCCACAATGGTGTGGCGTGTCAGGCCGGTTTCGGCTTCGAGATAAGGAATAACGGCCACAGGATAATGTGGCCGGTACTTGATATAGTTATCTACGCGGGTGCTGAAGCGTTCTGTATTTTTCATCGTAATGAAGTTAGGGTTATTCTCCTAATCCTTTTGGCTTTTTCTCTTCATTACCGTGTGCTTCGAGGTCGGCCAGTTTCTTTTTACCGTAAGACAGTTTAGTGATGAGTACATACAAAACCGGTACGGTAAAGATTCCCAATAAAGTAGCGGCAAGCATCCCTCCCACTACGGTAAAGCCTATATTAACGCGGGAAGCGGCGCCGGCGCCCTTTGCCAGGCACAATGGCATCACCCCTAATATGAAGGCGAAGGAAGTCATGAGGATAGGACGCAAACGTAGTTTTACGGCCTCCAGTGTGGCATCCAGCAACGGCATCCCCCTGTCTACACGCTCTTTACAGAACTCCACGATCAGGATGGCATTTTTCGCCGCCAAACCGATCAGGGTGATCAAACCAATCTGGGAATAAACGCTATTGGATTGTTTCGTTAACGACAGCGCCAGGATGGACCCGAACAATGCGATGGGTACGGCCAGCAATACAGAGAACGGAACAGACCAGCTCTCATACAGGGCTGTGAGCAGCAGGAATACAAACAGGATCGATAATCCAAAGATGAGTGTACTACTATTACCGGCTTCAATTTCCTGCAGGGATACGTTGGCCCATTCGAAGGAGAAGTTCTCCGGCAGCACCTGTGCGGCCACTTCTTTCAGTGCATTGATGGCGTCTCCACTACTGTAGCCGGGTTTACTGTCGCCGTTGATTTCAACAGAGCGGTACAGGTTAAAGTGGTTGATTACCGGGGCGCCGGAGGCTTTTTTGGTGGTGATCAGTGCGCTGAGCGGCACCATCTGCCCGGTAGCATTGCGGACATAATAAGTGTTCAGATTATTGATGCTGGTACGGTAAGTAGAATCTGCCTGCAGTACCACGCGGAAGCTCCGGCTGAATTTGGTGAAATCGTTTACATACAACCCTCCGAGGAAAGTTTGCAATGCGTTGAATACATCGCTGACGGCTACACCGAGTTGCTTACATTTATCGCGGTCTACCTCCACGTTGAATTGCGGGGTATTGGCGCTGAAGAAAGCGTATGCCCGCGCTATTTCCGGCCGCTGGTTGGCGGCCATCAGGAACTGACCCATTACCTGGAGGAACTGGTTGATATCAGGATTACTCCGTTGCTCCAGCATAAAGGAGAACCCACCGGTATTACCTAATCCACGGAGCGTGGGTGAAGGAATACAGATGATATTGGCGCCAACGATACGACTGGTCGCCATTTGAATTCTTCCTAAAACAGTCCCCATATTATCTCCGTGTTTATACCGCTCATCCCAGGGCCGGAGGCTCACGAAAAAGGTGCCGGAGTTGGGCTTGGTGGCATTTGCCACGAAGTTGATCCCTGTTATACCAAAGAAGTGCAGTACTGCACTGTCTTTCAGCAGAATATCACTGATCTGCGCCACTACTTCCTTTGTCCGCTGGGAAGAAGATGCTTCCGGTAGTTCCAGTGCTATGAACATGGCGCCCATATCTTCCTGGGGGACAAAGGTGGTGGGTGTTTTCTTAAAGAGATAGAATGCGGCCACAAACAGTACCGCCATAATCACCAGTACTGCCGGCGTTTTACGGATACTGAACATCACGCCTTTACCATAGCGGTTGGTAACTCTTGCAAACCATTCATTGAATTTGAAGAAGATCTTATTCAGCCCTGTTGATTTCTGGGTAAGGTGCGCGGGCCTTAAAAGGATCGCAGTGAGTGCAGGCGTTAACGTTAGTGCCAGGAACGCCGACAACAATACTGAAAAGGCAATGGTTAAGGCAAACTGCTGGTACAACCGTCCGCTTACACCGGGAATAAAGGCTACTGGTACAAACACCGCTGCCAGGATGAGGGCGATGGCAATTACCGGCCCCTGTACTTCCGACATGGCTTTGAAAGTGGCTTCCCGCGGCGTCATCAGGTTCGCATCAATGTGATGCTGCACGGCTTCCACCACCACAATGGCATCATCCACCACAATACCGATGGCCAGTACGAAGCCAAACAGGGTGAGGGTATTGATGGAAAATCCCAGCAGCTGGAAAAATATAAAGGTTCCTATCAGTGAAATCGGGATTACCAGGATGGGGATAATGGTTGCCCGCCAGTTCTGAAGGAATACAAATACCACGATCACCACCAGTATCAGGGCTTCCACAAAGGTTTCTATTACTTCTTCGATAGATATTTTTACGAAAGAGGTAGATTCAAACGGCACCAGCCATTTCACATCTTCCGGGAAGCGTTTCGACATCTCCTCCAGTTTGGCTATTACCAGGTCGTTTACATCCAGTGCGTTGGCGCCGGGCGCCAGGTAAATGGCCATACCGCTACCGGTTTTACCATCTGCTTTTGCTTCGATGGCGTAGGTAAAGGAGCCGAGGTCTATCCGGGCCACATCGCGGAGGCGAACGAGGCTTCCATTCTGGCTGGTGGCCACTACTACGTTACCAAATTCTTCGGTGGTAGCCAAACGGCCTTTTACGCTTACGGTATATTCAAAAGCCTGTGTACTGCGCATAGGCGCCGCGCCCACACTACCGGCCGGTACCTGCTGGTTCTGTTCCGTGATGGCCCGGGCAATGTCGCCGGCGGTTAATCCGAGGGCGGCCATTTTATCCGGGTTCAGCCAGATACGCATACTATAATCCTGTGAAAACGCATTTACGTCGCCCACGCCGGACACACGGGCCAGCTCCGGTTTCAGGTAAATGTTCATGTAGTTATCGAGGAATTCGCGCGAGTGTTTTCCTTTGGGAGAGTTCAGCGCGATTACCATCAACATATCATTGGAACGTTTCTTAACGGTTACCCCTACACGACGTACTTCATCGGGCGTACTTGGCAGCGCCAGGCTCACACGGTTTTGTACATCCAGGGTAGCGATATCCGGGTTGGTACCCAGTTTAAAGCTCACGGTAATACTCATGGAGCCATCGTTTGCACTTACTGATTGTATGTACATGGCACCGGGTGTACCATTCACCTGGTTTTCTATGGGGGTGGTCACTGTTTCCTCTACCGTTGTGGAGTTGGCTCCCACGTAGTTGGCCCTTACATCCGTTACCGGCGGTGCAATATCCGGCAGCTGTGCAATAGGGAGGTTAAACATACAGATGAGCCCTACAATCACAATAATGATAGCAATTACGATCGTAGTATTCTTGCGCTCTATAAATGTTTTTGAGATCATACTGTGATGGTGATTTAGGATTTATTGTTTTGCCCCTGCTCCTGCTCCGGCGATATTTACGGTATCTCCGGGTTTCACCCGCTGGATGCCTTCCACCACGATCCTGTCGCCGGCTTTCAGTCCGCTGGTAACCAGCTGCATGGTATCTGTAACCGGGCCGGGAACAATATCCTGGGCGCCAACTACATTGTCTTTTGAAATTGTATATACGCTTGTTTCCGATAAATTCTGGATAATGGCTTTCGCCGGAATAGCCAGCTGTGTGGCGGGAGTGCCGTATTGCATCACAATCACGATACTCATACCTGACTTCAGCATATTATCCTTGTTTTCAAAAACGAGTCGTACCCTTACGGTACCGGTTTGCGGATCTACAATATTATTGATGGTTAACACTTTACCGGTTTCGCCGTAGCGGGTACCATCGCCAAACTGGATATAGAATTTTTCATCACCGCCCTGGCCTTTCTGGATGCGCAGGAATTCCGGCAGGCGGGCCTGTGGAATATCCATATCCGCAAACATGGGGTGTTCATTTACGATGGTGTTAATGAGGGTTTGCCCGGCATTGATCACGTCTCCTACTTTTATCTGGGCGATACCAATTTTACCGGTTACGGGCGCCCGCACCACGGCATGGCTTACATCGGTGCCGGCCCTTGTCACGG
The DNA here is from genome assembly GCF_900168065.1 of Chitinophaga ginsengisegetis. Classification (GTDB taxonomy): domain Bacteria; phylum Bacteroidota; class Bacteroidia; order Chitinophagales; family Chitinophagaceae; genus Chitinophaga; species Chitinophaga ginsengisegetis. The sequence continues at coordinate 400,945 of NZ_FUZZ01000005.1, read as the reverse complement.
AAGCTTTTGCAGCCGCCACATTGGCCTGGGCGGTTAGCATGGCGGTGTAAGCCTGATCTACCGTTTGTTTGGAAATGGCGTCGTGGTCCAGGAGGGATTTATATCTTTCGTAGTCGCGTTGCCGTTGCGCCAGTTCAGCTTCCGCCTGTTGCTGGGTGGCGGCTACCTGCCCGTAGGCGGCGGCATAGCGGCTTCTGTCAATATCATACAGGGGTTGGCCCTTCGTTACGTTGCTGCCGTCGGCCACCCGGATGGCTTCCAGGTAACCGGAAACATCCGGCTTTAGCTGCACGATATCGTGGGCCATCAGGGTAGCAGGGAATTTCTCCGACACGGTATACACGGCCGGTACTACTTCTGCGGCTACTACGGTTGGCTTCATCTTCCCCATCATAGCGGCCTGTTGCTGTTGCTTTTTGCTGTTGCCACAGGCTACACAGAGTATCATTCCTGCCACATAAAAGGTCCGCTTGTAATTTATTAGATACATATGAGAAATTAATTGCGAATTACGAATGCTGATACTTATTTAATTTTGCCCATAGCTTTATCCAGGTCTGTTTTGCTGATCAGGGTGTTTAACAGGGCCTGCACATAATCCACCTGCGCCTGTTTCAGTTCACTTTCCGCTGAAATCACATCAAGACTGCTCGCCACTCCCTGTTCAAATTTGAGCACAATACGGTCATAAATGCCCTGGGTCAATCCCATGTTTGTTTTCTGGGTCACGAACCGGGACTTGTTATTAAGATATTGTGTATTGGCGTTGGTCACTTCCAGTTTGATCTGCTGCGACAGGTAACTGAGGTCGTTCTCTGATTTCTCCAGCGTAATTTTATTCTGCCTGATCTGGTGTAATCTTTCAGTACCGGTAAAAATGGGCCATGCCAGGGTTAGTCCCAGTGCGGAGGCGCCGAAGCCGGTTTTATACAGATCCCCGAAATTTGCGGAGAAATAGTTCCAGCCGTAATTCACAAAACCATTTAAAGATGGCAGGTAGGCCATCTTCTTACTTTTCAGGTTCAGTTGATTCAGGGCAATCTGGGTAGTTTGTATCCCGTATTCTACCCGGTCCTGCACCTGGTAATCAACGGTATCAGCAATAAACGATTCCACGTTGAGGTCCTGTACGGATTCTGTGAGGTCCAGTTTTGCTTCCTGGGGCATGCCCATCTGGAATTTTAATAACTGGGTCGTATATACGAGTAAACGGATCTGGGTTTCGATATCGGTTACCACATTATTATAGGACACCTGGATCCTGTCCACATCTACTCTTTCCGCCACTCCTACATCGTAGCGGGCTTTGGTGTCTTTCAGGGTTTTCTCCAGCTGTTCCATATTGGCTTTGGAGAGACGGATATTTTCCTCATTGGCCAGCACGGCGTAATAGGCTTTGGTAATGGCCACGCGGGTATCAATTTCTGTTCTTTTATAGGTTCTTTCTGCCAGGCCGCCATATACTTTTGCGGCTTTCAGTCCGAGGAAGTAGTCGCTGTTGAAGATGGTCTGGTTTACCTGCCCGGTTACGGAGGAGGCGTAGCGGGTTCCGAATTGTACGGGGATTCTTACGCCGGAAGTCGGATTAGTCAGATCGGGTATTAAAGACGTAGCCAGTTTCAGGTTATCGGTAAAGCTGGCGTTGACATCTGCGTGGGGAAGCAGTTTTCCGGTAGCTTCCTTGATCTGTTCCCGGGAGAAATTGATATCCAGCCGGGCATTTACGACATCGTTCTGATGGGCCAGGCCGTACTGTATGCAATTCGCCAGATTAAAAGCAAAGGGTCCCTGTTGCGCCGTATCTGTTTGCCCGTAAGCTCTTGTTATCCCTGAAAGTAAAACAAAGGTGAATAGAAAAAGACGACAATGCATACGTATTACTTTGAAAGTATATGATGATTGATAAATACTTAACAACAAACAGGTAAAAAGGTTCTGTTGGGGAGCCGGCTATTGCATGGGCTCCGGAAAACGGGCAGAATGCCTAATAACTGCCAGCTAAAAGCTATTTTCGTATCTTTCGGAAAAGTTATTGTTAACTATGTCTATGTCTGTCATAAAAGAACCCAAACCGTTTCATCGTGAGTTTGAGCTGGAGCGATTGATGTTTTTCAGTGATGCGGTGTTTGCCATTGCTATTACATTACTGATCATCGGAATAAAACTGCCTGCCCTTCCGGGGAAAATGCCTGCCAACGGCTATTGGGATTTTTTTGAACCTACCGCTATTGAATTTTTAACATTCGTGGTAAGTTTTGTCTTTATCGGGAACTTCTGGGTACGGCATCTTCAATTATGCCGGTTTCTCCAAAATTACAATGAAGGATTGATTCACCGGCATCTTTTCTTTTTATTTTTTATTGTGACGTTTCCTTTTTCTACTTCTGCGTTGCTGCATACCAGTTCGCATTTTATGCTGCCTTTCTTTATCTACCTCTGTAACCTGGCGGGTTGCCTGGCAGCCTTGTTCTGGATCAGCTATTACGTATTCCAGAAAAATCCGGACCTGGCCATTGCCGGTCATCATACCGAAAAAGAACTATTATACCAGCGGTTTAAATACGGCTTTCTCACTATGGCAACGGGTTTCACCTGCATAGCCATGACCTATTTCCTGTACCCGGAGAATACAGCGTACCAGCGTATCAGTTATATGCTGATCCCTGCGCTGGCTTTGTTTAATTATTTCCGTTTAAAGATAAAGAAACGCAATACGCTCCGCCTGGTACACAAAATGGGGGCAAACAACTGAAAAAGCAGCCTATGTTAGAACTGGACAAAAAGGAAGCGCAGATAGTACAACGGGCTATTCAGTCGTGGCAGCGTGACCGCCTCATCAACGATGAGCAGGCCGGCGAGCTGCAGAAAAGCTATAAAGTGGTGAACACCGACTGGCAAACCCTTACACTCTATATTTTTATTGCGGCCATATCCTGCGCGCTGATGGCTTTCGGATCGCTGGTGCTGGATGAAAAGTGGATAGAGATTATCCGGAAGAAGTTTTCGCTGACCGACAGTGTGATTGCCCTGGTATTTGGTGCGCTCACTGTTTTTCTTTGTTACGAAGGATGGCGCCGTAATAAACATCAACCGCTGTTTTCGTTTAACCGGGAACTTTTCTGGCTGCTTCCTGTTCTTAGTATAGGCGTGAGCGTGGTTTACCTGGGTAAAAGCGTGAACTACCTGGAAGGCAATTATGGCGCCTTCTGGTTGCTGGCTACCGCCTGCTACGGCGTGCTGGGTATTACGCTTCACTCCCGGCTGTTATGGGTTGCCACCCTGCTTTGCCTGATCCCGGCTTACGTAAAGCTCACCTATTTCCTTACCGGAGACGCGGCTTATTTCCTGGGCATGAATCTCCCCTGCCGCATGGCCCTGCTGGGAGTGCTGCTCACCGGTGTGGCCTGGCTCCTGCGTCAGTTCAAAGTATATGCGCCCATCAAGGATATTACGTGGAGCGGGGGCTGGCTACTGTTGCTGATTTCCGGCTGGCTGATCTCTATTTTTGGTAACTGTGGTACCTGGGACGAATGGCAGCAATTACGGCAGGTTCACTTATTGCAATGGGTGATCATCTACACCGTGCTGTGTGCCGGCGTATTCCTGCTGGGGCTGCGGTTAAAAGACGACCTGCTGCGCGACCTGGGTGTTGCCTTCCTGCTGCTGGACCTGTATACCCGCTATTTTGAATATCTCTGGGATTTCACCAATAAGGGACTCTTCTTTGGCATCCTGGCGCTGTCGTTCTGGTGGGTGGGACGGCTTATTGAAAAACGGATGAAACAGGGAAATGAACGAAAATAAAAAAGGCCTGCGGCGGTATGCTTCTTTCTGAAAAAACAAGCGCCACAGGCGCTCTTCTACGCTGCTACCACATCTCCCATGGCCATACCATAGCGGCCGGTATCTTTCACACTCCAGTCGTAATTGCCTGTAATCCAGGAACGGAGCACAGACACGTACCTTAACAATTCATAATCGGTTTCAACGCCTTTCAGGGGAAGCAGTTTTTCCAGCGTAACGAAAATGGCTACTTCTTCGTTGTGCATCCGGGTGGCTTCATTAATAGCCTCCTGGAGACTGCATTGCCGCGCATGTTGCAGCACCAGCACCAGGTTATGCACATCGCCCTGCCTGGCTTCTTTCGTGCAGGAAAACAGGTCGTTGGCCCAGCAAACAATATTGTTGCAGGCCTGGATCATGCGCTGTATCAGGGGCTGTTCTATTATTTCCCGGCTGAGATACACTTTCTCAATAATCTCTATCGCTTCAATATCCGCCAGGAGGGCGCCTGTAAAGGGCCGCATATGTACATAATCGGCCACGGAGGGAACAATACCCGCCTCGCGGTTTTCGGCTTCCCAGATACAGGATGTGAAATAATCGTCCATGCTACGGATAAAGCGCAGGCGCCAGGCCGGGCTGCCGATGGCGCGCATACGTTCCCATATGCTGCTCAGGGCTGCCGCCAGCGGGCCGCCGCTTTCCAGGGTCACCTGGCGGTTATGACGCATGATATCCATTAACCCGGACATCATGCTTTTGAGGTAATCGGCTTTGCGCCCCGTAGCAGCTTCATCGCACTGATCATCAAGGATAAACAGCCAGGTGTTAAAATCCGCGATGATGCAAAGCTCGTGCAAAGCCGCATCAGGAAAGGCCCTGGCTGCCAGCCAGGCGAAACGGGCTTTCTCAAAGCGCCGCCAGGCAAGCTCGGAGGTGATCAGACCATAAGTTTGTACCCAGGAAGCAATGTGTTGCTGGGCTTCATCTGCGTGTTGGTTAACGCCGGAAGGGAATGGATAACTGACAGTTGGCATTTGGATGGTTGTCATGTGTCTTTTGGTTTAATAGTTAACTATGGTGGGTAATAAAAATGACGTTGGCATTACCGGGAGGGAATCCCGGAAGGGTGCAAAGGAGCGGGCACAGGTAAACATCCGCTACTTAAAAGCAGAAAACAAGGCAGATAGGTGTGTATAATCTCTTAAATTAAAACAACCCGGTTAACAGTAAAAAAACTGGCATAGTAAAATAAAAATTTAATTAAACAGCGCTGACCGGCGTACCGAGATATTGCAGTACCAATGGTAGTGCGCGATGGAACCAGATGGTAAACGCAGCCGGTTCTTTTTCCATTAATTCAAGTATTTCGCCGGGTGACAGATAGCGGTAATCACACACCTCGGAGGCTTCGGGAAATATGCTGCCATTATAGGTACCCAGCAATACATGATCAAATTCATGTTCGGTTAACCCGTTATCAAAACCGGTTCTGTAAGTAAAAGAAAAAATTTCCTGCAGGTCACAATCGAATCCCATTTCTTCTTTTAAACGCCGGTGCGCTGCTGACGCAGTATCTTCCCCTGGATAAGGGTGGCTGCAACAGGCGTTGGTCCATAGCCCGGCAGAATGATATTTCTCCAGCGCCCTGCGCTGCAATAAAATCTCGCCTGCATCATTGATGATAAATACAGAAAAAGCGCGATGGAGCAACCCTTTCTCGTGGGCTTCCATCTTCTCCATCGTTCCAATAGCCTCATCCTGTTCGTTCACTAATATTACATCCGGTGATTTCATAGACTGTCAAAGATATTTTAATTACGCTTCCGGCAGATGAAAATAGGACAAAGAAGCAAAAAACTATACTTAAACAAATAATAATTGGTTGAGTGGTTAACAGCAATACTTTAACGGTTACTTAGATAAATATAATATAAATTTTCCGGACTTTTGCAATATTAACAACCACGAAAATGGCAGAAGACTTACAAATCGTCAAAGGAAATAAAGCGGAGCAGTACACTTCCCTTCTTCCCCAGATCAAAGGATTACTGGAAGGGGAAACCGACCTGGTGGCCAATATGGCCAATGTGGCCGCTGCGCTGAAAGAGCAGTTTGGATGGCTCTGGGTAGGCTTTTACCTGGTGAAAGAAGATGAACTGGTGCTTGGTCCTTTTCAGGGTCCGGTAGCGTGTACCCGTATCCGTAAGAACAGGGGTGTTTGCGGCAGCAGCTGGGCACAGGCCCGTACGCTTATTGTGCCGGACGTGGAAGCCTTCCCCGGACACATCGCCTGCAGCAGCTTATCAAAATCTGAGATAGTGGTACCGATAATCCGCAATGGCGAAGTAACGGCCATACTGGATGTGGATAGTGAACATCTTGCTCATTTTGATGTTACTGATCAGCAATACCTGGAAGAAATTGTGGCACTGATTGTGTGATAACAAAGCGGACTTTTGTATCATCGCTTTATTGAGGAACCATTATTATGCTTTTTTTCAGAAAAAAAAATACCGAAACAGTACCACCTGCAGATCTGCTGGCATTTATGACGACAGATATCCACTCGCATCTTGTACCGGGTGTGGATGATGGCGTACCCGACGTGGCTACGTCTTTACATTTTATTGAACAATTGCAGGCAATGGGGATCCGGAAAATTATTACCACCCCACACATCATGATGGACCGGTATCCCAATTCCGCCGGCACCTTAACCGATCCATATCAGCAGGTACAACAGGAGCTGCTCCGGAAAAACAGCCCGCTTCCTTTTCACTTTGCTGCAGAATACTATCTTGATGAACAGTTTGTGCCATTGATGCAGCAACCGCTGCTTACCATCTCCGGGAATATGGTACTGGTGGAAATTTCGTTTATGTCGGCCCCGCCACAACTGGCACAATGGCTGTTTGATATACAGGCGGCCGGCTATCAGCCGGTACTGGCCCACCCCGAGAGATATGGCTATTACCACGCTAACATACCGCAGTACGAACAATTGAAACAACAGGGCTGCCTGTTGCAGCTTAACCTGTTGTCGCTCACCGGCTACTATGGAAAACATGTACAACAGGCGGCTGAAAAACTCATGGCTGCCGGCTTACTGGACCTGATCGGCACCGACCTTCATCACGAGAAGCACCTGCGCGCCATTGCCGGCATTGCCAAAAACACGAAGCTCCGCAAAACACTGGAAGCCTATCCATTCGGCAACGCCGCACTATAATCAGCGGATCAGCATCACCGAACCGGTTTGCTTTCTCGCCTGCTGCTTACTGTCAGTATACAAAAGCACCCATACATAAGCGGCCGTTGGTAACATCTTTCCTTTGAAGAGGCCGTCCCACGCGCCATCCGGACTGTTGGTACTGAATACCGTTTGTCCCCAGCGGGTATACACTTCCAGCTTGTAATCATGTACATCGTCGTGTACTTTTGCCCGGAACAGGTCATTTTGCCCGTCGCCGTTGGGAGAGAATGCAGTGGGTACGAAAACGGCGCATTCACGGACATTGCGGATTATATCCGCGCTGCCATCAACTTCACAACTGTGTGCATCCTTCACTTTGAAATGAAACGTGCCCGCGTCTAACCCCGACCAGCTGCTATCTCCCTGCCAGTGGCCATTATCCAGGCTATATGCATAAGGAGGCGTACCTCCCGTGATATCCAGCATGATCTTTCCATCCATCGTGGTAGTGCAGCTCACATCTTTTTTACGCACTCCTGCAATGCTCACCGGCGAAGGCTCCACCACTTCAATACGATCCAATTGCTCAGCACAATTTTCTTCATCCTTCACCAGCACACTATAATTGCCCGGCGACAGTTTTGGGAAAGAAGGCGTATAGGTACCGCTGGTACTGCCGTTGAAATAATAACGATAGGGCGGCGTACCGCCATCAGTTTCCAGTGCGATGGTATTATTGTTGTCGCCATAACACGGCGAAGGCGTTACGGTCACTTTACTTTTCACTTCTTTTCCAATAATCGTGGCGCGTTTTGTTACGCTCACGCCATTGGGATGTGTTACCGTTACCTCGTAATCGCCGGGCGCCAGCCCGGTGATGCGTGAAGTGGTTTCCCCGCCCGGGCTCCAGCGGATTGTACAATTGCTGGTAACCCCGGTAATGCTCACGCTTGCCTCACCGGTGCGTTCCCCTTTACAGGTATGTTTCAGCGTGAGGGAAAGCTGCGGCGTTTCCAGCAGTGCAGCAGAAATATTATCTATCAACAGTGCAGAACCATAAATACTTTTATCGCAGGGAATGGCCGGATCGGCCATGAAAGTGATAAACTTATAGTTGCGGGTAGGATGAAAAACAAAAGTATAGCGCTTCCAGTTGGTATGAAAGAAAGCGCCGGTACTTGCCAGTCTTTCCGCTGTATCGCTGGGGGCATTGCCGCCATACACCGTAAGGTTTGCGTAACAGGCCAGGAATGCGTATTCAGGAGCATAGGCGAGATCCATTGATACCGTATAACTTTTACCGCCAATAAGCGGCACCTCCTGGCTAATGGATTCCAGCCATGCGGGACCGCTGTGCAGTCCTATATAAGTTGCTCCATCCGAAGCGGGTTGTGTGATATTGAGAGTGCCCGGTTGTATATCAGGCGTATTTCTTCCTCTCCAGGAAGGGGGCACTTTACCCTGCCCCGGGGTTCCTTCCAGGGAAGGATTTTTCAGTAGAATATTCTGCGCGGTAAGGGGATGCAAGGCGCTCATAGTACAGAACAATACTGCTGCAAGGTGTTTACATACACCGTACATAATATCGGAATATTTTAACAGCAGTGGTTTCATAGTTAGTATGTTTTTGAGAACAGAAAGCCTTTTGTCTTTCTCAGGATTAAAACGATTAAGATGATTACGCTGATTTTATCTTCTCAAAAACCTGGTTGGAAAAATAAATTTCCTGCAAAGGAAAATAAAATCAGCGTAATCATCCTAATGAACTTATTCCTGCGGAGCATAAGCACGGGAAACGTTTACTTCTGCTGTATTCCCCGCGAATAATTCCTTTATACGATTTGTAACGTTTGAAAGATCTGTTGTGGTGAGATTAGATCCACTCGGCAGGCACAGTCCATTATTAAACAGGTTTTCTGAAACACCGTTTACATATGCAGGCGCGTGTTCAAAAACCGGCTGCATGTGCATGGGTTTCCATAATGGCCTGGACTCAATATTTTCTTTCTCGAGTGCAAGGCGCACCGTTTCACGGGTAATGCCATTGCTCAGCACCGGGTCAATCAGGATAGTGGAAAGCCAGCGGTTACTGAAAAAACCGGTTGGTTCCGCTACCAGCGTAACACCTGGCAGATCTGACAACTGCTCAACATAATGCTGGTAGTTGGCTCTTCTCTGGGACACTCTCACGTCCAGCACTTCCATTTGTCCGCGGCCGATAGCAGCGCAAACATTGCTCATCCGGTAGTTGTAACCGATGTGCGTGTGTTCATAATGCGGAGCAGGATCACGGGCCTGTGTAGCCAGGAAGCGGGCTTTGCTGATGGCCGCTTCATCATTGCCTATCAGGGCGCCGCCACCGCTGGTGGTGATGATCTTATTGCCGTTAAAACTAAGAATCCCCAGCTTGCCGATGCTGCCGCATGGCTGTCCGTGATATAGCGAACCCAATGCTTCCGCCGCATCTTCAATTACCGGGATTTCATAGCGGTTGGCTATTTCCATGATTTCATTCATTTGTGCCGGCATGCCGTACAAATGAACAGGGATAATGGCTTTAGGCTTCTTACCTTTTGCAATCCTGTCTTTCACGGCCTGCTCCAGCAGCACCGGGTCCATATTCCAGGTACTGGTTTCACTGTCAACAAAAACAGGCGTTGCGCCCAGGTAAGCAATTGGGTTGGCTGACGCAGAGAAGGTCATGCTCTGGCAAATCACTTCATCGCCTGCACCCACACCTGCCAATATCAGGGCAAGGTGCAGCGCGCCTGTTCCGGACGACAAAGCCGCGGCATATGCAGTATGCGTATAGTCTGCAAGATCTTTTTCAAATCCATCCACATAGGCGCCTAAAGGGGCGATCCAGTTGGAATCAAATACGTCTTTCACATACACCTGTTCATTTGATCCCATATGAGGCGACGATAACCATATTTTTTTGTTCATGACGATAATTTTTTTGCGTTTATCTTTTACGTGCGGGGTTTCCCACCGCTACACTATGATCAGGAATATCTTTGGTAACTACAGCGCCGGCGCCGATCACGGCCCATTTGCCAATAGTAATACCAGGAATAACTACAGCGCCGGCGCCAACATGTGCGCCTTCCCCCACCCTTACATTTCCACATAAGGCTACGTTAGGGGAAATGTGAACGAAATCTTCAAGCACACAATCATGATCTACCGAAGCATTGGTGTTGATGATGCAATGCCTGCCAATCAGCACGTCGACATTAATGGTAGCACCGGCCATCACCACTGTTCCTTCTGCGATCATGGCAGTAACGGAGATATTGGCCCGCGGATGCAGGGCCATTCCGAAGCGGCCCGGCAGTTGTTCTGAAATGGTTTTCCGGGTTGAATTTTTACCTATGGAGATAATAATTTCCGGAGATGATAATGCGGGCGAATACGCTGTTACCGGGTACTGCCAGATCTGCTTTATATCCGGGTTGCTATCAAACAAACCGTCCACAGGGATTCCCCGGGATTGTAATATTTCGATAATCACTTTAGCGTGTCCGCCTGCGCCGAATAAATACATATCTGCTTATTTTAATTATTTCATCCATTACCCATGAAACGCTCCATAGTAGCTGCACCGGCCGCGTTAATCCCTTCTGACTTAATTACTTTCTGTACGGTCATCCAGGCTATTTTTATATCAAGGGCCAAACTGATATTATCTACATACCAAACATCGTATTCAAATTTCTGCTCCCAGCTGATGGCATTCCGGCCATTTACCTGCGCCCAGCCTGTGATACCGGGACGTACTTCATGACGGCGGTGCTGCGTGGCGTTGTATAACGGGAGATAGTCTACCAGCAAAGGCCGCGGGCCTATCAGGCTCATATCTCCTTTCAGTACATTGATCAGCTGGGGAATTTCATCGAGCGATGTTTTCCTGACAAATTTCCCCACGGGTGTGAGCCGGATTTCATCCGGCAGGAGCCGGCCATCCGCACCTTTCCGGTCGTTCATGGTTTTAAACTTGATGACACGGAATACGCGGCCATTCTTTCCCGGCCTGGGCTGCAGAAAGAAAGGCTTACCATTATTGGCGATGGTCAGTAATACGATCAGCACTGCCATCACCGGTGATAGTAATACCAGTGCCAGCAGCGCCGCGGAAATGTCCACGAGTGGTTTAAATAGATTCCTGTACCAATGCATCGGTTGCTTTTATTTCTTTTGTTACTTTTTGCCTGATATAATTCAGATAGCGGAGGGCCAGTACCTGCCGGTCGAAATTTTGTTTGGCGTACTGAAAGCCGCTCTCACCTTCACGTTGCAGGCGCTGCGGGTCCTGCAGGTAGCTGCGGATCGTAGTGTTATAGGCCGCGGTGTTTTCCGGCTCCACATAACAACCCGCTCCGGCTGTTTCCACCAGCTCTCTTGATACGCCGTCGATGGCCATCAGGATAGGCTTTTTGCAGGCCATGTAGTCAAAGGTTTTATTGGAGTAAACCGTTTTAAATGTGTCTACTCTTTTCAATACCGAAGCGCCCATTTCAGACGCGAGGATATATTTGAATACTTCTGCCTTTGGTACTGCATCCAGGAAACGCACGTTCGTTACCTCTCTTTCGGCGACCAGTTGCTGCAGCCTGGGCTTCTCCATTCCCTGTCCTATCAGCAGGAATAACACCGGCGTATCTTCCAGCGCTTTGCCCGCATCCAGGATCTGTTCCAGGTGATTCGCCACGCCATGTGCTCCCACATAAGTGATCACAAATTTTCCGTCCAGCTGATGTTCCCGGCGGAAAGCCTCACTGTCAAAGGATTGCAGCAGGTGATCCGACAAGGAAAAATCTGCTGCATTGGGAATGAAGATCAGTTTCTGTTCCGGCACTTTTTTCTTATCCCGGAGCGTATTATAAAACGCAGGCGTTAATACATTGATCAGGTCTGCTTTCCGGTAAATAAAATCTTCTACCCAATAGGCCAGTTTAATGACGAGCTTATTTTTCAGAACGCCGGTATCAATGGCCGATTCCGGCCAGAGATCGCGCACTTCAAATATCAGCGGCATCCGTTTCAACCTGGACAACAGGTAGCCGGAGAAGCCCACAAATAAAGGCGGAGAGGTAACCACTACTACATCGAACTTACCTTTCACCTTGAAGAGGCCGGCCCAGAGGGAGGAAAACATGAAAGAGAAATATCCCCACAGCCTGCCGAGAAAGTTAGTGTTATAAGACTCCGACACATGACAACGCCATACGGTAACGGCGCCCTGTTGTTTCTTTACAAAGTATTTCCCTTTGTACTCCTCTCTTTTTGCGGAACCGTTGTAATGCATCATGCCACCCAGCACCGTCACTTCTGCGCCCTGATCTGTCCAGGACTTCGTGATTTCATTCCACCGCGAGCCACCCGGATCATCTTCTTCTAAAAAATATTGGTGTACTAATAAAATTTTCATGGATATTAAATTATGATCTCAGTAATAATGGTATCAGCATCCGAAGTAAATATGATGCTGCTGTTTTCTTCCTTCACGCCATAGAGAGATGAATACATGCCCGGCTTACACAGCGGCTGCAAAATGGCGCCACTGCTGTCTTCCGCTCTGGTAATTAATTTCTCCGGTGTGCTGGTATGCCACAACTGCCGCATCACCAGGTAAGGAGGTTTGTGCTGGATATGATCTTTTACAATCCATACCGGCGCGTTCTTTTTCTTCCGTACCTGGCGGATGTGGACAATATCTGGCCCCACATGCTGAAATCCGCTTATGGCGCCTTCCCAGATATATTCATCCGTAGTTTCGTATAGTCTTGCGCGTGAACACTGCGACCAGTTATACCAGATAAATCGCGGCCCTTTCAACATCTGGTCGTAGTTATCCAGCATAACGGTGTTATGCGAAGCGGTGCCCATGAAGTAACGCAGGGTTTCTTCATCGGTATTATATTTATAGCTGCCTGCATCCATCAGCAGGTTTTCGTTTTTATACCAGATATCCAGGTGCAGGTTATCCGCCTGCGAGGGTCTGTCCCGGTGATTTCCGCAACGCAGGAAGGTGAGCGTTTCCATCTCCCGGCAGATAAAATATCCACCTTCGGGAAACGAATACAGCATCTGATCTTTTTCCAGCACCGTGGTTTCATATGCGGCCGGCTGCAATCCGTACCAGTAAAGGTCTTCACTGATTTCCGGGAACTCCGCATCCATTTGCAGCAGCGTGGCAAGCGCCTGTAGCTGCGGACGGTAGTCGCGGTAATGCTCATTATTAAGACGGAAGAACAGTGCGCCGTCGTTGGCCCCATAGTTCGGTAACCAGCCGTTGCCATCGTTCATGCATACACGCAGAAAGCGCAGCGACTTAGCCGCTTTTTCTTTCACATGCGGCGCAAAGGATTCCCCGTTGAGCGCCGACAACCGCAATGCCCAGGTAAACAGCTGGATCACTACCCGGTGATAGTTCATGGAAAACTGCAGGAAGGTGCCATCGTCATATACCTGGTAAGCAATTTCTTCTTCAAACCACTTCCGCCCCTGCTCTTTCCAGGTAGCGGCACCGGGCAATGTTGGATACAACAATCCGCCGAGGTATAATGCCAGCGTTTCCGTGATCGCGTGATTGTTACGTACAGCGATCCGCGAAAAATTGATGTTATGAAATACATGATGCAGTTGCCAGTAAATAGCGTACTGGATCTGGTCAAAAACTTCTTCTGTGAGTGCAGGCGAGTGCCGGTAGTAATATAAGGCAAAGGTCCAGTTCAGCACCCGCAAACTTATTTCCTGGCTGCATTTGTAATGCGGACCACTGTTTACTTTATTGGCGCTGATCCACGACAGGATATCACCAAACACCAGTGCGGCATTGTCTTTTCCGAAGTGATGATCATACCGGATAATATCGTACAGGTAAGCGAAACGGGCTTTCTCCCATACATACTTGATATCGCCGGCTTCTGCTGAATAATCGTTTACTTCCGTCCAGTGCTGTTCTCCATTATACATGAATCCCGAATCCGGGTTTTTCATCCAGGGGAAATCTTTGCCGAGCGATAAAGTAGCGCCGTTGAAAAAAGTGAGCTTTCCTCCTTTGATCTGTTTAAAGCGCTCTGCCAGCGCCGGTTCCGGCTTCCGTACAGCAGTCACTTCTTCCCTGCTCTGGAAAAAGAACACCACTGGTTGTTTTTTCCACTCTTCCAATGACAGATAACGCTGAAATGCAGGCGCCTGGGGAAAGCGCTTTTTGAGGCGCCCGGTTCTGCGGTTCAACTCGTGAACAGAACGGAATGCCACATAGCGCCAACCCATATTCCTCACTACCTTCAATCCATTTATTACTGTATTCAAACTACTCATACCACTTCTGTCTGTTGCTGTTTTACAGCAAATATTTGTGTTAAATGTTCGGTAATCCTTTCTGATGTTTTGCCGTCCCATAAAGCAGGGATGGAACCTTTCTTCCACTGGCCTGCAAATAATTTCTGCATAGCCGGCGCCAATGCCTTGGGATCAGTGCCCAGTAATTCGTTGGTACCGGTGAGACATGTTTCCGGTCTTTCTGTAGAATCCCTTAATGTCATGCAGGGAACGCCCATTACAGTGGTTTCCTCTGTAATGCCGCCGGAGTCGGTGATAACGGCTTTTGCATTTTCCACGAGGTAATTAAACTCCAGGTATCCCAGTGGTTCTACCAGGTGCAAACGCGGATGTGCCACTGCAATCTTTTCCAGGTTCTTAGCGGTACGAGGGTGTACCGGGAAGATGACCGGCAATTGCTGGCTATGAATCATAATTTCATTGATCAGTAAAGCGAGGTTTTCTTCTTCATCTACATTCGCCGGACGGTGCAGGGTCATTACCAGGTACTGCTGCGGCTGCAATCCTGCCTGTTGCCAGATAGCGGGCGGTGTAAAGCGGCTCCGCTGTTTCAGCAGGGTATCAATCATGGTATTTCCTACAAAGAGGATCTGTTCCGGTGACTTACCTTCTTTCTGAAGATTTGTATTTGCAATTACCGAGGTGGTAAAGAAGTAATCGGTGATAGAGTCTGTTACCAGGCGGTTAATTTCTTCCGGCATAGTAATATCACCGGAACGGATGCCTGCTTCCACATGCGCTACTTTTATTTTCATTTTCTTGGCTACAATGGCGCAGGCAAGGGTAGAGGTAACGTCGCCTACCACCAGCAACAGATCGCATGGGTGCGCCGTCAGTTCTTTTTCAAAGCGGATCATGATATTCGCCGTTTGTTCCGCCTGGGTACCGCCACCTGATTCCAGGTTTGCATCCGGTTCAGGAATACCCAGCTGCTCAAAAAACGACTGGCTCATGTTTTTGTCGTAATGCTGCCCGGTATGCACCAGGCGGTAACTGATGTTATAACCCTCCTTCCGCTTTTCCTGAACGGCAGCGATGATAGGAGCTATTTTCATAAAATTAGGGCGCGCACCCGCGATGATGGTTAACTTCATATCGATATGGTTTTAATATGGTTTATCCCTGCGGTCCCGGAGGTGCAGGGGATTTTTCAATCTGGTTTTTCGTTTATGCGTGCGGGATACTTCGTTTACCCGGCACGTTTATTATGCTACTACTTTTTTATACAGTTGTAGTAATTCCTCTCCCCCATTGCTTAAGGTGTGACGGTTGTATACGGTGTTATCATGCCGCATTTTACCGATCGCGTCTGCAATATCCCATTCGTTCAATGCCACCAGCTGTGTGCCGGCAGGCCGGTTCACCACATCAGTAGCCAGCACCTGTTTGCCAAGAAACAGGGCTTCTTTCACTGATAAAGAATCGCCATCTGTAGTAGTGATCCTTAAAAACACATCCGACCTTTTCAGGATCTCGAAGAATGGATGTGGTTCACTGATCAATAAAACATTGGCGGGTATTTCAAGTCCCTGTTGCTGCAGGAAAGATTTATAGCGACCAGAAGCGTCTGAAATCACCAGCGCATCGTCCTTCATTTTCCGGAAAATATTCACCAGCAGTGTTACCTGGTAGGTTTCATTGCCGGCCTTATCAATAGAAACAGTAGATGCATTGGTAGCATATATTCCTGCATATTTCGCCCGCATGCCGGCCACGGCGGCCTGGATTGACGCTGTTAGCTCTTCCGGCTGCTGTGGCGGAATAAATGCGCCGATCATCTGTGTCCGTTTATTCCACTTCCTGCCTTTTTCAAAGCTTTTCTGGTTCAGTACAATAGGCATATAAGCGATCCTGAATGCAAGCTGATCCAGCAGGTTGTACAAAGCATTGTGCCTGCCGAGGTTTCCGTGCAAAGTAAAGAGCATCCTCTTACCAAATATTGTACCCAACAACACAAAGCAGCAGCGGACTACCGGGTGATAAATATGAAAATGAATGAACCGGTGCTGCCTGATCTGCTTTAAAATATCACCTTTGGTACTTCTCCGGAAATCGGTAAACGTATACTCATATCCGTTATTATTCAGGTATTGTAATAGTCTTTGTATATGGATGGTCACACCACCAATAGGCGGCGGCGTGGTAGCCAGTATTAATAATTTTGAGCGTTGCTTCATTCCAGTTCTTTTATAAGTTGAGTCCTTGCCTGATCGCCTGTTTGCGGGTTGTCCGCATCGCCTAACACCCGGTTACATATTTTCATGGCCGCAGCCTTACCATACTTTTTAGCATAGGCATTCAGCAGCATATAATCTTCCACGCCCATCTTAAAAGCCTCCCATCTCCTGCTGGAAATCACCTGGCTGCCATTATCGTATACTACGGCAAAGTCGGCCGATTTGCCATCAAAATCATCCCAGAGTGAGGTGGCGCCCGCCTCGTGTCCCGCATCTGCATACTGCCAGAACCCGATACCGGTAACGTCATCTGCATACGCCTTCCAGGCCATTAAGCGATAGTAGCCGTAGGGCGACAATGACTTGGTAGGTTTCTTTGTATCGTATAGCCATACCTGTTGGGCCGATAAACGTTGCTGGCGGTAAGCTCTCAGCACATTGCCGTTATCGTATAGCTGGAAAATATCCACCTGCCCGGATAAGCCATTTAATACCGTGGCATTGGACACTGTAGCAAACAGTTTTGCATTTTTCCTGACCGACTTCACCCATGTGGCAAACTGCCTGTACACCGGTAACTGCGCCGGTTTAATTTCGTCAAAAGGATAGAGGTAAATATTGGATGCCGCAATGCCCTGTTGCTGCAAGGCAGCTACCATCGCATCATACCACGTTAAAAAAGATTGCTTCCAGGTGTCGGATAAAAAGTCGTCCTTCTTCCCGGAAAAATCAAGGAAGAGTAACACATTCTGAAATCCTTTTACATACGACAGGTTATTACGGAGCTTTTCATTTTTAGCCAGTTCTATATTGGGCAGCAAAATACCCGGATGAAACACAAAGGTATTTACATAGTGCGCCAGCAAATCCTGCCGGGCGCTTTCTTCGCGTCCTTTAAAGAAGGTATCATTAAAGTAAGGCCATACATTTACATCGGGTTTGTATTGCCGGTAGGCAGATAAAGCGCCGTTGCCGGCAGTAACGGTAAGCGTCCTGCTGGTGTTGCCTGCACTCAATGTAAGTTTACCCGCGCCGCTTTGCGTTGCCACCGCCTTTACCAGCAACAGCCCCGACTCATTTTTGGCAAGGTTCATTGTTTCCCCGCTCTTTATTTCCATGAGTGCATCGGGCACCACTTTAAAATCGCGGCTTTTCACCGGCTTCGCCCAGTACACCTGGTAACGGACAGCTGGTGTGGAGGCCGTAAAAGCAACCTTCACACCGGTAGCCGCCGCTGTATTATTGATTAAGGAAAAAGCCGCATATTCAGAAACACCGGGCAGGGTTTGGATCGCAATATCCCCGCCGGCTGTTTGACCGGAACCCGCCAAACCGGAAGCCAGCGGCGTTAATGTTACACCACTTCCGCCGGCAGGCGCCATACTTTTGGCAACCGGTGCATCCCCGCCCGCGCCTTCTGCCGAGAAACGTTTATTGATAGTAGCGGTACGCTGCTCCTTTACAAATCCTTCCATCGCAGAAGAAGCCACCATCATTGATTTTTTGCCGGCGGCCTGCTTACCTGTGAACACCTGTATTTCATCTGTAAAAAAGTAACTGCCATTGGGAACTACTATCAGCCGTATATACTTTCCCGTTATACCAATGTTCCGGAGCGATAATGGCACAATGCGGTAGTACTCATCTTTTACGGACGACTGCCCCATCATATCACCTGCAAATGACCAGTTCTGCTGATCATTGCTTACAAACGCCAATACGCTCAGGGGCAGCGTTACCTGGGCTTTTTGCCCCGTTACGGTATTGAGGTTAATACCCGTTACCGGTACCGGCTGCGGCAAGGTAATATCAATGGTAATTTTACCGGTGTTTTGCCAGCCCAATGTTCCGGGATCTTTCCAGAAAGAATTACCGGTAGTATATTTTCCGTCAGATAAAGAGCTTACCTGGCTTTGATCTTTCGTAAGACTATAATTTGGTGCAGGCGTTACCTTGCATTGCCACCTGGAGATGGCCTGCTGGGAAACAGCGGGAAACTGTATCGCCAGTATCATGCAAAAAAGGAAAAATACTGATCTCACCATAGCAAAAAAATTTGTCACTTAATCAACGCATAAACAAATACCAACCCAAAGTAAAACAGGAGCGATGCTGCGATGAGCTGCTTCCGCTTTACTTTATCCAGTGATAAAAATCCACCTGCAAAAACAACATATATAACCGGGTATACCGACATAATCCTTCTCGTATCCGCATTGGAGCTGGCCCCGAGGATCAGCAGCGCTGCAATGATGAACAGGAAACGTAATTCCCTGATCTTAAAGAGTGGATTACGCGGTTTAATAATAGCCGTATAAATAATAACGCCCCAAACCACAAACCAGAAAAGGGCCGCCAATGCCCAGGGAATGAAGAAGGGGTTTTCTTCCAGCACTGCATAAAAAGGAAACGGCAACGTTTGGGAAAACAATCCCACCACCACGTGCCGCACACCAAAAGGCAGTTTCAGCAGCAGGCTGCCAAATGAACCTAACCCTGCGTTTGACATGGAAGAGTCCAGGTAATTTTCACTGGTACTCTGAATAGTGTTGAAGCCCTGCTGCAGGTAAACCACCTGCGTTAACGCCGGTAATGCCAGCAGGATTAAGATGGGTATTTTAAATTTATTGAGTGTTTTGTTATTCTTGTCTGTTACCAGCAGATAGATATACGCCATTAAGAACGAGGCGCTGAAAAAGCCATGCTCCGGCCGGAATAAATAGATCAGTACCGTAAGCAGGATGCCATAAAAAATACCTGCCAGTCCCTGCCTGTTAATGATCAGCAGGAAGTACAAGCCAAACAGCAAACCGATGTGTACATCTCTCAGGTAAACAGCAGAAAAGAAAAAGTTATAAGACAGGAAAGCATATACAACCGTAAACTTTATGCTGAGTTCACGATTGATATAAGTTGATAAGATGCTGAACAGGATCACGGGGATCAGCGCCGAGCAGAACACGATCTGTAATTTCTGCAATACCAGCGTATTATTATCAATGCCTTTGGCCAGGAAGCCCAGCACGCTGGAAAACCAGGCGAAGCCCTTCCAGTCGGCCGAGAAGAAGTCATCCCGGTAATATGCTGTAATATCGCCCAACGTCCGCATCGATGCTACTTTATCGATGTAGGTATAAAACGTTACCGAATCCTTTGCATAGAAAATATCCCGGAAAGGGTCCTGGATATAGATAGCATTCGTTACCAGCATAAAGATACCATACACCAGGAAAAACGAGAGGAAAAGCCGCATCCCTGTTTGCCTGCGGGCCGGTTCTTTAAACATGGCGGTTATAATCAGCATGCCGGTACCCAGCAGGATCATATTAAACAGGAAAGTGGCTACACTCACTGATACAATACCAGCAATACAAGCGAATATAAAATTCAGCAGGAGCAGTAAATTGGTATTGGCATTGCTATTCCTCATTCCTATCAGATATTAATAATTTTGCCGGCCATCGTTACATTTGAAAACTCCGACAGGGCCCGTGTATAAGCAGTGGTTTGCAACCTGTTTCTCAAATCTGCATCTTTCAGAACAGTCACCACTTTATTGATAATTTCTTCTTTTGATACCGGATCTACCAGGTAGCCGGTTACATCATTTACCACCGCTTCGTTGGTTCCTCCCCGGTTACCTGCAATGGCTGTTTTGCCGCAGGCTGCCGCTTCGAGGTATACCAATCCGAAAGATTCATAAAACTGGCTGGGAAGAATAAAGAGATCGCAGACGGCGAAATAATCGGAGAGTATTTCGCGGGCAACGCCCCCGGTAAACAATACATGTTTTTCCAGTTTCAGTTCCTTTACCTGTTGTTGTAATGCAGGGAGATAAGCACCGCTGCCTGCAATAATGCAAAGCAGATCCGGCACAGCAGCTACTATTCCGGGCAGGCTTTCAATGACCAGTTCCTGTCCTTTCTCTTTTACCAGGCGGGAGGCGCTGAAAAGCACAGGGCGATCAGGATCTATGCCCAGCCGGGCTTTGATAGCGCTTACCTGCTGCGGGGTACGCTGATGGAAAATATCCGTATCAATTCCATGACGGATCAGCAGCAGCTTTTCTTTGAGTGCAGTTTTTGTCCACAACTCATATTCGGCTTCACTAACCACTACTATTTTCTTCTGTTGTTGCAGGAAGTTCAGCATCCGCCGCTGCATGCCGAAAGCGCGCAGCAGGAAGGAAGGCTTTTCAAAGAAGCTGGCCTTTTCGCTGCCATGCAGCACCGACAAGGAGCGGGCCGACAAGTCCTTTAATGCCGGGTGGAACAGGGCGCCCATTTTTTTTGCACGGGCGTCGCTGAAAATGATGGTATCAAACGACTGCTCCTTTACTATCTTCTTCAGCTGACGGAAGAACAGGTAAAAGTGAACATATTTCTTTTCGGGGATAGTATAACAGTGAATGCCATACGTTTTTTCAAATGATGCCAGGAAGGCTTCATTACGCGGCGTTTTATAGGTGAGCAGGCTCACCTGGTGCCCGTTTTTCACCAGTCCTATGGCCAGGTCGTGTGCATACACGCCCGCGCCACCGATGATAGGCGGAAATTCGTAAGATATGATTAAAACATTTTTCATAGACCCCATTCGTTACAGATATACCCCTCTACATCCTTTCCCTCGTAAATCACTGCGGGGTTACCCATCACCAGCGAGTTAGCAGGAATATCCCTGTTTACATATGCTCCCGGTGCTATCATCACATTATCTCCGATATTAATTTTACCTACAATTATTGCATTCGAACCAATCCACACCCGGTTGCCTACCACCGGCACGCCCATAAGGCGGCCACGGCTCGACTGCCCTATCACTACGCCGGGCGAAAGATTTACATTGTTTCCCAGTTGCGCATTCCCATTGATAACAATCGTGCCGAAATGCCCGATATACAATCCATAACCCACTTTGGTGGTATGTGGTATCTGGAATCCATACTTATAAGAATAATGCCGGAGTATTAACCGCAGCAAAATTCTGAATGGCGCCGCAGCCCCTTTATGCAGCCTGAAAAAAAACATGTAACGGAATCCTTCTATTAAAAAGAAAGCCTTTACAAAGCTTTTTGCATCTGTTTTCCCGTGATACCGGTGTAAATCTGATTTAATCAATTGCCTGACTCTCATAAACTACGGTTTAACATTGTTGAGCATCAGATCATTAAATGTTCCGCGGATCTTCCGGCTGTATTCCGTAGGCTGATTTCCCGGTAAAATATATTCCTGGTGAAAGGATTTTAATTTCTGCGAAATCAGGTAAGCCTTCACGGTGCATTGATGTTTCATGGCTAAGATCAATGCGTGCATCCTGCCGGAATACACATCCGAAGCGGATTGGTACAGCTGCTTCAGGTCATTGACAGAAGACAGCTTTGCCACCGGCAACTCCAGGTGATAATTCAGTTTTATATAATTCCGGAAAGCAATGGTTTCGGCCGCATCGGTGATGGTAGTATAAAACAGCTCTACCGATAATCCTGCATCCAGGTATCCTTTTACCACTGCAAACCACTCTTCATAGTAATCTGCATTGGTTTTACCGGGCTGGTTATATTTTGCAAACACCTCGTTAAAACTGGTAATTCCTACCAGTGCTTTCCTGTTTGTATTTCCTTCTTCAATCCTGTTTTTACCGCTGTAAAAAGCGATGTCCGGCGTGAGCACTGCTTTGTGGCCAAACTTTTCAAACAGGGATGCTTTGGAATAACTGTCTCTGACCCAGATGAGGTCTGCCTTTGACAATGCTTTTGAGAAGAGGGACTGCTCTTTTGCATTGAAGGTAGTACCCACTCCCACACCAATGATATAAATTTTCGCACGGGTAAATTTCTTTACCAGGAGCGTCCACCAATACATGGCAATTGCAAAGCGGCTGGGATAGTCTTTTCCTGATGATTCAATCAGTTGTCCGCCGCCAATCACCACGATGTCGTAGTTCCCTTTACGTAATTTGGCGCGGATATGTTTATAGTTGATACCGATCCAGTATAAACCAGCCAGTTTCAACTTTGCTTTTTTTGCAAACGACAGCGCAGGCGGCGCTATAGCGCCTGTTCCCGCTTCCAGGTAATTATATGCCGGCATGCTGTTCATACCGGGGTTGGTGAAATAGGCAAAATCTGTACTGAAATCGCTATCCCGCAATAAACTGGTCATGCTTTCACGGATGGCCTGATCACCCAGATTATTGGAAAACCCTTCATTAATGATTAACGCCTTTTTCATATTTGTCTTCTTATCAATTTTCCGATCAATGATCGCTGATCTTTATTTAAACTTACAAACCAGGCAAAAGGAACACTGCCAATGCCAATTATGATGGCCGATACCATCAGCCCGCCCCAGGAACCGGGCAACATGAATTTCCTGCACCCCCACGATAATAACAGTACCCACACAAACAATCCGCATCCTCGCAAAATACTGGGATAATAAAACCAGGGTTTCTGCTCCAGGATCCTGGCAGCATAGGTGGGTGAGAATATCAGGTTCTTCACCGTTAATAATACTGCCGATACAATGGCTACACTATAGATGCCCCAGTTAAAATATTTTATGACCAGTATGCCTAACACCAGGTTCAGTATGCCACAAAAGAAGGACGTGAGTCCCGGTACTTTTACTTTGTTATATACCGAATTGATAGACAGTATGGGCAATACTGACAGGTTAAAGATCAAATGACCGGTCAGCAGGATCATCAGCGGGTAAAAATGTGTGAACTTCTCACCTACCCACAACCGGAGGATCACATCCGAATAGGCAACGATAATACCTATTGGAATAGCCAGTACCAGTCCCATTGCTACCACCGAATACTTCGAAAACTTCAGCAGGTTGCTGAAGTCTTTATCTGCATAATATTTATATACCACTGGTGTAAATATGGCTACAAATACCCCTGCAAATGAACGTAATAACGTGTGCCACTGGGCTACGGTACTGAATTCACCGGTAGCTGTGGCTCCATAGTAATGATTCAGTAAAATGATGTCAATATTGATAAAGAGCAAGGTGCCTATCTGGTTAATCACCAGCCAGAAACTCATGGAGGCCACATATCTCACTATCTTCTTATCAAAACTGGCCATCCGTAATTTCAGAAACGGAAATTTCCGGATGATCCAGATCAGCGCTGCTGCAAATGACACCAGTGAAGCCAGGAAGAAGGAAACTCCTATCAGGCTTAACTTTGCCGAAGTATTCAGCAGTAAAAAGATCAGCGCTGTTCTTACCACTATTTCCAGGATGGCAATGATGCGTTGGATATAAATTTTATTCGACGCAAATGCCGGTACCAGGAAAAGTCCGCGGATAAAGGTGAGTACGAAAGAGGTGATAATGGCGATGAACACCCACCTCATTTCTCCCACGGCGTATCCGCGATAACTGATGATGCTGTCTATTTTATATAAGAACCAGCCTATCAGCGGCAGGATAGCAACAATTAACAGGGTGGCTGAAATGATGGAGGAAGAATAGATGGCGTTTGAAGACGCATGATCATCCTTTCTCATTGCCAGTGTAAAGTTCCTTCCTACCGCCGCGTCAATAGCAATGGTAATGATAGACAAGTATGAACTGAAAGAAGTAGCCAGTGCTATGATACCATAGCCATCCACACCGATCTTCGCGATATAAAAAGGTACTACTACCAGCCCCAGTAAAATATTTAAAACCAAAGCCAGAAAGTTAGTCCCTAAGTTTAGCGACATCTCATAGCTCACCCCTTTCGTTGACATCAAATATCAATTTCCAAATTATTTATATATGTTTCTGCGTTAACTGCTTTTAGAGCCTGCCGTCTACCAGGCTTCTATCTACACAAGCTTTGGTATCAAAAATGACCCCGTTGTTACGTCTGTACTTCAGGTAATCAAAGGTTAAAAACTCTTTATGTGCTACTGCTACGATGATAGCGTCGTATACAGCGCCTTTATCAATAGCGTTTAAGATTTTCACGCCGTATTCTTCTTCCACTTCTGCGGGATCAGCCCAGGGATCGTAGATATCTACATTCAGACCGAACTGTTTCAGTTCGTGATAAATATCCACCACGCGGGTATTACGTACATCCGGGCAGTTTTCCTTGAAGGTAATTCCCATGATGAGCGCTTTTGATCCTTTGATTTTATGATCTTTATCGATCATCAGCTTCACTACCTTATTGGCTACGAAGTGACCGATATGATCGTTTACACGGCGGCCGGACAGGATCACCTGCGGGTGATAGCCTACAGATTCCGCTTTGTGTGCGAGATAATAAGGATCTACACCGATGCAGTGACCACCCACCAATCCTGGCTTGTATTTCAGGAAGTTCCATTTGGTGCCGGCGGCGTCGATAACGTCGTTGGTATCGATACCTATCCTATCGAAGATCAGCGCCAGTTCGTTCACAAACGAGATGTTCACGTCGCGCTGTGCGTTTTCAATGGCTTTGGAAGCCTCGGCCACCTTCAGGCTTGGCGCCTTGTGGGTACCTGCTTCAATGATAGAACCATACAGGGCATCTACTTTATCTGCAATTTCAGGGGTAGAGCCGCTGGTTACTTTCTTGATCTTTGTGAGGGTGTTTACTTTATCACCCGGGTTGATCCTTTCCGGGGAGTATCCCACAAAGAAGTCGGTGTTATATTTCAGTCCGGATACTTTTTCAAGTACGGGAACGCAGTCTTCTTCTGTACAGCCTGGGTATACGGTAGACTCATAGATTACGAGGTCACCTTTTTTCAGGATGCTTCCCAGCATTTCAGACGCTTTGATAAGCGGGCGGAGATCCGGCGCCTTGTAGGCATCTATCGGTGTGGGAACCGTTACAATAAACGTGTTATACTTTTTCAGATCTTCCACATTGGAAGAGAAAGAAAGCCCGATGTCTGATTTCTTCCCGGCTTTCAATGCTATCACGGCGGTCAGATCTTCCATGTTAGCTTCCCTGGTACGGTCAGCGCCCGCAGCCAGTTCTTTTACTCTTTCCTTGTTGATATCAAATCCCAACACATCGTATTTTTTGCCAAATTCAATTGCTAACGGCAAACCAACATAGCCCAGGCCTATAACGGCAAGATGGATATTCTCAACGCTGTTGCTAATCTTAACCATAAAATATTTGTCTGTCTTTTATTTTTTTAAGTCTTTTAATACAGTCCTGCCATCCATCCAACTGATAAGTACAGGGTATATCCGGGGCAAAATGGCGATGCATACACGAATATACATAATATCGTAATGCTATTTCCCGTCCAGCACGGCCCGTTTCCTCCATTTCCCCAGGAAACGCTTACCACCGCCGTCTTCATTGCCGTAACCGTACCCGTATCCATACCCGTAGCCATAGCCGTAGGCGCTCTTATTCTTCACATCATTGATAACGATATTGATCCGGGGCAGTTTACGCTGCAGGTACAGGTCTTTAGAGATCTGCAGCTGCTGTTTGAAGGTAACGCCGTGGCGAACCAGGTACAGGGTGGCATCCGCATAGCGGGCCAGTACCTGCGCATCTGTTACCAGCCCTATCGGGGCGGAGTCGATCACGATATAATCAAAGCGTTCATTCAGTTCTTTAAACAGCGCTTCTGTCCTTTGCTGTAATAACAGCTCGGTAGGATTTGGCGGAATAGGACCGGAACTGATGATCCAGCAGTTTTCATGAATCCCTGATGGCCTGATCAGCGCTTCCATAGAAGTTTTACCGATGGCATAAGTGCTGAAGCCTTCATGGTTGGGCAGGCCCAGTCGCTCTGCGATCTTAGGCTTGCGCAAATCCATTTCCATCAGCACTACCTTCTTCCCTGAAAGGGCCAGGATGGCCGCCAGGTTGGTAGACACAAAGGACTTTCCTTCTCCTCCCATGCTGGAAGTAACAATTACCGCTTTATTACTGATATCAGACAATACAAACTGGAGATTGGTTCTTAAAGCACGGAACTGCTCCGCTACCGGCGTACGTGAATCGGCTTTGGTGACAATCATATTTGATGAGGCGTGACCAATTTCCGCCAGTACCGGCACCGGTGTGTTGCTGGTAATG
This sequence comes from Chitinophaga ginsengisegetis, assembly GCF_900168065.1. Taxonomy (GTDB): domain Bacteria; phylum Bacteroidota; class Bacteroidia; order Chitinophagales; family Chitinophagaceae; genus Chitinophaga; species Chitinophaga ginsengisegetis. The sequence goes on along the minus strand of NZ_FUZZ01000005.1, from coordinate 374,401 downwards.
TCCTGCTTATTGAGGATCCTTCTGCTTAACAGTTCTCTCATGTACAGGTATCCGGCCGGGAGTGCTACGCCCAGTACCAGTCCTAACAGAAGGATGAGGATGCGTTTTGGTTTGAAAGGCAGTGCATCGCTTTTGGCATCGTCAATAATGCGGGCGATAGCCAGGTTAGAAGTTTTGGAAATCGCGGACTCTTCTCTTTTCTTCAGGAGAAACAGGTATAATTCCTGTTTGATGGCCTGTTGACGGGAGATATCCAGGAATACCCTTTCTTTGGCAGGCACCTGCCTGATTTTCTGATTGAGGGCGCTGGCATTCTTTTGCTGTTCTTCGATGCCCACCTGGATACCTCTTTTCAGGGAAGCCAGGTTGCTGAGCAGGTCGGAACGGATGCCTGCGAGCTGCTGGTCCATATTCACCACTACCGGGTTGGTAGTTGTGCTGGACATCAGCTGGCGTTCCCTGTCGAGCTGCAGGGTGTTATAACGCTGTACCAATCCTACAAAGGTAGGGTCCTGTACAATGAGGGAGGAAGGCACTACCCTTTTATTGTTTTCGGTGTCGCGCATATATTGTTCCAGCGACTCTACCACGTTTAACTGTACCTGTTGTTCCAATAGCTGTTTGCGGGCGTCGCCGGTACCTTCTACCAGTAATTTCGACTGTGATTCAATATCTGCCAGTTCATTATCCTGTTTGAACTGCTGTATATTTTTTTCTACCCCCGACAACTCCTGTGTTACAATAACAAGACGGTTGTCGATGAAGGCGATGGTGCTGTCGGCAATACGGTTTTTGTCTTCCACACTTGCTTTCAGGTAGGTGGTCAGCAGGTTGTTCAGCACTTTTTCTCCTTTTTCAGGAATCCGTGCATCTAAACTCAGATCGATGGTACTCACCTGTTTATTGGGAATACGCACATCCAGCAGCAGCTGGTAATTAGCCGTAGTTTCATCTACAGACGCCACTTTGACGGTGTAAGCCGACCGGGTGAAAGGAAACTCTGTACGGGTTATTTTTGCCACGCCTTCCTGGAGGTGAAGCGTATCATTCCAGGCAGCGGTACGTGTACCTTTTTTGCCGGACAATTCAAATTTATCATTCCCCAATGGTGTGATAACATAAGAGGTTTTGTTAATGGTATCATTGAGGGAAAGCCATTGCAATGAAAAAGGAAGGTTACCGTATTGCTCGGATTCTTTCACTCTTCCATCTACAAAATAAGATGTGTTCAGTTGCAGGTTGTTCACTACCTTCTGCATGAGGGTACGTGACTTTAATATTTCCACTTCATTGTCCACGCTGCTTTTATTGGAAAAAACTTCCAGCTGTTGCAGTATCTCCTGACCGGGGATATCGCCACCTTTCTGGTCATCCTTTACCAGTACTTTAGCACTGATTTTATAACTGGGAGTGGCGTAGCGGAGATACAACCACGCAGCAGACACACCCATTATTATGAAAATAACAAACAGGTACCAATGTCTCATAAGGGTATCCAGTATATAACGGGGGTTGATCCCGCCGTCTTTTTCCGGCTCCCTTGCCTCGTGCCCATTTAAATGAGCTGCGTGATTCGTAAAGATATGCTCTGGCATATTTTCTTATTAAAAAATTAAAAATTAATTCTCGACACCGCCACGATCAACAGTGATAAAACAGATGCCAGGATTGAAATACGTTTTACCTGTGCAAAGTCCGTACTGGACACTTTCGATTTATTAGGTTCTACATATACTACATCTCCCTGATGCAGGTAAAAGTAGGGAGACGAAAAAATATTGCTCTGGTTCAGATTCAGTCTCACAAATTCCTTCTTTCCATTATTATCCCTGATCAGTAATACATTTTCCCTTTTTCCGTAGATAGTAAGATCGCCGGCTGCGCCCAGTGCATCCAGTAAGGTTACCTTCTCATTGGGCATCACATAGGTAGAAGGCTTGTTCACTTCTCCCAGTACGGTGATCTTAAAATTGGCAAACCGCACGTTTACTACCGGATCTTTATAGTAGGTAGCTGCTTTTGTTTTGATCTCTTCCCTGACGCTGTCGGTTGTTTTGCCCTGCACCATTATTTTACCAATCAATGGCAGTACCACATATCCGTCTTTATCTACCAGGTAGCCGCTTACTGCTGCGGCAGCGGGTGCTGCAGCGGTATTACCGCTTACCGGCACTGCTGCGCCGGATTGATTCAGCATGGCGGTAGCCGTTGGATCAAGCGTTTGGATGGTTATCTGTAAGATATCATCTGCCTGGATTAACGGCGTTGAGTAAGTGGCCTGTTGTATTTCATGTTGTTTGATAGTATCCGGTACATCTCTGAAATACGTAATGTTTTTTGGCGCCGAACAGGAAGTGATAAATAACGTGACCACACCCGACAACACCATTAATAATCCTTTAAAATCTCTGATAGATCGCTCACACATATTGATTGCTCTTGTTTCTTATTTAGTAATGAATACCGGATGATCAGATGATCATCTTTCCCTTATCAAGTTCTTCATAAGTAGAATTTTTGCTGATGAACTCCGGTACCAGTTGTTTCATCCTGGCCACCGTTGGCGTGAGATAATGTTTCCTGGCAGATTCTATCAGTTGATTCACTTGTTCATTCACCTCGGTAAAATCTGATGCACGTACTTTGGCAATCATAATTTTTTCGTGGTAAGTGGGTAAGGTATTCTCTGCATTGTTCAGTAATTCTTCATACAGTTTTTCCCCTGGGCGTAAGCCGGTGAAAACGATCTGTATATCTTTTCCGGGTTCTTTACCGGACATACGGATCATTTTACGCGCCAGTTCCGCAATCTTCATGGGTTTACCCATATCGAACACGAATATTTCGCCTCCCTGTCCCATAGAACCGGCTTCCAGCACCAGCTGGCAGGCTTCGGGGATGGTCATGAAGTAGCGGGTAATATCCGGATGGGTAACCGTTAGCGGGCCACCTTTTTCCAGCTGTTGTTTGAAACGTGGAATTACAGATCCGTTTGAGCCCAGTACATTGCCAAAACGGGTAGTGATAAAGCGTGTGGGAGGTGTACCATACACCGGTCCTATTTTCTGGTATTTTTCATTCAGGTGGTTGTTGAACGACTGGGAGAAGATTTCGGCAATACGTTTGGAGGCGCCCATTACGTTGGTAGGGTTCACCGCTTTATCCGTAGATACCATTACAAATTTCTCGGCGCCGTATTCCACCGCCAGTTCCGCCACTATTTTAGTACCCAGTACATTATTCATTACTGCGATGGAAGGATTTTTTTCCATCATGGGTACATGTTTGTAGGCAGCGGCATGATAAACGATTACCGGCGCATAGATTTCAAACAGTTGCTGCATCCGTATACGGTCGCATACATTACCGATAAAAGGAATCACCGGAACCCCGCTGATGGTTTCCGCCAGTTCCAGCTCCAGTTCGTGCAGCGGCGATTCTGCTTTATCACAGAGTATAACTACCGATGGTTCATATTTTATTACCTGTCTTACAATTTCACTACCAATAGAACCGGCAGCTCCTGTAACCAGGATACTCTTTCCTTTCAGTTCTTTACTGAGCTGTACGTTTTTGATGTTGATAACAGATCTTTCAAGAAGATCTTCTATGTTGATATCCTTTAACTGGATACCGCTATTGGTGTTACCTTCTGTCCACTGGCTCACGGGAATGATTTTTTGTACACGTATGTTTAATGCGATACATTCTTCTACGAGTTCATTGAGGTGTGTCCTGTCCAGGTGATCTTCCGGAATCAGCAACAAAGTTGCCTTTGCCTGTTTTACGAGCTTATACAGTTCTCCTTTGCGGGAAGCGTAGATGGGTAATCCTTCCAGCGACTTACCGGCATGTGCATTGGTGTCTGCCAGGAAAGCGGTGATACGGATATCCGAGTGCGGATCATCACTGATCGCTTTCCGCAGCATGAGACTGGAATGTCCTGTATAATAAATCGCAGCACGGGTTCTGTTCACCGCGCGGAAATTATTATAATATTTGAAGATCCATTTCACCAGCAGGCGGTAGGATAACAGCAGGAAGGAGCTGATGAAGAAGTTGATCAGGATTACAGACATGGGAAAAAGCGCCTGTTCCCGATCCAGCAGATGGCTGTAGCTGACAGCGAGATAGATACCACAGCTGATAATGTTCAATGCTGCAATACGCCCGATATCAGCAAGGCTGGTAAAACGGACGATTCCCCTGTAAGTGTGCAGCAGCAAAGATAACGCGAGCGTTACAGCTCCGGTAAGCAAGGCTATCTTTTCCAATGGAAACAAAACAATAGCAGATGCATCAAAATTTAGTCTCAGGAGAAATGCTAAATTGATTGCGATGACAGAGCACCCCAGGTCTAACAGTAAGATTAGCCACGACGGGGTAATCCATGATGAATTACGCACCATAGGTTCAATAATAAGATATGGTTATTAAATATAAGCTCGCCTGTTCAACTAAGGTCGCGCAAGTTTCAAGGTTTTCATAGAGGCGCTTAGTTAGAATACAGGACGGAGAATTAATTGATTATAATCTTTCTTTCGGTTTTCAAAGTTAGCGCAAGATAACTACTAAAAATGAAAAGTTCTGTTATGAAAAAGTAAACTGTTAAATTTTTTTTTCAACGTTCTACTCTTCTGAAAGATTAATCACACAAAGCACTTCCGAATCCCTTTTAACAAAGCGATTATGACTACCATTTTTCCTATGGGCTATCTGCTCAAACACTGGTCTGTTGGCACATAACGACAAATAACCCCGCCGGATAAACGAAAAATGCGGATCAGCCAATCATGCTGTCCAGTTTGCATACTATTAAAGAAAATTTTCCTGTGATGCTACATTGGTGGTGATGCACCCCGATCTTTTGCTGTAACGACTTGTTCTGATGCCGCTCTAAAGTGTTAAATAGATGAAACATGGTCTTTCAATTTTTCTGGTTAACGCAGCTGCTAAAAATATGGCTATAATAATATGGTTAAAAAAAATCACTGCGCTATCGATTCTTGCAACGCACGCAATTGAACAAACACCATACCAATTTAAGGGATCTGTTTAATTTCCCGGCCTAAAGTTAATGAAGTATTTATTATACTCCTTTAATTGTTAAAAAATAACGAAAATATTCTGTAGATAATTATAGCATACTCACTCAGGATACCTCACTAAAAAAACGGACTCACCGGTAACCGGTGAGTCCGTTTTTTTAGTGAGTATAACGTAATAGCGTATACGTAAAAGATATTACCCGGCCGTAATAAATACTACCAGGCTCTTCGCCCCATGTGCGCCCAGCACCAGCGATTGCTCGATATCTGCTGTTTTGGATGGACCTGCAATAAATACCCCGAACCCGGTTTGCGGCGCGCCGATCTTTTCATAAGCCTCATGCATGGTAGGCAGGAGCCTGCCGGCCGGCAGTACAATGGCCAGATGCTGACAAATAAAAGGCAATACCCTTACCGGTATTTCGGCTTCTGTAAGCCATATGGCGCCGTTTTCCGCTACTCCCCACTGACCGGGCACAACCGCCATATCCACATCTTCCAGCAGATGCGGATCTTCGTTTATCCATGCACGTTGTTCATCCCCTACCCTGATAATACGCTGCAGGTGCGGATAATGCTCCGCCAGTAATGCAGGTATTTCACTTTCATCCTTTATCTCAAACAAACTGCCGCCTAATCCTTCCAGTACTTTACGGTAGGCCTCCAGCGTACCCGGCATATTGCCGGATAATCCTTCCAAAGACGGCAATACGGAAGCCTCCGGTTGATGTTGCTTCACAGCGGCTAATATCTGGTCCCTGCTGCTCATGATTTTTTATTTTTTTCGTACCACTGGGAGAAGGATTGCTTCGGCGGAGCCGGCATCTCTCTTTGTTTATACCAGGGATTTAAACGGTTATTCACCATACCGGGGAAAGCGCGCATTACCCAACGCCCCATTTTACCGGCGGTCCGGTAAACAGCGGGCGTAGACAATACCCCGCTCATTGCCTTCATACTGGCTGTTTTTGCGGCCGTAGTATAGCCTTCCTTTACCAATACCTGCCGCCACTTATACAGCTGCTGGTGAATATCTATTTTCACCGGGCATACATTGGAGCAGGAGCCGCACAGCGTAGATGCAAAGGGCAGGTCGGCATAATCCTTCATATCGAGGTTGGGCGCCAGAATAGCGCCAATAGGGCCCGCTACAGCGGTATGATAGCTATGTCCACCGCTGCGGCGATATACCGGGCAGGTGTTCATGCAGGCGCCACAACGGATGCACTTCAGTGAATTGCGGAAATCTTCCCGTCCCAGCTGCCTGGAACGGCCATTATCCACCAGTACAATATGCAGCTCCTGGCCGGGCCGGGGTTGCCTGAAATGACTGGAATAGGTAGTAATGGGCTGCCCGGTGGCACTACGGGCCAACAGGCGCAGGAACACTCCCAGGTGCTTACGCTGCGGGATTATTTTTTCGATGCCCATACAGGCAATATGCACATCTGCCAGGTGCGCGCCCATGTCGGCGTTACCTTCGTTGGTGCATACCACCATTTCACCGGTTTCCGCTACCGCGAAGTTCACACCGGTGATCGCTGCTTTGGCCTGCAGGAATTCCTTCCGCAGGTGCTGCCTTGCGGCAGCGGTCAGGAATTGCGGGTCTGCGTTACCTGCGGGCGTACCCAGGTGTTCGTGGAACAGCTCTCCTATCTCTTCTTTCTTTTTATGAATACAGGGCAGTACAATATGACTGGGCGGCTCTTTGGCGAGCTGCACAATCCGTTCTCCCAGATCGGTATCAATTACTTCGATGCCATTGGCCATGAGGTGGGGATTCAGATGGCATTCTTCTGTGAGCATGGACTTACTTTTCACCAGGTGACGCACCCCGTGTTTTTTCAGGATGCCTGTTACGATCTGGTTATGCTCTTCTGCATCCGCGGCCCAGTGAACGATGGCGCCATTCTGTATTGCCTGCTGTTCAAACTGAACGAGATAATCGTGCAGGTTGCCCAGGGCGTTCAGCTTGATGGCGGAAGCGGTTTCCCGCAGCTGTTCCCATTCCGGAATGCTCCAGGCCATCTTATCCCTTTTGGCGCGTACCCACCAGAGGGTTTGGTCGTGCCAGTCCACCCGCGGCTCATCTTCGTTGAACTTGTCTGCCAGCGTGGCGTGATCAGCTGTTTGCCTGTTCATGGATATTCTGATTGAGAATTTCTGCAATATGCATCACCTTTACACCAGCATGCTGCCGGCGTAAAATGCCTTCCATGTGCATGAGGCAACTCACATCTGTTCCGGTGATCACCTCTGCGCCATGTTTAACGTGATCGGCTACACGATCTTTTCCCATTTTTACGGATACGGCTTCTTCGGTAACACAGAAAGTGCCGCCAAAGCCGCAGCACTCATCCTGCCGGTCCAGCGGTACCAGCTCCACTCCTTCCACCATACGCAGCAACTGCTCCGGTTTGGAGAAAGGCGCCGCCACCAGTTCACTCATCTGCGCAAGGGCGAGGCCACGTTGACCGTGACAGCTCTGGTGCAGTCCTACTTTACAGGGAAAACGGGCTGTCAGCTTTTCTACTTTGAGTACATCTGTGAGGAATTCCGTGAGTTCGTAGATCCGTTCACGTATATGAGTGGCTGCTGTTTCTGCTGCCGGATCGTGCAAATGATCTTTGATATGCAGCACACAGCTACCAGAGGGGCCTACAATATAGTCGTAGTCAGCAAAGTTTTTAATGAACAGGCTATTGCACTGGTGCGTAAGATGTTCGTATCCTGAGTTAGCCATTGGCTGGCCGCAGCAGGTTTGCCCCTGGGGAAACTCCACTTCACAACCCAGTTTCTGCAGCAGCTGCAGGGTGGCAATGCCTACCTGCGGGTAGAACTGGTCAATATAACATGGTATAAATAATCCTACTTTCACGGGTAAAGTAATTTAAATGATCATTGCTGACCTGCAAATTTAGCGGGCAACGCGACAGTAATCCTCCCTCTTTTTTACCGGTTACTGGCTTATTTTTCACTGATCTAAATTAAAGCAGTGTTTGGAGGTTGGCAACCCGGTCTGTCCTGTTGCGCGCCTTAATCGTTCATGATCTGTTCTTCCTGTTTCTTTTTGAGATACCATTGTACCACGCGGATTTCAGCGAAAGTAGCGGCATCGCCTACTCTTTCCTTGATGGGACCTGCGGCGGTGGCGCCTAATTCGCCGATATGCTTGAGGATAAGGCGCATGGTGCGTTCGGTAACAAAACGGTTGATGTCCATTTCACCGGCTTCCACGCATTGGGCCAGGTGGCTTTCAATGGTACTGATGGCGAGTTGGCGCGCCGTGGCAATATCGGGGATAGATTTACCGGCGAGATATAGTTCCAGTGTACCGCGACGGCTGCTGCCTTTTTCCACTTTGCCTTTGGCAGCTTTTTCCTTGGCAGCGGTAACAGGAGCCGCGGCGGCAGCGGCATCCGCGTCTCTGAGTTTGGTGTAGTCTTTTAAACCGGTGGTAAAGTCCAGGTCAGCGTAGGATACTTCCCAAACGTGCCGCAGCTTGTTCCAGCAATCGGCTTCGAGGGCCATGAGCTGGAGGAGATATTTTTTCGACTTTGCTTTTTTCACATCAGCGATGTGTGTTTGCAAAGGCTGGATAAGATCTTCATAAATACTTTGGGTAAAATAGCCGATGGCTTTATTTACCCGTAGCTTCAGCTGTTCCATTTCCCCTGTTTGCACGGCGGTATCCAGCAGTTGATGCAGCTGTGTTACAAACCGGGTGGCTACTTCCTGTTGCTGTTCTGCTTTGGCAGACATAGCGCGGCTTAGTTTAATGGCCGCGTCGAAGTCGGGGAGCTTTTTATCCTGGATCCATACGGCGTGGCTGCGGATGGTGGCCTGCATACGGTACCAGTCGAACAACTGGAGCAGTGACGTAGCCTGGAACTTTTTCTTTTCCATTTCCAGCAACACTACCAGTTCATTGGCTTCATTCTCTTTTTCTGCAAATTCAATTACCTGTCGGTCTGTTCTGATGCTACCATGCCCGATGCGGGAATGCAGTACCAGTCCGTCGAGTGAAGTACAGCGGCTCAGCGCCACGTATACCTGCCCGGGTGCGAAGGCGTATCCTGCGTCGATGATGGCGCGTTCAAAGGTAAGGCCCTGGCTTTTGTGGATGGTGATGGCCCATGCGAGGCGTATCGGGAACTGGGTAAAGCTGCCTATTTCTTCTTCCTCAATGCTGTTCTCATCCTGGTTGTAGGAGTAGCGGATGTTTCGCCAGGTTTCCTTTCCCAGTTTAAGCTCTTCATGGGAGCCTGCGAGCACCAGCATAATTTCATCGTCGTTGATTTCCTTTACAGTAGCTATTTTGCCGTTGTAATAACGACGGGGTTGCGCCAGGTCGTTTTTGAGAAACATCACCTGTGCGCCAACTTTCAGTTGCAGCAGTAGTTCTGTAGGTAGGGCCTTGTCGCTGAAATCCCCTTCTATCTTTCCTTCAAAGCGATATACTTTTCCGGGCATATCTGCCAGGCGCCGGGCATTGATTTCATCGGCCTTCCGGTTATGGGTGGTGAGTACGATGTACTCTTCATCTTCTCCCTTAAAATTCGGCTGATAATGTTCATTCAGCAACTGCAGGTCTTCGTGCAGTACTTCATTATTGCGGATCCGGTTCAGCACATCAATGAAGTGCTGTTCATTTTGCCGGTAAATTTTCTTCAGTTCAATATACAGTGGCGGCGCCTGTTCTATTACTTTGGCGGCAAAGAAAAAGGTGCTGTTGTAATATTCAGAGAGCATGCGCCATTCTGCATCCGGCACCACCGGCGGGAGCTGGTACAGATCCCCGATAAACAATACCTGTACACCGCCGAAAGGCAGCAGTGGCTTATTGCGGAAATGGCGGAGGATCACGTCGATAGCATCCAGCATATCGCAGCGCACCATACTTACCTCATCGATGATGAGCAGTTCCATTTCCTGCAGCAATACTTTTTTATCGTTGGTGAAACGAATATTGCGGAACAGGCCGTGTTTATCTGTACTGCTGATTTCATCCATTCCAAATCCTCTTTTAGTGCCGGGGATAAAAGGTCCGAAGGGCAACTGGAAAAAAGAGTGCATGGTAACACCACCGGCGTTGATAGCGGCTACTCCTGTAGGCGCTACTACTACCGTGTTTTTACGTGTATGTTCTTTGATATATTTCAGGAACGTAGTTTTCCCTGTACCGGCTTTACCGGTAAGGAAGATATGGCGGTGTGTGTGGTTTATGAAATCTGCCGCCAGGTGAAAGATAGTATTTGTATTATCCGGTTGGGGCATTTGCTGTTAAATTGAAAGGGCGAATATACAGAAAAAGTGGCGAAAACGGCGGAGATATTGCGTGTAACCAAATGTAAAGTATCTTCGTTTTACTTTCTGTCAACAAAAAACTTTTTTCGCATGAACGATATCAGAATTGCTACCGCGCAATTTGAAAACAGGAGTAATGATAAAGCCTATAACCTGGGTGTTATCCGGGAGTTATCCCGGCAGGCCGCTGCCGACGGCGCTGATGCCGTGGCTTTCCACGAGTGTTCTGTGACGGGTTATACTTTTGCCAGGAATTTATCGCGGGAGCAGATGCTGGAGTTGTCGGAGATAATCCCGGGAGGTCCGTCTATCAAGGCGTTGCAGGATATTGCCGCTGAAAATAATATTGCCGTGCTGGCGGGATTGTTTGAAAAAGATGCAGACGATAATTTATTCAAAGCCTATGTATGTGTAGATAAAAACGGGCTGGTGGCGAAGTACCGCAAGCTGCATCCGTTTATCAATCCGCATCTGCAGCCGGGAAATGAATATGTAATCTTTGATCTGAAGGGATGGAAGTGCAGTATGCTGATTTGTTACGATAATAATATTACGGAGAATGTACGCGCAACGGCCCTGCTGGGCGCCGAAATCATTTTCATGCCACATGTAACCATGTGTACGCCATCTACACGGCCCGGTGCGGGTTTTGTGGACCCGGCGCTCTGGGAAAAACGCCGGGAAGACCCTACTTCGCTGCGACTGGAATTTGACGGTATGAAAGGCCGTTCCTGGCTGATGAAGTGGTTGCCTGCGCGTGCGTATGACAATGCGGTGTATGCCGTTTTCTCCAACCCTATCGGCATGGACGACGACCAGCTGAAAAACGGCTGCTCCATGATCATTGATCCGTTTGGTGATGTGATCGCAGAATGCCGGAAACTGGACAATGAGGTAGTAACGGCTACGCTTACACGAAATAAACTGACCGAAGCCGGTGGGCACCGGTACCGGCTGGCGCGCCGGCCCGATTTGTATGGAGAAGTGATTGCAGCGGCACATACGCCGGTACAAAAGGTGGTATGGCTCCAGGAAAAGGAGTAAATGCGCTATGGCAGCAGCGGAGGCGCTGCTGATACGGTATTCCTGACCGGCAGCACCGGGACTTGATAATTTAAACTAAATTATAATACAAACAAAAAAACACGATTGGTTGCGGGTTTTGGCCGATTGGCCTTAAATAAAACCAGGAAATCCATCTGGCCGGTTATCTTTGCAACTCCTGACACATGTTTACAGAGCTTTAAGATAACCCGTTTTTTAGCTTCTTGTATAAAAGAACCGTTCCCTTGTGGAGCGGTTTTTTGTTTTCCGGGACGGGGGTGTGCAGCGCCTTCGGCGCTTTAAAATTGTCCTGGAGCTGGATTAAACTTATTATGCTGATTTCACTGATTTGGCTATCAGAGATAGTTACTATTGTGGGAGATGGATATACATCGCTATTACAGGGATATTACCTGGAGATGGGATAGGAAATACAGTGGAGATGGGGATTACATGGAGTGAACGTGGAGTTCACGTGGAGGGGACGTGGACTTGATCGGGAAACGTACTACCAGTAGGGGTTCCGGCGGTTTTTATTTTGCTGGTTATGGGGGGTACCACGTGCATGATATCGGCGGCGGTGAAGCGGCGGCTGGCCAGGGCGGCCTTGTTAGCGGATGTATTTATTTGTAATACGTGCAGCAATGTGCCGTGTCCACTGAGGCGTGTATCCAGTGCTGCGCCTTGAAAGGGCTTACTTAAATCGATGGTGATCCCCTTTGCGCGGCTGCTGATGATGCGCCGTTGCATAAAGCTGATACGGACAGCAATAGCGGTGATATGGAGGTGTGTGGCATTGCCCTGGGGAAGCAGCTCCTGTGCGGGTATGTTCCAGGTTCCGGCGGGGGTTAGTACCGGTTGCCGGCTAAAAAACTGTTCCACCGCGGTATGCCTGTTGAACCGGAAGCCCTGCAACTCCTGCATGCCGTTTTTCCCGGCCCGGATCAGTGCTTTATTGAGGCGGTTTACGCAGGTATCGTCCGGCGTAATATCCAGCAGCGGCCCAATGGCGTGCCGGATCAGCTTCGCCTTTGTGCTGGCAATGCCGAACTCCCGGGCAGACTGCCTGGTAGCGCCGGTTTGCCGCACTGATTGCGCCATTGCGCGGATAAAATAAATTCCATTTCTCCGGTAACCTACCTGGTTTTCCAGTTTACCGGTAAAAAGGACGATCCCTGTTTGTTTTGCCATCGTTTGATAAATCTGTTTCCTTAAAATTACGAAAACAGGCTGGCCGGAGAGACAGGAAGAAGAGACTGAACAAAATGAACAACACGCAGGATTTCATGCATAAAAAAACCGCCCTGGCAAAGCCAGCGCGGTTTATAACGAACTATTATAAAATAAATTATGCCAGTCTTACGTTAACAGCATTCGGGCCTTTTCTACCTTCTTCCACGTCAAAAACTACGCGGTCATTTTCGCCGATGCTTTCTTTGATACCAGATACGTGAACAAAAATTTCTTGTCCTGAACCTTCGATTTTAATGAATCCAAAACCTTTAGCTTCATTAAAAAATTTTACTACACCTGTTTGCATTATATTTAATATTTAATTGTGAACGTGTTCTCGCCATTATTACAGCAGGCGGCTACCTGGGCAACTAGAAGAAAGACTGTAAGAAAAAGCTGAATGTGAAGAGGTGATCTACCAACAGAATTGAAATACATTATCCTTAAGAAGCGGTACGAAGATAAATGATTTCCTGAATACAACCCTAATTTATTTTAAACTTTTTCTTCGCCACTATGGCCTGCTGGCTCATAATTCCATATTAAAATATATTTTCGCATTCTATATGAAACATCCTGACGCATGGCGGATAAAAGCCATATTAACCGGTTCTGCCGGTAACCTTGTAGAATGGTATGATTGGTACATTTACGCCACGTTTTCACTCTATTTCGCGCCGGTCTTCTTTCCGAAGGGCAGTTATACCGCCCAGTTACTTAATACGGCAGCCATATTTGCGGTGGGTTTCCTGATGCGGCCCATTGGCGGCTGGATGTTTGGCCGCATTGCCGATAAACAGGGGCGTAAAGCCTCCATGACACTGTCCGTGCTCCTGATGTCGCTGGGTTCCCTGCTCATTGCATTTACGCCCTCCTATAACAGTATTGGCCTGGCGGCGCCTGCGCTGCTACTGATAGCGCGCCTGTTACAGGGCCTCAGCGTAGGCGGCGAATACGGCACCTCCGCCACCTACCTCAGCGAGGTGGCTACAAGAGATCTGCGGGGTTTTTACTCCAGTTTTCAGTATGTAACGCTGATAGGCGGGCAGCTGGTGGCACTTGGTGTGCAGATGCTGCTCCAGAAGGTATTCCTTACGCCGGCCCAGCTGCATGAATGGGGATGGCGTATCCCGTTTGTGATTGGCGCCGCGCTGGCGTTTTTTGCGCTCTACCTCCGCCGGCATATGCAGGAATCCACTTCTTTCGAAAAAATAAAAGCAACAAAAGATAAAGGCTCCCTGAAACTGCTGTTTAAAAAGCATCCACGGGCAGTGATGACGGTAGTGGGATTAACGATGGGCGGCACACTGGCCTTCTATACCTATACTACTTACATGCAGAAGTTCCTGGTAAATACCGTGCATCTGACCATAGAACACGCCACTACCCTCACCTTCTTCCTCATGCTCATCTTTGCCATTTTGCAACCACTCTTTGGCTGGATTTCAGACATCTATGGCCGGAAGCCTTTGCTGATCGGGTTTGGTGTGTTAGGGACAACATTTACCGTTCCTATTTTAACGGGCATCAGTCATGCTACCTCTGAATGGACCGCCTTCTGGCTTATTTTAATGGCGCTGCTGATTGTAAGCGGTTATACCTCTATCAATGCCGTGGTAAAAGCGGAAATGTTCCCCGCGGAAGTGCGGGCGCTGGGGGTTGGATTCCCCTATGCCATTACAGTGGCGCTTTTTGGCGGCACCGCAGAACCTATTGCGCTTTACTTTAAGAAGATAGGGTATGAACCGCTGTACTATTGGTATGTAACCATTTGCATCTTTATTTCGCTGCTGGTATACGCTACTTCGCGGGATACTAAAAAGACGTCTTTGCTTGATAGGGATGCGTAATTTCCCTGATGGAGCCATCGGCATTACCGATGATCAACCGGGTAGCGTAGTGGAGAAATAATCCATTTTCCACTACGCCGGGAATATTATTCAGTTGTGCGTGCAGTGCTGCTGCATTATGTATTTTCTGATAATGGCAATCGAGGATATAGTTGCCATTGTCCGTTACAAAACGGTTGTTGTCTTTTAAACGTAAAACAGGATGCGCTCCGAGCGCCGCCAGTTGTTTGAAGGTAAGCTCCCATCCAAAGGTGGTTACTTCTACCGGCAAAGGAAATTTGCCCAGGTGCTTTACCAGTTTTTTTTCATCTATCACTACCAGCATTTCTTTTGATGCTGCTGCAATAATTTTTTCCCGCAGCAATGCGCCGCCCCCTCCTTTGATCAGTTGCAGTTGCGCATCTGCTTCATCTGCCCCATCTATATCAATATCTATCTTCTCCACCTGTTCAAAATCTACCAGGGGAATCTGTTGCTCTATGGCCAGTTGCTCCGATTGTGCGGAAGTAGCCACCGCCTTTATATCAAGGCCCGATCTAACTAACTCGCCTATACGCAGAATTGTATAATACGCTGTGCTGCCTGTACCCAAACCAACGGTCATACCAGGCTTAATATATTCAGCGGCTTTTTCGCCTGCTGCTTTTTTACCGATATCTGTTTGCATGGAACAAATATAACTATTCGCTGTTAGCTAACGATATCTTGCGGGAGAAAATGCAGCAATATCCATACTGGTATTGGAGCCATTGGCCAGTTCCGCCAACAGCTTGCCCGTAGCGGGTCCCAGGCTGAGGCCCATCATAGCGTGACCGGTACCCATCAGCAAATTGGTGTGGGAGGGCGCATAACCGATATAGGGCAGGCCATCCGGTGAACAGGGGCGGCAACCGCTCCATACCTGTTTTTTATCGGGTGTTTGTATAGGGAGATTGGGGAAATACCGGTTCACTGAATCCACGATTCCGGCCACACGGTTCATGTTTACCTGGTCGTTCACCGGCGCTACTTCCATGGTACCACCGTAACGTAAACGATTACCCATTGGCGTTAGTGCCACCCGTGCTTCACAAAGAATCGCCGGGATATTTAAGTTCACGGACGGCGACTCCAGGGTAACTGAATAGCCTTTGCCTGGCATCATGGGAAGACGTTCACCCGCCAGATGCGCTACAGCAGGGCTCCAGGAGCCGGTTGCCAGTACAAATACATCTGCGGTATGTGTTTCCTGCCCGGTTATTACTGCCGTTACTTTATTGCCGCTGGTTTTGATTTTTGTTACTTCGCGCTGTGGCAGGAACTTCACCTGTTTTTGTTCCAGGTATTGTTTTAGTTGCTGCATCAGGTCGTTGGGATAGAGATGGCTATCGCAGCGATAATGCACGCCGCCCAATACATCCAGCTGTACCTGTGGTTCCAGCGCCTGCAGTGCGGCTTTATCCAGTACTACCGCGTCCAGTCCCATTGTATTGGCCTGGGCGGCGAGGTGTGCTTCTTCTTCCGCCACCGCAGCTGTTTTATAGTACATGATAATGCCTTTGCGCTCCAGTCCGAAGTTAAACCCGGGCTGTTGCGCCAGCGATGTATACAACGAGCGGCTGAGTAAATTGATATCCCTCAGTGGCAGCGCGGAAGCTTCCACATGCTTTGCGGTAGCGCTTTTCATGAATTTGAGTCCCCAGCCGATGAGTTGTTTATTCAGCGAAGGCTTTACATAAAAAGGGCTTTTGCTGCTAAACATCCACCTGATTCCCTGTGAGATGATGCCCGGTGCAGCCAGTGGTACAAAATGACTTGGAACAATCATGCCCATGTTTCCATAGGAGCAGTTGTTGCTGAAATCTCCTTTATCGAGTACGGTTACTTCCCAACCGCTTTCGTTCAGATAGTAAGCGGTACAAAGGCCGATAATTCCACCACCGATGACGATTGCTTTCATGTTTTAATAAGTTAGATCACCTGGAATCCGTGTACATACGGGTCGTCGTCATCCAGTATAATAGTGTTATAGCCGGTTACCATTGCCCAACCTTCGATACCCGGTACAATAGCGGGTTTCCCTCCAATGGTGGTTTCTGCTTCAATGGTGCCCGTGAATTGTGAGCCGATGATGCTTTCATGGATGAAACGGTCGCCTGCTTTCAGTTTTCCTTTGGCGTGCCACTGTGCCATCCTTGCGGATGTACCGGTGCCGCAGGGGGAGCGGTCGATGGCTTTATCGCCATAAAACACCGCGTTACGCGCCGTTGCTTCCGGGCTGATAGTGGCGCCGGTCCAGAGAATATGGCTTAATCCTTTGATATGCTCATTTTCCGGATGCACAAAGGAATAGTTTTCGTTTAGTCTTTTCCGTAATTCGCGGCTCCAGGATACCAGTTGATCGGCCGTATGATTTTCCAGTCCTTTGAAGTTTTCCTGCGGATCTACTATTGCGTAGAAGTTACCGCCGTAGGCCACATCTACTTTCAGCAACCCGAGATCGGGGCACATCACTTCCAGGTTTTCTGCAGCGAGAAAAGACTTTACGTTGGTGAGCTTTACAGATTTCACCTTCTTCCCTTCCTGTACATAGCTCACCAGTACCAGTCCGGCTGGTGTTTCCAGTCGCAGCTGGCCGGGGACCTTTGGAATAATAAGCCCCTGTTCAATAGCGATAGTCACGGTACCGATGGTACCATGACCGCACATTGGCAGGCAGCCACTGGTTTCAATATATAATACGCCGGTATCGTTTGCTTCATCAGTGGGCGGGTACAGGATGCTGCCGCTCATCATATCATGGCCGCGGGGCTCAAACATGAGCCCCTTACGGATCCAGTCGAACTCCTGCAGGAAATGCAGGCGTTTCTCCATCATGTTGTTTCCCTTCAGCACGGGGCCACCGCCGGCCACCAGTCGAACCGGGTTGCCGCAGGTATGCGCATCTATACAAAAAAAAGTCTTGGTCGACATAATCATTTAATATTTTAACGACTAACGGTGTCCTTTGTCAGCTGACCATCTATCTTTCTCCAGATGCCTAACGGATTCTCATCTTTCAGCGCATCCGGAAGCAGCTGCTGCGGCCAATCCTGGAAGCATAGCGGTCTTGCAAAACGAACGATCGCCGATGCGCCCACAGAGGTACTTCGTATATCCGTGGTAGCGGGGAACGGGCCTCCGTGATGCATAGCATAACCAGGTTCCACACCGGTAGGCACATTATTCAAAATAACCCGGCCTACTTTCTGGCACAGGATTTCCACTGCATCCGCATATGTTAACAAGTCGGTGGCGGAAGCCATTACCGTACCGGTTAACTGGCCATGTAAATGTAATAACAACTTTGATAGTTCTGCATCGTCATTACACACTACCAGCAGGGACGCGGGTCCAAACACTTCCTGTTGCAGTTCTTCACTGGCTATAAAATCCTTTGCATCTACGCGGTAAAGCGCAGGCGAGCCTTTGGTAGCATCCTTCTCCTTCGGACCGGCATACAATGTTTGCACTCCTTTGCGGCGCGACAACTGCTCCCTGTTTTCATAATAGTGATAACAGATGCCGGGGTTGAGCATGGTTCCTGCGTTGATTGCAGCCATTTCCTTTTGCAATGCTACCGCGAATTGTTCTGTGGCGTTGCCGGCCAGCGCTATCAGCAGGCCAGGATTGGTGCAGAATTGCCCGGTGCCCAGCGTGATGGATTGCGCATATTGTTGCGCCGTTTGTTGCGCAGATGCCTCCAGTTTGCCGGGTAACAGCAATACGGGGTTAATGCTGCCCATTTCCGCGTATACGGGGATGGGTTCTGCCCTTTGGTTTACTGCATCAAAGATAGCCGTGCCTGCTTTGAAGGAGCCTGTGAAGCCAATGGCTTTAATGCCGGGATGCTTTACGAGTTGTTGTCCCAATAAAGCGCCGGCGCCGTTCAGGCTGGAGAACACGCCATCGGGCATACCGCAGGATTGTGCAGCCTTTTGAATGGCAGTAGCCACCAGTTCGTTGGTGCCTAAATGCGATTCATGCGCCTTTACGATAACGGGGTTGCCGGCGGCCAGTGCTGATGCCGTATCGCCTCCGGCAGTAGAAAATGCCAGCGGGAAATTGCTGGCAGGAAATACTAATACGGGGCCCAGCGGCACCAGCATTTTTCGTATATCCGCCCGCGGTAACGGCGTACGTTCCGGCTGGGCAGGGTCGATGATGGCTTCTACCCAGGAGCCTTCCCGCAGCACTGCTGCGAACAGGCGGAGCTGGTTAACCGTGCGCATACGTTCGCCGGTAATGCGTGCCAGGGGGAGCCCGGATTCCGTTACTGTCCTTTCCAGCAACGGATCGCCGATGGCGAGTATTTCTGTGGCGATGGCTTCGAGGAATACTGCCCGTTGTTCCGGGGAAGTGTGGCGGTATGTTTTAAAAGCCGTGGTGGCCTTTTCCACCGCCTGGTTTACTTCTTCCGTTGTTGCGGTTGCGAACATTTCCGGCAGCGTGGCGTTGCTAACGGGATCGTACGCACGAAGTGTATCCGTTCCCGTTGCAGCCGCCGCGAAGCCTATGATATTTTTGCCTGTTATCATGCAGGGAGTTTTAAATAATCCGGTAGTTGCGGGCGTGTAGCCAGTGCAGTTGCAATTACTTTTTCCGCATGGGCCAGTTCAGCGCCTTGCGGCATCAGTCGTGGTGCGCGTACATTTGTGCTGCCGATACCGGTAGCGGTAGCTGCCAGCTTAATATATTGCACCAGTTTAGGAACGATATCCAGTTCCAGCAGTGGCATAAACCAGCGGTAGATAGCCAGTGCTTCTGCGATGCGGCCTGCTTTCACCAAACGATAGATGGCTACAGTTTCCCGTGGGAAAGCATCTACCAGTCCGGCTACCCAGCCATTAGCGCCCAGTACCAGGCATTCCAGCGCCAGCGTATCTACGCCGCCGAGGATACTGAAACGATCGCCAAAGCGGTTGATCATGCGGATTACATTGGTAGTATCGCGGGTAGATTCTTTCACTGCCTGGATGTTTGGTGCTTTTGACAATTCTTCAAACATATCCAGTGTTACGAGGATCTTATAATCCACCGGGTTGTTGTAGATCATAATTGGCAAGGAAGTGCTGCCTGCAATGGCGAGGAAGTAAGCCACAGTTTCGCGGTCGTCTGCCTTATAGCGCATGGGAGGCAGGAGCATGAGTCCTGCTGCACCGGCTTCTTCTGCGGCTTTAGCGCAGGCGATAGCTGCTGTAGTGGTTTGTTCCGCAATATTCATGACTACCGGTACTTTACCGGCCAGAAAAGCCACTGCATGCTTCACGAGTGCATACTTTTCTTCGTTCAGTAAACTACTGGCTTCTCCCAGCGAGCCGCCGAGGATAATACCATTAACGCCTGCATCGATTTGTGCCTGCAGGTTTTTGTCGAACATCTCATAATCAATATGATCATCCGCAGTAAAAGGGGTGAGCAGTGCGGGAAATACGCCTTGCCAGTTAATTGCTGCCATTTTTTCCTATCTTTTTTATGTCAACAAAAATAGCCGGAGAGGCCCGATAGCACGCTGCTGTAATTAATCAATACTGCGCAGATTTTAACCGAAAAAACCCTTCATCTACCGATATTTAAAAAATATCCGCATATTATCACTGTACCTATTTTTTTGGAATTCTAGCTTAAGTCCGCTAATTTTTGCCCTGAATAAACCGTAAAACATTGAAAGTACCTATCATACTGGCCCTCACAGCGCTTTTACCCGGTATCGGGCTGAAGGCGCAGGATTCAGCGGCCATCAAAGCTATTAACCCGGCAGATTTCGCCCGGCACATCAGCGTACTTGCATCCGACGCTTTTGAGGGCCGCAAACCCTTTACCCGCGGAGAAGACAGCTCCATTCAATACCTGGCGGCACAGTTTAAGCAGCTGGGATTAAAGCCTGGTAATGGCAACAGCTATTTCCAGGAAGTGCCGATGGTGTCTATCAGTTCCAAACCCGCCGGTAACCTGGTCATAAAAGGCGCTGGCGGCGAAGTATCACTGCAGTACCTCGAAGACTTTGTAGCCGCCACCCGCCGCGTACAGGAGCAGGTAACCATTCCCACCAGCGAACTGGTGTTTGCCGGCTATGGCATTGTAGCACCCGAATATAACTGGAACGATTATAAGGGGCTGGATGTAAAAGGCAAGACTGTAATCGTGATGATCAACGACCCCGGCTTTGCCGACAGCACCCTGTTTAAAGGCCGCATCATGAGCTACTACGGTCGCTGGACCTATAAATTTGAAGAGGCATCGCGGCAGGGCGCCACCGGCGTGATCATCATCCATGAAACTGCCGCCGCCAGCTATCCGTGGAAGGTAGTGCGCAGTGGCTGGTCCAACTCCAAGCTGCACCTGCAAACCGCTAATAACAATATGCATCGTACCGCACTGGAAGGATGGATCACACTGGACGCCGCAAAGAAAATCTTTCAGCTGGCCGGCGTATCGCCCGATATTATGCAGCAGGCCAGGACAAAAGGTTTCAAGCCCGTAGACCTCCACTTAAATACATCTCTCGTTATAAATAATACTATCAAAAAATCTACCTCCCATAATGTGCTGGCAATACTGCCAGGCGCTAAACGTCCGCAGGAATGCGTAGTATATTCAGCCCACTGGGATCATTTTGGTATAGGCGAGCCCGTTAAAGGAGACTCCATATACAACGGCGCCGTAGACAATGCCACCGGCACCGCAGGACTGCTGGAACTGGCCACTGCCTTCACTAAGCTGCCGCAGCCACCGGCCCGCTCCCTCCTGTTCCTTTCCGTTACCGGCGAAGAACAAGGGCTGCTGGGATCGGAATACTACGCCGCACATCCCGTGTTCCCGATGGAGAAAACCGTAGCAGATATCAACCTGGATGTACTCAATACGTTTGGCCGTACCCGTGATATCACTGTTATTGGTTTCGGTCAGTCTGAGCTGGATGAATACGCGCTGCGCGCCGCTAAAAAGCAGGGCCGTATCACCGTTCCTGAAGCCAATCCTGAAGGTGGCTGGTTTTTCCGCTCCGACCATTTCAACTTCGCTAAAAAAGGCGTGCCGGGGTTGTATATCGGTCCGGGTAACGACGCCATAGGGCATGAAGCCGGCTGGGGAAAAGAACAGACCGCTGCGTATAACCGTTTGCGTTACCACTCCCCTGCCGATGAATTTGACGCCGCCACCTGGAACATGGACGGCATGGTAGAAGATATCCGCCTCCTGTTCGACGTGGGCTACCACCTCAGCAATGAAAGCAGTTTCCCTGCATGGAAGAAAGGTTCAGAGTTTAAAGCATACAGAAAATAACTACAGACATGGTTTTATTCGGATTGATAATGATAGGACTTATCCTGTTCCTGTACTTCCAGAATATGTACGGTCGCAGGAAAGGGAAGAAAACGGCGGTACCCGAAGGGTACCAGTCGTTGTTAGAAGAGCATGTACGCTACTACCAGCAGCTGCAACCCGCAGAGAAAACGCGCTTTGAAAGCATGCTGCAACGCTTCCTTAAAAGAACCAGCATAGAAGGCGTAGGCACCGAAGTAGAACCGCTGGACCGCGTGCTGGTAGCCGCCAGCGCCATCATCCCCATCTTTGGATTCAAAGACTGGGAATACTTCAATCTTACCAACGTAATCCTTTACCCCGATACCTTCGACGAAACTTACCAGTATGAAGGCAATCGCCGCAACATCCTCGGCATGGTAGGCACCGGTGCACTGAACGGACAAATGATCCTCTCCCGCTCCGCGCTGCGGGAAGGGTTCTCCAATGTAACCGATAAAAACAATACCGCCATTCATGAATTTGTACACCTCCTTGATAAAACCGATGGCTCCATAGATGGCTTCCCCAGTAAATTACTGGATCACAGCTATAGCATTCCGTGGATGAAACTGGTGCATCAAACGATTCAGCAGATTTCAGAGGGGCATACGGATATAAATCCTTATGGCGCCATGAATGAAGCGGAGTTTTTTGCGGTGATATCAGAATACTTTTTTGAGCGGCCGGATTTATTGGCGGAGAAGCACCCGGAGTTGTATGGGATGCTGGTGCGGATATTCAGGCAGGACCCTGCGGGGAAGGGGTGAGTCTCTTATAGAAGAGTCGCAAACGGCTCTTCACGATAAACAGAGAAGCCGCGGGCGATACCCGCGGCTTCTCTCTGCCCTATGACAAAATGAAAGAGCCGCAAGTATCTACGCTTGCGGCTCTTTCATTTTATGTTATGTATTTGTAACAAACCAAAAGTCTTCTGCAGAAAACCCATCATCAGGTAATCCATAATCAATATAATCCTTTAACGCCTCGTAATTAATTATAAATACTTTCTCTGTCATTTCATTGGCATCTATAAAAACTATTGGCTGCCCTTCACTTAAAAGACTCTTTATAGAATCAGAATGTTGAGACTTAATAAACACCAACGGATACTTTTCCCACATATAGCCAATAATCTCATCTCCCAAAAGAATGGAGGCCCAATTTTCCTCATTTTCCCAAAAAGATATAATATATCCATTATTCTCCAATTTCTTAATTATGTTGGAAAAGCCTTGTCGCCACAATACATCCTGACTGATTGCCTTTTCTATACTATGTGTGATATCTTTCATAATACCTATTTTACCGGAGTGCCCGGAGATCCATGAATAAGCCCATTTATTTTCCTGTAGATATTAATAAAGTTTGTTGGCTCTCCACTACCTAGTATGCCTACATTGGTATTTAGAACCTGAACCTTAGCTTTACCTTGCGCATTCCATAACCCTGCTGCATCTGCATGCTCTGCCGCTTTTAATACCGTTTCGTTAGCATTCACTGTTGGGTAAAACACACTTTTCCCTTCAACACCACCAAATACATGTTTCTTCATTGCCTCTTGTGATACTGTATATACTCCATTAGTTAATTCTCCATGCTTAGTTAATGTATAAGATGCTTGCTCTGCTAATTTTATACCCTCATTAGCCACAGTTGGCCCGCCCGCTTCCGCAGCCAACATAGGCGTATTTAGTGCACCAATTTTCCCCGCTGGGGTTAATGACGCTAAATTAACGGCTCCTTTACCTACCTCCCAATTCAAAAACCGACTTCCTGCATCCTTGTCAAAAACAACGGAACTTGTTATCTCTGCTGTTCTTCCTCCATTATCATTCATTCCTTCCGTTACACTGTAAACAGTTCGGGGCCCCATACCATTTACAGAAGTCAACTGACTAACTACGGATGATATTAAATTCTTGATACCCGCTTTAATTTCCAGTCCTCCTTTCAGAATATCATAGCCACTACTACTTGTATTCCATGTTTCTGGATCTCCTGGACCACCAGGTTCATCTCCCAGAAAGTCATTATACCTAATCGGATTATCATAGTTAGATACATATGGACTCCACATCTCCATCTTTTCAATCTTCGGATCTATCTGGTTCCACCTGCCTATCTGCGGATCTAGATTCCTCAACTGCGCATCATATATATCAAGATCCAGATCTTCCGTAAATTCTATCCCATTATATTTCTTGCGGTTTTCAGGATAATTGGCACCCTTCAACGCATTGGAACTAATCCCCGCCATCGTCAACCCAAACGGATAATAATGCGTTTCCTCCAACAACGGCCCACTCGCCTGCGCTACTACTACATTATCAAAGAACACATCCTGCGGACTTTCGTTACTTGTGTAAACATACAGGAACCCACTCTTCTCCATCACCATTTTATCCTGGGCCAATGTTTGTAGCTGATCCGGTTCTGCCTTTACCTGCTTCACTCCACTATTCCCGTCTACTAATTTAAACTGATCGTCAAACAAAACAAAATTAAGGTACGCTTTGGGTCGGTCAACGTTTTGCTGATCAGGTTCCTTTTCCTTCAGACGCTGGTAATCATTATTATAGAAACTGCTGTTAAACGGCGTTGCCTGTTCAGAGGATGCCACACCGTGAGTGCCGTCTGCAGAAGTGCTACCATTAAATACCTGCACCAGGTCCGCCAGCATACTTTCTGCGGGCGCTGTTGGGGTATTCTTATTTTGAGGCCCCGTGGATTTATAGAAGGCTTTTGCACCAATCTGGATCGTATCTCCAGCCATGACCCTCAGTACAAGGGAAGGACCTATTTTCTTACCACCATTGGCTGCTGTCAATTTTGACACAGAAGCGTTAGTCCCCGCACTCTCATCTGATGGATACCCTGCAGGTTTAGCTGAACGGGTGTTATCAATATTACTGAACAAAGCAGTTTCTGTTGCTGCCGCGGATGTTTCCATTGTGGCTGCATACATCGAAAGATCTGTTTGCTCTGTCAACACCATCCGTACATTTCCGAGATGATCCTTTACGAAGTAATCGTATGCAAATGCAAGTGGTTGGCCCGATTCAAAAACAGCACGCACCCGCCCTTCCTCATGAGCCAAAAACTGCAGGGTATCATTCTGGTAAACAAAACCGTTAATATAATCCGTCGTGGTAGTTTTGGCCGGGGTAAGGGTATTATCTACAACTATCTTTCTTAGTTTATTCCCGGCAGCGTCATATTGATATTTGATGAGGCCCTTACCGGTAATAGCTATACTATCCGGCAGATTGAGATGGTTATAACGAATAGCGGCTATATTCTTATTGGCGTCTTTAGTGAGATTACCATTGACATCATAAATATAATCCGCTGTTTCATTGTTATTGATCTCTTTAAAATCGCCCAGCTGGCTTTGTGTGTTGTTTTTCCTGTCTGTTACAAATGATAGTTTATTACTACCTGCAACATAACCATACTTTAAGCTGTCAATGGTTTGCACTACGGCGCCATTTAACCCTTTCTGGTTCATGTACAGGATATTACCGTTGGCATCATACGACAGTCCGCTTACAGAGAAATTTGCCAGATTATCAGTCCAGTTGGTACTGCCCGTGTTTTGCTGAGTAAACTGTGCCCCCGTCAGGCGATTACCCTTATCATAACTGTATCCATAGGCGCGGGCAATTCCATTACTGCGGCTTTTCCATTTCGCGCCTGCAATGTTTCCATTGAATTGAGAGGCGGTGAAACCGTAATCATAACTAAGCTCCTGCCCAAACCAGTTTGTTATGCTTCCGGCTGCAGGAATAAAATCCTTGTTAATTCCCTTTAGCCAGCCCCGGATATTGTAGTCGTAATTTAACGTTTCCACCGGAGCGCCGGTTCCGTTTATACCTAAACGCTTTTTCTTTAGCTGACCAAGCTCATCATACTCATTTACGGCTATTGTCCTTTCCAGATCCGCGTCATTATTCAGCTTCTTTTTGATGCTAAGCAGACGCCCGCCGGCATCGTATGTCAACATAGTTAGTACGTCCGTTTGAGGACGGGTACCACTGCGCTGATTCCTATGACTGAGATAAGTGCTTAACAGCTTTCCATTAAAATCATACAGGTTAGTGGTCACGTCCTGCCCTCTGCTGACATTGTCCGATATCGTCTGGATCAGTCGTCCTTTGTCGTTGTAATAGTTGGTGGTGGTCAGCCATTGGTCGGTATCCAGCACTTTTACTTTAGTGCCAGTAACCAGCCCTTTTATCATAGTGCTGGCAGTGGCAGGTAGCGCTTCTGCATTTAAGTTACTACCGGCTTGCGGTTTAGTAATATCTGTACTAGCGTAGTTTTGCTTACCGGCAAATCCATAACTCTCGTAAAAGGTGTAAGTCAGCGGTGTTAGTGCACTGATGGGTATATTAGGCAGCGGATTAGTAACAGTAACACTGGCGGTACCATTACTGGCTGCGGTATTGATCTCTGCGATCACCTCCGTTCCTGTTCCGGTGTCAAAACCATCTGTAAGAGTAATACTGTTGGTAGCCACGTAGGAGTTACTCCCATTATGAAACGCCAGTACCAGGTCCGCTGTTCCCGGAAAGTTATACGACAGGCTTTGCGTATTGCTGGTTGCCGTATTCATAGTTGCCTGCAATATGGCCCGGTCGGTGGCAACGTTGTAGAGGGCTGTCATTGTAGGACGATTCAGCCCATCATAGAAAGTCACCAGCCAGCTTTCACCCTTCATATTGCCATCCCGGGAAAAAGCCAACCTGTCGCGTACATCATAGACCATTTCTGTGGAGTCGGCGCCGGGTACTTTTTTTACGATCATACGGTTGCGACCATCATAACGATAGATAAAACAGAGTTCGGCTGCGATGGCTGTACTGATTGTCCAGTTACTGATAATGGCTTCCACTGCTTTGGGAGGTATTACAAAACGCAGGTTACCCAGATCATCATAGGCATAATAGGTGCATAACCAGCCCATATGACCAGTACCAGGATTTGTACCCAGTTGTACTTTTTTAAGCAGAACCTTACCTTCTTTATCTTTGTATTCAACTACCTGACCACCTGCTTCATCGATTGATATATTTTTATACAGCTGGCCGGCTGCATATATGCGGCCTGCTGCACTGGTAGGAATAATAGCTCCGGCAGCGAAGTCCCAGATGCGCACTGAATCTGTCGCGGCATTTATCAGGTATTGGTTTTCCACCGGGTGGTTTCCTCCCCTTTCCACCGTCGAAGGATCGTTCTTTGCCCAGCTGTTGCCAGGGGCATAGGTTTTCAGCACCCGGTTCAAAGGCGATGCTTCATAATCAACACGACTATAATAAACACTTTCTCCACTGGCGCCGGGAACCTGTGTCTGGTAGAAACTTTTCTGCGCGTTAAATGGATCTGTTTTAAACTTGCCATCTTTCACACCCTGCGGAACATAAGGCAGATATTTAGTCTGTTCTCTTCCAAATTGATCGTAAACTACAGGAGATACAATATCGTTACCACCAAAGCTCATTGCTTTTGCTACCGTTTGCAATGGCCTTCCCAGACCATCCACATAGGCCGTTGTTTGCCTCACTTCCGCAACCGACCGGCTGGCCGATGCCACATATGCGGTGTCTGTAGTTGGCAACGCTGGTTCCCAGGTACGGACGTAGTTGATGAGTGGATTGGTATAGGCAGCCGGAGTTTGCACAGGTGTAGCTACAGGTCTTGTAGATGTGTTTGGAGTTTGGGCTGTTACAGTTAACATACCTGAAAACAAACCTGCTACAATACCAGCCAACCTTGGATAATAAGAAATCCCATGCTGCTTTGAAATAGATATCAAGGATGAAATCATTGGTTAATAGGTTTTTGATATTGATAGTCAAATTGCTTCAGAATTTTACCATTTTGGTCTTTAATTAATCTGAGGCGACCCAAACCATCATATTCATAAAATGTTGTTCTGTTTGCAGGGCTGGTTTCACTTGTAATACCTATGGATGGCATATAAGTATAGGTAGTGATCAGTGTATTTGGCAGCTTAGCTCTCAGGTTATTTATTTCGTCTCTCAATTGTTGATCGCTGAGAGGGTTATCAAGAATACTTTGCGTGATATATGTCTTTACTGTGTTGTAATCTGCGCCTTCAATTCTGGCTACCGGGTACAGTCCCTTATACCCCCAGAGATAGGCGGTGGTTACACCCCCAGATTGGGACATACCTAACAAATTACCTTTGCTGTCGTAGCCTTCAAAATTCATGCGTTGCTCTGTTGCAAATCCAGCCGTCTGAGTTTCTGAAGAAACCGGCATAAAAATATTATTTCCCCAATCCTTATAGTTTGCCTTCAAGGACTGCAGAAAAGTACTATTCTTATAGCTGGATGTAGAAACAACACTATTTACCATATTACGCTGTACCATAGCAGAATAGGGAAGCAGAGATCCAAAGTCTGCCGCATACTGGTTCTTTTGTTTCAGGGTATCTTTTTTACTATTTATTATGGCTGTTTGCGTCAACTGGTAATGGAGTGGCGTTTTCTCATAGTAGTACGCTTCATTTTCCTGAATACTGTTACCCGCATCGTCGAAAGTGATAACCGTTTTTGTTTTGGGCTTATTAAAGCCTGTATTGTGAGTAAAATACGGGACTTTCACATAAATAGAAGGTTGACATGAGAGAAGGAGATATGGCCAGGCGAAATCAACTGTGCTTGGGACTGCACCAAAGTTAAACTTTACACAATGAACTCCCCCGGCAGCCCTGTTAAAATTGGGATAGTCATCGTAATTAATACTTGGGGGAGCATTATCATAAAAGTCCTCCGGCAATGCTGTATTACGATTAAAAAAATTGAGATACTGGAAGCTGATAAGATTTGTATTAATCTCCTGTACGTAATCTTCTTCTGAGATATCATTCAAATGCGGAGACCAATCGTAATAGCTGATTGAATCCTTTTTTACGACTTTATCGCCTTTATAATATTTTGTTTCAAGCAATTTCCCTCTTGTCCATTCTTGTGGTTCTATAATACCATGATAGTTGTATTGATAATATTGACTAAAGTAGGGCATAGCGAAGGAAAATTTGTACCCAATCCGTTGGTTATTATCGGGATTAGTATTATCGACCGTATACTCATCTACGTATTCATATCCACAATAGGAACCAGAAGTCGTTTCCAGAGGTAATACAGAATTGGAGTAAAAGTTTATTCCCCATTGCATTTGTGCTTGAATTCCTCCTCCTGAACTTGTTGTTTGGGGATAATACTTGAAGTTATATTGAAAATATTGAGGAAAAGATACTACTCTGCCTGAAGTGAAATTAGGGTTTGCCGGATAGGCGTACGGATTTAAATAAGTGTAACTTTTCTTTTTGGCCAACTTGCCATCATTATCATAGTAATTAATGTCTTTTATGCGCAAACCTCCCACATTTACCATATTAGACCCAGTATTAACTTGCCTCCATTTCACTATAAATGAGAGATTGTAGGGTTGATTATCAGGCGGAGAGCCAGGCTGATTACCATAAGATAACGTCACTGTAATTTTATAACTCCCTGGTGTGAGCGATAAAGGTTGTTTATCCTCCCCTTTGCGCACCACTACTGATCCCTGATAGTATGCAGTATTGAACTCCCGTACGGATACATATCTTCCAGCATCCAGTTTCTCCAACAGAAAGTTCACATTGTTAACATTGGGAGGCATATCTTTCTCCAGGTCAGAAATACCAAAATTAGTACTACATTCCCAGCCATATCCTATCGCCGGCTGTACGCCGTTTTCAACGACAAAAGTTTTTGTAAAACAACGTCCACCACTTCCATTTACATAATCCGGCGATGGATATGACGTACTCCTGCTATAGCTACTGATTCCAATAGCCGCAGATTTTTCTGCAATATTAGTGTTATCATCCTGATAGGTTTCCACAGGCATATTCCATATACCGGCAGTGTTACCTTCATATACAAATTCACTTTTCCCTCCTTCCGGATAAGTAATACTCTTGATAGAAAAAACATTGGCTTTTAAAGAATGTACACTTCTATCTCCTCCGGTAAATATGTCCGGAGCAATATTCGGTATAAAGGAATACTGAGAAGTATTGGCAGCTCCATTATAAAAGCCCCAATGATCCTGAGAATAGGTAAACTTGGATGGCATATCCTGGGAAACATAATAATCGAACTTGTATTTCACTGGCGCAGTATTGTCACTTCCGCTTATAGCAATGCTGTCAAGCCGCAATCGCTGAAAACGATATTCAGACGGGAATATACTCTCATTATTGATGTACCTGTCAAAGGCATCAGCATAAAAGTAACTGTAATAGAAACGTATTTTCCTGATCAGTTGACCTTGCTGGTTTGTCACATTTATTTCGTTCAAAGCTCTCGAAGGCGCATCATTCCTGCTTGTGGTAAGGAAATCAACTTTCCCTTCCGGATAAGTAATTGAACTTGGTCTCGCATCATAATACCGGACTCCACTCAAATAAGCACTATTGGATAAGTTGTCATAAAAACCATCTCTACCCATATTTCCGCTTGCTACCGAGGATTGAAAAAGACTTACTCTAAGACCAGATAAGCGATAATTGATGTAGTTAAATTTCTCGTAGGTATAATTAATGCTGTCATTAAATATATTTCTGATAGTTTTTACATTCCATGCGCTTTTGAATGCGCCGGCAGGTGTCACACTTAATGGATCATCAGTAATAGTACCATCTTTTCCAAGATCCACACTTGTACCATCAGGTAATTTCAGGTTCCAGTAATTGAATGGATTGATGGCTCCATTAAGTGTATTATTGTTGTCATACTGCGCAACAAGAATGTCTTCCTTAGGAAATAGAATAAATTTATTTTGCTTCTGGCTGTACATAAAACGCCCGCCCATTCCCAATATGTTATAGTAGAACTCATCGGGCATATAATCCTTCCTGTTATACTTAGCTGCAGTAATATTTTCCAGCCGTACCTGAGCCTGGCTCTCGTCGTCAATAGCGAGGTTATTAAACTCATCTATAGTAAGTCCTCTGTTATTTATCCCACCTGTGTAGTAATAATTTTCATCTGGGGCTCCTTTGGTTTTCCTGGAGATCTCTCCTCCATAACTCAGGCTCCATCCGAGTCCCACCCATGTAGCATCCTGATCCACCCTTATACCACCCGCATGATAATCAAGTGTTATTGGAACCGTCACACCTTTTATTTTAATTTCATACAAAGGAATACTGATGTTAGGAACACCAGTATAATAGGAAACCGGGGTCTCGATAAACCTGTTAAATGCCGCCACCTCTGGCGTCTTAAAGGTAACAGAAGGTAGTGTCTGAGCTTCCGCCCGGGTTAACAGGATAACCAAACAAAAGAAAATACCATTAATCCATTTCATAATTTCAGATATACTTACTTAAACACAAATCGTCATATACACATGGTTGGACGAATATTTAACTTCAAGTGAGAAACAATTTGCTCACTTACCTATTATATTTTCCAGCGGGTTTATTCGCTTCGTTTTTAATCTTATCCTTCAACTTCTCCAACTCCCTCCGTTGTTCCACACTTTCTTTCTTCAGGTCAATAATATACAACGTCAGCTCTTCAATCTTCTGCAATAACTTCTTATTCATCTCTCCTACATCCAGTCCTTCTTTCTCTACTTCTTTCTCTGAAGGAATCTCCGGCAAATGCTTATTCACCTTAATAAAGCGTTCTACCTCCTGTAATGATGGCAACTCATAATCCGGATGAAATACAAAATCCGCCCAACCACTCTGTGTAACCTTCACTTTCTGGGCAAAAATATCTCCCTTCACTGCCAGTTTTGCCTGGGGAGCATTCGTACCTATACCTACATTACCATCACCTCTAACATATAATAGTGGTTTACCTCCGCCGGTGGCGCCGGACCCGTCTATGTTGGCATTATTTAAAACGGCAAATGAATAATTGGTAGCCGATGCATTCAAGGTACCGACCGCCACGCCATAGTTTTCTCCCCATAAATAAGCAGATGCCCTAGTTGTATTACCCTGTGCAACTGTATGCAGCGCATATGCCGGCACAGTGCCTATTCCCATTTTCCCCATATTTGTGGTATTTCCCTGCACATCTTCATAGGACAATTGATAGTACTGATTATTATCAAAATCGCATTTCAGGCCATAAGTGCTGGTACTTGCCACAAAACCTACCGGGGCTATGACGGTCTGATCAAAAGGAGCTGAGTTTATAGGGCTTGTGGCCAGATAGTCAATAGTGCGATAATAAATACTTCCCCATTGATAATTGGATCTTACCCATAAAGCATCATTAAAAACATAAAAAGTGGCAGCGGACGGATTACCGGATATAGAGCGAATCTCCAATCCATCGAATCTCCCGGTAGTATTTTCATATTTGTTGATACGGATACGATAGGTACCCTGCATATAATAGGCATTGGCATCTCCCTCTATATCCAACTCGATGGTGGTAGCATACCGATGTGCATCACTATTAATTTTAGCTACTTTGTAATAGTAAAAGTTGTAGGGAGATACATTGGCGTTGGTATTGCCCATTGCGAGCCAGTCGCCCGGTCCACTTACATGAGCCGCTTTTACACTTAAACCGGAAATGATCAAAATGATACTGGTTAACAAACGGTACAGACGAAAAAAAGAATGCATTCAGAATAGTTTTTGAGTAATAAAAAAATTAAAAATTATACCCCAGCCTCACCTTCACGGGATCCGTGCGCGGCACATGCTGGTTATACAAAAAATCAAACAACACCATCATATTCCCTTTCAGCTTACTATTGATCTTATACTTCTTACTGATACCAATCAACCCGCTCTGGGTCCACTTCTGTCCTACTCCTTCCGGCACACCGGCGTAATCAGGCTGATAATTCTGCTCATAGCCGCCATTCAGGAAGAAGGTGCCTTTCAGCTTCCAGTCGATGAAGGAGCGGATCCCCATACCCTGACCGGAGAATTGGATATTGTCAAAGCCGGTGCCCATGCCCAGTTTGTAAGAAAGCCCAAGACCGGCGCTTCCATTTTTATGAAACTTATAGGCAGCTTGCCCGGCGAGGTCGCCGGTGGTGGGAAAGAATTTATTACTACGCTGGAACTGTATATTGCTGCCAAACTCCAATCGTTGCAGGAAACTTTTTGTTTTCATTTCCTTTGGCTTGAAATCCGGCATCTCTGCGGCATTATCAAGATCGGGGAACTTGCTTTTCAGTTCGTCGAATTTGCTGCGGGCTTCGGCCATTTGCTGACTTACAGCGGCGCTGGCATTGGGGCCGCTACCTAAGCGTTGCTGGATGAGCTGTTCCACCTGGTTGCGCGTTTGCAATCCTTCGAGGTTGGGGGCTGAGCCAGTGGCGCCTTGTATATTAAATAAACTGGCGAGCTGGGAATGTTTCTGCATAAAGTCATTGAAAGCGGGTATCTTCTTTATCACTTCCATTGCTTTTTGCTCTGCCTTCTTTTTATCTTTAAAAACCTCTTTATACTCTTTCAGTTGCTGTGCATAATAGTAGGCTTCCTTGTTCATTTTCTGCAGATCTTTGGTGAAACCGGTATACTGACTTAACTGTTCTTTCAGCAGCTGTTTACGCTCACGTATATACGCTTTGATCTGTTCTGCCTGGGCCAGTTTGTCTTTCAGGTTATCGACAGATTTTAACGAGCCATTCAATTTATCGGTAACACCTTTGGATTTTTCCAGTAAGCCTTTGGAATCTTTCAGAAAGGACAGTGAATTGCTAAGGCTATCGAGGTAAGGACCGCCGGACTGTGTTAAAGCACCGGAATACTTCCCAAGCTTGCCTTTCATGCGGGACTTCAAACTTCCGAGGGAATCGATCGAATGCGCAAAAAGATTATTGGCTTTCAGGGAGTCGATACGACCCAGCCTGCGTTTCAGCTTCTCTTCCTGCTTCATAAACCGGCTCAGGGCTTTTTCGCTGCGCTGGGTGATTTGCCGTTCCATTTTATCGGACTTTTGTTTTACCTGCGACAGGTATTTACCCGGAATGGCATTCGCTTTTTGCAACAGGCTGTCCTGGGCCTGGGCAGTACACAGGCAGGCAAACAATAATAAGGTCAGTTGATAAATAGTTTTCATGGCAAATCAGGGGGTTATTTCGCGGCGATCTTCTGTTTAAGCACTTCCACTTCTTTTGAAAGAGTAGCGAGTTGCTTATTCATCTCTATAATATACAACATTTGTTCCTCAACTTTCTGCAATAATTGTTTGTTCATTTCTCCTACATCCACTCCGTTTTTTTCTACTTCGCTGGCAGATGGAATACCTGGGAGATGCTGATTTTTTGCAACAAACTGTTCTACTTCGGACAGGGTTGGTAATTTGTAATCTGAGCGGAAAACGAAATCTGGCCAATTGGCATAGGATTTCACAACGACTTTTGTAAAGATGCCGCTGCCGTTCACAGCCAGCTTATATCCTTTAGTATCCGTGGTGCCTATGCCCACACTGCCGTTGGCTTTTACCAGCATCAGGTTTACTCCTCCGCTGTTAACCGCCAGAACATTACTGGTTGTCAGCCTCGCCCCTGTTTTACTTCTGCTGTCAAGTATCATCGCGCCATAGGCAATATCAGAAGCTGGAAGTACGTCCTCTACATCGGCTATAAGATAAAGACCCAACGAACGACCTGGCATGTAACTCCGTCCGTTGATAACGGGAATATAATTCCCTGTGCTACCAGTGCCATTCATAAAACTCAGTGCGCCATCCGCCGCGGAAACATCTGTTTGTGTAAATCTGGCAAATACAGTTCCAGGCGAACCATCAACATGCAGCCTGGCAGATGGAGAGGTTTCTCCAATCCCTACAAATCCATTATTCACAATCCTCATTGTTTCAAATTCGCCCCCACTACCCCGCACAAAAAACTTCATGGCAGACATCCTTCCTGAAGCATCAGTTCTCTCTACTTCCAGCCTTCCCAGATCAGAACCTGCCATATTGAATTTGAGTGCACCTACCACGCCTAATACGTCCGCGGTATGCGTTAGTTTAATGTTTGAAGAACCGTTGGAAGATATTTCCAGCTTTTCAGTAGGCGCAGTAGTGCCAATACCCGCATTGCCAGTGGCTTCCAGTTTATTATTCTGGGCATAACTGCTTAACGCAACAAAAGAAAGAAGCAGGGAACAAGAATATTTCATAAATAAAGGATAAAACAATTAAACAAACTTATCAGGTATATGACTATGACTTACTATCAGGGTAAACAATTACATTCTTACTGGGTTGAACACTACAGTTAATTCTGACGCAAAATAGTAAAAATCAATTAAATCCAAGGCCAAAAGTAATTAACTTATCATTAACCGGATCATCCCACATTCGTGGTATTTTACCAGGTACTTTAATATTAACTTCACATTACAATAAATAATAAATAATGCCCGACCTGAATCTGCTCGTTATAAAAACCAGCCAACTTGCCGAACATGCTGCATTCTATGCTAAGCTTGGTTTTCAGTTTGATTATCACCGGCATGGTACAGGACCTTATCATTATGCAAGCATCAATGGGAACATCGTACTGGAAATCTATCCCTTGCCCAAAGGGATTACCGTTGCAGATAATACTACCAGGTTGGGCTTCAAAATTGCCGATCTTGATAACCTGATAAAAGAACTCCCTGAAGAAAATATCCTCACCGCACCTGCATTAACAGCATGGGGATATACCGCCATTATCCAGGACCCCGACGGAAGAAAAATTGAACTGGTACAACCATAAAAAAAACCGCTCCCACTTACGCAGGAACGGTTCTATATCTCAAACAAAAAACTACAGCGTTTTCACCCTGATATTCCTGAACCTTACAATCGATCCATGTCCCAGGAAGCCGATATGACCGGTTTCCCTGTTCAGACCAGGATGTTTTTTATGATCCAGTGTACCGTTTTTCCGGGCGTCTGCAATGTCACCGTCGAGGATAATGGTGCCATTCAGTATTATTTTGATGTGAGTGCCATCTACAATCGCTTCTTCTGTATTCCACTCTCCAACGGGTTTCAGGAAACCACGTTTGGCAGGGATTACACCATATACGGAGCCATGATATTGATACACCTGCAGGTCTTTATAGATATCTGCTTCGTTATCGAGGATCTGTAACTCCATACCTTCGTAGGCGGCATCGCCTTCGAGTGGCGCGCGGATACCCAGACCGTTATTAGCGCCGGGTGTGAGTTGGAATTCGAAACGGAAAGAGAAGTTTTTGTATTCATCTTTCGTATAGAGGTTACCGTGACCACCATTGGTTGGATAGATCACGAGATTACCGTTATCGATCACATAGTCTTTGGTGTTGCCTGTCCATTCGTGCATGTTGGTACCGTCGAACAACATTTTGTAGCCGGCTTTCTTTTCTTCATCGCTCAGTACATAAGGCTTCGGACGCGGAATTTCGCGGATGTAAAGATCGCGGTATGCTACATAGGTGCCATGTGCCTGCAATTCGATCTGCTCTTCGGGGAAGATCGGCAATCCGCGGTTCCAGTAGTTTTCCAGGATGGTGTTATCGGTTACGAGTTCGCCATTGAGATATACCGTTACGCGATCGCCTTGCATGAGGATGCGGAAATGATTCCATTCGCCGATAGCGTTGTCTGCAAGTTTCAGTGGTTTGCTTTCATGTTGCTGGTTGTTGTATAAACCACCGGATCCAACCTGTGCGCCCACATCGGTGCGGGAGGTATCCCAGATCTGCACCTGGGGGGAGCCACGGAGGTAAATACCGGCGTCGCCCTGTGAGGTGATTTTCCAGTCTACCAGCATTTCAAAGTCGCCGTATTTCTTTTCGGTGCAGAGGTTATCGCCGCTACCACTAAATACAAGCAGGCCATCTTTCGCTGACCAGCCTTTGCGCATGTTGTCGTTTGCTTTGTCCTGCGCTTTGCCGAGTGCTTTGGCATCCATTTTACCGCGTGCTACAGGGTTCTCCACCAATCCTTTCCAGCCGGTAAGGTCTTTACCATTAAAGAGCGGAACGAATCCTTCGCCGGCGGGCATTTCCGCGAGGTACTTGCGGATCGACTGCCGTTGATAATCGGCATCGGGTCCGTTCAGTACTTTGGATGTTTTCTCTAACAGAGAGCGTACGATGGCGCCATTGTAACTTTTATCCGCCAGTGCGATGTTCATTACAGCATTGGCGGCTGCTTGTTGCACCGGTGCATTGTCGAGGTAGTTACCCGCAAATAGTAATGCAGGCAATGTTTTGCAACGCTCCACGCCTTCCAGCACTTTCTGCTGTATAGTGGTTGAGGGCGACAGCTCCATTGCGTTGCGGAACATCAGCAATTGCTGATCGGCAGGCAAAGCGGAGCGACGGGTAAGCGCTACATAGCCGGCAAGCGCTTCATCACGATAGGTAGCATCTTCACGGGCTATTTTTAAGAGCGCAGGTGTGGCGGCAATATCTTTCCAGGAAGACAATGCCCTTACTGCTGCTTTTTTCGTAGCAGCGTCACCGTTATTAAAGGAGGCCACTACCGGTGATAAGGCATCTTTTTCACCAATACCTGCCAATACAGGAAGGTAGCGGGATTGCTGACCGGCGGGCGCCTGCTTCATCTGTGCAAGCACATCGTTGCTGGTGGCGCCTGCGCTGATGAGCGCTTCCTGTATGCTGGCGATATCCGTTTCGCTGGTGGTGTTATTGAGTAACGTAAATAGTTCAGGAAGATTTGCCTTTGTAGCCACATCCTTCAATGCGGCGATGGCCGCGCTGCGGGTAGCGGCGTCTGTGCTGGCGGTGAGCGGTAATACATCGTTTACGCGGTTGTCTGCTTTACGTGCAGCCAGTACCGTTAGTAAAGCCGTTTGTGCTGCTGCCGGCATAGTTGCCAGCGAGGCGCCCGACTGTGCAGCAACTTCGTCACCCGGCATAATCAGGAGCGCCTCTTTTACCGCTTCCACAGTAGCAGCATCTCCTGTTTTCATGGTTTGCAGCAGGGAAGGCAAGGCAGCGGCGCCGCCGGTTTTGCCGGCCGCTTTGATGGCAGCCAGTTTTACGCGCTCCTCTTTGCTACCCAGTAATTTCTGAAGGGCAGGTAAAGCAGCGGCCACTTTATTATCTCCCAACATACCTATTACAGCGGCTTTATTGGCATTATCGGAACCCGACAGTTTCTTCAGCCACAGTGCATTGCCAGCCAGGCCGTATTGACCAGCAAATTTCAGCGCAGCATCACGGTACTCCGCATTCTTATCATCTGCAGCAGCTAACAGCAGCGGCATATTTTTTTCACCACGGATGGCGGTGAGCAGTTTTAATGCTGCTGTACGGGTGTGTACCTGTGCGTCTGTTTTTGTTTGCTTCAGCAGGTTCTCTGCTATTTTTGCAGCAGCTGCTTTATCAGTGATATTGGCGGCGTAGTACAGATAGGAAGCAGTAGCGTCGGTTACATCGTAGGAATAACCGCTGTTGGCGGCAGCATTGGCTAATACCGGTGCAGAAGCCGGTGCGCCGATCTGCGCCAGTGCATACAACGCTACTTTAGCGAGTTTTTTATCCGCATTGGTTGCCAGTGGCGCAATAGCGGCAGCAGCGGCAGTATAACGGCTATCACCCAACGCTTCTGTAAGGGTGATGCGGTTGTCGCCGGAAGCTGCGCTGAGCGCCTGTAACAGGGCCTGCTGTGCGGCGGGCGTATTAACTTTTACCAGCGCGCGTGCAGCAGGATCACACAAACGGTTATCCGTGAGATATGATTGCAACGTGCTGACAGCATTATCATCTGCCAGTGTTTCCAGCTGGGTGATCAGGAAAAATTTATTTTCCGGTTCCGCTGTTTTTGCCAATGCTTTGCAAAGCGCCGCAGAAGCCTGTTTGCGGGCGGTTTCTTTTCCCGGTTGGGTAACATAATAAGCATATCCTGCCAGCGCATATTCCAACTGCGTGTTATTGCCCTTTCCGGGCGCTGCCAGCATACCGGCAATAGTAGTAAGCCCTTCTTCCCCCAGCGCCGCAATCGACTCCATATTGGTATTAAACTGCGTTTTATTGGGGGCCGGCATCAACGCCAGCACATCGGCTATTTTGGTATGAAACGCACGCTGGTCTGATGGCCCCTGTGCGGAAACCAGGCTACTCCAGCCAACCAGTAATGCAACGAGTAAGTATTGTATCTTTTTCATAATTCGTTTACTTGATTGTTTAGATAGTCCACGGTCCGCGCATTGGCTGATAGATCAGCGCATTAGCGCCTGCATCATCTATAAATTCCTGTTTCACCGGATCGAATTTCAACGAGCGGTTCAGGCGCAGGGCAATCTTACCCATATTCACGAGGGTAGCGGAACGATGACCATTTTCTTCATTCAGCGCAAATTTCCGGCGGTTCTTTACGGCGTCCACAAAATCTGTTTGCTGTGGCGCCGGGTCAGGGAATGCAGCCAGTTTCTTTTCCAGGTCCTGGATATCTGAACGGAAACCGGGGTACAGTTTTCCTTTGGGTCCTTCTATATAAGCGGCCTTTTCATCGGCGCCATCACCATCCAGGATGATCTGGCAACCATCTGCATAGGTGTAGGTAATTCTTCTCCAGGTGCCCACTGCATCAGGGTGTTGTTGTGGTGCATCTACTTCCACACTTACAGGGCTGGTGTCATCTTTCCCCAGGAAATACTGGATAGGATCCAGGTAATGCTGGCCCATATCTCCCAAACCACCACCATCATAATCCCAATAACCACGGAAGGTCTGGTGCACACGGTGCGGGTTATACGGGCGATAAGGCGCAGGCCCCAGCCACATATCATAATCCAGTTCTTTCGGCACCGGCATTGCTTCCAGGTTGGTTTTACCTACCCAGTAAAATTTCCAGTCGAAACCGGTATGCTTACTCACGGTCACTTTCAGCGGCCAGCCAAGCAGACCGCTGTCTACCAGTTTTTTAATCGGCTTCACCGTGGTGCCCATTCCATAAAAACGGTCTTCAAAGCGGAACCAGGTATTCAGGCGGAAAATCCTTCCATGTTGCTGCACTGCTTCCACGAGGCGTTTGCCTTCGCCAATGGTGGCGGTCATCGGCTTTTCACACCAGATGTCTTTGCCGGCCCGTGCGGCGTCTGCGGCAATGATACCATGCCAGTGCGGCGGGGTAGCCACGTGTACAATATCTACCTCCGGTAAGGTGATCACTTCGCGGTAGTCGGCAAAGGTTTTTACGCCTTTACTTTTATCACCCAACTGGTCCATCGCCAGTTTCAGGTGACTGCGGTCTACATCGCAGAGCGCTACTACCCGTGTGCCGGCGTAGCCAAAGTGGCCACGTCCCATGCCACCGGTGCCTATAACGGCTTTGGTCAGCTGGTCGCTGGGCGCCAGGTAACCGCGGCCCAGCACATGCCTGGGCACAATTGTAAATGCAGCAAGCGCTCCCAGGGAATTTTTGAGAAATGCCCGCCTTGAATCGCTGTTTTGTTTCGCCATAATTCAGTTTAATTGAATGCCTGGATTTGTTTTGATTGATAGTATTAGTTCACTGTATGATGATATATTCACTGTTTTGTCACATCGTGGTTCGTCTGGATGGTAAGATATAATCTAACTAGCTGATATGCAAATACAGTAACGGAAATTTGATAAACGGTAAGAAATTAATACCCGGGGTTCTGTGTCATTTCCGGGTTAGATAACATTTCTTTTTCCGGTATAGGCCAGAGATAATCCCGGTCGATATACGAACGGTCCTGCACCTTTACAGCAATACCCGTTTCCGGATTGGTGGCGCCGAATACCTGCCCGTTCATTACCTGCTTAACCAGTCCCCATCTCCGGATATCAAAATAACGCTGTCCTTCAAATGCCAGCTCCGCCTGCCGTTCCCGGCGCACCAGCTGCCGCAGCGTGGCCGCACTGTTATACCGCTGCTGGTCTACTACCGGCATACCTGCCCGGGTACGAACGTCATTCAAATATTGTATGATCAGTGGATCCTGCCAGTTGCCCAGCTCAATCACGGCTTCTGCATAGGATAACAATATCTCACTGTAACGGATATACATAAAATCGAGTGAGCCACCTCTG
This sequence comes from Chitinophaga ginsengisegetis, assembly GCF_900168065.1. GTDB lineage: Bacteria > Bacteroidota > Bacteroidia > Chitinophagales > Chitinophagaceae > Chitinophaga > Chitinophaga ginsengisegetis. Next base: position 333,524 of record NZ_FUZZ01000005.1, on the reverse strand, counting down.
CCCTGCCGGTCGCGCGGATCGAGGTATTTCCGGATCCAGTAACCGGTAGCGGTAGATTTCTGCACACCTATCTTATCGGTGTTGTTGGTAGAATTATCAAAGGGAGAAAGAATATAATTAGCATCTAAATACGACTGGCCGGGATATAGAACAGACACGGCTAAGCGGGGATCACGGTTATTTTTGTAGTTGGGATCCTTGCGGTATACCGCCACAGAATCCGCTCCCAGCTCCGCCGGCGTTTTACCCTGCTTTGTTTCAAAGTTATCTACTACCTGCGCGGTGGGCGATACATAAGTTTCTCCGCCAATACCATAAGGCGCAAAGGTGGTCCATGCGTTATCGCAACCATTGGCTTTGAAAAAAATACGCTCTTTATTCAGCTCACCGGTATAACTGAACAATTCCGCATAACTGTTTACACCCGCTTTTTCGCTGCGGTGTAATTTATAAACCCCGGTGCCGATGATCTTTGCCGCTGCGTCCCTGGCCACATCGTAATGATGAAAAAATAAGGCCAGCCGCACGATCAGCGCATTACAGGCGCCGGCAGAAATACGCCAGGTTTCATCGCTGTCATATTCTTTCGGCAAATTTTCCGCACACTCTTTTAATTCGCTCAAAATAAATTCATACACTTTCTCTGCCGGATCTCTTTTCAGGTGATTCTCCAGTGGTGTAACCGACTTCGTTACAATGGGAATGTCACCAAAAAACAACATGATCTCCATATGATAAAAAGCACGCAATGCGCGGGCTTCATACTTCATACGGGTACGCAGCTGGTCGTCCATAAAACATTTATCTACGTTTTCAAGAAAGCGACAGGCACGGCGCACATCTATATAATCATCCCGCCAGATCCATTCCGCCACATCCCAGGTAGGGTTCTGCAAGCCACGTGTATAAATATCATAGTTGCCCCTGAAGTCGCCGCGGCAAACAGCTTCATCGCTCAGCCCCGACCAGAACATTACATTTCTGCCGCTGGAACCTGCAGGTACACCTGCATAAATAGAGCCGAGCGCACTATAGGCATGACTCTCCGTTTTCCACCATTCCTCATCGGTTACACCGGACGGGTTATCGTGGGTGAGAAATTTTTTGCAGGCCGGCGAACACAGTAATATCAGGCCCAGTATCATTGTTATGTTGAATTTCATTTTCATCGTGAAAAAGTTGAATGGTTATAGTTGAATACTTACCCCTGCTGTATACATTTTCATAATGCCATAAGTCCATTGGTTACCCTGACTTTCAGGGTCTACCAGCTTCATGGAAGTGAATACAAACGGATTCTGTGCATTCACATATACCCGGGCACCGTTAACGCCTATACGCTTTAAAGTGGTACTGCTGAAATTGTAACCCAGCTGGATATATTTCATCCTGATATATGCGCCGTTCTGTATCCAGAAATCGGACGATAACTTGTTGATATCCGGTGTAGTGGTTAAGCGCGGAAAGCGTGCATTGGTGCGTTCCGGCGTCCAGTAGTTATCTGCATAGTACTTCGTAGGAACGCCGCCATCAAAAGACATGTCCAACGGATAAGCCAGCATACCTGCCAGTACTGCATCGCTTTTGCTCACGCCCTGCAGCAGCATTTCCAGCTCCCATTTTTTATAGGTAATGCGGAAGTTGGCAAAGAAATCGGCACGGGGCGTAGGGTTGCCGATCACGGTTTGATCATTGCCATCAATGATATTATCGCCGTTCTGATCCAGGTAGCGGATATCCCCTGGTTTGGCGTTGGCGATCACCGGCACCAGCGGCGTACCATCCGGCTTAAAATCTGCCGCCTGCAACAACCCATTTGTTTTATATCCATACAAACTATTCAGCGAGTAGCCTTCCTTGTTAATTTTTTTGCCATCGATATAAGGACCACCCAATACCGTGAGGAAGGTGTTATTGTTATAGGAAACGCCGGGACGTACAGAGACGGTAATGTCCTTCCCAATGCGACCATTATAATTCAGCGACAACTCCACGCCCTTATTCCGTAACCGGCCTGCATTGATAGGAGGAATTCCCATACCGCCCACATAAGATACCGGCGGCCAGAGGATGATACCATTGGTGGTTTTGTTATAGAAGTCGAAAGTGAGTTCCAGTTTGCTCCGGAGCAAAGCCAGGTCCAGACCAAGATCCAGCATATCTACGGTCTCCCAGGTGATGTCGGGGTTACCGAATACGGATTCCACGCCATCACTAGCGCTGATCATATTCTGATACTGGTAAAGCGCTATATTCTCGTTGCCCAGCCGGCCGTAAGATGCACGGAGTTTCATGCTATTAATGAAAGACACCGGCGCCATAAAGGGCTCTTTATGTATATTCCAGCCCAATGCTACGGAAGGGAAAGTACCGTACTTATGACCGGGACCAAAGCGCGATGAACCATCGGTACGAATGGCTCCTTCCAGCAGGTATTTATCTTTATAAGAATAATTTACTTTTCCATAAAACGACAGCAGGGAATTTACATCCCAGAATCTACTATTATTCTCTTCCTGCGAATAACCACCCATCAGGTAAAAATGATGCTCTTTCAGATCATAGGTATAGTCAGCTGTTACGCCGGCATAATAGTAAGTAGTCCTATCCATTTCAGCAGATCGCTGCACACCCCATGTTTGCACCAGTTTACCGGTATAATAATCGAAGAAGTAGTAATTATCGCGGGTGGTGCGGGTTACATCACTGTTCAGCCGGAAGCTGAATTGTCCGCGGAGATTCAGTCCGGGTAAAACTTCCCATTTAGGCTGTAAATTGATACTGGACTGACCATACTCATTGGCGGCCTTACCACCGTGTTCTGCATAAGCCACCGGGTTTACAATATCCACGTAGCGCCCGTATATTACCGGGGCGCCGTCTTTTGCCGGGTATTTGGGAAGAATAGTGGGCGGTACCCGGAAAATATCTTCCAGTATCCTGTTTCCATTACTGCCATTGGGGCGGTTAGGATAAAAAGTATTCCGTTTAATGGCCAGCATGTCCATGTATACCAGGAACTTTTTGGTAAGAGTAATGGAGGTGTTGGCGCGGATATTATATTTATTGGAGTGGTTGAGTGGGATCATCCCCTGCTGGTTCTGATAATTGGCAGTTAGGGCAAAACGTGCGAGGCTGTTACCGCCGCTCACGCCCACCGAGTGACTGGTAATAGGCGCTGCCCGGTTCAGGATTTCTTTCTGCCAGTCGGTGTTGGGATACTTTACCGGGTCGTCACCGGCTTCGGTATGTTGAATATCTTCTTCGGAATAAAACGGTGCATTGCCCGCGTTCACCTGTGCTTCATTAAACATGCGCATGTATTCCGGCGCTTCTACAAGTTTGGGCATGGAGGATGGCGATTGCACGCCATAATAACCATCATAGGTAACGGCTACCCTTCCGGCTACACCCCGTTTGGTAGTTACCAGTATTACGCCGTTGGCGGCACGGGCGCCGTACACAGCAGCAGCGGCGGCATCCTTCAGGATCGTTACGCTTTCTACGGTAACGGGATCTATATAGTTCATGTCCATCGGCACGCCATCCACCATTACAAGCGGATTAGAAGCATTTAGCGTGCTGATGCCACGGATCTTTATCACGGCGGCATCGCCACCGGGCAGGCCGGAGTTCTGCGTTACCTGCAAACCGGTAACGCCACCCTGCAACGCCTGTGATAATGCAGTAATGGGCTTGCCATTGGTTTGCTGCGCAATATTTACAGAGCTGATGGAGCTGGCAATATGCTTACGTTGTTGCTCTGAAAGGCCCACCACCACTACTTCATCCAGTGCGGCTACGTTTTCTTTCAGGGAAATATTCAGCGCGTTATGACTGCGGATAATGGTGTATTCCTGCGGGAGATAACCCATTTGCGTAAAAACAAGCACGGCGTTTTTCTTAGCATGGAAGGTGAAATAGCCATCGGCGTCGGTAGTGGTACCAAGACTGTTATTGTCTTTCACCCGTATAGTCACGCCTGGTAATGCCTGCGGCGGTTCATGCGTATCGTATACCCGTCCACGTATGAGGTAGGTACTGTCTTCCGATGGTGAGGCGGAGGACAGGCGCTGATCGGGTTTACTTTTTTCTTTCGGGATGATGGCTACCTGGTTGCGCATGATGCGGTAGCTGAGTCCTGTATTTAACAGGGCTTTATCCAGCACTTCGTTGATCTTTTTGTCCTGCAGTTCAAGGGTCAGCGGTTGTTCCCTGTTTACCAGTTCATCTTTATAAAAGATACGCCAGCGGCTTTGCGACTGGATCTGGTTAAACAGCTGGGGTAAAGTGCCCTGGTGCAGTTTAATGTTGAGGTGCTCATCCTGCGACTTACCCGTAGCAGAAACCCCAAGAATAGCGGCGAACAGTAAAATTACAGTCAGTTTCATTGTTCTCACGAGTTTAATGGCAAAAACATTGCCTGGCGGTACGCGCCATTGTGCATAGATTTTTTTCATAACTTCACTACAGTTTTTTTAGTTAAACAAAAAGACAAGCCCGTCCCCGCTTCCGGCGGGGCAGTGCAACCGGAAGATGTCCCACCATCTTCCGGTTTTTTTTGGCGATATATATGGTATTTAGTCTTTCTCTTTCAGGATGATGCGCTGTCCGTGGCGCTCATAGCGCAGCGAGTTGGTGGCGCAGATCACATCCAATACGTTTTCAAGATTATCTTCCAGGTCAAGGTCACCGGAACAGGTTTCCAGTCCGGGTTGTGTTGATGCAAGGTCCAGCTGTATATTATAGTAACGCGTTAGTTTTTTCAGGATCTCTTTCAGCGGCGTGCTGTAAAACAACAGGCGCCCGTCTTTCCAGGCGGTATAAGTACTTACGTTTACGGTGCTTACCTGCAGGTCTTCGCTTTCCACACCTACCGTAGCCATCTCATTAGGTTGCAGCTTACGGGAATGTTTTCCGAAAAGATGTTGTGACGGCAGCTGCATACGTACACTGCCCGAAGCCAGCACCAGGCTTTGTTGCCGGTCGTCCGGATAAGCGCTGATATTAAAGGAGGTACCGAGTACTTCTGTTTCTATACGTGAAGCATATACGAAAAAAGGAGCATGGGCATCAGGGGCCACTTCAAAAAAGGCTTCTCCTTCCAGGTATACTTCCCGTTTCTTTTGCCGGAAGGTAGCGGGATAAACAAGGCGGGAGCCGGCATTCAGCAGCACGACGGTCCCGTCTTCCAGCTGCAGGCGGGCGCGGCGGCCGTAAGGCACCAACAGCGTGTTGTACGGGGCTGCTGACGACAGGGTACTGTCTGCATTGATGGTTACTCCTTTGCCTCCGTATACAAGCGATGCGTTTTTCCCGGATACCACAATGGCCTGTTGTTGTCCGAGGATCAGGCGGGTATCGGTGGCGCTTTCCACGTGTTGTTGCCGGGCAAACTGTACCAGTGAGTGCGTGGGCCGGGGCCAGAACAACCAGGCGCCTACCGACAGCAATAATAATATGGCGGCGGCGATTTTTAGGAACAGGTACCTGTGTATGGATGGTTTGGACACTAAACCCGCCGCAATGTCCTGCCATAGCAGGGCTTTATCGGCCGGATCCCATGTTTCTGCGCCGGCGTTTGTGATCATGCGCTGCACGGCATCTGCCATCTGTTGCTGCACGGGATCATCGCTCTGTACAGGCGATTCATGGTCATTACCAAGCAGGTCTTCCAATTTCAGGTGTTTCTTATCAGGCATCTTGCGGCATCTTTGCTATATAGAGCAACAAACAAACAGGATATAGACTCCGGAACGAAACTTTTTTTTATTCAGGGATGCTCCCGGGAAATCCAGGACATTAAGAGGATGATTAACGGCAGCACCGGCACCTTTTCCATGTTGGCGCGCAGTTGCCGGAAGGCTCTGTAGGCAAGGGTGCGGCAGGTAGGCACACTTATTTTCATGATACCGGCCACTTCTTCGTACGACAGGTTGCAGTTAAACTTAAGGAAAAGGACTTCTTTCTGCCGGGCAGGTAATTCATTGAGTTCACGGACCAGCAACCGCAGCATTTCCTGCTGTTGTTCGGCAGCAATCAACAGCTGTTCGGCATCCGGTTCATAAACAACGGAGAAATAGTCCTCCGCATTGACGGTATGGAGAATGGTGGCATTCTTTTTTACGGCCTGGTGGATCTTCCTGCGGAACGACCGGAGCAGGTAAAACCGGATGTTCACGTCGTGAGCAAGGTTACTCCTGTAGTGATAAAGACTGGTAAAAAGCTCCTGGATACAATCCTTTATAGTGCTGGTATCTTTTATATATCTTAAGCCATACCGGAAAAGCATATCCGCATACATCTCATACAACTCCCTGTAGGCTTGCTGATCCCCCAGGATGACATTGTTCCACAAAATATTATCAGCTGCAATTAGGCGGTCTTTCAAACAGTAAATATTTAGAAGTGGTTGATGCCCCTAATATAAAGGAAAAAGCAGAAAGGTTAAAGCATTAAACAAAAAGCTATTGGCACAAACACCAGGGCGGATATTTTTTCCGGAGATGGATATGCCCGGAACCTACCTGCTTTGGTTGTTGCGCCAATAGCTTCTTTTTAAATTTATGTTTTCGTTGAACAGGCTGTGCTATGCCTCCTGGAAGGCATGCCATAAGCTGGCTGCGCCGATCAGGGCTGCCGCCTCACCGAGGGTAGCGGTAACTACCGGAACGGTGATCTGTTGTTTTTCCAGTTCTTTTTTCAGTTGAGGGAAGAAGAGGTCAGCCGCGTTGGCAATGTTGCCGCCGATCACTACAATTTCGGGTTGTTCTTCTTTAATAAAGGCAGTAAGTAAAGTGCCGAGGTTTACGGCAAACTCGTTGAACAGTTGCGGTATTCTATCGTCAACGCCTATACGAGCTACCAGTGCTTTTACATCTGCTACTGTTTCACCGCTTATTTCTTCATAGCGTTTTACAAACCAGCGGGTAGAAAGATAGTCTTCCGCCATGCCGTCTTTAAAAGGAGAGCACCAGCGGTTGGCATCATTGGCTGCTCCATCGCGGTAGATGGCCGAACCCAGGCCCGTGCCCAGTGTAAGCCCGATCACGCATTGGTGGTTTCTGCCGGCGCCGCTGAACACTTCGCCCTGCAGGAAGCAGCCGGCATCGTTGATAAAGCGGATCTGTTCCGGTGAAATTCCGAGGCTTGTTGCCAGTAGTTCTTTTACGTTCAGGTTGTATAATGCGTCATATTTATGTTGCCCTTTCATGAGGCTGATCCCGTGCTCATAGTCGAACGGACCCGGCATGCCGATACCAATATGCCGGACATCTGCTGAAGCGTGGGTAAATACTTCCCTGATAACAGCCGCCCAGCCATCGATGATATCCGCTACTTCGCCCTGTGAGTTAATACGGATGCGGTTCCATGTGCCTTCTATGATCGATCTTGTGTTAAGATCTACCAGTGCTGCGGTAATGTGGGAGCCGCCGATATCTATTCCTAACGCCGTGGAATTTGTCATAAATTCAATAAATAGAATGTTTGCTAAATCGTTAAAGCTATACAAATATAAAAAACTATTTGGTTGACATGCTCAGAAAAATCGTTTTAGCAAAGTGAAAAACAGTTAAACAGCTCTCAATATAGGGCGTTTTTCCAAAAATCAAAAAAAACGGGAGATTTTTCAATAGTTCTCAAAGAAACCTCTCCGCCATTATCTGAAATAATCAGCAAAGATCATCCGGAAACATTTATCTGAAATTCCCGGCTAACCTCCATGATCATCTGCCGGAAATTATTTTGACAGATGAAAAATAATCATCACTTTTACATCCGAAATTCATTTTTCAATGGAATCTGATCATTGCTCCGGCAACAACATCCTGATAGCTTATATCGCTACGAACTTCAACACTTCGCCCCCACTTTTCTGAAATAGATATGCATGGCCCAAACCCTGAAGTGACACGTCCGTCAGCAGTATCGCTGTGCATTTAAATTCATCTTTACAAACACACATACCTTAACAACAACCCTACAAATGGAAAACACATTTCTCAGATGGGCTTTGCTTATCGGCCTGCCCATTCTATGCCTTGTACTGTACAAAGTAATTCTTCGTATATGCTTTGGCGTAGTCATTGTACCGGAAGACCGTATCGGTCTGGTTACTAAAAAATTTGTACTGATCGGTAAACAGGAACTGCCCGAAGGCCGCATCCTCGCCACCAATGGCGAAGCAGGCTTCCAGGCGCAAACACTCGCTCCCGGCGTATACTTCTGGAAATGGATCTGGCAGTACAGCGTTACCTTTCAACCGTTTACCATCATCCCCACCGGTAAAATCGGACTGGTACTGGCGAAAGACGGTTCAGAACTGGAAACAGGTTCCATCCTGGCCCGCAAGGTTCCCTGCGACTCCTTCCAGGACGCCGTAGCCTTCCTGCAGAACGGCGGCCGCAAAGGCCGGCAAACCGCCATTATCACGCCCGGATCGTACCGTATCAATACCTTCCTGTTTGAAGTGGAAATCACCGACATGCTATCCATCCCCGATAATGCCGTGGGAATTGTTACCACTCTCGAAGGACAGGCCATTGAAACCGGCTCCATTGCGGGTAAAACCATCGAAAACCACAACAACTTCCAGGATGTGGATGCCTTCCTCGAAAAAGGCGGCTACAAAGGCTTACAGGAACAGGTGATCCTGGCTGGTTCCTATTTTATTAACCCGTGGTTCGCCAAACTGGAAATGGTGCGTATGACGGAAATCGCCATCGGCCACGTAGGCGTGGTGATCTCCTTCGTGGGTAATGATGGCGTGGATCTCAGCGGCGCAGAATTCAAACACGGTAACATCGTGGCCAAAGGCACCAAAGGCGTATGGGCCGAGCCACTGGGACCGGGTAAGTATCCTGTTAATCCCTATATCATGAAAGTAGAACTGGTGCCTACCACCAACCTGGTGCTGAACTGGGCCACCGCCAGAAGTGAGGCCCACCAGCTGGATAAAAACCTCTCTACCATCACCGTGAGAAGCCGTGACGGTTTTACTTTTAATCTCGACGTAGCGCAGATCATCCACATCCCAACTACTGAAGCCCCTAAAGTAATTGCCCGCTTCGGTAACATGAGCAACCTGGTAACGCAGGTACTGGAACCTACCATCGGTAACTATTTCCGTAACTCAGCCCAGGGATCAGATGTGATCAGTTTCCTCACCAGCCGTAAGGAACGGCAAACTTCCGCGAAGGAACATATCGGCCAGGTACTGGATCAGTACAATGTGTTCGGGGTAGATACCCTTATCGGCGACATTGTGCCACCGGAAACACTGATGAAAACACTGACCGACCGTAAAATTGCAGAAGAACAGAAAATTACCTATGATACAGAGCGACTGGCACAGGAAACCCGTCAGACGCTGGAAAAAGAAACCGCCATTGCAGAAATGCAGAAGGAAATTGTAAAAGCCGACCAGGGCGTTTGGATTGCGGAAAGACATGCAGACGCCTCCGTGAAAAAAGCCACCGGTGACGCCAACAGCGTGCGGCTGCAAGCCAACGCGGAAAGCGACCGGATGAAATTACTGGCCGGCGGTGAAGCGGAAAAAGTACGCCTGCTGGCCAAAGCAGAAGCGGAACGCACCGAGTGGATTGCTAAAGCCGATGCGGAAAAAATTGCCCTCACCGGTAAAGCAGAAGCAGAAAAGATCCTGGCCATTGGTCAGTCCAGCGCGGAATCCTACAAACTGGCAGTAGAAGCAATGGGTGGCAACAACTTTACCCAACTGAAAGTAATGGAAGCCATCGGATCACAGCAAATCCGCATCATGCCGGATGTGCTCATCAGCGGCGGAGACGGCGCCAACGGTCCGATCAGCGGATTGCTCGGACTCAAATTACTGGAAGATGTGGCAAAGAAAAACGAAGCCGGAAAACAGGCAGAGTAACACTATAAGAAGCATAACAAAAGGGGAAGGTGTGCACCTTCCCCTTTTTGCTTTATGCCTTGCGGTTATCAATACTGTAAGGCACCAGAGAACAGGGTTACTAAAAGGATAGCGGTATCCTTCACTATAGCAGTGCATTGCGTATCTTTATACCCGGAAAGAAAAAATGAACGTATGCGAAAAGAAAATTCCTCTAATGCCATCAACGGAAAACAGCTGCGCGGCGACTGCGGAACAGCGTATACCCTGTCGTTGATCGGCGGACGCTGGAAACCCAGCATACTGTGGCGCTTACTGGATGGTAAACTACGCTATAATGAACTGAAAAAGTCGATCACCGGCATCTCTGAAAGAGTGCTGGTTCTGCAGTTGAGGGAACTGGAAAACGACCACCTTGTTAAACGGATCGTGTACCCGGAAGTTCCTCCACGGGTGGAATATGAACTCACCCCGCTGGGATGGAGCATGGAAAGCATGTTGCAGCATATCTCCGACTGGGGCACTATGCACCGGGAAGATGCCATAGCACGCCAGGCATCCAAAGAAAAAACCGTGGCGGCTATGGCTGATAAAGGTTAAACTGCCAACCCGGCGTCCTCGAGCGCACCGGAAGCCAGCGCTGTCCAGTCGGCATCATGTATATCCTTCGCCAGGATAGTAGTGAGCCGGTTCTGCACCAGGTTAGCCAGCGGCATCGGCGTATATGATTTCCGCGCCGTTTGCAATACCAGGTCCATATCTTTCAACCCTAATTCCGCACTGAAAGAAGGATTACCGGTAAATTTACGATCCAGGATCATGGCGCCATAATTCCTGAAAATAGGGCCCGAAAATAACGTAGTGGTGAGCATTTCATACGCCACCCTGGGATCTACCCCGTTTTTCTCTGCCAGCGCAAAAGCCTCTGCCATCAGTTCCAGCGCCCCGGCAATCATAAAATTACCCATCAGCTTCAGCACATTGGCGCTACCGGCATCTTCTCCAAGATCAAAAATATTACGGGCAAACCCTGCCTCCAATAAAGGGCGTATCCTTTCTTTAGCCGCAGCAGGACCGGAAATCACCGAATTACCTGCTTTCGCCGCTGCCGCCTCCGGCCGCGCAAATACCGGCGCACCTACAAACAACACGCCGTGCTTCCCATGCCGAACCGACAACTCCCTCGATATATCCGGCGAAACAGTGCTCATAGACACATGGATGCCGCCTTCTCCAAGCGCCTGCACCAACGCATCGGTGGCCACTGCTTCCAGCGCCTTGTCATCCGCCACCAGGCTCAGAACAACCCCTCCTTTCACAGCGGTTTCCTCCGGGCTGTTCACCAGTATGGCACCCAGCTGTTCCAGCGGCAATGCCTTCTCCCGGGTACGGTTATAAATTCTTAAAGTATAACCTGCCTTCAGCAGGTTTTCTGCAATGGGATAGCCCAAATGGCCTGTGCCGATAAATCCAATGGTTTCCATAATTCTTCAGTTATCTTGTTGGTTCAAATCTATCATTTCAAAATGATTATATAAAGATATGTGGATTTTTAGTTTCCCTTCTTTTCCTTAAATTCAGCATATAATCCTTATACCTTGAAAAGAATTTCATTGTTTCTGCTGTGCTTATGTAGCATCACAGCCAGCGCCCAGCAATACATCTCCCAAAGTAAAACCACCAGTGAAAGAAATAACATCTATAAAATAACAGATAAGGAAGCGCTCCGGATATTTGAGCTGAGCAGAGCATCCAAACCCTGGGCGGATGAAAAATACCTGCATACCGCAGCCGGCACTTATCCGTTTGGCGCCAGCTTCCCTGCGGGTACCGCCCCAGGAAATTATGTAGTGGTAACCGGCCTGCAAAATAACCTGGCGTATGAATACAAACCCGTACAGAATGTAATCCTGAAGGTAGTAACCAATAACTACGATCTGGCATTGCTCTTACATGATAAAAATGGAAAACCGATTTCCAATGCCAGCGTGCGGATCAACCAACGGACTATTCCCTGGGATGCACGCACACAAACCTATCGCATTCCGCGCTACAAAAAAGGCGGTATCATACAGGTGTATCATAACCAGGTGCTGAACCTTTTTAACCTGACGGTCCCCAACCGTAAGGGCAGGCTCCTCTTCTGGAAAAAACTGTTCCCCCGCAAAAAAAATTATTATCATAATGAACCCAGGTTTTCGCAGTCTACTTCTACCGAAAAAAAATACAAAGGCTTCATGGCCTTCAGTAAAGCGAAATACAGGCCCGGCGATACCCTGCGGATGAAGGCATTCATCATTAATCGCCATACAAAGCCGGTAAATGAACCCCTGCTGTTACGACTTTACAGTGAAGACATGGATATCGATACAATCCTCACCACTATCCGTCCTTACCGGCCGGGAGGCTATGATTACGAAATGGTGCTCAGTGACAGCCTGGACCTCGATCTGGACACAGACTACCTGTTTACCCTGGAAACCCTGGACAGCAGGAAATATACCTCCGACAATAACGAAACCGACCTGGATGATGATGAATACTTTGCCAGACGGAAAGTATTGATGCGCGGTACGTTTGAATATGAAGAGTATGAGCTGAAATCGATCCGCTTTACCGCCCGCACCGATGTGAAAGAACATACCCGTGGCACGCCGGTATCCCTGTTCCTGAAGGCCACCGATGAAAACGATCTCCCGGTAATGGATGGGCGTGTAACCATCACCGTTACCCCTAACAACATTTCACAATATCACGCGCCGGTGGTATTTATACCCCACCAGTTATGGAAACATGAAGTAGCGCTGGATATGACCGGGGAAACCAAAGTAACGCTGCCTGACAGTATTTTCCCGGCCGCTTCTTTTTCCTATAACATCAGCACACAGTTTCTGAACAGCAACAATGAAAGCCAAAGCAGCCGTATTTCCCAGCAATATTATTATGATACGGATGAAATCAGTTTCACACCAAAAGGCGATAGCTTATCTGTTGACTTTAAACGCTCCGGCCACGTCATACCTTCACAGGCCACGCTGCTGTTGCTGAATGCAAAGCGTGATACGGTTGCTCTTTCTGCTATCTCATTACCCGCCGTATTGCCGCTGCATCCTTATGTAAATACCTACCGGGTAACAGCAGGCAACGTCACTAAAAGCTACCTGTCATCCGGTGAAAATGGCATGATCCAGTGCAATGCCAGCCGTACCCGCGATTCCGTATTTGCAGATATTGTGAATCCAAAAAAATTGTACTTCTGGTATAGCATCTTTGCCGGCAACAAACTGGTGGCACAGGGCTACGACCAGCAGCTGTCGTGGAAAGCCGCCTCCGCCACCCACGGGTATTATTTTGTTTCCCTGCAATATATCTGGAATGACCAGGTGAAAGATGAGCACTTCATCATCCCTTATCTTGAAAAACAATTACAGGTAACCATCAATAACCCGGTAGCTGTGTACCCGGGGCAAACAGTTCGTATAGGCATCACTGTTACTGATGCAGAAGGCCGGCCTGTAAAGGATGCAGATGTTACGGCTTATGCGATGACTGCCAGGTTTAACTATACCATGCCTAACCTGCCCAATCTTGATAAAAGGCATCCTATGCGGAAAGCATATAGCCAACAGTGGTTATCTGATAGAAAAACCGTATCCGGCAAACAGATCATGAACTGGGACCGGTGGAAAAACGAAATGACGCTGGATAGCAACGCGTATTATCGCTTCCTGCATCCGGATGGAATACGTTACAGCACGGAACCTGCGAAGAATGATATTACACAGATTTCCCCGTTTGTTACAGAAAATGGCGCTGTACAGTTTATCAGTCATGTGAAGATAGATGAACAACCGGTGTTCTTTGCCAATACAGACCTCCGGCCAGCCTATAGTTTTGCCATATGGCCCGGCAAACACAAACTGGAAATCCGTACTTCTGATAAGGAAATTATCATCGACAGCATCTACGCCGAAGAAGGACTTAAAACCTTTATCAGCATCGCTGCCGATAAACCCGATGAACGGATACGCATCACCAAAATGCCAACGGAACTTACCCCGCTGGAAGTAAATCTATATAAGCGTTACGTGGTACCATTTCTTACGGATAACAATGACGGGTATACGTATATTAACCAGAATGGAAATATACAATGGTTTAACCCCGGCAATGGTTACAGCAAAAGCATCCAGCTGGCCGGACCACTGAAAAACAATGATGCCGACTATATTGTAAAAGGCAGGTTTATACAATCTTTTGTACCTGAACCGGGTTATACATTTGAGATCCGGCAAGGATTAGTGAAAGAAACGAGTACCAGCGATCAGCGACTCAGATTCTATTTGCCGAAAGAAGCGGATCAGCCACGGTTATATGATCATGTGATCACAGAAAGTGAAATGGACAGTATCTGGAATGATCACCTGGATGGCCTGCAGATAAACCAGGAGCTATACTCCAATGCAAGAGGCGACGGGAATACCTCTAATCTCATTATTTCGCCGGATACTGCCTTCAAAGGGAATGAACCGCGGCAGCTGTTCCTTTACCGCTACGATGATCCCACCTATATCCGTATTTACCGCGGACAAACCACCTGGTTTTACAACCTGGAACCAGGCAATTACCGGCTGCTGGTATTGCTGAAGAAAAATAAATACTACGTGGCCGATAGCCTGAAAGCCAATGCCGGCGGCAATACCTATTACCGGTTACACGCCCGGAAAGTAATGGAAAAAGACTCTACCAGCGCTGCATTATCAAAAGCGATACTGGACTGGAGAGGTTATGAAACACAACAGATGTCGACCAACGCGACGACCGACTTTACCACGCCGTTCAACAACCAATACCTGGATACTTCCGGCTTCACCCGTCGTATATCCGGGGTGATAACAACAGATGCGAACGGCCCCGTACCCGGCGCCTCCATTATTCTGAAGGGAACAAGGTATGGCACCCTGAGCAATGCAAAAGGATATTTCTCCTTAGCCGTTACAGAAAAAGGACAGCTCACCGTTAATGCTATTGGGTATAACGCCGAAACTGTTACTTTAAGGGACCAGGATTTTATTGAAATAAAATTAAAACCGGTAATACAATCCCTGAGTGAAACGGTGGTAGTGGGTTACGGCACGCAACGCAAAAAGGAAATTACCGCCGCTGCTTCGCACTTCATTACCGGCAATCTTAATGGCGTAGTGGCAGGCGTCACTATCCGGGGCGCCAACAGTATTAACACGCCACCACTGATTATCATTGATGGTGTTCCCTATGAAGGTTTACTGGAAAGCCTGGATCCGTCTCTTATTAAAAATATGTCGGTGCTGAAAGATGCCGCCGCCACCGCTATTTATGGCGCCAGGGCCGCCAACGGAGTAATCCTCATCACCAGCAGCAAAGCGGGTTTTATAGCGGCAGCCAGCCAGGAAGCCCTGCCGGCAGAAGCCAATAGCCTGCGCAGCAACTTCCGCGACGATGCATGCTGGCAACCACGGTTACGCACCAACGAAAAAGGAGAAACCTCTTTTAAGGTAACCTTCCCGGATGATATCACCAACTGGAAAACCTATACACTGGCATTCACTGACCAGGGACAAACCGGCAGCGCACAGGTACAGATCAAATCATATAAACCGCTGAGCGCAAACTTGTCGCTACCGGTGTTTGCCGTTGAAGGCGACAGTGTAAACATTATCGGTAAGGTGCTGAACTATGGCACCGACAGCGCTACTGTCAGCCGCAGCTTCTACACCAACCAGGTACTCACCGGCACCCGTTCCATTGGCGTGCGCAACAGCCTGATTGATACCTTCCCGGTGCATGTTCCCCTATCGGGCGACAGCATCTCCTTTAAATATACCATCACTGGTAACCAGGATTACTTCGACGGAGAATACCGTGCTATTCCTGTCTTTAAAAAAGGCGTAACAGAAACCAAAGGCTTCTTTGCCGCACTGCCAGCCGATACCAGCTTCTCCCTGTCTTTTGCAGACGATACCGCTGCTGTTCACCTGTATGCCTGCACCGGCATGCTACCGGTACTGCTGGATGAAATAGATTATCTCCGGCGTTATGAATATCTATGCAATGAACAACTGGCCTCCAAACTCACCGGCCTGCTGCTGGAGAAACAAGCCCGTAAATTCCTTGCGCTACCGTTTAAGGATCTGAAAAAGATCTCTGAGCTGATCCGTAAACTGGAACAGAATGAAAATAAAGATGGTGGCTGGGGCTGGTGGAATAAAAGCACTTCTGTGTACTGGGTTTCACAACATGTAACAAAAGCCTTGCTGATGGCTGAAAAAGAAGGATTTAAGCCCAACATCAACAAAGCAGCGCTGATCGATTACTCCGTATTCCAGCTGAATGGTTCCGTACACACCAGGGATGCGTACACCAATAATTTAACCCTTTTGGAAACATTGTACGAGCTGGGCGCCAAAATTAATTTCCCGGCTTACCTCGATACCATACCTGCAAACAAAGGCAGTAAGTATGACCAGTTCCGTTTATTATACCTGAAACAACAGACAGGCATACACGTAAATACAGCCTCACTGATGGCTGCGCGGCAAACCACCATGATGGGCAATAGTTACTGGGGGGAAGACAGTTACCAGCTCTTTAACAATGATGTACAACTCACCTTGCTGGCATATAAAATATTGCGGGCAGAGGGTGGTCACGATGCCCTGTTACGCACCATCCGCGACTGGTTCATGGAAAAGCGGCGCAGCGGCAACTGGCGCAATACCTACGAATCTGCCACTATCCTGGCTACCATCCTGCCGGATGCGCTGCAAACTTCGGAGATGCAAACGCCGGGGCTTAGTATTAACGGGGAACAGGTGAGTGCCTTTCCTTATACGCATATTTTTACAGCCGGTAAGCCATTAAACGTCGTTAAGCGGGGTGGTTCCACCGTATATTTTACCGGCTGGCAACAGCACTGGAATCCGGCGCCGCCACCTGCATCACACCAGTTCAGCGTGGGCAGCCAGTTCCTGCAGCAGGATACAGCTGTAAACTTCCTCACCGCAGGCCGCGCTGTTACCCTGGAAGTAACCGTGGAAGTAAAAGCAGATGCGGATTACGTGATGGTGGAAATACCGGTGCCGGCTGGCTGTTCCTATGAGGAGAAAAACAGTCAGTGGTCGAACCATGAAGTACACCGCGAGTACTTTAAAAACAAGGTAAGCATCTTCAGTGATTATTTAAACAAAGGTACTTACCGCTTTACGGTGTCCTTAATGCCGCGCTATACGGGGTATTACCACCTGAACCCGGCCAAAGCAGAAATGATGTATTTCCCGGTATTTTTTGGGAGAGAAGGCATGAAAAAGGTGGTGATCAGGGGCAAATAAAATCATCACTCATTTTGGGTTATTTAACGTATTTTAATAGCAGCACTTTATAAACCGCCACCGCTATGAGAACAATCCATCAATGGCTGGACGAGTACGGCAGCAGCCACCGTAACCACACCAACAAGCTGATTCACTGGATTTGTGTGCCCGCTATTTTTTTCAGTATAGTCGGATTTTTATACGCGATCCCGTTGCCCATTGGTGGCGTGCGTTCTTATATTTCGGTGGCCCATGTGGCATTGCTGTTACTGATCATTTACTATCTGCGCCTCTCTCCTTCCCTGGCGGCAGGTATGCTGCTCATCGGCGTGATCTGTTTATGGCTATGGCGCCTCATAGCAGCCACTCCGCTGGTGATCTGGCAGGTGGCATTGTTTATTTTCGTAGTGGCCTGGATCGGGCAGTTTATTGGTCATAAAATAGAAGGCGCCAAACCTTCTTTCTTCAAGGATTTGCAATTCCTGCTCATCGGGCCCGCCTGGCTGCTGAGCTTTATCTATAAAAAAGTGGGCATCCGCCTGTAAAAGCCCTCATGTGGCGGCCGACAAATAAAGCCGCAGCACATAGCTCATTTCGTATAGCATGAATATAATGACCAGCGCCCCGTGAAAGGTGCGGTTACTGATCCTGATGGCCAACAGGCAAAGGACAAAGTGAATGATATTGCGGATCGGGTATTCTATACCGAAATGATGAAAGTAGTCCTGTCCTTTTATCAGCGTATCTATTACATCTGCAATAAATGAAAACGCCAGTACCCCGAAGAACCACTTTCGCCGTGAATAAAAGTAGTCCTGGTATCCTTTATAATCCTTCAGATCATCCGGGTACAACAGTGCACAGAGCAGGAAAAAGGTAGTAATAAAGGAGATAATAAAGATATATTCCGGGAAAGTCCATTTCTTCAATGCGTGCAATGGCATTTCCCACCACCAGAAATGTACCAGCAGCACAAAGATGTAAGCTACCCATGAAAGGTGTACCCAGTAAGGTTTTTCCCGGTTGGGATGCTGGATAAATTTAGCAGTGCCTTTGAGCAGATGGGCAATGCTGAGGCTCAGGATAAATCCTATCACCATTCTTACATGGCCGAATGTTTCCATAGCGGGTGTTTCTATGAATTTAATTCATTGCTCCTGAAAAAACAAAAGCCCCGATTAAAATCGGGGCTTATTTACCTAAACCTACAACTGTTACACTGTTATTGCAACAATAATTTATCTTGAAAAACTGTTTCCGTTAGTGCATAGCAGACGGATCGAGTTTTGCAGCTTTCTTAGCTTTTACCATGAGTACAAACGGTACACAAATCAGGAATATCAGGCCCAGGTACAGGAACACATCCATATAGGATAATATGGCGGCCTGTTTGGTAACACTGTAATCCAGTAATTTATAACCCGAATTCAGTGCCTGGTGAGGGTCCATTCCTTTGGCGCCGAAGCTTTGCTGTAACCCGTTTACCCGGTTAATTACATCGGGGTTATTGGTATCCAGTTTTGCCACCAGGTCGCTCCGGTGCAGCATATTCTGACGGGCCATAAACGTAGTGATCAAAGCCACCCCAAATGAACCTCCCAGCTGACGCATCATACCGGTGAAGGCTGCGCCCTGGCCAATCTGTTGTCCTTTCAAACCAGACAGCGACAACGTGGTGATAGGAATAAAGAGTAAACCCATACCTATACCGCGAACAATCAGCATCCAGAAGAAAGCATCTGAACCGGTATCTGCCGGTGTGATAATTTTATATCCCCAGAAGCAGAACACAAAGAACAGGAACATACCACTTGCCACCAGGTATTGTTGTGGAATACCTCTTTCCAGCATCTTACCGATGAGCGGCATCATCACCGCGGTAGTCAACGCCGCAGGAATCATCAGCATACCGGATTGGGTAGCGGTCCATCCCAGCGAACCTTGTGTGTACAGCGGGATGATGAAGGTAGATCCGTATAATCCAAAGCCCATGATGAACGACAGGATGGTACCTACCCGGAGGTTTCCGTTTTTGAGCACCCTCAGCTCCACAATCGGGTTCTTATAGGTAAGCTCACGCCATACAAAGAAGAACAGGGCCAATACACTTGTTACGGTCAGGGCTGTAATGGTAGAGTCGTTAAACCAGTCGTCTTCCTGTCCGCGTTCCAATACAAATTGCAAACACCCTACCATCACCGCCAGGAGTCCTATACCGAGGAAATCTATCTCCGACATTGCTCTTTTTTCACCATATTTCGGGCTGCGTACAAACTGCAAAGTGAGCAGGGTAGCGATTACACCGATCGGGATGTTGATGTAAAAGATATAAGGCCAGGAATAGTTATCGGTGATGTAACCGCCTAACGGGGGGCCTAACGTTGGACCGATAATTACACCCAATCCATAAATGGCCTGGGCGATACCGCGTTTTTCAGGCGGATAACTTTCAGTGATAATCGTTTGAGAGGTCACCAGCAATGCACCTCCACCCAAACCCTGTATGAAGCGGAATATGATCAGCTCCCACATGGCAGTTGCGTTACCGCAGAGGAAAGAGGAAACGGTGAATATAATAATAGACGCCGCGAAATAGTTACGACGACCAAATTGCTGTGATAACCAGCTGGTCATCGGTACTATGATTACGTTACCGATAGCGTATGCGGTGATGACCCATCCGATTTCACTGAGTGTGGCGCCCATGTTACCACGCATGTCATTCAACGCCACATTTACGATAGTGGTATCCACTATCTCCAGCAAAGCGCAGAATATAGCGGTGATCGTAATGATCACCCTGCGCGAGCCGTATTCTATCAATGATTCTTGTTGCATGCAGCACTTATATTTTGAATGAAAACAACACTACCCGGAGTTAATAATTAATGACGAACATGACCTTTCCGTTTATGATCTGTTATTTATGCTAATCGATTATGCCTGTCTGTTAATTATTGCATGGTTCCCACTAATTATTAACTCCGGATACGTTGCTATTCATGTATATGATTAGTTGAGATGCACGTCTACCAGTACGTTCATACCCGGGCGTAACTGTTTTACCAGTTCATCGTTAGGGTTATCGAACTCAATTTTTACCGGTAAGCGCTGCACTACTTTTACGAAGTTACCGGAAGCGTTATCCGCAGGCAGCAGGGCGAATTTGGAGCCGGTAGCCGGAGCGAAGGAAGTTACTTTACCTTCCAGTCCTTTTTCAGGATAAGCATCGATGTGTACAGTTACTTTCTGACCCAGTTTCATTTTATCCAGCTGTGTTTCCTTGAAGTTGGCCACTACCCACGGAGTAGTGCTCAGCACCACGCTGAATAAAGACTGACCCGCAGTAACAAACTGTCCCGGCTGTACGAAGATTTTTGACAGTACGCCATCTTCCGGAGCAAGGATCACGGAATAAGACAGGTTCAGCTTCGCATCTTCCACATCTGTTTCACGTTGTTTGATACCTGCATTCGCTACGTTAATTTGTTTGGAAGTAGCACCGCTCTGGGAACTCACTACGTTTGTCTGACGGCTGGCAGCCGCTTTTTGACGGGCCAGTACGTCGAGCTGACGTTCAGCAGTTTGTTTGGCAGCAGAGGCCTGTTCAAATTCCTGTTGGGTAATAGAATGATCTTTGATCAGGTTAGCGTAACGGTCGTAATCCTGGCTGGCTCTCCAGAGGTTTACTTTGGCTGCTTCAATCTGTGCATCGATAGTACCTACCTGCGCCTGTGCGGTGCTGATACCTGCTTCCGCAGCAGCAGTGCTGGCCTGTGCAGCGCCCAGGTTAGCCTGTGCAGCATAGAGGGCGTTTTCTGCCTGTTGTACTTTTATGGCCAGGTCGCGGTCGTCCAGGATTACTAATGTATCTCCTTTCTTCACCACCTGGTTATCTTTCACTCTTACTTCTTTCACATAACCGGATACGCGGGGTATAACCGGGCTCACATTAGCATCGATCTGCGCATTATCAGTTTCTTCATGGTGCTGACCATGAACATACTTGGTGATACCAAATGCACCGCCACCCAGTACCAGCACTGCCAGCACTATAACGAATCCTTTGCTTTTCTTTTTAGGCGCGGTTGTTTCCTGCATGTTTATATTGTTAGTAGGTTTTGTTTGAGTTTGCGTTTCCACGGCTTTGATATTTATTGGTTTGTTGGTATTATTTGTTGTTGGATTCCAGTATACCTGCAGACTGTAACAGTTTGTTATATGCTACCAGTGCATCTGCCTTTGCGTACGCATAGTTGAGATGCGCCTGCAGATTTGCAACGTCGGCATCCAACAGATCTGTTGTAGTAGCCAGGTTGTTATCGTGCTTGTTCTTCGTAATCCGGTAATTTTCTTCCGACTGTTCTATCGCTTTGATATAAGTATCCATTTTCTTGTGGCTCAGAAGGTAATTTTCGTAAGATTGGTATACGTCCAGGTGAATACCATCCACGAGCTTCGCCTCATTGGCCTGTACTTCTGCCAGTTGCGCCTTTGCATTGCTTACTTTTGATCCTGTTTTCCAGAGGGAAGAAAGATTGTATTTCAGCCCTACTCCTGCATTTACGGCATTGGTAATGGTGATCACATTAGGAATGTAAGCAGCCACATATCCGCCGGTTACAGCGAGTGATGGGAAATAATCCGCTTTAGCTCCTTTTATTCCTGCATTCGCTGCTTTTTCACGTGCAGTGAGAGAGGCTGCATCCTTACGGTTCTGGTAAGCCAGTTGCTCAAACTCTGCTACTCCGCGGCCATCTACCTTATCATCTACTTTGAATACGGTGCTGTCTACCTGGATCATGGTGTTATCCGGCAGGCCCAGCATGATATCCATATTCAGATTGGCAATTTTCAGGTTGTTTTCAGCGTCCATCAGTGCCAGCTGATAATTAGATTGCTGTAATTCTGCTTTTAAGAGATCGTTGCGGGCAAGGAGACCATTCTTTTCCTTGTTGGAAAATTCTTTCACCCTTTCGTCCGACTGCCGGATGTTTTCCTGTACCAGTGCTACCGCGGCTTTTGCCTTATAAAGATTGCTGTAGGCGGCGATGGTGTTCTGGATCACATCTTCACGGTCTTTATCAACATCCAGTCGCGCTGCTTCTGCCAGGTAACGGGCAGATTCTTTACCGCTTTGTATCAATCCACCTGCAAAGATGGGTACGGATACACTGGCGATACCATAAGCTGCTGAATTCACCTTGGGGCTTTCACTTTTGGTGCCACCGTTGCTATCATCTCCCAGTTTAAGTTTCATGTCGATATTAGGCTGTGTAAGCCTGAGATAAGAACCGGAAACACTTACATCCGGTAACTGGCGTTCATTGGCTTCTTTCAGTGAGGCAGTAGCCTGATCCACTTTAGCATGACTCACCTTTAATTGTTTGCTGTTTTGTATACTCAGCGATATGGCTTCATTTAACGAAAGCGGTTTTACGCTCTGTTGTGCGGATGCTGTCTGAAAGAAAAAAGTCAGCAGGATTCCCGATGCAAGCGCATATAATCGTGTGTATATGCTTTTAGAATTCATGTGTTAGGATTGCTTTGAACAATTTTTTTAAATGTGTACTTACTCTGTTTTTTAAATACTCCCTGTATTCATCGTCGTTCAGATCCTTTGCTTCAGGGTTCGTTCTTAATATATGCTTGGCAGGTATTACCTGATGGATAGTCCCGAATAAAGAAGTCATCAGCATTTCCACATCTACATCTTTATAAAAGATGCCCGCTTCCTGGGCATTAGTAACGATGGGGCGCATCAGACCAAGCATTTCCCCTTTCAGTTGCCAGATCAGATCCCTGACCGGACTTTGCTGGCTGTTCAGCTGTTCGCGGCTCATAATGCACTGGAAATACTGCTCCCCAAGCATTTTATTGATGAACCGGTCGATCAGGCTGTTTATTTTCTCCAGTGGCTCCATCGTGTCGTTCTCCAGTAATTCATTAATGAACTTCCGGGAAGCCTCCATTCTATACTTGAAAATAGATTCCAGCAATTTGTCCTTTGAACCGAAATAATAGGAGATCATGGCGATGTTCACATCCGCCTCCTGTGCTATATCTCTCACCGATGTGCCATGAAAGCCCTGATCGGCAAATAGCCGCTCCGCAACCGTTAAAATTGAGAGCTGTTTTTCACTATACTCTTCCATGTTCCTTTTTTAGATTTGACAGGACAAAGTTAAACAAACGTTTAATTTAAACAAGCGTTTATTTAACTGTTTGTTTAAATTTTGAATATTTAAAACTGTATATAATTGATAATCAACAAATTTGTTTAAAATTTTAAGCTATTTTTAATATTTCTTAATAATAGCTTAATAAAAAAGAAGAAAATCCTACCAATAGCGAGGTTTTTATAGCAGAATTTTATAATTTAAGAGATATACTCATACCGCCCTGTTTTACCATATAAAAACAAATTACATGCGTCCTTTTTCCTCCTTTCCGGGAACTGTTTTACTGGCCGGCCTCATTACCGGTACGCTGGACATCCTTTCTGCGTTTGTGTATTTTTCGGTTGTTAGTCATGGTCAGCCTGTCAGCAAAATACTGGTATACATCAGCAGCGGTGTATTTGGTAAAGCGGCCTTTAGCGGTGGGCCGGCCATGATGTGGTGGGGGTTACTGTTTCATTATCTTATTGCGCTGACGTGGTCGTTTGTTTTCTTTGTCCTCTATCCCAAGATAGCAGGGCTGCACAAACACCCGGTGGCAACCGGGCTCGTTTATGGTTTACTGGTGTGGTGTGTAATGAACCTGGTGGTAGTGCCGTTAAGCCAGGTACCGCATGGGCCGCTGCGTTTAGTCAACTCCGTTATTAATATACTGATACTGATGGCGATGATCGGATTACCACTTTCCTTCATGGCGCGTAAATACTACACAAGATAAAAAGCGGAGGGCATGCCCTCCGCTTTTTATCTTTAATATTTTACTTCCGGAAATTCTTTCTGCGCCTGCAGGAACTCCTCCTCCCAACTGGCGGGCCAGCCAAAAGCAATGATAGCCTGCGGTTTCAGGTTTACACCCGCGGCGCCGCTCCAGAAATGGATAAACTCTCCCCAGTTCAAATCCCGCGTATATGCGTTGCCGTTACGGGGGAAGTTGACGGCCAGTAATGTAAAGAAATTGTTCAGCACTTTGGCCCCGCCGTACTGATGGTAAATCGGGTAAAACCAGTTTTTGAACCACTGTGTTCCAGGCCGCGGAAAATTGTCCGTACCCTTCATCTGCATATCAAACCAGCGCCTGGCTTCTGCATCCCAGCCCAATGCCCGGTATACATCATACTGATAAATCTCCATCCACTTGCTGTCTTTCCAGATCGGGAAAGCCGGCGACCCATGCACGCTTTTGGCGGCGCCTTCCACAATATGCCCTACCTCATGCACGGCTGCATCCAGGTTCCAGCCGGTATTGCTCACCCAATCGCCCTCATGCCCTACATCAATTACATTTCGGTAGTCGTGACTGCCGTCGAAATAGGTAGACGGATGCCCGCCGCCATATTTGCCGGTATGCAGTAATACAAAGAGGCGGTTATCCTTACCAAAGGCGCCATAAGTTTTAGTGGTGTAGTTCCATACCTTCGTTAACAGCGTATCCGGCCAGGTAATACTCTCAGGCGTTTCTTTGTCGTAATACACCGTTACCGACGAATTGCTGAACACCCGGCGCATTACCTGCGCATGCTCAAACCAATGCTCCTTCCAGGTAAGTGGTGGTGCGGCCGTGGTATCCTTCACCACCGGCGCCATCCACGCGGTATTTTTCGAAGCAAAGGTGGCAAGGGTAAAAAGACTGCCACCAACTAATAATACATAGCATAAATATCTCTTCATACAGGGATTTTATAAAAAATGCTAAATCGATTTTCTAATACCAAAAAAGTAGTATCTTAATGGTGAAAATAGCCAACAGGAATCGAATCAATTTTAAAAAATCCCTAACGGATTGTAAACAAAACTTAAAAGTATCAGGAGCGGACGTCGTTATCAATTGATGAACAGGAAAGGTCAACCAAAAGTAACAAAGCGAAGCATGAGGCATTCTATCAAGCTGTATATCCTGACAGCTGTTATCTGTATTATCGCGTTGGCTATTGTACAGTTTTTCCTGATATATAATACTTATCAGTTGCTGGACAGTCGTTTTAACTACGTGGAAAAAGGAAGGATCGGTGAAGCCTACAACCTGGCTATCGCCAACGATAAACTGTTCCCGGGAGGACAACCCCTGCTGGACAGCATCATTGTGCCACAGTACTCTTACCTGGAACAGCTGTATAACACCAACCGCCACGGCTTCGACACCGCCGCACAACACCTCGTGAACCGCATTATCCGCGAACTGGTAAAGCACGAGAACACCGACAGCATGCTGAAAGCCATTAAAGCCAACGACGGGATCAAGGATTCCCTGCTGTTTGCCTTATGCATTCACCGGCTGGATATCAAGTTTAAAGACAGTCAGTATGTGAACGTATACAACCGCTTTAAAAAGTACCCGCTCATCCCGGCCAACAGGCAAAAGGAAATGGGGCTCTTTATTTGCGGCAACCTGCCGCAGCTCAATGAAAACAGCGCGGCATCCTCGCTGGTGGCCAATTCGCCCCTGCCCTACTCCTATTCCCTGTCGTTCTCATTTTATGCAGACCCCTATAACCGCCGTACCCTTGTACTCCGGCAAATGAAATATACCATCCTGCCCGGCATACTTACCCTGCTGGCGGTGATTACGCTGTTTGCCATCACCCTGTTTAAATGGATCCGGCAAAAACACCTGTCTGATATGAAATCGGACTTTATCAATAACATCACCCACGAGTTTAATACGCCTATCACGGCTATTATCGTTGCCAATAAAAATATCCAGAATGAAAAAACACTGGATAACAAACAAAGCGTTACCGCACTTTCCGAGATTATCCACCGGCAGGCGGAACGCCTGAAACTACTGGTGGAAAAGGTGATCAATATTGCGGCTACGGAAAAACTGGCGCTCAAAACCACTACCACCGATCTGAATGAACTGATCAGCGGGATACTGGCGGTGTATAGTCTTAATACCATGAAGCAGGCCATCCGCTTCACTTTCCACAACAGCGGCCACCCGGTGATGATTGAAGCAGATACCTTTCATTTTACCACCCTGCTGCAAAACATCCTGGATAACGCCGTGAAGTACAACGACCAGCCGGAGAAAATCATCACCATTACTACCCTGCAGGAAAAAGAATCTATTGCATTGATCATACAAGACAATGGTATCGGCATGAACGCCGCTACCCTCCGCCATATCTTTGAGAAATTTTACCGGCACCAGCCCAATCTGTCCAGGCCCACGAAGGGCCTGGGCCTTGGGCTTTATTATGTAAAACAGTGCGTGGATGCACATGGCTGGAGCATTAAAGTGAGCAGCGAACCCGGTGCAGGCAGTACTTTCGTAATTACCATACCTTCAAAAATATAACGCTATGAAACATCACATTCTGCTGGTAGAAGATGAAACGGATCTCGGTAACGTTGTAAAACAATACCTGGAACTGATGGATTTCACTGTCGACTGGCAACAAAACGGGCGGGCGGCGTTGGAGGCTTTTGCCGCCACTCCCACGGCCTGGCATATCATCCTGATAGATATCAACCTCCCCGAAATGGATGGCTTTGAGCTGGCGCAGGAACTGGTAAAAATACAACCAAGCGTTCCGTTCCTCTTCCTCACAGCACGTGGTGAAAAGAAAGACCGTCTGTACGGCCTGAAGATCGGGGCAGACGATTACATCGTAAAACCGTTTGATGTAGATGAACTGGTGCTCCGCATAAAAAACATCCTGAAAAGAAACCAGATCGTAAACAGCATAGCCGCCAGCAACGCCATTGAACTTGGAGGGATGCGTTTTCACAAAGACTCGCTGAAGCTTATCGGCAATGGCAAGGAAACCATACTCACGCCACTGGAAAGCGATCTGCTGCTGCACTTCTATCACAACAGCAATAAGGTGATCCGGCGGGAAGATATCCTGCACCAGGTATGGGGAGCGAATGATTATTTTGTAGGAAGAAGTTTAGATGTATTTGTATCCCGCTTCCGCAAATACTTCCAGGGGAATGAAAATATCAGTATCCGGAATATTTATGGGATCGGGTTCATGTTCAGCCTTACCTAAATAAAAAAGGGCGGGCGCTACATCGCTTA
Source organism: Chitinophaga ginsengisegetis (assembly GCF_900168065.1). Lineage (GTDB taxonomy): Bacteria > Bacteroidota > Bacteroidia > Chitinophagales > Chitinophagaceae > Chitinophaga > Chitinophaga ginsengisegetis. The sequence continues at coordinate 306,095 of NZ_FUZZ01000005.1, read as the reverse complement.
AGGGCCCGCCCCTGCACATCTTTTACAAGATGTTGTGCCTGTTTATCAACCGTATCTTCATCATTTCAGTAAAATCATGTAAGGGAAAAACAAATACAGGAGGGCTTTGCCGCTATAGGTGTTTTTCATAGTGATACATAGTTAACAGGGGTAAGCGGAAAAAGTTCACCAGCGGGTGATTGTCTTTCAGAAAAGGGCCTGGCTTTAGGGTGCTGGCCAGCGGGTGGTCGGGAGTAGGGCTGACCATTGCTTTTTGGTCAGCCCGGGAATTTTATCTGCAAATTGCGTTGCGATGATCCATATTTACTAAAACCTGTCCGGATAGAAAAACAAACGGGACTGCTCTAACTGCCAGGAGCCAGGCGTAATAAAATAAGGCAACACCAAACCTTTTTCACCGGCAAGGGGGAAACCCATTCCCATTGCCGGCACTTTACTCATGGTTTCATTATCCTGAAAGGCCCATTGATCTGTGGTACCTGCCTTCGTAAAACAAACACTGCTATTGCTCAGGGCATTTTTATTATCAAAATCAGCGGAAGGAATATAATCTATATAAATCCATGATTTTCGTTTTACATCCTTTGCCAGGTATTCCCGGTATTCCTGCCCGGTGGTGTTATCAATTCTGTACAGGAAAATATCAAAGGGGGCATCGCTATCCGCATAGTGAATATAAAATCCCAATTTATTGGTGGTGGCTTCGGCGGCTGGTGGATTTACTTCTACCACCTTACCATCTAAATAGATGTAATTAAAACAGGCTTTTGTGCCTGATGCAGGAAGTGGTTTACTAAAGACTATTTCCCCGGTAGCAGGATCTGTCAGGGTAACCCTCGAACGTAACGCCGGGTCACGGTAGGTATATACTGCGTTAAAGCCTATTAAAGAGGCTGGCTGGAGTATAAATTTTCCGTTGGCCAAACTCTTGTCGTACCTGGTGGTATCTATTGATACTTCCAGTTCGTTCGCACTGCCATTGTAGCCACTGATGATCACCTGTATTGCTTTTTCCGGATTGAGCTCCTCTTTGTTGCACGCTGCAAGCACGTTAATAAGCATGGTAATGATACCGGCTATTTTCATGTATTGTATTAATTGCTTCATTGGTTCGTTTATTAGTTATAGTTCAAATAGTTTGGTAAACCTTATACTATTTCCTGCAGTGCTTTCATTGAATATATACAAATTGGAAGATGCCACTGATGCAGATGGTGTAGGGGCACTGGAGGAAGTAGCATGCCAGGTATATCCCGTTCCCTCCGTGTAAAATTCATTCGTACCTGCTTTGTAGATATAAGCCTTAAACAGCACACTGGTAGGCTGTCCATTATATTCTTGCCCCGAAGTTGGAAAGCTGGAAATAGTGACAGGCTCACTGCATTCATAAGGCTTTACATTTTTAATCCGGATGATCTCCTCAAAAGCCTTGGGTGTGAAATAATATTTTATCAGCACAATATCTACAGGTGCTGTATAATTAGTAAGCGTTGGCATGAACAGGTAACTGATTTTTATTTTTCCCTGTTCAACCAGCGGTTTTTCCGGCAGATCATTTACTTTACCATTCAGATAAAGAAATTTGAGGTTGGTGGGGCCGTCTCCCCTTTTTATTTCCTTCTCCAGCACCACTTTTCCCGTTCCTGTTTCTGTTAATGACAGCTTTACTTTATTGGTATTGCCATAGAACGTATACGCATCGATAAGATCAAAGGCACTATTGGGTGACAATGGATAATTGATCTTAAAGGTATCCAGTTTTATTTCCAATGTTTCGTTGCTGCTATTATAGCCTTTCAACATCACAGGCGCTATCGTTTCCTTGTATAAAAAATCGTCTTTCCCTTTGTTGCAGGCAGCCAGTATTAACAGGAAGGCACCTGTCAGTATGGTATAAGATATCTTTATTGTCTTCATGACGCTACGGTTTTATTATAATCAGATGAAATCTAAAGGGAATAAGAAACGGATAAACTGAAAGAGGTGCCAATCTTACGAATGAAGGTATCCTTGTCGCCAATCCGGGTTTTAGTTTTCCCGTCTGCTGATGTTTCATAATAACCTTCTTCATATTTCTGGGAGAAGCCATATTTCCATTCGTAGATATCACTCCATTCTGTGGCTCCGGTAGAAGAAATTTCTGACATAGGGAGACCTTTCCATTTATCAAGCAGCTTATACGTGTCAGTACTGTTAATATAAAAGCGGTAAGGACTATTTAGCAGGTTGCTGATGTTCAGCTTTGCCTTCAGCTTTTTGTTTTTCAGAAAACTATAGCTTAATTGGGCATCCAGCTGATCGCGTGGACGTTCATACTCTACAATATTCGGCGTAATGCCTGTGGAGAAGGTTTTGTAGCCCATGTGATTAAAGGCCATATTGACCCCTAAACGGTTGCCATCATATTGCAATCCTATATTGTACAGCACAGGCACCTGTCCATATAATGGTCTTTTTTCTCTCTGGAATACTTTGCTGCGGTATTCATAGCTTCTGCCGTATTTGTCTTCAATCATACTCTTTCCTACAAACATAGCAGCCTGTACTTCGGAACGCTGTAAGGTAAGGTTACCACTCAGGTAAATATTATCAAGCAATTTCCACTGCGGATAGATAAAACCCAGGCTTTTACGCAGGTCAAATTCCCACCCGTTCACCTTTGCCCAATCTGAATTTTGGGTAGATACATATACGCGCATAGTAGCATCCGGTTGTATACGGTACAGCTCTACCGGTTTGTCAAAATACTTATAGAAATAACCAACAGAAATCACCTCACCAGGTTTGGGATACCATTCCAGTCGTAAGTCATAGTGGTCAATCAAGGTAGAAAGCACACCTTCATTCCGGCGAAAAGCACCTATGGCCGGATCATAGCGGATCATCCGGGAGTTTTCGATCAGTGCTGGTCTTACCACCGATTGTGAATAAGCAGCCCGTATATTAAAATCCTTCAATGGTGTGGCAGTAAGGCTTGCTGAAGGCAGGTAACGCCATTTTTTTTCTTCAGTTTCCGGATCAGCTGTAGGGGTTACGATTTTTCCGGTTTCAGGGTCCACGAACCTGTATTTTTCGCCCCGTTCTATGAGTGTACTGATAGATAGGTCATTGGCACCGCTCCTGATCCTTTCATAATCGTAGTATTCAGCCCGAATACCCCATACCAAACGCAGCCAGTTGGTAAAACGGTTATCCATCATACCATAAACTGCCTGATTGGTATTCTTTCCTTCATATCCGTTCCGGGAAAAACTGGCAGGATAATATAACAAGTCTTTCATGGGATCTTTGAATTCCAGGAATTGTCCCCATTCCTGTACAGGAACATGCGCATATATGCTACCTATTGTTCGTACGGTACTGATCGGCAATAGGGTCCAGTCGTAAAGACCGTGGCGCTCCATATACTGATAGCCGGACTTTACTATCTGCTTTTTTCCAAGTACGTTGAAATGATAGCTCAGGGATCCTTCCGCTATTTTATTGGTTTCCTCATACAGGTATTGCGCCCTGTTAAATGTTCCGCCACCTGGATTGGTAACGCCACTGGGTGTTATATTGTAACTGCTTCCATTAAGCGTACTTGCAGGCATCAGCCAGGCTTCCACGGCATCTTTTTCGAGGTTGGTGAGTTTGTTCCGGGCCACATTCCAATCAAAACGGAAAGCACCAAAGGTGTGTTCACCATTGATACGGTTTTGCAACAGGTCAATAAACTTTGGACGGTCGTATTCCCGGATGGCAGGATGTTCGCCATAACCAATGTCATTACCATATCCCACGATACGGGAAAACTGGTTGTTAAATACCCGTGAATAGAAATTGCGGAAAGTGATTTTGTGACGCTTTGATTGCCACCCCAGGTTGACCAGGGCGCCCCAGGTGGTATTGAAATTATACTGGTTGGAAAAAGTAGGGTCGATTTCTTCCCCGGTGGCTACGTTATAAACGCGATTACCGATCTTCTCCCAGTCGCCCCGTTCAAAATGGGAAATATCATCAATAGATTGCTCATTGCGGTAGCTGAGTGAAGCCACAAAACCGAAACGGCTATCTTTAATGTTGTAGCTACGTCCCAGGCTGAACTGGTAGTTTTGTCCCGGTAATGCCTTGTAGGTCCTGGTGCCTATCCGTTCCAAACCACCTATTCTTTTGTTCTGCGCTGCAATCATTTCAGGTGTTATTGCCGGAATATCTTTGGGAGGAAGATCATACGGCTTGATAGGATTATAGTTTTGATTGGTAAAGATCAGCAGGTCTTTGGGGAAATGCTCCCTGCTGCCGTCATCAAAGCCGAGGTAGTCATTTTTTCCACGGCCATAACCCAGGAAGTCTTTTCCTGTGCTCCCACTTGTATATTTTCCGCCAATACCTATTGTTGTAAAGTTTTGATCAGGAATCGCAAACGTGTTGATTTGTACCAAACCGCCGCCAAAGCCAAAGCTCATATCAGGCGTTGCCGTTTTAGATACGATCACATTGTCGATCAGGTTACTGGGAACAATATCGAACTCAAAGTCGCGCACCTGTACATCCGTACTTGGTAATGTGGCGCCGTCCATCATAGCAAGGTTGTAGCGCTCCGCAATACCTCGTATCACCACACGCCGGTTGTCGTTAGTGCTCACTCCCGAAATCCGCTTTAATGTTTCCCCTATGTTTTTGTCGGGCAACGCTGCAATCTGTTCCCTGCTTATACCGTTGGAGATACCTGCTTCGTTCTTTTGGCGGGCATAGAGCGCTTTGATGCTTTCTTTTTTTGCAGAAGAGGTAATCACTACACCACTCAGTGTACGCTTCGTTCTTTTAAGCGTTACGTTTAATGCAAAAATCTGATTGTCCTTTACTTCGATATCGGTGACCTGTTTGGTACCATAACCTAAGGACGAGATTTCTGCCTGATAGGCCCCCTTTGGCAGCGCAATACTAAAAGAACCATCTGTACTGGTGGTTGTTCCATTATTGCCAATGCGGATGCTGACACCTGGTATAGGGTCACCGTTTTCTTCATCAATGATTTTCCCGCTGATTTTTCCGGGAGCTTTTTGGGGAGTGGCAGATGGCGTTTGTTTATCCGCGGATTTTTTAACCAGCCAGGCAGTGCCTCTTCTTTCTATAGTAAACGGAATGTTGGTGACCAGCCCGCTTAAAATCTGCTCCACCGTTTTATTGTTGTATTCCGCTGGTTTTATCACAACCCCATTTACCTCTTCTTTACTAAAGGCAATACTCATACCCGTTGTTTTACGGAGTACACCCAGCGCCTGTTCTAAACTGCCTTGTTGAAATTTTACCGAATACTTCGTTTCCTGCGCCAGCATTACCATAGGTGACAGTAACAATAATAGGATCAGGGCGGGCGGGATAAATAATTTCCCTCCAGGTTGCTTCAACCATGTTAGTAGCATAACTTTGTTTTTTACTTTTTTTATTTTAACGAATGAAAAAATGGCATTGGCCCTGTTCACAGCAGGGCTTTTGCTTTTATAGCGGTTAATAGATCTCTATTTCAGCAGGGGTGATGATCCGGAACCGGCATCCGGTTAAACTGCAAAACACTTCCACGATTTCACGGGCCGATTGCTCCTTATTAAAATTGACATTGACATTGGTTTGCAGCTGATGCGGATTCCGCCGCGTATGGAGGGTAACACCATATTGATTTTGCAGTAGCACCACCAGATCATTGAACCGGACATTTTCATAATCCCATTCGCCCTTTGCCCAGCTGGTCAGGCTTTCCACAGATACAGCACGTTGGATGGTATAATCCCGGCTGGCCTTATTGTAATGGATGGCCTGTGCCCGGGTAAGGATATCCGGTGCGCTGCCCGGCTTACTGACCTGCACCTTACCGGATACAACGGAGATCTGTATATCTTCTCCCTGGGCGTAGCTGCTGATATTGAACTGTGTGCCCAGTACCAAAGTGGCCAGGCTGTCGGCAGTTTGCACGGTAAAAGGATGTTTGTCGTCATGGGTTACGGTAAACAATGCTTCACCCGAAAGCTGCACCTCGCGGTAACGGGCAAAGTCGGAGTGATAATGCAATGTGGAACCGGCATTAAGCAGCACCACTGAACTATCGGGTAATACCACCTGCTTTATTTCTCCTTTACCAGTTGCTATTTCTTTGAACACCGCCGCAGTTTGTGCGGGAGTAGCTGCGTATTGGATTGTTGCTGCCTTCCATATACCGGCACCTGCAGTAATCAGCACCCCCATCCACACAGCTGCGGCACGCCAGCTGGATAATGGCCTCAGCAGCTTACTCCTGTGCACCGGGAGGCTATCAGGAACGGTCGTTTTATCCTGCAAGCGATGAATGTTATTTAGTAACAGCGCTTCATCTTCCGCACTTAACTGAAGGTCTGCTTTCTTCATGTCGCCCCCTTTTTCAAACCATTCTTCCATAATGGCTTTTTCCTGAGAAGTGCAGGTACCAGCTATATACCGGTCTAAAAGTTCCCTGAAGCGTTGTTCTGTTTGCATAGCTTTTTATTTAAGGAAGGAGGGCTATAAATACTACTTATAGTACTCCTTACAGGATAGAGCCTAAAAACGAAAAGCAGACTACTCTGGAAAATGGAGTTAATAATTTGGTAATATTGCGAGGGGGATTAAATCACCAGCCATCTTGCTGCGGTGAGCAAAACAATAAAAAACATAAAGAAGAGGAAAGTTAACCGGGATACAGCCTGGCGGAGGCGCTTGCGCACTTTGGAAAGATGGTTTTTAACCGTGTTGGGAGAAATCAGCAGCAATTCAGCTATTTCAGGTACGCTCATACCAGCTTCCTGATTCAAGTGGTACACCTTTTTCATTTGTGCAGGCAGCCCGGCAATTTCATTGGCTACAGAGGATTCCATCGTGCGGATGACAGATGCAGAATAAGCCTCCTGGAAAACCAGTGGCATGCCTTGTTCATTCAGTAGTTCCTGCAGCAGGTCCAGGCTTTCCGGACGGGCAGCATTACGTTTTATATATCTGAGTGTTCTGTTACGGGCTATGCTGTATAAGTAATTGAAAAGGGAACTTTGTATAGTAATATCCGCTTTCTTATCCCACAAATCCATAAAAACTTCCTGTGTAATATCTCCTGCATCGGCCCGGCTACGGATATGCTTGTACACCATACTAAAAATAGGAGCGGCATACAAATGATACACCTGGTCAAAAGCGGTGCGGTCTCCCTGTTTTACCTGTTGCCATAATGCAGCGTGATCGTGGATGCCTGAAGCCATGTACTGATTTGTCCTTATGCAGGGCAAATATAATCTTGCAATATTATCATAAAGTTAACGGTTGTGGTATAGGTAAGATCACAAAGGAATATCGTGGACGAGAGGGAGCGTGAAAATAATCTACAAAAACATATGGCCCGCCAAGGCGGGCCATATGTTTTTCTTTTTTGCGGGTACAAGCCTTTCGGGTCAGCCCCATTATTACGTTATTGACTTATTTCAGTGAATTGATCCACATAGCTATTTTCGTGGCATCTGCCTGCGGTACCTGTGGGAACGGCGGCATTGGCGTAGCATAGCCGGGCCAGTTTTCTGCCTGCGGATTTTTAATCAGCGACAGGATCTTGGCTACAGAGTAATTCCTTTTGGCTACATCGCGGAAACCAGGTCCCACCTGCTTTTTATCAGGATTGTGGCAGGAAGAACAGGTATACTTGTTCAGCAACGGTTTGATCTGCTCATAAGTCAGCGCCTTTGCAGGAGCTGCTTTGGCTGCTGTGGAAGCGGCTTTTGCATCTGCTATTTTCGTGGCAGTGGTAGCTGGTTTGGCAGCAGAGTTTTTAGTGCTCAGTGCGGAAACCGCCAGCTTTGCGCCGTCAGGAATATTATTCAGGGTATAGTACACATCAGGGTGTACCAGTGAATAGGAATTTTCCTGGGTACGGATACCATTCAGCGACAGCTTGTGGATGTAGTACTGGCGCAGCCCATCGATCACGAGGCGCACCTTCATACCGTCAGGAGATACCTGTACACCTTTGATGGTCAGCTTTTCTGAGTTAACAGTAGGACTGCCATATACCGGGTGATATTTATAGATAAAGCTTTCTACATTGTAAGAAGCAATATCTTCTGCATACTTTTTATCTACCGGTAAGGTGAAGGTAATTTCAAAGCCATCGGGCATAGCGCTTACCGTTCTCATTTCAAACGGCACTTTGTTATTCCATACCAAACGTTGCAGGCCCTGGTTGGCATCACCGGCAGAACCCCATCCACGGTTGGTTTCACCTACAAAGAGGGAACCGTCTTTACCCCAGGCGAGGCGCAGTACGCCCGACTGAAAGCCGCTTCTGAAATCCCAGGCAGCGCCCTGGTACTCGCCGTTTACTTTCTCCAGGTATACACGTACAATTTTGCTCTGTCCCTGGTCGCCGATCAGCACCTGTTTGGCAAACGGGCCAAAGGCTCCTTCGGGGATGGTGGTAAGCTGTGCATTGGAAATACCTAGGATACCGTGTGGCAGCCAAACTGCCGGCAGCTGTACTTCAGGGAAATATTTCTTCATATCAAACAGCGTCACAAACTTTTCATTCTCTACGTTTTCCGGTTTGATAGCACGGCCGTTGGCATCTTTGCGGAAGCGTGGATCTACTTTGCTGTAGAGCGCTTCTGTGGTGAGTTTTACCGGGGAATTAGGCAGGTTGGTCCAGCGTAAACCAGCAGGGTGACCAACAAAGCTACCTTTTTTCACGTGGGTTAAGCCACCGGAACCCATCCAGTCGCCCTGGTTCTCTGTATAGAACAGTTCTCCATCGATCGTACCAAGTCCGCACGGAGAGCGGAAACCGGTCGCAAATGGTTCCATTTTACCATCTTCTGTAATGTGCATCATCCAACCTCTCCAGGGTACCCGGCTTTCACCGCGCCACCATTCTTCATCGCCAAAGGCCACGTTGCCGGAAACAAAGAAAGAGCCATCTGTGCCCAGTACCGGGCCAAAGCTGTATTCATGATAATGACCAGACAAAGGCCAGGAATACACCGTTTCAAACAGGTCCATTTTACCGTCCATATTGGTATCGGTCATTTTGGTGAGTTCACCGCGTTGTGCGCAGTAGAGGGAACCGTTTTTGTAGGCCAGTCCCAGTACTTCATGCAGCCCGGAGGCCACTTTCCTGAAGTAAGGTGTTTTGCTGGTAGGATTCTCTACTATAAATATATCGCCGCGGCGGGTGGCTACGCCCAGGTCGCCGTTAGGAAGGGTGCATAAACCACCTACTTCCAGCAGGGTGCCTTCGGGTGAGCTGATACGCGCGATGCGGAAAAAGTCCTCTTCCTTCGGGGACTCCTGTGCTTTTACAGGCGTGATGGCCGTTGTCATCAGGAACATACCTGCGGCTATTCCTGCTGTAATACTTTTATAATTCAGTTTCATAATAGTCATTAGTGTTGCTGCTTAGAAGATAACCGCATAACCTGTTTTCGCCTGTACCGGCACTATCAGCTCCGCGCGGCCGTTCTGGTTGCGGATAATAGGATTCGCTTTGGCATCATCCATCTTCACATAATAAGATTTGTCGCCGATCACATATAATCCCGGAGACACCTGCTCAATACTATCCCCTACGGCTATACGCAGATACAGGTCGGAAGCAGGTTGCTGCACCGTAACAGTACGGTGAATACCCTGGTTTTCCGGAAGCACGCTGATATCGTCTGTTACAGCAGTACCATAGATATTATAACGGAAAGTTGGCTTGCCGCTTTCATCGAGTGCGTAGCCGGTTGGACGGAAGCCGGTACCGGCAGTATCCGTGCTCCAGGCAGTTTCTTTGGTGGCCAGTTTACCGATGGCCAGCGCAGGCTGATTGGTGAGCACCTGCACAGTACCCAGCGGACGGGAAGAACCATCGCCACGGTCGTGCCACATAGGAGTGGTGTTCAGGAATTCGCCGCGCCATACCTGGAAGGGTAAGCCGTTGTCCATATCGTAAGTGTAATGCACTTTGGCGGGACTGCCTACAGATACGGCGTGTACCACGCGTTTTCCGCCGCGTACATCCATGAAGCTGCGCAATACGGTGTTTTCGTTGGCGGTTACCAGGATAGGATCGGTAGGATCATCTACGGGTACGTTGGTATCGCTGATCACAAAATCGCGGATGCCGGCTTCGCTCACCGATAAAGTGATGGATGGTTTTGCCCAGTCGGTATTTTTAGCATACAGCACTTCCACCGGGTAGCTGCCGGGTTGCAATTCAATGCTGCCGCGGCCATCCCAGCCCTGTGGGGTGATAACAGGCTGGTTATTCACTTTTAATACGCCGCCGCCACCGGAAGTGTGCAGGTTGAAGTTGTATTTACCTGCGGTTTTAATGGCAATGGTAGTGGTGTAACGTACCAGGAACTCATTGTCCGGCAAACCTGCAATGTTGGAGGTTAGCAGCGCAGAAGTTCCGCTAGTTACGGGTTTCAGGGTAGCAAAGTCGGGTTCTTTATCGAAGCTGCCTTTGTACACGCTGTATTTTACGTTTTCCAGTGTTGGCCTGGGGGCGCTGAAGTTATGGATTACGATGTTCCTGAAAGCCACGGTACCGTGATCTCCCTGGATACGGAGCGGCCCGGAAGCCACTTCATTATTTTGTACGGCGCCACGGGTAGGTCCGGAAAGCACTACATTTTCCTGGATGGTTACGCCGTTCAGTTCCAGCTTGAGGATAACGGCATCGGCGGTTTTATTGCCTGCGGCATCAAAGCGGGGCGCCTGGAATGAAATTTTCATGTGTTGCCATAAACCGGGTGCGCGGCTTACGTTCTGGCGGGGAGCATGACCGTCATAGCCCTGCTGTCCTTCCGGTTTGCTGTCATTCCAGCGTTCATAGATACCTCCGTTGTCGGAAGCGCGGGGAGCTAGAGTACCCCAGCTGTCGAGCAGCTGGATTTCATACCTTCCCTGTAAATAAATACCTGAATTAGAGCCTTTAGACATCATGTAATCCAGTTCGAGATCCAGATCACCATGTTGCAGGGTGCTGAAAAGGTCCTGTCCATGTGCATTCTTTTCAGGCAGGTTTACCAGGATGCCTGTTCCTGCAGTTGTTTGCAGCAGGTTGTTCTGTTGCAGGTCTGCTTTAACGCCGCCGGCTATACGCCAGTTGGCTGCAGGCTGCTGAAATGCAGATAAATCTGTTAACGGCAATTTGTTCTGTGCCATCATCTGCTGACAACTGCCAATACTTAAAATCAATACCAAAGTTCTCCGGTCGTACACACGTAACTGCTTCAACTTTGGACGGAACTTGTTCCATCTAAGCATAGATCTGGATTTTTTTTAAAAAGTTTACATTGATTGCTAAATGCATTTAGCCTTGCAGCTGATACATCATTATTTTTTATATAGGCAACCCCAATTGTTAATGAAATTTAAATTCTCAACTATCGCTAAACGTGGGACTGGACTAAATTTGAATCACGGGTGCCAAAATAGAAATTAATTGTAAGAAAGTTGTTAGTGAGGGAAAAAAAATTACACCAGCGGTAAAAATGCGGAGTGGATCGCAGGGGATTTTGTCTTTCCCAGGATTACGCTGATTATATTGTTTTATTTGGGGATTTTCTTATTCAGTAATAATTAAGGGAGATAAGAGCGGATATATATCCGCTCTTATCTCCCTTAATCCTTTATAAAATCAAAAAGTAAAAATCAATATAATCAGCGTAATCCTGGGAAAGACACAATTCGCAACAATCTATAATGTTAATCCGAAAACCGCCAGTTTTTTCAGGGTACTTTCATAATCCGTATGGCAAACGCCATTGATACCAAGACCCGCCGCTACATCGATGAACATGGAGCGGTCTTCCACATACACCACTTCGGCAGGTTTTACCTGCGCAATATCGAGCGCTATTTTATAGATATCCGCATCGGGTTTGCGGAAATGTACAAAACAGGAGGAAATGTAGAAGTCAACAAAACGACTGATATTAAAATGATGGATACGATGCTCATTCAGCTCTCTTCCTTCATTATTAACAATAGCAATTTTCAGTTTGTACTTTTCCTTCAGCTGCGGGATCAGCTCCAGCATTTCGGGGTATGGCGCCGATTGGGCAAACATAAACTCCCGGAAATCCTCCCGGCTAAAGGATCTTTTTTCATAAAACACTACGCGGCTCAGGTATTCATCCAGCGTAAGTTTACCTTCTTCATAAGTATCAAAAGTAAGGTGATGCCGTTCTTCCGTTTCTAACGCATCCAGCCCGAAAGTTTGTATCGCCAGTTTACGCGCAGCCCTGTCCCATCCGTTGGTTAATAATACACCGCCTATGTCCAGGAACAGCGTCGTAATCTTTACATGGTTGTCCATTTGCAGAAAATTTATTGCTATACTAATGTAGGAGATTAAACCGAAAAGAAGAAGGGAGATGAAAGCGAATATCTCGTTTACATCTCCCCCTTCTCTCTTAAAACAAAAACTTAATCCTTTATTTCTTTTTAACTTTTCTTTCTGTTATATAACCGTTAAAGCTGATCGGCGACCTGTCGCTGCTGGTTACCTGGAGCGATGCATATCCTTCGCTGGAAACGCTCAGGTTCATTGATTGCACCGATCTGTGATCTTTGGGCTTAATGGTAATATTCCAGCCGTCCTTTTTGCCGGGCGTAGCATTGTAATCAAAAGATTTGGTTTTAAAATCCAGTGGCGACTTCGTAGCGCCGTAATCCACGGATGTATAAACCCGGCCAAAATAAGGCAGGTAGCTGATCACCGAGTCCGCCCCTACTATCACGTTGTACTCCGATGTTAAATTACGCATGCGGCCACTCATGGGCAGGGCATTCTGCGCTACAAAAACATAATTCTGCGAATCTATCAGGGATTTGATCTTAGCCACTTTATCCGCTTTTTGCTGCGCCTTTGTTTCCTGTGCAAAAAGACCGGTAGAAATAAGGGCTCCCATAAAGAGAAGCACCGCTGTTTTTAATACAAAGAACCTTTTCATATGGTAAGTTTTTACATAAGGGGAAGTGCTAATATCGTACCATAACAGCCGGCGGTACGTTTTGTTCACCACCACAGAAATACAATTTGCTGTTAAAATGTTACTTTTAAGGGCCAATGATTAAACCCGGAAACATGCCCAACCCATATATCTCGTTACTGAAAACCGCCTGGAAATATGCCCGGAAGGAGCGTAAAAAATACCTGCTGGTGTATTTCCTGTTCCTGATGGCCAATGTGATCTTTTCCCTGAACCCCGTGCTATTCGGTTGGTTTATTGGAAGCATACAACGCGACAGCGCCCATCTGCCCCGGTATACCCTCATCTTTGCCGCCTCCTACTTCGGGCTTAAATTCCTGGAATGGTGCTTTCATGGTCCCGCCCGCGTGATGGAACGGCAACTGGCATTTAACCTGAGCCGGAACTTCCTGCAGGAACGCTACCACCAGGCCCTGCATCTCCCCGTAAAATGGCACCAGGATAATCACAGCGGCTCCGTGATCAACCGGATCAGAAAAGCATATGAGGCCCTGAAAGAGTTTTTCGAAAGAGGCTTTATGTATCTCCATGCGATCTGCAAACTGTTGTTTTCCATGATCGCCATGCTGTATTTTTCGCCGCTGTACGGCGGTATCGGCATCGCGCTGGGCGTGCTGTGTATATGGCTCGTGCTGCGGTTCGACCGCCCCTTTATCAGAACCCTCAATGAAATAAATGAAGGGGAACATGTGGTATCCGCCACGTTGTTCGACAGTCTTTCCAATATCATGACCGTTATTACCCTGCGGCTGGAAAAGAGTATGGAAAACGGTTTGCTGGCAAAGGTGCAGCGCATCCTGTCGCCCTTCAGGAAAAACACATTGATCAACGAATGGAAATGGTTTGTGGCAGAAATGATGATCACCCTTATTTACTGCGTTATTACCATAGGTTATGTTTTCCAGCATTGGGTGCCGGGAGAAATGTTTTATGTAGCCGGGCTGGTTACCCTCCTGGGTTATGTAAACCAGTTCACCAGCGTATTCCAGGATGTTGCCTGGCAATATACCGACGTGGTGCAATACAATACTGCAGTAGATACCGCCGGCAATATCAGCGACGCCTACACGCAGCATCACCGGGCAGATACCGCGCCGGAACTGCCGGTTCACTGGCAGCAGATTACCATCAGCTCCCTGAGCTTTTCGCATACGGCTACCTATGAGGATAATGCTGCTCCGCAAAGACTGCATGACCTCCACATCCTGATTGAAAAAGGAAAAAGGATTGCGTTAATTGGTGAAAGCGGCAGCGGAAAAAGTACGCTGCTGGCTATTTTACGGGGTCTCTATGAACCGGAACCCGGTGTAGTGATACAGGTAAACGGAGAGGCGTTACCGTTAGCCACCGTAAATGAAAGCGTTACCCTGTTCCCGCAGGAACCGGAGATCTTTGAAAATACTATTGAGTATAATATTACGCTTGGCCTGCCCTTTCAGCCCGATGAGATCATGGCCGTATGCAGCAGCGCCCACTTTTCGGAAGTGGTGGAAATGCTGCCACAGGGACTGGCATCTGATATCCGTGAAAAAGGCGTGAACCTTTCCGGCGGACAAAAACAGCGGTTGGCGCTGGCCCGCGGCATCCTTGCGGCCCGCAACAGCCAGGTGATCCTGCTCGATGAACCCACCAGCAGCGTAGATCCTAAAACTGAGGCCATGATCTATGAAAAAATGTTCCAGGCATTCTCCGACAAAGCGATTATTTCTGCCATGCACCGGCTGCACCTGCTGCCGCAGTTCGATTACATTTATGTGCTGGATCAGGGCCGCATCGTGTCTGAAGGTACTTTTCATTACCTGCGCGCGAATAGCGCCGCTTTCCAGGAGCTTTGGAAACACCAGGAAAACAAATAACTTTTTTTGATAATATTGCATTATCATTGCAGCCGCGTTTTCATCCTATGTAATGGTTCTCTCCCACCGGCTAATATTACACTATGAAAACTCTATGCAAAAAATTTCGCTGTACGACCTGAAACGTAAGCTAAGAAACAGTCAGGAGCCAGATGAAATTATCACCCTGCTCGGATATAACCTCTCGTTTTTTACGCGGGAGGAACGGTCACAACTACTATGCGATTTACTTGAATACCAGGAAATATTTTTTGAGGCCGCGGAACTGCTGATTGAAGAAGGCGGGGCGGATATCTGTTATAAGAAGGAAGGCATTATTCCAATCATTTTCTGCGCGGTTGGCGCCAATAAGCCGCAGGCAGTGCAATACCTGCTTAAAAAAGGCGCGTCGCTTTATATCGGCAACGCCGATTACCTTTTTGCCATTGCCTATATCTTTAAACATCACCGGCTCGCGGCGATCACCGATATGCTGCTGATCCTGATTGAACACAACATCCACTTCAATTTTGTGCTGGCCAGTATGGATACGCCTTTGCTGCTGGCTACCCGGCATAATAATAACCGGGAAGTAGTGCAGTTTTTATTATCGGAAGATGTGAACAAATACGTGTACGATGAAGATGGGTTTACTGCTATCCATTATGTTCCGTTTGCCAAAGCGCCTAACCTGTATAAAGATATGATCACCTGCATGGCCGATATCCAGGTGAAAACAAAGTTTGCCACCAGCATGGAGCCCGTATTTGAATGCGTGATCAAAGTAAGTGAACACCATACTTTTGAAGAATTTATTTATGAAGCCCTGAATGCCTTCCTGGAAAACAGGCACCGCATGTACGACGATATCTTTGAAAAATACTACTACCGCCTCCACCTCATCGCAGAACATATTTCCACCATCCGCGCCAATGCCGGCGATAATGTGTAATACATTTTAATTTTGCAACAATGTTGCAATATAGTATTTTTGCCGTCTTACTTCATGATTAAATACCACCATATGCAAACATACGATGTGATCATTGCCGGGGGAAGCTATGCGGGGTTATCGGCCGCTATGGCCCTGGGCCGCGCACGGCGACAGGTACTCATAATAGACAGCGGTAAACCCTGTAACCGGCAAACGCCACACTCCCATAACTTTCTCACACAGGATGGCGCTACCCCCGCTGCCATAGCGGCTACGGCCAAAGCACAGGTAAGGCAATATCCCGGCATACATTCCCAGGAAGGAACAATAACCGGCGCCACACCCACTCCTGAAGGCTTTGCGGTTACCACCGCCGCAGGCGAACAGCTTGCTGCTAAAAAACTGTTATTCGCTACAGGCGTAAAAGACGAAATGCCTGCTATCAAAGGATTTGCAGCCTGCTGGGGCATCTCTGTACTGCATTGCCCTTATTGCCACGGCTATGAAGTAAAGGAAACACCCACCGGCATCCTCGCCAACGGCGACGACGCTTTTGAATACGTTAAAATGATCCGCAACTGGACCAGTCAGCTGACCATATTTACCAACGGCCCATCCACGCTCACAGCGGAACAGGTCGAAAAACTGCAGCAACATCATATCGGTGTCAATGAAAAAGAAATCGCGGAAATCACACATGCAGGCGGACAAATAAGCGAGCTGCTTTTTAAAGACGGCAGTTCCTTTGCGCTGAATGCATTATACCACAAACCTGCTTTCCGGCAGCACTGCGCCGTTCCGGAAGCGTTGGGTTGCGAACTCACGCCGGCTGGTCATATTGTAGTGAACGGATTCCAGGCCAGCACCGTACCCGGCGTATATGCAGCCGGCGATGCCACCAATCCTTTCAGGAGCGTTTCCATATCGGTAGCAGCAGGCACCCTCGCCGGCGCTATGATCAGCCGGGAGCTCATCATCAGTGAATTTTAATAAAGCAGCCAGGGTGTTGTGTGCCGCTATTTGTACATGTAGAAATAATTTCATATTTTAGAACGAATGATTATTACCCATTACCTAAATTAACCAGCATGCTCACAACACTTACTGTTTTAGCCGTTTTATTTTTCCTTGCCCACGTTTACCTCCTGTTTACCTCATTTGGAAAAAAAGGATTTCAAAAACGAAAATACCTGTGGTCGCATATTACCCTCTGGATTACAGGAGCCCTTGCCTGCCTCATAGCCATCCTCTTCGCCGGTAAAAATGTTTCCGGCGTAATCGATGTATTTGATACCCCGGGCAAAGCCTCCCTGCTGATCGTGATAGCACTGGTTTTGTCGGCCGCAGCACACAGCATCGTGAAACTGCTGGTACTGCCAAAATACCAAAGGGCCGTGTAATAACGGAACAGATTATACGAAAATCCCCCGGCGTGCAGCCGGGGGATTTTATATATAAATCATATCCATACGGTCGTTTATGTTCATTTAACGGTCTGTTTTGTTACATAAAATGTTAAAGGTGGAAAATTTTCTTTCGCCATCAACAATATTCATTATATTTATACCTGTTGATCCTGGTTTCTTATAACCGCCGGCACTAACCGGCTACCGCAACACCTGCAATACTCCGCAGGTTCTGACAGATGATCACCATCAAAAGAAAAAATTGCGCGTTGAAATCATCTTCATAATTAAACATTTTATTAGCACGAAAAGAGAGACACATTTTTATGAATAAGAAAGATATCTGGAGATATAAATCTTTGGAGCAGTTGGAGAATAAGAGTTGGGGACCGGCCACAGATCAAGATTCGGGAATAATTCAGAAATGTCTTGCCTTAGTTAAAGTACCAGTAGTAAAATTAGCCGCAAGCGAATTGCGGATCTTAATCGGACAATCCTTTAATCCTTCCTACCTGGTTCCTTTAGCACTGGAGATATTACAAAACGACGTACTGGTAACTGCCGGTATGTATCCCGGCGACCTGCTGAAAGCCGTACTCGACGTACCTGCTGCTTTCTGGGAAGAACATCCCGACCTTCACAAAAGCCTGCTCGACCTGATGCAGGAAAGAAGCGAAGAAATTGAAACAGAAATAGACTTACCTGAATTCTGGCGTAACAACCTGGTCATGTAACCATTGTTGTTTTCTGCGGCAACTTATCTTCTCCCGCATAAAATAACATCATCACCGGAAAACCTGTAACATCTCCTTCAGTACACACTACAAGACAACTCCACGTTAATTTTCAGTAATGATATTACCGGAGCAGCTGACAGTAAATACTGCGGGATGGTGAAACCTTTGCCTGTACAGCTACAGAAGCGATCGTTATTCCTCAAAATTGAACAACGACAGCTGTCCTGACGGAGGTAGTTTCTCCTGGTTCAACGGCGCATCATTGAAATTAGACAGGGTAATGCCCAACAGGCGGATCCGCTTATCTTCCGGGTAAGTAGCCGCCAGCAACTGTTTTGCCGTGTCTACAATGATATCGTAATCCCCCACCGGAAACGGAAAGGATTGATTCCGCGTGATCTGTTTAAAATCACTGTATTTTATTTTCAGGGTAATAGTGCGGCCTTTCAGGTTATAGCGCTGCAACCGGTCGTACACCGTTTTCCCGATCTTCTCCAGCTCCGCTTCCATATCTTCAATCACCGTAAGATCGTACGGGAACGTATCCTCCGCGCCGAGTGACTTGGTTTCCCGGTGCGGTTGCACTTCGCGGTCATCTATCCCCCTCACAATCCGGTAGTAAAAACTACCTACCTTGCCAAAATGGGTTTTCAGGTCCTGCTCTGACAGCTTCTTCAGATCAGCTCCCGTAAAAAGCCCCATCCTTTTCATTTTATCAGCGGTCACCTTTCCCACACCGTGAAACTTTTCCACCGCCAACGTTTCCATAAATGATTCAATAGACGACGGCCCGATAAACGTAAGCCCGTCCGGCTTATTAAGATCCGAGGCTATTTTAGCCACAAACTTGTTCACAGACACGCCCGCAGAAGCGGTCAGCTGCAACTCATCCCGGATGGCCTGTTTGATCAGTTTGGCAATTTCAATAGCGGAGCCGATGCCCTGCTTGTCTTCCGTTACATCCAGGTAGGCTTCATCGAGCGACAATGGCTCAATCAGATCCGTATAGCGGGAAAATATTTCCCGGATATGCCGGGACGCCTCTTTGTAAGCATCAAAACGGGGGCGCACAAAAACCAGTTCAGGACATAACTGCAACGCTCTTTTGGAAGGCATCGCGGAACGTACGCCAAATTTGCGCGCTTCATAACTGGCGGTGGCTACCACTCCACCACGGCCTTCCGGCGAACCGCCCACAGCAATGGCTTTGCCGCGGTACATCGGGTTATCGCGTTGCTCTACAGATGCGTAAAACGCATCCATATCAATATGAATAATTTTTCGTTGTATGCTGTTTGAACTGTTCTCCATTTCTACATCCCGGAAGCAAAGTAAAGATATTCAGTATTTGGCTATTCAGATCACAAAATTGATTTTTTTTACATGCTTCGCTGCTAAAACATAATTGCTACCTTCACACCTTAAACTTTTCACCGTGGCCGGTTACGATCAGGAAATTTCACACGAACATAAAAAATTCGAGCACATCATCTGGGAAGGTAAAACCATCTCCGGCAGGGAGTTCTATGATTGTCATTTTTATAAATGCAGCCTCAAGGAATGCGTTTTTGAAGAATGTGTTTTTGATAAATGCACCTTTGAAGAATGCGATCTGTCGTTGATACAATTCAAACAAACATCTTTCAACAAAGTAATCCTGCAACACAGCAAAGCAATTGGTATTGCCTGGCATAATGCCCGTAATGCGCTTACGGTGGAGTTTCACCACAGCCGTTTGAGCTACTGCAATTTTTCCGGCAAGAACCTGAAAAAAGGAATCTTCCTTCACTGCCAGGCAGACGAAGCCGATTTTTCCGGCTGCAATTTATCACAGGCCGATTTCGGTGGTACAGACCTCGCCGGGGCGCGCTTCTTCGAAACAGATCTTACCCAGGCTAATTTTGCAGGCGCACAACGGTATGCCATTGATGTACGCACCAATAAAGTGAAGAAGGCTAAGTTCAGTTTGCCGGATGCATTGTCGCTGCTGGATGGATTGGGTGTGGAGATCGTGGAATAAAAAAAGTGCGGATTTTGTCTTTCTCCCGGAAAGACAAAATCCGCGGAACAATGGATGAAGGCTGGCGTTAGGCTACAGGGATGATAACTTTACTTTTTGCTTTTGAAATTCTTCTGCCACGGAAGAAGAGATATAAATTAAGGAACAACATGATGCCCAGCCAGATGAAGAAGCCGCCGATCCTGCCGCTCAGGACTTCCATCATAGAACGCGGGTTGGAAATAGTTTCCGCAATTTTCATGATCCAGAACGCAAAACCCACATTCAGCAGGTAAAATCCTGTTTCAAATAGTTTATTAGTAGCGGTGGCCAACTCATTGTTGCCATGAAAAATATCAAGCATAAATACTTTACTGTTTTTGAACAGGGTAATGGCTACCAGCCAGGTAACGCTGATCACAACAGGCAAATAGATCATGTAGGCCAGGAAATTAAAAGAGGAAGACATATACTAGGATTTAAGTGGTTGAATGGAATGATTTCTTTTACTGATAATATATATAACAAGCATATTAAAACAGTGTAAAATGCCCAGCGACAAAAAGATCTGGCCGGTCATGGCAGTAATGCTCACCAGCATTTCCGTCCAGTCGTGAATCGTATCCCAGGTGCTGATCATCACAGTTGCGTAGCCCAGGTTAACGAGGTAATATCCCACCAGTAAAATATTATTAATAGCATCTGCCAGCGTGTGGTTTTGCTCCAGCAGTCCGAGGATAAAAACCCTTCCGTTGCGGTAAAACCGCCATCCCACTTTCACCGTGATCAGGTATGTTATTGCGAGATAGATCGCGTAAGCAATGGTGTTCATATCAGTGCATTTGCTTTCGGCATCAAAATTATTCAAACTTATTGTATTTTCAAAATATTCTGAAAGTTTGGTAAAATAAATAGTAAGAAGATAAGATGGCGTTCGCTGCATGATGTTATAAAAATGGATTTTCTTACTTTGGGAAGAAAACCGGCTACGTTATGATCAGGAAGAAAGAAGGCTTTCAGGGCCAGCGTATGATAGTGATTCCACGTAACATCCTGAGCAGGAAATGCGCCCGGGAAGCGGCACTTACTCCCCTGTACATCACGGATATCGGCTATTATCCGAAAGCATTGTTCCACCACCGCAAAAGAGCGCAGGGCGCGGAGCAGCATATTTTAATTTATTGCGTGGAGGGCAAAGGCAGTATCACGCTGAAAAAAGACGTGCATGCCATCCAGGCGGGCGATTGCTTCCTGCTGCCGCGTAAATGGGCGCATGAATACACTGCGGATGAAAGCGACCCGTGGACCATCTACTGGGCGCACTTCCAGGGAACCAGTGCAGATGGGATTGTGCAGGCAGCGGTCAGCGCATGGAACGGGCACCGCATATTCCTCCCCCATTCCCCGGAAAGAATACAGTTGTTTGAGCGGATCTACCAGCAGCTCCAGCGGGGCTACCGCGATGAAAACCTGGTTTGGTCCAATATGAATTTCTGGTCGTTCCTGTCGTCCTGCATTTACCCGGATTTCACCCAACCCGGAAAACCTTCCCAGCAGCACGATGCCATTGATCAATGCATCGACTATATGAATAAACACCTGGACAAGATGCTTACCCTGCAGCAGATGGCGCAGGCTGTAAACCTCTCCCAGTCGCACTTCTCCTATCTCTTCAAAAATAACACCGGCTTCTCTCCCATCGAATACTTCAACCAGCTGAAAGTACAGAAGGCTTGCCAGCACCTGCTTTTCACGCAATCACGCATCAAGGAAATAGCCGCGCAACTCGGCATGGAAGATCCCTACTACTTCTCCCGGATGTTTACCAAAGTGATGGGTGTATCGCCCAATCAATACCGGGAAAGGAAATTCTGACCGTAAGATAATCCATCATAATCAGCATATCATCTAGCCACTATTCAGTGGCACCTGCTTATTTTTACGGACGTCAATGAAAAAAACAATGTCCCATTTTTCCACGTTGAGGATTACAGTGAGCCTCACTATAGCGGTGGGGGCAGGCCTGCTGTTTGCCGCCTGTCACACTGATAAAAAGGTAGACTTCAGTACCGAGGTAAAACCAGTGCTTAACAAGCATTGTATCAGTTGCCACGGGGGAGTGAAGCAAAGCGGCGGATTCAGTGTACTGTTCCGGGAAGAAGCCCTGGGCGTTACCAAATCCGGCAAGCCCGCCATCGTTCCAGGTCATCCTGAAAAAAGCGAATTTATCCGCCGCCTTACCTGCAAAGATCCAAAAGAACGGATGCCGCAGAAAGGAGAACCGCTCACCAGCGCCGAAATAGATATGCTTACCCGGTGGGTGAAACAAGGCGCGGAATGGGGAGAACACTGGGCGTATATATCTCCCAAAAATGTTCCGGTACCGGATATTACCATCGCCAACGGTAATGAAATAGACCACTTCATACAGGAAAAGCTGAAACAGGAAGGACTGAAACCCTCGCCCGAAGCAGATAAAATGACCCTGCTCCGCCGCGTGAGCCTCGATCTTACCGGACTGCCACCAACACCTGAAATGGCACAGCAGTTTGCCGCCAGCACCGACGAACACGCCTACGAAAAAATAGTAGACAGTCTCCTCCAATCGCCACACTACGGCGAACGCTGGGCGGCCATGTGGCTCGACCTCGCCCGCTACTCCGATACCAAAGGCTATGAAAGGGATGACAGCCGGAAAATATGGCGCTACCGCGATTGGGTGATTGATGCATTCAATAACGATATGCCGTACGACAGCTTCACCATCGAACAACTGGCCGGCGACCTCCTCCCCGATCCTACCCGCGAACAACTCATCGCTACCGCGTTTAACCGCAACACCATGACCAACGACGAAGGCGGCACCCAGGACGAAGAGTTCCGCACCGCCGCCGTAATGGACCGGGTAAGCACCACCATGGATGTATTCCAGGGCGTTACCATCGCCTGCGTACAATGCCACAGTCACCCTTACGATCCTTTCCGCTTTGAAGACTATTATAAACTGATGGCCTTCCTCAATAATACCCGTGATGAAGATACCCACATGGAACATCCTAAACTTCGTTTGTACGACAGCGTTAGTACGGCAGAAGTAAAACAGGTGAGCGACTGGGTAGCGCAAAACGGCACCACCCAACAGGCAAAGGATGTACAGGAATTCCTGAAAGTACTGGAACCCAAAGTACACGCACACGTAGCCGATAACTATATCAACGGCGCCCTGCTGGACACCAAATACATGGGCATCCGGAATAATGGCAGCTGCCGCCTTCCCAAACAAAACATGGAAGGCAAAACACAACTGCTCATGAACTACTGGACCGGCAGCAATGGCGGCTCCGTAGAATTCAGACTCGACAGCCTGAATGGCCGTACCATTATTAAACATACCCTGGCGCCCACCAACGGACGGCTCGCCATCAGCATGCCGCTGCCGCCCATAACAGGCACGCACGATCTTTACCTCATTTTCCGCAACCCTTCCCTCAACCCTGCAGATGCGGTGTGCAGCGTGGAATGGTTTGCCTACCGCGATGATATTCCCGGTAAAGGAAAACCCGGCTATGATAAGATCAACAACACCTGGTTATCACTCATCAATCAAAACCCCGACGACGTGCCGGTGATGATAGAAAACCCGTCTGTAATGGCCCGCGTCACCAACGTATTCGAACGCGGCAACTGGATGGTAAAAGGAAAAGCAGTGACGCCGGATGTACCACACTCCCTGAACCCATTCCCGGCAAAAGCGCCACGTAACCGTCTTGGTTTTGCCATGTGGCTCACCGATACAAAAAATCCGCTCACCGCCCGTGTAATGGTGAACCGTTTATGGGAACAGATCTTTGGCACCGGTATCGTGGAAACCATAGAAGACTTTGGCACACAGGGTTTCACGCCATCGCATCCAGAACTGCTCGACTATCTCTCCTACCAGTTTATGCACAAATACAAGTGGCATGTAAAACCAATGCTGCGTGAAATAGTATTATCTGCGGCTTATAAGCAATCCTCTGCCAGCAACCCTGAATTGCAGGAAAAAGATCCTGCTAACCGCCTGCTCGCCAGGGGCCCGCATTTCAGGCTTACGGCAGAAGAAGTAAGGGACCAGGCACTCACCGTGAGCGGCCTGCTGAACCGCCAGCTGCACGGCCCCAGCATCATGCCGTACCAACCCGATAACATCTGGCAATCCGTTTGGAGCGGCGCCTACTGGAAAACCGCCGACGACGGCAACCAGTACCGCCGGGCAGTATATGTTTTTCAAAAACGTACCAGCCCCTATCCGTCGATGCTCTCCTTCGACGGCAGCAGCCGCGAAGTATGCCTGCAACGGCGCATCCGCACCAACACACCACTACAGGCACTGGTTACCCTCAACGATCCGGTATATGTGGAAACAGCCGCCTCACTGGCCAGGCATATGCTGAAAAACGGCGGCAACGACGCTGCGGCGTGTATCCGTTGGGGTTATCAAACCGCCATGTATAAACCACTGCCCGATAATAAACTGAAAGTATTGCAAACACTGTATAAAGAAGCGCTCGCGGAATACAAACAAAAACCCGCGGAAGCCGACAAACTGTTGCAGCATAAAGATAATACACCACAAAAGGCGGAACTGGCAGCACTCACCGTAGTAGCCAACGCGATTATGAACCTGGATGAATTCCTGACTAAATCCTGATCCGGTATGACTAAACACGCACGACTGATAAAGGAAGCAAACGATCAAACACTGCGGTATTTCACCCGCCGCCACTTCCTGATGGACTGTGTAAAAGGGCTGGGCGCCGCCGCCTTCAGCTCTTTCCTGGCCAGCTGCGGCAGCAGCAGCAAAACCCTGCTGGACCTCGCGGGTAACCCAATGGCGCCACGGGTGCCGCAGTTCCCCGCACGGGCCAAAAGCGTGATCTATCTCCACATGGCAGGCGCACCCTCCCAGCTGGAACTGTTCGACTATAAACCTGCCCTGCAGAAATTACATAACCAACTGTGTCCTCCGTCCCTGCTGGAAGGTAAAAAATTTGCCTTCATCCGCGGCGTTCCCAAAATGCTCGGACCGCAAGCCATCTTCTCTCAACATGGAGAATCGCGCGCCTGGGTGTCCGATCACCTGCCGCATTTCGCTACAATGGCCGATGAAGTAAGCTTCCTGAAAGCCGTACAAACGGACCAGTTTAACCACGGCCCCGCCCAGCTGCTGATGCAAACCGGCAGCGCCAGGTTAGGACGCCCCAGCATCGGCTCATGGGTAACTTACGGCCTCGGCTCCGAAAACGATAACCTCCCCGGCTTTGTAGTGCTCACCTCCGGCGGTAAAACACCCGATGCCGGTAAAAGCGTATGGGGCAGCGGTTTCCTCCCCTCCGTATACCAGGGCGTGCAATGCAGAACCAAAGGCGAACCCGTACTCTACCTCACCGATCCGGAAGGCATGAGCAGGGACCTGCGCAAGGAATCCATCAATGCTATCAATGAAATCAACAAACAGGAATATACCACCTTCGGCGACCCGGAAACCCTGTCGCGTATTTCACAGTACGAGCTGGCGTATAAAATGCAGATCTCCGTACCGGAAGTAATGAACATCAACAAAGAACCGGATTACATTCATGAAATGTATGGCACACAGCCAGGCAAAGAATCATTTGCCAACAACTGCCTGCTGGCCCGCAAGCTCGTTGAGAAAGGCGTACGGTTTGTACAGCTGTACGACTGGGGCTGGGATAGTCATGGTACAGATGAAAACCTTGCGATCGATTACGGCTTCCGTAATAAATGCCGGGAAATTGACCGTCCTATTACCGCACTGCTGCAGGACCTGAAGCAACGCGGCCTGCTCGATGAAACCCTGGTAGTATGGGGTGGCGAATTTGGCAGAACCCCCATGCAGGAAAACAGGGACGGCAAAGACATGCCTTTCCTGGGCCGTGATCACCACGTAGAAGCCTTCACCATGTGGATGGCCGGCGCTGGTATCAAAAAAGGATTTTCCTACGGAGAAACCGACGAAATAGGCTATGCCGCCGTGAAAGGAAAAGTAGCGATCAACGATATTCACGCCACCATCCTGCAACAGCTGGGCTTTGATCATGAAAAGCTCACGTACCAGTTCCAGGGCCGGCCATTCCGCCTTACAGACACCGGCGGAAAAGTAATTACACCCATACTAAGCTAAACCGTACATGAACAGTAACCGAAGAAATTTTATCAAACAATCAGCCATACTGGGTTCCGCATTATGTATCCCTTCCCTGCCGGCATTTGCCACAGCCACACCTGCTGCCGCAAAAGACGGATACCGCCTTATTGTACTGGCCACCAACTGGGGCTACACCGGCAGCATCAACGAATTTTGCGCACAGGCCAAAAAGGCCGGATACGACGGACTCGAAATCTGGTGGCCCAATGAAGCCGCCGCACAACAGGAATTATTTGCCGCGCTGGAACAACACGGACTGGAAGTGGGCTATTTATGCGCGGGCTACGACAGCGACTATACGAAACATGCGCAGCAATTTGAAACCATGCTGAAAGCAGCCACCGGCAACAATAAAATTAAACCGCTGTATATTAACTGCCACTCCGGAAGGGATTATTTTTCCTTTGAACAAAACAGTGCGTTAATAGATATGACCACCCGGATATCCAAACAAACAGGCATACCGGTATATCATGAAACGCATCGTTCGCGGATGTTGTTTGCCGCACATATCGCCGGCAAATTCATCGATGCAAAACCCGACCTCCGGCTTACGCTCGACATTTCGCACTGGTGCAACGTACACGAATCCTTACTGCAGGATCAGCAGGCCACGGTAGCCAAAGCATTGGCACGTGCAGGTCATATACACGCCCGCATCGGGCACCCGGAAGGCCCGCAGGTGAACGATCCCCGCGCGCCGGAATGGGCCGCAGCGGTGAAAGCGCATTTCAGCTGGTGGGATCAGATTGTGCAACGGCACCAGGCCGCCGGCAAACCGCTCACGTTCCTTACTGAATTTGGTCCGGCCGACTACCTGCCTACCCTGCCTTATACCCGGCAGCCGGTAGCCGACCAATGGGATATCAATGTATTTATGATGAACCAGCTAAAACAACGTTACAGCAAACCATGAGATTACTGATCAGTAGCGGCAGCTGGAGTATGTTTATAGGACGTTCGCATCCTTTACTGGTACACCTGCCTATCGGCATTTTAATTATCGCATTTATATTAACGCTGCTGGCCCGCAGGGAAAAATGGCAGCACGTACAAACAGCCCTGCCGGCGGTATTACTGGCGGCAGCTGTGTCGGCCATATTCAGCTGCATCACCGGCTACCTCCTTTCACTCGATGGAGGTTATGAAGAAAAATTACTGCAAACGCATAAATATCTCGGTATAGGCGTAGCCGTTATCAGCACCGCGTTATACCTGCTGGAAAGAAATAAACACCGCTTTCCCCGCCTGCAACTACCGGCAGCATTGCTGATGGTGTTGCTGCTGAGCGCCGCAGGGCATTACGGCGGCAGTCTTACCCACGGCGACGATTACCTCACGCAAGCCATGCCCGCTCCTTTACAGCGGATCACCGGCATGAACAAAGCGGTGGCTAACGCTGCCACCTATACGAATATCGGCGATGCCCGGTTGTATGAAGACCTTGTGCGGCCGGTACTCACCAACCGTTGCTATGGCTGCCATAATGAACAGAAGCTGAAAGGCGGTTTGCGCCTGGAATCCATTGCCCTCATCCGTAAAGGCGGAGAGCACGGACCGGTGCTGAAGGACAGTCTACCGGAAGAAAGCGAATTATTCAAACGGCTGCTGCTTCCTGAAGAAGACGAACACCGGATGCCGCCAAAAGGCAAACCATCCGTAACACCACAGGAACTAGAGCTGTTGCACTGGTGGATTGCAGCAGGTGCGCCTGCTAACAAAACAGTAAAAGAACTGGAAAAAACGCCCCGGATCGTGGCGGTGCTGGAAGGAATGCAACCCGCTACCCCGCTGGATAAGCAGGAATTTGTTCCGGAAGAAAGTACCGGCGCACCCAGTGAACAGAAGATGGCCGCACTGGAAGCCTTAAAAGTAAAAGTAATGCCCGTGGGCGCCGGCAGTCACTACCTCATGGTAGATGCGATCAACGCCGCCGGGTTCAGCGACCGTGATATGCAGTTGTTACTGGGATTAAAGGAGCAGCTGATCTGGCTGGATCTTTCCGGTACGGCTGTTACCGACAGCGCGTTTGCTGTATTGGGGCAGCTGAAGAAGCTTACCCGTCTTGATCTGAGGAATACAGCGGTTAAGGGCAATGGTATAAAAGCACTGGGCAACTGCAGGGAGCTGCGCTATCTCAATCTCGCCGGAACGGCGGTAAATGCCGAAGGATTATTATCCCTGCAGCAAAATAAAAAGCTGCAACAGTTATATGTATACCAGGCGGGCTTTACGCCTGCTGCGCTCCGGCAGCTACAGCAATCTTTGCCAAAACTGAAACTGGATACCGGCGGTTACCGTTTACAACAGCTGGCTTCCGATACGGTTATTTATCATAAAGTCAGCGGGTAATAAATACGTGCAGGCGTACCCGTTATTCGTACGCCTGCGCAGCCTGCGCCAGTCGCAATGCAATTTTTTTAGCCAGGGATTTGGGAGACAGTACTTTCATATGTTCCCCGAATCCCAGGATTTCCCGCTCCAGT
The DNA here is from genome assembly GCF_900168065.1 of Chitinophaga ginsengisegetis. Classification (GTDB taxonomy): domain Bacteria; phylum Bacteroidota; class Bacteroidia; order Chitinophagales; family Chitinophagaceae; genus Chitinophaga; species Chitinophaga ginsengisegetis. Next base: position 277,477 of record NZ_FUZZ01000005.1, on the reverse strand, counting down.
TCAAAGTTCAGCACCACGTCGATACTCACTATGGTGGCCTGTTCATCTTCCTTTAATATTTCCTGCGAATGGTGCAATGGCTTTGTCAGCACGTAAGGGGCATGCTTTGCATCAATTTGCAGTACTACTTTATGGACAGGATCTTTTTCTGATTTGGTAACGCCAATGAGGTTATCATAATATTCGTCAAAGGGAATACCTTCCCAGGCAATAAACTTTTCTTTAGGTAGTTCCTGCAGGCTGATGATCCTGTCCAGCGCCAGGGTGAGCAGCTGCGGGGTACGTTTATTCCGGGTGATCAGGAACCAGCGGTTGCGGTATTCTTTCAGCAGGTAGGGATAACAGATAAATTCCTGTGCCTTGCTGGCTTTGAAAGATTTATATTCTACCAGGAGCGCCTTTTTATGCAGCGTAGCCTGGTAAAGCGGGTTGATATGCGATAAGCCCAGCAGGCGATGATTATTTTCCAGCTGGATACAGTTGAGATGCGCGTCGGTAGATTTATACAGGTTATTTTCCAACCGCGCAATCATATCGCTCATATCATCGAAGTAACTGAAGCCGTTAAATTGTTTCAGCACGGCCACTATTTCCTTCATTTTATCTACATCCGCGTTGTTAATGGGCGCGTTGGTGATGCTGTAGGCAGCATCACTGTAGGCATAATACTTACGGTCCTTTACAATGATGGGCGCATTATACCCCAGCTTATCACTGCGCATCAACTGGATATCCGCCTGGATGGTACGTTTACTCACGCCGCTGCTGATGCCTTCCAGTTCATACAACACGTCTGCTACTTTTTCAATGAGATCTTCCAGCGTCCACTTACGATAGCGGTTACGCAGGCATTCATCGATGGCCTTGTACCGGATCAGGGCCAGCTTATTGATGGACATACTAATAATTTATACAAAGAAACAAAAATACTGCGCATTATACCTGCGTAGTATTTTTTCTTCTTTGGAAGAAGAAAAAATAAATGACAGATAATCAAGTAGTTAAAATTATTTTTTAAGAAATATTTAAGTACGCAAGTGTACTGCGTAGATACCTGCGCATCTTTGTGTCATCGGAAGCGTTCAAATAAATGTTACTTCATTCAAGCCAAAAGAACATTTATAATTAACGCAGAAGATGGAAAAGCAGTAGTTCAATGGTTGAACACCGGATCCTGTAGTTTTAAAATTATCTTCAGGGTCAATTAAAACTTACTTCCTGATTCCAATCCGGAGTTGCTGGTTCGAATCCAGCCTGCTTTACAAATCGAGGTCAATTGCTGCTTACTTCTTTTTTGGATAAACAGCAGCAAAATTATCTGATTATTTAAACACAATTACAATGGACGCTTTATTAAGAACAGGATTAAGACAACAGGCTATTTACATTCCTGATACAGTGGTGAATACAGACACGCTGCATATTACCCCGGCCGCCGGTATGCTGGTAGCCAATCTCGCTAAACTGGGATTTGGGGTAACAGAAGATCTCCTGCATGCGTTGAACCATACCTCTCCTGCTTACCAGGCTACTATCCTCGAAACATTCCGGGAAGTGATGGGCGTGAATACCAACTGGACCCCGCTGATAAAAGACTGGCAGGTACCTACCAATGAATCGTTCATTGATCACTTTATCACTTACCTGACCAATAAATTCACGGGCGCCGGTACTAAGCTCCAATGCGGCCATATTATTCCTGCCAATACATTTCCACTGGAAAGATATAACGGTTGTCCTTATTGCGGTACACCGTTTGAATTCGGCGAACTGGAAAACATGGGCCAGGGAAGTAAGATCCGTGTGCTGAAACGCTGGAACAACGAGCTGGCGGCTCAATACATGGAAAACCTGCTGACCTCCAAAACAGCATTAGATGCTACCCAGGTGGAGAGCCTGAAAACATTGCTGCATATCTTTCCGCTGCCGGCAGTAAAAATTGGTATGAAAGAAACCGTCATTGCAGTAGTAGATGTGCTGATTGAAAAAGATGAGGCAGAAAAAGCCGCAAAACTGTTTACCACGCCAACGGATATACTCCGTTACCTGTGGTACAAACATACCGGGTTCCTGCAACTGGTGAAGCCAGGTACCATCACCAAACGGAAAAATAAAAACCAGCGGCAGATCTACCGGGATATTTATCCTACGGTACAAGTGGTATCCGCGGAAGCGGCGCTGAAACTGAAATACAACCGCCAACAGGGGCTGATGGCAGCCCGCTGGCTGAATAGCCTGGATATGGACGTAACGGCCATGTGCGAAATCATGCATCCGCAGCGTAACATGTGGGTACGCTTCATCCGCGCCCTGCGCCTGGCCGAGTTCAGCAAGCGCGATGGCTTTGAAAAACTGCGTGAACTGATGGACCGGTTCTACCGCCAGGATTATACCGTGTGGCAGGGCCAGGTGAACCACTACCGTTTGCGTTACGATGAAGCCAACACCCTGCAGCTGCTGAAACAACGTCCGGGTCTTTTTGCCCGCTCGCTGTTTGCCAACATGCTGTGGTTCGGACCGGAAGCGGTAACCGCCGCCTTTGCGGAAATCACGGATAAAGTACCGGCCCGGCTGTTGCTGACTTTACAGATGTACGCACTGTATTACTTCGATAAATCCACCACCCGTGCGGTAAAACCACTGGGCGGTGTAGGAAAAAGCATCCCGGCTAACCGGCAGCTGAACATCTACGAAGACGAACAGTTGCAGGAAATGCAGCAGGCCGTGACAAACCTTTGCATCTCCGCCATGAAGAAACGCTTTGCCGCAGTGGCCACCACTGCCAAAAGCATCTACATTGCACCGGAACTGTATAAAATACCACTGGCTATCGGCGACCGCAGCGAACAGGTGCAGGACCTGCCCGGCGCTTTGATGGGAACCCGGTTCAAAGTGGAAGGGGATAAAATCATCCTGTTCATGCAATGGGGTAAAGGATTACCTGCCCAGCACCTGGATATGGACCTGAGCTGCCGTATCGCCTACGAAAACAACCGTACGGATACCTGCTCCTTCCAATACCTGCAAACAACCGGGTGTATCCATAGCGGCGATATCCGTTCCATACCAAACCAGGTAGGGACGGCGGAATACATCGAAATAGACATTCCTGCCCTGGCAAAAGCCGGCGCGCAGTATGTCACCTTCACCTGCAACGCCTACAGCCAGGGCGCCATCGCCATGAACCTTGTACTGGGATGGATGAACAGCAAACACCCTATGAAGGTATCCAAGAAGGGTGTGGCCTACGATCCGTCCTGCGTGGATCATATGGTGCGCATCACCGGCGGATTAACCAAAGGGCTCGTATTCGGCGTACTGGATGTGGCAGCCCGGGAAATCATCTGGCTGGAAATGGCCTTCGATGGCCAGATCATCCAGGACCTCAGCACGGCCAATGTACAGGCTATCCTGAAAAAACTGGACAGCAAACTGAGCATTGGTCAGCTCCTGGCCGCCAAGGCCGAGGCCCAGCAATTGCAGGCCGCTCCTGAAGCGCACGCCGATGAAGTGTATAACATGCAATGGGCGCTCAACACCGCCGCCGTGACACAATTGCTCATCGATTAATTTGTTTACCCCTATAAAAAACAACAGCAGCCGGGCCAACCCGCGCTGCTGTTCGTTTTATGATTTAACACACTTTTTGCATACCACTTCATCAGTTTTCTGAAAATCGTCCTATATTCATTGCATTGTCATACATGGATAGAAAGATTTTACTACTACTGCTACTGGTTGCACCTGCTGCAGGGTATGCCCAGCAGGAAGACCGGGCAGACTCAACAGCCACATTTTCAGCGCCTAAAGGATTTTTTGATAACATCAAGTATTATCTTAAAAATACCAACGTAGAAAAGAAAAAGAAAAAGGTAGACCTCAGCTTCATCGGTGGCCCCGTGTACACCCCCGAAACCAGCTTCGGCATCGCCGTAATGATGGCCGCACAATACAAAACAGATAAAACAGATTCCCTGCTGCCCGTTTCCAACGCCGCGGTATACGCCTCCGGCGCCCTCACCGGGTTTTATGGAATCGGCATCAGCAACACCACCATATTTCCGCACGACCGGTTCCGGCTGGCATTGAAAGCCTCTTTCAGCTCCCGCCCCAATAAATACTGGGGCATCGGCTACGAAGCCGGCAGCCATAAAGATGATTATACTGAATACGTGCAGCTCACCGAAAAACTCCAGGCCGACTTCAGCATCAACCTGAACGGAAACCTGTTCATGGGCCTCTGTACCCAAATCCAGAATGTACAAACCAAAAAACTCGATACTGCCGGCGGCAAGCCCCTCATGGTTCCCGGGAAGGTACTGGGCATCGGCGCCGGCCCGTTTATTGTATACGATACCCGCGATTTTATACCCAATGCCTATAAAGGCATGTACATACGACTGGGCTATCGCTTTTTCCCCTCGTTCCTGGGCAATAAAACCGTATTTTCACAACTGGATCTGCAGTTCGACTGGTACAAACAACTATGGAAAGGCGCCGTACTGGCCACCGACCTGTATGCAGAAGAACGCAGCGGCGATGTTCCCTGGAGCCTCCTCGGAGAAGCCGGCGGTTCCAACCGCCTCAGGGGCTACTACGAAGGCCGCTTCCGCGATAAGAACTACCTGGCTGCCCAGGTGGAACTACGCCAGAAGATCTATAACCGCAGCGGCGTGGTTGCCTGGATTGGAGGTGGTAACGTATTTCCCCGCTTTAATGAGTTGGAATTCCGCCAGTCGCTGGTCAGCTATGGCATCGGCTACCGCTGGGAGTTTAAAAAACGGATCAATATCCGGCTGGATTATGGCATGGGCAAGGATCAATCGGGTTTTTACTTTGGTATTAACGAGGTTTTTTAGGGAGATCCCCGGGTACAGAACCACGACCTTCAATTTCGCTCCAAACCCTTTACAGCAGACCGTTTCCAGATCAAGTCCACATCCCCTCCACGTCACCTCCACCTTCAGTGCATGTATTCCCCATGTCCTAAGCATATCCTAAGCAGGTGCTACCCGGATCCGGTATATCTTCTTCCCGGTTTCAAAGCTGAGTAGAAAGCCCTTACTTCTCTCCCCCCTTCGTTCCCTCCATTTGCTTGATAATATTATTCACCTCCGTTTCCGTGGCGCGCAATTTCTGTTGACAAAATTCAATAAGAACAGCTGCCCGTTTTACCTTTTCTGCCAGCAGGTCTACCGAAACAGCTTCATTCTCTATTTCTTCCGCAATCAGTTGCAATTCATTGTAGGCAGCTTCATATGTCAGTTCCTGGCTCATGTAAAATGTTTTTTTCAGTAATAGTGGCTTCCAGTGATGCATCCTGCAGTACCACCCTGATATGGCTTCCGGGCTGGAGAGTGGACGCATCGGGAAGAATATGCCCGTCCTGGTAAACAATGGCAAAGCCACGTTTCAGGATACTGGCAGGACTCATCAGTTTGAACAGGGAGTCGTAATGCGCTACCTGTCCCCTTTTGCTTTGAATAAATAACCTGCTGAAAGAACGGAAACGCCCAATCAAATTGTCGAGGTCATTCAGCCGGTTGGAAACCATGATCCGTGGCTTTGATAACACGGCGTTGGATACGGTCATCAGCTCCCGGTGCCGGTTCAGCAGTATTGATTTCGAGGTATGCAGCACCACATTGTTGCGGGCATGCAAGGCTTCTTTATGATTGGCCAGCAAGGTGCGCGACTGGTTAATAATAGCGCTGTTGAGATAAGACAATGCCTGGAAGTGCCCGGAAAACAGCTGTTGAGAACGGATCACAATATTCTGCTGCATATTGATCACCGCTTCTTCAAACAGGCGGTTATGCGCAATAATCAGCTCTGCTGCTTTGGTAGGCGTTTTGGTGGCGGTGTGCGCCATCATATCCGTAATGGTTTCATTTTTCTGATGCCCAATTCCGGTGATCACCGGGATCGGGAATTTTGCCACCGCCCTGCCCAGGATAAAAGTATCGAAGATCAGGAAGTCGGTTTGCGCACCGCCCCCGCGGATAATTACCACCGCATCATAAGGTACCTGGCGCTGGTAGATATCTATCAGCCGTTGTTGTACCAGCTCCGCTTTGGTTTCGCCCTGCACTACCGTGAAGTAGTTATCGATTTTAAATGTATAGCCGAAATGATTGTGCTCCAGGGTATGCCGGAAATCCTGGTAACCGGCGGAGTTGCCGGAGGTGATCACCGCCAGCCGCTGGATCACTGCTGGCAAAGGCAACTGGTTGTTGCGGGTAATGTACCGGTCGCCCGACTTACGGATAAAATCCGCGCATTCAGTAGTAAGCCGTAACAGGGTTTGCTGCTTCTGCTGTTCCAGCAACCCTACTGTAAAGCTGGTATCTATATCCAGCAGCGTGATCTGCAATCCATGCACCTGGTGGTACCCTACCGATACTTTTACCAATACATGAATATCATTTTTAAACTGCTGCCCCGTAACTATTTCAAATTCCTTGATCCGGATAGCGCCATTTCCCCATGCAACTGCCGAAACCTTGGCTACAATACCACCCGCATGTTCTTCTTTTTCCACCAGGTCGAAATAATGATATCCCTTTTGCTGATAGTAGGAATGATTGGTGATATCTGCCACTACCCAATAGGTTTGCTCTGCAAACACCTGTTGAAGCGCCTGCTGGATTTTCCCGGTAAGAACGGATAGTTTTATGGACGGAGAATCGGTCATGGTAGTGGGTAAAGATAAGAAAACGTTTATTATGAACACGCTCATGGAATACCGGGGGAAATGTATATATTGCTGCGCATTGAACAACGAATAGATTATCAGGTCAACCAAAACCGTAACAAACACTTAATAACAGACTTATTCCGATTTATATATTTTTGCGCCATGAGAGAAAATGAGCAGATAAAAGGGCTTTTTGAAAGGGTCTGCTATGATAACAGTATTCAGGCGTATAATGAATTATACATAGCGTTATGTACCCGGCTGATACATTTTTCTGCATCCATTGTTTCCTCGTTTCACCTGGCAGAAGAAATTGTGTCAGATGTATTTCTATCATTGTGGCAAAAACGGAATGATTTATCGCATGTGCAAAACCCGGTGGTATATCTTTATGTAAGCACCAAAAATCTTTCCCTGAACACCCTGCGCCAACAGAAAAGACACCAGCACCATTCGCTGGATACATTAAATACAGACATGCTGGCCATTGCCCCCGATGCAGAAAACGGAATGGTATCTGCCGAAGTATCGCAAAAAATAGAAAGGGCTATCCGCAGCCTGCCCGCCCGCTGCCAGCTTATCTTCCGCTTAATAAAACAAGACCGCCTCAGTTACCGCGAAGTAGCGGAACTGCTCAATATTTCCACAAAAACGGTAGATGCACAACTCACTATCGCGGTTAAAAAAATATCCCAGGCCATCCGTTTCGACCTGTCGGACGAAACCGCTCAAACCTACCTCCGGCTGGACTCATAATTTTTTTTTGATTTCCTTTAGGGAATTTTTACTGTTTAGTTTGTCCTTCTTACAGATGCAGGAACAAAATGGCTGCTTACATTAAACTGGCGCCTTTTTATTCTTCACTGACACTATGGATCAGGAAAAACTCTATGCGTTGCTGGCCCGCGAAATGGCCGGCGAATTAACTGAAAAAGAAGCCGCAGCATTGGAACAATTGCTGCAGCAATACCCGGATGCCAGCTACATCCGGGAAGTGTTTGCGCAAAACTGGGCTCCGGCGGGCAAAGCATACTCCCCTACACAGGTGGAACAACTGCTGGAAAAACACCAGCAGCGTATGCAAAACCTCCCAGCTGACACGTTTTATGAAGAAGCGCCCCCAAAAGGACGCAGATGGTTGCTATACAGCGGCATTGCGGCGGGATTCCTCCTGCTCTTCGCCCTCGGCGGATATTGGCGGTATACACAACGGGCCAAAACAACACCGGTGTTATCACAGCTTGTCACCGACAAACGCATGCGCTCACAGGTGCTGCTACCGGATGGTACCAGGGTATGGCTCAATGCCGGCAGTAAACTGGATTATCCCCAACAATTTGCAGCGCATCAGCCCCGGGAAGTAACCCTCGAGGGGGAAGCCTTTTTTGTGGTAACCGCCGATGCTGAACGTCCCTTCCGCGTTCATACCAAAGCCTTTAATGTAAGGGTGCTGGGCACCTCCTTTAATGTAAGGGCTTATCCGCAGGAAGACAGCGCCGTAGCATCCCTTGTGCAGGGATCTGTGGAAGTGGTGCTGAACGATGCTTCCAGCCAGGTAGTATCGCTGAAGCCGAACGAAAAACTAACCGTACCTGTGCATCCGCAAACAGCACCAACAACAGAAAACACTGCAGCACTAACTACACCCATAATAGTATATAAAACGAAACTCACCACATTGAGAGATAGTATTATCCCGGAAACGGCCTGGGTACAAAATAAACTGGCCTTTAAACACCTGCAGCTCGACAAAGTAGTAAAGATGCTGGAACAGTGGTATGGGGTGGAAATCAACTTTAGTGACGATCGTAAAAAACAACTCTACTTTACCGGTGTTTTCGAATCAGAAAGCCTGGAAGAAGTATTGAATGCACTGGAAACAACCTTATCGTTTTCCTGGCATAAAGATGCAGAAGGCAAAATATGGATTAACTAACATTTCTTTCACCTGTAAAACATTAAACAGACAATCTGAACAACAAGTAACTAAAGAATTTATTAGCTAAGCTTAAACCGAAAAAAAAACGGGAAATGTTCGCACCATTCCCCGTGTAAATATCGGTTAACAGCATTGTATTGGGTAAACTCTCCATCAACAAATTAATTAACCAACAAAACAAATGTATGAAAAAAAGTACAGTGGACAATTGGCTTCCGCCCGGCCGGAGGTTGTATAAACTGTTAATTTTTATGAAGCTTTCTATGCTGCTTGTCACCCTTGCCTGTTTACACGTAAGCGCAAAGGTGCATTCTCAATCCACCATAACAGTGAAGCTCTCGCAGGTGCAGTTGGACAAAGCCCTCGCCCTGCTGGAGAAGAACAGCCATTACAGGTTTGTTTATAACGATGATAATCTTCCGTTAAACCATAAAATATCTATCGATGCAAAAGATTGGTCTATCGACAAAGTATTAAACGAAATCCTCGATAATACTTCCCTTCACTTCCGGAAAATGTCCGACAAACTGATCGTGATCGCCCCGGCGGCCGTGGTGAGTAAAGACAACCTGGTAAAAGGCCATGTAATAAATCCCGCCGGCGAAGTATTGCCAGGCGTAAGCGTAAGGCTCAAAAACACTTCCATAGGCACTGTTACGGATGTAAAAGGCGACTTTGAATTAAAGGTGCCCGAAAATGCCATCCTCGTACTTACCTATGTAGGCTTTGATCAGCAGGAGGTTTCACTCAACGGCCGGGAAACCCTGACCATCACCCTCGAACCTTCTAAAAATTCTATGGAAGAAGTGATCGTGGTAGGTTATGGTACACAGAAGAAACTAAACGTAACCGGCGCTATCGATCAGATTTCCGGCAAACAGCTGGCTGCACGCCCCATTGCCAATGTGATGCAGGGCTTACAGGGCCTCAGTCCCGGGCTGAATATCAGCTACCCCGGCGGCCGCCCCGGACAAACACCTACTATCAATATCCGCGGTATTGCCAGTATCAACGGTACTAACGGTAATGTGGCACCCCTCATCGTGATTGATGGTATTGCCGCCGTGATGGATGACCTGTTACGCATTAACCCTGCTGATATCGCGTCTATCTCCGTATTACGCGATGCCGCCTCTGCAGCCATTTATGGCGCACGCGCCGCCTACGGCGTTATTCTCATCACCACCAAACAAGGCACCAGCGGTGGTAAACAAACCGTCAGCTACAGTAACTACTTCGCTATGTCGCGCCGCACCGTTATGCCGGATGCGATCACTGATCCCTATATTTACTCGCGCGTATTGGAAACATCTACCGACAATACACCGTGGGACTATGTAAACTATTCCGACGAGTATTATAAATGGGCAAAGGAAAGATCCGAAAACCCTTCCCTGCCTGATACCCGTATTGATCCGAGCGATCCTACCAAATGGGCGTACATGGGCAGCAACAACTGGAATGATTACTTCTTCAGTAAAAGTAATTTCTCCCAGTATCATGCTATTTCCCTGAACGGCAGCGCAGAAACGGCGAAGAAATTACCTATCAGCTATCTCCTTTCTGCCGACTATACCAAAGAAAACGGTTTGAATAAGCTGGCCAAAGACGACTGGGGACGCTACGGATTACGCGGAAAACTCAGCCTTAAACCCATCAAATGGTTACAGGTAGATAATAACATGAACATCTACCAGACAAAGGCCGATGCCCCTGCATATAACATCACGGACGTGTACTACCTGCAACCCACCCAGGTAGCAGTGAACCCGGACGGCACCTGGGCCAATACCGCCGCCGGCAGACTGGCAGCCCAACTGGTAGACGGCGGACGCAACACGCAAACCCGTTTTGGATTCCAGGACATCATCCGCGGTGTGGCTTCTTTCCTCGACAACGACCTCACCATCACCGGTGACGCCAGCATCAAAAGAGAACTCTGGAAATACCACATCGACCAGAAAAAATATAAGATAGGCTATGGTCCGGACGATATCCGCCAGGAAGGCGGTAACGGCTCCGTTACAGAAAACAACGGTACTATCAGTCATGATGTAATAGACCTCTTCGCCAATTACCACAAAACCCTCGGTAAAGTACACAACATCACTTTACTGGCCGGGTACAACCAGGAGAGCTACGAATGGCAGCTGATCAAGGGTTCCAAGCAAAACCTGATCTCTTCTTCCCTCCCCTACATCGCGCTCACCAGCGGTGATCCTGCGGTAGGTACGGAATATTACTCGTATGCTATCCGGAGTTTTTTCGGGAGAATTAATTACACCTTTAAAGACCGCTACATCATAGAAGCAAATGGACGGTACGACGGATCTTCCCGTTTCCCTTCCAGCAACCGCTGGGGCCTGTTCCCTTCCGTTTCTGCCGCATGGATCGCCAGCGAGGAGAGCTTTATGCGGAACACCCTGCCGGTTATTTCCACGCTCAAATTCAGGGGATCATATGGTAGTTTGGGTAATCAGAGCGTAGCCTATTTTGGCTATCTCCAAACCCTGAAAACCAAAAAATCAGATTACCTGCCAGGTGGCAATGCCGGCCAGACGATTATTGCCGGCGCACCTTCCCTGCAGGTAGACCCGGCCAACTATACCTGGGAAAAAGTAACCACCACCAACGTGGGTACCGACATGGGCTTTGTGCAAAATAAATTCCAGGCCAGCTTCGACTACTTTATCCGCAACACCACCGGTATGCTGGCACAGGGCCAGGAATTACCAGCTGTATTGGGTACCGGCGCTCCCCAGCAAAACGTGGCCGATCTGTCGACCCGCGGATGGGAACTGAGCCTCGGCTACCGCAACGATCTTAATGTAGCCTCCAAACCGCTCGGCTTCGGCGTGAAAGTTATTTTGTCTGATGATAAAACAAAGATCACCCGGTTCCAGAACGAACAGAAACTCTTTGGCTCCAACTATTGGCCTGGTCAAACCTATGGCGAAATATGGGGACTCACCAACGACGGCTATTTCAAAAATAAAGATGAGATCAACAAACTGGATCAATCTGCCATTATCCCCTGGGGCGCCCTGGAAATTGTAGAAGGATGGCCTAAGTACAAAGACCTGGATGGTAACGGCAAAATTGAACGGGGTATTTCTGCCAAAGATCCCAAAGATCTGAAAGTGATCGGCAATACCAGTCCGCATTACCGCTTTGGTGTAAACCTGGATATGAACTGGAATGGCATCGATCTTTCCGTTTTCCTCCAGGGTATCGGGAAAATGGATTACTACCCGCATCACTATTTATTCTGGGGACCATACCAACAACCTTACGCCAGTATTTACCCCTGGAACCTCGACTACTACCGCGCTACAGCCGACAACGAAGCTACCCGCGCGCAGCATAGCGAGTCCTATATCAAAGCCGGACTGGCAGATGCCAATACCAATTCTTACTTCCCGGTATTACAATCGTGGCTGGCAGATAACAACGATAAAAAAGGACTGGATATCCCGCAATCCAAATACATGCTGAATGCGGCTTACCTGCGTATCAAGAATGTAACCCTGGGTTACACCCTGCCCGCATCACTCACCAGGCGCTATCATATTAATCGTTTACGCATCTACGTAACCGGCGAAAACATCTTTGAATTCTCTTCCATCAAAAAGTACCTGGATCCGGAATCCATTATTGATGGCTATGGATGGGCATATCCTTACCAGCGCAAATATGCAGTAGGATTAAATCTTGATCTGTAAAACCGGAACGTTAAACATTGCAACATGAAAAAATTTACGAGCTATATAATTATCGGGGTGATGGTGATCAGTGCTTCCTGTAAAAAGGACTTCCTCGATCGCTATCCACAGGACGCTATTTCCCCTGAACTGTTTTTTAAAACCGAGGAAGACCTGGCCCTGTATGTGAATGGTTTACTTGACCTGCCCGGTACCGGCGAATACCTCGGGGACCAGAACAGCGACAACGCCGCTACCACCGCCGCAGTGGAAGTAAAAAATATCATGATCGGCTCTCCCAGCTCTCAAACCATTACCAATGGCTGGGATTGGAAAAGGCTCCGTGACGTGAATTATTTCCTCGACAATTACAACAAAGCCGCTGTTACCCAGGACATCAAAGATCATTATGCCGGACTGGCCAGGTATTACAGGGCCGGATTTTACTTTGATAAAATTATCCGCTATTCAGATGTTCCCTGGTATGGCAGGTCATTAAATCCCGGCGACCCCGACCTGTTCAAAGGCCGCGATCCCCGTGCAATGGTGGTAGACAGTATGATGGCCGATCTCGTATTTGCCACTACACACATCCGCACCAGCGTACCCAGTGGCACACCGGGCTTATGGGCCGCCAAAATGCTCTACGCCCGTATCGCCCTGTTTGAAGGTACCTACCGTAAGTATCACCCGGAGCTCAACCTCACCGGCACCGCCGCACGCTTCCTCGACAGCGCGCGCGTTCAGGCGCAGGACATTATCAACTCCGGCAACTTCACCATATACAATACCGGTAAACCCGACCAGGATTATGCTGCGCTGTTCACCAGCCAGGACCTCCTGCTGAACAAAGAAGTGATCCTCGCCAATCCTTATGATATGAATAAAGGCCGCAGCGGCAGTATCAACGGTAACGTGTTCGGGGATTACGAACAATCCGTTTCCCGCGACCTGGTGCAAACCTACCTCATGAAAGATGGTAAACGATTTACCGATATTCCCGGTTATGATAAGCTGCCTTTTGTAGCCGAGTTCCAGAACAGGGATCCGCGTATGCGCCAAACCCTGGCAGGACCTGGCTTTACCCGTGCCGGCGACGCCAGGCCGTATATCCAGCGTCTTAACAAAAACTTCACCGGCTATCACCAGCTGAAAGGATACACCAACAGTACCGACCAGGTTATTACCAACAGCGTGGACTTCCCCGTATACCGCTATGCAGAAGCCCTGCTCACCTTTGCAGAAGCCAAAGCAGAACTGAATACGCTCACGCAAACCGACCTGGATCAATCCGTAAACCTGCTGCGCACCCGCGCCGGTATACCGGTTCTTGACCTGGCCACCAGCAATGCCAACCCTGATCCTGCGCAGGCCGCAAAATACCCGGATGTTACCGGCGCAATGAAAGGCGTGCTGCTGGAAATACGCCGCGAAAGAAGGATCGAATTTGCAATGGAAGGGTACCGCTATAATGACCTCATGAGATGGCATGCAGGCAAACTGCTGGAGAAGATCCCGGAAGGCATGTACTTCCCCGGGTTAGGTAAATTTGACCTTACCGGCGACGGTGTGGAAGATATTATCCTGATAGATAAAAGCACCGATATTCCTGCGGAAGATAAAAAAGAAAAGAATTCCCTCGGTATCACACTGGTTTATTACAAAGCCGGCAGCATCGGGGAAAGCGTAACGGTATACCTGAAAAATGGTACCGCAGGTGGCACACTGGTAACGGAAACGAACCTACGTAAGTTTACAGAACCCAAGTACTACTACCGCCCCGTACCTTACACGCAGGTAGCGCTGAATCCTGCACTGAAACAGATTTTCGACTGGCAATAAATCCTTTATGAATAGAAGAGATATCCTCAAACACACCGGGCTCCTGGCAGCCGGCACCCTCCTGGGGCCGGCCGCCGTGAAGGCCGCTGTAAGCGGTAAACGTACCCCGGTACTAACCGTAGCGCATATAACGGATGTGCATATACGTGAAGACCTCAACGCACCGGCAAGATTTAAAAAATGCCTGGAGGAAATCAAAACCAAAAAGGTGGACTTCTTCCTCAACGGCGGCGACTCTATCTTCGATGCCTCCTATGACACCGTAAAAAGGGAAAGGGTTACACAGCTCTGGCAGGTCTGGGATGAATGCATCAGCAGCCTGAAATCATATGATGTTTACAGCTGCATCGGTAATCATGATACCTGGTGGAAGGCGCCCACCAAAGACGACAGCATGTATGGGAAAGACTATGTAGTAAAGCGGCTGAACATTCCGCACCGGTATTACAGCTTCACCCGCAAAGGCTGGCACTTCATTATCCTGGATGGCAACAATGAAAAAATAGCCCTGGATGAAGAACAGTACCAGTGGCTGGAACAGGACCTGGAAAAGTTGCCGGCAGGAACGCCTACCCTGCTGATGTCGCACTACCCTATCCTGGGAATTACTCCCATCCTCGTAGGTGGCGGCCACTCCGATCATCAGCGGTTGAAAGCCCTCTTTTTTAAACACCGCGACAAAGTAAAGGTATGCCTCAGCGGGCATAATCATCTTTCTGATAACGCAGTTTACAATGGCGTGCGTTACTGCTGCAATGGTGCTATGAGTGGCTTCTGGTGGGAAAAAGGTGATAAGGAATCTGCCGGGGAGGGTTATTACTTTGAAACGCCTCCGGGTTATGCTATCCTGAAATTATATGCAGATGGTGAAGTGGAAAACGAATATTTCGCACACACCTGATTCTTGAAATAAAAGGGGGCTGACCAACAGGTATTGGTCAGCCCCTTTTTCATTACCGGAACTGTGCCAGTTCCCCGGCATCAAACACCCATTCCGGCGTTAACAGCTTTCCCGTAAAACCGGCCTGGTACCAGGGCGTAGCGGCGCCGGGATTCTTTAATACATGGATATCCTGCGCAGGCATGTAACTCTGCGCCAGCAGAAAAATCCTTTCACCGGCGGCATTCTGCGCCACATCCATTACCATCACCGCATGACCGGGAGCGCCCCCTTTAATAAAAACATTTCCGGGTAGTATTTTACGTGTATCCTTTACCGGTAGCAGCTCCTTGCTGAGCGATAAGGTACCTGCCCAGGAGAACACCGTTTCGAGGTAGTTGCTGAAACAGGCCGGCCCGCTGCATGGCGCGGCCTTTCTCACTTTCACGAGGCGGTTTTGTTTTAATACAAACCGGTCGCCTTTCATCCAGCTGTTGTAATCCATCAGTGTGCCATCGGTAGCGTGAAAAGCAATCTTCCCAAACTGTTTGCTATCGTACAGGTATTCTGCATACAGGCGGATCACCGCATCCGCGCATTGCTGTAAGTCTTTGTTGCCGGTAGAAATATCCAGTACGGCGTATTGTGCCTGTTGATTGTTTTTTAAATGCCCGTTATAAAGATATACTTTGTTGTCCTGCTTCAGGGGCATGGCCCGCAGCCAGGCGCCAAAACTGCCGGCCGGTTGCGGCAGGCGCGTAAACCCGGCGGGAAGCGGAAGCGCGCCAACAGATGCAGGACGGGTTGCTCCATTGGAAAACGGGGGACTAACGACAGACACAGCCAGTGCGGATAACTGCCAGGCATATACGAAATGGGCCGGTAAAGTAAGGATTGCTATCAGTAATATGGTCAATCTGCGGGTGCTCATCATAACAATGAATTTCAGGAAAGATGCCGTTCCCGGATTTTTCCATAAAATTATTTTCTGAGCGCCGGGGTGAGTATCCGCTGGATAGTGGGTGTTTTTAATTCTTTTCCTATAAATACCAGTGTGGAAGATGGCGTGGCACTGCCCCACTCTCCTGCCGGTTGTATGTGGAGGTATTTCCCGGTGGATTGTACCAGCATTCTTTCAGGCGTGTCCTTTATGCGGACATATCCTTTGATGCGGTACAGCTGATCCGGGTATGCGTTGAAATGAAGATCCAGTACAAATACCAGCATGTTCAGATCAAAGGCTTCCGGCGATTCAAACAATACCGTATTCACTTTATGCGGATGTTTCACCGGTGCAACAGGTGCGATAGTGGCGCCTATTGATTTTTCGGGAAAATGCAACTCTTTCAGTGGTACAAACCCATCTTCTGAAGTGGTGATGAATGCCAGCGGGTTCATTTGTTCCAGCTGTTGGGAAAGATAGATCAGTTGCGGTACGGCGAGCTGCTTTATTTTATTGATGATGATCACGTCTGCACAGGAAAGTTGTTTACCGGCTTCCGGTACCTGCTGCAGTCTTTCAAAGATATTCTCTGCATCTACCACACAAATGGTGCTCACCAGTTCGTAATGCCGTTGTACATCGGGCATATGGAACATCCCGATGATGTTGCCTACATCCGCAATACCGGTTGTTTCAATAAACACATGGTCCGGGCGTTCTTCTTTTTGCAGGATGTTTCCCAGTACTTCCAGCAGATCATTGTCCAGTGAGCAGCAGATACAGCCACTGGTGAGTTCATACAGCTGGTCTATTTTTTCGGTGATGAGGCCGGCGTCGATATTTACCTTGCCAAACTCATTTTCGATTACAATATTATTGTGCCCGCTGAACTGCCGCAACAGGCTGTTCAGCACCGTGGTTTTGCCCGCCCCGAGGAACCCGGTCAGTATGTACACCTTCACACGTTCATCTTTACCCATATCTCTTCTTATAGAAAATTAAAAAATAAATACCCAATACAATCAGCGGGATGCTCAGCAGCTGTCCCATATCCAGCAGGCGCCCGTTTTCAAAAGCCACCTGGTTTTCTTTCACAAATTCAATCCCGAAGCGGGCGCTGAATACGGTTGTCAGCAGCCAGCCAAATAGTTTACCGGGCTCCGCGCGCATACGGTACAGGAACCACAGCCATCCAAAAATGAGGAGATACGCCAACGCTTCATACAGCTGCGCCGGATGACGCGGTATATCATCCACTCTTGTAAATACCACCGCCCAGGGCAGCGTGGACGGTGTACCAATAATTTCGGAGTTAAAGAAATTGCCGGTCCTGATAAACGCCCCTGCCAGCGGCACCACCAGCGCCAGGTGATCCAGCAGCCACATCAGCGGCACCCGGAAACGGTAACTGAAAAGTACAGAAGCCAGTACAATACCAATGGCAGCGCCATGACTCGCCAATCCCTGGTAGCCGGTGAAAGTGAACTGACCACCCGAAAAAGTAAACGGCAGGATCATCTCCCAAATATGTTCCCTGTAATATGCCCAGTCGTAAAACAAACAATGCCCGAGGCGCGCACCGATCAGCGTACCCATTATGATATACACCAGCAGGCGGTTCAGCATTTCGCGCGACTGCCGCTCCCGCCGGAATACATACAGCAATATCATATACGAGGCCGCAAAAGCCAGCATAAAGCCCAAACTATAATACCGCAGTGCAAAGCCGCCGATACGGAAAATTTCAGGGGAAACACCCCAGTGTAAAAAGAGCATCAGGATCTGGTTCGTTATATCCTGCAAACATAATGAAACAAATATAACAAATAAAATAATTTGCAACAACGTTGCATATCAAAATACCTGTCTCTGCAAATCTCAACCTGAAAATTTATCTTTGTCCGCATGTCGCTATTTATTACATCATTGAATTCGGGAAGCAACGGAAACTGTTATTACATTGGGAATGACAGTGAAGCCGTGCTGGTAGACGCAGGGATTTCGTGCAGGGAAACCGAAAAAAGGATGACCCGCCTGGGCCTCACCATGAGCAAGGTAAAAGCGATATTTATTTCACATGAGCATATTGATCATATCCGGGGAGTAACGGTGCTGGCAAAAAAATACCGTCTGCCCGTGTATATCACCAATATGACAATGGTGCATGGCGGCCTCACCCTGGAAGAACAGCTGGTGATGTCGTTTAACCCCTACGAACCGGTACAGATTGGCGCCCTGTCGGTAACTGCCTTCCCAAAACATCACGACGCATCAGAGCCGCATAGTTTTATTGTGGCCGGCAATGCAGTCACCATCGGGATCTTTACAGATATCGGCGCGCCCTGTGAGCATGTGATCCGTCATTTTCAGCAATGTCATGCGGCTTTCCTGGAAGCCAACTACGACGAAGAGATGCTGGACAAAGGCAGATACCCTTACTACCTGAAAAAGCGCATCCGGGGCGGAAAAGGACATTTATCCAATAAACAGGCGCTGGAAATATTTACTACCTACCGGCCACCGTTTATGAGCCATCTCCTGCTGGCCCATCTTTCCCGTGATAATAACAGCCCTGCGCTGGTGCAGGAACTTTTTGACCAGCACGCTAACGGCACACAGATCGTAGTGGCTTCCCGTTTTGAGGAAACAGCGGTATACCACATTTCGGTCCGCAATGCCTGCGAAGTTCTGCCACAGAATGATTAAACGCTTCTACACTTCAACCCGTCTTTTAATCCCCGTTTATAGCTACGCCCCTGTCAGTGCCACTCCGCCTGGTACTGGTATGCTTTATGGTAGATACCTGGTACATCTAAACAAAAATATCATGGAAACTATAACACCAACTGCCACTAACGAAGTATTGAACGACCTGATCGCCATCAACAATGATCGTATTGCAGGTTATGAAAAAGCGTTGAAGGAACTGGAAGAAGGTAATAGCGACCTGAGACCGCTTTTTACCGATATGATTGCAGAAAGTCACCAGCTTAGAAATGCACTCGGTAACGAGGTACAGGCAAACGGCGGAACAATGGATTCAGGCACCACTGCCAGCGGTAAAGTTTATCGCGCCTGGATGGATGTAAAAGCCGTTTTTACCGGCCATGACCGTAAAACCATCCTCTCCAACTGCGAAGCCGGGGAAGATGCCGCACAGAGAGCCTATAAAGATGCCATAGAGCATGAAGCACTGCCGGCTTACATCAAAGAATTATTAACCCAGCAAAAAGCAGAGCTGAGGCGCTCACATGACCAGATAAAAGCATTACGGGACCAGGCTAAGTAAAACAAAGAGTATATCATTATCACCAGCAGCAGGAACGGGTTCCTGCTGCTTTTTTGTTTGGGAGAAAAATAACGGCGAATTATTATCTTGCAGACAAACCATTGCCACTATGGATCATGTATTGCCCGCCTGGTATGATCGGCTCATGAAAAAATACCCGGTAGTAACCCAGGCAGAATGGCAGTTACTGGATAACATTGCCACCGTAAAGCACATAAAAAAAGGAGACGCCTTCCTGAGATACGGCAAAGTAGCGCGCTACTCGGCCTTTGTTATCTCCGGCATGTTCAAATTTGCTATTGTTGATGAAGAAGGAAATGAGAAGATCGTAAAATTCAGCTTCGCAGATGATTTCCTCGCCAACTGCGAAAGCTATAATAAAAAAGCGCCTTCCGCTATCAGCATTATTGCCGTGGAAGACGCCGTGGTATTGAGAATAAATATCAAAAAACTGCAGCCCCTGTACGACCTGCATATGAATCTGCTGCATGTAAACCTGCAACTGTACCAGGAACTATTGGAGCAGCAATCCGAACACCAATATATCCTTTCTTTAAAAAGTCCGCTGCAGCGTTACCGGTTCCTGCTGGAACGGCGCCCCGCCATCATACAGAAAATATCGCTCACCAATATTGCGCGGTACCTGTATACCAGCCGGGAAGCGTTGAGCAGGGCGCGGTTATTCCTCCTGGACCAGACCCGTAACTTTTGTGACTGAGATCACGGCCGCTCAATTTTCCCCGCAATAGTTTTGTATCAAAAAAGATATGAAACAAAGCATGATCTTATTGCACGGACTTTTCGGCGGGCTTAGTAACTGGGAAGGCGTTGTTACACATTTTCAACCGCAGTACGATATACATATTCCATCTCTTCCGATTTATGATGCGCATACCAGCGACCAGCTGGGATACCTTGTTGATTTTCTTAGTCAGTATATCCGGGAGGCAGGGCTCCAAGATGTAATCCTGGTGGGCAATTCACTGGGAGGACATGTGGCGATCCTGTACACACACCGCCACCCTGAACAGGTAGCCCGGTTAATCCTCACCGGCAGTTCCGGTCTTTATGAAAATACCAGTATGGGTAGTTATCCTAAGCGGGGTAATTATGCGTACATAAAAGAACGCGTAGCCTATACTTTTTATGACCCGGCAGTTGCCACTGATGCATTGGTGGCAGAAGTGTTTCAAACTACCACTGATGCGCAGAAATGCTACTGTATTGTGAGGATGGCAAAATCTGCCAACCGTAATTATGTGGCGGCCATACTACCGGAAATACCTATACGAACATTACTGATCTGGGGAACAGAAGACAAAATTACTCCGCCGGAAGTAGCCCTGGAATTCAGGCATCATTTGCCGCATGCCACATTGGTGATGATTGACGAATGTGGGCATGCGCCTATGATGGAGCGACCGGCGGAGTTCAATAAAATTTTAGAGACGTTCCTTGCGGAGATTTAATTCTTACGTAGTAATAATTTCCGGTAAGCCAGCCAGCCCAATGCGCCTGCCAGCAGGAAAGGCCACAGCTGAATAAAGAAAAGGAGAATGTTGCGGAAAATTTCAGCGCCGTTACGCAGGGCTACCAGCAGCTCTGTGCCAAAGCCGGCGCGGGTTACACGGTCGGGGTTAATGACCACCTGTTCATCTGTTACCTGTGGCTGGAACAACTGCACTGTAAAAGTGGAATAAGCTACATCGTCGAGGATCACGAGGTTATCCATTTGCCGGTCGATAGCCATATCTGCTTTCTGATCTTTGTACTCCACCACATCCAGCGTGGTGCCTTTCTTTGCGGGCGTAACTTTACTCAGCTGTGCTTCCTGTTTTTCCTGGTGTTCATTCTTTAACGCATTGGCCAGGTATTTCAGGGTCATGTCCTGATCTTTTACCACGCGGTAATCAATATATCCTGCCGTGGCCGTGAGGGAATACACCACTGAGTCGAGATGCTCTACTGGTACCTTCAGGGTGAGGTTCGCAGTGGGTGTGTACAGCTGAACATCCTTCACTGAGTCGGCGGAATAAGGCACGCGGAAGTGTTGTACGGATTCGTTTTGCAGATTGCTTTCCACTACAATTCCACCGAGGCGTGTTACCAGTTGCTCCATGCGGGAGGTAGCCTGAAACACGTTACTGACGCGGCATCGCACGTCGGCGGATTTTACTCTTTTGCGGGAAGCGGAATTAAGTTTTGTGATGTCGTTGGAGAAAGACGTGGAATCAGCAGTGGCTGCATAGTCTCTCATTTCTTTGTTCATACCACCCTGGCAGGCACACAGAGCCAGCAGGGGTATACCCAGGTAATAGAGTGAAAGGCGCATAACAGGAGAATTTAACCTTTATACAGATCACGCAGAAAAGGTAACCTTTCAGAAATGTTAAAGTGGTTTTAACGGGTTACATGATAACATGATTTAGTATCTTTAGGTAAGATATAAAATGCCATGCCCGTACTTCCTCAGAAATATCAGACCAGGAAAGCAGCAATTACTGCCGACTTTATTGCTGCGGTGAATGAACACATCGACCAGGTGATGGACGGCAGCCTAGACCAGATGTATCATATCAAAGACTTTGCCCGCCAGTTGTATATTCACCCGGTGCATCTCAGCAATACCATTAAGCTGCACACAGGTCATGCGCCATGTTATTTTTTTGAAATGAGATTAATGGAAGAAGCAAGGAAGATGTTACAAAATCCATTGCTTACGGTAACAGATATTGCCACGAAACTCACGTTCGACAATTCCAACTTTACCAAATTTTTCAAACGGTTTGAAGGGGTTACGCCTTCTCAATACAGGCTGCAGCATGCGGCTGCCTCAGAGGTAGCGCTGCAGGTAGATGGGCTTTAGGAAGTAATAGTTATTCAGGGGTTTGTTATCGAACAGGTCGCCGTCATCAAAATAGAAACCATTAGTAAACTCCGTTTTGGAGTTGAGTTGTATTTTACCCGTGCTGTGTTCTACAATAAAATACACCGGGATGATCACATGATACTTACCACTTTTCCCGGTAAATTTATTCCATTTAATATCCAGTTCTTCCAGCCTGAAGAGGCGTGGTTTCAGGTTACCGGCCAGGTTGGTGGAGCAATCCAGCTTGGTGATAACGCCGTGATCGATTTCTGCTTTTATGGAGAAAGCAAGACTGGTAGCGCCACCTTTCATGGGGACAAGGGCAGAATCCATAAACCGGCTTAGCTGCTGATAAGTATCGTTGAATGAAGGGGTTTGTGCTATGGAGCTGATACCGGAAAAAAGAATGCCTATGCTGAGGAAAATGATATAGAAACAGTTAAATCTCATAATATCAGTTTTTCATCTGGAATAACGTTCACGCCTATCCTGTTTTACTGTATAGTTAAGTTACGATTTCTTCCGGCTAAAAAGATCGCAGGCGTAGAAAAAATTCAATATAATTGAAAGGCACGAGGTTGCATATGGCAGGTAAATATTATTTAAGGGCGGTTGTCTTTCTCCTTTCAGCTTCGCCGGGAGAAAGACAACCACGGTATTTACACGCCTGCCGGTTGCGGCGTTGCCGCTTTGAGCTTTTTACGGTGCAGGTAATGCGCGATCCCTATTTCCAGGCAGGGTATGGCGAGGATAAGCAGGAAGGTGATCAATACACCTTTTTGTAATCCTTTCAGGAAGTGATCAACCTGGATAAGGGCGATATTGATAAACAGGCCACCATTGATGATGGCGGTAATCTTTGTTTCCATGAGATCCGCGCTGACACCCTCTTCAAGACCAATTTTTTCCGAGAGCATTTTGCGGATATATTTTTTGATGGTATAGGCGATGCCTGCACCTTTGGTGGTACGCAGCATAAAGGCGGCTAGTTTGCCCCGTACGCCATCCTGAGCGGCCTGCTGTTCCAGCGTAGTGCCGTATACGTTATAGATCAGCGTGCCCGCAGTATCAATGAGCTGGTTGGTGGAAAGCTTTGATACGTCGGTTGGGCGGCCATCCGGCTGGCGGAACAGGGATTGAATTGCTGAAGAGGCTTGTTGATCAAATCCTGCCGGTACATGCTTTGAGTATACGTCTGCATGCGTTTTTATATCTTTACGGAGACTATTAAAAAAGCCCCATTTAAACGCAAAGAACCCTGCCAGCAGCGGCAATACGAAAAACCAGCACCAGGCAATAAAGCGGAGTATCTTCCCGGAACGGGGTACCAGTATAAATTTCCGCAATAAGATCACTAATACTACAGCGATTATAAAAGCAGTGAGACCGGTTAAAAAGGCTCCCCACATAAATTTTCCGGGGTTGGTAAATTCTCCGATGAGGTTAAAGTAGTTAACAACAGATTTCATGGGTGGTTAATTATTGAAGGCACAATATAATTGAAAACCTGTTTCCCTACTTCCCCAGGAGATTAATATTTTTTTGGAGAAAATAAAAAAACATCTACTTTTACATACCAAATGGTCGGTTTTTATGAATGACTCAAGAGAATTAATATTAAATACGTCCCTGAAGCTGTTCCTGCAAAAGAGCTTTAAGGAGGTTACCATGAAAGAGATAGTTACGGAAACGGGCATGTCTAAAGGAGCCTTCTATCATTATTTCAGCAGTAAGGAACAGGTGTTTGAGGAAGTGATCCGTTTTTTTTATGGAGACATTATGTCCGTGGATTATAACTCTTTCTCCCAAAATTCCCTGCGGGAGTTCTATCATGATTACCTGAACCATGTTGGCAAACAGATGAAAGTGGCTAAATATGTGCTTGGCGCCAATGATGGGAACGCTTTCAACTCCAATCACTACCTGCTCATTTTTGACGCCCTGAAAATACTGCCTGATTTCAAGGCTCACCTGCTGGAGCGGCAGAAAGAAGAGCTCCGGTCGTGGGTAGAAATAATAAAAACGGCGAAAAAGAAAGGCGAAATTAAATCTGCTATGGCCGACGCCACCATTGCCAGGCTATTTATTTTCAGCGGGGATGGTATGGGGATCAACTACATCATAGCCGATACCCTTGATAAAACAAAGAAGGAATTACAGGTGCTGTGGGATGGCTTGTATACTACGCTGAAACCATAGTTGCAGGTATGGCACACCTGAATATCTTTATATGCTTTAAAACGATTTATACCTTTCCAACTGCGTGCATAACAGCACGCTTTTTTTAAACAGCAGAACATACCGACTGGTCGGGATTAGATTACAGCCAACAAGCTAATCCCATAAAACCCATTTCTTAAAACAAAAACAAATTCATCTCATAAAAAACAAACTCATCTCTCATCTATAAAACAAACCGATCGTTCGGTTTTATAATAACATACAAACAAAATTTTATGAAAAAGAAGCCATTAAGATTACTGATCTTCTCACTGGTGCTCATAGCCGCAGCAGGCAGTGGAATATACTTCTGGCTGAAGTCAGGCGCATTCACTTCTACAGACAATGCACAACTCGACGGTGATATTGTAACCATCCGTTCCGGCGTAACCGCCTATATAGACGCGATCCGTTTTACAGATAACCAACCCGTGAAAAAAGGAGATACGCTGGTGCTGATGAACACCGTTGCCCTCCAGGCGAAAGTGCAACAAGCCCTGGCCCTGCTTGAAAATGCAGAACAAAACCTCAGCGCCGCCGACCTGAAAGCATTGGCCAGCAGTCAGAATGCAAGCGCCTCCCTTCAGAATGCCGCATCAGATAAACAAACCATCGCTGCCGCTACTGCTAATCTCGCCAAAGCGCAGAAAGACTTCGACCGCTCAGAGGAACTGCTCCGCATCAAAGCTACCACCCAGGAACAACACGAAGCCGCCAAAACCACGCTCCTGCTGGCAAAAGCCGATTATGAAAAAGCAGTGAGCCACGAAAGGAGCACACTCACCACTTCCTTTGGCCTTGAAACACAGGCGCGCGCAGAACACCGGCAGATATCCGCCACACAGGCGCTCGTGAAACAACGCCAGGCCGAACTGAAACTGGCACAGGAAGAACTGAGCCATGCGTATGTGACCGCACCGTTCGACGGCTTTGTTACCAAAAGGGTGATCAAGGAAGGCCAGTACATCAGCACCGGCCAAACACTCTGCGCCATCATCGACAACCAGCACCTGTGGGTAACCGCAAACTTCAAGGAAACGGAACTGCATAAAATTAAAACGGGCCAACCCGTGGAAATAACGCTGGACGCCTATCCCGGCGCAGCCCTCTCCGGCCATGTGGCTTCGTTTACCGGCGCTACGGGCGCTAAGTTTTCCCTGTTGCCACCCGATAATGCCACCGGCAACTTTATAAAAATAACCCAACGCTTCCCCATCCGCATCACCCTGGATCACCCTGCCACTAAAGCTATTGGCCTGTTTCCCGGTTTGAGCGCCTTTGTGAAGATTAATATCCAATAACATGACACCAGATTCTTCTGCAACCATCACCTACCCCACCGGGGCGGCCAAATGGATATTAGTGGCCACCGCCGTATCCTGTGCGATACTGGAACTCATCGATACCACCGTGGTAAATGTATCGCTGCGGGAAATCAGCGGTAACATAGGCGCTACCACTACGGAAATAGCCTGGGTTATCACAGCCTACAGCATCGCCAACGTGATCGTTATTCCGTTATCAGGCATGCTCTCCAACCTGTTTGGCAGAAAACGTTACTTCACAGGTTCTGTGCTGCTCTTCACCTTTTCCTCATTTATGTGTGGCTGCTCCGATAGCCTCTGGATGCTGGTAGCGTGGCGCTTTGTTCAGGGCATCGGTGGCGGCGGACTCCTGTCTACCGCGCAAAGCATCATCATGGATGCCTTTCCGCCGGAAGAAAGAACCACCGGTTTGGTGGTGTTCGGGCTGGGCATCATACTGGGTCCTTCCTTCGGGCCGATACTGGGTGGCTATATCACGGATAATTCCTCCTGGCACTGGATCTTCTTCCTGAACGTGCCAATAGGCGTAGTGGCCGCCTTCCTCTCCTGGAAGTTTGTAGCTGACCTGCCGGGAATTGTAAAACCGAAGATAGATGTGCTGGGGATTGTATTCCTCGCTATTGGGATCGGCTCCCTCCAGTATATCCTGGAAGAAGGCACCACCGCCGACTGGTTTTCCAGCAATGATATCACCTTCTTTTTTATCCTGGCTGTTATTGGCCTGATCCTGTTTGTGATCCGGGAACTCAATACCAGTGAGCCTGCGGTAAACCTCCGGTTATACCGCAACTTCAACCTGGCGATGGGAAGTCTCATGAACCTGATTGTAGGCATTATCATGACCGGCACCCTCTTCATTTTCCCTTTGTTTGTACAGGTCTCGCTGGGATGGACCGCCACCCAAACAGGCGCCTTCATGATTCCGGGCATGCTGGTAACCGTAGTGGGAATGGTGATTACAAAAAAAACTCTGGAGAAAGGCGTGAATCCGAAGGTCATTATCCTTACCGGGCTGGCGCTTACCAGCATCTACCTGGTGATGTTATCTTTTTCCTCACCGGATTCCAACGCCGGCGATTTCTTCTGGCCCTTTATGATACGGGGCGTAGGCGCTATCCTGATGGTAATGCCCGTGCTGGGACTGGCCACCGCCGGTCTTACCGGTAAAGACCTCGCGCAGGCTGTAGGCTTATCAAATATGCTGCGGCAGCTGGGCGGCGCGCTGGGCGTGGCTTTGCTGAATATCTATCTCAGTCATGAAAATGCGTATGTACGCAATAACATGATCCCCTTCATCAATCCATACAACCCGGTGAGCACAGATTACGTGAACGGGATCACTCAAAGCATGGCCGCCAATGGCTACGGACCGGATGAGTCATCACAACTGGCCTGGCAACTCACGGATGCAGCACTCAACAAACAAGCGCTGCTGGTAAGTTACAATCATGGCTTCATGATCGTAGCGCTTATCATGCTGCTGGCAGTACCGCTCATCTTAATGATCCGGTACAAGGAAACGGCTGCCCCGGTAGTGATGACAGATGCCCATTAATCAATGTAAAAATGAAATACATGAAACGCCTTTTCCTGATTATACTTTGCTGCATACCCGCCGGCGTGGGAGCACAAAATGCAGCGCCGCTTAAACTCAGCCTGCAACAGGCCCTCGATATGGGTTTAGCCAACCGCTACGACATGCAGGCCAACAAATACAATATTACCATTGCAGATAATGCCCTGAAGAAAAGCCGGCAGGAATGGTTGCCCGATATTCATGCCGAAGGAAACGTCCGTTACAATACGCAACTACAGGCCACCTTTGTGCCACCAGGCTTTGGCGGCCTCGATAAGGCAGAACTGCTGGCACTCGGCGCCAAAAACGCTACGATACTGGGTATTGAGCTGGATCAACCCATACTGCAACCCACTCTCCATACGGACATAAAAATAGCGCGGAATAACCTCGCATTACAGCAGGAGAAAAACAGGGCTGATGAAATCAATATCAAAGTTCAGATTGCTACGGCCTATTACAACGTACTATTAAAGGATTTGCAGCAAACCATTGCTGTCCGTGACGAGCAACGGTTCCACGAATATTATACACTGGCAGCAGGCAAATACAAACAAGGTGCCCTTATTGAAACCGACTACCTCCGGGCGCAACTGGATTATGATAATGCAAAGATCACCACCACTACCGCCAGGCAAAACTATGTACTGGCCGTAAATGGTTTGAAGTACCAGCTGAATATGCCCGGATCAGGAGATATCACGTTAACGGATACACTTGGTGGCGGTACCGCTGCCGTACCCTTATCTTCCGAAAATTATCAAAACAGAACAGAGATCAAACAGTTGAAATTGCAACAGCAGGATGATCAGCTACAGCTACGTAAGGCCCGTCAATATTCAATTCCAACGGTATCGGTAATGGCTAACTATTCGCAGCAGTATTTATACAACGATTTTAAATACACCCAGGGCGAATGGTGGAGTCCTTTTAGTTATGCTGCGCTCAAAATAAGTGTTCCCATTTCAGGGAATATCAAAAATCAGCACCAGATTAAAAACTACCAGCTTAAAACGCAACAAACTACGGCCCAGCTACAGCAAAAAACAGCCGATGTCCGGTATGATGTATTGCAGGCAGGAACAGAGCTAAACAATGCACTGCTGAATATGCAAACCACCAGGAAGAACTACGATCTGTCTGAAAAAATATACCGGCAGCAACAACAGGAATTTGCAGTAGGCAGCTTCGCCTATAATAATTTACTGGAAACGGAAAGATCTATCAGTACAGCGGAACAGCAATATATCAAAGCACAGTACGATTACCTGATGGCGCAAATAAATTATAACAAGGCAACAGGCGCCTGGTAAAACAGGCAGGAGTAAGTTTCAACGACAGGCATATGGATTAACAGCAGCAAGAGGGTGTATCAACCGTTGATACACCCTTGTTTTTTATCAGAACTTAACGGCCTTGCCTGTACGGACAGATTCGCGGGCAGCAGCCAGGATACGCACTACTATTACATTGTTGGCCGGCGCGTACAACCCGTCTGCCGGCATGGTTACTTTACCACTCAGCACGTCGATCAGGTAGTTGAACGGATCTTCATATACCGGTATATCCGTTGCCGTTATACGGCGCGTAATGGCCGGCGAACGTTCGTTATTACGCTGAATAAGGGTATTTTTATCGGCGGCAATAAGATATCCTTTATCGCCATACACTTCCATGTCTTTCCGGCTGAAGCTCCAGTTCCACGAAGCCTGGATGGTGCATTGCGTATCGCCATAATCCACCAGGATAGTGGCGTCATCTTCCACTTTGGGATATACCTGCGGTTTAAAGTGACGGGCCACTGCGGTAACGGATACGGGCAAACGATTTTTCATGAGATGCGTCATGAGATTGGCGCCGTAGCAGCCAAAGTCCATGAGTGCGCCGCCACCATTCAGTACCGGATCGGTGAGCCAGTTGAGGAATTCGGGGCCGCAGCCAATTTCTTTTGGTCCCTGGTGACCATCATTCACCGTCACCTTTCTCACTTTCCCGGCGTAGCTGCTGTCTTCCAGCAGCTGGAATGTTTTGGCTACGGAAGGATACCAGCTGGTTTCATAATCGGTGAGCAGCTGTACTTTGTACCGGCGGGCCAGCGAGTCCATATACACAGCGTCAGTCACCGTAGTAGCCAGCGGCTTTTCCACCATGATATGAATATGCCGGGGTGCGGCGGCCTCCACTACTGCCCGGTGGGCTTTTATGGAGCCAAATGCCAACACTGCAGTGGGTTTCACCGCATCCAGCATTTTACCGAGATCGGTATAAAAAATATTTTCAGGAAGATGATATTGCCTGGCCCTCAATTTAGCTACTGCCGTATCAGGCTCGTAGATGCCAACAATCTGAATGTCCCCTTTGTTTGGGCGACCGAGAATAAAAGCCGCATGTCCGTGCGATACACCGGCAACGGCTACACGCAGTGGCTGGGCCATGATGCAACTAAATACATGCATCAGCAGGAAAGTAAAAATAACAGAACGCATCCCTAAATCTAGGGAATATGTTCTGCTTTTAACAGCTAAATCGATGAGTGGTATTTAGCGCTTTTTTCATAACGACAACTTTTCTTTTGGGATAAACTCTGCCCGGTAAGGAATGAAACTACAGCGGAGGCGCCACAACGGATGGCCCTGCCTGTTGGTGAGCAATACCGTATTCCGTTTGGAGCTGCATTGCAGGATGCTGTTATGATCTACCAGGTAGGCGCTGCCCATCCGGTCGTTGAACAGATAGGCCGGTAAAGGAGAACGGATGCTTACCGCAGCCGTTCTGTTTCCTTCATCCAGATGAAAGGCCAGCGTTTGGGATTGTTGGCGGGATACACCGTTATCAAATAACATGAGGTCGTTTTCTGCATTGATGTGTACCGCGTGTCCCATGTCGAAAGCAGCGGAATCGGGGAAGCGGAAATCGCCGTTCTTTCCAAACTTCCA
Organism: Chitinophaga ginsengisegetis; assembly: GCF_900168065.1. GTDB lineage: Bacteria > Bacteroidota > Bacteroidia > Chitinophagales > Chitinophagaceae > Chitinophaga > Chitinophaga ginsengisegetis. The sequence goes on along the minus strand of NZ_FUZZ01000005.1, from coordinate 247,260 downwards.
GATCACTTTACCGGTATGCGCGTCCAGCTTCCAGATCTGGCCGTTGTTATAAAAGGAGATGAGATAATTGCCGTCTTTATCGTAGCTCAGGCTGTTGGCGTGCATCCAGTCCATGCGGGTATGCAGGATCTCTTTATCCGTAATGGGGGCCAGCGCATCAAACACACTCCACTCCCATACCTTATGACCTTGGCGGTCAAGCACCAGGATGCCGTCGCTTCTCACAGTATCGTGCGCCGTGCCGCCGGCAGCAGTGAGGTCGAAGGTACGCTCCACAGTGGCCAGCATCACGATATGATTGTCCGGCGCCAGCAATACTTCATGGTGTACATTGGTGGTAAAATCCGCCTGTCCCTTTTGCAGGTGCAGCAGCGTATCACCGGTCATCGACAACTCCATCACCTGGTTGCCGTAGCTGGTAGCGTATTCTTTACTACCCAGGATACACAGCAGCGTTTTATTTTCCGTGAAGTGCGCCGTTTTGAAACCGGTGCCCTTTACCTGGTGATACCACACCACTTTGCCCTGGCTGTTCAGTAAATACAAGGCACCCGGTTCATCGCGCTGACTGAGCAGCACATATCCTTCTTTAAAGCGGGCCGGCAATTGGGCCTGTGGCATACTGTCCAGGTTAAAAGCATCCTGTACCCAGAAAGGCAGGGGCTGTGCCGGCTGATGGCAGGCGGTGAAGCAGGCATATAATACAAGCAGGAAGTAAAGTGGCTTCATGTTAATGTGGTTAGCGAAGGGGAAGACCTTCGGTCTTTGTCTTTCCGCAGGATTAAACTGATTATGCTGATTACACTGATTTTAGTTCTTTTTTGAAAGATGATATTCGTGTTTCTGAAAGTTTATCCTGATTGGATAGTAAGGTATCTCTGTAAAAAAATAAAATCAGTGTAATCAGCATAATCAGTTTAATCCTGAAAAAGACAAAATCCGCGTTATTTCCAGAGGTCGTTCTGTGTTGCCTTTGGATTGGATTTCAGTTCACCGGCCGGAATCGGGAACACGTAGTGCTTCGCCTGGAATACGTTGGCGCCCTGCTTCTGGCGTGTCTTTAAAGCGGCCGACAAGGTAGCTGCATTTTTATTCCATCTTCTCAGGTCGTATACGCGGTTTTGTTCAAAGAACAGTTCCAGCAGTTTCTGGTGATCAATTTCTGCGAGGAGCTGATCTTTGCCCGGAAGTTCCGCGGCGGTTTTATCTTTCAAACCTGCTCTGTGTCTTACCCGGTTGATGTCGCCGATTGCTTTGCCGGTGTTGCTGTTTTGAGCGGCGGCTTCCGCGCGCAGCAGCAATATTTCTGCAAAACGTATCACGCGGTAATTAGCGGTAGATGGCGTAGGTCCCCAGTAGTTATCTGCATTGGCTACATTACGCCATGCGCTGGTTCCTTTCTTTATCAGGAAGCGGCCATTGGTAGTAGTATCCAGCGCTACATCAGGATACAGGCGTACCGTTTTGGATAAGGCGGAATTCCAGAGCTGATCAAACGTTTTGCCATCGTACCAGGTGGTATCGGTTTCGCCCAATACAGAACGTTTCCACATCAGGGAGGCGTACATTCTTTTATCGAATTTGGTATCAGCACCGGCGGGGCGTTTTTCTTTTACAAATTCATTCACCAGGTAATTGGAAGGTACATACTTAAACCAGCCACCACCTGCAGGGGGACCGATAAATTGCGGCAGGTAGTTGTACATCGGTGAATTAGGGGTTTCTGTATTCCAGGCGCCGTACTGATCACCTAACGGAGCAAACGTCCATTCGAACACAGATTCCACGTTGAATTCATTCTTGTCGGTAAAATTATCTTCATAATTATCTACCAGGTCATACGCATACGGACTTTTAAAAAGCAGGTCGAAGGTAGCTTCTGCTTTCGCATAATCTTCCATGAACATATAGGCTTTGCCCAGGTAAGCGATGGCGGCGCCACTGGTCACCCTGCCCTGTTCCTTTGAATCGCGTTTCACTGGCAGGCCGGCACTGGCTGCTGTGAGATCACTTACCACCTGTTTCCACACTTCTTCTTTAGGGCTGCAGGGAGTGGCATAACCATCTGTTGTTTCCAGCGGCATGGTTCTTACCGGTACTGCGCCCCAGTTGGAAGCAAGGAGATAGTAAGAAAGTCCGCGCAGGAATTTAGCTTCCGCAATGTAAAGCGTTTTCTTGCTCTCATCCATGTTCACACTGCCGATCTTCGACAGCAACAGGTTAGCGCGGTGGATACACTGGTAGGTGCTGCCAAAGATGCTGCTGAGGTCACCGTTGTTTTCATCATTGGAAAACGTGGCAACGCCCCAGGTACCGGCTTCTTCGCCGGGCAGTGTAAATACATCGTCGCCCAGTGCGTTGATATCCTGGATGCCCTGGTAAGAGCCCCAGTAGCCATACAACGAGGAACGTAAAGGACTATACGTAGCGCCCAATGCCTGGCTCACGCTCGACTCATCTTTCCAGAAAGTGGCATCGGTAATTTTGTTGGGATCGGTTTGTTTGAGAAAATCTCTTTCGTTACAACCGGCTGCTGTTGCCAGCACCAGTGTGAGTGCGCTTATATATTTAAATGATCTTTTCATGTTGCAATGCGGTTAAGCGATTAAAAGGTGAGGTTCAGGCCAAGCAAAAGGGTACGTGACAGTGGGTATACATCCCATGAGTTGTCCATACCTCTCGACAGGGCAGCGCCACCGATATCCGGGTTGTAGCCTTTGTATTTTGTGATGGTGAACAGGTTTTCCCCGGAAGCAAATACCCGTACTTTATCGATGCCCCATTTGGTCATCAGTGATTTAGGCACGCTATATCCGATTTCCAGTCGTTTGAAACGCAGGTAGGAACCGTCTTCCAGCCATCTGTCGCTGTTATCGCGGTTATTGTTATTGGGATCAGATAAGGTGAAGCGCGGGAAGTTGGAATGATTTTCCGGCGTCCAGGCGTTCAGCACATCTGTAGAGAAATTGGTGACTTCATTCATTTTGTCCATCCATTTTCTACGGGCATTGTAGATCTTATTACCGGTTACAGCTTCGAGGAACAGGCTCATATCAAAGCCTCTCCAGGAAAGGTTGGCAGACAATCCCATGTTCAGGGTCGGGAAAGGACTGCCTAAGTTCTGTTCATCCTGGTTATCGATGATGCCATCGTTGTTGAAGTCCATGTAGCGGATATCGCCGGGTTGTGCATTGGGCTGGATAGGTACGCCATTCTTATTATGCGCGGCCACTTCTTCTTTGGAATTGAAGATGCCGGCGGTTTCAATCAGGAAAAATGCACCGATCGGGTAACCCACTTTTGCGCGGGAGATGCCGCCAAATTCCTGCCGGCCCGAACCGATATTGATGGCCGTCATTTTATTGGAGGTATGCGCTATATTGAACCCGAGACGATAATTGAGATCTCCTTTTTTATCCGTGTACTCCAGCGATACTTCGTAGCCTTTGTTTTCGATCACACCTGCGTTGAGGGTGGGCGATCCTGTTTTACCTACCGACAGCGGGAATGGTACACTTAACAATACGCCATCTGTTTTCTTATTAAATACATCGAAGATGAAGAACAACTTGTTATCAAGGAAACCTGCATCCACGCCGAAGTTCGTGATCTTGGTTTCTTCCCACGACAGGTCGATGGGAGAAGCATAACCGCTGGCGGTGGCGCCGGGCCATAACACACCGCCCTGCACATAGTTTAAGCCGCTGGTAATGCTGTTTTGCGTAAGATAGTTACCGATTTCCTGGTTACCCAGTACACCCCAGCTGCCACGCAGTTTCAGGGTATTTATGGCGTTGGTTAAACCGGAGAAGAAATGTTCATTATGTAAATTCCAGCCCGCAGAAAAAGACGGGAAAGAACCGTACTGGTAGTCGGTAGCAAAACGGGAAGAACCGTCTCTTCTTACCGATGCAGAGAACAGGTACCTGAAGTCATAGGAATACATGATGCGTGCAAAGCGGGAAACGATGCTGCTGGTGCTGGCGGAACCATCATTCTTCTGGGAGGTGGCGAGGCCGGCGCCCAGTGTGGTGGTACCTATCGGCAAATCATCGCGGGAGGCGCTGAAACCGGTGCTCATGTTTTTCTGTGCGGTATAACCAATCAATCCGTCGATGTTATGTTTACCCAGCTTCTTGTTGTAGTTCAGGGTATTTTCCACCAGCCAGGAATTGCTCGTAGTGGTACCTTGCTGCAGGTCCGGCAGCGGGTTGGCAGAGTTGCCGTCATCGAATGCACCGGAATAAACGCGGGTGCTGCCCTGCCCTTCCGTTAAGCCTACATTGAATTTATATTTCAGTCCTTCTATCAGTTTTACTTCCACGAAAGCATTTGCCAGCAGGGAGAGATCTTTAGCGGTGTTCTCCACGCTTTCCAGGCGGGCAACGGGGTTCGACAGGTTCTTCATGAATGTGGGTCTTCTGCCGTAGCCACCGAGATTTTGTGTTGGATCATAAACAGGCACGGTAGCCGGCATCATGAGGGCGCTGCCTACAATGCTGTGTACTGCGTCGCCACCGCCGGGGTTGTTGCGGGTGTTACCTCTTTTGATGATCACGGTTTCGCCTACACGCAAACGGCCTTTGCTGTATTCTGTTTTGATCCTGAAGTTGGCAGCGGAATAATTGGTGTTCACGATGGTACCGTTTTCTTTCAGGTAGCCACCGGATAAGTTATAGGTAAAGTTCTGGGAACCACCGCTGAAGTTAACGTTGGTGCGGGTTAAGGTGGCCTGTCTGAAAATTGCATCCTGCCAGTCGGAGTTAACGCCTGCATATTTAGGGATGCCGCTCATGTTAGCGCTCATAAGGTTGGTCCATTGTTCGCCGCTGAGTAAGCTCATTCTTTTTGGCACCGACTGTACGCCGAACCAGGTATCCACTTCCAGTTTTGGGGTGGTTTCTTTGCGGCCGCCTTTGGTGGTAACGATGACCACGCCGTTGGCTGCGCGGGAGCCGTAGATACTTGCGGTAGCTGCATCTTTCAATACTTCAATAGACTCTACATCATTGGGACTCACCCCGTCGATGCTGTTTACAAAAACGCCATCAACAATAAAAAGGGGGGCATTGTTACCGAGTGTACTCATACCGCGGATGGTGATGATCATACCGGCTCCGGGTGCGCCACTGGAGGATTCCACGGAAACACCGGGCACGCGGCCCTGGATAGCCGAGCTGATATTTTTTGATACGTTGGCGCTGATGCTGCTTACTCTTACGGAAGACACTGCGCCTGTAACATCTTTTCTTTTCTGGGTACCATAACCTACTACCACCAGTTCTTCTGTTTGCACAGCTTTGGGTTTCAGGGCAATGTCCAGTGCGCCGGCCTGTGATACGGTTCTTTCCACCGGTTCATAGCCGATGAAAGTAACTACCAGTACGCCGCCATTTTCCGGCAGTTGCAGGGTGTAGTTACCTTTGGTATCCGAGCTGGTACCTTTGGTTGTGCCTTTCAGTTTAACCGAAGCGCCGGTAAGGGCTTCGCCGGTAACTGCATCAGTGATTTTACCAAACACGGAAATATTCACCACGGGTTGCGCAGTTTCCTCCATTTGATCCTTTCCTTTTACGGAAAGGATAATGGTATTATCGACGATACTGTAATTGAGTTTTTTATTGAGCAAACACTTGCCCAATACATCTTCCAGGTCGGCCTGCACCACTGCTACAGATACCTTGTCGGTCTGCTCCAGCATTTCTGTATTATAAAAGAAGGTATACCCGGTTTGTTTCCGGATTTCCTTGAACACCTTCGACAGCGTTACATTACGCATGTTAAGGGTTAGTTTTTGCGAGTAACCGGTAGCACTTACCTGCATAGCCAGTACCAGCAGCAAAAAAGCAGCTAGTTTCATAACTTTCAGCATTTGCGCGAACACCCGCGTTCCGGGGTGTTTGCCAGCATGTCTAAATAGCATAGATTTGTTAAGTTTTTGGTGAGCGTTAAGCTGTTTACGTCAAATAAGCGTGTATATGCCCACCAGACAATTTTCACCGGGGACGTTGCCGCGTTCCCGGTTTTTATTTGCCTGAAGCATGTTTACACGAAGATCCTGGTTGTTACATCCTTATATTGGTGCTGTTATTTTACTTCAACGATGATTTGTTTTCCTTCAATATTAAATTGTATCCCGGCTGTTTTTAAAATACGCAGCGCCTGGGATAACGTGGATTGTTTGCGTATAGAACCGGTATAATGCTTGTCCGGTACCGGTCCGGAAAATTTCACATTCACATCGTACCAGCGTGCCAGCTGTCTCATAACGGTGGCTAAATCATCGTCATCAAATTCGAACATGCCCATTTTCCAGGCAATTGTTTTGTCGATGTCAGCTTCGCTAACCAGTATCTGCCGGCTGCTTTTCGCCAGCACCGCCTGTTGCGACGGTGCAAGGATTACGCTGTTGCCGTTTGGCTGTGCTACGCTGACCTTCCCCGATACCAGGGTGGTGTTCACTGTATTTTCATCGTCGTAGGCCATTACATTAAACGTGGTGCCCAATACGGCTACTTTAAGTCCGTTGTTCAGTTGTACCTGGAAAGGTTGCGCGGCATTTTGCGCTACTTCAAAATAGGCTTCTCCCGTAAGAAAAACTGTTCTGTTATTACCCATAAACCGGGTGGGGAAACGCAGGGAGGATGCGGCATTCAGCCATACTTTGGTACCATCCGGCAGCACAAGCTGGTATTCTCCTCCGCGGGGAGTTGCCAGGGTATTGAACGTCACCTGGTTGCCCGAAGTGGCGGTTACATCATACACCAGTTTGCCTTTGTCTTTGCCGATGCGGGTACCGTCTTTTTCCTGCAGGCCGTTGCCGTTGAGGGAGTCCAGTATTACTTCTGTGCCATCGCCCATTACCAGGCGGGCTTTGGGCGCACCGGGCTGTACATCGTGTTGCGCTATGGGAGCGATGGTAAGCGGCCGGCCGGATTTGCCGTTGCCATAATAATACCAGGCGGCAGTACCTGCTGCCAGCAATAATACGGCGGCTGCAACTGCGCGCCAGCGGGAGAAGTAACGTACTTTTTCTTCCGGGAGGTTATGTGCAATGTGATCCTGCAACAGTGATCTGAACCTGTTCACTTCCACATCCAACCGGCCCTGTTGCCCGTTTACGATATCAAATATCCGGCGGGCCCGGTCAAACGCAGGGCGCTTGTCCGGATTTTCGGCAATCCATTTTTCCCAGTACTGCACATCGTTTTCATTGATCCCGATGCAATAGCGAAGAAAAGAATCGTCCAACAGGAAGTCATCTGCAACGTTAAATTGATGGTCCATTGTTACTGTTAGTAATAGCTAGTGTAAGAAAACACGGATTATTCCCAAGAAAATGTCCACTATTTTTAAAAAAGTTTTCTGCCCGGGAGGAAATCAGCTGAGAGCGCGGAGCAGCAGTGCTACCAGCAGCTCTGCAGAGAGGCTTTTCAGCGCACTGCCGAGGGTGTTGTAAGCGGTTTTGGTGGTGATCCCCACCCGTTTGCTCACTTCTTCCATGCTGAGGCCATCGAAATAGCGGAGTTGAATAAGTTCTTTCTGGCGGGGTGTGAGCGTAGCCATTGCTCTTTTGATCTTTTGTTTTATTTCTTCAGATGTTTGAACGGCAACGATGCATTCTTCATAGGAAAGCTCGTGCGGAGCCGTAGTATCTGACCAGGCGCCTGCGGCTTCGTTTGATTTTTTTGTTTGCCGGATATCTGCAAAAATGCGGCGTCGCAGCCAGGTGAGAAGGTACGACTTTACATTGGTTACGGCGGGTAGTTTCCCGCGCTGGTCCCATATTTCGAGGAACATATCATTGATCGCATCTTTCGTAATTTCTGTATCTCCGCAGATGCGGATACCGTAGTTTACGAGATAGAAATACAGTTGTTCATACAGCTCTACCAGCGCTTCCTGCCCGTTGTTGCGCACAAGGTTCCACAGCAGGATATTTGCAGCAGCTTCTTCTGCCGGTGCGCCCGCGGCAAATTGTTCAGGGAATGAGCTTTGGTCACTGTTCATTGTTCACTGGCTGATTCATAAAAGTGGAAACGGCGTCGCAGATGCGAACTTCCCGCATTTACCCTGGTGTTGGCAGTAAATGCGGGAAGTAATATATTATAAGTTTACAGCTATTTTAATAACTACCTTTTTTACCGGCATAGGCGTGCTTACCTTGATGTTGGGCATGTGCAGGTCGGTAGGGAAGAAAATGGCAAACATGCCTTTTTCCAACCGGGAGAAAAACATCGGATGTTCTGCAAACAGCTGGTAGTCGGCTGTTTCATCATATGCTTTGGAAGGCACCTGTTCCCGCAGGAAATCGTGACCTATCAATTCAGAACCAGACACCATATACTGGATATCGATGTACTTCTTATGCGCCTCCATCTGCTCAGTGGAAGTATCTACGGTATCATATTCATTGACAATAGCGAAGATATTACTTCCGTCTATTTCGTACTTTCCTTTTTCCAGCCCGGCCAGGTCTGTTTGTGCCAGGTACTCAAAAGCCTTGATAAATTTAACTCCCAGGCGGTAGTAAAGATGGGCGTTCTGCAGTGTATCCAGTATCATGTTTTGTAAAAAGGTATTAATAAGGCGGCAAGATACTTTTTTTTCTATATACCAGATCTTTGGCCTGTTTACTTCTTTAACAGGTGGGGCTGGATAGCTTTTTCCCAGATAGCATATCCCTTCTTATTCATATGCAGCATATCATCGAGAAACAGTTCTTCGCGCGACTTACCCGTTTTGTCAAGCATCAGCGGGAAGATATCTACATAAACTATATTTTTCTCTTTAGAGATATAGTCCCTGATAAGTGCATTCGACTGCTTCGCTTTCTCAAAGAATTTCGCCCTGGAAGGACTGGGTTTCATAGATATATAAACCAGCGGTACTTCCGGCAGTTTACTTCTTATGGTGGTGTACAGCGCTTTAAATCTTTGCAGCAGGGTATCTGCGGTAGATTTATCCTCCACTAAATCATTCTCTCCTACGTAAATCACTATCTGGCGTGGGTGATAGGGGAAGATAATATCGTTGGCAAAATAGGTGATATCGGTAGTAATAGCGCCGCCTACTCCCCTGTTCAGCACCACATAGCTGCTGAAGTTCCGTTCCAGGTCGTCCCATTTCCTGATGGAAGAGCTGCCCACAAACAGGATAGGATGCTCCGGAGGTGCATACATCTTATCAAACTCTTTGATGGTGTTAACATCCTTTGCAAAACGCAGCGGCGATTGTTGGGCAAACAGGCATCCGGTTACGTGGAGCAATACAAAACCTGCCAGGAACAAATATCTTCTCATAACTATCAAATTTTTCAGCAGGCTTTAAGATAAACGAAAAATATTTAATTTAGAACAAACTATTACATGAATACCCATCCTGTCAACTTAACCGTTCGTTTTCTGCTGGAAATTTTAATGCTGGTGATATTGGGTTACTGGGGCTGGCACCTGGGTAATGGATGGCTGTCGTATGTGCTGGTGGTGGCCTTTCCACTCACCGCTGCTGTACTGTGGGGCGTATTCCGCATTCCCAACGACCCCAAAGCTGCGCCGGTAGCTATTCCCGGGGTTGCGCGACTGCTACTGGAACTTTTCCTGTTTGGATTGGCCGTGTGGGCATTACGCTCAATGGGGTATCTGCGTGAAAGTATTGCGCTGGGCGTGGTGGTAGTGATACATTATGCCGTATCCTGGGACAGAACCTGGGTGATGCTGAAAAACAAGCCCTATAACGGGTTTTCGGGCAAGAAAATTATGGGAATAAAGCCTTAGAAATACCAAACGGTTTCGGGCGCTACGCTTACATTCACTGTTGCGCCTTTTTTCAAACTGGTATCCGTGGTTTTGATAGTGACTACTTCACCTCCGAGCGCCACTTCTGCTTCCAGGAAGCTGCCGTAATAAGCGATATCACGCACCTTGCCGGACACGGCATCTTTTTTTGCACGAACAATTTTGAAATCTTCCGGGCGGATGAAGATACTTTTTCCATTCAGCGTAATGCCTGGCAATCCTTCCAGTACAGCGGCTCTTCCCGGTGCGAGGAGATTGTATTTTCCAAATAACCCGGCTACATATTCATTCACCGGCTGATTATAGATCTGTTGAGGAGATCCCTGCTGTACTATTTCCCCGTCTTTCATCACCAGTATTTCATCTGCCCAGGGCAGGATATCCATCGGATCGTGGGAAATCAGCATCACGGTGATACCCAGCTTATCACCCATATCACTGATCACTTTTTTCAGGATGCTTTTATGGATCATGTCCAGGTTGGAGTAGGGCTCATCCAGCAAAAACAACCTGGGAGAAGAGATGAGGAGTCTCGCCATAGCGATGCGTTGCTTTTCACCGCCCGACAACTGATCCGTTTTTCTTTTGAGCAGATGTGAAATGCGGCAGATATCGTAGATCTCTGCCGCTTCTTCATCGGTAAGCTTATTGGCATAGGACAGAATTTCTTCTACCCGGTAATTATTTCTCAGTTCAAAATGCTGGGAAAGGTAGGCGGTGCCAGGATGCCCTGGAATCAATACTTCCAGCGCTCCCTTCACACGTTTGCCTTCAAACATCACGGTGCCGGCATCTGCCTGCGCCATGCCACCAACAATTTTCATCAGGGTGCTTTTACCTGAGCCGGTTTCACCTGCGATCACTATTTTCTGAAATGCTTGTTGTGTAAAGCTGACATTCTTTAAAATATACGCGCCGTGCAGTTCCTTGCTGATGTTTGATACTTCGAGAAAATTCATTCGTGCAAATTAATAAAAATCGCGGACTAAAGCGAAGGCGCGCCTTTTAATCGCGCCATGCGTTCCGCAGGAACCGCAGCCAGTTGCCATGCATCACATTATCGATATCTTCCGCGCTGTAGCCTCTTTTAGTAAGGAGGGCAGGCAGTTGCTGCATGTCGGCGATCGTTTCCAGGTCGTAAGGGCATTGCTCTTTGCCAAAGGCTCCGTCGAGATCGGTGCCAATGCCCACGTGCAGCGAGTTACCGGCGATCTGGCAGATATGATCCATATGATCGATCATTTTTTCCAGGTTACAGCCCATGCTTTCGGGCGTGGATTTTCCACGAACCCAGCCGGGCACCATCATCCAGGCGTCGAGGGCGCCACCTATAACGGCGCCTTTCTGGATGAGCGTTTTGATCATATCGTCGCTGAACTGGCGGTTATGGTCCACCAGGGCGCGGCAGTTATTATGACTGGCCCATACGGCTCCGTTAAACAGGTCCATGGCATCCCAGAAGGCATCATCGCAGAGATGTGTGGCGTCGAGGATCATATTGAGTTGTTCCATTTCCCGGATCAGCTGTTTGCCTTGTTCATTGAGGTGGCCGGTGGCATCGGTACCGTTGGCATAACGCCCGGGGCCGTAGTGCGCGGGGCCTATAGCGCGCAATCCTTTATTGTAGGCGCGTTCGAGGTATTTTAAATTCACGATAGAGTCGGCCCCTTCCAGGCTGAGGATGTAGCCAACAGGCTTTTTGTCGTTTGGAGTACCATCGTTCCACAGCTGCAGGTGTTGTTCCAGGCTTTGTTTGTCTTTGATCATCACCATTTCACCGGCATCTTCCATCGCTTTGTACCAGGCCAGTTGTCCCTGGGTCTGGGCCCATGCCTGTTCCGGTGAATGCCAGCCGGGCAACGGGTTATCGGGGGCTACATAGCGACCTATCAGGGTGGCGACTACCAGCCCGATATTACCTTTCCGTAGTTCAGGGAATGCCACTACGCCTTTGGCGCGGTCGGGTTTATCATTCATACCGGCTTCTCTCGCACGGATGGCGGTTACCGGTTGCCGGAGGTCCCTGTTCCATTCCAGCGCGTTCATGCTGAGATCCAGGTGTGCATCTATTATAAACATAGTTCTGTTCTTATTTAATTCGTCCGGCCATGCCGTTCTTCATCAGTTAGTATAGTTCAAACAAAGCTTCTATCTCTACGGGGATGTTATCCGGTAAAGATCCAAAACCTACGGCACTCCTCACTCCCACGCCATTTTCTTCTCCCCACACGGCAGCAAACAATTCACTGCAGCCATTAATGATGTAGGGATGCCGTTCAAAGTCGGATGTACAGTTCACCATCCCCAACACCTTGATCACCCGTTTTACTTTATTCAAACTGCCCACATGTGTTTTAATGGTGGATAGCATCGTTAATCCTACTTGTCTTGCGGCCAGTTTGCCCTGCTCCATATCCAGTGCATCACCTATCCGTCCGATGATCAGTGATTTATCATGCTGCACAGGACCATGACCGGAGAGATACAGGTATTTGCCATCAATAAGGAATGGCTTGTAAACACCCAATGGCGACGGGGCCGGTGGCAGTTCCAGTCCCAGGGCCGCTAATTTCTCTTCTGCATGATTGTTTCCCATAGTTGTTGTTTTAACAAAAATGGGATTAAGTTATGCAATTTTATTTTTCCGGGAGATGAATACTTAACCGGGGGTTACAAAAAAGCCGTCTTTGCAGACGGCTCCTTAATCTTCCATTACCTGACACTGGAATCCATTTTCATTTACCAGCATCATTATTTTCCCGGGATGAAAATTCTCTCCTTCTACCCTTAATACTTTATCACAATCTTCAAGATCGAAATTGATTTTACTATCCGGAAAATTACGGAGTAACAGCGCTACTATTTCTTTCGCGGCAGCTACCCGTTTTACATTCGTTATGAATACTTCTACCATTGTAATAATTTTGATTACATGTATTTCATCGGCTCATATTTCAACAGCCGCCTCCACAAGGCAATTTGCCCGATACAATTGGCCTCCCGGTAAATATTAAAAGTCAGCAAATCCCAGAGCGACATTTTCATACCGGGGAATTCCAGTATATGATCCAGTTGTTCATCTGTTACATTTACCAATGCTGTTTTTAACAACGGGGAGATTTTCTCCCAGTCTTTTTTAAAAATTTCGAGAGATGGATACTGCTGTGAGTCTTTTATTCCCTGGAAATCTTTGAAAAGATCATTTGCTGAAGATGTGGCCTCCACTTTCAGCAAACCGGCCAGCTCAAACCGCTGCTGTACCAGGCTACCGGCGAGCCAGGCAACGTGATTAGCAGGAGTATCCAGTCTTTTATGCGCGTCTTCATCCGTAATTCCATCCAGTACCTTTGGAAAAAAACCGGTGTGAAGATCAAACAGTGGAAGGATGCCCTGCATCCGTGTGCTTACAGTTTCCATATAATAATATTTTTTTTGGTTCTCAAACTAACGGTAAGGTACCCCATAATTTCTGTCCGGATGGATGCTGATAGAGTCAATATTAGGGGGTATTTGCGACAAATTCGTTATGTTTGAGTAGACAACTAAAAACTGAAAGCCATATGCTACAAATTGGGATCCTGCTTATACGCCACTACAAGCTTTTAAGCCTGGCTGCCATAACAGATGTGCTGGACACCGTCAATAAGATTTACTATAAAAACAGCCAGCCAACACCCTTCAAAATAACACTGGTACATACTGCTGAAACGGAACACCTGGCAGCAGCATTTCCGGATTATGCGTCGCAACACACAGATGCGGCGGGCACTTTTAACCTGGTGCTGGTACCCTCTTTTACTACAGATGATATCCGCCAGTCGATTGCAGAAAACCGGGCTTATCTTCCCTGGCTGCAACAGCAGTATAAAAACGGTGCGGAAATCGCCAGCTTCTGTACCGGCGCTTTTTTACTGGGCGCTTCCGGTTTGCTGGATGGTAAAATAGCCACCACCCATGTAGATGCCTGCAAGGAATTTTCCTCCTCATTCCCGGCAGTGAACCTGTTATCGGATAAAACGGTTACCCACGATTCCGGCATTTATACGAGTGGTGGCGCCACTTCTACCTTCCACCTGCTGCTTCATCTGCTGGAAGTACATTGCGGCATTGAAATAGCGATAAGGACCGCTAAAATTTTTGCGGTGGATATGGGCCGTGACAAACAATCCTATTTCAGCACATTCCAGCCTACCCGCAATCATCACGATGACCTCGTGGCCTCTGCCCAACAGCGGATTGAAACCAGCTACCAGGACGTAGGCACCATCGAGGAAATGATCAGGGACATCCCTTCCAGCAGGAGAAATATTGTGAGAAGATTTAAACAGGTAACAGGTGTAACCCCTATTGAATACCTGCAATTCACGCGGATTGAAGCGGCCAAAAAACTACTGGAACAAACCGGGCAGCAAATGGCGGAAGTGATTTACAACTCCGGCTATAACGATCCCAAAGCATTCAGAAAGGTATTCCGCAAAACGGTGGGAATGACCCCTTCTGAATACCGGGAAAAGTTTAATGCCGCCAGATCATAAATTCTGATCCCTGTCCCAGAAGGCAGGAGGCTCTATACCAAGTGCGCGGAGATATACATACCCCTGTCCGCGATGGTGAATTTCATTGTCGAAAATGTAGAACAGGATGCTAACTGATTTGCCTTCATACTGTCCAAAGGCGGTGATTTCCTTTTGAAAGGCTTCCACGGGGATTTTAGGCCACCATTCGTTGAGCTTTTCTGTAATCACATCCCAGAGCTGCAACAGTTCCGCTTTGGTGGTAGGCTTTACTACCGCGCCGGTATCTTTCAGCAATACATCAATACCCAGCCATTCGTCGGTGATAACGCCATATACGGAGGGGAAGGCCATTCCGCAGAATTCCATCACCAAAGTAGAAAATGGTCGCATACCGCCCACGCTGAAGGTGAACAGCTGATCTTCCGGAAATGCTTCAATCATCCGGCGGGTCAATGCACGGTGGCCCTGCCAGTGTTTCAGTAACTGACCAGGAGTGATAACGGTGGTTGTAGTTGCGGCAGATAAGGTGTTGTTTTCCATAAAGTCTGTATTTTTTTGTTTTACAATACAAAGAAAACAAGGGGTTGTGACAACCCTATGTCAGTAGCCTCAAAAAAAAGTTGATGCTGCTTCAGAAAAGTAATTTCTTTTGCAAACATCGCCTTTTTTCTGTGGCCAAAATACAGCCTGGGACCATCACCAGCCAAAATATGATTTAGCGTTACCGTAACAAATATCCTGTATCATTTTTCCCACCGCCTCTATGTCGTCCGGAATTTCGCCACGCTCTATCTCTTCACCGAAGAGGTCGCAGAGCAGACGGCGGAAGTACTCATGGCGCGGATATGAAAGGAAGCTGCGTGAATCCGTGAGCATGCCCACAAACCGGGATATCAGCCCCATGTTGGAGAGTGCATTCATTTGCCGGGTCATACCGTCTTTCTGATCCAGGAACCACCAGGCGGCGCCGAACTGTACTTTACCGGCTACTGAACCATCGTTGAAGTTGCCCGTCATGGTAGCCATGAGTTCATTATCGGCGGGGTTCAGGTTATAGATGATTGTTTTTGCCAGTTTATCCTGGCTATCCAGTTTATCGAGGAATTTAGCAAGCGCGCGGGCCTGGGAAAAATCACCGATAGAATCCCAGCCGGTATCCGGTCCCAGCTGTCGCAGCATGCGGGAATTATTATTCCGCAACGCGCCAAGATGGTACTGCTGCACCCACCCTGCTTTCCAGTCCATAAGCGCCAGTTCCAGCAGCAGCGCCGATTTAAACTGCCGGCTTTCGGTATAGGTAAGCACCTGACCACCGCGTATCTTTAAAAAGATCTGCCGGATATCTTTCTCCAGAAAATCATCTGCATATATTTCCTCAATACCATGATCGGATACTTTACACCCGTGGGCCGCAAATACATCATGCCTGTTTTTCAGGGTTTGCAGCAGATCATCATAGGTGCTGATGCTGCAGTTGGCCGCCTGTTCCAGCTTTTCCAGGTACCGGTTATATGCTTCCGGTACGTCTACATTCATGGCCTGATCGGGGCGGAAAGCAGGTATTACCGGTATTTCAAAACCATCCTGTTTGAGTTGCCGGTGATATTGCAGGTTATCAGCCGGATCATCGGTAGTACAGATGATCGATACGTTCCTGCTGCGCAGCAGGTTTTGCACGCTGTATTCCGGTGTTTGCAGCAGCTGGTTACAGCTGTCATAGATTTGCTTTGCAGACGCAGGGTTCAGTATATCGCTGATGCCGAAATAGCGTTGCAGTTCCAGGTGTGTCCAGTGGTGTAAAGGGTTGCGCAGTGTATACGGCACGGTAGCGGCCCACTTTTCAAATTTCTCCCAATCTGTATTATTACCGGTACAGTAACTTTCCGGTACCCCATTGGTGCGCATAGCGCGCCATTTATAATGATCTCCGTATAGCCATGCCTGTGTGATATTCTCAAACCTTGTATCCGCGGCTATCTGCGCGGGTGGCAGGTGACAATGATAATCGATGATAGGCATATCCTTTGCATAGTCGTGGTAAAGCCTTTCTGCCGCATCACTATTCAGGAGGAAATTTTCATCCATGAATTTTTTTCTCATCCGTAAAGTATTTAAGTATTACAATGACACTCCTCTTTTCCAGGGAATAAAATCATCCTGACCGTTGAGGACAGATTTTGCGGTGATAGCACCGCTGGCCACCTGTATAACGTAGTCGAGTATACGTTCTCCTGCTTCAGCAATAGTTTCTTCACCGTCTATAATAGTACCGGTATTAATATCGATGATATCATGCATACGCTGGTACAGCTTTGTATTACTGGAGAGTTTGATGACCGGTGCAATAGGGTTGCCGGTAGGCGTTCCCAGCCCGGTGGTAAACAGCACCACGTTGGCGCCACTGCCTACTTCTGCGGTAGTGGATTCCACATCATTACCTGGTGTGCAAAGCAGGTTAAGCCCCGGCTGCCGCACCATTTCGGGGTAATCCAGTACAGCAGCTACCGGTGAGGTGCCTCCCTTCTTGGCTGCCCCGGCCGATTTTATGGCATCGGTGATCAGCCCGTCTTTTATATTTCCAGGAGATGGATTCATATCAAATCCGGAGCCTGCTTCTTCCGCACGCTGCTGATAGGTACGCATCAGCTGGATAAACCGGGTAGCGTCGTCCACGTTGCGGCACCGGTCACTCATTTCCTGCTCAACACCGCAGAGTTCAGGGAATTCAGCGAGGATAACGGAGCCGCCCAGGGCCGTCAGCAGATCGGAAGTATAGCCGATAGCAGGATTGGCAGAGATGCCGGAGAAACCATCCGAGCCGCCACATTCCAGCCCAATGCATAATTTACTCAACGGTGCAGGCTGGCGGGTACATTGGTTGGCAATCATCAGTCCTGCGAAAGTTTGACGGATCGCATCCGTGATCAACTGGCTCTCCGCGCCGGTTTGTTGCTGATCCAGTATATACAGCGGCTTTGAAAAACCAGGGTCGCGTTTATTGATTTCATCCTGCAACATACTGATCTGCGCATTCTGGCAACCCAGGCTCAGCACCGTGGCACCGGCCACGTTAGCATGGGTAATATATCCTGCCAGCAGGCCGCACAGCGTTTGTGCATCCTGGCGGATACCACCGCAACCGCCGTCATGTGTGAGGAATTTAATGCCGTCCACGTTTTCAAATACGCGGCTGTTTTGTGCCCCCGCTGTATCTTCAGTATACACCGTTTCGAGGATCTGCTGGGAACCTACGCCGGCCCGCTGCTTTGCTGCCAGCGAGCGCGTAAAGGCGGCGTACTTACCCGGACGGGCATATCCCAGTTCCGGTAGCAGTGCTTCTTTCAACACTTCCACATTCCTGTTTTCACAAAACACCAACGGAATCACCAGCCAGTAATTGGCAGTACCTACGCTGCCATTGGCACGGTGGTACCCCATAAAAGTTTGCTGTTGCCAGCGGGAAACATCCGGCGGCTGCCAGGTGGTTTTCCTTTGTGCAGCCAGCTCATAGCCATTGGCAGCATGGTGTACATTTTCCACGGCAATCCTGCTGCCGGCGCTGATGGTGCGCTGTGCGCGCCCTACCAGTACGCCATACATGTAAATGGCATCACCTTCTTTCATAGGCGCCACTGCAAACTTGTGTTTGGCAGGAATCTTTTCCTGCATCGTGTATACGGTGCCGTTATACTCCACCGTTTCTTCCTTTTCCAGGTCCTGTAGTGCTACCAGCACGTTATCGTGCGGATGCACCTTTAATACTTTCTGCTTCATTTATCTATCCTTAAAATTTTACGATACCGCTATTTCTGCTGCTATTTTTTCAAGATAAACAGCTACGCCCTGTTCCATTAATGCTTTCAGCATCGTGGTAATCAGCTGTGCGAAACCAGGAATGGTGGCCAGGTTATATCCCCATATGGCCTCATTGCTGAAGGAGTTTTTTATCACATCCTCCGGCGTATGCTGCTGCCACTGCGCCGCATACCAGGCGGCCTGTTCATCTGTGATAGTATAGTTACTGCCACCGCGCATAAACAACGCATGCGCTGCAAAACCCAGCGCCATCAGTGCCGGTACATGTGCTGTACGCCGGTGGTATTGCAACAGTACCGGCAATACCCGCATTCTTAACTTCGCCGTATACTGACTGCAAATGCTTAACCACTTGTGTTCAATAGCCGGGTTGCGGAAGCGGTCCAGCACGGCGCCCGCGAAACGGATAGCGGCGTCGTTACGTATATGGATGTCTGTTATAGCAGGGATAATTTCATGCATCATCAGCCCTTCCATATAGGCGGCCATTGCTTCATCATTCATGGCAGCCTTCACGGTTTCATGCCCGGCCAGGAAGGCCAGTCCGCAGCTGAGGGTATGCGTGCCGTTGAGTAAACGGAGCTTCAGCTCGCGGAATACATTAATGTCGGGCGACAGTACCACGCCGGCATCTGCTTCGCTGAAAGATAATATCTTTCTTACGTGCTCACTGTTGGTTTCAATGGCCCATAACCGGTATACTTCGGTCATGATCAGGAGTTCATCCTCATAACCTAATGCGATGTCGGCAGCACCGGGCACAATACAATCCACCAGTGAATTACAGCAATAGTTATTGTTGGTAAGCCAGTGTATAAAGCCTTCTTCCAGCTGATTAAATGCGCTCAGCTGCAACAGGATTTCCCGGAGTTTGCTTCCGTTGTCCGGGATCAGTTCTGTAGGGATGATCACCATTCCTTTGGTGGCATCTCCCTTAAAATGCTGATAGCGACGATAGAGGAAAGCCAGCAGTTTACCCGGGAAAGATGCCGGCGGTGTGGCATGAATGCTTTCTTCCACATACACAATACCTACTTCAGTGGTATTGGATATTACTACCTGCATATGCGGACTGGCAGCGCAATCCATGATATCGTTCCATTGGGTGGCGGCTGTCAGCACCCTGCTGATGCTGGCGTTAATAATATTTTCCGATACCGGTTTCCCACCGTCAATGCCCCGGATGCACTGTGTATAAAGGTTATCCTGTTCATCGAAAGCAGCGGTACTGCCTTTGTCCGTTGATTTCACTACCACTATCCTGCCATTAAACAAACCCTGCTTATTGGCTTTGTCTATGAAAAAACCGGGTAGTCCCCTCAGCAATACGCCTGTTCCAAATTGCAGCACTTTTTCGGGCAGCGTAAAGCACGCTTCTGCCGGAACCTGCAGCGCATCATTTTCGTGCAGCCGTGCCAGTAATTCTTTTGAAAGTTTCATATCCACATTATTTAGTCATCATTTCCATTTCATTAGCGGCCAATATATAGGCCCCTACGCCTTTAGGATCGTTATCGATCACCTTTTCGCTGAGATAATAAGCATAGCTGCCATCACGATAGGGATCTCCGCCAAGCCCGGCCACGCTTACAGTGCCGCTCAGGGTGATATCCCCTTCCGGGTTTTTACGGATAAACTGTTTCAGGATGCCTTTGTATCCTTTCTCCGCTACCCCGCGGTAGCTTGCTGGCAGATACCCCAAACGCATGCCTTTCGCCAACGCATATACGAACATGCAGGAGGCGGAGGCTTCTACATAGTTGCCTGTACTGTCGCCTTTGTCCAGCACCTGGTACCAGCAGCCGGTTTTGGCGTCCTGGTATTTTTTTACAGCGGCAGCGGTACGGTTTAAAATAGCAATGAGACTGTCCTTTCCAGGGTCACCAGCCGGATAATATTCCAGCGCATCTACCAGCGCCATAGCATACCAGCCCATAGCGCGGCCCCAGAAGTGCGGCGACTGCCCCGTGGTTTTATTGGCCCAGCGCTGCTCTTTTGATTCATCCCACGCGTGATATAACAGGCCCGTACGGGAATCACGTGCGTGCTGCTCCATCAGTACAAACTGCCGGGTAATGTCCCGGAAGGCGCCGGTTTCCCCGGTGAGCACGGCATACTCTGCATAAAAAGGTTCGCCCATGTAAAGTCCATCCAGCCACATCTGCCAGGGATAGCGCTTTTTATGCCAGAAGCCGCCGTTGTTTGTGCGGGGTTGTCCCCGCAGCTGCTCCCGCAGGTGATCTGCAGCGATCTTATACTTATTATTTTTGGTGGCCTTATAAAGCGTTAGCAGTATCCGGCCGTTTTTAACATTATCAATATTGTAATCTTCCAGCTGGTACGTATGAATGTTACCGTTAGTATCCACAAAATGATCCATGCTCTTTTGCATGTACCTGAAATATTCCTGGTTACCTGTTCTTTTCCATAAGCCGGTGAATCCTTCCAGGATCACGCCCTGGTCGTACGACCACCGGACCGGTCTGCCGGGCTGTATTTCCAGCGAGTCTTTCCAGATGCGCATCACCGTTGCCGCCATACCGGCCGCACCGGTTTGTGCCTGTGTGAGTGAAACGATAAGCAGCAATGCAGAGGAGAGTAATGATTTTTTAAAACGCATGATCTTCCGTTGATTTGGTTTTAGTATCGCGGTAACGGCAACTGTCGAGTGTGATGTTTTTTGTATTGCGTGTTTCCACCGGTGGTTTGCCGGAAGACGTAAGCAGGTATACATTATTGAAATGCACGTTTTCTGCTTCCAGGCATTGGATGCCTTCATCCGCTTTGATCACCAGGTTACGCAGGTGAATATTGCTGACCGGCATTTCCGGCAGGCCGCGTATGAACACCGCCTTTTTTGCACCGTAGCATACGATGTTGTTCATATAAAAATTACGGAACCGGGGCGTAGCTGCTGTAACCGGCAGCGTTTCCACGCGGGGAGCCACTCTCTTTTCGCCAGCCAGCGGCACCGG
Organism: Chitinophaga ginsengisegetis; assembly: GCF_900168065.1. GTDB lineage: Bacteria > Bacteroidota > Bacteroidia > Chitinophagales > Chitinophagaceae > Chitinophaga > Chitinophaga ginsengisegetis. Next base: position 226,155 of record NZ_FUZZ01000005.1, on the reverse strand, counting down.
ATCTTTGGCGGCATAGTACATATCAAACAGGATGGCTTCCCCCGGAATATCTTTCATGTTGATGTTGGCAGCATAAATGTCTTCCACGATTCCTCCGCGGCCACGGGCCGTTTTGAAACGCAGCCCGATATCGGTACCCAGGAACGAACAATCGGATACATAAATATTACGGGCGCCACCAGACATTTCGCTGCCTATTACAAAGCCGCCATGCGCGTGGTATACCGTGCAGTTTTGCACGATAACATTTTCGGTAGGTTTACCACGTTTACGTCCCTGCTCATCGCGGCCGGATTTGATACAAATACCATCATCGCCTACATCAAAGGTGCAGTCGAGGATCTGTGCGCCGCTGCATGATTCAAGGTCTACCCCATCGCCATTTTGTGCGTACCAGGGGTTTTTAACATACACGCCACGCAGGGTGATGTTTTCGCAGAGCAGCGGATGCAGGCACCATGCCGGTGAATTCTGGAAGGTAACCCCTTCCAGCAGTACATTTTTACAGGAGGCAATGCTCACCATATTTGGCCGGAGATAATCTTTGATACCTGCGTAATCGGCTATTTTACTGCCGGGGGTGATTACCCCTGCCAGGTTAGTTTTGGAGCCGAGATAAGATGACTGTGAAGGGTACCAGGTAACACTATCAGGGCCAACCAGGCCACCGGAGGCTACCAGGTTTTCCCATTGCGTGGCGGTGAGTTTGGTCTTCTTCACCATGCGCCAGGCGTCGCCGCCGCCATCAAGGATACCACTACCGGTAACGGCTATATTTTCCTGGTTGCTGGCAGAAACGGGCGGCTGGCAACGCACGGCCGCAAGCCCTTCATACGTAGTGCTGATAAGCGGATACTGGTCGAAGTCGGTAGTGAACTGCAATACCGCGTTCTTCGACAGGTGAAGATTCACATTGCTTTTTAACACGATTGGGCCCGTGAGCCAAAGGCCCGGTGGCACCAATACCACACCGCCACCTTTGTTATTGCACGCGGTAATTGCTTCGTTGATAGCTGTACTGTTTAACGTAACACCATCTGCTTTAGCACCAAAAGAAGCGATCGTAAAAGTATCTTTCCTGAAATGAGGTTCATAGATCACCGGCAGCTCATAGCTATATTTCCCTTCAAAAGGAGTTGTTTGCAGGTACGCAGCAAGCGGCAATTTCTTTTCCCGGATTTCCCCGGCTACGAGCGCAGCTATTTTTGCAGCGCCATAGGCAGAAAAATGGGTATTGTCTGTAATACCCTGTGGCAGCGTATTATAGTGGCCCGGCGGTGTAGTGCGGAACATCTTTTGCGACGCAGCTTCCCCCTCTTTAGTCAGTAAAGCAGCGCTACTGTGTTGCAGATCAACCAACGGCACCTGCATCGCATTTGCTATGGACCTTACCACTGCAGGATAAGCGCCGTGGGTATCTTCCAAAACTCCATTGGTAAACTTACGGCGCGCTACCGGTGTAATAAGCAACGGATGGGCGCCTTTGGCGCGGGCTTCTTTTACAAAGCGCTCCAGGTTGGTTTTGTACGCTCCTTCCGGCGCTGCATAACGGGTAGTGTCACTGATCTTTCCATCGTTGTGGCCAAACTGGATCATCACCCAATCGCCGGGTTTCAGTTGCGCTAACACGCTATCCCAGCGATGTTCATCGATAAAGCTTTTGGTACTTCTTCCGTTAACTGCATAGTTTTTTATGATGATATCCTTTTCAAAGAATTGCGGAAACAATTGTCCCCAGCCGCGTTCAGGATTATCTTCCAGTGGCTTGTTGGCCATGGTGGAATCACCGATCATGAATATAGCGGGTTTGGGACCGGCTGGCGCCAGTCCCAATAATGATAATAAAAGTATCTGAAGAATCTTCATTAGTTATATTTATCGTTCTGCTTAAACTCGTCTTTATTTGTTACGGCGTCGATCTGATCCTGCGGAATAGGCCGCACGGTATGATACGACTGGAAATATACTTTGGCATCCGGGTTATGCAGCGCAATCCGCTCAGCCAGTTTACCGGTACGCTTCAGATCAAACCAGCGCAGTTGTTCACCGGCCAGCTCCCGCGCTCTTTCATCGAGGATAAAGTCGAGACTGATATCTGCGGCGGTTATCACCATCTCTGCTTCATGCCCTGTGATGGCAGCCCGTTTGCGGATTACATTGATATACTCTGCCGCCTTAGCTGAATTGCCCAGCTTGAACTGTGCTTCTGCTGCAATGAGATACATTTCCGCGAGGCGGATAATAAATGCGTCCCGCGCGCTTTGTTCTTCGTTCATGGATGCCCGTGTGGGATCGTCGAATTTATCCAGGGATACATAACGGGTGCGGTCTTTTCCGCCGCCATTTTCTGTATATACGGCGTTCCTGTCGTAGATCCGGTATTTGGTGGAAGCGGGCAGTACATATTTACTGCAATAGATAGCGGTATCACCCAGCTTCATACCGTTAGGCGCTGTTTTGAGATTATTGCAATACCACACCTGTTTGAAAGAACCTTCGTAACGTGCATCTGCATTTTCGTTGAACAGGTTTAACAGGAACAGCGTGGGCATATACCGGTTAAAAGGGCGTTGGTTAAGGATATCGCGCTGCATACCCGGCAGGTCATCGTACTTCATGGCAAACAGCATGTGTGCGTTGTTGGCGCCACGTGAGTGCCCGTTAGGAAACAGCGTAGCATCGGTGCGGTCGTCAAACACCAGGTTCTTCATATAGTTTACAGCCCAGATCACTTCTTTATTCTGCAGGTTATCCATACGCCAGAGATCTGCATATTTGGGTAACAGCGTGTAGCCATAACTGTTAATCACTTTGTCTGCCAGGTCAGCAGCCTGCTGGTTCATGCCGCGGGTGAGATACATCCTTGCCAGGAAAGCTTCTGCAGCGGGCTTGGTTACACGGCCATAGTCGGATGTAGTAGCAGGCAGGTTATTCACTGCTTCTCCCAGGTCGCGGAAGATTTGCGCATAGAAAGTATCTACGGGTGTGCGGTTGGCAGTAGTTACTACGCCTGAAGTTTCGATAAGGGTAAAATGGACAGGCCCCCAGGTTTCCACAATATGCCAGTAGTAAAAGGCGCGGAGGAAATGTAATTCGGCGCTGCGTATGGCTTTTCTCTCCGGCGTTAACCCGGCGCCATCTATACGTGTGATGCCCGCGTTACACAAATTGATCGCTGCATACAGCTGTTTCCATAAAGCGCTCATCACGGAATTGCTGGCCTGCAGGTTGTTGTAGTTGGTCATATCCGGGTACTTATCGCCGGTGCCGCTGGTCCATATATCGGTGCCCATTTCGGCCATGCTGTATCCTTCTTCTTTTCCATACCACCAACGGTTATAGGTATACGCTGCGTTTACCAGTGTTTCAAAACCTTCCGGGGTGGAGTATACAGCATCGGTGGTAGTGCCGCCGGGATTGTATTCTTCCAGTTGCTTGTTGCATCCGGCAAGGCTGCCGGCGGCCATACACAATATGATGAGGTACTTATTTATAGTGGGTGTCATTGTTACTTTTTTTAGAAATTAGAACTCAACATTTATTCCTGCCACATACATCCTGGTGAGCGGGTTGCTCAGATCGCCTCCCCTTTCCGGGTCATAGTCTTTTACTTTGCTGAAAGTGAAGAGGTTTTTACCGGTAACGTATAAACGAAGACTGCTCAGGTGCAACGACTTCAACGCATCAGCGGAGAAAGTGTATCCGAGTGAAAGGTTACGGATCTTTACAAAAGATCCATCTCTATACCCCAGTGTTTTGATAAAAGGCGTACCGTCTTTGGAAAGACTGGCATTGGGCCGGGGATAATCGTTGGATGGATTTTCCGGGGTCCAGTAATTTACCGGTGCGCTGTTTTCCAATCCCTGCGGATCGTATTTTGCCGCATACTCGGAATTGATCCACTGGCCAATACGGGCAAATACGTAGATGTTGAGATCAAAGTTTTTGTACCGGAAATCGTTATTGAAACCACCGCTCCATTTAGGTACCTGCGCACCAAGTATGATGCGGTCGGATGTGTTGATGGTTCCTTTTCCGTCCTGGTCCTTTACTTTGATATCGCCGGGTTTGTAACCATACTTTGTAGCTTCAGCAGCTTCTGTTGTTTGCCAGATACCCATTTTCTCATAGTCGTAATACACTTTTACCGGGGAGCCGATGAACCAGCCATTGGCTACATCGTTAGTGCTTCCATCTGCCAGCGCTACAATTTCTTCTTTATTGCGGGAGTACACGATGTTGGAAGTCCAACGGAAATCGCTGGTGGAAATGTTCGTGGTATTAATTCCTATTTCAATACCCCTGTTGCGGGTTTTACCAATGTTCTGCACTACAGTGCTCACACCGGAAGAAGTAGGCAGCGTACGTTGCAGCAGCAGGTCTTTTGTTTGCGTATCATAATAATCGATGCTACCGGTAATCCTGTTAGCGATGATACCGAAATCGAGTCCTATATTTTTGGTGGCAGACAGTTCCCATTTAAGTCCTTTGTTGCCTGCCTGGTCGCCGATGGTGTAAGCCATTGCCGCATTGGTATCATCCCATGAAAAAGGTATTTTGGTAAGATAGCTCATTGTGGAATAAGGGTCCACTGCATCGTTACCGGCAATACCGTAGCTCACTCTCAGTTTCAGATCACTGAAAAAAGTTTGCGATTTCATGAACGCTTCATCGCTGATGCGCCATGCTGCGGCTGCAGAGGGAAAGAACGCCCACTTGTTGCCCGGTGAAAGTTTGGAAGAGCCATCGGAGCGGCCGGTGAGCGACAACAGGTATTTTCCTTTGTACGCATAGTTCAGGCGGCCGGTGAAGGAAATGAGTTTGCTGGACTGGTACATACTGCGTGCAGCAATACCGCTTACATTGTTCTGCATGGCATAGTACAACTGCGACGGAAGCAGCTGGCCTTCGCCCTGCATAAGTGAAGAGTCGCGCTGGTCCGACAGTACGCTGGCTACGCCGGTAATACCAAAGGAGTGATCACCGATTGTTTTATTATAGGTGGCCACGTTTTCCCAGCTGAGGTACCTGCGGGTGCTGCCGTTCGACTGCGACCGCGAGGTAGAAGCGGTAGACCGGTCGATAGAGTTTTTAGATGCAAACACACCCTGTTTCGCATTTTCCAGTGTTACACCAAAGTTGGAGCGGAACATGAAACCGCTGAAGGGTGTAAGTTCCAGGTAAGCATTGATAAATGTGCGCGTAGTGCGGGTATTATTCTGGTAAGCATTCGGCTGCTCATCCGCCAGGGGATTGATAGCCGAGCCGCTGTTGGGAAATAATACCAGGTTGCCGGCCGAATCGTAAGGTATGGCCAGCGGAATGTACTTATTGGCCTGGTTAAGCGGATCACGGCGGGTGCTCTGCTCATAATAGGTGATCTGGCTTTGTGCGCCTATTTTGATTGCATCATTAATCGTTTGATCGATATTCAGACGGGTGGAATAACGTTTAAGATCATCCAGTTTCAATAATCCTTTCTCATTGAAATAATCAAAGGAGAAATACACTTTTGTTTTTTCTGATCCTCCGGAGATGCCTGCCTGGTAGTCCTGTTGTAAGCCCTTATGTAACAGGAGGTCGGCGTAGCTAGCCCACAGGTTATTCTTTATTTCATCCAGTTCAAATGCGTTGAATATTTTTGAATCATCTGCCTCGCTGGCCCATCTGCCGGTGGTACGGTTGGCTTCCCTTTTCAGCGCCGTATATTCGGGTCCGTTACTCATACGCGGATAGCCGTTTACTTCAGACGAACCAACATAAGAGCTGACATTTACCCTGGGTTTGCCAGAGGTACCGCGTTTGGTGGTAACCATGATTACGCCGTTAGCGCCGCGGGAACCATAGATGGCGGTGGAAGATGCGTCTTTCAGTACTTCCATCGACTGGATATCATTCGGGTTAATATCCTGTATATTTTCATACTGTACCCCGTCTACGATGTATAAGGGGCCGTTACTCGCTTTGATGGACCGGTTACCTCTCACCGTTACATTCACCTTTGCGCCTGCTGCACCGCTGCTACGGGTGATATCCACTCCGGGTAGTTTTCCCTGTACAGATTCCATCACGTTGGTAGAAGGTACCTTTTTAAGTTCTTCTCCTTTTACTGATACCACGGAGCCGGTGAGATCCCGTTTTTTCACCAGGCCGTAACCTACTACCACAATTTCATCCAGTTTCTTATTATTTGGTTCCATTTTTATTGTCATGTTGACATTATCCGCTGTCAGTGTCACCGCAGTATACCCTATGTAACTGAACAACAGCTCGGTCTTTTTACCCTCCGGCACCTGGAGGCTAAAGTTCCCATGTGTATCTGTTTGTGTACCAGAAGTAGTGCCTTTAACCTGAACACTCACAAGCGGCAGTGGCTCGCCGGAAGTGGCGTCTGTCACCTTCCCTTTCACGGTACGGGTCTGTGCAATCGCCCAACTGCTGAAACCCAACAACAGTAAGCAAATGAAGTAAATTCTTTTCATAACGTTTGGCGTGAATTAAATGGCAAATAAAAGTTGTGCTATAGTAAGCGTTGATTAACGTGGTGATTAATTGGTTGAACAGGAGTTCTTTCTTCCGTATTGTGCTGTTACAAGTCTACAGAACTATTTGCTAATGGTGAAGTTTATTTACGCAATCGTTCCCGGAAAAATCAGTACTTTCACCATAACAAGAATACCGGAAAACATAGTCCGGAAGCCGTTATGAAGTATAGAGCAGCAACCATCAAAGATATTGCGCAGGCGCTTGGCCTGTCCACGTCCACAGTGTCGCGCGCGTTACGTGACAGTCATGAGATCAGTGCCGCTACCAAGCAACTGGTGCTGGAACATGCCGCAAGTCTGAACTATCATCCCAACCCGATTGCGTTGAGTTTAAAAGAAAAGAAAAGCAGGTCGATTGGTGTGATTGTATCAGAAATTGCCAACAGTTTTTTTTCACAAACGATCAATGGCATTGAATCGGTAGCTAACGAGAAGGGCTATACGGTAATTATTTCTCAGAGTCATGAATCTTTTGAGAAAGAAGTGAGAACCTTGCAATACCTGGCTTCCCGGTCGATAGATGGGTTACTCATTTCCGTATCGAGTGCCACGAAAGACCTCACCCATCTGAAAGCGCTGCATCAGTACGGATTCCCGATTGTATTTTTCGACAGGATTATAGAAGACATTGCCACGCATAAAGTGATGGTGGATAATTTCCAGGGCGCTTATAACGCTACCATGCACCTGCTTCAGCAGGGATACCGGCGTATTGCCTGTATTACCAACTCCGCGCATCTTTCCATTACGCGGGAACGGGTGGCAGGATATATAGCTGCGCTGGAGAAACATGGTATTCATCCACAGCCGGCGCTGATTAAATATTGTTTTCACGGCGGCATGTTGCTGCCTGAAGTAACTGATGCAGTGAACCAGCTGATTAAATTAAAGACCAAACCGGATGCTATTTTTGCCACCTCAGATAAGCTCACCACGGGTTGCATGCGTGCCCTGAAAAAGGCAAAGGTGGCTATTCCCGGAGGAATGGCACTCACGGGTTTTTCCAATTCAGACCTGATAGAGCTGTTGCATGCGCCTATCACCGTAGTACGGCAACCCGCTTTTGAAATGGGCCAGGTAGCCACCGAATTATTGCTGCAACTGATAGAGAGCAAACGGCCCGTTAAAGAGTTTGAAACAAGAGTGCTTCAGTCTGAGTTGCTGATACCGCCAAGGTAACCGCGGGTCTTATTCTACCCTCCACCAATCCACATCTGCCCAGCCGGCATCATTTGTTTTTACGTCGCGGCTGCAGCACAATCCCATCTTAGCACCTATCCATTTGCCGGTAGTGGCGGTAAACGGCTCACCTGCGGCCTGGAAGGTTTTTCCATCCGTGCTGTAACTGAAGCGGCAAATACCTCCTGCGCTCACTTCTACCCTGAAAAATATCTCCGTTGACGTTATCTCCGATATGGCGGTTGCTTTTTCAGGAGAGCCTTTATCTGCCTTTGTGCAGGTGAAGTACGACAGATAAATACCGTTTGCTTTTTTGCTCAGTGACAGTCCTGCGTAGTTAAGTCCCATTACCAGGAAGTTTACGCGATCCCCGTTTTGCCGTGGTTTAAAGCTGAGTTTTGTAGTAGCCTTGAATACGGGCGCCGGGAATTTTTGCAGGAGTACCTGGGGTACTTCCCAGAGGTTACGGGCGCTATCCGGTATTTGTGCGGCAAACAGGCGCAGGCTGCCTTTTGCCACCGACGGGAATGCCCAGCCGGCAGCCGGGTTGGCCTGCCATTGCCACTGTAAACCTAAAGTGGCGGCATTAAACTCATCTGATTCCTGTGGCGTGGCCACCGGGCAACCTGCGCCGGTAACTGGTTTGCGGTAGGTCTGTACCGGTTCTCCTTTTCCATCATGGTCGTTGTCCGTTCCTATCACCGGCCAGTTGTCCACCCATTTCATTGGTTGCAGGTGTACTACCCTGCCGTAAGCTTCCAGGTCCTGGAAATGCAGGAACCAGTCATCCCCTTTGGGTGTTTGCACCCAGGCGCCCTGGTGCGGGCCATTGATGGAGGTTCGTCCCTGGTCCATAACTATTTTGCTTTCATAGGGGCCATACACATCTTTTGAGCGCATCACCAGCTGCCAGCCGGTGCCCACGCCACCTGCAGGTGCGAAAATGTAATAGTAGCCGTTGCGTTTATAAAACTTGGGGCCTTCCAGTGTAGGGTGTTCATCGTGACCGTCAAATACCAGTACGCCTTCATCGGTAGCTTTTGTACCAGTGGCATCCAGCTTTTTCACTACGATAATACTTTTAATACCTGCGCGGCTGCCGGCGTATGCGTGTACCATATACACGTTCCCGTTATCGTCCCACAGCGGGCAGGGATCAATGAGTCCTTTGCCTGCCACTACCAGCTGTGGTGTGCTCCACGGGCCGGCGATCTGTTTTGATTTCACCACGTAGATCCCGAAGTCCGGGTCCGGGTAGTAGATATAGAATTCGTTGTTGTGATAGCGTATGGCCGGCGCCCAAACACCGTTGCCATGTTGTGGTGCGGAAAAGTGATCATAAGGAGGCTGGCGTAATAATGCGTGCCCGATAATGCGCCAGTTCACGAGGTCGCGGGAATGCAGGATGGGCAGGCCGGGGATAGCGTCAAAACTGGAAGCAACCATGTAATAGTCCTCCCCTACGCGGATCGCGTCCGGATCGGAATAGTCGGCGTACAGCACCGGGTTTTTATACGTGCCATCACCTTTATCGGAAACCCATACTTTAGAAATATCCGCGGCCGATTGTGCGATAGCGGTAGTAGTGGTTAGCAGGCATAACGCACAGGTAATTATCTTCATAAAAAATTCGGATGAAATTTGTTTCATAACGTGCGGTCAAAATAACAAATGACCTGCAAAAGCAGGGCGTTATTTACGCAATCGTTCCCGGCAGGAACTGCTTCTTCCGTAAAATAAAAAAGCTAACATGAATACCCCTGTTTCAGAAAACAGAAAATAACTGATATTTGTAAGAATCAGTTATACAGAGAACCATGCAGGAAATTATTATCCGTAAAGCCACTGCTGCAGATTTGCCCACATTACTGGAATTTGAGCAGGGAGTTATCACCGCAGAACGTCCTTTTGATCCGACTTTAAAAGAAGGCATTATACATTATTACGATATAGCAGCCATGATTACTGCTTCGCACATTGAGCTGCTGGTGGCAGAGGCGGCAGGGCAGCTTATTGGCTCCGGCTATGCCCGTATAGAGGATGCAAAGCCCTATGTGAAGTTTGCACAGTATGCGTACCTGGGCTTTATGTATGTAACACCATCATGGCGGGGTAAGGGAGTAAATAAGCTGATCATAGATGGATTGAAAACATGGGCACAATCGCGTGGTATCGTAGAAATGCGGCTGGAGGTGTACAATGGAAATGAGCCCGCTATAAAGGCTTATGAGAAAACCGGCTTTAGCAAACACATGCTGGAAATGCGGCTACCCATCTGAGTTTCCGGGATTCCTTTAAAAAATGGCACAATTTTCGACAGGAGGCGGGGTAAAGAACTTAAAACCATGAAACAGATACTCGTAGCCTTAGCTGCAGCAGTCGTTTTCTTTTCCTGCAAAAGTAACGCTGATAATGCCGCCGCTATTGAAAGTGCAAAGAAAGCCACCATTGATTCAATGAACAATGTAAGTGCCATCAAACAGCAGGTAGTGGATTCCATGAATGCGTTGAAAAGCAACCGTTCACACAGTCGTGAAAACGTAGCCGGTACTCAATATAACAATGAAACTGCTCCGGCAGTAGCCAATACAGAAGCTCCGGCGCCCGCCCCTGCAAAGAAAAAGGGCTGGAAATCGTGGAGTCATACTGCTAAGGGTGCCGTAGTAGGCGCCGGCGCAGGTGCTGTAACCGGTGCTATCGTAAACAAAGATCGCCTGAAAGGCGCTGCCATTGGTACCCTGATTGGTGCTGGTGTAGGTGCCGGTACCGGTGCTATTGTTGACCATAAGAAGAAACAATCCACACAACAGTAACCCATAATGATGAAGAAACGGCGTATCCTCACGGGTACGCCGTTTTTTTATGCTGCTGCCAGCTTCTTTCCTTTTTCTGTGAGATAGGGATAAAATAAATCCCCAAGGAGGCGGGCATAATAATTAACTGCCTTTTTCCCTTTCAATCCCGTAGTAAGTTCGTTCGCCGAAATCCAGAAATCACCGATGAGATAAATGCTCCTGATCAGGCTTTCCCATACTTCTTCCGGTATATCCGTTCTTACAATACCCTGCTCCCGGTAGTTTTCAAATAGCCGGAGGAATTGCCTTCTGCGGATGCTGAACCGCTGGGTATATACCTTCTTTATTTCCGGCATACGCCGGGCAATCATCACAAAATGGATGTAGATAAAACGGTACTGATAGATATGTTCCAGTATCGTGGTAATGGACTCCTGCAGGGTATGAAGCGTTGCCGCCGGCCCGTTTGCAAATACGGGCAGTTCATTCAGTTCATCGATATGCCGGGCATATATCGTGTAAATGATGTCATCTGCGTTTTTAAAATAGTACTGGATGTTACTGTGACTGATCCCCATTTCTTTGGCAATATGCCGGATAGTGATCACATCTATCCCCTGCTTGTTAAACAGTTCCAAAGCAGTTTCCAGTATCTTTTCTTTTGTATTCATGAGATGCCCGCGCCTTTAATATCTTACGAAAATAAAAAAATTAGTACAAATGTACAAATTAAAACCGATGCTTTTGTACATTTGTACTAAAATAGATAGCAATGAAGATCAGGGAGATTATTTTAAGCACGCATAACCTTACCGCCACCACGGCATTTTATACCCAGTCACTGCAATTGCCGGTGATCAGTGAAAGCAGCCGCCACATCAGCTTACAGGCCGGCAGCTCCATACTTACATTTGAACAGCAGGAAACGGCTACTGCACCGGTATACCACGTAGCATTCAATATTCCGCATAACCAGCTACGTGAAGCTATACAGTGGCTGCAAACCTTTACCACCCTGCTTCCGGTAACAGGCAGCAGCCATATCGCTGATTTCAGCAACTGGGATGCACAGGCGGTATACTTTTACGATAACAATGGGAATCTGCTGGAGCTGATTGCGCGGCATGGCCTGGAGAATGAGTCCGCGAAACTGTATATCGACAGTATCAGTGAGCTGGGTGTGGTAACAACCGATCCTACCGGTTATGCGGACCGGCTCATCAGCACTTACGGACTACCTGTTTTTTCCAGGCAACCGCGCCTGGAACAGTTTACAGCGCTGGGAGATGATAATGGATTACTGATCATTGTGGCGGCAGGACGAAACTGGTTTCCTACCAACGTTCCGGCGCAATACTTTCCCGCTGTCATCACCATAGAAAATAACGGTAACGCCACTACGCTATCGCTGTAGCTGCTTATCGCGGTGCTGATGTCCCCAGTCGTTCAGCTGATCCCATACAGGAATAAGACGTGCAGCAATTTCCGTGAGCCGGTATTCCACTCTCGGCGGTACTTCGGCATATACAGTCCGGGTAACGAGTCCGTCGGCTTCCAGCTCCTGCAGGTGCAGGGTAAGCATACGATCGGTGATATTGGGAATATGTTCTTTTAATTCACGGAAGCGCAGCGTTCTGTTCACCAGCTTATACAGGATAAATAATTTCCACCTCCCTGCCAGAATATCAATGGCATGGGCCACTCCGCACACACCTGAGATCTGTTCGCGGTTCAAATGATTGGTAGACGTTTCCTTGCGCTTTGCCATTACTTACATTTTTGTGTGTTGCATACAATAGGCTACAAAAATACAAATGTAACGTTCGTGGAATAATTTTGTCCGCAGTTATTTAAAAAACAACTTTTATGAAGATATTAATAGTGTATGCGCATCCGGAACCAAAGAGTATGAACGGGGCTATGTTTAACACCGCAATAACTACGTTGCAGGAAGCAGGTCATGAAGTGCAAACCTCCGACCTTTATGCCATGCAGTTTAACCCAACGTCCGACCGCACAAATTTCACCAGTGTATACAACGATGCTTTTTTTAAACAACAACTGGAAGAACAACATGCTTCCCGTGTAAACGGTTTTGCAGCTGATGTTGCAGCCGAACAGGAAAAAATAGCCTGGTGCGATGTAATGATCTGGCAGTTCCCGATGTGGTGGTTCAGCATCCCCGCCATCCTCAAAGGCTGGGTAGACCGCGTATTTGCAATGGGTACCTCTTATGGAAACGGCCACATTTATGAAACCGGCATTTACACCGGGAAGAAAGCGATGCTTTCACTCACCATCGGCGGACCGGAAGATGCGTATATTAGCGGCGGGCTTCACGGCGACCTGGAAAACATACTGAAACCTATTCACCGCGGCATCTTCCAATTCACGGGCTTTTCCGTACTGGAGCCACAGGTAATACATGGCCCTGCAAGGATGTCACCGGAAGAACGCGCACTGGCATTAGAAAAATGGACGGAGAGGTTAACACAGATAGCGGAAGAAGCCGCCATTGAATTGACCGCTTATTAATATTAATTATCCGGGTACATGAGTAAGCTTATGCGGATATAGCCGACTTTACTTTCTCCCGGTGACAAAGCCCCCACTCCACCAGGTTTTCCGCCACGGGGAGAATAGTTTGCCCGTATGGTGTAATGGCATACGCTACAGTGACTGGTTTGGTGGCCAGCACCGTACGGGTCACCAGGAAATTGATCTCCAGCACCTTTAGTTCCTTCGACAGCATACGCGCAGAGATACCATTGATTTCCCGCAGCATTTTTTTAAAATGATTGCTTTCCTCCGTACGGTTCGCCAGGTACCGCAGCAGCTGCAGTTTCCATTTGCCGCTGAATAGCTCAATGCTATCGCGCATAGCGGTGAGTTCTTCCTCACAGGTAGCTTCCCGTATCTGTCCTTTGATGTTGATTGTTGCCATATAGGTTCTCCTCATGTAACCGGTTACCTCCGGTTTACCTATAGCAAAGATAACCCAACATCGTAATAGTTTTGTGGGATGAAACATCAGATGCAGGCGATTATATTAAACGATTTCGGCGGCGTGGAAAACTTTTCCATGACCACCATGCCCATACCGGAACCCGGCGATGACGGCGTGCTGGTGCAGATTGCAGCGGCAGCCTTTAACCCCATCGACTACCAGATCAGGCAGGGCGCTACAGAACGCAAGCGTATGCACTCACCGGTGCTGGGCCGTGAATTTTCGGGAGTGGTTGTGAAAACAGGCAAAGCCGTTACGCAATTCAGCCCAGGTGACGCCGTGATGGCGGCATCCGGCAGTATGGGCTCCAATGGCACTTACGCGGAATATATCAGCGTGCCCCAGGATATACTGGTGCATAAGCCGGCGGGTATTTCCTTTGCCACAGCAGCCGCTATCCCAACCGCCTCGCTTACAGCGTTGCAATGCATAAACAGGCTTGGACTTTCCCCGGAGGCGCCTGTTTTTATCAGCGGCGCCGCCGGAGGCGTAGGACTGGTACTGGTAAAACTATTGCTGCACGCAGGTTTTACGCAACTGCTGGCCACCGCGGGCAGTGAAGAAAGTACTCAACAGCTGGTCAGCGCAGGGCTGTCTGTCTCCCAAATTATTAATTACCGCCAACCCGGTTTGCTACAGGCAATACTACATCAGCGGGAAGGAAAAATGTTTGATGCGTGCATAGATCTTGTTGGCGGAACTATGTCCGAATTAAGTGCAGCGCTGCTTACTACCAACGGCATTTACCAGGATGTAACGGCGCTTACCACAGCCGCAGCCAGGGAAACGTTGTTCAACAAAGGCGCCGTGATCATGAACATTTCCAACTATGCATATTCGCTTACCGGGAATTTTAAATATTATGGAGATGGCCTCCGGCAGATAACCACATTACTGGAAACCGGCGCCCTGTTGCCTTCCCCCGTATGGATCACCGGCGGGTTTAGTGTGGATACCGTACAACGTTCGCACCAACTGCTGGAACTCAACCAGAGCAAGGGCCGCAAGCTGGTGATGGCGCTGTTTTCTAATGATAAATTAATGACAACAGATATATAACGGCATCATGTTTGAGGCAAGGCGCGCATGTGGAATCAACTTATAGAAAATGCGGACCACCTGCCTAATTTCCTATGGAACCTTATACTGGCGGGCATTGCAGTTATCACCGGATGGCTGATCAAATACTTGTTATCGATCTTCTTACGCCAATCTGTACGAGCACAGCAGGATTTCTCCCTGATACACACCATCCTTTTCCGCCTGGGAAAAGCGTTTAATTATTTCCTGCCGTTGTTATTGCTCAACATGGCCATCCCATTAATGCGGGTACACCCCAGCTATGTGCCTGCGCTGAGTAAAGTGGCGGAAATAGCGCTGACACTGTCTTTTGCGGCGTTGGTGATCGGCGCTATCAAGGTGCTGGAAGATTATGTATATCATACCTACGACCTGAAGAAGACCAATAACCTGAAGGAGCGTAAAATACGTACGCAGCTGCAGTTTATCCGTAAGGTGTCTATTGCGCTGATATTGATCATCACGGCCTGTATTATTTTACTGAGCTTCGACAACATGCGTAAGCTCGGCGCAGGGCTCCTTACCGGTGTAGGTGTAGGCGGTATCATTATTGGTTTTGCCGCGCAGAAATCATTGGGCAACCTGCTGGCCGGTTTCCAGCTGGCATTTACACAGCCTATCCGGATAGATGATGTACTGGTAGTAGAAGGTGAATGGGGACGTGTGGAAGAAATTACCCTTACTTATGTGGTGTTGAACATCTGGGATCAGCGTAAACTGATTTTACCGATTAATTATTTTATAGAGAAACCTTTTCAGAACTGGACCCGCACCGGTTCGGAAATACTGGGCACGGCCTTCTTTTACCTGGACTATACCGTGCCGGTGGACCAGGTGAGGGCCGAGTTTGAAAGACTCCTGGATACATCGCCGCTGTGGGACAAACGCGCAAAAGCCCTGCAGGTAACCAATACCAGCGAACGCACCATTGAAGTAAGGGCGCTGATGAGTTCCTCCAGCTCAGGCAATGCGTTTGACCTCCGGTGTTATATCCGCGAAAACCTCATTAAATATATAAGGGAGCATCACCCCGACAGTTTGCCGAAAACCAGGGCCTATATTGAAAATAAAGGCGACCAGCCCTTATCAGCATAGCGACTTTTCCAGCACAATCATGTGCCGGCATTGAATACCATTTTCATAAATGGGTTCGGGGTAGTGTGTGGTGAAATAGTTTTTCCGGATGGCGGTTATTTCAAAACCCTGCCGCTGGTACAGGTACAACTGGGCAATGCTGGAGTTGCCTGTACCAATACAAAGCTTTTTAGAGCCGCCTGCCCTGGCGCGTTGTGCGGCATCCTGCAGGAGGATCTTTCCCAGGCCCTTTCCCTGGTAGGCCGGGTTTACGGCGATGTTCTTAATTTCCAGTTCATCATTATCTTTCAAAAGTACGTAGGCGGCAATTACCTGTTTCTTTTTTTCCAGCACATATACGTCGCTGAAAGGGAGGTAACTGTTGATCATGGTTACAGATGGATCGGCCAGTAGCAACAGGTCATAGGGCATCTTCTCGTTGGTGGCTAATTTCCGGATAGTTGTTTCTTCCTGCAGGGAGGTCATCGATGAATAGTTTTGTTGCTATAAATTGGAATAATAGGTATTTTCTTACGAATCGGGTCCCAGGGCAACAGCTACAAACAGGTTCAGGGAACAGATTAACAAAATGAATATACAAAAAAACAGGCATCTGTTTACACAGATGCCTGCAATATGTTTGATTATTGAACAGCGATGTACTGCCGCTTTACGTTATTACCATAAATTTCTATCTGCGCATCCTTGCTGGTGGCGGTAGCGCCGCCGCTGATGCTGATCGTTTTCTGTTCGCCGGGTAATACAGAAATATAATTATCGCTGTAAAATACCGGTAAGATCCTTTTCTTGTTCTGTGTATTTACCAGCGATACGCGGTTGAAAAATGCCACAGGCCCTCCTGCCGGGTTGCTGATGGTAACGTTAATACTGTCGGCTCCCGCTTTCACTGCTGTTACCTTCACTTCTGCTGCCGGCATTTGTGCCAGCCCGGAATAATTTCCTTTGGCATCCGGTAACCAGTACAGGTTTTCATCTACCACCTGTTGATGGGCATTCAGCAAGCGTAAAGAGAAGAACAGTCCCTGCTGCGCTTTTAGTTTATCCAGGAGGGGTTTCATATTCATAAACTTTTGCACGGTGGTGGGTCCTACTTCTACAAACACCTGTGTGAGCAGGCTGTCATTGCCCTGCATGTCGTATGTTTTTAATTCCAGCATCAGGTCGCGGGCGTATTGGAAGGTGTTGTTCACGGCCATCACCATTCCTTCTTCCGGATCATACATCACGTGCAGCGGGGTGGCTCCTTTGCGGGTGCCATACAGGCATGCGTTGGGATCGAGGTAGTAATCATACATCTGGCCGCGCAGGGCAGTCCAGGGGTTTTGCGTTTTCCAGATGATCACGCCGGTGTACCAATCCCACATATGTGAGCTGAAGCCTTCCATTAAAGCGCGGTACTGATCGTAGTTTACCAGCTGTGCTTTGTTGGCCCACTCTCTCAGGTCGTTTGTTTTCCCATAGGGATCTACGGCTTTGTTATAAGCGATGTACTTATGATAATCCCACACCGCGTCGGTTTTGCCGGTTTGCTGATCGGGCGGCACCAGGTTTTCCGCGGGGAGGAATCTTTCGAGTGATTCATAATCGCCCGTACCTACCGAACCTACTTCGGAGTTAAACGGAAAGGTGCGGGTGCTCCAGAAGGTGGACAGTGGCTGAATACCGTAAGGACCGTCGCCATTGCCGCCAAGCGTGTTGTGCGACATACTGTCGGAGTTGGAGTAGTCGAAGAAATAGCGTGTACCGTCCAGTGTTGGAATAATAGAATCCTTCATGGCGGCGAACAAATCTGCCGGAGGCGTAATTTCATTTCCTCCGCACCAGAAGGCCAGCGAGGCATGGTTGCGTAACATCTTCACCTGGTCGGCTACACTTTCGAGGAACAGGGAGTGGTTGTCGGGGTATTTACGACGGGTCCACTGGTCTTCTTTCTTCATGGGGTCCTGCCATCTGCCGTTACAGTCGCCCGATATCCAGAAGTCCTGGAACACGAGCAGGCCGTACTTATCGCAGGCTTCGTAGAACTCTGGCCTTTCCGTAAGGCTGCCGCCCCAGATCCGGATAAGGTTCAGGTTCATATCGCGGTGGAAGCGTACTTCCGCATCATATCTTTCTTTAGTGAAGCGGAACAGGGCATCGGAGGTGATCCAGTTGCCGCCTTTAATAAATATCTTCTGACCGTTTACGGCAATTTCCCTGCTGCCGGTGTGTGCATTCCAGTATGTTTGAATTTCACGAACACCAAATTCCACGTCTTCCTGATCATCCGTTTTGCCGTTGTTTACAAACTGCAATTGCAGCTGATACAGCGACTGTGGGCCATAACCGGCGGGCCACCATAACAGCGGCTGTTTCAGCAGCAGGTCCGGCAGTTGCACAGTGGCAGTGGTATGTGGCGGCAGCGTTACTTTTTTGGTGATGTGGTTACCGGCGAGGGTATATTGCAACGTGCCGGTGATATTTCTGGCGGTAGCATTTTCCAGCTCCGCTCCTATCTGCAGGGTAGCGGGCGCCTGCGGGCCTTGCGGCTGGCGGGTACCGGGTACGCGGGTAATGATGTGCGGATCTTTAATCCTTACGGCGCCTGTTTTTTCAATGGTCACTTTATCCCATATGCCGGTGTTGCGGTCGCGCATGGGTTGGATCCAGTCCCACCCGGCGGTATACTGCGGACCGTTATTTTTTGCAATGGTGCCATCGCCTCCCTGTCCGCCGTTGGGATTACCCGGAAACCGGGGCGGGTACACGATTACAGCCAAACGGTTTTTTCCGTTTTTCGCCAGGAAGGGCGTGATGTTATATGTTTGGCGGAGATAGGCGCCGTAGTGGGTAGTTTTATTAACGCGGTGGCCGTTCAGGTAAATATCGCAGCCATCATTTACAGCCCGGAGATGCAGCCATACCTGTGCATCGCCGGTGGCCGGCTGTTCTGTAAAATCCTTTACAAACCAATAAGTGTAGTGATCGCGGCCGGTGTGGTAGATATCCGGTATCTTTTCATTGTTCATGCCATACATCGGATCAGGTACCTGCTTATTATCCAGGAGCGTGGTGAGCACCGTACCTGGTACAGTGGCCGGCGTCCATCCGGAGAGGGTATATGCCGGATCTGAGAGTTGCTGACCGGTAACTTTTACACCGGCGATATTATTGCATTGCCATCCGCTGTTGAGTTCATATTTTTCCTGCGCTGATAATCTTAAAAAAGATAAGATCAGCAGGCAGGAGATCGTTGATTTCCGAAACATAGTGCATTTTATTTTTACGGCCTGTAGTTACCTGTTACAATAACCGCAAAGATAGCACAACCGTATTCCGGATCAAAGCAGGTATTTTCTGCGCAGGATTGTTTCTCCCGGAAATAATAAAAAATCCCTTCGCCTGCTGCTGTATGGCGGGCGAAGGGAGAATATTACTGCTGCTCTGCTAATTCCTTTACTTTATCCAGCGCTACGGGCCAGGTTTTACTGAAGTAATCTTTAAAATCGTCTGCCAGGTCCATTTCCACGAGTAACTCCGTTTTGCCGTTCACGTTAGTAAGCGTATAATTTTCATAAGCGCCGGCCCAGGCTTTTACTTTGTCGCTGGTGAGGTCTTCCACACCGTTATCAATTTCACCGAGGTGTTGGAACGACATAAATTCATTGGGCACTTTGTCTGCGATCCTGGCCACCATGCCGCGGTTACTGCCATCGTGGAATATGACTTTGCTTCCTTTCTCCCAGTTGGTATCTACCTGAGAGCCCTCAGCAAAAGGGGCTGTCCATTGCTGGTAGGAAGTTTCGCCCCAAAGTACGTCCCATACTTTTTCACGTGGCGCATTGATGGTCGTTTTAAATGTTGTTTTTTCCATAACTAGTCATTTACAGGGTTCATAATTTGTTTGTTGTATTTGTTCCGGTATTCCAGCGGGGTGAGTCCGGTTACCTTTTTGAACATTGTCCGGAATGTTTTAGTGTCGATATATCCCACGTCATAGATTACCTCGTTCACGTTTTTTGTGCTGGTTTCAAAGTCGCGCTTAGCGGCTTCTATTTTTATCCGCTGAATATATTCTATCACCGTGTTACCGGTCGATTTTTTGAATCTTCTTTCAAAAGATCTTCTTCCTATAGCCGACATATCGGACAGTTGTTCTACCGTGATTTTGTCCTGGTAGCTGGCTTCAATAAATTCCTGTGCTTTCCGGATTGGTTCGTCGTTATGTGCTTTTTGTCCTTCGAAAATGATGAAAGGCGACTGGCTCTGGCGGTCAATATCAATGGCATATGCTTTAGCGGTGAGGATCGCAATATCCCTGCCAGCATACTTTTCCACCAGGTAAAGGATGAGGTTGAGGTAAGAATAGGCGCCGCCGCTGGTATAGATGCGTTCTTCTTCCGTGATGATCCGGTCGTCCATCAGGTTTACATCGGGGTACATGCTTCTGAACTCCTGCGCCATTTTCCAGTGGGTAGCGCATTGTTTGCCTTTCAGGAGGCCGGTAGCTGCCAGGAAAAAAGCGCCCAGGCATAAACTGGCTACAGCAGCGCCCTGTTGATATTGCTGCCTGATCCAGGGAATAAAATCCTGGTTCATGGCTGCGGCGTTCGACTGATCCCCGTGCAGCGAAGGAATAATGATCAGGTCCGTTTTCTTTACATCTTTTATCAGCACTTCCGGAGAGATCGTAAATAAGCGGTTACGCTGGCTTACCTCGGTGGTTAATCCCACCAGCTGCACCTGGAACTTGGGCTCCCGGCCCTTTTCAGTGAGGAAGTTGTTGATGTCCGATAAGATCTGATAGCTGCCCTCGATGTTAACTAAACTGGTATGCCCGAGAGGGACCAGGATGGAAATATGTATCATACGCTGCAATTATAATAGTTTATGCCGCAATTACCCTGAGAATTGTCGCTTTACACCCCTGTTACTTCCCGCAACCCTTGCGATTTTTGCAGTATAGTTTTCACACAAAAATCCGGTTCTATAATGACCATGATCCATACCTACCTTACTTTTAACGGTAACTGCCGGGAAGCAATGACTTTCTACAAAGAATGCCTGGGTGGAGAGCTGATGCTTCAAACCATCGGGGAATCGCCTGTTTCGGCGGAAATACCTGCTTTTATGAAACCGTTCATTTTACATTCCAGTCTTACCAAAGGCAGCCTGGTACTCACTGCGTCCGATATGGTGCCTGAAGCGGGACTTACCGCCGGCAATACCGTTTCTTTATTACTGAACTGCAACAGTGAAGACGAGGCCCGTACTTTTTATGCCCGTCTTTCTGCGGATGGTATTCCTACGCATCCGCTGGAAAGTACTTTCTGGGGCGCTTTATTCGGTGGGCTTACCGATAAGTTTGGTCTTCACTGGCTCATTAATTTTGAAGGCAACAGCCGGCAATAATGCTCTATTTTCCGTTAAATGCTTTTTCAAGCGCTGCGATATCCAGTTTCACCATTTTCATCATGGCCTGCATGGCTCTACCCGACTTTTCTTTATCAGGATCACTCAGAAATTTAGACATGATGGTGGGCGTAATCTGCCAGGACAAGCCAAATTTATCTTTCAGCCAGCCGCATTGCACTTCCTTTCCTCCGTCTGCGGTGAGCTTCGACCAGTAGTAATCTACTTCTTCCTGGGTTTCACAATATACCGTAAAAGAAATGGCTTCTGTGAACGGGAACTGTGGTCCTGCATTGATAGCCAGGAACTCCTGTCCTTCCAGGTGAAAGGTGGCGGCGAGCAGCGTACCGGCAGGAATGGGAGATCCTTCCCCGTAATATGACTTGTCTGTTACTTTTGAATTTTTGAAGATAGATGAGTAGAAGCTGATCGCTTCTTCTGCATTCATATTAAACCATAATGATGGGGTGATCTTTTGCATAACGATAGATTGAAGTTTTACAGATTTTTCATTTCGTTACAAAGATACCTGCCGTCTTTTTCATATTGACGGTGCAAAAGCGACATTCTTTGGGGGCACTTGCGACAAAGCGGAGGTTGTCCTGGAACAGGATTAAACTGATGATACAGATTACATTGATTTTACTTTTTTCTTTGGAAGATGATAGCTTGAACAATAGACAGGCAATACTTTGCACATGCTTTGCAGATACTTTACACTTACCTTTGATGTGGAGAGAACATGGAGTTGACGTGGAGGTGATGTGGACTTGATCGGTAACATATTGTGTACCAATGCGCTATAGGGGGTTCCGGAAGGTTCCTTAGGGGGGATGCATCAGAGAAACAAACTGGATATCAATGCTTTAGGTACTTTATAAAGATAAACGTAACCGGGCAAAAAACAAAATTCCGGAGTAGATTATTCATTTAAGAAAATGGTCATCTTATGAACATGGGTAATAACGTCGCAAATTTATATTTCAAGTCAAAAAAGACTTCGTTAATAATCCTGGCAGCAACGGCCCTCATTTGTTCCAGAATGCTGTTCTACGTTTTCAATGATCCTGAAGGTCCAAATCTTTTAATAGTTGTGGTATTGGCGATGGCTGTATATTTTTTTTCCTATGCGGTATATGTATTCAGTCCGTCCAAAACCGGGGGTATTAAGAGACTTCTGGCGGCAATCTGTATCCAGATACTATCGGTCATTGTGCTCTATTTCTGTATGAAATGGTTTTAGGGACTTATAAAGATCAGGGGAAATCCATCTCCCCTGATCTTCTATCAAAAATCCCAAAAATAAAATCAATGTAATCAGCAAAATCAGTTTAATCCTGCTCCAACACAATTTCCTATCGCCGGAGACGATTGCTTTTCGCGGGCGGCCAGCAATTCTTTTAATCCCATCATGAGCAAAGAGCCGGTACCGAAGAGCAGCATCACCCAGGGAGCGTTGTGAATGCCCTGCGTGGTAATAATCCAGCCGCTAACGGCTGTTCCCAGGGTAACGCCCATATTGCCGAAAGAAATAGATAAGCTGGTGGCAAACCCCGGCGCTTCCGGTGCAGCAGCCACCATATACGCCTGTGCCGTGATAAAGCAGGGCGTGTGCAGGAAACCCCATACAATAATGAGCGGCACCGACAACAGCGGGAGATAGTAAATCCCGATAGACACCAGGGTAATAGCGATGAGGGAAGCAGCCATGGTAGCGGTTACACTTTTGCTCAGCAGTTTACCCGCCAGGAAGTTACCGGGTACGCCGGCGGCGCCAAACAGCAGCAGCATTACGCCTACTTCGCCGGTGGACATATGATTTACTTTCCCAAGATAGTCCGCAAAATAACTGTAGGTGGAAAACATGGCCGACACCATAAACACGTTCATAATACTACTGGCCAGGAACGCAGGTTTGGTGAGTATTTTCAGCTGCGCGCCATAAGATGGTTTTTCCCCTGCCGGCATCGATGGCAGAAAAGCAAGGATGGCAATCAGAGCCAGCGCGCTCACAATAGTTTGCACTACAAACGATAATTGCCAGCTGTTATAGATCCCTGCCAGCCAGGTAGCAAACGGTATAGTCGTAACCGTTGCAAGGGCAATGCCGCTCATCACGATAGCCATCATTTTATGGGTGTGCTTTTTATCGGCCGCACCGGTAGCGGCTGCGATGGCTGTGGAAATGTACACCGGCTGCAGGAATGCCGGCAACATCCGCACCAGCAGCAGTAACCAGAAGGGAGGTGATAAAGATGATACCACTCCTGTTATGAGAAAAATAGAAATGCTGACAGCCATCAGCGTTTTACGGTTATATCCTGATAACCAGAGTGTCATCAGGGGGCCACCCAGTGCAATCACCAATGCAAAGGCACTTAACAGGGTGCCTGCCTGATCGATAGAGATGTTGTAATATGCCGCCAGTTGCGGAAGTATACCAATTACACCGAATTCGGTGGTGATGATGCCAAGTAAACCAAGACTTCCAATATATGCGATCCTTTTCATTTGCTTTGTGGTTGAATAATGCCATGCTTTTTTGCAGATACAAAAGTGAGGGACTATATCATATAAAGAAAATAATATGATTTATCAATCATCATAAAAATATTTATAACTTGCAGGATGGTTAACCTGGAGTGGTACAGAACATTTAAAGCCGTATATCAAACCGGCTCACTAACGGCGGCATCAAAGATGCTGTTTATTTCGCAGCCGAATGTAAGTCAGCATTTATCTGCATTGGAAGCGCATATCGGGAAACAGCTGTTTGAGCGTAAGCCCAAACTGGTACCTACTGATTATGGCAAGTTATTTTATACGCAGGTGGTAGAGCCGCTGGAAAAACTGGAGAATGTAGAAGCTGACTTCCGTTACTTCTGTATCACCAAACAATTACCCAATATTCACATCGGCGCGGTGAAAGAATATTTCCAGGCCGTAGTAGCCAAACGCATCAGCGATGTGCCGGCGAATATCATAACGGAGTTTGGTCTTACCAAAGACCTGCTGCGGCGGCTGCAGAAAGGCGATCTTGATTTCCTCATTGCCACGCAGCTGACAGAAGAAAAGAATATCATCTACGAGCCCATACTCCGCGAGCAGTTCCTGATTGTATCCAGCCCGGATCTTGATATCAAACCATTTAAAAACTTCCTGAAAAAGAAAACGCTGGATGAAGCAGAGTCGTGGCTCCTGAAACAGCAATGGTTTGCCTATAGCAGCGACCTGCCGGTGATACGGCGTTTCTGGCTGGAGAATTTCCGCAAACGTCCCGCTATCAAACCGCAGTTTATTATCCCGGACATGCAAACCATCCTGCAGGCAATCAGTTGTGGTAACGGTGTTACCATCACTGCCGATTATATGGTGAAAGAAGGCATCAAAAAAGGGGAACTGAAAGAAGTATGGCGGGGCAATGTGCCTGCCAGCAATACGCTGTACCTGGCTTATGACAATACCCGGATGGCCTCCGACCGGGTGAAAATTGTGCGGAACCTGCTGCAACTTTAAAGAGGCTGCTGAAAAGAAAAATAAAGTTTATTTTGTAGTTCTGAACGATCATTTTACTATTTATGAAGCTAAGATTCCACCTAAGCACCCTTTGGCTTATTTTAAGCCTGTTTGGCAGCGCCATGAGCCAGGCACAACAAACTCCTCCCCGCTTCCGGGTGATCGCCTTTTATACTGCTAAAAACGACCAGGCACACATCAGTTTTGTACATGAAGCCAATAAGTGGTTCCCGGAGATGGCCGCGAAATATCATTTCAGCTACGACTCCACCAACAACTGGCAAAACCTGAATGCATCATTCCTCTCGAAGTACCAGGTAGTGATTTTCCTGGATACGCGGCCGGAAGATCCTGCACAGCGCGCCGCGTTTCAGCAATACATGGAACATGGCGGCGGCTGGATAGGCTTTCACTTCGCAGCTTTTGCGCTCACGCCGTCGGATGTACCCCAAAACTGGAACTGGTACCACAACACCTTCCTGGGCTCCGGATCTTATGGCAGCAACACCTGGCGCCCCACTTCCGCTGTACTGCGCGTGGAAGACCACCGGCATCCGGCCACCAGGAATCTGCCGGATACTTTCTCTGCCGCACCCAATGAGTGGTACCGCTGGAGCAATGATCTGCGTAAAAACCCGGACATTAAAATATTGCTGTCGGTGGATTCCAGCAGCTTCCCGCTGGGTACCGGCCCAAAGCCACATGAGATCTGGCACAGCGGCTACTACCCCGTTGTATGGACTAACAAAAAATACAAGATGCTATACCTGAATATGGGGCATAACGATATCGACTATGAGCATCATACCAATAAGGAATTATCTTTCACATTTGCGAATGAAACGCAGAACAGGCTGATACTGGATGCGCTGGAGTGGATGGGGAAGAAAAAATAAAAAAGCCGCGCACCGATGTATACATCGGTGCGCGACTGTTGATTATTTAGCCTGTAAGGTGGCAATAGTTTGCTGTTGTGCTGTTACCTGTTTATTTAAGCGTTCTACATTTTTATTCAGCTGTATAATATACAGCGTGAGTTCTTCTACCTTCTTCAGTAGCTGCTGATCAAATTCCCCCAGGTCCAATCCTTTTTCAAGTACTTCTTTTTCGGAAGGGATGCCTTCCAGGTGTTTTTCGGTTGTTACAAAGTGCTCCACCTGTTGCAGGGATGGCAACTCGTATTCCGGGTGAAATACATAATCAGCCCAGGCGCCTTGCTGTACTTTAATACGGCGTGCACCGAGTGTGCCTTCTACCGTTAGTTTGTAGTTGGCTGACGGACTAGGACTTCCAATACTCACATTACCGGTAGTTCCATCAGCTACCATAAAATAATTAGCGGCGCCGGTGCCGTCGGTGTTCATATTTGAGAAATACAAATTTGCACCGGAGGCGCCCAGGCCAAATGACCGTGTGGCGCCGGCAAATTCAATAGCGGATACGTCATACAATTTTATTGATTTTTTCCAGCCGTTGGAAGTCCACGTTGGGCCTCCCAGCACATCCAGCTTTGCTGAGGACCCAAATACACCAACGCTGAGATTTCCTTGTATTCCAATCACATCATTTGGCGTAAAGGGTTGCATACCTGTTACATTATCATCTTTTACTAATAACAAAGTCTCACCACTTGCGTAGCCGGTGAAGGAAAAGCCATACATGGTGGAGCTGTTTGATATCTCTGCCGCCAGATAAGTTTTGCTATTGTAAATAACAGTCACTAATCGTACCGGCTCATTGTAACTAATGAGCGATCCCCTATTGATAGTATAAGCAGTTGAAGTATTGACTTCTATTGTCCATTTCCTGTTAGATGATACTGTGCTGCCCCTCACCCCTGTGATCTTTCCCATCACATGCATATCAATCATTGGGGTTCCTGTATAAATTTCATGGAGCAATATATAATTAGGCCCCTGCGCATCTTCCGATTGACCGGCAATTGGCCGATTCACATAGTAGTTGCGGTTATTATCCACCACCTGCAACTTACTTACAGGGTTGAGCGTTCCAATTCCTACATTTCCGGTGGTACCAATCACATTGGTTTGAGCCTTTACAGCCGTAAAAGCGAGTACAAAAAGTACAGGGAGTAATTTTTTCATGAGATTTTATTTATCAGATATAAATTCCGGGTAGAACAGAAAGCACAACAAGGTTATGTTGCAAGGTACTTAAGGGTAACGGGTTAACCATTCTGAACACTTTCCGTCCGGGAACAAAGGAAAGGAGAAAGAACAAAAGTATCGATCACACTTTTGTGTTAATCTATGCGAAAGTTGTCTTTCTCAGGATTAGGTTGATTATACTGATTACCTTGATTTGATCACTTTTGATTTTAAAAGATTCGGGGAGATATAAGCGAATCTGCTTATCTCTCCCCAAATCTTTTAAATCCTTAAAAATCCCAAAAAAGAAAATCAAGGTAATCAGTATAATCAACCTAATCCTGAGAAAGACAAAATCCGCTTTTAATTCATAAACGCTTCTATCTTTTTCTTCTCATCCAGTTTTACAAACTGTCCGTACTTATCCAGGTATTCTTTGGCCACTGTTTTAAACCCGGCCTTATCCTGTTTATTGAGCAGATAGATTGTTCTTGCCCGCAGGTATATTTCCTCTCCCGGCGCGCCATAAGGCTTTACGGCTGTGTAGATAGCGCCCCAATCAGGGTTAGCGCCATTTTCCGGTACGGCGGGTGCAATGAGGTCCTGGTAAATGAGGTTCATCATTTTTACGGCCGATTGTCGTGCGCCCATTGCTTTATCGATGGCTTCCATGTTATCGCGGATAATGGAGAAGCCGGTGTCGCGGGTGCTGCCGGTTACCTGCATCACATAACGAAGATCATCTTCTGAATAGGGCTGTTTCATCACGGCGAAATAGTCGGCTCCTGCGAGGGCGGCGCCATCTTTATCGCCTGCCTGCACGGCCAGCATTGCCAGCTTTCTTAAAAACTCCGGATCTTTTTTACCATCGATGTACTCCTGCAGCATGGCGCTGTAAATAGCGGTGGGTTCTGTGAGATCGGCATCCTGTGCGGCGACAGCGGGAATAGCGCCCATGTCTTTATTGAGAGGTGCATGGATTTTTCTTATTTCCGCAAACGGAATTTTTACTACTTCGCGGTCGTACGTGAGCAACCCATTTTGTTCTCCTTCCACATCAAATGGCTGGGTATAGATGCTGGCGGATAAGCCTTGCCGTTCCAGTAATTGCAGGTGTTGGTTCATCACGGCGTACTTCGATTTCAGCGCGCCGGGCTTTTCCTGGATGTATCCCCAGGCGGTATTAGTGTTCCACTGATGATCGGCGATGAATACGCCGATACCGCCGAACTCGCCCAGTACGCGGGCCTTTCCGGGCATCTTAATAGCGTTCATGGGATTGGGGTAGCTGTGTACATCGGTGAGGTCTGCACTGACGTATGCATTCGGACTGGGACTGCGGAGTTTTTCATTTACATACAGGTATTCCCCGGAGTGGCCGTTAACGAGGCGGGAGGGGTCGCTGCGTTTGATCCATTCTGTCAGGCGTTGCTGATCAAACTGTCCCCATTTTTCGTTGAAGAGCACCCAGGTGGTAACGGAGGGATAGTTATGCAGTTGTGCCAGCGTTTCTTTGCATTGTTGTTCAAAGGCCGCTTTGGCGCCTTCCGGCAGGCTGTGATTGGGACTTACCATATCCTGCCATACCAGCATGCCGAGTTTATCTGCCCAGTAGTACCAGCGGTCCGGTTCTACCTTGATATGCTTACGGATGGTATTAAAGCCCATTGCCTTGATGGCTTTGATATCGAATGCCAGTGCTTCATCAGTTGGCGCGGTGTATAAACCATCGGGCCAGAAGCCCTGGTCCAGTGTACCAAGATTGAAGTATGGTTTGTTGTTGAGGAAGATGCGGTCCACTCCTTTTTCATCTTTTGCGATAGATACTTTGCGCATACCAAAATAACTTTTCACTTCATCGGCGACTGTGTTGCCTTTCAGGAGTTTCACGGAAAGGTCGTACAGGAAAGGGTTTCCGGGCGACCATAAGACAGGGTTTTCCAGCTTTAGCTGCAGTGGCGCGCCGCTTTTGCCTTTCACTTTACCTGCGGGCTTACCGTTGGCAGAGGCGATGGCTTCTACGGTGTAGCCGGCAGGAGCGCTTACGGTAAGGTTAAGCTGCTGCTTATCTATATCCGGTGTGAAATTTAACCCGGAGATATAATCTGTTGGCACTTTCTCCAGCCAAACGGTTTGCCAGATGCCGGAGCTGGGCGTGTAATAAATATTGGCGGGGTTGAGCACCTGCTTGCCGGAAGGACCGATGCCCCTGTCGGACGGATCGTAGATCTTCAGCACCAGGATGTTTTCACCATTCTTTACAGCGTTGGTGATATCGATGGTAAACGACGTATAGCCGCCGGTGTGACCACCCACTTCTTTCCCGTTGAGATATACTTTGCTTTGCCAGTCGACCGCGCCAAAATGCAGGAGTGTTCTTTCGCCGGCGTTTTGCTTGATCTCAATTTTGCGACGGTACCAGAGCCGTTGCTCCGGGAGCAGTGTTTTCTTTACCCCCGACAGTGCCGATTCCAGTGGATAAGGCACCAGTATTTGTCCGTCGAAATTATAAGGCGCTGCTTCATCAGTGGCGGTGATGGCGTATTCCCAGAGACCGTTGAGGTTTTGCCAGTTGCTCCGTTCCAGTTGTGGCCGTGGATAAGCGGTGAGGGCATTTTGCGGACTTACTTCTTTCGCCCACCTGGATTGAATGGCAACGGGCTTCATTTTATAAGTGGTTTGTGCCTGTAGCGGGCAAAGGCCGGATAACAGCAAGGCAGCGGCCAGTAATGGTGTTCTCATCATGGAGTTACTTATTTCTTTGTGGTTAAATTGAGTGGTTGACAGGGTTGTGATCTTCAGTTCATCTTAATGGCTAAAACAGGTACGGTAGCAAAATATACATAATTCCCGATGAATAAACGGACTTAACTTTTAAGGTTTGTTAATCTGTATATTTTGCATTTTCATTAATATTATATTTTACAATAATGTTATATAATCATCTCTATAATTAAAAAATAAACAGCATCTCTTTATGATAATTAATATTTTATTCATAAATTATACAAAAACAATCTCATCCTATGGCATAATTAAAATATTATTAAAATGAATACTATAAACCTCAACCGCTATGATCACATCTCCAACACCTGGGATGAAATGTACATTGCCGATAATCACCTCCGGGAGCAATACCACCGGATTATCAGCTACCTGGAGAATGAATCTGCCAACGACCTCAATAAGAAAGAAGAACTGGCGAAACGGCTGTTTATGAGCCAGGGGATCACCTTCACGGTATACGACAGCGGAGAAGGGATTGAAAAGATCTTTCCGTTTGATATTATCCCCCGCATCATCACCTGCGCCGAATGGACCTTTATTGAAAAAGGTATTAAACAACGTTTGAAAGCCCTCAACCTTTTTCTGAAAGATGTATATAATAACCAGTTTATTATCCGCGATGGCGTGATCCCTGCTTCACTGATCTACTCCTGCCCTCATTTCCTGCGGGAAATGCATCAGCTGAATGTGCCCTACGACATCTATATCCATATTGCCGGGATAGACCTTATCCGGGATTACGACGGTACTTTCTATGTGCTGGAAGATAATCTCCGTACGCCTTCCGGTGTGAGTTATATGCTGGAAAACCGCGAAATCACCAAACGGCTTTTCCCCGACCTGCTGCCACAGTGCAAGGTGCGCAGCGTAACGGAGTACCCGTCTATTCTTTATAAAAACCTCCTGTCGCTGTCGCCGCGGGCGGTCGCCAATCCCACCATCGTTTTGCTCAGCCCCGGTATGTACAACTCCGCCTACTATGAGCATACCACGCTGGCCCGCCTCATGGGCGTAGAACTGGTGGAAGGCCGCGACCTGGTGGTACGCGATCAGAAAGTATACATGAAAACCACCACCGGTTTGCAACAGGTAGATGTGATTTATCGCCGCGTAGATGATGAGTTTATAGATCCGCTGGTGTTCAATCCTAAAAGTGTACTCGGCGTAGCCGGACTGATGAGCGCTTACCGCAAAGGCAATGTAGCCATCATCAACGCCACCGGCAACGGTGTGGCCGATGATAAAGCTGTATACAGCTACGTGCCCGACATGATCAAATATTACCTGAATGAAACACCGCTCCTGAAAAACGTACCTACCTATAGTTTGGGTAACCCGGAACATAAGGAATATGTCTTTCAGAACATGCATAAAATGGTGATCAAAAAAACCAATGAAAGCGGCGGCTATGGCATGTTAATGGGGCATGCTGCCTCCGAATCAGAAATAGAAAGTTATAAAAAAGAAATACTGAAAGATCCGCGCAATTTCATCGCACAGCCCACTATCAGCCTGTCTACCGCCCCTTGTTACCTCGACGGAATGCTGCAACCGCGCCGGGTAGACCTGAGACCTTATGCCCTTGTAGGACCAGACGGCATCTCTATTGTTCCCGGCGGATTAACCAGGGTAGCCCTGAAAGAAGGCTCCCTCGTAGTAAACAGCTCACAGGGTGGCGGCAGTAAAGACACCTGGGTACTGGCATCATAAACTAAAACACAAGCCTATGTTAAGCAGAGTAGCCTCCAGTTTATATTGGTTGAGCAGGTATGTAGAAAGAAGCGATGGTATTTTAAGAATGCTGAAAATAAACTACGCATCTTCACAGGACACCATCCAGGAATTTACGTGGACACCGGTGATCCGTATTTCTTCCGGCGGAAATGAAGCAGAAATTTCATCTATCAAAAACGACAGCCGGTCGGTGATCGAGTACCTGCTCTTTAACCGCGACAATCCCAACTCCATCATCAACATGATCACACTGGCCCGTGAAAACGCCCGGAGTGTGCAGGAACACATTGCAAAAGACCTCTGGCAATGCCTCAATGAATACTATCATACCGTGAAAGATCCAAAGCTGCTCTGGTATGTACAGAAAGATGATCCCGTAACAGCGCTGGACATCCTTATTAAGCAGGTAATGCTGTATTACGGCACTGCAGGCAGTATCATGGAAAGAGGCGAAAGCAGGAGCTTTATGAGCATTGGTAAATACCTGGAAAGAAGTATACAGTCCATCGATATCCTCGACATCAAGTTTATTTCTATCTCCAATAATCCGGACCTGCTCACGGATACCTCTTACTGGCAACACCTGCTGCTGTCGCTGGGCGGTTATGAGTTGTACCTGAAAACCTACCGTAAAGGCTTTGAGGCGGAAAACGTACTGGAACTGGTGATGCTCAATAACGATTTTCCACGGTCGGCAAAATATTCCGTCAATAATATTTACCGTTATTTTGAACGATTGAAAAGTGATAAAAATATTGAACACTATAATAAGCTGTCGTTTAACATCGGGCGGCTGAACAGTACCATCACTTACAGCTCCGTAAACAGTATGAAAGCGGAAGGGTTACATCCCTATCTTGTTAAAATCAGGAGCGAGCTGTATGGCATCGGAAACCTGCTGAATGAATACTATTTCGCAAACGCTTAACCATTGCATTATATGCCTGTTTTCAAAATAAAACACATCACGCATTACACCTATGAAACACCCGTGCGGGACAGCGCCAATCAAATTATCCTGTATCCCGTAAAAGATGAATACCAGAAAGTGATCAAACATGATCTGAGTATTTCCCGTCACCCGGAAGTGGAAATATTCAAAGACTATTACGGCAATGAAGTGGGTATTTTTACGCAAACGGAGCCGCATCATGAATTGAAAATATTTTCCGCCATCGTTGTAGAAACCATACCACGGCCGCTGCCAGCCGATACCCTTCCTCCCGCCACCCAGTGGCAAATGCTGGAAGATATCCGCTACGACGTAGCATTTATTGATTATCTCAAACACGAAGTTTTTGAAAGCGTGGCTTCCTTACGGCAAATTTCGCTGGACCTGAAAGAAGATACAGACACGCCTTTCAAAACAGCGGTGCGATTTTGTGATTACGTGTTCACCCATTTCGATTATATCAAGGGGGTAACAACGGTAGACAGTACCCTGGATGAGATCCTGCTGCTACAGGCAGGCGTATGCCAGGATTTCGCGCACCTGCTAACAGCCATGCTGCGGTTTACACAAATTCCGGCGAGGTATGTGAGCGGGTATATCTGTCCCAATAAAAACGGTATGCGCGGCGAAGGCGCCACCCACGCCTGGGCAGAGGTGTATATTCCTGAATATGGCTGGCTGGGGCTGGACCCCACCAACAACTGCATTGCCGGTGAGAACCATGTAAAACTGGCCGTGGGACGTAATTTCAGCGACTGCTCGCCGGTGAAAGGCGTATACAGCGGTGGCGCCGGCCACACGCTGGATGTTACCGTATCAGTGGGTTACGACGACCAGGATCAGTTTGATCCGGAGCCCTTTTTCCCTGCCCAGCCCGCCATGAGCAGTACGGTTCCGGCAGCGCCTGCAAAAAATAGTTATCAGCGTCATCTTGAAGAAATGATGATACAACAACAGCAGCAACAACAATGAGTACCGGAATTATACCGTTGAATGGCGGGATATCGTCTGCGGAGCCCGCCATTCAACGGTTTGGCCCGCTAAACTATCTTTCCTATTTATTTCTTAAAACAATTTGATAATTCACAAATAAAGAAAAATTTATATAGTTTTGCCTGGAACCTTGATGAGCGAACGATAACTACAACTGTCACAACTTAAAAAAGTACAATGCAAAGCTTAGCCATAAAAGGCCGCTGGGATGCTATCTGTAATACCGTCAGCAAAATCCCGCTGAAATACCTGTATGCTTTATTTTTATTAATGGCGGTGGGCATCTCCTTTCATTCCTGGTATTCCTCGCAGGATATGGAAAGATGGACCCGTTATAATAACTTCCTGATCTTTAAACAGGCGTTTTCGCACCTGATACACAACCAGGACCTCTACGTATTATACGAATCAGAGTATTACGACCTGTATAAGTACAGTCCGTCGTTTGCCCTGTGGATGGGTGCTTTCGCCTGGATGCCGGATGTACCGTCCCTGATTTGCTGGAATATTATGAACGTGGTAGTATTTATTATTGCTATCAGGACCTTACCGGTAAAGAAAGAAAAGCAATCGATCCTGTTATTGTTTTTGGCTATCGAGATGATGATTGCGCTCACCAGCTCCCAGATCAACGTACTGATCGCGGGCTTTTTCATCCTCGCATGGCATTGCATGGAAAATAAAAAGATCTGGCTGGCAGCATTGCTGCTGGTAGTAACCGTGTATATCAAGTTATTTGGCGTAGTGGCTATGTCGTTGTTCCTGTTGTATCCTGAACGCTGGAAAGCCGCGTTGTACACGGTGTTCTGGACAGTAGTGATTGCATTGATGCCGTTGCTGGTAATTTCCTGGGATCAGTTGCTGTTCCTTTACAAGAGCTGGGGCCACCTGCTGGCCAATGACTACTCTGCCTCCTACGGCGTGTCCGTGATGGGATGGTGGCATACCTGGTTTGATATGGATATCTCCAAACAGCTGTTCATGCTTTCTGCGGCGGCAGTATTTATGGGGCCGTTCATACCTATACTTTACAACCGGGAATCGAAATTTAACCTGAGCATGCTGGCTTCTGTGCTGATATGGGTGGTGATCTTTAACCACAAGGGGGAATCGCCTACTTATATTATTGCGCTCACGGGTGTGGCGATCTGGTATTTTACACAGGAGCGGCCATCCACGTTAAATACAGTACTGGCTGTGCTTACGCTGGTATTCACCTCCTTCTCTTCTACAGACCTGATCACTCCCTACTGGATTGCCAGAACTTATGTAGAACCTTATGCAGTGAAAGCGGTGTTTTGTTCTATTGTATGGCTGAAAATAGTGCTGGAACCATTTTTCGTCACATCCCCGGAGCCGGGAACCATTACGGCAGAGAAGCTGCAGCGGGCGGTATAAAGATAAAACGAAAAGGGAAGGCGCGATGCCTTCCCTTTTTTATGCGTTTTGTTTTCTTACGTATTTGGTAAGGATCACGATGAGTTGTCCTTCTATCTTTCCTTCTATTTGTTCTGTATTATCCGGTACAAGGCGGATGTTCTTTACCACGGTACCCATTTTAGCATTTAAGGTAGAACCTTTTACATCAAGGGATTTGGTAAGAATAACGGTATCGCCGTTTTGCAGGATGGCGCCATTGCTGTCCCTGTGCAGATCTACAGCGCCGTCGTTTTCATGATCTCCGGTAGCTTTGGCCCAGGCCAGCGCTTCATCGTTCAGGTAAATCATGTCCAGGTTATCTGCTGCCCAGCTTTCCTGTTTTAAGCGGTTCAGCATACGCCAGGATACAATCTGCACACCCGGAATTTCGCTCCACATGGATTCAGTTAAGCAATGCCAGTGGGTACTATCCAGCTCTGCTTTTTTCTCAATCTGCGACTGACATTTCTCACAGATGAAGATACAATTATCCTGATCACTGTAGGTCTGAGGAGGTACTTCATACACATTCAGCGGTCCTTCTGATTTGCATAGTTCGCACTTGTTTTCACTCCTTGTTAGTAATAGTTCGTTCAGCTTCATAATATCCTTTATAAAAAAATGTGCACGAAGGTAATGTTTTTTGTTGCGGGAAACAGTGATTTTCTCATTATCCTGTTGTTATCACCCTGTTAACAGGCCCCTGCGGGATTATTTTTTTTAAGTACTGTTGCCGGCAGCAATCCAGGCGGGATTAAGCATCCAGGGAATAGAAAGGGGTCATGTTACAACAACTTCCAGATATGCACAATTGGAAATATTACGGAGTGGACTGAACTGACAAACGCCCGGTTTTCCCGCAAGGTACAGGAAGGCCGGGGCGTTAAAGTGCCGGTTAAAAATGTTTGCGGATAAAAGCAGCCGTTTCGTTAATCGCGGTATTCCCTTCTTCAATCATGCCGCCCATTTGAAAGAACCCGTGTATCATGCCTTCATACAAGGTTTCCTGAACCGGTACGCCGTTCCTGCGGAGTGCTGCGGCGTAGGCCATACCTTCATCTCTTAACGGATCGTATTCCGCAGTAATAACCAGTGCAGGCGGCAGTCCTGTAAGATCTTCGGCCAGCAGCGGCGCAGCATCCGGATGCTGCCTGTCTTGCGAATGGGGGATGTATAACGACCATGCCAGCTCTGCTCCGGCCAGGTCCAGGTTCAATCCTTCTGCAAACTCCTTCCAGGAAGGCGTTTGGAGCGAAGCATCGGTAACCGGGTAAATCAATGCCTGGAAGCGCAGCGCCGGACCGTTGTTCTCCTTTGCATGCCGGGCAATTACAGTGGCCAGTGCTGCACCGGCGCTGTCACCGGCCACACCTATACGATTCGCATCTACCTGTAGTTCATCTGCATGCGCCGCGATCCAGTGTAGCACGGCGATGCCTTCTTTTAACCCTTTAGGGAACGGATGTTCGGGCGCCAGGGCATAGTCTACCGATATCACTACACAATCCGCCGCATTGGTTAATGCGCGCAGGGGCGTATCGTGCGTATCGAGGCTACCTAAATAAAACCATCCGCCATGAAAATAAACGGTTACCGGCAGGCCGGGGGTATCTGAGGGCCTGTAAATGCGTACGTTTACCGGGCCTTCGGTAGTAGGCAGGGTAAGGTTTTGCACGTTCTTTACAATGGCCGGTGTGCCGGCCATCGGTATAAACCGGTGGTAGAAATCGCGTGCGCCCGCAATGGGGTCTGTTTGTGCAGGGTCAGTTGGTATGTGATTGATATAGTCCAATGCCGCCTGTACGGCGGGTTTAAATGCCAGATCTGTCGTCATGTGATGTAATAATTTATTTTATGATCACAAAGCTGGCATTCCTACGGCTATAAAGAAAATAATATAGTTTATTGCTGGCTATAAGAATATTTATGTGCAAATTAAGGCACCACGGTAATAAATAAGTAAGTAGCCAATATTACCAGCAGCACAATCCCCTGCAGGATATTGGTTTTTCCTGCATTAAAGGAAATGCTGATGGTAAAAAGAGAGAGGATGAGTAACAGTGTGGATTTGGCATCGATACCAAGCGTAATTCTGAAATCCAGCGTGTGAGCTACTATGGCTACTGCGGGAATAGTAAGACCAATACTTGCCAGCGCCGAACCCAGTGCCAGGTTCAAACTTGTTTGCAACCGGTTTTGTGAGGCGGCCCTGATAGCAGCCAGTCCCTCCGGCAGAAGAATAACGGCTGCAATAATAACGCCCACCAGGCTTTTAGGCGCGCCCAGGTTCACCACAATGGTTTCAATAACAGGCGATAATTTTTTCGACAGCAACACTACTACTGCCAGTGCTATTAATAAAAACACCAGGCTCACGGTGGTAGTGAGTCCAGATGGCGGTGCGGCGTGCGTATCTTCATCACCCGGCGCTGCATCTTTTGGCAGGAAATAATCGCGGTGCCTGACCGTTTGTACCGCTACAAAACCGCCATACAACACCAAAGAAATGATGGCTACAAATATCAGCTGGCTGCTGGAATAAACAGGCCCCGCTTCGGTAGTAGTATAATTTGGTAAGACGAGGGTTAAAACGGAGATCGCCGTTAATGCGACCAATGCGGCGCTGACACCGGCTTTTATATACGCCTGCTCTTTAAAACGGTAGCCGCCTATAAATAAAGACATTCCAATGATACCAGAAAGGATCAGCATAATAGCAGCAAACACGGTATCTCTTGCCAGCGTTGCGCCCTGATCCGCTTCATTCAACATAATGGATACAATCAGTGATACTTCTATCACCGTAATAGCGAGCGCCAGAATGAGGGTGCCATACGGCTCTCCCACCTTGTGCGCTACCACTTCCGCATGATGCACGGCAGATAATACCACCGTAATGAGCGCCAGGCCCATCACTGCTGATAATACGCCACTCTGCTGTTCCCCTGCGAATCCTAATAAAGCCAACCCGATCACTGGACTGATAAGACACCATAACGGGAGCGTAATTTTCCATTTCCTGTAGAGAAAGTGATTGAATGCCATGTGTTTAATTTACAAAAATTTATGCACATGGCCGCATGTATCTATCAGCATCAGCGATCACACGATCCGGTTGTTTTCCAGCAAAGGGCTGATGTTATTCCCGGTAATAATCCTTCAGGCTGCCGTTTGGGGTGAAGCTGATGAAATACTTTTCCCGGCTGCCATTGATGGACTGGGGATACCAGGTAATACTGTTCCCACGGAAAATGCCGTAAATATGTGTAAGAGGTTTGGCGCCTGCAACATCTTCCGCTTTGCGGTTGTAGTTCCGGTATACTGCGGTTGCGCTTGCAAAGCTGATATCATCAAGACTAACAAGTGATTCGCTGATATTATCACGCACAGACATCTGCACTGGTTTGGGTTCCTCCCATTTCCCTTTGCTATAGTTGTATTCATCAATATATTCAGGGTTCTGCGGATGCTGAATAGTTACATTTATCCGTCCGTCTTCATAAAAATGAATGGATCTGTAGAGATGGATACTTTTCCCTGCAAAGGCCGGTAATTCACGAAGCGCGCGTTCGGCGGCCACCAGCTTTCCGGCATTGCCAAGAAAATCATTGTCGCCGGATGTTTTGGTGGAATTGTATATGATAGTGGTACCATTGCGTTGTTCCACAACCGTAGTATGGGTTGTGCTGGAACTGGTACTCAGGTGGGTACTTGTGCTGGAACTGGTGGTAGTACTGGTTTCGTCTTCGCCGGACGGAAGATCTTTATAGCTGCTGTCTGTATCGCTGCCATACAAGGTGTCGTGTATGGATTCCCGGAACTGGTTACAGGACATACACATCATCAATGCTATTATAATGCCGGTCATCTTTTGTAAACGCATCTTCATTATATTTTTAACCCTCTATATCACTGGCAAATGCTACCTGTTGAGGATTTTCTTTCAGATAAAAAACCGGGACAGACTCCTGCCTGGTCATACCCAGATCCAGTAGCGGCACTATTTTCTTTAACGAGGCGGTATGGGTTTTACCCAAATCATCCTGGTAGCGTAACTCAAAGCGTACCTGGGGTTGCTCATTAATATAAGTGCCTGTTTGCTCGGCGGATACAATTTGTGCATCTGTGCGCAAACCGTAATACTTAAGCTGCAATGCGTTGTCCGGCGTGCCTATAAAGAGTTTCAGCAGCCAGCCAAACCCGATACGGCTCACCAGCAAAATCAGGGGACATAAAAGAAGCGGATGATAGAAGGCCATAAAGCGCCAGCCCCGTCCGTGGTTCTCTAACATATAGGAATATACGTAGTAGCCCACTATTGCGGCTACTACCAGCAACCATGCAAGGCACATCATGATGATCCGGCCTGCTTTTATTCCTACCGTTACACCATCCAGTGTTAAGTGAGGTACTGCTTTAAGTTTTCCATCGATCAGCAGTTGAATGGTTTTACCTACATCGTAGCGGTTCAGCTCCGGTTTGGTATCGTTCACCGTCAACTGTTCCGTGATTCCGGTGCCACAGAAATTCTCCAGGGAACAGGTGATTTCACGGGTCACAACATCCTTTCCTTCAGCCGGTAATTCTTTACTGGTTAATACACGTGCATTTTTTTTCACCCCTTCCTTTAAAAGACGCAGGATATTGCCTCTCATGATGAAGGGCAGTATAATCCATTTCCTAAACCAGCCCTGGATCAATATGATCCATAGTATTGCGGACACGGCCAGCCAGGTGAGCGCCAGCCAGGGCGCGGTGCCACCATCCCCATCAATCACCCCATACTCTGTATTGTAATAGATGAGCATGGGAAAAGGGATGGCAAAGAAAAGCATGTAAATGAACCAGAAGTAATTCCAAAAACCTTTCATTCAGCTAATTTAATTATTAAATTTAAGGGAAACATTTTTACAACCCGGTCAGTCTTTCCTATAGATTATTTTATTCTCAAACTCACCGAGCATCACGCGGCCATAAATCACTTTCGTCCAGCCGTTTTCGAAACCGTGATTATTGGCGATCAGGTAACCTTTGTTGGTATCTTTTTTAATCACCTTGTGCGCGTCAATATAGCGGCCTTTTACCTTGCAAAAAACGATATCGCCAATGGCATATTCTGTTTCTTTCACAAAGGTGAGCAGGGTACCGCTTTTCAAAATGGGTAACATAGAGGAGCCAAAGGCTTTCATTTTTCCTGTGCCGGTGGTTTCCAGTCCGGACTTTAATCTTTCGTACTTGTTCATGTTGTTTTTAATTGATTGAATAAAAAAATGGATGACCATATAGTAAAATGATCGTAGTGGAGGCTCGTGGAGTTGCTGAAGCCAATATGCGGAAGGATTAACTGAAGCGGGCAAATTCAATTGTAAGCATGATGGTGAAACTCTGTTGGGCTACACAAGATGGGCGGGTATAACAAATGGTATGCTGTGAAATAACAAAACCTGCGGGCAGCGCAGGTATCAAACTATTTGGGGATACTGCCGGGGCATTTTCTATAAAGAACAACTGCCGCAAAAATAATAAAATTTTCTATTCTGCCAGATAAAAAAAACGTGATACAGGAATTGTATCACGTTTTTTTTTATGCATTTTTATTTTGCAGGAGTAATGACAATGTTTCTGAACTCAATAGGACCGTGATCTCCCTGGAAATAGATCGGGCCGGGTTCACCTTCGTTGCTATCCAGTGCGCCGCCGGTGATACCGGGAAT
This sequence comes from Chitinophaga ginsengisegetis, assembly GCF_900168065.1. Lineage (GTDB taxonomy): Bacteria > Bacteroidota > Bacteroidia > Chitinophagales > Chitinophagaceae > Chitinophaga > Chitinophaga ginsengisegetis. Next base: position 185,837 of record NZ_FUZZ01000005.1, on the reverse strand, counting down.
GGCTGCGTTGCAGATAATGGTTTTGCCGTTAGCCACAACGGTTACTAAGCGACCCACCAGTGTAATATCAAATGTTTGCCACTGGCCGGGACCGAGTACCGCCATGTCGTTTGGTACCAGGAATCCGTATACTCCCCCAAACAGGTGACTGGATGGCGGATCTGTTTTTGGATTGTCGATGATCTGTGTTTCATAGCGGCCTCTCAGGTAAACGCCGCTGTTGCTGCCTGCCTGGTACCGGAATTCCACATGCAGCTTAAAATCGGTGAATTTTTGCTCAGAGATCAGGTTAGCGCCGGAATGCGGGCTGGTAAGGATGCCATCCTTCACGATCCATTGGTTTTCACCCAGTGCTTTCCAGCCGGTGAGGTCTTTTCCATTAAACAGTTTCACGGGTTTGCCCCAGGCTGGCGCTGCAGTTCTTTTAAGATCCGGTGCTTTTACGCCGGTGAAAGAATAGGACTGTCCGTCACTGGTATGAATAGTGCCGCTTATGCCGGCATCGGTTACGGTGCCTTCCAGCGTCAGGTCGCGGTCTTCCCGTTCCCATTGCGGCGGAATGGAGAAGCTGAACTTCCCGTTATCAAAGTTCACTTTGGAGATGGGTCTGGCACTTCCGCCGGTGCTTACAAAGCGGCCTACGAGGGTTTTAAAACCGGAAAGCTCCACTTCCAGCCAGGAGGGCTTATCTACGCCGTTTTCGCTGACTTTGATATCCCAGGCGCCAATCAGGGCCCCGCCTTTTACGGCTTCGGTCTTAATAGCTGATACCTGTGCCATTACACCGGCAGGACTCACTAATCCCAGCCCCATGCAGCATATCAGACCTGCGATAATACTTTTTCTATTCATGTTCATGTCCATGTTTATTGAAGAAAGCTATAAAGATAAATATTTGATCCTGCTTCTTATAGCACTTTATCAGGTTTATTTAAAAGCGGAAGCCAAACCTATAATTATCGTGATATCCACCGGCATACCCTCCTGTAACATTTGTTCCGCCACTCTCGTTAAACGATCAAAGCTATCCCCATGCATATTTCTACCTATATTAAATTCCCGGTTCTTATCGCGGCTATCCTGGTACTGGGCGGATGCACAAAGGAGAAGTGCACTAAAACCATCACTACAAAAATACACACGCCCATTCTGATGGCACTGTCGGACTACCAGGCTTCCATCAAATCGGAGGCGCCAAAGGAAATTTCCCACACCGGCAAGATCTATGTGAAAGACCAGTATATTTTTGTGAACGAGCCTTACGCCGGCATCCACGTTATTGATAACAGTAATCCATCCTCCCCTCAGAAAGTTTCTTTTTTAAATGTGATGGGAAATGCAGACATCGCCATAAAGGGGGATTTCCTTTATGCCGACAGCTATACTGACCTGATCGTATTCAATATCAGCGATCCGCGTAATATCGCGTTTGTTAAACGGATACCGGAAGCCACCAGCTATCCTACCGACGCAAACGGTATGATAGTAGGATGGCGCTTAAAGCAGGACAGTATGGTGATTGGCTATACCGTTAAGGATACCACTTACTGCGATTGTTCTTCAGACCGCGACATGATATACTTTGCCAGCGCAGAAGTAGCCGCTTCTTATAAAAACCAGGCCGGTACCGGGAAAGGCGGGTCTATGGCCAGGTTCACCATCGCCAAAAATTATCTCTATACTGTAAATTCGTGGCAGCTGAAAGCATTTGATCTCACCGATGCCGCTAACCCGGCGTTTAAAAGCCTGCAAACCTTTAACACGTTTATTGAAACCATTTTCCCATATGGTGAATATCTTTTTATCGGCAGCCAGAGCGCGATGTTCATTTATGATATCACGAATCCGGCGGCACCTGCCAAACGCTCCATGGTTACCCATTTCAGGGCATGCGACCCGGTAGTGGTGGAAGGAAACAGGGCATATGTTACCATCAGAAGCGGCGCCATATGCGCAGGTAACATCAATCAGCTGCAGATCTTTGATATCAGTAATGTGGATAGTCCCGTGAAATTGAGTACTACTGAAATGCAAAACCCGCACGGTTTAGGTATCGATAACGGGAAGCTCTTTGTTTGTGAAGGACAGTTCGGGCTCCGCTTCATGGATGCCACAAGTATCAGTAATATCACCACTACAAAGCTGCTAACAGGACCGGATACTTATGATGTAATTCCTTTTGAAAACCAGCACCGCCTGCTGGTAAGCGCCAGGGATGGGATTTATCAATACGACTACAGCTCAATGATCAACCCTCAGCTGTTAAGTAAAATAAACGTAGTGGGTAATCCTTATTAATCGGTCATTTTAATAATTGCCCAATCGCTGCTTCCAGCGAATCCATAAAGTTAACCTGACGACCTTTATTGCTTTCGTAAATGAAATCCCTGATGCTTTTTCCGGGGTATTTTGAAAAGTCGCCGATGATGACCAGCCGCGATCTGTAATTGGAGAACTTCTGGAGAATTTCTCCTGCGACACCGGTTTTCAGATCAAAGAACGCCGGTGTGATATTTTTCTCACGGATAATCATTTTATCGAAGTCCTGGTAATGCAGATCCATAATTAGCTGCAGCGCCTCATCAGGCGTTTGTATCAGTACTTCATCTGCAACTAGTTCTGCTATCCTCGTATTTCCGTTCCCGTGTATTGTTATCTTCATATCAGTAACTATTAAAAACAGCCAGTTTATACATATTGTTATCCTCCGGGGTTGCAAAATACAGCCAGCTTTCCAATGCTACCCTGGCAGTGCAGGGGCCGTAGGTAATGATTTTTATTTTTCTTTGCAGCGACTCCTTTTTCAGGATCGCTAAAACCTCCTGCATAATTTCTCCCCTGAAAGGTGTGAACATAAAAAATACCGTTCCTTCCGAATAGTCTGCTTCCCGCGCATCCACATTTGTGAATATAACATCCGGCAGACAGAGTGCTGCAGCGCAATCCCCTGCATAATCGCAGAAAGCCGGCTCCAACTCTATTCCCCTGGTGGGGATTCCGGTAAGAAGATGTACGAGGATCGCTACCTGTCCCAGCCCGGCGCCGATATCAAAAAAGATATCTTCTTTTACGAAATGTGCTTTCTCTGCAAGTTCAAACACGATCCTGGCCGGGGTTTTCTGATAATACACCATTTCAGGTTCAAGCTCCCTGGTTTGCTCCGGCATCGTTTGAAGATGAGATAATCCGTTGATAAAGATATCCAGGTTATCATAGCCTGTTTCTTCAGAGCTGGTATCCACGTATTCATTCACCAGGTTTTTGAACCCGTTCGTAGTATACCCGGCTGCTTTGATTGTTTGCTGAAGTTGCTGAAAGAGGGTAACATCAATTTCTTCCAGTTTAGCCTTTACCTTTTCAGCGCGGTTCCTGAGTAAGATCAGCTGATCCGGTTGATCCGTTCCCGGCAGGAGTTCATCAATCCGGCCGAGAACCTGGAAATCGATAAAGTCTATCGCCTCTATACGCTTATCAAATTCATGCTCCTGGTAGAGTGCCGGATTTTTCTCTGTTTCGGCGATATACAGTTGTAGCTCAAAAATGGTCATCTTTGCCGTGGGATCGCTATTAGCAATTTACTTTCCTATCACCTGCTTTCTGTGTTCCATCCCCCAATCATGCAGTGAATCCAGTATTTTTTCGATAGAGGTGCCATGTTGGGTGATTGAGTATTCAACCGTGGGAGGAAAAGTATTATGCACTTCTCTTTTTATCAGTTTGTTTGCTTCCAGCGTTTTCAATTCTTTTGACAGTACTTTATCCGTAATACCACCTACCTCTTTTGATATTTGTTTGAAACGCTTGTTCCCGGTAGATAAAGAAAGCATGATAAGCAGCTTCCATCTGCCTTCCAGGGCTTCCAAAGCATCTTTTATAGCCAATACGCTATGTGGGCATCCTTCCCTTGTCAGCATTTTTTTATCCTTTTATTCAAACGATGTTTTCACGTTACTATCCGATCGGATAGCGCTATCCAACGGGATAGTACTATCACAAGTATAGCAAATGTAGATACTTTTGCTGCATAATTGATAACAGCTTTAAAAAATAACGATGACAGCTAAAACGAAGCGTATCCTATCCATGGTACTGATGGCCATTCCCATTATAGTGCTTGTGATAGGAGGAGTAATGAAACTAATTGGAGCGGAGCCGGAATCAGTGATGCAGTTCCTGACAAAATCGGGATTTGGCAACTATATAAAAGCACTTGGTGTAACTGAACTGATCATTGCGGCGCTGTTGCTTTACCCGGTAACCAATAAAACCGGGTTCCTGCTGGCAAGCTGTTATTTCGGTGGCGCCCTGTGCCTGGAAATATCCGGTGGACAGCCCACTGCTTCCGTTGTATTCCTGGCGATACTCTGGATCTCCATGTTTCTAAAATCAAAAGAGATGTTTCTGCCGCTAAACAAATGATGACACTCCGGGGAATAGAAGTACCAAATTCTTTTATGCCTTCAATACAAAGATGATGGACACCGGGCTTTGACTTTGAGGATGCAACGGTTCTTCTATTTTCCGGATAGTTAATCCTGCTTCGCTGAACAGCGATACCCACGCCCCCAATGTTCTGAAGTACCACTCATAAGGTTGTTCGAAATCTCTTTTCAAACCTTTCCAACTCCCTTCCTTCCACCCGGCAACATAGGGTTCCTGCTGCACAATTGCAGATGGGTGTAATGTTTGAATAAACACCAGTCCCCCGGGAACAATCAATTTCTTTATATTCTTCAACAGTGTTTCCGAATCTGTTTTATCCAGCAGTGCAAAATTAATGACAGCTGCGTCCGGCCTGTTTCCGATAGTATATTTACCTGTAGCCAGGTCATTGAAACTGGCTACCGCATAGTGATTCCCGCCTTTTTCAATGGCATTTTCTATTAAAGCGCTGACAGCATCTACACCAAAGGCCACGATTCCTTTGTTTTGCAAACAACGGGTGAGCCATCCTTCGCCGCAGCCGATGTCTAATATTGACTGAATATTGTGGGAACAAATTGTGTTCACAATAGCATCATTGGTTACCAGTATCCTGGTTTCAATTTCTGCGTTATCAATGGATGCAATCCAGTTATGGGCATTGGCGTGCCAGGAAGCAGTTATTTTTGTTGATTGATCCATGATTTGTTTTTGATGGTTTTGTAATCGCCGGCTTCAGCAAACCGACTACACTCATTTTATTAAGCGCCCTCTGCGCGGGAGGCTCCTTTTGCTTCTTACAAATTACGAAATATAATGTTTCCGTCCCTTTCCGGGGCTCAAAAGGGTTGTATCATAGCATATACATACCCATTCTGTGTATCACTTCACCCAAATACCGGTGATAGCCTGATATATAGAAGAGGCACCCCGGGTAAGAGCGCTTCTGGTATGCTAATTGCATTTTTGTATTTAAATCTGTATTGAATAACCTAAAAAACTGTTTATGAAACCGATTCTTAGCATCATTGGAGTGTTGTTGTTATCAGCCATCCTTTTTGTTTCCTGTAGTAAAGACACCGATCCTGCAGACACTGATATCTTTGCCGGTACTTTCAGGGGAAAGATCGGGTATGTTGACTCTGAAAAAAATATCTCCCAGGACAATGGCAGCGTTTTCGTCACAAAAATTGGTACCCGGTATGATTTCAGGTTCTCCGACGGTATCCCTGATCTTACTGGTGTGCAGTTTGAAAAGAAAGACGATAACACGATGATAAGCGTTGGCTCTTCAGGTACCGGCCTTATAACAATTAATAAAGACAAGCTTATAATAGGCTTTGCAAGGGACGGCAGGTCCTGGACTGCAGACTGTGGCAGATAATATTTTGTGTAAACAATCCCGGAACGGTGCATTCTCCCGTTCCGGGATTCTGCTGATTTTGATAATTATTTTGTATATATTCGTCGTAATCAGAACACATAATGCTTTATGAAAAGATACGCCTTCATCATTCTTTTATTCATTTCATTTTCCGGGTATGCCCAGAATACGATCAATAATTACAAATATGTGGTGATACCGGAAAGATTTAATTTTTCGCGGGAAGATAACCAGTATGGATTAAACACCGTAGCCAAAGCGCTGCTGGAAGAAAAAGGGTTTACTGTTTATTTCGACAATTCAGAAATACCAAAAGAACTGGCCGGCAATAGATGCAATGCCCTGAATGCTGATGTAGTGCAGAAAAAAGGACTGTTTGTTACCAATCTTACACTTTTACTAAAGGACTGCAAAGGTAATGTCATCTTTAAAAGTAAAGAAGGTAAAAGCAGGGAGAAAGAATTTGCCGCTTCCTATAACCTCGCTTTAAGAGACGCCTTTACCTCACTGAATGATGTACCATACGCGTATGACGGAACTGTTAGTGAAGCGCCCCAGCAGGCCGTTGCCCCGGCAGTAGCCCCGGCTCCCACTCCTGCCGCTACTACAACACCTGCCGTTGCAGAAACAAAGGAAGCTGCCGGCACGTTATATGCCCAGGCAACCGCTAACGGATATCAGTTAATTGACACCTCTCCGAAAAAAGTACTGACATTATTTAAAACTTCCGTACAGGATTATTTTATTGCCGATAACGAGGCATCTCATGGAATAGTGCTGAAGAAGAACGGAGATTGGTATTTTGAATATTATAAAGATAATAAGCTGATCTCGGAAAAACTGCTGATTAAGTTTTAATGACTATCTGCTTTCAGAAAAAAAGCCTTCAGATCTAACGATTTGAAGGCTTTTTCTTATTCAGTAATAATTGCATTTTTTACTTTGTCAGTATCTTAAGAAAATCTATAAAGCTATCGGCCGCTTTCTCAAACTCCCAGTACCCTATGCCATGCTGGCTGTATAATACAGGAGCATCTCCATTGCTGATCACCGACAAATCCAGGCAGTAAGGATCACCACCATCATCGGCGATTACCAACAGATGCAGGGGCCACTCCGGTATAACCTCATTGGTAACGGTATTCATCGAATATCCGGATTGACGCGCTATCAGCTCCTGTGCGCCGTAGAGATGTAGTCCCTGCTCAAAGCTGTCGCCATCAATCTGTACATGCAGCGGTGAAAAATTTCTGAGGAATAACGCATATGTTTCCGGTAACGTCCATTTTTCAGTAATACGCACCAGGTCATTTTCGTTGGCCACCACCAGGTGATTATCGGGATTGGCCTTATCATAGCGCTGCTTCCGCAGTTTCGCCAGTTTCTTTTCAAGCTTTGCGGCCAGGTTTTCCAATGGCGTTATCGGCTCCAGCAATGCAGGGTGCGTTACCGGCGGCGCGTATCCTATGCCCTGGGGATATCCTTCCTCCTGCCACTGCAACAACGCCTGAACGGGCAACTGCTCAGGTTTCCAATAACCGGGATCAGCAGGGAGGCCACTGTCGAATGTTTGTTGGCTGTGTACCGACAGGCATTTGATGGCATTTGCACGGACGGCCAATTCCACGGCTTCATCAGTTGCCATTGTTACCAGTAAGGGGTAAGCTTCCGGCCCGGCTGTTTTCAGAAATCCATCAACCGCCCAGTAGGCCGTTGCCGGATCGGTAAGCGCCCATTTAAAAAATGATGCATAAGCCGATTCGCCCTCCTGCACCAGGCCGAGAATATCTGTCATCAGGAAACCACGCCAATGTTTTAATCCGCCCTCCCTTGCATACTGCATGAATGCGTGTATCACAGCTTCCCGCTCCGATTCTGCAAAAAGCTTTATCAATTTATCTTTATGACGGGAAAACTTTATCCCATCCGTTTCTTCAAATAACTTCCGCTCCAGTTCTTCTCTCCCGATTATCTTCATAATGGAAAAATCTTCGTTTAAAATTATTCACCTGGTCAAAAATAGCGCATTCATACTAAAATTACCCTATCCAGTGCAGATAAATAGCTACCGGCATCATGGCCAGTATAAACGGCACTATAATGGAAAATATAATACCGCTGTACCTGATGAGCGTATTGTATTTCACATGATTCAGGCCCAATGATTGAAAAGCGCTTTTGAACCCGTGCAATAAGTGCCAGAAAAGCGAGAAACAGCCAATGAGATATATCACAACTTCTACCGGATGATGAAATTTTTCCAGCATCATTTCATACAACGGCAGCTCCTCTCCATGCAGAAACTGATTTGTACGGTTGGGAATCCAGAAATTGGAAGTATGCACTACCAGGAACAACAAAATGACCGTTCCCAGCAATGCCATGCTCCTGCTATACCAGGTGCTGTTGGCGCCCGGTTTGTTTACACGGTATTTCACAGGCCGGGCATCCCTGTTTTTCTTCCATAACCATAAGCCCTGTACAATGTGCGCGATAAACGCCAGCACCAATACAATTTCAATTGTCCGGATTACCACGTTGGTAGCCATAAAATGCGCCCAAAGGGTAAAGGTTTGACCACCGTCGTTATAAAAGATCATGGCATTAACGAAACAATGCACCACGAGAAAGCTGATCAGAAACAGCCCGGTTGTTGCCATGAGGAATTTCTTACCGATAGAACTTGACAAAAATGTAATAAACCAGTTCATGATATAATAATGTTTTTAACCGGCTAAAGCCGGGACTAAAGAAGGATGTTATGCTGAGGATATAGTTTCGGTGGAAGGTCTTTTTCTTCCAGCAGTTCACGCAGTTCTATTTCAATATCGCGGCATATACTGGTGAGCGGTACATCGTTCGCGCTGCCTTCAAAAGGATTTTCAGTGCTTTCGCCAATTTGTTCCAGCGAGGTATACATCCAGGAAATCATGATGCTGAAGGGAACCACGAGCCATACCATATGTCCTTTTACAGCTCCTTCCACCAACTCATTGAGCTTATCAAAATCCCTCAGCAATCCAAACGGCAGCAGCAGGCAAAAGATCCTGATAAAAAAACTGTTAACCACGGCATATTGCCGCGGATACGGACTATTTTTCACCTGCTCGCTTTTAGCCTGGCTGATATAAAACTCTTTGAGTCCCTTCTCCATTTCAAGAAACTGTGCAATCTGCATCTGCTGCTCATCAAAACTTTTCCGCAATAATTTGCCCTGGTTCGCCAAAATGCGGGCTGCAGTATTACTGGCCGCTAACACCTCTTTTAGTTCCTGGCCGGAAAGATATTTTGCCAGCTCCTTGTCTAACGGCGTTTCCCTTTCTGCCACACGGTAAAACCGTTGGTACTCTGTATTGTGCTTCCGGTCTATTGTTTCCCATGTGCGTGGTGTCCGCATTTCATAGCGAAGCGCCGTTAACCAGGCCATATGACGATAGATCAGCTCCCGCGTTGTAGCTGTATTGGAGAAGAAATCCCTGCTGAATATCCCCCATGACCTGCTGAGGCTCACGATAGATGTCCAAACCTGTTGTGCTTCATTGGTGCGGTTATAGGTCTGTGTGTTTTTGAACCCAACGGTAAATGCGGTGGCAGTGCCCAACAGCGCTACTACCGTCCAGGGGATACTGATCCATTCCAGGCCGCATGTTTCGTATAGTATCACCGGTACAATGCTTATAACCAGCAGTACATATACCTTTCTTCGTGTCCAGAAGAGAAATTCCCCGAATTTGTATGATTTACCTCCATGCATATTTTTAGTCTTTCTGTTTGGTATTGTCAATTTACAATCAACAGGCCAGCAAAAAAATTCATTAGAAATCAGGTGATTATCTTCTAACCAGCAAAAAAATTACACGATATTTCGTTATTTCACTTTCGTATACACGAAATATAGTGTAATTGTTACCTGGTTCACTCCCGGAAATGCCGGGTTTCCTGGTCGCGGGAATGAAACGTGGCAGCCCGTAAGTGAACGGAAACTACCCGGCCAGGAGCAAGTTGCCAGGTAATGCCAGTCCGTGGTAAGAATACCCGTTGGGTGAAATTAAATCACTTAATTTCACCCAACGGGTTAATGCATAACAAGGCGCTGCTTTATCCGTGATCCTGATCAAGAAAACCGGGGATCATTGCCATCAATAAATCTGTTTTTTGTGTTAATGCTGTATGCATGGTTCCCGGCAATATTGCCAGTTGTGAAGCAGGCATTGATAACTCACCTAAGCTCCCGCCACCAAATAATTTGTACAAGGCTAAAATATGCGCTGGTTGAATAATATCCGCATCGCCGGCAATAATCAGGGCAGGCGCCTTAATGCTTCTGATTTCGTCCTCAGGCCAGTCCTGCACTGTTTGTTCAAACGCCCTTACTTTGGCAAGTTGTACGGACCAGTTTCCGGGATTCGCGGCCGTGTTCATGTACTCCGTTTCATATGGACTCCCCTTCAGAGCTACCTCCATCACTTCCGGGCTAAAAAGGGTTTTAAGATCCGGATGACGTCCGTTGCTGTTGTAACTAACAGAAGCCAGTACAAGTTTCCTGATCACACCAGGTTTGCGGATAGCTACCTGCAAAGCCACTCCGGCACCTGTACTATACCCGAAAATATCTGTTTGAGTGATATTCAAAACATCAAGTAATGCCATCACATCATCTGCAAGTTGTTCATAGGAAAGTGGACGACCTGGGACATCAGTTGTATGGCCATATCCCTGGAATTCAACAGCGATGACCTGCCTTTCTGTGGCAAGTAAAGGAATCAGCTTCCCAAATGCAGTGCTGATTCCGGAAAGCGCGCCGGGCAACAATAACAGCGGTTTTCCTTCACCATATATTTCATAATACATCTTTAGTCCGTTGACCTCTGCATAGTTACCACAGCTGTCTGTCGTGTTATTGGAAGAAATAATTGTTTTGTTCGTTTGCATACCTGTTTATTTGCTTCCAAAGTTCTGAACTTGCCGGCAAACAAATCTTGGTGTGCACCAACATCAGAATATCACGTTGTTAAACAGCTTGCTGAAATTAGTGGGGTCTATACCCAGGTAAGAGGCGATGTACTTGTGCGGCACAAGCTGAAGCAGGTGCGGGCTTTTCCGGCAAAATGTTTTGTATCGTTCTTCAATAGTCATTGCACGCAGTTCAATATGGAGATCAATCATACCTGCCAGCATGGCTTCCGTCATTCGCCTGAAGAGCCTTTCTATTTGTTGCGATTGGTTAACCACTGTTTGCAGATCGTTGTAGGTGATGTACTCCAGTTCACTGTCCGTCAAACAAACTAAAAAGTATTTCGAAGGTACCTGGAACGAAAAAGACTCTGCTATGGCACATAAAAACGGGAAATAGGTAAAGGCAAGGGTATAGATTTTATCGCCGGTGTCAAAATAAGACATCTGGACACCGCTTTTTACAAAGTAAAGCTCCCGTTGGATCTGTCCGGGAACGGTAATGAACTCCCCTTTCTTAAACGACCTGGTACTAAGGCAATCAGTCAGCAAATGATAGTCTGTTATACTGATGTCGTGAAATTGTCTGAAAAATTCATATCGCTCCATAAAATAGTCCTCTTCATTTTAACTAAAATTCCCGGCAAATATGAAAATAAACAGATTCATTATCTTGCGCAAATGAATTTTGGACAGGATACCTCATTGCATAACCAGGCTTATCACAGATGATATCACCTGGAATAAGTGGAAAGGACAAATGCCGGTCATTTACAATGACACAAACTAATCTCAGCGCATAACCTTAATCCCGTAATCCTCTGTTAGTCCATAATCGTAAATATCATATTCATTCCCTGGCGGCTGCGTTTTCACATTGTACCATTTACCCGGGTCAACCAATCCTGGCGCAGGTTTGTTGTAAAATGGTCCTAAAACATTCTTCAGACTACCGGTTACGGTTACTTCAATCTTATTAGTTCCTTTTTTCACGAATTCCCCGATAGATAGCCTGTTGGGTTCAGCAGTGATAACGCCGGCAAGTACCCCGTTGACCTTTACCGCTGCCACCGTTCCCTTCCATTTACCTAATTCCACGGCGTATGATTTGCCCGGCTCTGTTATAGTAAATGTTTTCGTATAGGTGATACCGTGGCCATATAAAGGTAGTCCCTGCTTATCCCAGTAACCAAACTGTAATGGTTGCGGTTTAACGATGCTCCAGCCGCGTGATGCCGCTTCCAGGTTGAAATCTCCCAAAATATAAACCGGTTCAATTTCAGCATAAACGCTCATAGGGGAAACGGTTACAGCCAGTTCATTATCCCCGGTTTTTAAATAGCGGCCAATCCGGTACACGCCAAAGGAGCGGTCCAGCCACCATTGCCCGGGTTCATTTTTAATGTACTCGCCATTAATCTTTACATCATGCCAAAGTTCCGGCTGCTCTATTACCGCTTTGAAATTCCGGAAATCAACACCGGCGGCTATATTAAAATGATAGACAGCTGTGTACCCGGTACCAGTGGAAAAAGTATCCCGGCTTACAATCGCCTGTTTAAATTGGGTACGGTTATTCCAGGGGTTGCCTACGCCATCCGTAAACCCGTGGTGTTTGAAAGCCGTATTGGAAGCTACGCCTACGTGTATACTAGTATAGTTTGAATCCGGCTTATGCAAATGAAGATCGCAAAAATCAATCGTCAGGTTGTTATCAAACGGCCTGCTTATTTTTGTCGCGGAAGCGTTCACGGTAGCCCATTCTGCGGCTGGTGCGTTTATTTTATATTCCGGTAATTTCTTATCCGCAATAAACAGCACCTGGCTTCCGGCGGGCGGGATATTAAAGTCGAAATGCACCTCCTGATCATGCAGCGAATAGTTAATGCGGGAAATATTTCCCGAATTCATATCCATCTGTACCACGTCCTGTCCCCGCATGTGGATGCTGCCTGAAGAGGCTCCGGTCATGCTGGCATTGGTTAACAGCAATAATTCCCCGTTGGCCAGTTTACGGCGCTGATGATAAATGTTACCACCAATGCTGTCGCCTTTTAATCCTGAGATGCTAAAGCCTTCATTATGGAACAGATCCGGTTTCATTTCCGGGATCTGGCTGATGATGGAAAGTTCATTGTTCACTGCTCCATCTACTAATCTTAATTGTTCAAAACAAATCACCTTTCCCCCGGCTGCGATATAGTCTTTCAGTAAACGGAAGGTGGCGCTGTTGATACTTTCCATACCCGGCGGAATCACTACCACCTTGTAAGCCCGTTGTCCTACTACAAAGCTATTGCCATCAACACGGCCATGATCTTTGATCACGTTTTCTGAACCTAAATCATATTCCAGGTGCGACCGCTGCATCTTTGTCACGAAATCATTAAAAGTTTTGGTGATATCGAAGAAACGTTTGTTTTCCGCATCCCTGGCGTAATACATCCAGGCCGAAGTGGTGGGTTCAATTACCAGGATGTTGTTGTACTGTTGTCCTTTGGATAATAGGTAAGACAACCGTGTGAAGTAATGATTCATGAAACGGTAATAGGGCCACCAGGGTTCATGATAAGAGAAGCTGGGCGGATAATCGTATTTACGTGCACCCGTGAGCGTCATAAACGATAAGTGCTGATTCAGGAAGTTAACTCCTAATACAAACTCCCAGTCGGCCAGGCGTTTCATATCCTTGAAGGTAAGCTCCCAACCAGCGCCACCATAGGTTTCAGACAGGGTACGTGTTTTACCCAATTGATTAGCCACACTCCCCAGCTCCCTGACGGCGCGTATATTGCCAAACTGCACCGGTTTATCTTCATTAAACTGGTTGAACAGCATATCAATACCCGGCATTTGATGCCAGGCATACATGGCCATGTTATCTGGCCCGTGATAAGGGCTTGGCCAACCATGTTCCCAATAATGCCCCGTCCAGGTAAGCTGATGAGCACTCATATAGGCTGACACAGGTTTAGACCACCGGTCGATAAATAGTTCCAGCAGAACCTGGTAGTAATTATGGCGTACCCGTTTCCAATCACCTGTTTCTTTAAACAGGGACGGCAGATGTAACCTCAGATCGTAGTGCCAGTCTTTATAAAACCGGTCGAACAGATCAGGTGTCCAGCGTACGCAGTTGCGGCCCTCGTTGATGATGGTGGGTTCATCAGAGAAAACGCCTTTGATGGTTTTGCCAAATTCATTGCCCACCACTTTTTCATAACTTTTGTATGCAATATCGATGAACTTATCCGTAACGCCTTTGGCCATCAGGTCTACATAAGACACGCCAATAGGACCTGCCACCGAGCCCCGGTTGGATCGTTGATAATTTACTTTTTTGAATAACCGGTAATGCCCGGTTTTCCCTTCTTCTTCCTTCAAATTACTCGTTACATCTTTATAAGATCCATTTTCTTCTTTAAGAAATAAAAAGAAAGCAGAAAGATCATCAGGCAACCGGGTTGCTTCTTCCATATACAACATCTGACCCTGGTTGTAGGCTTCGGGCATTTGCTCTCCCACTAATCCGCCGGCAAAGCCTGTAGGGTATGAGTTTTCGTCGTATATCCAGATATTCAGCCCTAACTTTTTTCCCTGCTGAAGGGCATACTCAAATAAATCAAACCATTCTTTTGATAAGAACTCCGTAATTAACCCGGGGCGTGGATGAATGATCACGCCGCCAAAGTCATTTTTCCGGTAATCATTCAGCATGGAATCGATATTTCTTTTGGTGATTTTCGTATTCCATACCCAGAATGGTACTGTGCCATAATCCCTGCCAGGGCTTTTAAACCCCGCTGCAACCTCTTCAAAACGTTCCAATGGCTGTTGTGCATTGGCATTGGAAGAAATAAATATAGCAGCGGGGAGCAAAGCACTGTACAAGAATAGGCGGATATTTGTTAGCATAGGTTATTTTTTCAGTTTATCGTTATTATCCAGTACGGTACGTGTGATAACACTTCTGCGGCCTGCGGGAGTGATAACAATGGTTTTTAGCGTGATTGTTTTCCCCCTGGGAACCGTAATGGTTACGGGTTCCTGGTATTCGTGATCATAGTCGCCCGGCGGACGGTTATTCAGTGTATAAAATATCCTGGCTCCCGGTACAGGTGGTTGCACTTCAAACCTGAAAGTACCGGTTATTATTGTTGAATCCGTGTAATTAAAAACTGTGGGCACGCGGTAGTTGATACCGGCTTTATCGAAGCGCTCCAGGTGTAATGGTAATGCTGTGCCGGCGAAATGTGGATAGTCTTTGGCCGTTTCATCTGACCATCCTGTTTCCGCCAGCGCCAGCATACGTGGCAGCATCATATATTGGAGTTTCGAAACATCAGGGATGTTTTCCGTCCATATGCAGGCTTCCACGCCCATAATGTGTTTACGTTCATCTCCGGACAATGCAGGGTATTCCGGGTTATACTGATAGGCTTTCCATACCGGCTCATTGCCTCCGTGGCTGGATGGTTCCTGATCCGAAGCACTCTGCGCATAATCAAAATAAAGCCCGTTACGACTGGGCGCCAGTACGATGTCCAGCCCTTTTCTTATTTGCTCAATGGCGCCCTTCTCACCAAACCGGTTCATCACCGTGATGCTATCTTTTGCATTGCCTGCTGCTACTTCATCCCAGGCAATCAGTTTTTTGTGTTTCGACTGAATAATCTTATTCACTCTTGAAATAAAATAAGTTTGCAGCTCATGGGTATCATTGATGTGGTGTTCCTTCATGAAACGCTGCACAACAGGGCTTTTCTCCCAAAAGCCTTTGTAACATTCATCTCCGCCAACATGAATGTAGGGGTAAGGGAATAATGCCGCTACCTCACCGAACACTTTATCAAGAAATTTGTAAACCCGTTCATCCGTGGGGTTAAGGGAATTATCTACATACATTTCAAAACCTCCCGAGGGAAACCATTTGGCGAAGCTGCTGCCAGGGTTCACTTTGATATCACGATTCTGCGTAACGCACAGCTCAGGATAGGTTGCTATGGCGGCCATAGAATGACCCGGCACGTCTATTTCAGGCAGTATATCGATGTGTCTTTCAGCAGCGTAACGGATAATTTCCTTCACCTGCTCCTGGGTGTAAAATCCGCCATCGGTGGCGGCTTCGCCGGGTTGTGGTGGCAGGGTATTGCCGCCGAACTCGATGCGTGGCACACGCCAGGCGCCCACTTTCGTTAGCTCAGGACAACTTTTGATTTCCAGCCGCCATCCCTGGTCGTCGGTAAGATGCCAGTGAAAACGGTTCAGTTTATAGTAAGCCATCAGGTCCAGCAGGTCTTTGATCTGTTCTACCGTAAAGAAATGCCGGGAAACATCCAGCATGAGTCCGCGGTAACCGAAGCGGGGAGCGTCTTCTATGGTAAGACAAGGAATGGCTGCCGTTCCGTTTGTTGATGCGGGCAACAACTGCAACAAGGTTTGCATGCCATAAAACAAGCCCGCGTTTCTGCCGGTGAGAGTAATGCGGCTTGGTGTTACCGACAGCCGGTATCCTTCTGCGGGGAGTTGTTCCGCACCAGTGGTAGTGATGAACAGTTCCGGCTGCGAGCCCGTGGTACCTGTTACTACCTTGTTGCTGAACTTCCAGGTGCTGAACAAACGATCTGTGAAATATTCAACCACGCGCTTTTCGGGAACATCTGTCCGGATCAGTGTATTGGCGTTGAAGAGAAAGCTGCCCGTATCCATTTTTACAGAACGCGGCATAGGAATCAGCGCCGGTGTGGCCTGCTGCGCAACACTTCTGCCGGCACCAAAGCCCAGTAACACCAGGCAACAGGTATATATCTTTTTGCTAAAGTACATTACTGATAATTGTCGTAAACTATTTTTATTTTATAGAAACAGGCGCCGTTCACTATTCTCGATCCCTGCCAATCCCCGCCTGATGTATAGAAATCAACTGTGCTGGAAGACCAGTTATTGAGCGGGCAACTGATGGCAGGACGCGGATTTTTATTTGCGTCGGGCCGCACCAGTACAATCTGCCCGCTGGGTTGGTTCCCCATGCCTTTTACAAAGGTCAGGTTGTTTGTGGGTGACATGGAAAAGGTTTTTGTAGTTTTATTAAAGACATATTCCCCTCCGTTGGTAGTGACCCATAACAGGTTGGTATTGCCATAGTATGCGCTTACTTCATGGCCCCAGGCAGAAGGCAATGTAACGCGGTACTGTTTTAGTTCCGTTAATTCGGGGTTGGCAGCAGTGCCGCCAACAGCCAGTGCAGTGAGGATGTGTGTATTGCCGGATAAGTCCTGGCCGGTAACCCATAATCCATTAATCAACGGGTCCCATAATACGGCGTGTGCCGCGCCCAGCGTAAACTCCGCGTAGGTGTTGTTATCAGCTCCCTGTGAAGAAGCATACACCCTGATCCAGTTAGCATCAGACGCCGCGAGGGCGATGTTACCATTGGGCAACAGTTCTGCCGAATGCAGGTTGCCACCGATCACTTTTGACCATACCCGCTGTCCGGATGGATAGCCAATCAACGCCGCCATGCTGTTGTCGCTGATCACTGCATAGCTGGCATCCTGCCAGATTTTCATTTTCCGCACTTTGAAATCGGTGCCGCCGCCAAAGCTCTTAATTTCATTTGCGCTGAAACCCAGTGCCGTGGTAGGCGACCATCTCCACTTTTTTGCGTCCGCGGAATTCCAGTCTGTGATCATCGGATCATAAATCTCTATCTGCTTAGAGGCATCATTGGTTAATGCCAGCTGCAGTCCAGGATAGGACTGCACGACTGGCGGATTATTTGTGGGACCGGGATCTGTATTGGTTCCTGATTTTTTACAGGCCACTTGAAAAATAGCCAAAGCAATAGCAGCACCTATCCATATTATTCTTCTCATCGTATCAATAATAGTTTGGATCAAATGCTTTCGCTTTATAAATAGCGGCTCCGCTTACAGTACGGGAGCCTGTGGCTGCTCCGGTGCTGGCATTATAAAAATTAACCACGGAGGTACACCAATCCCTGGCGGGATACAACGGGCAGCCAGTGCTGGGTCGCGTTTCTATAAGCGTATTTTGTCCGGGTTGACTGCTGATAGCTTTCGTAAAGGTTCCATATGCCGCTCCAGGCATGTCACTGAAGGTTTCGCTGGATATATGAAAAATATGAACACCTCCATTGGTGGTAACCAGCAACTGGTCCGGGTTATTCACATCGGCCGCAAGGTCGTGCCCCCAGGGGCTTGGCAAAGTGTCATAAGAAGTATCCAAACGCAACTTAGGGTTTGTGATGGTGCCGCCGGAACCGGGAGGATTATAGGAGTATTTTCTCAGCGAATTTCCCAGCGCCCAGAGCACCTGGTGCGTGGCATCCCAAAGTACTGCATGAACGGAGGTGTAAAAGTATTGTGTGTATACGCCATGATTGGGTGATGGCTGTGATGATGAATAGATACGGATCCATCCCTGCGGCCATGTTTTCCCGGCGCTGGCAACCACACAGTTGCCATCAGGCAGTATTTCCATTGCATGCAGGCTGGTGGTGTCGTTAAAACCCATTACCCACAGCTTCTGCCCTTTAGTACCCGTACCTGTGTAACGGGCTATGGTGGCCAACCTGTAGGAAGTGGCGGTAATCACCTGCGCGGTACCTGCAAATGTTGTATTGTTCCTCACCTTGATGTCTGTAGGCGCCGTCCAGAGAGGTATTTCACTGGTGGCATTGTACGACAGTGCAGTGGTGGGTTTCCAGGTCCATTTAGGCGTAGTCCAGGCAGCATCCGCCGGATCATACACCTCAATGGTGTTTGGAACTTCATTGGTAATCGCCACCCAGCAACAGGTGGCCAGTTCTGTTTTGGGTTGCACCTTTTCCGGCGATTGATCTTCGACTTGTATCTGATCTGTCCGCCGGGAACAGGAAACTACGAGTAAAGCGAATACAATTGCTTTCCAATTCACACAGGTAGATCGCAGGCAGGATTTACCCGCCTTCATCATAATGTTTTTCATGACTGTGAGTTTTAGTTAGTAACCTGGGTTCTGAGTAAGTTTATCGTTCAGTAATACTTCTGCATTAGGTATCGGAAACAGCAGCCGGTTCTGGGTAACATTATAACTTCCTGCCTGCAGATAACTATACTTCGCCTTTTGTTGAACACCAAAGGCATTCATCACGGTGATAGCGTTGCCTGTCCGCACCAGGTCGAGCCAGCGTTTATTTTCAAAGGCCAGTTCCACTCTTCTTTCTTTTAAAATAGCTGTTTGCAATGCTGCCTGGTTGGTGCTGGTGATATTGTGCAACGCATCCCCAAAGGCGCGTTCTCTTACTGCGTTCAGATAAGGCAATGCTTCACCTGATTTGCCCTGTTGATTCAGGCTTTCCGCCAGCAGCAATAGAACTTCTGAATAGCGGTAAACCGGCCAGTTATCATTGGTTTGATTACCGATCGTATGCGTATGCAGGTATTTTTTTGGAAACGGCCGTCCTACTTTGCCTGCCGGCGCAACATAATCAACGGCTGATTTAACCGCAGTAGCTGTAAAATCATCGGTGGCATTGAATGTGCCTTCTGCTATAGCGATGGAGGCATCGAGGCGCTGATCGCCCGATTCATATGCACTGATCAGGTCCTGTGTAGGCGTGTTAAAGCCACCTACCGTGGTAACGCTGTTAAAGTTTACGCCAGTGACCACGGTAGTGTTAACCATACGCGGTAAAAAATTGTAAACAGATGCCTCTACGTTAGCCTGTGGCACGGCCAGCCCGGTGTTGAACTGGATCTCAAATATAGATTCCTTACCGTTTTTATTATTCAGCTGAAATGCATCGCCATAACTTGAAAACAACGCATAGCCCATTGCAGTTACCTGTTTTAAAGCACCTTCAGCGAGGTCATATTTTTTCAGGGTAAGATATACGTCGCCCAGCAGGGTGAGTGCCGCACCCTTTGTAGCGCGCCCGGTTTGCGGAAAAGTGGTGGCGCTCAGTTTGGCGGCTGCATCGGTAGCATCAGCAACGATCAGGTCATACACTTCCTGCACGGAAGAGCGCGGGATGTAAGTCTCTTCACGGCTAAGCGGCGCACGCTTATAGATAGGTACTCCGCCATAAAAACGCACCAGGTCGAAATACACCAGGGCACGGATAAACTTAGCCTGGCCCAGGATTGCATTGCGATTGGCATCAGACAACTTAATATCATCAATATGATCTATGATCACATTTGCTGCTGATATGGCATTAAAACCTAAATTCCACTTTGGAGGTGTCTGGTTATTATATTTATCATCCAGAAAATCTGCTACGGCATAACGGTTTACGGTGGCTACTGCCTGGTCAGATGATTTATAATCGTAGTGCGTGTTATCTGAACGCATTTCGCCCATTACCCAGGCGCTTCTGTTATTATAAAG
The DNA here is from genome assembly GCF_900168065.1 of Chitinophaga ginsengisegetis. Taxonomy (GTDB): domain Bacteria; phylum Bacteroidota; class Bacteroidia; order Chitinophagales; family Chitinophagaceae; genus Chitinophaga; species Chitinophaga ginsengisegetis. The sequence continues at coordinate 165,685 of NZ_FUZZ01000005.1, read as the reverse complement.
CCCACGCAACTGGCTATAGGCGCCATTCACGGCCAGATCATAATCGTTCTGGGTTTTGAAGTAGTTGCCCAATGTTACATTGTTGGGATTGACTTCGGAGAGAAATTTCTTACAGGATATCTCCACCAAACTCAGTATCACTAATATTAAACAGGAAATCTTTTTCATTTTTACTGATTTTTAAAGACCGAGATTCAAGCCAAACGTAAATGTTCTTTGCAGTGGATAAGCACCAAGATCCTGCCCCTGCTGCGTTACAAATGCCAGCCCACCTGCGCTTACTTCGGGGTTGCCCGGGTAACTGGTGAAGATGTATACATTTTGTGCTGATGCATACACTCTTAAGCTTTTGATAACAGGTGTCCTGAATTTTCTCAGCATATACCCGAGTGTGATATTGTTGATTGTGAGATGGGAAGCATCATAAACAAACAGCGTATTATCGGTACGGTAAGCCCCGGTGGTGTTAGCTAAAGTACGCGCCACTTTTCCATTACCCGGATTGGCCTCGGAGCGCCAGCGATCGAGTAATTCCGGCGGACCATTAAACACGCCGTCCAGGTTGTACGTACTTTCCTGCATACCATTTTTCAGCTTGTTGCCGTAAGTACCTGATATAGCGATATTCAGATCGAAGTTTTGGTACTGAAAGGTGTTGCTTAAACCAAATATAAATTTGGGATTAGGATCTCCGATCACAGTCTGATCATCCGGGAAAGTGATCTTGCCATCGCCGTTTAAATCTTTAAACCTCACTGTTCCTGCCTGGGAGAGCGTAGTGGTGCCGGTTCCATAATATTTAGGTCCGGCGTCGGCTTCCGCCTGATTTTTGAAGATGCCGTCAAATATATATCCATAAAACTGGCCGATAGGCTTACCAACAAGTGTCCGGTAGTCGGTGAATTCAGATAATGTCCTTGTCGGGTTGTCGGCAAAGGAAATATTATTTAACCCAATTCTTTTAACAAGATTTCTGTTAAAAGAGATATTAAAATCTGTGTTCCATTTAAGTTTTCCAACCAGGTTTTTAGTGCTTACAATAAACTCATGTCCCCATTGGCTGATATCTCCCAGGTTATCCTGCACGGTTGAAAAACCCGAAGATTGCGGAACAGGTAGTACGAATAACAATCCAGTCGTCAGCTTATTATAATAATCATAAGAGAAGTTAATCCGGTTGTCAAACAGACCCAGATCAAAACCTACATCAAATTGCTGGTTACGTTCCCAGGCCAGGTTCGGGTTACCCAAACTGGTTTGTACTTTTCCAGGAGCCAGGCCGCCTGAAAAAGTATAATTGGCATTACTAATACCTGGTACGGTGGTATAGTTACCTATCTCATTCATACCGGTTAAACCGAAGGTGGCTCTTAGTTTCAGTAAACTCAGGTTCGGCACATTTTTGAGGAAGGACTCATCACTCACTATCCAGCCTGCACCAATAGAAGGGAAGGTACCCCATTTGTTATTGTCCCCGAAACGTGACGACCCGTCTCTCCGGATGGTAGCCTGCAAAAGGTAGCGTTCTTTATAGCTGTAGTTTAAACGACCCAGAAGCGATGCCATTGTCCAGGCATTAAAGCTGGAAGTATTGGTAGTAAAACGGGTAGCAGCACTTAAATAAGAAACGCTGTTATCCGGAAAATCGCGGCCAACCATATCGCTTGCAAAACCTGTAGACCGCTGTACGGTAAAACCACCCAGTAAATCCAGTGAATGATCTTTACCAAATTGCCGCCGGTAGTTCAATGTATTTTCATTCAGCCAGGAGTAATCATTATTAACTATTGATTCCCCCAAAGCAGTGTTATTGCCTGGCGGCGGATTTTCCATAGGTATTGCGTTAAAGCCGCCTATTGAAGTAGATGGAATAAACCTGTTGCGGGTCATGTTTCCAAGGTCGGCGCTACCAGATGTGCGGAAGGTGAGATGATCGGTAATTTTTACTTCTGCAAACAAATTGGCCAATACACGTAACCGGTTAGCGTCATCTTTCACTTCGAGCAGTTGCCTCAGCGGGTTGGCCCATACAAACTGGTTGGTAAACCCTGAAATACCCAGGGCCAGCGAACCATCCGGGTTGTAAGGAGAGCCCATTGTAGGCATCATGGAGGCAGATGCAAAAATAGCACGCTGGCCATCCACGTTAAAGCCGTCCCCCTGCCTGTTGTTATGCTCCAGTTGCAGAGAAGGTGCAACACCAAAGCCCACCTTCACCCGCTTGCCAGGGTTGAAATCACCATTCACGCGCAATGAAAAACGCTTATAGCCGGTATTTACAAGGATACCCTGCTGGTCAAAATAGCCAGCCACGATACTGTAGGCAGCCTTATCGTTACCTGCATTGATAGACAGGCTATAGTTCTGCACAGGCGCATTCCTGGTCAGCACGCTGAACCAGTCCGTACCTTCTCCGTATTGTTCAGGGTTCTGATATACCGCAGGTATACCGCCGGTGTAGCCTTCGTATTTGATCTTATCTTCATAAAAACCTTTCATGTAAGTAGCCAGTTGCGTGGCGTTCATAACCGGCGGGATCAGTTCACGCATCATTGAGGCGGTGCCGTAATAGGAATTGAAATTTATTTGCGTAGCGCCGGATTTCCCTCTTTTGGTAGTAATGATTATCACACCGTTGGCGGCGCGTGAACCGTATAAAGCGGTGGAGGCGGCATCTTTCAGAATAGTAAACGACTCGATTTCGTCGGGGTTAATGTTGTTGATGTTATCGGGGTTAGCCGGCATAGGCTGTCCGTCTACCACTACCAATGGGCGCACGCTGGAGGTAAATGATGCGGCACCGCGTACGCGCAGGTCCATCCCCTGCCCTGGCCGGCCGGTAGTTTGCGCTACCTGGGCGCCCGGCAGCTTGCCTTGCAACCTTTCCGCGAAAGTACCCGTTGGCTGATCTTTAATATCAGTGGCAGATAGCTTTGCTACCGAGCCTATAATTTCGCGCGAACTTTGTTTGCCATAAGCAACTACTACCTCGGTAAGCTGTGAGGTGGATTGTTCGAGCTGCACATTGATAACAGTCTGCCCATTGATCGGTACTTCTTTGGGGGTGTAACCCAGGTATTTGAATGACAACACGCCGCCTCCATCAGGCACACTGAGCGTATAGGTACCATCAGCTTGCGTGGCAGTTCCGATCTGGGAGTCTTTCAGCCTTACGGCAACGCCGGGTATCGGGTGATTCTCGGTATCGGTAACGCGTCCTTTGATGGTCATGTTAACCACTGTTAGTTCGGGTTTACGCGTTACCACGATTGTGTTTTCATGAATTGAATAGGTATAGGGCTGACTGGCGAAACTTTTCCGCAGTACTTCTTCCACAGTGGCATTGGTTACCTGTAAGGCTACCGGCTGTGCATCTTTTAAAATTTCAACATTCCACACAACATTATAACCCGTTTGCTTGCGGATCTGACGGAATACTTCCCGGAGAGTGATCTGTTTGGCTGATAACGTAACCTTTTGGGCATAACCGGAGGCGCTGACTTCCATTAACGCTGCGATCATTAAAACAAAGGTAAGTTTCATAATCAACAGGAATTTTTTATACGTGGCGCCGGCTTTTTTTGGGCACACGTCAGGTATGTAAAATTTCATTACATTTGATTGTTTGGGTTTAATAATCAGAAACTGTGACTACAATAGCTTTCGAAATTTGTTTTTCGCAGGGTAAGCTCAAACTATCCGGGGGCGCTGGAACGCTCCCGGTTTTTTACTGCCCCTGCTTTTGCAGATGATTTTTATGGCATAACTGTGATCCTCCTTCCGTTTATTTTAAAGTGTACGGTACCTGTTAATTCCAGCATATTTAATACTTCGGAAACATTCTTTGACCGCGATAAACTACCGCCAATAGCTTTTCCTGAAACATCGCCCTGATAGCTGACTTCTACATCATACCAGCGGCTGATCTGCCGCATGATGCTTTCTATTTTTTCATTTTCAAATAAGAAGTAGCCGTTTTTCCATGCAACAGCACCTTCTGTATCTCCGTCTTTTATATTGATTTTGCCGGAAGTCCTGTTTAATATTGCCTCCTTACCAGGCGCCAGCAAGGCATTTGCCTGGCCGCAACCTACTTTTACAGCGCCTTCAAGCAGCGTAACAATATTGTGTTGTTCATCAGGATAGGCATTAATATTAAAATGCGTTCCCAATACCCTTACGGTCATAGGCGCTCCTGATCCGGCATTTACCGTTACAAAAAATGGCCGGGCGTTGTCTTTAGCCACTTCGAAATATGCCTCACCGGTAAGTATTACATTCCTTTCATTTCCGGGAAAGGATGCAGGGAAACGCAGTGAGGAACCTGCGTTGAGCCACACTTTGGTGCCATCCTGCAAAGTCATCTGGTACTGGCCGCCATAGGGCGTGCTCAGGGTATTGTAAACGATGGAGGCAGCGGTGCTACCGGCCTCCTTATTATAAAGCAGGCTGCCGCTGCCGGTCTTATTCACCGAGGTGTTGCCCTGCTGGGATATGAGCCCGTTTTTGGCCTCTTCCAGCACTACCTTATCACCGTTAGCCAAGGTCAGTATCGCTTTGTTTCCTCCGGGACCAATGTCTTTAACATCCCGGGCTATAACAGCCGGGCGGGTTGAACGGTGAATCTGAGTGTAGTAAAAATAGGTGGCAAATCCCACGATAAGCAGTACAGATGCAGCAGCAGACAGGTACCAAAGGCGCCTGGTAGTGCCGGATCTGGTTACAGGGGTATTGATTTGCTGATTCATACGCAGGAGCATACGCAAACGTACCTGTTCTTCTTCATCCGCATTTTCTGACGGCCATTCAACATCGGTTTGATTATGATCCTGGTACCAGGCCATTAACTGCGCCTCTTCTGCCGGTGTAATGGTGCCGGCAAGGTATTTTTCGATCAGGTGATATATATTGTCCTTCAACGTATAAATTTTATCCTTATGCAGATATGTACCATAACTTCAGCTTTACCCTTAGCGGGGGAAATATTTTTTATGCGCTACCTTGCCCGGCATAATATGGATATTACAGTTACACAGAGATGTACCATGAGGTTGATCTTTACCCTTAGTGAGCGGAGGAATTTTTTTGAAGAAATTAAGAAAGTAACATTTTAACGATTATGATCACCCATAAATAGGGGCGATTCAACTTAACCTTCAGTACTTTCAATGCTTTGGTAAGATGCGCTTCGGCCGTTTTCTCGGCAATGCCCATTCTTTGGGCTACTTCCGGTATACTTAGTCCTTCTTCCCGGCTTAGTTTAAACACCAGGCGGCATTTCTCCGGTAAAACTTCTACTATTCCATTAATATGTTGCTGCAGGAACCTGGTGTAGATCTTTTCTTCATCCCAGGTGGTAATGATGGGATCGGCGGCCTGTTCTTTTATCTCATCCCTCCGCTTCTGCCGCACATATTGTTTAAACACAGATAATCTCACTGCGGTAGCGAGATAGGCATTTACGTTATCGATATAAAGCTCCTTCCGCCTGTTCCAAAGGCCGATAAAAACTTCCTGCACTATTTCTTCTGCAATTACTTTATCCCTGCAATGATGATATGCAATGGCCAGCAATTTCTTCCAGTAGCGGTCGTAAATTTCAGTAAAAGCATCGCCCTTGTCCTCGCGCAGGAACATTATCAAATCTGCATCAGTTTGTTGCCGGTACTGAGTCATGTGATTGGTATGGTACACAAGAATATAAAAATAAATCGAGTTTTTGTATCTGTACATGAAAAGATAATATTTAGGAGAAAAGATACCGCGGCAGATGCCAATTCTTAAAGAGGCTATTATCGGTTATCTTTGGTAGTAAGCTCCATTTCTGATCTACAAATATTCCAAATATGAGCAGGCAGATTCTTAACAGATCCATTAAAGTTGACGGTATCGATATTTTCTACCGGGAGGCCGGCGACAGGAAACACCCTTCCCTGTTGCTTTTGCACGGGTTCCCGACCTCATCTGTAATGTTTAAAAATCTGATGACAGCCCTGTCAGACAGGTTTCACCTGGTGGCTCCTGACTACCCCGGATTTGGATTCAGCGCATTCCCGGATAAAGATCTTTTTGAATATTCATTTGGTAATATATCTGCATATATTAATAAGTTTACAGACGTGATCGGCCTGAAGTCGTTCACCATCTATCTTCACGATTATGGCTGCCCTATTGGCTTGCGACTATGCGTAAACCACCCTGAAAAGATAGAACGGATAATTGTACAAAACGGCAATACATATGATGAGGGTATTGGCCCGCAATGGGATGAAACCATAGACTACTGGCAAAACCCCACCCCTGAAAAGAAAGAAAAAGTTGCTGCCTTCCTGAGTGAGGAAGGCGTAAAAATGCAATATACTGCGGGGGTGCCCGAAGCGCTACTATCCAGTGTCAGCCCTGAATTATGGAGACTCGATTGGGAGCTTATGAAGCGCCCCGGTAATATTGATATGCAGTTTGAGCTGAATTGTGATTTCGGGAATAACATCAGCATGTTCCCGGTCTTCCAGGAATATTTCCGTGTTCACCAACCTCCTGCTTTAATTATATGGGGAAAATATGATGTATTTTTTGGCGTGGAGGAAGCTTATTGTTATCAGAAGGACTTACCCCGCGCCCAGACGCATATTATCGATGGCAGCCATATGGTACTGGAAACAAATTTTGACGAGGTGTTACATCTTATTAGTACTTTTTTGATAAGCAAGTAAATGAATTATGAACATCGACAATATAATTGACAATATATATCCGCTACCGGAGAAATCAAAAGCTTTGCTGAAGGGAAACATTTACGAAACAACTTTCCCCAAAGCGCACGTATTATTTAAAGTGAACAGGATATCTTCCAAAATATATTTCATACGGAAAGGTATGGTGCGGGCATTTGCTAATCCGGGTGATGAAGATATAACCTTCTGGTTTGGAAAAGAAGGCGACGCGGTTATATCCATGAAGAACTATGTTCAGAACGAAAAAGGCTATGAAACCATAGAACTGCTGGAACCCTGTGATTTGTACGAACTAAATACGGAGCATCTGCGTAAGCTGTTCAATGAAGATATCCATATCGCTAACTGGGGACGTAAATTTGCCGAGCAGGAATTGATCAAAATTGAAGAACGGCTTATTTTCAGACAATGCAGAACGGCTTTGGAACGCTACAAAGAACTAATGTTAACCGACCCTGAAATACTGCAACGGGTACAGCTTGGCCACATTGCTTCTTACCTCGGCATGACGCAGGTTAGCTTAAGCAGGATCAGGTCCGGATTGAAATAGATTACTTAATTTTTATCATTTGTAAAATTTTTAGTGCCTGATACGTGCGAACTTGCTATTCTAAAATCAATCACTATGAACTGGATTATTTTAATTATCGCAGGCTTGTTTGAAGTAGCATTTACTTCCAGCCTCGGAAAAGCAAAGGAATCAACCGGCACCGCCATGTATTTGTGGTATAGCGCTTTCGTGTTTTCATTAGTGGCCAGTATGCTTTTACTGATGAAAGCTACCCAAAGCCTGCCCCTGGGAACCGCCTATGCGGTATGGACAGGTATCGGGGCAGTAGGCACCGCCCTGATGGGAATCCTTATTTTTAATGAACCTGCTCATTTCTGGAGAATGTTCTTTATAATAACATTGATAGGTTCTATTGTTGGGTTGAAAGCGGCGTCGCATTAGTAATGTATTATTCTCTATAAGTCATGTACTACAATAATCCGTGAAACAAAAAGCGTGATACATTCTTCTGGATTGTATCACGCTTTGTGACCTTTGTAAGATGATCTTAAAAGTTATGCCTGAATCCCTAAAACGGCGGCGGAGCTGCATTCAAGTTAGCACCGGTTATTAAAACGGTTCTCATAAAAGTCCATTATTAAAATTAAAAAGATAACCATTTCGCTTATCCCGGATTGCCAAAGCAAATTCACAGCGGAGCGAAATACACTGCAAACCTAAGCAGGTTAAGCATTCAGCTGTAGCTTAATTCCCTTATTTTGTAGCCAAATGTCTGGTTGAGCTTTGATGCGGTAATACAGCAACAGTATCCATGTTCCGGGATAACATTTTCAGAATGGAGGGATATGAATATTACTTATAACTCACCACTAATAAATGGTTTTACTTTGCTCTTGCTTGTTTCCGGCAATCCATTATAAAACTCCACCATCCTGGATTTGATGTAAACTACTTTTACCACCCGGATGATTTTAGGCGCTTTTTCCTTGTCACTCGCTCTTACCATAATACCCAATAACTGTCCTTCTGAATTGAACGCTCCGCCGCCACTCATACCGGCTATCCCCTGCGCTTCTACAAAAAATTCGACAGCCGGGTTATACGGCACCTCTCCTTCGGCATCTCCGGCAGCCTTCAATTTCTGAATAATATCCGCCGCTTCAGTATCGGATAATATTTTTCCATAGGCAACTGCTCCGTTGGGATAATTACCGTTATCCTGGGGATATCCAACTGCAATGGCCTTTTCACCTGCAACGGGAGTAGCCCAGGTTTGAATTGCTTTTGTACGGTTATCAGCGTCATACATTTGCAATGGCGCGGCAGTTTGAACAAGGGTGGGATATTGGGGTAATGGTCCCTGTTCAATTCGCTGATTGTCGATAACGCCTAAATAAAAATCTTCTGACGGTAATATAGTTGTATTGGTAGCATTGGGAGAAATATCAAAGTGCATTAAGGGAAAATCGGCTATCAATGTATTTCCCAATGCTATATTTCCATTCGCTGGTGGAATTTGCGAGGTTTCAAAAATGCCCGGGTTCTCAGAGAATAAATTGAAAAACTGCGCATTCCGGGAACTCCAGCCAGATATATTATAGATATGATTAGCACTGATATACAATCCTACACCATAATCATTTTTTCTACTCCATATCGTTTTGGAGGCAGGTCCTCTTTTACCCACACTGCCTCTTACTTTATTCAGGATATTGATCAGGCTTTGGTCCTTACCGTTTAGCACATCTTCTATCCTGGTAACTGCAGGCTTTCCTGCGGGTGGATCGTCCGGCCCCTGGTTACTTTTTTTATGACAAGATTGAAATAATACACCAGATGCAATTGATAATATGAATAGGGTAGTTTTTATCTTCATAACTATAATTATTTATAATGGAACCAGTTTCCCTGAATTCCTGCACTCATTATTAGTTGTACAGTACTTTCTATCTTTGTAAACACAAGCCTATTGATATAAATATACTAAAAGAATAAATTAGGGGGCTATATCATAAATTCGTAAATATCATTCCGTTTTTTTGCAAAGCCGTAATGGTAAGTAAACTAACTTATAAATAAACAAATCATGTGGTCGCACCTTTATTGGTACTACGAAATACGGGGTAACGAAACTTATAGCCAGCGCGTATTAACCAGTAATGTACTTAACATTCTGGATAATACGGGAAAATTAAAACGCACCGGTAACCAGCAATTCAGTAACATAGAAGGCTTTCCATGGATCAGCGTTCTTGCCGTCAATTCAGACGATGGCAGCTATGGCAGACATGAAAACTTTAACAGTGAACGGGTTAATTTAATTGCGGTGGTTGGATCGAAATCCAACCCGGAAAATGAAGTTTTGTATGTCAATTTGCTAACTGAGATTGCTGAGAAAATAAACTGGGAATTAATACTGGAAGAAGATGATGACGACAATGAGAACGTGGTTTTAAGAAAAAAAACACTATAACTGCCCAGGCGGTCAGGAGATATTCTCCAGGTAATTAAGCACTTCTTCCTTTTTCCGGCTGGAAACGGGTACCTGCTCGTTGTTCTGCATTTTCAGATAACCTTCCCGGTAATACTTTTCCACGTAGTGGAAATTAACCAGGTAAGACTGATGGCATCTCAAAAAGCCGGAGGGCAACAGTAAACTCTCATAGTCTTTCAGTCCTTTTGACACCAGTATTTCACGTTTATTCTTCAGGTAAAAGGTTGTGTAACCCTTATCGCTTCTGCAATACATAATATCTTCTATAGAAACGATTTCTATATATTCAAGGCTTTTCAATGCAATGCGTCTGGCGATTGTTCCACCCTGGGCCATATAATGTTGCCGGGCTATTTCCAGCTGTTGCTGATCAAAATGCTCCCGTTTCCGCTGGTGAAAACATTTGTTCAGCATGTCCGTTAAAGCGGCTTCGTCTATTGGTTTCAGCAGGTATCCGAAAGCGCCCATATTGAGCGCCTGTATAGCATACTGATCATAAGCGGTAAGGAATATAACCTGGAAACCTTCATTCCCTATTTCATGAAATAGCCGGAAGCTGTCACCGTCTTTCAGCCGGATGTCCGCTAAAATAATGTCTGGTTTCAATGCGGGTATTTCCCTGGCTGCCTGGGCTACCTCAGGTGAATTTCCTACCACCTGTACAAAAGGAATGCTTTGAACAACCTGTAAGAGGTGTTTCAATATGAGCGCTTCATCTTCAAGTATATAAAGCTTCATGTATGGTTGTTTTCTGGTTTAATCTCTGATTTCCGGTATTACAATACGTACGGTAACGCCATGCGTTCCGTTATTCACTTTATTTTCAATTTCAAAATCCGCTTCCTGCCCGCCGGACTTGAAAAGGGCCTCCAGTCTTTCTTTGAGGATAATTCCGGCAAGCGACCTTTTCTTTTGCTGCCCCTCCTCCTTACGGGTAATGCCGGTACCATTATCATCTACCAGGATAAACAGCTGGTTGTTTTCGGTCCTGAATGATACTTTTAATATGCCTTTGTATTGGATATTTCTGAATCCATGCTCTATGGCATTTTCAACAAAAGGCTGCACCAACATCGGAGGGATCAGTATATCTTCAGGATAAAGATCCTCCGCTACTGTTACCTCGTAATCGAAAATCCCCGCAAAGCGCATCTGTTGCAACTGAAGATAATTCTTTAAAGAGGTAACTTCTTCTTCCAGGCTGATAAAATCCTTCCTGCTCTGTTCCAGCACACTGCGTAACAGCCCCGAAAATGCCGACAGGTAACGGACAGATTCTTTTGTATCGCCGGACGCAACAAGACTTTGCAGGTTGGCAATGGAGTTAAATATAAAATGCGGGTTCAGCTGGGCCTGTAGTAATTTTTGTTCGATGTTCAGGCGGCTGTTCTCCAGTTGCAGCAATTTGTTTCTTTCCTTCAACCGGTACTGCCGGTGTATAATATAGAAGAATAAAAGTATGCCGATGAATACCAGTGATGCCAATCCCAGCGTCCATCTTTGCTGGCGGATCACCTTTTCATTCAACGCATTCCGGCTGCTCAGCTCCGCAATGTTCCGGTCTTTTTTCTCTGTTTCATACTTTGCCTGTATCTCGGCAACTTTAACTGCTTCTATCTGCTTAATATTATCTATTTCTATGGAAAAGGCGTAATCCGCGGCCTTCATGGCCTCTTCGTATGCGCCTTTCTTTTTATAGGCTTCAATAAGTCCCTTGTAGTAACTGGGGCCTTCTTTCCTATTTTTGTCCTTTTTGGCAAGCGCAATAGCCTCCTTATAATAGTAGATAGCTGAATCCAACTGGTTATTACGGAGAAAGCTGACAGCTAAATTATTATACGCAGTTGGCTGCAGGTTATTGGTTCTCCTCAGGTAATCAATAAAGATCCTGCTACATTCAAGGGTTTTCTCATATTGTCCCTGCCGCTCATACACCTGCGATAAGTTATCGTAAGACCGCGCAATTGCCATGCTATCGCCGATGCTTTTCGCAAGGTTACGCGCCTTTACATTGTACAACATCATCTTGTCGTAATCATTCGCACTGGAGGCCAGCATAAAAGAAATATCGTAATACCGCTGCCGGATTACCGGGTGCGATTTGTAAGGATGATTCTTATAATAGCGCTCCGCATACTCCAACGATTCTTTTCTATTGTAGTTCTGGTAATAGGCTTTGGCCATCAGATCGTAAAAACGGTAGGTTAGCCTGCTATGAGAGCTTTCCGCCTTTTGCAGGCCGGCAAGGATGCTGTTCATTAATGCTCCTTCCACCATTGTGCCGTTATTGGTGGTATTATCCAGGATGGCGTAAGTTTTCAGCAATTCCACTTCCACATCATCCTTTGTGCCAACCATTTTTTTGTACTCGGCTATTGCGCTGTCCTGTTGCCTTTCCATGCTGTAGCGCCTTCCCCTGAAATAGTGAAAGAACGGGTTAGCATTGCTGTCAGGAGTATGCCGGAGCAGACTATCTTCCCTGTAAACAGCTTTTCTTATTCCGTCATACGATAAGGTATCCATGGAAATAACCAGGGACAAATAATCTTGCCGGGGTGTTGCACTAAAGGTCTTTTCCTGATCTTTCCGGGGCTTTTCCCGATCCTTGCACGAGGCCATAAAAAGCAGGGGCAGAAGCGGGAAAACCGCCAATGCGGTTCTTACATTCATCAATGAAATAGATTTAGCGACGCAAAAAATCATAAAGATAAAAACTGTTCTCTTTTTATTCCCTGGTTTTATAATGATTATCTCCTAAATATATAATTAAAATTCTTCTCCACCCGGCCGGGTAGAGATCCTGTGGCTTTCATCCCATATCCGTAACGTATCACCCGATATTTGCATCCATTTCCATTTCAGATAAGGAATAAAATATTGCAGATATAGGCCCGCACGCAACGAATACCAATCACCGGATTGTATCTCCCGGTATGCTGCCTATACTTGTTGTATGATGGAATATAATCACCCAACTTCGCTAAACAAAAGTAAATCCGGGCAAAAATACCTGCCCCTCATTGCGGTTATAGTAATAACAGGAGGCTTAGCCTGTTACCTGGTATCTGACAGCATACCGGTAAACGACAGCCTGCAGGTAACAACAGCCATTTACCAGCCGGACGCCGATCACCCTGAACAAGACACCTGTTACGGAGATTTTGATGCAGATGGCCAGGAAGATATGGCCATTGTGATAGATAACAGTGAAAAGCAGAGCAGCCGCCTGTTAATCATCAGCACTAATATAATGAGTGGGGAGAAGTACGTGGTTTTCTCTGAAAACTATTCAGACAAAATAAAAATAAGCGCTTTCAGAAAGGGGGCTAAGATTATCATGAACAATGATTCGCCTGAAGCATCGGCTGTTGACGGCATTATAGCAACCGGGGAAGACGTAAAACTAGCGGTTGTATATGATAAGCAGCTGCAAAAATTTAAAACCTTTTACCAGGAATAATAACCCGGTGTTTATTCAAACCGCAGCAGCTTTCTCATCTGGTAAAAGAATCTTTCTATCAGCCGCAGGTCCTGCGTAACTATTTCCGCATTTCCTTTGAGTTCTTTATCAAAGGGAAGTATTTTGTGAAAAGATGTTTGAAGCCCGTTTGGGAGAATGACATTCACATAATAATTACCATCTTTATCCGGTGCATTGGCAATATTCTTCACCCGGCCTTCCACCATACCAAACTCCTGGTACGGATAGTTATCCAGCTTAAACAGCACTTTTTGTCCCACCTTCACCTTGCCGGAATTAGTGGCAGGTACCCGTAACCCACCGATCAGCACATCTTTATCATCCGGCATAACGGACAACAGGATATCCCCCGTTTTTACAAACTGGTTCTTTCCCAGAAACTGCTGGAAGCCCACTACACCGGCCACAGAGGAGGTGAGCAGGTAGTTCTGTTCCCAGGCGTTGAGTGATTTTCTCAATTGCTCGAAAAGCTGCCCCGTCTGCGAGGTTAAATTGATCTTGTCTTTTTGCGCATTGATCGTAACCCCGCTCCTGGTTTTTTCAATACCAAGTATACCTTCCTGCAGCTGGGATATAGTAATATTGATATTCTCCAGGTTTTGCTCTGCCTGCAAAAATTTCATTTTTTCCTGGTTCAGTTCCGACGCGGAAACGACCCTTTCTTTAAAAAGTTCCTGGTACCTGTCGAACTCCCTTTTGGATAGTTCATACTTTGTTTGCTCCAGGCTTTTTTGTTGCAGCAGCGTACGTATCCGGCTGCGTGATTCCGTGAGGCTTTTGTCGGCCGCAGCATAGTCCGGCGAATAAGGCTGCAGCCTGGCATAAAGCTGTTCTTCTGTCAATGCCCTGGCAAAGGCATTATAATCTGCCTGGATCTCTCCGAGTTTGAACCCTGCTGTTTCACCGAGGGGGAAATACTCCACGGCCTTATTTCCCAGCGAATCAATAATGCCCCTCAACCGGATCACATCCCGGTAATCGGCCGTGGATTGCAGTACCATAAGGATCTGGCCCCGGGAAACAGCCTGATGATCGGTCACAAATATTTCCTCTACTTTGGTATTGATCCTGGCTTCCAGCTTCTCCGGCGGATTCCGGGATGAAATGATAACAGTGGAAGGAACAAACTCCGGATATTTTATCAGGCAACTCATCAGTAAAATGAGGAGGAGTATGAGAAATATGGTGGTATTCCCCCAGCGTACCATCCAATGCGGCGGCTGCGTAAGAATGTCCTGCACCCCCTCTGAATGCAGGTGAATAGTGTCTAATATATCTTTCTTAGTTTCCAAGTTCCAATTGATTTTTTACAAGCCTGTAATACTCTTTCCGGAGCGATACCAGTTCATCATGACTTCCTTCTTCCACTACTTTTCCTTTATCCAGTACAATGATTTTATCTGCATTTTTCACGGTCGACAACCGGTGGGCGATTATCACAGCCGTTTTCCCTTTCAGGAATTGTTCCAGGTTGCCCATGATCGCCTTTTCTGTGTTTGCATCCAGCGCACTGGTGGCCTCATCAAAAAATATATACTCCGGCGATTTGTATACTGCCCTGGCAATAAAGAGCCGCTGTTTCTGCCCGCCGCTGATACCAATTCCTTCATTGCCGATCTTAGAGTTGTAGCTTAATGGCAGGCTTTCAACAAAATCCCTGATACACGCCACATCCACGGCCTTCCTGAGCTGCTGCCGGTTAATATCGTCTATGCCTATGGCGATATTTTTTGCGATGGTATCATTGAATACATATCCTTCCTGCATCACCACCCCACATTGATCTCGCCAGTACCGCGCTGAAATATGCTGCAGCTGTACGTTCCCGATTTTAATTTCACCTTCACCGGGCTCATAGAATTTCATCAGCAGCTTCAGCAGGGTTGTTTTACCGCTGCCGCTGGCTCCCACGATAGCAGTGGTTTTGCGGTGAGGAATACGCAGGCTGAGGTGTTCAAACACCGGCGCGCCCGCACCCACATAGCGGAATGAAACATTATCCAGCGCGATATCCTGTTCTGGTATATCCACTACTGTTTGTACATCTGCGCGCTCTTCATCGTCCTTATCATGGATCTCTCCCAGCCTTTCCAGCGATATTTTTGCATCCTGCGTTTGTTTTACAAAGTCCATCAGCTGTATCAGCGGGCCATTCAGCTGGCCAATGATATACTGTACCGCCAGCATCATTCCCAGCGTAAGGTTGCCATCGAGTACCAGTTTTGCTGCAAGAAAACTGACAAAGATGTCTTTCATCTGGTTAATAAAATTCGAGCCTACGGTTTGCCACTGTTCCAGCGACAGGGACCTGATCTGGATCTTAAACAGTTTCACCTGCATGAACTCCCATCCCCAGCGCATTTGCTTCTCTGCATTATGCATCTTTATTTCCTGCATACCATTCACCAGTTCAATCACCTTGCTCTGCTCCTGCGATACCTGCGAAAAACGTTTATAGTCAAGTTCCTTTCTCTTCTTAAGAAAAAAAGAAATCCATCCTACCGACAAACAAGCGCCCAACAGGTAGATCAGGAATAACCGGTAGTCGTACAGCAGCAGTACCACGCTGAAAATAACCAGGTTCACCAGGGAAAACAGGGTACTCAGGGAGGAATTGGTAAGCAATTGTTCTATCCGCTGATGGTCATTGATACGCTGCATAATGTCGCCGGTCATACGCGTATCAAAATAGCTGATCGGCAATTTCATGAGTTTTATGAAGAAGTCGGACACAATAGAAATATTGATCCGGCTGGAGAGATGCAACAGGATCCAGCTGCGTACGATCTCTATTCCCATTCTGCCGGTAAACAGCATCACCTGCGCCAGTAGCACCAGGTAAATAAAGTTGAGATCATGGTTCTGGATGCCTATGTCTACGATGCTTTGCGTAAGAAAGGGAAAAATCAGGGAAAGCAGGCTCCCGGCAAGCAGACCGATTGCCAGCTGAGCGATGAGTTTTTTGTACCGGAAGAAATAGCTGAACAGGAAGGAGAAATCCTTCCTGCTGCGCGGGGTTGCTGCATCTGCTTCATAAAATGCGGGACTGGTTTCCAGCAGCAGGGCAATCCCTTCTTCATCCCGTTCCTGCTTTCCTTTTCCTACCCAGCCATCAATAAATTCCTGTTTGGTATATTTTATCAGCCCGTAAGCAGGATCGGAAACATACACGATTGTATCCGGTCCTGATTTTTTTATTTTGTAAACAACAATGAAATGCTGTTGTCCCCAATGACAAATACAGGGCAACGGCGCCTCTTCCATCAGGGTAATGAAATCTATTTTTACCGCCAGCGACTTAAAACCCATCCCCTCGGCAGCAGCAGACAATCCAAGCAAAGAACTTCCCTCCCGCGTGGTTTCCGCCAGCGACCGGATGGTTTGAATATCCGTTAACCTGCCGTAATGTTTGCTGATGATCTTGATACAGGTAGGACCGCAATCCTTCCCGTCCGGCTGCATATAAAAAGGGAATGTTTTCAGTTTCATATTAATTTATTATCTCTCCCAACCCGTACCCGGCTATGGCAGCATGCTTCAGTGGATTCTTAGTCCAGTCTTCCCAGGTACCGTTATATGGATCGTACCCGCATTTAAGCGGTTTGGAATAAATATCCTGCGGGTTTTCCAGGTATGCCCTGCAATCAGTACATACATGTCTGAATTCACAATCTTTACAACCTGCGATTTCGTCTTTACGGATTTTCGCATACTTATGAAATGCCTTATTATCTAACACTTCCTGTACCGATGTGTCCATTACATGCCCGAAATTGTCCGGCAGGGAAGGGCAATTCCTGATATACCCGTTCAGGTCTATGCTCAGTTTTCTGTTCAGGCAGGTATTATAATGCTGGCTCTCCGTGAACAGCTCCATATTGGAAATGAAATAGCTTGATCGGATTTCGCCACAAGCCAGGCAGGAATTGATATTACTGCTTACAAATATCACCGGCACAGAACCTTCAAATATTTTCTCCGGGTTATCAGCCGGTGAGGAATGTATCAGCAGCGCCTTTACCCGCGGGTATTGCTTCACCAGTTTATCCAGTATCTGCAGCTCCAGCGTATCATCATATGCCAGCACCAGTTTAATAAACTTCAGCGTGGTGCCGTTGAACACCTCCAGTAATTCACGGATCTTATCCAGCGTTGTTTTACGGTAACACCTGATCTCCAGCCCCTGCACATGCAGGTCGAAGAGTTCGCGGAAAAAGGAGCCGGTGTAGTTGATCTCTTCATTGTACTCAATAATCACATTGGTGATATCTGAATACCTGTCCCAGCTGAGGTCCAGTGGAGTTAGTTCCGGCAACAGCTGGTTGTCTGTAAAACCCAGTTCTTTATTGAGTATGAAATCAATGTAGCCCTTAATGGTTTTACGGTTATCTTCCCCGTAGTGGGTCATGCATTCGGAGATGGAGTGCTGTTGCAGGAAGATGAGCACATCGGCGGTATCGTTTGGGATATGATAAAACCTGCGCATCTGCAGATCGCAGAGCAGCGACATACTGGCTCCTTTTACGAGCCGGCAGTTTGCGTATAGATTTAAATATTCCATTATCAGAATTTGGAGATCACTTTATAAAAATTGAAAAGCTCGAACCCGTCGGAGTTTATTTTCGGGGCTTTTTCAAATTTGAGAATGGAGCTGGTGTGCTGCTGGTTGTTTTTCTCCAGGAAATACAGCGACAGCGGTAATCCCTTCTTCTCTTTCAGTTTACTGGTGAATTTCTTTTTCATGGGAGCTATTTTTATGCAGCAATTCGGCTAATTTCTTTTCCAGGTAATAGTTGCAGGGATAAGATACCATGCCGAACTGACCTTCCGGGTTAATTTCGAGGAAGTGATAGTTCCCCTGCATGTCTACCATCAGGTCAATAGAACCTGTCCGGAAACGCAGTGATTTCATCAGCTGATCCAGCTTCCGTTCCAGGTCAGCCGGTAGTTTGTAGGGAACTGTTCTGTTGGGCCGCTGGTTGTCATAGTTCCGGAAGTCATCTTTTGTTTTCCGGTTATTCTGGGAAAAGATAGCCATAGAGTAGCACGCACCATCCAGGTAAAATGTGCGTATCTCAAACTTTTTTATAATTTTTTCCTGTACCAGCGAGGGAAAGAATTTTTCAGGTACCAGATGCAGATTGGCGTTGTTAATGGTTTTGGTGAGCATCTTGTACTGTCCACCCTCCGCATCTTCAAGGAAAATGCATTCGCTGACAGGCTTTACGATTAGTTCTTTGCCCTTATCCAGCAAATGCATAATTGCCGCTTTGGTAGTCACCACTTCTGTGAAAGGGGTGCTAATTCCGCATTGGCGGGCAAGGCTCAATACGTGCAATTTGTTCAGGTTATCTTCTGAGATGGGGTCATTGAGCCACTTATGGCGGTCAATAGTATAAAACAAGAGGGAATGAAGGCCGTTAAATTCATCTACCAGGAAACGTTTCAACGTGTACTGGGTATTAAAGTCCGTTTGTTTAAGACTGTATTTTACAGGGAAGCTGCTGATCTTTCTCCGGTACCAGACAGCAGCTACTTCGTTGTTGCCTGGCAGATCATCCAGGTTTTGAAAATGGAAGAAGTCCTCCCCATTCACCCGAAGGTAGGGTATCCGCAAATGGTTCATCCACTGGCAAACATGATCAGTGGTGCCTTCCAGGTGCGATTGACTTAATATGAGGATCTGTTTGGACATGGCGTACAGTTGATTACTGGTAGTAAGGACTACCGGTAATACCGGCAGTCCTGTAGTTTCCGGTCATAATAATGGCGGAAGGAGAGGTTGATTACTAGTCACGTTTGTGATCGCACAGGTAAACATCCGGACCTGAATAATGGGTGGGCGTGTGAATAGTGGTACCTGCGCTTTCGCCGGAATCAGACAGATCGGTTATCGCGTCAAGGGCGAGTCTGCCTCCTTTAATTGTTTCCAGAGATTCTACTTTCTTTGCATTCAGTTTTGTTAACTTGTCCATTGTTTTTAATTTTTAGAGGTTTACGTTTTGGGGGCTACTTGTTTGGATCATTCCGGGTGTCGGTTACATAATGCTGGCCGTTCCACGAAGCGTAGTTTTCCGTGGTTCTTTCCTGGTCGTCAAGAAAGTATTCAAGAGCCATTGCTCTGCCGCCTTTTACAGTTTCCGGTAATGCTACCTTTTTGGTAACCAATTTTTCTAACTGTTTCATGTTATGGTTTTTAAATCTGCCTTAAAATTAGCCGGCAAGGCCAATTCCACAGGGGCCGAAGGCATATTTGGCTGGTTACGATCCATATTCGTAGTATTTTGAGGAATAATTGCAGCGGGTAAACCACCAGGGGGGCGGTGGTTTCTATTTATTGTGGCCGGTTCCCGATTCTCCCTTATTGTATCCGGCAAACAACAAATGGGCGCAAAATATTATATTACACGCGGGTCTTAATAACGAATCGCTATGCGGATGATATATACCACGGAGACTTTCCGTGTACCTCAATTTTTCAGGATCATGTGTTATGTTATGAGTGTGCTTATGCTGGTACTGGCGGGTTTTTCCATTTCCCAGATCAATACATCCCCGATGTTCATCTTTCTCACTTTTATATTTTTATTCCTCGCCTGGTCAATGTTTGCCTATACCCGGTTACAACTGATCATTTCAGATGCTGCGCTGGTGTTAAAAGGTGGATGGAAGCCGCATGAAGTAAACTGGCAAACCATTACCAAAACAGATATGGCGGAAGTAGGCAGAAGACAGGACCTACAAATCACCGTCTATTACGCCGACCGGCGGTTGGTGATAGCCCGCAGCGTGTTTTTACCCCGGCAGTACCATGAAATATTATTGTTACTGGAGATGAAGCTGCCACCGGAAATATTTACCCCACGATACCAGCAGCTCAGAACCAAACTGGCAAAGCAGTAGCAATAAAAAAACCTGCACGCTGTGCAGGTTCTAAAAAGCTTCCACCATCCGTCCTCTCTAAATTACCCATTCAGTGGGCGTCTTACCGAATTTCTTCTTAAAAGAATGCGAGAAATGAGAGAGGCTTTCAAAGCCTAAGTCCAGGTAAATGGCAGATGGCTTTTTGTTCTTCTTTTCAATAAGATGCCGGGCTTCCTCCAGCCGTCTTTCTAATAACCATTGCCGGGGCGCCATCCCGAATGTTTTCTGGAAATCACGTTTGAAGCCGGCAAGACTTCTTCCCGTAAGCCGTGCAAATTTTTCAACGGGAACGTTGTAATGAAAATTGCCAAGCATAAATTTTTCCAGATCTATTTTATGAGGCTCCGAAAAGTCGAATAATAATTTACTGAGCCCCGGCATGGTATTCAGGAGAAGGTATACCGCCTCTTTTACTTTAAGCATGCCTACCGCACTGGTTACTTTTTCTTCCGGATGGCGAACATACGGAAGCACAGACTGGAAGAAGGCATGCAAAAAATCGTTTCCGGGAATAAGAATGCTGGATGGACCGGTATATTTCTGGTCTGTCTCTATCTGCTCCTCCAGGGCGATCTTCCTGAGCAAGTCTTCTTTCAGACAGATAACAATGGTTTGATAATCCTCACCCTCCAAAGGCATCTTGGTAATTTCCCCCAATTGATACTTTTGTATCAGCAACATTTCGCCGCGCCCCATTGAGATCTTCTGACTGGCAGTTTCCAGGGTAAAACGGCCCGAAACCTGCATTATCAGCATATTGTCCTCCAGGAATGCTACCTTCTCCTTTCTCATGGCCGAGAAATAAGAGTAAAAAAGGACGCCGGGAATTATTTCAGTTGGGTTCGTCATGATGTAAAGATATAAAACAGACGGGGCTTATGCACCATTCCCTTATCGCTGCAGGTAGGTTTCTCCAAGTATGGCGCCCGCTGAAAAATGCGTATTAAGCGTATTCATTTCATCAGGAGTAAACGCAATCTCCATTGCAGCTATGTTTTCCGGCAGTCGTGATCTCCGGCTCATGCTTACCAATGGCATAATGTGATCCCCCTGCGCATTCACCCAGGCGATTGCCAGTTGTGTTGGTGTGTACCCTTTCTCTTTTGCCATTTGTTTTAATATTTCCACTTTTTCGAGGTTCTTTACCAGGTTATCTCCCTGAAACCGTGAGAAGTGATGATGATAGGCATTAGCAGGAAGAGGCGCTTTCATTTCACCGGTGAGTAGCCCTTCGGCGGTGTTGGCAAATGCTACCACCCCTATACCCAGCTCTTTGGCGGTAGGAAGCAGGTCACTTTCTATCTGGCGGTCTGCCAGTGAATAGCCTATTTCCAATGCTGTTACCGGGTGGATACTATTCACCTTGCGTAACTGATCTGCGGTTATTTCAGAAACGCCCAGGTGGCGTACTTTACCCTCTTTGATCAGGTCGGCAACAGTACCAATCACATCTTCCACGGGAACGCTGTTATCGAGTCTGCACGGCTGGTAAAGATCGATTGTATCTATGCCTAAACGTACCAGGGAGTAATTGATGAAGTTTTTGATGGCTATAGGACGCAGGTCCAATCCAAGCATTTGATTGCCATAAAAGATGGCGCCAAATTTCACGCTTATAAAGGCATCGTCCCGCCTGCCTTTGATGGCTTTGCCTACAAGCAGTTCATTGTGGCCGCTGCCGTAGAAGTCTCCA
The DNA here is from genome assembly GCF_900168065.1 of Chitinophaga ginsengisegetis. Classification (GTDB taxonomy): domain Bacteria; phylum Bacteroidota; class Bacteroidia; order Chitinophagales; family Chitinophagaceae; genus Chitinophaga; species Chitinophaga ginsengisegetis. The sequence continues at coordinate 143,848 of NZ_FUZZ01000005.1, read as the reverse complement.
GTATTCAGAAAGTTAATACCGCTGTCCAATGCCTGCTGAATGGTAGCAATACTTTCGTTTTCATCATTCTTCGGGCCTCCCCAAACGGGCGACATGCGCATACAGCCTAACCCGAGTTTAGAAACGAGTGGGCCGTTTTTGCCCAGGGCTATCTTTTTAATTGTTGTCATTGTTGCTATTTTATTGATTAACGGCACAAAGATCAGCTTTCGCATGCGATAGCAGCTTTCCTTCATGGCTCATTTTACTTGTCTGGATAGCTCACTCCCGGATTGCACATTTCCGGGAGATGTTTGAGTGCCATGCCAGGTCGCAAACAACCCTTGGTATTGTCGTATACGCCCCCTGCCCAAATCTGATTTTATTTCCATCTTTGTTATAAGATAATCAATCAACACAGTGGAGCAGCTACCACACTAAAAACGGGCGGAACCGAAAAGCCAGATGAGTAGGGACAAAATATATCTTATGGCAAACAACACTGTTTCACTACACAGGATGCTTAAAACATCTCCGGAAAAAGTATTCCGCGCATTTACTGACGCCCTGGCAATCGCTTCATGGCTGCCTCCTTATGGATTTCTGTGCACCGTCCACCAGATGAAAGCAGAGACAGGTGGTACTTTTAAGATGTCATTCCAGAATTTCTCCACCGGGAATAGCCATTCATTTGGCGGCGTCTACCTGGAAATCAAACCAAACGAATTTTTGAAGTACACTGATAAATTTGACGATCCAAACCTGCCGGGAGAAATGATCACCAGTGTATGGCTTCGTAAAACGATTGCGGGCACAGAAATAAAAATTACGCAGGAAGGAATTCCGTCTGCCATACCTGTAGAAATGTGCTATTTAGGTTGGCAGGAATCTTTGGAGAAGCTGGCTAAGCTGGTAGAACCTGAAATACCGGATGCATGATCCGCCTCATGGCCGCCAGATAATACCAATGCAAAAGACGAAGCCGCATAAATCGTAAGATCTATGCGGCTTTTGTTTGCCTTACTTTTTTTCATAGAGAATATAATCCGTTGCCAAAGGGTTTAGCCCGTTTTGTTTAAACTCAGTTGCAATTTGGCCCCTATGATAAGTGGAATGATTAATAACGTGAAACAATAATTCACAGATCTTTTTGTTAAAAGTCTTTCCTCCTTTTGTGTAGCTGACGGTACTGTTCAGATCAAGCGTGTCGATTATAAAGAAGGTATGTTCATGGTTTGCTTTATCAATATCCCTGAATTCGTGAATAGCATGATCCTCCCAAACTCCAAAAGCAGAGCGCCTGGCCTCAATTCTGTTATTCCAAATCTGATGGGCATTCAGGATGTGACTATAAAGTTTTTGCGCTTTTTCGGAAATTTTGTCTGTATTTGTATGATAAGCATCTCCCAATTTTTGGTTGATGTAGTAATTGTATTCAAATATCTCCTTAAAGAATGTTTTCATTGGTGGTAATCCAGGTTATGAGAAATCTGTTCGTTTTAACTTTGTTCACACACGCTCCGCTTTTCCTTCATTTTTTGTGGCCCAGACATAGGCCCTCCTGCTTGGGTATTCCACTTCCTCATACGGACGTCTTTCTATGGCATCAACTATACTAAAACCAGTTTCATAAAGTAGTGCTATTATGTCATCTGTTTTAAAGAAGAATAAATCAACATCAATTTCTTTGTCATGAGCTTTGTCAAAATGAACGATCTCATCTCCCACATGAAAAGAAAATAAAAAATCTCCCCCTGTTTTCAACACCCTGTTTATTTCTTCAAAACATTTCTTTACCTGGTCATTGGTGAAATGCACTATCGCATAGAAGGCAAGTGCACTTCCGAGAGATTCTGAAGGATAAGCGATATTCAACAAGTCGCCGGTTTCAAATTTGATCTGAGGAGAAAGCCCGCTGGCAGCACTAACCATCTCCGGCGACAAATCAACGCCGGTGATATCTTTTATGCCATTGTCGTACAGAAATCTTGTCGTTTGCCCTGGGCCACAGCCAAAGTCGGCGCATGGTCCTTTGTCTCTATTAACAAATGCAAATTCCTTCAACAGCAAGCGGTCAAAATGCTTTTTTGAGAGTTCATCCCAACGCTCAGCTGCATAGTCGCCGGCTACCTGGTTATAACAGCTTAATACTTTTTCCTGTGAATTCATCTTCATCTTAGTTTTCCAATACTAACCGAATCCCACCTTTTCCTATTCTTACCTTTTCTATTGCTTCATTCACCTGGGAGAATGGCATAACATCTACTGCGCTCTCAATATTATGCTTTGCGGCAAAATCAAGCATATCTATCATGTTCCTGCGACTACCCACATAATTTCCGTAAATAGTTCGTTGAGCATAATCATATAGCAAGCCAAGGTTAATGGGCTGCTTCTCCAAAGGTGTAGCCACTATACAAAATTTCCCCTGTGGTTTGAGTATTTTCAGAAAACCCTCCAGGTCATACGGTACATTTAATGTAGAGATAATAAAATCAAATTTCTTATTAATCGCTGTAAGATTATTGGGGTTTGAGGTAAGCACAAATTCAGCGCCCAACTGATTAATCATCTCCTTTTTTTCGGGGGAATGAGAAAAGGCATAAACCTGATGTCCCATCTTATTTAAAAACTGGATCGCCAGGTGACCCAGGCCACCAGCTCCCAGAACGCCAACAACGGAATTGGCTGGCAGCTGTGCTTTCATAATTCCTGAATACACGGTAAGGCCGGACGACAGTAAAGGAACTGAACCTACCTGATGCAGTGCCGGTGGTAGTTTGAATGCAAACCTGTTATCGACCACAATATATTCAGCCAAACCACCATAGCAATGCACACCAATTACTTTCTGCTGCGTACAAAATTGCTCGTTACCTGCTTTGCAAAACTCACAGTCAAAACAAGCCTCCTGCTGATAGCCAATTCCAACGCGATCGCCCACTTTTAAGCCGGCTACATTTGCGCCGGTTTCTTCCACAATTCCCACAATTTCATGTCCCGGAACAAGTGGAAATTTTGTATCGCCCCAATCATCACTTATGAATTGAACATCCCCTCTTGCAATAGCGCAATAAATAATTTTAACCCTCACCTCATTGGCGCCAACATTTCTTTCATAGTAAAATGGCTCCGCTTTTCCACCTTTCTCTTTAATTCCAAATGCTTTGATTTTCATAAATAGACCGGTGAATTTATAGATTTTTGATGTCTGTTGCTACCAGGTTAAGATCGTTTCCGAGTTGATGCCCTCCGGTTTCAATTTCTCGGAAAGTTGCCCCCGGGAGTTTATGCCTGTATGATGTAAAATGGTTAAACGGGACCTCTTCATCGTCCCGGCAATGGTAAAAGAAGATACGACTATTTTTTGGAAGATTTTCAGGGAAATCCTCCTGAAGTTTCAATCCCTGTACCCATTCCGCTTTACCACTCCAAAATGGCGTGGATACCAGGAAAATTCCGGCTGGCCTTTCCGGGCTTTCATTTTCAGCGAGGTATTTCAGCAGCAGTGATGCACCTAATGAATGTGCTACCAAAATAACCTCGTTTCTCAGGTTACCAATTGCTTCACCTATTTGCTTTATCCAACCAAAATCGGGAGCAGCATCATCCGTTTGCATTTGGGGATAGATTACCTGATAATCCTCTCCTAAGGCCTGTTGCAGGGATGCAACCAACTTTGCGTCTGCTTCGTAACCACCGTCGCCCCCGCCTTGTATAAAAAGTACTTGTTTTCTCATATCTTGCTATTCATCAATAAATCAGATCAGAATTAGCGTTTATCAACTTAACTGACTCCAGGAAAGAGTCTGAAACAAAGGTATACTCAGTGGTTCCATATAAGCCAGGAGATGCGGCAGGATTCAGTTTTATCTTTTCATTCCTCCATTGCTGCAAAATATCAATAATACTATTTTTCATATTTCGATACATGATTGAATCCTGGGGCCAATAGGGTTGCGGGCAACGCTCAAATATACGAAGTGATTTCTGCTAAACACGTCGATATTTTTTAATTACGTATTTTATAACTTTATCGATTGTATTTTATTGTCATTTTTAAAGAGCAAATGTTAGTTCTTAGCCTTGCTGAGAATTGGGCTTCTATAAGTTTCAGATTATAATTTACTATTACCAAACGCACCAATTTCTTATCTTTATTAAGATAATCCCATATCACAAATAAACCCCAAAAACTTATGGAAGCACCCAATATGGAAAGCCCTGCTCTCCCGCCTAAAACGAACCGGCCACTCTGGCAAAAAATCATTGCTGCTCTTGGAGCGAATCAAAGGTTTTTCTGGACTACATTCTGGTTACTTATTGCCTTTGTAATCCTGCTTTTGCCGCTGTTCTATGCCAACCTGGTTGGCAAAATCTTTCTTGCACCGGCATTTCTCTGGGCATTTGCCTTTTTAATGGTAGGCATAGTTACCGGTTTTATTTTTGGCGTACCTACTATTATCACCAGCGGCCCGTCTGCTGCTGATACGCAGCAACAGGCTATGAAGGACAATAAAAAGGCTGAAAAAATTGTACAGGCCAACACTAATCTCACACAAATATCGGATTGGCTAACCAAAGTAATCGTGGGGGCTGGGCTGGTTGAGTTATCAAAAATACCGGGCTTTATTGAAAGCGTGTCAAAAAAAATGGCGAAAGGAATGATGGTACCCGGAGTAGTAAATAACGAGGCATTTGCTGCGGTATTCTCCGGTGCTATTATTGTGCTTTTCTTAAGTTACGGATTCGTCTGCGGTTACCTGGTTATGCGGATTGTACTGACTGAAATTTTCAGTGACTAGTGGCTTCGTATCGTGGTCCCTGTATCTCAAAGGCAAAAGTTCACTACCTTTATTTCAACAGACACTCATTTTTAATGACAAATCATCCTGTCAACCCTTATATGGTAGAAACATGGCTTAAAGGCTGGTCAGCCGCACGGGGATTACCTGCACCAGACCGGGAAAATGGCGTACTCTTCGTAAACGTTGGTTGGCCTCAGCAAGCCATGCGTTATGTTTTTCCCAGCCCAACAGACCAATTGAAATATCTGGCAGAAACAATTGTTGATCCCTGGGTTTTCCTCAAAGTCTGCGCCAAGCCAGAAATTGTGACCGGATTACTACCTCCGCGTTGGGTTATTCAGGCTCCCGCTTTTATGATGACCTGTAACGCTCCAATGACATCACCCGGAACAGCATTACCAAAGGGTTACATCCTTGATATCAATAAGGAAGCAACAGTTCCTATTGTTAGAATATTCACACCCGAACATGCAGAGGCGGCAGTTGGCCGCGTGGTTTTCGTTGACGGTTTCGCCATATATGACAGGATTGAAACCCATCCGGATCACCGGAGAAAAGGGCTTGGAAGTGTAGTGATGAAAACACTGGAAACACTGGGAACAGCGCGTGGAATAAAGAAAGGAATACTCGTAGCCACAATAGAGGGCAAAGCACTATATGAAAAACTTGGCTGGGAGGTGTATTCTCCTTATACTACAGCCGTAATTCCCGGAATAATTGAATAAGATCTGCAGAGATGCCTTAATTAGCCTCAGGTGGCTTTAAAAAAACTTAAACATACCTGCCACCTTGATTGCTAATATACTGCATCTATTTTTTCCTCTTTAGGCTTTTCCTTCACCGAATTAAACTCCTGGAACCCTTCATAGGCATCAATAATACTGAGTTTGGGCCGACCAATAAAACCACCGGGAGCAATTGTACATTTCACGAAGTATGCTTTTCCCGGCTGGATGTTTATTGACACCTCATCGCGTGATTCTGTTCGTGCCGATATTCTGGCAAGACCGGCTTTATTAACTTTAATAAGATACCTGGAACTGTTTCTTATGCGGCATATTATTGAATCATCCAAAAATACATTATATGGAATGGACGCCCCCATATCCGGGCGATATACGTACAATAAAGCGTAGGTAACGGTTTCCGGAAGCAATATGCGCATCATTGAATCGAAAGCCTTTATTCGGCCGGTCATTACGCCAGCGATATCAGGATGGTAATAAACCTCTCCCGATAAGCGGTAGCAGGAATTAAACACATCAGGAGGCTTTATCTCCCTGATCTTAATGATGTTGCCCCCTGCTTTTATGGCCTGGGCTTTCGCCTGCTCCAATGTTTGCTCATATCCGCAGTCGACTTTAAAAACACCATCGGTTACTTTTATCTTACCAATCTTCCTGGCGCCATCCGGCAGAACATCTTCCTTATTGATAATTAAGACACCTGTAGTATCCGGGAAAGTGCTGCCATTGGCATGTAAGTAAATGTTCAGCAGGAGCAGCAAGGCAACTACTGATTTTGAATATAATTTCATTTGTATAGGCATCGAACTAATGGGTATTCCGGCTTTTGTATGAGAGCGCAATATTAGAAATTTATGCGCAGTTTTTTGCTTTTAACCGGATAAATTCTTATTTCAGTGTACAGGTTAATGTTCCATAACCAAGTTGATCGTACCCACCACTGTTAGGTCCGTAATTTCCGCCGCCGCCCTCTGGCCTTACTTTTTGGGCAAACCGCGCGCAATTTGGAGCAGCCAGTCCTTTACGGTTTACATAATGATTATACACCAGCTCCCAAACAGGGCGGGTATTTCCCCGGCTGCCACTGCTGATGACATTCTGCACCACGCCAACGCAATTGGTATAAGGTTTAAAGGCAACGGAGTCGCCTAGATTGTACGCAGCTACATACTCTGCACCTTTTAAGAAGCGGTTATTGTCGTAACCATACATATCGTCGCCCTGATTCCAGGCCATTTCGCAAAAGGTGCCCATTAAGCCTATGCCAAGAGTGGTGTGGCCCTGATCACGACCGCTTTCCTGCCACTGTCCCAGACCATCCGGGTGAATAAAGTAAATGGCATTTGCAATGGCACCGTTACCTGCACCATATTTAAAATAGCTGATCGCTTCGTTATAAATGTCCCGGTCGTCGCACAATACGCCGGTAGCCAGGATGGAATTCATGACACATAGGTCCCAGTTTGCATAGAAATGGCTCATACACCTCTCCTTTCTCGTCAGGAAAGCATGATTCATAGGATAAAAAACGTTCAGCATCATTTTCTGGAACCGGGAGAAGTCTGCCGGCGCCCAACCCTCGTACGTTCTCATAATTTCCGCCGCGTTGGCAAACTGATAGCCATACAATCCCGCGGCCAGGTTCGCGTCGTTGTTACCACCGATTCTCTTTAGTCTCGCCGACCATGCGTTCATGATTTGTATCGACTTGTCGGCATATTCCTTATCTCCCGAGATCTTCCACCTTAATGCTGTAGCATAGGCCGCAGCGATATCGTTATACAGCTGACCGTAGTTTTCACGATGGATGCCGTCACTGCCCCGGTAAACTGTATCCGCCGGATTGGGTTGCCAACTGAGCGCACTGTGTGAATTGGTGATCAGCTTATTCCAGCCTGATAGCCAGGGCTCCGCTCCTGCACCCACTTTACTTTTCATGCGGTCAAAATCCGACTGTTTATGTAATAATCCCGGGTGCACAAAAATAGTATCGTGATTGTTCAATGCCACCTTTTCTGTTGCATTGGTCATTTCTTTTCTACATGCTGTTGCCATGAAAAATAAAAATATTCCTCCAACAGTGCATAGTCTCATAGCGTTCATCGGTTTTTCAATTGTATAATTGTCAAAATTACAATAAATATATCTATAAGTAACGCAGCTTTCCTGTTGATATTTTCCAGGAATATTTTTTTTATGGAGAAGCAAAGTAAGTCGCTGTTGCCGCTATAGCTGAAGCATTATCGCCTTCTAATAGTTCTTCAGATTAATTTATATCTTAAAATCATTGCAAGAGAAAATAACGCTATTCAGAAATCAATAGGTAATCGCTACTTTTAGGCTGGAAATACGCATACGTTAACAAAAGATAATACCCAGAAAACAATGACAAAAATTGACCCGATAATAGCAGTAAAAGATGTTGAAGCCAGCTCAGTGTGGTATCAGCAGGTATTTGATTTTAGAAGAATACACGGTGGAAATGAGTTTGCTGTTTTAGTATCGGAAAATGACGAAATTGTACTCTGTCTTCACAAATGGGGAGAACATCATCATCCTACAATGACTAATCCAGCCATCCCTCCGGGAAATGGGTTAATACTTTACTTCAGGACAAAAAATATGGAGGCTATACGGGCTAAGGTTGAAAAAACAGGCAGTGTTATCGAAGAGGATATTCACTTAAATCCAAACTCATTAAGAAAAGAATTTTCGCTCCGGGACCCGGATGGGTATTATTTAATAGTAACTGAGTTTCACAAATATGAAGGTTGAATACCCATCATAAACGTAAAATATCATTTCAACGATACAATGTTATTCCGGATGGCATATAACACCAGGCCAGTAACATTACGTGAGCTCGTTTTCTGCAGCAGGTTATTCCGGTGTCCATTAACTGTTTTTACACTAATAAAAAGTTCCTGCGCAATCTCCTCTGCGGTATATTGTCTGCATACCAGCTGCAATATCTCTTCCTCTCTTTTAGTAATGGACAGGTTCTGGGGTTTGCTCCTGATAGCTCTCACCGTTCTTAGCTGCAACGCCTTCAACGCGCGTTCATTGATATAAGATCCCTTAGTATGCACGGCGATAATGGCTTCCTGTACTTCCTGTGGCGCACTGTCTTTCACCAGGTAACCATGCGCGCCGCATTGGATCAACTGGTTAATGAAATTCTCATCATCATGGACCGACAGGATAAGGATCTTCATTTCAGGATAGGTATCTGCGAGCGCCTGGGTAACATGTTGACCGCTGTATTCCTTGTCGCCATCCGGCGGCAGTGAGAGGTCGACCAACATTACGTCCGGGAGAACAGCGGCCTGGCGTAATTTATCCGGCACGGAGTAACCATCCGCAGATTCAAATATCACCTTCATATCCTGCCAGGTGTTGATAATGGCTTTCATGCCTTCTCTGAAAAGAACCTGGTCTTCCACCAATCCTATGTTGATCTCTTTTTTCATACAGTAAGTATTATGCAGATAATATTAATCGGACAATGGCGTAGTATCCGCCTGATTCCTGGTTACCCATTTCCAGTTTTCCGCCGAGTGCATTCACCCGGCCTTCAATATTCTTAAGCCCCAGCCCCTTGCCGGCATTGCCATCTGGCAGTCCTCTCCCATCGTCCGTATAATAACATACCAGTTCCTGACCATGCCGTAAAAGATCTATTCTTATCGATCTGGCGCCAGCGTGTTTAAGCGTATTGTTGATCATTTCCATGATGATGCGGAACAGGCCGAGGTTTACCAGCCAGGGGAGGTCGTCCATGCGGGCTTCACAACCAAGTTCGATCTTTATTTCACCGGCCTTGTTGACCTGCTCCGTTACCGACTCAAGCGCGGCCTTCAGCCCGAAAGATTCCAGCTGCGGCGGCATCAGGCGGTGGCTGATACTTCTCACACTTCCCAGCGCCGTTTCCGACAGTTGACGAACATACTGCAAGGACTCCTGCAATTGCTTCGTGCCATCAGCACTTTGTTGTTCAAGTACCATAAGATGCATGCGCATAATAGACATCACCGCGCCCAGTTCATCGTGCAGATCCTGCGCAATACGCTTGCGCTCTTCTTCCTGCGCCTGAATATTCGAGCGAAGCAGGTCGTGTTGGTAGATATTCTTCAATGCCTCCTGCCTGAGTTTCTGCATCGACAAATTCTTTTGGAAATGCAGGTTCAGGAACACTACCCCGGTACCAATGATGAACACAATAACCGCCAGTGGCAGCAATGCATTTAGAAAACTCAGGTCTTTGATCGCTTCCATAAGCCAATAAAAAAACAAGTGTACATGACAATGGAAAAGAATGAATGAAATATCCAGGCGTACAAATTCAAGCTCCTGCTTAAAGCCGTAATAACAGCACCAGAATAAAAAATCAGTATGCTGGAAGAGTAATAGATGAACAATCCTGAATTGATCCAGTTAAGGCTTTTGATATTCCGGCCACTCGTTTCTTTTACAATATCACTCAGAAAAAACCGGTAAGTGAATAATGCCAGGATCACAATGAGAATAGCCTCCACCGTTAATGCAATAGAGTTGAAAGTGTGAATAGGCTGAATGAACAGGGTGTTGATTATTGTAAAGAGCAGGAATAATATGGCGATGCACCATATTATTCCTGCATCTATGAATCCATTGAGCAATGTGTTATAGAACCATGCCAGGCAAAGGAAACCTGCCGCCACATATATATGCAGCAACGGCATGTTGTTTTTGCTGACGAACCAGAAAGCCAGGGAAATAAACTGGATGATACCCGACAGGAAAATAAACCATGAGAACACTTTCAGCTCACGGGGCAATTTGCTATAGTACACAGCAGCATACGTTACTGTGAATAAAATAGGTACATGTGATAGCAGTATGATCGTTTCTGAAAAGCTCATATATCAACGGTGTTCTTTAAGGGGACCCGGCTCCGGGCAGGTATTCGGACATGGGGCGTTGAGATCCAGTACGTACTTGTCGTAAGCAGCGATGCCCGTTGAATCGATATTTGCGAGGATGGGGTTTGCGTCTTTGTCGAGTATTACGTCAGTACCCGCGTTCCACTTGGCAGGGTCCTTTCCTTTCATGCAGGCATTATCCACCGGTACAACGTACAGCTTGAACCCTACCTTGTCCTGAAAACCCAGGTATACCCGGATATGTTTGAACCTGCATATAGATGAATCGGCGAGTTCCGGTGGCAGGCCCATGGCTGCCAGGAGGTCCACCGCACGGATGGTATAGGCTTCTATCGGCTCGGCGCCTTTCCAGTGGAGACGGCAAAGGCTGTCGTATGATTGAATACGCTGACGGGCCGTTACAAGGTTCACCAATACACGGCCAACACTGTCTGTGACCTGGTTGCAATCATTTTTGGTGGCGGTTCCCGGTTTGGCTGTGCCGGCGGACGGCTGATTTTTGCATCCCACGGCGAGCCCCACCAATAGGAGAAGAGGAAAGAGGTGCTGCTTCATTTTAAGTATTTTTTATAGGATTTGGTTAATAGTGCATAACAAAGATGCTGTAATGTAATTACAAAAAATGGAGCTGATACCCGGGCTTCTCAAAAACAGGTATAAATACCTGCTTCTTTTCTCAAAACAGACAATAATACCTGTTTTCATAAAGGCATGTGATTACTTAGTACCGAACATACATTTGGAGGATTAAAGAAAAAACAAATAAATTTGCGGCAAAAAACATGGAAACCCTGGCAAACAAAATCGGTATAGAAGAAGAAAAACAGCTCATCCTGCTTACTCTTAATAATTATCTTCAAGGACGTCCGGTACTGGACATTGAAAGGCTCCGGGCGGCGTTTCACCCTGATGCGTACATCAGGACCATCATAGAAGGAAAGTTAGTTCAGTGGACATTGCCGCAATACCTGGACCTGGTTGCCCAGGCAACATTACAGGAATGCCAACCCGAACTCCTTTCATATACCTGGGATGGAGATACCGGGTCGGCACACGTGCAATTAAGTTTTGCCACCTTTCGGTTCATTGACCGGTTTAACCTGATAAAGTTAGACGGGAAATGGCTGATCATGGATAAGGTCTCCTATCGACAGGAATTATCGTGAGTGGAAGTTGAGTAATTTACCAATGTATCGCCCGAACAGTGCAACGAAGCAATGCTGGCATTAAGAGATAGCATTGAAATCTGGGGTGGGAAATGGAAACTGATGATTTTCCGGGAAAATGTTGTCTAAAGAATTGAAAGATCTGGAAATGAATAAGCTTGTCAGCCGTACCGTACACAATACAAAACCAGTTATGGTAGAATATACTATTACTGAATATGGCAAGTCCTTCGTTCCTGTAGCAGAACAATTATTACAATGGGGTTTATCCCATCGTAAAATTATAAAGGAAGGTAGTTTGGATTAGCATCATCTCCCGTATCCGGATTAAGCCGATTGACCAGCAACGTCCCTTCTGTATCGTCGTGATTTTACTTCTCGTATTTATCACTAAATAAAATCATGAATGCTTTGTATACTCCTATTGCAAACAAGAGTAACGCCGTAAGAAACAAACCAATATATTGTGCCACCCACCCTATCAAAATGGCAACAATATGAATCTTCCCGTTATATGGCTCGAATACCTTGCCCGAATATACATAAACTGCAAATGCCCCGAAAATGCCAATCCAAAGTATTGCATACAGGATATCAAGCGGCTTTTTACTCATTTTGTTAAACTTCAACATAATTTTGGTTTTTAACGGCTCTAATAACTAAACAGGCCAATAATAGCGGCACTTTTCACACTAATATTTTCACATCAAAAATAGATGAGCCATGATTCAATTCATGCATCCGTTTTATATTCGAAAGTTATAAGCCGATATTCGCCCAAAATTTGGTCATATTCGAAAGAATAAAAATGGGGAGACAATTTCCAGAAATAGCGGCGAAATTATGCCCGCCCAATTTTGTATGTTTCTTACGGATTTTCTCTATTTTTAGACGAAACCAGCCAAATGACATGCCCGAAGTAAATAAACCAGGCTTCTGACCGACTACCGGTATAATACCATCGTTGTCCGGTTGTCCCCATCGTTTCAACTTAAAGATGCAGTCAAACTGACCATTGAAATATTCCATTTCACCCCCTGATTTATCGAACTGACGGTTGTGGTCTCCTGAGAATATCAATTTTTCCGTAAGTTTAACAATGAATAAAAATGAGCACCGTATTTGCTGGTACAGTTCCCTGCTGATCGCCCTGATGGTAAACTCACCAAAACTTTTAGCTTTGCGTGAAAATGGGCTCATGGCCAGGTACTGGCATTTTAATCCTTCTGAGCTTTTATTCCAGTTTGCATTTAACCTGCTTTTTTGTGTTCTTCTTTTCAGCGTTAATCTCCGCAGGGGAAAATGGCTGTCATCCTACCGGGAAAAGGAAAAGTATCTACTCTACGCTGTTTTCAACGTCCTCGTATTTTGTGTTTTATTGATTACCGGCACGGTATTACAACGGTTGTTTTTCCCGGGTCTCCAATTGACCCGCCTGATGTTCTCAGGTTCTTTCTTTCGACTGGGCCTGAGCGCAATATTGACAGCCATCATCGTTAAGATCATTTTGCTGATGCGTAACTCCCGGAGCATAACAGCCGAAAATCAGCAATTGAAAAATGCTTATCTGGCCTCGGAGTTACAATTACTAAAAGAGCAGATGAACCCGCATTTCCTGTTCAATTCCCTGAGCAGCCTTTCGGCAATAGTCCGTGAAAATCCTGAACAGGCTCAAAAATACATCCGTGATATGTCTGCTGTTTTTCGTTATGCACTGGTAGGTTCCCATACGGATCTGGTCCCCCTTACCGATGAACTGACAATGCTCAGATCATTTGCAAAACTTATTTCAATGCGGCTGGAAAATGCGTTTGAGCTCACAATCAATATAGCCGACGTGTACCTGCCGGTTAAAATACCTCATCTATCGTTGCAACCCCTGCTTGAAAATGCAGTCAAGCATAATGCAGCAACAGCTGAAAGACCATTACGGGTACAAATTGAAGTAAAGGATGGTCAGCTTATTTTCAGTAACAGCCTTTGGGAAATACCAACACCGGAAGCGAGCAATGGAATGGGCCTTGCCAACCTGAATGAACGTTTCAGGATCATGATCCACCATGAAATTGGAATCAGCCGGTCAGATACACATTTTATCGTAAAACTCCCTTTAAAACAATGACAAATATCCGTATAGTGGTCGTGGAGGATGAATCAGCGACTGCACGCAGCCTGATCCAAATCTTAAATGAAACAGATGAACACATCACTGTTGTTAAAACATTGGGTGACGTGTCCGGTGCGGTCACCTGGTTCAATGACCATCCCGGCTTCTATGACCTGATCTTTATGGATATCCGTCTGGCCGACGGCCTTTCGTTTGATATTTTCAAACAGACAACGATATCCCGTCCCGTTATTTTCGTGACAGCCTTCAACGATTACGCGATTACTGCCTTCAAGAACAACGGCATCGACTACATTCTCAAACCATTTGACCCCGATGAGATCAAAAGCGCCCTGGACAAGTATAAAAACCTGACCGGTGCTGTTGAGAAACCAGGCGGGCCGGTGCTGGCTGAACTATTGGCGCAACTTGGCAACCTGACCAGGTCTTATAAAAAATCCTTCCTGGTACACTACCGGGATAAATTGATCCCATTGGAAACATCTAAAATAGCCTGGTTCTATACAGCAAATGAAGTGGTCCATCTCCGCACCAGCGATGACAAACAATACGTCGTAGAGTCAACCATGGAGCAGTTGGAACAACAACTGGACCCAACATTATTTCTGAGGGTAAGCCGCCAGTTTATCCTCAATCGTAACGCTGTCACCGAGGCCGAGTTTTATTTCAACGGGCGTTTACTGGTCAAGGTAAAACCGCAGCCGAACGAACATATTATTGTCAGTAAAGCCAGGTCTGCTGAATTTAAAAAATGGATGAACAGCTAGGTCAGTTCATCCCCTGATTTTTCTATTTCACCGGGTTTACCAAGGTCTGAAATCTTCTTTTGAGTCAATTTTGTATCAAGCCATCAGGCCATTACAAACAAAAGACCAGGAAATGAAAAACGACATCGGACCCTACCGGATCTACGTATTATTGGTCGTAGCAGGACTTATCTCTGCTGAGATCATCTGGAGCTGGAAAAAAGACAAAGGCGCTTATCATGTAAAGGAGACTGTTTCCAATCTGGCTGTTTTTGCGGGGTTTCAGTTCTCTAAATACCTGTTTGCCGGTTACCAGTTGAGCATGCTCGTTTTTTTTGCCGGTCTCGCTCCGTTCAGGCTGCCGCAAAGCGGTTGGGTCTTCCTCCTCACCTTTATTACGGCTGATTTTATTTATTACTGGTTCCACCGGGCATCACACCTCTGGAAACCCTTATGGGCGTTTCATATGGTCCATCATTCAGCGATGCGTATGAACCTGACGGCTGCTTACCGGCTTAACTGGTTCTCAGCACTTGTCAGCCCCTTGTTTTTTATTCCGGCAGCATTGCTGGGGATGCCGCCTGATTTTATTGTAATCTCCTACTCACTCAATCTGGCTTACCAGTTCCTGCTGCATACCGAAGCTGTCGGCAGGCTTGGTTCCGTTGAAAAGGTAATGGATACGCCCTCATCACACCGCGTACACCATGGTAGCAATCCCATTTATATCGATAAAAATTTTGGAGGTGTCTTAATTATCTGGGACAGGTTGTTTGGCACCTACCAGCCGGAAACCGAGAAAGTAGTTTACGGCCTTACGACCGGCTTTTTAAGCCACAATCCATTCATGCTGGTCTTACAGGGTTTTATCGATTGGTTTAAGCCGGCCGGTTCAAAAAGCCCGATAGTGACTTCACCCCCATTATTAGACATTTCACCGGAAAAATGAAAACCAGGCTGCAAAAACACCGTCATACTTATAAACATCATCTTAAAATCAGACATTATGAAAAAGGTCATTTTAATCATTTGCCTCACCGCCGCTGGCATCGTAAATGCAAAAGCCCAGGCGCATGTCATTGTAGGGAAGCCTGTGGGTCGTGTAGTAGTGGCGCCTGCGCGGCCAGTTATTGTAAGCCTGGTAAGACGCGTGGTAGTAAGACCAGTTGTTGTTGTGCGGCCAGCAGTCGCCGTTGTACGGCCGGTAGCACGCGGGCGCGTAGTTGTTGTTCATCGCTGACCATCCAAACTACCGTCTCCAATTTACTATGATGGAAAAAGCATCTGAAAACCGGTTGTCGGTGACAATAATAGCAGTAGCTAAACATCTAAAAAATAAATTCAACAAATATGAGAAGCAGCAACACCACAAAGGGCATAGCCGCGGCACTGACCCTGTTATTTGTGCTGGTCAGCCTGATGGCTGTGGCACAGAATACTTCCCCAATGCAAGGTAAAACCCCGCAGGAAAGGGCAAAGTTCCAGACAGAAATGATGAAGAATAAGCTGGATTTAGACTCTGCGCAAGTTAGTCAGATTGATGCTATCAATCTGGAATATGCCATAAGGAATGAGCCGATCCTGAGAGGCGGCGACAGTAAATTTTCTAAGTTCAGACAGATCAAGTCATTGCAAAAAGAAAAGGATGCAGCGCTCAAAAAGGTCTTCACCGGGGAGCAATATAAACAATACCAGGCCATCCAGCTGGAGATGAAGACGCAACTGAAAGAAAAAAGAAAGGATCGGTAAGTAATAGCCGGGGTTCCGGACATCAGATTTAATGCATCAATAAAAAAGAAAAATGAAAAGGATACTATTCAGTTTATGCCTGCTGGCCTTGATCTTCTCAGGCTGTTCCAAAAGTACAAATGCGCCCTCAACCGAACCGGTCGATGATGATCTTGCAGGACCAATTTCCCGTCCATCCTCAGGATACGGCGCCGATGGTACATACGCCGTATCAGAGATTGATTTCCCCAACACTGAATACCCTGGGACCAATGTGACCATATTCTATCCAACGGGTATCTCCTCCCCGCGGCCAACGATCTTCTATTCGCATCCTTATGGCGGCGAGAGCAAGGAATATAACAGGGGGCTTTTCGAGTTCATTGCCAAAAAGGGCTATGTAGTTGTATTTGTTCCCTACGCAACCAATGATACCAGTATTGACCACCGCTACACAACTTTATGGACCGGCTTCACAAAGGCAGCGGCTGATTACCCCCGTATTATCGATACCAGAAAAGTTGGCTTCATGGGGCATTCCTTCGGTGGGGGCGCTTCGATCGGCCTGTCCTATAAAGCTTTTACAGAAAAAGAATGGGGCCGGGACGGGCGTTTCCTGTTTACAATGGCGCCCTGGTATAGTTACCAGATCACTCCCGCCCAGCTCTCCGGCTTTCCGGCCAATACGAAAATGATCACCCAGGTTTATGATGAAGATGTTTATAACGATCATAGAATGGCCATCGACATCTTTAAGAATATCAATATTTCCAATACTGAAAAGGACTACTATTACCTGAAATCTTCTACGGTGGCAGGCTATAAATATGTCACGAATCATACCCTGCCCAGTAGCCGTACCGCCTACGACGCATATGACTACTACGGCGTTTATCGTTTGCTCGATGCGCTGATTGATTACAGTTTCAATAACAGCGAAACGGGGAAAAATGTAGCGCTTGGAAATGGTTCAGTCCAGCAGGTAACCATGCCTGGATATAAAGGCGAATATATGGCTCCTCTTGAAGTTACTGATGCTCCTGTGCCCAGATACAGCCAGGACAAATACAAATTTAAGTGCAGCAGTGTGCTATACAATCCAAGAATAGCCCACTGCGAATAACTGTTAAAAAAAAGATGATGAAAAAGATAGTATTGCTGCTGATGGTTCTGTTCTCATTTGGCGGAGCCTGGGCCCAACAGTCATTTTCTCAGGTAGATCAATGGATCGACTCCCATGCCGGTGAAATGGGTGGGCGCCTGATGTTGGTTGTGTATAAAGATGGGAAAATCGTTTATAGCCATTCTACCAATCAAATGAATGGTAAACAGCGGACACTGATCAGGCTAATGGCCAAAAGACAGGGAAAACAGCCCGATCTTAACGATTATACTGAAACAACCCAACAGCAGATCGCCAGTTGCAGCAAATGGCTGAGTGCAGCCCTTATAATGACCTTTGTCGATGAGCATAAATTACAACTTACCGATACTGTCGGGAAATTCATACCCGTCCTTTCTAAACATGGGAAAGGCAGTATTACGATTGCAGATTGCCTGTCGCATATGACTGGGATCCTTTCCCCGGATTTAAAAGAAGACCTGAAAGTGATGAGGGAAGCCAAAAATATGGACGGGGTTATAGAACAGATTGCTGCCTTTCCCACAGAAGGACTTCCAGGAACAGTTTTCCGTTATAGCAATACCGGTCTGCAAATCGCCGGAGCAGTGCTCGAAAAGATCAGCGGAAGACGTTTTGAGACGTTGTTTGCCGAGCGCATCGCCGGGCCCCTGGAAATGAAAAACACGAATTTCGGGAATGGCGCAGTAGCCTTACCCGCAGGCGGGGCCGTTAGTACACCAGAAGATTACATCCACTTCTTAACTATGATTTTAAACAAGGGTGTCTTCCATGGGAAAAGGATTCTATCGGAAAAAAGTATAGACCAAATGCAGGCAAACAGAATAACGCCAGATGTCAGAGTAGCCTACACACCAGCCGAAGCCACAGGTGCAGGCTACGGTTACGGTGAGTGGATCATGGGTAATGGTACGGTCAGCAGCCCGGGCCTCTTTGGCAGTTATCCATGGGTCGATAACAACAAGGGATATTGTGCATTTTTAATGGCTTTCTATCTGAAGTCTGACGGGAGGCAAGCCCAATATGCGGAGTTGAGAAAACTGGTTGATGCTCAGATAAAGTAACATTCCAAGCACCCGTAAACAAAGAATAACGCAATCGCACTTTGATCGACTGGCAAACAGACCAAAACAACAAATCCCGCGACCAGAGCGAGCTTTGAGAATTCCCAGTGATCCCTGTGGTACGAATCTCGAACCAATTTATCCAAGAGTTAAAGAAATTGGCTGATTAAAAGAAATAAATACATTATAAAAATATTTTATGACTAATATTTACTGGAAAATACTGGCTGCCCAGGATTTGTACTTGGGAAATCCTGGTTATCTGGAAAACCGGCTAAAGGGGCGTAACAACGGGTCATAATGTATATAAAAGAAATAAAATGACCTCATTTTTTTTTGCGAAATTGAACTCAGTCGTATGTAGGTGGGGACGTCGCCATATTGCCAAGACACTGTTAGCGGCTGGCATACTTGTTTTAATGTTATTGCTATCTTGAGTAATATACTAAAACTGCACCGCAGGCAAACGCTTTACACTCTACAAGTTTTAACTCTAATTCGTTTTTTAAAGGATTGAAGGTTTGTTGTCCGTTACCTAATGCAGCAGGGTTTGCAAGCACATAATACTCATCGATTAAATCATGTTGTATTAATGACGATACAAATGAATCACCACCATATACAATAATGTCTTTCCCATCTTTATTTTTCAGTGCTTTTATTGCCTCTGCTAAATCGCCATTTATAATGATTGTATTGTCCCACTTGCTGTCCTTGAGGGTATTTGAAAAAACTGCATTTGGAATTTCTGCAAACCGTCTTCCAAGTTTGTGCTCAACATCATTGGGATTGTTTGCCACTTCAGTCCAATATGGAATAAACCCTTGCCCAGTTTTTCTCCCATGCAGAATGCAGTCCACATTGGTGAGATTGTCAATACTAAAGTCTGACATTCCGCTGTCCCATTTGTTGTCAAGTAAAATGTTCATTTGTAATTTTATCTTTCTCATTTTATTAGTTTTTACAAAAGTAACTAGGTCGTCTCACAACCCAGGTAGGCTATTGCGACATTTTAAGAGTTATTTGCGACAACTAACACGTGATATTTCATGACTAACATGAATCACATTAATCTTTAAAAAGAGTTTAAATATTAATTAATTTTATTATTTTTGGATCAGATGGAAGCCTTTACGTACACTGTTTTCTGTAGCAATTATGCTCCTGACCTATAACTTACTGACTTCAAAAAATAATCAAACAACCAATATTAAAAGTCCCTATTACAATGAACACTTATCTTATTATCGGTGGAATAGCCTTGTTATTTATTGTATATATGCTTGTGTTAAAAGCGAGGATGAAGAAATACAATAATAAACAACTAGAAAGTTTCAATACCAATCATTCAGACAAACCATTAACCGACGAACAGAAAAGACTACTGTCATTTGGCGGAATTTTGTTTTATTATAGAGGAGAGAAAATTCTTGGAATCAAACCAGAAAATAGTTTGAATGAATATATCGGCGGATTAAAGCAACAATGGGAAATAACAGATGAAACAGCGGCGAAAGAAACTTTAAATGGTTTAATATCATTGCAAAGAAGTAATGAATTTGAATCTATTTTCCTTCAGTCAACAAAAGAATTAAGCATTACTCAAAAAAATATTTCAAAAGGTTTAGGACTAGACCTGGATAGAGTTGCTCAAGTAAAATCTGCTTATGCCTGGGATATTTGCAGGGCCGTATCATTGGCAAAATGGTGCTACTGGGTAGGTTATTTAACGGAAAACGAAACCTGGGAAGTTATGAAAAAAGCTTCCGAAGTAGCAACTGCAAAAAGTGATAACTGGACAGACTATACCATTTCTTTTCTATTAGGCAGGACAATACAAGGGTTTGATTTAGATGAAATGATAGTAGAAAGCAAACAAATATTAACAAGCAAGGGGCCAGCATTGAGAAAAATTGAGGATGTAGATATATATGCAAAATACCCTTTTATAAAATCGTAAATCTTTGACAAGACACAAGGATAGATTCGAACTCCGCTTAAATACAGGATGCAGGGCTGATTCCAATAAGTTCCGATGTTTTATTTTGGTATTTCCTGGTTTGTTTTGCATCGGTTTGCAAACCATTACCCTCTTTACTGATAAGCATTTCAGAAAAAGGATACAGTAAATCTAAATTTAGATTTACTGTATCCTTTTTTGTATCCTTTCAGATCCATTTTGTATGATTTAGCTTTTAATGGTAAAAACAGAAAAGCCGCGTAAATCGTGCGATTTATGCGGCTTTGATACTGTTTGTATTCTTTGTTGTGATCCCCTTGGGACTACACCAATGCCTTATATATCGCGGCTTTTCAGGGGTTACAAAGTTAGTGTAACCTTTTTTGTCACCTCCCGGAATAGCTTCATTTGATCAGGTTTGAAAGAACTTTTTATCCACGCGAAGGTACGAAAGAAAAGCTAAAAGACCACAAAATGAATTAACCCTGATGGGCTACAATTCTTCATTCCAGCCATTTATTCCCTTGACCAGCCCTTAATATAACATGAATCTCAGGAACAACGACCCCTTGTTCTTACAGCGGAAGAAGCACACGGTAAACTGGCCGGCTTTGCCAATTGAGTCATTTTTGTACTCC
The DNA here is from genome assembly GCF_900168065.1 of Chitinophaga ginsengisegetis. Classification (GTDB taxonomy): domain Bacteria; phylum Bacteroidota; class Bacteroidia; order Chitinophagales; family Chitinophagaceae; genus Chitinophaga; species Chitinophaga ginsengisegetis. Next base: position 122,822 of record NZ_FUZZ01000005.1, on the reverse strand, counting down.
GCTCTGATTTGGAACTATCCCTAAATCTACTGAGCCGCAGCCACCTGATACTGATGGAAACGGTTAATATATTATAAGAATTGATTAATATCTATCAAAAGTTTAAAATTTATAGAGATATTTTTGATGATATAATAAACTACCCCGCTAATATGAAGTCCTATATTTTGTCATGTGCATTTTTGCTTCTCTATCTGAGCTGCTTTGCGCAAAAAGCCTATAACTTTGGAGAGGGTATAGTAAAAATTGCTCACTATTTTGTACTAAAAAGGAATGTAGAAACCCCCGACACCGCCAGAAGTCTATTTACAAATTACACCTATTACATTAAAGGATCTAAGGTGTTGAAAAGAGAAACAGAAGACTTTTCTTTCAGTAGTACACAGCATACAACCAAAAAGCAAGATAACTCTTCCTTTCATACAGCTCTAACTGCCAAACTGGTTCAACCAGAATACTTACTGGATTTCCAAAATGATACAGCATACACCTTTTATAAGAAGAAAGGAAAGCAGATGATATCTCAAAGTCGAATCGAAGACCAACGATCTGAAATATTCTTCAGGGCTCTTTTATCACCAAAAAGAAACAATAATTGCATACTGCAGACCAATCAGAATAAAAATGGAGATACTTGTGCAGGTTACGGTTACGGGATTGTAGGAAAAGACACTGCATTCTTCCAGTATAGCATGAGACATTATCCCGTTCAGTCCCCACTCGCCTGCTTTTTCCCTGATAGCACGTCCCCCTTTATTACCTTGCTATGGCTGCCAACACCAGGAACGGACAAAGATGGTAAACCAATCAGTGGTTTCTCTGTGCTGACCATTAAGGAAGTTACTGATGTAAAACTACCAGATTCCTTGTTTACAATTCCAGCCGATGCCATTATGAAAGAAAATGTAACTATGGATGAAATGTACAACCCGAATATACCCTGACAGCTGAAATTAGCCTTTATTCTCTCAATATTTTTTAAACCCAATTTTTGATGAAAACACTCACTCAAACAGCTTTACTCTGTCTGTTATTGACCCTAATTTTCTCTTGCAAAAAAGAAACTGCAACACCGGCCGGCCCATTGGATGAATCCTATTACAAGGAAAAACTAACGGAAATGGTCCATTTAAGCCCTTCTAACACTGCCAAATCCCTAACCAGAAGTTCATGTGGCGATAACGAACTTAAGTTTGACACTTACAAACAGGCCTATGAATTCTTCAATAAATTGCTAGCTAGTAAAGACAGCATGAGCTTACAGGTTTACGGGGTAGATTCTCTGCTCCCAACAAGTACTTCAAATTTGTCTGTGTCCACCCTTGCCACCAATGGTACGCAGTACATGTCCTTTACTGGACAAGCAAACAATACCGTTACTGTCTATAACAGTTTTGGGTCTGGAACCATAAATGTGATTTATTTGGCATCTGTCTCAGTTGCCTATCCCTTCACTGAAAGTAACGGAATCCGCACTTATAACGGAAAGCAACCCCTTAGTAGTACTGTTTCTAATTTGGGAGTCGTATATCAGGGTTTAGGTGCCATTGAGTCCCGAAACAGCATTATAAATGCGCAAGCGGGAGGTGGTAACGTATCAGGAACTATGCAAGGAATCTTCCATGTTGGAGATTCTGAACTCTCTTTTTATATATCATGGAGTAGTCAATACTATTGGGATCTTCCGCAGCTGCCAACAGGAACGGCTATCTTTCATTCTACTTTGACGGCTTCTGCTTCCTAAGATACCAACGCCCGTTTTCTTGCATAAAATATCCTACTTAAGGCTAAGGGATATCCTATAATGCAAGCCCCCAGGCGATTTGTTAAAAACATATCTGGATGTCAATATGGAGTCTGGCTGACCTCTTTTCACACGGCCAGCTAGATTCCATATAAAGGAGTTGACCTCTTCACAACGTTTGAGGTTTTTCGTATCCGTTTTCTAGGCATCTATCTTCGCTATCAATGGTGCAACAACGGTACTACTAGACCATAGACACAGCTGACATCTCCACACGTAAAGATTATTTATAATCCTCTCATTGTATTACCCAATTCTTTGAAAAAATAACTTTTCTTCAAACTGTGTCCACCGATCTTGGTGATAAAACAGCTGCTGATATCCCAGATGGCGGTATTAAATATCATTAGCTTGTTCTATAATTAGCCGCCGGCTATCAAGTCAGACGATGCAATATCATGTTGTCATACTTCATACTGAGCTTTAACCGGCCTTTAATATAACAAGAACCGGTTTACCTCTTCTTCTTTCAGGCCGGTGTACTGACAAAACTCAGAAACACTAATGAACTGCCCCTGATTCTTCCCAAAGGTTTCCCGGATGCGTTGCAGCATTAGCCGGGCAGTCCGCTCACTGCGGCCGGTGATATTTTCTATGTCCCGGGCATAAATCACCATGCGTTTAGGTATTAATCCCTGCGAATTCGGCATAATCGGAATGGAAATTTTTTTGGGTTAAAATGCCGGCTTAGGTTTGATGTGGTTAATCACAAATCTACTACATTCTGCGCAGATGTGAGCCTAACGGGCTTGGCTATGTAAACAGCCCTATTGTTAATCCAAAAATGTTTTCAAATGGCAAAACAAATAGGAATTATTCCGCTGAAAGGTACGATAGGCAATATCACCTTTTACAAATCGCAGGCTGGTCATCTGGCACGCGAAAAAGGTGGGATTGATGCCAACCGCATCGCAACAGATCCTGCATTTGTCCGTACTCGTGAAAACGGATCAGAATTTGGCCGGGCTGGTAAAGCCGGTAAACTACTGCGCACAGCATTCCGCACCCTGCTTTTGAACATTGGAGATAGCTATCTGACTGCACGCCTTGCCAGTAAAATGCTGAAGGTAATCCAGGCGGATGCTACCAATGTAAGAGGACAGCGCAATGTTATCGACGGAGAAGCAGAGCTGTTGAAAGGGTTTGAGTTCAATATCAATGGGCATTTGGGAGGCACTTTGTTTGCGCCTTTCACTGCAGGCATAGATCGTGCTACGGGAGTCCTTAAAGTTGATATCCCGGCCTTTACCCCAATCAATATGCTGGCTAGTCCTGCCGGCGCCACGCATTTCAAAATCATGGTTGCGGGTGCTGAGATTGATTTCGAGGCTGAAACTTTTGTGAATGCGAATGCTGCAAGCGCTGAAATAGCCATCGACGCTACCCCAACGGAGGTTATGAACTTGTCCGTCAATGTTACAGCCAACAGCACAAAACCGCTGTTTCTTTCATTGGGCATAGAGTTCTACCAACAGATTAACGGTGCCTTGTATAGCCTTAAAAATGGCGCCTACAATGCCCTGGCTTTGGTGGAGGTTTCCGGGATGCCGGCAGCTCCTCCTCCTGCCCCTTAATGACACATCCGGGATCTGCCCGATCCCGGTATTTCTTAACCGTTTAAAAAACGTTTTATGAAGTTAGCTGAACGTTTTATCGCATCGACACCACCCTTCTTTAGCAAGGTGCGTAATATAGGATTGATCCTTACCGCAATTAGCGGGGCTTTGATCGGTATTCCTGCATTACCGCTGATTGTCGCCAAAATAGCGGGTTACCTGGCTGTAGCCGGTACCGTGATGACTGGAGTAAGTCAGGCTGCAGTAGATGAGGAAGGTGGTTAGTATCACTTGAAATAGTTCTCCGGTTTAAAGGTGTGGTTACCTTACGGATTGTTTGGTGAAAAAGGCTCTCGCTATTCGCGGGAGCCTTTTCTTTATCCTAAAAGGGATTGCAATTTTGATTTCGTAAGAAACGCTTCAATTACAGCCAGGACATGCAATTTATCTTCAGGTAACAATTCATCGAAGTTTCGCAGCTTACCTGCTTCCTCCTCGGAAATTGGCCCTCTCTCCGGAGATATTCCATTAACCAGGTAGTCAATGGACACGTTTAACGCTTTCCCAATTTTGGCTGCCACTTCAATCGATGGAGTGATAAAATCTCTTTCGTATTTACTCACAATATTTCCGCTGGTGCCAATCATGGCCCCCAACTCAGATTGATTAATGTTTTTTTGCTTACGCATTATAGTCACGCGCTGTCCAAATGTCATATTCCTTTTTTTATTGGGTTAATTCTAATGGCTTGAAATAAAACTTTAACTATCTAATCTATGAAGAAGTAATAAAACTACAATGATATGCAATAAAATAATAATACTAATTTTGTACTGATAAGTAAAATATTAAGGAGTGAATGAGCAAAAAATATCACAAAACATACAAAAAAACGCCTATAATGCTTGTTTGTTATTGTAATAATACGTACATTTATGTATCAATAATTACAATCAAAACAACATGAAAAACCAAAACAAAACGCGGCGCTTAACGGTAAGTTCTATTTATCAGCCCAGAACTTGTATTGAAGATAAAAATGTACCTATGATTAATTTGATCGGCTTGTGGGTGGAGAATGCAGGTTTTAAAATTGGAGATAAAATAGCCGTAGATGTAGAGCAAAACCGCCTTCTTATTAACAGGATCGAACCGGAGATAGTACAGGAGGTCGTAACCGGTAAAAAAAAGCGAAGTAAATAAGCACCACGGTATCATTTAGTCGTCCCCTCTCTTTTTGTTAACCCTGACCATCTGGCGCCTGCGGGCGGATGGCATCAATGATCTTTCCGCCCACAGGATTCAGGTCGTTAACCCAGCCATATTTTCATGAAGACTAAATTTCACAAAAGTCAGCTACTGGCAATTGAAGCTACCTTATCCAAATGCTTCCCGCCAGCACCGCTGTCAGAAAACGAATTGCACGATAGCTACACAAGGCTCTGCAACTTTCCAATTTATATTAAAGAATACCTGCGGCGGGAATTGGGCTGGACCGATTCTCAGTTCTCACAATTTGTTATGCCACCGCTTGGAGGTAGAAATGTGAAAGCGACCAAACAGGAAATTGCGGTGGCCCGGGTAATCATTAAAAATCAACTGAAATTATTGCTACAGTATTTGGATGTTTCCCCTGGCTTAATCTGCACAAAGGCTCAGGAATTCCAAAACCAAACAGCTGACCTATAAAGAAACCCTCCTCCCTAACATAACATTCATTGTCCTTTTATGATAAACGTTTATACAGACACCTCTGTAATCGGGGGATGTTTTGACAAAGAATTTAAAGATCATAGCATGGCGCTATGGAGTGAGTTTAAGAATGGAACCAAAAAATTGATCTTATCGGACCTTGTTAGAATGGAGCTGGACGGTGCCCATAAAGAGGTAAAGGCGATACTAAAGGAAGTTCCGGCGATCTTCAAAATAGATATCAAGACTACCGTTAAAGCCTCTGCCCTGGCAAAAATTTACATTGCTGAAGGCGCATTAAGTAATAAATGCTATAATGATGCACTGCATATTGCATTAGCAACCCTTCACAATGCTGATATATTAGCCAGCTGGAATTTTAAACATATTGTAAACTTGGACCGGATAAAGTTGTATAATTCCATTAATTTGCGGATGGGTTACCGGCTTCTTGAAATAAGAACACCCAGAGAAATTTTAAAACCAAATGACCATGAAAAAAAGTAAAGAGTACGATGCAGTGGCTGAGGTGAGAAAGATCCGGGAAAAACTGAGCCTGAAATATTGGGGCAATACGGATTTATTATTGAAAGACCTGAAAGCCATAAGAAAAAAATACAAGATAAAAGCCGCCAAGCTACCTTAACAGCTACAGCATTACTTCTAGTTACCCCTTCGGTAATGCACGAATAATCACCAATTTATTTCCTAAAACTGCCATAGTCGTGGACGTATGGAATGCGAGGCTATGCCTTAATTATAAGATAGCCCCGCCGTTCTAATACGTCAACGACTATGCCAGCGATCGGAAAACTCCGTGCCTGGGAACTGCTACAGAGGTGTTAAAGGAAAGTGGATTTTTTATCGATTTTTCAAACGCGGTTAACGTCCGGAAGAACAGAGGATGGGTAACTCCTGCCCGGCTTATGATCCTACGCTGGTCAAAGTGATACAGCCGAGCCTATATTCTATCGCTGCCCCCATCCTCTGTTCTTCCGGACGCCGCGCGATAGTACAATGTCGATCAGGGAACTGACGCTGGTGTTCGCGCAGCTTGTTCTTCAGTCGCTTAATCAGCGTTCTGTCGTTCAGTGCTATAATCTCCCGCTAAACAGCGTTCCTGTCGCCCCCGCCCCGCCGCCCTTCCACCCCCGGCCGCTGCGGCGGCAGCCAGAGCGCAGGCCCTGGAGCGCAGCGGAAGGGCCCAGCGAGGGCGAGCCGCAGCAGGCCGCGCCTTCGACCTCTGTCTCGCCGGGAGCGCCAGCGGACGGCAAATCAAAAATGAAGGCCGGGGGTGGTGGGCGGGGGCGGACAAAATGGGTAGCGAAGGGATGGCGGGTATAAAAGCGACCAATGTTAGAAACAGCCCTTAGCCAGACCGGGAGCTACCCGAACGGAGGCTGAAGGAGCGCAAAAAGGGTGACAGGGCGGAGCGCAGCCCCTGTAGCGAAGCGGAAGGGGCAAGCGAGTACCTGGCGCCCTTTTTGCCGACTGAGGCCGCAGTGAGACCTTTGAATATGCCTTAATCTTCTCTTCGGTCTGCTAATCTCAAAGCCGCTTCGATACGGGTAATGTCCTCCGTTGATAGTAGCACTACAGATGAAGAGTGCGACGCAAGGATGCTTGATAGAGAGCCTAATGCTGGCGCCATAACAAGCATTCTAGTCCTCAAACGATGAAATACACTAGGTGTCCCTACGAAGTTGTCATCTGCTAATTAGCCCCCAATATTAATGTAAGAAACTTAACGATAATCAGTCTGGAGAAGTTATTTTTGATGAACACAATTGCTGATCTTATTTACTATTCGCTGACACGTTCATCGAAATTTTATGCAAGATGTGCCGGCCTATCTCAAAAAAATGAGCAAGCATCTATCATTAACAATTTGTCATCTAATCAGCCCTTATCATAAGAATGTAAATCTATTTGTTCAGGGACTAACTCTACGCAGATAAATGGCGTTTTAAAGGAATATCTTTGCAGAGGACAAGGGGGCCGAATTAGTTATTTTCATAATTTAAGGATAATTTTGCGATAAAATATACTAGTATTGTCCCGGTTTGAATGAGTAAATTGGAAAAATCAAAGTATTCAACAGTCGAGTTAATACCCAATAGTAAAATTGGAAATATTTCGAAATTATGGCAGCTGCAGATCAAATAAAAGCATTAATTCAATCTTATGGTAATGGAGAAGATACTCGCTTCTTTACTATAGCCATGCAAATTGCCGCCGCTGAAGCCAGGAAAGGAAATACCAATTTTGCAGAAGAGCTTAAAAAAATCATTGACAAAGCCAAGATTGTAAAGCAAAGCGCAGTTGGACTGATTAAGACAATGCCGCTCAATGCCGCTCAAAAGGAGTTGGATGATCTGTTTGAACTGGTCCATTCCAAGGCAAAACTGGCAGACATGGTGCTGGACGATATGGTAAGAGAATCTTTGCAACGCGTATTGGACGAGCAGGCAAACTATGAAGTACTGTATGAGAATAATCTTTTTCCGCGAAGAAAGCTGTTGCTGGTTGGCCCTCCTGGATGCGGAAAAACACTAACGGCCAAAGCACTTGCCGCCGAGCTAGGTCTACCTCTATTCATCATCCGCCTTGATGGTCTGATTAGCAGATATATGGGAGAGTCTATTTCAAAACTTAGGCTTATATTTGATGCCATGAAACAGTACCGGGCTGTCTATTTATTTGATGAATTTGATAGTATTGGTACTACCAGAACAATTAGCGGAGATGTGGGAGAAATTAAAAGAGTGCTTAACTTCTTCCTACTTCAGATTGAGAAAGATGATTCCAAAAGCCTGATCGTAGCTGCAACCAACCTGCCCGAAAGCCTCGACACAGCGCTATTTAGACGCTTCGATGATATCATTCGCTACCCACTTCCCAACAAAAAGGAAATTGTCGAATTTTATAAAATGGCCTTGCATAGATCACCTCTAGCAAAGGGCTTTAGTTATAATAAACTTGCCGATATGTCTATTGGACTAAGTTATTCGGAAATGGGCAAAATTTGCATGGACATTGAGAAAAAAGGGCTGATTTATGGATCAAAAGCATTGACAATTGAAGGTCTAAAGACATACATCGAGCAAAGGAAAAAACCTTTCTAACCTTTATTCGAGTATGCCCCAGTTTTTATCTGATCATCTCATTATAAATGATCGCACCACAACTTATCCTTACACAAGCAACCAAACAGGCAGATCTCCACTTGTGCCAAGAGCAGGTATTGATCGGACTCTTCACGGCGCAGATATCACATTACAATTCAATCAGGCTGTAGCGACTTTCGATGCCGGCCAAGATCGCGAATTTGTTTATCTGGTATTCAAATCACCACCCGAATTCTTACTAGACCTGGAAAAACTCAACGACGCAGCCGGCAACTTCCGACTCAAATCTTTTAAGAAAATACCCGTTCAGGTTCAAGGACCTGGGACCGAGCCACAGTACTATTATGAAGCGACAGTATATCTGAACAGAAGAGCCATTGTAATTTTCTTAAGAAAACTCGACGAGTATATGACTCGTGATACCCATAGTGGGAATCCCAGACACCAGTCCCTTATTGCCAATATTGAAGAGATAAGGTCCGCTACGTTACAGAGTTTTTGGCAGGAGCCTGAAGAACCATTTCCTGCACAGGGAAATGAGGTCTGGTGGGAGGTCTGGTTATCACGCGAGCCAGGTGAACCGTCAACTGGCCCCAGGGCACCTTTTCATGCGGCTTTTCATCCCGGAAGGGTGCAGGTGGGAGCCAGATGGTTGGCCTTCCCGGAACAGTATGTGGTACTCATGAAAGCTACCGTTCAGCACCTAGCTATGGCACTTCTTTATACAGATAGATTGTGTGAACTTCGAAAGCCGAGAGAATTGGCCGAGTTTTTCACTTATATGCGTCATACCGATCAAGCTCCCTGGATCGACGATTTAGTGCAGAGAGTAACTTTTAATCCAGATGGAGTGGCAGTCTGTCTGCTGGATACTGGCGTTTCTATTGCCAATCCCTTGCTGGCCGCCGTCGTCGAACCTCGAAATCTTGATAAGCTAGAACCAGGATGGACATTAGAAGACACCGGTCGACAGGGCGGCCACGGAACTCCTATGGCGGGCCTTGCTATTTACGGTGACCTTACAGAGCTGATGGCCGGTGTGCAGCCAGTAGAGATTACTCACCAATTGGAAAGTATCAAACTGATTTCTCCTCTCCATCCCCATGCCCCTGAAAATTATGGAGCCGTAACCCAGCAGGCCGTGGCCGCGGCAGAGATCATCAACCCGGATCTCAAAAGAATGGTTTGTATGGCAATCACCCGCGAAGACCTGGTACATAAGGGTCGCCCCTCATCCTGGTCCTCTGCCATAGACCAGCTCGTTTTCGGCGATATCGAACAACCAAATGATAAAACACTGTTTTTCATTAGCGCCGGCAATATTGATCAATCTGATCAATTAGGTTATCCTATTATTAACAAAGATAAGTCCATCCATGACCCTGGACAAGCCTTTAACGCCATCACTGTAGGCGCCTATACACTAAAAGACATTTACGATAATAGAAGGTTTCCTGGAGCGGAACTGCTGGCTCCACGTGGAGGGCTATCTCCCTGCAGCTCCACTTCCTTTTGTTGGGACAGTGAATGGTCGCGAAAGCCCGACATCGTCATGGAAGGCGGCAATCATATCGTTTTTCAGGATAACTTAGCCAGTCCTGATTCCCTGCAAGTATTGTCGACTGCCAAAGGAGGGCCCGGATCATCATGGCTGGATCTTTTTGGAGATACCAGTGGTGCAACCGCGCTGGCTGCAAGATTCGGCGCTCTGCTATATCGCCACTATCCAGCCCGCTGGCCTGAAACCATCAGAGGACTTATCATCCATTCTGCTGATTGGACACCTGCCATGCTTGGAAACCGGCATATTTCCGAGCTAGACACAAATGAAAAGAAGTATTTAATCCAAAGGGTCGGATATGGCGTTCCAAACCTTACCAGAGCACAATACAGCGCCAATAATTCTCTTTCTCTTATTGCGGAGCGGAGCATAAAACCCTACAAACTTGTTCGTACCACTACGGCTACTGACGAATTTCACTTATTTGATCTTCCCTGGCCTACAGAACAATTAAGAGCTATGCATGATATGGCCGTACGATTAAAGGTGACACTTTCTTACTTTATTGAACCTAATCCCAACACGGCTCGTAACTATCAGCTTGCGGCCAGCTATCAGTCTCATGGTCTTAGATTTAAGATGATAGACCGCAACGAAGGAGAACAAGCTTTCAGGGCGCGGGTAAGCCGCACCATGCGGGAAGAGGACTATATGGCAGAAGGAGCTGAAAACTGGCTGCTAGGAGATAGAATACGGAATAAGGGCTCCGTTCATAAAGATATCTGGGAAGGAACGGCCGCTGATCTTGCCGGGAAAAACAAAATCGCGGTTTACCCCGTAGGTGGTTGGTGGAGAAGTCGCAAACAGCTCCAAAGATACGAGCATCAGGTACGTTACAGCCTAATCGTGACTATTGAGACACCCAATAACGATATAGGCGTAGATATCTACACCCCCATAGCAAACATGCTAGATATTGATATCTAAGCCCTTAAAACGTAATTCTATTATGTTAAAAAATTCCTGGAAGAACTTTTATCACTGGCAGGCAACAATTTTTCATATTTAATTCTGCTAAAAATTAGTTCCGAGCGAAAGGCAATACCCCAATCTGTTTTAAAAGAAAAATTTTGAATTAGCTTGGCTTCTAGCCACATTTTCGATGGGTCACCTTTTGAGTTAACAGTCTTCCTGGCCTATCCTTAATTTCATATTATAGCGATAATTTTAATCCTTTATCTTTTAACTAAACCCAATAGACGATGAGTAGATGCCTGCTCTGCGGAAATGAATCAAAACTTGTAGAATCTCATATTATACCCGATTTCCTTTACAAGGATGTTAAAGACAGAAACGGAAAAATTGCCTCGGTAAATTTAAAAGAGGATTCCTCAAGGTTTTTAAACAAGGGCCTGTTTGACAGAAATATCCTGTGCGCCAAATGCGACAATGAAAAACTCGGTAGTTTAGAATACGATGCTTCCTCTGCGTTGAAAAATCAAATTTATCCGGTGATAACAAATATTGACAGACAATTTTGGGTGAAAGAAATTCATGAGCTATTAATTAATAACATAGACTACAAAAGAATGAAATTATTCCTTTTGTCAGTGCTGTGGCGATGCCATATAACAAATCTTGAGTTCTTCCAGCAAGTTGACGTAGAAGAGTTGGAGCCAGTCATCAGACAAATGCTCCTTGACGAAGATCCTGGTAACGAGGACACTTTTCAAATTTCAATGATCAGTATTTTGGATGTCATAGGACAACCACTTCCCCTCATAGTTACACCAGAGGTAATCAGAACGAAAAATCTGCGTATCTGTAGATTTATTATGGGAGGAATTGCCTATTTTATCAACCTGGGGGGCAGTGAGTTGCTAAAATATAAGCGTTTCACACTAAAAAAAACAAATAACTTAGTCCTTCCTGTCTTCAGTGGAATGAGTTCAAACCTTGAATTAATATCATTAGGCATTCCAAAAGACCAAGCAGATTTCTATACATTTAGAATTCTCCAATTTAATGGAAATCTAATAGAAATGGCGAAGAAGGGGCATTTTAATGTGCTTATAAATTTCTGCTGCTGTACGGGACGACAATCACGATTCTCCAAGGAAATCACAATTGAATTTGGTGAGATTAAAAATCCTGTTGCCTCCTCTCCTACATCCAGCCCAAAGGAAAAACTCGGTAAGATTGAACATAAAACTATTTCAGTAAACTATGGCCACTTGAAACAGATTGTCCTGGTAAATGCTTATGTCAAACTACATAGTGGAAATAACCTACCGTTTAATCTAAACGCATTTAAAATTTGTTTAAAAGCAGTGAATACACAATTTAAGGGTGCAGATATTGGGATGATTAACATTTGGTCTGGATTTATAGGATGGGATTTCGATCACACAAAAATCACCACCATTATTGACCAGGAACTAAAGAACTGTCGCGTAAAATTATTTTCTCCTCCCCTTTAGAAATTTCAGGACAATTTACATACCTGTACATGAAATAGTGCTGATAGAAAGGGCAATCATACCGATTGCGGGCATCAAATCACGATTTCAATCATTATATTCATTTTACACACACTGACTTTTAAACTATTCAGTAATACTAAAAATATGTGCTGATGAATAATTCAGTAGCAGACTACCATTATAAACGACATAAGGAAATGATGGTAACAGAGCTAAAGCAATTAGAGGAATATAGCGTGGTCAACCAATTTCTAATTACTAATGGTTGGTTTTTCGTGTGCCCATTATTCTTTATTGGTGCTGATCTTACTTATTTGGCTGACCTAGCCAGAGCTGGTGGTGATCAGAAGCAGAACATTAACAAATTGATGACAAGAAAATTTTACCAGCTTGAATCGATAGCGTCATTTGTGGATGGCTACTGTCAGCGCTGCTCTTACATTGAACCTTTCCTACTATCCATAGAGCATAGCATTATACTAGCCTTCCAAAGAGACTACGAAGGCGCTATAAAGACCATTATACCAATTTTTGAAGGCATACTTCGCAAATACCTGATTAACGAGCATGGTCGAGAAAACAAGGACATCGGATTTGCTGATCTTAGGAAATGCTTTGATAAGCTCAGAAGGGAGTTAATAGATGCAGCCGAAAAAAGTTTCCGCACTGAGAGGAACCAGAATAATGAGCCGATTAATTTCTCAATCAACCAAATTAAGCAGCTCGTAAAATACGAAACCAAGTACCTTGATAAATGGTTTTCTTTTATAACCGGTTTTGTGGATGATTCACTGTACCTCAATACCCAAACTAAAGACGTTACTGATGAATTGAATAGGCATGCAATATTGCATGAGTTTGGACTTGGAACTGAATACAACTTAGAGAACTATTTGAAAGTCTATTTAAGCGTCCAGTTTTTAACCTGGATTTTTTTAAAAAAGGCAGGGGAAAGCCTGTTAAACAATATTGATAGCTTTCGTTTCCTTGAAAAAGTCACAGCGTACCAAGAAATCATCAAAAGCTCAGAAAGGCTTTTTTATGCCAAGCATATTCTCTACACTCCTTACAAAGGGTACAACCGGGACCTCCTTCATAATAACTTTCCGGTAAAGGAGCCAGAACTTTTACCTCCTCTAACGAATATGAAGTACAGGATACTGAAAAGAGCTGATAAGCTCTTGTGGAAAAAGAAGTTAAAGTAAATTGGTCACCTGGGTTGTTATGCGGCATAAGTCATACACAATAAATAGCCTACAGCCATCTACCCTTCGCTTAAATACCTTTAGGCTATATTGTGGTATCAGATTATCAACTGGAATTTCCACGTAAAAAAATCAATGTATTATTTGTTAACATTTCCTCATAGTTTGACTTGAATGTTTCGTCTGCATATTTATACTCCTTGTGAATAACACTTTCTACCCAATGTTTACATCCATGTAAACTACGGAGATGCTTATAAGGTATTTCATGACCGTGCTGATAATTCTCCCTTATCCATGTGCGTAAATGAAGTATACGCCGATAGGTAATCTGGTGAGGTTTCCAACACTTTGCCAACATAATTGCATCTTCAATATACCAGTCATAATCAAATGCTTTAAATTCATGACCGCAAATTTTAAGTAGCCGTGTCCCAGATGTATCGCTATTAACCAAAGTAATGAAGGAGGGATACATAATATTTTTTTTAAGAGAAAGTTTAACGTCTTTTATCTGTGGTGCTGGGATCAAACGCGATCAGGTTGAACATGACCCTCATTCTGCTACGTAGCCGGTTGCCGTATAAGCCCTCCAGCTCCAGGCTATTAAGATTTGTTGTAACATGCGTAAGCATTTTATTAGAAATCAGTAGGTCATACCGTGACAAAAGGATTTCTCCCATCACATTGCAATTATTCCCCCAAAAACTCATATTCTGCTCTACACCCAGGTCATCAAAGCAATGCACCCTCGGAATACTGGAGTAAGGAAAAAAAGCATTCCTGCTATACCTAGCAATGGCATCATAACCAATCTTACCAAATTCAAAGCTAACATCCCTACAGGAAACGATCTGCGGCCGATACGATTCCGGCGCCAATGCTCTCATCAGGGTCATGAGCGAGGTTTTTCCGCACCCGATACGTCCCATGAGCAATATGCCTTTGTGCAGGTCTATGCCTTCCGCGGCAGCTATTGGTTCGTCCTGCAGGAAGTAAGCCAACAGTTTCACCACTACCGACCGGTCTATATCATCAATCCTGAATCGCGGGCCATACACATTCTTTCCATGTTCCTCCAGCTGCTGCATTAACTGGTAGTAGTCATAAGGGCTCTGAATAGCTTTTGTTTTCATTGACATGGAGCCTTCCTGGCCCGGCTGGTTGTTTGGTGTTTTTTTCATGGGTTACAATTTTTAGAGGGTGAATATTGAGTATCCATTTGTGGGCAGCAGCCTGCCAGTCGGTGATCAGCGTTTTTCCGGCTTGTTGCCAGCCATTGGCCTGGTAGTGGTGGAAAAATTTGCCTGCTTCCAACGACGGGTAGACGTTGGCGTTAAAAAATTCCTGCACCTGGGGCAAGGTGGGGAGAACACGCTCGGCAGCATCGGCATTTTCCGCGCCGGGTGTATACTGATCGAGTTGGGGATTTTTAATTTCATCTTTATAATTTTTTTTTGAGAGCGAGAGCCTGTTTTCTCTCTCTCGTTTATAATTGTTTATTTGTTTATTATAAAAGCGTCGCAAAATTGCGACTGGTATAGTATCACTTTTGCGACACGGCATAGTCGCATTTCTGCGATACGATCCAGTCGCAATTTTGCGACACGGTATAATCGCATTTATGATACAAGTACCGGTATCACTTTTGCGACCAGAACGAATATTATTCATACCTGATTCACCTCCTTTTAATTCATCAAATAATTGAAGCTGGGTAGTATCGTCATCGCAAGAACCCGGAAACGAACGGATGGTAACAATTCCGGGGAGTGTAAGCCGGCCCTGTTGGTACATGATATACCCGTAGCTGTGGAGTTCTTTTATACAGCGGGTATAGGTATTCATAGAGCCAATACAGCACAATGCAATGACTTCTTCGCGCAGGATGGGAAAGGATTTTTTAAAGTGGTGCTGATTCCAGATTTGGAACAAAGCCATATACAGGCTGACATGATTGGCATGTAACCGATCATCTCTCCGCACCTGTGCGAAGAAGGCATTCATATGCCTGATGTAGTTGGTAGGAGCTGCTGTCTTCATCAGGAATGCTTTACAGATTTCTTTTTACCATCCAGCAGCTTTAATATTTCGTCCTGATCATAGAAGATCAAGCCGCCAATTTTGGTGTAAGCAAGCGTGCCGTTAATACGCATGTTCTGGAGGGTACCGGGAGAAATACTTAGGAGTTCGCGTACTTCGTGAGATTTAAGCCATTTACGGGATTTAACGGCTGGGGCGTTGAATAATTTGCCTAGTTCCTGGAACAATTCGGCTTTGAAGATTACAAAATCTTCACGGGTTAAAATTTCTAGTGCCATACGTTTTGGGTTTGTTTGGTATGGCAGCAAAAGAAAAGTTATTCCCTACGCAGGAACAGTCACGGGGGTAACAGTACCCCCTGTAACTATTTGATTATTAACGAGAAGAATTTCATAGAATTATTTTGACGACAACGCTCTCCGGGAAATTATCATTATAGGAAATACTCCAACAGGAAAGTTTATTTATGAGAAGATTTAATAAGATCTGTTAAAATATTCCGGACAGCTTTGGATACAGCTGCATCATCTTTATAAAAGTTTGAACGCAGACTTCCTGCGGAAATGGTGTCCTGTTTAACAGAAGTAAAGAAATGAGAGAAGAAGTCCAGTACTTCTGTTTTGTTCTTATTGAGATATAAACCGTTATCCACCAATAGCCTGATTATATTACCAAGTTGTGGAACAGAAAAACCGGTAAGTACTTTAAAATCCTTCCAACGGCCTAATTCATCCGGGGTATGACTACCATGAGCTAAAGCGGCTTTCTCTTTCTGATACATAATTTCGTCAGCCAACCAGGACAATAACTGACTTTGAAGTGGAGCATACAGCCTTTTAAAAATGAAACCGGGTTTAGCTATTGCCTGGCTAACCTTTTTCTGAAGGAAAATAAGCCGGTCAAGCTTTTCCCGAATGGTAGATAGATTGTCAATTTCTGCGTTTATTGTCTCCGTCCAGTAGTGGAAGTATTCCACACTATTGAAGTTAAGATACAACAATACATCTTTTACTTTCTCTGTCAGATCAACTCCATCGTCCACGTCCTCAAGTAACTCTGACAGCTTATCCCCCATTTCCTTTAGAAAATACAGCTGTTGGTAACTTATCAAAAGGCCAGTCTGGTCAGCCTTAACGAAGTCTGTAAAAGGCTGGAATACTATTGATATCAAACGCTTTTCTATGACCGTTTCTTCGAAATTTTCCTTTAGCTTCTCAACATCATTGAAGAACTTATTCTTTGCTCTTAGAAGATAGGATGATGGAACCTTACAGTCAATGTCCAGGTAACGCGCAAACTGACACTCCAGGAATGATAGAAGTTCGCTGAGGCTCAAATAAATAATCTTATAAAGATTAAACCAGGTAATGTCAGTTAGTGATATCTCACTGTCTATAACATCGGCTTCTGGCAAGTAGGTAGCCATTTGGTCCAAAAGTAGCACCAGCTGTTGTTGATGCATGCTGATGTACCACCCAACCTGTTTCTTTTTACCAAGATCGTAAAGGTACCGGCCAAAGCTTTGCAGCATACTCTCCTTTTGATTAATAACGTCGGTGGTGGTGAAAGCAAAGAACTTACTGTCGGGTTCTTTTTGCGTAGCGGGGACATTTTTAAGGTCAACACGAATTAATTTTTCAAAATAGGATAATTGGTAATGCTGGTGTTGCATATTAATGGATGGTTTTGAGTAAGCACGCCTTAGGGTTGTCCAAATGATTGGTCGTACCCTTTCACATGACTGGGTTAATATTCCGGGATTCAAACGATGCCTGCAAGAAATACTTTTGGGTGTATTGTTGTTGTTATGCATTTGTTATGCAAACCATTTTGTGACATTTATCAATTTTAATTCTTGATATATGTCAATACTGATTCTTGATAAATATCAATAAATATCAGGGCAGAAACTAAATAATATTTCTGCCCTGACAACTCAGTTAAGCTACAGCTGCGGACATGAGGGAGTCTGGCAGTGAAAGATTAAAGATATTTTTCAGGGTCTTCATGTCAATACTCACTTTACTGGCAACAATCTTCGCGTAGATCTGTGTGGTGCGTATTGATTTATGTCCCAACATAGCGCTCACAGTTTCCAACGGCACACCGTTAGCCAGTGTAACGGTTGTTGCAAAGGTATGCCGGGCTGTATGAGTTGTAAGATTTTTGTTGATACCACAAATGTCCGCCACTTCTTTAAGATAACCGTTGAAACGCTGATTGCTTTTAATAGGCAAAAGAACATTGTTGGCTACACAGAAGGGATGATTTTTGTATTTGGCAATAATTTCCTTTGCGATGGGTAACAAGGGAACGTTTTCACGGCACCAGGTCTTTTCACGATTCTTTATAATCCAGTCTTCACCATCAAAGAACTTAGCGATATTGTCGGGGCTCAACATTAGTGCATCTTTATAAGCGTAGCCGGTAAGTGCCATAAAAAGATAGGAATCTTTGGTTTCCTGCAGGCGGGAAATCCATAGGTCTTTATAATATAGCATACTCAGTTCTTCCATATTCAGGATATCACGTTCGGGGTTTACATAGGTGCATACATAATCCTCCAGAGGATTCACACTTAGCCATTTTCTTTGGACCGCCAGTTTTAAGACCTGTTTGGTATTTTTCAGGTATTTCATGGCGGTGTTATCCTGGATACCTTCTGTAAGGGTCATATGATCGAAAAAGTCCTCTGCAAACGCATACTCAATTCGTTCCAGCGGAATATCTGGCATTTTGAATACCGCCTTCAGGAAAGCAACCTGCTTTTCCTTCGTGGTGTACCATTTCTTTAGCGTGCCATCTGATCGTTTTTCCTTCTCTACTTTCTCTTTGAATTTTGCGTTGTGGTAGTCGATGACCTGTATTAAGGTCTTTTTCTCAATGCCTACACCCTGATAGGCATTCTTCAGCATGGTAGGGGTAATAGTGGGGCCATGCGTCTTCAGAAGGTTATAATGCCGGATCAGCTCTCCCCTTGCATGAAGAATATGTTTATTGATCTCGATGGCCTCCATCGATTTGCCGGCAACTTCGGCCGCTTTATTATTGAACCGCGCCGGTTCCACCTGGTATCCCAGCGAGAAACCATCCCTCTGTCCATCGATGATAATGCGCAACATAATAGTTGCTTTGCCGGCGGGGTTCTTGTTGTCCTTCCTTAACCAGAATGAAATTGATAATTCTTGACTGACTTTCATTTTGTTTGTGGTTTTAGGCTAACACTTGTGGTGTTGTTTGGTGTTAATTGTTTTGGTTTGAAGTCCTAAAACCCTGATCAGTGAAGCATTGCAGAGAGAAAGGTTACACTAAATTTAAGTATTGCTGGTGTAACCTTTTATGTTACCATTCACCTTCGTTTTGAATGATAAACCTTTGTAGTCCCAAAACAGAAAAGCCGCGTAAATCGTGCGATTTATGCGGCTTTGATACTGTTTGTATTCTTTGTTGTGATCCCCTTGGGACTCGAACCCAAGACCCATACATTAAAAGTGTATTGCTCTACCAACTGAGCTAGGGAATCGTTATTCATCTAATGGGAGCGCAAAAGTATGAATTAATTTAAAACTTCCAAATTTTTCTGAAAAAAAATACTAACTGCCATGCATACACGCTGATCAAACGCATATCTTTATACCTATGGCAACTCCTAAAGAACTACCCGAACTTTTCTTCGAAACCCAGCAACAATGGGAGAAATGGCTGGCTAAGCACCATACGCAGGAAGATGGCGTTTGGCTCCGCATGTATAAAAAAGATTCCAAAATCCCCTCCATTAATTACGCCCAGGCACTCGAAGAAGCACTTTGCTACGGATGGATCGATGGCATGGCGAAGTCTGTTGATGAAACCTCTTATATTCAGAAGTTCACACCACGACGCCCAAAGAGCATCTGGTCGGAAAGAAATACCAAACATATCGCACGCCTTACTGCAGAAGGAAAAATGAAGCCTGCAGGTATCCGCCAGGTGGAACTGGCTAAGGCCGATGGCCGCTGGGAAAAAGCATATGCTACCCAAAGTGAAGCAACCATACCGGACGACTTTATGGCTGCACTAAAGAAGAACAAAAAAGCAGCTGCTTTTTTTGAAACCCTGAACAAGCAAAATAAATTCGCTATCTACTTCCGGTTACAAAATGCGAAAAAGCCTGAAACAAGGGCTAAGCGTATTGTCGATTTCATTGCAAAGCTGGAACGGCAGGAAAAGTTTCACTGACCGGCCATTCCAGCTGTAAAAAACTATATCATGCCGTTATTATGCGGCATCCTTTCAGGAATGGCCTGCGCTACCTGCCAGTGTTCCGCCAGCAATCCTTCCTGTAAGCGGTATATATCGTAACAAACAACATCCGCAGCGGAAGATTGCACCATTACAAAGTTCCCCTCTCCTATAATGCGGTGAACCCTGCGGGTTGCCAATCCGGGGGTATTCACGTTGTGCGAGCGATAATCCGGCGACAGGAGCGCCACGTCAGGCTTCCGGAAGTATTGTTCCACAATTGCCTTATTACCTGCCGTGAGATGCAGGTCGGTGATTTCTGTGGCGCCTTCTGTTATGGAAGCATTCTCCGGCTGCTCCTGTGTGGCGTCCCAGTGCTCCGCCAGCTTCCCCTCTTCGAGGCGATAAAGATCCACAATGGCCACACTTTTGCCCATAAACGCTACAGCCATATGCAGCATTACATAATCCCCGTCTTCGATGGTGCGTACTACAGGCGATTTTGCCTCCGCAGGCGCGGGCTGCTGCTTCAGCTGCTCCAGTGCTTCCAGCAAACCGGCCTTGCCGTCTTTTACCATAGGACTGTGCTGAATATAGGAATCATGAAGATAAGTGTCTATTACGCTGGTATTGCGCTCCCCGATGAGGCGCCTGAGTGCGGCCAGTACAATGGCCTTATTGGATATTGATGACATGTATTTGCCTGGTTAAATGTGCCGTAAGCACCTGTTTGTATTAAAATAGAATAGAAATATCAGGGAAAGGAAACCCTGTTCCTTTCCGGGAAAGACCGATTTTGGGTAATCGGGAGGAGATATGTAGTGAAAGTAAATATGCCGTAAACCTAGTGTTTTCCGGGGAATCAACCGGACTTAATTTCAACTGGATAAAAAAAGCGCGCCCGGTGGCCGGACACGCTTTTTCAAAAAGTTATCTGATTTACCCCATTGCATTACTATAAATTCCATTGGCTTCTGCCTTCGCTTTACGTACGTAATCGCGCATAGTGCCGGCAGATTTCTTTACGGAATCTTTCGCATCTTCCAGTAAATCCTGTCCCTGCTGACGTTTTCTGAGATATAAGATAACCAGGGAGGCTGCAGTACCTACAGCTGCTGCTGCAAACAATATCTTTTTCATATTTCAGGTTTTAGTCCGGAAACAGAAATCCAATAGTCATGCCAACAGCGGCATACACAACCGTTAGAAAATTTCCTTTCCAAAGGGCGTGAAGCTAAGGCTCATCAGCTTAAAATGCTGCCGGCCCCAGGGAATGCCGATGATGGTAATGGTGAGCAACAGGCCGAAAAACAGGTGCGTAAGCGCAATCCACACACCGCCGATCAGGATCCATATAATGTTGAAGATCGTAGCCAGACAACCCGTTTGCCCCGGCACATCCCTCACCTGGCGACCAAATGGCAGCAAGGTAAAGAAGCCTATCTTAAAACATTGTAACCCGAAAGGAATACCGATAATCGTGAGGCAGAGCAGAAAGCCGCTGACCATATACTGTATAAACGCAACAAAGCCTCCGAAGACGAGCCAGATGATGTTACCAATTAAGTTCATCTTTCAAATGTAAAAAGGTTAAGGGACATTTGGAATACACTTGATAACTTCTACCTAAAAAACGATTTAACAGAGAAGAAATAACTACCGGGAGAAAAATATTGAAATAAAATCTTTTTATTCCAGCTACCTTCACCGGAATAGGGATAATTCTGTTCCTATAAGCACGCCCTCTTTTTGCAACAGGCCTTTGACACATTAATTAACAGCTTCATTGAAAGCAAAGTAGGTATCTCAGAAAATTTTTTAAGCAGTCAGCTTTCCAACGACTTAAAAGAAAACCTGTTACATCTTCACTCCGAAAAAAGCATGCTGGCGGCAGGCACCGGCAACCAACCACTGGTGAACCAGGACAAATCCGTACGCGGGGATATTATTTACTGGCTCGACAGGCAACACAACAACGCGCATGAAAATGCTTTCTTTGATGTGATGGACGCCTTTGTGGCTTACCTGAACCAATCCTGCTACACCGGCATTACCGGGTACGAGTTTCATTACACCCTGTATGAAACGGGGAGTTTCTACAAGAAACACCTGGATCAGTTCCGTAACAACGACAGCCGGCAGTATTCCATGATCATTTACCTCAATGCCGGCTGGCTACCCGCCGATGGCGGACAGCTGTCTATTTACCACGCCAATGGCGATGCGCAACAGGTAGACCCCAGCAGCGGAAAAACCGTTTTCTTTAAAAGCAGTGAACTGGAGCATGAAGTACAACTCACCAATAAACCCAGATTAAGCATCACCGGCTGGCTGAAACGGTGACGATCCCCCCGGTACACCTATTACACCCATAACGCAAACACCGATAAGTCATGGATAAGCCGTATCTCTATAGGTACAGGTTATCTACGGCTTACATACGGCTCATATACGGCTTATCTACGGCTTATCCTATAATGGCGCCTGCCGGTTCCATACCTTTTGAGTATTACAGCAATAGCCTTTACACACTGTTTCATTACCGGTACCACCCTTTCTTAATTTATATAATATAATTATATAATGTTAATAGTAAGAAGAAATCGCAGACAGGTATAAATGATGGCTGGTTCTTCTTACCATTCCCTAATACACTATAAATCAATCTACTTAATTAAGTAATAACCTATGCGTTAAATTATATTACAATAAAATATATATACATTTATTATCAGCACTTCACACAAATTTTGGCCATTTTCATAAAAATTATATGAATTAAGTAAATTAATCTTCTACTTTTATACTTAAGTATACTGATCGATCAACCAAAAAAGTACTTAAGTACATTATCTAATTTTTAATTACTTATTTTATGAAATTGTCAGCCACATTTGCCTTCATACTTGCCGCTGCTCCATTTATTGCGAAAGCCGAAAACAACGATCCCCCTAAAAAGAAAAAACGAGGCAGTTACTTAATTGAACTCCCCGCTTCTTTAAATACCAGCAACGACAGCGCAAAAGCCATCACCCTTTTCCAGGCATCCGACTTACCATTTAAGCCCTCTATCCAGGTAGGCGCCATTGTTCATATGTTCGCCTCCGGCGAACAAACCGGGTTTAGTGCTCCCAGTAACGATAAAACAGCGAAAGACTGGAACAAGGGATTTTCCATTTATCGCGCCAGGGTGCTCGTAGGTGGTCAGCTTACGAAAAAAGCCAGCTTCTTTATGGAAACGGAAATCCCTTCTCCCATCGGCATACAATCCAACGGAGAGAAGAATGTAAAGGTATCCCCCATCATACTGGACGCGCAACTGGAATACACTTTTACCAACGCCTTCCAGCTCGTAGCAGGGATGCAACTGGTGTCCAACAACCGTAACGGACTACAGGGCGCCGCCGGTTTAATGGCCAACGACTTCACCTACTTCCAGTACCCTTATAACCTGTTTGCCAACAGTCCGCTGCAGGGAAATTTTGGCCGCGACCTGGGAATCAACGCCCGCGGATTCCTTGCCAACGATAAACTGGAATACCGGCTTGGTGTTTTCACCGGCCGTAATGTAGATGGCGGCGCGCCTCTGCGTACCGTAGGCCGCGTGGCATACAACTTCCTCGATGCGGAAAAGGACTACTACTACGCCGGTACCAAACTGGGCAACGGCAAAACCCTGGCATGGGGCGCTGGCGTCGATGCACAGGCTACCTACTACAACCTCAGCACAGATGTGTTCTTTGATCATCCCCTGGGCAACGCCGGCTCCATCACTGTAAACGCCGCGTTCCAATATATGACCGGTGGCACCAAACTGGATTCCAAATACTCCTTTGCCACCCTCATCCCTAAACAAACCGTTCAGTTCCTGGAACTCGGCTACTACTTCAAAAAAACAAAACTGCAGCCCTGGATCAGGTACGAAAACCAGGACGTAAGCGCCGATGCCGCACAAGCCGGCGCCGTTAAGCCTGCCAATTTTGATAAGATAAACTCCAGCAGCGTAATGGGCGGCGGACTCAACTACTTCTTCAATGGCACCGGTACCAACCTGCGCCTCTCCTACACCACCCGTACCTACAACGTAGCTACTGCTATCGCCGACGACTACACGAAAAAAACATTCGGACAACTCTGGCTACAGGCACAATTCTTCATTTTCTAAAGGACATACGCATTCATTCATCTTCTTTATAAAATAATACAACACATGAGAAACGCTTTCCTGAAACAACTACCCATCCTGCTACTCGGCGCTACTGCACTCTTTTCTTCCTGTAATAACAGCGCCGGGAAAGCCGGCAGCAGCGACTCTGCCACTGCCAAAGAAACAGTTAAAATAGGCGTACTCCACTCCCTCAGCGGCACAATGGCCATCTCTGAAGTATCTTTAAGAGATGCGGTACAAATGGCGGTAGATGAAATCAATGCCAAAGGCGGCGTACTCGGCAAACAAATAGAACCGGTGATTGTAGATCCGGCGTCCGACTGGGACCTGTTTGCAGAAAAAGCCAAAGAACTGCTGATCGATAAAAAAGTATCTGCCGTATTTGGCTGCTGGACCTCCGTATCCCGTAAATCAGTGCTGCCCGTATTTGAGCAGAACAATGGCCTCCTCTTTTACCCGGTACAATATGAAGGGGAAGAATGCTCCAACAGCGTGATCTACACTGGCGCCACACCTAACCAACAACTGATCCCGGCGGCGGAATACCTCATGAGCGAAAAAGGCGGCGGCTATAAAAAGTTTTACCTGCTGGGAACAGATTATGTGTTTCCCCGCACCGCCAACAAAATCCTGAAAGCCTACCTGCTTTCCAAAGGCATCCCGAAAGAAAATATCATTGAAGAATATACGCCGTTCCACCACCAGGATTATCAAACCATCATCTCTAAAGTAAAACGCTTTGCAGCAGATGGTAAAGCCTGTATCCTTTCTACTATCAACGGCGATTCCAATGTGCCTTTCTATAAAGAATTCGCCAACCAGGGCCTTTCTTCCGCTACCTGCCCCATCATGGCTTTTTCTGTGGCAGAAGATGAGCTCCGCTCTATGGACACGGAATTCCTGGTAGGACACCTCGCAGCATGGAACTACTTCCAGTCGAACGACCTGCCCGAAAACAAAAAGTTTGTAGCCGACTTCAAAGCCTTCTGCGCGAAAAAAGGACTACCCGGCGGCGATAAAAGAGTAACAGACGACCCTATCTGCTGGGCTTACACCGGTGTTTATCTCTGGGCTAAAGCCGCTGAAAAAGCAGGTTCCTTCGATGTATCAAAAGTACGCAACGCATTATACGGACTGGATTACCCTTCTCCCGACGGACTGGTTAAAATGGACCCCAGAAATCATCACCTGGCAAAACCGGTAGTGATCGGCGAAATAAAACCCGACGGACAATTTGATATCATCTGGAAATCTGAAGGGCTCGTGGATCCGCAACCATGGTCGCCGTTAACCTCTCCTGATAAAGATTGCGACTGGGTAAACCACAACGGTACTTACGCCAAAAAATAGGCGGATACCTTTTACAAAAGACAGGCTATTTCCAACTTATCAAATACGACGCGATGAAAATCTCCTTACGGATGCTGATGTGCTGCTTGCTGTTGCTGCCGCTAAAAGTAGCAGCACAGGACAGCGCTTCCATTTACACCGCACAGCTGCTGCAACCACCCAACGACTCCGTGCGCACGCAAGCTATTGGCAGACTGGCCGCTCTCCGGATACCGGCCACCTTTCCTTTGCTGATAGCGATCAATGATAAAAAGCTGTACCTGCTGGATCATAAAGCGGTAACGGTGGACAGCAAACCGACCGGAGAAGGAACCTACCGGCTTTATTCCCTTTATCCCGATAATATACTCCTTACCAACAGCAGCGGGCAACCGCTGCTGTTACCATTGTCCGCCCTGCAAACGGTAGACATTCCGCGCGCCGACCGGCTGCAACTGGCAGGTATCGCGCCGCTGCTGAACCTCTTCAGCAACGATGCGCAAAAAAGGATCCTGGCATATACACAGCTGAAAAATACCGGCGACAGCGCCACACTCAGCATCCTGCAGGCCGCACTGGCAAAGGAATCCAATGCCGATGCACGGCGTACCGGTAAAGATGTACTCTACGCCGCCCGCTTATACAGCGCCACCAGCACCGCCGCCGCCAAAGCGTATATAGATAGTATCGGCGACAACTGGAGCGACAATGCACCCGTGCTGCTGCGGAACTACGCCAAAGCCGGGTTCTTAAACCAGGAAACGGCCCACTATGCCGCAGCACAGGCCATCAGCCTGGAGAAGCGCTACGACAGCCTGCAAAGGATCCAGAATTTCTTCAGCGGGTTGAGTCTTGGCAGCATCCTTATTCTGATTGCACTGGGGCTTTCTATTGTATACGGACTGGCAGGCATCATTAACATGGCGCACGGCGAGTTTATGATGATAGGCGCCTACACCACTTATTGCACGCAGGTATTTTTTACCCATACACTGGGCATACCACAAACAGATCTCTTCTTCCTCGCCGCACTGCCACTTTCTTTCATGATAGCCGGCGCAATGGGATGGATACTGGAACGGCTGGTAATCCGCCACCTGTATGCCAAACCGCTGGAAAGCCTGTTGGCAACGTGGGGCGTTAGTTTAATACTGATACAAACGGCCCGTTTACTTTTCGGAGATCTTACGGCGGTGAAAACCCCGCAGCTGTTGTCCGGAGGATGGCAGGTATCTCCACATCTCACCTTACCCTATAACCGCATTTTTATTATTGTGCTAACGCTGCTGATGGTAGTGTTCACATACCTGATGCTTTATCGCAGCAGGCTGGGATTACAGATCAGGGCGGTTACACAAAACCGGCAGATGAGCGCCTGCCTGGGCATAGAAACCAGGCGCGTGGCATCCATCACTTTCTTTATTGGCTCCGGGCTGGCCGGACTGGCCGGTTGCGCCATTACACTGATTGGCAACGTGGTGCCCGATATGGGACAAACTTATATTGTAGATTCTTTCCTGGTGGTAGTAACAGGAGGTGTGGGCAAACTCGCCGGCACTATCTTCTCCGGGTTGGGCATTGGCTTCTTCACCAAAATATCAGAGTCCTTTTTCCAGGCGGTATACGGCAAAGTGTTTATCCTGGTGTTTATTATGCTGTTCATGCAGTATAAACCCAAAGGCTTATTTCCTGACAAAGGCCGCGTTGCGGAAGATTAAAAACCTGGCATATGAAAACGAAAAACAATCCACTGTATTATATCTTATTCATCGCAATTTTTGCGATCCTGTTGCCGGCAGGTTACCTGTCGGGGCTTTTATCCGTGAATACCATTTCCGTTTGGGGGCGGTACTTCTGCTTTGCCATAGCGGCGCTGGGTATTGACCTCATCTGGGGTTATACCGGCATCCTTTCCATGTGCCAGGCGTTCTTCTTTTGCTTAGGCAGCTATGGCATTGCCATGCATCTGCTGCTAAAGAAAACAGTAGCGGCGGGCGCCGTATTGCCCGACTTTATGGCGTGGAATAAAATAGATACGTTACCGTTATTCTGGCAACCGTTTCATTCCTTTGGCTGGTCGCTGGCGCTATGCCTGCTGATCCCCGCCCTCTTTGCTTTTGTGATAGGGTTTGTGCTGTTCAGAAGCCGGATCAAAGGCGTGTACATGGCCATCATCACGCAGGCGCTTACGCTGGCGATGTGGCTCATCTTTTTACGGAATGAAACCAATCTTGGTGGTACCAACGGTCTTACCGATTTTAACACCCTGCTGGGTTACAGCCTGTCCTCATCTTCCGTAAAACTGGCACTGTACATGATCTCCTTTGCGGTATTGTGTGCCGCTTACTTTTTCTGTTACCGGATTACCAACTCCAAGTTCGGGAAAGTGTTGCAGGCCATCCGCGACAGCGAATCGCGCATCAGCTATGCAGCCTATAAGGTAGTGGATTACAAGCTGGCTGTTTTCGTAGTGGCGGCACTGTTAGCCGCCGTAGGCGGTATGTTATACCTGCCGCAAACAGGTATCATCACACCCGGCCGTATGGATGTAAAGGCATCGGTAGAAATGGTGATGTGGGTGGCACTCGGCGGCAGGGGTAATCTGAAAGGCGCCGTGCTAGGGGCTTTACTGGTGAACTTCCTCTATAGCATCTGCACCAGTTTGTTCCCGGATTCGTGGTTGTTTATACTGGGCTTCCTGTTTGTGATCACGGTATTATATTTCGACAAAGGATTTATGGGTCTGCTGGAAAGTATCAAACAACGATTTTCCCCTACCCGGTTTAAAACACCTCAAACTACCCACTGATATGCTACTAAACGTAAACAACCTGGCGGTATCATTTGGCGGTGTACATGCACTGAACCTGGATCATTTCAGCTTGCGCGATAAAGAACTACGTGTGATCATTGGTCCGAATGGAGCGGGTAAGTCCACCTTCCTTGATATCATCTGCGGAAAAACAAAAGCAGACAAAGGAGAAATATTCTTCAACGGCAAATCCATCTTAGGGAAAACTGAAGTAAAGATCGCAGAATCCGGCATAGGCCGTAAATTCCAGAAGCCATCAGTATTCCCGGGGCTAACGGTGCACGACAACCTGTTGCTGGCAGCCAAAATGAAGAAAGATATCTTTTCTTCCCTCTTCTTCAAATCCACACCAGCGCTGGCCGACAGGATACATAGCGTGGCTGTGAAATTATCGCTCACCAACGTGATGTATAAACTGGCCGGCGATCTTTCGCACGGACAAAAGCAGTGGCTGGAAATTGCCATCGTGGTGTTGCAGGACCCCACCCTGATGCTGATAGATGAACCTGCCGCCGGCATGAGTGACGAAGAAACGGAGAAAACCGGCGCGCTGCTGCTGGAGTTATCCAAAGCGCACAGCATTATTGTGATTGAACATGATATGAAATTTGTAGAACAGATAGCCAACGAACTGGTGACTGTACTGGTTCGCGGCAAACGACTGATGGAAGGCACTTTCGCGGAAGTTAAGAATGACCAGCGGGTAATAGATTGCTACTTAGGCCGTACTAACGCTCAACTTGAAACATTATGATGAACACACCGGTATTGACTGTTAACAATATCTCTGCCGCATACGGACAGAGCATCATTTTGCGCGGCACCACCCTCTCCGTAAAAAGAGGCGCCGTTACCACGGTGATGGGCCGCAATGGCGTAGGGAAAACCACCCTGCTCAAAACTATTATGGGGCTGCTGCCCGCACAGGAAGGCAGTATCCTTTTCAATAACGAAAACATTACAGCGCTGCCGCCGCATAAAAAAGCAAAGGCCGGCATTGCTTACGTACCGCAGGGCAGGGAAATTATCCCCAGGCTATCGGTGTACGAAAACCTGCTGCTGGGGCTGGAAGCGCATCCCGACCGGAAAGCAAAGATCCCCGAAGAAGAGATCTACAGCCTGTTTCCCATCCTGAAAGATTTCCGCAAACGCGCAGGCGGTAACCTCAGCGGCGGACAGCAACAACAGCTGTCTATTGCCAGGGCGCTGGTCAGCAACCCTTCCCTCCTGCTGCTCGATGAGCCTACAGAAGGTATACAACCTTCCATTGCGCAGGAAATTGGCAGTATCCTGCAACAGCTGGTACAGCAAAAGGGATTATCTGTATTATTGGTGGAACAAAAAATAGACTTTGCCAACCAGGTAACGGATCATTACTATTTTATGGATCGTGGCCGGATGGTGCTGGATGGTACCGCGGAAGAGCTGAAGCACTCGGAACTGGAAAAACATATTGCGGTATGATACTACCGGGCGTGGGTTTTATTTATCTTTAACATTATGCATCCTGTATCTGAAGACAGAAGTATTTTTAAGATCTTCACCATCCTCTACGCGGTGGCGCTTACTACTATTGCGCTGTTGTCCATATTCAGCCAGATAAAAATCCAGCAGGCGCTGAACCACCAGATGAACGATTCGCATGTGATCAACTTTGCGGGAAAGCTGCGAACGTATAGTCAAACGCTCAGTAAACTGGCGCTGTTGCTGGAATCCGGCAGGGATATAGATGATAACCGGAAAGAATTTATCAATACGCTGAAGCAGTGGCAGAAGTCGCACGAAGGCCTACAGGCAGGCAGTAACTTTCTCAATTTACCGGCGAACGACCAGGATGAGCTGAAGCAGATGTTCGAGATTATCCGCAACCCCCACCAGGAAATATGGGATGCCGCCAGTAAAATGATTACGGTATTGTACAGCGACAGCGCCTTCAAGCCGGCGCATATCCGCCCGTATGTGCAAACAATACTGGCGTATGAGAAGTCGTACCTGCTGGGCATGGAATTGATTGTATTTGACTACGACCGCTTTTCCAAAGAGCGGATCCGTAACCTGAAGGAAATTGAATACATCGTATTGGGCCTGGTGCTTTTCACCCTGATGCTGGAAGCAGGGGTGATCTTCTACCCATTGTCTACCCGCATCCGGAAAATAATCCGCGGGCTGGTAGATGCCGAAGAGCGGGCGCGTAAGTTAACAGAGCAGGTGCAGCTGGCCAACCAGGAAAAACTGCTGCGCCAGGAAACGGAGCAGCGTATACGGTCGTATTCCATCATCAACGGGCAGGAGAAAGAGCGTAAACGGATTGCCGCTGAAATACATGACGGCATCGGCCAGATGCTGACCAGCCTGCGTATGAAGCTGGAACAGATAGAAGACCGGAGTATGCGTCCCGATCCTGAAATTGCGATGGTGAATACCATGATGTACAGCATCATCAATGAAACCAAACGGATTTGTGCGGACCTGTTGCCCAGTGTGCTGGAAGATTTCGGCCTGCGGGCGGCTATTGATGAACTGATAAAGCTATGCCGCCAAACGGCTCCCGGTATAGACTTCCAGCTGGAAGACACCTTAGCGGCGGCGCCACTGCCAAAGGAAGTAAAGACAGGCGTTTACCGTATCTTGCAGGAGGCATTGAACAATGCCATTAAGCATGCAGATGCGGATACCATTGAAATAGATATTGACGGCACCGCCAATTTCCTGCAACTGACCATAAGGGATAACGGCAAAGGTTTTCATTTCGACAGCCAGCAGCTATATTCCTCCGAGCAGGCAAAAAAAGTAAACGGCATCCGTAATATGAAAGAACGGGCGGAGTTGCTGGGCGGTACGCTTCAGATCAATTCACAACCCGGCACCGGAACAATTGTACAGTTGGCAATAACTTTTTAGCAATGAAAAAAATAGGCGTTTTTTTAGTAGATGATCATGAAATATTCCGGAACGGCCTTAAACAGCTTATCAACAGCGAAGCCGACATGGAAGTGACGGGAGAAGCCAGCAGTGGCGAAGATGCGCTGCAACAGTTAGCCACCATCCAACCAGATGTAATTATCATGGATATCCGTATGCCCGGTATGAACGGCCTGGAAACCAGTACCCGCCTGCTGGAAAAAAATCCCCGCGGCAGAATCCTGTTCTTTAGTCTTTTTGACGAACCCGACTATGTAGCAGCGGCCCTTGAGATGGGCGCCAGCGGTTATATATTGAAAGATACCAGCAATAAAATATTCCTCAGCGCTATCCGCACTATCCACCAGGGTAAATATTATTTTATCGGGGAAGTAAGCGATATCCTCGTAAAGAAATATCTTGATGCCAAACAAACGCCCGGCAATGGCGGCACGCAGGAGATCTCCCTTTCCCGCCGCGAGGAGCAGATCATGCGTATGATCAGCCAGGGACTTAATAATAAAGATATTGCTGAATCGCTGAACATCAGCATCCGCACTATTGAAGCGCACCGGATGAACATCCTGCGCAAGTTCCAGGTGAATAGTATTGAAGAAGCCGTGGAGTATTGTAAAATTAACGGCCTGTTGAAAGAAGAATAAAGGGAATCGCGTGATGCGGTCCCCTCTCCCGTATTATTTCTTCCAGCTATTATCTTTTGCATTGGCATCCATAAACAGGTTACCATCCAGCCGCACGGCGGTTACTTCTTTCTTCACTGCCAGATCCAGCACCGTAGCCTTTGTATTGGCTTTCCATACCGCCGGTGTTTGATGATGGGTAGCCGTGCTGCCATCCGTAAAGGTAACGATCACATCAAACGGAACAGCGAAGCCGCCGGTATTGGTTATTTTCACCTTAATGCTTTTACCTGTTTGTTTTACATCTGATAAAGTAAGATCGATGTAATTATTACTGAAGAACCAGTTATTCCAGAACCAGTTAAGGTTTTCACCCGCCGCCGTATTGAAGGAATAGAAGTAATCCCAGGGGATGGGATGTTTTCCATGCCAGTTATCCATATAGGCGTGCAGGCATTTCCTGAACCGCTTATCCCCCAGCAGATCCTTCACTGCGAGATACGACAAGGATGCTTTGCCATAGGAATTGTTGCTGTAGCCCATTCCGCTTACCTGGTTGGACATGGAAATGATAGGCTGGTCTTCTTCCGTGGAAGGATCAAAGATGTATTTGGTGACCCTGAATTTTTTGTAGAAGTTATCTGCTGATTCCTTTCCTTTTTCCGCAATACCGATGAGGTATTCAAAAGTGGTGGCCCAGCCTTCATCCATAAAGGCGTAGCGGCTTTCGTTGATGCCCATGTAAAAAGGGAAATAGGTATGCGCTATTTCGTGGTCCTGCACTAATTGCGCAAAACCGAGGTCATCTCCTACCGAGCCATCGTTTACCATCATAGGGTATTCCATATCTGCAAAGCCCTGCACGGCCGTCATTACCGGAAAGGGATACGGTACGCCCGGCCACTGATGAGAGAACCATCCCAGTGCGTTTTGTGAAAACGCCACGGAGTGATGGAAATCGGTGGATGTATCATTAAACGCGGCCTGTACGCTGGCGCGGCGCATGATGCTGCTGTCCACGATTACGCTGGCGGCATCCCATACATAATGGCTGCTGGCCGCAAAGGTAACATCGGCGATATGTGTGGCTTTAAATTTCCAGGTGTTCGTGTTGTTCTGGCGGGTAACTACGTTGCGCTGCATTTCATCAAGCGTAGCGATGTGCATTACACTATCTGCAGTGTAAGATTGCTGCAAACGTTTTGCGAAATCAGGTTGTAGTACTTCAGAAGCATTTTGCAGATCGCCGGTACCCCACACTACGAAGTTCTTTGGCACTGTTACCGATACGTTGTAGTCGTTGAAGTCGCTGTAAAACTCTACCCGGTCGGTGTGATCCAATGCGTCCCAGCCGTTGTAGTCGTCGTATACAGATACGCGGGGATAAGCATAGGCCATGAAAACGGAGGTGCTGTCCAGCATGCCTTCCCGGCCGCTTTGTACAGACAGGTCGTAATGCCAGCTGATTTGCAGTTGGAGGCTGTCTTTCGGCTGCAATGGTTTTGGCAATACCACATGCGAGAGCGTGCCTACATCATTATTGAACTTCAGCGTTTCGCCATTAATCACCAGTGTATCGATGGTGATGCCATCCGTTAAAAAGTTCTTGCTCACATAACCTGAACGGGGAGCCTGGTATTTATGCAGGTTCACGATCAGCCGGAGTACAATTGTTTTTAATGTATTGGGACTGTTGTTCACGTAGCTGATAGTTTCGCTGCCGGTTACTTTGCGGTTGGGCGGGTTTACAGCCAGTTGGATATTGTATACCCCTTTGTTCTGCCAGTAGTGTTTGCCCGGTGCGCCGCTCTTGTCGCGGGTTCCGTTCACATATGCCTGTTTAATGTTACGGGGCATATACAATTCCTGTGCTGATGCGATGGTGTTTACCCCCAACAGCAACAGCAGGCTATAGATAATTTTGTTCATACGCATCTGCCGGTTTGAAAACGATAAAATTAGGGAAAGTATGGGGAAACATCACATTAAAGGTTGTTTTCGAAACCGGCCGTCGCCTGTATTGAAAACGGACATATTAAGATAACCGTAAAAGTATAAATTTGTTATTTATAAAAGAATCCGGTTCCGGCATTATTTTTCCGGCACCCGTTGAAAATAGCGTCTGCATGCAATTGTTTAAAGTTACTTTCCGTCATCTTTTAAAAAATAAAAGTTACACGGCAATCAATATTGTTGGTTTGGCTACCGGTATGGCAGTTACCTTGCTGATAGGGCTGTGGATATGGGACGAGGTTTCTTTTAACCACTGGCATAGCCATCATAACCGGCTGGCGCAGGTAATGGATGTACAAACGATCAACGGGGAAACCAATACCAGTGAAGCTATTGCCATTCCGCTGGCCGATGAACTGCGGAATAATTATGCAGGTGATTTCAAACGCGTGGCTATTGTTTATCCCAACTTCACCCACACCATTGCAGCAGGTGAAAAGAAGCTATCACAGTCGGGGGTATGGGCAGGTCCGGATCTGCCTGAGATGCTGACCCTGAAAATGATCCACGGAAAAAGAGATGCCCTGAAAGATCCTACAGCAGTGCTTATTAACCAATCGCTGGCTGCTTCCCTGTTCGGCAATGCCGATCCTATGGGCAAGGCGATCCGCATGGATAACCGCACCGACCTGCAGGTTGCAGGCGTATATGAAGACCTTCCGCAAAGCACGGCTTTTTATGGCACGCAGTTGTTCCTTCCGTGGGACCGTGCCGTGAGTACTATTCCGTGGCTGAAAGACGAAGTATCCAAATGGGATACTCATTACTGGAAATTGTATGTAGAGCTCAATGAGGGTATTGATATGGATAAGGCCAATGCGAAGATCAGCGGCGTTGTGCAACAGCATGTAAAGGCAGGTAAAGAAACACTGCTGCTGCATCCTATGAACAAGTGGCATTTATATAATGAGTTTAAGAACGGACAGGTAAGCGGCGGGCGTATCCGCCTGGTGTGGTTGTTTGGTATTACCGGCGCATTGGTACTGTTGCTGGCATGTATCAATTTCATGAACCTGTCTACCGCCAGAAGCGCCAAACGCGCCAAAGAAACAGGCATCCGCAAAGCGATTGGCGCTACACGGGGCCACCTGATCCGGCAGTTCCTTACCGAGTCGCTGCTCCTCTCTTTTTTATCTTTTGCAGTAGCGGTGGGCATGGTGTGGCTTTTATTGCCATTGTTTAACCGGATCACTGAAAAACAGATCACGATTCCATTTGATGCACCTGTGTTATGGGTGGCGGGGTCAGTATTTGCAGTGCTTACCGGGCTGCTGGCCGGCAGTTATCCTGCTTTTTATTTATCCTCTTTCCGGCCTGTAAAAATATTGAAAGGCGGTTTTACTGCGGGCCGTTTCTCCTTGCTTCCCCGCAATGCCCTGATGGTAGTACAGTTCAGCGTATCTATTGCATTGATCATAGGTACTGTGATTATGTACCAGCAAATTCAATATGCCAAAAATCGTCCGGTGGGTTATAGCCGCGAGGGGCTGATTAACCTCACTATGAATACTCCGGAAATGTTTGGCGCTCCTTACAACGAGTTAAGAACCGCTTTACTGGAAAGTGGCGCGGTGGCGGATATGGCGAAGGCATCACATCCTACCACGGAGAACCCCGGCAACAGTGATGACCTCAGCTGGGAAGGCAAAGCACCCGGTGTTACAACACCGGTAGGCTTTGTAACGGTATCGCATGATTACGGTCGCACTATTGGCTGGCAGATCAAAGAAGGCCGCGACTTTTCCCGCAGCTTCCCTACCGATACCGGGACATTGATCTTAAATGAGGCGGCAGTAAAGCTCACGGGATTTAAGCATCCCATCGGGCAAATTATACAGGCTGGCGGCGGGCCGCACATGATCATTGGCGTGGTGAAAGACATGGTGATGGAATCACCTTATGCACCAGTGCAGCCGGTGATCTTTTGCCTGCAATATGGCGTGTATAATGCGTTAACTGTCCGGATAAATCCTGCATTACCGATGCGGACAGCACTTGCAGGGATTGCCGAAGTATTTAAAAAGTTTAACCCCGAAGGCCCTTTTGATTTTACTTTTACAGATGAACTTTATGCGGAGAAGTTTTCTGATGAGGAGCGCATTGCACGGCTGACTACTGTATTTGCCGTACTCGCCATTTTTATTTCCTGCCTGGGCATATTGGGATTGGCGGCTTTCATGGCAGAGCAGCGCACCAAAGAAATCGGGATACGTAAAGTGATGGGCGCTACAGTGTCAGGCATTTTGTTGCTGCTGTCAAAAGATTTTGTGAAGCCGGTGATCACAGCCTTGCTGGTGGCTACTCCGCTTACCTGGTATTTTATGCAGACCTGGCTGAATCATTATCCGTATCACACGCCGGTCTCCATCTGGCTTTTTGTTGCCATTGGCGTGGGCACTATACTGCTTACTTTAATAACCGTCAGTTACCAGTCGGCCAAAGCGGCGCTGATGAATCCCGTAAAAAGTTTGCGTACTGAATAATCCTTTAATTCATTTCCACGCCGCCACGGCAATACTTTCTGCGATACTCCTGCGGGGTTAAACCGGTGTACCGTTTAAACACCTGTCTGAATGTTTTCTGATCGTTGTATCCTGCATTGTACATCAGCGTGCTGATGTTGATGGCGTTTTTCTCCAGTTCTTTTTTGGCCGATTCTATTTTTACCCGCTGCAGGTATTCCATCGGGGTATTGTGGGTAGCAAGTTTAAAACGGCGAACAAAATTACGTTTACTCATATTCGCCAGGCCGGCAATCTGTTCTATGGAGATTTGCTGATCATAGTGCTTTTCGATGTAAGCCTGTGCTTTGAGAATGTCTTCATCTTCATGGCGGCGTTGTCCCTGGAACACGGCGAAATGGGCCTGGTTAACGCGGTCCATATCTATAGAAAACATTTTACTTACCCAAACGCTGGTTTCACGACCACTGAATTTTTCGATCAGGTACAATACCAGGTTTAATGAAATAAAGGCGCCGCCGCTGGTATAAACGCCATTGTCGTCGGTCATTACCTGGTCTGCCAGGATATTTACATCCGGGTAGCGACTGCGCATATCGTCGAGGGCGGTCCAGTGGGAGGTGCAGGATTTCCCGGAGAGCAGTCCTGCTTCGGCCAGGAAATAGCTTCCCAGGCAAAGACTGGCCACTTCAGTGCCGCAGGCGTGCATGGTGCGGATCCAGTTCACCAGCGCCTTGTTCTTCTCCAGCACAACATCCGCTAAGCCTTCAAAGGCAGGCGCCAGGATGAGATCTGTATGTTTTACTTCATCGATAGTTTTGAAGCAGATAAACTGCGCAGGCGCATGCAGCTGGATGTTCTTCATCTTCTCGCTGACCAGCTCCAGCTTAAAGGCTGGTTCCTTTCCTGTTTCAATGAGGAAGCGGTTAGCTCCCAGCAGGATATCCATCACGCTGGACACGGAAGATAAAATGGCATCTTCATAGATAAGCAAAGAAACAGTCTTCATGGCAGTTTGTGTCTGTTACAATACAAATTTAATACTTTAACGTGGCACAAACACCCCCTAAATAAGTCGCATTCACCCTCGTTAAATTACATTTTAACTCCTGAGATTTGTAGAACATTAAAATCACAAAAATCATGAGTACTCCTGTAACGACTGGTTTTAAAGATAGTGCTGTTAAACCCGGTCCCCCGCACAAAGTTGTATCCTCTGAAGAGTGGCTGGAAGCCAGGAAGAAGTTTTTGCAGAAAGAAAAGGAATATACCCGTTTGCGGGATGAGCTTACCCGTGAGCGCATGGCATTGCCGTGGGAAAAGGTAGAGAAGAACTATGTATTTGATGGTCCGGAAGGGAAGGTCACCCTTTCTGACCTTTTTGATGGCCGCAGCCAGCTGATCATCCAGCATTTTATGTTTGGTCCCCACGAAAAAGAAGGTTGTGTAGGCTGCTCTTTTGCAGCAGATTCCATTAACGGCGTATTGCCCCACCTGGAGCATCATGATGTGTCCATTGCGGTAATATCACGTGCGCCGCTGGCTACGCTGGAAGCTTTCCGCAAGCGTATGGACTGGCACTTCAACTGGGTATCATCTGAAGGCAGTGATTTCAACTACGACTATCACGTGTCTTTCCGTAAGGAAGACCTGGAAAAAGGAAAGGTGTATTACAATTACGGTATTGTGGAAGGATTGCCGCATCATTTGGAAGACCTGCAGGGCATCAGTGTTTTTTACAAAGATGAAGCCGGCGATATTTATCACACGTACTCCACGTATGGCCGTGGTGGCGAATTACAGCTCGCTGCTTACAACTACCTGGATATAGCACCGCTGGGACGTAATGAAACCAGCGAACGTGGTGATTTAACATCGTGGGTACGGCACCACGACAAGTATGAAGAGAAAGGACATGTAGACAATACCGGCAGGTATCATAAAGAGAAAACGCCGGGTTCCTGTTGTTCAGAAGACTAAGCATCATGAAAACACATTGTTCCTGCGGCGCCGCTACGGGCAGCGACGCCCGCAAAACAACCGCTGCGCAAACCACCGGCCCGCTTACTTTATGGCAACGCTTTGTAAAAGGCGTACGATGGCTGATACCGGGCATCACCCTTGTACTGCTGCCAAAGTGCCCCATTTGTTTCGCGGCCTATGTAGCCCTGGGTACAGGAATCGGGTTGTCTGTAACCGCTGCTACATGGCTGAGATCAGGGCTGGTGGTGTTGTGTGTGGGTTCATTGCTTTACCTGGCAGGAAGCAGGATCATGGCTTACCGGAAACGGCGGCAGTCAGCTTCCTAATTCAAGATCAAATAACATCAGTTCTTCCACTTCTCCGGGCGGAAGGATGGTACCCTGCAGCGTGAATCCTGACCGCTCCAGTAAACGAACAGACCGGTGATTATCCTGTTGGGTAATGGCAAACAACCGGGAGAACGGTAATTGCTGCCGGGAATATTCAATGGTAGCTGTAGCCGCTTCATAAGCATAGCCCAAACCTTCATAGGCAGGCAGGAATGCAAACCCCAGGTCGGGTTGCTCCAGGTATTTTCTTTTAAACAGTCCGCAGATACCGGTAGGCTTCCCCGTTTCTTTCAACACTACTACCCATGCGCCATAGCCTTGTTCCGCATACAGGCGTAACAGGTTATTCATGATATAGCGTTGTGCATCTGCAAGTGTCCGGATCTGCCGGTCGCCGATGTATTGCAGCCAGGAAGGCGTATTCAGTAACTCCAGTACAAATGCGTCATCTGTGGCGGCAAAAGTGCGGACCTGCAGCCGCGGCGTTTCGAATAGAACTTTCATGCATTCATTTTATGGCCTCTTTAATTCGTCAACACCCACCAAAATAAAATTTTCCGGTGAAGGAAACAAACCAAAGTGCTAATCCTCGCCGGTAAGGTGTTTCAGCTGACGGAGATAATCATATTGCAGGTCTTCATGCAGGGTGGAAACCACTTTTGTGATCTTCTTCACCTGTTGTTCGTAGAGGTTATTTAACTGAACACTATAGGAAGATAATAAACCGGACAGTTTCATTTTTGTACAGAAATAGATCAGCAATTCTGTTTCGGCAGATTTGGAACCGGTATAACGTATATGCTTATTCGTTATCCGCAGGATTTTCCTCAATCTTTTTTTGGCGTGGTACAATTTGTCGCCGGCCATTTCAATAAACCCTTTATCGATTTCTTCCTTCACCGCGGCGATGTACCCTTCTTCGTTGTGGGCCTCAAACAAAAGGTAGGTAAGCAACTCCTTGTTATCGTTCTTGTATTTGGCCAGGCGCAGGCACAAGGCCGACAATTCTGCCGGAGGCAGGGTAGTTAATTCTTTTTTTATATCACTGATACTTGCCGCTTTCATAATTCTGC
Organism: Chitinophaga ginsengisegetis; assembly: GCF_900168065.1. GTDB lineage: Bacteria > Bacteroidota > Bacteroidia > Chitinophagales > Chitinophagaceae > Chitinophaga > Chitinophaga ginsengisegetis. Next base: position 83,478 of record NZ_FUZZ01000005.1, on the reverse strand, counting down.
TGATGCTTGTTGCGAAGATACTATCTATTCTGCAGCATGTGAACCGTGGGCGGCATCTTTACGCAACAACCAGGAATTAAATACGGTATAGAATACGGCTACGATGATAGCGCCTTTAAACATACCCGTGAATCCCCATGCGGCCATGCCGCCTATTACGCCGAGGAATAATACCAGGAAAGGCAGTTTGCCGCTTCTGGCTATGAGCAAGGGTTTCAGGATGGCTTCTCCGATCAGGATGCCGGCGCCGTAGATGGCCAGGAAAAGCGTCATGCCGGGATGACCCTGTGTAGCCATCCAGATGGTTAGAGGAATCCATACCACGAGCGGACCTATCTGTATCACCACCAGGAAAAAGATAATGGCGGATAAACCGAGAGCAAAGGGGATGCCCGCAATTTTAAGCCCGATAAACGCCACAATAGCGGTGATGAAGGCAGTGCCCATTACACCGATAGACACGCCCTTGATTGCCATCGTAGTAGCGTTCAGCAGATCAGCGCCGTCTTTACGTCCCAGCAGATGCTGGGCTGTAGCCCTGATGGGGCGCACCGCTTTTTCACCGCCTACCAGGAAAAAGGCGGAAATGATGATGCCGAGGATGAGTTGTCCTGCTGCACCGAGGATACCTGCGCCACTGCTGATGATATGATGCAGCACCATTCTTACCTGTTGTTCATGTACATTGGTGGACAATGTTTCGCGGGGGCTTTCCTGCAGATGTTCCCAGAAATCCACGATATCACTGCCGATGTATGGCATACTTACAATCCAGTCGGGCAGCGCCGGCAAACCATTTTCCTTTACATTACCGATCCAGTGCAATGCTTCCCGGATATGTGAACTCAGCGCCGCAATAAAATAAGTAACCGGCAGGGCAATGATGGCTACTAACGCTACCGCATATATGGTAGCGGCCAGTTTACGGCGGCCTTTTAACCAAATAACCATGCGCTCAAACAGGTGATGAAAAGAAACGGAGAAGATCAGCGCAAAGGTGAGTATCCCGAAAAAGAGCCGCAGCACATCATACAGCGCCAGCAACAAAGCCAGCAGCAACAGCAGCACCAGGATGGACTCGATCATATTTTTAGAGGCAGGGCGATGGAGATTCATATGACGGTATTTTATACAGGTTTCTTCCTAAATATACTTAAAACCGCCGGCATAAACCCATTACTCCAGCGACAGGCGCATAAACGCCAGTACTTCTTCATTGATATCTTCCGGGAGATACATACGGAAATGATGATTAAACTGCCGGTTATTGCCCGGTACCTGCGCAATTTTCTGAAAGCATAAATTATCGGGGTAGGCTTTTTCAAAGGGAAACACAATATGTACGAAATTCTTTCCCAGCTGGGTGATCCATGCTACCCTGCTATCGTTGAAACCAATACCTATCATGGATTTGGTGGGATACAGGTATATCTTTCCCAGTTTCTCATATTGGGCGATGAAGTGCTGCAACAGCGCCAATGTATGATCCGGTTTACCGGCAATGAAAGTTTTGAGCAGCGGATCGTTGTTTTGATCCAATAAAGATGTTGACATCTTCCAGGTTTTATTCTACAATATAATAAATAAGCCGGCCTTATATTTCTTACACACCATTCGTATATCCCATGCCGTTACTTTCTTACCGGCAACTGATCCGAATATTTGCCTTTCCCGTGAAACCAGCGTGCAGCCTGCCCTGTAAGCCACAGGTAGTAATCGCTGCCCAATGCTGTTTCGATACCTGTAAAAGAGCCGGCTGCATTCAACGGCAACTTATCCACAGTAGCACATTTAAATATGGAGGTGCCTTCATTCATTTCATCAAACATGGCTACATACAACATTTCCGCACCGGCATTTTTTGCGCCTGCAATTTGACGCCAGTAGAAGCGGCCACCTTCTCTTGGAATGGTATTGGCTTCCGGACCATTCATGTTTTTCCAGGAAAAGCCAGGGAAGGCCAGTGGTACATAATCCACACCATTGCTTTTACACCAGGCGATATCAGCTGCTATCAGCTGCTTAAAACCATCATAGCTTTTGCCATTATAGCGGCCTACAAACCAGGGCATAATTACATCCGATTTTTTAATAAGGCGGTGCAGTTCTTCGTCGTTTACCGCGTCCTGCCTCAACTCCCGCCAGTAGGTAGGCACACCCAGCATCACGCTGAAGCCTTTTGCTTTCATGGCATCGAGCAGGGTTTCCGCTTCTTTTAGTCCGTAGGCACGGCGATCATTAAAGCCCACACCCCAGATCACGATAAAGGGTTTACCGTTGTGATGCAGGTAAGTAGGACTTTTACTGCCGTGCAGCAGATCATATTTTTCTGTTAGTTCATCCAGGTCTTTTAACACCAGTTGCTCTTCTCCCGGACGCATACCACTGAGGTCGTACATTACGGCAATAGCGCGGTCGTATTTACGGGCGGCCGTCATCGCATTATCCAGTACGGTGTTGAAATGCTTTTTGCCACTGGGGTTCCTGATCTCCGCAACAAAGCGCTGCATAAATACGCCATCGATACCGTAGTCTTTCATCCATTTAAAATGTACGGCTACTGTAGAGGCATCGTGCGGACTAAAAACCGAAGCCGGCTTCCCATCTTCAAAATTAAAAGGAGTGGTATATGTTTTCTTATACTCACTTACATCGGGCCAGAAATCTATTTCACAGGAGCCTGGTTTGAACACGCCTCTTTTTTCATAGTGGTGCCATCCCCTGCCGGCACTGTCGCCGGGTGTGTTAAACCATCCCTGGTAACCAGCCATTACCAGTCCTTTGTAAGTAGGATAGCGCTGTGCTTTAGCCAGCATGCATACCAATAGCATGCATGTTAATATAACGTGGAACCTTTTACTGATCATTTTATTTCTTTTATCGACCTGGGGATTAAAGATAATATTTTTCCAACAGGAACATATACCACCTTTAGTCTCTCCGCTTACCGGATACCACCAGCACCACGCCTACAATGGCTACGATACCGCCTGCGTAGGTAGGCCAGCCGATCCATTTGTTTTCTTTCTTATTAATTTCAACAGCACCAATGTCCACCACTTTTTTTTCTGTTTGAACAGAGAAACCCCTGATAAGGATCATTGCAATACCAGCAATAATGAGGATCATGCCAAGTACTTTCATAATGTTGCGTTTATGAATGTACCGGCAATCCACATGCCATTGCTATGGCCGTATTTTTAGCGGTATAATGGGGAATTAGCGCCCCAATAAGTAGGATTATTCTGTTTTCAGGCTTTTCACGGGGTTCATGGCGGCGGCCCGGATGCTTTGAAAGCTGACTGTGAGTAAAGCAATAATAATAGTGATGAGTCCTGCGCCGGCAAAGATCCACCATTCCAGGTCTGTTTTATAGGCGAAGTGTTCCAGCCAATGATTCATAATATACCAGGCCAACGGGAAGGCGATGAGCATCCCTATAAATACAGGCTTCAGGAATCCTGCCGACAGCAATATAAAAATATTGGATTCAGAAGCGCCCAGCACCTTTCTCACGCCTATCTCTTTTGTACGTTGCGCGGCGGTGAACATGGCCAGTCCGAATAACCCGAGGCAGGAAATAAATACGGCGAGGGAAGCGAAGTAGTTACACAGCTGCCCTACCATCTGTTCACTTTTATACAGCTTCGTATATTCTTCATCAGAGAACTGGTAAGTAAAGGGGAATTCAGGGTTTAAGTTTTTGCAGATCGCTGCCAGTCCGGCCAGCACCGGCGTTGTTTTGCCTTCGGCGGCTCTTACCAGTACAGTACCCCATTTGGGCTTTTCATCCAGGCGGATCACCAGCGGTTCTATAGCGTCGTGCATGGAGTTGAAATGGAAATCTTTGAGTACGCCCACGATAGTGCCGGAAACATTTCCGAGTGTGAATGGTTGTCCTACCGGATGCTGGTAACCGATCCTTTTCACAGCGCTTTCATTCAGGATATAGCTGCCGGAATCATTTCCAAATTCCCGGGAAAAATCGCGGCCTTCCAGTAAGGTGAGGTGCATGGTTTTTATAAAATCGTAGCCTACTGCTGCATCGGCAAAAGAGGGAACATCGTCCGGATCTTTTCCCGACCAGCTGATATCTCCTTTATGATGTTGTATCACCGTAGGTGTTTCCTTCATTTTAGAAATGGCCAGCACGCCGGGCAGGTTGGCGGCAGTTTCTTTGAATACATCGTATTTCGAGATCAGGCTACCTTCAATAGGAATGTAGATAAGGTTTTGCCGGTCGTAGCCCAGGTTTTTCGTTTGCACATAATCCATTTGGCGGTAAATCACAAACATGCCTATCATTAACAAAATGGACAGCGTAAATTGAAACACTACCAATCCTTTGCGGAAATTGGTTGCGCCGGAGCCAAATTTCAGACTTCCTTTGAGCACCCGTACCGGGTTCAGAGACGACAGGAACAATGCCGGATAACTGCCGGCCACAAAGCCGGTGAGTATCGTGAGGCCAAGTAAAGTACCCCAGAATACAGGTTGGGAGATGGGCAATGATAATTGCTTTCCACTGATGTGGTTAAAGGCAGGCAACAGTACCACCACCAACAACAGGGCAATTACCAGTGACAAAAATGCCAGCAGCATGGCTTCCCCGATGAATTGAATGATGAGGGAAGAACGCAGGGCGCCTACTACTTTTCTCACCCCCACTTCCTTTGCTCTTTTTACAGAGCGGGCGGTAGCGAGGTTCATAAAATTGATACAGGCAATAAGCATGATAAATATTGCCAGCAGGGTAAAGAGACGCACGTATTCAATACGTCCGCCATCGGGGATGCCATTACTGAATACTGCATGCAGGTATTTTTCGCTGTAAGGCTGCAAGCCTAATTCTGTATAGGAATTGTTGTTGCGTGGCTGGTAATTATAAACAAAGTCCTTTATTTTGGCGGCTACTTTACCTGCGTCGGCGTTATCACGGAGACGGATATACGTAAGCGGGCTAAAGCTGCCCCAGGTTTTTGTCCAGGCGTTGTTCTTTGTAAAGTCTTCCCAGTTGCGGAGGAAATCAAACTGTTGTGATGAATTGGCCGGCACATCGTATACCGAAGTAACAGACAGGCTTACCGTGTCTTCATAACGCAGTGTTTTTCCCAACGCCTGTTCCGGGCCGCCGAAAAACAATTCCGCGAGGTGCCTGGAAATAGCAATGGTACCGGGTTTATCGATGGCAGACGCTTTTGTGCCTGCTAATACAGGATAACTGAACATCTGCAAAAAATCGGCACCGGCATACGCGCCGGTGATCTTCATTACTTTATCCCCCACCCGTAACGCAACAGGCGGGAAAGCCTGAAAGCCACTGGCATAAGCTACTTCGGGCACTTCTTTTTTCAGCTCTGCTGCCAGTGGCCCCTGTGTGAGATACCCGGCATCTACTTTACCTCCGGACGACTGGCGCACATATACCTGGTACAGTTTATCACTGTTGGCATGAAAGCCATCCATGCTTTTTTCATCCTGCACCCACAGGATCATGAGGAGGCTGCAGGCCAGTCCGAGCGCCAGCCCCAGGATATTGATAAAAGAAAATGCTTTATTGCGGACCAGGTTGCGCCATGCAATCCTGAAGTAGTTTCTTATCATGATAGATGATATCTGTTACAGCACCTGTTGAAAAAACATGCCACACCGAAAATGGTTTACGTTCCAGTAATTTAAAAAGTTATTTTTAAAATAATGTGTTCGTTTTTGATACAGTGGCTGACCGCTTATATTATACGAGAGAAGTTAGCAAACCTGCTTAACCTCCACCCCCAACAACTCCGCCAGCTTTTTTATCCGCGACGCTATATGCCCTTTGCCTACTGCGCAATGATGCGCCGGCCCCTCTGCATTCCAGGCTTCCACAAAATTCCTGGCGCCGATGGGAAACCGGTAACGGCTGTTGGTGTTACCGATTTCAAGAATAGGACCGGCTTCAGACACGCCCTCCGCCAGGAGGAACTGCAATTTTCCATCTGCTGTTTCCACTACAGATAACAGGGTTACCGGACCATGTGCCACAGACATTTCTACTGATAATCCTTTTCCTACTTTTCCATGATATACCTGTAATGGCTTTAACTTTATTTTACCGGCGGCTATTACAGGATGACAAGGCCCATCGTGGCCCATGAGTACAATATCATCCTGGTAGTCCATTGCATAGTATTCCGTAAAGGAGCCACCTGCGCCAAAGCTATCCATGATCTTCATGGCCTGTGCGTTTTTTACTTCGTACTCCCCGGCTACAGGGATGCCCTGTGCTGTTAAGAGCGAGGTGCCCATGATCACGGAACTCATGGTATCTTCATTTATTGCATTGCCGCTTCCTTTATGATAATATGCCAGGGAGCCCAGTTGATGCTTTTCTACCAGCTTATCCAGTGCTACAGCGGTTTTGGCGGCGCGGTGCAATTCTTCCGGCGAGCAATCGGATTGGATGTCAAATACCTGCTGTGCTTCCTGGAGTTTGGCGGTAATTTCTGTTTCGCTGACCGTATTGCGGAGTCCTGATAATTCATCTACCTCGATGATTTCCATATGCCCGCCGAATACGGCGGCGTGTAAAGTAAGATTGGAATAGATATCCAGCATGCCGCCATAATAGTTACCCATTAAGCCAAGCCTGTTGTGATATAAGGTGTGCGCTACTTTGGCGGCGGCGATCCATTCTTCCACTTCTTCCCAAACAATGGGATCGTTCTGCAGCATACCTGTTACCTGGTAAAAAGGGATGTGTGAACGTTTGAATACGCTGGCTATTTCCGGTACGGGACAGGCGGCACAGAAGGCCAGCCATTCGCCAGTCATGGTGGTGCGGTTGGGGAGCTTATTAAATGTAGCGTAGTCAATGGCTGCGGCCGGAGAAAGGTTTAATACGATCACCGGTACCTTTGCCCGTTTCACTACCGGTAGAACCGTGGAAGATAATGCATAGGTGGTTACGTATAAAAAGATCAGGTCTACGTCTTCTTTCCTGAAACGGCTGCCTGCTTCGAACGCTTTTTCCGGCGTGTCTATTAATCCGAGATTAACGATATCGGCGCCATAGTGCTGCAACTGCTGATGCACGATATCAATATAGCCGGACAACCGTTGTTGCAGTCCTTCGAATTGTTCCCAATAAGCAGCGAGCCCTATGCCAAACAGGCCAATTTTCAATGTATTCATGGTGTGATTTTTTGAATGGTAACCGGCCCCAGTAATCCGGATGGTAGCAGTGGGGAATCTTTTGTATAAAATTTCCAGGTGGAGAAAGTATACCTTCCGCTGGTGCGGGGTAAGCCTTTCAGCAGCCATTCGGGCCATTGCCCGTTTTTTATGCCATCGTCAGGAAGTTGTTCGTCGCCTATTAAGCGGTTAGGCCACAGGTTGGCAACGGTTATTTCCAGGAGATTATTTTTTTCTTTTACGGCGCTGCTGATATCAATCTGCCAGGGCGCACACCACAGTACGCCCAGTTCTTTTCCGTTTAGTGTAACCTTTGCCAGGTTATTGACGGCGCCAAGTTGTAACAGGAGCGATGCTTTTTTTCCGGCTGCGGGCAGATCAAATGTTTTACGGTACACCGCCATGCCGGAGTAGTACTTAATGCCGCTTTCGGGCCGTTGTGTCCAGTCCTGCAGTGGGTTGAATGTTACGCTTTCCGGGCCGCCCCATTTTGGATCAAAGGCTACCTGCCAGTCGCCCTGCAGTGTTTTTATGATTATTTTTTTCCGGAAGTTTTTGGAAGATGAGGGCTTTGCGATCGTTTCTTTTGTGAAAACAATAAAGCAACTTTCTCCTGCCTCCAGCTGTAACGGAACAGTGGTGCGTGTTCCGGAAGCGGTAAATTCCGGGAGTGCCCGGATCCTGCCTGTCATCGGATCCCATAGCTGCGGCGCACCATTACGGCTACGGAAAATAGCCTTGCTGCTAACCGGTGCGTTGCTCCGGTTGGAGATAAAATATAAGTCGGCGTTGCGGGTAGTGCGGTGTGTGTAACGGATATTTTCACCTGCTTCCAGATCCGGCGGCACGCCCATTGCCGCGAGGATAGCAGCCGTGCTATCATAGTGTGGGTACAATTGCCCCTCCGGTGCAGTGCTGTAAATTACTTTTCCTTTGCCGGAAGCAGGCTGTTTCCAGAGCGTTACGGCGATTGCCTGCACCGTGGCATCGCAGGCGGGATAACCGGATAAGCCGGGGGAATGCTGCGGCGGTATGCCGGTAACCACGGCGCCGGCCAGTACGAGCGACCGGATCTTTTCCAGTAGTTGCGGCGTCATGGTGGTGACAGCAGGCAATACCAATATGCGGTAGCTGGCACCACCGGGAAATACAACGCGACCGTTTTGTACGGTGGCCTGGTATAATTGTCCGGGTGCGCAGCCATCAAAGTTATATCCTTTACGATCGGGCAATACGGCATCACCAGACAATGCCGATGGTGGCGGCTGGAATACATGCGGCGATCCTTCCGGTGTTAAATAGAGTATATCCGCTACCGTGGTTCCCTGTTGCAGCAGGTACTGGCACCGCGATAAATAACGGTGATATGCCCCTGCCATCGGCCACCATGTTTGGTTGCGGTCCCAGTGTACTCCATAAGGCCCCATCGTCATGCCGGGGCGCAACGAATCAGCCAGCACCTGGCTTTGGAAAGTATGAAACACAAACCGGTTAATCCCCGCCGCAAAGGCCCAGTCGCCCTGGTTTTTCATAACACCGGGATATTGTTTCCAGCCCTCATCATTTTGCGCCGTGAACGCTTCGGATGGCACCAGTGACTGCCCGTTCACATGCGCAACCGACACCGCCTCTATACAGCTGAAGGCTGCGTTGAAGCCGAGATCTTTGCTCCAGAACTCGCACATCGGGATATCTGCGATAGCGCCCAGCTCAAGATCGGCGGTGGGGTTCATATCATAGGGTTCTATCGACAAACCTAATCCGCGCCCGTGCGCATATTTTTTCACATGCCCGGCGTGATTTTCCAATACCAGTTCCTGCGCAGTTTGCCGGAGGTCCCATAAAAAGCGTTCGCTGATTTCCCTGTTCTCCACAATGCTCCCGGTGTACACGGGATAAAACGGCAGCGGATCATAGCCTCTTCTTTTCCTGAATTCCTCCCGGAAATGCGGCGTCCAGTTTTGAGCGCCCATCTCCCAGCTATCCATGTGCAGGCGTTTCAATCCGCCTGGCAATGCGGAATTTTGCTTTCCTAATTTACGCAGCAACGTACCGATGTAATGATCCAGGTGTGCATTAATAGCGGTAGTATCAAACTTATCGGCTTCAAATCCCAATCCGGGGAATGGCGCCGGGCGGGTGATGGCGCCATTGTTCCGTACGCCGAAACGCAGGATGGTCCAGTTGCCGGGAGGTACGGTCCATCGCAGGGTTCCATCCGGTTGCAGCGCGGCAGTAAGATCAATGATACGATCCTTTGCAATCCCGGCTAATGTATCATACACGCCGGGAGACGGCAGGTATGGCTTCACGCCGGACACAGAGGTAAATGGCGCGCGATAGTACAATGCTTTCTCACCGATATCTGTAATGTGCTGCGCATGGGCGGGTGTAGGAAACGCCAGTACAGCCACATCTTTATAAAAATCGTTCCATTGCTTTTTCAGACCGGGGGTAAAAACATCTTCCCCGAAATAAGGTGTTTTGGGAGATGGCACCGGCAACCTGACTATCTTTTTTTCGTTACCGGAAACATGGGTAGCGGAGGCTACCAGGTGCTGCATAGACTGGGCGGGCGTTACCCAGGGACCGCCACTCCCCGACCAGCCGGGTCCTATGCCCAGGGTAACTTCAATCCCCAACCGCTCGCTTTCCCGCACTGCATGTACAAAAAGATCCTGCCAGGCCTCACTGAGAAAATCAACTTTACCGCGGGGAATGCCTACATTCACTTCAAGGAAAGTAACATTGCTGATGCCCGCTTTTTTCATGGACTCCAGGTCGGCCGTAATACCTTCCTTTGATAAATTACCATCCATAAAATACCAATATGCGCCAGGACGCGCGCTGGCAGGCGGTTCTGAAAAGCCCTGCTTCCATTCAGACAGCTGACACGATAACGGCTGTACGAAAATTACCTGCCATAATAGGAACAAAAGAAGGTAACGGTAAGGCATATATCTCCCGGAAAAAAATAACAGAAAATAACGTGGACGAAGAGCTATCATCAGTGGATTATTTTAGCCGGAATAAAACTAGTCGCAGCGGGATGAATTATTTGATATTTCAGTTGTACTTTCTGACATAATCCCGGCAGGTGGCGGAAATTCTTATTACTTTCCCATTCCTTTCCGGCTTTTTATATTTTTATGTAAAAGAAGGAAGCGTTATGATGAACTATTATAAATACCTGCCTGTAAGCAGGGAAGATGAGAACTGGGGACTGTGGGTGCTGAATACCGGCTGTACGCAGGTAGCAGCAACAGACATCTATCCGGGAAAAAATCATCCTGCGCATCATCATTTCAACTGGAAAAAGGGAAGGGTATTGAACGAGTACCAGGTTATTTATATCACCAGCGGGAAAGGTATTTTTGAATCAGACAGCTGCCGGCAGCAGGAAATAAAAGCCGGTACCATCATCCTGCTATTTCCCGGAGAAAGACACCGGTACCGGCCGCTCGCCGAAACCGGCTGGGATGAGTACTGGGTAGGTATGAAAGGACCTGTACTCGATAACCTGCTGAAAGAGAATTTTTTTACACGGGAAAAGCCCTGTTTATATATCGGTTTCCAGGAAGGCACGCTGCAGTTGTTTCATCTCATTATAGAAAAAACAAAACAGGAGAACCCTGGCTACCAGCCGCTCATTGCCGGCGCAGCCCTTCACCTGATGGGAAACATCCACTACCTCGTGAAGCAACAGGTAAACGGGAATAAAGAAAGAGAGCAGCTGATGAATAAAGCACGACTGCTGTTTCGCGCCAACATCTCTCAGCATTATTCACCGGAGCAGGCGGCAGAAGAGCTACAGGTAGGCTATTCGTGGTTCAGGAAAGAATTTAAAAAATATACGGGCTTATCTCCGTTCCAGTATTACATACAACTTAAAATAGAAAAAGCGAGGGAATTATTAAATGACCCCGCTGTATCTGTAAAAGAAATTGCCTATGATCTCCGGTTTGATTCTTCGTTTTACTTCTCCAGGATCTTTAAAGAGAAGACCGGCCTTACGCCCACGGAATACCGGAAAAGAGCGCAAGGCGATATTTAATATCGTTTGCTGCATATTACTGCTGGCAGCTAACGCGCATGCGCAAACGAATTCATCGCTTATTAACTTTAACCCGCAGCAACAGCAAACTATCCGCTTCAGCACTGCAGGCGCCGCCATTGATGCGCACGATGGTGAAATTGCTTACTTCAACGGCACGTACTACCTCTATGGAACCAGCTATGGCTGCGGCTTTGAATGGGGTAAAAAAGATGCGCCCTTTTGCGGATTCAAAGTGTATACTTCCACAGATCTGCAGCAGTGGACCGACAAAGGATTTCTATTTGACGCCCGCACACCCGTATGGCAAACACGCTGCAATGGCAGTACCTACGGTTGTTTCCGGCCACATGTGATCTACAATAAAAAAACAAAACAGTATGTGTTGTGGATCAATGTATACGATAATCGTATAGGCTTCCGCGTATTTACCAGCCAGCATCCTACCGGTCCGTTTACAGAAGTGGCGGAGCCAACGCTGGCAGTGAACAACAACGGCGCTGTTGCAGGATTGAACAACGGTGATCATGATACCTTTGTAGATAAAGATGGTACTGCTTACATTGCGTATACCGACTGGCAGACAAAAGGTACCATTGTAATAGAAAAGCTCCGCGCAGATTATCTTACCGGCAGCGGCGAACATGTGAAAGCCGTTACCAAAGGGAATACGGAAGCGCCGGCGCTTCTCCGGCGCAATGGTATTTACTACCTCCTGTACTCCGATCCTAATTGCGGCTATTGTGCCGGCACCGGCACTTCTTACCGTCGTGCGGCCTCACCGTTAGGCCCATGGTCTGATGGCGTGAAGATCAGCGACCAATCGTGCGGAGGTCAGCCTTCCTTTGTGTCTCTTATTAAACTCAACGGCGACAGCGTATTCCTTTATGGCAGCGACCTGTGGAACAAAGCAGCCAAAAATGAAGCGCTGGCCAATTACTACTGGGCGCCGCTTTCCTTTGCAGCAGATGGCGCTATTGAACCTATCATCTGTAAAGACAGTATAGCACTGCCACTACGCGCAGCGCTGCCTCCTGTTCTGAAAGTAAAACCCGACAACAGCAGCGGGCAGGAAGGCTTCCGGTTCCAGTGCGATATTCACGGATGCATACAGCGCTCGCAAACCTTTACCCCTACCCGTTCCGGCGTGCTTACGGCTGTAAGCATCACTGCTTTTAAAAGCGGCTACCCCGATGACGATCTTCATATCAGCATTTATCCAGCCGATGATAAAGGCTTACCGGCAGCAGGAAAGGCATTGTATGAAACGGCAGTTTCACGCGATAGCCTCAGCTGGTCGCCGCAACCGGTTACTATAAAGCCGCATATAACGGTAGCGGCCAAACGCAGTTATGTGTTCGTGATCAGATCATCCACGGGCAGCGGATGTTATGGCATCACCTATAAAGATGAAACGCCCGGTGGTGGTGCGGGCTACAGCGCTGATTGCGGTCAGGTGTTTACTATTGAAAAGGGCCGGGTGCTGAAGTTTAGTACGTATGTGGGGAAGTAGGTTAGTCGATCCTTGCCCTTACATCTTTCAGTTTCATCACCATTTTCTGAGCCGACTCCCCGATCCATGCCTGGTAATCGGCTATGGCGCGGATCCGCTCCTCTTCAGTACTAAAGCCACTTTCCACTACCTGTGGGCCTCTGAGTTCCGCTACTTTGGACCAGATGCCCACTTTCTCAGCAAAGTTACTTTCACCGCGGGTATATATTTCATCGGCATTCAATACAGCGATATCATGAAAGCCCAGTTCTTCAAAATGGGCAGTGAGATGATCCGCTATTTCATTGTCCATGCCTGCATCGGCGCGCCAGTCGAGGAATGCTTTATAAAACCGCTGCATGCTTTCCGGTGGCGCGGGAGTCCATTCCAGCCGGGTATGGTTGTAGTCTAAAATAGAAATGTATCCGCCGGGTTTCAGCAGGGATTTAAATTTCAGCAGCGCTTCACGCGGATTGCTTAACCATTGCAGTACACGTGCTGAAACGATGAGATCAAATTTTTCCGCGGGGTTGTAGGCGAACAGGTCGGCTTCCAGCAATGTTAAGTTAGACAGATCGGCGTGATCGGTGTTGCCTTTGGCGATTAAGTGCGCGCTGCTGTCGATGCCCACCACGGTTCCGGTTTGGCCCACTGCACCGGCTATTCCGGCAGAAATGGCGCCGGTGCCGCAGCCTACATCGAGCACACGCATGCCTTCCCTGAGCAATGGTATCAGCGTAGCATAGCTGTTCTGCAAACTCCGGCTGTCTAAAACGCTGCTGTCTTTTGGCATCACGGCTCTTTCATTCGCGGTATTACTCATGGGGATCTGTTGTTTGATCAGGAAAAGGTGAGTTTAAATATAACATTTTGTAAACAGAAATTAGTGATACTTTACGACGTAGCTAATTTACAGCTATTGCCGATACCTGCTTTTATAAAAGGGCTGCAGTGGATACTGCCATCCGGATAATGAGGTGTTCTTTCAAACCATTTAGCAGATTGTTTGTAGTGTATGAAGAAAAATGCCTGCATGAAAACACGCTGCTTCCTCTTGCTTTTTGCCAGCACGGCACTGCTGTTCGCCTGTAAAACCACGCGGGTGATCAACAGTACCGATCTGACCATTACCGGCAACTACTGCGCTCCGGCCGCCGCCTTCACCAACAACCAGGATACCATTCCCTTAAAAAATACCGATTCACTGATAAAGGCCAACCCTGATTTACCGGTACATGAAGTATTGATGGCCAATGCTACCGGTACCCTGTTCCTGATCCGGCGGATGAAGGAAATAAGCGGAGACACCACTTTGGAAGGGATGATGAGAAGATCTGAACTCCGGTCGAAGATCCAGCACCGCCTGCTGCTGGCCACCATGGAGATTGCCGGTATTGCCGCGGAGCTGGACTGTGAAGGCGAAAAGGCCGACCAGCTGGCCAAATATCTTGATAATTTTAACAGCAAAAGGAATACCCGCTTAACGGTGGCATCTATCATTACCGGTGCATTGACTACTATTGCGACGGTTGCTATCAAGGAAGATGGTCCGCAGAATGCCGTTGCCATCGGTGGGGGCCTGCTTTCCGCGGGGTTGGGTGCATTAACGATCAATGCCGCCGGGAAGAAGATCAGGTTCGCGCATTTCCGGAATGTATTATCGGACATCTGGTACCTGCCGGATACTTCTGCCATTTATCCTCCTTTTACCTGGTACGTGCTGAATGAAAAACATTTCAGTAACAGCGGGCAGATATCGCTGGCGGCTAATGTCAAAAAAAGATGGGAGCGGTTTGATCTTGAAGGGAGTGTCAGCACCTCCGATAAACAGCTGTTTTTTGGTGATGGTGGTGTGTATAAAGCCGACGACCTTCATACCCGTGCAGCGATGGTAAATGAGCTTCAATCTACCATCCGGTCCGTGAACCAGGATCTGCAACGGCTCCTGCATTATCTCGTCAGCATCGAATAACGGATAATTTTTCCCGATTGCGTAAATAATATTCCCTTTTCGCTACCGGTCCGGCCCTCTCCCGGCATAGCTTTGCCCGCATTGCAGATGATGCTCCACTAATAAATCAAGATATAATGAAAAAATTCCTGTTTTCTGTTATTTTATGCTGTAGCCTTCAGCCGCTTTTTGCCCATGCCATCTGGATTGAAACCGTTACTACCGGGAAGATCGGGCAGCCACAGGAAGTGAGAGTTTTTCTGGGAGAATATGCAGATAATGAGCGCGATTCTATTCAGAACTGGTTCAGTAATATGAAAGATTTCACCCTGTACCTGGTGAAACCCGACGGACAAAAAGAAAAACTGACCTGCACCGCCAACGGCAATTATTTCACGGCGACTTTTACGCCTACTGTTACCGGCACGCACGTGTTATCCATTGATCACACCGTGCAGGAAGTATATAGCGGCAGTAAGATCCATTATTATGCAATGGGCCTGGTGAAAGTCAACAACTCTTTAACCGGCGCAGATAACGTAAAAGACTATACGGATTTCTCCCTGCTAACGAATCTCAAAAAAACAAACAAGCTGCATCAACCAGCTACGGTGCAGTTAAGCTATAAGAAGGCAGTTCCTGCCGCCGGTGAAGTAACCGTACAATCGCCGGAGGGATGGACTAAGAAGTTCAAAGCCAGCCAGGCCGGTGACGTTACTTTTTCACCCGCATGGGCAGGCCGTTACATGCTGGAAGGTACTTTTACCGAAGAAGCCAGCGGACAACATGAAGGTAAAGATTTTAAACGCGTATGGCATTGTGTTACGTACTGCATGGATGTAGATAAGTAAACGCAAATTGACTGAAAGGGCTGGCAATTTTGCCCGCCCTTTTTCGTTTTATTTTGAGATATAGTAATAATTTATTTCCTCTTAATAAGCCCAACTGCGCCAGCTTTCATGTATCAATGACCCGGTTCGACTACGGCGATTCTGTGCGGCGAAGTACTAACGTTTATCCGTTATGATCTCCGCATAAATCTCTTCAAAACCCTTTCCTTTGTGCGACTGCCAGATACCGGCGAATTTTGTTTCCACCCCTTTCAACAGCTGAACGCATAATTTACGGTCGTCGTCTGTCATGTCGTGGAACATCACCTCCGCGAGCTGGCTGATCCGCCGTCTGCACAGGACCAATACTTTTTCTCCTTTGGGCGTTACTTTTAACCGTTTGGAGCGCTTGTCTTCTTTATCGTCATATTCAGCGAGGTAGCCAAGCTTTTTCAGGCGGTTTAGTTTATCTGTGCCGGTAGATAGTTCCTGCAGCGCCGCGTAGATCGCTTCTGTTTTCCGGGGCTCCTTTAACTGGGCCACGGTATTGAGCAATGAATATTCATCGATGGTGTTGATACCGGTACCGTCCAGTGCCGCTACCGTGTAAATGGTATGTAACTTAAAGATCCTTCCGATTACCCGCATCAATACACCTTCACTTTGTACCGGCAGAAACTTCCCTTCCGGCGGAACGGGCTTCCGTGTTTGCTTGTGTGCGAGGTAGTGCCTGCAAAATTCTTCAATGCTGCTTTCCGGATGCTGATCATCAAACGCCCCCCATTCAGTAATCAGTTCTACGGCTTTATTCATGCTATATATTTTATTTTCGAAGCAATAATAGAAAAAATACTCCGGATTTTTTGTTTTTACTACATTTTCGCTATACATTTACTATTATTATTTCGATTCTGTCATATAAAAATCATAGTCAGATGTCAACACAGATTATTTTCCAGGGCTTCGTTGTGCTCCATCTCATAGGATTTCTGCTCTTTGCCGGTACGTCGGTAGCGGATTTTGTAGGTTTCCGGCAATTCTGGAAGCAGTACGACCTGGATAAAAGCAAGGCTGCCACCGTGATGCAGGCCATATCCGTTTTCCCGGTATTAATGAGAGTGGGGATCGGGCTGATCATTCTTTCCGGCATAGGCATTATGTACATGACGCACGGCGTTTTTGGGGAACAGCTGTGGTTCCGGGTGAAATTTGGCCTGGTGATCGTTATTATCCTCAACACATTTCTTTTCGGGCAGCGGCAGAAAAAACAGTTAAAGAAGTCCTTTGAAACGTCTGCCGGCACGGCTCAAAAAATCAGGAGCAACATCAGCCTGTTCCACACTGTGCAGTTATTGTTCGTTTTTATCATCATCCTGTTGAGCGTTTACAAATTCAACTGATCAAATTGAACATCATGAAAAAAGATAAAATCATTTACTGGACGGCCACGCTCATTCTCACCGGCGTGATGTTATGGAGCGCTTTTAATTTTGCCTTCAACCCTGAAATGAAGGACGCCTTCGCCCACCTGGGGTTACCCAACTGGTTCCGGATAGAGCTGACCGTTGCCAAGTTACTGGGCTCACTGGCGCTCCTGTTGCCCTTTACGCCGCCGAAGCTGCGGGAGTTCGCCTATTTTGGGTTTGGCATTACATTGATTTCTGCGGCCATTGCGCATTTGTCGAGCGGCGACAGCGTACTGCTGGAAATAGGTCACACCTCCTTTTTTGTAAGCCTGGTAGTTTCTTATGTTTACTATCACAAACTGCATCCACCAGTGGTTGTTGCCTAAAAAAGTAAAGCCTTCAGACCGGGCGTGTCTGAAGGCTTTTTATTGTTATTGTTATATTATTTCACACCCAGGGCTGCGATTACTTTTTCGCCTGTTAACTGTGCGGAGGCAGGGTTCTGGCCGGTAATGAGATTGCCATCGGCTACGGCAAAGGGTTGCCAGTCGGCCCCTTTTACATAGTTTGCGCCACGCTCTTTTAACATATCTTCCAGGGAAAAAGGTACTTCAGCGGTAGTTTGCCCAGCGACTTCTTCACTATTGGTGAACGCCGATATTTTCTTCCCTTTTACCAATGGCGCACCCGTTTTATCTTTTACGTTTTTCAGCGCCGCAGGAGCATGGCATACCAGTGCTACCGGTTTTCCTGCTGCATAAAATGTTTCTATCAGCTGTGCGGATTTGGCGTTATCTGCCAGGTCCCACATGGGGCCATGTCCGCCGGGATAAAACACTGCGTCATAATCCGCCGCCTGCACGTCTTTCAGCAGCACCGTGTGGTTCAATCTTTCCTGTGCTGCCGGATCTTTAAGAAACCTTTTTACTGATTCGGTGCTATAATCGGGTGCGGTACTTTTTGGATCGATGGGCGCCTTTCCACCTGCGGGTGATGCAATGGTTACCTGGAACCCTTTATCGGTAAACAGGTAGTAGGGCGTGGCAAATTCTTCTATCCAGGTGCCTGTTTTATGACCCGTGCTTTTTACTTCACCGAAAGAACTCACTACGATAAGTATTTTTTTCATAGACTGATGATTAATTGTTTTTGTACGTTGGCTATATGCCTGAAAAGCCAGAAAGGGCAACAGTAACAGCAATAAGCCCGTTTTTTTAGTTTTCATTTACCTGATTTTTACACAAAGTTGGTACTTAAACGTATGCTGCGGAAGGAAACAGATCACCATTTAATTGTGATGCAGGTCACAGCTTTTATGTTAATTTGTATCTTATGAGTAATGTGCTAAGACAACATATCGAACAGATTTCCCCACTCACGGATACGGAATTCGATCATATACAATCGTATTTCACGGAAAAAAAACTGCGTAAGCACCAGTTCCTGGTGCAGGAAGGGAACCTGGTAGGACATGAATATTTTGTGGTAAGCGGGCTGTTAAAAGCGGCTTACTTTAATGAAGCAGGGAAAGAGCATATTATCCAGTTTGCGATGGAGAACTGGTGGATTACCGATTACCAGGCATACGTAAATCAAACAACTGCCAATCTCAATATCGATTGTATCGAAGCATCCACCCTGCTGTGTTTATCTTTCGAAAATAAAAGGAAGCTCTGTGAAGCCTCTCATAAAATGGAGCATTTCTTCCGGGTGAAAGCCACTTCCGGGTATGTGGCGTCACAGCAGCGGATCCTGTCGCTGCTTAATAATGATGCACAGTCGCGCTACGAACAATTACTGGCGCAATATCCTTCTCTTTTCCAACGGGTTCCCAAAACATTGATTGCCGCCTATCTTGGCGTATCGCGTGAAACGCTGAGCCGTTTCTCCGGGAAATAACTATTTCTTTTTATTCTCTCCGGAAATAATTTGATATATTTGTAAGGTAAACTTATAACTTTACCTTACTATATGGCTTCCGGAAATCCGAATCAACTTGCTGCACAACTCCGTCCCCTGCTTGCCAGGCTGGTGAGAAAGCTGCGAAAACTGTCGCCCGCCAACGAGCAGTTATCGCAGAGTGAACGCTCTGTGCTGGTGTTACTGGACCAACACGATTACCTGTTATCGGCCGAACTGGCGGTAATGGAGAAAATGACGCCGCAATCGATGGGACAATTACTCCAGCATCTTTTCCAGCAGGGTTTAATCAACAGAACCGCATCTCCCGACGATAAGCGGAAGATTCACATTTCCTTGTCGGCCGCCGGTAAAGAGCTGATGCAGCGGGTGCGGAAAGAGCGGAACGAGTGGCTGAGTAAGGCCATCAGCGAGGTTTGTACAAAAGAAGAACAGGCGATCTTGCAGGCAGCGATCGGACCTTTATCAAAATTGGTGGAGTACGAATAAAAGCGGGAACTAACATGAACATCAGCACTTTTAATGCTTTCAAGAGTCGTAATTACCGGTTATATTTCAGCGGACAATCCATATCACTGATAGGTACCTGGATGCAGAAAACTGCCGTCAGCTGGGTGATCTATTCCCAAACACATTCCAAGTTCATGCTCGGGCTCACTCTTTTTGCGAGCATGTTTCCTTCCTTTGTTTTTTCGTTCCTGGGCGGTGTGGCTTCGGACCGGTATAACCGGTACAAGCTGTTGCTGATGACCCAGTTTGCCTCTATGATCCAGGCGGTTTTATTAACCGTGCTGATCTACTTTAAACACTATGAGGTGTGGCAGATCATTGCGCTGAGCGCCTTCCTGGGGCTCATCAACGCTTTTGACGTACCCGCGCGGCAGTCGCTGGTATATGAAATGGTGGAAGACAAAGCAGACCTGCCCAATGCACTGGCGCTGAATTCTTCGATGGTGAATTTGTCGAGGTTAATTGGCCCTGGTATCGCCGGGCTGGCGCTCGAAAAATTCGGGGAAGACATCTGTTTTGGTATCAACGCCATCAGCTTTATTGCCGTAATAGGATCGTTACTGTATATGAAGCTCCCGGCTTATACCCCCAAAGTGCGTACTACCAATATGCTGGGCGAACTGAAAGAAGGATTTGCTTATATCCGGGCCACTCCGGCTATTTCGCTGATATTACTTACACTGGCATCCGTGAGCCTGCTGGTATTGCCTTACAGCACGCTGATGCCGGTATATGCCAAAGATATTTTCAAAGGCAATGCCTCCACCTTTGGGGTGATAGACAGCGCCATCGGGATGGGCGCATTTTGCGGGGCTATTTTCCTCGCTTCCCTGAAACCTGGAAAAAACCTCCGGAAGATACTGGCGCTTAACACGCTGGTATTCGGCGCCGGGCTCGTACTGTTTTCCCATTCCACCATTTACCCCATTGCATTGATATTCGCTACCATAGCAGGTTTTGGCATGATGTCGCAGATCACGATCAGCAATACCCTGATCCAGACAACGGTAGATCCGGCGATGCGGGGCAGGGTGATCAGCTTTTATGCGATGGCATTTTTCGGGATGCAGCCACTCGGCGGATTGCTGGTAGGCGCTGTTTCCCAATGGATAGGTACCCCCAATACCGTGCTGCTGCAGGGCGTGGTGACCATCATTATCGGCGGACTCCTTTTCCGGCAGCAACAATTACAACCCGCAGCCGGATTGCCGGCACATGCCTGGAAACCTTATCTTTAAGGTAATATGTTAACCAATCAGATGAAAACAATACTGTTAACCTGCTGCGGGCTTCTCCTGTTAACCGCGCTCCGTGCCCAAAACCTGGAAGGCGTATGGAAAGGCTATGCCGCCGCCGAATCGCAGGGATGGTACTATGGCACCGGCAGTTACATCATGGATATACAACAAACCACCGCCGGGAAATACACCGGCACCGCCTGGTTTTATGAAACGCCACAACTTTATGGTGAACTAACGGTGACCGGCCAACGAAACGACAGCGCCGATAACTGGCGCTTTGAAGAAATAAAATTCAATGCCCTCACCATACCCAAAAATCACAGCGCCCGGCTGGCGGTTATGAACCTGAAGTTGTTTGATATTGATGGAGAAATAGTATTACAGGGAAACATGATCAGCTATTCAAAATACACCGGGAAAGTGCATACCAAAAGAGTGCTGCGGTTATCGAAACTCAGCGGGGCGGAAATTGCTGCGCTGGAAATTCCCGGCAGCCGCAAAACGATCCCGGTAGCAGGCGCAGCTCCATCCACACCGGATACAGTGAAACCCGTCCCGGAACAACGTAAAAACCGCGTACAGGGAAGTTATGATATCAGCAGTCCGGCTATAGATATCAGCCTGTATGATTACGGCACCATTGATCATGATACCGTAAGCGTATTTTTTAACGGGGTAAAAGTAGCCGACCGGCAGGAGCTTACCGGGAGCCCGCTGCGTATTCATCTTACAGCAGATGCCTCGCGGGAATACCAGGAGCTGGTATTACATGCCAACAACCTCGGCGATATTCCGCCCAATACATCTAAAATGATTATTCTTACCAGCGACAAGCGGTATGAGCTAAAGGTGACTTCTTCAGAAACAGAAAATGCGATGATCCGTTTCCGTTATGTGAAGTGAGGGGGTAGGTTGACGATTAATGTGTTTGTGGCGAATCCGGTAAAACGCCTCAGCGCTTTATGACACCAGATCTCATAAAACAACCGGCAGCCGGTTTAAAATAAACAGACTGCCGGTTGTTTTATAAGATAATATAAATCTGCTACAGGTTTATCCATGGACCATAGCCAGCAGCCTTCGTCCAGGTTCTCTGCATCAGGTTATCACTTGGTCCTTTTGCAAAAATATCCACTGAAAGGGAGTCCGCTGAAGCTGTTGCCGGTGCTGAATATATATTGGCGCCGATACTTTCCCATGTTTTCCAGGCAGATGTAACAGACCAGTTGGTTGTTATCAGGTTATGATTTACGCCCAGTGCAAAAATATCTACAGTAAGAAAACCTCTTGCTACAGCAGAGGGGGCAGAAGTAATATAGCCACCAACACTGTTCCACACCGTTCTATCAGATTCTCTTGTCCAAACCCCCTGTACCAGTTGGTTATCTTCGCCACGTGCGTACATCTCTATAGAAGTTGGGTAACGGGATGTTGCAGAAGCAGCAGAGATAACCGTTACATTGAAATTCTGCCAGTATAGCCAACCAGCACCCTCTCCGTAATAAATAGTCTGCAAAACATTATTGGCTCCTTTTGCAAAAATATTAAGTAAACCGGGGGCTCTCGATTCTGCGGCGGGTGCGGAAGTTAAATTACCTCCCAGGTTTTTCCAGTCGCTCCAGCCACCGGTGGTAGTCCAGGTTTTATAGAGCAGATTGTTAGCTGTTCCTCTTACAAATACATCTATACTGTTTTCATCTTTAGAAGCCGCGCCGGGATCAGATGTAAGTGTACCGCCCAGATCTTTCCATGCCGACCAGCCCGTGCCAGGTATGTAAGTCTTTTCCAGTAAAGTGTTGGTTTTGCTTCTTAAAAACAGATGAAGTTCTTTTGTACCTCTTCTATAAGCAGCTGCAGGTACAGCAAAATCGCCCGGCGTATTCCCATAGAAGTAATTCAAGGCCACTACATCATTTGGATTAAACGGATGATCTCCGCTGTCCATACAACCCAGCATCCAGCTGTAGGCGGCTCCGGTTGTAGGCGTTCCGTTAATATTGATCAGTTCTACCTGGTTATTTCCGGCTCTGTCTACCTGGTTATATGTACAACTATAAGGGTTGTTAGCATAAGTGGTATGTCTTAAACCGATAGCGTGACCAATCTGATGGGTGATCAGTGTTGCCAGGCGGTTTTCGTCCGGGCTGTTACCCAGCGCGGCTACATTCAGCAAAACAGGGCTGGAAGGATTTCTCGGAACGGCCGGATAAGCAGGGGTGCGCGCCAATGTGGTGTTACCGAGATTATTATCACGGATTTCAATATCTGCATTGGCACTGCTGGTAACCTTCTTAAAGGTAACACGAAGGTTCAATGCATTATACCTGGCGATGGCAATTTCTGTAGCAGTAACATAAGCTGCCGGTAAACCGGATACTGATATATTGATTTCGCGTGGTAATGCATTCAGTGTATAGGAAAATTTATATTGATCAGATTCCCCTATAGAGAGTGTGGTATAGCCTTGCCTGGTTTCGAGGTCATTTTCTGTTAAAAAAATATCCCCTTCTACAACATAGCCACCATCTACTTTTGTAACGTTCAGGGTATCAAATCCAAGTGCGTTGATTCTGGAAATAGTAGCAGCAGGTATTTTGTGGTCATCCGGATGATCTTTTTTACAGGATGATAAAACTACAATGCCTGTCGTCAGGCAGACGAGAATTTTAGTTAACAGCTTCATAGATACTTTTTTGGATAAATCGGATTAAAAGGATTTTAGTTACTTTAGATTAGTCGATTAAGACGCGAAAGTAATAATTATACTTATTCCATCGGTATTTTTTCACCTCATGAGATGTTCAGAAATGGACATTCCCCTTCTGAAAACGTACAGGTCATCCAAAAAATGAAAATATAAACAGCTGGCAATCAGCTCGTAAAATACTGGCATCTGACTGGAGGGATCTTTTCTAAATCATTATCATTGCCATGCTGCAAAATTATTTTAAAGTTGCCTGGAGGAATTTAATCCGCAATAAGTGGTTTTCTTTTATAAATATTTCGGGCCTAAGCATAGGCATGGCTGGTGTAATCCTGATCCTGATATGGATACAACATGAAATCAGCTTTGATAAGTTCCACCCGCATAAGGACCGGCTGTATGAAGCCTATGGGCTTTCCACCATGAACGGTAGTTTATTTGCCATCAGCAGCACCTCGCAGCCTTTGGGGGCTGCGTTAAAACAGGAATTCCCGGATGTGGAAAACACCACCCGCTTCAACAGTGTGAACAGCTTTCTGATTACGGCGGAAAATAAACAACTCACCGGTGTTGAAGGAGGGTTTGCAGATCCTGCTTACCTGGAGATGTTTGATTTTCCATTGGCGGAAGGTGCACCCGGCGGGCAGCTAAAAGATGTTCATTCCATTGTGGTCACTGAAAAGCTGGCGAAGAAATTATTTGGTAACGGGGAGGCATTGAATAAAACACTCCGGTTAAATACTGAAGATGTGGTAACCATAACCGGCGTGCTGAAAGACCTCCCTTCCAATACACGCTTTAATTTTGAATATCTTCTCCCCTGGTCGTTATTAAAACAGAAAGGATGGAATAATGATAGCTGGCTCAGTAACAATACGTCTACTTTTGTGCTGTTGAAGCCGCATGTTTCCGTAACTGCCTTTAACAATAAGTTCAGCGATTTCACCCGGCGGCATTCCGGAAAGATGGATGTATGGACACACTTTCTGCATCCACTGAGTCAATGGCACCTGTATTCATCTTTTGAAAATGGAAAAGCAACCGGCGGGAGAATTACCACTGTTCGTTTATTTGGTGTGATAGCGGGTTTTATCCTGTTAATAGCCTGTATCAATTTCATGAACCTGAGTACCGCCAGGAGCGAAAAACGCGCTAAAGAAGTTGGCATCCGCAAGGTAGCCGGTGCAGGCAAAGGATTACTGATCCGGCAGTTTATGACGGAATCCTTTGTAACGGTGGGTATTGCAGTTATAGGCGCAATGATCCTGGTATTTTTTACGATCGGGTCATTTAATCAGCTGGTGAATGCACAACTCACAGTCCCTTATCAGCAGACCTCATTCTGGATAGCGGCTATTGTCTTCATTCTCTTTACGAGCGCACTGGCAGGGAGTTACCCGGCTTTCTACCTGGCGTCTTTTAGTCCGGCAGGTATTTTTCAACGGAAATTCAAAAGAACAAGTGCGTGGTTATCACCGCGAAAAGTATTGGTAGTGATACAATTTACCTTTGCTATTGTGCTCATTATCTCCACCATTGCCGTACGCAACCAGATCCGCTATGCCCAGGACCGCCAGACCGGTTATTCACAGGACGACCTGATCCGGGTAGATTTTGCCGGTGATATTGAAAAGAATTATGCACTTATCAAACAGGATCTTATCAGTTCCGGTATAGCCGTAAGCGTTACCAAAACGATGGGCACCATTACCGAGCGGGGATCCAACATGTGGGGGCTGCACTGGCAGGGGAAAAATGCGGACAATGATCCTACCATTGCACTATTCAGTACAGACGCGGATCTTGTAAAAACAGCGGGACTACAGTTAGTGGCCGGAAGGGATATCAATATCCATCAGTATCCTTCAGACTCCTTCGCCGTACTGCTGAATGAAACAGCTGTAAAAACAATGGGTTTTGATGCACCTGTGGGACAAATCCTTACCCAGGCAGATCATAAAACGAGCTGGCATGTGGTAGGTGTGGTGAAAGATTATATTCTGAACTCTCCCTATGAAGAAATTCCACCGCTGATGATAGAAGGCCCCGGCAGCTGGTTTAACACCCTGCATATCAGATTCAGCAGGGAAAGGCCAATGGCAGACAACCTACGGCAAACGGCGGGCATCTTCAGAAAATATAATACTGATTATCCTTTTAATTACCGGTTTATAGATGATGAGTATGCCCGGAATTTTGATAATGAGCAACGTATCAAAGTACTGGCTGGCTTGTTTGCCGCACTGGCTATCAGTATTTCCTGTCTTGGTTTATTAGGCCTTTCTGCCTATATGGCGGAAAGCCGGACCAAAGAAATTGGGGTGCGGAAAATATTAGGCGCCTCCGTAATGAGCATTACGCAGTTATTGTCTGTTGACTTTATTAAACTGATCCTGGTAGCTATTTTTATTGCGACTCCCATTGCCTGGTATGCTATTCAGCGCTGGCTGGAGCATTATGTGTATCATGCACGGGTGAGCTGGCATATTTTTGCACTGGCAGGTGTGACGGCGATCTTTATTGCATTGGCTACGATCAGCTACCAATCTGTAAAGGCAGCGCTCACAAACCCGGTGAAGTGTTTGAAGAACGATTAATCTTTTTTACCATAAATAACAAGGCTTCCGTTCTTTCGAATGGAAGCCTTGTTATTTATGATCCTTATTTATTTAACCGGTATTTCCCGGAGAATATGCAGCAGGTAATCGTAGAACTTTCCTACGGAAGAGATCTGTACTTTTTCATCCGGGGAATGTGCGCCGCGGATGGTAGGGCCGAAGGAGATCATATCCGGATTGCCCAGGTGTGCGCCCAGGATGCCGCATTCGAGTCCGGCATGACAGGCGCCTACGTTAGGCGTATGCGTGAAATGATCTTTATACAGTTCCAGTAATAACCGTAGCACGGCGGAATCGGCATCGGGTTTCCACCCGGGGTAGTCGCCGCCCTGATTTATTTCGCAGCCAATAATTTCAAATGCGGCGCTTACCGCGGTAGCTACGTCATTTTTGGTACTTTCCACGCTGCTGCGTTGCAGGGACTGCGTAATGAACACACCGTCCTTAGCCTGTACCCTGGCCAGGTTGGAGGAAGCTTCTACCAGTCCTGCGATATCAGGGCTCATGCGGAATACGCCGTTTGGTACGGCATAAATGGCGCGCAGCAACTGCCTCAGATACGCGGGGTCCATTACCAGTGAGGGCACCGCGGTTTCTTTGCATTCCAGTACAAAGGACGGTTCTATGGCTTTATATTCGTCTTTTATAGTGGCTTCAAATTCACTGATAACGCGGGTGAACTTTTCCTTATCTGCTAACGGCACGGCAACAACGGCCTGTGATTCGCGGGGGATGGCATTCCGGAGGCTGCCGCCGTCTAAGCTGGCCAGCTGTACATTCACCTGCTCTGCGGCTTTATACAAAAGCCGGTTCATCACTTTATTGGCGTTGGCCCTGCCTTTATGGATTTCCATGCCGGAGTGGCCGCCCAGTAATCCTTTGATGCTGATGTGAAAGGCAACAGCATCCTTCACTACAGGAACTTCCTTATAAGTGCCTTTGGTGTTGGTATCGATGCCGCCGGCGCAACCGATGGTCAGTTCATCTTCCTCTTCTGTATCGAGGTTCAGGAGGATCTTCCCGGAAAAATTAGCCGGGTCCAGTTGTTTGGCGCCGGTCATGCCGGTTTCCTCATCGATGGTAAACATGGCCTCAATGGCGGGGTGCGGGATGTCCTTTGCGGCCAGTACCGACATGATCGCGGCCACACCGATACCATTGTCTGCGCCGAGGGTAGTGCCACGCGCTTTCACCCAGTCGTTGTCCACGTACATATCGATGCCCTGGGTATCAAAGTCAAATACGGTATCGCTGTTTTTCTGATGAACCATATCGAGGTGCGACTGGAGAATGACCGTTTGCCGGTTTTCCATGCCGGGTGTTGCCGGCTTTTTGATCACTACATTCCCGATGGCGTCTTTGGCTGTTTCCAGGCCGAGACGTTTTCCGAAATCCATCATAAAAGCGATTACCCGCTCTTCCTTTTTGGAAGCGCGGGGAACGGCATTCAGCTCAGCAAAATGCTGCCATAAGTGTTTTGGTGATAAGTCCTTTATTTCCATTGAAATAATATTAACCGTTGATTGAAGGTATTTGTAAAGGTAATTCATCCGGGGTATTAAACAGTTGATGCCCCCTACTTTTTGGTAGGTGCTTGTTTTACATTGTTGCTCCTGCTAACTTGGCGGCTTAATTACTATCTTTAGAATAATCAAGCAACCTGGTAATGACTTCAGAGAAAAAAATCCCCACACTGTACGAATGGGCTGGTGGTATGCCCGTATTTGAAAAACTGATGAATGCCTTTTACGACAAGGTATTGCAGGATGAATTATTAGCGCCGGTATTCCGGCATATGTCGCCCGCACATCAATTGCATGTGGCGCATTTTATTGCTGAAGTTTTTGGCGGACCAAAAATGTACAGTGAAGAAGAGGGTTCTCATTTCAGGATGATCCAAAAGCACCTGGGCAAACATCTTACAGAACAGCACCGGAAAAGATGGGTACAGCTGCTGATAGAAACAGCCGACACGCTGAATCTTCCGGATGATCCTGAGTTCAGGTCTGCTTTTGTGGCGTATATCGAATGGGGTACACGTATCGCTGTGATCAATTCGCAGGAAACGGAAGTGCCCCTGAAGCCGGATGAGCCGATGCCGAAGTGGGGATGGGGAGAACCGGGCGGGCCTTATATTCCTTAGGGCCGTCCCCTGCCCTTTTCCCAATCCTTCCTGATCCGTAGCAGGATGATGAGATAAGGGATATCTACTAATAACCAGAAAATATTCGTTGCCACTACCGCGTAGCCCATAATTCCGTGAGCTATGCTAATGTAAGAGGTGTAACACCACTCCAGCATAGAAATCGCCACCGTTACGAGGGCTAACAGTACAGCATACTTCTTCTCCAGCAAAATTAAAAGGTTGGGCAAGAATCTTATCAGCGGAAACAATATGGCAGTGGCAATAGAAAATATTACGGTAAGATTAAATTCATTCAACTTAAATATATCCGGATACCGGATATACTGGAAACAGTTGCTTAACAGCGAAAAAATGGAAGAAACCATAAAAAACCAGGCATATATTCTCAGCGCAAGCGGCATTATATCGCGGCGGCGTACTGCTGATTTGTCTGAAAAATCCTTGTCAAAAATGGAAGAAGTGTCGTTGGTCATAGGGGTGATTTAAGGGACAATATATAAATTCCTTCTTAACAAGTTATATTCCTGCAATGATGATCAGGTCTGTTGTAGTGCCTCCATCGGCGGCCGGATATTGCTTCCGCTGGATATCCATTATTTTAAACCCGTTTGCGTTCAATGCGTTTACCAGATAATCTGCCTGATGATAGTACATATACAGCTCATCGCCCGCACCCGAGCGCTGGAAACCGGATCTGGCATAATCATCTTCCATAGTACTGATATAAAATATTCCGCCGGGTAACAACAAACGGGCTGCATCTCCTATCATTTTCACGGCCTCTTCCCGGCTGAGATACGGCAGGCAAAAGCCGCACATAATCCCGTCGAATAGTTTGTTCAGCCGGAGGATGTCCCGGCCATCCATCAGCATAAACTCCGCCTGTGGATTATTGCTGCGGGCCAGTTCCAGCATATTGGGCGCCAGGTCGATTCCCAGCAGGTGAAAATCGGGGCGCTTCTCCAGCAGGTACCTGGTGATGTTACCGGGGCCACAGGCAATCTCCAAAACAGCCGCCGTTTGTTTTGGGATGCTGTTGCAGAAAAGATCAAATGAGTCGTGGTATAATGCCACGTCCATAAATTTATCCTGGTATTGGACGGCGCGTTTATTGAAAACGTTGATGGCCATCTGTAGTTTGTCCATACCTGAATTTATGAAAATAATTTATATACTCCGCCGGCAGCGGCATCAAACCACTTATATCTACTCTGTAAGGCCGTTGGGGTCCATTGTAAGCGCTTCGCTCATGTAGTCTAAAAAAGGGCGCATGGCCTTAAATGTGAGGTTTACTTCTTTCAGAAAATCTTCACTTAATACTTCTTTATCAGAAAACTTTCTCACCAGCACAAACTGTTTATGACGCAACAGGTCGATGGCTTCATGATCCGGGGCGAAACCTTTGGGAGCCGTTTTTAGCTGTTCTCCTTCCAGCGTTTTAAAGAAAGTTTTGAAAGATTTGCTGTTGAGAATCTTTCTCAGTGGTGCGGGATCAAACGCGATTTCTTCCCGGATCCGCTTCAGGTCTTCCGGCACGGGGCCCCAGAAGCCGCCTGCCACAAAGCTGTTACCTTCTTCAATATGGAAATAATATCCACCCCTGCGGAATTTGGTGGCGCGTTTAAAGCTGCCGCTCCAGTGGGTTTTATAAGGAGTTTTATCGTTGGAGAAGCGGGTATCCCTGTAAATGCGGAACAGGCTTTTTTTTCCGGACGGCGTTTCTATCAGGTCATGTACCGATAGCTCAGCCAGCAGTGCTTCTGCAAATTCCTCTACCAGGGCCAGTTCTTTCTGGTAAGTGGGTTTGTGGGTATTAAACCAATCCCTGTTATTATTCTCTTTTAATTTACTTAAAAAATTAAAGCCCGACGGGTGTATATGCGGTTGTGATATATGTTTCTTAGCCATGATGTTTCCGTAATTTATAAAACCTGCTACCGGGTGATAGCAGTTTTTACAAAAGTAAGTTTTTCCGTTTGCCGGGACAAACGGAAGCAGATAATTACATATATTCACAAACGCCTCGCAGCGGAATTATGCTGCTGAATTACAAACCCAATTAAATAACAGCATCCATGAAAATAGCCACGTATAATGTTAATGGCGTCAATGGACGTCTTCCGGTATTACTTCGCTGGTTAAATGAAACCGCTCCTGATGTAGCCTGTTTACAGGAACTAAAGGCGCCTCCTGAAAAATTTCCGGAGCAGGCTATCCGCGATGCCGGCTATCATCCTATCTGGCATGGACAAAAAAGCTGGAACGGCGTAGCTATCCTCTCCCGGATAGGTGAGCCAAAGGAAATAAGGAGAACACTTCCAGGAGATCCTGAAGATATTCACAGCCGTTATATAGAAGCCGAAATCAATAACATCACGATCGGTTGTCTTTATTTACCAAACGGCAATCCCGCTCCCGGCCCTAAATTCGATTACAAACTAAACTGGTTTAAACGCCTGACAGCGCATGCCAAAGAGTTGCTGGCAGCCAAAACACCGGTAGTACTTACGGGCGACTATAACGTAATGCCCACCGAACTGGATGTATACAAACCGGAACGTTGGGTGGATGATGCACTGTTTCGCCCCGAAACGCGGGAGGCATTCAGAAATCTGAGAGATCAGGGCTGGACAGATGCTATCCGGAAACTATACCCTGATGAAAAGATTTATACCTTCTGGGATTATTTCCGCAATGCGTACGGCCGTGATGCGGGCTTGCGTATCGATCACTTTTTACTGAGCCCGCAACTGGAGAGCCGTCTTGTTGCCGGCGGGGTGGACCGTAATGTGCGCGGATGGGAGAAAAGCAGCGATCATGCGCCGGTATGGATAGAGTTGACAGATTAACGGATTATCTCATCAATTCTTAGTACCTTAAAAGATCAAATACCTGTTTACTATGACCACAAAAGAAACGTTCACCCTCCACGGTGAGAACCTGTTAAAAAAGATTAAAGAACTGATAGCAGAAGGCAATGTAAGAAAGATCACCATTACTGATAAAGAGGGAAAAGAACTGATGAGCTTCCCGCTTACCATCGGAGTAGTAGGCGCAATACTGGCGCCCGTTTTTGCGGCTGTTGGCGCGCTGGCCGCCCTCATCGGCGAGTGCAGTATTACGGTAGAAAGGGAGCCTGAGAAGGAATAACAATTTCACGATTTGATAATATTACGGTAACATAGTCTTCATACGGAAAGGGCACATTTGCGCCTTAAACGTATCAACCACTATGACTGTAGTACGCTACTTTGCTCCACTGGGATTTGTGTTCCTTTTTGCCTGTAAGAAAAACGACACCCCTCCTGACAACAATAATATTTCTTATCCTGCCAAAGCCACTCTCGCGGGTGCTGTAGTAATGACCACCAACGCCGCTGGCGTAAAAGTGTATAATGGCGGTTATGGATCTTCTATTGCAAACGTACCCGGGCAGCCTGGTTATTTTTACCTGATGACCGATCGTGGCCCGAACGCAGATGGCACTATCAAGGACTCCAAAGTATTTGCCGTACCCGGATTTAATCCACAGATCGGGAAATTTAAATTAAACGGCGATTCGCTGGTACTGGTAGAAACCATTCACATCAAATCCGCTGCTAACGTAGCGGTAACAGGACTTCCAAATCCTGTAGGATCAGGCGGCACAGGAGAAGTGGCGCTGGATAAAGATGGCAAAACGCTTCCTGAAGATGCAGAAGGCATCGACTGCGAAGGTCTTACTGTAGCAGCCGACGGAACTTTCTGGTTGAGTGATGAGTACGGACCACACCTGGTACATCTCGACAGAAGCGGTAAAACGCTGGAGAGGATCAACCCCTTTGGCACCGGCACCGGTGGCCGGAAGATCCCGAAGGTATTTGCTATGCGCCGTGCCAACCGTGGCATGGAAGGGCTCACCATTACGCCCGATGGCAAAACACTGGTAGGCATTATGCAATCGCCTTTGTACAATCCTACCAAAGATGCGGTGAAGAACTCCCTGTATACCCGTATCCTCACCTACGATATCGCCTCCGGTCAAACGAAGCAATACCTCTATAAACTGGAAAACAAAAATACCGCCAACAGCGAAATCACGGTGATCAGCAGCACTACCTTCCTGGTGTTGGAACGCGACGGAGAGTTCCCGGGAGATCCGGTTAAACCATCGCTGATTAAAAGAATCTATAAAATTGATCTGTCGGCGGCTACTGATATTTCTGATGCAACTGATGGCGCCGGCGGCAAACTGGTGAATGGTAAAACAGTGGAAGTACTGACTGATGCAGAACTACAGGCAGCCGGTATCAAAACCGTTTCCAAATCGCTGGTGGTTGATCTGTTGAAAGATATCGCAGGTTATCCGCATGATAAACCGGAAGGCATTGTACTCGTGAACAGTACTACCCTGGCGGTAAGCAACGATGACGACTTTGGTATCGTTCCTCCCGATCCGGTTAACAATACCTATATCCAGAAAATACTGCCGCTTACCGGTAAAACGGATTTCAATACAGTGTATTTTATTAAGCTCGCTACACCACTGTTTTAAACGATTTATTACTATAACCTACAACGCCTGCGCCTCGCGCGGGCGTTGTGCGTTATACGGGAGTTAACCTATCATCCCGGAAATATGCAACAATGTCATTCCCCGGCTTGTTAAAGTGATACATACGAAGCCACCTGTTCATCACCTTAAAATATTTTTATGAAGATGCCTGCAAAATTATCTCTCCTGCTATTCATACTGCTCATAAATGCCTGTGGTAACCCCGGCCGTGACAAAGGATTACAACAGGATAGCGACACCAGCAGTTCAAAGAAAGATGTTGTTATAGACAGCAGCGATGTACTGGAAAACAAGGTGCTGTCGTTCGAAGAGCAGCAATCGCTCACCCCGCAAAGAGTACTGGATATTTTAAAAGAAGGAAATGAAGATTTTATAAATGACCGTTTAACCATCAGGAATAATTCTTCCCGGGTAAGGGCGGCGTCAATGAGCCAGTTTCCAAAGGCAGTGATTTTATCATGCCTGGATTCAAGAGTGCCCGTGGAGGATGTTTTCCACAGGGGGATCGGTGATGTGTTTGTGGCGCGCGTTGCGGGGAATATTGTTAACGAAGATATCCTGGGCAGTATAGAATACGGCTGCAAGGTAGCCGGCGCCAAACTAATCCTGGTGCTGGGACACGAACACTGCGGGGCAGTTAAGTCGGCGATCGATAATGTAAAACTCGGCAATATTACGGCCCTGCTGTCTAAAATAAGACCGGCAGTAAGTAGTATCAAGGAGTTTAAAGGAGATATGAATAGTAAAAACGATTCGTATGTACATGCTGTTTGCGAGCAAAACGTAAGGCTAACGGTAGAGAATATACGTAAAAACAGTCCTATTCTTGCAGAAATGGAAAAAAACAAACAACTCATCATTATAGGCGGCGTTTACGACATGGATAGCGGGCGGGTTACTTTCTTTTAAGCATTTCCCTTATTTTCACCTCAAATAAGGAAAAGCT
This sequence comes from Chitinophaga ginsengisegetis, assembly GCF_900168065.1. Lineage (GTDB taxonomy): Bacteria > Bacteroidota > Bacteroidia > Chitinophagales > Chitinophagaceae > Chitinophaga > Chitinophaga ginsengisegetis. Next base: position 49,932 of record NZ_FUZZ01000005.1, on the reverse strand, counting down.
ATGCTTACGCAAAGGGGCTTAACCGCCATTACACTCAACAGGGAAAAGATCACTGCTCCGGGGGAATATCCTTTTAACATACCGGCGTTGAAAAATCTGTCAACCCTGCAGCTGCATCCCAAGGTTACTTATCTTTCCGGTGAAAACGGTATGGGTAAATCCACCCTGATAGAAGCTATTGCCGTGGCCTGTGGTTTTAACCCGGAAGGCGGATCGTTGAATTTCACCTTCTCCACCCGTGCTTCCCATTCCGTGCTGCATCAGTATATCCGGGTAGCCAGGGCTGCGGTGCGCGCAAAGAATGGATTTTTCCTGAGAGGCGAGAGTTTTTTTAATGTAGGTACCAATATTGAAGAACTGGATAAAGAGGGTATCGGTCCGAGAGTGATTGACAGTTATGGCGGTGTGTCGTTACACGAGCAATCACACGGGGAGGCGTTCTGGTCTTTGCTGGTGCATCGCTTTTCCGGCAACGGTCTGTACATACTGGATGAACCCGAAGCCGCGCTTTCCCCTACGCGGCAAATGGCCATGCTTTCAAGGATGCACCAGCTGATCGGGCAGCAGTCGCAGTTTATCATTGCCACGCACTCTCCTATTGTAATGGCTTATCCCGATTCCATTATTTACCAGCTTACAGAAAACGGGATCAAAAAAACCAGTTACACCGAAACAGAAAATTACAAGGTATCTCACCGTTTTATCAACGACTATAAAAACATGGTGAAGATCCTGCTGGAAGATGTTTAATCTTTTAACACAGGCACCACATAACTATACGCCGTATAGCACAGCTCACTCCATGCGTTTGTTCCGGGAAATTTAAATCCGGGGGACAGTTCCTGCGCTACCGGTACAAATACGATTCTCACCCGGATGCGGCTGCGTCCTTTCTCATTTTCATAAATGGTAAGGTTCATTGCCGATATAAACGGTGATGTCCGTAATTTCCATACTATATAATTTATAGTAGCCTGTCCACAAAAGGCACACCAGTTTTGGCCTGCCGGAATTCCGGCAGTTAGGAAATCTGAAAATAATGTCATTTATTTATCCCTTTTTATAACAATGAACGTGAACAAATTAAACCCGGACCTGCTAAGAACCAAACAGCATTTTGAGATATTAGACGGATTAAGAGGAATAGCCGCTTTAACAGTAGTTGTTTTTCATTTTATGGAAGTTGTGTATACCGATTACAGCAAAAACTTCGTGGGACATGGCTTCCTGGCGGTCGATTTCTTTTTCTGCCTATCCGGGTTTGTGATTGGATACGCCTATGATAACCGCTTCGGTAAAATGGGGGTCATGGAATTTTTTAAATCCAGGATCATCAGATTGCATCCCCTCGTCATTTTCGGGTCGGTACTGGGACTGTTGGGTTTCCTTTTTGATCCGTTCGGCGGTCACCCGGAATTATATGGATTTGGTAAAATAGCCTTGTTCTTTCTTACAAGTATCCTCCTGATTCCCTTTCCGGGAATGCCGGAACGGTGGTTTAACCTGTTTAGTTTTAATGCGCCTGCGTGGTCATTGTTCTGGGAATATGTAGCCAATATACTGTATGCGCTTATTCTGGTTAAAATAAGCCGGCGCTACCTGCTCATATTAGCCCTGCTTGCTGCGGCTGGCATTGGCGTAGTGGGTTATCATGCAGGGAACCTGATGGGCGGCTGGGGAAAAGATAATTTTTGGGACGGCTGTGCGCGCATCTCCTATTCCTTCTTAGCCGGGTTGCTGGTATTCCGTTTTAACTGGATTATTAAGAACCGGCTGGGCTTCATTGGCCTGTCGGCATTACTGATGTTGCCATTTTTAATGCCCCATTTTCAGTGGAACTGGCTGATAGAGGTAATAGTTGTGTTATTCTATTTCCCTTTACTGATTGCACTCGGCGCAGGTGCTACCCTTACTTCGGGGTTAAAAAAACTTTGTGTTTTTTCCGGGAAGATATCTTATCCGCTATACATGACACATTATGCCGCGATATGGATCTTTGCCAGCTATTTTGCTGCGTACAAACCTGGAACCATGCAGCTGGTCTTAGTCATCACCACCGGTACCCTGCTGTTGGTAGGCTTTTCTTACCTCGTGATGGTGTTTTATGACATACCTGTGCGGAAGTATTTAAACGCCAGGAGAAAAATGGGTAATTAAAGTATATACTGCTTAATTTGGTAAAATGGTGTTCACAAATTCTCTTACATCTTTTCCTAAAATAAACGTTACGGGTTACAACAAAAAGCCTCCAAATCTCCCGATCTGAAGGCTTCTCCGCACTTATAGTATAGGAATCAAAACGAACACTTCTCTAATAACAGCGTACCGCAAACAACGCAGCAGGCACATTGGCAGATGGATGCTCCAGCTCAATGATCAATGTATCTGTTATAACGGGTTGCTCCAATTGAATACGGTTGTGCGTCTGGTAATTATCTTTTTTCTCTGCTACAATATTTCCGGCGGCATCTTTGATCCTGTAATGTCTCACGCAGAACGGCATTACTGTTTCGGGATGCGACATTAATACGGATTCCATCGGATGATCATAATCTGTATCCAGGAAAAGGTCGATGGTACTGATCTGTTGCGGCGCAGTCCATTTCAGTGTTAAGCGGGGCTGCGGATCGTTCCAGTCGGCCACCCAGGCATTGGGTGCGGACGTAGGCCGGTCGGTTCCGTTACGGATATTTTCTGCCTGAAACAGATTGATACCCTGGTGATATTTCAAATCGATATTATGCCCTTCCGGCCGGCGTTGCGGGCACCAGAACTCAAATGCTTCCATGCCGATATCTTCCGGAGGCGTTTGTTTGCCGTAGTTGGAAACGGCTTTATTTACGCTGTTGAATACAGACAACATCCCGGTTACTCTCTTCTCTGTAAAATGCAATTCCACCGCCGGATTTTTCATAAAGGTGACGAATGCGTAGGCGGTATTTTCTATAGATGTATTAAAGCGAAGATCCACACAATTTCTGCCGGGATGTAACGGGATGGTTTGTTTTGCCAAAGTGATATCCGGTGTGTAGTTGCCGGGCTTACTGCTGACGCGCAGTTCCACTTCCAGTTCAGTATTACCGGTAGCATCTGCATGAAAAACAAATGGAGCCACTTCCCCTTTTTGCAAAGGCAGCATCTGTGCTACGGATAGCGTTAACGGCTTCAGAAGCGGTTTACCCGGAAACTCCTTAAACACCAGTTCGCTGGATGCGGTGATCACGGCAGATTGCACAAGGTCCTGGCTATCCTTTAATACCAACCCGGGAACATACTGCCCGGTTTTAAGCAGGCGTTGTTGCAAAGTGGTGATGTATCCTTTATTAAAAATATCCGCGGGCAGAATATTTTTCTCTTTACAAACAGCGGCGGCTACTCCTACGGCCTGCGATACATAAGCCGCAGTAGCCATTACCCGGGTGGAGGCGAACGCCACATGCGACGCGCTGATGATGCGTCCTGCCAGGAAAAGGTTTGTAATATTCTTGCTGTACAGACTGCGATAGGGAATCTGGTAGATGCCTTTGCTATGCCATTGATTGCAACCGGGTTTTTCACTGAATACGCCGTCGGCAGGGTGCAGGTCAACAGACCAGCCGCCGAATGCCACCGCATCCTCATGGGTGCGTTGCTCAATAACATCCTGCTGTTTCATCATGTAGTCGCCTTCAAAACGGCGGCTTTCCCTTTTGCCGGGGATAGCGCCCACCCATTCCAGGGTAAGCGTGGTTGCTTCAGGGAAGTCGCCGGAGTTCTTGATATAGTCCCATACGCCGTAAATTACTTTCCACAGCTCCCACTTGATATCCTCTGTGTCGTGTACGGTATCAAGGCGACCACCATACTCTACCCACCAGAGGCGGCAGCCAAAATCCTTTGCATTGAATGTTTTAAACCGTGGGATCTTCGTAATGTCTTTCAGGGCAAACTCAGGAGGGATGAATGTTACCGGCTTACCGGTGTCTTTACTGTAAAAGTACAGGGTATGTCCGAGTAGTTCTCCATAGGTGGCGGAAGGAGCAAATTTTTCACCGAATTCTTCCCTGCTTTCTGCGCCCATGCGGAAGGCGGCGCCCGACAGGAAGCCCACTACCCCATCGCCGGAGGCATCGCAAAACAAGGGGGCGCTTAACAGGTATTCCTTCTGGTTCTGGCTGCAAAAAGCTTTCACCGAGCTGACAGTAGTGGCGTCCTTTTTTTCAACCGCATATACGGCTGTATTTAACAACAGGGTGATATTGGGTTCTTTCTTCACTTTATCCAGCAGCACCATATCAAATATAATGGGGTTGCCCTCCGGGTTACGATAGGTATTCTCTACCAGGATCTCATCAACCAAACCACCTTCCCTCGCCCAGCGATTGTTATTGCCCATGTGGGATGTGGCACCCAGTATCCATAAGCGGATTTCACTGCTTGAATTCCCTCCAAGTACCGGTCTGTCCTGCACCAGTACTACTTTTAATCCCTGCCTGGCCGCTGTGATGGCGCAGCACACACCTGAAAGGCCACCACCGGTGATGACCAGGTCCGCGTTGAGAGCTATGCCGGGGAAAGAGCGACTGTTTGTTTCTCCAGATTTTATCATGATTGTACGGTTATAATTTTAGCGATTCGTGTGCTATTCCTTTATATTTTTTGTTACTACTACAAAGCCACCGGGTTTCACCAATGATACCGTGAGCGTTTTACCGGTAACGGGTATAGTTACCTCCTGGCTTTCGCCGGGCTTCAGTGTATGCAACTCCAGCGAATTGTTCCCATACCTGAGCAGGTAATTGCGTAATACATAAGAAGGAAAGTCAGCACGGGCTGTGATTTTAACAATGGCTTTATCTTCATTTATTCTTACCAGTTCAATAATAGCGGGAGAAAATTCCTCCTGCCATACAGCATACACAGAACGCAGGGTCCTGTCGGGCGCCACCAGTCCCCATGCGCGGTAACCGTTTGCGTCTGTTCCGGGATACCGGCTCATGTAGTCATTAAACGTCCATACGGAGGCGCCAATAAGATAATCGCACTGGCGGAACACCTGCATCGCTCTTTTGAAATAGGCGATGCGGTCTTCTTCTTTCCCTTTTTGTGGCAGCCGCATACCAAACTCGCTGATGTAAACAGGTTTGTTGGGATATATTTCATGAATATGCCGGAGATGCGCCAGCTGATCGTTGCCATAAATATTGGTGCTGATAAAATCCACATACAGCGAAGCTTCATCTTCGGGGCGCTTTACATAATCACGCCAAACATTAAAGCTGGCAAAGGTTACAAGGCGACCCGCATCCAGTGATTTTACAAATACGCCCATATCCTTTACCCAGGAAATGCCCTCCGGTGTTTGCGACTGGAATTCATTTCCCAGGCTGTAGGCGATGATGCTGGGGTGATTCCAGTCGCGTTCCACCATTTCCTTTAGCTGCGACTGATACTTTGCCCGCATCAGCGGATCAGCCATCTGGCGGGGCGTCATTTGCCAGTTACCAGCTTCGGTGATGATGAGCAAGCCATGCTTATCCGCCCAATCAAGCATACTTTCAGATACCGGGTAGTGGCTGATCCTGGACAATTCCATGCTGCCACTTTTGATAAGGTTGAGATCTTTTTCCAACACCTCATCCGGATCAAGGGAACCGTACCCGGGATAGTCCAGTGGCCGGTTACAGCCGCCCATACGGATAGGCTCACCATTCAGCAACAGTTGCGTGCCTTTAATTTCCAGCCGGCGGATACCAAATGTTTTCCTCATCGTATCAGCACCGGCAATCACCTCGGCTTCATAAAGATCCGGCGCATCCTGGCTCCATAATTTTGCAGCCGGCAGCACGCCCTCCAGCGCTACCTGCGAAGCATTGGCGGATGTTTGTTTAAAGCGGATATTATTTTTGATACCCGACTGATAGATGTTCACTTGTACATCGGGCGACTGGTAGTCTTTCAGCAAAGTGATTACCTGTATACGCGCAGTTCCCTTCTTCAGATCCGGTTCGGCTACTACTTTTATGTTTTGTAAAAAAGCAGCGGGACGCGTAACAACATGCACCGGCCTGGTAATACCGCCGTAATTCATCCAGGCATAGAGTTGCGCCACGTTAGGCGCATCTTTGGCATCGCTGGCTTTTGCGCCGGGAATGGTGGTAGTGTCCCAGGCATTGCTTACCGATACGGCAAGCGTATTTTTATCTTTGAGCAACTGCGTTACTTCTATTTCAAAAGGCGTATAGCCACCCTCGTGTTCACCGGCAACCTGCCCGTTCAGCCAGATCTTTGCTTTATAGAACACCGCATCAAATCGCAGGAAAGTACGTTCCCCTTTCTGCACAACAGGTGCATTGAATTTTTTAAAATACCACGCTGTTCCTGTATAAAAAAAGTAACGCTTATCTACCGAAAAGCTATGCGGCACCTGTACCTTATCAAAGCCCGTGGAAGCAAAATCTGTAGCATACCATTTATCGGGTACTCCCCTGTTAAGCGGATCTAACGCAAACGTCCATACGCCGTTGAGCGGCGCCTTTGAAGTCCCCTGCGCTATTGCAAGGAAAGGACATAATAATAACAGGAGCAGTATATTTTTCATCTTCATTTTTCAGTATTATTTTCAAAGATCACCTGGCCGGTGTTACTATTGTTTACTTTAAAAGATTGATTTACCGAGATGAAATGATTATTGGTAATCTTCAGCAGTTTAATACCACTGGCGTCAATACCCACGGGCGCGTTGGAAAAGGTGCAGTGATCAAACTGTATGGTGCCTATCGCCATTGCTTCCGTACCGCTGTTGCCAATCCCTACCAGCCCGGCTTTACTTATGCGCGGCACCCATCCGCTGGCATTGAAGCTGCACTCCCGGATCATCACATCCTGCGGGAAAGTGGCTTCATTATGCGTGGTAATTTCCGTGCCCAGCACCAGCGCGGGATACATGATGTGATCATAGGAAACCTGCTGCAGCCTGGCTTTGGTGCATTTGATGACGCCTGCGCATCCGGCAATGTTCCTGAAGGCTGTATGCGACAACCTGTATTCATCAATATCCCAGTCGTATACCGTGATGAGTGTTCCGGCCTGTACAAAACCAGGCAGGGAATCCTGCAGGGTGATAACACCATAAATCCCGCCATCACCCGCGGGTTCCGGCTGCCAGGCGACGGGCATTTTATTTACTACATTATTTCCATTCCAGAGTCCGATGCTGTCGTTTAAAAAAGGGGTTATACCGGTATATCTTTTCCATACCCGCATTTTATTATAGGCAAGCTTTTCCTTCACCTGGAAGAAGGAACTATGTACATTTTGCCCGTCCCAGCGAACACCTTCCACATACATGCTATCTATTGCCACCAGGCCATTGCAGCTGTTTATCTTCCAGGCGTCACGCGGACCCACGGCCAGCTGCCGGCCGGTGGCTTTGAATACGATTTGTTGCGCAGTAATATTTTTGCAGGCATAAGTATGGATGCCGAATCCTGCAATGTTTACCATCGAGATATTTCTAAGAACAAGATCATTGCAGTTATTTATCGCCACCTGGAACATGGTTTCTCCGCCGAAGTGCCAGGAGACTACATCTCCCACAGTAAGGCGCGCTGCAAAGCGGGCGTTATTCATCCGCATATAATTCTTTTGTCCCAGCGTTTCCAGTTGCCAGTAAAGTTGCTGCGTGGCTACATCATCAACGAAAGTAAGACTGGGCAACTGTTTCAGCATACGCGTAGCGCTGTCCCATATATTGGCGGTATAACAACCCATGCCATTAACGGCCGGCAATCCGTCGAATACTTCCACTACTACATGCGATGAATCTTTCTCTACCACCGTTCCGGCGGTGGCATACTGCGGATCATTATCGAACACCAGGTTTTCCATCACCAGGTTACTGCACTGATCAAAACGCATGTGCGGAGGTAGTACCGTATTATTCTGCTGCGGATTCTTTTTCACCAGCCATGTGGCAGGCGTATGATCCGCACTCACGGCGCCCTGCAGGTGCAGCCCGGCATATGATGTAAGACCCGTATAAGCATTCAGCCCGGCCGCACTTACCTGCAGCAGATCATAGCGGCCACTGTCGAAAAGTATGGTAGCGATATGATTTGCTTTTGCATAATTCAATGCGTCCTGTATACCTTTGGCATCATCCTGTCCGTCGTTGGGGATAGCTTGAAAATCCTTTACATGTATGGATTGCGCGGACACATGGATACAGGCAGTCAGCACGATGGCTGCTGTTGTCCTGAGAAATTTATGTATCTGCGAATTGTACATAGGGCATGTTATTTTTTATCTCCCAACATTATTGTTTTACTTTCTTCTGCTTTTCCGTCTATACCGGTTACGGACAAACGAAATTCCACCGGCTGCTGTTCCGTTAATGGTACGGTAAACTCAAACGGGTATATCGTATCAGTGATCTTTGTTTCTTTCCCGGTATTGTTTGTATAATACAGGGAGACGCTTTTCAGTTTTGTATCATCGTCTTCCAGGTATATATACAGGCGCCTGCCATAACTGCCGAACTTAAACAGCAGCGCATGTGCGTTGCCGGTGTTAAGTTTGGCGTAGTCAGGACTGTGATTGTTAACACCTGATAGTACCTGTTGTTGAAACCCATTACTGCGATATACTACACCCGTAATCGCCACGGCCGTTATTCCATTAGCCGGTACGGTAACAACAATAGTGCTGTCTTTGCCCGTTGGCGGCTCTCCGCCGGTGTATGACGCCACTTTACTTCCGGCCGCCAGCTTCACCAGTGCGGGATTAACCGTAACAGTAGCCGTAACGGGTTGCGCCGATTGATTTGTAAAAGCCAGCAGCAGTTTATCATCCTTCCTCGCAGCGATGTAATTCAGCTCAGTGTTGCTGATGCGCAGCAATCTTGCAGGCATCCATAGCTGCACGTTCTTATCCTGGTAAAAAGCACCTTTCTGCATACCATACATATTACTTTGCAGGTAGGCATACCCTTCGATATAGGCAGCAGGGAAATGAATACTTCCTTTGCTACGTATATAGGTGTCCGTTACGAGGTAGTCGAGCAGCATGGAAGCCATAGGCAGGATATGATTATAATGGAAAGAGTTTACGCTCTGGTCTTTGTGTTTATGCAGCGGGAAATCTGTTTTTTCATAGGCAGTAGTACGCGCTGTATTGATATGATATCCAGGAAAGCTCCTGTACCGGCCTATCACGGCTGCTTTAGCTACATTCAGGAGAAAGCTGTCTTTCGCATAATATCCCAGGCGCAACATCCACGGGGCATAGTTAGCCATAAAAATAGCACGGTGACCGGTGGCGGTACCGGATGATTCCGGGGTAAGACCGGTTTCTGAAAGTCGCCATGCCGGCGCATGCTCTTCCGGGTAGTACATTGGCTGATGTCCTTTGGATTGCAGGTACCAGTACATGGGCGCCTTGCCGCCTTTGTTTACAGTGATCAGGCTATCGGGAATGGCTGGGCACATCCAGGTGAACATTGTATAATTGCGGGCTCCCTGCACCGCTGCGTCGAGGAAAGGTTTATCGCCGGTAAGTTCATAGAGTTGCAGCAGCTCTATCCACCTGTTTGTATAAGTGGGCCAGAAAAAGAAGCTGCCGGAGAATGGATCATCAAAAGCGGTTTGTGGCTGGTTCACCCGTTGTTGCAGGTATTGCTTTGCTTTGGCTACCGCGGCATCCAGGTATTTTTTGTCGCCGGTGGCGCGGTACAGGTGCATCGCGTTAATCCAGTTATTGCCTTTTTCTTTTACATCCAGGTTGCGCACACGATCGGTGTTATACTCCCGCTGCATCATTTGCAGGTAAAAATCATTGGTACCTCCTGACAGCTCGTAGAGGGCCGCCAGCTCCGACAGTGGCGCTACCGGTCCTTTTAACCTGCGGGAAGGGCTTTGGATCTTCTGGGTGCTGTCCAGGCTGAAAAGGAACTTCTCTCTTGAGAGCATAAACTCCATTAACGGGTATGCCCTTTTCTCAAACATCGCTGTATCATCCCTTACCAGCGCCAGTTCCAGTGGGTTAAGACTGGAAACATTTTTAACCGCGCCGGGTACGTCTGTTGAGTAAGCGCAGCCTTTGAGACTGTCGATAAACCAGGCGTAATCAGTCATGGCGTAATCCACCATATTATCCAGCGTAGTGTTGAGCGAAGAGATATCATTATGCCGGTAGTCGCGGAAGCCAAATACTTTTTCCGCAATGCGTTCATAGGTATTGTTAATGGCGAGCGGTTCCGCTACCAGTTGAAGTCCGAAACGGAATGTTTGCCCGGCGTTCATGCGGGAGCCGTAGCCTCCCGGTATGGGCGCGTATACCTGTGGTTGCAGTTGTTGCTGTTTATTGAGCAGTGCAATACCAAACTGGCTGTTGGCCAATACAGGCAGCGGCTGAAAAGGAAGGTACTCCGGAGCAGCCAGCACGCCTATGGTAGCGGCGCCGTCGTATACCATCGTAGTAGGCAAAGTGGCCATAAATGCCGGCGTAAGATAGGCGGCATCCGGGATCCGTTTTTCCTGCCAGATCAGTGGTTGCCATATGGCAGTGACTTTATCTTTTGCAGATGCCGGCGCGCCGGTATAACCAACGCTGTAATAGCCGTCCTGTAAGGGTTGGAAGCTGTACCGTAACACCGGGTAAGGTTTGGCGGAGATAATAACATACGCCGATAACCGGAATTTTGGAGAAGATGGAAAACGAAAGAAAACGGTGTCTTTCTTTTGTTCAATACTATTGGCCACGATTTCTGTTCTTTCTCCGGCGTTAAATATATTCGCGGTCCTGTATTCTCCTTTGCTGCGCAGTATCCTGTCGTCGAAGCCATCACCGGCTACGGAAGCATTTATTTTCTTCTGCTTAAAGTCGGCCTTCGTGCTATCGGCTACTTTCCAGGTAAGCACATTGTATTCTACTTTTTTAATCCCGGCGGGTTTCAGCGCCATGCCTGGATCTGTGGCGTTATACAACACCACAAACGATGGAGTAAATACGTATTGGCGGCCCGCGGCATTGATAACAATATCCCGCTGATTTACAGCTACCTGTTGTTGTGCATTCACTGTGGCAGCAGTGATACACAACAACCCGATATTGCGATATATTCTTTTAATTACTCTCATTGTTATGTGCCGCTAACTTTAAAACCAAACCACCTGTTGCGGGGATAATTATTTTCCCGTAATACTTTGCACTGATCTTTGGAGATGCTGATACAAAGGCGTTTCCATCAGGCGTATCCGTGATCAGTGTTGCTGTATATTTTGTTTTTTTATCAAGAAAAGAGGGTTGCAGGATAAAGGAGGCTGCACTGTCTGTTCCATTGATCACGGCTACATACCAGTCGTGTCCCTTCCGCCGGGCAAAAGCCGCCATCCTGCCGATATTGCTGCCGGACAGCACAATGGTTTCATCCCAGGTTACCGGCAATGTTTTCAGCAGGGGAAGAATGGGTTTGTAAGTATCATTATTCAACAGCGTAACCGGGTTTTCCGCGATGCATTGAAACGGTGAATTAAAAATGTACAGCAGTGCCAGTTGATGCGTATTCGTGGTGGGTCCCCTGTTGCTGAAAAAGCCGGGCGTATAATCGCCATGTCCGCAGAGAAAGCGGGTGAAAGGCAATGCAGCGTTATGCCACGCGGGAATAGGTTCTTTCATGATATTCAGTTCCATACCGCGGATACCTTCGCGCGTCATTTCGTTGGGATAGGTTTTGCTTTCACCGGTAGGCGCCTGGCAACCGTGGAAGTTGACCATCAGTTTCCTGGCGGCAGTTGCTTTTAACAGCCCTTCTTCAAACGCTATCAGCGGCTGGGCCTCGCTGTTCATAAAGTCGGTTTTAATGCCTACTGCGCCCGCCAGCGCTACGCTGTCGAGGAAAGTATCCCGCTGCGCGGAGTCTCTTATCTCCTTAGAATTTTTCCATACCCATATATGTACTCCCTTCTTTGCTGCATCCTGGCACAGCGTTTTCAGCTGTTCCCATTTGCGGGGCCATTTGGTTTCCCAGCCTTCATCCAGCAGGGTATATTCAAAACCGAGAGTGGCAGCGGCGTCGATAAACCGCGTTTCTTCTGCGGGCTCCATATAGTGTTCATCTCTTGTAATCCAGCTCCATACGCTTTTACCGGGCTTTATGTAAGTGATATCGGCAAACAAGCGGCTGTCGGGGCGTGGATTAAGATTTTCAATCACGTGGTTATTTACCAGTGTGTTGAGGTTATCTGCATACAGGATGGTGCGCCATGGGGTAACTAATTTTCCTTTCACCACAAAGCCGGTATCCCCTTCGGTAAAATTCACGTGCAAACCACCATTGGCGGATGCTTTGAGCCGCATGCCGCTATAGTTATACAAAGCTGCTTCCGTAATCACCGCATACTTTTTTTGCGGCAGTTCAATCACCAGCGGTTTACCTTGTATAGGCCCTTGCTCTGAAATGGTGGATAACTGGCTGATAGAAGTATGCTGCCACAACCCTGCATAGGATTGGAGTTTCCAGCTATTGTTGCGTTCAAAATACCATACGCCGGATGAAGCAGGTACCGTAAAAGAAGTAAACTCTTCCTGCACATGCTTATCTTCCGTTCCATCTATTATATAACGAAAAGCGCAGCCGTTATCAAACATCCTGCATGCTATGGTATAGCTGCTATTATTTTCTTTTATGCTGATGGTGTAAGCGATGCCCTCCTGTATAGCTGCCGCCGCATTTAACCGGGTAGGATTAGTTTCCCGGATGATCTCCCTTCGGGAGATGGATATCTGCTGTACATGGGCGCCACTGGTTTTATTATTTACTCTAATGCCCATCCGCGATGGCAGGATCACCCATTGTTTGCCCGCCTGTAGCTGGTATGTGAGGGCGCCCTGTTCTGTAAAGAGTTTTGCACACAATGTTTTATGCGGACTTTCCAGCAACAAGGTATCTGTTGCCATTGCAATACGAACAGGCAATAATAAGGCTATGATTAACAAGCACCGCATATGAACGTGAAATAATATAATACTGTATCAGTTTTTAATCCTTCAAATTAACAGTCTGCGCTTCGTAACTTCAAAATATCGGGCGGCTAAAAAAGTTGGGAACATTCCCATTTCACGGGAATGTTCCCATAAAAAGTTGCTGCTGTTACAGGGGCTTTCCTCTTAAAAGGATCTTCCCTATATACACCACTGTTTTATCGTATTTAGCTGGGTTCCTGGTAATATCTTCCAGTTGTTTATCTCCCAGGATCTTTATTTTATCTGCCTTTTCGGAAGATACCCGGATGGTGATGGTATGAATGCCCGGCGTAAGTGTGATGAACTCGTACTGGCCGCGGTACCGGTTGTTACAGAAGTTATTAAACCGGTTGATCACATTGCTGCCATTGGGATCTGTTGCGGGCACCACCTTTAGCTGGCGGGCGCCTTTAACACCGCCGTCGGCCAGTGTTGCAGGCTTACCATCAATGATGAGTTCCACCTGCCCCATTTCAGGGCCGCCGATATCGAAAAAGCCAAACATGCTGCCTTTGAATCTGAACGTAAAGGAAGCGCCTGGCTGATCTGCTTTCATGATATAAGGGAACCAGCCGGTGAATTGTTTCTGGGGTGAATTAGCGGTGTTAACACTGCTCCAGCCGGGGCTGAATGTGGCAATATCCTGCGGGGCATACATACCGGCGTCTTCCCAGTTGTCTGCTATCAGCGGTGCGGGTAATGCGCCGGAAGATATAACGGTGTGTTGTTTCAACTTATTCATACCTCGTGCAATGGCTGCGGCATACAGGTTGCCGCCTGCTGTTACCGGGTGTATACCATCGTGGGAAAAAACAATTTTACCCGGTACAGTGGCGCTGTCGCTCTTCCACTCCAGCTTTCCTTCTTTCTCCAGTACGGCGATTTCCATACCGAGATGTATGGATGGCAGCTGATAATGCTCCGCTATTTTTTCGAGCCCCTGCACGTTTTCAGGGACGTTTCCTTCCAGGTAAGTTTTCATATGCCCGTTATGGATAGTATAGATCAGGCAGATATCGATGGTAGGATCATATTGGCGTATCTGCCTCACAATACCTTCCATTCCATCAGTATAGGCGCCGTTCACGGCAAACTCCACAAATACCAGGTCGGGGTGATATTGCAGTAATTGATCCCTGAGGCGGCAGGCGCCCAGATCTGTGCCTGTTCCGGAAACACCGGCGTTGATCCCTTTCATGGTTACAGACGGGTACATCGACTGGATATAACGGGTGGCCTGTGGCCGGTAGCATTGATTCCCCTGCGTAATACTTCCGCCTATGAAGCCGATGGTGACCGGCTTTCCTGACGAAACTTTTTTGAAGAAGTGTGGCGCGCCGTTACGCACCGTGCATTCTGCCGGGTTATCGAAGTTGCCGGGTGCTATTAATGGCACCGTGCTATCAGCCGGGTTAAAGTACAGCGGCGAGGCGCCTGCCTGCGAAACGGCGATGAGTCTTGCTCTCTCGGCATCTTCTTTATTTTGTGCCGCTATTTTCAACGACATACCTATACATAATACCAGGATAAAATAATGCTTCATATTACTCATTTAGAGTTGTTATCAAATGTGATGGTCCCTTCTTTCACTTGTCCGCCGGAGGTAGTTACCTTTATTTTCAGCACAACTCCTGCGGTTGTGTTCACCGGATAAAACGAGCTTTCATAAGGATAGGCGGTGATAACACGGTTTTCTCCATTCAAACTGAAGGTTGCCTGCAAACCAGCTTCAGGTGGCGATTCCAGGTAGGTATATATAGCATCCCACGCGAAGGGCGAACGTATCCTGAAGGCATAGCATTTGCCGATGCCCGCGCCGAGGTCCAGCACCTGCATACCGTTCTTTACCGGCGTTATACTTTTTACATCGTTCTTCATCTTCAATGGAAAAGAGATAGCGGAAAATCCTTTACCGTCAACGGATACACGCAGTTTCCGGTTATTCACGTGAACGTTGGCCGGCGAGGCAGCAGCAGTGGCATAATACGCAGCAGCCACGTTATCCTGCACAGCTACTTCTTTTCCAAGAAGAATATCAGCAGATACTTTTTCTGTTGACTCATTCAATAACAGTAACCAGAAACGGTTTTCAGAAATAGCGGTCACATAATTCACGGCGGGGTTCTCTATTTGCACCAGCCCGCGTTTCATCCAGAGGCGCACCGTTTCATCATCGAATACTTTACCGCTGCCGCCACCAAATACCCGGTTGTTAAACCACACAAAGCCATCCTGCTTGCCATAGGAAAAATTTACTTTTCCGTGGGAACGCTGCATAGCTTCGGTAATGAGGAAATCCAGCGTAAATGCGAGATGCGGCGGTATATGATGATAATAAACGGAGCTTACATCCGGGCCTTTGTAAGGAAAATCCGGCTGCATGGTAATATCGGTAAAGCCGGTGGCGTAGTAGCCGGGATAATTCGTAAAGCGGCCTATCACCGCATTGCGGGCATAGGTTTCAAATATCGTCCTGTTATCTTCAGAAAATAAACGCAACAGGTGAGGCGCCCAGCTGCTCATGAATACCGGCCGTACCAGCTTGCCCAGATCAAACAATGTAAAGGGTTGTTCAAAGCCGAGTCCTACAGGAGAAACCAGACTTTGTGGCACCTGTTTCTCAGGTGCATCCCCCTTCTTTCTTGGAAATCCCAGGCGGTATTTCTCTCCCCCTTTCCACCATAAGGTAGTGTTGCCATCGTAGGTATTGCCCGGATGAATGGTTTGCAGCTGATCCTTTACTTCCGGGTATACTCTTATTCCTGCCAGCGTTTGAAAAGCGGAAGTTTCTGCGGCATGCAGGAACGTAGTATCTTTTGTAAGGTCGTAGAGATCTGTGAGGTCCCACCAGTAGGCGTAAAAGGAAGCATTATAAAAAGGCTGCTTACTTAATGGCGTGGTTTTAGGGCCATACACTTCCGTTGAAATATAGGCTTTCGCATGTTTTGTTGCAGCGGCCACCCAGCTTTTATCTTTGGTGAAACGGTAAGCCGCCAGCTCCTGCGTCCACGCCGGGATGTTCACGGAGTAGCCTTTTGCTGGCCTGATGTTATTTCCGGGAAGCGCAATTTCCTTTAACCAGGGATTGGCTTCGCCGAGCAACTGGTGTAATCCTTCGTAGTAGGCCGTGGTGAATTGTGAGTTATAAGGACTCAGCACCAGCGACTGCTTGTCTTTATTAAACGGTGTTCCCGCAACACCTCTGGACCAGCGGAACCCGCTGCGCGACAGCGTATACTCAATGGTAGGCAATGCCCTGCTGATATAAAACGCTTCGTCCTTTTCCAGCACTGCAGCTGAAACTACTGCCAGTGGCGCAGCCTGTACAACGGTAGGCGTCACTTTCGGATCTGCCTCAATATCATAAAAGCCTTTCAGCTCCGGCGCCCAGCCGGCGGCGGTATCGTTCCGGATCAGGTCTGTAATATTGAAAACGGTTTCTGTGAGAGAAACCCGTCTCTGCGTGCGGTAATCCTTTACTTTATAGATACTGTCTGAGATATACGCCAGTGCATCATTCCAGCCCGATGGTAATGCCCCCAGTGCAAATTCGCGAGTGATGGATTGCCCGGCTGCGCACCTGGAATCGTCCAGGCCCAGTACCGGCGATAACGCTACCGGCTGTACGCTGTTTTCTTTATTCTTAATAGCAAAGCCCATCGGGGAAGTATTGGCTTCTCCCCAATCCAATGGAAAATCTGCCGGTGTTCCGGAAATGAAAGTAGCGATCCCCTGCTTCGTTTCCATTATTGCCAGCGGTTGCGGCATCATGGCGGAAGGCAGCATTACCGGGTTATCCGGGATGCGCTGGTATTGGAACATGGGAGGCAGCTGGATGGCGGTTACATCTTCTTTTCTTACTCCTTCAAAAGCGGTTACAGCCAGGCTGTAATATCCTGCCTGTTTTGGTATATACGTTAACGTTAAAAGCAAGTGATGGGCGCCTGGCGTTAGTTGCCAGGTGCCTTTCAGTGTTTGTCCGCCGGCAGTTTGATAGGTAACTTCCAGTTCTTTCTCAGATACCTGCTTCACAGCAGTAGGCAGGCATTCCTGCAACGCCCCTGCGAGGAAAGGGTTGGTAAGACTTTCCGGGGCCAGTACCCTGAACGTTTTGCCACGGCTCTGAAAGCTGCCGGAGGCGGCGGACCCGTTCCACGAAGGGAAAAAACTGCCAAAGCTGATTTGCGGATCATTGGCGGTGAGCAGGAATATTTTACTCCCCTCACCATCAATCCACTCGTTGCCTTTCCGGATACTGTTACCGGCAACTATCTGCTGACCGGATGTTTTCAGGAATTGAAGCCGGAGTTTACTATTGCTAATACCCGCGATAACGGCCCCCTGCGTTGATATACTTTTCACAGCGGCTGTAGCCTGCGCGGGGGGTATATACTTCACCGTTAGTGGCGTTGTTTTAAAAAGCTGTAGTGAAGCCAGCGGCTCCGTGTTCGGATCAAAGCCGGCAGTAGCCAGTAAAACGGCATCACATCTTCCAAAATTACCCTTCGTATCCTGTAGTGCGATCACATTTTCACCGGCATCAAGTGTAGTGGTACCGGCTTTCTCCCAATAATAGCCTTCTTTGCCATGCTGCCCCGATTCCTTTTCCAGCGGTTGCTCATTGATAGCTACCTGGAACAAACGGGTGCCGGGCTTATTTGCGGGATAGTCCGGAGTGTGTACCCAAACGGTATATGTACCGGCAGTTTTACTATTGATCACGGTAAGCGCATCTGCCGCTTTTACCTTACCGGAAAAAACGCGGAGGATGGTGTTACCAGACACTTGTTCTCCCGGTACCTTTTCTACCTGCCAACCGCCTTTGAACTGGAAATCTTCCGCTTCCACCAGGTAGCCGGTTTGCGCCTGTACCGCTGATACGCTGCACAGGCAGCCTATTACAGCCAGGAATAAATATTTACTTAGCGGATAGTTCATAATCTATTTCTATTACACTCAGGCCATAAGGCGTTATATCTTCCCGGAATGATTGCGTAACATCAATCGTCTTTTTACTTCCGTTTTTGCTGATCCGGTAGCAGCTAACAGGTTTGATGGTTTTACCAGGCAATAGTTTGGTATAATCAATATCCAACGTGCACTTCAGCGGATCATCATCGCTGTTCAGCAAAAGCAGGAACAGCTTCCCCTGTTGCGTATTGATGGCACAATAGTAATCGAGGTAAGGGTTATCCGTTTTCAGCAATCCATCTTTCAACAACAAATCCGCACTAGTACCATACACCTTTCCGGCGGCGAAACCATAGGTTTGATGCGGCCCCACTTTTGGTGTGATAAATCCTCTCGGGAATTGAATTTTCCCGGCCGACCGCATCTCCATTTCTGCCAGCAGGTAATCGGTGATCCAGCCCACCTGCCACCAGGCGTGATGCGGGTAAGGACCTGCCCCTTTATTCATCACATCCCAATAGTAAGAGGCTACACTGGTGGCACTGTCTACAAACGCATCTCTGCCCAAAGCACCGGCCCTGGCCATGTTCAGGAACAGGGAATCGCCGGTGAGGGCGAACATGCGCACAAACATGCCGGCGTGACTGGCCAGCAGAATAGGGCCGCGATGGTTGGCAGAACCGAGGATACCACCATGCTCGAAGCTCAGTCCGGCCTGGCTTATCTCCCAGTCCTGCCGTTGTATACCATTCACCTTTTTACTTTTGGCGGAAGGAACAGGGTGAGTGTAAATAGAAGTAGTATACAATTGCGCGGTGCTCACAGCTGCCTGCAAATACCTGCGTTCTTTTGTGATGTCGTAAAGGTCCAGCAGTGCCTGCGCGCTTTGACCAGTGGCAAAATCCGGCGCAAAACGGGCGTCACCGCAAACACCGAGAAAGCGTCCTTTTGCGGTAGCATGCTGAATGTACCAATCGGCTGCACGCTTAGCGGCATCGAGGTATTTTTTGTCTTTCAATATTTTCCAGGCTATCACCAGTCCGTAAAAAGTAGGACGCAGGTCTTCCACTTCTGTAAACATTTCCTTTTGTGAAGCGTGGTCGTAGGCTACGGCCCATTTCCCTTCCGGCTGCATCCAGGCGAGCAGCCTGTCGGCAGCGGATTGCAGCTCCTTTTTTAATACCGTGTCGCCGGGATTGAACAGCAGAACATTCCCTATGTCCATCATCATGTAATAGCTAACCCCAATGGGTTCTACATACGGCCCCCACTCTTCTGTAAATCTTTTACTTTTTGTAAGATAATATTGTCCTGCTGCGGCGCCGTGGAAAAAACCGGGGCTGTTATCCTGCTGCTGCAGTTTAAAATTGCGGGCATAAGGCAGGCGTGTTTGCTGCAATACGCTGTCGCCCGTAATAGTAGCCAGCATCCACATCGCGCCATAGTCGGAATTCTTCATAGCATCTTTTTCAGAGCCATACACACCGCCCAGGTAGGCTTGTGCGCCGATATCGATGCCTTTATAATTTTCGATATTCCACAGTGATGTTTTATTATCCACTACATATTTATGCATGGACAATATGCGGCTGGTGAGTGACTGCCGCGTCTTTTTCAGGGCGAGGAAATCATTGAAATGGTAGATATCATTCACGGCATGTTTGAACACCGTGTACCAGCCGGCCTGTTGAAGCGTGTACCTGAAAGAAAAAGTTACCTTATCCCCTTTCTTCAGAAGAGAACCTTTTTCACCCAACACCGGGTGATAAAGTGTAGGCGTGAGCGATGCCTTCCTGTTCATCAGGGAAAGCCCCAGCAGCCAGTCGCCCTGCGTTTTCGTATCATCCTCCCAGGGATCTCTTCCTGTTCCAGGCGCAGGTACTACCGCCAGCGTGAGGTTGTTTTTGGTTTGTATGAAAGGCGACAAAGTAGCCGCGGTTCTTTCACGGACAATCACCGGTTTATCGGGGATGCCCTGCATGTAAGCGTATGCTTTTATAAAATCTTTTTCAACGGCATTGCTTTGAAAGTATCCAGGTATGCCTGCCCAGGCCAGTTCATTTTCCGGAACAGTAGCCAGCGTGGGCGTTGCCAGGGAATAGTAGCCGTCTTCCTTTGCCTGCAGGGATATTTCCACCAGGATATCTGTCCGGAACTTTTCATCCAGGCGCCAGGAGGAAGTGATAGTGGCTTTATTATTTTCAGCAATAAAGGTTAGCCCGTTGTTATTTTTTTTAACAGAAGATGGATAAAAATACATAGCCTCTCCCGCAGTGTTCATCGGAACAGGTTGCAATGCCGCATCCCACAATGGAACGATGTATCTGTACTGCGGCTCCAGGAAGCCGCTCTTTTTATCATATGATGCTACGGGTGTGCTACCGGGCTTGTCCTTCGCATACAGCAGCGTGTATTCACCACTGGTGTGAGGCAGCTGCTGCCCGTGTACACCAACGTTTTTTATATGCCATTGCCCGTTTTTGTTTATCCAGGAAAGATGCAGTGCATTATTGGCAAGTGCAGTTTGTTGCTGCGCTTGCGCAGACATACAGCACGCGCAGGCTGCATAAAATAATATTCTTCTCAAAAGGATCATCTTTTTAATTTACTAAATGCGCTGCCGGTGATGTTACCGGGTCAACTTTCACCTTCCGGGACGCCCGGAGCGGAATGGCAGCTGTTAACAGGATCACCGTGGCAATACCAGCTACCAGTGTGGCACTTTTTCCGGAAAAGAAACACAGTCCGAATAACAGCAAAGCAATAAACGAAAGGGAAAAAGCGATTACTTTCAGGCCGAATTTGTTTTGCTTTCTTATCTCCAGTTCTTCTTTTTCATCTATTTCCCGTACAGTTTCCTTACGCTGTATTCTCAACGCTTTGAGCTGCGTATATTCATCGCTGGTGAGTCCTTTATAATAAGCGTATACTTCGTACAGCGCCAGCATTATAAAAGGTAAGCCTACACCCAGCAGCATTTCGTTAGCACGACTTAAACCGGTGCCATATACCAACGGAAGGATAATTTTCAATACAAGATTAGTAGCCAGGCTGATGCCGGTAATGTATAGTGTAGCCTTCCCCGTTAGCCGTTTTGAAAACAGCGCCCATATAGGCGGCGCCAGCAACGGCCCACCGGTAACGGCGCCTATGCTCAGCGTAAATTCAACGATACCACCTATATAAGGCACAATTAAAGCGATGCCTATCATTCCCAATCCAAAGAACCAGGAAGAGATCCGGGCGATGCTCATCAGTTTTTTGTCAGACGCTTTTGGGTTGATAGAACCTTTGTAGATATCATTTGTAAAAACAGCCGACACCACATTCAACGCGGTGTTCGCTGATGCAGACGTGGAAAAATACATGCCCGTAAGAATGAGTCCCATGAGGCCGGCCGGCAACACGTGCTGGCACATCATCAGGTAAGCGTTTTCTGTTTCAAGTCCCTGCAAACCCGGATTGATACTTTTATACAACATAGGCGGCAGCATCCAGAGTACGGGACTGATAATATACAACCCCGCAAAAAGATAAGCTACTTTTGATGCGGACCGGGGTACATCCACGCTGGTATAACGCTGTACAAACGTCCAGTTGCCGCCGATATAAAACACGTGGTACAATGCAAAAGCCAGGATAAAGCCCCAGGTATATTCGCCGTTCACCACGCTGAAAAAACCTTCAGGTGAGAAATGCAGGAAATGCTGCACACCACCGGCGGCATCAAAAGCCAGGGGGATAATAATAAGTATGGCCGCCGTGAGGATCACGAACTGCAAAATATCCGTTACCATTACCGCCCAGAGCCCGCCAACGGCGGTATACGCAATCATAAACAGGCCCAGCACCACGGTAGACGGCATCAGTGGCAGTCCGAGCGAAGCGCTTACCAGCCTGGCCACAGAATACAGCACAGAACCTTTGATCAGTAACGACACCACCATGAAAATGTAGATATAGATCTTCTGCACATCTACACCCAAACGCTCCCTGATAAATTCTGCCGCAGTGAGGTTGCCGGTGGCCTTCCACCGGGGAGCGAGGTACAGTCCTGTTACAAGTCCGCCGATACACATGGTCCATTGTATGGTGATGGCTACCCATCCGTATTTATAAGCGATGGAACCCCATGCCACGAAAGTGCCTGCGGAAAAGAAGCTCATGAAAAGTGAGAGCCCCCCGATGAACCAGGGTACTGATTCACCTGCGGCAAAGAATGACTTGAGGTTTCTCCCTGTCCTTGAAAAGGAGAAACCCACCAGCATAATAAATAAGGAAAATACAATAATGACTGACGTATCGATTACAGTGTTCATCAAATGTTTCCGTTTAACCCGTTCTTTTCAGCTACGGGGTGATAGTTAATGTAAGTTCTTTTGTTGTTCTCTTTTCACCATTGTAACGTACCGCAGATACATCAAATATTACTTTATAAGTACCCGGTTTGGCGTAAACGTATTTATACGAAGGCAGCACAGTGCTGATATTTTTCAGCGCCACCCCTGCATCCGGCTTAATATAGAAGGGATCAAACCCTTTGGTGATCACCCAGTCTTCATTATCATCTGCATCTTTATTACCGCCAAACATCAACAGCTGCGCGGTGGTAACCGACCACACGGATGCGGGGTTTTTAAAGTCGAATGCTTTCCAGCCCCCGCTTGACAATACGGCTAGCGGCGATACTACGCCATCTGCTGAAATATTATTGGCTTCAAAAGTCCGGATCACCCAGCGGTTTTGTCCCTGTGTTTTTTTATAGTCTGTATATTTAAAAGCAACGTAAATGCGGGCGGCAGTATTTTTCGGGTCCGCAAATTCTTTCAGGCTGATGGTACCTGACGGTGTATTGTCCTGCCCGGTGGAAAATACAGCGCGGTCCGAAATATCCGTCCAGGTGGCGGCCCTTACACTGGTGGTATCTGCTGCACCGGAATAGTTGTTAGACACCAGCAGTTGCAGATTTTTGTAGACCAGTCCAAACTGCACCAGTGATTTGAAATTTATCTGCAGATCATTTTCTGCAGTGGTGCGGTCCCTGAATTCGTAGTTGTGGCCGGGTTCACCGGAATAAAAGGTGATATTGTCCGGGTTGCCGGTAAAGTTAAAGGTAACGGTATCTCCTGCTTTATACGTAAGTGAGGAGGTAGTTACTTCCAGCGACGGTGTTGTTACTTTCTCCTTTGCGCAGGAGATAAATATAATAACAATGATCAACAGGTATATTGAATTTCGCATATTAATTACTTTTTAGCGCGGCGTTACCAACCCTTGTTCTGTTCTGCCAGGTGATTAATGGTTGTTTCTGTAGTAGGAATAGGAAACAGTACGTTCCTGGCCGTTGTATTCTTTGCGGCATTACCTGAATATTTCCATGCAGATGGCGCAGATGCGGCTACTTCAGCAGCCAGCGACTGCATCTTGGACAGGTATAATCCCCAGCGGATCAGGTCGTGCTTACGTGCCCCTTCAAAGCTCAGCTCCCTGGCCCGTTCGTCCTGCACGGCTTCGAGGAATTCATCTTTCCCCAAACCTGCCGGCAGGTCAACGGTGGCATCCGGTGTGGCCGGTGGTTTGCCATAGCCCCTTCTTCTTACCATGTTAATAGCTTCGTAAGCTTCTGCTACCGGTCCGTTCACCGCATTTTCTGCTTCAGCTTTCATCAGCAGTACATCTGCATACCGGATCACGGGGAAGTTGGTAGAATTATAGGACCTGTTTTTGGGCACCTGCGTTTCATACTCACGACGCCATTTGCCGGCAGTACGTTCATAAATCTGCGCGGGAGTATACGCCACTTTGGTAACAACGCCATTCACAATGGAATACTTGTACGGCGCTATGTTCCAATCCCTTCGCTTATCTTCCGCCGCAAACAGGTTGAATAACCTTGCAGAAGGATGTACCGGGCCATTTGAATAACCCACGTTGTCGTCCGGCGATTCCACACCATTTTCAATACCTACTCCGCCTGCGAGCTGCGTAGATCCCTGCTGATTGCCATACATGCCTATTTCCCACAGGCATTCTTTCGACTCGTTAATATCTTTAGAGTGATTGATGAAGATAGCGCTGTAATCCGGGTTCAGGGAATGTTTACCGGAGGCGATTACTTTGTTGACATAGGTTAATGCATCCGCATATTTTGATACATCTTTCAGTGGCTCGCCGGCCATGGTGAGGTATACCTTTGCCAGGATGGCCTGCACGGCGGTGGTGGTCACCCTTTCATTGTTGGTGTAGGTACTGATATCGTTTACCAGCGGTTCGGCCGCTTTCATATCGTTGAGGATGGAAGCATACACCTCTGCCACAGAAGACCGGGGCAGCGCTGGTTCTACGGGCGATTTGGTGGAAGATAATTTCAATGGCACGCCACCGTAGTTATCTACCAGGATAAAATAATAGTATGCCCTTAAAAAAAGCGCCTGGCCTTTAATAGCGCCTCTCTTTTTTTCATCCATCTTTGGCTTGTCCACATTTTCGAGTAACAGGTTGGCGCGGTCGATGCCCTGGTACGCCACTTCCCAGAGTTTGCCTACATCGAGCTGACCGGCGTCGAAATCCATCACCTTTAAATTATTCACGGTAATATTCTTGTAGAAGAATTCATCGCTCATGGACAGGAAGCTGTACAGTCCCCGGGAATACATTCTTCCGAAGTTATCTATCAGCCTGTTGTACACGCCATTCAGAGCCCTGTCCAGATCGGCTTCTGTATTATAATAATTTTCCGGTGTTACAAAATCTTCCGGCTTTGTGTCCAGGAATTTGTTGCAGGCAGTGAATGTGCTGCCGGCAAAGATGCACAGCAGGAAGAGTGTTGTTATTTTTCTAACGGGAGATAATTTTATGTTGCTTGGTTTCATAATCGCAGCTTTTTAGTTCGTTAAAAGGTCACATCCAGTCCGAAGGTGATGGTTCTTGCCTTCGGATACGCGGACCAGTCGAAGCCCGGTGTTAAAGCCGATTGCCTTACAGAAACTTCAGGATCGAGTCCTGAGTAATTGGTCCAGGTAATGAGATTTTGTGCGGACGTATACACCCGCAGCCCTTTTATTTTAGCCTGTTTCAGCAACGCCGCAGGTAAATTATAGCCCAGTGCCACGGTTTTAAGACGCAGGTAAGAGCCGTCTTCAATAGTGCGGGAAGAATATACCAGTGGTCCCTGTCCGCCTACTTTATATAATTTATTGGTTTGATTTTCGGGTGTCCAGCGATCTGCGTAGCTGGCAAACATATTCAGGAAAGACCTGGTTACATCACCGTTTTCAAATTCTATGCGGTTGGCATTCAGGATATCGTTGCCATAGCTCCACTGGAAGAATACGTTCAGGTCGAAGTTTTTGTACGTGAAATTATTGGAGATCCCGCCGGTGTGTATCGGGTTAGGATTACCGATGATGGTAAGATCGCTGTTATCCACCTGTCCGTCGCCGTTGATATCTTTAAACTTAATGTATCCCGGTTGGATGCTGCTTCTTGGATTACCGTTGTTAGGCACCTTATCTTTCAGCACATACGTTCCGTTCGACTGGTCAAAGTCGCTGTACTGGTAAACGCCGTCGAATATAAATCCATAAAACGAGGCAATCGGATGACCCGGTATAGCAATATATGGATAAGCGTTATTAAAGTTACCCCAGGTGATGCGGGAGGCGTAACTGGGTTCGCCTTCGTTCAGCTGTATTACTTTGTTGCGGTTGAAGGAAATGTTGAAGCTGGTAGACCAGGTGAACTTTTTATGTTGAACGTTCATGGTGTTCACAGAAAACTCCAGTCCTTCGTTAGACACTTTACCGATATTCCGGATACCGCTCAGGTAACCTGAAGACGGCGCCAGTGTTGCGTTTAGCAACAGGTCTTTTGTATTCTTCTTATAATAATCAGCGGTAAACATGATCCTGTTCTTCAGGAAACCCAGGTCTATCCCGATATCTGTTTGCGCGGTGGTTTCCCATTTCAGCTTGGGGAATCCCAGGTTGCTGGGAATAATGCCCTGCACGGGCGAGTTGCCAAAGCTGTAGCCGGAGTAAGGGAACAGCTGCAGCGAAGTGAGATAAGCAAAATCCCCTACGCGGTTGTTCCCGGTGGTGCCGTATCCTGCGCGTATTTTAGCATCTGACAGGAAAGATAAATTTTTCATGAAAGATTCTTCGATGATCCTCCAGGCCACCGCACCGGAAGGGAAATAAGCCCAACGGTTGTTGTCGGGGAATTTGGAAGAACCATCGGCACGGAACGACAACGTAAGCAGGTAGCGTGATTTATAGCCGTAGTTAACGCGACCGAGAAAAGACATCAGCGCATTGGATGATTTTGCCGTAGGTGCGGTATTGATGATCCCTTCATCCAGGCCACTCATCCCCAGCGATTCATTGGGCAGCTGGCTGGCGGAGAAGCCATAGCTATAGTAAGCCGACTTCTGCATTGTGAAACCACCCAATACATTCAGGTTATGATCTTTGTTGATCACCCTGGCGTAAGTGAGGGTGTTTTCATTGAGCCAGTTGGTTCTTTCCAGGTTGCTTACGGAGCCATTGATGCCGAGTATACTGCTCTTTGGATTTCCGAGGCGGGTATTGGAATTATTGAATATTTCTTTCCGTTGCGCTTCTTTGGTAATACCACCTGCTACTCTTAACGTAAAGTATTTTGCCGGGTTGTATTCCACATATGCGTTGGCAATAAGGGTATTATTGAACAACGGGTTATATTCATTTTTTGTAGAGATGATCGGGTTCATGCGGTATTCATTCAGCGGGTCCACATCCGGATCAAATGGTTCATTAACGAGGGAGGCATCGCTGGAAGAGTCGCCTGTTACCGGGCGGTAGCCCCAAACGCTGTACATCAGGCTGGAGGTTGGGCCGTTGGGTGTTGGCGACGCTACGGCGCCATAAGTTTTGGTAGCCGTATAGTTTACGTTGATACCGGCTTTTACTTTATCATTCAGCCGCTGATCCACCACTGCCCTTCCCTGGTAGCGTTTAAAGCCGCTGTTAATGATGATACCATTCTGGTCCAGCAGTGAGCCGGAAAGGGAATAGGTTGTTTTATCATTACCACCTCTCAGGGAGAGGCTGTGGTTTTGCATAAATGCTTTTCGGAAGATTTGATCCTGCCAGTCGATTCCCTTTACATTCTTATAGTCGTCGAGTGTTTTATCTTCACCGAGGTAGATAGGCGTATAAAAAGCCGAGTTCTGTTCCAGCTGGTATTTCACGAACTCGTAAGGGCTCATCATCTTCTGCTTTTTGATATTTTCCTGGAAGCCCATCCAGGTTTGATAGGTAACTGTTGGCGCGCCGGTTTTACCTTTTTTGGTAGTGATAAGGATAACGCCGTTGGCGCCCCTGGCGCCGTAAATAGCAGTGGCCGAAGCGTCTTTCAGTACTTCGATGGAGGCTATTTCTTCCGGGTTGAAGATGTTGTTGGACGGGTTTTCCATCGGGAATCCGTCTACCACATACAGCGGGGAGTTTTCCTGTGTTACGGAGTTATTACCGCGGATCACGATGTTCAATGCGGATCCGGGCTGGCCATCGCTGGCAGATACCTGTACGCCCGCAACGCGGCCTCCCAGGGCTTCTTCAAAGGAAGGTACCGGTGCTTTTGCCAGGTCGGCAATTTTAAATTCGCCTACTGATCCGGTAACATCTTTTCTTTTTACAGTTCCATAACCGATTACCACCACATCGTTCAGCCCCTTTATGGATGGCTCCAGTACAATGTTGTACACACTTCTTCCGGCAGTAAGTTTTACTTCCCTGTTCAGAAATCCAATATAGCTGAATACGAGCGTTGTGCCGGGTGCGTTACTGGTGGCGATGTGATAGATGCCGTCTTCATTGGTGATGGCGGATGTTTTGTCGTTTTTCACGCGGACCGTTACCCCTACCAGGGCGGTGCCTGCGGCTTCCGTTACTTTGCCGGTAATTGATATTTTGTTGGCAGGCCCCGTGGCAGGCTGCTGTGCTGCTACATCCGTAGCAGGGAAGATGATAAAGAGCAGGAGCAACAGATACCCTGCTGATAAGAAAACATTTTTGTGCATACCCCCAAACGTGTTTTTAGAATTTTAGTCTGTATGATTCATTCACATATTTTTATTCTATTCCGGGCAAATCGCCGGTGGAGGTACCTACTCCATGTAATGGTGCAATATGTGAAACGTGGATGATTGGCGTAAAGTGACAGGTACAGGCATGGCTGGCGCAAAAGAGGTTGAGAGCAACAGTTCTTTCATATCGTGAGAATTTATGTGTCCAAAGATTATAACTAACTGTTACCCGATGGTAAAAAAAATGATGATTTTGACAATGGGAACATTCCCATAAATTGGGAATGTTCCCATTTTTGATATAATTGTGTTTCTTTACATAAAAATAACCCATGAAGCGACACCAGATCACCATCGTTGACATTGCGAAAGAGCTTAATCTTTCTAAGTCAACCGTATCACGGGCTTTAACCGGTCACCCCAGTGTGAACGCAGTAACAAGGCAGGCCGTATTAGATCTGGCGGAAAAACTCGACTACCAGCGCAATATGCTGGCGATCAGCCTGGTTACCAGGAAAACAAATACCATAGGCATCATCGTCCCGGAATTTACCAGTTCCTATTTCCCAAATATCACCATCGGCGCGCAGGAAGTAGCCAGCAAAGCCGGCTATAACACGGTCATCTGCCAATCCAATGAAACATATGAAACGGAAGTAGCCAACACTAAAGTGATGCTGGCAAACCAGGTAGATGGTGTATTGGTGTCTATCACCAAAGAAACAAAGAACTTCGATCATTTAAAGATATTCCAGCGAAAGGGTATTCCCATCGTATTTTTTAACCGGGTATGTGATGAAATGGATGTACCCAAAGTAATTGTTGACGATTATGATGGCGCATTCCGCGCAGTAAATCATTTGATTGAAAGAGGCAGGAAAAGGATCGCACATTTATCCGGCCCGCCTTCGCTCAAAATAAGTGAGAAAAGACTGAACGGCTATAAGGCCGCTTTAAGAAAGAACAATATTGAACTGGATGAAGACCTGGTAATCCCGTATGATCTGAACCTCGACAAGGTGCATATCTATGTAAACCATCTTTTAAACCTCCCCCATCCACCGGATGCCATCTTTGCCATTAACGACCCTACTGCCATTGAGATTATACAGGTGGTGAAGAAAAGAGGCTTGCAGGTACCGGAAGATATTGCGGTGGTGGGCTTCAGCAACGACTTTGCATCGGGACTTATTCATCCTTCATTAACCACGGTATCACAACCGGTAAAAGAAATCGGCGGCACGGCCGCACAGCTGCTCATAGACCAGATCAGCCGCGATGTATCAGAATGGAAAAGTATTATCCGGGTGTTGAAAACAGAGCTGATTGTGCGGAACTCCAGTTAAAATTGAAAAACTAACCTTCACAGGTTAGTTTTCCAGCTTACAATTGTGTTGCCATTTCTGTGTTATTCTCAGATACCCTGAGCAAATCCACCATCCACCGGCAGTTCAATTGCGGTGGTAAAGGTGGCCTCAGCGGCCAGGTACAGCGCTGCAGCAGCTACCTCTTCAACGGTGCCGTGGCGTTTCAATGGTGTTATTTCATTCCCTTGCGCGATAAATGTTTCCCTGTCTTCTTCCGTCAGGTTGGCCACTCCCATCGTTGGAGTCATAATGAAGCCCGGAGCAACTGAGTTAACACGGATCTTCCTGGGGAGTAACTCTGCCGCAAGTACTTTCGCAAATGCCTTTACAGCTTCTTTTGAACCGGAGTAAGCGCTCAGACCGGGAAAAATACGATCATTGGCGACAGTAGTAAAAATGATGGCGCCATCATCATTAATAAGCGGCTTAAACTCCTGAATTCTCTTCATAGCTGGTTCGTATTCTTTTATTCAAAAGGTTTACTAAAAGTCCATAGCTCGCAATACCTACTGAAACGCCTTTAGCAAATTATCCTTATAAGCCGCCGATACCTCCACCGCAGTACCATCATTCAAATTTACATATCCACCCGCACCTTTATGATAAGACTGCACATAATGGATATTGATGATATGCGATTTATGCACCCGCACAAACGGATGGGGTAACATCTCCGAAAAATGTTTCAGAAAACGGCATACCATCTTTTTACTTCCGTTGGTTAAATAAACATCTGTAAAATTACCATTCCCTTTCAGGCGTACAATTTCATTCATCTTCACTACATCAAATCCATCCAGGGTGGGTAATATTACCTGTTGCATACCGGGATTATTTTCCCGGACGTTTTCCAGTATGATGCGGTTCCTGTTCAGCCAGTGTTTCTGTTGAAGTTGTTGCTGCACTTTATTTACTGCCAGGATCAATTCCTCTATGCTCACCGGCTTCAGTAAATAGTAGGCAGCGCTCTGGTTGAGTGCTTTCAGGGAATATTCAGAAAAGGCCGTTACAAAAATAGTTTCAAACTGAAGATCCTGGCAGCCATCGAGTACGTCAAAGGCGTTGCCAAAAGGCATTTCCACATCGAGGAATACCAGTTGCGGCCGCAGCTCATGCAACAACGCGATGGCTTCCCGGCTGTTCTGGGCCGTGCCTGCCACTTCCACCTGCGGACAAAATTTCCCGAGGTAGTTTTGCAAGGCGGCCATGGCGGCTGCTTCGTCTTCCACAATCACGGAAGTGATTTTTTCTGTTAACATCATTTTTTATCCATTAAAGGAAGTTGCAGCACTACCCGTGTACCGGTGGTGCCTTCCAATGTTATTTCCTCCATCTGCAACCGGATATGAAGATGGTAAATATCATTCAATAAACTGATCCGTTCCGTGGTGTTGGTAATGCCCCTCGATTGATACGCTTTCTGGTGAATGGTTTTCAACTTCCGGCTTTCCGTGAGCCCTATTCCATCATCTTCTATCACCACCTGAATAAACTGCGCCTGTTTTTGAAATGTTACCCGGAGCAACCCCTTCGTAGCTTTATACCGGAGTCCATGCCATACCGCATTTTCCAGGTGCGGCTGGATCAGCATATTCGGAATCATGACGGCATCGGTATCCAGTGCTTCATCAATATCCAGTATGTAGATGAATTTATCGCTGAAGCGCAGCTGCTCCAGATCCAGGTAGCTTTTCAGCTGTTCAATCTCAGTAGATAAAGGAACGAAATCCTTATTGGAATGTTCCATCACATTCCGCATCAGGCCGGAATAGGAAGTGAGATATTTGTTTGCTTCCACTTCCTTGTTCTCGGCAATGTATTGGTTTACGCTATTCAGACTGTTGAAGATAAAGTGAGGATTCATTTCCCGCCGCAACGACTGCAACGCAATTTTCTTATTCTTGATTTTAATGGCGTACAGGGAACGGACAATAAAGAACAGCAGTACCACCATTGCTAAAATAGAGGCGATCAGGAAATAGTTAAGCTTATTTTTATTGCTGATCAGCGCCAGCTGTAATTCCTTTTCCCTTTCCAGGTCTTTGATCTTTCCTTCTGTAATATCGAACAGGCTGGCATCTACGAGGGAGCTGTCGGTCCGGATAAGCGTATCCAGGCGATGGAGGAAATCGTCATACCGCGTCATGGCAACGGCTTCCTTTTGCTGCTCCCGGTAGTAGCGGGTCAGCGCCAGCAGGCAGTCTTTCGTTTTTGACGTATTTCCGCTTTTAAATGCCAGCGCATATGCTTCCTCTAACAGGCTCCCCGTTTTTCCCGGTAGGTTTTTCGTGGTGTACAGTTGCGCCAGTTCCCGCACCTGGTCTATCTGCAATTCAATATTATCTTCCTGCTTTGCTTTTTCCAGGATCGCTTCATTCATGCGGATGGCGGCATCAATATTATTTCCTTCCACATATACCTTAGAAATTTTCTTGCTGATGTCTGCAATCTCCCGTGTATTGTCGGTTTTCTCGATTGCTTTTTTATAACTGGCGATGGCATCCGAGGTATTGTTTTCCAGCAGCAGGCTGTTTCCCAGTTGCTTGTAGGCATCCGCGGCTTCTTCTTTCTTGCCGGTCTTTTCAATGATATCTACATTGGATTGGGCGTAGTTCGTTTGCGCCCGGGGGTTGCTGTTGTTCCGCAAGCGGTTGGCATCATTGAGGTTGATGTTCACCAGGCTTTTATCTATCGCCACATCGCCGGCGGACTGGTAGTTTTGTATAGCCGGTATAATCTTGTTCTGCATTTCCTGCACTTTTGCCAGTGCGCGACCTGCAGCTGCCGCATCTTTATGATTTAATCTTGTGTAGATGTCCAGCGCTTTTTTAAGATATTCTTCCGCTTTGGCATATTCACTTTTATCCGTCAGTTCTTTTGCCAATGCCTCGTATTTACCGGCTGTCTGCAGTTCATCATCATTATTGGAAAGCGATTTCCTCAGGGCTTTTGCCGCTTTAGACACAGGAAAGGTACCACGCTTGCCGCCGGCAGAATCCTGCGCAGTTGCTGCAGACAACAACCCCAACAAGATAAATATGCAAATACAGTAACGTACCATGATCATCGATTCTACCGCAAAATAAGACTTTTCAGAACGGGCAGGCTGGTATTTCACCCATTCAATATACCATTTCACCAAGTGGTGTCCCGCCGGCTAAAGAAGACCCTTTATTTTCATGGGGTAATCTTAAATCAAACATCATGAAAACGACACTATTCGCCAGCGCCATACTGGTATCGGGCTTCCTGATATGGAAATATAATACCGGTCAGATAAGCCCGGAAACAAAAAGCATAACAGCCGCCCCGCCACCTGTTATCGCTACCACTCCTTCCGCCGCCGACAATACCCGTATACAGGTAGCCTTGCTGCTGGATACCTCTAACAGCATGGATGGGCTGATAGACCAGGCCAAATCAAGACTCTGGAATATTATCAATACCCTCACCACCCTGAAATACAAAGGAAAAACGCCTGTAATAGAAATCGCGCTCTATGAATACGGC
Organism: Chitinophaga ginsengisegetis; assembly: GCF_900168065.1. Classification (GTDB taxonomy): domain Bacteria; phylum Bacteroidota; class Bacteroidia; order Chitinophagales; family Chitinophagaceae; genus Chitinophaga; species Chitinophaga ginsengisegetis. The sequence continues at coordinate 17,076 of NZ_FUZZ01000005.1, read as the reverse complement.
AACGACGGTCTCTCCCGCTCGGATGATTACATCCGGCAGGTAACCCCGCTCACCACCGATCTCGATCTTATCTCCGAAAAACTATTCGCCCTTCACACCAATGGCGGATCAGAATACTGCGGCGCGGTAATCACATCTGCCGTAAAATCACTCGAGTGGGGGAAAGATGAAGCTGATATGAAGCTCATTTATATTGCAGGCAACGAGCCTTTCAACCAGGGACCGGTGAGCTATAAAACCGCCGCCGGACAAGCCATCAGCAAAAGCATCTTCATAAATACTATTTACTGCGGCGATAAACGGGAAGGAATAGCCACCCATTGGAAAGACGGCGCCGACAAAGGCGAAGGCCAGTATTTTAATATCGATTCCGACAGAAAGGTGGTTTTTATTGAAACTCCCTATGATAAAAACATTGAAGCCTGCAACGAACGGATCAACAAAACCTATATCGCATATGGCGCTTCCGGTGAGCTAAGAAAAAGCAACCAGGTAACGCAGGATAAAAATGCCAGGTCTCTCTCTTCCGCCAACTCTGTAGAACGGTTTGTAAGCAAATCAAAAGCTGTTTATAAAAACGACAACTGGGATCTGGTAGACCGCGTGAAACAAGACCCCAGCGTATTAAAAAGCATCAGCAAAAGTGAGCTGCCCAAAGAGCTGAAAGAAAAAAGCCAGGCAGAGCTGACAACCCTGGTGGCAGAGAAAAGCAAGGAAAGGGAAAGTATTCAAAAAGAAATCGCCGTGCTGGGCAAACAACGGCAGAAATATATTGATGAGGCATTAAAGAAAACTGATAAAATTGACGACCTGGGCGCTGCCATTAACCAGTCTATTATACAGGTGGCTAACGCCAAAGGATACACCGCAGAAAAATGATTAAAAAAAGACCGCCTCATCATTAAATGAGGCGGTTTTACTGCAAATAAATATCAGCCTTATTAAGTATCTTTAAGTGTGCCATCCCCCGGCATCTCTTTTTAAATCCTATAAAAACCACTGGCTGTAAAACCCGTTCTTATGATCATGTCTCCTACTCAGTTATCTTACCCGTTTCCAGATGTTATCAATCCAATGGCAGACGAAATAGAAGCTAAAACAACAGCATGGATAAACGAGTATACCCTCTTCCCCGAAAGTATGCGTGAAAAATTTAAGGCGGCCCGCTTTGGCAAGCTGGCGGCCTATTTCCACCCGGATGCGCCGTTCGATCGCCTCATCCCCATGGGCAGATGGAATCTCTGGATCTTTCTCTTTGATGATTACTATGGACCATATCCGGTAGAAGAACTCCGGAAGGCATGTAACCATGTCATTGAAATATTCAAAGGCATGCCCCCGGCAGCAACAGACAGCGCGTTCTTCCTGCAGCCGGCGCTGATAAGAAAAGAACTGCTTTCCTTTGTAACAGCAGCATGGATGAACCGGTTTATCAGCGATATGCAAGGCTTCTTCCATACCATGATAACCGCTACCGCATATAGTTACAAAACCCCTGTTCACTACCCGCTGCTGAGCGACTACCTGGTTATCCGGGAAGATCTCATTGGCGTGTATCCGACCGCCGATCTCGCAGAAATAACAGGAACTACGCTGCTCACCAACGAAGTGCTGGAGAACCCCGTAATAAAGCAACTCAGGAAACTGACAAGCCTGATAGTAGCGCTTTCCAACGATATTTTCTCTGTCAGAAAGGATGAGGAAGAAAAGGAAGCCATGAATGCGGTATTGATCATTCAACATGAACAACAGTGTACCCTGGATAGCGCCTATGCGGAAACAGTGCGGCTACACAATGAATTTACAGCAGAATTTGTGCATACCTGCAACCACCTGCCCCATTTTGGGCAGCAGGATAAAACCGTGCGCCGGTATATAGAAAACCTGTCGCATATTATCCAGGGACATCTCTCCTGGTATCAGTACTCCGCGAGGTACTGATACCAGCCACCTTACAGCAACGGGGAAAATCAGTTCATTTGCAGGTCCAGGTAATGCCGGCCATCATAGGCAATATGGATTGTTTTGGAGAACCATCCCACACTGCCTTTCATGGTACCCTTGAAAGAAATGTGTACAGAGTCCTCCAGGTTAATGCCTGTTTGACCCAGTTTATTGAAATCTGGCGCCACTGTTACCGGCACTGTGAATAGCGCATGCGCCGGCACATTTATCATGGTATCAATGTGAACCTTTCCCAACAGGAAAGTATCCAGCATCAGCTCCAGGTCGCCGCTTTTAAACGTAAAACCGAAATTATTAGGATTATAATAGATGCCTTCTATTTTCAGCGCCGCGCGCTGTGGCGTGATATTAAAAATCCTGACGGCCAGCTTTTTTGGCAGCCGTGGCTCGGGCGTTTGAAACACCGTGCAGCCGGAGAGAAATATGCCCATGATAAACGTAAGTAACAGTTGTAGCTTTTGTGTGACAGTCATATCGTTTGTTATCTTATTGTACCAGTTTATCCAATTCTTTTTCCAGCTGATCTTTTTTATAGAAGTCCAGTGATGCGGCAATCTTTCCATCTTTCCCCACTATCACCACATACGGGATGCTGGTGATATTAAAGTTCTTCTGCACACCCGCACCTGCTTTGAAGCCGCCTTCTGTAAGTCCCTGCAGCCACTCCATTTTAGTTTCGTTCACAGCAGTTTGCCATTTGGCTTTATCGTCATCAACAGATACAGCTACAAATACCACTCCCTTCTCTTTAAACTTGTTGTAATGGTTCCGCATCTGTGGAATGTAAGCGCGGCAAGGAGCGCACCAGGACGCCCAGAAATCCAGCACTACAATTTTCCCGGTCATGTCCCCGATGGAAAAAGCGTGGCCGTTGGGATCGATCAGTTTCAGTTCCGGTAATGCAGCGCCTGCGCCGGTACGCTTAAATGATTCAATCTTGGCCAGCAACGCCTTTCCATGCCAGGTACTTTTCCCTGCAGGGTCCAGGAGATCATAACCTGCCTGTGCCTTCTCCGCTGTGGAGGCATTCCGCAGGGCCAGCCAGGCCGATAATTCCAGCGACGGGTTGTCCTTCACGTATTCCATAGGCGGCTTATTACTGTGCTGCTGATAGGTATAAAACTGATCATTCAACGGGCCGCCTTTGAAAGAAGTTCCTTTCAGTGAATCCAGGCTGGACTCAACAGTGTAGCTGGTATTTTCCAGGAATACCAGTACTGTTTTTGTACTCACTTTTAACTGCACCAGCTCCGGGTGTTCCAGTTTTCCGGAAAAGGTAAACTCGCCGTTGACGATCCGTACTCTTGGCGGCAGCATTACCGGCTTCCCTTCAGCATCAACATGTTCAAGGATAGCTACGTATCCGCTGATGACGCCCGTTACTTTCCCTTTGATCACAAACCCTTCTTCCGCCAGGCTGTATAAGGGCAGCAGCAGGAAGATGATTATTTTAATGATAGAACGCATATGAATGGTATCTTTTTAGTAAACAAAAAAAGGGCAACAGCACAGCGATAGTGCCGTTGCCCCTGGCGGAAGTGTTACCTCAAACAGTTTATTTAATTGTTTCCATTAATTTTTTATCCAGCGCATCGCCATAAAGATCCCTGGCAATTATTTTTCCGTCTGGTCCGATCAATATGTTGGAAGGAATGTAGCTGGCGCCGTAAGCTGCAGCTGCCGTATCGCCCCAACCTTTCAGGCTGGAGAGATTGAGCCAGTTCAGCTCGTGCTTTTCCATAGCTTTTACCCAGGCTTCTTTTTTGGAATCCAGCGAGATGCCTACCATCACGAAGTTTTTATTTTTGAACTTTTCATTGGCTGCTTTCAGGTAAGGGATCTGTGGTTTGCAGGGACCGCACCAGCTGGCCCAGAAATCTACCAGTACATACTTGCCTTTGAAATCTCCCAGCGATACCATTTTACCATTTACATCAGGGATGGTGAAAGCCGGCGCAGCATCACCGATCTTTATCTGGCCTGGTCTGCCCGGTGTTTCCCCTTCTTCATTCATCTTTAATGAAAGGAGTGACGGGTCTACTTTACCCGGGTTTTTCCAACGTTGCAGGATCCTGCCGGCTTTTGCGTGTTCACCGAGGCCATCGTAAAGCGCTTCCATCTCTTTATTATCCTTACTGAAATATACCGTGATGATATAACCGGTAACACCGGAATTCGGATGAGCCAACACCCATTTACGGAGTATATCTTTCTGCCTCTTTTCCACTTCGCTACCCTGTTTGCTGTAGGCTTCTGCAGCATCCTCATCACCTATTTCCATTGCTTTGTGGTATTTCTGTTCCAGCTCTGCAAACAACTTACCATCGCCTTTGTCCGGGGAAGTGAGGTCCATTACTTCTTCCCATTCCTTTACCCAGGAGTCGCCTGAAAAAGTGGCGTCTTTAAAATAACCGCCTTTCCCGGTGATGTTCATCTTTCCTTTTTCCAGGTACACCAATGCGCCGCCCAGTTCCGGGTTGCTGCCTATCTGCATAATATATACGCTTCCTCCTTTAGACATCGGCATCGTTAACCTGAACTGGTGGTTTTTAATGACGGTGCTGGCGGTATCACCGGAATAAGGTTCGTACAGGTTCACCACGGTATCATTCGGGGATTTATCCAGCCTGGCCGTAATGATAGCCACTTCCTCCTGCGCATACGCAGCAAAGCTTCCCATGCAAAAAGTGAGTGCAAACAGTTTTCTCATCATGATTAGTGCGTTTAAGTATTAGGCAATCATTACCGCAAAACGGGTGAAGCCTGTTGTTAATTAATTATAATTATGGCGCTACCGGGTTAGCCAGCATATCTTCCAGCACCGACAGGGTTTCAGCGAGGTAAATATCTTTACCCAGTTTCTCCAGCCACTCTTTGTAAGAAGCAGTATTAACAGCGTCATTCTTTTGCCGGGCCGGATTTATGTTTCTTAACATAGATGGCTGTACGGTCAGTACCTCTTTGCCTTTCAGCTCTTTGGCCTGTTGTATATTTTTCTGACATCCCGATATCTGTTGATAGGCAGCGCCGAACGACAATAAATCCAGCGGCGTGGGTTGTTCCTGCAACGTTTTTAACTGGCGCGTATTTGCGGCGATAGTGGCAAAGGCAGGATTTTGCCGCACCCGTATGCGTGCGTGTTGCACCACTTCCTGGTAATTGAAACCGAAAGTAAGCCGCTGATACGGAGGCAGGCCCACGGTATCGCATGTCAGCGCAGAAGAAAAATCTTTTTCCATAATGGATTGCAGCTCCATTCTATCCTGCAGCACAATATCAGGGATCACGCCTTTCAGCTGTGTGGATGATCCGTTAATGCGGTAAAACTTCTCCGTGGTAAGCCGCATGCTGCCATAGTTTACATCAGCAATGCCTTTCTCCGGATTTCCCATTTTACCGATATTGATATTCATCTGGGCGGTACCTTTTCCAAAGGAAGAAGAAGTGCCCACAATGATTCCGCGGCCGCGGTCCTGCATGGCTGCAGCAAATATTTCAGAAGCAGAAGCGCTGCTTTCATCTACCAGCACGGTTAATGGTCCGTCGTACAAAGGCTCAACAGCCGGAGAGGAATACATCCGGATACTGTCTTTCCCCCTGAGCCAGGTGATAGGGCCGGCGGGTACAAAGCAATAACCCATTGTTACCACTTCATCGAGCGAGCCGCCGGCATTGCCACGCAGATCCACCACAATGCCATCCACTTCCTGCTCCTTGAGCTTCTCAACTTCGCGGGCTACATCATTGGCAGATCCGTTTATTTTGGTGCCGGTAGGATCCATGTAAAAGAGGGGAAGGAAGATATAGCCAAAACGCTTTCCGTTCTTTTCAATCACGGCGCTTTTCGCCCTGTTTTCCTGGTCAATCACTTCATCTCTTTTTATCGTTACCGTTCTTTCTTTTTCACCAGGCTGCTGCAGCTTCATGGTAACGGCCGTTCCTTTTTCACCGCGGATCAAGCCGGTTACTTCGTTGGCAGGAAGCCCGTTAACAGGCAGCATCTCCCCTTTGCTGTCGGCAACGGCGATGATATTATCATTCTCCTTTACCTGCCCGCTGCGGTAAGCGGTACCACCCGGCAGCAATCTTTTTATGTAATAATCTGATTCTTTGGTACCTAGCTCTATGCCCAGTCCGTAGTAACGTTTGTTGAGCTGTTCGTTCATAAGCCGGTCCTGTGGCGCGGCATAGGTAGTATGCGGATCTATTTCAAACATGGCGGCGCTTACATACTGCGCAAATTTATCGTCGGCGCCACGTTGCCCGGTCGTCTGACGGAAATAATCACTGTACCATTTACGTACCTTTTCACGGGCTTTGGCTTCCAGCACCGGGTCAACGGCCGCGAGGTGTTTGGCAGTATCGCCTTTGGCTGCGCTCATTTCCATATAGTGACGCAGGGTATAATATTTCAGCAGCTTACGCCACAGTTCTTCCTGTTCCTGTTTGCTGGCGCAAAAAGGAAGATCTTTTCTCCAGGCCATTACCGTTTCTTTCTTTTTCAGATCGAAAGGCGTAGCCAGGATCTTCTGGCAAAGCCGGCCGGCTTCCCCTGCCCGTTGTTCATAGATCGCATAGGCTGCATCAAAAAAGGTAGTGGCGCCTGAGTTCAGCTGATCGTCGACCTGGTTCTTATACACCGCGAGGGCAGTTACATCTTCCTGGAGAAACAGGTTGCTGTTGGGGTCCAGGGTGTGCAGGAACCGGTTCCATACCGCCGCGGAATAGGCGTCGTCAATGGGTTTGGGATGGTAGTGCTTTTTTGTAACCTTATTGATAGCAGCAGTGATAACGGCGCTGCGGTATTCGGTACCGGCGGGCACCTGGGCATTCACTGTAAAGCCGGCAATGACAAACACGCCCGATAACAGGAGTTGCGCTCCTTTTAATGTTTTCATATAAAAATATTAATGCGGATAATATAATTAAGGTCTGTTGCCTATCGCCTGAAGATCTATCTGGTACTTGTTGAGAAACGTGGCGATAACAACGTCGTATTTCTTTCTTATCAATCCCTTTACATCTACCCGGCTGCTCAGCACCCCGGCTTCGAGTTCTTCTTTGGTATGACTGGTAATCACTTCAATGTATGCCAGGAAATCAGTTGCCACATTCAGCGCATTGGTATATGGCTCCACGATGCCTTCCTCCAGGAGTTTTGCAGGCAGCACCTGGCCATAGGCAGGTGGCGCCAGCGCTTTGAATGCATCCGGGATAATAGTGTTGTCGGTACGGAAGGTGCGTTCCATGTAGGCTCTGTGCAACCAGCCGCGGAGCTGCTTTCGTTGAGCCGGCGTTTTCTGCGCCAGGGTACTATCGGCCCAGCCAATAGCAAGCATGTTGCTGCTGGCGGAAAACCCCGTGGCAGAACGGGTAGTGCCGCTGCCAATATAAGAGGCGAGTAAAATCTTGTAAGGAAGCGTGGTTTTTAAAAACGCTTCCGGGTATACTTCCAGTAATTCTTCCCTGATAAACCGGAGAGTTGACGCCACATAGGCGGGATTAGCATTAAAAGCACTATCCGGCTTCTTGTCGTAATAGTTATACGCATAATCCAGCTGTGTAAATTTATACAGGATAAAGGTGTTGTATTTTTTATACCAGGCCACTATTGTATCATCGTAATCATGATTACCCTGTGGCAGCGTATATACGGGCGGGATAGGCTCCGGCGTTAATGCGGCCTCTTTGTTACAGGCTATCCCTGCTAACAGCACCAGTACCAGGTAGTATAATCTCATATATGATTATTTACAGTTGAAAGAAGTTATTCGGGTAAACGCTTACCCGCGAATAATGGATTTTGTGTTAATGCCGGGTTCCGCGATAATACATCGGTGGGTATTGGCATTACATATTGCGGATCCCGCGCCGGCAACCGGAATACCTGTACAGTTACCTGGTTGGGTGTAAAAATATGTTTGATCGATGGCATGCCGTAGCGTCTCAGATCAAACCAGCGGTGCGCTTCTTCGCGGTATAGTTCCCTGCGGCGTTCTGTTCTGCACATTTGCAGCAACACGTCTCCGGGCTTTACTGTCCACGGTGTGAAAGAGGCCCGGTCAATCCTGTTAGCGCGAAGAGTATTCAGACTTACCAATGCCTGGGCGGCTGCATTACCGTCGCCTGTTTTCCTGTATTTCTGGATGCAGGCTTCTGCACGGTTCAGGTAAGCTTCAGAGCTTCTCCACGAATTGGATAATTCGTTATTATGCCCGGAAACGGATGGAACATTCTTCATCTGTGAAAAATCGGGCGTCAGGAATTCTTTCATAAATTCCGGGTTTATATAAAATCCCGTTTGCTTGCGCAGGTCATTCTCTTCAAAACAATCCACCAGGTCGTGCGAAATTTCATATGCCTCTGAATAAGCGTATGGCAACTGTTCCTCTGCCTGTCCATAGTTCCAGATACTTTCAATATTAGATGGTCCTATCAGCATTTTATGCTCTATATCAGGCATCCCTCCCCAGGTGTTCAGGTCCATTAACTGCGGGTGATACTTCAGCACTTCATCAGCATGACTGATCGCTTTATCCCAGTCTTCCATATAAAGGAATACCCTGCTGGCCAGCAAATGGGCAGCTACATGCGAAATCCGGTAATATTCGCGGGTAGCTTTGTATTTATCCAACAAATAAATGCCGCTATCGAGATCACTCACAATCTGGTTGTATACCTCTTTCACGGTGTTCCTGCGGAGAAAAGCATCCGACAGGTCGGCTGTTTTCCTGATGGGCACGCCCGGGCTTTTGTCAGGTGTGGTAAGAGAATCATTATAGGGTTTTGCATAGATATTCACCAGCATAAAGTGATAGAGTGCCCGTAATGTGTAGGCTTCTCCTTTAAACTGGTCTTTGTCGGCCTGCAGGCCCGTTGAATTATCCATGTACTGAAGCGCCACATTTACGCCCAGCAGCAACTTATAGTAAGTGCTCCAGGTATTGAAATTGATGACATTGCCGGTAGCAGCAGTGGCGGGCTCCATATCTGGCTGCCACTGAAAGATGGGAGCGGCCTGGAATACTACATTTGAGTTGGCCAGGAGTGGTCCTGTATAGCACTGGGTATCATCATCCAGGAATACCATCCAGGGTTGCAGCAGTGTGGAATTGGTAGGGTATCCTTCATAATATAATATTTCTCCGAAATCATGGGTAGATTTAGGTATTACATCTGTTGGAGAATATTCCTGCAGGAACTTCTTACAGGACACTAAACACAAGGCGCCTATGATTACGAGCAACGATTTCTTCATGCTGTATTATTGAAATGAGTTACATTAAAAAGTAGCATTCAGGCTGAAAGCATACTGCCGGGTAAGCGGCAATGCACTGGTGCCAATTCCGTCAATTTCAGGGTCCTGCCCTTTTAGTTTCCTGTTGGCAACCGTAAAAACATTATTTATGGCCGCGCCAACGCTTAAATTCTTAATCCCGCTTCCCCTCAGCTTAGCAGCAGGAATGGTGTAGGTAAGATTCAGGTTGCTGCATCGCAGGTAGTTGTTACTGACTGTTCTCAAATCAGACATATTATAAGCTTGAAACGGATCCAGGGATATCTCTCCGGAGTTTGCAGCAGCACTGTTACTGATCACTTTATAGGGTATCACAAGCCGGTCCTGGTTGGCTAAAAGATCCATCATTACAGGAATATCTGTATGTAATTCGTCACCCGGTTTACGCCAGCGGTTCAAATAATCTTTGCTGAGATTGGTGAATGGCGCCGGCACCCCATTCAGTCCGTTTGTACGCGGGAAAGGATTATTGAGCCGTTTGCTGCTGCCAATACTAACGTAAAACAACATCACCGCTGAAAAGGATTTGTACCGGAACACCGGTTGAATACTTCCGGTGAAAGAAGGTTGAAGTTGCCCGGAATACACCAGGAAATCATCCGGATTGGACGTTTTTTCCTTGAGATCTAAATTCCTGAACGTTGGCAATCCATTATTGTGATTCAGCCCATTGTAGATATAAGAGTAAAAACCACTCACGGGTTTTCCGCGTAAGTGTCCAGTGCCATTAAAAAAGGAATTGTAGTCGTTGGGAATAATTTCATCAGATACCCGGTTACTGTTCCTGCTGGTAGTAAACGTAAAGGAGAGCGATGTGTTCCGCGATCTGATGGCATCTACATTGATCATGGCTTCCCATCCTTTGTTATATAACTCGCTTCCGTTCCTGTACATCATATCCATACCGTATTCGAAAGGGATCTCTATCATGTCCAGTACGTCTGTTGTTTTCTTCGAGTAATAATCAACATTCACCCGCAGGCGGCCATTGAACATGGCCACCTGGGTACCAAAATTCCACTGGTATGTTTTTTCCCAGCGCAACTCCGGGTAAGGCATGGTTTTTATGTGCAGGTAGGGTTTGCCGGTAATGGGATTTGTCTCTCCCACAACCGGGGAGTAAGTGGCCACCAGGTTAGGCCCCACTGCACTCACCACATTTCCCTGTGTGCCATACGAACCTCTCACCTGCCAGTCGCTGATCAGGGAACTTACGGGAAACCAGCTTTCTGAAGAAGCATTCCAGCGGGCAGCAATACTGTAATTGGGTAAGAACCTGGAGTTGGAATACTGCCCAAACCTGTTGGAGCCATCTGTCCGGATGGTACCGCTCAAAACATAGCGGTTCATCATGCTGTAAGCTGCCGTACTGTAATAAGAAACGGAATTGTCGATGGCTTCGTTGATCGTTTCTGAACTAAATAATTTTCTGCCCATTACCGTTGGAAAGAATGTCTTTCCCCGGTCCGGAAAGTATCCCGGTTCCCTGGATGTAAGGCCATTGGCGGTTTCACTTCTCACTTCATTACCCAACGTAAAATTAAACTGGTCGCGGTCCTTTCTCACACCGGCATTGTAATCTAAACTGTTCCTCATGCCGAGCGACATGCTCTTCTGATTCATCATATAGGCCATGCCACCTGTGGGCAAACCTGTCAACATCATTTCCTGCGTTGGCGTCACTTCCGAACTCCAACCGCGTAACGCAGCAATTTCATATGTTTGCTCATCAGCCGCGGTTAACCCGTCGGCGCCGCCAATAATCACATTGGAAGAATGGCGAAAGAATAATCCTTTCCTGATCTTATAATCCAACGATAAATTTAAACTGGAAGAATGGGTGCTGCTGTTGTTTTCAGAGTGACTGATTTCATTCTGTATATTATAAACATACGGCGGCCACTTTAACTGCACTGGCTGCCCGGCTATCATGTTACTGGGGGACTTCACCGGGTAAAAATCGTCCGGACTGTAGATGCGGCTTGTTTGCAGCGCATAGGTCAGCGGATTCACCGACTGGTAATACCCCGTGGATTTTATATAATTGCTTTGCATGGACAGGTCGAGGTTCAACCGTTTGCCGATTTGTGTGCGTACGCTTACATTCGCTGAATATGTTTTTTTGCCATCCTGTTTTGCAGCGCCGTTAAAGCCGCCGTAGCTCAGGGAAGCGTAATAGGTGGTTTTGCCGGCGCCGCCACTCATGCTGAGGGCATGCTGCATGCTCATCTGGTTCCTGAACAACTCCTTAAACCAATCGGTGTTCCGCGTTTGAATAGCGCCTACCTGTTCCTGGAATTCCGCTTCGGTGATTTGCCTGGCGTACAACTGCCTTAATAATCCTTCATATGAAAACCGTTCTTCGAACCCACTTGCATTTCCATTAAAAACTACGCCATCTTCTATCAATGATTTTGAGAAAGCTACCCGTTCTTTGGAATTCATCAGGTTTAACTGGTTGTAGGAAGGACGCGCCTGAAAAGATATATTTGAATTGTAGGTTACTTCCACCGGGCCAGCCTTTCCTCTTTTTGTCGTTACCACGATCACGCCGTTGGCCGCGCGGGTACCATAAATAGAAGTAGCCGCGGCATCTCTCAAAAAAGTGATGCTTTCAATATCATAGGGGTTCAAACCACTGATGGCGTTTCCCATCAGTTCATAGTTGGATTGGGAAGGACCGGTGAGCACATTATTCAACAGTGCTGAGGAGATATTAACCGGGTCAGGGCGTATCATACCATCGATCACCCAAAGCGGGGCGGCGTTACCGATTAAGGTGGAAGTACCCCTGATGCGCATAGTGGGCTTTGCATTCACGCCACCGGAGGTATTGATCACCATGAGCCCCGGTACTTTTCCCTGCAGCATCCTGTCCACCGAAGGCTGACCTGGCTGCAATATATCGGCTGCATTTAGTTTTAATACTGAACCCGTAGCCAGGCGGGGATCAATTTTCTGATACCCGTTCACCACTACCTCCTGGATTTCCCGGGCAATGGTATCCATTCTAAAAGAAATCATTTGTTCATCCGACGGTTTCACTTTATACAGCAGCGTTTTCATGCCTACCAGGGAAAGACTTACCTGTTCCTGCTCCCGGGCTACCAGCATAAACATCCCGTCGGGCTGGGTAATGGTCATTTCTTTGGAGGTAAGTCCTTTAACGCTTACCCCTGCCAGGGGCGATCCCTGCGGATCTGTTACCCTCCCCCTGATGATCACTGCCATACTATTACCCTTATCTGCGGACACTGTTTGTTCGTAGATAATGATCCCTCCCATTTCCACCATAAACTCCAAACCCGTATTCAGCAACACCTGTTTGAGCAGGGATTCCAGGGTAACCCCATTTACTTTAACCGTAACCGGTGGCTGTCGTTTTATCAGCTCACTGTTATAGGTAAAGCGGATATGCATCTGCGTACGCAGATCTTTCAGTACTTTACTCAGAGAGGATTTATTGGCTTCGTAAGAAATCTTTCTCGATAATATTCCCTGATCCGTATTCTCCTGCGCCAGTGCCCCGGTGCCGGTAAGGACCAGTAAAAGCAGTAACTGGTACGGTAACCGCATGACATAGCGCCGCGCTTCCTTCCAGCGGAAGGACAAGCCCAATAAATTTCTCATTCTGGTTTGGTATTATGGTTTAAGTAGCAACCTGTGGCTGCCTGCAATCTGATTGACTCCGGTTGATATTATTCCCTATTGACGTTTCATGATGTGCACTGTTTTGCCTTCCACCCGGAACCTTAAATTATTCATGCTATGGCTGATCTGGTTTAATACATCCTGTAAAACGGCCGGGCGGCGCATATCTAAAGTAAAACTTATTTTCTCAAGCGTTGGATCTTCAAAAACAAAAACATAATCATAATTACGGGCCAGGTAGCTGGTAATATCCAGCAGCGTGGCATCTTCAAAAAACAGGTCGCCTTCTTTCCAGGCGGTGAATACCCTGGCTTCCACAGTTCTTTTGTTCAGCGATCCGTTCTTATCATTATAAACGGCCTGCTCATCGGGTGCCAGCACGGTACTTTCCTGGCCGGCGGTTACCAGCAGCTTTCCACTGCTTAAGGTGGTTTGTATTTCCGGTCCGTAGGTATTTACGTTGAAGGCTGTACCCAATACTTTCATGGCTACTTTGCCTGAATATACCGTGAATGGCCGTTCTATATCGGCAGCCACGTCGAAATAGGCTTCTCCCTGCACATACACGTTCCTTGATGCGCCATTAAAGGCGGCGGGGTAGATCAGCCTGGAACCCGCGTTGAGCCATACTTTTGTGCCATCTGCCAGCTGTAGCGTGAACTGTAATCCACGGGGTACTTCCAGTGTATCCATGGCCGTTACCAGGGTACGGTTAGCGCCCGCGCCATAAACAAGTGACGACTGATCTGCTTTGATAGAGGCTATACCGTTGTTTTGAATAACCTGTGTGCTGCCACCGAGCGTTACCTCGTGGCCGTCCGATAACTTCAGGCGTACTTTCCCTGCGGGCGTTTCATTGGCCAGCTGCGGAGGGTGCTGCCTGTTGAGGAATGTCCACAATCCTGCCCCGATGGCCAATACCAGTACTGCTGCAGCTGCCAGTTTCACCAGCGTGAAACGGCGCGCCTGCCTGCGGTTCCTGGCCTGTACAAAATTTTGCCAGCCTTCTTCTTCCGGGAATTTCGCCGCTCCTATCCGCGACTGCATCTCTTTTGCTGCAGCCAGCATTGCCAGTTCCTCCTCATTCAGGGCTTCCCCGGCGCTGTCCCCATCCATCCGGTTCAGCAGCTTCTCCCAGTCTATTTCTTTATCATTTTCATTCATAACTTCGATAATAAAGGCAAACAAGTATGAAAAAAGGGTGAATGCCCGTCAATTATTTTTTAAGAAAAACAGGAAGGCGATGATTATATTCATCCACCGGCATTCTTTCCGTAAAAACTGCAGGGCCAGTTTTATCTGTGTTTTCACCGTATTAACAGAGATCCCAAGCGTTGCTGCGATATCCTTATATTTCAGTCCATCCCGGTTACTCAGCAGGAAGATCCGGCGGCGCTGTTCCGGCAGCCGGGCTACAGCGGCCCATAGCGCTGCATTGCGGTCTGCTTCCGCTTCATTATCTTCCAGCGGAAAGTGCTGCGTCATATTTTCAATAACGGCTACTTCCTCCAGCGATGTTTTGCCCGATTTCTTTAAATAATTCAGCGAAGCGTTGCGGATGGCTCGAACGGCATAACTTTTAAAATCGTGGGTAATGCGGATAATATGCCGCTTACTCCAGCAATAAAGAAAGAAATCCTGTACGATATCCCTGGCCGCATCCTCATCTTCAACCACATAGTACGCGGCTGTGCACAGGAAGGTGTAATGAAGTTTAAACTGTTCTTCAAAAGAAACTACTTCACCTGATTTTGGTTGGTACATAAACCACTTTGTAACTTCATTGTTATCCGCACAAAGTATAATAAAATCCGGATTTATTTCCATCATCTGTTGTCCTGCGTTATGCTGTTGCTGTTTTCTGCAGATAACCAAAGGCCGGCTGCCTTATTTAATCACCCCTGTTATCATAGGCAACTGAAAAGCGGAAAAGGGTGAAGGAGGGAGAAAAATTTTTTTATGGAGATGCAATCCCGGCTGCCCTGGTCAGTATGCACCAGGCGGAGCCGCCTGGTGAAGAAGTTTAACTTAACGGGTGCGTCCGCGTCTTGCAGCAAGCAGGCGAACATACCCCATCATTCCGGCAGATAACACCAGGCAGAAAAACGTACACACTACTACCGCCCATACCGGCATATCCGGCCGGAGTCCCATGAAATACTGCACTACTGCGTATCCCATGCCTCCTAACATAAACAGCATGGCTAAAGGTAAAATGAAATACAGCAGTATGATCATCCCGAAATTGAAGTAGGTGGCCATTTGCCAGCCCATTGCATATATGATACCAGCTATCGAAAAATACCCTATCACCAGTAACATCACCGCTGCCCCACTCATTAACAGGTACTTAGTGCCGGAAAATTCCCCGGCCGCCGACATACCGGGTTTGTAGCCCACGGTAACGGTCTCCCCGATCTCCGGCCTGCCGGAGGAGGATATATCTGTTTCCATTTCCACCGGCGTGCCGTCTTCCGTTGTGAACGCAACGGTGGAGCGATACATGATGGTATTTCTATTTTTGCTGTCTTTCGATACGTAAGAGGAAACGCTGACTACCTTCGCTTTGTACCGCGGCAGCGTAAAAGCATTCACCACAAAGCCACCCAATGCCCCTGCAAGCATGGATGAGAAACTAAGCAGGCAAAACACTATCAGTGAAACATAGCCGATGCCTATGCAACCGGGCTTCCTGCCAGGGTTACTCCGTTTTAATATTTTAACTGCTACCAGTACAGATAATACTACAAATGCAATGGCTGTCCAGCCGTAGCCTGTTATACGCAATAAGATGATCAACATAGATTCCAGGTTCCCGTAAACACCCATTTTTGGGGTATGTAATAATTTTTCAGCTTGTAATATAAGGATTTAAGACAAGCTATTGCAGGTGTTCCAATGCAAATTTAAAAACAAGGGTTCTACTGTACACCCAGCCATGCTACAGACACTTACAAATTATTGACCTGGTTAAATTTTTTGAGTGCCTCATCAAGGGCAACCCTTTTTTCGTTTGTTACACCAGACATCTTTAGCTTCTCCTTAACTTCTCTTCCTCCAGGCCTTCTTTACCCACCAGGATATGAAACGCACTGCTGTCTTTTTGAACGATTGCTTCCCTAAACGCTGTTGCCTTCTTGGATTTACAAGAGAGGAGGCCTACCATCAAAAAGATAACAATAAAAATATTCCGCTTCATTTTTGATTTCTTTTAACTTTGATTAAACCGGTTGCCTGTCATAAATATAAAAAAGTTATCTAACACCGGAAAACTCCAACCAACAAGCCACCACCGGAAGTACAATTACGAAATTATTCACCTGTGAGCATACGGGAAAACAAATATGCCGCTTTTGCCGCTTTTCGCCGGATGATGCCGGAAAGCGTCTGTTTCGGGGCAATGGATTTCCCGGTTCCTGACCCGTCCTGAAAAAACTATACACTAAAAAAAGTGTTATGTTAGTAGAACAAGGTCTTAAAAGTTCAGATTTAAGGACAAATCGTCGTCAAAAGTGTAGTAAACAATTAATAAAAGAGGCCGTGGCAAGCGTAGAATCAGGAGTAAGTTGGCAGGCCGTATGCGAACACTATGGGATATCAATGTCCAGTCTGGCCAACTGGATGCGTTTGTATGGCTCAGAAAAATATCAGCAAAAGAAACACCGCTCTTTTACAGTCCAGCAGAAGAGAAGTATTCTCCGACATATTGAACAGGGGGAAATGACGATCCGGCAAGCCATGTCCGTATATAACATTTCAGGACCCTACACTATCTATAATTGGCAGCATAAGTACCGGCAGGAGGATACAGCTTTAATCGCTACAAATCCATCTATTATGCAACAATTGCCGACCAGCGCAAACTTACCGGACCCCAGATCCCAGGAATTAGAAAAAGCTTTGGCAGAGGCAAAGTTAAAAATAGCAGCTTTGGAAACGATGATTGACCTGGCTGAACAGCATTTTAAAATTAAGATTAGAAAAAAATCTGGCGCCAAACAGTCACCCAAATGAGACAGGATTATTCCAGAGTGGCATTGGCCACTCTATGCGGATTGTTTGGCAAAACCAGGCATAGCTGGTATGAATACAGCTGGCATAATAAACAAGTACTGCTTACAGATGAACTGGTTTTATATTACGTAAATCAGATCCGCGCACAA
>NZ_FUZZ01000007.1 GCF_900168065.1 Chitinophaga ginsengisegetis | reverse complement strand
AGCTGTACATTACCTGTTTGAACCTAAGCATCACTACTTAGATTCGTGCTGTTGTTTCCAATCTTTCAAAGAACTTTTGATCATTTGCATGATCGCTGGTGATGTGTGAGATCCGATCTCCGTGGCACTCTTGCCAAACATCTTTTTCAATTTATCCTGCAACTTTCGCTTTCCGTTTGTTGCCCCGTTGTTGTTGGGGTTGCAAAGGTAATCAACTTTTATTTTCTACCAAATCTTTTTAAAGATTTTTTTAAATTTTATTTTTTCATGGTAGCTGATCGCAGAAGCACTGATACCAGCTATTAGCAGCTGTACCGCCATGATAAAATAAGTGTAGAAATGTAGTGTCGGAAAGAGCTTTTGTATACGTGCTTTCTATCAAAGCGGAGCGCAAAGGTAGGCGGAATTTTTACACTTCCAACTTTTTCACCCGACTATTTTTTAGATTTCTCTGTAATCCTTTGTGGCAAAGGATTACAGAGATCAAGAATTATTGACGATCAAAGCGTATTGGCTGCAGCAACCCATCAGGATATCTTACTTTCATTAAAAACAAACCCTGCGGAGGAACTGCAAAATCAGCATTTGTACAATCAAGGCTTTCTATCGCTGCCTTAAACTGATCCATAGAAAGCTTACCACGCCCCACTCTCAGCATGGTTCCTACCAGTCCACGCACCATACCACGCAGGAACCGGTTGGCTGTAACGTTATAGACTATACGCTCTCCGTCTACCGTCCAGTACGACTCGGTAATGTTGCAGATATAAGTCTTCACCTGCGTATTGCGCTTGGAAAACGTGGTAAAATCGCTGTAACCCTTAATCACTTCCGCGGCTTCCTGCAATGCAGTGATATCCATCTTATAAGGGAAAAAGTATCCGCGGTCTTTCAGAAAAGGATCTTTGCGGGTATATAAAGTATACTCATAGGAGCGGGCCAGCGCTGCAAACCGGCTGTTGGCATCCGGCGGCACCTGGTAAATAGCCCGCAGCACGATATCATCAGGGAGAATGGCATTGATCTTATACAGGAACTGCGGATGAAGGGGCAATTCCGTATCAAAGTGCAGAAAATTCTGTTGTGCGTTTACACCGGCGTCGGTTCTGCTGGAGCCGGTGCTTTCCGTCTTTTCCCGGAATAATATGCTCAGCGCCCGGTCTATTTCCGCCTGCACGGTATGTGCATTTTCCTGTACCTGGAAACCGCTGTACTGCGCCCCCTTATATCCTACTTCAATAAAGTACCTGTTCATATGGGGGCGAAAATAAAGAATTACGGACTATCCGGAATGAATTACGGAGTTATAGTCAGATGATCCCGTGATCTATCTTCCCATAACTCCGTAATAATGAAGGTTATATTACTTATGCAACATGGCTTTGAACCGGCCCCTGTAATAGTCATCTATTAACAGGGTTTCCAGCGAACCGTATTTCTCGGTATCCACTGTTTTGGAATAGGCTGCATCCAGCAGGCGATAGCGCGTATCATCCGCAGTGAGCAACTGTACCAGGGTTTTCACCTGCACTGTTTCCAGGCAATAGTTGCGGGTTTGTTTCTTAAATACTTCAATCATACTGTTATCCGTTCTGGCAGCTACAAATTTGCGTAACACCTTGCGGAAAGTATCATCGTCCATTACGTTGGTGCAATCGGTATTGATCAGGCGCGCATCGGCTTTCTTCTTTTCCGCAGTCGTCATTTCAGGCACCACCTCTGCTCCTACCGGCGCTCCTGCTGCATCTGCATTCACCACTTCTTCGTCACTGCGTTTCTTTTTCTTTTTGCTCTTTACCGGTTCTTCGTCCGTAACTGCAATACCATAGCCACTGGAATCCGTAATGATGTTAGCCGGATGCTCTGTATCGTCAAAGATTTTTTTCTTTTTCTTTTTGGCGCGTACCGGCGCTTCTTCTGTGGCAGTTACCGGCACTTCCACCACTACCGGCGCAGCAGCTTCTGTAGTGGCTGCAACAGCCGCAGACGCTTTATCATCCTGGAATTCTATAAAGTCAGGATCTCCTTCTTTTGCTTTATGTTTCTTTGATTTCTTTTTTACCGGCTCTTCTGCAGGAGCAGCGGCCTTCTCAGCGTCTTCGGCAGCAGCTTCGCTGGCGGCGGTTTTACCTTCTTCAGCCAGTACGCCACTCAAAATAGCCTGTTCTTCTTCTGTTAAAGGTTCTCTTTCTCCTTTATTGCGTTTCTTCCGGGGCTTCTTTACTTCTCCTTCAGCAGCCACTGGCGCCACTTCCGCGGGAGCAGCTTCTTTCTTCACTTCCGGTGCAGGTTCCGGCTCGTTCCTGTCGTCGCCGCCTACCACTACTTTATCGAGTGCAGAAGCAAAAGGATTTCCTGATTTGGCGGGAGCTGCGGATTTAGCAGGACCGGTTACAATTGCTTTATCGGCAAAAGTAGTTTCCAGGTCCTTCTGCAGGTTGGTCATCATTTCCTTTTTGGCGGTATCCAGTTCCGGCACAATGGAATCTGCAGCCGGAGGCGCTGCCGCCAGGGCAGTTTCGCCTGCATCTGACCTGAGTTCCCGGAAGGTTTGCAGGTTATATAAAGAATAACCGGCTTCGCCGGATTGCTTCAGCAGAAAGCCCTGATCACTTTTTGTTATTCTAAGGTTAAACTGCGCTTCCTTAGCTTCTTTGTTTGGAAAACCCACTGTAATGGGCGCCGTACCTGTTTCCAACCGGGGGATAATAATGTAGCCCCTTTCGGTGGAACTCAGCACTTTGCCGTTATGTTTTACATAAAACGGCTGTCCCTTCTCGCTCTGAATATACACGTAGTGGAGTTGTTCCTGCGCCCACAGCCGGCCGCATAGTAACAGACATGCCCATACGAATATTACTGTCCTGTATTTGAGATGCATACTATAAATTGGTATAAAACTGTCCTTGTGCAAATATTATTCCAGCACGATCAGCACTTCGCCTTTTTCCACTGCGGTGCGCTCTGTTACCTTGATTTCTTTTACGATAGCATCTGATCCGGCCTTGAATACGTTTTCCATTTTCATGGCTTCCAGTATCAGTACCGGGTCGCCTTTTTTGATGGACTGTCCGGGGGTTACCAGCACTTTCAGCACCAGTCCGGGCATCGGCGCCTTGATGTCATTCACCTTTTTGGTCATCGCATCCTTGATCCCCATTGATGCCAGCAGCTGGTCGATCGGCTCTTCTATCACCACTTCAAACTGCTGCTGATCTATCTGTAACACCACGGTTTTAGTATCTTTCTCTATCCTCAATACCTGCGCCTGGTAGCTGCGGCCATCCATTATAACGCTGTAATCGCCGGTAGGCAGCTTCACTGCCGACCAATCCACTTCCTGGTTATCGCAGGTAAGCTTTGTATCGTTATTAACGGCAAATGTAGATTTACCATTCACTATTGCTTTGATCATAATGCTGTTTTATTGGCCTGTAAGCTCAACAAAAATAGCATTTTTAACCACTTACCTCATATTTGGTCCATTTGTTTAAATTTGACTCTTTTTAATTGGCGCAAGCCGATACATTTGTTTAAAACAGTCTTTTACATGAATCTACATCTGAAGCAATCCCTGATGGGGATGCTGATCGGAGGAATAGCCGGACTGGGGATGAGCACTTCCCTGATGGCACAATCTGACAAAGCTGCCCAGGAAGACCCCGCACTAAAGATCTACCGCGCATCCGCCACTAAAGTGAACGATCTGGTACACACTAAGCTGGACGTACGTTTCGACTACGCCAAACGGTACCTCTATGGCAAAGCCTGGATAACCCTCAGGCCACATTTTTATGCCACCGACTCCCTCACCCTGGACGCCAAAGGCATGGACATCAAAGAAGTGGCAGTAGTAAAAGCAGGTAAAAGTACTCCGCTGAAATACAGCTACGACGATCTGCAACTGCATATTGCTTTGGATAAAAGCTACAAAGCCACTGAATCATATATCATCTATATCAGTTATACCGCAAAACCCGATGAACTCAAAGTAAAGGGAAGCGCCGCTATTTCTGATGCCAAAGGACTTTATTTCATCAATCCCGATGGTAAAGATCCTAAAAAGCCCACCCAGATATGGACACAGGGCGAAACGGAAAGCTCCTCTGCCTGGTTTCCCACTATCGATAAAACCAACCAGAAATGCACCGAGGAAATCAGCATGACTGTGGAAAAGAAATATGTAACGCTTTCCAACGGTAAGCTGGTAAGCCAGAAAAACAATGCTGACGGTACCCGTACAGATACCTGGAAGATGGATCTCCCCCACTCCCCTTACCTGTTTATGATGGCTGTAGGCGAGTATGCCATTGTAAAAGATACCTGGCGCGGCAAAGAAGTAAATTACTATGTGGAAAAGCCTTTTGAGAAATATGCCAAGAACATTTTTGGTAACACTCCCGAAATGCTCACCTTCTATTCCAAAATACTGGGATATGATTATCCCTGGGTGAAGTATTCCCAGATCACAGGCCGCGACTACGTTTCCGGCGCCATGGAAAATACCACCGCCACCCTTCACGGGGAGTTTATACAGAAAACAGACCGCGAACTGCTGGACAACAACAATTACAATGAAAGCGTAATTGCGCATGAACTGTTCCACCACTGGTTTGGTGACCTGGCCACTGCAGAGTCCTGGAGCAATCTTACCGTGAATGAATCCTTTGCAGACTACAGCGAATACCTGTGGCTGGAGCATAAATATGGTAAGGACGCGGCAGATGAACACAGCCTGGAAGCGGCGCAATCGTATATGTCGATGGTGCAATACGCCGGCGATAAAGACCTGGTGCGCTTCCATTATCACGACAAAGAAGATATGTTTGACCAGATCACCTATCAGAAAGGCGGCCGGATCCTGCATATGCTCCGCAATGCCGTTGGTGATTCTGCCTTCTTCAAATCCCTGAACCTTTACCTGAAAACAAATGCCTTTAAAGCTACAGAAGCGCACCAGCTGCGTTTGGCGGTAGAAGAGGTAACCGGCAGGGATATGAACTGGTTCTTCAACGAGTGGTATTTTGGCAAAGGCTTCCCGCAGCTGGACATCAGCTATAAGTATAACGATGCCGCCAACACGGTGACCGTTATTTTACAGCAGATCCAGAAAGACAGTAAAGTATGGCATATTCCGATGGCCGTTGATATATATGCAGGCGGTAAAGCAAACAGGCATAACATCTTCATGGAAAACAGGGTGGACTCTTTCACTTTCTCTTATACAACTAAACCAGACCTGGTAAATGTAGATGCAGATAAGGTAGTTTTAGCCAAGATAGATGACCACCGGGCGTTTAGCACTTATGCTTATCAATACGCCCATGCACCTAATTACATGGACCGCCATATTGCAATAGATGAAGCAGCAGATGCACAGGCTACCAATCCGGAAGCCGTGAAACTGTTGGTGCTGGCTTTGAAAGATAAATACCACGGCCTGAGAACTTATACCATCGGAAAGCTGAACCTTGGCAATGAAGCCGTGAAAACCGCTGCCCTGCCTATTTTGACGGATCTTGCCAAACAAGACCCCAGCTCCCTGGTACGCGCAGCGGCGTTACAGCAACTGGGTGAATTAAAAGATCCACAGTATGCCGCTTTATTTGAAGCAGCCACAAAAGATAAATCCTATGCTGTAGAAGCCGCCGGCCTGGAAGGCTTAGCCACCCTGGATTTAGACAAAGCGTATAACATTGCCAAACAACTGGAAGGTGATACCAAAGGTAAACTGGTGAATGCTATTGCCGGTGTATATGCCCGGAAAGGGAATGCTTCCGATGTTACTTTTGTAGCAACAAAGTTTGATGAAACCTCCGGTCAGGACAAGCTGAATGCGGCTTTCGACTACCTGGGTTTCTTATCAAAAATCAACAACACCCCGGCTGTGATAAAAGGTGTGGACCAGGTGAAAGCCATGACCGCACAATTTAACAACTCACAGGTAAGCACTTACATCAGCAACTGGATGCAGGAAATCAGCAAAAGCAAATCGCAGGAAGCTACAGCCACTACCGGCGCTAACCGCGATGAGCTGCTGAAGCAGGCAGACTATATGGCTAAGGCATCAGAGGAGATCAGGAAGAGTATTAAGTGATTGTGGCGTAGGTTGTCTTTCTCAGGATTCCCCTGATTTTACTGATTTATTTTTTTATACCAGATAATGGGAGATAGAAGCCGGACGTCGCTTTTATCTCCCATTATCTTTTAAATCCTTAAAATCAAAAAGTAAATCAGTAAAATCAGGGGAATCCTGAGAAAGACAACCTACGCTATGATCTCCACGAGGGCATTGAGCTTAGGATCCCAACGCCAGGGAGTATTGGCGAGTCTTACACCACCGAGCCAACGATGCTCGAGTGATACATAGTCGAGATAATTTTCTTCCTCTTCCAGTATTTCCCTTCCCAGGCTGGTAATTTTCAGCATCTGGTCGTGTTCTTCAATTACGCCGGCATTAGCCATGCGATGGATGAGGATATCGAGCTGGAAGTTGGTGAAGCCGTATATTTCCAGTTCGTTCCAGAAAAGCATGTAGAGGTCGTACCAGCGGTAACTGCCCAGTACGAGGCGAAGCAGGAAATAGTTTTCGATGGTGCTCAGGCCGGTATTAACATCGGGGAAACGTTTCAGGTGTGCGTTGATGGCTGCGGGCAGGTATTTCAGATTCCCGGCAGAGAGTTTACTGATTGTTTCCAGCACCTGTGGAGTACTGAGGCACCAGGCATCCCATACATCGGCGGCCCAGGTGATATCCTCTGGTTGAAGCCGTGTGCGTTGTTCAAAGATTTGCGGGAAGTCTTCCGCATTGGGGTGATGGTGCAGATCCACCAGGCTGATGGGGGGCAGAGTGGAGAGCCGGCTGCTGAGGTAATAAAGGACGAACAGCATATTGATCTGGCAGAACAGGTCATATTCAAACCAGAGTACAATTTCATCTGTACCGGAGCCGGAGAGATCTAACTTCTCCAGCTCCTGTACTACATTGGTATAATAAGTTTGTTTATCAATTCCGTAGTGGAATTCGAGGTGTTTGGCGCGGCTTTCAAAGAATTCTGTGAGGTCTTTTGTATATTTTACTTTGCCTTCGCACATCATTTCCCGGCATACCACTATTTCCCCCGGCACCTTGCTTTCCCGGAACAAGGCAAGGGTAGCATCTCCATTTAACACATGCAAGTATGACATAAAATAGTTTTCCTGCTATTACCAGCTGCCGCTGGCGCCACCGCCGCCGCCGGAACCTCCTCCGAAGCCGCCGAAGCCACCACCTCCTCCACCACCGGACCATCCGCCTCCGCCGCTGCCACTGCCAAAGCCTCCCATGCCGCCTATTACCGGCCATATCCATCCGCCGCGCCTGTTATAGGTGGTTCCGCCACCTCTGCCGCCGCCACCGCCGCGGCCAATAATGGAAACGATGATCACGATGACCATGATGATCAGGAATATAGCGCCCGGGCTGATGCCGGGTTTGCTTTGCCGCGGATCTGCGCGGTATTCGCCGGCAGCTGCTTTCTGAATGGCTTCTACGGCGCCATCGAGGCCCTGATAGTAGTGTCCTTCACGGAAAGCTGGCTTTATGATCTGTGCAATGATCTGGTTGGCAACTGCATCGGGTACTACGCCTTCCATGCCATAGCCCGTTTCAATCCTGATCTTCCTGTCTTCCACTGAAACAAGAATAAGGATACCATTGTTCTTGCCTTTGGTACCTATTCCCCAATCGCGCAATATTTTTAATGATACCTGACTGATATCGTAGTCGCCGATGGACTTGAGTGTAACAATTGCTATCTGCGTGGAGGTGCTGTCGAAGTAGGCCACTACTTTTTGTTCGAGGGCATCATCTTCAGTTTTCAGCAATACGCCTGCAAAGTCATTAACTAAAGTGGGAGGATTAGGCCGGGGCGGTATATTCTGTGCATTCGCCAGCAAACCCGCCATCATTAATAATCCCGGTAAAAACCAGCGTAGTATCCTCATTGTATCAAAGCTAAAATCGTTTAAAAAGAGTGGCTTTTATTTGCCGAAGACGATATCGTCAGGCAATTCATTAGCATCGTTACCGGCTTCGTGCGGGAAAAAAGTGCGGAGTGAGGCGCCTATTTCCGCTATACATGCTTCAATGCCGTCGATAATACGATTGTTCTGAAAGTGGTCGATTAATAATCCTGCTTCTTTCACCCAGAATTCGTCACCTACTTTCTCATGTATGCCCTGGTCGCCCAGGATGGCAAACTGCCGGTCTTTAATGGCCACATATACCAATACGCCGTTGCGCAATTTTGTTTTTCCCATATCGAGTGACACGAAAGCTTCTTTCGCTCTGTCCATAGGATCCACATAGCTGCAATGGCTTTCTACAAACAACCTGATTTCTCCGGAAGTAAGCCGTTCTGCTACCCGGATAGCCTGCACGAGTCTTTCTTTCTCCGTTTCTGAAAAAATCTCTTTTCGTTTAAAAGGGAAAATGCGCATGCTGTATATAATTTTTTTGATTTCCGTTCCGGGGATGCCGGTATTGCACCAGCATCCCGGAGGCGGCTTATCTTTTAAAGGTTGTTTTAGAATTTAACCTGTGGAGCATTTTCGGAACCCGCGGCTGCTTCGAAATAACCTTTTTGTTTAAAGCCAGTGATACCGGCTACAATGTTGTTTGGGAAAGTACGAACGGAGCTGTTGTAAGCATTTACCGCTTCGTTGAAGTCGTTACGGGCAACATTAATCCTGTTTTCCGTTCCTTCCAGTTGTGCCTGGAGGTTCTGGAAGTTAGCATTTGCTTTCAGGTCGGGGTAGGCTTCTGATACGGCGAGTAAGCGGCCCAGTGCCTGGCTTAACTGTCCTTGTGCAGCCTGGTATTGCTGAATTTTTTCAGGGCTGAGATCATTCACATCTACTTTGATCTGGGTAGCGCTGGCGCGTGCCTGGATCACTTTTTCGAGGGTTTCAGTTTCGAAATTGGCGGCGCCTTTCACTGTGGCCACCAGGTTAGGGATCAGATCAGCACGGCGTTGATAGCTACTTTGTACCACTCCCCATTTATTTTTCACGTTTTCGTCTTTAGTCACGAGGCCGTTGTATTTACCACAACCTAACATGACCAGCAATGCGAGTACTACGATAACAATAATTCCTGTTTTCATCTGAATTTAAATTTAAGTTTTAAGTGCCGGCAAATGTGCAAAAGGTATTCCCGATTTTACGCTTGCCGGTGTAAGTAGTTTTTTCACCGGTGAACGCTATAAAAAAAGCGGTTAACGCGCGCTTTTCATAACTACACGAAAATATGGAAACTCCCCCACTAAATCGCTATTGGATAAGGAAACGGCTATTTTTTAAAAAAGTTCATTCATCCTTGAAATATTCGTCATAAAACAGTATGTTTATATGTACCTTTGTTGGGTGTAAAATGCTGAACGTTTTACTATATGATTTAAGGTGAATGGGGCAGAATGGATACAAAATCGATATCGAAAGTTTCATTGTTTCTAACTCATTTATTATCAATAACTTGGAACTAAGTCTGCTTAAATGAGTGCACAACACATCCATATACTCTATATTGATGATGAAATACACAATCTGAATGCTTTCAAAGCTTCATTCAGGAGGTTGTACAACGTAGTTACAGCCACTTCTGCAGAAGAAGCAGAAAAGCTGCTGGCAGAACAGGAATTTCACATCATTATCTCGGACCAGCGGATGCCCAAAACAACCGGGATAGAGTTTTTTGAATCAATACTGGAAAAGTACCCCGAGCCTATACGTATGCTGCTGACCGGCTATGCCGATATCAACGCAGTTGTAGATGCCATTAACAAAGGACAGGTATATAAATATTTCTCCAAACCCTGGAATGAAGAGGAGTTGAAACACAATATCGAGAAGGCATATGAAGTGTACGCCCTCCGCAAAGAGAACAAAGAGTTAACCGCCAAATTGCTTGATGTAAACCAGAAACTGGAGTTCCTGGTAAGACAGAAACTAATTTCCTGATCATTATTGGAGGCAGTGAAAATAAGGAGGAGTTCCTGTGAAGTGGGGACGGGCCTACTTATGCCTTACTGTTGCGTTGCACGCAAGGTGGACTTGATCAGGATAACATATACTCATTCCCGTTGGTGTAACAGCAC
Source organism: Chitinophaga ginsengisegetis (assembly GCF_900168065.1). Lineage (GTDB taxonomy): Bacteria > Bacteroidota > Bacteroidia > Chitinophagales > Chitinophagaceae > Chitinophaga > Chitinophaga ginsengisegetis. The sequence continues at coordinate 123,943 of NZ_FUZZ01000007.1, read as the reverse complement.
TGTGTGAGGTGTACACAAAGTAGTATTATACTTCTTCCCGCGCGCTTCTTTGTAACGCGGCACTTTCTTTACATCCGGTATTACAGTTACCCGCTGTTTTTTCACTGCCGGCGGCACCACTGCGAGTATATCTGCCGCCACAAACCGGCGGTTTGCCGTTGCCAGCGGGCCATTGAAGCTTCTTACCTGTACTATTACCAGCAACGTTCCTTTTCCCGGCAACGCCACATCCAGCTCAATATCACTGAAGCGTGTATCCATACCGATCATAACACTGGCCGTACGACTACCTGTTATACGCCGTTCCAGGAAACTGACGCGAACAGCAATGACCTTCACCTCCAGGTGGGTGGCTGTGCCCTCCGGCCGCAATGTTTGCGCGGGTATAGTTACCACTCCGGCAGGTGACATCATCGGCTGCTGACAGAAGAAATTCTCCACGCCGGCGTGCCTGTTGAACCGGAAGCCGTTTAACATTTGCAGCTGACTTTTCCCTGCGGAGATCAACGTCTTGTTCAGGCGGTTGACCAATGAGCCATCGCGGGAGATATCCAGATGCGGCGTAACGGCCTGCCGGACCAGTTTTCCTTTCCTGCTGGCGATACCAAAATCGCGTGATGCGTGCCGGGTAGCGGCGGTTTGCCGCACCGTTTCGGGCATGGTACGGAGGTAATATTGTCCGTTCCTGCGGTAACCGATCAGGTTACCCAGCTTGCCCGTAAAACTGATTATTCCTGTTTGTTTTGCCATAAGCGTTAACTTTTTTACTGAAAATAAGATAAAACCACGGGAGGGTTTCCGGGCCGGATTTAGAGATTGACAAAAGGGAGTGTATCGTGTATTGGATGTTCTTCAAACGGGAATGGACTACCGCTCCGCTTTCTCTAAAGCGTCATGAACTACCATTCGAAACTATCTAAATCTGTAAATGTTGATTTTCCTTTAACTTGCACCACATTGTGAACTTAATTTCCTAGAATCATGCAAGTTTGGAAAGATTACCAGGCAGAGAACAAAGATCGTTTCCTGGATGAATTACTGGCGCTGTTACGCATTCCTTCTGTGAGTGCGGATTCCCGTCACAATAAAGATACCCAGCAATGTGCAGAAGCGGTAAAAGTACGTTTGGAAGAAGCCGGCGCAGATAAAGTAGAAGTGTGTCAGACTGCTGGTCATCCGATCGTTTATGGCGAAAAAATCATAGATCCATCCTTACCCACCGTACTGGTATACGGTCACTATGATGTACAGCCTGCAGATCCGCTGGAACTGTGGCATAGCGGTCCGTTTGAACCGGTGATCAAAGATGGTAATATATATGCCCGTGGCAGTGCAGACGACAAAGGCCAGTTTTACATGCATGTAAAGGCTTTTGAAACCATGAACAAAACCAACACCATTCCCTGCAACATCAAATTTATGATTGAAGGGGAAGAAGAAGTAGGTTCTGCTAACCTCGGCATCTTCCTGAAAGATAACAAAGAGCGCCTGAAAGCAGATGTAGTACTGATTTCAGATACCTCCATGATCAGCCTGGAAAACCCTTCCATTGATACCGGTCTTCGCGGACTGGCTTATATGGAAGTAGAAGTAACCGGTCCTAACCGCGACCTGCACAGTGGCGTATACGGCGGTGCAGTGGCTAACCCGGCAACCATCCTGGCAAAAATGATTGCTTCCCTGCACGATGAAAATAACCACATCACCATTCCCGGTTTCTACGATAAAGTACAGGAACTGAGCGCAGAAGAAAGAGCCGCACTCAATGCCGCTCCTTTTGATGAAGAAGAATACAAAAAAGACCTGGGTGTAGCTGATGTTTGGGGAGAGAAAGGTTTTACCACTATCGAAAGAACCGGTATCCGGCCAACGCTGGAAGTAAACGGTATCTGGGGTGGTTATACCGGCGAAGGTTCCAAAACCGTATTGCCATCCAAAGCATTTGCCAAGATCTCCATGCGCCTTGTTCCCAACCAGGACTGGCACGAAATATCGGACCTGTTCACCAAACACTTTGAAGCCATTGCGCCAAAGAGTGTGAAAGTGAAAGTAACCAAGCATCATGGTGGCAGCCCGTATGTTACCCCGATCGACTCGGTAGCATTTAAGGCAGCCCACAAAGCCATCAACGCTACTTTTGGCAAAGATCCTATCCCGGTGCGCGGAGGAGGTAGTATTCCTATCGTAGCACTGTTTGAAAAGGAACTGGGGCTGAAAACAGTACTGATGGGCTTTGGACTGGATAGCGACAACCTCCACTCTCCCAACGAGAAGTATGGTTTAGCCAATTATTACAAAGGCATTGAAACCATTCCTTATTTCCACAAATTTTTTGCGGAAATGAGTAAATAGCCAAACCGGCGGCAGCCACGGTTGCCGCCGGCTTAAAGTTTTGAATATGAGTAATACCGAAAAAGTACGCGTAGATAAATATCTCTGGTCCATCAGGGTGTTTAAAACCCGCAGCCAGGCTGCAGATGCCTGCGACGGCGGTAAAGTAAAGATGAACGGCTCCTCAGTAAAAGCCGCTAAACCTGTGAACATAGGCGATAAGTTTGAGATCAGGAGCGAAGCCCGTAAGTGGGTGATTGAAGTAACCGGCCTCATTTCCAACAGGGTGGCCTATCCTGAAGCTATTAAGTATTATATAGACAATACCCCGGATGAGGACAAACTGGCGCCAGCCTTTGTTCCATCTGTATTCCAGACCGGTAAGCGCCAGAGTAAGATTGGCCGTCCAACGAAGAAAGACCGGCGGAGTATTGAAGGGTTTATGGAGGGGGATGAGGAGGAGTGATTAGCGTGTTTACTTTTAACCTGGCTATAACATCAGCTGATAAAGGATTTTATAGAGTATCGCTAAAAGTCAGCACAAAAAAGGTCAATCGAAATGGATTGACCTTTTTTTTAATAGTGGTATCTACATTGTAGGATGTAGATAGAATCTTCTATTACTTTATACACCAATCTATGCTCCTGGTCAATTCTTCGGGACCAGCATCCAGCCAGGTTTTCTTTGAGCAATTCGGGTTTCCCCAAACCTTCAAAAGGCTGTCGCATCGTGTCTTTCAGTAATTCGTTAATCTTTTTCATGATCTTACGATCATTTTGTTGCCAGTATAAGTAATCCTCCCAGGCATTACTATCCCATGTAAGCGTCATTTACTCTTCAATTAAATCATGTTTTTCACCGTTACCATTGTTAGCTCTTTCTAAAGCCTCCATTAAACGGGTTCTATTTTTCTCTGATCTCATGAGGTGTAACGTTTCCTGAATAGAATTATATTCTTCCAGGGAAATAATCACAACACTTCTCTCATTACCACGCGGTACGATGAGTACATCATGATTATCAGAAACGTTATCAAGATGTGCTTTCATTTTATGCCTGAAATCACTGTAATTTACTACTTGCATATTATGCTACTTTATATAATAAGTACCTATAAACGTACATAATTTTGTACTTACTTTTGTAAAAGTAGTTCGTTTATGCGAACCTTCCAAATATTTGCGGGGTTAAATTGCTAATAGCAACGCTGTTAAAGCTTTTAGCAATTCATTTTTCATAACCTGTCTTTCAGCTCCTGCTGTACTTCCCAGGCGAGGTCTTTTATTTTTTCCATTTCGGCGATGCTGAAAACGGCTGCATGGTGGCGTGTTTCGCGCGCCTTTTTGTAAAACGTGCTTTCACTCCAACCGCATTCTTCACAAACTTTTTCGCGGAATTTAACGGCGCTGCCAGCAAAGCCTTCGAGGAGAGAACGGAGTGGATTGGATTGTACAGTTTTTGTTGGTTGCATGATATGTATGGTTTTGGTTAACAAGGCTGTTACTATGAAGCAAAGATAATCATTTAAATTCACACGAGGGCATATATGTCCTCAAAATTACTATTCATTTTGTTCATATTCGATTTAAGAATATGGACATCAATAAACAAAAAGAGCTGGAAAACCTGGGGCGAAGAATCCGCCAACTCAGAGAGCAAAAAGACTGGAGCCAACGTGAAATGGCCTCCCGCTGTAATATTGATTCCGCCAGTATTGGTAAAATGGAAAGAGGTGAATTAGATATAAGATACACTACACTTTTACAATTAGCGCTTGTTCTTGAAGTAACTCCTGCTGAACTGCTTAATAGTTAATCCTTCTCTCTAAATCATTCAAATTCTGTTAAAAAACTTGTACGTGGTTATGAATAATAATCAGGAAGCATTAATACTATTGGGAGCCAAACTGCGATATCTAAGACAGCAAAAGGGATGGAGTTTGCGCCAAATGGATGCCCATTGTAATATTGAATTTTCTAACCTGGGACAAATAGAGAAGGGTAAGGTAGATATAAGATTTTCTACTATCATCCGGCTGGCTAAGGTACTTAATATCCCTCCCCGCGACTTGTTTGATTATCCAGATCAGGAATAATTACTTCTGTTTCCTACACGAAAAAACCGTCTTATCCATCCGCGGCGGGTTATTCAAATCAAACCCATAAGCTTTTGAAATGAGATACCAGGCCTGGCGCACCCGTTCAGCCAATGAAAGGCTTAAATCAACATTATCCGTATCTGCCTCAGCATACGTCTTGATTTTGAAGGCAGTTCTGTCAAATCTGTATGGTTCCATAAATTCGTGAATTTACTAATAAGAACCTCTCCTCTAGGCGATTCTCCCTTTTTTCTACAATTTCTCACTTTTGCGTAGTAATTTTGCATCCTCATTCTTAAACTAAGGATTTTCAATGCCTAAACAAAGCGACGTACTTACTGCCGATTTCCTGGTGAAAGTAGCAGAAGAATTTGGTACCCCGGTATATATATACCATGCAGAAAAGATTAAAACCCAGTATGAAAAGCTCCAAAAGGCATTTCAGAAGTCTGACACCCGCTTTTTCTACGCCTGTAAGGCATTGACCAACATCAATATCCTTAAGTACATCAATTCTATTGGTTGCGGACTGGACACGGTGTCGATCCAGGAAGTGCAGCTGGGCCTGAAGGCTGGCTTTGATCCTAAGAATATCATCTTTACCCCCAACTGTGTGGACCTGCAGGAAATTATTGCAGCGAAAGACCTGGGCGTAATCATTAATATAGACAACCTCTCCATCCTGGAGCAGTTTGGTAATAAGTTCGGTGGCAGCTATCCGATCTGTATCCGTTTGAACCCACATATCATGGCGGGCGGAAACTTCAAGATCTCTACCGGGCATATCGATAGCAAGTTTGGTATCTCCATTCACCAGATGCGCCATATCGAACGCATTATCAATTCTACTAAACTGAAAGTAACCGGCCTGCACATGCACACCGGCTCTGAAATCAAGGATGTAGATGTGTTCCTGCGCGGCGTGGAAGTAATGTTTGAAATGGTACAGCACTTCCCTGACCTGGAATCTATTGACCTGGGCAGCGGCTTTAAGGTAGCTTACCAGCAGGGAGATCCTGAAACAGATATTGACCTCCTCGGCAAAAAACTGAGCGAAGCGTTCAATAACTTTGCTAAATCATACGTACGTCCGCTGCAGCTGTGGTTTGAACCAGGAAAGTTCCTGGTAAGCCAGAGTGGTTACTTTGTAGTAAAGGCTAATGTGATCAAGCAAACTACTGCCAATGTATTTGTAGGGGTAAATTCCGGCTTCAATCACCTGATCCGCCCCATGTTTTATGAGGCGTTCCACCTGATCCGCAATATTTCCAACCCGAAAGGCACCGAGCGGATCTATACCGTGGTGGGTAATATCTGCGAAACAGACACCTTTGGATGGGACCGTAAGATTAACGAGGTAAGGGAAGGCGATTACCTGGTGTTTTATAACGCCGGCGCCTATGGCTTTGAAATGTCATCCAACTTTAACTCCCGCCTGAAACCGGCGGAAGTGCTGGTAAAAGATGGCAAACCGCACCTGATCCGTAAACGTGATACATTAGAAGATCTGCTGAAAAACCAGATCGAATTGCAATAAATCTTCCGGATTTCCGCGGATTCAGGTATTTGATTATCAGGTGTATAGCACATTTGACAAATACCTGAATCCCGGAATTCAATATTGATACAATATTTCCCCTACCTTTGCGTCTACAATAGTACTCCCTCTCTGTTATTCCTGCAATGTTTTACTGTAAATTGTAATAAGAATTGTTACTGGCACTAAAAGGACAGCCTTTGGTTATAATTGTACCATAATATGAAAGTTTTAACTGCACACCCCGGTATATTTAACGATGATAAAGTAATTGAGTCTAATATATCATTCGTACCGTTCCTGAATTATCTGAAGGAAAAGGTAACTCATGAAGGAGAAGCCCGTTCGTCTTTCTATAAACTGATCATTGATAAATTTGAAAGTAACCCGGAGATACTCAAACCCATTCCTGCCACTGCTGATCTCGGTGCATACAAGGAATACCTGGATCTGCTGATAGCCGCCATTTTCCCGGTTACCACAGATTCCAGCAAAGACATCTATGGCATAGGCGTTCCGTTTAAGTTCGCCATCTTCCATTATTCTGATCTCTTTAAACAGCTATTTGCTGAAAACGGCTCTGAGTTATCGGCTGTTCCGGACGGCATTTCCATTGCCCAGGTAAAAAAAGACAAGATCACCTGGTTGTATAAACTGATCCTGGAAAAGGTATTCCACTTTCCCATGAACTATAAGAACGATATCATCCATACGCTGGAAACGCCCGATGGTGGTAAACGTTATGTGAAAGTAAATATAGATCCCAGGTTTGTGGATGTAAAGGTAAACGGTGAACTGCCGCACCTGAACTATGATATGTTCTGCTCCAAGCAGATTACACCGGATGCCCTGCAACAGCTGTTGCCTACCAGTATGTTTTCACTGGAAGGCTTTGTTATCTGGACAGTGAAAGATGTGACCCAATCGGAAACGCTCAATAATATCAAGAGCCTGGTGATGAACATGCGCACCAGCAACGAAATCGAGAGCTACCGGACCCTGGAAAAAATGATCCCGGTTATTTTAGGTATCCCCGATGTAACCGCCCACATGGTGCCGTTTCCAAAAGTAAACGGCAAAAATGTACTGGAAGAACAATTCTCCAATACCGATCCGATCCTGGGAGTGGGCAATAAAAAACAACAGCAGCACTTTTTCCAGCTGCTCCTGGAACACGCGCAGCAAAACCCGGCACCGCTGATCGTTCCTGATGTCAATGAAACGTCGATTGCGCCGCATGCGTTCCTGAAATATCTGCCTATCAAGAATATCCGGAGTTTCGTGATATTCCCGATCACGCATAAAAAGGAAATACTGGGCGTGCTGGAGCTGGCCTCTTCCACACCCAACCGGTTATCGTCTGACCCGCTGTGGAAACTGCAAAACACTTATCCCCTGCTGGTGCTGATGCTGAACCGCAGCATGAACATCCTCGAAAGCCGGCTGAATGAAGTGATCAAAGACCAGTTTACCGCCTTACAGCCTTCCGTGGAATGGAAGTTTGTGGATGCCGCCTGGAATTACCTGCTGACACCAGAAGAAGAAAGAAAAGATATTGAAAGCATCAGCTTTGATGAAGTGTACCCGCTTTATGGCGCGGTGGATATCCGCAACTCATCTGTACAGCAGGGCACTGCTATCCGCGAGGATTTGCAGGAACAGCTGGAACTGATCCGCGATACACTCGAAACCATCGGCAAAACCATTCACCTGCCTTTACTGGAAGAACTGCAGTTTAAAACAAATGATCTGCTGGACAATCTCAGTAACAGCCTGCAGGCGGGCGAAGACCTGAAGGTGAACGAGTTCATGGACCAGGAAATACAGCCTGTACTGGAACATCTCTGTGAAGACAATGAAGAGCTGAAACCATTACTGGCCAGCTATTTTGCGAAGATGGACAAAACAGAAGGACACGTTTATCATCACCGGAGAGAGTACGAAGAAAGTTTATCCAACATCAACATGGCCATCAGCCAGTACCTGGAGAAGGAACGCCAGTATATACAACATTCTTTCCCCTGCTACTTTGAAAAGTACCGTACCGATGGCGTGGAGTATACTATTTATATTGGCCAGTCGATTGCCCAGGAAAAGAAATTTGACCAGTTGTACCTGCGCAACCTGCGCCTGTGGCAGCTTTCCTCTATGGCGCATATCGCAAGGCTTACGCATAAACTGGGACCTAAATTAAAGGTGCCGCTGCAAACCACGCAGATGATCCTGATGCACAGCGCTCCTATCACCATCAGCTTCCGCAGCGACGAACGCCGGTTTGATGTGGAAGGCGCTTACAATGTGCGTTATGAAATCATCAAAAAACGTATTGATAAAGTACATATAAAAGATACCGGCGAACGGTTAACACAACCCGGCACCATTGCAATGGTATACTCTTATGTGAGAGAAATGGAGGAACTGAAAAAGTATATTACTTTCCTGCAAAGCAAAAAAATACTGCTGCCGGAAATTGAAATGCTGGATCTGGAAGAGCTACAGGGCGTGAGCGGATTGAAAGCGCTCCGCGTAAAAGTAAATATGGAAGCTATCGTATAATAAAAAAGGGAAGGCTATCTGCCTTCCCTTTTTATTTAGAATTTAAACCCGAAGGTGATATAAGGTATTGTTTCTTCTTTGGAATGCCCCACCACTGCGGTAATGATCAGGGCATTGATCGGCGCAATATAAACGCCTCCGCCGTATCCATCGTGCCATACGTGCGAGGTTTCATTTTCCCTCCATATGCGGCCCACATCATTAAAGGCGATGAGCCCTACGCCTGCGGGCAGGATATAAGTTTTGAGATCAAATAACTTCACGCGTATTTCTGTATTGTTATATACGCTGGCGTCGCCGGCAAAGCGGTAGTTGCGGTAACCGCGCAGGTTTTGAACGCCGCCAACCGTGAGTGCCTGGAAGTACTCATAGTTCCCCCATAGTTTACCGCCGCCAAAACGACTTACAATTACAAAATTAGCCGGGATGCGGAAGCTCATGTATAAACTCAGATCCGATTGCAGCGAAGTAGTGTTATAACTCTTATCATTTACGCCAAAGTTACCGGCGTAAGTGGTTGTCCACAGAATGCCGCGGGTAGGAATGATTTTACTGTTACGGGTGTCAATAGTAGCCACTATTTTACCACCCGCATATGCTTTATTAGTATAGATGCCGGCAGAATCCAGTCCATTGTTTTTGAAGTCGGTGATGAAACGGTCATGGTTTTCATCTTTATCAAAGGCGTAATTATTGAATGTAGGACCGTACGCAATGGTCATATGATTTCCTATGCTGGTGCGCAACAATGCTTCTGCAGTATAAAAATTATACCGTGCACGATAGTAAGAAATGGTTTTATTACCGGACTTATCGAATATAGTTTCATTTCCATATCCGAAGAAGTTGATGGTATTGTTGGGCGCTTTTGCTCTGGCAAACAGCAGCAGGTCTGTTTTCCCGATTACATCGGTGTATTCTCCTTCATAGCGGAAGTTCCAGGCACGGGTGGCCAGTGCATGCGTAGCGGTGAACAGGTGTTTGGTGGAGAACGGCTCCCGGCGCCACGCGTGGCGGGTAACGGACAAGCCTAAACCGAGCAGCAAACCATCGTCACGATTGTAGCCGCCGGCCAGTAGCGGCATTGTTTTTTCATACTGGAAGGCGCTGCGGTTATATTTGATATTCGCCGGATCGTTGGACAGACGGCGTTGTTCATTGCCGGTGAGGGCGAAAGTATCTTTGCCGGTTCTCTGGTCGTATATGCGTACCCGTTTGCCAGCCCGCGCAGTGGTGCTGTCGATATAGGAATCGGCGTCCTTGCCGCCAACGAGGCGTATGCGTATGGGAGTTGCGTTATCGCCTTTTATTACAAAGCGATCATTACCACCCATGCCATATACATTTACTTCTTTGGTTACGGAAGGATCAAAAGTGCGGGAGTAGATGTTTTGCTGAACGACTCCTTTCTTGCTGATCTTAAATATATCGAGGGCTACTTTACCACCAGGTTGTTTTTCTACCGAGATGAGTTCATTCTTTTCAGTGGCCGGCACATCAACGCCTTTGGCGAGGAAGCGGTAGTATTTGAGTGTGTTCTTCTCCAGGATGTTGCGGCGGGCAGATAATTTATCGATCATCATAGGGCCTACCAGCGACCGGATAGTATCGGGAAAAGCGTTTACAGCAGCAGTGATCACACTGTCGGTCATCTTCTTTAAAAGCTTATCTGTTTGTTTCTTCCAATCCTCTTCATTCATTTCATTGAGGAAGGAGCGATCGAAGTAACGGGTGCTGAAGTTAAAGCCGTTGATATCGGGGATATCTTTCCGGAAGCCCTGTATGGCCGGCATAAACCAGGGGCGGGCAGCCAGGCGAGGAATAAATCCTCCGTTCAGGAAAAACGCCTGGTCGCGGTCGCGGGGAACCGGGTAATAGTATTCCTCTCCTTTATGTTTTTCCTTATACCAGCGCCACTGGTCGTCATGACGATCAAAGTCCATGATGTACATATCGAAGATGCGGGCGCGGAGTACAGATTTCTGGTCGATATGCTCATCATTATCTCCCCAGATCTTTGCCAGTACTTTTGGCGTATTGTAAGTTTTATTGTTGCTGCCGGTAGCGGGTTCTCTTTCTTCAAAAAGGAATACTTCGTTCCCATAGTCGTTTGCATAGATGCCGAGCGAGCTATCGGCTGGCAGGTATACAAAAGTGGGATTGGTGTGCGGCACGCCGGCGGCTTCGGCCAATACGCTTACTGCCAGCGGGGCATAAGGGTTGGCGGCGGAGATCTGGTCCTGTACTACTTCGCGGGCAATGGTTTCGCGGAGCAGTTCAGGAATAGCTGCCAGCGGGAACTTTTTCAGGGAGCGCATAGCCCATTCGGTGCCGGTGCTGTCTTCCAGGCGGAGTGAGTGTGTTTGTTTTCCACCGCCGCGTTGCAGGATCTTCAGGCCGCCTTTGGCAGTTTTGAGGTCCAGTACCGGGAAGTTGAGCGGGGTGGCCCATACCTGCCGGTAATTTTCTCCCAACAACTTTTTATGAAAATTGGAGACATGTACATACTGTGTATCCGCAGCTACCCTGATAAATGGCGGCAGTGATGCCGGCGGCGTGTAGGCGAGCGACTGTTGCGGAATGTCCTGCAGGCGGAACAGGTTATTGCTGAAAACGGGTTGTGTGCCGTTGTCTGCAACATAATACTGTACGCGTACGGTGCTGTCGGACATTAATTCGATGGCGCTAAAACCGTTATCTGTACTGGCGAACAGCGATTTCGGTCCTTTCTTTACGCGGTTATTTTTTGCGCCGCTGCCACTTACCACGTAGGCATTCTGCTGATCTTTTATGAGCTGGAGGGTGTGATCGTGACCAGACACAAACACCACCGGGCCATGAGGTTTCAGGGCTGCTTCCACTCCTTTGATCATCTGCTGATACTTCGGATTGGGAATGTCTTCCAGGGTACCAAAAACGCCACGGGCAATGGGATAGATAGAGCCTATCACCGGCAAAGGCACATACAGCGCCGGGCGCAGGTCTGTTAACGGGAAAATATGTTGCTTGATGGTATAATATCCTCCGTGAATGCCGTAGCTACGGAAGGGATGATGGGTAGCAAATATGATCAGCTTGTTGCGGTTGGTGGCTACTATTTCCGACAGCCTGGTAAGGATCTCGTCATTGTCTTTACAATCGCAGGAAGATTCTATTCCCGGCTTCTGATAAGGAAACACCCACCATTCGCTATCCATAATGATGAGGGTGATATTATCGGAGATCTTTACTTCTATGGGGCCGGGGCAACCTTCTTTTGGTTCAAACTGAACGTTATCGAGGTGTTGAGAATCCACATACCGTTGCTGGTTGCGGATAATATCCCATCCATCGGGTTTACTTTTGTCCCAGTCGTGGTTACCAGGAATGATATATCCCTGGGCTTTGGTACCACGTACCAGGTTGATCTGGTAGTCGATGATTTCTTTGGCCACCTGGAATTTGTTACTGGAGGAATCGGGTAACCCGTGCGGATATACGTTATCGCCCAGGAAGAGGATAGTATTCCGGCTATCCTGGAGATCGAAGGTATTACGTACGGCATCCACTACGGGATTTTTGCCGTTGTCGTGCAGTTCCCCGGCATCGCCGATAAGGATCACACGTTTCACGACCTGCGGCGACTGGGCATAGGCGGCAGTACATGTAACAATTAATAGGGCAATATAGATGATGGCTGATCTGATCATTTGGACTTGTAGGTAAATTTAAGAATATTGGCAGTACCGTCGTATCCGCCTTCATTAGAAATATACATATCGCCGTTGGGTGCAAATGCCAGTCCTTCCGGCTGAAGGAACAGGCGGTGTTTCAGGTTGTAGGCTTCCTGTACGTGGCCCTGCAGGTCGGAGATCACGAGCAATCCATTCACCGAGGCGATGATGTACAATCGCTTTTCGATGGGATGAATGGCTGCTGCGGAAGGTTTGAAGAACCGCATATCTGAACCGGCCAGGCGCGCAATTTCCTGGTTATTGAACTTATAAATGGCCGTGGTATCAAATGTCCTGGTGGCCAGATCGAAGCGGTAGGCGCTGGTAACGCCGAGGCGTTTATCATCTTCACAATTCTTACAGATCATCACAATACTGTTACGGGCAGAATCGTAGTAAGTGGTTTCAAATTCCTTCTTTCCCGTTTTTGGCATTTTGTGATGATCGCTGTAAACGCTGTCGGTGAACAGGCCGTGGACTTCAAACAGGGAGCCATTGCTTTTCAATACAAACCAGCCGCTATCTGTGTGGCAGATGTCTTCATAATCTCCGTTTTTTGCAAATTTAAAGTGCGGGTAAGGTTCCTTTGCCAATACATCCAGCTGGTAGATGTGGCCTTCCTCATCATTAATGGCCATAATTTTGTGTTCATCAGGAAACAATTCCATGCCTGAAATTTCCTGCATAGACTCCCTGACCCGGTAGCGTACCGGCTCTTTTAAATCGTAACCACGTGGGGAGGCGTATACTTTTTGTTCCCTGTCGCTCATATTACATGACAAGAGGAAAAGGAGAAATATTAACCCGATCCGGACATCCATAGTGTAACTTTATAGCATAAATTTAACTCAAAAATGCAGTAACTTAGGTTCAATTTGCGATTTGTAATACGCGAAGTAACGAACATACCGTTATTAGTACAATAAAATGTATAAAGTATACAACGTATTTCGCAGTTCCTTATCTTAATTTTCGTCTTCCTTATGCAAAAGAATGCTATTATAGATGCAGCCCGGGACTATGTTATAGCCCAGTATCAGCAACACCCGCGCCCTAACCTGGTTTATCATAATCTCGTACATACGCAACAGGTAGTACAGGCTGCCGGACAAATTGCGGCCCATTACCGCCTTCAGGACGACGAATTAGCGGCAGTATACGTAGCTGCCTGGTTTCATGATGCCGGGTACCTGCTGGGCGAAGGCAGTGCCCACGAAGAAAACGGCGCCAAAGAGGCCCTGCAATTCTTACAGCAACAACAGGCGCCGGAAAATGTTCAGTCGATGGTGCAAGGCGCCATCCTGGCTACCAAAATGCCCCAGTCGCCCCACAACCTGGTAGAACAGATTGTTTGTGACGCCGATCTTTCACACCTGGGATCCAAAGAGTACTCCGACCGGAACAAGCTGCTCCGGCACGAAATGGAGCTGACCTACCAAAAGGATATTCCCGCCGTGAAATGGCTGAATACCAATATCACCTTTTTAACGGAGCATCACTACTGGACCGACTACGCGCAGACCCTGTTTAAACAACAGAAAGAAGAGAACCTGGAAAAGCTGAAAAAGAAGCTGGAGAAAAAAACAAAAGAAGCTGCGGAAGATAATCTTACCGCTATCACCGCCACTCCCGGCGCCGGTACTTCCGATACCCCACCGGCTACCTTCACTGAAAAAAAGAAAAAAGACAAGGATAAAGAGAAGTCAGGTAAATCCGAACGTGGCGTGGAAACCATGTTCAGAACCACTTCCACCAATCATATCAGGCTAAGCTCTATGGCCGACAGTAAAGCGCATATCATGATTTCGGTGAATTCTATTATCATCTCCGTGATATTGAGCGTACTGGTAAGGCGACTGGAAGATTATCCCAACATGGTGATTCCTTCCATCATTTTTCTTTTCACGGCTGTACTCACCGTGATCTTCTCCGTGCTGGCCACCCGCCCGAATGTAACCAGCGGTACCTTCACCAAAGCAGATATCGAAAAGAAAGATGCCAATCTCCTGTTTTTTGGTAACTTTTATAAGATGCACCTGGAAGAATACCAGTGGGGAATCAAGCAGATGATGGATGATTCTGAATTCCTGTACAGCAGCATGACGAGAGACATTTATTACCTGGGCGTAGTACTGGGTCATAAATACAAACTGCTGCGTATTTCCTATAATATTTTCATGTTTGGTCTTATTATTTCTGTATTCGCTTTCCTGATTGCAGCAATTTTCTTCCCGGTAAAAGCATAATGATTCATGGGTGTTCCTTTATATAACCGCGATCTGAGCTGGTTATCCTTTAATTACCGGGTGTTGTTGATGGCGGCAGACCAACAGGTACCACTATACGAAAGGATTAAATTTCTTTCCATTTTCTCTTCCAACCTCGACGAGTTTTTCCGGGTGAGAATGCCGGCCATACTTACCATTAACCGGGTGCTGGAAAATGATCCGGCAGCCGGGGAAAATGACTCCATCAGCAGCGATACGTTACAACAGGTGTTGCAGGAAATAAACCGGCAGCAACAGGAATACGGACAGATTTTCACCGGCAGCGTATTGCCTGACCTGCGGACACAAGGCGTACAGTTGTATTATAACCAGCCGCTGCAGCCTGCCCATCTTGCCTTTACAAAATATTATTTCCTTACTACCGTACTGGCTTATTTACAGCCGGTATGGCTCAATGGAAAACATAAAAAACTATTTCTTGAAAACAACCAGCTGTACCTCGCAGTAACACTGGTGCCTGAAAATAATACCAGCATCCAGGAATTTGTAATTGTGAATATCCCCGCCGACCTGCCGCGTTTTCAGCAGCTGCCGTCGCTGGAGGGCGTTCATTACATTGCTTTCCTCGATGATATTATCCGCGCGCATCTCTCTTATCTTTTCCCTGGCTATACGGTGGAAAGCTGCCACAGCGTGAAGCTTACCCGTAATGCGGAAATGGACATGGACGAAGTGAAAGGTGACATCCTCGAAGAAGTAGAAACGTTGATCCGTAAACGTGAGTTGGGCGTGCCTACGCGCTTCCTGTATGATGCCGCTATTTCCCGGTCGCTGCTCCATTTCCTCGCCATCCAGTTTGATGTACAGGACGATGAGCAGGTAATGGGCGGACGTTATCATAACCTGAAAGACCTGGCCAACCTCCCCGCGCCGGCAGGGTTACTACACGTAGATTATCCCAAAGTAATACCCGCCGAAAATAAGGCCATTGTGGCTACCGACCGGTTACTGGACCTGGTGTTACAGCAGGATTTGCTGGTACATCTCCCCTACCAGCGCTACGATTATATCCTGCGCTTTTTTAATGAAGCCGCGGCAGATCCGGATGTAGCCGAAATATATGTAACGCTGTACCGCATTGCTTCCGGCTCACAGATTGCACAGGCGCTGATCAGCGCAGCAAAGAACGGGAAAAAGGTAACGGTGTTTGTGGAACTGAAAGCCCGGTTTGATGAAGCCAATAATATCCGCTGGGCAAAGAAAATGAAGGATGCCGGCGTAAAACTCATTTATAGTATTCCTGGTATGAAAGTGCATGCCAAAACTGCATTGGTAAAGCGTAACCGCGGCTACCAGTGGGATTATTGCGGCCTCATTGCTACCGGTAATTTTAATGAAAGCACTGCACGTTTTTACACCGATCATGTTTTGTTTACCGGGCATAAGGATATTACCCGGGAGATGGAACTGCTGTTCCTGTACCTTCAAAGCAGGGAACAACCAGCGGGTTACCAGTTTTTGCAGTTCCAGCATTTGCTGGTAGCACAGTTTAACATGACGGAACGTTTTACCGGGTTGATAGACCGGGAAATTGTTCACGTAAAAGAAGGAAAGCCCGGCAGAATCATCATCAAAATAAATAACCTGCAGGAAAGAGGGATGATCAGTAAACTGTATGAAGCCAGCCAGGCAGGCGTACAGATAGACCTGATTGTGCGCAGCATCAATTGCCTGGTGCCGGATATCGCGGAAAGTAAAAACATCCGCATCATACGGATTGTAGACCGGTACCTGGAACATGCGCGGGTATTCATCTTCCATAATAATAACCAGGAAGAAGTATATATGGGTTCGGCAGATTGGATGAACCGTAACCTCCATCGCAGGATAGAAGTATGTGTGCCGGTGTATGATCCTGCGTTGCAGCAACAGCTGAAAGATATTGTCCGGTTGCAGCTGCAGGACCCTGCCAAAGCCCAGCTGGCCATCCAGCAGTATGTGCAAAATATAGTGTAAATTAGATATCCTGATTAATAGTTTTTTTATGAAGAAGTTTGTTTGGACGTTGTTATTGAGTATGGCTTTTGCAATTCCTGCCACGCAGGCGCAAACACATGACCTGGAACATATTTATAACCCTGCTGCCGATGCAAAGGCGGATATTGCGGCGGCAGAACAAAAAGCAGCGAAGGAGCAGAAACATGTATTGCTGCAAATTGGCGGCAACTGGTGCATCTGGTGTAAGCGGCTGTATAAATTTATAGAAGATGATGCCGAGCTGAAAGCAGCATTGAATGATAATTATGTAGTGTATCATCTTAATTACAGCAAGGAAAACAAGAACCTGCCTGTTTTGAAAGAGCTGGGCTATCCGCAGCGTTTTGGTTTCCCGGTGCTGGTAATACTGGATGCGAAAGGTAACCGGCTGCATACACAGAATTCCGGTTTGCTGGAATCGGCAGATTCCTATGATAAAAAGAAAGTGCAGGAGTTCCTGAAACAATGGTCACCCGCTGCGTTGCAGCCTTCCCATTATATCAACGAATAACATCGTCATGGATAACGGCATTACCACTTTCAACACGGATGCTGTGCAATCTTTTCAGAAGTTTGCACAGCATCCGTTTAAGTTTTCGGCCTACCTGTTCTGGAAGCTGCCGGCAGCGTGGCTTTCAGGAGTGCGGTTAAAATCGCTGGAAGCCGATACCTGTGTAACCACTGTTCCTTTCCGCTGGTTGTCGCAAAACCCTTTCCGGTCTACCTACTTTGCCTGTTTAGCGATGGCAGCTGAACTCAGCACCGGTTTACCGGCGATGATGTATGTACGCAGCGCGCCACGGCGTGTATCCATGCTCGTTACCGGCATGGAATCCACTTTTGTAAAAAAAGCCACCGGCGTTACCACGTTTACCTGTTCAGAACTCCCGCTGCTGAGAGCCGCTATAGAACGGGCGCTAAATGATAATTCCGCGGAAACCGTTACCCTCCGCAGTGAAGGCCGGGATAAAGACGGCATATTAATTGCCTCCTTCGCCATCACCTGGTCGTTTAAATGTAAATCGTAAAATGGTGAACGCCGTTCACTCTAAATATCTGATATGAAAATTGCATTTCATGGCGCTGCGCGCACTGTTACCGGATCAAAACACCTGATCACACTTAAGAATGGCAAAAAGATTTTATTGGATTGTGGCATGTTCCAGGGCATGGGTCATGAAACAGATTCCCTTAACAGGGACTTCGGATTTGATCCGCAGGAAATAACGTACATGGTGCTGTCGCATGCACATATCGACCACTCCGGCCTTATACCGCGGCTCGTGAAGCTTGGATACCGGGGCGATATTTTCTGCACACCCGCTACCCGCGATCTGGCGGAAATACTGTTGCTCGACTCCGCCGAAATACAACGCGATGATGCGAAGTTCACCAATAAAAAAATGGCGAGAGAAGGACTCCCTTTTGTAGAGCCGCTATATAGTGTAGATGATGCGAAACTATCCATAGACCGGTTAAAGCCGACTGGTTATAATACCTGGACGCACATTGACAAGGATATACAACTGATGTTCACCGACGCCGGACATATTGTAGGCGCCGCGTCTGTACATCTGCGTATTACAGAAAATGGTAAAACAGAACAGATCTCTTTCAGCGGTGATATTGGCCGCTATAATGATGCGATACTGAAATCGCCGGAGGTGTTTCCACAGGCAGATTATATCCTGATAGAATCAACCTATGGCAGCACGCTACACGCAGATGCCGCTCCTGCTGATGCTGAACTGCTGCGTCATATCCGGGAAACCTGTATGGAAAAAAGAGGGAAGCTGATCATTCCTGCTTTCAGTGTAGGACGCACGCAGGAGTTGTTGTACGCATTGAACAATGCGCAACTGGCGGGTAAACTGCCGAGGGTTGACATTTTTGTAGACAGCCCACTTTCCACAGAAGCTACTGCCGTTACCAAAGCGCATCCCGAAGTATTTAACAGCGAAGTCGCTAATATCCTGAAAAAGGACGATGATCCGTTTGACTTCCCCGGTCTTCATTATATCAAAACAGTAGACGAGTCCAAAGCACTGAATTTCCGCCAGGAGCCCTGCGTGATTATCTCAGCATCGGGCATGGCAGAAGCCGGGCGTGTGAAGCATCATATTGCCAATAACATCGACAATGCCCGTAATACCATTCTTATTGTTGGTTATTGCGAGCCGCAATCACTAGGTGGTAAGCTGATGCGTGGCGCTAAAGAGGTATCTATTTATGGTACCCGTTTCCATGTAAATGCGGCGGTGGGCGTGATCCGTTCTATGAGTGCGCATGGCGACTATGAAGATCTGAGCCAGTGGCTGGCCTGCCAGCATCCGAAAGATGTGAAAAAACTTTTCCTGGTACATGGGGAGTATGATGTGCAGCAAATCTTCAGGGAATGGTTGATTAAAAAAGGCTTCCTGGATATAGAGATCCCGGAGCGGCATTATGAAACCGGCCTCGCATAAAAATATTCAGCCAATGGGAAAACAGATCGTTTTTCCCATTGGCTACTCTTCCACAAACGGGAACCACAGGTTTACCCTTGTTCCCAGCGCTTTCCCTTCTTCATCTGTCAGGTCTTCAATATCGAAGCTGGCATCTACATTAAAGCGGCTGTTATACAGTGAAAGGCGGTCGCGCGTAATTTGCAGTCCGCGGGATTGATGGCGGGGTTTGCTGAGGCGCTTCATTGCTGCAGATTTTTCCCGCCCGATACCGTTATCTTCTATGGTACATAAAATGCGGTCATCTACCTTTTTAAAGGTGATGGTTACTTTTCCTTTTCCTTTTTCGTGCAGCAAACCGTGCCAGATGGCGTTTTCCACAAATGGCTGGATGATCATGGTAGGCACATCCACCATGTTGGCATCGAGTGCCGGATCCACAATAATCTCGTATTCAAATTCGTCGCTGAAGCGGAGTTTTTCCAGTTCCATGTAGTTTTCCAGTACGCTGATTTCCTGGGCTACCGTAGTATTGTTGAGTTGTGAATTATCGAGTACGTTGCGGATCAGTTTTGCAAAGCGGCTCAGGTAGGCCAGGGCCTGTTCTGTTTCGCTCTTCATCATAAAGGTTTGGATAGAATTCAGCGCATTAAAAATAAAGTGTGGATTCATCTGGGCACGTAGCGCTTTCATTTCCAGCTGCGCAATTTGTTGTTGTATGGCTTCGCGTTGTTTTGCTTCTTTTTTGATACCTGCAATACGTAACCTGTAATAAAGATATACCAGTGAAACGGCCAGCAGCAGGCACAATAGCCGGAACCAGGAAGTTTGCCAGAAGGCGGGTTTAATAAAGATCTGCAGTGTAGTGATATGTTCAGAGAAGGTACCGGCGGTATTTACGGCCCGCACGCGGAACGTATAGTTGCCCGGAGGCAGATTGGTATATTTTGCTACCAGGATATTATCTGTAAGCACCCAGTTTTCGTCTACTCCTTCCAGCTGATAGTAATAGCGGATCTTTTCTTCGTGGTATAGCAGGCTTTTGAATTCTATGCTGATAAAGTTTTGTTTATAGCTGAGGGTAACCGGCACGCTGTCTTGCAGGGCGGCGTGGATCAGCACAATACTGTCGAGCGCTTTCAGGTTTACGATCGTTACATCCGGCGGCGGTGGCGCCACGCGCAGGCTGGCGGGATCAAAAGCCACAATATGATCGGATGCGCCTACGAGGAGACTGCCGTCGTCCAGCTTCACGATGCGGCGTCTTACCTTGCGGGTGTTATCGATGATATCGTCGCCCTGGATGAATGTTTCCAGGCGGTCGGCCGCCACATGGTAGCGATAAAATCCGTATTGGGTGGTGAACCATATTTTGCCGGGGCCGTCTTCTTCCATGCTCAGTACCCACTGATCAAACAGTTTAGTGTTGATGAGGAGCGGCTTATAGGTGTGCTTCCGCGTGTTATACACCCACAGGCCGTGATCAGTGCCAGCCAGTAATATAGTGTCGTTAAAACGGCGTAAGCTTGTAATGTTGCTATATCTTTTTGTTTCCAGTTCAAAGGTTTGGCGATGTACGATGCGGCGTGAGCGGGTGTTGAACTGTATGAGCCCTGCGCTGCTGGAGCCGAGCCACAGGAGGGAGTCTCCTTCCGGAACGATATCCATTACAGAAACGGGTCGTTTTAGAGAATCTACTATTTCATGATAATGTTGAAAAGTATTTTGCTGCGGGTTCCAGCTGGCGAGTCCGCGTTTATACAGGCCGATCCAAACGGTGGTGTCGTGTTGTGGTTTCAGGTTGAGTATTGTTTGTTCATAAAGTACCGGGGAAGTAAGATGTTTTGTGAATTTCCCGGTAGCGGGATTAAACAGGGAGAGGAATGCGTTTTCCTGTCCGACGAGGATGGTACCGTCTTTCAGTTCGGCGAAAGTCCATACCAGTCCGCGTTCTTCCGGCAGGGTGTATGCGGGTTCCCCGTCGTCGTGTACATAGTTGCGGATCAGTTCCAGGTTGGCGTTTAAGTGGCTAAAGCCTTTGCCCCAGTATCCTACGTATACATCTCCATTGGAAGCCTGGAAAATGCCTGTTACTTCTGTTGCCGGGAGGTGTTGGGTGGTATTTGGGAAAGTGGTTCTGTTATCGAGGATACGGAATGTTTTGTTGTGGAGGCTGAGGATATTTACGCCCAGATCGGTGCCTATCCACAGGTGGCCTTCGCGGTCGCTGAGAAAGCAATTGGCTTCGTAGGTGTAATGAAATCCTTTAGGATCTGCATTATTGGCGGTGATGTTCAGATCAAAGTGTTTCAGTTCGCGGTTATAGCGGAGTATCCCGCCTTTTTCGGTGGCAATCCAGAGGTTATTATCGTTGTCGTTTACCAGGTCGAAGATGGCGTCATAATCTTCATTATCTTTTTTACCACCGGGAGCTTCGAAGGTATAGTTCGTGAGTTGACGGGAGGCGGGATCGTAGTTGTATAAGAGTCCGTGCCGGCCGGCGAGCCATATTTGGTGATGGGGATCGGTGAATATTTTCTTGAAGGTATTATCGATATTGAGTACCGGCAGTTTCAGCGGGTTATTGGCGGAGCTGTATAAATTTTTCCGCTGGCGGTCCAGGATGTACAGGCCGTGTTTTCCGCTGATCCACAGGTTGCCGCTTTCATCTTCCATGATGGCGTCCATCATCTGGATGCGGTCTGCTTCGGGAATGATGGCTGCTTTCTGAAAGTTAAGTGCTTTTTCGTTGAAGCGTAGTAGTCCGTCGTGCGTGGTGGCCCATATTACGCCATCGTGATCTTCGAGGATCTGGCTGCATTGCAGTCCTTCCGGGCGAACGTCCCTGTCGGCTACCAGCAGGGCTTTTACCTGGTCTGTAACGGGGTCGTATACACGAATATTATCGGGTGTTCCCATCCAGATGCGGCCTTTTTTATCTTCGCAGAGGCAGATATCATCGTAGTAGATGGAACCGGGCACCCGGTCGAAACTGGCTACTGTTACGAGGTTGGTACCATCGTAGCGTTGCAGTGCGGTGCTGGCAATCCATATAAAACCTTTCCGGTCCTGCATAATGGCGGATACGTGGTTGCTGGCCAGGCCGTTGCTGATATCGAGGTGGGTGAAGTTGTAGCTGGCGGTTTCCCGTTTCTGGGCATTAACGGCGGTGAAAGACAATAGCATCCATAGCAGGTAAAAGCTATACCTGACTACTTTTTGCCATTGTTGGGCGTGCGCCTTTATATGACCGTTAATCATTTCAGTTTCAGGGAAAGGAGTGCTGTTGGAATAAATGTACTAAATGTTGTTGTGAATTTGATGCAGGAGACGACCCTGCCGCAAAACTTTCACCGGGGAAAGAGAATAAAATGGCTGAAACAAAAAAGGACCTCTTTGCAGAAGTCCTTTTTCTTGTACCACGTACGGGATTCGAACCCGTGATTCCTCCGTGAAAGGGAGGCGTCTTAACCCCTTGACCAACGCGGCATTTTTCGTTTGGGATTGCAAAGATAGGAAAATGTTTTACAAACCAAAACTTTTTTTCGATTCTTTATCAAAGGTAAGAAGATTGTACTTTTGAAGGCAATTTATTGCTTCAATCCTGCGATTAAATTTATCGTTAATGCTACCACAAACGTGTTCAGCAAAAAGGATAACAAGCCATGTGCCAGCGCTGTGCGGCGGATCAATCTGCCGGTGATATCCACATCTGATACCTGGAAGGTCATACCTATCACGAAGGCGAAATAGGCAAAGTCGATATAGTCCGGCTTTTTTTCTTTGGGAAACTCCAGCCCTTCCGCCTGTTTCGTATTATCGTCTTCGGCATCGTCGTAATACAGATGGGCATAGTGAAAAGTGAGGGTGGTATGTACCATTGTCCAGGAAGCCAGCATACCGGAAACGGCTACCGGGAGGTACAGGATCTTTGAAAGACCCGTCAGCTCTTTTGACAACATCATTAACAACACCAGTACCAGGCTCGCTACAGATGCGAGCAACACCGTTAAAGTAACGTAAGTGCGGCTACCATCGTCGATCCTCGCCCATGTACGGATCTCCTGTATGGTCCGGTTGAAGAAAACGATCCAGCCGGTGGAGATATAGGAAATGGCAAAGATGTTCCATAAAAGTGCAGACAATACCAGCGGATGTACCTCTATCTTCAGTAATAAAAAAATAATAAACACCGCGAAGGTGAACCCCAAACTCACCAGCACCCGTTGTAACGGATGCATACTCACCAGCAATGAAGCAACTTTCTTTTTTCTCATACCCGGAAACTTGTTACTTAAAGATACGAAGGTAATCCACTGCATCATCAAAGGTTAAAAATAAGAACATCTCACCTGTCGCAGAGAAGTCCGTTTGGCATTATCCATTCTCTTAAAATAATATCCAACAGATATTTCGTGCGTGCCGTTGTTGTAAGTGCGGTATTTGTTTAAAGCATAATCAAAGGCATATCCTATTCGTAATTCCGGCAACACAAATACTTCCGCCATTGCTATTACTGCACCAGGTTTGGCAAGGCCCTGCTGCAAAGCCGGCTTGTTATACAGCTCCACTGCTGTACGGTATCCGCCTCCCAGCCAAACCAGTTCCTTCAGTAATACAAACATATTCAGATCAAGACTGGTAGGTCCTGCCTTGTCGTCTTTTAACAGGAAAGATGGTTTCAGGAATACATCGTCGTTCATCCTGAGCAAAGCACCGCCGGTGAAATAAAAGTGTGGTTTAGGAGCCGGGATAAAATGACCCAATGGTTTATTTTTTGCCTGGTACTGCGCCGTAAGATTATCTGCCGAAAAACCAACAAACCAGTTTTCGGTAGCATAATATGCGCCCGCCCGGATATCGAATAACAGCATGTGTTGGGTGGCTCCGCCAAGATTTGGTTCGTTGGGATTGGTAAACTCCAGCTCATTGGGATTGAGCCCCTGTTGTACAATACCTGCACCAATACCAAATGCCAGCCGGCCGGTTTCACCTCCCAGTGGAATGCGGTATGCATAATTGCCATATGCCGCTAATTGGCTCTGGGCGCCTATTTTGTCGTGCGACACCTGCAGCGCAAGCCCTACCCGGTCGTTATTCAGGCTGCCATCAATTGCCAGCGACATGGTTTCCGGCGCACCGGGAACACCCACCCACTGATTCCTGTAAAACGCATGCGCATTCAGTTCCTGCCGGTATCCCGCATAAGCGGGATTTATATAGAGGCCATTAAAGATATACTGGCTGAACTGCGCATCCTGCTGCGCCTGCAACTGATGCCAGCTGCAAAACATGCTTACCAGGAAAACAAAATATCTCTTCATACACATAGTAAATGTTTATGGCTTCAGTAAACTGATATATCCTTTAAACTCCTGCCAGTGGCCGTTTTCATCCTTCACCCGCAGCAAGTAGAAATAAGTGCCTGCATTTAATCCTTTTCCGTTCCAGTTTTGCGTATATCCTTTTTGTTCAAATACATGATTGCCCCAGCGGTTGAGAATAGTAAGTTCATTTTCCGGATAAAGTTCCAGGCCGCTGATGATAAACACTTCGTTCACGCCGTCGCCGTTGGGAGTAATTGCATTGGGAATATGCAACGCCAATACTTTCAGCTGATGCGTACTGGTGTTATTCTGCAATACGTTATCATCTTCAGTGGCGGTAACAGTAGCGGTATTGCTGACCAGTCCGGGTTCCAGGACTTTTACCTTAATGGATAAAGAAGCGGTCATGCCTTTTTGCAGACTATTCATTTTCCACAGCACCGTATGATCGTTTGCTTCGTAGGTGGCGGAACCTGTTGTGGGCACTGATAGCAGGTCCATTGCCAGGTAACGGGGCAGCTTATCTGTTACCACTATGCCGGTAGCATTTGCCGGACCGTTATTCACCACTGTTAAATAGTAATTGAAAGTGCTGTTAACGCGGATGTTTCCCTTATCGGCAGTTTTGGTGATCTGCAGATCTGCATCCGGTCCCTTGCCGGTTATTTCGGCGATAATAACTGCTTCAGACGGTTCCGACATACAGTCGTTACCGTTATATGCCTCTACGGTATACCTGCCCGGCGTTGCGGTAACATATTCCGCCAGCGTAGCGCCGGTGATGGACACGCCATCGCGATACCACTGGTAGTATTGCGCATTGGTGGCTGTGGCGGTAAGCTTTACCTGCTGACCGGGCATGATATACCTGACCGGTGGTGACTGCGCCCATGCGGAAGTCATCCACCAGCCGAGGATTAAAAAGATAACAGTTATTTTTTTACCCATACAGATTACTGGATAGTAATAACCGGTTGACCTGGTTTAGGCGTAACAGTGATCACGGCTGGTTGTCCGCCGGATTGTGCAGTAGCGGTATAATCGCTGCATGCTTTCACCGTGTAAACCACTTTCACGCTGTAGTTATATTTTTTCTCGGTACCGGGTGTAGACACGGCCGGTTCCACGATGGTGTAATCAGCACCTGTGCCTACATCTGTTTTAGAGGCGGGCACGCCTACTTCCTGTTTAGACCATACATATTTCAATTCGAAATCGCTTATTGCATAGTCTTTCAGGCCGGTAATTTTGCGGGGCGGAGTGGTAAACGTTACCGTGCTTTTGAGGTTGATTGCTTTCGGGCCGGTGGGCGCACCGTTGGCCGCGCAATAGGTAAGGTTTGGATTATTCGCCGGATCTACTTCCGCAGCAATGGTTAGGTTTGGTAACACATACACCGTGAAAATCACCGGATCGGCCGGGCACTCTGAGGCGCCTGTAGCAGCAGTTACCTGGTAGGTGTGCCAGCCGGGTGTAGCGGATGCTACATTCAGTTTTTCATTGACAGGAACGGCTGTTGCAGGCAGCGCGCCGGGGTTCCCGTTTACATCAATCTCCTGCCATACCCAGCTGGTATAAGGTACAGGGGTGCCTGTAGCAGTGGGATCGGTTAAACTGGAGATAAGTGTAAACACGGATTGATCCGTACAGAACAAGGTAGTGCCTGTGGAGGTAGAAGTACCTTTTGAAGCATCATTGTTATCCGACAGCTCTGCCGGTGTTTTGATGAGTGTAGTGGTTTGTGCGCGGACTCCGATGGTACACAGCACTAAAAATACGCCCAGCAGGTACTTAACAGCAGGATGGCGTAAAACAGGGATCATTAAAACGGGATGGAAAAGCCGGTGCATTCCGGATGTAGCAATCTTCATATGTCAAGGGTTTAATTGAATGGTGAGTAATGGTTTTCCGGGACGGGGTTCCACTGTAACGTGAACGGGCACACGATTACTGACAACGCTGTTGCATCCGTTCCGTATGGCTTCCACATACCAGGTAAAATTTCCCGGGCTGGTAATTACCGGCGTATAGGCGTTACCGGTAGATAGCAATGTATTGTCTGTGCTGTACCATTTATACACTGCACAGGGGTCTGCATTGGTGATATTGAATTTCAGTTTGTCTGCGTCTTTAATACATATTGGGCCGGGGGTGAGATTACCATTGATGGTAAGTGAATACACCGGTACCGGCGATACTACTTTTACATCATAGATGCGCAGGGAAGAGAGGGCGCCTACAACGCCGCCCATTTGTATGTCTACCCGGTCGAAGGCCGCAGGGATAGCGGCAGCCAGCACATACTTTTGTCCCGGCCCGCTCAACAGGCGGAGACTCAGCAAGCTGCTGCTATTGGTGATGGGGCTTCCTGCCGGTGTTGTTCCGAGGTAAGGTTGTATGGTGAAACCAGTGAGGAGACTAAGGTTGAGCAGCCCTCCGCCAGGGTCTTGTAATACAAGGTATACCGAATCACCCGCTTTCGCGGGCGTATTAAATACAACAGTTTCAAACACCTGGCTCAGCACCTGTACGCCAGTGTTCAGTTGCGCATAAGTGGAGAGAGAAGGATCATTGTCGATCGCGTTCCATTTATTTACTACGCCGCCGGTAGCGGAAAGCAGGTTTACGCCGCCTGCGCGGATGCCTGCCAGTACATCGATGGCCTGGTTGCAACTGATATCACCGGGCGGGTCCTGCATGATCCAGGCATCGTATACGCCCATATTCATTGCCAGTCCGGCTATGCCGGAAAGTTTTATCCATACGCCATCATAGGCCACCGGGTTACCGGCAGCGTCTTTCGGCGTGAAGGTCAGTTCCATATCACCGGCGCCGTTCAGGAGAGATAACAGGTTGCCCACCGATGAGGATACACCTGCTGCTTTTTCTGTACCATTGTCGTATATGAAAGGTTGTACAGTAGCGGACGACCCCGCACCCAGGAGGTTGGTAGGGTAAATAATTTTTACGCTGAGAGGTGTGCCGGCAGCCACCTGTGAATTGAAACGAAGGTATTGGGTGGCGAAGGTGAGTCCTAACAGCGGAATGGGTGCATTCAGTGTAGAGAAGGTAACGGGATTGGCATCGGCTGCCAGTGTTTCATTGTCCACCCAACCCAGAAGCGAGGCCGTTCTTTGGCCGGAGACGTACTTTCTCACTTTAGGTACAGGGCAACCGGTTTGAGCGTGTATCTGAAGCGGGAAATAAATGAAACATACCAGTGTAGCATACCATATCCGTCCGGGAGATCCAGGTAACAGGGAATTGATAATTGCTTTCACGGCACGCAGAGGGATATGCATAAGGATACTTAGTCGCTTAATATATCGGGATATCGGTTCGGTATGGCTAAAGTATTGTAATAATCAATGTTGTAGCGGGTTGCGGGAATGAATGAATAAAATGAATAAATGAGTGAGAGGATTAAAAATGCACAAAATGAACAACGCGGGATAAATATTTTACATGAAATAATATATATATTATTATGAATTTATATTAAATATCACCGGGAGAGATGTGGGAAACTGGCATTAAAAGCCGGAAGAGGCTATTTAGGTAGGATGAGTAAGATTAAAATAAAAAAGGGTTCTTCAAAACAGAAGAACCCTTTTTTTGTACCACGTACGGGAATCGAACCCGTGACTCCTCCGTGAAAGGGAGGCGTCTTAACCCCTTGACCAACGCGGCGCATCATTTTCGGATTGCAAATGTAGGACGTTATTTTAAATTTCCAAAAAATATTTTCATAACCTAAAATTATATTGATTAATAAGGGTATTGATTGTAAATTCGCTCTCGATTTTTTCATACTCAAATCACGATGTAAAATGGGAACTACTCTCAAAATTGGTATTAATGGTTTCGGTCGTATCGGCCGTTTGGTATACCGCCAGATTTACAAAATGCCCGGCATTGATGTGGTAGCTATCAATGACCTCACCAGCCCCAACGTGCTGGCGCATTTGCTGAAATACGATTCAGCACAGGGTAGATTCGATGCAGACGTTAAGCATTCTGAAAGCGCAATCAATGTGAACGGTGAAGATGTGAAGATATATGCACAGAGAGATCCGTCTCAAATTCCCTGGAAAGAACATGACATCGATGTAGTGATCGAATGTACCGGTTTCTTTGCTGACAGGGATAAAGCTGCCGCTCACATTACTGCCGGCGCTAAACGTGTAGTTATTTCTGCTCCTGCTACAGGTGATCTGAAAACGATCGTTTTCAACGTAAACCACGAAATCCTGGACGGTAGTGAAACAGTTATTTCCTGCGCATCCTGCACCACCAACTGTCTCGCTCCTATGGCGAAAGTTCTGCAGGACACTTACGGTATTGCTACCGGTTTAATGACCACTGTTCACGCTTACACCAACGACCAGAACACCCTGGATGCTCCACATCCAAAAGGTGACCTGCGCCGTGCACGTGCTGCTGCTGCCAACATCGTACCTAACAGTACCGGTGCTGCAAAAGCTATCGGCCTGGTATTACCGGAACTGAAAGGCAAACTGGACGGTAGCGCACAGCGTGTTCCTACCATCACTGGTTCTTTAACTGAGCTGACTACCATCCTCAATAAAAAAGTAACTGTTGACGAAGTAAACGCCGCTATGAAAGCTGCTTCCAACGAATCTTTCGGTTATACTGAAGATGAAATTGTAAGCTCCGACATCATTGGTATTAACTTCGGTTCCCTGTTTGATGCCACACAAACTAAAGTACTCACTGTTGGCGAACACCAGATGGTTAAAACCGTTTCCTGGTACGATAACGAAATGAGCTATGTATCTCAGCTGGTTCGTACTGTAAAGTACTTCGCCGGTCTGATCAGCAAATAATAAATCATGACAGGTACTCCCGGTGCAAACCGGGAGTCTTTAAATTCCGCGGAACTACACCATAGCAGCAACTGGCCAGATTCATCTGGTTATATACCCGCTTTGCGCTGTTAGTACCGCGGTTTTTTAATTTACCCCTTCTCGTTATCTTAAATTGATACATTATGAGCAAATTTTCTGATTATAACTTCAATGGCCGCAAAGCCTTGATCCGCGTGGATTTCAACGTACCCTTGAATGATAAGTTCGAGATCACGGATGACACCCGTATGCGTGCAGCAGTTCCTACCATCCAGAAAATCCTGAAAGATGGCGGCGCCGTTATCCTGATGTCTCACCTGGGTCGCCCGAAAGATGGTCCTACCGATAAATACTCCTTAAAACACCTGGTATACCACCTCATTTCTTTACTGGGCGGCGTAACCGTGAAATTCGCGGAAGACTGCACCGGTCCTGTGGCTGAAAAAGCTGCTGCAGATCTGCAGATGGGCGAAGTACTGCTGCTGGAAAACCTGCGTTTCCACAAGGCAGAAGAAAAAGGCGATGCCGCATTTGCTGAACAGCTGTCGAAACTGGGCGATGTTTATGTAAATGATGCATTTGGTACTGCTCACCGTGCCCACGCTTCCACCGCAGTGATCGCACAATACTTCGCACCTGAAAACCGCATGTTCGGCTTACTGATGGAAGCAGAAGTAAACAGCGCACAAAAAGTACTCAACGACGCAGCATCTCCCTTTACAGCAATACTGGGCGGCGCTAAAGTAAGCGATAAGATCCTGATCATCGAAACCCTGATGGACCGCGCCAACAACCTGATCATTGGTGGTGGTATGGCCTACACTTTCCTGAAAGCCCAGGGCAAAGAAATTGGCAGCTCCCTCTGCGAAAATGATAAACTGGACCTGGCAAATGAACTGGTAGCCAAAGCAAAGGAAAAAGGCGTACAACTGTTACTGCCGGTTGATTCCATTGCAGCAGATAAATTTGCAGCAGATGCAAATACACAGGAAGTTTCCAACGACAACATCCCTGCCGGATGGATGGGCCTTGACATAGGACCTAAGTCTGTAGCCCTTTTCAGCGAAACTATTGCTGCCTCCAACACCATTTTATGGAACGGACCAATGGGCGTATTTGAAATGGCGGCTTTCCAGGCTGGTACCAAAGGCGTGGCAGACGCTATTGTAACCGCTACTGCCAAAGGAGCTTTCTCCCTGGTAGGCGGCGGCGACTCAGTAGCAGCCGTAAACCAGTTCGGTATTGCAGATAAAGTAAGCTATGTTTCTACCGGTGGTGGCGCATTGCTGGAGTTCTTTGAAGGAAAGGAACTGCCAGGTATTGCCGCTATCAGCTAAGCAACCGGCTAATATATTCCATAAAAAAGCTATTACAGCGATAACCGTATGCAAAGATTTAATCTACCGCAACGGCCCATCTCTGTAATAGCTTTTTGCTTTTTTATATCTTGCAGTTAACCATTAATACTTCCTGTCATGAATAAACGCTTTCTCTGGTACCCGGTGATTATTGGCATTTTTGCGGCGCTGATCTGGGTGATTCTTCAGAAGGGCCAATCTTTACCGGTGAATCCGCACACCGTTATTCCTCCTGCTCCGGCAGCGGCGGCTACAGCCTCCGGCAGCTGGTGGCGCTACCTGGAAAATCTGAAACATCCGCTGGGGTTGTTGCTGTTGCAAATCATCCTGATCATGCTGGCGGCACGGGTATTCGGGATCATCGCCAATAAACTGAAGCAGCCTGCGGTGGTGGGCGAGATCATTGCCGGTGTATTGCTGGGTCCTTCCCTGCTGGGTTGGGTGGCTCCGTCGTTTTCCGATTTTTTATTTCCTGCAGATTCCCTGAAGAACCTCCAGTTCCTCAGCCAGATAGGGCTTGCCTTCTTTATGTTTATTGTAGGAATGGAGCTGGACATCAGTAAAATCAGGAATAAAGCGCACGATGCGGTGATGATCAGTCATGCCAGTATTATTATTCCTTTCTTCCTCGGCGTTTGGCTGGCATATTTCCTCTTTACGCAGTTTGCTCCTGCCAATGTCAGTTTTTTATCTTTCGCGCTGTTTATGGGCATCGCCATGAGCATTACCGCTTTCCCGGTACTGGCCCGTATCGTACAGGAACGGAAATTAACCAATACACCGTTGGGGATTATGGCGATTACCTGTGCCGCAGCAGATGATGTTACAGCCTGGTGTATCCTGGCGGTAGTAGTGGCGATTGTGAACGCCGGCGGAATTGTGAGTGCACTGGTGACCATTCTGCTGGCGATTGTATTTGTAGCAGTGATGTTGCTGGTGGTGCGGCCCTGGCTGAACAGAACCATGCAGACGCAGATGGCGAAAGGCCATCAGAAAGCAGCGGTATCCCTGATATTTTTCATGCTGCTGATATCTGCATGGATAGCGGAAGTGATCGGGATTCATGCCTTGTTTGGCGCGTTCCTGGCGGGTGTGATCATGCCTCATGGAACCAATATCAAACAATTGCTGACAGATAAACTGGAAGATGTGAGCGTACTATTATTGCTTCCTATCTTCTTTGTATATACCGGGTTAAGAACGCATATTGGTTTATTGAACCAGGGCGATCTGTGGGTCGTATTCGGAATGATCATGCTGGTGGCCGTGACGGGAAAATTTGGCGGCAGCACTGTTACCGCGCGCTTAATGGGGCAAAGCTGGCGGCAGTCTGTTTCCATTGGCGCATTAATGAATACCCGTGGATTGATGGAGCTGGTGGTATTGAATATCGGGTTTGACCTGGGGATCCTGTCGCCGGAGATATTTGCCATGATGGTGCTGATGGCGCTGGCCACCACCTTTATGACCGGGCCGTTGCTGGACCTGGTAGCTTTCAGTGAAAAACGTAAAGGTCTGCTTACAACCTGATACAGAGCCATTATAAATAAAAAGAGACCGCTGATGATCAGCGGTCTCTTTTTTTATTTCGTATACCCTTGCGGGTGATTATTTCTTTGTGGTAGTTTTCTTTTTAGCAGTTGTCTTCTTTTTAGCGGTATAATGATGCTTTTTGGAAGAATAATGTTTTTTGCTGCTGGTAGTGGTGGTTGCTTTTTTAGCAGATGTATTCTTTTCTGCCATTCTCACCGGTGGCGGGAATTTGGATTTATCCACTCCTACTGCTTTATCGTCCAGTGTCATCTGAACAGATTCTTTCAGCATTTCATTTTTTTCTGCCATGAACAGCTTCATCTTTTCTTTCGGGATGCGCAGGTCATAGTTATTTTCGGCGCTGGCCATTGCTTTGGAGAAGCCTGGGTTGAAGCGGTCTAATTCGGCCAGGTTCATATCCAGTTTCTTTGCAATTGCTTCCAGGCGGTATTTGCCGGTTACATTGATTTCAACAGTGCTGAAAATTTCATCTTCTGTTAAAGGGCCTCTTGCAACGGGAGCAGACAGGTTATCTGCTACAGGTACATTCACGGTGATGGTGTTATCTTCACTTACACCGAAGAAGTTATTAAACTTATCGAGGATATAACCGGTAGCGATGAATTTGTAAACATGGTTACGGGATTCCGCTGGCAGAAAATATTGCATGCCCCAGAAATCGGTACGGCCACTGGCTTTGATAGCGCGTTGAACGCCACCTGCGCCACAGTTATAAGCAGCAACTACCAGTAACCAGTCGTCGAACTGTGCATACAGCTGATTGAGGAACTGGGCGGCGGCCAGGGTAGACTTATAGAAATCTTTTCTTTCGTCTATTTTCTTACCTACACTTAAACCAAAAATGCGGGCGGTTCCGGCCATAAACTGCCAGGCGCCTACTGCACCCACTCTTGAGCGGGCATTGGTGTTAAAGCTGGATTCAATTACTGCGAGGTATTTCATTTCCTCGGGTATACCATTATCACGGAACACCTTTTCAATCATATTGAAATAGGGTTGTCCTTTATCGATCATGATTTGCAGATGCTGACTATACCGGGTGGCATAGTTACTCACGTAACCGGCAACCAGGTTATTGTTGATCTGTTCATACACTTTCGCGCTGCGGATGGTGTTAGGCAGGCTCTGAGCGGCTTTCTTCACTGCCACGGACGTTGGCGATGGCAATAAAGCGGTATCCTTTGGTAAACGTACCTTGTGATTCAGCTTTACTACAGAAGTATCAGGTGAAAATACCGGATACGCCATCTCTTTAGGATTGCTATTGCCCCCCATTGCACTCACACTCATTAAACTTGTTGCTGGCAACAGCAGTAGTAAAAAGATTTTTCTCATACAATTTATTTTAAACAACAGTAACCTGTTCCTTAGCCATCAATTGATGCGCTATATGTAACAAGTTTGCTTCGCTAAACTTCTTTGTGATGATCTGTACACCGTATGGCATCCCGTTTGAATGCCGGTACAAAGGAACGGATATAGCCGGAACCCCTGCCAGATTTGCCAGTACCGTATAAATATCAGCCAGGTACATAGCTATAGGGTCATCAGTTTTCTCCCCTAATTTAAATGCTGTGGATGGCACAGTTGGCATTAAAATGGCGTCGTATTCTTCTAATATATCGTTGAGTTTTTCTGTTACAAGACGCCTAACCTGTTGTGCCTTAGTATAATATGCGTCATAATAGCCTGCACTCAGCACAAAAGTCCCCAGTAATATACGACGTTTTACCTCTTTCCCAAACCCTTCGGATCTACTTTTTTTGTAAAATTCTGTCAGGTCCAGGTTTTTTTCAGCGGTTCTGTGTCCATATTTCACCCCATCAAACCGGGATAAGTTGGAGGAAGCTTCTGC
Source organism: Chitinophaga ginsengisegetis (assembly GCF_900168065.1). GTDB lineage: Bacteria > Bacteroidota > Bacteroidia > Chitinophagales > Chitinophagaceae > Chitinophaga > Chitinophaga ginsengisegetis. The sequence goes on along the minus strand of NZ_FUZZ01000007.1, from coordinate 90,036 downwards.
TGTAGTGAGTACATAATATGCCGGAACTACATGGTCGAGGTATTCAAAACTCTTTCCTGATACCGTATGACCTAAAGACTGCAAACTTTCAAAGAAATCAATATAGCCGTTTTTCATTTCTGCGTCCAGTCCATCGTGGTACTGTGCATCCCTTAAATACGCAAATTTGAATGTTTTATTGTTTTCCAGCTGTGCTTTATAATCCGGTACTTCTTTTTGGGAAGCGGTACTATCAAACTCATCCGGACCGGCAATCACCTGTAGAACAGCTGCCACATCGGCAATATCCTTGCCAAAAATGCCTATCTGGTCAAATGAGGAGGCGTAAGCGATGAGTCCGTAGCGGGAAATACGGCCATAAGTGGGTTTCAGGCCAATTATACCGCAAAAGTCCGCCGGCTGGCGAACAGAGCCACCGGTATCGCTACCGAGGCTCACCTGGCACAGATCTGCCTGTACTGCAACGGCAGAGCCCCCGGAGGAGCCACCTGGTACGCGGGTATTATCCAAAGCGTTCAGGGTGGGGCCATAAGCGGAGTTTTCATTGGTAGATCCCATTGCAAATTCGTCGCAGTTGAGGTTACCGATGATAATAGCATCTGCTGCCAGCAATCTTTCGATGGCGGTGGCAGAGAACAGGGAAGTAAACCCTTCCAGTATATGGGAAGCGGCACTTACATTATGGCCTTTATAGCAGATCACATCTTTAATACCTACCACCACACCTGCGAGTGCGCCCAGCTTTTCCCCGTTTTTGAGGCGGGTATCGAGCTCGCGTGCTTTCTCCAGGGCTTCCTCTTCGTATACTTCCAGGAAGGCATTCAAGTGTTTTAACTGAGCTATACGGTCGAGGTAATAACGCACCCTCTCCGTACAGCTTGTGCTGCCGGCGTATAATGCTTTATGGAAAGTGATTATACTGCTGAATTCAGACAAGACTAAACCAGTTAAAATTAAATTAACAGAAAATACTCCTTTAGGGGGAGTTGGCTACAATTTATTATGCTTTTGGCAGAGGAGCATCTTCAGTGCTGGTATGTGGTGCATCTGTAGTGGCCGGTGCTGCAGCCTGAACGGGCTTTTCCCTCATTCCTTCCTCGATTTCCTGGCGCACATTGTTTTTTGCGTCATTAAACTCACGGATACCTTTACCCAGGCCACGCATTAATTCGGGAATTTTTTTACCTCCGAAGAGCAGCAATACTACCACAGCAATCAACAGCAGCTCGGACATACCAATATCCTGAAGGATCAAAAATGATGAATTTAAAAAAACAGCAGTCATCTTCTCAAATGTTTATAAGTTCAGTCAACAAAGATAGCAGATATAATCGGCTTTTTCACCGTTATGAGCTACCCTGCTCCAGTTTTAATACCATTTTAAGCACACGAAAAAAGCGGCACCGGTAATGGTCCCGCTTTTAACAAATTTCCCTGTATTTATACTAAACCCTTTTTTCTTTGATACGGGCTTTCTTACCAGCACGTTCGCGCAGATAGTAAAGCTTAGCTCTTCTTACTTTACCTACCTTGTTCAACACGATACCATCGATATGAGGAGAGTAAAGCGGAAACAGTCTTTCCACACCAATGCCATCAGAAATTTTTCTAACAGTGAAAGACATTGTTGATCCCGTACCCTGGATTTTCAACACATCACCTTTAAAGGACTGAATCCTTTCTTTATTACCTTCCACGATTTTATAGTTGACAGTGACGTTGTCGCCTGCTTTAAACTTCGGGTACTGTTTGTTAGCTGTCAGTTGTTCGTGAACAAACGAAATTGCGTTCATCTTTCAAATATTTATGGGAGTGCAAAAGTAAGTCAAGAAATAGCATTTACCAAATTAAAAATCAAGAAATTATCCCTTTCAAATGGCAAAGCGCTCTATATGACCTATGTATCATTAAGTTATAACAGGTCGGGCCTGCGTTGTTTTGTTCTTTCTACCGATTCCTGGTGTCTCCACTCATCGATTTTCTTGTGATCTCCGCTCAGGAGGATCTCCGGTACTTTCCAGCCACGGAACTCTTCCGGGCGGGTGTACACCGGCGGCGCCAGCAGATTGTCCTGGAAGGAGTCTGTAAGGGCGCTGGTTTCATTATTCAGCACACCAGGCAGGAGGCGTCCGATGGCATCCACCAATACGGCGGCGCCCAGTTCTCCCCCGCTCAGCACGTAATCGCCGATGGAAATCTCTTTGGTAATGAAGTGATCCCGGATGCGCTGATCGATGCCTTTATAGTGCCCGCAAAGCATGAGCAGATTGCCTTTGAGCGACAGCTGGTTAGCCATTTTCTGGTTCAGTGTTTCGCCATCAGGGGTGAGGTAAATCACCTCGTCGTACTGCACTTTTGCCTGGAGCGACTCAATAGCATTTACAATAGGCTCCAGCATCATCACCATTCCTGCGCCACCGCCAAACTGGTAGTCGTCTACCTGGCTGTGCTTCAGGTTGGAATACTGCCTGAGCGGATGTACATGTATTTCCAGCAACCCCTTGGCCTGTGCCCTCTTCATGATAGAGTGGGACAGCGGGCTTTCAAGCAATTCCGGTAATACGGTGATTATATCTATTCGCATGATTGTGTGCCCTTTATAACGGTTGTATCCGGCAAATCAACCGGTGTATAATTCAATCAAACCATCCGGCAGGTTGAGGTGTACCGTCTGGTTCTTCTTGTCTACTTTCACCAGCGATTGCTCATTGACCGGCAGCAGGGCTTCTTTGCCTTTGATGAATACTTTTACGAGCACCTGCATAGGCATTTCAATGACTTCCTCAATAGTGCCCAGGGGGCCGTATTGCTGGTCTTCCACTGCAAATCCCAGCAAAGCGAGGGGCGCAGAGGAAGCAGTTTGTTGTTTGAAATCCTCCTCCTGCAGGTATACCTGTGCCGGCATCAGTTTGTGTGCGGCTTCCTTGGTATCTATTCCTTCCAGCTTGATGTATACGCTTTCGGTGTCCTTTACGGTTACCTGTTGTATAAAGTAGGGAATAAAGCTGTTTTTGCGCTCTTCCAGGAATATAACGGTTACCCCTTTCAGCGCGGATCTTTTGCCCAGGCTGTGCCTTAAAACCAGGTCGCCCTGCAAACCATGCGCTGAAGCAAGTTTACCTATACTGAAATAATTACTCATAATTTTTGCTGTCGGACTTTAGCGGATCAGGTAACTGATTGCTGGTGAGGCTATTAACAAAAATTAAAAAAGGAAACATTTGCGGTTGCAAATATTTCCTTTTTCAGGTATTGTTAAAACGTTGCCGTTTTATGCTTCGTTACCTTCTTCTGCTGCTGGTGTTTCAGTCGCAGGAGCGGCCGGAGTGTCTTCTACCTTTCTTACGATTGGAGCAGCAATCCTTGCTTTCTTGTGACCGTCACGGCGGGCAGAAACTTTTTGTTCGTGTTCAGCTTGCCATTGTGCGAACTTCTGGTAAGCAGTAGGCTCGTCGAACAGGTTCAAAGTAACACCCCTTAACAGGTGTTTCAAATACAATACACCTTTGAATGACAAGATTCTTCTAACAGTATCGGTAGGTTGTGCACCTTTCTGCAACCAACGCAATGCCTTTTCGGTATCAATGTTGATGGAAGCCGGAACTGTTAAAGGATTGTAAGTACCAATTTTCTGGATGAATTTACCATCTCTTGGTGCGCGGGCGTCGGCTACTACGATAAAATAGAAAGGCCTTTTTTTCGCGCCATGTCTCTGCAGTCTGATTTTTACTGGCATAAATAAGTCGAGTTATTTTTTGCGAGTTAGGAAATATTGTTTAATTAGGGATGCAAATGTAATCAGTAAGTTGGTATTTGCAAAAAATATTTATATCAATCTGATCCGTTTATCTCACCATTCCTTTCAAACCCTTACCACCACCGCCAAATTTATTCATCATTTTCATCATCTGGCGCATCTGTTCGAACTGTTTCATGAACTGGTTGACGTCCTGGATGTTTTTTCCGGCGCCTTTTGCGATGCGTTTGCGGCGGCTTCCGTCGATCATATCCGGGTCGGCACGTTCTGCCTTCGTCATGGAGTTGATCATGGCCTCAATGCCCTTAAAAGCGTCATCGCTGATATCCAGGTCCTTTACTGCCTTCCCAACGCCGGGGATCATGCCCATCAGATCTTTCAGGTTACCCATTTTTTTAATCTGCTGGAGTTGTTCCTTGAAGTCGTCGAAATCGAACTGGTTCTGGCGGATCTTTTTCTCGAGTTTCTTGGCCTGTTCTTCGTTGAACTGTTCCTGGGCGCGTTCCACGAGGGTGGTGATATCACCCATTCCGAGAATACGCTGTGCCATACGTTCGGGGTAGAAAACGTCGAGGGTATCGAGTTTTTCCCCCATGCTTACGAACTTGATGGGCTTTTCCACCGTGTATTTGATGGTAAGCGCCGCACCACCGCGGGTATCGCCATCCAGTTTGGTGAGCACCACGCCGGTAAAGTCGAGGCGTTCGTTGAACGCTTTGGCGGTGTTCACCGCATCCTGGCCGGTCATGGAATCCACCACGAACAGTATTTCCTGTGGTTTCACCGCAGCTTTTACGGCTGCCACTTCGTTCATCATTGCCTCGTCTACCGCCAAACGGCCGGCAGTATCGATGATAATAACGTTGAAGTTATTGGCTTTTGCGTGTTTGATAGCGTTTTCAGCGATCTGAACGGCATTTTTATTTTCCGGTTCGCTGTAAACTTCCACGCCTATTTGTTCCCCCAGTACTTTCAGCTGGTCTATCGCCGCGGGGCGGTAGATATCGGCAGCTACCAGTAAGGGTTTCTTATTTTTCTTTGTTTTGAGGAAGTTACCCAGTTTGCCGGAGAAGGTGGTTTTACCCGAACCCTGCAAACCTGCGATCAATACTACAGTAGGATTGGATTTGAGATCGAATTCGGCTTCGGTACCGCCCATGAGTTCGGCCAGTTCATCCTTTACGATCTTCACCATGAGCTGACCGGGGGAAATAGATGTTAACACCTTTTCTCCCAATGCTTTATCCTTTACTTTATCTGTAAATTCCTTGGCAATTTTATAGTTCACATCCGCATCCACCAATGCACGACGGATCTCTTTAACGGTAGAGGCGATATTTATTTCTGAAATCCGGCCTTCCCCTTTAAGCTGTTTAAACGCGGAATCGAGTCTCTCTGATAATGATTCAAACATTGTTGGTATTTTAAACGGACTGCAAAAGTATATTTTTTTGGGGATTTTGTCTTACTCAGGATTAAACTGATTATGCTGATTATGTTGATTTGATCTTTTTTGATTAAAAAAAGATTAGCGAAGACCATTGCGGATATTACCGCAGTAGTCTTCGCTAATCTTTAAAAATCTTTACAAATCAACTAAAAACATCAGGATAATCCTGAGTACGACAACATCCGCTTATCCCAGGTAATTGCGCAGCAACTTGCTCCTGGAAGTGGTTCTTAATTTGGTAATGGCTTTGTCTTTGATCTGGCGAACGCGTTCGCGGGTCAGGCCAAATTTTTCGCCGATATCTTCGAGTGACATGGGGTGTTCAACGGCGATGCCGAAGTACAGCATGATCACATCTTTCTGACGATCTGTTAAAGTAGAGAGTGAGCGCTCGATTTCGCGGCGGAGGGAATCGTGATGATCCAGTTCCTCGTCTGCGCTAACGGCATTCGGGTTTTCGAGTACATCCAGCAGGGAGTTATCTTCCCCATCGATAAAAGGCGCGTCCATTGATACGTGACGGGCAGCAACGCCGAGGGTTGCTTCCACTTCTTCCGTATTGATTTCCAGGATGGTAGCCAGTTCATCGGGAGATGGTTCTCTTTCATATTCCTGTTCCAGCTGGGAGTATGCCTTGCTGATCTTGTTGCTCAGGCCCACTTTGTTGAGCGGAAGGCGAACAATCCTGGATTGTTCTGCCAGTGCCTGCAGGATAGACTGACGGATCCACCAAACGGCGTAGGAAATGAATTTAAAACCGCGCGTTTCATCAAAACGTTGAGCAGCTTTAATTAACCCGAGGTTCCCCTCGTTGATCAGGTCACTGAGTGACAGGCCCTGGTTCTGGTACTGTTTCGCAACGGATACCACAAAGCGGAGGTTTGCTTTTGTAAGCTTCTCCAACGCTCTCTGATCGCCCTGCTTGATCCGGATAGCCAGGTTTACCTCTTCTTCCGGCGTAATTAAATCCACTTTCCCAATCTCCTGCAGATACTTCTCCAGGGATTGTGATTCCCTGTTGGTAATGGATTTAGTGATTTTAAGTTGGCGCATTGACATAGAGTCGGAACAGTTACAGGTTAATAAAAAGTTAAGATTTGATGAATGCCTGACAAAAATAACTTTTTTTAGATAGCCACCAAAAAAAATCTATTGTTTTTAAATCATTTCCAAATAAAATCGATTGATCATTAAGGGCTTGCAATTGTCGCGGAAATTCGCCACTATAGAGGCGAAGCAGTCAGCGCTATCACATGTTTGTATTTTATATTTATTATAAATGTAATATATATAGTTTTATTAAGGCGTGTAAAGTTTTTATGTATTCTATAAAAAAAAACCGTAAATTATTTTGACAGAGTAAAATATTTTCTATAATTGCAACTGGATGATATTGATTTACTAATTATTTGAGAGATGTCTAAGAAAGTGCTTTATGAGTTAGAATTTCCGGTAAGGTGCTCACCCGGTATCCTGTATGAATTCTTATCGACCCCTGCTGGTTTACAGGAGTGGTTTGCCGATAGGGTTGATTTCAGGGATAATGTTTTTTCCTTTTCATGGAACGGTACGGCTGAAGAAGCAGAAGTACTGGAACAGGAGGAAGATGAGTACATCCGGCTGCACTGGACGCATGCTCCCAAAGAAGAATATTTTGAGTTCCGCATACAAATTTCTGAAGTAACGAATGAAACTATCCTGGTAGTAAAAGATTTCGCAGAGAAGAAAGAAGTGAAGGACCAAAGTCAGCTATGGGAATACCAGGTGAAAGATCTCTTCCACCGCATCGGCAGTTAAGCCCCTTTATTTTCAAGTATATTGAGTAGCGCAGCATAGGCCTCCACTACATCAGTAATTATTTTGCCCCAATGACCGATCACGAAAGGTTTAGCCACTTTGATAAAATCGTTCCGGCTAATCAGCGTCTTCCACTCATCTAAACTTAAGGTGTTTATGAAACAATAATTTCCGTTTTCGAAATCATGCTCCCAGGGATCTTCCTGAACATACACCTGAAATCCGGCCTCCGCCAGTTTTGTGTAACTGCTTTCAAGAACAGCACTGTAATAGCGCTTTACGTTACCTGCCAGGTGCAGGGTAGCGCTAAAATAATGCCCCCACCAGAACATGGTGCGGAACGCAAATACTTCCGTTTTACTGAAATAACGCGGGTAGTCCAGCATTACCCAGGGTAACCCCTTGTACTGTTCCCCCTTTGAAATTTTACCTCCCTGCAGCAGCCACTCCGGCTTAAAGGGAAAATTACTGTTACGGTCGTACGCCGCCAGCGCTTCCTGCAGCTTTCCCATCAGCACCATTATCTTCTCTATTGCACTGTTTTTCAGGAGAATAAAATGAGTACTTTCTACAACAGCTGCTTCTTCCGGCGTTAGTTCAAAACTTTCCATATAAATTTTAACGGTATTTTCAGGTTCTCCCTAACACTCCTTTGTGAATTCGTGCTAACTTTACCGTTTAGGAGTATCCTGACCAGTAGAATACGAAGATCGGGATTCCATCTTTTTAATACCGCATTATCAGTGAAAAAACTCGACAAACTAATTATAAAAACCTTCCTGGGTCCCTTTGTAGCTACCTTCTTTGTTACCTTATTTGTACTGGTAATGCAGTTCCTCTGGAAGTATGTGGACGACCTGGTGGGTAAAGGTCTGGATACAGGTGTGATCATACAGCTCATTGCCTATACCAGCGCCACACTGGTAACCCTGGCCCTCCCCCTTGCGGTGTTGCTGTCTTCCATTATGACCTTTGGGAACCTAGGAGAAAGCTTTGAACTGGTGGCGTTAAAATCTTCAGGTATTTCCCTGTTGCGTTTTATCCGCCCGCTGCTGCTGGTGTGTTCCGTGATCGCGTTCCTCGCCTTTTTGTTTGCCAACTATGTGATCCCGGTGGCCAACCTCCAGGCCAAATCACTGCTCTATGATATTACCAACTCCAAACCGGCCTTTAATATCAAGGCAGGCGTATTCTATAAAGATATTCCCGGCTATACCATTAAAGTAGCCCAAAAGGATAAAGACAACCAGACCATTCACCAGGTAATGATCTTCGATCACCAGAGTGGTGGCGGCGACCGGATCATCCTGGCCGAAAAGGGACAGATGGTACTTACCGCCAACAAACGTTTCCTGTATTTTATCCTCGACAACGGGTGGCGTTATGAAGAGCGGAACAACCGCGGATACACTGTTCCCGGCGACATGATCAGGCTGGGTTTTAAAAAATACAGCAAGGCTTTTGACCTGAGCTCATTTGCTTTTAACCGCCTGAACATGGATCTTTTTGCCTCCAACCAGCAAATGCTGAACGTAAGACAGCTGGATGTGGCAATAGATTCCCTGCAGAAAATAGAGAACCAGTACAGCAAAACAGTAAATTCGTATGTTACTGTACGTTATCCTTTCTTCAAATGGAAGGATTCTGCCTGGGCGGCCAGCGCCCCTCCGCTGAAAGCAAAGGAATTTGAAGATATTGTACCGGAGAAGAGCCTCCGTACTGTGCTGGAAAGGGCAGAGCAGAATGTTCGTGAAACACAGAGCGCCCTTGAACAGCCTACCCAGGAGTTTGAAGACAAGCATGGCGTAATCCTGATGCACAAAGTTGAATGGCAACGTAAATTCACGCTGGCTGCTGCCTGTATCGTGATGTTCCTGATAGGCGCCCCCCTGGGTTCTATTATCAGGAAGGGAGGGCTGGGTACACCGCTGGTGTTTGCCGTGATCTTTTTTGTGATTTTTAACGTATTTTTCATGATAGGCGAAAAGATGGCCAGGAATGGCGTGATGTTTACCTGGTCGGGCATGTGGTTATCAAATATGGTGTTACTGCCTATTGCAGGTTTCCTTATTGTTAAGGCTATGAATGATTCGCAGCTTTTTAACAAAGAGTATTATTTTCGCGTTATTCAACAAATAAAAAAGTTCTTACAGAGATTTAGAAAGAAAGAAGTTCTTAAAGAGATTTAAAACAACCTACAATTTAAAACCTACAGACTTGAAAACGCTGTTTACACTGTTCAGAAAGAACTCCTGGTTCTTCCTGCCCTTCTTGCTATGGCTAATAGTGGGAGGGGTAATGTTAGCCACTTACAGTCAACGGGACCTGTTTCTCAGTATTAACAGAGAACATTCCGACTGGGGCGATGTTATTGTTACCGGGCTTACCTACCTCGGTGATGGAATTATGTTTGGAATAGTGCTGTTCCTGATGCTGATAACACAGCGGTTCAGGCTATTCTTTATCGGGCTGGCAGTGCTGCTATTGGTCACCATTGTAGTACAGGTGGCTAAACACTATTATAATGCACCGCGCCCCATCTCCTATTTCGGAGATGAAACCGCCACACTGGTGCATACTGTAAGATGGGTAAATGTGCACAGCAGTTGCAGTTTCCCGTCCGGTCATTCCGCGGCTGCCTTTGCCATGTTCAGCTTCCTGGCCGTAATTGTGCGCAATAAAAAGCTGGGATTGCTGTTATTAGTGATGGCGCTTTGCGCCGGTTATTCCCGCATTTACCTGGCACAACATTTCTTTGTGGATGTATATGTGGGTAGCATTGTGGGTACCTTAAGTACTGTTATCGTGTATGGACTTTTTAAATTCCGGGATACCACGTCGTCGCCGGAAGTATGTGCAGAGGCGCTTTTACAGGCCAATGCCACCACATAGGAATGCATAATTACGAACGGTCAGTCAGTGACCGTTCGTAATCCAATTTTTTAAATACTTTCAATGAAATACCTATTGATTGCCCTGGTGGCCGCTTTACTATTTATACCTTTTCTGGGGGCCGTACATTTATTTGACTGGGATGAAATCAACTTTGCAGAAGCAGCCCGGGAAATGATAGTAAGCCACAACTACAGCCAGGTGCAGATCGATTTCCGTCCTTTCTGGGAAAAACCACCCTTATTTATATGGATGCAGGCAGGCAGTATGCACCTTTTTGGCGTAAATGATTTTGCTGCCCGTTTCCCCAATGCCATCATCGGCATTGCTACACTGATCAGTTTATTTGCCATCGGTAAAAAAACAGTGGATGAAAGATTCGGTTTCTGGTGGGCATTGGTATATGCAGGCTCCTGGTTACCGCATTTCTATTTTAAATCAGGTATTATAGATCCTACGTTTAATTTCTTCATCTTCCTTTCTATCTACTTTGCCTATCGCATTGGCTATAACAGTAAGCCTTTCCGCATGGCCATTCTCAGCGGTTTATTCCTGGGGCTGGCAGTATTAACCAAAGGACCGGTAGCCATACTGGTGGCTTTGCTGTGCCTGTTGATATACTGGATCTGGAATAAAGGAAAGATCAGTATCCGTTTTTCCCATATCGGCTTAATTGCCCTGTTTGCCTGTGTTACCACACTGTTGTGGTTTGGGTATGAAATTATTGCACATGGCTGGTGGTTTGTCAATGAATTTGTGGCTTACCAGATCCGCCTGCTTACTACGGAAGATGCCGGTCATGGTGGCCCTTTCTTTTACCACTGGATTGTGTTGCTGATAGGTTGTTTTCCGGCAAGCACCTTTCTTTTTACCTATTTGCAGAGCAGGAAAAAAACGATCTACTCCACTCCTGCCGCCATTGAGCTAAAGGATTTCAAGGTATGGATGTGGGTATTATTCTGGGTGGTGCTGATCCTCTTCTCTATTGTAAAAACAAAGATTGTACATTATTCTTCGCTGTGTTATTTCCCGCTGTCTTTTCTTGCAGCCTGGCAGGTGTACCTCCTCTCTGAAGGGAAGCAGCGGCTGCGGGGCTGGAATATTGCCCTCATACTTTTTATAGGTATTGTGCTGGGACTGGCGATTGCGGTATTACCGCTGGTAGGTGTTTATAAAGACATGCTGATTCCTTATATCGGTGATAAATTTGCCGTTGCCAACCTGCAGGCAGATGTGCCCTGGTCGATAGCGGAAGCCGGGTATGGTGCAGGCTATATAATCCTGGTAATTGTGAGCAGCGTGTTACTGATACGCCGCAAAATCAGCAAAGGGTTGTTGTGTTTGTTTATCAGCTCCATCCTGGTGATCCAGGTAACAGTGGTACACTTTGTACCCAAGATAGAAGCCTATTCACAGCGTGCTGCGATAGATTACTTTATTTCCCTGCAGGGTAAAGACGTATATGTGAAGGCGTTAGCCTACCACAGTTATGCACAGCATTACTATTCCAGGGAGTTGCCGCATTCCAATAAAAACTATTACAATGAAGACTGGCTGCTGAATGGCCAGATAGATAAACCCGCCTATTTCATTTGCCGTATTACGGACAGTGAGCCTTACCGGCATCATCCTAACCTGGAGGTGATTGGTGAGAAGAACGGGTTTGTGTTCCTGAAACGGAAGTAGCCGTAAATTATATTTAATAAAGAAGAAAGCCCTTCCGGTTAGGAAGGGCTTTCTTCTTTATTAAATAAATCCATTAAGTTATACGGCTGCTTTATATCTTTTCTCTACTTCATCCCAGTTTACAGCGTTCCAGAAAGCATCGATATATTCCGGGCGTTTGTTCTGATGTTTCAGATAGTAGGCATGTTCCCATACGTCGAGTGCCAGGATGGGTGTGCCTTTATCTTTCACGATATTATGCATCAGCGGATTGTCCTGGTTAGGGGTATTGATGATGGCCAGTTTTTTCTCCGGGGTAACGATGAGCCATGCCCAACCGGAACCGAAAACAGTTTTTGCGGCATCATTGAATTTTGTCTGGAATGTTTCCCAGCTGCCGAAAGCACTGGTGATGGCTGATTTCAGCTTATCAGAAGGTGTTTTCTTTGTGGGAGATAATAACGTCCAGAAGAGGGAGTGATTATAATGTCCACCGCCATTATTGCGAACGGCTTTATCTTTATCCGTTACTTTGTTCAGGATTTCTTCCAGCGACAGTGTTGCAAAGGCAGTACCGGCGAGGTTATCGTTCAGATTTTTCACATAGGCAGCATGGTGCTTATCGTGGTGAATTTCCATAGTGAGCTTGTCGATATGAGGCTCCAGGGCATCATATGCATAAGGCAACGCAGGTAGAACAAAGGGTGCTTTAGGATCGGCAAAGGCCGGCTGTCCGGATACAGAAGAAGTGGCCAGGCTGCTCAATGGCCCGCTCAGGATGGCGGCGCCGGCAAGACTGGTAAGCTTGAGAAATTCTCTCTTATCCATGTTTTATTATTTAAATATATTATTGAGTAATAAAGATCGAGTCAGGCGGGGAAAGCCGCAAATATTAAACCAAATCTCTTTGGTGGGGAGAGATGAAAAGTAATATTAAAAGTAAGGTAAAAGTATAAAAATGAGGATTTAATATCAAAATAAAGGGAAACTTTTACTTTGTTTTCATATTAAATTACTATTTTACCATACATTCATATCATGATTGCAATGATGAATTGTAGTTAATTGTATGATTGCCAGATATATTTATCCCGGGCCTGGCAGGCAAACAAAGAAACCTGTTCATTAACCCGCCAATACGCCAACGTAATAACCGATCACATATATAATTAATATTTTAAGCGAATACTAAAGAGCAACAGGAATTGCTTTACACACGATGATATAGCGTAATCCAGTGCAAGCAATCCTGGCCCAACCTCGATAAAGCAGGAAACATGATACAAGAGTACCTAAGGAAACAACAGGTTGAAAACAATGACTATAAGCCTGTTTTTTATGATTTGAAGAAGGCACAAGACCTTCAGTCCTTCGAAACCCTTCTGAAAACCCGTCCGCACCTACGAATTAACGACCATATCGACTCTCAGTTAAAGGAGCTGATGAAAATCAGGAATCCTACTAAACGCTTGACTGCCGCGGAGTACGAGGAAAAAGTACAGGCACATCTTGCTGGAGTTTCCCCGGAAAAATATGGGGTATGGGTATATTATCCCTGGAGTGATCACGTAGTGCACCTGGTAAATGAAGCGGAGTTTATTGAGCTACGTACCAGCAGGAACCAGCATAAAATTACGGCGGAAGAAATTGCGGTATTATCCAAAAAGAAGATCGGCATTGTGGGCCTGTCGGTTGGTCAATCCATCGCACTAACCCTGGTGATGGAGCGTATCTGCGGCGAATTACGGCTGGCGGACTTCGACCGGCTGGAGCTGACCAACATGAACCGGATCCGTTGCGGGGTACATAATATCCAGTTGCCGAAAGTGGTAATAGCTGCCCGGGAAATTGCGGAGCTGGACCCCTTCATCAAAGTAAGCATTTACCAGGATGGCATGACTGAAGCCAACATGGACGACTTCTTTACCAATGGCGGTGTGCTGGACATTTTCGTGGAAGAGTGTGATGGTGTGGATATTAAGATATTAAGCAGAATAAAGGCAAAGGCACTGAAAATACCAGTTGTTATGGAAATGAACGACAGAGGTATGATAGATATTGAGCGGTTTGATCTTGAACCGGACAGGCCGCTTATGCACGGTCTGATACCGGAGGTGGATATTGACACCTTAAAGGGTTTGACGGATGCGGAGAAACTCCCTATTTTCAGCCCCATGCTGGCGCTGGACAAGGCATCCTCCAGGATGAAATTTTCCCTGGGTGAGATTGGTAAAACTATTACCACCTGGCCCCAGCTGGCCTCTTCAGTTGTACTGGGAGGAGCACTGGTGGCCGACACATGCCGTCGCATTGCCCTGGATCAGTTAAAGAGTTCAGGCAGGTATTACATAGATTTCGAGCAGTTGATTGTTTAACATACTTATGCCTTGTATAAGCGCTATTCCGCAATGTCATGATTAATGTAAGGGTATTTAGGGCTCCGGATGATCCTGAGGCTTGCATGAGATTTTATACCGGTCACCTCAAGTTGCTGGAAATCTATTTCGGTATTGCCCAGGTAACATCCGGCAGTGCTGACTGGATGCAACATGAAAATACAATAGTGATCATAGTGGAGGACGATACTCGTACCAAAACATATGGTGGGGCACGCGTGCAGATTGCTGACGGCGTGTTGCCACTGCCCATTGAAACGGCGATAGGCAAATACGATCCAAAAATATATTCATACGTAAAAAAAGGTAGTGCTGAGATCTGCGGAATGTGGAATTCCAAAGAAGTGGCCGGAATGGGAATCGGCAGCCAGGTACTGGCAAGAGTGGGTGTTGTATTGGGCGCACAGCTACCAATAGACACCTATCATGTATTGTGCGCTCCTATCACCACCCGGGTAGGAAAACGCGTAGGTTTTGTAATAGATGAATCACTGGGAAACAATGGTACGTTCTTTTACCCGAAAGACGACTTCCTGGCTACCGCTATGGTGATCAACGATTGCTACGACCTGCCACATGCCGATCCAAAAGAAAAATTACTGATTTCAGACCTGCGTGAAAATCCAATGCAGTCTAAAATAGAAGTGGGTCCAAAGGGTTCCTACGAGGTAAACTATAGCCTCCGGATCCCTACACACGCACATTTTACCCCATAAACAATTAATCGGGGCCGGTATTTCTGAAAAAACATATAAATTCAAGCCTGATACTTAATCTATTTCGTGATGCTGTCCAAGATTGTTGGTTTATGGTCAATCTTTACCCTGTTAGTCCTGTTTCATGTAACGGCACAACCTGTTGTGTTCAAAAACAGTAGATCGCTGCTGCAGATAGGTGGATATCTTGAGCTGTATACCGACAAGGCAGACACCCTCACAATCGCCTCCGCTCCCATGCAGGCGTTTAAAGTTTCCGGACAGGAGGTACCCAACCTGCAGATCACACCCTATACGCAATGGGCCAGGTTTTCCATCAACAACCAGTCGAAAGCCGAGAAGTTATTGCTGGAAGTAGAATACCCTATTATTGATGATATCACGCTATACGAACTGTTGCCGGACGGCACTATCAGGCAAACGCGCCTGGGGGAGTTTACCGCTTACAAAAACCGGGGATATGATCATCAGAACTATCATTTCCCAATACGGCTGCTGCCCAATGAAACGCGGCAGTTCTATCTGAAAGTAAAGGCAGGAGAACAGTTGCAGCTACCTATTTACCTGGGCACCCCGGAAAGCATCTTTGAAAAGAACAACAAACGCGAGCTGATTTTTGGTATATACGTGGGCGTTATCCTGGCGATGGCCTTTTATAATCTCTTCATTTATATATCCACCCGCGACAACAGCTACCTCATTTACGTGAGTTATATTATTTGCGTGGGCCTTACCCAGGTAACGCTGCAGGGGTACTCCTTCCGTTTCCTGTATCCCAACAGTCCCTGGCTGGCCATGCATGCCACGGTACTGGTGCCGGTATTCAATGGTCTTACGGCGCTGGTATTTATTCAGCAGTTCCTGTCTACCAAAGTGAATTACCCGCTGGGGCATAAGCTGATGAATGCAGTGATTGTACTGTACCTGCTTTGCTTCATACCTACTTTCCTGGACATGTATAATTACGCGCAGATACTGGTGCAGCTGGATGCTTTCCTGGCGGCGGTAATGGCCTTTGTTGTTGCCTACCGTATCAGCCTGAAGGGGGTAAATGCGGCGCGTTTCTTCCTGATAGCCTGGTCAATATTCCTGATCAGTATTTTCGTTTTCGTACTGCGCAATTTCAATGTCCTGCCATATAACAACTTCACCTATTATGCGCTGCAGATCGGCTCCGGTGTGGAAGTACTGTTGCTGTCGTTTGCACTGGCACATAAGATCAATGTGTTTAAGGCGGAAAAAGAAGCATCACAGCAAATGGCACTGGCTATTTCTCAGGAAAATGAAAGACTGGTAAGGGAACAAAACATCATACTGGAAAGTAAAGTAAAAGACAGAACTGAAGACCTGCAGGCTACCAACCTGGAACTGAACAATGCGTTAACAAACCTGAAAGATGCCCAAACCCGGCTGGTGGAAAAGGAGAAGATGGCATCGCTTGGTCAGCTTACGGCTGGTATTGCGCATGAAATCAATAACCCGATCAACTTTGTTACCTCCAATATCAAACCGCTGAAACTGGATATTGCTGATCTGAGAGAGCTGTTAAACCGCTATGATGAATTACCTGTGAGTACCGATATCTCAAAATCGCTGGCTGATATTGCCCTGTTCAAGAAAGAAATTGATATTGATTATATCCACGAAGAAATTTCTTCGCTTATCAAAGGCATAGAAGATGGTGCAGCGCGCACCGCAGAAATTGTGAAGGGCTTACGCACTTTCAGCAGGCTGGATGAAAGCGAGGTAAAATCCATCGACATCCATGAAGGACTGGATTCTACGCTGGTATTGCTTCGCAATGCCATACCACCTTATGTGAACATTATAAAGGATTATGCGGGCTTGCCGAAGATAGAATGTTACGCCGGTAAAATAAACCAGGTGTTCATGAACATTTTCAGCAATGCGCTGAACGCTATCAAAAGCAAGAAGGAACATCACAATGAATTCATCTCCATCACTACCAGGCAGGAGAACAGTTTCATTGTTATTACCATCAAAGATACCGGTATTGGTATGTCGGAAGCCGTGCGGGAAAAGATCTTTGATCCTTTTTTCACCACCAAAGATGTAGGGGAAGGTACCGGGCTGGGATTATCTATCGTATTCAGTATCATTGAGAAGCATAAAGGGAAGATAGTTGTGAATTCGGCGCCCGGTGAAGGAGCGGAATTTATTATATATTTACCACTCAGTATCGCAAATCATTTATCGTAATTAACCATAAGGGTCTTTTAATGAAAGAAAACCGCATAAGAATATTATACATAGATGATGAGATTCATAATCTGAATGCGTTTAAAGCAAGCTTTCGCAGAAGTTATGAAATTTACACGGCTACTTCAGCACAGGAAGGCAAACTGCTGCTGAAGGAGATCATGGTACATATTATCATCGCAGATCAGAAAATGCCAGTATCTACGGGTGTGGAATTCTTCAATGAAATTAAAGATACCCTGCCCGACCCGATGCGTATTTTGCTGACCGGTTATACCGATGTGGAAGATATTATCGATGCCATTAACAAAGGGCACATCTACTCTTATATTAAGAAGCCCTGGGATGAACATGAGCTGCATAAAACCATTAATAACGCTTACGAAATATACCGTACACGGAAGCAGCTCCGGGAAAAGATAGAAGAGCTGGAGAAAACGAACGATGAACTGAACCGGTTTATTTATTCCACCTCACATGACCTCCGTTCCCCGCTAATGTCTGTGCTGGGTATTATCAATCTGTCCAGGCTGGATAATTCCGTGGTAGATCCCAATGGTTATATAAACATGGTAGAAACCTGTGTGTTAAAGCTGGATGATTTTATCCAGAAGATCATTGAGTATTACCGCAATTCCCGGCTGGAGATAGAATATGAAAGAATTGATTTCAACACGCTGCTGAACGACTGCATCACTGCGTTTAAACCGCAGAATACCCAGATCCGTTTTCAAACCAACGTGGAGCAGGCGGTTGATTTCAGGGGAGATACCTTCCGGATCAGTGTTATTTTAAACAATCTTATTTCAAATGCTGTTAAATACCAGAAGCCGGAGGAAACAAATCCAATGGTCAACCTGGCGGTTAAAGTGGAACCTCACAAAGCAACCATCTGTATACGTGATAACGGGATCGGAATTTTAAGTGAACATCTGAACAATATTTTCAAGATGTTCTTCCGGTCCAAAAATAATAATAAACCGGGCAGTGGTATTGGCTTGTATATTGTTAAGGAAGCGCTGAGTAAGATAGGCGGTACCATCAATGTAGAGTCCAAGTATGGAGAGGGCACCCAATTTGAAATTACCATCCCTAACAGAAATGAATTCGATACCTGACCTGCGAGTCATATTGATTGATGACAATGAGATTGATTTGTTGCTGCATGAGAAGTTGATCGGATTTCAACAAATCAGCAGAACGGTGATTTCGTTTGTAAATGCCAATAAGGCACTGGAATTCCTATCTTCCAATATTGCCCTTCCCAAAATTCCGCCTACTGTAATCCTGCTGGATATCCAGATGCCGGAGATGGATGGCTTTGAATTTCTGCAGGCATTTGATTCCTACCCCAGTAAGATTAAGTCCCAATGTCATATCGTAATGGTGTCGTCCTCCCTGGATTATGGAGATATTACCCGTACCAACGCGAATCCTATGGTAATTAAATTGCTCCGGAAACCCTTATTGTTAAAGGATTTAAAGGAAACTGTGGAAGGAATTTTCAAAGATTTTCTATAAAATGTTGGTGTTTACAGGAAAAAATATATTTTTGCATCCCGAAGAAAGCAATAAACGGGGGATTAGCTCATCTGGTAGAGCGCAAGCATGGCATGTTTGAGGTGAACGGTTCGAGCCCGTTATCCTCCACCCGTAAAGCCTGACACAATGTGTCGGGCTTTTTTTATGTGTGTACCCGGCGGCGATCAGGCAAATGCGTCGCTCAAACTGGTGGCCACGGGCCTGGCTTGTTTCAGAGGTAATACGATGATGAAGGTAGCGCCCTCTCCTTCCCTGCTCCTGGCGGTGATAAGTCCGCCGTGTTTATCAATTACTTTTTTAGCGATAGCCAGCCCGATGCCGGTCCCTTCATAAAGATCGGAAGTGTGGAGACGCTGGAAGATGGTAAATATTTTAGAGAGATATTTTTCATTGAACCCGATTCCGTTGTCGCGGATAACGATGCGGCAGTATTGACCTCCCTCAAAGGCTGCACTGTCGGGGTTTAGATCCGTTACGATATCTGCGGTGATATCTATCTGAGGGGGTATATCTTTCCGCGAAAACTTTAATGCGTTGCTGATGATGTTTTGAAACACCTGGCGTATTTGCCCCGGAACCGCTTCAATCTGAGGCATTTTTTCCACAGTGATGATCGCGTCCCGTTCAACAATCATCAGCTCCAGGTCCACCAGGATCTCCTGGATAATTTTATTGAAGTCGGTAACTTCGTTTATGCTTACCCCGGATAAACGGGAATAGTTCAGCAGGTCGTTGATGAGCCTTGCCATGCGTTCTGACGACCCTACAATCCTTTCCATATAGGAAAGGGCGTTAGGGTCTGTATGCAGAAACTTGTCTCTTAAAATAGCACCGAAAAGCTGAATCTTCCGCAAGGGTTCTTTCAGATCATGAGAAGCAACGGACGCAAACTGTTGCAGGTCGTGGTTACTGGCTTCCAGCGATTTATTAATCTCTCTCAGTTCTTCCGTTCTTTCCCTTACTTTCTGCTCCAGCATTTCATTTACCTGCTGCTGGTGTGCAATCAGTGCTTCCTGCGCGAGCTTTCTTACTTCTACTTCTTCTTTGAGCGACTGATGCATTAGCTTCAGTTCCTGTGATTGCTGATAAAGACGGGAGAATGTTTTTACTTTCATCAGGAGGATGTCAGGATCTACCGGCTTGGTGATATAGTCGATCCCGCCGGAGTCATATCCTTTTACAATAAAGCGTTTGTCTTTATTTACGGCCGACAGGAATATAATCGGAATGTCTTTCGCCTTACTGTGTCCGGAGAGTGCTTCCGCTACTTCAAAGCCATCCATGCTGGGCATCTGCACATCCAGGATGATAAGGGTATAATTATGTTTAAGTATTTTTTTCAGCGCTTCCTCACCAGACAGCGCAGTGTCCACTTCGAACTGGTATAGTTCAAGGGTTTTCCTGATAGACAGTATATTTTCCGGCTTATCATCTACAATTAAGATCATATAACATACTCGTTATAACAAGAGGGCGACGGGTGGAAAACGGCCCAATGTATTCTTTTAAACATTGACAGCTCAATAATCATACCTCTGCCATTCGGTTTATGAAGGCAGCCATTTCGGATGGCTGCAGGATAATATCAACGGGAGCGTGCAGGATGGCTTGTCTTGGCATATAATCCGAATCCGCAGTGGCCGGGTCCTGCACGGCGGTGGTGCCGCCGGCATCGTGTACATCTATCAATCCTTCGGTACCATCGGTGTTGGCGCCAGAAAGCAGTAAGGCGGTCATCCTGCTGCCATAGGCCAGCGCTGCGGATGTAAAGGTAACGTCAATACTCGGCCGGCTGAAATTCACCTTCTCCGAATCATCCAGGGAAAAGGTATGATCTGTTTCTATCAGTAAATGGTAGTCGGCCGGCGCAATGTAAATAGTAGCCGGTAACAATGGTTCTTTTTCTGAAGCCTCTTTAACCGGCAAAGCGGATTTAGCCGACAGCAGGTCTGTTAGTACAGATTCATAATGGCTTTGGCGGTGCAAAACAATTAAAATGGCTGCAGGAAGCGATGCAACAAGTCCCGGCAATAAAGTCAGGATAGGGTGCAATCCCCCGGCGGAACCGCCTATTACAATTAAGTATGGTGCTGTGGTCATATAGCCTCTTGTTTTGTTATTACAGCTGCACCTTTCGCCAGATCTTCTCCCGGTTTTCCAGTTGTTTGAATTTGCCGGTTACGCTGGTGAAGTTAAGTGTTTCCTTACTTCCCAGCGCCAGGAAGCCCAGCTGTTCCAAACTATCACTGAATAGTGTTAATACCCTGTCCTGTAATTTTTTACTAAAGTAGATCAATACATTGCGGCAGATGATTAACTGGAATTCATTAAATGAGCCATCTGTTACCAGGTTATGCGGTGAAAAAATGATCTTCTCCCCGAGGTCTTCCCGGAACTTGGCATATTCATAATTGGCTGTATAATACGAGGAGAAATCTTCGCGGCCACCGGACTCCATATAGTTGCGGGAGTATTGCTGCATTTGCGAAAGCCGGAACATTCCTTTGCGGCCCTTTTCCAGTACGCCCGCATTGATATCGGTAGCATAGATCACTGCTTTGTGCAGCAGTTTTGCTTCTTTGAGCAGGATGGCAAATGAATATACTTCCTCACCGGTGGAACAGCCGGCATGCCATACCCGGATAAACGGATAGGTGGCCAGCACCGGCAACACCTGGGTACGCAATGCCTGGTAGAAAGAAGGGTCCCTGAACATCTCTGTTACATTTACCGTTATTTCTTCCACAAAACGTAATGCGTATGCCGGATCCGAAATAATACGGTACCGGTATTCGGCAAAACTGGGAAAGCGGTCTACCTGGTACAGATGATTTACCCGCCGGTTAATAGAAGCGGGGGCATACTCTGTAAAATCATACCCATATCTTTCCAGTATATCATTCAGCAACAGGGATACTTCCTGTTCGCTTATCAGGTTCCTGCTCACGTTTATTCAGATAAATATTGTTGTAGCTGCAACAGTAACTCATCTACATCAATCGGTTTGGAAATATAGTTATCGGCGCCTGCTTCCAGGCATTTTTCACGATCGCCTACCATTGCTTTTGCTGTTACTGCAATCAGCGGCAGCCGGCTATTCCAGGGCATGGCACGGACAGCAGAAATAGTTTCATAGCCATCCATATCGGGCATCATGATATCCATCAATACAGCTCCTATTGCATGCTCTGTTGATAACACCTGCAATGCCTCCGCACCGGTGCTCACAGATACGCATGGAATATTCCTGGATCGCAATACTGCCTTTAACGCAAAGATGTTGCGTGCGTCATCATCTACAATTAATACCTGTTTCTGTTCCATACAAACTATTTCATGGCTTTATCGTATAACCATACCCGTAGTAATGATAACAATTGATCTACATCCACTGGTTTGGAAATGTAATCCGAAGCGCCCGCCTGCAGACATTTCTCCCGGTCGCCCATCATGGCTTTTGCAGTAACTGCAATCACCGGCAATCCTTTCAGCCCCGGTTGTTTCCGGATAGCAGCAATAGCATCGTAACCGTCCATTTCGGGCATCATCATATCCATCAGCACAATGTCTACCGGATGTTCCTTCAGCTGCTGCAGCGCCTCTTTACCATCAATGGCAGACAGTACCTTCATCTGGTGTTTCTCCAGTGCTTTTGTTAAAGAGAAGATATTGCGCACATCATCATCTGCCACCAACACGGTTTTATCTTTCAACACTTCATTCAATACGCCCATCTTCCCATTTCCACCCTGTGCTGCCGGCGCATTTTCAGATACCAGGTGCAGGAACAGGGATACTTCATCCAGCATACGCTGATAGGAATGCGCCGTTTTTATCACGATAGAATCAGCATACTGACGGATTCGCTGTTCTTCTGCCTTTGATAAACTTTTACCAGTGAAAATGATAATCGGGAGATTTTCCAGTCCCTTTATTTCCTTCACCATTTCCAGCGCTTCATAAGCCTGCTGATCAGGAATTCCCATATCGAGGATCACACAGTCCACGTCATGTTGTTGCAGCAGGGATACACCTTCTTCCACGTTATTGCTGATTTCGGAACTCACCTGGTAGTTACTGAGGAAATAAGCCAATGCTTTGGCGTGTTTCGCATTTTCTTCCAGGATCAATACTTTTTTGGTGGAACGCTGCAATACAAATTCCATTTTTTCAAAGATCAGCTGCATGCTCTCCGGATCTACCGGCTTGCTGATAAAGTCAACTGCGCCTTTCAGGAGGCTTTCTTTTTTTGCTTCCATGGAAGACATGATATGCACGGGTATCGGTCTGGTGGCCGGATCACTTTTCAGTTCTTCCATTACCTGCCAGCCATCTTTTATAGGCAGCTGGATATCCAGCAGGATACCGACCGGCTTGTAGATACGCGCCAGCTCTGCAGCTTCATCGCCTCGCACGGATACAATTCCTTTGTATCCTCTTGTATGTGTGAAGTCGAGCAACGCCTTTGCAAAATGCGTATCATCTTCCACGATGAGTATTACAGATTCGCCGGTTTCAATAAGGCCGCGGTCATCATAAACATCTTCCGGAACGGTAAGTGAAAGGAATCTTTTCTTTTGCCCGCCGTTGGTTTCTTCTACTACCGGTGACGGCAGTACGAAAGGTTTATTTACGGATGTTTCTGTTTTGCGGACCACCGGGATGGTAATGATGAATTCACTGCCCTCATTGTTGTTGCTGTTCACGGTAATTTGTCCGCCGAGCAGTTTCGCCAGTTCCCGGCTGATAGACAGTCCCAGGCCGGTACCACCGTATTTCCGCCGCGTAGATCCATCTGCCTGCTGAAACGCTTCAAAGATCACCTGTTGTTTTTCCGCCGGGATACCAATGCCGGTATCCTTTACTGCAAAGCGGATTGTTTGCGGCGCTTCTCCTTCCAGTACTTCCATCCGGACAAATCCCCTCGCAGTAAATTTCAGTGCGTTGGATAACAGGTTTTTGAGGATCTGTTCCAGTCGCAGCTGGTCTGTTTCAATGCTGGCGGGCACAGCAGCGTCCTGATGTATTTGCAGCTGCAGTCCTTTTTCTTTGGCAATCGGTTCAAACAATGCCTGCATATTGGAGCAGATATCGGCTATGGACACCTGGTTAAATTCCAGTTCCATTTTGCCGGATTCTATTTTTGAGAGGTCAAGTATTTCATCTATCAGCGTCAGCAGCCCTTTACCGGAGCTATTGATCACCTGTGCATATTCGACCTGGTCGCCATTGAGATTGGCATCGTGATTTTCAGAAAGGAGTCTTGATAACAATAAAATCGAATTCAGCGGCGTACGCAGTTCATGCGACATATTGGCCAGGAACTCTGATTTGTAGCGGGTGCTGAGGGCCAGCTCTTCTGCTTTTTTATGTATATCCAGGTTCCGTTCCACGATGATCTGATTTTTCTCTTCAAGGAGACGGCTTCTTTCTTCCAGTTCTACATTCGACTGCATCAGTTCTTCCTGTTGCACTTTCAGTTCTTCTTCTGATACCTGGAGTTTTTGTGTCTGGGCTTCCAGTTCTACGTTCAGGCTTTCCAGTTCACTGTGTTGTGTTTGCAGCTCTTCTGCCTGGGCCTGGGTTTCTTCCAGCAGTTCCTGCAGGCGGGCACGGCTCCGGGTGCTTTGCAGGGCGATGGCGATATTAACGGCGGCCTGTTTCGCAAAGTCGATCACATTATCTTTAAAAGGGAACAGGGAGCCTATTTCTATCACGCCTTCCGTGATGCCTGCATGAATGAGCGGAATGATGAGTACATGGCCGGGTTGCGCGGAAGCCGCAGCACCGGCGATATGCAGGAAATCGTCTGGTGCTTCCCGGATGTATAGCGGCTCCTTTTGTAGTACGCTTTGGCCGAGCAGGGTTTTGCCTACTTCAATTACGGGTGGCGCCGGATGGGCCGGCGATAGTGCAAATTCAGCGGCTAAGCGCAGTTCACCGGAATACCGGATGTACAATACGCCTGTTTGTGCGCCGGTGTATTGTACCATATCTGTTAATGCGTCTTTACTGAGCGAATCCATATCCTTTTCACCGAGCAGCGTTTCGCTGATGCGGTTAAGCCCTGTCTGGATCCATATTTTCTGGTCGGCATGATACCGGAATGTTTTCAGATCTGCGGCCATCTGCACTATTGCGTGGCCAAGTACATCGCCTTCGCTGCGGGGCTTCACATCAATATTAAAATTGCCCTTACCGATACTATCGGCTGCAGTGGCCAGTTCCTGGCTGGTTTCGTCGATAACGGCGAAAGAACGTGCCAGGCTGCCAATAGCATCTTTGGCGTGTACCTCCGGCGCTGATCCTGGTACCCCTTTTGCAATATTCACTGCCGCAGCCCGCAACAGTTCCAGGCTATCGGTGATGCCCTTAATAGTATAAGAAATAAATACTACCACCAATACGATGATACCTACCAATATCAGCAGGTAGCGGGTTTTCAGATCATTTTCTTTTTTGGAGATAATTTTTGCGTCCCGGCCTACTTTATCCATCACGGAGCGCTGCAATTGTTTCAGCTGATCTACTGCTAAAGAAGAGTTATCCCACCAGGAGTCTGCGTTGAACAGGGTATCAATTTTACGGGAGGTGATAGTGCTTTTAATGAAATCATTTGTGATGGTCATTTCATTGGAGGATTCCATTTTAAGATAATCCTTTGAAACGGCGGGAGAGGCTTTGTCTACCAGCTCTGCACGCAGGGCGGCATACATGTCGGCATTGTTTTCTATGCGGGCAAAATCTTCCGGCCACACTTCTTTTTTCAGCATGAAATAATAAATATCCATGCGGATCATTCCCTGGTAGGCTGCCATCTGTGCCAGCAGGTATTGTGCATTCATATCCTGCTGAACAGCTTTTAATACCGGGATATCCGGGGTATTGGTATTGGCCAGGTCGTTCAGACGGAAAATAAGGTTGGAATAATAATCGAGCACTTCCCGTTGCGGCATGCTTTTGTTATCGATGTCCTTTCTTTTTTTGGGAAGTGTATTTAGCAGTGAGTATTGGAAGAAATGGCTGTCATTGGCCAGCAGTCTGCCTTTTACACCATCGATGGCGAGATCGGTTTTAGCGCGTTGCATAAGCAGGTCGTTCAGGCTTCCGGTCAGCATCACATAGTTTACGCTATTCCTGCGCTCCATATGGATTTCATCGGCTACTCTCATGATAGTGGTGGCAGTGGTAATTTTCTGCACCAGGTTATCGATGGTACTGATATCTTCACTCTGTTTATTGAATACAGCTATACCAAAATATACAAGGCATGCCAATGGTATTACAGCAACTAACATCAGCTTCCTGGGAAGCGGGAGCTGCATAAAGTATTTCTTCATTTGCCTGAGCTTGTTTAACTTTTATGGGGATACTGTCCTGCAATCTATGCTTACAAAGAGTTTGAGCAAATTTTACTTCAAACAGTATCCCTAAAACGAATTATGTGATAATAAAATAACAACAAAATCTTAGATTTGTCTCTATTCCAAAACGATATGCCCGATAGTTGTAAATATACCTCAGTACTTTTAATTGACGATGATATAGATGACAGAATGATATTTGGTGAAGTATTAAAAGAGCTGGCACCGGATATTATTTACCATGAAGCTATAAACGGAGAAGATGCACTATTTAAGCTAAACAACAACCTGGTGCCCGACCTCATCTTCCTTGACCTGAATATGCCGAGAATAGACGGGAAACAGTTTCTTGCAGAAATACAGCAGCAGGATCATTTAAAACATATACCTATAGTCATCTATACCACTTCTTCACATGAATCTGATAAGAAAGAAACCCGGGAGCTGGGAGCCTCTTATTTCCTGACAAAGCCCAACAGTCTTCATGAGCTTACGCATATACTGGTAGATCTTTTACAACAAAAGTTGTTTTAATAAAGAAGCCTCACAAAGAATTGTGAGGCAGTTTTTCTACCATTGTTACTATTTTTAAACCCTATATATGCGTGAGCATATGCTTTGTATCTCAAAGATGGGTTTTAAATGATGTTCAAGTGTTAACCGGATCTTAACGACTCCCGCATTAAAATTGCTTCACTACTTCTTCCAGCCAGCCGGCCGAATGGAAATTTACTTTCACTGCAGGCTGAATGCCCTTGTTATCAATGCCTTGTCCTGCTGCAACCCTGCGGGAGCGGGTAACGGGATAGTCTATTGAGAAATCAGGCGCTGAAAACTTTACCCTGGCTACATTGGAGTAATCCAGCGCTCCTGCTGTGGGCGTGCCCATGAGTTTTACTTTCTGGCTTTGTGCGGCTTCCAGTAAAAACTGTTCTGCGGTATTACTGCATTTACCGTTGATGAGTATCGCTACTTTGGCCGGAGCCGGCAGCGGCGAAGGCAGGATCATGTTTTCATCCGGTCCCATACTCACCAACCGGCCCTGTAAACCACTACCCTGTTCGATCGCAGCCCGGATCTGTTCTACGTATTCTTCCGGTAGTTTTCCGGTTTGTTCGTCCAGGACATGTCTCCATGCGGCAATATTATCGGGTGTGGCATAAAAGTCGGCCCCGGTGATCCTCACGGGTTGGGTATACAGTAAAGGCCGCAGGCGTTCAATCAGTTTATCGGCGCCCAGGCCGCTGTTACGTACATCAATTACCAGGTTGGGGTTTCTGCGCAGGTATTCATCGTTTGCATTCAGTACGGAATCTGCCAGTGGATAGAATGCCGCATCAAAGCTGCTTATGCGCAGGTAGCCGGTACTGTCGTTTACCTGCCGGAAAAAGAGGGGCGCGGGCATATCGGCGAAGGCGGGTATTTCTGCCGGTGTGTTGCCGGCTTTCTGTAACGATGCCGTAGCGGGCTTCTGCCACCCCAATGCGGAAAGGCCATCACGCTGCTTTCCGATGGTGAGGGTATCAAAATTCACCTCCTGCGTTACATAGCTGATCATATCAAATTTATCCGGTCCGGTAGCCGCCAGTTCAAACAACACGTCGCCGGGTTTCCAATCCGGCGAAGCCGATTCCATAATCACGGCAGCATAAGTACGCAGCCCCCGCAGGTTCTTTACCAGGGCTACTTTGTAAAGGGAGTCGGCCTGGTAGATTCCGGCTACGCCACTTACCGGTTGTTTTTGCAGCAGGTCCAGCTGCTGGGGAGTGAGGGCAATTTTTTCTTTTAAGGGCGTGTAGCCAATGTGCAGGGCGAGGTGCTGGTCTTTAAAGAAGCGCAGGTAGCGGTTTACCAGCAGGAGGCAATGAGTGGCGCCTTTGATAGTGGCGGCTTGTAGCCGGATTTTTGTGAGCATGGCAGTATAAGCCTGCTGCGTAACCGGGGTTACTTTGTCGATAAACCCTACATAATTCTTTTTCAGATACACCTGTACGCTGTCAAATTTCTTCCTGCAATCGCACTCCTGCGCGTTTACAACTGTATTACACAGGAGTAATAACAATACTGCTATTGCTTTCATGGCAAAGGATTTGAATGTTTCTGGCTGATAATAAATGGTCTTTAAATATATATATTCGGGAGGAAACTACCAGAAAATATTTATCATCGTCCACCAATATTAATAAATTACATGTCCTAATAAAGCGCATATGCATTTTGACGAACTGGAAAGGCTGTATAATGAACAGGCATATACTGAAGCAATTACCCAACTGGAAATATACCTGCAGGATAACCCCGGCGAAGCCCGGGGCTGGCAACTACTGGGCTTATCCCAGCTGGAAAATGCCAAAGCCACTGACAACAGGGACCTGGCCACCGCCATGTACAACGAGGCCTACGAGGCATTCAGCCAGGTACTGATCATTGATCCCACGCATGTACAGGCCCGCGTACACCGCGCGTATATGGGCGCCAATATCATGGCCGACAAAGGAGATGAAACAATCGGCGATTGTGATATCCTCATTGCCGGTGGCGATGAAGAACTGACTACCAAAGCACTACTGTACCGCTTCCAGGTATGGGTACTAAAAAATGAAACGGAGAAAGCACTGGCAGATATGCAACGCAACCTCGAGGTGTATGGATCACTCTATGCCGATGATCTGCCCCAGTTGAATGTTGCGCGGTTCCAGTGTTTTACCCGTATAGGCGATGTATACTATCATACGGAAAACAGACCCGCTGCACTGGAATACTATAAACAAGCCTTTGAATGTACGGTGTTTAACAACCGCCTGCTGTCTACCACCTGGTTTGCGCTGGATATGGCGGATTATGACTTTGCCGCCAGCATGCTGCAGATCATGATCACCGCAGGAGAAAATACAAAAGATGATATGCTGCGTTTGCTCCGGCACATCCAGCAGCTGCTGGCAGATGGTGTGCGGAACGCTGCGCTGGCAAGGGAATTCTGCAAAGGCACTACCGAATTCTGGCAACAGTTTTTTGGAGATGATGATGATGAAGGCACCCTGGAACAGATCTCCACCGGCAAACGTTTTATTGCGGAATATCCCGGCGAAGCCTATTTCTATCATTATACCGCCACGGCATTCTTCAACATCGGCAGTTACCAGGAGGCATTGCCGTGGTACGAAAAGTCGCTGGCCATTAAGCCTTATCCATTCAGCGTAGTGAGGTGGTATTTCACGAGTTACAAAGTAAACGGGCAATTCCCCGAAAGCTGGCCGGATGTGGAGCATAACATTCCGTACGACTGGTACGCAGCGGGTGTTATCTTCAGTGAAATTATTCAACTGGAAAAAGACAACGGGGTAAAACAGGCGTCCACGGCCCTGAAGCGCTTCCTGTATAAAAAAGCTTTTGATATTTACCATGCCTATTGGTATGAGAATTCGGGCAACTCTTATGCAGGCCATCCGCATCATTTCGCCATGTGCTGCAACAACTATGGTATTGCTTTGTATGAAGGCGGTATCTTTGTGGAAGCAGCGCATGTGCACACCATCGGGTACAATATGTCGCCTTTCTGGGAGCAGCTGGAATCCAGGGCAGATGCGTATCACAGCATGGGTAAGCTGGCCGAGGCGATCGCCGACCGGCATACCATCCTGGAAAATTTCACGGAAGTATTGCCGCTGATGTACTATGTATCTATCCATGAACGAATGATCGACGACCTGTGTACATTAGAGAAACATGCCGAAGCATTGGATCTCTATGAAAAAATACTGGGAGAATATAATACCTGGATTGCAAAAGATATGCAGGAACTGG
The DNA here is from genome assembly GCF_900168065.1 of Chitinophaga ginsengisegetis. Taxonomy (GTDB): domain Bacteria; phylum Bacteroidota; class Bacteroidia; order Chitinophagales; family Chitinophagaceae; genus Chitinophaga; species Chitinophaga ginsengisegetis. The sequence goes on along the minus strand of NZ_FUZZ01000007.1, from coordinate 60,433 downwards.
AGGACTACGACCGGGAAACCATTACGTATAACATCGACCGTATTAAAACCGGCCGGGCCTTTATCCGTACCAATAGCGCCGATGATTTGTCTGAACGTATACTGGCGCTGGAAACACACCTGGTGGAAAAGCCCGACGACAGTGATGCCTATTTCAACCTGATGTACCTGTATTTCGATAATGCACAGTACGAACATTGCATAGGCGCTATCAACAACCGTATTTCCATTGGCGGCATCACCAAACTACCGGTGATTTCACAAATGAAAATCTATTACTTCCGGGGAAAGGCGGCGCTAAAGCTGGGCCGTTATAAAGCGGCCATTACAGATCTGCTGCATACGCTGCAGATTATGTCCAACGGCGACGCGGCAGACAATGCACCCAACTACCGGTTTGGCGTATACGCTTTTCTTGCAGAGGCGTATCTCGGTGAAAAAGAATACGATGAATGCCTTGCATATGCCACACAGTGTTTAAACATTTACGCCAGCAATAACTGGGCGTGGGATACAGAGGCTTCTGCGGTGAGATATACGATGGCACTGGCTTACGAAGCAAAGGAAGATCCTGCCACCTGCAAAAAAATCATTGACCTGATTGTGGCGAATGATCCGGAATTCCGTCCTGCGGCAGAGAAGAAAAACGAATTGAGAGGAGGAGGATTATTTTCTTTTTTCAGGAAGAAGAAATAAATAATTCAGCTGTTTATTTTCTGCATGATATGGAGAAAGTAAACAGCTGAAAAAAAGATGATTGTCTTTTACATGGGCTTGTTAAAGCTCACCATCCAGAGAAAACCATATTTATCGGTTAACATACCAAAACGGTGTGCCCAGAAGGTTTCAGCCAGTGGCATGGTTACTTTTCCTCCGGCAGATAACGCATTGAATAATTTTTCTGATTCTTCATTTGATTCCGTACCCAGTGCCAGTGTAATAGTATCCCCATTTTTAGGCGCCGGCCCCATCACGGCATCGGACGCCATAATTTCAAAAGAAGATGTTTTCAAAAAAGCATGCATCACAAGATCTTTCGATGCAGCAGGTACATTTTCGCTTTCAGGCGCTTCGCCCACTGTCATGATAAACAGTTCTCCTCCGAAGATGCCTTTGTAGAAGTTCATGGCTTCGCGGCAGTTAGTTCCAAACGTGAGATAAGGTGTTAATGTGGTGGACATAACAATCTTTTTTTAGGGTAAGAAGATGGAATTCAGGTGAATAATAAAGTTAGGCAAAAACTAACTTATCAGCACCTTATTTCTTACCAGCAGGCAGGCTCCGATAATACCGGCGCTTTCACCAAGCCGTGACATTTTCAGTTTGGAATCATTACTTACCAGGCTGAGGGAATACTTTTTCATAGCGCTTTTTATGGGCAGGCGGATGTGATCCTGTGTAGCGGCCAGTGCGCCACCGAGTATCACCAGTTCGGGGTTGAAGATGTTCATGAGCAGGGCTACGCCGCGGCCCAGGTTCTCTCCTACTTTGGCGATGAGTTCAATGGCCAGCATATCGTCGTTGTTAGCGGCGTCTATAATATCATGCAGGTGGATATCTTCAGGTGATTGATGGGTGCGGCTGAGCATAGAGGAAGAACCCGCAGCCAGCTTTTGCCGGAACATGTTTACCAGCGCCCATCCGGAGGCTTCCGTTTCCAGGCATCCTTTTTTTCCGCAATGGCAGATGATTTCGTTGTCGAACATCGGGATGTGCCCCACTTCCCCGCTGTAGCCGGATTTACCGTAGTACAGTTCCCCGTTGATGAGTACGCCCATACCTATGCCATAGTCGAGGTTGAGGAACAGCACGTTGCGTTCACCGTTCACCAGGTCGGAGCAAAATTCTCCGTAAGCCATTGCCCGTGAATCATTCTCCAGGAAAACGCGGATACCCACCTTGGCAGCGATGACTTTGCTGAGTGGTTCGTCGTCGAAATAGAAGAGGCTGTAGTTGTAGCCGGTGGCGTAGTTGATGCGTCCCTGGATATTGATACCGATGCCGAGGATCTTTTCTTTGGGAACGGTGAGGCCATCGATAAAGTTATTGATCAGGAGGCACAGTTGTTCCAGCGAGGCTTTGGTATTATCCAGTTCGTAGGGCAGTCCTTCCACGGTGGTGACCAGGTTTTTGTGAAGATCCGACAAGCCCAGGTTGAGGTGGTCGTGTTTTACGTCCACCCCGATGAAGAAGGCCGAATCCGGTACCAATCCGTACAGGTTGGGCTTACGGCCGCCTGTGGATTCTATTTTGCCATAGTCCATCACCAGGCCATCGGCAATGAGGTCGTTCACCAGGTTGGTTACTTTGGGTGTGCTGAGGTTCAGCTCTTTGCACAGATCAGCGATAGTGGCATTGCCCGAATTGGCAAAGTAGGCCAGTGCGGCCTTTTTCAGGTTGATATTCTTATAGGCTACACCGGTAGCATTTGCGCTGTTTAATTCTTCAAAAAAGGTTTTAGCCATAGCCATCAGATAGACTTTTACAGTAATTGCTCACCAATTTAACAGCTTAATTCTGATTTTTTTAAAATTAGGGGCAGAAACACGCGGAATGTTCTCTATATAAATGATTTTGTTAATTCACAAAAAATAATACCTTTGCAATCCTTTTTGAGCTAAAAAGGGGCTCTTGTCATGTATAGCCGGATGGGGTTTCCGGGGCCGGGACGATACAGGGAGAGTAAGTTCTTTTTACTTATTGCGGATGTGATGAAATTGGTAGACATGCCAGACTTAGGATCTGGTGCCGCGAGGCATGGGGGTTCGAGTCCCTTCATCCGCACATATAATATTATGTGGCAATGCGTCAATATGGCAACGTGATAATGCTATGCTCTCCCTCACTTTCATTGTCACTCCTGTCTTATTCAGACACAGTTTCACCTGATTTTATTCAAAAATAGTTTCCTGCCATTCCTACTTGCCGTTGTGACTTCATGGCAGAAAAATAAACAAGGAATCATTATTGCTTCTTAAAGAACACTTTATACAATTCAATTATGGCAACCGTTACGAGAGAAAACATTGGTTTATTGAACGATAAGATCACTGTGAAAGTGAGCCAGGAAGACTACCTTCCTAATTTTGACAAAGCAGTAAAGCAATTCAGCAAAAATGCGAACATACCAGGCTTCCGTAAAGGAATGGTACCTGCAGGTATGGTTAAGAAGATGCACGGTCAGGCTATCTTTGGCGACGAAATTCTGAAAACTGTTGAGAGAGAATTAATGGGTTATGTGCAGACAGAGAAACTGGAAATCTTCGGCCAGCCACTGTCCCTGGAAAAACAGGCAAAAGACCTGGATTTCAACAAACCTGCTGATTATGCCTTCGAATTTGAAGTGGGTCTGAAACCCAGCTTCAGCGTTACTCCCCTGGAAGATAACAAAACCACCCTTACTAAATATAAAGTAACCGTTACCGATGAAATGGTGAACGATGAAGTACAGCGTTTACAGCTGAAAGGTGGAAAAACAACAGAACCTGAAACAATTACTTCAGAAGATAACGTGATTAACGTTAAATTCGAAGAGTCTGACAAGAAAGGTAATGTAGTGGAAGGCGGTATCGTAAAAGAAAACTCCTTACTGGTAAAATACTTTTCACCGGCCATCCAGGCTGAGCTGCAGGGTAAAAAGAATGAAGACAGCATTGTATTCCAATTGGCTACTTCCTTTGATGAGCAGCGTTTGGGCTGGATCCTGAAAGATCTGGGCTTTGAAGCTGGCGACAAAGAAGCGGCAAAGAAATATTTCAAACTGACCATCACCAAAGTTGGTTTGATTGAGAAGAGAGAACTGAATGAAGATTTCTTCAAAGAAGTTTATCCGGGAGAAGAAATCACTACTGAAGAAGCTTTCCGCGCTAAACTGAAAGAAGAGATCGGCAAATACTGGGATTCTGAAAGCCGTAACCACCTTCACAACGACCTGTTTGAAGTACTGGTACACGAAACGCCGATTGAATTGCCAAAGGATTTCCTCAAACGCTGGCTGCAGGTAGGCGGTGAAAAGCCCAAAACTGCGGAAGAAGCGGAAAAAGAATTCCCTGGTTTTGACCATCAATTACGTTGGACACTCATCAGCGATAAACTGGTTAAAGAAAATAAACTGGAAGTTTCTTTCGAAGATCTGAAGGAAAATGCCAAACAAAAAGTATTAGGCTACTATGGCGGCGCCGCTGCTGATGGAGCAGAATGGTTAGACAGCTACCTGGATCGCCTGTTACAGGATGAGAAATTTGTAGACCAGACTTACCGTGAAATGATCACTGCCAAGTTATTTGACTGGGCTGAGGCTAAGGTGAACGTGAAAGAAGAGGAAATCAAAGCAGAAGATTTTGTTAATTTACCTCATAAACATCACCATCATGAACATTAATAATGAATTCAGAAAATATGCCATCCAGCATCGGGGAATCAGCAGCCTGGTAGTAGACAGTTACACCAAAAGCCACCAGATCAACAGTCTGACTCCTTATATCCTTGAAGAACGCCAGATGAATATGACCCAGATGGACGTTTTCTCCAGGTTGATGGCTGATCGTATTATTTTCCTGGGAGATCCCGTGAACGACTACGTGGCAAACGTAATTACCGCGCAGCTGTTGTTCCTCGAGTCTTCCGACCGTAACCGTGATATACAGATGTACATCAATAGCCCCGGAGGAAGCGTTTACGCCGGCCTGGGTATTTATGATACTATGCAGATCATTTCTCCCGATGTAGCTACTATCTGTACCGGTATGGCCGCCTCTTTCGGCGCTGTATTGCTGGTAGCAGGTACAAAAGGAAAACGTACCGCGCTGAAACATGCACGTGTAATGATTCACCAGCCTCATGGCGGTGCAGAAGGCCAGACTTCAGACATCGAAATCACTGCGCGTGAGTTCGTGAAACTGAAAAAGGAACTCAACGAAATCATTGCCGGCCACTGCGGACAACCGGTTAAAAAAGTGGAAAAAGATTCTGACCGTGACTACTGGATGACTGCGGATGAAGCAAAAGAATACGGCATCATTGATGACGTACTCCAGAAAAATCCAAAGAAAAATCTGGAAACGCCTCAGTAAAAGCTTAAAGCTCAAGGCATAAATAAGCTATTGTAGCGAAGATTACAGCGATACATATTAAAAAACGCTACTATCTTCACTACAATAGCTTTTATTTTGTGAGATGATAAGCTTTACCGTATTAAGACTTACGCTTTCGGCTATTTAGTGTAAATTTGTAACCCTGCAATATCAATGCAGGCAATGATAGTTTCGTAGAAAAATAATCTATTCCGAAATGAAAGAATCTAAAATCCGATGCTCCTTTTGCAGCCGCTCCAAAGAAGAAGTGCAGATACTGATTGCAGGCGCTGAAGGACACATCTGTGAAAACTGTGTAGCCAACGCGCAGGAGATAATTGACCAGGAGTTATTCACCCCCGGCAAGAAAGCAGCTGCAGCCGTAGCTCCCAACTTCGCACCCAAAGTGTCCAAACCAATTGACATGAAGAAATTCCTGGACGAATACGTAATCGGTCAGGATGATGCGAAAAAAATACTGGCAGTAGCTGTATACAACCACTATAAAAGACTCAACCAGCAAATTGGCGATGACGAGGTAGAGATTGAAAAATCCAACATCATCATGGTGGGTGAAACCGGTACGGGTAAAACCCTGCTGGCCAAATCCATTGCCAAACAATTAAACGTTCCCTTCGCTATTGTGGATGCTACCGTATTTACAGAAGCAGGCTATGTGGGTGAAGACGTGGAAAGTATCCTCAGCCGCCTGTTACAGGTTTGTAACTACGATGTGGAAGCTGCCGAACGCGGCATTGTTTATATCGACGAAATCGATAAAATCGCCCGTAAAAATGATAACCCTTCCATCACCCGTGATGTAAGCGGCGAAGGCGTTCAACAGGGTCTGCTGAAATTACTGGAAGGCACCGAAGTACTGGTACCTCCACAGGGTGGCCGTAAACACCCTGAACAGAAACTGATCAAGCTGAACACACAAAATATCCTCTTCATCTGCGGTGGCGCATTTGATGGCGTAGAAAGAATCATCAGCAGAAGAGTACAAACCCACTCTATCGGTTTTACCGTTAACAAGGAAAAAGAAGAAGAAAACAGGAAGCAGATCCTGCGTTATATCAACTCACAGGACCTGAAATCCTTTGGTCTGATTCCTGAGTTACTGGGCCGTTTACCGGTAGTTACCTATCTCAACTCGCTCGACAGAGATACCCTGAAACTGATTCTTACCGAGCCTAAAAACGCGCTGGTAAAGCAATACAAGAAACTTTTCAAGGTAGAAAATATCGATTTACAGATAGAAGAAGAAGCAATAGACTATATCGTAGACAAAGCAATGGAATACAAACTGGGTGCGCGTGGATTACGCTCCATCTGTGAGGTAGTGCTGAGTGACGCGATGTACGAACTGCCGTCTGCCAACGAAACACACTTTCATCTTACCAGGGAATATGCACAGGCAAAACTGGAGCAGTCTACCCTCATTAAACTGAAAGTGGCATAACTGTTCCGGTGATCCGTTAACAGCAACACTATCTCTAACCATAAAACGCTATTTATGCAGGAACTCATTCAGCAATTACAGGAAAAAGCCGGACTTACAGCCGAACAGGCCGCACAGTCCATCGATGTGATCAAAGAATATGTGAAGGGCAAATTACCTCCTTTTATTGCCGGTACCGTTGATAACTGGTTTGCAGGCATGTCAGACAAAGCCGAAGGAAAAAAGGCAGGTCTGATGGATCAGGCAGGTGATTTCCTGGATAACGTGAAAGATAAAGCGGAAGATTGGGCAGAAGAAGCAAAGGATAAAGTGTCCGACTTCTTCAACAAGGATAAAAAGTAGTTTTAAATACAGTGAAGAAGGGCTTTCCGGAGATATACTTTCCGGAAAGCCCTTCTTCTTTTTTAGAGGCTTCTGAGATAAAGATACAACGCGGTTAACTCTTCATCCGTGTACTGTGCAGTCATGTTCCACGGCATATCTTTTACCTGCAACTGCTTTCCTTCCGGTGTTTTGCCGGTACGCAGCGTAGTAATAAAATCGTGCTGGCTCCATTTTCCCACATGCCCGGTAGAGGTGATATTGGCTACCGGTACAGCGCCCGGCACCGGGTTATCCCCGCCGGTCAATGCAGGCTTGTGGCAACCGGTACAGGATGCCGCCAGGTATTGGCCATATTCTTTTGTAGCCGCCTTTGCCACCTGGTTGGGCTGTTCCTTGTGATGATCAATTTTCTCTGCGGGAAACAGGGGTATTTTGCCCATTACAGACAGGATTTTTCCCATTGGTCCCATCTCTATGGGAATAGAAGGCGCATCTATTTTTGGCTGTGCCCTGCAAAACGCAATTATAGCCGCAATATCGTGATCATCCATCCGGGTGAACTCCTCTGAAGGCATGAGCAATAACGGCTTATTTGCGGTATTTAAACCATGCCGTAATGCCTTTAGCCAGTCGGTGTTGTCATAGCTTTCCGGCAACCCTCCTGTTCCATACGTAATATTGTTGCCGGCAATGCGTCCAATGGCCGGATCATCCACCACCACTTTCCCGCGCAGGTCTGCACCATGGCATTCGCCGCAACCCTTTATTTCATAAAGGTGCCGGCCCTCTGCAATAGTGGCTGAATCGTTGGGGATGGGAATGTTTCTTACGGTAACTGTATATTTTTTGCTGGCATGCTGACGGAAGATAAAATTAAAAACGCCGTACACCGTCAATACGATCACTACCAGGCCCAGCACAATACGTGCGGCCCATTTTAGAACTTTGGAGAACATAACAATAAGGAATAATTTCAGCTGTAAAAGTAATAGGGATAAATATTACAGGTATCAGTAGAACTACTGAATTAAAGAAGAATCATAACGTGGATTACAGGCTTCACATTTTTACTAAGCATCTTTATACGGGATAAACCAGTTCAGACCCGGTATAGAAAAGCACCCGTATTACAGGGTGCTTTTCATTGCGTAAATGTGTTTCAAATCTTTCTTGATTTTGTGTGTTAAGGTTGATAAACGGTAAAGAGTGATGAATTAACCCAAATTTAACGTTCCTTTTGCAATATTCAATAACACTAAAGGGGTAATATTAAATTATTTTGAAAAAATGATGAGCGGCTTATAAATGCTCTTTTCATAAATTATAAAAATCCTGCTATCTCAATAGAATCAGTATCAATTGCAAAATCGTTATTCTATCTCAGTGCTTCCCGGGCAATTACGATCTTTTGAATCTCGGAAGTTCCTTCCCCGATGGTGCATAATTTTGCATCACGATAAAATTTTTCGACCGGAAAGTCCTTTGTATAGCCATACCCCCCAAAAATCTGTACGGCGTCGTTGGCTACCCTTACCGCTACTTCCGACGCATAATATTTAGCCATAGCGGCCTGCTGCGTCATTTTCACCTTACGGTTTTTCATGTCTGCCGCCTGCATGGTGAGTAATTCCGCAGCGGCTATTTCTGTGGCCATATCTGCCAGCTTAAAGGACACCCCCTGGAAGTTGGAGATGGGCTGATCAAACTGGTGCCGTTCCTTTGAGTACTTCAATGCGGCGTCCATAGCGCCTTTGGCGATACCGAGCGATAGTGCGGCAATAGAAATCCGGCCGCCGTCCAATACTTTCATGGATTGGATAAAGCCGTCACCTTCCGCGCCAAGCATATTTTCCGCAGGGATGCGGCAATTATCGAATATCATTTCTGCGGTTTCAGAGGCCCGCATACCCAGTTTATTTTCTTTCTTGCCGCCGCTGAAGCCGGGAGTGCCCTTTTCCACGAGGAAGGCGCTCATACCATGACTGTCGCGCACATCCCCCGTGCGGGCTATCACTACCGCCACATCGCAGCTTTTGCCGTGGGTAATCCAGCATTTGGTGCCGTTCAGTACCCAGTCGTTGCCATCCTTTTTAGCCACGCACTTCATATTCATGGCGTCAGAACCGGTGTTGGGTTCTGTTAATCCCCAGGCGCCAATCCATTCACCGGTGGCCAGTTTGGGCAGGTAACGCTGCTTTTGCGCCTCATTGGCGAACTGCATCGTATGACCGGTACACAATGAGTTATGGGCTGCCACGCTTAATCCGATTGCCCCGCAAATACGTGAAATTTCACTCACCACGGTTACATACTCCAGGTATCCCAACCCGCTCCCACCGTATTCCTGGGGCACAAGTACGCCCATCAATCCCAGCTCTCCGAGCTGTTTGAATATATGTACCGGAAACTCCTGCTGCTCGTCCCATTCCATCACGTGAGGCTGAATATGTGTTTTCCCGAAATCCCGGATCATTTGTGCAATCTGTTGTTGCATTTCCGTAGGCGCAAAGTTCATAAACGTGTGGCTTTAATATTTGATCTCAATGTAATGTTCAATTTTACGATAAATAATCTCATCCACCAACGGCAGGCTGCGGAGGTCGGATACCGACCTGAAACCCGCGTGGCTACTGCGATACTGCACAATGAGACGGGCCAGTTTATAGCGTATGTATGGGTGAGCTGCCAAAGATTTTTCATCTGTGAGGTTGAGGTCTAGTTTTTTTAGAGAACTGCTACCGATCTGTAAGAACGGTTGAATTTTTTGAAATGTGGAGTCAGGTAAGCCATAACATTCTGCCACCTGTTCCACTGCATAAAAACCTCCCAGCCGGTCGCGGAAGGCAATAATCCGTCGCGCGAAGCCTGCTCCGATGCCTGGGAGCGACTGCCAGGCGACGCTGTCTGCCGTGTTAATATCGATCGGTGCAGCCGGTGGTTTCTTACGATAACGCGTAAACGAAGCATCGTCGCGGGCGCTGTCCCGGTAATAGGAGCGTCCTTTGTTTTTACTTCCCTCATACAGCACATTACTATCTCCATGATAGTACGAGGCCCTCCCCCAACCACCGCTATAGTCTTTATTTCCAGGTCCGTTGCGCGGTCCATATCTCCCGGAAAACCTGTTCCCGCCTTTATCCGCAATGCGCACATAAGGTATTAGCTGTGCGCATAACGCGGGAGGCAAACCATAAATCTTCTCCAGATCAGCCGGCACCCGGAAATGCCCGCCCCGGGCCAGGTATTTACCAATGGTGGTGGCGGTGCGTTCGCTTACCCCCAACTGCTGCCAGCCGCTTGCGGGCAAAGTGTTGGGATCAAAATAAAACAAGACGGCGTTCCCCGGATCTGCGCCGGTATGTACATAGCGTCCCCTCGTCAAAGCCGATTCTTTTTCAGCGGCTGCCAGTCCGGCTTCAAAGGCGGTTACCGCCACTTTCAGGTCATCACTACCGGTAACGGGCCTACGTTGAAAATAAAAGAGCAGGTCGGGCAAATAGCTGGTTAGTATCATGAGTAACGCCAGCATTAATATACCATGCCGTTCTTTCCGGGAAAACCGCAGATATTCGCGGGCAAATGATTTCCACATGGGTCAACAACAATTTTTGCCCCAAGCTAAGTTGATCTGTACGGTGTTTTGTTAACAGAAATAGAATGCGCCTTAAATTTCGAGAGAGAGGCCGTCGTAGGCCAGGTGGGTACCAGGCGGCAGTTCCGCAGATACCGCCTCATGCAATCCGAGCTGGTGGCTGATATGTGTGAGGTATACTTCCGGTACATCCAGTTCCTTTCCCAGTGCAATGGCTTCTTCCAGGGTAAAATGAGAGATATGCTTTTCGCGGCGTAGTGCGTTCAGTACCAGGATCTTTGAACCACGGATCTTCTCTTTTTCCTCCGGCGCAATATAGTTGGCGTCGGTGATATAGGTAAAGTCGTGGATGCGGAAGCCCAGTACGGGCATCTGATGATGCATAACATGTACCGGCGTAATGGTTAGTCCGTTTACATCGAAAGGATCATCAGCAATAGTTTTCAGATTTATTTCCGGGATGCCGGGGTATTTGAAATCAGAAAAGGCGTAGGCAAACTCGCGTTTGATCACGCTTTGCGAAAACTCGGTGGCATATATATTAATAGCGCTTTTCTGGAAATAGTTAAAGGCGCGGATATCGTCCATGCCGGCAATATGATCTTTATGGGAGTGGGTGATGAGTACGGCTTCCAGGTGCCCAACCTTTTCGCGCAGCATCTGGTAACGGAAATCCGGCGTGGTATCCACAACGATATTGCCGGCGGGCGCCGAGATCATAATACTGCTGCGTAAGCGTTTATCTTTTTTATCGGCCGAGGAGCAAACTTCGCAACCACAAGCTATAACCGGAACTCCCTGCGACGTGCCTGTACCTAAGAATGTAACTTTCATCCCAACATCATTTGTCTGTTTTTGCCTATTCTGCCGCGTGTTCTTCCGGGGCCCCGCCTTCTTCTTCCCCCGCTTCCGGGATCGGTTTGCTGGCCTGTATCTGTTTATACAGTTTGTGCGACTCTGCCGTCAGCGCCTCTTCGTCCAGCGGCAGGGTCGTTAAAATATCGATCAGCGTATTGATACGCCCTTCGAGATTCAGGAATTTATTGATCACTACCACCTTCTTATGTTCCAGGATGCAGTAACCGGACAGGAAACTACCTTTTTCGAAGCGCAGCACATATTTGGCCTCATCGAAGATTTTTTCCAGCTTAGTCAGGTTATTAGGTGTGATTTTGATATTCATGTCGCAAAAATAGCAAAAAGCTGTTGTTACTTTGTTACCATCCTGGCAAAAGGTACAATCATTTCTTCCAGGGAAATACCGCCGTGCTGGAAGGTATTCCGGTAATAGTTTACAAAATAGTTATAGTTGTTGGGATAACACAGATACCCGTCTCCTTTTGCAAAGATGTAGGAAGAGTTAACGTTTGGCTTTGGCAGCCCGGCGTCACGGGGATCGCGGAAGGCCAGTACCTCTTTCGGATCATAGTTCAGATTGCGGCCGTGTTTATAGCGCAGATTGGTGGTGGTTTGTTTGTCGCCGATCACTTTCACCGGTGTTTTCACCCTTACACTGCCATGATCCGTGGCGATGATCAGGTTTATTTTTTTATCGCTGATGCGTTTCAATGCCTGATGCAGCGGGCTGTGTTCAAACCAGCTGGCGGTGATAGAGCGGTAAGAGGCTTCATCGCCGGCCAGTTCCTTCAGTACTTCCATTTCCGTGCGGGCATGACTGAGCATATCAACGAAGTTATATACAATCACGCTCAGCGGATAGTCCAGCATATTATGGATATTATTGAGCATGGTTTGGGCATCGGCATGATTGGTCACTTTGGTGTATGAAAACCGGGGATCCATCTTCATCTGCTTCAGCTGGGCAGCAAAAAAATGTTCTTCATACAGGTTTTTCCCACCTTCTTCATCATCATTCTTCCATTCCTGGGGAAACCGGTGTTCGATATCTATGGGCAACATGCCGGCGAAAATGGCATTGCGGCTATATTGTGTGCTGGTAGGCAATATGCTGTAAAACGATTCTTCCTCCACAAGCCGGAACGATTCCTGGAAAATAGGCTGGATCGCCTTCCACTGGTCGTACCGCAGGTTGTCGATAAGCAGGAATACGTTGGGTACGTTGGGGTCCAGGTTAGGCACAACCTTATCGCGGAACAGGGTATGCGACATAACCGGGGCTTCTTTTGTTTTTGGATGGAGCCAGTCGCTGTAATTACGGCTGATGAACTTGGAAAACTCGTTGTTAGCCTCGGTTTTCTGGGCATTGAATACTTCCAGCATTTCCGGGCTGTTGGTTTTGGTCATTTCCATTTCCCAATACACCAGTTTCTTGTAGATGTCCATCCACTCGTTAAAGTCGGGGTTGGAACTCAGGGCCATAAACAGGCTGCGGAACTCCTGCTGGTAGGCCGTGGTGGTTTTTTCGGCCACCAGTCTTTTGTTATCAATTATTTTTTTGAGAGATAATAATACCTGGTTTGGATTTACCGGTTTGATGAGATAGTCGGTGATCTGGGACCCGATAGCGTCGTCCATGACGTTTTCCGCTTCGTTTTTGGTGATCATGACCACGGGGATCTGCTGATCAATTTCCTTGATCTTACCGAGGGTTTCCAGGCCGGTGATGCCGGGCATGGATTCGTCCAGTAACACTACATCTACCACCTGTTCTTTCAAAAATTCGAGTGCGTCGTATCCGTTGGTAAGAGCCGAAACTTTGTAGCCTTTGCTCTCCAGGAAGATAATCTGCGATTTCAGGGACTCTATTTCATCATCTACCCATAGTATATTTATCTGACTCATAATATGATTTAAGGTGCCGGTAAAAAAAGGAAATTACCCCTAATTTTTTGCAAATATCATTCCCCGTCTATCATTTGCCGGTAATTATATGTTAAAAAGGGCTGAACACGGTAAAATGATAGCAGGAAAAAGTGAACAGGCTGATAAAGTTATTTACCTTCGCATCCATAAGATTAATTACCTGTAACCTACCAATTGTTTTGAACTGTCATAGGGGTATCGTGGATGCAGCGCGTCATTATAAGTAAAAAAATTACATATAATTAATTTCGGGTGTAGTTTTGCATACAGGCACCAGGGATTCAGACGCGGACGCCCCCGTCTGAAATCGTATAATTAAATGCAATGACCGAACGCAAGCGAAAAATTGTTAATGATCCGGTGTATGGCTTTATTACCATAGATCACCCGTTGATTCTTAACCTCATTTCACATCCATATTACCAGCGGCTTCGCCGCATACACCAGATGGCGCTGGCGCACCTGGTGTATCCTGGTGCTATGCATACGCGGTTTCATCATAGCATGGGCGCTTATCACCTTATCAGTATGGCCCTGCAGGAGCTTCGCAGCAAGGGGGCAGACATTACCCCGGAAGAGGAAGTGGCTGCAAAAATGGCCATTTTACTGCATGACATAGGGCATGGGCCTTATTCCCATGCATTAGAGAACGGCATTATTGAGGGGGTATCTCACGAAGAGATTTCCCAGTGGCTGATGGAAGCATTGAACAGGGAAATGAACGGCGCCCTGTCGCTTACGCTGGATATTTTTAACGGACGTTATCATAAGAAATTCCTGCATCAGCTGGTGTCGAGCCAGCTGGATGTGGACAGAATGGATTACCTGAACCGCGACAGCTTCTTCACGGGAGTGGCGGAAGGCACTATCGGATACGACCGCATCATCAAGATGCTGATTGTACATAAGGGGGAGCTGATGGTGGAAGAAAAGGGAATTTATTCTATTGAGAAGTTTATCATAGCCCGGCGGCTGATGTACTGGCAGGTATACCTGCATAAAACGGTGCTCAGCGCCGAAAACATGCTGGTAAAGATCCTGACCAGGGCGAAATCGCTGGCACAGGAGGGAAAGGAGCTGTTCTGCTCCCCTGCCCTGGCATATTTCCTGTATAATACCGTTACGAAGAACAATTTTGAATGCGGTCCCGAATGCCTGGAGTTATTTTGCCAACTGGATGACTATGATATAATGGGGGCTATTAAAGTTTGGACAACGCACGAGGACAAAGTTTTGTCGCTTTTGTGCAAATGGCTGATAGACAGGAACTTATTTAAAGTTGTGTTAAGCAATCAGGCGTTCGACGGAAGTGCAGCACTATTATTGAAGGAGCAGGTGAAGCAAAAATGGGGGATTGAAGGCGCTGACCTGGATTACTTTGTTTTTTCCGGTGCAGCCTCGCTGAGGGCGTATAACGTTAACGACGAGAAGATTAATATCCTATTCAAGGATGGAACTGTAAAAGACATTTCCTCCATCGACAATGCACTGATTAGCCATACACTGGCGATACCGGTAAAAAAATTCTACATTTGTCATCCAAAAATTCAGGCTAACAACGTTTTATAAGGAATAAAATGTTAAATAAATAAGTTCATACTATCCGGTGTAGCCTGGAAAACATTACAATTTTAAACTATGCAGTTTAGCGCATTACAATTAGCTACCATGTTAGATGGTAAGCTGGAGGGAAATCCGGACGTAAAGGTGAGCAACATCGCCAAGATTGAGGAAGCTGGCGAGGGCATGCTCAGTTTCATAGCCAATCCTAAATATGAAGAATTCATATATACCACCAATGCCTCCATTCTGATTGTGAATGAGAGCCTGGTGATTGAGCGTCCGATCAAATCGACCCTGATCCGGGTAAAGGATGCCTATAGCAGCTTTGCGTTGTTATTGGAGCAATACAGGTACCTGACCGGCAATAAGTCTGGTATTCAGCAACCTTCCTACATTCCTGCATCTGTAAAGATGGGGGAAAACGTGTTTGTGGGTGCTTTTGCGTACCTGGGTGAGAACGTGGTGCTGGGCAACAACGTAAAAATATATCCCGGCGTATACCTGGGTGATAATGTGATCGTTAATAACGATTCCATCCTGTACCCGGGCGTGAAAGTATACGATAACTGTATTGTAGGCAGCCGCGTAATGCTGCATGCCGGTTGTGTGATCGGTGGAGATGGCTTTGGCTTTGCCCCTCAGCCGGATGGCTCCTATAAAAAGGTACCCCAGATTGGCAACGTAGTAATCCATGACGACGTGGAAATTGGCGCCAATACTACTATCGACCGGGCTACTATGGGTAGTACGGTGATCCGTAAAGGTGTGAAACTAGATAACCTGATCCAGGTGGCACATAACGTAGACATCGGCATTAACACGGTGATTGCGGCGCAAACCGGCGTTTCCGGCAGTACCAAAATCGGCCAGAACTGCGTGATTGGCGGCCAGGTTGGGATGGTAGGTCATATCCACATCGCCGACAACACCAAAATCAATGCACAGAGCGGCTTATCCAAGTCTATTACAGTGCCCAATACCTCTCTCACAGGCTCTCCGGCGTACGATTATAAAAGTTCGCTGAAAAGTCAGGCAATTTTTAGAAATTTGCCGGACCTTGAAAAGCGCGTAAAAGAGCTGGAAGAGATGGTTAAACAACTGCTGCAAGAACGAGCGGGTGTATAAATGATTACTGGTTAAATAGTTACATATTAGTTAGCTTATTATGGAAAATCAACAGTTGCAATACCAGCATACCCTTAAAGGTGAGATCACCTTGTCGGGTATTGGTTTGCATACAGGCGCCTATGTTAATATGACCCTTAAACCGGCAACGCCGGGTCATGGGATTAAATTTCAACGTGTAGACCTGCCGGGACAACCCATCGTGAAAGCAGATGTGGATTACGTAGTAGAAACAACCCGCAGCACTACACTCGAGCACAACGGCGCCAGAGTGAGTACCGTAGAACACATTATGGCTGCTTTGGCAGGAACCGGTGTGGACAACGTGCTGGTGGAACTGGATGGTGGAGAAATTCCTATCATGGACGGAAGCGCCTACGCTTTTATTGAAGCAATAGAAAAAACCGGCCTGCAGAACCAGGATGCCAAAAAAGTATACTATACTATTGATACCAACATCAGTTATTATGATGAGAAGAAAAAGGTAGAAATGGTGGCGATGCCGGCACTGGATTACCGCATTACCTGTCTTATCGACTTCAACTCACCGGTATTGGGTACCCAGCACGCCAAAATGAAGGGTATCGAAGAGTTCAAAACAGAAATTGCGCCCTGCCGTACCTTCTGCTTCCTGCATGAACTGGAATACCAGCTGTCGCTTAACCTGATCAAAGGTGGCGATATCAACAACGCGATTGTGGTGGTAGACAAGCCGGTAACGGAAGATGAGCTGACCCGTTTAGCCAAGGTATTTAACCGGGAAACCATTTCTGTACAGAAAGAAGGTATCCTGAACAATATAGAATTACGTTTCCCGAACGAACCGGCACGTCACAAACTGCTGGATGTGGTAGGTGATCTGGCCCTGATCGGTTACCCGATCAATGCGCATATCATTGCCAACCGTCCCGGACACGCATCGAACGTGGAGTTTGCCCGCGCGATCAAAGCATATATCAAGAAGAACAAACATAATAAAGACGTACCTGTTTACGATCCCAATCAGCCACCTGTATTTGATACGCCGCGTATTGAAAGAACATTGCCGCATCGTTACCCGATGCTGCTGGTAGATAAGATCATTGAACTGGGAGAAGAGAAAGTAGTAGGTATCAAGAACGTTACCTTCAACGAACATTTCTTCCAGGGCCATTTCCCTTCAAACCCTGTAATGCCGGGCGTTCTGCAACTGGAAGCGCTGGCGCAGGTAGGCGGTATCCTTGCATTGAACCGTGTACCTGATCCTGAAAACTATGATACCTATTTCCTGAAGATAGATAATTGTAAATTCAAACAGAAAGTAGTTCCGGGCGACACCATGATCCTGAAAATGGAGTTGCTGAGTCCTATCAGAAGAGGGCTTGTGGAAATGCGGGGGACAGTATTCATCGGCAATAAAGTAGCTACTGAAGCCGACATGATAGCACAAATTATAAAAACAAGAGAAGGCAAATAATAGCAATGATCCACCCGCTTACATACATACATCCGGACGCCAAAGTTGCGCCTAATGTAAAAATTGATCCATTCACCGTTATACATAAAAACGTAGAAATCGGTGATGGTACCTGGATAGGTTCCAACGTAACTATTATGGAAGGAGCCCGCATCGGCAAAAACTGCCGTATTTTTCCGGGCGCTGTTATTTCTGCCATCCCCCAGGATTTGAAATTTGCGGGCGAAGAAACTACCGTTGAAATCGGCGACAACACTACTATCCGTGAATATGTGACGATCAACCGCGGTACCAAAGACAAATGGAAAACCAAAATCGGGAATAACTGCCTGATCATGGCATACAGCCACATTGCACACGATTGCGAAGTAGGCAACTACTGCGTATTTTCAAATAATACTACCCTCGCCGGTCATATTACCGTGGGCGACCACGTAGTACTGGCTGGAATGGTAGCCATTCAACAGTTCTGTAAAGTAGGCGATCACGCATTTGTAACCGGTGGTTCCATGGTGCGTAAAGATGTGCCTCCTTTCGTAAAAGCAGCACGCGAGCCACTTTCCTATGTGGGCGTAAATTCCGTAGGACTGAAGAGAAGAGGCTTTTCCCTGGAAAAGATCAACTCAATCCTGGACATTTACCGCGTCATCTTTGTAAAAGGTTATAAATTATCAAAAGCCGTGAACATCATCGAAGCAGAATTCCCTGCTACCGATGAGAGAGATGAAATCCTGTCGTTCATCCGTGAATCAGGACGTGGTATCATGAGAGGCTATACTTCCAGAACCAATGACGATATCTCTTAACCAGACAGGTAAGCGTTTTAACTACGACTGGATCTTCCGTCGGGTAACCCTCACCTTTAGTGAAGGACAACGTTATGCCATACTGGGTCCCAATGGTTCAGGGAAATCCACTTTATTACAGGTAATCAGCGGCGCCATTCAACACAATGAAGGCGCCGTTACCTATAGCACGCCGGAAAAACCCATCGCTCCCGATGCGTTTTTCCAGTATTGTGCCATCGCTGCTCCTTATCTTGAACTCATCGAAGAGTTTACCCTCACAGAAATCATCCAGTTCCATCAACAGTTCAAAAGCTTCCTGCCGGGGATTACACCCGCCATTGCCATGCAGCTGGTAGGACTGGAAAAAGCCGCCAACAAACAACTCCGCAACTTTTCTTCCGGGATGAAACAGCGTATCAAGCTGGCCCTCGCCATCCTCTCTGATGTTCCCGTTCTCCTGCTGGACGAACCCTGCACCAACCTCGATGCAGCCGGTATCGCCGTGTACCAGCAGCTCATCAATGACTATGGCGGCAACCGCCTTATTATTGTAAGCTCCAACGATGAACAGGAATACTTCATGTGCCGCGAGCATATCCATATCATGGATTATAAATAAGATAAAATCAACGGGAATATTATCTTCGTGAAAAGCTAAAAGCTATATGAAGACTGCCAGTAAGAAAGTGATTAATGGCTGGGCAATGTACGATTGGGCCAATTCCGTGTACAACCTCGTTATCACCACTACTTTTTTCCCTATCTATTTTTTAGCGGTTACAGGTGAACACGTTTCCTTTCTCGGGATGAACTTTGTAAACTCCGCATTGTACAATTATTCCATGGCAGCTGCTTACCTGCTGGTAGCCTTTGCCTCTCCCATCCTGTCGTCTATTGCGGATACCAGGGGTAATAAAAAGAATTTCCTGCGCTTCTTTACCATAGTGGGTTCGCTCTCCTGCTGCGCACTTTACTTCTTCGACGGGGATCATCTCCTGCTGGGCGTAGCCTGCTTTATCCTTTCTACTATCGGGTATTGCGGCGGACTGGTATTTTACAACTCCTACCTGCCTGAAATTGCAGCGCCGGAAGACCGGGACCGGATCAGTGCCCGGGGGTTCAGCATGGGTTATATAGGCAGCGTAATTTTACAACTGCTGGGCTTTGGCCTGGTGGTGCTGGGACCCAAAATGGGCATGGGTAAAAGCCAACCGGTGCAGCTTACCTTCCTGCTGGTAGGTATCTGGTGGTTTGGCTTTGCACAGATCACGTTTGCGCGCTTGCCAAAAAGCATCGCTACCGCTACCAAACATACCGGCAGCGCATTCACAGAAGGATTTACCGAATTGCGGAAAGTATACGCCCAGGTAAAACAACTGCCTGTACTGAAAAGATTCCTGCGTGGATTTTTCTTTTACAGCATGGGTGTACAAACCGTGATGATGGCGGCTACTATTTTTGGTGGTAAAGTATTAAAGCTCCCTGATGAAATGCTGATCGTTACCGTAGTGATTATCCAGATTGTGGCTATTGCCGGCGCGTGGAGCATGGCCCGGCTTTCTACCCGGTTTGGTAATTTACGTGTATTGATTGCCGTTGTAATATTCTGGATAGGCATCTGTATTGCCGGATACAAAATGCAGACAGCTATGCATTTTTATTTACTGGCCACTGCGGTGGGACTGGTAATGGGTGGTATCCAATCCCTCAGCCGTTCTACCTATGCCAAGCTGATGCCCGAAACAGAAGATACCACCTCCTTCTTCAGTTATTATGATGTTACCGAAAAACTGTCCATAGTAATTGGTATGTTTTCGTTTGCCTATATAGATGACCTTACCGAAGACATGCGGAATTCCGTGCTGGCGCTGGTGGTGTTTTTTGTGATCGGGCTTATATGGATCATTTCTGCCCTGCGCAAACAAAAGCAGCTGGCTGTAGAGAATTAGGTATCTTTCAAAGCAGAACTACCCGATAAAATTCAAGGATAATGAAATTATACACCATTGAAACAGGATTCTTTAAACTGGACGGCGGCGCTATGTTTGGCGTAGTGCCCAAAACCATCTGGAATAAACTGAATCCTGCAGATGAAAACAATTTATGCAGCTGGGCCATGCGTTGCCTGCTGATTGAAGACGGCAACCGCCTTATCCTGGTAGACAATGGCATTGGCGATAAACAGGATGCGAAATTCTTTAGTCATTATTACCTGCATGGAGATGCCACCCTGGATAAATCACTCGCGGCACATGGCTTCCACCGGAACGATATCACCGATATGTTCCTCACCCACCTGCACTTTGATCACTGTGGCGGCAGCATTATCCGCCAGGGCGACCAGCTGGCCCCGGCCTTCAAAAATGCTACCTACTGGAGCAATGAAGATCACTGGAAATGGGCTACACAACCCAACGACCGGGAGAAGGCATCTTTCCTGAAAGAAAATATCCTGCCTATCCAGGAAAGCGGTCAGCTGAAATTTATTAATCACCTGGAAGGCGTAAACTTTACGGATAATATTTCCATCCGGTTTGCCAACGGGCACACCGATGCCATGATGCTGCCACAGATCAGCTATAAGGGTAAAACCATTATTTACATGGCCGACCTGTTGCCATCCACCGGTCATATTCCCCTGCCTTATGTAATGGCATACGACATGTTTCCGCTGAAAACATTGCAGGAAAAGAAAAGCTTTTTACAGGAAGCAGTGGATAAAGAATATATTCTTTATTTCGAGCACGACCCGGTAAATGAATGTTGTGTACTGCAACAAACTGAAAAAGGCATCCGGGCGGGTGAAACTTTTTCACTCAGCAGTATTTAAATTACTGTCAGTCTGTCACTATTATTGCTGCTGCATTATATTTGATAGATACAGTGCATGGCTATACACATAACAACAGATAATAAATTGAAAAAACTGATCGTTGTGGGCGACCGCGTGCTGATAAAGCCAGCTACTCCCCACGAGCGCACCAGCAGTGGATTATACCTGCCTCCCGGGGTTCAGGAAAAGGAAAAGGTTCAACGTGGCTATGTTATTAAAACAGGTCCGGGGTATGCTATCCCTGTACCGGTTGACAGTGACGATGCCTGGAAGCCGGAGGAAGAGAAAGTAAAATATATTCCGTTACAGGTGAAAGAAGGCGACCTGGCTATTTTCCTGCTCAGTGGTTCCACTGAAGTAGTGTACGAAGAAGAAACATATTATATCGTACCACAGGCCGCTATCCTGATGCTGGAAAGAGAAGAAGATCTGTAGATCATCTTCTGTTATCTTATAAATAAAAAAATCTGCTAACGAATAGCAGATTTTTTTTTGTCTATCATGTATGAAAAAGCAATCTATTCCTTGTATTCCAGTATATCGCCCGGCTGGCATTCCAGTACCCTGCAGATCTCTTCCAGTGTGGAAAACCGGATGGCTTTTGCTTTGCCACTTTTTAGTATACTGAGATTTGCCATCGTAATACCCACCTGCACACTCAGCTCCGTCAGCGACATCTTCCTTTTTGCCAGCATCACGTCCAGATTGACGATTATCCCCATTGCATATTGTTATTTAGATCATTAAATGGTCAACGCCTGTTCTTCCTTCAGGCTTACCGCCCTTTCAAAAACGATGGCCAGCGCCAGGATAACCATAAAGGCCATCAGCAGTTCCCAGGTGGCGCCCAGTACGCTCAGCAGCCGGAAATAAAGCCGGTTGTTATACACCTTTATGCTATCGCCCGCTATCCAGGCAAAAACAATTTTAGTGAGCAGCAATCCCGATAAAACAAACAGGATTCCTTTTACTGCACTGAGATTTTTCCGGGAAATAATATCTTCACTCCCCGCGCCAATCAATAGCCGGAAAAGATACCAGGTCATTACCAGGTACAGTAAACCCAGTATGGTATTTTGAAGAACAGCCGCTTTTAAACCCGGCGTATCAGGGCTGAAACGCGATTGAAAAAAAGCAACACCATTAAAGATCGTGATGTAAACACTGATCAATACAGAAATGAGCAGCACGATTTTCAACGGAAGAAGATACTTACTGATTTTCATGTTACGCCCTGTTTAATACACCAAAGGTATTTTGATTTTATCGAAAAGCAAAATAAATTTATCGTTTATCAATAATTAATGATCGATAAACGGTACGTAAGCACCGGTAATAATTTGAAGCTCAACCGCTTGTTGCTTTTTATTATCTTCATAAAAAAAATTACGTCATGGCCAATCAGGATGCATTTCTGGAATATATCAAAAGCGGCTATACTTTTAAAGGCGAGCATTTCAAGCTGGGTTGTGCCATGCTGAACGGTGAAGTAGTAACCGGGGCGGATGTTCTTCTGCCGCTTAAAACGCTTAACCGGCATGGTTTGATCGCCGGCGCCACGGGTACCGGTAAAACCAAAACCCTGCAGGTGATCGCCGAAGGACTCAGCGATGCCAGCGTACCGGTATTGTTAATGGACATTAAAGGGGATCTCAGCGGCATTGCTGCTGCGGGCAGCGACAATCCAAAGATTGCGGAACGTTACCAGAAAATAGGCGGTAGCTGGAGCCCAGCAGCCTATCCATCGGAACTGTTATCCCTCAGCCAGGAAAAGGGCGTACGCCTGCGGGCTACCGTCAGCGAATTTGGCCCCATCCTCCTGTCGAAGATCCTGGAACTGAACGATACACAGGCCGGCCTCGTAGCCATGCTCTTCAAGTATTGCGACGATAACAAACTGCCGTTACTGGATCTGAAAGACTTTAAAAAAGTATTACAATTTGCCGGTGATGAAGGCAAAGCAGAGCTGGAAAAAGATTATGGAAAGATCTCCACCACCTCTACCGGCACAATACTGCGTAAAGTAATTGAACTGGAACAACAGGGCGCTGAACTGTTTTTTGGAGAGAAATCTTTTGAAGTAGATGACCTGATGCGGATCAGCGACGATGGCCGTGGTATCATATCCATACTGCGTGTAAACGATATACAGGATCGGCCGAAACTGTTTTCCACCTTCATGCTCAGCCTGCTGGCAGAATTATACGCCACACTTCCGGAAGAAGGCGACCTGGATAAACCAAAGCTGGTGATGTTCATTGATGAGGCGCATCTTATTTTTAATGAGGCCAGCGACGCTTTACTGAAACAGATAGACACCATCATAAAACTGATCCGTTCAAAAGGCGTAGGCATTTTCTTCTGTACTCAAAACCCGATGGATGTACCTCCTTCTGTGCTGGGACAGCTGGGTCTTAAAGTACAGCATGCCCTGCGTGCCTTTACCGCCAACGACCGTAAAACAATCAAGCAAACTGCGGAGAATTACCCGTTATCAGATTTCTATAAAACAGATGAGTTGCTTACCCAGATAGGTATTGGCGAAGCGCTCGTTACCTGCTTAAATGAAAAAGGTGTTCCTACCCCGCTTGCCGCTACCATGCTGGTATCGCCACGGTCGCGTATGGATGTATTAACACCGGCGGAAATTGACGGACTCGTAAATAATTCCAAGCTGGTAAAGAAATACGGGGAGGAAATTGACAGCGAGAGCGCCTATGAAATCCTCACCGCCAAGCTGCAGGAAGCCGCCGATAAAACCGCCGCCACCGAGGCAGCGCCTAAATCTTCCGGAAAACAAAAACAGGAAAAGGGCGTTCTTGAGCAGGTGATGGATAGCTCTGTAGCCCGCCAGGTAGGCCGTACCGCCGCCAACATCATCACCCGCAGCTTACTGGGTGCGCTGGGCCTGGGTGGAAAAAGCAGTAAAAGTAAAAGCTGGTTTTAATTATGCAACGATAGCCATACGCTGTCAGTTTACATCAATATATCAAAAGTATGAGTAGAATTATTAAAACGGGCGTATGCTCGTACGGCATGTCTGGACAGATATTTCATGCCCCGTTCCTGCACGTAAACCCGGGATTTGAATTTACAGCGGTAGTGGAAAGAAGTAAAAACCTGGCGCAGCAACGCTACCCTAACGTTAAAGTATACACGAGCGTGGAGGATATGCTGGCAGACAAAGACCTGGAACTGATCGTAGTAAACACCCCCAACTACACACACTTCGATTTTGTAAAAGCCGCACTGGAAGCAGGAAAGAATGTTATTGTGGAAAAGCCTTTCACTGTACATGCAAAAGAAGGTGAAACACTTGCAGCCTTAGCGGCTGAGAAAGGTTTACTGCTCAGCGTTTACCACAACCGCCGTTACGACAGCGACTATAAAGTAGTAAAAGAAGTGCTTCAATCTGGTCAGCTGGGTGATGTACTGGAAGCAGAAATACATTACGACCGTTTCAAGGAAGAGCTGAGTTATAAAAAACATAAAGAACTGGGAGGCCCTGGTACCGGCGCCTTATACGACCTGGGTTCCCACCTGATTGACCAGGCCATTACCCTGTTTGGCATGCCAAAACGTGTATGGGCCGACATCCGTGTAATCCGCCGCGATTCTGTTGTAGATGATTATTTTGAACTGGTGCTGTACTATGATAACCTGCGGGCGCGTGTAAAATGCAACTACCTGGTGCGTGAAGCCCTGCCTGCTTACCAGCTGCATGGCCGCATTGGCTCCTTCATCAAAACCAAATCCGATATACAGGAAGCTCAACTGCAAAGAGGGCTTTTCCCCAACAGCCCCGACTGGGGCGCAGAACAGCCACATGAATGGGGTTTACTGCACACGGAGATTGATGGTAAAGTAGTAAAGAAATATGTTCCGGGTACTAACGGCAATTACATGGACTACTACCAGGGCATTTATGAAGCATTGGTGAATAAAGCCGCTAACCCGGTACCGGCGCAGGATGCCATTAAAGTGATCAAAGTGATTGAAGCTGCTTTTGAAAGCAGTAAAGAAGGCAAAGTGATTGATCTTTAACATAGATGTTGTCTTTCTCAGGGTAATCCTGGGAAAGACAACCTTCGCTCTTACCGCGTGCAGGAAAGCCGCCCCGCCTCATCGCGCACTACAATGCCCTCTTCATTCAGGAACTGCAGCACTTCCATCAGGTCACTTCTTTTTACATCGGGCAGTTTATTTTGCAGCATATTAAACAGCAGCGGTTCTTCTTTCAGCATGGTAATAACGTGATCGGATATACGCTTAAACCCCGCCGCATCCATTGGCTGTGATTTCTTTTTTAAACAGATATCGCACACGCCGCATGGTGTGGAATCCTTCTCCCCGAAATAGGCCACCAGTTGCTGTGTACGGCACATATCACGGTTACGCACATACGCAAACATGGCGGCGAGCCTGTCGGCATAAACCTTTTTACGCACTTCCACCCTGGCCATATTGATGCGCAGGTTTTGCGCGGACACCCGCTCCTGCAGGAAGCATAGCTGGGGTTCGTCGCGGCGTGGCTGATAGTGCAGGATGCCGTATTGATGCAGCTGGTGCAGCTGTGCAGCAATGTCGTCATCTTCCATCAGCATGATGCGGCCTATCTGCCGTTCATAAATTGGTACCGCATTATCGAAGATGCCTTCGTAGGTACGCAATAATGTTTTGATAATTTCTTCCAATGCCGGGTACGCGTTTTCAAACTCGTACAGGGATTCTTTATTGGTAACAAATTCTGCCCGGGAAGGGAGGAATACGCTTTCGCTGAGCTGCAGCACGCCTTCCTGTTCCAGCAGGCGCACGGCGCTATAAGCAATGGTGAGGTTCAGGTGAAAGGTGCGGGCAAAATCGTTGATATCAAAATCGAAATACATGCCTTCTGCGCTGCCCACCGGCACCTGGAGATAGTTAACGATACCCTGGTATACTTCACGGATCTGCTCCAGTGTGGGAAACTGCAACGCAATTCGTTCGTGCATATCCGTTAGTTCCTCTTCATTATAGAGCAACACGGCATATGCTTTTTGTTCGTCCCTGCCGGCGCGGCCCGCCTCCTGGTAGTAGGCTTCCAGCCCGTCGGGCATATCGTAGTGCACTACTATGCGCACATCCGGTTTATCGATCCCCATGCCAAAGGCATTGGTACAAACCATGATGCGTGTTTCATTATTGATCCAGGCTTCCTGCCTGGCGGCCCTTTCTGCCTGTGGCAAACCGGCATGGTAATAACTGGCAGGGATACCCTGTAATTCCAGCAGGGAAGCAATTTCTTTGGTGCGTTTACGGTTACGGCAATAAACGATGCCGCAGCCGGGTACGCGGTCCAGTATATGTTTTACCTTATCAATTTTAGTGGATTCTTCCAGCACACTGTAAGAGAGGTTGGAGCGGGCAAAGCTTTTGGTAAAAACTCTGGCGTCCTTCATCAGCAGCTTTTCACAGATATCTGTTTGCACCCGTGGCGTGGCCGAAGCCGTGAGCGCCAGTACCGGCGCTTCCGGGAAGAAGCTGCGGATATCTGCGATCTGCAGGTATGCCGGGCGGAAATCGTATCCCCACTGGGAAATACAATGCGCTTCATCAATAGCCAGCAGGTTTACCGGGAGGCCATCACAATAGGTTTGAAAAAGTTTGCTTTGTAATCTTTCGGGAGATACATATAAAAACTTGCATCCACCGCGGCGGGCGGCTTCCAGGACTCTTTCCACTTCCTGGTAAGGCATACCGGAATAGATAGCATAAGCGGTGATCCCTCTTTTTTTGAGATTGGCCACCTGGTCTTTCATCAATGCAATGAGCGGGGTGATCACCAGGCATAGCCCTGGCTTCATCATGGCCGGTACCTGGAAACAAATGGACTTCCCACCACCTGTAGGCAGCAGGGCCAGTGTATCCTGTCCTTCCAGTACAGCATTCACGATATCTTCCTGTAACGGGCGAAACTGTTCGTATCCCCAGTATTGCTGTAATATGGCTACGGGCGTACTCAAATAAAAATTTAATGGTTAATGCGAAGATACGCGATTAGAGCGGATGTTGTCTTACTCAGGATTACGCTGATTTAACTGATTATATTCTCTTAAATGATTTTGGGAGATATAAGCGGGTATATTCGCCTATATCTCCCAAAATCATTTAAAATCCCAAAAGTCAAATCCCTAAATCAATAAAATCAGCGTAATCCTGAGTAAGACAAAATACGCTTAGATCACATTTTTATACCGCAACCGGATAGAGTTCACGGCCAGCACCACATCGGAGAGGCCCATCACACCGGCGCCCACAATAGGGTTCAGGAACCCGAGGGCGGCTACCGGTATCGCCACTACGTTATAAATAAATGCCCAGAAAAGATTTTGTTTGATGGTGAGATAGGTATGTTTTCCCAGTCCCAGCGCCAGTGGCAGCGAGCCGAGGTTGTTATTGAGCAATACAACGTTGGCGCTTTGCATAGCCACCTGGGTGGCGTCGCTGAGGGAGATACCAATGGTAGCTTTAGCCAGTGCAGGCGCATCATTGATACCATCGCCCACCATAGCGGTAGGTGCGGTTTTCATGAGGGCATCTATCTTCTGCAGTTTTTGTTCGGGCGATTGTTCTGCATATACTTCAGTAATACCCAATTTGGCGGCCAGTTCCCGGCACTTGCGGGTGGTGTCGCCACTCAGTAAAATGGATTTGATACCGGATTGCTGCAGTTGTATAATCACCTGGGCGGCTTCGGGCCGTATTTCATCTGTAAGATCGATCCAGCCTGCCAGCAGCCCGTTCTTCAGGAGATACAGGTTATGGCTGTCATCTTCCGTTACACCATCTGCCATACGGAAAGAGCCTAATTGCCACTGGTTGCCTGCTTTATCGCTGGCACGCATACCAAGACCTTTATGTTCGCGTACCTGCTGCAGCGGCACTTCTCCGGCAGATTTCCAGAGCGAGGCAATAGAGCGGGCAATAGGATGGGAAGAATATTTCTCAAGACTGTAAACCACCTGTTTAAAATCTTCTTCCGGCATATCAAAAAAGCGGTACTCGCCCAGTTGTAACTTTCCGGTAGTGAGGGTGCCTGTCTTATCAAAAACTACCTGCCGGATATTCTTAAACATTTCCAGGGTATGGCCTCCTTTGATAAGGATCCCGTTACGCGCGGCGCGGCCCAGTCCTACCATCACGGCAGCTGGTGTGGCCAGTCCCATTGCACAAGGGCAGGAAATAACCAATACGGCTACACTGCGCATCATGGCGGTGGCCAATGTAGTATGGCCGATAAAATACCATCCGAGGAAGGTAACCAGGGCTATGCCGAGTACCAGCGGCACAAATATGGCGCTGATACGGTCGGCCAGTTTCTGCATGGGTGGCTTATCGGACTGCGCCTGTTTTACGAGTTCTATGATGTAAGACAGCACGGTGTCTTTACCCGTAGCCGTAATATATACTTTGATGCTGCCGTCTTCCAGTATGGTACCACCGATGACTTTGTCCTTTTCTTTTTTGCTGACAGGGGCGCTTTCGCCGGTGATCATGGATTCGTTGGCATGGCCGCTGCCCCAGTAGATGGTACCGTCCATTGGTATTTTATCGCCGGTATTTACCAGTACACAGTCGCCCGTGCGCAGGGTGCGGTTATCCACTTCGTGAATATGTTCGTGACCGTGGTCGGTGTTAATGAGCCTGGCAGTGGTGATTTGTAAATGGGCCAGTTCTGCGATAGCGGAAGTAGTTTGTTTCACGGACCTTTCCTCCAGCATATTTCCCAGGAATACCAGGGTGATAATGGCTGCCGTGGTTTCGTAGAACATATAATCCGGGTTGCCGTATACTACGGTTCCTACAAAGCTGTATACAAAGGCTGCGGTGGCGCCCAGCGATACCAGCACGTCCATATTGGCCATGCGGTTGATGATGGATTGTACCGCGCTGCGGCCGAAATGCCACATTCCCACGAGGTATACCGGCAGGGTAAGCCAGAACTGTACCCAGGGATGGTGTAACCAGGCCCAGCTGACCCACATATGCAACAGCAGGGGCAGCGTAAATATGAGACAAAAAACAAATTTGAATGTAAGAGTAGTATATATTTTCTTCTCTGCGGGTTTATCTTCCGGCATTACCACGCGGTATCCCATCTGGGTAATACCATTGAGTATTTCCGTTGAGTTGGCGCCTTCCGGTGCGGTGAAACTCACTTCTTCTGTGGCAAAGCTGACGTTAACGTCCTGCATTCCTTTTTTCTCCAGGTATTTGGAAACGCCGAGCGCACAACTGGTGCAATGCATTCCTTCCACCTTGCAATTAATAGCTGTCATCTGACATCTTTCCTCCTTATACAAAGTTAGCAGCGGATGAAATAGACAGGTAAAATATTAATGCAACGAAGCGGCAGAAGTGTCATAAAGGTACCCCGAAACAGGCCGGACAAGGGCTTTACCCGATTTTTGACGCATTGCTGCAACTTTTGCAAAATCTGGTGACAATCGCTTTTGCTTTCCGCTTTCTCCTTATTTTTGGACATGCAATGGACATTTACGCTGGATCAACTGCCGGAAACTGCCCGGCAGTTCTGGGATCATTTCGCCGGTAAACAGGTTTTTACCCTTGAAGGCCCGATGGGGGCAGGAAAAACCACCCTGGTAAAGGCTTTATGCGCCGCCAGAGGAGTGCAGGACGCTACTGCCAGTCCCACGTTTTCGATCATTAACGAATATGCCTACACCGACGCACAGGGGGCGCCCCGCCGCATTTTCCACCTGGACCTGTACCGGCTCCGGGATGAAGACGACGCCATCAGCGCCGGCGTGGAAGACACCCTTTACCAGGACGCCATTTGTTTTGTGGAGTGGCCGGAAATAGTAGCGCATATGCTGCCGCCGGGTACCATTCACCTCCAGCTGGAGGTACAGCCGGATCAAAAAAGGGTCCTGCGCGAAACTGCTTCATCTCTCAAATGATGTATCTTTGAATACTTCGATTTAAAAAAACTGAACACGCATATGGAGCAGAGGCAAAAACCTGTAGTAAGTGCTGGGTTTACCTATTCACCGCTGGAAGAAACGTTGGATATTCCGCAGAAAAATTCCCGTTTGTTTATAGGTATCCCGAAAGAAACATCTTTCCAGGAAAACCGGATTGCCCTTACGCCCGATGCAGTCAGCATTCTAGCGGCACACGGACATCACATAGTAGTAGAACATAAAGCCGGCGACGGGTCGCATTATTATGACACCGACTATTCAGAGGCCGGGGCGGAAATTGTATACGACAAAAAGGAGGTCTTTAAAGCAGAGATCATTGTAAAATCCGCACCGCTGAACGATGAGGAAATAGAGCTGCTGCACCCGCACCAGATCGTTATTTCTCCCATCCACCTGGCTGCCCTGAAGGCGCCACAGGTAGAAAAAATGATGGATAAGCGTATCACGCTGTTGTCTTTTGAAAACCTGAAAGATGATGCGGGCACCTACCCTATTGTAAGAGCCATGAGCGAAATTGCGGGAGGCGCCTGTATGCTGATTGCCGGACAATACCTGAGCAACGATAACAAAGGGAAAGGAATCCTCCTGGGAGGAATTACCGGCATTCCGCCAACGAAAGTAGTGATCATAGGCGCTGGTATCGTGGGTGAGTTTGCAGCCCGTACTGCACTTGCATTGGGATCTTCCGTAAAAGTATTTGATAATAACATTTACAAGCTAAAAAGGCTGCAAAACAATATCGGGGTACGTGTATTCACCTCCGTTATCCAGCCCAAAGTGCTGGCAGAGCAGCTCCGCAATGCCGACGTAGCCGTAGGCGCATTATCGTCGCAAAGCGGGCGGACACCGATTGTTGTCAGCGAATCAATGGTGAGCAACATGAAAGCCGGCTCCGTTATTGTAGATGTGAGCATCGACCGCGGCGGCTGTTTTGAAACCTCGGAAATCACTACACACGAAAATCCGGTGTTTAAAAAGTACGATGTAGTACATTATTGCGTACCCAATATTCCATCCGGATTTGCCCGTACCGCCTCTGAAGCCATCAGTAATGTGCTGATGCCTTTACTCGTGGAAGCCGCCGACGATGGCGGATTTGAAAACCTGGTGTGGATTAAACGGGGCGTACGTAATGGTATCTATCTTTATAAAGGTGCATTAACCAACTACCACCTGAGCGAGAAATTCAAGCTGAAATATACCGACCTGGAATTGTTACTGGCAGTGAAAGGATAACTCCTGGTAAAACATAAAAAAAGAAAGCGCCCTTCCGGACCGGAAAGGCGCTTTCTTTTTTTATGCTGAAGCTACACCTCGAGCTGGTAGCCCATTAATATAGCTGCTATGATGATAATACCTACCACAATACGATAGTATCCCCACATTTTAAATCCATACTTCTTCACTGCGCCGATAAAGAATTTAATAGCGCCCAAAGCTACCACGAAGGCCACGATATTACCGATCAGCAGCAGTTTCAGGTTTTCGGGATGCGCGGTCAGCAGCTCCTTCCCTTTCAGCAGTTTGTAGCCGGTGGCAGCTGCCATTGTAGGCACTGCCAGGAAAAAAGAGAATTCGGCCGACACACTGCGGGACAGCTTTTGCTGCATACCACCAATAATGGAAGCAGCACTGCGACTGGTACCCGGAATAAGCGCCAGGCACTGGTAAAAGCCTATACGTAAAGCAGTAAAAATATCTATTTTTTCTTCTGTGAGAATGGTGGGTTCTTTAAACCAGTTGTCTACAAACAAAAGGACGATACCACCTACCAGCAGCGTGATACCTACGGTTAGCGGACTTTCCAGCATCGCATCGATCTTTTTGCTGAACAGGAAACCGAGGATCAGCGCCGGAACCACGGCTACAGCCAGTTTCAGGTAAAAGTTAAGCCGGTTTTTATCAAATACCAGGAATTTTCTCCAATAAAATACCACTACTGCCAGGATCGCTCCCAGCTGGATCACTACTTCAAATAACTTGGTAAATTCATCTTTACCAATACCCAGCAGGGCGCTCACAATGATCATATGCCCGGTGGAGGAAACGGGCAGGAATTCCGTTAGTCCTTCTACGATGGCAATAATGATAGCCTGAAAAACATTCATCGAATTTAATATGGTTAAAAGTTAAAAAAAAAGCGATGAGGGATCATCGCTGTTAAAATACTTTTATAGAAGCAATTATGCTTTCGGTTTCGGACGGTGCATAATAGCGTACACTTCTATCACGAGGCCCAGTACAATAACGATGGGCGCCAGGGTGATTCTGCGGAAGCTATATACCTGTTCGGGTTTGAAGCTGTTGGGATCACTGGAATCTCCTCCCATCATAAAGAGGAAGCCCAGGATAATCACCACAATACCAGCCAGCATAAATTTGTAGTTTTCTTTTGGAAAAATAGGGCGGCTGTCGGCCAATGTGTTTTCTGCCTCCTTATTTAAAGCTGTTTTAGCCATAGTGTTTGGTATTATATCTTCGTTAAAGATTTAAAGTTAATACAGATCGTCCAGTTTCAGGCGCAGGTATTTCATTACCGAGCGGTGTGTGCTCACCAGGGAAATACTGATCCCGATAAGGATCATGCCTATAAAGAGGAATGCGATCATCAGGTTATCACGTAATCCTGCCAGTTCCGGCAATAATTTATCGGATACCGACATGATACCGATCAGCCCTGCGATAGCGATTACTGCGGCGATGGCGCCATTGGCAATACTGCGCAGGTCAAAGGGTTTGGCAATAAACCAGCGGGTAGCCCCCACCATTTGCATGGTTTTGATGAGGAACCGGTTGCTGAACATGGCTAAACGAATGGTATTGTCGATCAGGAATATCACCACCAGGCATAATAACCCGCTGATGATCAGGATAATTAATCCGATCCTGTTTACGTTTTCGTTCAGTTTGCTCACCAGCATACGCTGATAGGATATTTCCCTTACGATGCTTTGCTGCGACAGGTTATTTTCAATGACCTTCAAACTATCATTGTTTACATAATTGGCGTTTGCCTTTATGTTGATGCTGCTGTACAGCGGGTTGTATTGCAACAGGGAGATAAAGTCCTCCCCGAAATCCTTTTTGAACCGCTGTGCCGCCATGTCTTTCGACACATATTCAATTGACTTAATATATGGCCTGTGGGCCATAGAATCGCGCAGGGCCGTGGCCTGTGCTTCTTTCACGTTATCCCGGAGGATGACCTGTATCTCTATGCTTTCCTTAAAATACACACTCAGCTTGTTAGCATGTATTACCACCAGACCCAATGTGCCCAGTAAAAACAATACCAGTGCCACACCAATGATGGAGTACAGGTAGGATGGTTTCGACTTCTTTGCTGATGATTTCCCGGATTGCGCCATTAATCTGCAGTTTATCGGCGAAAATAATAAAAATTAATAGTTATGTGTTTAATTTTGCCAACCCGGTCAGGTAATACACCCTTTCCGGACAATAGAACGGCAATATATAGAGATGTTGGGGAATGACATTGGAGTATTAATGAATTTAACATTATTTTGCTGAACAGGCATTAGAACAACTTTTTAAATTATAACTGATAACGCCTTAATGACCGGACGTATTGTTTATATCCGGACAATTAAGGTTCATCTACAACAGATATGGAATACAATTTCAGGGCAATCGAAAAAAAATGGCAGCAACAATGGGAGCAATCGCATGCTTACCGTGTGAGCAATAACAGTCCCAAGCCCAAATGTTATGTACTGGACATGTTCCCCTATCCGTCCGGAGCCGGCTTACACGTAGGCCATCCACTGGGATACATTGCAACAGACATCTATTCGCGCTATAAAAGACTAAAAGGCTTTAACGTGCTCCATGCAATGGGATATGATGCGTTTGGTTTGCCAACAGAACAATATGCCCTTGAAACAGGTCAGCATCCCGCAGTAACCACCGAACAAAATATCAAAGCCTTCCGTGAACAATTGGATAATATTGGCTTTTGCTACGACTGGGACCGCCAGGTAACCACCAGCGACCCTTCCTATTATAAATGGACCCAATGGATCTTCCTGCAGATCTTTGAAAGCTGGTATAACCGCAGCACAAAGAAAGCAGCACCCATCGCGTCCCTGGTAGCTATTTTTGAGAAAGATGGTAATGCCGGTCATATCTGCCCCGGCGACCGGAGCATACAATTCACCGCCGCCAACTGGAAAAGCTATAGCGAGCAGGAACAGCGCAACATACTGATGCAGTACCGCCTGGCCTACCTGGCGCACGCCGAAGTTAACTGGTGCGCAGCACTGGGCACCGTACTCGCCAACGATGAAGTAGTGAACGGCGTGAGTGAACGCGGCGGCTACCCCGTAGTGAAAAAGAAGATGAGCCAGTGGTTTCTGCGTATCACCGAATACGCCAACCGCCTCCTGGAAGGACTGGAAACAGTATCCTTCAGCGATGCCATGAAAGAAATGCAGCGCAACTGGATCGGTAAAAGCCAGGGAGCCGAAATTAAGTTCGCCCTGAAAAACTCTACCGAACACGTGGAAGTATACACTACCCGCCCCGATACCATTTTCGGCGTGGACTTCATGGTAGTGGCGCCTGAACACGAACTGGTATCCCGGATCACCACCCCGGAACAACAAGCCGAAATTGACAAATACCTCGAATACGTGCAAAGCCGCTCCGAACGGGAACGCATGGCCGATGTAAAACAAATCACCGGCTGCTTTACCGGCGCATACGCCATCAATCCGTTTGATGGCCGCGAAATCCCCGTGTGGATTGCGGAATACGTGCTGGCCGGCTACGGTACCGGCGCTATTATGGCGGTGCCCTGCGGCGATCAGCGCGACTTTGGCTTTGCCAAACATTTCAATATCCCCATCACCAACATCATCGGCGATGCTTTCACCGGACAGGAAGCCAATCCTACCAAAGAAGCCAAACTGCAAAACAGCGGCTTCCTCGATGGCATGGACATGAAGCCCGCTATGGATGTGGTGATCACCAAACTGGAAGAACTGGGAATCGGCAAACGCCAGATCAACTATAAAATGCGCGACGCCGGCTTTAGCCGTCAACGTTACTGGGGCGAGCCTTTCCCCATCATCTATAAAAACGGTATTCCTTACGCAATGGATGAAAAAGACCTGCCGCTGGAATTACCGCATGTGGAAAACTATAAACCCGGCGAAGAAGGCGAAGGCCCCCTGGCTAACATTACCGATTGGGTAAACGTGGCCCCCGGCGTGAAACGCGAAACCAACACCATGCCCGGATATGCCGGCAGCAGCTGGTATTTCCTGCGCTACATGGACCCGCATAATGATAAAACCTTTGCCGACCGCAAAGCTACCGACTACTGGAACCAGGTAGATGTTTATGTAGGCGGTACCGAACACGCCGTAGGACACCTGCTCTACTCCCGTATGTGGACCAAAGTGCTGTACGACCTGGGACATATCGGTTTTGATGAGCCGTTTAAGTCGCTGATCAACCAGGGGATGATTGGCGGTAGCTCCAGACTTGTATACCGTGTTCGCGGTACGCATCAATATGTTTCACATGGTTTGAAAGATCAGTATGAAACTGATGAACTGCACGTAGATGTAAATATCGTAGACGGCGTAGAACTGGACACTGAAGCGTTTAAAAAATGGAAGCCCGACTTTGCAGATGCAACATTCATACTGGAAGACGGTAAATACATTTGCGGCGTACAGCTGGAAAAAATGAGCAAGCGTTTATTCAACACCGTTAATCCAAACGACCTGGTGGAAAAATACGGCGCTGATACTTTCCGCATGTACGAAATGTTCCTGGGCCCGGTGGAACAATCCAAACCCTGGGATACCAAGGGTATTGAAGGTGTACACCGCTTCCTGAAAAAACTATGGCGCCTGTTTGCCGATGAGCAGAAAGGCATCCTGGTGAATGAACAACCAGCCACACCGGAGGAACTGAAAATACTGCATAAAACTATCCAGAAAATAGATCACGATACTTCCAGCTTCTCCTACAATACAGCGGTGAGCCAGTTTATGATCTGTGTAAATGAACTCGCTACCCTGCGTTGTCACAAACGCAGCATCCTGGAGCCATTGCTGATCCTGCTCACGCCCTACGCGCCTCACCTGTGTGAAGAACTGTGGCAATATATCGGCAATAATGAAAGCATACTGAATGCACTTTACCCGGTGTATGACGAACAATACACAAAGGAAAGCGCCTTCAATTACCCGA
Organism: Chitinophaga ginsengisegetis; assembly: GCF_900168065.1. Taxonomy (GTDB): domain Bacteria; phylum Bacteroidota; class Bacteroidia; order Chitinophagales; family Chitinophagaceae; genus Chitinophaga; species Chitinophaga ginsengisegetis. The sequence goes on along the minus strand of NZ_FUZZ01000007.1, from coordinate 24,226 downwards.
TAGCTATTAACGGTAAAACCCGCTCTGAAATGGGCTTCTCACTGGATGCGGCTATTCCTGATATTGAAAAAGAAGTGCTGGCCAGTGAAGTAGTGCAGAAATGGCTGGAAGGTAAGGCGCCTAAAAAGGTGATTATCGTAAAAGGAAAGATGATTAATGTGGTGATATAGCGGAGGTTGTCTTTCCCAGGATTCCCCTGATTTTACTGATTAACTTTTTGTGATTTTGGGAAATTAGGGGATAACAGGGATTGCTTAAAGATTGACTGGGGAATGCTTCATTTATACTTAGCATATGCTTAGGACATGCTTAATACATGGAGATTCCCCGGAGGTGACGTGGAGGGGACGTGGACTTGATCATGTAACCCTTTACCACAGGGCTTTACAGACGAAAAAGTACAGGGCGCTTATGCAGGCGCTGCCATATAAGTGAAATGATATATATCAAATATACTGGTGTAAGTAATTGAGCGGCATTTAATAAATCATTGCAGTTAAATGCCGCTCACCATATTAAATTATTTAAAGAATGATGTTGGTGAAGCCTCTGAATTTCACTGAATTTTCCAAAAATTCTATAAAACGCAAAAAATAAACCAATTTTCCGTAGAAAACACTGGATAAAATCCGGCCAGCGCATAACGGACCTCTTTATGCTATGCCGGTGTAGGAAATTAATGCTACTATAAAGGATGCAATAGTTCCAATAATCAATACTCCTCCGGCAATCAATAACGACTTTCCCAACTGCGGATCTCCTGTAAACAGCAATATTAATCCCATAATGATATATCCCCCTATCAGGTATTTAAAAATGCCCAGGTGCTCCATAGTAGCTTGCGGCTCTATAGCAAACAATAATGCAGTACATACTACGGGAATTAATATTAAAAGCAGTACTTGTTTTAAGGTTTTATTCATCGTTTAATTTATTAGGAAGCAGCTACACCAATGCAACATGTTTTAAAATTCTTCTCATAAACATTGCTTACCGTATACTCAAACCGCTTAAAATAAGCCCGCAGGTAGACAACCCCACCAGCAAAATAATCCCTGACGACAATAACAACACTTTCCCCATATGATTCTTATTAACAATGACCAGGATGAGGCCAATCACAAAATAGGCCGCTACCAGGAACATCGCTATCAATCCGGCAGCAATGATACCTTCATCGCCGGCTATGCACATCACCAGGAAAATGCCCAGTGGTATCAGGGTAAATAAGAGTACATCTTTGAAAAATTTATTCATATACAATCATTTAAACGATAGGAATAAAGGTCCGTTCTTCCTGGAGTTGTTTTAAATAGGCTTCTTTGTCATCGCGGTAAAACAGGTTCATGGTTTCAAACGGGATGATGCGGCCATCTTTATGTACAATATGCACGCACGATTTTTTAATGGCACGCACATCAAAATCGTAGGCATCCAGGAAACGCATGATCACAATGCGGAACAGGTTCGTATAGTCGAGACCGGGAGCCTGTACCTGTGGCAGGCAGCAAAGCAGCGACTGCATATCATTTACAGCAGCATCGGTAGAGATGCCGGTACTGAATATTTTCAGGATGTGCTGATGCAGCCTTTCGTCCTGTTCATACACGATGGTATTTTTTGAATTATTCAGTAGTACAGCGGGATCCACGTAACGGGTGAGCGGAAATACCTGTCCGTCTATTTTGAGTGCATAAGCCATTGCCAACGCATCGGGGTTGCAGGGAACGGGAATAATGTCGTGATCGTTCCAGATGGGTGATTGCTCCAGGATACGCTGCCGTACTTCTGTAAGCGTAATACGATCCGTAGCGGGGTCGAAGCCATCGGTGCGGCCTGCCACCTGCACCGGTTGAAACGTAACGCCACGAACGCAGGGTTGCTTCAGGGCATAGTCGATAATGGCGCCCATTTCATCTTCATTCACGCCGCGTTGCAGGGTAACCACTAATGTGGTGCTGAGATTTACTTCATTGAGATTTTCCAGCGCCTGCTTTCTTACATCCGTCAGATCCTTTCCACGCATACGTTCCAGCGCTTCCGGCTTAAAGCTGTCGAACTGAAGATACACTTCAAAATCCGGCATATAGGTGGCCAGTCGTGCGGTGAATTCTTTATCTTTTGCGATACGCACACCGTTGGTGTTGATCATAAGATGGCGGATCGGTTTTGTTTTGGCGATATCCAGTATTTCAAAGAACTGTGGATGGATAGTAGGTTCTCCCCCGCTGAGTTGCACCACATCCGGTTGTCCTTCGTTTTCCACGATGATATCCAGCATCTGTTCTATTTCTTCCAGGGTGCGGTGCCGGCCGTAGTGTGGCGACGACATCGCGTAGCAGGTAGGACAGGTAAGGTTACAGCGGTCTGTTACTTCAATCACGCTCAGGCAGGAATGTTGCTCATGATCTTTACAGAGGCCGCAATCATAAGGGCAGCCGTAATGTGTGCTGGTATTGGTTTTCAGCGGTGCTTCGGAAGGTTTGTTATAGTTGCGGGTATTTTTGTAGTAATCGATATCGGTAGCGATTAACACCTTTTCTTTTCCATGATGCGGACAATGCTTGATCATGAAAACCTTTTCGTCTTCAAATATCACCTTCGCGTCTACACGGCGTAAACAGGTACTGCAGATGCTGAGTGTAAAATCATAGTAGGTGTAATTTTTTTCAGGCATATTGTTTTTGTGTTAGTCGTGAAGGAAAAATAATCACCGGCGAATAATAGAGTAATCCGGCCAAACAGGCCAGCTGTATGGACCCCAGCCCGAAAGCGAAGCGATATCCCGGCTTGATAAAATCCAGGCCGAAACGGAACAGCAGGTAGGCAATCATGAAAAGTTTAAACCGTGCGCCGTTTACCAGGGAATAGTGGTGGCTGATGCCGGTTAACGTCTGCCATAATAATATTAAAAAAATAATTTCATAGAGAGATACCGGGTGCCGGGGGATGCCATCGCCCAGATCCATGCCCCAGGGCAATGAGGTGGGCAGTCCGTAGGTTTCTTCATAAATACCCATCGTAAAACAACCTATACGGCCTATGATCATAGCCAGTATCAGGGGATACACAAACAGGTCGCCCGTGGAATGCTTTTCGCCGATTATTTTCTTGATCAGCTCCACCCCGATCAGCCCACCCAGCAATCCTCCCACGATGGTTTTATTCTGATAGATATAAAAAAGCAGGTTATTGGCCTGATACAGGCCCGGCGGGTTTTCCAGCGCACCTAACAACCGGCTTCCGAATAAAGCGCCGAAAATGGCGCCTATAATGGCCCAGAGGCGGTTACTGCTTTCTATCCGGTCGCCCTGCTGCCGGCGCAGGTATAAAAAATACCGGAAGCCGATAAACATGCCCAGGGTTTCCGTTACAGCGTGCAGCGGAAGATGTAAGGAAAACAAATTGATATAGATGGGGAACTGCAAAGGACCAGCATTATTTAATCCACAAATTAATATTTATATTTAGACGAAAGTCAAGCATCACAAAATATGTTACAGGAGGTATTAAAGAAATATCAGTCCACCTTTAAGCCGGTTATTCCGCTTTTGGGAGATCATGAATCCCTGCTGGTAATGGATTTCACCGCCAATAACACTACCCTCACCAAAAACATACTGCAGGATATTAACCGGTTTAGCCGGTATATCGACAATACGCTGGAGCAAAGTGGCTGCCGGCTGGGTATCGGCGGCTATGCGGAGCATCGTACTATTTATGCGGTAAGCCCTCATTTTGATGCCGGGGAAGAACCACGGCGCTTACACCTCGGTATTGATGTATGGGGAGAAACCGGCACCCGGCTTTATGCCCCTATGAATGCGCATGTACATAGTTTCCGTTTTAATGATCATTTCGGGGATTATGGCGCTACCATCATTCTTCAGCACCAGCTGGACGGATACACCTTCCATACCCTGTATGGTCATCTCAGCATTTCCAACCTCCAGGGGTTGTATGAAAATATGCCCATCACTGCGGGACAGGCGCTGGCTCATTTCGGTACGCCCGCCGAAAACGGCGGATGGCCGCCACACCTGCATTTCCAGGTAATTGAAGATATGCAGGGTTTCCGCGGCGATTATCCTGGCGTGTGCCGCTACAGCGAAAAAGAAAAATACCTGCAAAACTGCCCCGACCCCGACTTAATCCTTCAACTCAACCAGTATACCCACTAAGAATATCTTACTGATAAATTATTCCTGCTTCACTGGGATTTATGCTTCCCCGTGTTATTTTTACAGGCTAAAATTGAATTAGTATGAGAAGACTATGGCTGACAGTTTTTTGCTGCCTGCTCGTGAGCGCTCTTGCCGCACAGGTTCCATTGAAGGTAATGACTTTCAACATACGGTATAATAACCCGGACGACAGCGCTAATGCGTGGCCACACCGCAAAGATAAAGTAGCATCCGAAATCCTGTTCCTGGGCGCCCATACGCTGGGTGTGCAGGAAGCACTATACGACCAGATGCAGGATCTTCAGCAAAGGTTGCCCCAATATAAAATGATTGGTGTAGGCCGCGACGACGGAAAAACAAAAGGAGAATTTTCCGCGATATTCTACGATACTGCCCGTTTGCAAATGTTAAACAGTGAAACTTTCTGGCTGTCGGAAACGCCTGCAATAGCCGGTCATATCGGATGGGACGGCGCCTGCGCCCGTATTGTTACCTGGGGAAAGTTCAGGGATAAAAAAACAAACAAGCTGTTTTATCACTTCAACACCCACTTTGATCACATGGGGAAAATTGCCCGCAGGGAAAGCGCGAAGCTATTGCTGCAACGGGTACATCTCATTGCGGGAAAAGAGGCGGCCATTATTACCGGCGACTTCAACGCGGTACCATCTGATGAACCCATTCAGATTATTATGAATCCCAATGATCCGCTGCATTTAACCGATAGTAAGGCAATCAGTAAAACGCCACACTTTGGTCCTGCCGGCACTTTCAACGGATGGAATATCGCAGAACGGGACAACCAGCCCATTGATTATATCTTTCTCAAAGGAAAATACGATGTTTTAAAACATGCCAGCATTTCTGAAACGTGGGAAGGAAGATATGCGTCTGATCATTTCGCGGTGTATGCGGAGATTATTATAAGATAGTAAAACAATAACGGATCTGCAGAGAAGTGTATCTCTCCACAGATCCGTTATTTTAAAAGTTTTCGCTACTTAGTCGTGCGTATGTTCCACTGACATACTGTTTTCCAGTGCATCCACCACCTTGTTATGGAGGTTGCCGTTAACATCTATGCTGATCTGTAACTTACCATTGGCAAAGGAGCCGGTAAAGTCGCCGATCTGCAGTTTGGTGAGGATGAGGTCCATAGAAATTTTGAGGGAACCTTTCCAATCAATTTTGGTATCGGTTACCACTACATCCTTTCCATGAGCCTGCAATTCAATCTTGCCGGAGAGCAGGATTTCAACTGGAATTTTCTTGCTGTCCCAGGTGATAAAACCTTTCAGTCTTACTGCAGGATCTTTCTTATCCCCTTCTACTCTTGCATACACTTTTACCTGCTGGTAAGTTCCTTTAGGAATTTTAATAGCACCTATTATAGCAGGTACTTGTTTCAGGTCAATCTGCCTGTCTGTTTTTAATTTGAATTCCACTTCATCTTTACCACGTCTGGCATCGAAGCGGATTTCTCTTAAACGTGCAGTGGCAGTGTCCCAGGTGATGTCGAAACCTCCAGAGGCTGCTTTAGCCATAGCTGCATCTCCGGTGAGAGCAGATAAGCGTCCTGAAGCATCAGGTGATAACGTGGCAGTTGGGTTGATCGCTGAAATTTCATAGTTCACGCTGGCAGCATCCGCGTTGTCGATTGGTTGATTGGTATCTGGTTTAGCCATGTCCGTATTGGCACACGACGATAGTAAGATACTTGCAATGCCTATAGCACCGCAGAAATGTAGGATTCCGGTTTTCATTATCGATATGGTTTTAAATGACTAATTGGGAAAAGTCGTGCAGTAAATTTAACAAAGAATTTGGAGAAAAAAATAAGTTCACTGTTAATTAAAAAAGAATGATCCGGTTGAGCTTCGTTCAACCGGATCAATATATGAGTTATTTTCTCAGCAATGCCTTCTCAATTCGTGTAGGCGTATCCGTACCATTCACAATAGTACCGGCGCTGATGGCAATTGCCTTAATAATATCGGTAATGTTTTTAATATCAAGTGTAGCCAATTCATCTTTCACGGTGTGATAGAAGTGGTCTTTATCTATCTGCGTAGTGGAAATTGTATGTGCCGGAACGCCTTGCCTGGCAAGGGTGGCATTGTCTGACCGGTAAAACAGGTCCTGCTCCGGGTAAGGATCGGGATGGAAGGTAAAGCTCGATCCTTTCAGGTTGCGTTGAAGGATAGGGCCAAAGCTGGATCTTTCAAACCCGGTGATAAAGGCGCTGTTCTTCCCGAATTTGGACTCCTTACCAATCATCTCAATATTAAACATGGCGACTACTTTCTCCGGATCCTGGTGTTCTGAAAAATAACGTGATCCATGTCCGCCGGATTCTTCTGCTGTAAAGGCTACAAAAATCACGGAGCGTTTGGGAGGGTGTTTCTTAAAATACTTCGACAGCATGATTACCGCTGTGGTACCCGATGCATCATCATCTGCGCCGTTGGCGATACTGTCGCCTGCCTCGGAAGGTAATATACCCAGGTGATCGTAGTGACCGGAGAAGATCACGAACTCATCTGGTTTGGTGCTTCCTTTAATCATACCGGCTACGTTGGCAAAGTGCTGCCCGGTAATTTCGCGGCGGAGATGAAGGCTCCAGGAAGCAGTATCTGCCACTGTCTCTTTTGCGAATACGAGTATAACCTGCTTTTCAGCAGGTGGTACTGCTTCCAGCTCACTCTGTGTATCATAACTACGTTCTGAAAAGGAAGCGGTGATATAGCTGATGTAACCGGCCATTGCTGCGCCTACCCAAACGAGGGTATTCTTTTGCAGCGCTGCCGGGTTACGCAGTATTTTCATCAGCTCAGCCGGTTCGTTGGCATAAACGGTGTTGTAACTGCTGTCTTTTTCCCAGTCGAAGCTGCGGCCGGTGCCTACAGCGGCCACGGGCCAGTCTTTAGTTTCCCCGCTAACGGTAAGGGATACACTGGAAGTTTTTAAACTGAACTTGCCGAATTCCTGCAGGAAGTTTTTTTCGCCGGGCAATGGTTGAATACCTGCTTTGGCAAACTCGCTGCTGATAAACTGCGCAGCCTTTTCTATACCGGGTGTGCCGGGGTAACGTCCTTCCATGTCGTCGGCAGCCAGTGTGCTGATCACGCGGGCTACTTCCTTTTCTTTGATATCCTGTGCATAACCGGTAGTGGAAAGGCTGCCGGCAGCCAGTAATAATAACAGTGATTTCTTCATATAAGCGGTTAATCCTTTTTCTTGTTGTCTATTTTGATGGTGGATGGTTGTTCTTTTTCCTGTGTGAAATAGGCATTGCTATATGCCTGCAGGATGGAAGCATAGTCTGCTCCGAATTGCAAGTCTAACATTTTCCCATCAGGCGAAACTAACACTTTGGTAGGATAACCTTTTATTTTGTAAGATTTTTCGATCTTATCGTCGGCGTGGGCGGCCGGGAAAATGTATTTGTTGGCGGTAATGAAACTGCGGGTTGTTTCTATTGGCTCCTGGCAGGAAACGGCCAGGATGGCGTTCCCGGGATACTTCCCGGCATTTATTTCTTCAGCCAGTTGATTGAGGTGTGGTAAGTCTTTCCGGCAGGGTGCACACCAGGTACCCCAGAAGTCGAGCAGCAGCCATTTGCCCCGGTAATCTGCCAGGCGGATATTTTCATTGTTCATCCCTTTCAGCGTGAAATCCGGTGCATCCTCCCATTCCTTCAGCAATACATCCCGGAAGTAAGCATTGAAAGATTTACCGGGAAAATGTGCATTAAAAAAGGCGCGGGTACTGTCCAGCATATCCGGCTGGGCGGTAAGCTGCTTCGATAACACTCTCATGGCTTCTTCCGGTTTGCCGAGTGCTTCCAGTTCTTTAGCGAAATGAGCGCTGTAATTTTCTTCCGAGTGGAGAAAATGGCGATCGTAAAAACTTTCATGAGCTTTTTCCGCGTTGCTTTTCGGGGCAGTGCCGGCCGCCAGCGCGAGGTAGTTCAACGCTGTTTTTTTATCGGTCGCCTTTGTATGTTCGTATTTAAGGTAATAAGCGTGTGAAAGGATATTTTTATTCGCTGCTTTTTTATTTTTCAATTCCGGATGCGCCGTCCAGAAAGCGGTATCAGCCTGGTTATTTTTAAGATCGGTTAATGCCTTGTCCAGCAAAGCATCTGCGGCAGCGGGCATATTGGCTTTGCGCAGGATATCCTGCACCAGCAATTCATAACGGGCTGCTTTACCCAGCGTCATTTCCGCCGGACTTATTTGCCCGAAATCTGCCGCAATACTTTTTAATATAGCCGTATCCGTTGTATACATGGCTTTATTCCATAACGACATGGGGCGTAAAGATACCTGCAAAATACTGTCCTTTTCGGCCATCATCCTGGTCATCAGCAATTGAGCGCCTGCAGGCGCTTTCCTGCTTTCTTCAAATATTTCCGCGATGCGCGCTTCACTGACACCTCTGCTGCGAAACTCCTGCCTTGCTTCCGTGGTATCAAAATCATGTTGTGGTAAATATTGCGCAAAGGATTGATCGAGCCAGGAGTCGAGCATGCTTCCGTCGGCAGACAAAAGTTTCAACAGTACCATTGCACTATCCGGATTTTGATAGTAAGTATTCTGCAATTTATTAAACAGGTGAGAAGATGATCCTGCCAGTGCTGCTGAAGGAAGATCTTTCAGTGCGTGTTGGTATTGCTCATACATGTATTCAGAACCGCTGCCATAAATATCCAGCTTTGCCAGTTTAAAAGCCAGCCGGTTGCCGTACTTAGGCGTAGTCACCGCGAGGAACTGTGCAATTTTTGCGGAATCGGATTCCCCGTTTACCTTCAGCGAGTTACTCATTCTGCTCATACGTACCAGTGTGTTAGCCCAGGCTGTATCGGCCGGCAGTGCTTTAGGAGGAGACGGTAATATGTTTACTTCTCTTGCCGTTAACACCTTGCCGTTTCTCATCGCCTGCCGGCTTATGGACCTGAACTTCTGCACATTCCCCTTGTTACGGGAAAGGGTATACGAAATGGCGCCTGTTACCACCACGCTGTCGCTGTTGTTCTCTTCCGGGGTACCCGCTACTTCCACCAGCTCCTTTTCTGCGTTCACAACTTTGAATTTCCAGGGGCTTTCTTTCCATTCATCATTTTCAGCCAGCTGTTTGGGCGATGTGGGGAAAAGGAATTTCAGTTCCATCTGCAAAAACTTCCAGTTGCCGGCAAGAGCATCCTGCATTTCGCCGGGCAAGCCCAGGGAAGTTCCAGCCGCTTTAGCAACAGCCGCTGTATTACTAGGCTCACTGATACTGTCGTTGGCAAATATTTTAAATTCCAGCGGCTGATGCAACAGCTGCATAAACTCCATGATCCTCCATTCTCCGGCATAAGTATCCGGATCTGCTGATTTAAAATTAGCGCCCGATCCGTGGACGGCTACACTTTCCAGCACATATACTGCATTGGTGCTGCCATCCGGGTTGTTGCCGGTAATAGTAACCCGTACTATTTTCTCCACTTCCTGTACAATGTGTGGTGGAAAACTATCTTTTACGATTAACTGGTACCGCCAGGAATCATTCTTCTTAAATTTTAACTGGGCAATGGTCGCAACGGGGCTGCAGGCAAGGGCTAAGTAAACAAGGAGCAACAGGTACTTTGGCATATCAGGGGGTGGTTTTATTCTCTCAAAATAAACATATAAAAACGAACATACAATAGCTGCCCGCTACCTTTGAATATTTGTGTATTTTTGGCATATACAATTATGTCCAATCAGCCTTTAAGACCAGAAGAGAATAAGCTCAGCGCCGCTGAGAAAGAGTTCGAGAATAGTATACGTCCGCGGGAGATCCTCGATTTTTCCGGGCAGGACCAAATTATCGAGAACCTGAAAATATTCATTAAAGCGGCGAAAATGCGTGGGGAAGCGCTTGACCATGTGTTGTTCCACGGCCCTCCGGGTCTTGGTAAAACCACGCTGTCGCGTATTGTAGCGAATGAACTGGGCGTAAATATCCGCGAAACTTCCGGGCCGGTGATTGAAAAGCCCGGCGACCTGGCCGGCCTGCTGACCAACCTGGAAGACAAAGATGTATTGTTTATTGATGAAATTCACCGGTTAAGCACCGTGGTGGAGGAATACCTGTATTCCGCCATGGAGGACTACCGTATTGATATCATGATTGATACGGGCCCCAGTGCGCGTGCCATACAGATTAACCTGCAGCCGTTTACGCTGATCGGGGCCACTACCCGGTCCGGGTTGCTTACTGCCCCGCTGCTGTCGCGGTTCGGGATCAAATCGAGGCTGGAATATTATAATGCCGCCACGCTGCATAAAATCCTGTGGCGGGCTGCCGGGTTGCTGAATACAAAGATCACTTCCGATGCGGCCAGTGAAATAGCCCGCCGGTCACGTGGTACGCCGCGTATTGCCAATGGGTTGCTGCGCCGCGTGCGCGATTTCGCCCAGGTAATAGGCAATGGGGTTATTGATATGGAAATAGCGCTCCTGAGCCTGAAAGCACTGAATGTGGATGAATATGGCTTAGACGAAATGGATAACCGTATTCTCAATACAATCATTGAAAACTTCAAGGGAGGACCGGTAGGTATCACCACTATTGCCACTGCGGTAGGGGAAGAAGCGGGTACCCTGGAAGAAGTATACGAGCCATTCCTGATACAGGAAGGGTTTATTAAACGTACCCCGCGGGGCAGGGAAGTAACAGAGAAAGCTTATATCCACCTGGGGAAGACGTCTTTCCGGGGAGGAACAAATATGTTGTTTTAACGGTTCATGTCAATAAAAAAAGCAGCAGGGATAGGTATCCCTGCTGCTTTTTTTATTGAATACTGTTGAAGTAATTATTCTTTCACTACCAGTCTGAAGCCGTTACCATGAATATTTACGATTTCAATATTGGTATCGTCTTTCAGGTATTTGCGCAGTTTGGCAATGTATACGTCCATGCTGCGGCCGTTGAAGTAGGTATCGCTACCCCATATTTTCTTCAGTGCCAGTTCGCGTGGTAAGAGATCGTTTTTATGTTCACACAACATGTGCAGCAATTCGTTTTCTTTAGGGGATAACGTATGTGTTTCACCGTTATGGGCCAGGGTGCGCAGGCGGGAATTGAAGGCATAGGATCCGATCACGAATTCGTGAATTTCTTCTTCCTTGCTATTCAGTTCCTGGTTGCGTTTCAGGATGGCTTTGATTTTCAGCAGCAGTAATTCGCTGTCGAATGGCTTGGAGATATAATCATCTGCGCCTAATTTGTAACCCTGGATAATATCTTCCTTCATGGTTTTAGCGGAGAGGAAGAAGAGGGGAATATCGGGGTCTACGTCCCTGATTTCTTCCGCCAGTTTAAATCCGTCCATATTGGGCATCATAATGTCCAGCAAACAGATGTCAAATTTTTCGCGGCGGAAGGCTGCCAGGGCCAGGATACCATCGCGGCATAATTCCACATCATAGTCGTTCAGCTCCAGGTAATTTTTCAGCACCATACCCAGATTGGTATCATCCTCAGCCAATAATATTTTCGGTTTACGTTCTTCCATAATCATAAAGGGTTGATTACAACAAATATAAAGTTTTTCTGCGGCACGAAAGGTCGGTAAAATTTGGGCGCCAGCCCTCAAATGAATTGTTAAACTTATGATGATGGGTGGGGCTTAAGCCTTATTATTTCTTGTTTAGCAGCGAAGTGAAGGGGTAACGGAGGTTGGTATAATTGATCATATCTACTATGATATTCCCTACAGATATGGGGCTTTCAATGCGTAAAGGCACTTTGTTGGCGTCGTCGCTTACCCACACGGTCATTTTCTCACCGCCTTCGAAGATGGTGCCTTTGATAAGGAGGGGCTTGAACTTGATGGCCCGGAACTTCCCGAACTTGGTGTTTACTTCTTCCTTACCCATGTATCTTATGTAGATATTATATACCTGGTCGTCGAGGAACATGGCGAAGGGGATCTTATCGCCTGTGTTGTATTTGTTAAAGTCGATGTTACGGGCATAATAGATGGCGCTGATCACGTCCTGTACGCAGGGAGGCACTGTAAAGGTGCCATTTGTGCTGATGGCCTGGTGGCCGGCCTGGTTAAACACTACGTTATTAAAGATCTTGTAGCCGCCTTCATTTACGTTCCGGATAAATTTGAGGGGTTGGAGGGTAGCGGTATCTATGTAGCTTTCGTACCTGTCGCGCACTTTAAAGATCCAGTCGTATGCCCGGTAGGTTTTGCCATCGCCTACCACATGATAAACATCGCGGTTGGCAAAGCGTTCCAGGGCCACGTTGAAAGTAGCTTCTCCTGCGCCAACGTACATTTTACCAAGATTATAGAATACTTTCAGGGTAATACTTTCACCAGCATTAAAGCTGCTGTTACGGATGGAGCAGAAATCGGTTTGTGCTTCAACGGGTTGAATACAGGATAGTCCTAAAATTATGAGTAGCAAATACTTCATTGATGGAAGCTATTTTTCCTTAAAAATTTTTACCCCTAACAACAGCACACTTCCCAAAACGGCCGGTATTACCAGGTTTATCAGCCATATACCTACAGTGGCGGCTACGATGGCCACGGTATTGGAGCTAAGCAACCCAAGAAAAAAGATACTCACCTTTCCCCGAACTCCTAATTCAGCGATAGCGATGGTAGGAACTCCTGCCATTACCAGGTAGATGACACTGTTCAGTAAGAAGGCCTGCCACCATAGAAATTCCACGCCAAGTGCGTCCAACAAAATCAAATACTGTGCCGAGAAGACTATGTACCGGAGGGCTGAAAGCAGCAACAGGTAACGTAAATCGCCGGATGAGTACTTAACAATGATCTGCACAAACACCTTCGCTTTACGAAGGAAAGGTATCTTTTCAAATACAGACAGAATTATTTGTAACCGAAAATATAACAATATCGTCAGGCCACAAATTACTGTACCGGTAATCAGGACTAATTTCTGCCACAAAGAAGGCGTAAGGAAGGCGCTTTCTTTTGCCAGTGCGTAGTTGTTGATATAATAGAGCAAACCAATTAACCCAAAAATAATAGTGACGATCAGCTGGCTGAAACTTCCTACTATGGTTGCCGCGATAGCTTTCAGCTTATTATGGTTTTTCAGGTAAAGTATGCGGCCACCGTATTCGCCTACACGATTTGGGGTGTTTATAGAGAGAGATACGCCGGAAAGGATGGCACTGAATGAGCGCAGGAAAGATACTTCTTCCAGGGGTTTCACCAGCTTCTGCCACTTTCGGGCTTCGAGTCCCCAGTTGAACAGCATCAGTACCGTTACGAGGAAGATGCCCACCCAGCCTTTCTCCTGCAATACTCCCCACATGTGCTGCACTGATTGTTGCAGGTTATCACGATGGATGAGTTGCGAGTAGATAGAGTATGCCAGCCAAGTAAAAAGCCCTGCCCCTAATAAGTAATTGAGAATTATTTTGGTACTTTTGTTCAGACAGTCAAATTTTGGCAAAAATAAACTCCTGTTGGCAAACAAGTCAAAAATAATTCTCGGCATTGACCCTGGCACCCTTGTAATGGGCTATGGGCTTATACTTATCGAAGGAAAAAAGGCCAGCCTCCTGGAGATGAACGTACTGAAACTCTCTAAATTCAAAGATCACTACGAAAGACTACAGCTGATTCATTGCAGGGTACAGGAACTTATTCAAGAGCATAAACCAGCCAGTTTTGCCATTGAAGCGCCCTTTTTTGGCAAGAATGTGCAAAGTATGCTGAAACTGGGCCGTGCCCAGGGTGTGGCTATTGCAGCGGCTATCCAGGCTGGTCTGGAGGTCACCGAATATTCCCCGAAAAAAGTAAAACAATCTGTTACAGGTAACGGTAATGCTGATAAAGAACAGGTTTGGCTGATGCTGCAACGCATCCTCAATATCTCAGAACGCCCTGATTACCTTGATGCTACAGACGCTCTCGCAGTGGCCGTGTGCCACTTTTACCAGGAAAGTAATCCGCTCGCAGGAATAGGCAAAGCAAAAGGCTGGGAGAAGTTCCTGCAGCAGCACCCCGAAAGGATTTCCAGATAAAAAATACCGGGGTAAAAGGTTATTTCATAAATCCGTAAATTGTAGTTACTTTGGCTGAAATTCAACAACCCATTTAAAGCTAACGGCCATGTGTCCGGATAACAGCTTAACTATGAAAAGTGACCATCATTTGTTATATGGAAATTGTATAACAAGCTTTTTTATATTAATCAGCATCAGGCAGATATGAAAGCAAGAATCCTATTGGTGGAAGATGATCAAAATATTGGTGCGGTTACGAAGAAACGATTGGAAGAAGCGGGCTATGATGTAGTGCACAGTATAGACGGCCAGGCAGCATGGGAGCAGTTCCAGTTACGCTCATTCGATATCTGCTTGCTGGACGTGGTAATGCCCAAAAAAGACGGCCTACAACTGGCACAACAGATCCGTGAACTCAATGACCACGTTCCTATATTATTTCTCACTTCTAAGAATGAAAAAGAAGACCGAATAGCCGGACTCCAGACCGGTGCAGATGATTATATCAGCAAACCTTTCAGCATGCAGGAACTGATCCTGCGTATAGAAGTTTTCCTGAAAAGGACCATGAGCCGCGGGAAAGACAAGTTAAACCTCTATACGATAGGACAACTTACCTTTGATTATGAAGATCTCCGGCTCTATACTTCCAATGGAGAGATATCCATTTCTGTTACGCAAAAAGAAGCGGACCTGCTGAAATACTTCTGTAATAATCCCAATAAAACACTGAAAAGAGAAGACATACTTTCCAATGTGTGGGGGAAAGACGACTATTTCCTCGGACGCAGTATGGACGTATTTATCACCAAGCTGCGGAAACATTTCAAATCAGATCCGCAAATAAAACTGGAAACCGTGCATGGCGTGGGATTCCGTTTCAATATCCCCTCGAAATAACCGTTACATGGCGGCGACAATCTGCGCCTGTATTGCCTTAAATTCTTCTACAGACAGCTTCAGCTTACTGCGGGAAAAATTCATATCGTCTGCCGAATTAATCGGGATCAGGTGCATATGCGCATGCGGCACTTCCAGTCCTACCACACTAACGCCTATACGATTACAGGGAATTACTTTTTCTATGGCCTGCGCAATGGGCTTGGCAAACAATAACCACTCCTGCAACAGGTTATCTGCCACGTCAAAGAACTTGTCCGTTTCTGTTTTAGGTATCACCAGGGTATGCCCTTTTACCAGCGGGAAAACATCCAGGAAAGCATAAAAATGTTCGTTCTCTGCTATTTTATAGCTCGGAATCTCGCCTTTGATAATTTTCGTGAAGATGGTCATAGTATGTAGTTCTTAGTAACATGATAAAAAAACAGGGGCTGCAAATGAATGCAACCCCTGCAAATATCATGAAAAAGTAGGCTTATGCGGTTATATTATCAATCTTAAATTTAATCTGCCCGTTTGGCGCCTGTACTTCAGCTACCTCGCCTACCTGCTTGCCCAACAGGCCCTTGCCTATCGGGGAGGTCACCGAAATTTTGCCAGCCTTCAGATCCGCTTCCGTTTCAGAAACAATCTGGTAAGTAACAGTCTTCTTATTAGCTACATTAGTAATAGTTACCTTACAAAGGATAGACACTTTTGAAGTATCAATTGCATCTGCACTCACTATCCGGGAAACTGCAATCGCATTTTCCAGTGTGGCAATCTTCGCTTCATGCAAACCCTGCGCTTCTTTGGCGGCATCATATTCGGCATTTTCCTTTAAGTCACCCTTCTCCCTGGCTTCTGAAATAGCACGTGCAATCTCTGCCCTTCCTTTGGTTTTAAGCAAGGTCAGTTCGTTCATCATTTGATCAAGGGTTTCTTTCGTAACGTAATTTATGCCAGACATAACCTGTTGTGTTTTTTTGGTTATAAGAAAAAAAAATCAACGCCTCCATTTGCACAGAAGCGTTGTTTACTGGTATTATTGCAAATATAATGAAATTTGTATAAAGAAAAAAGCTCCTTCTTTCGGATGCATATAAATTGATAATCAATCATTTATATCCGAAAAACACACCCATTGGGCTGGGTTAAAGTATATTCAGTTTCTCTAATACAATACGGGCCATTTTGATGCTTGCCTGATGTGAGTACCCTGCAATATGCGGAGTTACTACTACATTGTCAGCCTTCAGCAACCAGGCCAGTTGTTCTTTTTCTTCTTCGTTATAAGTAGCTAGTTTTTCATTCTCCAACACATCCAGACAGGCACCCGCCAGCACCCCATTATCGAGTGCGGCGATCAGGTCGCGGTTATTTACCAGCTTGCCCCTGGCCACATTCATAAACCATACCGGCCGGGCAAAAGAGGTAAAAAAGGCCGAGTTACCCAGGTGTTTTGTTTCGGCGGTCAGTGGCAGGTGTAAGCTTACCACATCTGCTTCCCGGAATATTTCTTCCATGGTGGACTCCTTCACAGTCGCGGTACCAAAACCTGTTTTATATTTATCGTACGCCAGGATATTAACGTCGAACCCCTGCAACTTATGCGCAAAGGTGCTGCCCGTGTTACCATAGCCAATGATAGCCACGGTTTTACCGTTCAGTTCATATCCGCGGTTACCATCGCGCTCCCAGATGCCCTGCCGCAACTCCAGGCTGCTTTTCAGCACATTGTTCAACAGGCACAACAGCATGCCCACGGCCTGCTCGCCTACCGCATCCCGGTTGCCTTCGGGGCTACTCACACAACGGATACCTTTACTTTCTGCATAAGGCACGTCGATCAGCTCCATGCCCGAACCCAGGCGGCCGATCCACTGCAGGTGTTTAGCCTGGTCGATCATCTGCTTGTCTACGTGGATACGGGTGGTAACAATCAGTCCTGTACACTCACCGATCTCACGATATACTTCGTCATATGTAACAGCCGGCAGGTAAGTAACTTCATACCCTTTGCTTTCCAGCTGTTCAATCAAATACGGATGTGTTTTTGCCGTAACTAATACTTTCCTGCTCATATCATCTTATGGGATAATGCTGCAAAATCAGCCACACTCAGTTCCTCTGCCCTTTTTGTAAAGATGGGGTCCTGTGCTAACAGTTCCTTGTCAAACATCGTTTTCAGCGGATTGCGCAACTGTTTGCGCCGTTGACCGAAAGCCGTTTTCACCAGTACAAAAAATTTGCGCTCAGAGGCAATATCTACCGGTTGTTCCAGCCGGGTAAGGCGGATTACGGCAGATTTTACTTTTGGCGGCGGATTGAAGCAGTTTTCATGTACTTCAAACAAATATTCAATCTTATAATAAGCCTGTAACAATACGCTCAGGATACCATATTCCTTGTTCCCGTGCGGAGCAGCAATACGTTGTGCCACTTCTTTCTGGAACATTCCCACTACCACATCCACCTGCTGACGCCAATCGAGCAGCTTAAACATGATCTGGGTAGAAATATTATAAGGGAAATTGCCAATGAGGCGGAACGGGCCTTCAAAAGGCAGGGCGGCATCCAGGATGCTTTCGTTGATCAGCTTGCCCCTGATATCGGGGTACGTTTTTTCCAGGAACTCCACCTTTTCCCTGTCCAGCTCAATTGCCTTGAAATGAATGCCTGGCAGCTGCAACAGGTATTTTGTGATGGCGCCCCCACCGGGACCCACTTCCAGCACTTGCTGGCCGTCAATTACAGGTAGCGACTCCACAATTTTCCTCGAGATGTTTTCATCTGTGAGAAAGTGCTGGCCGAGTGATTTTTTTAGTGTATACATTGTGAAGCGCAAAGATAAAGCATTTATTAGCTTTTAGCCGCTGCCTTTTAGCTTTTGAAAATGCCGCCGGCTAAAAGCGAAAAGCTAACCGCTAAATACTTTATATTTGCCATTCATTGAGGCAATTCAGCATGAGTACTACCCAGATCAACAAACCGGTAATCGGCATCACCATCGGTGATATCAACAGCATAGGCGCCGAAATTATCATCAAAACGTTTATGGACGCGCGTATGATGGAATTTTGTACGCCGGTGATTTTTGCATCCAACAAAACCATCAACTTTTACCGGAAGCTGATGAATGAAAATAATTTCAACTACCAGAGCATCAAAGACTTTACCCGCCTTAATCATAAGCAGGTGAACGTATATAACTGCTGGGAAGAAGAAGTACAGATCACCCCCGGAGTACTGAATGAAACCGGTGGCAAATACGCCGCACGGGCGCTCGAAGCGGCCATCAACTGTTTGAAAGACGGGTATATCACCGGCCTGGTGACAGCTCCCATCCATAAAAACAATATTCAAAGCGAAACTTTTAACTATACCGGCCACACGCCTTACCTGAGGGATTCCTTCAATGCTAAGGACGTACTCATGTTCATGACCGCCGACAATATGCGCGTGGGCCTGCTCACAGAACACGTACCCCTGGCAGATGTAGCAAAATATGTGACCAAAGAAAATATCCTGGGCAAGCTGCATCTGATGAGAGACAGCCTGGTAAAGGATTTCGGGGTAGACCAGCCACGTATTGCTGTATTGGGGCTCAACCCTCATGCCGGTGACGACGGACTGATAGGCCGCGAAGAAATTGAACACATTGCCCCTGCCATCAGGCACGCGAAAGGCAATGGTATCCTGTGTTTTGGACCATACAGCGCAGATGCCTTCTTTGCAAGGGAAATGTTTAAACAATTCGATGGCGTACTGGCCATGTACCACGACCAGGGCCTCATACCATTTAAATCACTGGCCAGCGGCAACGGTATTAACTATACCGCCGGACTGGGCATTGTACGCACCTCACCGGATCATGGCACCGCATTCGATATTGCGGGCAAAAACCTGGCTGACCCGGATTCTTTCAGACAGGCCATCTTTGCCTGCCTGGAAATACTGGAACAACGGGAACGCTATGCCGAGAACACCCGGAACCCACTGAAGAAAACAGAACTGGCGTCGGAGTAACTCAGTGCTTACCCGCTTTCAGGTAGGATTGTATAGAAGTAACGTAGTTTCCAAAGGCTTTTTTGCCGGTGGGAGTTATTTTGCAGATGGTTTGCGGGTAGTTGTCCTTAAACTGTTTCACCACGGAAATATATTCCGCATCGCGTAGTTTATTAATCTGCACACTCAGATTACCTGCGGTGGCATTTGTTTTTTCTTTCAGCAGCGTAAATTCTGCTTCTTCTTCACTGATCAACACGGACATAATAGCCAGCCTCAACTGTGAATGTAATACCGGGTCCAGATCTTTAAAGTCCATGAGCTTAATTTTCTTATACAGCTATTTTGATATTTAGCTATTTTGTTTCAGTGGTTTATCTATCACGGAAACAAAATAACTAAATATCTGAATAATATATTCCGTGATTATTTCTGGCTTTGTTCCAGCAGCTTGCGGGTATATGGTTCCCCCCAATGCGGAGCTATGCTGCTTTCCGGCTTAAAGGCGGCAAACTTTTGCAATGCCAGCTCCAGTGTTGTTTTCGCTTTTGATTTACTGCCACCCCATTGTTCAGGTGTAAATAATAATGATTGTCCGCGTAACATGTAAATGCGCGGGTTCTCCGGATTGAATTCTGCCGCCTGTTCCAGCAGTGCTGCTGCTTCGGGGCCATACTTCATACCGCGTGTCATAGGATCCACTGTTAACCGGGCCGTAGCTATCAATGAACGGATACAGGCAATTTCAGAATTCTTTGGGCTCAGCGCTTCTGCCTTGTCCAGGTTGCCTTCTGCCCTGTCGGCCAGCGGATCTATCTGGCTTTTATCCTGCAGTATCAGTGCCTGCATCACCTGTGCATAGGCAGCATAATAATAAGGCAGCCACTGGCTTTTTTCGGCATCCGCAATACGTTCAAAAGTGTTGGCCTTTTGTTGCAGGCCATCGGCAGTGAAAGTGCCGCTACTATCCAGTTCAGACGTTTGCTTCGTCATGGCGTCGGTATATTGCGCGCTTTGTGCCATTGCAGTAGCCAGGCTACCGGTAAATAAAAAAGCAAGAAAGAATCGTTTCATATTTATTGTGATTAGAGGTTATTAATAACATCCTGTCTTCTGTCGATACCAAAATTCATAAACATACCCAGGTAAATAAATCTCGGTACGTTAGGCACTACCTCATCCCTGCGCATCCCATCAGTAGAATAATGATAGCCGAATACCTGTTTATTGCCCAGCACATTGCTCACCGACAATACAAAAATGGTGAATGCTTTCCGGATACTGGTAAGGTAACTGGCGCTTACGCCCACGGAGTTATAAGTCATTGTTCTATCAGACATGAACTTGTCCGTAGGCTGATTGGGATTGTAATAAGGACGGCCTGTAGCAAAAGAATACGTTAATCCAAGATTGGTACTGAGCTTTGGCAGAAAATGCTTGTACACAATGCTGGCAGTATGATTGGCGGCAAAGTCGGGCTGTACCCGGAACGGATAGTTCAGGTAATCGCGTTTGGTATCCAGGTAAGAATAGGATACCCAATAGTCCACATTCTTAAACGTTTTCCGGTCGCGCCAGAACAGCTCTATTCCCTGCGCATAGCCGCTGCCGTTGTTGTTATACGCAGGGGTTGTTTTTACCAGGTCGGTATACTTCTTATAAAATATCTCTGTGCGGAAAGTATAATCCATTGCCACACGTTGATAGCTGAGGATGTAATGGGTAGCTTTCATATAGCCCAGGTTGCGGCTGAAGCGGATATACTGTGGTTCCGGCTTCTGGTAATAATCGCCGTAGGCCACGGAAAACTGGCTGAAGTTATTCATTTTATATGCCAGCGACACGCGGGGTGCAAAATTCATTTCTCCCAATACCGAACTATATTCCGCACGGCCACCTACGCGTCCTACGAAACTGGGGGTAAAGTAAATATCTCCTTCTGCAAAAGCAGCGGTGTAGTTGTCGGTGAAATTGGCTTTATTTTCATTAAAGGCAGATCTTTCTTCCGCATACTGATACTCCCCTCCCAGCCGCAATACAGAGAAGCGTCCGAGGTTCTTATAAAACATAACCCGCGTCTGGCTCAGGTCTGAGCGCACTTTGATCAGCGAGGGCGCCGGATTTTTCAACAGCGTGTCTGCATCGATATTATCCGTGTTGCTGCTGAAAGAAGCACCGATATACAGGTGCCAGTCGTGGCCAATATTTTCCCGGTAGGTCAGATTCGTATATACGTTATTGTTATGCAGTTTAAACGACTCCGTATAACCCGGATATTCCAGGCTGTTGGAGTTAAACCCCATTTTGGTCCAGTTGCCATATCCGTAAAATTTGAGCATGCCCGTACGGGAAGTTTTACGACGGAAATTGACGGAGGTACCAATGATTTCCGGTCCCAGGTTCGGCGAGTTTTTGGGCTTAACAATGTTGAAGTAGGGCGACAGGTTTGTATAATCTGTCTCTATCCCGTAGGATGTTTTTTTATCTTTTGAAAGATTATCCAGCCCGGCGCTTACACCTATTACAGATACCCCGACCGAAGAAGAGGAACGCTCCGGTAAATCGATAGATTCCAGGATCAGCGCGGACGACAGCCCCTGGCCATATTGCGCGGAATAGCCGCCGCTGCTGAAGGTGGTTCCTTTAAACAGGAACGGAGAAAAGCGGCCACGTCCCGGAATGTCCGGCAGACTGCTGTAAAAAGGATTCCTTACCAGCATGCCATCTATCAGGGTTTGCGTTTCATAGCCGGTACCGCCACGTACAAACAGGCCCTCGCGGTCGTTGGTTTGCTGGGCGCCCGGCAATGTTTTAATGGCATTGGCAATATCGGCGCCGGCACCGGCTGTGGTTACAATATCCAGCGGCTTCAGCACGGTGCCTTTCTTATCATCGCTGGCTTCAAAGCTGCCGGCAGAAATGGTTACCACCCGTAAAGCATTCACTGCATTTTTCAGCACGATGTTCAGTTGTTCGCCTGCAGCGGTATTTATTTTCAGTTCCAGTGTCTGGTAATTGGTGAGCGTGGCCGATAATAACTGGTCGCCGGTGGCGGTGGTGGTAAAGGAAAAAGAACCGTCTGCTGCGGTGGTGGCGCCATCATAGGAACCTTTCACAGCGATGTTCACACCGGGTAAAGGACGCTTTTTTGTATCGGTCACCTTGCCGCTGATCTTATTCTGTGCCAGTGAGAATAAGGGTGTAAAAATGAAGAGACATAGATAGCGGTTGATGTTGGACATATTCAGGGATTAATTATACATCAAACATAAACTAGTTTACATTATAAACCAAATATTATAAAAGAAAACCGGGCAAAACGCCCGGTTTCTTCCGGAATTATTAATTTTCACCTATCGCAGGAGTTCAATCCAGCCTTTATAGCTTCTTTCTCCTGTGGGGGTATTGAGTTTGAGTATGTAATAATAGGTGCCTTCATTCAGGGAATCGCCGGTCCATTCGTTCTGGTAATTCTTTGACTGATACACCATATTTCCCCAACGGTTATAAATAAACAGGGAAGAATTAGGGTATCGCAGGATGCCGGTGATAATGAACTTATCATTCTTTCCGTCGCCGTTAGGCGTAATCACGTTCGGGATCATGATATCATCGCCGGTAACGGTAACTACCTTGCTCACCGCAATATTATTGGAGCGATCCGGATCCGGCAACAGGGAAGTAGCCGTTGCACTGTTTATTACATCTCCGGTATTGGTGATGCGGGTAGTGTATTTCAGTGTAGCCGTTTGCGTGAGGGAGAGGCTGTCCAGGCTCCAGATCAGTATCCGTGTGGCCGGATCATAAGTTACCTCCCCGATGCTTGCATCAAATCCGTTGATAATATCCAGGTTCTCTTTCAGGGTATCTCTCACCACCACCTGGGTAGTATTAAACGGACCGGCGTTAGTCAGCGTTAACGCAAAGTCGGCCTTACTGCCCACCTGCATTGGCCCCGTATTAAGCAGCTCTTTCTGTAACCGCAGATCCGACGTAGGAATAGGCGATACTGTAGTGATAACAGTGGCACTGGTATTATTACCTGTAGTTGTATCTACAGTGCCCGCCGGGGCTGTAATAATAGCCTGGTTACGCAATTCTATGATGCTGTTTACCTTACCCGTAATGGCCAGGGTAATCACCCCTCCTGCCGGGAACGTGCCGATAGTAGCTTTTACCACATTTCCGGCGTTGGTAGTTTGTACGCCTGCAACGCCACCGGTAGCAGATAATATCTGCACATAAGATCCTTCAATATTTGCCGGCAGGATATCTGTAATCACCGCACCATCTCCCGCAGCCGGACCACCATTTTTAGCCACAATGATGTAGGTAATTGAATCATTGTTGGTGAGTTGAGCCGGGCCGGATTTGGTGACAGAAAGATCCAGTTTCTTAATACCCGGTACCACTTCCGTTACCACCGGATCAGATGAAACAGGCGTACCTGTACCCTGCTTCAGTGCAGCCGTATTGGTAACACCGGTAATAACTGCATCTGCCGGAATAACGCCTTTAATATTCACCTGTATGGTATTGCCGCTACCTGCATCCAGGTTGCCGGTTACAGATACATTATTGCCACTGCCTGTTGCGCCGCCGGTTACCTGTGACGTACCATTAGCGGTGGTAGTCCACGTTACCTGTGTAACAGCCGCAGGCACCACATCGCTGATATTGATACCTGCTGCCGCAGACGGTCCTGCGTTGGAGGCAATGATCAGATACCGGATAGTGTCTCCTGCATTGACGCGGGCCGGGCCGGTTTTGATAATACTCAATTGTGAACGGCTGCTTACCTGCGTGGTAGCACTTGCTGTAGTGGTATTATTATTTGCATCCTTCGCACTGGCGGTATTGGTAATGCTGCCCGTAAAGGCAGTATTGATTTTACCGCTGATCTTTATGTTGATGGCGTTACCGGCACCTGCGCTGATGTTACCATTCAACAGTACATCACCGCTTCCGCTGCTGCTGCCGGTGATCTGTGCAGCACCCGTAGTGGTAGCTGTCCAGCTCACGCCACTCAATGTATCGGATACAATATCGCTGATCTGTATACCAGTAGCATCAGATGGCCCATCGTTGGTAACCGTGATGTTGTAGTGTAAGCTGTCGCCCGC
>NZ_FUZZ01000008.1 GCF_900168065.1 Chitinophaga ginsengisegetis | reverse complement strand
TCTTTTGCAATTGTCTGTAACGGGGCTGTCTTTACGCTATGTTATTTTCGGGGGAGAAGCACTGAGCCCGGGGAAATTGCATTCGTGGCGGGAGATGTATCCTGGTGTTAAGCTGATTAATATGTACGGGATTACAGAAACGACGGTGCATGTTACCTATAAAGAGATCACAGAAAAAGAGATCGGCAGTAATATCAGCAACATCGGCAAACCTATCCCTACTTTATCAGTTTACTTGCTGGATGAGCATCAGCGGCTGGTTCCGGCAGGCATTACCGGAGAGTTATACGTAGGCGGATCTGGCGTTTCGAGGGGGTACCTGGGCAACGAAGCGTTAACATCTGCAAAGTTTGTCCAGGATCCGTATAAAACCGGTGGTCGGCTTTACCGCACCGGCGATCTTGGCCGTCTGCTGCCGGGTGGTGAAATTGAATACCTTGGCAGGAAAGACCACCAGGTACAGTTACGGGGTTTCCGTATAGAGCTGGGCGAAATAGCGTATGCCTTATCAGGTAACAGCCGTATTGGCGAAGTGGTGGTGGAAGCCCGTGAAAAGGAAGATGACAAATACTTGGTGGCCTATTATACTGCTGATCAGGAGATCAAGGTATCAGAGCTGCGTACGTACCTGTTAGGGAAAATACCGGACTACATGGTCCCTTCTTACTTTGTTTACCTGGATCACTTCCCGCTGACCTCAAACGGAAAACTGGACAGAGCAGCGCTTCCGGAGCCTCATGTATCCGCTACGGATGAGTATATACCACCATCCGGAATAGTAGAAACGAAACTGGTGGAAATATGGGCTGATATATTGAAACTGGATAAAGATTCCATCAGCGTAAATTCCAGCTTCTTCGACCTGGGAGGACATTCGTTGAGGGCAACTGTACTGGTGAACAAAATATTGAGCGAGCTGGGAACAGAGGTGCCACTCAAGGAAATTTTTGAAAGACGTGTGGTTTCCAGCCTGGCGGAGTATATCCGGCAGGTGGGGGCAATGCAGGTGTCCCGTGTGCCCAAAGCAACCCCCAAGCCTTATTATAGCCTCTCGCCGGCACAAAAAGCGATATACTACTTCTCAGAATACGACAAACAGACCCTCGCTTACAACATGCCCAGGGTAGTGGTGATGGAAGGAAGCGTGGATAAAGACAAGTTAAAACAGGTAATGGAGCAACTGGTAGCCCGGCATGAGGCATTCCGTACTTCTTTCCAGGTGATAGGGGAAGAGGTGGTGCAGCAGATTGCAGATAGTGCTGTGCTTACCATAACACATCATGTGGCGGCAGAGGAAGATGTCAAACAGCTGGTACAGCAGATCATTGCACGTTTCGACCTTTCCAGCGCACCGTTGTTAAGAGTCGCGTTAATTGAAGTGCAACCGGAAAAGCATGTACTGGTAGTAGATACCCATCACCTGGTAATGGATGGCACGTCCTGGGGAATATTTATCAGGGAATTTAAGACACTGTTTAATAATGGCACACTCGCGCCGTTAACCTTACAGTATAAGGATTATGTGGAATGGCTGGATACCGAGGAGAGAAGGGCCGAAATGGATAAGCAGAATGATTTCTGGTACGGGGAGCTTTCCAGGAACATGCCGCAATTAGATTTGCCGGTTGACTTTGAACGGCCGGAGCAAAAGAACAATCATGCAGGAAACGTCAACTTCAGAATTGAAGAGGAACAAACTGGTCATCTCAAGGCAATTGCCGATAAAGAAGGAGCTACCTTGTTCATTGTACTGCTTTCCGTTTACAATATTTTGCTTGAAAAAATTACCAATCAGGAAGATATCATGATCGGTATCCCTGCATCAGGAAGGGATCATAGTGACCTGCAGCATATGTTGGGCATGTTTGTTAAAATACTGCCCTTCAGAAATTTTCCGGCAGAACAACTAAGCTTCCGGCAGTTTATGAATGAGGTGAAGGAAAGGACATTCGCCTTCCTGGAGAATCAGTCCTACGAATATCACCGGTTATTAGACAGATTAAAGATCAGGCGGGCAAGAGCGCACAGCGCATTGTATGATGTCATGTTCGTATTTCAGAATTTTGAAGAAACCAGGTTTGTTATTCCTGATTTAAAAATATCCTCCTACAAAGCCAGCCATCTCGTAGCTGAATTTGATATGTCTTTAACTGCGTTTGAAAATAATGGTGAAATAAGACTGGCTATTGGCTACCAGGATAGCCTGTTCAAACCGGAAACTATCTTGAAATTTGCCGCTTACTTCAGAAAAATAGTAGCAGCGGTGGTAGCAGATCCTGACATTAAAATTTCCGATATTTATGTAGTCAGCGAAGACGAACGGAAAGCACTGTTGGACCGTTTCCGGGGAAATGGAAATAACATACAAACAGAAACGATTCTCTCCCGGTTCGAAAAATCAGTTAACCGTTTCCAGGGGAAAACCGCTATAAGATACAAGGATATTTCCTGGAGTTATACGGATGTTGACCGCATCTCCAATCAGATCGCATATCACCTTAAAGAAAATGCGGGTGTCGGGAAATCGATGCTGGTTGGTGTAATGATGGAGCGGGATGAATACCTGGTTCCCACTATATTAGGTATTCTCAAAACCGGTGCAGCCTTTGTCCCATTGGATCCCGCTTATCCTCCCGGTATTTCCGATACGCTTATCAGCAAGGCAGGTGTTGGGGTTTTAATAACGGGGAATACCACGTTCGATGTGTCAGCTATAAATGTAAAGGTCCTTAACATACAGCAGGAGTGGAACTCCATATTGGAAAGCAGGGAACTTCCACTGGCTTCCGGTGTAACTGCTGATGATCTGGCATACGTCATGTATAGCCTGGAGTCTTTATCAAATCCTGTTGGATTCATGTTCAGTCACCAGGCACTCTTCAGCGCCCTGGCAGGAATGCAGGATACATACCCTGTACAGGAAACAGGCGGCTACTTATTAAGAACGAATACCAGTGTGCAATCTGCCCTGCAGGAGATATTCAATTGGTGTTTATCAGGAGGATGCTTATCCATTCTTCCTCCGGAAAACGAAAGCGAAATAGATAAGATCATAAGCTGGATAGAAGTTTATGGCATCACACACGTACATTTTGAAGCGCCGGTATTCAGTGCGTTTACTGAGGTGTTAACACGCCGGGGACGGGAGAAAATTAAATCCCTTCAGCATATCTTTCTCACCGGTATGGGCACCTGGGCAGATCCTGTTCGCAAATTCAGCCAGCTGAATACGGGTATCCTGCTGGAAGACATGTTTGGAGTACCGGAGTATGCAATTTTTGCCTGCGGACGTACGCTTCCTGCACCTGGAGCTACAAATGCCAGAATACTATACCAGGCTTTACCGGGGGCTGCTTTATACATCGTTGACAGGAACAACAAGTTACAGGCTGATGGCTTATATGGCAGTTTGTGTATAGGTGGTACCGGCCTGGCCAGTGATTATCTGACGGAAGAAGAACTTTGCCACCAGCTATATTTTCCGCTCCCGGAACTGGAAGTCAGTGTAATCAAAACTCCCTGGCAGGCAAGATACTTAGCAGAGAACGGAATCGAATTTTCCGCAAGGGAAGCCGGGCCGCTCATGCTGAATGGACACCGGGCAGACTTATCAGAAATTGAAGCTGTGATCATGCGGCATGGAGAGGTAACCAATACTGTAGTCATTATTCCCGGGAATCAGCCACCAGGCAAGAGACTGCTGGCATTGGTGGAGCTGCCTGATAAGTCAGCGACGGTAGGAAAGATTAAAAAGTATTTGAGAAGCCAGCTACCCAGGCATATGATGCCTACCGACGTCATAAAATTTGGACATCTGCCATTGACAGCGGCTGGAACAGTGGACCGGGATGCCATTCCTGCATTGCTGGAAAGATCAGCCATTGTGATAGACGAAGCCGCTCAGCCACAAACAGCTGTAGAAAAACAGATTGCACTGATATGGAAGGAATTGATGGGACTGGAACAGGTGACACTAAATGATACATTTTTTGGTTTGGGCGGACACTCGTTGTTACTGGTGACCAATAACGAAAGAATGAAGAAACAATTCAATGTGGATCTCCCCTTCAGTATATATTTTAATTGTACCCTGAAACAGATTGCCGAAAAAGTTAGCCAAACCTCACCGCACAAAGTAGCAGAATGAGCAAATTCATCGCATCTTTTATCGTGACTGCCTTAAGATCTATACCGGTTTTTGTTTTTTTACTGGTATGCTCCGGCCACCTTTGTTTTGCCGGCCCCAGGGCTGATACTATTCCACTATATGCGGTAGACTCCATTGTGGGTAAGCTGATGAAAGACGGCAGCATTCCGGGACTTAGTGTGGCTATTATCTCGGGGAATACAACCGTTTTCAGAAACTACGGGTTTGCTGATTTGGATAAAAAAACACCGGTCACCCCCGCCACATTATTCCAGATAGGTTCATGCAGCAAGGCTTTCACTGCATTGGCTGCACTTAAGCTGCAACAGGCAGGATTGCTCGACCTGGATGCTAATGTCAGGGACTACCTGCCCT
Source organism: Chitinophaga ginsengisegetis (assembly GCF_900168065.1). GTDB lineage: Bacteria > Bacteroidota > Bacteroidia > Chitinophagales > Chitinophagaceae > Chitinophaga > Chitinophaga ginsengisegetis. Next base: position 63,433 of record NZ_FUZZ01000008.1, on the reverse strand, counting down.
GGTTCCAGGTGAGCTACAACGGCAAGCCGGCGCAAATAAAGATCAGGCATTTATTGCATCATACGAGTGGGTTGCCCTGGAAAACGATCTCACTTATTCCGGAAAGTGACAGCAGCAATGCCCTGGAAAAGACCATACGGAATATTTCCGGTGTCAAACTGGCGAATAAGCCGGGCCTGTACTTCGAGTACGCCACAGTGAACTATGATATACTGGCTTACATTATTGCGCTGCGCAGCGGAGGTTCCTTTGAGGACTATCTGCAGAAAAATGTATTGGATTCCCTCGGCCTTGCCCAAACTACTATTGGGGCGCCGAAAGACAGCACCTTCATGTCGGCCGGTTATAAGATTGGCTTTTTTAGACCCCGGAGATATGATGCGCCTGTGTACAGGGGAAATAATGCGGCGGGATACATCATATCCGATATACGGGATATGGCGAAATGGCTGAAACTGCAAATGGGGCTGCAATCTTCAAATCTTTATCCGCTGATAGCAAAAACACATGAAGGGGACGTGACTGTGCCAATACATGATATGTCTTCCTATGGAATGGGCTGGCAGGTTTCATTGATGGGAGACGGGGCTGTTTATCACGGAGGACTGAATCCTAATTATACTTCTTACGTAGCATTTGATCCCGTGGAGAAAAATGGTGTAATAGTGATGGCTAATTCAAACAGTGGCGCTACGCGTATTATCGGCGCCTCACTGCTGGACCTGGTGTCAAAAGAAATAAGAGACAGGGAATTTACGGTTGCTGATGGCAATGATAAAGCCTATAGTATTGTATGTGCGGCACTGTGTATCTACCTGGTGGTGCTGCTCGGCTTCACGGGAATGGTAATATACCAGATATTCACCGGCACGAGGCGCCTGGAAGGAGCGAACGTCAGGACAGTGGGACGGATAGTACTTTCAATTGTGCTGGCATTACCATTTTTATATGGATTTTATATGTTACCGCACGCCCTGTTAGGGATGAGCTGGCAGCCCGTTATTGTCTGGAGCCCGGTTAGTTTTGTGGCAATGGTAGGTCTTGCGTTATTATCGCTGGTAACAACCTACCTGGCATACTTTATCACATTGTTGTTCCCGCAGCAGAACAAGTACAAACGGGTGATTCCAAAAATATTGCTGGTAAGCATCGTGTCTGGAATGTCTAACATGGTATTAATACTTTTGATTGTATCTGCCATCAACAGCAAGGTAGAATTACAGTACCTGGTGTTTTATTTCCTGTTAACCGTTGCTGTGCATATGTTCGGGAGGAAGTTTGTGCAATCCAGTTTAATTGATCTCTCCAAGGGCATCGGATTTGAATTGCGGATCAAAGTCTTTGAGAAAATATTTTCCACCTCTTACCAAAAATTTGAAAACATGGACAGGGGAAGGGTATACACCTCTGTAAATGATGATGTGGACACCATCGGCAATTCTTCCAATATGGCCATTACGCTGGTGACCAGTGTATTCACTGCTGTGGTGGCCTTCCTGTACCTGGCTACCATGGTTTTCTGGGCAACGCTCATGACATTGATACTTATTATTGCGCTGGCGACGCTATATTATTTTGTCAGCAAAAGCACCAATAAATATTATGAAGAAGCCCGCGATACCAGGAATATTTTTATGCGACTGACCAATGGCATGATCGACGGGTTTAAAGAGATCTCCCTGCAACGGAAAAAGAAACTGGAGTACTATAAGGATATTACAGATGCAGCGGATAGCTATCGCCAGAAAATATCATTCGCAGCCATGCGTTTCCTCTACGCATCTTTGCTGGGAGAGTCCATGCTGATACTTTTGCTGGGTACGGTGGCATTTATTATCCCGCGGTTGTTTACAGACACAAAGTCAGGTACCATCATGAATTTTGTGATCGTACTTTTATACCTTATCGGACCGGTAAACAGGTTACTGACGGCAGCACCTTCTATATTACAGTTGAGGATTGCCTGGAACAGGATCCAGCAATTTTTATCTGAAATACCGTCTAATCTCGACTTACATGAACTTTGTCCTCCTTTGGAGCCCGAAGTGATGAGCATAAAGGCGCAGGGTTTGAAGTTTGCCTATAACAGTCAGGAGGGCTTCCAGGTAGGGGCCATTGATCTTGAAGTGAAGAGCGGGGAAATACTCTTTATCATTGGAGGAAACGGCAGTGGTAAATCCACGTTGGCTAAACTGCTCACGGGTTTATATGAGCCCTCTGAAGGAACGATCACTATTAATGAAAAAGAGCTTAAAAGCTGTGACCTGAGCGAATACTATTCTGCGGTATTTTCCCCGCTGTACATCTTTGGAAAACTTTACAATATTGACACTGTCAGTAAAAAAAATGAGATTGAAAAATATCTGCGTGTGCTGAATCTCGAAAATATTGTAGGTGTCCTGGACAATAAATACACCACTATTAACCTGTCTGGCGGACAGCGAAAGCGATTGGCGCTGTTGCAATGCTACCTGGAAGATGCCCCCATCTATCTCTTTGATGAGTGGGCAGCAGATCAGGACCCTGCATACCGTAATTTTTTTTACAGAACACTATTACCACAAATGAGGGAAGCGGGAAAGATCGTTATAGCCATTACTCATGATGACCATTATTTCGATGTGGCGGATAAGATCCTGAAAATGGAACATGGTAAGCTGGAAATTTATAATGATGAACGTTCTTTTACATCGCTCACCATGAAAATAGAGAAATTCTAAAAGGCCCCAGGCAATCATTCATCTTATTAATTTTTTATGAGAATATTTGATTTTTCAGCAGCATATGCCCGGAAGTTTTTGAATGCAACGGTGGTATCAATGTTATTGCTCACTGCTTGTTTTCAGTATAGTCTGGGTCAATCACCGGAGTACTTTAAAACCGGCGGCAGAAAGGTGAATATCCATGCATTTAATGCTGAAGTAAACCGTATGATGGAAGAGGTGGGGATTCCCGGTATATCCCTGGCCGTTATAGAGAATAATAAAGTTGCTTTTTACCATACCTATGGTTACAAGCAGTCGGGGCAACCTGAAGCCGTAAATGATGAAACGCTTTTTGAGGCTTGTTCACTGTCGAAAAATTTCATGCTGTTCATGGTATACCAGTTGGTGGATCAGCATAAGCTTGACCTGGATAAGCCCATGTATCAGTACCTGGAATACGATCGGCTTAAACATGATCCGCGGTATCGACTGATAACTCCCCGGATGATTCTGGGTCATTGCTCCGGCATTGAGAACTGGAAATCCGATTTTAACCCCGATACCCTCGATATTGTTTCCAACCCGGGTGAGAAATTTGTTTATTCAGGAGAAGGGTTTCATTACCTGGCCCGGGTAATTGAAACCATACTTAAAGAGCCTTACCAGGATATTGAAAAAAGGATGGTTTTATCCCGGTTGGGGCTGGAAAGAACTTTTACCAGTTTTAAAGATACGGTTCCGGGTAATTATTCAAATGGACATGATGTGCTGGAGAGAAAAATTCCAAAATGGAAAAATAAGTCGGTTTTTCCGGCTGGCGGGGTTAACACTACTGCCCTGGACTACGCCCATTTGCTGATAGGCATGTTCAATGGTAAATATTTATCACGGGATCGCATAAACGATATCCTGCACAAAACGACCAGCCTGGATGATTATTTTCCTCCCAACCATTACTTCGGAGGAGGGTATGAAGTTATTTATACGCCAAAAGATACCATCATCGCACACGGAGGCAGCAATCCCGGTTATAAATGTCAGCTTTTCTATTCTGTTGTTCATAAACGGGGCATAATATTTATGACCAACTCTGATCGGGGTAAGCTTATTTCCCAGCGACTCGTGGATATGTCTGTCCGGTTGGATATCAAATCGGAGTTTGCCAAACAATACTATGAACAGTATCCCAGTAATGCGATTACATTGTTGAAAAAGTACAAACAGGCAGGAGGAGATGCAATGATAGCAGATGCCGGAAGATTAAAGAGCGAACAAAAGCTGGGTGTAAATACGTTGAATGAGCTGGGACATATTTTTATCGGAATAGATACTGCCGTAGCCCGGAAGTTACTAACGGAAAATACCATCCTGTACCCGGATGCATCCAGGGCTTTCTACCTGCTTGGCACACTGGATATGAAACAGAAAGATTTTAATGCGGCCTACCAGGATTTTATCAAAGCAAAAGCCCTCCATTCAGAAGAATTTACATTGGATTTTAATTTGAGAAAATGTGAGAAGGAGCTTCAGAAGCAGGCCGTTTATTCCGGCAGCAGCAGCGGAGCCGCTTCAAATGATTAATCCACCGGTAATTTTATTTTCTATGAAGACCAGGACATATGAAGAAATCACAGCGAGGGCCGATGAAGTGAAAACCCGTTTGGCACTCATTAATCACGAGATAGAGAAGGAACTCTCCCGGCCATTTCTCGACAGATGCCAGTTCCGGTCACGGGTACTGGACCAGAATAAAAAGATATGTACAGCAGCTTTAGAACAATTGAACTGGATTTTAAATGCGTGAAGAAATTATTGTAGTTACCTGGGGAGGCATTGGTGATCTGATGCTCTGTACCCCCGCTTTGAAAGCCCTTAAAGAGGAAAATCCCCGCTCAAGGATCATTGTGTACTACCAGCACTTTCATCCCGGACATAAGCAGGTGTTACTGAACAATCCTCATATTGATTCATTAAGGGAATTGCATGTTACATCCATGTGGAGGTATCCCCGTCACTTGTTTGTATATCTTTTTAAAAAGAAAAAGTGGATCAAAGACAGAAAGTATTATCACATGTATCTGAACCATGTTCCGGCTACATGGATATACGAAAAGAATTATAAAGAAGTAGCAGCTGATGTTTTCGATGTGAAACTGAATGGAGATCGTAAGATACAGCTGTTTTTCACAGCAACGGAGGAACAGCAGGCCCGGGAGCGGATCAGGCTTTTTAAAAACGTTGTTTTTATTCATACCTATTCCAAATGCTCCGTTAATCATTTATGGGATATTAAAAAATGGAACCGCCTGGTAAAAGAGTTACCGGAGTTGACGTTTATCCAGATTGGGATGCCAAATGAACCAACCGTGGAAGGAGCCATTGACTGGAGAGATAAATTATCGCTTCGTGAAACACTTTGCCAGCTTAAATATGCGACTTCATTTGTAGGGGTGGAATCAAGCTTTGCGCATGCAACCAATGCTTTCAACCTACCCGGTGTGGTATTGTTTGGCGATACCAGTCCTTTACACTGGGGACATGAAAACAATATTAATATTTATAAAGGCGTGGCTTGTTCTCCCTGCTTTCACTATTTGTGGGGCCGGTCATGCCCGCTTGGTAATGATTGTATGAAGCTAATTGAAGTGGAAGAGGTAAAGGAAGCCCTGATCAGGCAGGTAAGTGCCAGCAGTGCCGGTTTCCCGCAGGAAGCACCGGCTGGGGAACTGATCGGGAAATTAATTTCATAATATTTATTGCAACAGATATGAAGCCCGGACGAAACAAGGTAATTGGTATAGTAGGCGGAATGGGGCCTGAGGCGGGGCTTGCCCTTTTTAAGAGCATTTTGCTGATGACACCCGCAACGCTTGACCAGGAACATTTGCCGGTTATATTGATGTCATTTCCTGATGCTATCGGCGACAGGACTCAATACCTGGACGGATATATCTCAGTAAACCCTGCATACAGTATTGTTAAGATGATCCGGAAACTGGAAGCGGCCGGTGCGGAGGTGGTGGGTCTGGCTTGCAATACGGTGTATTCGCCCGCCATATTTGATGTAATTTCCGGCAGGATACAACACCCCGGCAGTAGTATTGCCTTGCTTAATATGCCTTTTGAAACCTGCCGGCATATTAAGGATAACCTGTTGGGCGTACGGCGTATCGGGCTTATGACCACCAACGGTACTTACAGATCCGGTATTTATAAAACCGTCCTGGAAACAATGGGGTTTGAAGTGGTGATACCGGATGCACGCTTTCAGAATGATATTATCCACAGAATGATATATGATCCCCGCGATGGTATCAAAGCTTGTCCCGGTAATATAACAAACCAGGTAAAGCAATGGAGCGGGCAGGCACTCAGTTATTTCAAACAGCAACAGGTGGATGCCATTATCCTGGGGTGTACTGACTTATCCCTGGTATTTACAGAAAGTACGGTAGATGAGATGATTATAGTTGATTCCACGGCATCTTTTGCCCGGGCCCTTATCAGGGAAGCATTGGCTGAGAATCCGTTTACAGGAGCCGGTAAACAGGAAATCTGACCGAAACATGCCCTGTATTTTAAGCCATAAAAAAGAAATTTTTGAACGCTGCAACTTTTTAGGTTTTATTGGTGTCTACTGGGGGAAGATCATCTTATTAAACGAACTGACATGCATCCTAAAACTTTGGTATTTCTTTTACCGGTAGCGCTTTTTATAACAATAGCGGTGGTGATAGTGGCTTATTTCAACTATAAGTTGAAAAAACATATTATAGATTCAGGTATAACAGATGCCGCCGCAGTAGAGTTCCTCAGGCAGCTGTCTGCCTCCCGCCGGGAAGCACTTAAATGGGCGCTGGTACTTTTTTTTGGAGGGCTGGGCCTGGTGGTGATCGGGTTCCTTTCTTTTGCTGATGCCGAATCCCCGGTACCCTATGGTATCGAGGCTATTTTCATTGCATTGGGTTTTGGGCTTTATTATCTTATCGTACAAAAGGACAGTTAATTTGTTCATCATCAGTTCTAAACTCAAAGCCATGAATAAATTAACCCGGAAAACCTGTTTGTTCTTTACTGTATGTTGCTTGTTTGTGCTACCCGTATTTGGTCAGGCTCCCCTGAATGATTCAACTATCACTGGTATTGTGGTTGATTCTGCTACAGGATCACCTCTTGCTTATATCACCATCGGATTAAAAAATGATACCGGTATTATTAAGGCCGCAGTGACAAAGGAAGACGGTTCTTTTATATTTTCTGATTTGAAACCGGTCAGTTATTCATTAACGGTAATGGCTATGGGTTTCCGTAAGCAAACGCTCCAGGTAAACCTCGCTGCGGCAAACGGACATGCCGGGCTCGGTAAAATAAGTATTGTAAGAGCATCAAGTACCCTGAAAGAAGTAAAGGTGACAGGGGAGAAACCCATCATTACCCAGCAAATTGACGGTATTTCTTACGACTTGCAGGCCGATCCGGACAGTAAGGGTAGTAATGTGCTGGAGATGATGCGGAAAGTACCGCATATTTCGCTGGATGCTGATGATAATATTTTGCTGAACGGAGACGCAGGGTACAAAATTCTGATCAATGGTAAACCTTCCAGTATGGCTGAAAGAAATCCGAAAGCCATTCTGCGATCCATGCCAGCCTCCACTATTCAAAGGATTGAAGTGATTACAACACCTTCCTCAAAATATGACGGTGAAGGCTTTGCCGGAATCATTAATATCATCACCAACAAACGCCCGGCGGATGGATATAAAGGCACCATCAACCTCAACGGGCGCGCCCCGGTGGGCGGCCCCGGAATGGGCGGCTCCCTTTCCCTGAAAAGTGGGAAATGGGGCTTATCAGCTTCCGGCGCTGCGAGCATCTATAATTCACCGGAAACGAAAACTACGATAAACAGATCGGCGACCGGCACCAAAAAAGACCATCTGCTTCAGAACGGAACACAGAAATCCAATAGCAGCAATGGTTATATTGGAGCGGAAATCAGTTATGAAGCAGACAGTCTCAACCTGGTATCGGTGCAGCTGAATATCAATGGCAACAAGGATAAGGATAATAATAAGCAACAATCCGTGCTGACGGCAAGTGATGGCTATCTGCAAGGTTACGATATAGCCGGAAAGGGAGAAACACATGGTGACGGAAAAGATATTTCCCTGAATTATCAGCTTGGATTCAAAAGAAATAAAAAAGACCTGCTGACATTCTCTTATCGTTATTTTACATATGACTCGAGGCAGCATGCAGATGTATCAGTATTAGATACCATTAACTACCCGTTATCAGATTATAAACAATCGAACAGGCAAAGCGCCTCAGAGCAAACAGCGCAGGTGGATTACGTGTTCACGATAGGTAAAGTGGCTGTTGAGTCAGGGGTGAAAGCTATTTTCAGAAAAAACGAGGGAGATTTTCAAACAAGTATATTTGACCATTTAACAGGTGATTTTAATCAGGACACCAGCCTCGGTAACGTACTCCGCAACCGGCAGAATATACTGGCCGCTTACAACACATATGAGTATGGAATTAATGGCTGGTCCTTTAAAGGAGGGGTGCGGATTGAACAAACTACTATCGATGCAGACTTTATTTCCAATGCCTCAAATGTTAAGCAGAATTACTTTAATGTGATGCCTGCAATTTCCATTGGCAAAAAGTTAAGCAAGAAAAGTATGATGACGCTGGGATTCAGGCAGCGGATAAAGCGCCCGGGTGTTAATCAGCTCAATCCTTTTATAGACCGTTCTAATCCTAATGTGGAACATACCGGTAATCCGGAGCTCAGCCCGGCGTTGCTCAACGGCGTTCAGCTGGGTTACACTTATTCAGGTAAAGTGGTCATTGTAACAGGCGTGGACTATGCCTATTTTAATAAACTGGCGATACCTGTATCATTTCTTATTCCCGAAACAAATGTAGTGCGGACAAGATTTGAAAACGCCGGCAGCGGTAAAGGATTAAGCGGAAGCCTGAATATCAGCTATCCAGCAACGAAGCGATTGAGCTTAACCCTGAATAATAATTTCGTTTATATATGGACAAAAAGTGTTTCCAAAGGAGCCAATATTGATAATCAGGGTTTCATGTACACTATTGCCGGCTCAGCAGGCTACAAGTTTGATAAGGGATGGCGCGTAAGCGGTAATGTAAATGTGATCAGTCCGAAAGTGACCTTTCAGGGAACTTCTAATTCCGTTGTTACATCTTCATTTGGCTTAACAAAATCCCTGCTGAATGATAAACTGTCCCTGTCAGCCGCGCTCATCAACCCTTTCGGCAAATTCCGGAACGATATCAGAAACACTTTTGGAAATGATTTTGAACAAAATATTACCAGACGGTTGTATTTCAGAGCAATTAGTTTTAACTTAAATTATAATTTCGGAAAACTCAGAGAAACGATCAGGAAGAATAAGCGTGGAATTAAGAATGATGATGTATCCAATGAAGACTTTAATCAATAACATCCATATGATGATACCCATAACCACCAAAGCTGAATTCCAGAGAAATTATGGTTGATGAAAAAGAACTGGTTCCTGTTATCTTAAAGGGCGATTTACACGCATTTGAGATACTGGTGAAGGAATATCAGCGGCTTGTATTTTTTATAGCAGGTAAAATAGTAACAAACAGGGAAGAAGTGGAAGATGTCTGCCAGGAAGTATTCATCAAGGTGTACCGTCATCTGGGTAGCTTTAAATTTCAGTCGAAACTGTCAACCTGGATAGCCCGCATTGCCTGGGTTACCGCTGTTAACCATAATAGAAAACAACGACGGGAACACAGACAAAAAATCACAGAAATAGAAACCATTGAACACGCCAGCGAAAACCCGGAAATACTTTTAGATAGAAAAGATGTAGCAGCCTATCTGAATCAGTTAATAGATCAAATGCCGGAACAGTATCGGACAGTGATCGTATTATATCATCTGAACGAATTTTCTTATGAAGAAATTACGCAGATAACAGGAATGCCATCGGGAACGATAAAGAGTTATCTTTTCAGAGCGAGGAAACTGTTGAAAGATAAATTAACGGGTAGTTTAAAAAAGGATATAGTATGAGCAATACAAACGATGAAAGTATCCAGAGAATGCTGGAAGAAAAGGGGGAGAGGGCCGGTGAACAGGCGCTTTACAATGATCCCCGATTCAGTGTGGATGTAAAGCTGTACCAGTTATTATTTGATGAATTGAAAAAACTGCCTGAAGCTGATCCTCCACCGGATTTTGCCCGGAATGTCACAGCCGCATTAGCCGCTTCCGGTAAGAAAGTGAAGGCTGGAAGGGAAGAACTTGTTATTGTAGTTTCCCTCTCCGTTATTGGGGTATTGCTGGCTGTAGGCATGATAGGATGGATAGGTGTGGATACAATCCCATTGGCCTCCGTTGCTTCACCCGGTATGTTGTTTATTTCCGTATTTGTATTGACCTGTTTTCTGATCATGCAATCGCTTGAGAGCAAGTTGTTGAAGAAGAAGTACAGTTAAAATCACGTATTTACGAAAAATTGTTGCCACCTAAAAGACCATTATTGAATAAGCGCGATTTAGTATAAGTAAAAAAGTACCGTTAGTTAATCCATCTGCTATATTTGATTAGCCCACCTATATTCCATCATCAAAAATGGGGATTGACTCAATTTGCCGGTAGCATTATTCTTTGCCAGCATATTCATTTACTCAGCATAAAATATACCCTATGCGCGAATTAGCACTTCAGCAAACTGTATGCAGTTGGTATGTGGTTTATACATACCCGCACTATGAGAAGCGAATTCTCAATCAATCCAAAAAGATAGGTATCCACTGTTTTTTGCCTACAAAAAAAGTTGTCAAGCAATGGAGCGACAGGAGAAAGATTGTAGATGAACCGCTTTTTCCGAATTACGTTTTTGTATATGTAGAAGAACAGGCAAGGTTCAGGTTGTTGGATATTACGGGAGTGTCACGTTACGTGGCCTTCGATGGAAAGCCTGTTGTTGTATCGGAAGAAGAGATGAATACCATTAAAAAACTAATGATTGAACCGGAGGTGACGGTAGAGCGGGAACTGCAAAGTGGCAGTAAGGTGTTGATCACAGAAGGACCTTTCATTGGAATAGAAGGTGTTATTTTTCAGAAGAAAGGAAAAACAAGATTTGGGGTGAGAATTCCGGTGCTCAACCACTCCATTTCTGTGGAAATACCAGCCTCCTCATTCAGCAGGATCTGATGGCATGTAATACTCAAATTTTTTACCATTTATGAAGAGAAAAATAATAGTGCTGTATCATCGTCAGCCATATGAAGAGGTGATGGTTAATGGCAGCACCATTTACAGACGGGATGCAGGTAAACCAAATGGTATTATTCCCCTGCTGAAGGGATTTTTTTCTGTAGTGCCTGACGGCATGTGGATTGCCGGAAGTGAATTCGCGGATAACCAGTCCGTTCCGGTTTATGAAAGGATTGATATGCCGGAAGCTGGTGCGGCTTGTACGCTTAAACGGGTGCCTATTACAAAAGAAGAGCTTAATTGCTTCTATCATAAAACATCGAAGGAAGGATTTTGGCCCATATTGCATTCATTCCACGAAAACTTTGACTGTCAGAAAATCAATTGGGAAAATTTTGTAATGATCAACAAAAGGTTTGCTGAGGCTGCATTGGCAGAAGCTGATAGCAATACCACTGTCTGGATCCACGATTATAATTTGTGGCTTGCTCCATACTTTATAAGAAAGAAGGCGCCGGATGTGAAAATTGCTTTTTTTCTCCATACGCCTTTCCCCGGACCGGATATCTTCAATGTTATATCATGGAGGGAAAAAATCATAGAAAGCCTGTTATGCTGTAATCATATTGTTTTCTCTATCCCCAGGTACATTGAGAATTTTATAGCGGTTGCCAAATCAGTGACCAATATTTCGATTAAGCAACGTAAGAAGGTAACACCTTATTTTTCACAATCCGGTAACGCCCTGAGCGAGCCTGTGGTAACCTCGAAAGTGTTGTTTGATAACAGAACCGTTCAGCTGGATGCTATCCCGGTGGGTACCAGCTGCGCCCGTATTGACCAGCTACTTAAAGACCGGCGCATAAAGAGCAGGATATCAGCTATCAGGAGCCAGTTCCAAGACAGGATACTGATTTTCGCGGCTTCAAGAATGGATTATGTAAAAGGAATGGACAAACTGTTGGAATGTTACAGCCGTTTGCTGGACAGGCGGCCGGAATTAAAGGGTAAAGTGGTGCTCTCCCTCGTAGCGGTACAACCGGCAGCCGGCATAACCGCTTATGATCAGTTTCAGGTAAAGATCAGGCAACTGGTAGCCCGGATTATCGACGCCCATGGCGCCGCGGATTGGACCCCGGTTATTTATTCGGAAGCAGCCCTTTCTTTTGAGGAAATGGTGAGTTGGTTTTCCGCTACAGATATCATGTGGGTATCCTCGTTGCGGGATGGCACTAACCTCGTGTGCAAAGAGTTCCTGGCCGTAAAAAAAGGCGGGAAAGGCGTACTCGTCTTGTCTGAGTTTGTTGGCGCTGCTGTTGAGCTTCATGAAGCAGTACTTACAAATCCTTACTCTTACAACAGCATGGACAATGCGATAGATCAGGCATTGGAGATGTCAGTACAGGATCAGGAAGCGAGGAATCGTAAACTTTATCTGAAAGTCCGGCATTCGGATGTGCGACGTTGGTCGAAACGCCTGACGGATCTTGGTGGAAAAAAATTGAACAATCACCAGTCTTTCGCTTTGAAAACAAGTTAAATATAGCATCATGAACAAAAAGGCGCCCAGCATCAGTATTATTATTCCAACGTACAACAGGGCATATCTGTTAGACTACACATTAATGAGTATCAATGCCCAGACACTGGATAAATCCCTGTTTGAAGTGATCGTAGTGGATGACGGATCCTCGGATAACACCAGGGAGACTGTCGGTAAATACGAGGGCAATTTTCCTTTGAAGTACCTGTTCCAGGAGGATGACGGCTACCGGGTGGCAACGGCCAGAAACCTGGGAATTGCCAATGCAGAAGGAGAGATCCTGTTGTTTATTGATTCTGGCATTGTACTGGACCCCGGCTGTATCAGCGCACACCTGGCATCTCACGCAGACCAGAACCTGGTCGTGATCGGCTATGTGTTGGGTATTGAAGAAGTATATGATCCCGGTGAAACACTTCTGAAAGAGATTGATCTGCTGAACCCCAGGGATACAATCAACAGGTTTATTGCCGGAGATAAATACCTGGATATCAGGGAGTCTGTTTACGCTGCCTGTGGCGATGATATTATGGCCCTGCAGGCGCCATGGGCTATGTTCTGGACTGGAAATTTGTCCGTGAGATCGGCGGAATTGCAACGGACGGGTGTGTTTGATACGGCTTATGATCAACGATGGGGCGTGGAAGACATCGATCTGGGTTACCGTATCTATAAGAATAATGTTCGCTTTGTACTGAACAGGAAAGCGGCTTCACTGCATTGCCCGCATTTCAGCGACACAACGGAGAAACTGCGTCAGGAGCATCACAACAAGTTATATTTCCTCCAAAAGCACAACATTCCGGAAGCGGAAGTGTTTATGTCGTGTACCGCAAGAGACCTCAATTTTGAACTGAAACAACGCAGGGCAGGTATTCCCCTGACCTAATCCAGGTTATTTAAGAAGCTTTTAATATCGGTCTGGCTATCGCCGGTCATCATCTCCAGTATCTCTTCAAATTGCGCTGCCAGGAGTTCAATAAGTGTCCGGTTGAAAAATTGAAGATGATAAGACCATTTCAGCACCACGGTATTCTTGTATTCAAATGCCTGGCAAACTAAGGGTGATTCTGCCCAAACATTGCTGCTAAAGGCGGGTTCCTTATAATTATACAGGGAATTATTCTGCATTTCCTTTGGCAGAAAGTTAAAGAAGAGAAAGTTGCCTGTAGTAAGCTCAAGAGGATTCAGTTTTTCTGAGCTGAATATAATATGAGAGGTGGCTTCCTGGTAACGGCGGCCTGTTTGGTTCATCAATGCAGAAATACTTTCATCAGGATGGATGTCGGTAAAAATAAGCAGCTTACCCAATAAATTGCCTATGATATTCGCAGTAATAGCTTCCTGCCGGCAGGCATGATGACATTGTATCAGTATTTGCCGGTTATTGGTCAGCTTCGCACCCAGCAGGTTAATGGCAGTAAGCAGGATATTCAACATGCTGGATTTTTCATTATAGCGAAGTTGCTGTAGCTGTTCATAGAGATGTTCGCTGATGGCAGCGGTATATGCTTCTCCCGTGGGGTTCGCGATAAGGTCTGTGCCTGTCAGTCCCTTCCATGGAAAAGCCCGTTCGGCTGGCGGAGGTGACAGCAGGTTCCTGTGAATGATATCATAGTCTGAATGCCAGCTTTTTGTTTCCAGTTTTGATTCCCAGTACCTGATTACGTTGTCGTGATGTTCATTGTAGAATGCTGTTTTGGAAAGTATATAGGCGCCGAGCTGTTCAGATGGTATTTCATTATGTGTTACCTGGTTGTTGGCATGTTTGAGGTACAATTGCTGCAGGTCATTTTTGATGATGTTGACAGACCACTGGTCCGAAATGATGTGATGGACGATAATGTGTAGCCTGTAAAGACCGGCTTCTTTTTTACAGGCTATTCCCCGGATCAGAGGTCCGTTTTCCAGGTCCTTCATTTCCCTGATAACCATTTCAGAAAGCGTATGCAGAGAGGAAGGCGTATATTCATCCACATACATCAGTTCAAATTTGCCGGAAAGTTCTTCTACCTGTTGTATAACCTGGTTTTCAATCACCCGGAAGGTGGTGCGCAGACTTTCATGTTTTTGTATTAACGAAGAGAATGCGGATTTCAGCGTGCCGATATCGATGCCGGCCAGATCAGTTTCAATTCTCATGATAGTGGGTGGAACACCGGGCTTCAGGTTATAATTATATTTCCAGTCTTCCAGCTGCCTTGGGGATAGAGGGTATTGTTTCATGGTGTGTTGATTGAAACCTATGGGTCTGTTTTTTAAACAAGTAATATCTCCGAAATCTAATAAAAAAATATGTCAAATAAATACCTGGAGCATCTTATTCCGGAATTCAAAGTGAAGGTTGAAGCATTGATCGGGAAATGCCTCGACAGAAATGTGGTAATGCGCCCTTTCGAAGGTATCCGTAATCCCATTGTCCAGGCAAAGTACTGGAGGCAGTCAAGATCTGATGAGGAAGTCAGTAACAGGTTGAAAGAACTGGAACAGGAGGGAGCATACTTTCTCGCAAGCTGCATCGCTGTGGTGGGACCACAAGCCGGAAGAAAGTTAACCAACGCAATACCGGGCTTGTCGTGGCACCAATGGGGAGAAGCCGTGGATTGTGTATGGATAGTAGATAACAAAGCGGTATGGGATGTTGACGGGCTGATTGACAATGTGAATGGTTACCATGTTTATGCAGAGGAAGCGAGGGCCCTGGGGTTGGAGTCCGGGTTGTTCTGGCCGGGGTTCGTTGATGCCGTTCATGTTCAGTTACGGACTGCTGCCAGTCCGCAGGAACTCTTTTCTCTTCAATACATAAATCAGTTCATGGAACAGTGTTATTCCAGGTTGGTGGATAATGTTAAACTAAAAGATCATTAATTATTTCATCGTATTTCAGTCATATGTCAGGAACGCAGTTATTTGTTATACACTTTGCCGGCGGCAGCTCCTATTCGTTCAAGCCTATTCTCTCTTTGCTGGAAGATATAGATATTATTCCCGTAGAATTGCCAGGTAGAGGCAAGCGGATGGCTGAACCCCTTCTGGTTGATTTTGAAGCTGCAGCCCTTGATCTTTTTAATAAGGTACTGGACAGCGTGGAGTATCCCGGTTTCCTGTTATATGGGCATAGTATGGGCGCCTCTCTCGCATTTAAAGTATGCAGTATGCTGGAAGAGGTAGGAGAGTCGCCCGGGCATCTTATTGTAAGCGGCAATGCCGGCCCGGGGGTAAAAGCCCGGCAAACTAAAAGCCTGCTGGCGGATAAGGATTTCATAGAAGCGATCAGAAAGATGGGAGGGATACCGGCAGAGTTGCTCGATAACAGGGATTTCCTGCATTTTATATTACCCATTTTGAGAGCAGACTTCCATTTATCTGAGAATTGCCAGCTAAACAGGATTCCACCTGTTAATACACCTATCTGGGCTATCATGGGGAACGAAGAGGAGAATGCCGGGAATATCACCAACTGGAAAGCGTTTACCAGGGCGGAGTTTAAAGATAGTATTTTGCCCGGTGGGCACTTCTTTATCGATCAGCATCCTGAGAAAATGGCGGAAATAATCACAGACTGTATTAAATCATCCTCTTCTATTTCAAAATAAAAGAGTCTACAACTTATCAAATCGTATGAGTAAACCAATTTATGTACTTGGTACAAACCTTTCACACGATGGGTCAGCCTGCCTGCTAAAGGACGGGGAGATTTGTGTTGCTATTGAAAAGGAGAGGATAACAAGGAAGAAGCATGACGGAATGAATGACACCGCTGCCATTCAATACTGTTTGAATGCGGCAGGCATCACCATAAATGAGGTGGACCTGGTTGTTCAGAATGCGCTTTATGGCGGAAGCTTCGATTATGGTAACGGAAGCTTCAAAGGTCCCAGGATTTTTACGGACGACATAAAAGTTCCTGTTGTCACCATTTCTCATCACCTGGCGCATGCCTATAGTACCATTGGCACCAATCCGTTTGAGGGAGATTTTAATGTACTGGTGATAGATGGATCGGGAAGTCCTTTCTGCGAATGCATAGACCTGGAAGGAGCATTCATTCCTGACAGTGAAAAAATTCATGCAGATGTATCCCACTTGTACTTTGAGAAAGATAGCTTTTATACCTATCAGAACGGGTGCCTTACTCCTGTCATAAAAGATTTTTCCCCTTACGGGGTTTTCTATAAAAATGCGCCGGTAGAACCCTACACCATGCATTCTCTGGGAAGTGCCTATCAGGCTATCAGTCACTATTGCTTCAGGAATATGAGTGACGTCGGAAAGCTGATGGGACTTGCCCCATACGGGAAACCAGGTGTGATAAAAGAGGACATATTTCACCTGCGGGGCGGACGGGTTTTTATTAACTATGATTTGATGAAGTCACTGAACAGACCGGCCGGTACGCATAGTGAATTTAAAAGAAACTTCACCTACTATGCCAATATTGCGTATAAAATGCAGGAGGAGATAGAAAGGGCAATTTTATACCTGGTGGAAGACCGGCTAAACAGGGGAGTGGGAAACAAATTATGCTATGCCGGCGGAGTAGCATTGAATGCGGTAGCCAATAACCTTATTTTAAAAAATACCAGTGTCAGTGATTTGTATATTCAGCCTGCCGCCGGTGACAACGGTATTGCTATCGGGTGTGCTTATTATGGCTGGCTGGAAGTAATGAAAAGGGAGCGGAAAATAAAGGCATCCAGGTCTACCTGCTTTGGCCAAACCTATTCGCAGGAAGAAGTAAAGAAAGCCATCTATTCCTATTCCAATACGCATCACCGGGATAATATCAGGACGCGCATCGACAATTTTTTCCGTTTGATAAAACAACATGCTGCCACCGGGAAGGCGAAGGGAGCGGTAAGCCTGATTGAATTCAATATCAGTGATTACTGCAGGTACCAGCTGAAGGTCAGTGACAGCGGGGTTTATATAGAAGTGGATGGTGAAGGCCGTGCGGATTGCATTGTAAACATTGATGCGCATCAGTTGGGGGCTGTGATTATGGATCCTTTATATTCCGGTATTTTACTGGACGCAGGCAATGTACGGGTATCCCATCCTCCGTCTATTGGCCTCCTGGGTAAAGTGGTGGACCTGGGAAAAGTATTTGGCAACAAAGAGCTTTTTAACGGAACGCTCCACAGAAGTATTATAGAGCAGGTTATTTACAGTGATAATTATATCAAGCAGGCAGCACAACTGCTGGCAGCAGGGAAGGTGATTGGCTGGTTTCAGGGAGGGGCTGAATTTGGGCCGCGCGCACTGGGCAGACGCAGCATATTAGCCGATCCCCGGAATAGTGGCGTACGGGATTATATTAATACGGAGATCAAATTCAGGGAAGACTTCCGTCCTTTTGCTCCTGCTGTATTGCGTGAAGATGTAGGAACATATTTTATTACCGACCGGGAGAGTCCTTATATGATCCTGGTAGATGATGTAAAGCCGGAATGGCATCAGCAAATACAAAGTATTGTGCATCGCAATAATACTTCCAGAATACAAACCGTAACAGCAGATTGGTCACCTGAGTTTTATCAGCTCCTGGTTGAATTTAAAGCACTAACCGGTATTTCACTGCTGCTGAATACATCCCTGAACAAACGGGGAATGCCTATTGTGGAAACGCCGGCAGAGGCCATTGACTTCTTTCATTCCTGTAAGTTGGATCACCTGGTAATCGGCAATTATATTATTGGAAAAGAGCTGCAACCAGCTAACAATGGTCCGGCTAATCATTTATTGGCAGTAAACCGCAGCGTTTCGGAATAGTATGATCTGCTGTATTAAAATCTAAAATATGCTGGAGAACGAGCTTGTTAAACAAAGAGCACTCTCTGAATATGGTCCGTGGAAAATATCATTCTGCATTATCTGTATGAACAGATTATACCATTTAAAGGAAACATTGTTAAAAAATCTTACTAATAATACCGGGTATCCGGGGCTGGAAGTATTGTTGCTTGATTATAACTCGGGCGACGATATGGAGCAATGGGTAAAAAACAATTTATCGGACTATATAGAAAGGGGAGCATTAGTTTACTATAAAACATTTGATCCTTCGGAGTTCAATCATAGCCATGCCAAAAATATGGCGTTCAAACTTGCCTCCGGTGATATTGTTTGCAACATAAATGCGGACAATTTTACAGGAAACAGGTTTGTATATTATATAGACGAGGTTTTCAGGACGAATAAAAAGGTGTTTATGAGACCTTTGAGATTACATCCTGGTGTAGCGGGCGTTGTATGTGTGAACAAGGCCGACTTCCTCCATGTAGGTGGTTTCGATGAAAGGATGTCTGTTTACGGATGGGAAGATGTAGACTTCAGAAACCGTCTCAGGCTTGCGGGCGTAGAGGAATGGAAGATCAGGGAGAAATTTTACCTTGATGCCATTGATCATGAAGAGAAGTATGACAGGCGGAAACTCCTTTCCAGGATAAAAGCTGCTTATGTAAGTGAGGCCGATCCTGTTAATGCGTTTACCACAAAGGTGTTGATATTATTTGAAGATTACAGATTCAAATATGGTACCGTGATAAATAATAAAAGGAAAGGAGGGCAATTCGAGTATCTGTTTGATCTGGAAGAAATTTATTGGACAGAAGGGTATTGGAAAAAGGATGGCCGCGATCTGAAGTTGCTGGATGAAGCCCGCGATGTTGTATATGATGCTACTGTATATGATGACCGCAATATACGATTACCTGATAATAATACCGGAAGTGTGTTGTTGTACCACGTGGCAAACGAGTATGTACTGAATATGATAAGCTATTTTGAGATGGATTATCGAAATCGTACCATTATGATTAATAATATGGAAAGTAAGGTAGTTGCGGTGAATAATGGGAGGTTTGGACAGGGAAGTGTTTTTAAAAACTTCAATTACGAAGTGAAGATAGATATGGGGTAAATAATTTAAAAGGAAAATTGATTTCACGAAACAGGTCTTGAACTTTTTGAAGACGGACAGTGGAGTTATGTTTGAGATATCGAAATGTCGTTGGTAAGACCCGGTAAATATACCAGATTTTTGATCATCATTAAAGTAAAATAATGGAAAGCAATTTTTTGGACAACATACCTTCAGGTCCGGCAACGACCATAGACACCGCCATTTCCGGTGTGAACAGATCATACCTTAATGACGGAACCAGGCTAATGCCTCTCGTAATCAGTTCTTTGCAGCCTAAGGGAGATCTTGTAAGCTGGATGAACGCCAATAAGGAAGTTTTTGAAACAGATCTGGTAAAACACGGAGGTATACTGTTCAGAGGTTTTAAGATCAGCACCTCTTTGGACTTTAAAGAATTCATGAATTGTTTTAATACTGATCCGCTTCCTTATTTGTTCAGGTCTTCCCCAAGAAAAGAACTTTCATCTGATATCAGGAATATTTACCTGTCTACAACGTATCCACAGGAGAGACCCATTAACATGCATAATGAAACTTCATACAGTCGCGTATGGGGAAGAAAGATCGTTTTCTGTTGTCTTGTGCCTGCTGAAAAGGGCGGGGAGACGCCCCTGGCAGATTCTCGACTTGTACTGTCCGATATTCCTCCGGAGCTGCTGACCAGGTTCCGGGAAACAGGGGTGAAGTATCGCCGGAATTTGTCGGAGGGACTTGGAATGCCCTGGCAGGAAGTGTTTCAAACAACCGACAAGGAGGTGGTTTTAGGTATATGTAAAAGAAATGACATTACCTGCGTTTTTAAGGGCAGGAATGATGCTGTTATAGAATGGGTGAAACCTGCCGTTTACTGTCATCCTGTTTCCGGAGAGGAACTGTGGTTCAATCATGTGCTTTTCTTCAATAAATATGCCCGTTACGAGGAAGTAGGGCTTGACGGTGATAGTTATCTGCCGGAAGATTATCTCAGCTCTGATACCTTTTTCGGGGATGGTTCAGATATCAGCTATAACCAGTATCGGAGTATATGGGAAGCGTATGAAAAAAATAAAGTAGTATTTTCTTATCAGCAGGGAGACATCATTTTTCTGGATAACATGCTTACCTCACATGGGAGAAATCCGTATTCCGGCGAAAGGGTAATAGCTACTGCCATCATTGAAGCCATGTATGATGACGGATACTCAGCCGTATCTTTTAGCGTGTAGTATTCTCTTTCGCCGCCTTAATACGCCGTGCTGCATTTTTCATGTTCCGTTCCTGAAGGCAGGGTTTTCCTATGTTGATTAGATAGCTATTCAAATGATACACTTCTTTCAATACTCCCTATAATACTGATACTGCTGCCTTTGGCCAGCTCAGGACTTACCTTCCCAATCTTTTGAGCTATAAATCTAAACGAGAGTATGTTGACCTGGTGCGTTGGATTATCAAAGGTTGACTTAGATATCACATGACGCCCTTCAGAATGAATGCTGATCGTATCCGGCATATGCTCTTCATAGGTAGTAATATTCGGCTCCTCCTGTTTTTTTACCTTCAGGGTTCTTGCGATGGCCAGGTAATTTACGCCGGTCAGTTCTTTCCAGGTTATTTCATAATCCTTATTTAAATTCCCTGTTTCTGTATAACTGATGTTTTGACCATTCACCAGGTCAAGGGCATCCACCTCGGCCAGGAATGATTTTTTGCCATCCGGAAGCACTATTTCAAAATTGAATTGATTGTTTTTGGGATTAGCACTATCCTTTAAATAATAGGTGCTGGATGTGTAATAGAGCCCTTGTCTGACCGTGTACCTTACTTCCGCGCCGTTCACATAGATTTTGATAGAATCTTTTTTAATGGTCTTTCCTTCTTCATCGAACAAACTGACCACCACCTGGTTTTCGATCTTGCTATGTAAACGTTGTGTGATATTGATTTCTGCGCGAATGAGCGAGAGGCTGTTTACAGGGCCTTTAGACAATTTTGATTCATCGCACGACAGTGCAGTGATCAGCATGCAGCATATAGGGAATAGTTTTTTCAATTTTTCCATGATTGTGCAGTGTTATCAATAGCGGTTGTTGACTGATTTTGTGAACAGTCCATGATAGATATTATGAGCAGTATTTTTTTGTTTTTCATCTGTTGTGAGATGTTTGTCTGGGTGAATGTTTTGTTGATTCAATCTTTAAAACTCTCTCAATGAGGGCAAATCCGTTCCCCGTTTCAGGGCACCAGGCCAGATATTTGAAATGGAGCCAGACGAAGCGGAAACAGACAATACGATTATTTTGGCCACAAGGTCAATGAGGCACTCTTTCTATCAGATAAGGAAGAAAGGTCCATCCTGGACGTCATGGAAAACATTGCACACGAATATCGTAAGAATATTGATCAATTCAGTGACCCTGTTATCATAGCACAACTGGAATTGCTACTGACTTATGCAAACAGGTATAACCAGCGACAGTTTATTACACGTAAAAGATCCGGTCATTCCATTCTTGAACGCCTGGAAGCTTTGCCGGATAAATATTTCAATAACGAGCTGGTATTAAGAGATGGAATGCCAACTGTACAGTATGTGGCCTCATCGTTGAATGTTTCGGCAGGTTACCTGAGCGGTCTACAAGGACAAGCCGCTTGTTAAAATAATCGCTTTTGTACTGGTAGCGGCAGCACTGATTATTAAAGTTGGTAAATTAGGGTACGAGTTTGGCCAATGGCTAAAAATGCAATAAACGCCCACCGCTATCAAACACAGATTCTACACGACATTACGAAGATATAAGTTACCCCCAGTGGATCACTGGATTTTAGAAAAACCCGTCTCTACATAGTAGAAGCGGGTTTTTTGTTTTTACGCTGTAATTCATTCTATAAAGCCGGAGAGACTGTTGTTTTCTTAATGTTATCAGGTATTGCCGGAGACCGGTGGCTTTTCCCCAACGACTTCTCATCATAATTCCTGTCGATAGGAAACCTTATCCACGATCAGCCATTTCCCGTCTAACTTTATCAGGTTAAACCGGTCAATGAACCGGAAAGTGGCAAAAGTCAGTGCACATGGGCAGAACCAGTGTCTCCATCCCAGGTAAATGAAAGGTGTTCTGGATGGCATTCCTGTATTGTTGCCTGGGCAACCAGATCCAGATATTGCGGCAGTGTCCACTGAACCAACTTTTCCTCTATGATGGTCCGGATGTATGCATCGGGGTGAAACGCCGCCCGGATCCTTTCGATGTCTAGTACCGGACGTCCTTGAAGATAATCATTGAGCGTAAGCAGGATCGATTGTTTTTCCTCTTCTGCATTGACCTGGCTTGTTTGGGTTTTCATTTTTTCTGCTACAAATTTATTTGTTTTTTCTTATAAGTATATCCCTGCAATAAATCGCTATACTAGCTTATTTTACAACTTCACTCACTAAAATGACGGGAACGACATTGGTGTAGTTTATAAAATCTGCACGAATCGCATCTCTGTTTGGCGCAATAGCCGCCTGATATTCACTTAAGCTTTTTACATAGAATATACCAATAGCCATAAAAGGTAAAGGTTGATTAGGAATACCGCTGGAAAGCCCTTTTTCAATAGTATATTTCACCAGATTTGCTCCTAAAAAGCCAGCCACCATGGGCATATGCTTGGTTTCATAATACTCCATATTGAAAGTTTTACCCTCGGCATATGGATACATGACGGATACCTTTATTAAGCCTTTTTCAGTAGCAGTAATGTCGTGATTCTGAGATTTTCCAGATGGCATATCCTGACTAAATGAAACAAAACAGGTGGTTAAAAGAAAAAACGATAGAATTAGTTTAAGCTTCATGATCAGTGAACTTTAAGTTACAAAATATTAAGTTGTCAATTACTTCCGTTTGTGGCAACTAGCGGGGGAATTAAACGTAACGGGGGTTTGCCAGGAACAGAACTATCATTGTCAATTTACGATTTTTGCTGATGCAGATATAGTTTTTGGGTTGAGGCAGGGAAAAATTCCACTCCTGAATTGCATTTTTATAGCTTGAATTTTTGACTATTTTTACATTTCAACTAAAATCGGGGTGCAAACTTGTCGCGGAAATCTTTTTATAATGAGTTTCAGCTTTTGCGGGGACTGACTTCGGGGGATACATTGCATTATTCTTATATCTTTAAAGAGTATTACAATGCGCTTTGCCATTACGCCGAATCTATTATCGGGGAGCCCGGGTATGCGGAAGACATTGTGCAGGACGTTTTTGAAAAATTATGGCAGAAGCCATATGCCTTCGAGGATCTCCGGCATCTGAAGGATTTCCTGTACAAGGCTACCCGTAATGCTGCCCTTAATTTCCTGAAAGGGGCGCAGCATAGCAAGGAACGCCAGGCCAAATTTCTCCATGAGCAGGAAAAGGCCACCACGGGCGAGGACCAGGACATCATCCGCATGGAGGTTTTCAGGGTGATTTACCGCGAGATCAGCAACCTGCCCGAACAATGCGGGAAGATCGTCCGCATGAG
The DNA here is from genome assembly GCF_900168065.1 of Chitinophaga ginsengisegetis. Lineage (GTDB taxonomy): Bacteria > Bacteroidota > Bacteroidia > Chitinophagales > Chitinophagaceae > Chitinophaga > Chitinophaga ginsengisegetis. Next base: position 39,527 of record NZ_FUZZ01000008.1, on the reverse strand, counting down.
TTACATTGACGGGCTGAAGAACGAACAGATCGCCGAAATCCTTTCCATTTCCCTCCAAACGGTTAAAAACCAGAAAACCAGGGGCATGAAGCTGCTGAGAATGCGCCTGTCGCCGGCCGTAGTAGCCTTATTCTTATTATTTTCCTCCCACTCATAATTTTTTTTCGGTTCCTTTAGTACGATCGGAATACCATGTTGTAATAACATAAACAGATTAGACATGGCGTCTTCTTCAAACGATCCATTCATCATTGCAGCATTTATTTCAGGTTCGCAACAGGGTACGCTTACGGCCGACGAGCAGGAGAAGCTGGATGCGTGGATCGCTGCCAGTGACGAAAACCGGCAGTTATGGATGGAATTGAACAATCCTGAGATACAACAGCAAAATGTGCGCGCTATGGGCCGGTTTGACGAAACCGCCGGGCTGGAACGTTTTCTTTCCAACAAACCTGTAAAATCAAATGTACACCGGATGCGGGTCCTTCATACGTGGAAATGGGCCGCCGCGGTGCTTGTACTGGCGTTAGGAGTATCCACTTATTTCCTGCTGACACATCGTACGCAAAATGCTGACCGTTTTGGCGGGAAGCTTGCCCAGCAAGATATTCCACCTGGTAAAAACGGCGCCATCCTGACACTGGCAGACGGTACACAACTGGTGTTAGATAGTTTGGGTGAAGGGAAAATTGCTACGCAGAACGGGACGCAAATTTCGCTGAATAATAACGAGCTTAAATACGATGCTACCGCCGCAACGGACGGGGTGGCCCATAATACCATCACCACACCTAAAGGTCGGCAGTACCACGTCATTCTTCCTGATGGAACGGAAGTATGGCTGAATGCAGCGTCTTCTATACAATATCCGGTCGCTTTCAAGGGACGGGAGCGAAGGGTGAAAATCAGCGGGGAGGTTTATCTTGAAGTCGCCGCAAAGAGCTGGCAGCCCTTTATCATAGAAACCGATCAGATGAAACTGGAAGTACTGGGTACTTCATTTAATGTCAACACCTATGATGATGAAAAAACAATCCGTACAACACTGCTGACCGGTGCTGTAAAAATAACACCTATGCATGCCGCTCAGCCCAAAGTGCTGGTGCCCGGCCAAACCGCGGTTTTAAGCAAACCGGATGCATCGGAAGGGGCTACGCTGACCATAACGGAAACGCCTGATCCGGATAAAATTATCGCATGGAAAAACGGCCTGTTTAATTTTGACGGCATGGATTTATACAGTGTCATGCGCCAGTTGGAAAGATGGTACAATATAGATATACAATACGTTGGAAAGCCGGAAAATGTAATCTTCAAAGGGAAAATGCATCGCAATACCAATTTGTCTGATGTATTAAAAGTGTTGGAAACGATGGATGTTAATTTGGAACTGAAGGGGAATATTTTGTATGTAAAATAGCTATAGTAACAGACGTTGCTTAAACGAAACCGGAAGTGCTTGCGACACTTCCGGTAGATGTTCAAGCAAGGTAATAATCACAATCAGGTTAAAGACTGCTTATTTATTCACTTAAACATTCCGTCCCTTATGAGAGGGGCGGTTGAAGCAAAGCTATGCTAATTATTTCTTATTGCATACGGGTTCCCTATGAACGGAAACGTAGCTCAACCAAATCTCTGTTAGTAATGAGACTAACATTCTTTCTTCTTACCGCTGCCCTGTTGCAGGTATCTGCCAGAGGCCTTTCACAGAACATCAGCTTTAACGGTAAAAACGTTGCACTGGAAAAAGTGTTTGCAGCCGTGGAATCGCAAACCGATTATGTTTTCCTATACAAGGCCACAGCCTTATCGGTAGCAAAACCGGTCACCATCAATGCCAGGGCAGTTGACCTGGGAACCTTTCTCAACAAAGTATTTGAGCAACAGTCGCTGACCTATAAGATCATCGACAAAAACATTCTCGTATCCCAGCGGGAGTTCAGGCTGGCTGCACCCAGTCCACCCGTTGATACGGTGCCGGTGAAACCCGAATTGATAACTGTTTATGTCTATTCCCCCGGTTATACACCAATGGGCAGCGCTACCATCAGCAATCTTACCGACAAGCGGAACTATCTTACCGCCGGAAACGGGTCGGTCCAGGTTCCGGTAAGGTTGGGCGACCAAATGCGGATCAGCTATATCGGGTATGTGGACCATCTGTTTAAAATTACGGAACCAATTATTGCTGGCAGGGGATACAACACAGAGATGGTGCTCTCCACAAATAAACTGGATGAAGTACAGGTCACGGTATTGGGTACTACCAATAAAAGAATCGGCACCGCCAATATCTCTACAGTGAAGGCCAGTGATATTGAAAGAGAACCTGTTGTAAATGTGCTGGATGCGCTCGCAGGCCGTATCCCGGGCCTCCGGATCAGCCAGTCGGCCAACACGGCAGGGGCCAGGAAGGTAGAGTTACGCGGACGGAATGTGCTGAGCGAAGGCATGTTTACAGACCCGCTGTATGTGGTGGATGGCCTACCGATTGCTACTTTATCCGTTAACCCATTTGGCGCAGATGTACCTGTTAGCGGTGGTTATTCGCCTACCGAAAGCCCGTTGTTCATGATCAATCCGCTGGACATTGAAAGCGTGGACGTGCTGAAAGATGCGGATGCCACTGCACTGTACGGCTCCAGGGGGGCAAACGGCGTAATCATCATCACCACCAAAAAAGGAAAGCCAGGTCCTACCAGGTTTGATGTAAACTATTCCAAAGTGTTTTCGGGCGTGCAGCGCTACATGGATATGATGAATACCGAAAAATACCTGGCGGTGAGAAAGGAAGCCATGCTGAATGATGCCGTTTTTCCTACGAAGGACAATGCCCCGGACCTCACGATATGGGACCAGAAAGCCTATACCGATTGGCAACGCGCCTTCTTCAAAAATGCGCAGTCGGATGATGTGCAGCTGACAGTGGAAGGAGGGCTGCTGATGAATACGTACCGTGTCAGTGTGGGATATACCTCCACAACAGAAATGTACAACCAGGGTAAGGGGAACGATCGCTTAACGGTGGGATTGTCTTTCAACCACCGTAGCCCGAACGGCAAGCTGATGGTGAATCTTTCTTCCAACAGCGCCTATACCAATAATGAAAGTGCCGCTACGTTAAACTTTTTCTCACTGTCGCCCAATGCGCCAGGGATGTATGACGAGAACGGGGAATATAATTTTGTCCCGTACAGGACCCCGTCATCGAGCACTTATCCCTTCCGGGATATTAAAAACTGGGGAGAGAATCAAACGCTGAAAAGTCAGACCAATGTAGGGTTTACTTATGAAATAGTTAAGGACCTGACGGCGGGCGTTAGCGTGAGCGGGGAATTTTTCTCCAATAAATCCGGCTCTTATCTGCCTAAAGCCGGGAAAGATCCCCTGTACTCTCCCATGAGCATGGCATTTTTTGGCAGCGGTTCCGGAAAGAGCCTGCTGGTAAGGCCAAGTATCAACTATGTTAAACTGTTCGGCGACGCCAAAGTATCTGTATCAATGGCGGCAGACTACAGTTACGCCGACCAGGATGCAGTAACGGTGATGGCGATGATGTTCTCTAACGATAACCTCATCAAAAGTTACTCAAATGCCCAGGTGGTACAAGCCTTGAATAATTATGCCCAGCAGAAAGTTGCTTCCCTGCTGGCAACGGTTTCCTTCGACTGGGGAAGAAAGTACATCGTTAACTTAAACGGCAGGAGAGATGGCTCGTCGCGCTTCGGTAGTGGGGCCCGTTTCGGGAACTTCGGATCTGCCGGGGTTTCCTGGGTTTTATCTAATGAAGAATGGTTTAAAAATGCTAACAGGGATTGGTGGTCGTTTGCCCAAATCAGATCTACCTATGGTATTACGGGTAATGCCAATGTGGGCGATTACCAATACCTCTCGCGCTGGTCGAACATCCCGGTGGCTTCCATGGACAAATTGCCGGACTACGACGATCAGACCATCTATACACTCATACAACCCGTTAACCAGAAATTCAGCTGGTCCAGTGCCAGCAAGTTCGAAGTGGGCGCCCGCATGGGATTTTTCAACAGCAGGGTGAACATAGACGGTAGCTTCTACATCAACCGGGATGGAAAGCAGTTGACAAATATTCCCACGTCTGCATTCACGGGTTTCCCTTCTGTGGTGGGTAACTGGCCCGCTGTGATCCGTAACAAAGGAGTGGAGCTGATGTTGGACGCAATGATCCTGAATACACATACCTGGGGACTGACTGCAAGCTTCCAGATAAGTAAGAACAATAATACGCTGGTGGCTTTCGAAGGACTGGAAAATTCTCCCTACAAGGATATGTACAGGATTGGAGCCTCTGTAACTGCTAAGTCCTACACGCATTATATCGGCATCAACCCGATGAAAGGAACACCTGAATTTGAGGATTATAATGGAGATGGGATCAAATCTGTTGGAATGAACTCGAATTTTCCAGACGCGGCGCTGGACGATCATTACCGGGTGATTGACCTGAACCCGAAATATTTCGGTGGGATGGGTTTTGGGGTAGACTTTAAGAAGGTACTGTCGCTGAAGGCAAGATTCAGCTTCGAGAATTCCCTGGTCGCGGATCAGTTGAGTAACGCCGGGTATGGAACCATGTATAACTCTGTGTTGTATCAGGATATCGAAAACAACCACTGGAAGCAACCGGGCGACAAAGCCCTTTATTCAAAGTATTCCTCCGTTAGCACCGGTATGCTTTACGGATCGGATGCTTACTATGCCAAAGGCGCTTTTCTCAGCCTGGACAATGTTAGTTTGTCGTACATGCTACCGGTAGCCTGGCTAAAGAAGGTGGGCATGAAGCAGGGAACGATCTCTGTGAACTCATCAAAGATTTTCAAACTCACGCAATACAGAATGTCGGATGTTGAATTGGGGACTACGCCGCAGATCAGAAGAATTGCTGCTAACCTGAGATTAAGCTTCTAAAATCAATCGTATGAAAAGAATTGTTTTCAATATAATCGCAACTGGTGTTTTATTGTTAGGCCTGCTGGTAACGGGTTGCAATAAAATGCTGGATATAAAAGACCCGGTAAATTCGATTACGACCAACCAGGTTTTCCAGAGCGACGATCAGGCAGCCGTTGCGCTCAATGGTTTGTATTCTTATCTGATCAGCGGAGGAGCAAAGGAAGTTAGTTCGTATGGACAGCTGGGCAACGATTTATATAGTGCCGGAGGAATTACACTGGCGGCGGGGCATTCGGCGGATGAATTATATCACCCCGCGCTCGATGGGGGCTACGATTACTATGTGGAAACAACCGCCAGGATTACATTGCTGAATCTGGGCTATTCCCAGAAATTATGGAATTCCGCCTATAAAGGGATTTTCAATGCCAATGCACTGATAGAAGGCGTAAAAGGGGCTACGTCAAAAGAGTTTACGCAGGCTTACAGGAAACGGGTACTGGGTGAAGCACTGGCAGTAAGGGCCATGGGATATTTTTACCTGGTAAACCTGTTCGAAAAAATTCCCCTCGCTTTATCCATCGATTATAACAATACACAGTATCTCCCTTCCGCCAGCCCTGACGCTGTATACCAGCAAATCATCAACGACCTGGAAGAAGCGTTGGGGTATCTTTCCGAAAACTACGATGGCAATAACACCGAGCGTATCCGGATCAATAAATGGTATGTGAAGGCCATGCTGGCAAGGGTGTACCTGTTTACCAAAAATTATGAAAAAGCCTGGCAGCAGGCGAACGATGTGATCAGTCAGACAGATTTGTTTAAACTGGAAAGCCTGGATAACGTGTTCAGCACATCCAGCCGGGAAGTTATTTTCCAGTTGAAGCAGAGCAACACGGTGAATCCGCGGGGCAATGCCACGCCTGAAGGATACTCCATGACAGCCCGGTACCTCACGCCGGTGCTACTGAATGCTTTCGAAGCGGGCGATAACAGGAAAACGGCATGGACGAGACCTATCGCCGGCGGTCCATTTACACCTGCCGGTTTTTCTCCGAACAAGTACAAGATCAATTCCAACAACTTCGTATTTGGAGGGCAGCGAACCGAATATTATGTAGTGATGCGGCTCGCGGAATTATACCTGATAAGGGCAGAAGCGAATATGTTACGAAGCGCGGCCAATAAAAATGCTGTGATCGATGACCTGAACGCCATCAGGGAACGTGCCGGATTGAACGGTTTGTCTTATGCTTTAACAAATCAGCAGGTAACGGATGCCATTGCCCAGGAAAGACGTATAGAGTTATTTGCAGAATGGGGACATCGCTGGCTGGACCTGAAAAGAACGAACAAGGCTACGGAGGTGCTTTCGCAGATAGGTTACAAACAGCCGTGGAGTCAGCACGAGTTGCTATACCCCATTCCTCCGGACGAAATACTCCGGGCCAACCAGCTCTCCCAGAATATCGGCTACTAGTAAACAGTGATCACCATATAAATCAAGAAAGATGTTTCAATTCAGCTATAAAAAAAGTTTCAAAGCGATCGTGCTAGCCGGAGGTTTGCTGATATTCGGTATTTCCTGTAAGAAGCAAGTTCCGGAAGAGATATTTCCGGCGTCTTTGACGATTGTGAATGGCATTAACGACACTACCTCCTTCCTGTCTGCCTATTTTGGAAATTCACAACCCAGATTCTACAACAGGCTGGCTTATATCAGCAATGGCAGTTCTTTTGACTATGGCACCGATAAAATGGACCAACCGCTTACGCTGTTCAGAAACTACGATACGCTTCAACCCAGTAAAGCCTTCCTGAAAACCAGCCTGAAACTGGAACCCGGTGGAATTTTTACGCATTTTGTATACGGCAGCCCAACGGACGTTAAACAAAAAACCGTAAAGGAGCAACTTCCTTCCCGTAGCCTGAATGACAGCGTGGCCAACCTTCGGATTATTAATCTCTTTGGTAACAGGCCGATCGATGTGCGGCAGCTGGAACCGGTACCGGGAACCATGGTCACTAATCTCCCATATGAACAACTGACCGGTTTTATAAAGGTTCCTGTTAACGCATCAGTCATAAACTTCCGTTTCGAAGTAAGAGATCATGCAACAGGTGTTCCGCTGGATACCCTATCTGAAGTAAATATTTATCCGGGTTCTACTATGCTGAATACCTCATGGTTGTTTAAGGCACGTACCATGGTGGTCACCGGCACCTGGACCTCCGAGGGCGTTTTTTCTGCCAGGACAACCAGCATTGGTCATTACTAATCCAATTTTTAAATCATAAGCAACACTATATGCAGCCTATATTAAAGGTGGAGAACCTGTCGCATAAGTATGCCAGTTCCTGGGCCATACGCGAAATAAATTTTGAGATCAATGATACCGGTGTGATAGGATTGCTGGGCTCCAACGGGGCCGGCAAGTCTACCACCATGAATATCATTTGCGGCACCCTGCTGCAAACGGAAGGAAATGTTTCTATCAATGGATTGAACATCAAAGACGATCCTATTGAATATAAAAAACAGATCGGCTTTTTACCGCAGCAGGCGCCCCTGTATATGGACTTTACCGTGCAGGAATACCTGGAGTATTCCGCGCAGCTAAGGTTGATGGATAAGCGCCTGATTAAAGGCGCTGTGGAGGAAGTACTGGAAAAAACATCCATTACGCAGATGAGGTCGCGCCTCATAAAAAACCTGTCGGGCGGCTATCGCCAGCGGGTGGGGATTGCGCAATCTATCATCAATAAACCGAAAGTGGTAATTCTCGATGAACCTACCAATGGTCTCGATCCCAACCAGATCATTGAAGCCAGGAAACTGATAAAAGAAATTGCAAAGGACCGTGCGGTATTGTTGTCGTCGCATGTATTGTCCGAAATTAACCTGTTAGCCAAAGAGATCATCATGATCGAAGCCGGGCAGGTGGTGTTTTCTGATACCCTCGATGCTTTCAATAACATCCTCCAGCCCAATACCATGGTGGCCAGAATGCTCCATATGCCTGCACCGGAAGAATTGATGGCGATAGAAGATGTACAGAAAGTAGAGTTGCTGCCGGATAACAAATGCCGGATCTGGTTCCAACCAAACGACGATCTGGCGGAAAGAATTGTGAAGAAGAGCGCAGAGAAAAACTGGCGGCTTACTGCTATTCACACAGAATCTTCCGGTATGGACGATGTATTCAAACAATTATCATCAAATTCTTCTTCAATCTTACACTAATGAAAGTAGTTTTTAATATAGCGCGGGCGGAATTGCGATACTTTTTCTTTTCGCCGATCGCATGGTTTGTATTGATTTTATTCCTGATGTCCAGTGCAGGTATTATTATTGGAAATCTGTCGGATACTGCAGTGCAGCAGGACGCCTTTCTGGAGTTGCAGGGCGATGCTTTCAGGGGGTTTCTCAATACGCCGCTGACCAGAATGGTGATTGGCAAGGGGATCGATACGGTGCTGATGATCTTCTTTTTGTACATTCCGCTGTTGACCATGGGCGTCATTAACCGTGAATATGCCGGAGGAACCATTAAGTTGCTTCATTCATCGCCCGTAAAAACACGCCAGATCATCCTGGGTAAGTTCCTGGGTGTGTACGGTTTTGTATGCCTGATGATCCTGATTTTTGCGGTGGAGGTGAGCATATTGACCTTTTCTATTAAGAATGTAGAGTTCCTGCATATTATGTCGATGGTGCTGGGCTTCTTTTTACTGGCCGCCATGTATGTAGCAGTAGGGATGTTTATCTCCAGCTTAACTTCGTACCCGATTGTTGCCGGGATCGGCACATTTGTGGTCCTGATGCTGTTCGGCACTTTATCCATGATGTTCCAGGGAACGGATTATGTGCGGGATGTCACCTGGTTTCTTTCCAGCTCGGGAAGGGTAGAGAGCTTTCTGGCTGGCCTGATTACCACAAAGGACCTTGTTTACTTCGTCAGTATTATTTCCCTTTTTATCATCTTCACCATCATCAAAACGAAATCCATTACCGAGTCGAAGTCATGGCGTGTGTCTGCGGGCAGATACCTGCTGGCATTCGCGATAGCGGTGGTGGTACTCGTTGTTACCTCGATACACGGGCTGATCGGCTACTGGGATGTGACAAGAGGCAAAATAAATACACTGCATGAAAATACCCAGGGGGTATTGAAGCAGCTGGACGGATCGCCGCTGAAAGTAACACTGTATACAAACCTGTTTGGGTATAACCTGATCAATGGTGTACCTACCGCGCGCAATGCCTATCTGTGGAACTTCTGGGCCAGGTATCGTCGCTTCTATAATAATATGGAGTTTGAGTATGTGTACTATTACGATGTGAACGATGGCGACAGCTCGATATATCTGACCTACCCGGGCAAAACGCTGCCGGAAATAGCGGAGAAATACGCGGAAATGAATAAAACCGACCTCTCTATCTATAAAACACCCGCAGAAATCAGGAGTATCATCAACCTGGAGTCGGAACCGAAAGGCTTATTGATGCAGGTGGAGTATAAAGGCAAAAAAACGTTCCTGAGAACCTACTCGGACCCGGAGGTTTTTCCGAACGAAAGGCATGTTTCCGGCAGCCTGTTGCGTTTAATGAATGATACAACGCCAACGTTTAAATTTTTGACAGGGCACTATGAGCGTTCACCCCTTAAGTTCGGCGAACGGGAATATGGGAACCACGCCATGAATAAATCGTCCAGGAACGCGCTGATTAATATGGGATTGAATTTCGATACTATCCCGGCCGTGGGTGTGGGTGCCGGTAAGTTTACGCCTGAAGACGTACTGGTAATATCCGATCCAAAATCAGTATTGGATAAGGCTATTATCGATAGCGTTAAACAGTACATCGACAGAGGAGGAAATGCCATGTTCTATTCCGAACCAGGCAAGCAGTTTATCATGAACCCGATTCTGAATCATGTGGGGGTAAATTCAGACGAAGGCACCCTTGTAAAGCCGAACCCGCAGGATATGCCGCACAAGTTTGCCGGATTGATTGCTAAGAAAGGCATGGACATGGCGGACGAGCAACCGTTTTTCTACGTCAAAAACGGTATCGGCAATAGCTGCTCTACCAGTATCATTGGCGCCAGCCTATTAAGCTATTCTGATACCACCGGTTTTAAAGTAGAACAGATTACCACAATAGCTAACAATGCAAATACCTGGGTAGAAAGAGGCACATTGGTTGTGGACTCCGCAGCGCCTATATTCAATAGCGCCGAAGGGGACTACAGAAGGGAAGCGCCCTACCCGGTGGGCCTGCAGCTTACCCGCAAAATCGGCAACAAACTGCAGAAGATCATTATTTCCAGCGATGCAGACATGATGTCTGTTGCTAAAGGAGACGGAAAGGATTATGGCAATGCGTTCTACAGCTACACAGTGGATAACAGGTTCCCGGTTTATCACAATTTCCCGGTGCCTACAGATATATGGCTGACGATCAAAAAGGCCCCGGCCAAAACATTGAAGATGGTGCTTCAATATGTTATACCTGCCCTTATTCTGGCTGCCGGTATAGTGATACTGATAAGAAGAAAACGCAAATAGCAGGCACTTTCATTGTTTCATAAAAAGTATAATTATGTATTTGCAGACAGATTTGCAGACGATGGATGATCTGCGCTTGTTTTCGAAGGCAGACACACCCGGTATTTTCGATATTTATAATCATTCATTTACCCGTGGAGGGCAAACCATTATGGAAACCATGTTCAGGAAACCACTGAACAACCGGGAAGCCATCATCAAACGGATCAATACCATCGCTGCTTTTGTGAAAATGAAGGCCACCTTTCCTTTCGATGGCGCCATGCTGGACCAGGCAGAGAAATATATCTCTTTTGATGATAACCCGGATGGCGGAACAAAAATCACGCTCAGCGAGAAGGAAGTACAGAACGGGATTATTTCAATCATCGATCTTTTCCATACACTCAGACAGTACCTGGAGTCGGCGGAAATGGCAGGCGTGAAAGAGCTGCAGGAAGAACGGCTGGCGGCTATCGGGGTGTTGAATGACCCGGCTTTTATTCCGGTGTTTAACGAAAAACCAAATGCCCGGATTTCATTCGCCGCTGTTACGGCTTTTGATGTGTTGATCCGTAATAAGGAGAAACAGAAAGTGCTGCAACTACTGCATTTTATTTATCATATCGATGTATATGTTTCCGTGGCGCAGGTTACCCGGAAACATAACATGGTATTCCCGGTGGTACACCCGAAAGGGACCAGTATTTTAAAAGTGGATGGTGTATACCATCCGCTTTTAAAAAACGCGGTGGCCAACAGTCTCCATATGGGGCCTTCCCGTAACCTGGTTTTTCTTACAGGCGCCAACATGGCCGGGAAGTCTACCTTCCTGCGTTCATTCAGCACCGCCGTTTATATCGCGCACATGGGCTTTCCGGTAGCCGCGGCGGCTATGGAGTTTTCTGTAATGGACGGCGTATATACAACGATCAACCTGCCCGATAACCTGGGCATCGGGGCCAGCCATTTCTATGCAGAAGTATTGCGGGTAAAGAAAATAGGGCAGGAACTCAGTGAAGGAAAATCACTGTTTGTATTGTTCGACGAATTGTTCCGGGGTACAAATGTGAAGGATGCGCTGGAAGGAACACTGGCTGTTTGTAATGCGTTTACCAACCGGAAAGACAGTAAATTCATCATCTCCTCCCATATCATCGAAGCGGCAGACGAGTTGCGGAAAAAAGAAAGCGCCGCATTTTATTTTCTTCCCACCGTGATGAAAGGTGCGGTACCTGAATACACGTATACCCTGGAAGAAGGCGTTACCAATGATAAGCATGGCATGATCATTATTAATAACGAAGGGATACTGGACATTCTTAAACAGGGAAACAAAGGCGGTAAACGGTTAAATAAGCAATTATGAGTTTTAAAATAGATCGCCAATCGGTAGGAGAACTGAATCTCATGGGGAAATTCCGCCAGGGCTCCGTATATTTTTTATTCAATAAAGTAAAAACCCGGATCGGGGAGAAACTGATGGATGAGATGTTTTCCCATCCGCTAAATGATCCCGCTGCAATCAACCGTCGGGTATCGATTTTTGAGTTTTTCGAAGATAAGGGTGTCACATTTCCTTTTGAGGCAGACCAGGTTTCCCTGATGCGGGAATATATTGATAATACGGCAGGAAAATCGCAGTGGGCCGTGACGGTAGATCTGCAACTACAAAAGCTACTGGCCAGCCTCACGAAAGACGGCCGCTTCAAAAACACGCTGCTGCAGTTGCAGGCAACGATCGTTACACTGAAGAAATGTTTTGGACTGCTGGAGTTGCTGAAGCGCGAAAAGAATCCTTTGCAGGACCGTGTAGAATCCTTGTTGGCCATCATGGACCATAAAGATATCCGCAAAATTCTGGACAGCGACATCTACAAGTCAATGTCCACCCGAACGGTATCCGAGTATGATTTCCTGCTGCGCAACAGGCACAACGAAGCCATGAAGGACATACTGCAGTTCATTGCGGAAACAGATGTGTACATCGCAGTCAGCAATGTATCCCGCGAACGGCATTTTTGTTACGCAACAGCCGTGGCGAAAGAAGAAAACCTGTTCCATGCCCGAAGTCTCCGGCACCCCTGTATTTCAAAAGCAGTGGGCAACGACATACAAATGATGGAGGGTAGTAATGTCCTGTTCCTCACAGGCGCCAATATGGCAGGTAAGTCTACCTGGATGAAATCTATTGGTATCGGCATGTACATGGCGCATATCGGCTTCCCGGTGGCCGCTTCCGAAATGGTGTTTTCGGTACGCGAAGGCATCTTCTCCAGCATCAATGTGGCGGACAACATCGCCATGGGATACAGCCATTTCTATGCGGAAGTAGTAAGGGTGAAGGATGCTGCGCTGGCAGCAGCTACCGGCGAACACCTGCTGCTGATGTTCGATGAATTGTTTAAGGGCACCAATGTGAAAGATGCTTTTGACGGTACCCTGGCCGTGACGGAAGGTTTCTCCGAATACAACAATTGCCTGTTTATCGTATCCACCCATATTATCGAAGTGGGAGAAGCGCTGACAGACCTGCCCAACGTGCAGTATCGGTTTATGCCTACTGTACTGGAAGGAAATGTACCCAGGTACACCTACACGTTACAGGAAGGTATTACGGAAGACCGGCAGGGTATGATGATCATAGAAAACGAGGGAATCATTGAGTTGATCAATAAAATGTAACCTGGGCGAAACGCTCACCCGATCATATCGCGGCAGTATGCCGTATTGATGACTATTTATTAAAATTATAAACAGCATGAAGCAAATTTTTGCATCAGGGATCCTTATGTCCCTGCTCTCAACATCTGCCCTGGCCCAGGTACAACCTTTTACCGGATTTACCAGGCAGGATTTGAAAGATGATTTTAAATACGCCGTTGAGCTGTTGAAGAAACAACATCCGAATCCATATAAGTTCACAGACACCGCTACGTTTAACAATAAAATGGATTCCCTGATGAACCGGCTGGATAAAGATCCGTCGTTGTTAAGCGCTTTACGGTATTCTCCCGTACAGTTATTCAATGATGTGCACCTGAAACTGGATTATGATGAGGAACGTGTGGTGGACGTATTTTATGGTATTAATCACTTTCCGCTGGCCATCACTACTTTTAAAGACAGGATCATTGTTAATGCCAAAGGAGAAACCATTCCCTTCGGTGCAGAGATACTGAGTATTAATAAAATGCCTGCCGCAAAGCTGCTCAGTGAAATTGGCTACGCCACCTATAGCGATGGTTTTATCAAAACGGGCGCCGATCGCACCGCAACAAACCTTAGTTTGTTCATCAGCCTCGTTTTTCCGGAAGCCACCAGCTATGAAGTAGTATATAAAGAGTATGGAGCTAAAAATTCCACTACGGTACAGCTGAAAGCAGTAGACGCCAAAACAGGTTACCATAACCGGAGCCTGGGAGAGCTGCCCTTTAATTCTTTCCTGAGGCGCGCCTACATAACGAAGGAATACCAGGATAAAGAATCTACCGCTATCCTGACCGTTCTTACATTTATGCTACAGGAAAATGCTATGTACAAGGAGCTGAGCGATTTTTTTGCGGAAGTAAAGAAGCGCAATATCAGCAACGTTATCATAGATATCCGGTCGAACGGCGGCGGCAACCCGAATATGTCTGCTCTGCTGTATTCCTTTGTGGCATTACGTCCGTTCGACAATGTTTTCAATTACCGGACAAAGAACATACAGATGCATGATCCCGAAAACCTGTTGAATGGTTACGGAACCAAAATGGGGGAGGAGGAAGTAAAGCAGACTGAAAACTTCCTGAAACAACGGTTCGATTACGACAGCGCTGCAGGGTTTTACTATGGCAATGCGCGCCTGACAGAAGGTTCCATTTCCAACTATCCGCCCGATAAGAATAACTTTAAAGGTAACGTGTATGTGCTGATCAGCGGTGGCACGGTAAGCGCGGCCACCTACTTTGCTGCACTGGTTAAGAATAACAAGCGTGGTGTGCTGGTAGGTACCGAAACCGGTAGCGGGGAAGCATCCACTACAGCGGCATGGTTCAATACCTATATGCTCCCTAAAACGAAAAGCAAGTTAACCATTCCCATGAGCGAAGTGTATTTTATGAAGGCTAAGCAGGATAACGGACGTGGCTGTCAGCCCGACAAGGAGCTGACTTTTGAAGGGTTTCAGCAATATATCCGCGCGGGCAAAGATCCGGAGATCCAATATACATTGGATATAATCCGGGCCGGTAAGCAATAGTTAGCGGAATATTTAGCAGCCAGTTGAACCTGACTCAATTCAGGATGATTTTATTTTTTATGGTTTAGCTAAATCAAACGCAGATTTGGATAAATCCGGTTGAAAATTCTGGTTTGGCACAAAGGACAATGCCTATATGATGGGAAAACATTTATCGTTTTAACATATGGGAGAGGGGCAGAAAAAAATACGCAGCGCTACCGCAGAAATGAAAAACGGTTGCAAATCACCTGATCTGCAACCGTTTCAAAATATTAAAGTGTTTACCGTTAATTTGACGCAGTAAATAACTGTTGAATTTCGGTTGCACTTAATGCTCTGTTAGAGTTATCTTGATATCTTAGAAACAGGAAGCCGCTCAACCCCCGGAGGGTAAGCGGCTTCCTGTTTCTAAGATATTCTTGTATCTTCATAAAAGAACATTGTTTGCAGAAGTATGGCTTACTGGTTTGAAAAGAACTTTCTTACATGAAAAAAATCGGCATCGGCATCGTCCTTTTTGCGGTATACGCCAACTGTTCAGCCCAGTTGTTGAACGACAATCCCTTGAAAACCCAGCTGGATTCTGCCGTGGATCGTTCGGCAAAATTATATTTAAGTAAAACAGGGCGGGTGGGTATTTCCATCGGGGTTATATATAATCAGCATCATTATCGCTATAACTACGGGCAAACGGCTCCGGAATCAGATAAGCTAACACAGTCCAGCTCAATATATGAGATAGGATCTATTACTAAAACATTCACAGGTCTGCTGGTTGCGCAGGCAATAGGCGAAGGCAAAATGAAACTGGATGCGGACATCCGGAAGTATCTGCCGGGAAATTTCCCCGCACTTCATTATCCCTCCGGGGAACCCGTACGCGTGGGGTATTTGCTTAGTCATACCGCCATGTTTCCAAATAGTTTTGCAGGCGGTGATATATCCGCTCCAATGACTGAAGCCTATTTTCTGGATCACCTGCAGCAAATCAAACTGGATAGTTTGAAGACGTTAAAATATGCTTATTCCAACGTTGGGTACCAGTTATTGGGATATGCACTGGAGCATATTTATCAGTCGGACTATGAAACTTTGATCAAACGCCATATAACCGGTCCGCTGCGTATGACAAATACATTTGTAAATCGCACCCCTGTAAAAAGCGCACAGGTACTTAATGGTTATACTGCCAGCGGCGAAAAAGCACAGCCGGTACCAACCTCTTTTCCAGCTGCCGGAGGGCTTCATTCCTGTATAGACGATATGCTGAAATATGCTGATTACCAACTCGCTGAAAAAGATGCGGCGGTAAAACTGACCCACCGGATTATTTATGGTAACGTGGAGCAAGACGCCGTTGGCTTTCAATGGGCAATTGGCAGGACAAGGAATTGGGATTATTATATCAGGATAGATGGAGGTACTAACGGATTCCGGAGTTTTTGTTCGCTATATCCAAATGAGCAGGCAGCCATTATCCTGCTCACTAACGAAAAAGACGACCAGGCAGGCGCTGACCTATATCGATTAACAACAGCGATACTAGGAACGCTGAAGTCTTTTAAATAATTATTGAGCATTATACTACAAGGGCACCAAAATATTTATCTTTCTGTTTATCCTGTTACACAACCTGGGCGTCGTGTCAGGTAACCCAAATGACAATGATTAGGTCACTTGATATGTTTACGCCCGATTTTAGAACTATCATGCTATTTTCTTTCCAGGATTGTAGGCCAGGGCTCATAATGCCGGCTTTGAATTTGATGAAATTCCCGGATTTGTTTGTATTTTGTTGCCGGCTGCGGGACCGTGTTTTGTTGACCTGGTGCTGTAGCTTAAATCCGGCAATTTGCCGGTATCCCGTTTACCTGTAAGGCATGCTGTATTGGCCCACATGGCCATCCGGGATGCCTGCTGCCATTATGTAGTAGAAAATCGAACAGACACAACTCATATGAAAAGAACAATTTTAGCTGCCCTGCTGGCGGTTATCCCTGCCTGTTTATTTGCACAGGACGGAGACGTGAATTTTTCCGCCGCTTTTAAAAAGGAAAATGATAAAAAATCCAGGATTGAAATCAACGAGGTAAAGGAACTGATTCACATTATGATAGCCATTACCCCAACAGGCCTCGGGAATGAGGACATGGTACAGTTAAAAGGGCCCTATTACCAGGATGTATTGAAACAATTTGCACCGTATGGAAAGGAACCGGTTATTGCCACTTTCGATTCCCTGCTTCAGAAAAGCCCTTTGCATTATATTTTTTTAACCGGGAATGCCATTGCATATGATTTTGAGAAGGATCAGCTGCTGCCCAATAATGTTTTTCTGTTGCCTGCCGATGAAGTAGCCGGTACCAAAATCACGGTAAATCCCATCACTACGTATAAAACAAGCATTGAAGACTTTGCGAAAAAATCAGGTTTCCGTGAATTCTACGCAGCGCATGCGGCTTATTACCAGGGCATCGTGTCCGATTATGAGAAAAACGCCAACCTCGATAAACAATGGAAATGGCTGGAAGCTAATTTTAATACCCACATCAATAGTTACCAGATCCTTTGCTCGCCACTGATAAATGGGCTTAACTATACACTGTCGTTTAAGAAAAACGACTTTGAGATGATACAGATGGTGTTGCCACCTATCGATCACAATGATGCATGGTCTGCAAAATATACCGAGGCATTTAACACCAGGGGCATGTTCACAGAAATAGACCACAATTATGTGCGGAAGCCAGGTGATCAATCCGAAAAAAAGATCAATGAAGCGCTGAAAAACAGGAGTAAGTGGGTGGATACTACTATGGAAGGCACTGCGTATTATCCAACTCCGGTAAAAGTATTCAATGAGTATATGACTTTCGGAGTTTTTATCTTGTATTGTGAAGAAGTGTATAAGAATGATCCTGCCACCTTGAAAGAAATTTATACAGATGTGAATGAGGTGATGAGCAAACAGCGGGGATTTATAAAAATGAAGGAATTTACAGACTGCCTGATAAAGCTGCGTAAAGCACAACCCCGTAAAAAAATAGATGAATTGTATCCCGCATTATTGAACTGGTGCATGAAACAATAAAAGAAGAAGTGCATAAAGAGATCACCAAAAAAGCCTCCAAAGCCATTGACTTTGGAGGCTTTTTTATTTAATTAATAAACGGACACCTTATTTTTTTGCAATAATTTTCTTCCGGTGTTCTTTTCCCCAGTCTGTCAGGTTGTTAATGATGGTCTGTAACGTTTTGCCGTGTTTCGTAAGTTCATACTGAACAGTTACAGGATGTGTGTCTAAAACGGTACGCTCAACCAATTGATTTATTTCCAGTTCCTTTAATTCTTTGCTCAACATTTTGTTCGATATACCAACTACATCATTCAAAATGTCAGAAAATCTTCTTTTGTTGTAATGGCAAATAGAAGAGATGATATAGATTTTCCATTTACCGCTCAGCACGTCCATTGCATCATGGATAGCCATCATTTCTTTTTTGCGATCTATTTGAGATTCGGGTTTGCACTCCATAAGTTACTTTGTTACTTCAAGGTTACAGTTACTTTCTGATACAAAGTTACTAAAATATATTCTATTGATATAACTTTACAGCCAGGATTCAATCAATAAAGAAAATGAGTAGATATACTCAGCCTTTACCCTAATCAAATAATAATCAAAAATGGCACAGAATAACTTTGGAGGAGCGTTGCAGAAGCCGATTGGTTCAACGTTTAACGCAACATCAACTACCAGTGATGTAATTAAAGGAATCGACCTTAAGGGAAAAATCGCTATCGTTACAGGGGGTAACACAGGAATTGGTTTGGAAACCGTCAAAACCCTTTCTGAAGCAGGGGCAACAGTTATTGTACCTGCAAGAGATGTTGAAAAAGCAAAGAAGAACCTGCAAGGGCTTGCCAATGTTGAAATTGAGAAAATGGATCTGATAGATACCAATTCTATTGACAGTTTTGCCGGAAAGTTTTTGGCTTCGGGCAGGCCATTACATTTGCTCATTAACAATGCAGGAATTATGTTCGTGCCATTGCGCCGTGATGCAAACGGGAATGAATCGCAACTCGCAACCAATTATCTTGCGGTATTTCAGCTTACTGTAAGGTTATGGGAAGCGCTAAAGAAAGCGAAAAGCGCAAGAGTGATCAATGTTTCTTCTTTGGGGCACCATTTTGCACCTTTCAATTTTGATGATCCGAATTTTGAACATCGTGACTATGAAACATTGCAAGCCTATGGACAATCAAAAACCGCCGTCAATCTCTTTTCACTTGAATTGGACAACCGTGCCAAACCATATGGAGTAAGAGCATATTCATTGCATCCCGGCAATATCTGGGGAACTGAACTAGCCAGGGAAGCGCCATTGGAAATATTGCAGCAATTTGGTTTTTACAACGATAAGGGAAATCCTGTACCAGAGGTTATTGCGTCGCTAAAAACCATTCCGCAAGGCGCGGCTACAACCATATGGGCCGCTACAAGCCCGTTACTAAACGAAATAGGCGGTGTGTACCTCGAGGATGGTGACATAGCTGAATTAGCCATAAATTCGTCAACACCCAATGGGGTAAAACCGTATTCTTTAGATGAAGCCAGTGCAAAACAATTGTGGAAATTAACCGAAGAGTTAACACGCGTTACATTTAACGTTGATTAAATTTCTCGCTTTTATTTACCTGATAGCCGCGTCTAATCTTACCAATAAAATAATGAATTACCAGGGCCAGTATCGTCCAGTAAATCGCAAACCCGATAACCAAAAATGGCGGCGGCGGATCCGGCAAATTGATAAGAGGAAGCATAGGACCGGCCAAAACAATTTTGACAGGATATAGAATCGTGGCTACAATGCTCTTCCATCCTGTTGGTGATTCCGTGCTGAGGAAAGATGCCCCGCTTGCGGGAAGGAGACCCACGTCGGAGAGAAAAATTACGTTATAAAGAAAAAGAAAAGCAAACCCGGCAAGAAGGAAGAGGAGAACAAATTTTTTTCTTGAAGTTTTCATGACCTTGTTTTTAGGATGAAGAAAAACTTTGAAATGTAAAGTAAATGAAAGTACTTTGTATTTCAAAGTGAATCAGGAAAAATTACCCGGAGTTGACGAAGAGTGATCCTATTCACTTTTCAAAACCGCTACCGGATTGCTTCTCGCTGCCTTCAAAGTCTGTGACCCGATCATAATGAACGCGATCAGCAACACCGTCAGTAAGCCAACGAACAGTTCGGGGATTTGCACGGGGGTATGATAGGGGAAATTGCGGAGTACAACGATTTTAAAGAAGAAGTATGTTACCGGTAAGGCAATGAGCGCCGATACCGACAGCAGCAATAGAAAACCGCGGCTCAGTAAGTATATAAGATTGCCGTCGCTGGCGCCCATTACCTTCCGGATGCCGATCTCCTTTAGTCTTGTTTCGGTGGTGAATACCACCATTCCAAACAATCCCATTGAAGCGATGGAAATAGCCAGAAAGGAGAGGAAGCCAATGATCTTGATCATAGTGGAAAATTCGCTGTATGCATCTTCTATGGCTTTGTCATAGAATTCAGCCATAAACGGATGAACACGATCGATCTTCTTCCAAATGGACTCGATGCGGGCTACCGTGGCCGGCATGTCGGAACTCTGTATTCTGGCGCTGATGATGGCCCTGTCTTCGGGTGTCCAGAACGTGAATGCTACCGGCCCGATGAGGTTCTCCACCTTACCATAGTGAAAGTCCTGCATCACGCCAACAATGGTCATTTTGCGCCCATTCAATGTAATCTGTTCCCCGATTGCTTTCTCCGGGTTGTTGCCGCCTATGTTGAATCGCTTTAAAACCTGTTGGTTAACGATCACTTCGCCCACAGCCTGGGCAGTGACGGGCCGGGCTACAAAATTTCCGCCGGCAAGGAGCTTATAGTCATGCAGCGGCAAATAGTTTTCGTCAATGTGATTGGTCATGACCAGGACAGAATCCCGCGAATCTTTATACTTCATATTGCCGCCCCAGGCGTTTCCCACGCCGGTGGTGATCAGGGACCGCGACAATGCAGTTACTTCCGGCATCTCACTGAGTTCCTTCATCAAAACGTCGGGTTTATTATCCTGCATGTTAATGTTCAGAATGTTTGCTGTTTTGAATCCCAGGTCGAATGCAAGTATGTTCTTATACTGCACATAGCCAACGGCAGTAGTTGTAATAAAGATCAGCGTAACCGTGTATTGAATCACCACCAGGGAGCGCCTGAGGGTCAGGTGTTTGAACATTTTTACCGATGAAACATTGCCGAACGCACTCATGGGGCTCACTTTTGAAAAGAATATAGCAGGCAGGAAACCGGCAATAATACCTACGGCGACGGAAAAAACGATAAAGGCTGCAACCATCGCTGGCGTGAGATTAAGCTTCACCGTGCGCTGCATCTCCGGCGCCATGTTGATCAGCACTGGCCGCAATACGAGGAACAGGAGAAAGGAGAGAAGAAGGGCTGCCAGGGAAATCATGACTGCCTCGGCCAGGAACTGTAGCCGTACCTGGCTCTTTCCTGCGCCGATAGCTTTGCGGAGGCCTATTTCCTTAATACGGCGCATAGCGCGTGCTATCGAAAGATTGGTATAATTGAAACACGCGGACAATATCACAACAAATGCCAGCCCGCCGAGTATCCAAAGCACAACACGGGGCACGTGAGGGCCAGTGAAGCCCGGGCCGCCCTCGGATTGACGCAGGCTTTCCCCAACCACAATATTATATAAAGGAAGCAGCTCGAGTTGGATCTTCGTATTTTCTTCAGCGAGGTTTTCCTCTCTTGCCAGCGCATTGAGCTGCGAACGGATTGCAGCCATGTCGGCATTTTCCGAAGGCAGGATGTACACGGAGTTGGACCACATGTTTGTCCATGCGGCAAAATGGTTATCGCCTTTATTAATTTGTTCAGCCGTGGACAACGACACCAGCGCTTCGAAACTGATGTGCGAAAAGAAGGGAACGTCCTTCATGATACCGGTTACCTGGTAAGCGAGGGTATCTATTTTGACTGTCTTGCCAACCGCAGCCTGGTTGCCGAACAGCTTCCTGGCTGCCGTTTCCGTGAGCACAACAGAATAAGGATCTTTCAGCGCGGTTGCTGCATTGCCTTCCACCATCGGAAATGTAAAGATCCTGAAAAACGATGGCTCGGCCCAGAAGCCCTTGATGGGGAGAATATTGTCGCCCACCTTTGCATCACCCGAAAAGTCGTTGCGCATAATCGCCACTTCTTCAATGCCGGTTACTTTCTCGCGGATGAGCCTGCCCGTTTTTATGGATGTGGATGCAAACTTGCCGCCATCTTCGCTTTTGGAGGTCAATACATTGGTGATGCGATAAATTCTTTCGCCATTTTTGTGGAACCTGTCATACGAACGCAGGTCGAGTACAAACGCAATCAGCAGTAATCCAACAGACATACTGATGGCAAGACCAAGAATATTAATGAATGAGAACAGCTTGTTGCGCATGATGTTGCGCCCTGATGTTTTAACGTAGCTTCCGATCATGATCCGGTTTGTAAAAAGGTTGACAAATAGCGAGCTTCGTACCGTATAACTTCTGAAGAACTTGAAGGCATCAATGATGTAGATCAGCTTTGCACGGCGTGGCCCCATGGATTGTACATTCCGCTCAAAGCATTCGTGGAGATCCCCCGTAAGGTCCTCTACAAGCCCGGGCTTACAATACCATTCTACAAATCGCTGCGCCCAGGAGGGCGGATGGTGTTCCCGTTGTTCTTTCATGCTACATTTTTTTCCAGACAAGCGCCGGGATCCTTGCCCACAGCTCATCGCGCATCGATTTGGCATTGACCAATGCTGCCTTTCCCTGCATGGTAAGCTGATAGAACCTTTTGCGTTTGCCGCCACGGGCCTTCGTTGCTTCACCCAGCTCACTTTTCACAAGCCCCTTTTCTTCAAGACGGTTGAGTACCGCATGCACTACGCCAAGTTTCACCGAACGGCCGGTATGATCCGAGAGCTCATCACATATCGCTACGCTATATGCCTCGTTTATCAACGCTGCAACGGTGAGTAGCACCAGTTCTTCGAATTCTCCGAGGTTTGTACCTTTCATTTCCGATATTAATTACGTAAATGTATGTAAAAACATTTGTATTATACATACAAAAGGTGAATAATTAATTGGAGCGATTTATAAGTCTCCTTAATTGACGGGAGAGGGAAGATCAGGCATCATGGTCGCCCTGGTGAGAATTGTGCAACTCGGTTACCTGAAGATGTTATGCGGATATTGCATGACCCGCACTCATGCTATTATTTAGTCTTAAACAGGTTAATGGTATAATCAAGTAATTTTTTGTTTCCATATTCTCCATGACCAGGAATAACAATTTTTACATTGGGATATTCCTGTTTAACTTTTTCAACGGTATTTGACCAGGCTGCAACATTGGCATCTCCCAAATATCCTTTACTGGCATCGGGTTCTTTTATTAAGCACCCTCCAAACATTATATTTTCGCTGGGGAAATAACCTACAACATTATCTTTTGTATGACCTTCCCCGAAAAATTTTGCAATGATATTTTTATTGCCCACCTTAAGAATCAGGGAATCTCTGAAACTGTTTTTGGGGACAGGAAAATTATTTTCTTTGGCGAGTGCTATTGTTTTGAAATACGCATAGGAAGGAATGTTGTTGTTATCAAATGCTTTTAGCCCACCTAAGCAATCGTCGTGAAAATGAGTAGGAATAATCGCATTTATTTTGCAATGAAGGGTCTCTTTTATCCACTTGATCAGCTCTTCAGAACTTTTGTCGTTGGTTGGCGTGTCAAAAACAATTGCCTCATTACTATTACTCACAATCAGACCGTTACAAGGAACGTTTCCAAAATCGTCCGTTTGTAAAAATGAAGTGTGTTCGAACGAGTTTTTTGAAATTTGCGTTACAATCAAATCATCAGATTTATAAACAACTTTGGGCTTAAACGGATTATTTTTTTGAGCGTAGCAATGCAGGGTTGTTACGGAAAATACAATTATTAATAGTGTTTTTATGGCGACTTTCATTTGTTTTTGCAGTTTTTATATATAGTTTCTGCTAACGCAGAATAAAAAGTGAATTTACAAAGTATTGTCCGGTTTGAGCCATAAATCGGGGTGGATTTTGAAGTCCAGCCCTACACATTAAACTGCCGCAAATGATGGTCAAAATGTTTATAAGCAAGAATGCCAATTTCATCTACCTTCATTTTGCCAAAGAAGTCGTGAATAAAGCCTGGATTTGAGAAGTGCCCATATTCCGTCACCTGTTCTATCCAGATCTTTTTTTGAAGTTCTACATCTCCGTTCTTTTCTTTTGTAAGAAAAGCCGATCCGGCGGGCATATTCCTTTTCATTGGTTTTTCATTTCCTACCAGGCCCTTCAGCGCCATTTTGCCAAATATCCACCCTAATAACCCCTGTGTATAAACGGATTGATTTTTTCCTAACACCCAATTGTTCCATATCGTGCAATGCTTCGTCATTTGGTAAACATTCATTTTACCCCATTGGGCAGTATGATTTTTAGTAAGTAAATTAATCCTGCTGATCAATTCTTCCCTGGTTGCGTTGTCGAATATTGTTTTCATAACTTCTGGTTTTGATGTAAAAGTAGGACGGAGCCGGAAGACGGTCACTGTGCAAACGTGACAATGAAAGGTGCATTTTGTGCCATTTTTTTGTATAGATTTGATGATGTAATGCCCCCTGGTTATGAAACATATTTCCATTATAATATATGACGATGTATTGCCAACGGCGGTAGCCAATACCACAGCCCTGTTGACCAGCGCCAATGAAGCCGCTGTAAAGAAAGGGGACCCCATTCCTTTTCAGATAGAGCTGATCGGAACCCGTTTGAAGAGTGCAGCGTTAAATATGCCCCTACAGTTTTATTGCAGTAAAACCATATCAGACGAATTTGATACCGATATCGTGATCATCCCGCCAATGGGTACGGATCTGACGGACATAAATTCTTTGCTCTCCAAAAACAAGAAACTGCTTGGCTGGATAAAGGAAAAATATAATAGTAAAGCGGAGATCATCAGTCTTTGCACCGGCGCTTATTTCCTGGCAGAATGCGGCTTGCTGGATGGCATGCCGGCTACCTCCCATTGGGGCGCCATAGAAGATTTGCAGCAAAGGTACCCGTTAATAAAGTTTAAAGCCGATCATGTTGTTACCCATTCAAAAGCAATTATTACCGGCGGCGGTGGATTTTCATCATTAAATGCCTTGTTATATTTTATAGAGAAGAACTGCGGCAAAGAGATTTCGGTAGAGTTAAGTAAATTCTATGCCCTGGATTACGGACGAACCTCGCAAAGTATCTTCACTGTTTTTTCAGGACGCCGCCAGCACAACGATGATGAAATTCATCAGGCGCAAAGTTATATCGAGAAGAAGTTTGAATCTGATATTTCAGTGGAGCAAATCGCCAGGCAGGTAAATATGAGCAAACGGAATTTTATCCGCCGGTTTAAAAGCGCTACATCATTGAGCCCGATAGAGTTTATCCAGAGAATAAAAGTAGAAGCGGCGAAAAAGGCGTTTGAGGCCGGTGAAACGAATATTGCAGCTATTACATATAGAGTAGGGTATAACGACTTAAAAACCTTCAGAACAGTATTTAAGAGAATTACCGGGTCTACGCCGGTAGAGTACAGGAATCAATATAAAACCCAAACGGTAGTTTAGTGTAATCCCGGCCTCCTATAAATGTTTTCCCCCTGATCTGGGGTATCTTGATAAATATCGCAGGAAATCCTTGGGCAAGCTATTGTAAATATGAAAAATTAATGTTTCATTTGTTGTGTTATGAGGGAGTTTGTACGTAGCAAGTGTTATCCCTGATGTGCCCTGATCATAGCACCAATGTCCTGAACCTTTGTCTGAAACCTTCTACAGTTTTTATTCGTCTCTTATTTGAAACTTGAAATTTAGAATGGAAAAGCTATCGGAATTTTTTTAATCGTCAGTTAAACACTTATAATGGTTATATTATTTACTGATACCTGATTTTATACCCTGTGTAGGTATCGATTACCCTGTACAAAGTGTTTAATTGTTGTAAGATGATTAAGCGAGATTTTACCCTTTACCAACTCCCGTTATGATGATGCGGATAAAATGGTTATTGATTTTATTGTGGGTATTCCCTGCTTACGGGCAAAGAATGGACACCACAGTCGTTCTCCCGGAGAAAACTCACCATCGCATAGCTAAGGCGATAGAAGAGCAGCAGTCCCTTTCCGCCACGCTAAGGCGTAAACAGCTGAAGCTGATCGCAAAGCTACAGTTAGTGGAAGCCAAAGTTGGCCGGCAGTTACAGGAAGTGGACAGTACCGCTGCCATGAACTACCTGCAGCGCACAAAAGATGCCTATGCAGCCCTGCTGGTGAAATTCAACCCTGAAAAAAGAGAAGGACAGGGCCCATATATTCCACGGCTGGATTCTCTTCAGTGCCTGGTTAGTTTTTTAAGCGCCTCACCCGGCGGGAAAGATAATTTAAGTAAGACCCTGAAAAGTATAGAAGGACTAAAGGGCGACTGGCTCAAGGGGGAAAGTGTAAACGGCTTCCTGGCAGAGAGGGCAACGATGCTGAATAGTTTGAGAGAGCAGTTTCCGCAATTACGAGGCATCAAAGGCGCCGCGGCAAAATACTCAAAGGAGCTTTTTTATTATAAGAGCCGCCTCCAACAATGGAAGGAAGAACTGAATAAGCCCGCAGCCCTGGAAACCGCAGCGTTAAAGGCCCTCAATAAAGTGCCGGTATTTCAGCAGTTCCTGCGGGAAAACAGCCAGTTGTCGTCTTTGTTTGGAATGCAGACCAATGGTGCGCCGGATATGGCGGCGATAGCAGTAAACGGTATGCAAACCCGCGCCACTTTACAAACATTGCTGCAACAGCGGCTTGGACCCGCCGCCGAAAACCTGGAACAGCAATTGGCCACCCAGGCAGTAGCACCAGGTACTGGTTTCACGGACATCAGGAATAAAATAACCTCATTAAGGTCAGCAGGAATGCCTGATGATGAAGCTGCCTTTAAAGAGAATAGTCAGCGTACCAAACCTTTTCTAAAAAGACTGGAATATGGATTTGATCTGCAAACTGGTAAGCGGAGGGCGTATCAGTTTCCCGCCAGTAATGACCTCGCGGTTTCACTCGGATACCGGCTGAACGACCGCCTGGTAACAGGTATTGGAGTGGCCTATAAATTTAGTATGGGTGAAGCGTGGAACAAAATAAACTTCACCCATGATGGGATCGGCCTGCGCAGCTACCTGGATTGGAAACTCGCGGCGCCCGGCAAAGGGAAGAGCGCATTCCTGGGAAATATATGGATCAGCGGCGGGTTTGAACAAAACTATTGGTCCCGTTTTGAAAGCATAGCGGAACTGAGAAACCTCGCCTGGCAAACATCAGGTTTGATCGGCGTATCCAAAAAGATCCAATACCAGAAGAAAACGGCCAAACTACAGCTGCTATGGGATTTCCTTCAGACTGCAGGAAACCGCGCACTTGTGTTCCGGTGGGGATACAACTTCTGACGGAATCATAAAAATCAAAGGAGGGGAACCTATTCCATTCTCCTATGTTGCCTATACCGATTTGAAATTAATAAAAGTTGTATTGATGAACTTATTCAAAACATACCTCGGCTTTCTGACCGGATTATTAATGATGATCCCCGCAAAAGAAATGCTGGCACAAGCACCCGCCCCCTATACCGTACAGGATGGGAATACTATTTATACTGTTACGGCAACCTCTCCCCAAATGAATCCCACCATTCTGAATACACTTCCGTTGAGGGATGCCAAAGTCACAACGCAGTATATTGATGGTCTTGGCCGGCCATTTGAACTGGTGCAGAAGAAAGCTTCTCTCATTACTGATCCCGCAAGCCCGTTATCTTCCACAGCAGCTGTGGACCTGGTAACTGCCAGAACATATGACGTATACGGAAGAGAAGTATATTCTTTTTTGCCTTTTGCTGCCAATAATACAAATGGCAATACTTCCATTTCGGATGGGAACTTCAAAAAAAATCCATTTGAACAACAAGCCACCTTCTCCCAGGGAGAGTATCCGGGGGAAACTTTTTTTTATGGTAAAACGAATTTTGAACTGTCTCCCCTGAGCCGCGCCACGGAAGTATATGCCCCCGGCAATAGTTGGGTAGGCACAGAATCTACCACAAAGAAAAACATTACAAGCCGGTACCTGGTGAATACCGCAACTGATGCCGTGAGGTACTGGACCGTAACCATAGCGGCGGTGGGAGGACTAAGTACTTATGCTACCACAACAACTTATCCTCCGGGAACTCTGTTCAAAACGATCCAGATAAATGAGCATGGCAAACAGGTCATTGAGTTCAAAGACAAAGAAGGTAAAGTAGTACTGAAAAAAGTGCAGCTTACCGCATCCGACGCAGGAACGGGAAGCGCGCATACCGGCTGGCTGAACACCTATTACATTTATGATGATTTTAAAATGCTGCGCTGCGTGATACAACCCAAAGGCGTTGAACTGATCTCTGCAAATTGGGTGCTTACGGATGCCACCATATTGGCCGAGCAGTGTTTCCGGTACGAATACGATGCAAAGAGACGACAGATCATAAAAAAGATCCCCGGCGCCGGTGCACAATACCTTGTATACGACAGCCGCGACAGGTTGGTACTCAGACAGGACGCTATACTGGGAAGCGGGAAATGGGAATACTTCCAGTATGATAGCCGGAACCGGCCCATTGCCACCGGTATATGGACCACCGCTACCACTTTTGCAGCTCATATTACCGCCACAGCGCTCATTCCAAATGGAACTGCCGGTAATTATCCCGCAGCAGGTACCTCCGGACTCGAAGAACTGAGCAGCACTTTTTATGATAACTATGATTTTCTGACAGCAACAGCTTACTCCGGGCATGGATTGAATGCAGGTTTCTTTACAGGAGATAACAGTTATTTTTCCGCTGCCAGCAATACCGCCTGGCCCTACCCGCAGGCTGTTACTTCAACAACCGCTACACAGGGAATGGTTACAGGTGGAAGGGTAAAAGTACTTGGAACCACTACCTGGCTGTATACCGCTACCTACTATGATAAACAGGGAAGAACCATACAGGTGCAAAGTAAAAACCTGAGCGGCGGTCTTGATGTTACCACCACCCAATATACTTTTAACAATCAGCCCCTGATCACTGTACAACGGCAGGTAATCGCCGGGGCTGGTGCGCAAACCACCATTCTGTTAACTAAACTGACTTACGATGACCTGAACCGGCTTGTGAAAGCGGAGAAGGCCATCAGCAACACTACCGTGAACAGTGGGGCAATGACGTCTTACAAAACTATTTTGGAAGTGGCCTATGATGCCCTGGGGCAAATAAAAAGTAAAAAGATAGGAACAAAGCCGGCTGGCTCCACTCCACTTGAAACGCAAAATTCAACGTATAATATCAGGGGATGGCTGTTAGGTGTGAACAGGGATTTTACCAATCCGTCCGCCCCATCAACACCTGGATCAGGTAACTGGTTTGGCTTTGACCTGGGATACGATAAACTTGCCAACGCATCTACCAGGAATTACCTGGGACAACAATTAAACGGTAACATCAGCGGAATCGTTTGGCGGTCGGTGGGAGATGGCGTTCCCCGGAAATATGATTTCAGTTATGATCCGCTCAGCCGCCTGCTGACAGCTGGATTTGAGCAGCGAAACAGTGACGGCGCCTGGAACAACAGCCTGGTTAATTATACCGTTAAAATGGGAAGTACCGGTGCTGATCCGGCCACCGCTTACGACGCCAACGGAAATATTCTCCGGATGCAGCAATGGGGCCTGAAGTTAAATGCCAGCAGCCAGCTCGACGACCTGTCTTATACCTATATTCCCAACACAAACCGCATACAGGCCGTTACAGACGCATTTAACGACAATACGAGCACCCTGGGCGATTTTAAGTACAATGCGTCTACCAAAACTACCACCGACTATACCTACGACGGTAATGGTAACCTCACCATCGATAAGAATAAAGGGATTACCAGTGCCATCTCTTACAATCATCTGAATCTGCCGGCTGCAATACCGGTATCAGGAAAAGGAATGATCGCTTACACTTATGACGCCTCCGGAAATAAATGGAAAAAGAGTGTAACGGAAGGCAGCACCATCACCAATACTTATTACATAGGCGGGGCGGTATATGAACAGAAAGGAACAGGCCCGCTGGTCCTGCAATTCATGGGGCATGAAGAAGGCCGCATCCGTAATACCATTCCAACAGGAGGAACCACCCTGGTGTATGATTATTTTCTGAAAGATCACCTGGGAAATGTACGGATGATACTTACGGAAGAAGTGAAACGGATCAATTACCCAATAGCAAGTATGGAAAACGTCACCGATAAAAATAACCTGGCAGATCCGAATAACTATATACCCTACTATTCCAACACGGATTATACCGTAACGCCTTCTGTACGCGAATTGAAATCAAATACGTCGAATCCTCCTGCCAATGGCACCACAAATCCCAATAACTATTGGACAAAGCTAAGCAGTGTGGCCGGCGACCGGAAAGTGGGGCCCGGAATATTGCTGAAGGTAATGGCCGGCGATAAAATTGAGCTCCGTTGTGATATGTGGTGGCGGGGATCTGCCACCGGCGCTACGCAGCAAAGTCCGCTTGCCGACATTTTATCTATCCTGGCCACCACTATTACAAGCGGACCGGGAGCCGGCAAAATAACGCTGCCGCAAACAGGTACCAATGGCAGCTTTTTCAACCCGGCTGTAACCGGGTTTATGAGTAACAACAACCCGGCGCAAACCACAAAGCCCAAAGCATACCTGAACTGGATTTTTCTCAATGAACAGTTTGCCTACAGCAGTACCAACGGCAGCGGAGCAGAACCGCTGGGCGCCGCCGACACCTATAAAACCTATACAAGGCTCGATGCGAATGGAAATGCCATTCCTGTGTTGCAGAGCGGATATGTTTATATTTATACCAGCAACGAAAGCAATATTGCCGCGTTTTTTGATAACCTGGCAGTGAACCACATTCAGGGGGCACTAATAGAGGAAACACATTATTATCCGTTTGGGCTGACGATGGCGGGGATAAGTACCGGCGCGATAAAAGGAGCGGCTTATCCGGAAAATAAATTGAAGTTTAACGGGATAGAGCATACCAACGACTTTGATCTGAACCAGTATGATGCATTCTACCGGAATTACGATCCTCAATTGGGAAGATGGAGACAGATAGACCCTAAGGCGATAGAAGGCGAAAGCCCCTATGCTGCCATGAAGAACGGACCTGTTTTTAATACCGATTTTCTGGGTGATACAACCGTTTACTATAATATATCTAATGGTACTGTTCTTGGTACAGTAAATAATGCAGGCGCCATGCAGAACGTGAGAGTAGATGCGCTGGCGTATATTGCAGCCCAGGGAGCGGCTTTGGCCGGAGGATACGATCTTTCCAAACAGGAGAATGCTAATCAGTTCGTTTCAGCATTTAATAATGTACTTTCTACGGTTGACTCAAAATTAGGAACGAACCTTATTTCATTCGCTACCGGAGAAACAAGACTGGAGTTTACCGGTCAGGCGAATGCTGCTAATCCGGCGGAAGGAAATGGGAACTTAAATGTGAATCAGATGTTTGATGACGGAGGACATCTCACCTTGGCGAGTTATCAGGCCATTGGAGGCCCCTGGGGTAACGGATCTCCGGAAAACGGTGCATATACGGCAGACAATTTGCAAAACAGGGGACCCGGAAGTGGCAATCCCAACCCTGGAATGACACGCGATGGTGTTGGCTTTAGCCTGAATTTGAATCCGCTGTTCAGTACTAACAGAAGTTTATTAAGGATTCATCCTGACGGCGGTGAGTTTGTTGGTACGCAGGGATGTATAGGAATACAGGAAAATGCTACCAGGTTGCTTCAGTTTAAAAGTACCATGCATCAGTATCTGCAAACACATGACAACATCCGGGTGAATATAAATATCCTGAATAATCCCAATAACAATGGCCGTGGTCGCAGGGTTGTTGGTAACAGGGAATAAAATTTAAAAGATGAAAAATATACTCATAATAGCCGTCCTGGTTTTATCAATACAATATAGCAATGCTCAGCAACGGGTGCGCTTTGTACCTGATACTGCTGTTAACAGCATACACCTGAACGACTACAGTACCACCGAAAAGGTGTTGGGCAAGAATATCTGGAACAAACAGTTTGAACAGGCAAAATCTTTACCCCGGATTGAGTTGGTGAATAAGTCGAAAACACAGGCACTCCGTTTATTTTTTCACTATGGGGGAAGTAAAAACGCGGTGGACGAATTTGAAATATTATGTATCGATAGCACTTACAAAATGCCGAAACAGACAGTACTGATCAGCGATGAGCTGTTTGTTACTTCCCGCAAAATACGCCTGGGTATTACCAGGGAGGAGATCGTGAAAATATTAGGCGATAATTATAAAACCGCTACAGCCGGTGATACCGAGGGCCTGGCATATGTTCTGGATCAGAAATCGGGTTTTGTAAAGCGATATAATCAATACCGGTATTACATTAAATGTACCCTGAATAAGGGAGTGTTGGTTAAATATGCTTTTGGTTTTGAGTCTGAATAACCTGAACGCATCATTCATCATTATTAAATAACAACAAATCCTGAATATCTATAAAAAGAATTTTCCTTATGCCTGGCTCTCTTAACCTAATCAGATCCTGCTACATACTTATTATATGCGGCATCCTGTATCCGCGCCTCGTGCTATCACAGAATACCGCTTTTGATGAAATGCGGAAAATTCCGATTACTTCCCCGGATGTGGCATCACTGACCCGCGCGGCCGAATTCCCGGTTACCTATTTTAACGGCAGGCCGGAAGTATCTATTCCCATTTATACCATCCGTACCGGCGATCTGGAGTTTCCTATCAGTTTGAGCTACAACGGAGGAGGAATCAGGGTTTCTGAAGAAGCCAGCTGGGTGGGCCTCGGGTGGTCATTAAATGTTGGAGGAGTTATTTCCCGGCAGATAAAAGGGGCGGATGATGATCTCGTGTCTAACGAAACGTTTAAACAATACTATCCGGACGCATTGGGGAATACATACCAGTCCGGCGCCCAGGCGCGGAATTTTATGCTGCAAAATAACCTGCTGTATAAAGCTAACGGACAGGCTTATACGAGGCAGGAGCTTTGTCCTTTCTTTTGCCCCGGGGAAATTGACGGGGAACCGGATTTGTATGTGTACAATTTCGGAAAATATACAGGCAAATTCACCGGGTTTTCTACTGCTGAAGTGGTGGATATCAGCGGCAATAATATCCGGTTTGAAAAATCAGGCAACGGAATTATAGCTACCGATCCGGAGGGTTTCCGGTACGAATTTATGGCGGTTGAAATGTCGATGACGGCCGCGGGGCCTACTAAAACGGCTTATTATCTCACAAAAATTACCAGTCCGGCCAATCGTATCCTTACGCTGAAATATAAAACGTTCCGGGAGTACGTTTATCCTGCAACCGGCACCGGTCATAGCGCAGATTATATTGGCATTTCCAGTGCATTTACCAACGCGGATTATGTAACGCAAATGCCCGACCTTACGGAGGAGTATATCCAATACCAGGCTATTGCCATGCAGGGGCCAACCGGGATGCCCACCAATGGGGGGCTGAACAGCACCTTTAGCACGTCTACCATCAGAACGCTCTTCCTGGATAGTATCTTTTTTGAAAATGGCGCCGTGCAGTTTATACCAGATAGCAGGAAAGATTTGTTTGGTGTAAAGCTAAATGGCATCACCGTTTTTAATAAGGCAGGTACCGCTGTGATGACAGCCGGATTCGATTATGACTATTTCACCGCCCGGCCTGGGAACGAATCGTATACTACCACGAGCACAAGGCCAGGAATAAAACTACCCTATGATGAGTCTTACCGGCGGAAAAGATTGAAGCTGAAAGGGGTAGCGGTAAAAGGAGAGGTGTATAAATGTTATTATTACGAAGGTGCCGACGGATTTACACTGCCTTATAAAAGTTCCTTTGAACAGGATTATTGGGGGTATTATAATGGAGCGACTTCAAACACCTCACTGGTACCGGATTTTAAGCGATATAATTTCCTGGCAGCCATTCCACCCGTGTTACGAAGCTGGGTAGGCGCCAACAGGGACCCGAAATTTCCACAGGCGCAGGAAGGGATGCTGAAAAAAATCATGTATCCTACCAAAGGACTGGCGGAGTTTGAATACGGCCTTCA
Organism: Chitinophaga ginsengisegetis; assembly: GCF_900168065.1. Lineage (GTDB taxonomy): Bacteria > Bacteroidota > Bacteroidia > Chitinophagales > Chitinophagaceae > Chitinophaga > Chitinophaga ginsengisegetis. Next base: position 5,436 of record NZ_FUZZ01000008.1, on the reverse strand, counting down.
TGAGTATAATAATGCCCCGGCAGATATAATTGTTAACTATAACAATGTGGGTGCCTTAAATACCACAACAGGCGTTACTACCACCACGGTGGATATAGCGGCGAACTGTTATGTGGATATAACAGTGAACCTGTTCTGTAATCAACCTGCGGATGCAAATCCAACAGGAACAGGCTGGGACTGTTCCTGCATCTTCCCGCCCTGCAGCCCCGTTAATATGCAAAATGCCATGTGGGTCACCATAGAAAGGGTAAACCCGGCCACCGGCGCTGTTAGTCCCACGGAATGGGAATACGATTTTTCCAAAGATATTGTGAGGAATCAAAGCGGTAATTTTGTATTAACTAATCAATACTTTACCGCCGGCAGATATAAATTAACGGCCAACTACCCCGATAATAAAGTGGGAGTGCAGGGTCAGAAAATGGCTTATATCTCCCTTAAAATTCCTGTTACTACAAACGTTGCTCCATTGGGAACAGGAGGTGGGTTGCGTTTAACCTCCAGCAGCAGATTTGATCCGGTAAGTAAAATCACGTCAAAGAAATTATATACTTACGAACAGGGCATGATGATGCATTTCCCTACTTATTACAGCGGCCTTAAAAACAGCCAGATCGATGTGCTGCCAGGATCAGAAGTTACGGTAATAGATGAGTATATCACACACACACTTTATGCGAACCCTCGCCAACCCTACACATTTTCTGCCAATGGAAGTCATGTTGGTTATGGGAAAATAAAAGAGAATTTTACCGGAGAAGCATTGGGCAGAACAGAATATTTGTACAACGTGATCCCGGATAAATATCCGCAATTGTCGAACCTTGATCTTATTCCCGGTACACCCCCTATCCCCAGCCTGGAAAACGGGTTCCTGAAAACGGTGAACTTCTATGATAATACCAGCAGGTTGGTGAAATCGGTATCCAACACGCCTGTGGTAAAAAAGACCCAAACCTATTGGGCATTCAAACAACGTAAACAAATGCAGTCACAAACAATTAATGTGTCAAACTTTGATATGTACCTGCATTTATCATTTTATCCTATACAGACAGGCAAGCTGCTCACAGCCACCAGTACGGAAACGGTATATGATAATGTGAACACACCAGGCATTTCTACCAATAAAACGTTTGAGTATAACGACCGCGCTTTTCTTCAATCGGAGCAACTGACACGCAGCGATGGCACACCGGTGGTTAAGCACTACCGGTATCCCGGCGATTTTACGGCCACTACCGGATGGATAGGAGAGTTGAAAACCCGGAACATGATCAGCACACCCATTGAAGCAGTTACACAGGTGAACGGTAAACTGGTGGAAGGAACCTATAAAACATTTGCGCTGCACGATAATATTGTAACCCCAAATGAGGTATATGCGGCAGAAACATTAACCCCGGCAACGGTGGCCTTTATTGCGCCTTCCGGAACATTGCCGGCCGAGTATAAACCCGCCGGGCAGCTGGACTACGACGCAAAAGGAAACCTCAATTATTCCAAAGCGAATAATAATATCAGCATAGGATATAAATGGGGCTACAATAAAATGTACCCGGTAGCCGAATGTAAAAATGCGGTTCCTTCGCAGTTTTATTATGAGGATTTTGAAGGGAATGGTTCCCTGGTGTCCAATACCACCACCGCACATACAGGCAAAGGCGGGTACAACGGGTCTATTGCGCTTGCCAGCCAGTTTTCAGCCACCACAGCGGGCAGAACTTACCGTCTCTCTTATTTTAAACAGAATGGAACTGTTTGGGAACATATTGATCAACCATACACCGGGCAGTCTTTGTCGGGTATAGTGGATGATATCCGGATTTATCCGCAGGACGGTGAAATCACAACTTACACTTATTTGCCACTGGTGGGAATCAGTAGCGTTATTACCCCCTCCGGCAATACTTCTTTTTATAGTTACGACGCATATAACAGGCTATCCATGATCCGTGATCAGGATGGCTATGTGATGAAAACCTTTAACTACGCCTATTCCGCTACTTTAGGCCAGGAGAATTCCACCACCTATTCCAACGTAGCCATTACACAGAATTTTTATAAACAGTGTACCTCCGGTGAAGGGTCGCTGGTGCCCTATACCGTTCCTGCAGGAAAATATACAGCCGGATCGCCGGAAGAAGCAAATGCACTGGCACAGACGGAAATCGATTTGCAGGGACAGTCGAATGCCAATACCAATGGAACCTGCGATGTAGGATTGGCTATCACCAGCATTGTAAACGGCCCGGGAACTTCGTTTACAGTCAACTTTACCTGTCCTCCTGGTATGAACTTCTTTATCAATCTTTTTGCTAAAGATCCAGTTACCGGAAGGCCCTACAACGACAGACCCTATTCCGTTCCACTGGGATCCACCAGCTTTACAGACGACATCGCAAAAGGTAAAACATGGATATTCTCCATCACCGCAGGAGGAACCAATTTCCCTTCCGGGATCAGCTCCGCAAATGTGAGCTTCACTTTCCCATAACGACATAGTAAATAATAAAAAGAAGACTGCTGCGGTATCCGCGGCAGCCCTCTTTTTATTGTTCAATGTGTAATATTTTGAATACTTTCAGCAACCAATAAGTCTAAACGCTGAAAAATGAACCTGAAATCCATTCTAACAATTCTGTTGTTCTTAACCTTTACTACTGCCTTTTCTCAGACAGAAAGCGCTGAGAATAGCTACACATCAGCAAAATTTGAAAAATACTACAATGACGGCCAGTTTGATAGTATTTACGCAATCTTTTCTCCACAAGCCCAAATCGCTTTGCCACTGGATAAAACAGTCGCATTTCTTACTAAATTGAAAAGCAACTACGGGAATATTACGAAGCGGGCATTCCTGGAATACAAGTCTGCCTTTGCGGTATATAAAACAACGTTTGAAAAAGGTGTGTTATCGCTTAGCATATCAGCAAATAAGGACAGCGCTATCACCGGGTTGTACGCGAAACCATATGAACCGGATACTTTACCGGTGATGCAACGGAATATCACCGCCATGCGCCTGCCTTTTAAAGGGGAATGGACCGTGTTTTGGGGAGGTGATACAAAAGAATTAAATTATCATGTAGTAGTTAAATTCCAGAAGAATGCGTTTGATATTGTAATTAATAACCCGGAAGGACGAAGTTTCCGTACCAGCGGAAAAACAAATGAAGACTATTACGCATTTGGGCAACCAATAATAGCGCCTTGCGACGGGGAAGTAGTTTGGGCAGTAGACGGGGTTAAGGACAATGTACCAGGAGAGTTAAATCCTATGTATGTTCCGGGAAATGCGGTTCTTCTGAAAACCAAAAACAAAGAATATGTTTTCTTTGCACATTTTAAGCAAAATTCAATCAAGGTAAAACAGGGCGATCAAATTAAGCAGGGACAACTGATAGGACTGTGCGGCAATTCAGGCAATTCCTCTGAGCCCCATTTACATTTTCACCTGCAGAATGCGGAGAACCTGAATCAGGCGACCGGTGTAAAATGCTATTTTGAGAAGCTGGAAGTAAATGGCCTTTTAAAAACAGATTATTCGCCCATTAAAGGGGATAAGGTAAGAGAAGTCAGATAATAATCTTTAAAGAGAACTTTTATGGATTCATCTTTGAAAACAGTATTATGGCAACAGTTCGGGGCTGCAATAGATATGCTTGAAAATGCCTTAGCGTTTTGCCCGGATGAGCTATGGGATACAGACGCTCATTTTTGGTATACCGGGTATCACACCTTATTTTTCCTGGATTACTATTTGTCTGATGAAACGCCAATGGAAAAGGATTTTTTGCCACCGGCGCCATTTACGTTATCTGAATTTGGCACCGGCATGCCGGAACGCGTATACGATAAAACGGAGTTGCTGACGTATCTCCGGTTTGGCCGTGAGAAGTTACGGGATCTACTGACAAGGCTAACCGCTGAAGAGCTTCTGACGAAGCGTTTTGTGAGTGAGTATAAAGATTACAGTATACTTGAAATATTAATTTATAATATGCGTCATGTGCAGCATCACGCTGCGCAACTGAATTTATTGTTGCGGCAGGGCGTGAAAGATGCGCCGGATTGGGTATCCAGGACAAAGATGGATTTATAGTTTTAGAACAGGCGTCTCTTAAAATACACCCCACTATCAGTAGAAAAAAATACTTGTTTCCAGGTATTGTCCCCGGCATCCGGCCGGTATAAATTTGCTCTATTAATTAACCCAATACACGCAAATAAAGATGAAAAGGAAATCAAGCATTTTTTTTAGTGGGGGCCTGCTACTGATGGCAGGTTTAGTTTTTACAGGATGTGGTGGTAAAGACGATCCTGCACCTGAAAATAAAAAAATGACGATGAAAGTTACAGTTACGGTAGCAGGCGCTGATAGCCAGGATCAGGTTGACTTTAGCGTAGAAGCAGGGAATCACGACGCCAGCCAGTATGGCTCCCCTGTTTGGAAAATAAACGGCGTTACGCAGGGAAATGAAGACCATATATTGTTCGATATAGATAACTTTGTGGGAGGTACAAAAACATACGTATTTGAAACCATTAAGACGTTTAATTTTGGGCATTTAAACGTGAGCGTTGTGAATAATACCGAGGTGCCAACTCCGGTAATTATAAGTTATAAGACCGAAATAGATGGTAACGTGGAAACAAATGTGGCGAATGTTGCAACTGCTTCCGGTCAATCTTACAATAAAAATTATACTTACCAGCCAAAATAGTTTTTTTCATTGCTGTTGACGTCAATAAATCCGGGAACGCCTATATGGCGTTCTTTTTTTTAAGACTACCTGTAGGTTACTTCCCGCATACTTCTCCGATACTTCTCGGATACTTAGGACTCGTGTATGTGTCTCGTCCTGATATACATATACAGTGAAGAAATAGTCCTGATATTCCGTCCTGGTAATCCTGATAATGTTTTACAATCATATATGCTGGAGCTTGGTATTTGATAATTTCTTGTAATTCTTCCATCTTTTTTTTAACGTTCCGGTTTGCTCATGTGCCTGCAATGGCGTTAAAAAATCACAACTTCCATGCGGCCGGGCTGAATTATATGCTGTAATGGTCTTATTGATAATTTCCTTCATTTGCTCAAAACCATTCATGCGGCAATACAGGTTAAATTCCGCTTTTATGATACCGTTGACTCTTTCAGCGAGTGCATTTTCATATGGGCTTCCGTTTTCAGTCATACTGATAGTGATCTTGTTATCAGTTAATAAATCCACATACTCTTTACAGCAATACTGACTTCCTCTGTCGGAATGATGCATCAGCTGCCGCCAGGGAGTGTTACGCTGTGATAAAGCCATCGTTAATGCATTCAAACATCCCTGGGCAGATAGATCCAGCCTGAAATCGAAGCCCACTATCTTGCGGGAATAGGCATCGGTAATCAGGCTTAAATAGCCAAATTCATTA
>NZ_FUZZ01000009.1 GCF_900168065.1 Chitinophaga ginsengisegetis | reverse complement strand
ACCGTTGAACGGCTCCCTGTCTTCTATCAGTACCACCGATATACCAGGCTTTACCAGGCCGGCAAATTCATTTGTTGTCAGCACCAACCGGGTCTGACTATTATCCAGCAGATAATTCCTCCTTTCTTCAGGATAGGTAATATCAACCGGCAAATAGGCGCCACCGGCTTTCAGAATACCCAGCATGCCTACTACCATCTCTATCGAACGGTCCATCAAAAGACCTACTACGGCATCCGCTTTCACTCCACGCGCCGTTAGCTGCGCGGCCACCTGACCGGCCTGTTCATCCAGCTGTGCATAGGTAATAGCGACGCCTTCATATTGTACGGCTGTATTCCCAGGCCATTTTGTTACCTGTTCATCAAACAGATCAAGTATCGTTTTATCTTCAGGGTAGTGGCTGTTGGTATAGTCCAGGCTATCCAGCAAGCCTTTCTTTTCCACATCATCCAGGATATCTATCTCCCATAATTGCCGCGAAGGTTGCAGGAGCAAGCTACCCAACAACCTGGAAAAGCGTTGCATCATTAACTCAACAGAAGCCTGGTCGAAGTATTCCGAGTTATACAGCATCTTACCTTCAACCCCATCTTCTGATTGAAGCAGCAAAAGACTGAGATCATACTTGCCATACCCATAGTTGTTCTCGAATAAATCAATATGCAGATCGTCAATCCGGGGAATTTCGTAAGATTTATTTTCATACTGGAACAACACATCAAACAATGCTGTTCTGCTCATATCTTTTTCAGGAGCCAGATAGCTTACCAGCTTATCAAAAGGGATATCGCTATGCGACAGATCCGCATTAAACTGGTTGTTAAGCCTTGTCAGGTATTCCTGGAAACTATCTGAGGGAAATATCTGGCTACGTACAGGCAGCAGATTGGCCAACGGCCCTACAACGTCCTTTAATACGCCATTGTTCCTGCTATCAGTACTGGTACCAATAACAATTTCTTCGTGCTGAACATATTTATAGAGTAAGATTTTAAAAGCCGCCATTAAGATCAGCCGGGGTGAAATAAGCCGCTGCTCTGCATAACGCAGCACCTGGGAAGAAATGTGCTGAGATAAACTGACATCAATTGCCGCCCCTTTATAAATATGTACAGCAGACCGTGGACGGTCTGTTGGTAACTCCAATGCTTTAAGCCTTGTTCCCAACCGTTGTTTCCAGTAAGGGAAAAGATAAAAATACAATTTAGATAAGGGTCCCCGCTGCCATTCCGAAAACTGTGCATAGCGCAATCTCTCTGTTTCTTCCAGGAAAAGTTCCCCTTGTGATCTTCTGCGGTAGTTTTCTAAAATATCCCGCGCTACCTGTAACGTAGCGTGCCTGTCCACTACCAGGTGATGAAAAATGAGCAGCAGCTTATAGCTATCTGTGTCTGTTTCAAACAGCACGGCCCTTACCGGGGGGGTGGCCGGATCAAAAGGCTTGTCTCTTTCCGATGTAATTTCAGCTTCCAGGGAGCTGCCTTTGTGCCGGTGGGTCCTTTTTTCCAGCTGTATACCGGCATCATTTACAGGTTGCTGGAAGATGATGTCTTTCACCTCAACAAAACAGGTACGGAGTGCGGAATAATGTCTTATTACGCTATTAATACTTTCTTCCAGCCATTCAACATTCAACGTTCCTTTCAGGCCAATCTCTAAAGGAATATTATGATAAACGGGGCTTCCATTGTACAGGTAGTCCTTCTCGAATTTATCAATAAACCATAATCTTTCCTGGTGATAAGATGTGCGTACCAGGACTGACTCTGCCTGGGAAGCATGATTGCCGAACACCGTCAACTCATTGAATACCTGCAACCGCTCCTGTTCAGTGAGCAGCGGGATGTTTTGCAGGGAATTCCTGCTGTTCTGCGTAATCCTGGAAAGCAGGCTCAAAAAAACAGCCGTAATATTCTGAACAAAGTTGTAAGTGAACCTGCTATGATGATACCACACATCCAGCTTCTGGTCTTCTTCTGCATGAAAAGAAAAGTAAAGGTCCAGTGAGCAGCCATTGACATCGATTGGTAAAGCAATACCTTTCATACCCAAACCTACACCTGATATGCGTTTGATAGCCGGACTACCCGCCAGGATTCTTTCCAGCGGATACCTGGCGTGCCGGAAATCGCTGAATAAATTTTCCTTAACAGTGTTGACCAGCGTGCTAAAATCTGTGTCGGGGGCAATGTCAATACCCACGGGTATGATGCCTTTTCCTGCATCCTGTTTCTCTTCTTCCGAATAAGTATGGGTAAACAGCAATACTTTGCCGGTCGATGAATATTTTTGTATCAGTACTGACAGCGCAGACAACAGCACAATATGCTTCGCTTTATCTGACGAGGCAATACCGTTCAGGTTCCCGCTGACATGCCGGGGTATTTCCACTGTATAAACCCCATAGGTATTCCCTGAAGGCAGCTGCTGATCGTCGGTAGCGCCATCGAAGCAGTTTTCAGCCCTGAAGTTCTTTAATCGCTGCTTCCAGTAATTCCTGGCAGATATATTTTTGTTGGACTCTAAAGCTTTAATATTTAACATAGAATTTTCAGACATGGCCAGATACATTTTAGGGTAAAGCACATTGCAGCCAGGATAAACTGCGGCAAAGAGAGAGGGGTACCGGGTTAAAAATTGAAAGATATATCATCCTCCATCAGATCTATTGCCTGATCCGAGCTTTGAATGATACTGGCAAGATCTTCATCCAGCCTGCCCACCACGTTCTCCAGCAATGCTTTGAACTGTTGGGCCAGCAATATTATATCGGGTCTTGTAAAATAGTCAGAAGAATATTCGAAACGGAAAGTAAATGACTGATCGCTGTCATATACATACAGTGTCAGTGGATATTTGGAGCTGTTGTTTTCAAACGGGTATATAACAAACCCGTCTTGCTGCCGGTCCTTCCTGTCCTCAAAGTTCTGGAAAACGAAAGCCACATCAAAAAGGCTCTTAACCGGATTGATCCTGTTATTATTCAGCTCTCTTACAATATCTCCCAGATCATATATCTGCCTGCTGTTGGCTTGCAGCATATAATTATGTAATTCAGCGACTGCATCTTTAAACGGGGTATACGGATTTATCTGGTAGCGGACCGGCAGCATCTTCACGAACATGCCTACCACATTTTCTGTTTCCTCCTGCATTCTGCCGGAAGCAGCGGTTCCCACAACGATGTCTTCCTGGCCGGAAAGCTGGGAGAGGAACAAAAAATATACAGTAAAAAATCCTGAAAATGAGGTTACATGTTGTTCTTTCAGAAAATCAGTAAACGGCTTTAAAAGATCATTATCAATTTTGAGCGTAACATTTCCTCCATAATGAGATACTCCATCGATGATCTCTTTTGTTACAGGAAGCGTAAGTCTCGGTACACCGTCTTCAAATGTCTTCAGCCAAAACTCCCTGTGCGAGAGGTATTCTTCCGTAAGCCGGAATTTATGCTCCCATTCGGAATAGTCCTTATACTGTATTTCCAGTTCGGGCAGGTGCTTACCGTAATAGCTGTTCAAAAAGTCGTGATGAAGAATTTTCTTTGAGATGCCGTCACAGATGATGTGATGACAATCTATTACCAGTATTTTCCGGCCGCCTTCCTGGTGAATAAGTGTACAGCGGAAAAGGGGGGCTTTATCCAGTTCAAACGGAAGTATAAGTTTTAAAATAATATTATGAAGGTCGGGAGCAGATGTGGTAATATGCTCCAGGGAGAAATTTACTTTATCATGGAGATGCTGATAGAGCTCCCCATCCCTGATATGGAATTCGGTTCTCAGGCCATCATGTCTTTTCACAAGTGCATGCAGCGCCTGTTCAATTCTGTCCTGGTCGAATGATTGGGAAACATCCCAGGCCATAGGAAGATTATAGGACGTCACTTTTCTATCCAGCTGATAACTGGCATAAACACGGCGCTGGGCGGCAGAGGCATGATAGGCCGGCTTTACATCTGCTTTGGGTATAATTAATACATCATCCTTCATCAGTGATCCGACAAGGGTTGCCTGTTTCTTTATCGTAAGATTTTCAAACAGCTCACTTAAAGAAACCCTGACACCAAATTCTTTGAAGAGCCTGGATGACAATCTCATTATACTTAATGAATTTCCCCCAATGCGGTAAAAATTCTCATTAACAGATATCGATTTATCTGCTAAAATATCTTTCCATATCTCCAGTATTTTTTCTTCCAGTTCATTCTCCGGGACAGAAATTTCCCGGGTTACTATTTTACTTTGCAGCGCCTGGTAGTCTACCTTTCCGTTGCGTAACAACGGAAGCTCACTTATTTCTACAATGGACGCGGGCAGCATGGATGCAGGCATCAGTTCCTGCAAATGTTTCATGGCAGCGTCAGAAAGCTGTTGTGCATCTTCCTGAAAATTTTTCCTGGTGACATAGGCAACCAGTGTATCATCAATATTTTCTCCTGCATGCTTTGTCACTACTGCCTCCTTTATAAAGGGGCTTGTCAGAAGCATATACTCAATTTCATCCAGTTCAATCCTGATTCCTCTTATTTTCACCTGGCGGTCTTCCCGCCCAATCAGGTCTATATTTCCATCGGGCATCAACCGTGCCCTGTCTCCTGTTTTATAGATGGCAGTTTCGTCTCCGGCGGCAGTCCTGAAAGTCAGGAATTTCTGCGCAGTCAACTCCGGATTATTCAGGTATCCTTTTGTGAGATAAGCAGAAGCAATGTACAGATCGCCCACTATAAGCGGATCACAAGATTCCAGGTTCTCATCCAGGATCAACAGTGCTGCACCGTCCATAGCAGTACCCACTGAAATCCTTGCAGCGTTTACATCTTCTGGCGTAATCCGGTAGCAGGATTTTATCATGGTGGCTTCTGTTGGACCATACAAATTCACGAGTTGGATGCGGGCGCCAAACACCTCATACCATCCCCGCAATTCCAATGGGTTAATTCTTTCTCCCGACAGCAAACAATATTTCAGGTGCCGGAAAAGATCCGGTGATAATGCCGCTGAACTTATTATCCTGAACAAACTGGGTACACAATGAATATACTGTATACCAGCATCATTTATCCAGGCAACCATTTGTTCCGGCAATGAAATGTCCTGTTTAGGAGGCGGAATGCAGATCGTACCACCTGTCAGCAGCGGTGCAAGAATATCCCGGAGATATGCATCGAAGTAGGGACTGATGAACTGACTGAACCTGCTGCCTGCAGTAACCTGGAACGTGCCTGTTTCCCACTGCAAAAATTGTATCAGGCTACCGTTCCTGCCAACAATACCTTTAGGTATCCCGGAAGAGCCAGACGTAAAGTATACATATATACTGTCATTTTCCTGAAAGGCCGGGTAGTGCAACGGCTGCCCAATGTTGTCCGTGGTGGATGCCAGCAGTTCCTCCGCAAGGATAACCCGGGCGGAACAATAACTGCCAAACGTGGCGGCGATGTTGTCTGTGGTGGAAGTGATCAGAAAAGCAGGTTGCAGCTCATCCAGGACGGCCTGCATTCTTTTCCGGGGAAGCGATGCGTCGATAGGAACATACACGCATCTGGCATTGAATATGCCAATCATGGCATAAATATTCAGCAGCCTGTTGTCGGTAACCACCGCAACGATGGTGTCGGCCGGGCATGCCCGCTGTATAAAAAAGCTGGAGATTTTATCAGAGATGGATAACAACCTGGAGTATGATATTTTCTCCTCGTCTACTTCAATCGCAATTTTGCCTGCATGGGCACGCAGACTCTTGTTTAATTCCGCTTGTAGAATCATGATAAAATTATTATGGGAAAACAGATTTACAAACTTTCAGCAACATGGTATGTTGCGTCTGTAAAGAGAAGCGTGTGCTACAGCTTCAGGCAGGTTTGGCCTGGCATAGTCCCGGGTTAATAAAGTAATAAGGTTTCAGTTGAATATTCAGGCAAATATAGCTTCGCTAAAGGTTGTCACAAGTTACAGTTAACAACAAAACAAAAATAAGGACTTAATGAAAAGTATTTGCCTATCTTTTCACAATATAATTATTTACTTCAGGTTTTCGAAAATATTTTAATGCTTTTCTAATTTTTTTATATTCGCTTCCTGCTCAGCATGTTTCAATAATAGTCCTGCGATATCCCTGCGTCCATTCTTCTGCGCACATTCAACAGGAGACTCCCCTTTGCGGTTAACAGACGCCAGGCTGGCGCCGTTACGAAGCAAGGCATCAACGAAATTCACATGCCCCTTATCTACTGCGCGCATCAACAATGATTCGCCCTCAGCATCAGGCTGATCTATATCCACCCCTTTCTGCAGGAAGCGTTGCAGAAAAGATGACAACTCCGGAACACTAAACATATCAATGCCCTTTCCAATAGGAATGTCAAACCGGTGCCACCAGAAATTAACGCTGACGGACATATCAAGTGATAACACATTGTGCCACCAGCCTGTGGGTATATAAATAATATCACCCGGTTCAACAATGCAATGATAAGGCTGCGCCTGTAAAAAGAGTGGAAATTGTTCTACATCTGCATCATGCAGCTCCACTTCACTCATATGCCACTTACCCGGCAGCTGACTTGGATACAATAACGGTGTATCTTCCGGAGAAAATAACACCATATCTTTTCTTCCGCAAACCTGGTAAAAGAAATTATGACTGTTATCATAGTGCAGTCCTGAATCGCAACCGGCTCCTCCCATCCATAAATTTACCTTATCCAGGATGTCTCCATCCCGGATGAATGCAGGTATTTCAAGATCATCCATCAGCATTGGAAAGAATCCCGGTATTGATAGCTGCGCCAGGTAATAAGAGGTTCCCTTGCTGGCTGGTAAGGTAAATAAATCGGATACTTCATCGAAAGGGCCGCCGATCCACTTAACTTCCCGGATAGCATAGTTATAACTGCCCTTCTCCGTATAGGCCACCCGCACCGTGGTTGATCCGATCTTTTCCTTCAGATAATTAACTGACCATTTACTGAAGCAGGTGGTGCCTTCCAGGCCACCTTTGATTACTACCGGCTTCCTGTTATAGTAGAATGTATTAAAATCTGCGTCAGATAAAACGCTGACGGTGTCGATGTTTCCTGCGATTTTCATAGCATTATATATTTTGATGGTGATGAACAGGCGATTTCATAGTCCGCTTAAAGTTGGACTGACACTAAAAATATAAATCATGCAAAATGCCAAATGAGATAACGGTCATTAACAAATCATCTTCAAATGGCGCATTGACATAAAAACCTGGTTGTTTGTAAATATTGACAAGCCGCTGCACTTCTGCCGGATCAAAAACACCTTGTCTCTTAATTGTTTCAAAAGACAACAGTTCATTGATATACGCGATATTCCGTTGTATCAGGTAGGGACTTCCGGGCGCCACAAAACCAAATTTCTCCCGGTCCACCACCTTTTGCGGAACAAACCGCTCCGCCATTTTCTTCAGTATATATTTCTCCGTATAATCCTTTAATTTCAATTGAGCGGGTATCCTGGTAGAAAACTCTACCAGGTCTTTGTCCAGGAACGGATATCTTACTTCCACTGAATTCGCCAGCGCCATCCTGTCTCCGTGATCTGAGATCAGATGATCCACCAGCCGCAGCTTATAATCTATGTAGGCCCTTTTATGCAGCACATCCCTGTTCCTGATCCGGTCTGTATTCACAACAGGGTGCTGAAGACAGTCAATGTCGTCAAAAATGGCCCTGAGTTCTTCGGAATATAATTGCTTCTTCACTTTGTTAAACTGGAGAAAATCACGCTCGTAAAAAAAATTGCTGTCATTCCAGACATGATGCCTCAAGCGCTCTTCAGCCATCGTAGCCGGGCTTCCACCTCCGTTCTCCTGCCTCATTTTATCAAAACGGTAACCCACATAGCCGGCAAACAATTCATCCGAACCTTCACCGGATAATATGACCTTTACCCCTGCCCCACCCGCAGCCTCAGATAAGGAAAGCGAAGCTGTATTATAGGTTTCCTTTACAGGACATTCACAATGATACACCGCATGTTTCAGGCGCTGGCTTATATCATCATAAAAAAAAGTCTTCTGGCTCAGCCGGGCATTGGCACGATCCGCCACCAACCGCTGGTACATTGACTCTGACAAACCGGATTCCACGAAATCTATTGAAAACGCATCTATGTGCATAGAAGGCTGCAGGTGTCGCATCTTCATCAGGATCATGGAAGAATCCAGTCCCCCGCTGAGATAGAGTCCAACAGGAACATCGGAGCGTAAGCGCAATTTTAAGGAAGCCTCGAACAGCGACTCCAGCTGGTCAATATACCATGCTTCATGCTGAACCGGGATGTCTGCATGCTGTTCGGGATAAACAAGGTCCCAGTATTCGTGTTTTGTCAAACTTCCGCTGGCACCAATTTCCAGGTAGTGTCCGTTCTCCAGGCTGTAAATATCCCGGAACATGGTTCTGGGGCTAATTAATCCTGCAAACGTCAATACCTGGTCAAGCCCTACAAAATCCACCTGGCGTGGAGCATCCGGATGTTTTAAAATGGCTTTTATCTCCGATCCGAAAATGAAACTGTTACCCGTTTTTGTATAGAAGAAAGGAATAATACCCATATGATCCCTGGCACAGAAAAGCGAGCCGGACTTCTTGTCATAAAGTGCAAAAGCAAACTGTCCATTGAGCATATTCAAAAATTCCATGCCGTATTCCTCATACAAATGAACGATTACCTCCACATCGGAACCGGTGGCAAAACGATGCCCTTTCTCCATCAATTCCTTCCTGATTTCAATGTAATTGAATATCTCCCCATTGCATATAAGTACAACAGAGTTGTCCTCATTGTGAATGGGCTGCATCCCGTTTTCCAATCCAATAATACTTAACCGGCTAAATCCGAAGGCAAGGTTTCCGGACACCAGCGTGTCCTGTGCATCCGGCCCCCTATGGATCAACTGCGCATTCATGTGCTGAACAATAGCCTGATCATTTCCGGATGCCGGGCGTTTAAAATTTATAAATCCGCAGATACCACACATTTGCTGAAGAATTTAATTTTTTGTGAGTTTAAATAGAAATGCCAACAGGTACATTCAGGATTTTTTCATATTTATATCCAGGATACGACCATGGGGATTATTGAGAACATTCACCAGGATATTCTGGTAGTACCGCATAAATATCTGAATAGTGGCATGTTCATACAACTCTCTACTGTACACAAATACAATGCGGATACCTTCTCCCTTATCGGGGTATACTTCCGCTTTGAGTTCGTACTGGGTTAGTCTCCGTTCCTTCCTCGTGTCTATTGTAGTGAACGCCAGCTGATCCAGCTCCACCTCATTGTCAAGAAAGTTTGCATAGGAAAAATGAATATGAATAAGCTTTTCATGTTTATCTCTTTTTATCAGCGACAACATCTCATCAAATTGAAAATCCTGGTTGTCAAATGCATTTAGAACGCAATCCTTCACCGCTGCTAAAAATCTGTCATATGGCAATTCCCTTTCTACCTGCACTCTCAGTGGCAGCTCATTTACAAATGTGCCGACTATATCGCGAAAGTCAGGTCTGTTCCTGCCAATTGTGTCAGACCCGACTATCATATCGGTATTACCCGACACCCTTGCTAACAGGATATAATACACGGAGAGCAGGAACATAAATTCCGATACGTTTACACTGGCAGTAAATTCCCTGATCCGGGCATAAAGTTCATGATCAAGTACCAGCTCGCTGCTGGCGGCGGTGTAAACAGTCACTTTATCCCTGTTCATCATCACCGGCAGATCGGGAGCACGCAGCTCACCAGACAACTGCCTCTTCCAGAATTCCCTTTGAGCCGTATGCGCACCTCCATCAGCGTGCTGCCATACTGCGTAGTCGATATACCTGTAGGGGAGATGTTTCAGTTCTTCACCCTTATACGCCAACTTAAATTCATTCATTAAAATGTTAAGTGAAATGCCATCACACACAATATGATGTATGTCAATCAACAAAATATTCCCCAATCTTTCGTCCTCTAACAGACCTACTCTTAGCAGCGGAGGGCTGGACAAATCATGCGGTTTGACAAAATCAGCCAACGCGGCGGCGGCATCGTTATATTTCCCTGCGTCCAGCCTGGAAATCCTGAACGTTACCACTTCTTCCACTTGTTGAACCACTATATCATCTGCAATAAACAGGCAGGTTCTCAATGCTTCATGCCGCCGGATCAGGTATTCAAACGTCTTCTGTAATTTGTCAGGATCTATCTCCCCTTCCAGCTTGTAGGCACTGTTGATGTTATAAGCAAGGCTGTCTCTCCGGGACACCTGTTCATAATACAACCGGCGCTGCGCCGCAGAAGCCGGGTAAAAAGGTTCTTCACCAGCTCTTATAAAAGCAGGCAGGAGATTTCTATGATGGTTCTCAATAAGGCTGGTAAGCCCTCTTACGGTGGGATGTTCGAAAATATCCCTTAAAGTAACTACCGAAGAAAATGTACTGTTAATGGCGTTAATTAAGCGATGGGCGATAATGGAGTGTCCGCCGATAGCGAAGAAGTTGTCTTCCACCCCCACATTATTTTTCTCCAGGTGCAAAACGTCCGCCCAAACTACGATCATTTTTTCCTCCATTGCATTCGCCGGCGGCGCATATCCTTCTGATGGCAGGAATTCAGGATCCGGCAAAGCCTTCCTGTCCAATTTACCGCTGGCTGTCAGCGGCATCTGTTCCAGCTGTACGAAAGCCCCCGGGATCATATAACCAGGCAACTGTCCTTTCAAAAAGTCTCTTAACTGGGTTTCATTGATCTGATCTCCTGCAGTATAATAAGCTACCAGGATTTTGTCGTTTCCTCTTTCTTTTACGGTCACCGCTACCTCTTTCAGCATACCTGGTAAAAGCAGTTGATTTTCTATTTCCCCGGGTTCTATCCTGATCCCCCTCACCTTTACCTGGTTATCGATCCTGCACAAAAACTCCACATTACCATCGGGAGTCCATCTTGCAAGGTCTCCTGTTTTATAAATCCTTTCCCCTTTTATAACAGGGTGCTGTATAAATTTTGAATCTGTCAGCTCCGGATTATTCAGGTATCCCCTGGCCAGCCCCGCACCTGCTATGTGCAGTTCACCGGCAACTCCTACCGGTGCAGGTTTACCATTTGCAGTGAGTATATATAGCCTGGTGTTATCAATGGGCTTACCTATCGGCACAGGCTTCGATGTTTCCTCCATCGTGCAGTTGTAGTGCGTAACGTCCACCGTTGCCTCTGTAGGACCGTATAAATTAATCAGTGAGCTGCCACAATTCCTGAATAAAGAATCCCGGAACATGCCAACATGTTCGGCCTTCAACTCCTCCCCACTTGAAAATACCTGTTTCAGGGTATGCAGGCGGGTAAAATCGAATGAGGCATCCAGCACCGGGAGAAAGGCACTCAACATAGATGGAACAAAATGTATGGTTGTCACGCCATTTTCGGATATGGCGGCAACTATTTTCGCGGGTTCCTTTTCTGCTCCCGGCTCCAGCAGGCAAAGCGAAGCACCGGTAAATGCCCACCAGAAGAGTTCCCAAACGGAAACATCAAATACCAGCGGCGTTTTCTGCAGCAGCACACTCTCTTCCCGGAGCGGGTATTCCTTTTGCATCCAGTATAGGCGGTTGATAACTGAATGATGTTCAATCATCACCCCTTTGGGTTTTCCGGTAGAACCAGATGTAAATATAATATAGGCAAGATCCTGACCTGATAACCCCGCATTTTCAAATCCGGCCTGTTGTGAAAGTATCTCAGGAATTACCCTGTTCAGATCCAGCAGCTGGTAATCACTGCTGCATTGCATGTCGCCGGAAGGATTCCAGGCCAATACCATGTGAATACCTGCGTCTTTTAAAACAGATTTTATCCTTTGCGCAGGATGGCCCGGATCAACCGGAACATACACACCACCAGCTTTAAGGATACCAAATACAGCCGGTATCAGCCACTCATTGCGATCCATCATTACCCCAACCAGCTCTCCTTTCTTCAGACCTTTTACTTCACTCAGGTAACGGGCTGTTTTGTCAACTCTTTCCTGGAGTTCCAGGTAAGTATTGCTCCCATTATGAAAACGAAGCGCAATATTATCCGGCGTTTTTCTCACCTGCTCATCAAATACCGCGGTAATGGTCTTATTGGGGTAGGCTGTGGCGGTATCATTAAACCGGTGAAGCAGCAGGTGCTGCTCATCAGGGGGAACCATTTCAATGTTTGCCAGGCTGATGTTGACATTATTGACTACCTCATTGATTATCTGCTGAAAATAGCCTGCCCATCTTTCAATCGTCTGCCTTTCAAATAAATCTGCCGCATACTCAAACTCAAAAGTAAATATGGACTGGTGTTCTGTCACTAATAGAGAGAGGTCGAATTTGGAAATTTCCTTTGTTGCTTTGAGCCTCGACAATTTCATCCCTGGCAGTGAAAACTCCTGTTGTTCAAAGTTCTGCACCGCCATAAAAACATCAAACAGGGGATTACGGCCGCTGCTCCTATCTATCTCCAGGTCTCTTACCAGCATTTCATAATCCCAGTCCTGGTGATCGAAAGCCTCAATTGCTGTTGATTTTATCTCCTGCAGGAAGTCCCGGAAAGAGCGATCCTCACGGGGAAAGTTTCTCAATGCAATCGTATTGACAAAGGGGCCAATTGTCCTTTCCACGTCTTCGTGAAACCTGCCGGAAGTTGGAGTACCTACTACGATATCTTCCTGGTTCGTCAGTTTACTGAGCAGAATATTATACACAGCCAGCAGCAGCATGAATATAGTAGTATGCTCCTCCCTGGCTATACTCCTCAGCCTGGCCGACTGCAGTTCATCTAACTGAAAAATGACTGCGCTTCCTTTATAGGTCTTATGAAGCGGTCTTGAAAAATTGTACGGCAGATCGATCACCGGGGGAACGGGCGAAAATTTATTACTCCAGAACACCCGCTGCTGCTGTACTTGCTCTTCCTTTATCTTATTCTGTTGCCATTCCGCATAATCTTTATACTGCAATCTCACCCCGGGCAACAGCTGATCATTATACAGGGAGAGGAATTCCTGCATAAGCACACTGTTGGATATTCCATCAGAAATGATGTGATGAATATCTACAATCAGTATTTTTTCCACCTCAGATTCAAAAAGCCCCACCCTGATAAGAGGGGCGTGCTTCAGGTCGAAGGGCCGGATAAATCCCTGTACCTTTGTCTGCATATCGTTGTGCTCCTGCTTATAGTGTTCTATGGAAAAAACGGGTGCCGCCAACACGCTTTGCACTATTTCTCCATCCACCACGTCAAATTGTGTCCGTAAAGCTTCATGCCTGCCAATCAGCTGCCTGAAGCTATCCTCCAGCTTCAGCACATCTAACGCACCCACAATCCTAACGCCCTGCGGCATATTGTAAGCAAGGGAAGTCCTGTTCATTTCATGGAGAAAATAAAGCCGTTTCTGAACAGCCGACAGCCGGTAACAGCCGGTACCGGACATTATGCGAACAGGAGGCGCCACCTCACCTGAACGTACTGAACTGAAAAAGTCAAGTATCTCTGGCTTCCGGCGCCTGATAGATGCAATAATTTCCTGTGTAAGGGCCGCCTTATCGCCACGAACTTTTACATCGTTATCAGCAACAGAGATTACAATGTTATTCTCTTTTCTTAACCGGGTGATGTACTCATCTATTCTCATAACGATATTTCAATTACGTCATCATCGCCTTCGAACGCATGTTCGGCCGGCAGTATGGTGCCAATATAAGATGCAAGCTCCGCTATGGTCTGTCTGACAAAAACTTCTTTTAGCGCAATCCGTATCCCCAAAGTTTTATTCAGCCTGTTTAACATGGTAATTGCTTTCAAAGAATGTCCTCCAAGCTCAAAAAAGCTTGTTCTTACCCCTATCTGTTGCTCATCCAGTTTCAGCACTTCTGCCCAGATGATCACCAGCGCTCTTTCCACGTCATCTGCAGGCGCTGCAAAATCCATTGTTTGTTGTATTTCAGGAGGAGGCAGTGCATTGCGGTCCACCTTTCCGTTGGAAGACAGGGGGAACCGATCCAGTTGAATCAGGTACGCTGGAAGCATATATCCCGGCAATAGGGTGCTTAAATATTTTCTCAGGTCTGATTTATCTGTTTCCTGTCCGGTAACATAATACGCACATAAAAAAGGCGCTGCACCATTGTCGCTTCTCACCATGACCACTGCATCTGTTATGCCATCATACCGGAGAATATTATGTTTCAGGTCATCCGGCTCAATACGTATACCGCGTATTTTAATCTGCTGGTCTGTACGACCCAGAATTTCAAGTTTGCCATCTTCATGCAGGCGACCAATATCCCCTGTTCTGTATATCAGGTCATTGTTGCTTACAGCAAACGGATTTTGTATAAACAGGGCATTGGATATCCCGGTATCCACGAGGTATCCGGCGGTTCTATATGGCGTACGTATATATACTTCTCCCCTTACTTTTTCCGGACAAACGTTCAATGTATCGTCCAGTACCATAAACTGGGCTCCCGGCATAGCAGTTACAGGTATGAAGGAAGCAAGGTGGTCTGCTGGTTTGATAAAATAAAATCCTTTTACCAGTGTTGTTTCTGTAGCACCATAGAGATTGATCAGCTGAATACTGTCTCCAAACCTGGCATACCAGTCACTCAACTCATAGGGCAAAATCTTTTCGCCGGCCAGCAATATCCATTCCAGCTGGCGGAAAACCGGTCCGGACAGATCGCCTGTGTTAATCAGTTTGAAAAGACTGGGAACACAATGAATCAGGTTTATCCGCTCGCGCTCTATCCAGGCAATGAGGCTATCTCCGTCGGCAAAGACGTCTTCATCCGGAATACAAAGCGTACCACCGGAACAAAGCGCCACGAAAATATCTCTCATGGATGCATCGAATCCCGGACTGGTGAACTGACTGATCCTGCAGGACTGCTTTACTTTCAATGTACTGATTTCCCAACCGATGAAATGCGAAAGGCTTCCGTTCCTGCCCGCCACTCCTTTAGGGGTACCGGTTGTGCCGGAGGTAAAGTAAGCATATATAATATCCTCTATTGTATAATCGTTTGCCCGCTCAAACAGTGAAGAAGCACACTCAGCTTCCTCTCCGGTAACAGACAGCCACTCCGGGCAGCCGGCAAAAGGTAACTGCGCTACCACCTCTGATTCCTGATCAGTGAGGATCAATTTCATTTGCACACTGTTCACCATTGCAGCCAGCCGGTGATCCGGCAAAGCCGGATCCAGTGGTACAAATGCCAGCCTGGCTTTTAAGAGTGCTACCATCGAACATACCTGCAGGTATTTATTCCGGCAAAAAACACCCACAAATGAACCGGGCACTAACCTCAACGACGAAATAGTATTGGCGATTCTGTTGATGGTTGATTCCATTTCCGCATAGGAATGCGCAACGCCGTTATATACTACCGCATCGTTCAGGGCATGTTGACGGAATGATGTGTGGAGTCGTTCCTGTATGGTCATCCTGCCATGCGCTACTTCTATGTCAGCTGAAAACGTTGCTTTCATCGCGGCCTCAGCCGCCTCATCGAACACACTGATACTGCTCAGAGCGGACGACGGACGGGTAGCGATACTGTGAATAATATGTTCCAGCCCACTGAGCACCTGGTCAATAGTAGCCTGATCGTATCTGTGCTGGTTAAAATCGAGTTGTATGGTAAAGTCATTTTGCGGCAGTATGCGTACAATAAGGTTATAATTGGTTTTAACATTATAGGCTGCGGAGATGATATCAAAGCCTTTCCCGTCCTTCTCTGCAGCTGACATGTCTTCCAGCTGCCTGGCAACAGGGTAATTTTCAAATACCATGATATGATCTATCAGTTTTCTGCCCAACTTACTGAAAGACTGAAGTTCTGATAAGGAATGGTAGTGATACTGCTCGCTCCGGAGGTCGTCCTCCTGCGCTACCTTCAGCAATTCGCTCAAACTGCAGTTCTGGTCTAATTTAAGCCTGACAGGGACTGTATTAATAAATAATCCAACCATGGTTTCCACCCCTTCAATCTCCGCAGGGCGACCTGAAACCACCGCGCCATAAACCACATCTTTCACATTGTTAAAGCGGGCAAGCAGGATACCCCATGCCACTCTTATAATGGTGTTAATTGTTACACCATATCCGGCCGAAACCTTCGCCAGTGATGCGACCACTTCCTGTGGCAGCTTTAACTCACTGATCAGGTGACTGCCCTGCACCATTTCACCGGCAGCAATTTCTTTTTCAGGTAAACGTGCCAGCAGATCGTATCCTTCCAGGTAAGTTTTCCAGTAATGCGCAGATTCGTTCCTGTCTCTGCTCTCCAGCCAGTCTATATACCGGGAATATGGTTTAACAGCAGCATTAATAAGGCATTCACTTAATTGCAGCTTCGTATAAATTTCGTTGAAGTCCTTTACGATAATACCAATACACCAGCCATCCATCAGTATATGATGGTGACTCCATATCAATTCATATTTCCTGTAACCAGTTTGGAGCACGGTCAGTCGCATCAGCATATCTTTCTGCAACAGGAAAGGTTTCAACCTGTCGTGGTTCCGGTAGGCTTCCACAACCTGCTCCCTGCCCGATTCCAGGCATTCATCCTGCACGTCGTGATAATGGAAGTCCATCTTCCTTTCTTTTAGTACTACCTGCAGCGGGCGATGGTACCGGTCATGTAAAAACTGTGTCCGTAGCACTGCGTAACGTGCGACCAGCACATTCATGGCCGATTCAACCGCAGCAATATCCAGCTCCCCTTCAATATGAATAACAGTTTGACCATGATAATCCTCTGCATCAGGATTTAATAACGAGTGAAACAAAATTCCTTCCTGTGTGGGAGACAGCGGATAAATATCTTCCACCTCCTGCTGCTCCTGTAGTTCGTCCAGCAGACCTGCCGGGATACTCTTGCAGGTAAGTTCCGAAGGACACAGTAATAGCCTTTGTCCGGAGCCGCAGTAATCAATTATCTCACCTAAGCATTCCCTGTACGCATTCATGAACGAGCTTATCGTATCCGGACGGTACTGTGATGTGCTATAGTTCAGCTGTACCTGTAACTGGCCGGAGCTGATCATTGCAACAATATCCCAATCATACAATCGCACATCTTCCGGCGAGATCGTTTCTCCGTGAGGATCCGAAGATATCTTATAAGATCTGCCCGCAATATCACTATCGAACTGGCCCAGGTAGTTAAACGTGATTCCGCCGCCTTTCTCCTGCCCTTCCGGACCTGGCCTGCGCTGCTGCATGAGCAGATAGTCCATTCCTCCGTTCGGAACATTTCTGAGTGTTTCCCGGATATCGCGGATCAGTACACCCAGGTTATCGCTGTTGCTGGTTAGTACTACGGGGTAGATACTCGTAAACCAGCCTATAGTGCGGCTCACATTGACCGTACCACCAATATCCGAACGGCCGTGACCTTCCATGTCAATGCGTAGTACCGGCGCCGCATACTGCCGGCGCATACTCAGGTAAAGAGCGGCTAACAATATATCATTTACCTGCAAATGTTGCGCATGGTGTATTAGCTTCATGGTAATGTTACTGTCTAAGGCAAAAACCTCACGATGTATGGATGCCTGTATTCCCCGGCCACCTGGATAATCTTTAGGTAAATGGAAGACCGGTTGTTCATCGATCCGGAACCAATGCCTGCAGGCTGACCGGAAGACCTCACTTTCCGCATACGGCAACAAAGCAGCGGACCATTGCTGAAAGGCGTCCGTCTTCAACGGTAGTGATAAGGTCTCCCCCTGCGCAGCCTGACGATATAATGTTTCGATATCCTCGAACAGTATCCGCCAGGAAACACCATCGATTACCAGGTGATGAATAATCAACACCAGGCGACTGCCGTCCGGTACATGAAACAGCCCGAGCTTTAACAACGGGCCCGTGACAAGGTTGATACCCGATTGAAGGGCATTACAATGTGATATGAAATCGGCCTGCCAGTCATCTTTCCGGTACAGGTCAACCACCTCCAGTGATACTGGCATACCAGTATCCTGGTTGCGCTGAACCACTGTACCCTCCTGTTCTTCAAACACCATACGCAATGCATCATGATGATCCATCAGCTTCCCGAATATTTTAAGCACCCGGTCTGCGGCCAGCTGTTCTGGGAAGTGAAGCACCACCGACTGGTTAAAGTGATGCTTTTGTTCCAGCGGGCTATCGAAGAACCATTGCTGGATCGGCGTCAACCCAACTTTCCCGGATACCGCTGCCTGAGAAGAGATAGCGGACAAACGTCTCAGTTTCAACGACAACTCACGGATAGTCTGACTGCCGAAGATATCCCTGATTGTTGTTTCATATCCTGCGGAACGAAGACGCGAGGTAATTTGTATGGATTTGATAGAATCGCCACCCAATGAAAAGAAGTTGTCGGTAACGCTTACCTGCGCGATGCCCAGTACACTTAACCATATTTCTGACAGCAGTTTCTCTTCCGGCGTAACGGCTGGTAAAAAAGCTCCTGATGATGAAACTTCAGGATCAGGCAAACCACGCCTGTTTATTTTTCCGTTCGGAGTTAAAGGCATGGATTCCAGTTGCACAAACAAGGCAGGAATCATATAATCCGGCAGCCGTTGCTGCAGGAAAGTACGCAATGAAGCCGCGGGAACAGGTGAAGCCGATACGTAATACGCAATCAGGGATTTTGTTCCATTCAATTCCCTGATAATTACCGCCGCTCCCTGAACCTGTTCATGTTCCAGCAGGCAGTTCTCGATTTCTCCCAGTTCTATTCTGAACCCACGCAACTTTATCTGGTTGTCTATTCTGCCCAGGAACTCGATGTTACCATCAGGCAGCCACACGCCAAAATCGCCTGTTCTATACATTAATCCCGACCCGCTGATGGTATCGGGTAAAAATTTCGTGCTGGTCAGATCGTTATTATTCAGGTATCCTTTTGACACACCGATACCTGCAATACAAATTTCTCCTTTTACCCCAGGCGGTTGCAACTGTTGACGACTATCCAGTATGTATAACAGGGTATTGTCTACCGGCTTCCCGATCGGTATAATGTGATTCTTCTGTACATCATAATCTTCCACTACATAGTAGGACACTACATCCGTACATTCGGTAGGACCGTAAGAGTTCATGACCTTTGCCTGGAAGTGGCCGGATTTTATCCAGCCGGCAAAAGCACCCATATTGATATTCTCTCCTCCTAATACAACATATCTGATGTGTTTGAGGCGATCATATTCATTGGGAGCACATTCTTCCAGTAAAGGATAAAAGGCTGCAGGCGCACAATTTACCACGGTTACTTTTTCAGCCGCTATTGTAGCTGACATTTTAAGATAATCATGCTGTATCTCCTCCGCCAAAGTCAACCTCGCTCCTGTTACTAAAGGGGCGAAAAAGTTCTTCTGTGCCAGGTCAAAAGCGATTGGGGCTATCAGCAGAAAGTTATCCGCTGTGGTTGTATCCAGCGCCCTCACATACCAGTTCACCAGATTTAGGAACGAAATATTTTTAATGGCGGCACCTTTCGGGTTTCCGGTAGACCCCGAGGTATAAATCACGTAAAACAGATCGTCGGCAGAAGCCCGTGGGAAAGTCCCGGTCACAGGAACATCCTTTATGCTTTGTTCCAGTGCATCATACCGCAAAATGTTTGTATCAGTTATGCTATATACGCCTTCTTCCGGAATATCAGTAATCAGTACTTTCATTTTGCTATCCCTGGCCATAAACCTGATCCTTTCAACAGGTGTTTTTGGATCAATCGGAAGATAGCAGGCGCCCGACCGTAGAATTCCCATGATAGTAAACACCAGGCGTTCCGATTTTTGCATCAGTACCCCTACCACGTGATTTACGCCAATACCATGCTCTTTATTCAGGCACAGTCCGATCCGACGGGCTTTGTGCATTAGTTCAAGGTATGTCACGGCTATGTTACCAGATGTGACTGCAATATTATCCGGCGTTTTTGCGACCTGTTTTTCGAACAGTGAAATAATATTTTCTTCCTGATCAATGTCAACAGCGGAATCATTGAATTCAACCAGCAACTGATCTGTTTCCGTTTGATTCATCAGGTTGCCTGTAATTACCAGGGACTGGGGAGACGTTACAATATTATTCAGTGCGCTTTCAAAATATTGAATGAACCGTTGAATAAAGGTTTGTTTGAATTTCTGTGTCGAGTAGTTTATGCTGATTTCAAAATTCCCATTCCTCGTACTGATGTTAAAATCGAGATCGGTATTTGTAACTGCATAAGATTTGATATCCAGGTCGGCGGATATCGCTGCGGGAGCATTCCTGTCAGTCTCGTATAAAGCCTCATTGTAAATATGGAAATCCACATAATTGAAGATCGAATCAAATAGCGGGTTTTCATTAAATCCTGCGCGGTCAATGAGTTTAAGTATATCAAATAATGACAACTGCTGATACCTGCCAACATCAGTCATCTTTTTATCGACCAGCTGCAGCAATCCGTTCCAGGAAAGCTCATTGGGGAACCTGAACCTGTAAGGCACTGTATTCAGGAAGCAGCCCAGTACCTGGTCTCCGCCTTCTTCCGCGGGGCGGTTGCTGGATACCAGTCCTACAATTACCTCGTCGTTATAAGTAAACATCTTCAGGACGGCCAGGTAAGCCGACACCAGGATTGTTTTTATACCAATCCCTTTATCCCTGGAAAAGGAGGTCAGTCTTTCATATAGCTCGCCTGAAAGCCGTTGCTGTTCCTGTCCTACACTATGCCGTTTTACATGCCCTGTATCTGCCAGTTCCTGTTTGGCGACATCATGCAATTCCTCCTGCCAGTACTGGGATATCGCCTTATTACGTTTGGCAAGCAGTTCCTGTATCACATAATGTTTATAGGAAACGTTGATGGCTGCCGGGCGGAATGAGCGGTCCGCCAATAATTTCAGATAAGTGTTATTGAGTTCCGTCATGAATGAGGCAACACTCCATCCATCCATAATCGAATGGTGACATACCCATACCAGGAAATAATTTTCGGAAGACAACCTGAAAATATTCATTCTCCAGAGAGGAGGCTGTTCATAATTAAAGGGCGCCTGCCTGTCGGACGCCATAAATTCAATTACAGTGGATTGCTGCTCATTTTTTTCCAGGTGTGAGATATCAGAGAAACGGATAGCTGCATCAATGTGTTTGTACACAACATGCAACGGCACTTCATAATCACTCATATTGAAGGCAGCCCGGAGTACTCCATGCTTTTCAACCATCAACTGCAAGGCCCGCTGAAACAAATCCGCGTTGAATGAGATATAGCGAACATTGAATGTACTCTGATCATGATACAAAGCGCCTTCACTGGCAGACAGAGAATGATAGATCATTCCTTTTTCGATATCACTCATCGGAAAAACTTCCGCCACATTTTCACGGTCCATAAACCTGGCATTCAGCTCATCCAGCTCCTGCATAACCTGGCTGGCAGCAGCAACAGCAAGAGGCTCCTGCTGCTTTGTTTCCAACCGTTTAGCCAACAGGGAGATTGTAGGACATTCAAATATGTCGATTAACCCGATACCCGTGGCGGCCCGTTTCCTGATGGCAGGCAGCAGCCTTATCGCCTTGATGGAATCGCCTCCTATAGCAAAGAAATTATCTGTTAAAGAGATGGCACGCGTACCAAGTACTTCTTCCCACGCATCCAGCATTATTTTCTCACTTTCTGTTTCGGGTGAAGTACCGCCATCCTGTTTTCCAGCCCCCGGCACGGGTAACGCTGCTTTGTCAAGCTTGCCGTTCGAGGTTAGCGGGAAGTGATCCAGGTAAACAAAGTAAGAAGGGACCATGTAGTCCGGTATTTTCTCCAACAGGTAGGTGTGCAATGCGGTACTGCTTATTTCCTCCTCAGCAGTATAATAAGCCACCAGGTATTTGTCATCTTCCTTTTCACGGGCTTCCACCACCACTTCGCCAATACGGCTGTTACCTGATAAGGCATACGCTATTTCGCCCAGCTCTATACGGAAACCCCGTAACTGTACCTGGTGGTCTTTCCTGCCAAGGTATTCAATTTCACCACCCGGCAGCAGACGGCCAAGATCGCCGGTGCGGTAAAGCCGACCACCGGTTTTATACGGATCCTGGACAAACTTTGCAGATGTTAACGCTTCGTTGCCCAGGTACCCCCTCGAAACGCCAGATCCGCCTACGTATAACTCTCCGGTAATGCCTGCCGGAACCAGCCGCTGATGCTCATCCAGCAGGTAGACTGATAAAGTAGGGATAGGTTTGCCGATGTTGCTGATATTACTGCCGATCTCTTTTTCTGTGATCTCTTTATAGGTAACATGCACCGTCGTTTCTGTAATCCCGTACATATTAATCAGCTTAACACCAGGATACATCTCCCGCCACGAATGCAATTTCCCCGGGCTCAGTGCTTCTCCCCCGAAAATAACATAGCGTAAAGACAGCCCCGTTACAGACAATTGCAAAAGA